>NZ_CM174491.1:4400000-4469630 GCF_057839485.1 Stenotrophomonas sp. KH_036_B | reverse complement strand
CGGCAATAATCGTCTGGGGCCAGCGTACAGGCGTGGGAAACCGCCGCACCGAAGGCCGGAAGGGGGAAGAATGGATGGCGCAGCCTACCACCGACGCAGGGGTCCGGGAATGGTTGTCCCGAAGTTATTCACAAAATGATCCACAGCTATTGCACAGGCCGATGAAATCCCGTAGTGACACAGGCTTGACGTGACCCGGGGTAGGTCTATAGAATTTCCGGTTCTTTCCGTCCCCTCCATATAGAGGCCCGCATGGCCACCAAGCGCACTTTCCAACCCAGCAACCTCAAGCGTAAGCGCGACCATGGCTTCCGTGCCCGTATGAAGACCGCTGACGGCCGCAAGATCCTGTCGCGTCGCCGCGCCAAGGGCCGTAAAGTCCTGAGCGCTTGATTGCAATGCCGCTTTCCGCGGCAGACGCAATCCTGACTGTGAGCAGTTCCGACCCGCGCAAGCGATTTCCTCGCTCTGCGCGGGTTCGTACGCGTGCCGAATATACAACGGTCTTCAACGGCGCCCGCCGTGTGTCCGAACCGCTGATGACCCTGCACTGGCTGAAGAGCGACACGCCAGCCAGGCTGGGTCTTGCCGTTTCGCGAAAAGTCGACCCCCGAGCCGTGGGTCGCAACCGAGTGAAGCGTGTGCTGCGCGATGCCACACGCCACCTACGGCCGTGGCTGAGTGCCGGCGATTATGTCGTCGTCGCCCGTAGTGCTGCCCGTACCGCAAGCAATACCGAGATCCGACAGGCCTTCGAACGCCTGCTCCGCCGGTTGGGCACATTGCCCATGCCGGGCGCGGACGGCACAATGCCGCCGCCCGGGGTCGCACCCCATTCCCAGTCCGAGCCGGCACCTGCTGCCGGCCCCGTCGAGCCCGCACGATGAACCAGACCCGCGTTTTCCTTATTGTTGCCTGGCTGATGGTGGCCGTCCTGCTATGGATGGAGTGGGGCCGCGACACCGCCGCGCCGACTCCGACGGCGCCCGTGGCCGCCCAGACCCAGGGCAGCGTCCCGGGCGCGGCGGGTACGGTACCCGGCGCCAACGTGCCGAACGCGCCGGGCAGCACGCCGGCCACCCAGCCGGCCGCGCAGGCCCAGGCCGGCGCGCCGCGCGTGACCGTCACCACCGACGTGCTGCGCCTGGTGCTGGATGGCGGCACGGTGCTGGACGCCGAGCTGCTGCAGTTCCCGCAGACCAAGGCCGACGGCAGCCCGCCGGTGCGCCTGCTGACTGAAGAGCCGACCCACCCGTACCGTGCGGTGACCGGCTGGACCAGCCAGGACAAGAGCATGCCGGTGCCGGAAGCCAATGGCTTCACCCTGGTCGGCGACGCCAAGGACTTCGTGCTGGCCAAGGGCCAGAACGAGCTGCAGGTGCCCTTCATCTGGAATGGCCCGAACGGCGTCAGCATCCGCCGCACCTTCACCGTCAACCGCAACGAGTACGCGGTGAAGGTCAAGGATGAGGTCATCAATGCGGGCACCACGCCGTGGAGCGGCTACGTCTACCGCACGCTGGACCGCACGCCGACCATCCTGTCGCGCAGCATGACCAACCCGGACTCCTTCAGCTTCAACGGCGCGACCTGGTTCGATGCCGAGAAGAAGTACCAGCGCCGTGCCTTCAAGGACTACCTGGACGATGGCCCGGTCAACCAGCAGGTCACCGGTGGCTGGGTAGCGTTGCTGCAGCACCACTTCTTCACCGCGTGGATCCCGCAGAAGGACCAGGCCGCGAACTACTCGCTGAGCCAGCATGACGGGCGCGACCAGATCCAGGCCACCGGTCCGGCGTTCACCGTGGCCCCGGGCCAGCAGGTGAGCAGCGAAGCGCGCCTGTGGGTGGGTCCGAAGCTGGTCAACCAGATCGCCAAGGAAGACGTGCCGGGCCTGGATCGCGTGGTGGATTACAGCCGCTTCTCGATCATGGCCGTGATCGGCCAGGGCCTGTTCTGGGTCTTGAACCAGGTGCACAAGGTCGTCAACAACTGGGGCTGGGCCATCGTTGGCCTGGTGGTGCTGCTGAAGCTGGTGCTGTATCCGCTCTCGGCCGTGCAGTACAAGAGCGGTGCCAAGATGCGTCGCTTCCAGCCGCGCATCGCGCAGCTGAAGGAACGCTATGGCGATGACCGCCAGAAGTTCCAGACCGCGATGATGGAGCTGTACAAGAAGGAAAAGATCAATCCGATGGGCGGCTGCCTGCCGATCCTCATCCAGATGCCGATCTTCTTCGCGCTGTACTGGGTGCTGGTGGAGTCGGTGGAACTGCGCCAGGCGCCGTGGCTGGGCTGGATCCAGGACCTGACCGCGCGCGACCCGTACTTCATCCTGCCGGTGATCAACGTGGCGGTGATGTGGGCCACGCAGAAGCTGACCCCCGCGCCGGGCATGGACCCGATGCAGGCCAAGATGATGCAGATGATGCCGCTGATCTTCGGCGTCATGATGGCCTTCATGCCGTCCGGCCTGGTCCTGTACTGGGTGGTCAACGGCGGCCTGGGCCTGCTGCAGCAGTGGTGGATGACCAAGCGCCACGGCGGCGAGCCGGTGCCCGCCCCCGCAAAGAAGTAGAGCTGACCTGCTGAAATGAAAAACCCGCCCCCCGGCGGGTTTTTCTTTGCCGGCGATACAATCGCCACCAGACCTCCCACCACGCTCCACCCATCGAGCCCCCCATGCCCCGTGCGTCGTCGTTGTTCCGCCTGTCCTCCATCGCGCTGCTGACCCTGGCCGTCGCCAGCTGCGGCAACAACGACCCCGCCGCACCGACCACGCCGACCCAGCCAAGCGCACAGGCCGCCGCCGCCGCCGATCCAGCCGCCGCGCCGCTGCTCACCGCCCTGCAGAAGCAGCTCGACGGCCATCGCCGCATCATCGTGCTGCTCGCCGACGAAGCACAGCAATCGCCCAGCGACCGCACCACCTCCAGCCGCATCGGCCAGCAGCTGTTCCACGATGGGCTGGACCAGCGCAAGGCCATCGCCGCCCAGTTCGATACGCTGCTGCGCGGCACCAGCCCGCAACGCTTCACCACGCTGGGCACGGTGCTGGACTACATCGAATCGGCCCCGGAGCTGTACGACGCCGACCGCCTCGCGTTCCGCGAAGTGCTGCGCGACCTGCACGACCGCATCGGCGCGGATTCCTCGCTGCCGGCGGTAAAGCTGCACCAGCGCATCGGCGAGGACCTGGAGGCGCTGGATGAGATCGAGCGCAACTACAACCAGGAAATCACCCGCATCTTCAGCCGCTTCGAGCGGACCCGTGCGATCACGCTGAAGCGCGAGAAGTGGGACGACTACGTCGCGCACCTGCGTACCCAGTACCGCCGCGACGCCATCCTGCGCGACTATGGCGTGATCGAGCCGTACCCGATGTCGATGAAGGACAGCGACCGCGAGATCTTCGGCCGCGACCTGCCGCCCAAGACCGTGGTGCTGACCTTCGACGACGGCCCGCACAAGGCCTATACCGACGAAGTGGTGGCCATTCTCAAGCGTTACGACGTGCCCGGCGTGTTCTTCGAAGTGGGCCGCAACCTGGGTGAGGTACATGCCGACGGCAGCGTCAAGCTGGGGCCCATGGCCGGGATCAGCCGCAGCCTGATGGAGCAGGGCTACGCGGTGGGCAACCACAGCCTGACCCATGCACAGCTGTCGCGAACCACCGGCGAGGCGCTGCGCGAGCAGGTGCTGTCCACCGACACCCTGCTCAAGGACGTGGACAAACGCCGCGCCCCGCTGTTCCGCTTCCCCTATGGCGCGCGCAACGCCGAAGGCCTGCAGCTGCTCAACGAAGCCGGGCTGAAGTCGATCATGTGGAACATCGACTCCATGGACTGGGCCGACCCGGTGCCGGAATCGATCGTGCAGCGCGTGGTCGACCAGGTGCAGAAGGAGCAGCGCGGCATCATCCTCTTCCACGACATCCACGACCGTGCGGTGAAGGCGCTGCCACAGATCCTGGATCGCCTGATCGCCGACGGCTACCAGTTCGCCGGCTGGAATGGCCGGGAGTTCACCGTCAGCCGTCCGCGCAGTGCCGCCGCCAGCGAGGCCACCGTCACCACCGGCTATGAGAAGTCGTGGGCGATCGTGATCGGCATCGACGAATACGCGAAGTGGCCGCGACTGGAGTACGCCAGCCACGATGCCCAGGCCATCGCCGATACGCTCACCGGGCAGTTCAAGTTTCCGTCCTCGCAGGTGATCGTGCTCAAGGACAAGCAGGCCACCCGCAACAACATCCTGGCCGCGTTCCATGACCGGCTGGCCGACGACCGCACCGGCCGCAACGACCGGGTGTTCGTGTTCTTCGCCGGGCACGGGGCCACGCGCCGGCTGGCGTCCGGGCGCGACCTCGGCTACATCATTCCGGTGGATTCGGACCCGAACGAGTTCGCCACCGATGCGATCGCGATGACCGACATCCAGAACATCGCCGAAAGCATGCAGGCCAAGCACGTGATGTTCGTGATGGATGCCTGCTACAGCGGCCTCGGCCTGACCCGCGGCGGACCGTCGTCTTCGGCATTCCTGCGCGAGAATGCGCGCCGCAGCGCCCGCCAGATGCTGACGGCCGGTGGCAGCGACCAGCAGGTGGCCGACAGCGGCCCGAACGGCCATTCGGTGTTCACCTGGGTGCTGCTGCAGGCGCTGGCAGGGAAGGGCGATCTCAATGGCGATGGCCTGATCACCGGTACCGAGCTGGCGGCCTACGTGGCACCGGCGGTCTCGGCCGTATCGCGGCAGACCCCCGCCTTCGGCAGCCTGCCCGGGTCGCAGGGTGGCGAGTTCGTGTTCCAGGTGCCCGACAGCCAGGAGTACCTCAACGCCGACACGAGCCAGCTGTCCGCCGATGCGATCGCACTCAACAACCGCGTCGATGCTGCACAGGACGCCAAGCCGCCGGGCGACGCGCCGGTCACCGTGGCCGACCTGCAGGGCGGCAAGAGCACGCTGGTGGTGCCGGCAGCCGTGCCCACCTCCGACCGCCAACGCGCGCAGCAGGCCAACGACCGCGGCCTGCAGCTGTACCGCGAGAAGCGCTACGACGAGGCGGCGGCGCAGTTCACCGAAGCCCTGAAGCTGCGCCCGGACTTCGCCCAGGCGGCCAACAATCTCGGCTTCGTCTACTACCGCCAGCAGCGCTATGTCGAGTCGGCGCGCTGGCTCGAAAACACCTTGAAGATCGATCCCTCGCGCGCGGTGGCCCATCTCAACCTGGGCGATGCCTACTTCCACGCGGGCAATACCGCGAAGGCGAAGCAGGCTTACACCACCTACCTCGCGCTGCAGCCGCAGGGCAGCGGTGCCGCGCAGGCCCGCGCGCAACTGGAGAAGCTCTGAGCCATGAACGCGTCCACTGACACCATCGTTGCCATCGCCACCGCGCCCGGTGCCGGTGGGGTGGGCATGCTGCGCGTGTCCGGGCCGCAGGCGCTGCGCATTGCGGCGGCGCTGGGGTGCCCGCTGCTGCAGCCCCGGCACGCGCATTACGCGCGCTTCCGCGATGCCGAGGCCGAGGTGATCGATGACGGCATCGCGCTGTACTTCCCCGGCCCGCGCAGCTTCACCGGCGAAGACGTGGTGGAACTGCAGGGCCATGGCAGCCCGGTGGTGCTGCAGCAGCTGGTGGCCCGCTGCATCGCACTGGGCGCGCGCCAGGCCCGACCCGGCGAGTTCAGCGAACGCGCCTTCCTCAACGGCAAGCTCGACCTGGCCCAGGCCGAGGCCATCGCCGATCTGATTGCCGCCAGCGACACCCGCGCGGCCCGCGCGGCGCGGCGTTCGCTCGACGGCGTGTTCTCGCGCCGCGTGGAAGACGCAGGCGAGCAGCTGGTGCGCCTGCGCATCCACGTGGAGGCGGCCATCGACTTCGCCGACGAGCCGCTCGACACGCTGGGTGGCGAACAGGTGCGGTCTGGACTCGGGGAGGTGCTGCGGTCGCTGGTGACGCTGCGCGACGACGCCGAACGCGGACGCAGACTGCGCGACGGCCTGCATGCGGTGCTGGTGGGGCCGCCCAACGCCGGCAAGAGCTCGCTGCTCAACGCGCTGGCCGGCAGCGAACGCGCCATCGTCACCGACATCGCCGGCACCACCCGCGACACCCTGCGCGAGACCATCCGCATCGACGGGCTGGAGCTGACCCTGGTCGACACCGCCGGCCTGCGCGAGGGCGGCGACGCGATCGAACGCGAAGGCATGCGCCGCGCGCGCGCCGAGATGCAGCGCACCGACCTGGCCATCATCGTGCTGGACGCGCGCGACCCGCAGGCGGGGCACGCCGCCGTGGCCGACGCGATCGCCGACGTCCCGCAGCAGTTGTGGATCCATAACAAGAGCGACCTGCTGGAATCGCTGCCGGCCGACATCGACGCCAACGTGGTGCATGTTTCGGCGGCCACCGGCCAGGGCCTGGACCGGCTGCACACCCGCTTGCGCGAACTGGCCAGCGGCAGTGCCGGCGACAGCGTGGAAGGCGAGTTCTCCGCCCGCGCCCGTCACGTGGAGGCGATCATTCTCGCCATTGGCCACGCCGAGCGCGCCGAATCGGAGCTGGTGCACGAACACCTGGAGTTGGCCGCGGAGGAACTGCGCCTGGCTCACGAAGCCTTGGGAGAGATCACCGGGCGGATGAGCGCCGACGACCTGCTGGGGCGGATCTTCTCGAGCTTCTGTATCGGCAAGTGATGCGAGGGACACGCATGGCGTGTCGCTACGACCGTTGCAGGCAATCAGCGTAGGGACACGCCATGCGTGTCCAGGCCACCGTTGCAGGCAATCAGCGTAGGGACACGCCATGCGTGTCCAGGCCACCGGCGCAGGCGACCAGCGTAGGGACACGCCATGCGTGTCCAAGCTTCCCGCCTGCCGATGCCGTCACCTGAAAGACTGTGACACCGGTCTTCGTTTCTTGCCGCTGTAACACGGCAGCACCACAATACGCCCGTTCATTCCACGCCCCCGCCGCGTCGGCGCGGGCCGCCGTACCAACAGGGGTTTGCAGTGTCGAAGTCGTTGTGGGGTAGTGCCTTGCTGTTGTCGCTGGCCGTGGCACCATCGGTGGCCATGAGTGCCGAATCTTCCCCTCCCGCGCCGCGCAAGGCGGCGGTGTATGGCCATCGCGGGGCCAGCGCGCTGTTGCCCGAGCACACCCTGGCCGCCTACGCGCAAGCCATTGCCGATGGCGCCGACTACATCGAACCCGATCTGGTGATGACCAGGGATGGGGTGATGGTGTCGCGGCACGAGAACGAGATCAGCGGCACCACCGACGTCGCCGCCCACCCCGAGTTCGCCAGCCGCAAGACCACCAAAACCATTGATGGCGAGCGCGTCGAGGGCTGGTTCACCGAAGACTTCACCCTGGCCGAGCTGAAGACGCTGTACGCCCGCGAGCGCCTGCCACAGCTGCGCAGCACCGCCTATGACGGCCAGTTCCGCATCGCCACGCTCGACGAGATCATCGCCTTCGTCGTGCAGCAGGCCGGCCGCGCCAACCGCGGCATCGGGCTGGTGCCGGAGATCAAGCACGGCACCTACTTCAAGGGAATCGGCCTGCCGATGGAGGACGTGCTGGTCACGGCCCTGCAGGCCAACCCGTATACCAAGGTGGCCCCGGTGACCATCCAGTCCTTCGAGGTGGGCAACCTGCGCTACCTGCGCGCCAAGCTCGGCCGTGACAGCAACATCCGCCTGCTGCAGCTGCTGGGTGACCCGAAGCAGCAGCTGGGCGACGTGCTCGCGGCCAAGGGCAGCCAACGCTACGCGGACATGATCACTCCGGCCGGGCTGGACCAGATTGCCGGGTATGCCGACGGTATCGGTCCCAGCCTGCGCATGGTGATCCCCTTGGATGCCAATGGCCGCCTCGGCACGCCGACGTCGCTGGTGCGCGATGCGCATGCGGTCGGCTTGATGGTGGTGCCGTATACGTTCCGCCCGGAAAATCCGTTCCAGGCCGCCGAGTTCCGCAAGGGCGAGGCCAATGCGCGCAATGCCGAGGGCTCGGTGGCCGAGATGCGCGCCTACCTGGCAACCGGGATCGATGCGTTCTTCACCGACGATCCGGCGTTGGGGCGGCAGGCGGTGGATGGGCCGGCGACTGCCGGCAACTGATGCGTGGGCCGGCCAGCAGGTCAGCGTTGATGGGGGGTGCCGGTTTGGCGGCCAGGTCCGCGGGGTACGTGCGACACGCATGGCGTGGCGCTACGATGTCGGCCGCGTAGGGACACGCCATGCGGGTCTGCGCAGTGAGTCAGCGTTCGTCAGGCCTGCGGAACGGCAGCACCACGAAGTCCTGCCCCTCGCGCGGCTGCCACAGCACCGGCACGCGGTGCGGGGAAGGCGGTTCCAGGTCGCCGTCGCGGCGGACCTCGAGGTCGTCTTCTTCCTCATCCTCCCAGCTGTAGCGTTTGCGCGGTGCCATCGGGTCCGAGAGGCGGAACAGCAGCGCACTGACGATACCGGCCAGCGCGCCGCCCATGTGCGATTGCCAGGACACGCCCGGCTCGTGCGGGAGGATGGTGATCAGCATGCTGCCGTAGAACAGGAACCCGATCAGCCCGGCCGCGATGGCGGCACGGTCGCGTCGCAGCAGGCCGAGCACGAACACCAGGAACATCAGGCCATGGGTGATGCCACTGGCACCCAGGTGACGGCTGCCGATGTCGCCCAGCAACCACGCGCCCAACCCGGACCCGATCCACAACAAGGGAAGCGCGCGCGCGGTGGCCTTCGGATAGACGCTGCCGGCCAGGGTGCCGAGGATCAGCAGGGCAATGCTGTTCGCGCCCAGGTGCTGGACCGAACCGTGCAGCAGCGGCGCGCCGAGAATGCCGAGCAGGCCGGCCTTGTCCAGCGGCGCCACGGCCCATGGCCGCCAATCGAAGTGACCCTGGGCGGTGAAGATCGCCACCAGCACCAGCACGAACGCCAGGCTCAGGTTGAACGCCCGCATCACACGACCACGGTCGGTACGGGGAGAGACCGGCGGCTCGCCGGCAGGCAGGGGCAGGTTGGCGTTCATACCCACAGGAATTGCGTCGCATCAGCCTGAACACAAGGGCAACGCGGCGGGAGAGAGTAGTGCCGCCGGCGGGACAATCCCGCCGGCGGCATGCAGGTCAGGCGTGACCGCCTTCTTTCGGCGGGTTCTTCAGGCTCAGCACCACGGTGGCCGCAATGATCAGCGCCACCACACCCAGCGAGATCGGGGTGGGGATCTTGAAGATGTCGATCAGCATCATCTTGGCGCCGATGAAGGCCAGCACCAGGGCCAGGCCGTACGGCAGCAGGTGGAAGCGGTCGGCCATGCCGGCCAGCAGGAAGAACATGGCACGCAGGCCCAGCACCGCGAACACGTTCGAGGTGAGCACGATGAACGGGTCGGTGGTGATGGCGAAGATGGCCGGGATGCTGTCCACCGCGAAGATCACGTCGGTCACCGCGATCAGGATCAGCACCACGAACAGCGGGGTGTACCAGCGCTTGCCGTCGCGCATCACGCTCATGGCATTGCCGGCGTAATCCGGCAGCAGGCGCAGGTGCTTACGCATCCAGCGCAGGGCAGGGTTGGCTTCCAGGTCCGGCTCCTGGCCGGCCGAGAACCACATCTTCCAGCCGGTGAAGAGCAGGAACGCACCGAACACGTAGAGCAGCCAGTGGAACTTGGTCAGCAGCACGCTGCCGGCGAAGATCATGATCGTACGCAGCACGATAGCGCCCAGGATGCCGATGATCAGCACCTTCTGCCGCTGTTCCTCGGGCACCGCGAAGTAGCCCATGATCATCAGGAACACGAAGATGTTGTCCACCGCCAGGGCTTTCTCGACCAGGTAACCGGTCAGGAACTCCAGGCCCACCTTGTTGGCCACCACCTGGCCGGCGGTCTCGTTCAGGTAGTACCAGAGGCCACCGTTGAAGGCCAGGGCCAGGGCGACCCAGCCGATCGACCACCACAGGGCCTCCTTGAAGGTCACCTTGTGCGGGCCGCCGTGGCGCATGAGCACCAGATCGACCAGCAGCGCGATGATCACCACCGCGCCGAAGCCGCCCCACAACCATAAATTACCGATCGTCTGCATGAGTTTGTCCGTTGAATGAATGAAATGCCTCAAGCCGGACGGCGAGGATCTGCAACGGAGGATCGGAGGGGATCCGGGGACAGAGCTTCGCCATACGGCGAAGGTCTCGCTCGCAGTCCCACCGGGTGGGACTGCCGTTGCACCGGAGCCTGCGGGCTCGAATTGACGGCGACAACGTCTGGGAGCTACTCCCCTTCTGCGGCCGATTCTGCGGGCTGAATGGGCTGGCGTCAAATCCCCGGTCTGCCGGGCCGCGGCGCCCGTTTACAATAGGCAGATGAATACTGTCCCCACTCCCGTAGTCCGCCTCAAGAATGCCTGGCGCTCCAGCCACCCGTGGATCTTCCAGAAACTGGTCGAAAAGCCTGCCGTGCGGCCCAAGCCCGGTGCCATCGTCGACGTGATCGGCGTGGATGGGGAGTGGATCGGTCGTGGTTTCTACAATGGCCATTCGCGCATTGCCGTCCGCATCCTGGAAACCGATCAGAGCGTCCCCGTGGACGCCGGCTGGTTCTCGCGGAAGATCGCCCAGGCGGTGTCGCTGCGCCGTGACGTGCTCAAGCTGGACGCCGTGTCGGATGCCTGGCGCGTGGTGCACAGCGAAGGCGACGGCCTGTCCGGCCTGGTGGTGGACCGCTATGCGGACCTGGTGGTGGTCGAGTTCTTCGCCGCCGGCATGTTCCGCCACCGCGAATGGATCTACGAGGCGCTGCGCGAGCAGTTCCCGGGCTGCCGTTTCCACAGCTTCGCCGACGAACACGTGCAGAAGCAGGAAAGCTTCGACTTCCACGGCAACACCACCACCGAAGCGGCGGTGATCACCGAGTACGGCGTGAAGTTCCGCGCCGACCCGGCCGGTGCGCACAAGACCGGCTTCTTCGCCGACCAGCGCGAAAACCGCGAGTGGCTCAGCCAGCAGGTGGAAGGCAAGAGCGTGCTCGACCTGTGCTGCAACACCGGTGGCTTCGCGGTGTATGCCGCCGTGCGCGGTGCGTCGGAGGTGGTCGGCATCGACATCGACGAAGACGTGATCAACATCGCCAAGGGCAACTCGCGCCTCAACAACGTGCGCCCGAAGTACATCCAGTCCGACGTCTTCCCGTGGCTGCGCGATGCGGCCAACCGCGGCGAGCAGTACGACGTGGTGATCCTGGATCCGGCCAAGATGACCCGCGACCGCGACCAGGTGATCAGCGCGCTGAAGAAATACCTGGACATGAACAAGCTGGCGCTGGGCGTGGTCAAGCCGGGCGGCCTGTTCGCCACGTTCTCGTGCACCGGCCTGGTGGCCGAGGACCAGTTCCTGGACATGCTGCGTCGGGCGTCGTTCTATTCCGGCCGCACCATCCAGATCCTCAAGGTCTCCGGTGCCGGTCCGGATCACCCGTTCATGGCCCACGTGCAGGAATCGCGTTACCTCAAGGCCGTGTTCTGCCGCGTTCTGGATTGACCGCGTACCGGGCTTCGCCCGGCACGCGTGACCCGCCGTAGAGCCACGCCCTGCGTGGCTGCACGGAACGCATCGAAGCCCAGCCACGCAGGGCGTGGCTCTACGACGAACGACAACCCAACCAAAGAGAGGCGTCATGACGTTGCGCAGTCTGTCCCTGCTGGTGTCGCTGGCGCTGTGCGCGCCGTTGCCCGCCCATGCCATCGAGTTCACCGCGCAGGAGCTGGCGCGCGCGACCACGCTGCAGAAGAAGCTGCTCACCCTCGACAGCCACCTGGATACGCCGGCCAACTTCCATCGCGAAGGGTTCGACATCCTCCAGCGGCACGACCACAACGCGTTGTCGCAGGTGGATCTGCCGCGCATGCGCGAGGGCGCGCTGGACGGCGGCTTCTGGGCGATCTACACCGATCAGGGCGACCGCAGTCCCGGCGCGCACCAGCACGACCGCGATGCAGGCCTGCTGCGCTTGATGGAGATCCGCGAGATGCTGGCCGCGCATCCGGACACCTTCCAGCTTGCGCTGACCGCGGCTGATGCCGCGAAGATCAAGGCCGCCGGCAAGCGCGTGGTCTACATCAGCATGGAGAACGCCAGCCCGCTGGTGGACGATCCGTCGCTGCTCAGCTTCTACCACCTGGCCGGATTGCGGCTGCTCAGCACCGTGCACTTCGCCAACAACGAGTTCGCCGATTCGGCCACCGACAAGAAGGGCGCCGAGTGGAAGGGCCTGAGCCCGGCCGGCAAGGCGCTGGTGGACGAGGCGGTGCGGCTGGGCATCGTGATCGACCAGTCGCACGCATCCGACGCGGTCTTCGATGACCTGATCAAACGGATGCCGGTGCCGTTCGTGCTGTCGCACAGCTCGGCCAAGGCGATCTACGACCATCCGCGCAATCTGGACGATGCACGCCTGAAGCAGCTGGCGAAGGCCGGCGGCGTGATCCAGGTCAACGCTTACGGTGGCTACCTGATCGACATCGGCGAGACCGACGCGCGCAAGCAGGCCGAAGAGGCGCTGATGAAGCAGATCGGCGCCGACTACGATGACCTGAGCATCGCCCAGGGCGCGGCGCTGAAGCAGGGGCTGGCGGAGCTCGATACGCGTCTGCCGCTGCGCCACGCGACGTTGGATGACTTCCTGGCGCACGTCGACCACATCCTGGCCGTGGTCGGCCCCGAGCACGTGGGCATCGGCCTGGACTGGGACGGCGGTGGCGGCCTGACCGACCTGCAGGATGTCAGCCAGCTGCCGAAGATCACCGCGTGGCTGCTGCGCAAGGGCTACAGCGAACAGCAGATCGCCAACATCTGGGGTGGCAACCTGCTGCGGGTCATGCAGCAGGCGCAGGCCTACGCCGATCGGTGAACCCGCACGACCAACGGTCGTGCGCTACCGGTTCCCGCATCGGTTTGCCGGCACACGCCAGAGGCAGGCACCGACCGTTGGCCGGCACACGCCAGAGGTCGGTACCGACCGTTGGTCGGTACCACGCACCTCAGCGGCCCAGCACCGCGTTGCGACGGCCGTACGCGAAGTACGCGATCAGGCCCAGGATGTTCCAGCCCAGGAAGTACAACTGGGTCTTGCTCGGCAGGCTGAAGAACAGATACACGCAGCCGATGGCCGCCAACGGGCCGACGATGTAGGCCAGCGGCGTGCGGAACTTGCGCACCCGGTTCGGCTCGCGCTTGCGCAGCACCACCAGGCACAGGCCCACGGCCGTGAACGCGGCCAGCGTGCCGGCGTTGGCCAGGGCTGCAATCTCGTCCAGGCGTGCCACGCCGGCGAGTGCGGCCACCAGCACGGCGGTGAACAGGGTGGTGACCACCGGGGTACCGGTACGCGCGCTGACCTTGGACAGGCCACGCGGCAACAGGCCGTCGCGCGACATGACGAAGAAGATGCGGCTCTGCCCGTACAGGAAGGCCAGCAGCACGGTCGGCAGGGCGATCACCGCCGCCGCACCGATCCACTTGGCCGCGCCGGGGCTGCCCAGCTCGCGCAGGATCAGCGCCAGCGGCTCGGCGCTCTGGCCGAAGATGGTGTAGCTCATCGCGCCGACAGCGGCCAGCGCCACCAGCACATAGATGATGGTGCAGCCCACCATCGAACCGATGATGCCGATCGCCAGGTCGCGGTCCGGCTTCTTGGTTTCCTCGGCCGCGGTGGAGATCGCATCGAAGCCGTAGAACGCGAAGAAGATGATCGCCGCCGCAGCCATGACGCCGCGTTCAACGCCATCGGCGCCCAGTGTCTTGGCGAAGCCGAACGGCATGAACGGGTCCATGTGCGCGGTATCGAAGTGGGGCAGGGCGATGACCACGAACACGGTCAGGGCGACGATCTTGACTATCACCAGTACCGCGTTGAGGGTCGCGCTTTCCTTGGTGCCGGCCATCAGCATGGCGGCAACCACGAAGGTGATGATCACGGCGGGCAGGTTGATGAAGCCGCCGGCCACGTGCGGCCCGGCGGTCAGCATCAACGGCAGCTCCACGCCCCAGCCCTGCAGGAAGCCGACCGCGTAGCCGGACCACCCCACCGCCACCGTGCTGACCACCAGCGAGTACTCCAGGATCAGGCTCCAGCCCACCACCCAGGCCACCATCTCGCCGAGTGCGGCGTAACTGTAGGTGTAGGCACTGCCGGCGGCCGGCATCATCGTGGCCAGTTCGGCATAGGACAGCGCCGCGCAGGCACACACCGCGCCGGCGATGGCGAAGGAGATCAGCACCGCCGGACCGGCCAGGTTCGCGCCCACGCCGATCAGCGTGTAGATGCCGGTACCGACGATGGCACCGATGCCCAGGGCGATCAGGTGCGGCCAGCTCAGCGTGCGTACCAGCTGCCTGCCGGCTTCATGGACAGTGACGGAATCCAGCGACTTGCGCCGTAGCAACGATGACATGGGACCTCACGTGATGACTGGTATCGACAAGGTCCGGAGTGTGACCGAACGCGGCGCAGCATTACTACTGCCGGGCGTCGTGAATCCCCTGAAGATCATTTCAAACAATCGGGTTTGACGAATCCGGCACACATTGACCGCACCGGTTGTTCAGCCACGCAGGGCGTGGCTCTACCGCCGATGCGTTCCATCCGGTTGAATGCCACGCGCACCCGCGCCGTCCCCCGCGTAGAGCCACGCCCTGCGTGGCTGCGCGACGTCAGCCGCTCAGTCCCAGCCTCACCCCGAAACCGATCAGGAAGACGCCCGCCACGCGCTTCAGCCAGAGGCCGACACGCGGATGCTGGATGATCCGGCGGCGCAGCAGGTTGCCCGCCCCGATCAGCATCGAGCAGTAGGCCAGGCTCAGCACGAAGATCAGCACCGCCATGGTCGCGAAGGTCACCACGCCCTGGTGGCGCGCCGGGTCG
The DNA here is from genome assembly GCF_057839485.1 of Stenotrophomonas sp. KH_036_B. NCBI lineage: Bacteria > Pseudomonadati > Pseudomonadota > Gammaproteobacteria > Lysobacterales > Lysobacteraceae > Stenotrophomonas > Stenotrophomonas sp. KH_036_B. Next base: position 4,454,704 of record NZ_CM174491.1, on the reverse strand, counting down.
ATGAACAGCGGCAGGAAGGCCATGTAGAAGATGATGGCCTTGGGATTGAGCAGGCTGATCAGCACGGCCTGTCGGAAGTAGTGCCCCGGCGCGAGGCGGATGCCGCCTTCCTCGCCCGGAGCGCGCGGCGGGCGCAACAGGCCGATGCCCACCCAGACCAGGTAGGCCGCACCCAGGTACTGCACCGCGTGGAAGACCAGCGGGTTGGCCTTGAGCAGGGCGGCCACGCCGGCCACCGCCAGCCACATCAGGATCTGGTCGCCGAGCAGCAGCCCGAACAGAGCGGTATAGCCGCCGCGTACCCCGCCGCGTCCCGTCGCGGTGAGCAGGGTGAACGTGCCGGGACCCGGCAGCGCCAGGAACACCAGCACGGCAGCGACAAAGGTCCACAGGTCCTGGATGCCCATCCACGGCATGGCGGTCACTCGAATACGGGGGGCCGCCATTGTCGGCTACCCGGCCCGGTGCCGACAGCGCTACAGCGCACGTCCCGGCAGATCGGCCAGCATGGGGTGCAGGCGCTGGACGCACAGCGCATGCAGCTGGCGGATCGCCGGCGAGAACTGCTTGCGGTGCGGGCACACCAGGTTCAACGGCAGGCTGTCGCCGGCGCCATCCAGCAGCACCTGCAGGCGGCCGTCGCGCACGTCCTCGCAGACGTCCAGCCACGACTTGAACACGATGCCTTCGCCCGCCACCGCCCAGCGCCGCACCACGTCGGCGTCATCGCAGACCAGCGGGCCGCGCACCGGCACCACCACGCGCCGGCCGTCCTGCTCGAAGCTCCAGCGGTCGTAGGGCCGCCCGGCCAGCTGGTAGAGCAGGCACGGGTGGTCCTTCAGCGCCTCCAGGTGGTCAGGGGCGCCATGCCGGGCCAGGTACGACGGTGCGGCCACCAGCACCCGGCGGTTGCCCGGCAGCAGCGGCAGGGCCACATAGCTGGCGGTGTCGAAGCGGCCCAGCCGGAAGGCGACGTCCACCGGGTCGCGGAACACATCGGCCACCTGGTCAGACAGCAGCAGGCGCAGCTGCAGCCTGGGATGGGCGGCGCGGAACTCCGTCAGCCACGGCAGCAGCACGTTGCGGCCCAGGTCCGACGGCGCCGCCACCTGCAGCACCCCGCGCAGCTCGGCGTCTTCGCCGCGGACGCGCGCCTCGCCTTCGTGCAGGGTGGCCAGCATGTCCCGCGCGTAAGGCAGGTAGAGCACGCCCTCGGCGGTCAGGCGCAGGCTGCGGGTGGAGCGCACGAACAGGCGCAGGTCCAGCTCGCGTTCCAACCGGGCCACCGCCGCCGCCACCTGGCCGGGCAGCAGGTCGGCTTCGCGCGCGGCACTGGAGAAGCTGCCCAGCGCGGCCGTGCGGACGAACAGGGCCAGATCCTCGAAGCGGACCATCTTCATTCCCGGAGTGAAAGTGCTGCTGCATTCTGCGCCTTTCCGGCAGGGAGCGGGCAGGCGACCCTGAGCGCCTCCCTCAAGGATTTCGCCATGAAAGCCATCGCCTATACCCAGCACGGCCTGCCGATCACCGATCCGACCGCTCTGGTCGACATCACCCTGCCGGTGCCCACCCCGGGCCCCCGCGACCTGCGGGTGCAGGTGCGGGCGATCTCGGTCAATCCGGTCGATACCAAGGTGCGCCGTGGCGTGGCCGTCGACGCCCCGCGCGTGCTGGGCTGGGACGCGGTGGGCATTGTCGACGCGGTGGGCAGCGACGTGAGCCTGTTCCAGCCCGGCGACGCGGTCTTCTACGCCGGCGACATCAACCGCCCGGGCAGCAATGCCGAGTACCAGCTGGTGGACGAGCGCATCGTCGGGCGCAAACCGGCCAGCCTGGACGATGCTGCGGCCGCGGCGCTGCCGCTGACCGCCATCACCGCGTGGGAACTGCTGTTCGACCGCCTGCGCATCGCCGAGGGCGGTGGCGAAGGCCAGACCCTGCTGGTGATCGGGGCCGCCGGCGGGGTGGGTTCGATCCTGGTGCAGCTGGCGCGCCAGCTGACCCGACTGACCGTAATCGGCACCGCCTCGCGACCGGATACCCAGGACTGGGTGTATGCGTTGGGCGCCCACCACGTCATCGACCACAGCCAGCCGCTGACCGAGGGCCTGGCCCGGATCGGGATCGGGAGCGTGGACCACGTGGCCAGCCTCACCCACACCGACCAGCACTACACGCAGATCGTTGCCGCGCTGGCGCCGCAGGGCCAGCTCGCGCTGATCGACGACCCGGGCCAGCTCGATGTGATGGCGCTCAAGCGCAAGAGCCTGTCGCTGCACTGGGAATCGATGTTCACCCGCTCCAGCTTCGGCACGCCGGACCTGCAGCAGCAGCACGTGCTGCTCAACCGGGTGGCCGAGCTGGTCGACGGCGGCGTGCTGCGCACCACGCTGGGCGAGAACCATGGCCGCATCGACGCGGCCAATCTGCGTCGCGCGCACGCGCACATCGAAAGCCACCGCGCGATGGGCAAGGTGGTGCTGGAAGGCTTCTGAGGGCGCGCGGTTCTGCATGCAGGGTCACACCGGGACGCAGCCAATGAGACCCGGGCGGCCTACACTTGCACCATGCAAACCGAATTCCTGATCTTCGGCGGCCTGCTGCTGGCCGTCCTTGTCCTGCAGCTGGTCGCCCTGCTGCGGCGTTCCGGCCATGGCGGCCTTGAACAGACCCTGCGCGAGGAAGCGCGCGTGGGGCGCAGCGAACTGCGCGAACAGCTCGAAGGACTCGGCCGCCAGCAGGACGCGCGGCTGGAGACCTTCGCGCGCGCGCTGACCGATCTCTCTACGCGCACCGACCAGCGCCTGGACCTGCTGCGCGATGCGCTGGGCGAAGACGCGCGCAAGTCGCGCGAGGAAAGCGCACTGGCCCAACAGCGCACCGGCGAGCTGCTTGGGCAGCGCCTGCACGATATGCGCGCGCAGCTCGACGCCTTCGGCCAGCAGCAGCAGGACCTCGCTACCCGCACCGACGCGCACATGGCCGCACTGCGCCAGGCGTTGGCCGAGGACGCACGCCTGGGCCGCGAGGAAACCGGCCAATCGCAGCAGCGCCTCGGCGAATCGCTGGGCCTGCGCCTGCAGGAGCTGACCCAGCGCAACGAACAGCGCATCGGCGAGATGCGCGCAACGCTCGAGCAGCAGCTGCAGAACCTGCAGGCCGACAACGCCCAGAAGCTCGACCAGATGCGGGTCACCGTGGACGAAAAGCTGCAGACCACCCTGGAAGCGCGCCTGGGTGCGTCGTTCCAGCTGGTCTCCGACCGCCTGGAACAGGTGCAGCGCGGCCTCGGCGAAATGCAGCAGCTGGCCACCGGCGTGGGCGACCTCAAGCGCGTGCTGACCAACGTCAAGAACCGCGGCAGCTGGGGCGAAGTGCAGCTGGACAACATTCTCGAACAGACCCTCACCCAGGAGCAGTACGCGCGTGGGGTGAAGGTGCGGCCCGACAGCGGCGAGATGGTCGATATCGCAGTGCGTCTGCCGGGTCGCGGTCATGAGGACACCCCGGTGTGGTTGCCGATCGACTCCAAGTTCCCGCGCGAAGATTACGAGCGCCTGCTCGACGCGCAGGAGCAGGGTGATGCGGACGGCGTTCGCGTGCAGGGCGCGCAGCTGGAGCGCGCGATCCGGATCCAGGCCAGGTCGATCAGCGACAAGTACATCGCGCCGCCACATACCACCGATTTCGCGGTGATGTTCCTGCCTACCGAGGGCCTGTATGCCGAAGTGATCCGGCGCCCCGGCCTGGTCGATGTGCTGCAGCGCGAGCACCGCGTGGTGGTGGCCGGACCGACCACCGTCACCGCGCTGCTCAACAGCCTGCAGATGGGCTTCCGCACGCTGGCCATCGAGCAGCGCTCCAGCGAAGTGTGGAGCCTGCTGGGCGCGGTGAAGAGCGAGTTCGGCAAGTTCGCCGGCATCCTGGAGAAGGCCGAAAAGCAGATCAGCACGGTTGGCCGCAGCCTGGGTGAGGCCAGCCGCAAGACGCGCACCATCGAGCGCCGGCTGCGTGGCGTGGAAACGCTGGGCAGCGAGCAGACCGATCTGCTGCTGGGCGACGCGGCCGGCGACGACGACGAACCGGCCGCGGAAGACACCACGACCGCGCCGGAGTGAAACGTCGTGCAGACACACTGCATGCAGGCGATCACCGATGCTGTGCCGGCAGCCGCTACGCTGCTGTCCCCCCTTCAAACCAGGATTGAACCGATGCGCCTGATGTTGACGCTGTCGCTGCTGCTGGCCCTCGCGGGCTGCACCAGCACTCCCTCCGGCACCGATGCCGCGACCCCCACCGCAACGGCGCAGACGCCGACCGACGCGGCCACCTGCACCGCCGCCGGTGGCGAACTGAAGCCGCTGGGCCGGCTGCAGCGCGTGCAGTGCGTGGTCCCCTATGCCGACGCCGGCAAGACCTGCAGCGCGAAGGCCGACTGCAGCGGGCAGTGCCTGGCGCAGGGCGACGCTGAGCGCGTGGTGGGTGCCAAGGCCAGCGGCGTCTGCCAGCGCGATGTCAGCCAGAACTTCGGTTGCCGCCAGCGCATCGACAACGGCGTGGTGCAGGGCACGATCTGCGTCGATTGATTTTCCCTTCTTCAACCACACAGGATCACCCGTGAGCCAGACCGTCTACGACATTCCCGTTTCCACCATTGAAGGCCAGGGCAGTTCGCTGGCCGATTACCGCGGCAAGGTCCTGCTGGTGGTCAACGTTGCCTCCAAGTGCGGCCTGACCAAGCAGTACGAAGGCCTGCAGGCGCTGTACGCCGACAAGCAGGCCGCCGGCCTGGAAGTGCTGGGTTTCCCGGCCAACAACTTCCTGGCGCAGGAGCCGGGCAGCGAAGCGGAGATCCAGCAGTTCTGCCAGCTGGAATACAACGTCAGCTTCCCGATGTTCGCCAAGATCAGCGTGGCGGGCGATGACATTCACCCGCTGTACCAGCAGCTCACCCAGGCCCAGCCGGCCGCCACCGGCGAAGGCCCGATGCGCGAGAAGCTGCACGGTCTGGAAGCCAAGTACCCCGACCTGGCCGTCAACCCGGCCCCGGCGGTCCTGTGGAACTTCGAGAAGTTCCTGATCGGCCGCGACGGCCAGGTCATCGCCCGCTTCGCCCCGGACGTGCCGGCCGACGACGCCCGCGTGATCGCCGCGATCGACGCCGCACTGGCGGCCTGATTCCGGTGCGTTGCATTGCGTGGCGCTTGTGCGCGCCGCGCGATGCAGCGAGGATGTCCACTGCCGCAACGCCCGCGGTGCGCGACCGGGGAACGGGACATGGAACTGTTGACGCTTGAACACTTCGCTGGCTGCGTGAACGAGACGTTCGCTGCCGAGTTCGATGGCATGCAGATGGAGTTCGTGCTGGTCGAGGCGCGGCCGCTGGCGGCCCACCCGGACGCGGCGCGCGCGCCCTTCTCGCTGCTGTTCCGCAATGCCGCCGCCATCGTGTTCCCGCAGCAGATCTTTCCGATGCGCCATGCACGGGTGGGGGAGGTGGGCATCTTCCTGGTACCGATCGCGCAGGAACGTGCCGGCTTCCTCTACCAGGCCGTATTCAACTGACAGGAACCGATGCCGCCTGCCAGCGCATGGGCAGGTACAGCTCACCTGCAGCGGCCGCGGTAGCGACAAAGCCCATCCGCTGGTACAGCCGGAACGCAGCGTGGTTGTGCTGCATCACGTGCAGCGTCAACCCACGGCCGCGCGCTGCCGAGGCCTGCTGTTGGCAGCCAATCACCGCCGCGCCGATGCCGCGGCCACGCCATGACGGCATCAGGCTGATGTCCACGATCAGATCATCGGTGCCGTCCTCGTCGATGTAGAAGCGCCCCACCGGCTGCCCGTCCCGCACAATGGCCAGGTAGTGGGCGCCAGCGTGCCTGGCAAGGTAGTGCCGGTGCTGCGCGATGAACTGCTGCATCAGGAACTGCTGCTTGTTCGCCTCGGGCCAGGGTACCTGGCGAAGCTCTTCTTCGCGGGTGCTGGCATACAACGCTGCCAGCCACGGCAGATCACCTTGATGCAGCGCGCGCCATTGCCACCCGGCACTGGCGGCAACTGCGGCCAGCGCCGGACGCCGTTCAACGGGGAACGGCGGCAGCGCGTCGGGCAACATCAACTGAAGGACGGGAATTCGCCTTGCAGGGCAATGCAGAAGTTCACCGCCAGGTACGGCTGCTGGTTGGAATGTGGCTGGTTGCTGCCGCTGCTGGGCAGCAGCATGGTCGGCGATAGCGGTGCATTCGGCGGCGCGTTGCTGAACGGCTTGACGGCATTGGACCCGGGCAGTGACAGACCCCCGCCGGCGACGGGTGCACCACTGCGCTTGGTGGTGTCGGTCTGGGCGAACGCGGTGAGCGTGTGCCGATGGGCCGGCATCTCCGCGGACGTCACGGTGACCTGGGCAACGCCGAACGTCTCACCGACCGCACGCGGGCTCAGCCCGACGCCGGTGCCCGGCCCGCCGGCAGCGCGCGCGCTGAAGTTGGGCAGCTGGAAGGTGGTGCTGCCGTTGCCGCCGTACTGGATGCCGAGCAGCGAAAACAACGCCGTGTACTGCTGGATGCCCAGCGTGGCGCCATTGCAGAACGCCCAGTTGACCGGGGCGAAGTTGAAGCCGAACGGTTGAATCTGTCCGATGAAAGGTTCGGTCATGTCGGTTCTCTGCGCGAAACGAAGGAAGGATCAGCTCTGCGACGGATAGACGCCGAATGCGGCAATGCAGTACTGCACCGTCAGCGTGGGCATGCAGTTCTCATGCGCCTGGTTACCACCGGTGACGGTCACGGCCGAGTCTTCCATCGCCAGGGGGCTGGCTCCGTTGATGTCGGTGACGTAGAAGGTCTCGCCGCTGACGGCGCCGGGCAGGGCGGTCGCGGTCGGCGTTTCCAGCGTCGCTGCCGCCGTGGTCACCGCCAGCGCGTGGGTGTGGGCAGGCATCTGCGGCAGGGTCAACGTGACCGATTCGGTTCCGGACACCATCCCCATCACGCGATTGCTGAGCCCAGGACCCTGGCCCGTGTGCAGTGGCACGCGGCCCCGCAGGTCCGGCACGCCGAAGGTACTCTGCCCATCACCGCCAAAGGTCGTGCCGAGCAGCGTGTACAGCACGTCGTATTCGGCGATCGAGGCCAATGCCCCGTTGCAGGGAAGCCATCCATTGGGAACCCGGCTGAACCCGAACATGCGGATTTCGCCGACGAAAGGTGTGCTCATCTGGTCGTGCTCCTTGTGAGTCAACCGCGGCTGGGGAAAACGCCCTGCAGCGCGATGCAGAAGTTGAGCGTGGTGTAGGGCTGCATGTTCGGATGCGGCAATGTGTTCCCCGCCGGGGCGACCGACTGCGGCGCCTGTGCCACCAGCGTTCCACCCTGGTTGGCGTACAGCTTGGTGGCCCCGCCGCCGGCGAAGGTGCGTCCGGTGGGATTGCGGTTGTCGCCGGCAGCGGAGACGCCAACCACCTGGTGCCCGTGTGAAGGCAGCTGCGTGGGCAACAGGGTCACGTTCTCGGTACCGCCAGGCTGGCCAATCTGTACCTGTGGCGGCTGCCAGGACGCATCGACGGATGGGCCATATGCGACAGGCGTGCGCCCGCGCAGGTCAGGAAGATTGAAGGTGGTCACGCCATTGCCGCCGTACTGCACGCCCAACAGCGAAAACAGGGCCTGGTTCTGGCTGACAGGCAGCACCTGCCCGTTGCATTGCGCGAACGACTTCGGCGCAAAATTGAACCCGGCCATCATGATCTGGCCGACAAAGTATTCGCTCATCTGATCCTCCTTGGATGCTGAGCGCGGCGCCGGACTGACGCGTACCTACTCTGAACGGCATTCAGGCTGTTCACAAGTCCTGCCCCCGGCACGCCCCTTCCTTCGCCTCGCCGACTCTGTTCCAATGGCCGGAAAAGGGGGGGAGGCGTGGAATGCCTGCCGCTGGCGACGTCAGGGAACGACGGGGGCACCATGCCTCCGGGGCAGCCGGCACGGGACGCGCACCTCGATGGTGTTCTGCATCAGGTGGATTCTTTCCAAGGGGGAAAGGTCATGGCATTCCGTACCCGGCACGCGCGTACCGCGCGTCTTCTCGCCACTGTGTTCGTCCTGCTGTTTGCCGCGCTGTGCTGGCCGGCCGCCGCCTGGGCCGCACACACCTCGGTCCTCTGCCCAGCGCAGAGCGGCACCGTCGGCAACGGCGGCACGGTCGCCATCGACGTCACCGACTGCGCTGCCGACATCGCGTTGGCGGGCGGCGGTCCGGTCGACGGTCCGCTGGTCCCGGCGCACGGCAGCGCGAACCTGCGCATCGCCGGCACCAGCTGGTTCGTCGACTACGGTCACGACGCCGGCGCGGACACCAGCGATGTCTTCGAATTTTCCGACACCGACGGCGACACCGTCCGGGTCACGGTGACCATCACCCCGGCCAATTCCTCGATCGTGGTCGCCCCGGCCAGCCTGGCATTGACCGCCGGCACCCCGGTGTCGCAGACGCTCAGCGCCAGCGGCGGCATCGGGCCGTACAGTTTCGCGTTGTTTGCCGGCACCCTCCCGCCGGGCCTCACCCTCAATGCGGGCGTCATCGGTGGCACGCCCACGCAGCGTGGCAGCTTCAGCTTCACCGTTCGCGCGACCGACAGTACCAGCGCCACGGCCGACAAGACCTACAGCGGCTCCGTGCAAAACCCCAGCCTGAGCCTGTCCCCGGCCGCTGCCACGGCCATCCAGGGCGTGGCGTTCTCGCACACACTGACCGCGACCGGCGGCGTTGCACCCTACCTCTACGCGTTGGAAGCCAGCACGCTTCCGGCCGGCCTGACCCTGAGCGGCGCTGTGATCAGCGGGACCACTTCGGTTGCCCCCGGCAGCTACCCGGTCAACTTCCGCGTGACCGACAGCAGCACCGGCACCGGCACGTATTTCGAGGTGGAGCCCTTCACCCTCACCGTCAGTGCGGCACCCACCGTCAGCATCGCCGTGGCGCCGGCCAGCGTCAGCGAGGACGGGGCGACCAACCTGGTCTACACCGTCACCCGCAGCCTCAACCTGTCTTCGCCGACCGTCGTCACCCTGACCACCGCCGGCACCGCGACCAGCGGCGTGGATTACACCGGTGGGGTCGCGACGGTGAGCATTCCCTCGGGCGCCACCACCGCCACGGTCACCATCAACCCGACCGCGGATGCCACCGTGGAAGCCAATGAGACGGTCATCCTCACCGTCGCTGCCGGCACGGGCTACACGGTGGGTGCGCCGGCGAGCGCCACCGGCACGATCCTCAACGATGACGTGCCCAGCGCGTCGATCTCGGTGTCCCCGCCCTCGGTCAACGAAGACAGCGGCACCCCGCTGGTCTTCACCGTCACCCTGGACCAGGCGAGCCTGGTGCCGCTGTCGGTCGCCTATACCGTGGGCGGTACCGCCACCAACGGCACCGATTACGCGGCCGTGACCTCGCCGCTGTCGATCGCGGCGGGGGCCACCACCGGTACGATCACCGTCACGCCCACGGCCGACAGCACCGTGGAAGCCAATGAGACCGTAGTGCTGACGCTTGCTGCAGGCGCCGGCTATGCCGTCGGTGCACCGGCAAGTGCGACCGGCACGATCCTGGATGACGACCAGCCGGCGTTGAGCATCAATGACGTCAGCCTCAATGAAGGCGACAGCGGCACCACGGCGTTCACCTTCACTGTGTCGCTCAACGCGCCGGCGGGCCCGGCCGGCGTCAGCTTCAACATCGCCACGGCCAATGGCACCGCCACCGCCGGCAGCGACTATGTCGCCCAGGCGCTGAGCGGGCAGACCATTCCGGCCGGCAGCAGCAGCGCGACCTTTACCGTGCAGGTCAACGGCGATACGTTCAACGAGCCCAACGAAACCTTCGTCGTCAACGTCAGCAGCGTGACCGGCGCGACGGTCGCCGACGCGCAGGGCGTCGGAACGATCGTCAACGACGATGCACTGCCGTCGCTGTCGATCAATGACACCTCGGTGACCGAAGGCAACACCGGCGCGGTCACCGCCACGCTGACGGTGACGCTGTCGGCGGCCAGTGGGCAGACGGTGACGGTCAACTACGCCACTGCCAATGCCAGCGCCGTCGCTCCCACCGACTATCTCGCCGCCAGCGGCACGCTGACCTTCGCGCCGGGCACGACCACGCAGACCCTCTCGGTGACCGTCAACGGCGACACCACGCCGGAGGCCGACGAGACCTTCGCGGTCAATCTGAGCGGGCCGGTCAACGCCACCCTTGCCGACGCCCAAGGCATCGTGACCGTGCTCAACGATGACCAGCCGGTCACCGTGGCACCCACGACGCTGCCGGCGCCGGGCATTGGCGTGCCCTACATCCAGACCATCACCTCGACCGGTGGCAGCGGCAGCTACATCTATACGATTACGGCCGGCGCATTGCCCAGCGGCTTGTACCTGAGCACGGGTGGCACGTTGAGCGGCGTGCCCACGGCAACGGGTTCCTACGCCTTCACCATCACCGCCATCGACACCAGCGCAGCACCAGGTCCGTACACCGCTTCCCAGACCTACGTATTGGCGGTGGGGGCCCCCACGCTGCTGCTGCCCGCACCGCCGCTGCCCGGCGCCACCCTTGCGCAGGCCTACACCGCCACCGTGGAGCCCGCGAGCGGCGGCACCGCGCCGTACAGCTATGCCGTCACCGGCGGCGCGGTGCCGCCGGGCCTGTCGCTGGCTGCCAGCGGGACGATCAGCGGCACACCGACCACGCTGGGCACGTTCAACTTCACGGTCACCGCCACCGACAGCAGCACCGGCGTCGGCGCGCCGTACTCGGTCAGCAGCGCGATGGCGATCACCGTGGCCGACGGCCTGCCGGTGGCCGGCAACGTCAGCACGTCGGTGGCCTACGGTGCGCCGGCCGGGCCGGTGACGCTGGCGCTGTCGGGCGGGGCGGCCAGTGCGGTTGCCATTGGCACCGCCCCGTTGCACGGCACCGCGACGGTGACCGGCCCGACGTCGATCAGTTACCAGCCGACGGCAGGCTTCGCCGGCAGCGACAGCTTCACTTACACCGCCAGCAACGGCACCGGTACGTCCGCGCCGGCCACGGTCACCGTGGCGGTGGGCAGCCCGGCCATCACCGTCAGCGCTGCCGGCGTGCTCTCTGCCGTGGCCGGGGCGACCTACAGCCAGACCTTCAGCTGGTCCGGTGGCGCAGCCCCTTACAGCGGCTACCAGGTGACCAACCTGCCGGCCGGCCTGTCGATCACCGCCAGCACCGCCGACAGCATCACCGTCAGCGGTACCCCGACCCAGGCAGGCAGCTTCAACCTGCAGGCCTCGGCGACCGACAGCAGTACCGGCACCGGTCCGTTCACTACCAGCCAGGGCTTCGCGCTCAGCGTGACCAGCCCGACCCTCGTGGTGACCCCGGCGACCCTGCCGGCGGCCACGGCCGGCACGGCCTACCAGCAGGCGATCAGCACCAGCGGGGGCATCGCGCCTTACAGCTACGCGTTGACCGGCACGCTGCCGAGCGGTGTGGCCTTCGACACAACCACCGGCGTGGTGTCCGGCATTCCGACCCAGGCGGGCAGCTTCGCGTTGACCGTCACCGTCACCGACAGCACGACCGGTACGGCGGCCAGCGTGGTACAGAACTACACCCTGCAGGTGGCCACGCCGACCCTGAGCCTGACCCCGGCCGCCGGCACCCTGACCCCGACCACGGCGGGCAGTGCCTACCAGGTGGCCTTCGCTGCCGGCGGCGGCGTGGCGCCGTATGCCTTCGCCCTCACCACCGGCACCCTGCCGGCGGGCCTGGCACTGGATGCCACCACCGGTCGCCTGTCGGGGACGCCCACTGCTGTGGGCACGGTTGCCTTCAGCGTGACCGCCACCGACAGCACCACCGGCACCCCGGCCAGCGTGACCCAGGCCTACACCCTCAGCGTGGCCGCCCCGGTGCTGACGCTGACGCCGGCGACCCTGCCGGCCGGTGTGTTCGCCAATGCCTACCAGCAGCAGCTCTCCACCAGTGGTGGCACCGCGCCGTACACCTACGCGGTGACCACCGGCGCGCTGCCCGGCGGCCTGGTGCTGGCCGCATCCGGCGCGCTTACCGGCACGCCCAGCGCAGCCGGTGGGTTCGCCTTCACCGTCACCGCCACCGATGCACTGGGCTTCACCGGCACGCACGACTACACGGTGCAGGTCACCCAGCGACCCGATCCGACCCGCGACCCGGAAGTGCGTGGGCTGCTGTCGGCGCAGGCCGACGCCGCGCGGCGCTTCGCCAGCTCGCAGATCGAGAACGTCCAGCAGCGCATGCAGCGCCTGCATGGCGCCAGCCGCAACAACGGCTTCAGCAACAACCTGGGCCTGGCCTATGGGCCGCAGCGCTGCGATCCGGCGGTGGGCAGCCTGCCCGGCAGCGATTGCGATGCGCAGCGTCGCCAACCGTTCGACCGGGAACCGGGGCTGGATGCACCGGCCGCGGCAGGCGCGGGCTCGCAGGCACCGCTCGGGTTCTGGGTAGGCGGCACGATCCGCAGCGGCCGGACCAACGGGCGTTCGAGCGCCGGCGGTGACTTCAACACCGATGGCGTCACCCTCGGCAGCGACCTGCAGGTGGGTGAAGACCTCGCCCTCGGCGTCGGCGTGGGCTATGGCCGCGACCGCACCGACGTGGGCGAGAACGGCAGCCGCAGTGATGGCCAGGCCTTCACGCTGGCCTTGTACGGCAGCTACAGCCCCGGCCAGCATCTGTTCGTGGATGCGCTGCTGGGTCACCAGCTGCTGGACTACGACCTGCGCCGCTATGTGACCAGCGACGGCAGCTTCGTGCATGCCCGCCGGGATGGCAGCCAGTGGTTCGGTTCGCTCTCGGTGGGCGCGGACCTGGCCCGTGGCAGCTGGCAGTTCACGCCGTACGCGCGACTGGACGCGTCGCGCGGCACGCTCGACCGGTATGTCGAGCAGGGCAGCGACCTGTTCGCCCTGCGCTACGGCGACCAGGACGTGGACACCAGCACCGGCAATGCGGGCCTGCGCATCGAGACGCGCAACAGCGCCGCGTGGGGTGCCTGGACGCCGCAGCTGCGGGTGGAGTACCAGCACGACTTCAGCGGCAGTGGCACCGCCACGATGCAGTACGCCGATCTCGTCGGGCTGCCGTTCTACCGCACCACGCTGGATGGCTTCGACCGCAACCGCTGGATGCTGGGTGCCGGGGTGATGTTCGACTTCGGGCGCGATTGGGGCCTGCGCGTGGACTACCGCGGGCTGGTCGGCAGCGGCGACGACCGCGACCACGGGGTGCAGCTCAGCCTGGACAAGCAGCTGTAAGGGGGCACGCGCCACCGCCTGGTGGTGGCGCGATGCCGGGCAACAAAAAACCCCGCCGAGGCGGGGTTTTTTGTTGGTCCTGCCGAGGGGGCTCAATTGCCCCAGTTCGGCATCGGCATCGCATCGACCGGGATCGGTGCGTCATCGTCGTCGTTCCGACCGCGTTCGCGCTTGCCGCGCAGGTCGTTCTGGATCTGGTAGTTGCGGCGCTGCAGCCAGGCGTCGCGGGTCAGCGCGTACTCGTCCACGGCGTTGTCGCGGATATCGTCCAGTGCCATCAGCTGCGAGCGCATGTCCACCAGCTGCAGGCCCTGCAGGGTGATGCGGATCTTGTCTTCCTCGATCGTGCGGATCGGCGACAGCGGGATGTCGCCGGCCAGGCCGAACACATCACGCACGGTACGCGGGCCGAAGAACGGCAGTTCCACGTAACGCGAGCTGCGCCAGCCCCAGGCACCCAGGGTCTGGCCGAAGTCCTCACTGCGGCGCGGCACCAGCGCGCGGCTGGCCGGATCGAACAGACCGCCCACGCCCAGCGTGGAGTTCATGACGAACCGGCCCAGGCTGTCCCAGGCATCGCCGGGGCGACCCTGCAGCAGCTGGTTGGTGATGGTGACCGGTGCACGCAGGTTGCTGAAGAAGTTGGTCACGCCGGTACGTGCCACGCGCGGCACCACCTTGGTGTAGGCCGTCGCCAGCGGTCGTGCCACGGCGCGGTCGACCACGTCGTTGAACGCGTGCACGCGGCGGTTGAAGCCTTCCCACGGATCGTACGGCGAGCGGCCCGGTTCGGCGCCCTCGGCGGTCGGTGCCGGACCGCCGTACAACGCGGCGAAGTCATCCTCCGCACCGGTCGGTGCGACGCCATTGCCGGCGGTCGGTGCCGCAGTGGCACCCTGCGCGGCCTCTGCGCCGGCCACGGGCGTGGCGGTGTCAGCGGGCGTGGCAGCGGTTGCCGTGGGGTCGGCGGGCGGTGCGGCCTCGGCTGCCACGGCGACGCTGGCGGGCGCGCTGTCGCGGGCCGGCTTGGCCGCACAGGCGCTCAGCGCCAGGGCCAGCAGGAGGAAGGAGGCGGTGCGTATGACGTTCATGTCAGCTCGCGGCAGTAGGGGCAGTGAAATCCAGGGACGGCGCCAGCCGATAGGCGGCGCTGAGTTCGTTGAAACCGGCAGGCGAGCCGTTGAGCACCAGCGTACGCCCGTCCGTGCGGGCGAGCGCGGCCAGTTCGGCCAGCAACGCCAGGCCGGCGCTGTCCAGCCGCGTCACCGCGCCCAGCTCCAGCGCCGTCACGGTGCGTGGCAGCGCCTTCAGCTGCGGCCACAGCGCCACCACCGCCTCGCGGTCGAGCACGCCGGTGAAGCAGGCGCGCGGACCGTCGATCTGCACGGTGGCGTTACTTGCCATTGCCGCCCGGCCCGGCCTGCAGGGTACCGCCACGCAGTTCCTTGGCCACTTCCTGGATGCCCTTCTGGCGAAGCGGGGCATCGAACTGGGTACGGAAGGTCTGCACGTAGGAAATGCCTTCGATGTTCACGTCGAAGATCTTCCACTGGCCGTTGACGTTTCGCATCATGTAGTCGACGGGGGTGGACTCACTGCCGGCGCGCAGCAGCTCGGTGGACACCTTGACGCCGCGGTTGCCCGGCAGCGGCTGCTCGCCCTTGAGGCGGAAGCTGGGCTTGCCCTGGATGGTGAGCAGGGCCGAGCCATACCGCTGCATCAGGTTGTCGGCCATGGCGTCGGCAAACAGCTTCACGTCGGCGTCGGAGGCGCCGCGCGCATTGGCGCCCAGCACCAGGCGCGCCGCATAGTCGCGGTCGAAGGTGCGGTTGAGCTCGCTGTCGATGTAGCTGCGCAGTGCGGTCGGGTTCTTGCCGAATTCCGCCCGGCGCTGCTGCAGGGTGTTCAGGATGCGGGTGCTGGCGTCGAGCACGACCTTGCCGGCCTGGCCCTGCGCGGCGGCGGCCGGAGCGGCGGGTGCTGCCTGGGCAAACGACAGCGAGGGCAGGGAGGCAAGCAGGGCCGAGGCGAGCAGGGCCGGGATCAGGGTCTTTTTCATTTCTGCGGTTCCGTTGCCGGCGCGGCTGCGCCGGGAGCTTCCTGGGAAGCGGCACCGGTGTTGCCCGGACCGCTGAACATGTACTTGCCGACCATCTGGATCAGGTCCACGGCCGGCTGGGTGAAGACGATCTCGTCGCCGGATTTGAGCACCTCCGGGTCACCGCCCGGCTGCAGTCCGATATAGCTTTCGCCGAGCAGACCGCTGGTGAAGATGCCGGCGGACGTGTCGCCCGGCAGATCCTTGAACTTCGGGTCCAGCTTCAGCGTCACGATGGAGTCGAAGCGAGTCGGGTCCAGTTCGATCGCGCCGACCTGGCCGACCACCACGCCGCCGATCTTGACCGGCGCCTGCTTGCGCAGCTGGCCGATCTGGGTGAAGCGTGCCTTGAGTTCGTAACCGTCGCTGCCGAAGCCCCAGCGTTGGTTGGTGGACGCCACGGCAAGCACCAGCAGCGAGGCCAGCGCCAGCAACAGGAAGGCGCCGACGGAAAATTCGAGTCTGGGACCGCGGATGGCCATGGTTGTCTCACCGTTCTTTGTCAGGTGCCTGGACAGGTATCCAGGCGGGATTCTTTACTGGGATGCGTACCGACCTACGGTCGACACCTACTGGAACATCATTGCCGACAGCACGAAGTTGAACATCAGCACCAGCAGCGAGGCATTCACCACCGCGCGCGTGGTGGCCACCGAGGTGCCTTCGATGGTCGGTTCGGCATGGAACCCGACATACGAAGCGACCAGGGCAGCCGTGCCGCCGAAGATCGCCGACTTCAGCATCGCCACGCCGAAGTCGTCCCAGAAGTCGACGCTGTTGCTCAGTGCCGACCAGAACACGCCGTTGTCCAGGCCCAGCACGTGCACGGCCTCGAAGTAGCTGGCGCTGATCGCCAGCGAACAGAAGATGCCGGTCAGCAGCGGCACGGTCAGCACCGCCGCCCAGAAGCGCGGCGCCACCACCTTGGCCACCGGGTCGATCGCCATCAGCTCCAGCGCCTTGATCTGGTCGGTGGCCCGCATCAGCCCCAGTTCGGCGGCGATCGAGCTGCCGGCGCGGCCGATGAACAGCAGCGCGGTCAATACCGGTGCCAGCTCGCGGTACAGCGACAGGCCCAGCAGCGTGGACAACGCATCGGCGGCGCCGAACGTGGTCAGCGTGCGGTAGCCCTGCAGGGTCAGCACCAGGCCGACAAACGCGCCGCCCACGGCAATGATCGGCAGCGAACGCGCGCCGATCTTGTAGATCTCGCGGGTCAGCTCGGCCAGGAAGTCGGCGGTGGGCAACGAGCCGCGCAGCACCGTCAGCGAGAACAGGCCGGCGCGACCGAGCGAGCGGGTGGCTTCAACAAACGGCATCAGGCCACCTTCGCGCGGGGCGCGGCATCGAACGGGATCGGGCCGTCCGGCTGCCCGTGCAGGAACTGGCGCAGCAACGGGTCCGGGCTGGACTCGAGCGCCGCCGGGGTGCCCTGGAACACCACGCCGCCATTGGCAATGGCGATCACCTGGTCGCAGATGGGCAGGGTCTCGTGCACATGGTGGCTGACGATGATGCTGGTCAACCCCAGGCTGTGGTTGAGGCGCTGGATCAGGCTCATGATCACGCCACTGGCGATCGGGTCCAGGCCGGTCAGCGGCTCGTCGTAGATCATCAGCGGCGGGTCCAGCGCCAGCGCGCGGGCCAGCGCCACGCGCCGCGCCATGCCGCCCGACAGCTCGCGCGGCCAGGCATCGGCCGCGGCCAGCAGGCCCACCGCGTGCAGTTTCATGTCCACCAGCCGGCGCAGCACCGCGGCCGGCAGCTTGGTATGCGTGCGCAGCGGCAGCGCCACGTTCTCGGCCACGGTCAGGTCGGTGAGCAGGCCGTTGCCCTGCAGCAGCACGCCCACGCTGCGGCGCATCGCGCGCAATGCGCTGCTGCCGGTGGGAATGGGCTGCCCGAACAGGGTGACCTCACCGGCCACCGGGCGCAGTTCGCCGGTCAGCGCTGCCAGCAGCGTCGACTTGCCACTGCCGGAGGGCCCGAGCACAGCGGTGATGCTGCCGCGTGGAACCGACAGCGAAACGTCGCGCAGGATCGCCCGACCGCCGCGATCGATACGCACGTTGCTCAACTGGACCAGCGGTGCTTCGGAAGCCGTCATGGGTGCCATTAACAAAATTCCAACAGTCGTAAGATCGTGGTGAGCGGCTGAACAAAACCGAACTGGACCGTGCAGTATTGTCGCATGTCGCAGCGGGGGCCTCGGCGCGCCCTGTCGCAGACGCCTGCAACACAGCGTCCGCCCACCCGTACACAGGCCGGGCGCTGCGCGGCGGTGGATCCCCGCTCTACCTGCTTTGGGCGCGCTGCGGCACACTGCCGCGATGACAGACCCCGCTTCAGACTTCCGCCTGTACCACTCCAACTCACTCGACGTACTGGCCGCCCTGCTGGCCCGGACGCTGCGCGAGCCGGTGGCGGGGCAGTCGATCCTGGAGCCGGATGTCGTGCTGATTCCCCAGGTGGCGATGCGGCGCTGGCTGCAGTCCACCCTGGCCGCAGAGTACGGCATCGCGGCCAACCTGGCGTTCCTGACCCCGGGCGAGTTCGTCGCCCGCGCGTTGAATGCCAACGTACCGGGTGAGCATGACGACCTGACGGCCGCCGCCCTGCACTGGAAGCTGTACGCGGCGCTGACCGACCCGCAGCTGATGGCGCAGGCGCCCCTGCGCGCGCTGCAGGGCTATCTGGCGCAGCCCGATCCGCTCAAACCGTGGGCGCTGGCCGCCGAGCTCGCGTCGGTGTTCGAGAAGTACCAGGCCTGGCGGCGCGACTGGCTGCTGCGTTGGGAGGCCGGGGCCGACCCGCTCGATCCGCAGGCAATCCTGTGGCGACACATCGGCAGCGGCCACCACTACCGCGCGCGCCGCATCCACGCCTATCTGGAGCGGTTCGAAGGCGCCGCCCGCCCGCTGCCCGCCGGCCTGCCGCCGCGCCTGTTCGCCTTCGCCACCTTGAACGTGTCGCCCGACGTGCTGCGCGTGGTGGCCACCCAGGCACGGGTGGGCACGCTGCATTTCTACCTGCCCACGCCGACCCAGTCGTACTGGGGTGACCTGCAGACACTGGGCGGAAAGCTGCGCAGCGGCGCGCTCGATCCGTTCGGCGACGCCACCGGCGAGAACCGCCTGCTGCAGGCGTGGGGAGCGGCGGGGCGCGACTTCATGGCGGTGCTGGGCAGCTACGAGGTGGTGCATCCGTCCGGCGAGATTGCCGCCTACGACGATCCTGAGGATGACGCGCGGGCGGACATGGCGTCTGGCGGTTTGTCCGACAGCCTGCTGCACCGCCTGCAGCGCGATCTGTTCCACCGCCGCGCGCAGCCGGCCGGCCCGCTTCGTCCCGCGCTGCGCTACGACGACCCCAGCCTGCAGGTGCATGCCTGCCACACCCGGCTGCGCGAACTGCAGGTCCTGCATGACCAGTTGCGCGGCCTGCTGCAGGACCCGCGCTTCGATCCGCCGCTGCAGGCGCGCGACATCGCCGTGCTGGCCCCGGACATCGACCCCTACGTGCCGTACCTGGAAGCGGTGTTCGGCGGCCGCAGCGGCGGTGAAGACCACATTCCCTATGCGCTGGCCGATACCAGCCCGTTGGCCGGCGAACCGCTGGCCGATGTGTTCGTGCACCTGCTCGGCCTGCCGGTGTCGCGCTTCGGCTTGAACGAGGTGCTGGACCTGCTGGCCAGCGAACCATTGGCCGAAGCGGCCGGGCTGGAAGGCGATGCGTTCGACCGTCTGCACACCTGGCTGCAGGCGGCAGGCGCGCGCTGGGGACTGGACGCCCAGCACCGTGCACAGCACCAGGCACCGGTGGACGATGCCTTCACCTGGCAGTTCGCACTGGACCGGTTGCTGCTGGGCCATGCCAGCGGCAGCGACGGCGAGATCGCCGGCGTCGCGCCCTGGCCGGAACTGGAGGGCAGTGCGCTGGAAGCGCTGGACCGCCTGCTGGCCCTGCTGCGCGTGTTGGCTCGTTACCAGACCCTGCTGGGCGAACACCTGGCACCGGCGCACTGGCGGCAGCGGTTGCTGGCGCTGCTGGATGCGCTGCTGCCCGAGCCGCCGCAGGCGGCCAACGCCCAGCGCGCGTTGGAGCGCCTGCGCAAACTGATCACTGAATTTGCCCGCGATGCCGCCCAGGCCGCGTTCACCGGCGTGGTGCCGCCGGAGGTCGTGCGCGCGCACTTCGCCGGCGTGCTGGCCGAGGCCGACACCCGCGCGCCGTTGCTGACCGGCGGCGTCAGCTTCGGGCGCATGGTGCCGATGCGGCTGCTGCCGTTCCGGGTGATCTGCGTGCTGGGCCTGAACGATGGTGACTTCCCGCGCCGCGACCCGGCTGCCGGACTCAACCAGCTCACCGCCGAACTGGGCACCGACAAACGCCGCCACGGCGACCGTTCCCTGCGCGAGGACGACCGCTTCCTGTTCCTGCAGCTGTTCGCGTCGGCGCAGGATGTGTTCTACCTGAGCTACCTCGGTGCCGACCCACGCGATGGCAGCGTGCGCGAACCGTCGGTGCTGGTCAGCGAGCTGATCGATGCCGCCGCGGAGTACCACCTGTCCCCCGCAGACGTGGCGCGGCAGATGACGGTGCGGCATCCCCTGCAGCCGTTTGCTCCGGCGGCGTTCGGCGGCGGCGATGAGCCGCGCCGCTTCAGCTACCGCCAGCAATGGCACCCGGCCGCCGGTTCGATGGGCGCGGCGCGGCGCGCGCTCGCACCGTGGTTTGCCCAGCCCCTGCCGGCCCCCGACACCGTCACCGCCGACACCGAGCTGAGCCTGGATGCGCTGCGTCGCTTCCTGACCGATCCGGCCAGCCAGTTCCTGTCGCAGCGGCTCGGCCTGCGCCTGCCCGATGAGCTGGACAGCGCCGAGGACGTCGAACCGCTGGTGATGGCCGCCCGCGGCGGCGACAAGCTGCTGCTCCAGCAGGCGGTGATCGAGGCCACGCTGGGCGAGGACGACGCACCGCTGTACCCGCGCCTGCGCGCACGCGCGCTGCTGCCGTCCGGTGCGCTCGGCGAGCGCCAGTTCGAGGTCCTGCAGGCGCAGACCCAGCCCTATGCGCAGGCGCTGGCGGGCTGGCAGGCCGGCAGCGTGGCCGACAGCCGCCGCTATGAGGTGGAGATCGATGGCGTGCGCCTGCATGGCCGCGTAGACGGTGTGCACCCACACGGCCTGGTGCGATTGCGCCCCGGTCCGCTCAACGGCCGCGCGGCGATCCGCCAGGGGCTGGACTGGCTGCTGGCCAGCGCGGCCGGCGACGGGCTGCCGCTGGTGCAGTTCCACGAGGCGGGCGATGACGGGCTGGGCCCGCACGTGCTGCCGCCGCTGGATCCCGGCCAGGCCCGGCAGGTCCTGCGGCGTCTGCTGCAGCTGCGCGGCGAAGGGCTGCGCGCGCCACTGCTGTACGGGCCATCCACCGGCTGGGTGCTGTACACCAGCGCCGAGGCCAAACGCGAAACCGAGGGCTGGGCGCAGTGGCATGGCAGCGACCGACGCTGGGGTGAATCCAGTGGTGCCGGCTACCAGCTCGCACTGCGCGGCCGCGATCCGTTCGCCAACGCCGACAGCTACCGGCAGCTGCTGCACAACAGCTTCGTGGTATTCACCGCGGTGCGCGAAGGCCGGGTGTTCGCGGGCTTCCCCAAGGAAGGAGACATGCAATGAACGGCCTTCCCCTGCCCGCAGACCCGTACCTTGACCTGCCGCTGGACGGCGTACGCCTGATCGAGGCCAGCGCCGGCACCGGCAAGACCTTCACCCTGGCCACGCTGTTCACCCGCCTGGTGGTAGAGAAGGGCTGGCGCATCGGGCAGATCCTGGCGGTGACCTTCACCGACGCCGCCACACAGGAACTGCGCAAGCGCATCCGCGAGCGGCTCGCGCTGGCGGCGCGGCTGGTCGAGCGCGCGCCAACCGACGACGACGCCCCCGAGGTGACGCTGACCCTGGCCATCCTGCAGCGCGAGCTTGCGCGTGGCCTTGAACGGCCCGCGGCCCTCGCCCGCCGGCTGCAGACCGCCGCCGATGAAATCGACCTGGCCTCGATCTTCACCATCCATGGCTTCTGCACCCGGGTGCTGCGCGAACATGCTCTGGAGAGCGGGCATACCTTCGATCCGCCCACCCTGCTGCCCAGCGAACGCGAACTGCTGGACGCGCTGGCCGCCGACCTGTGGCGGGTGCATGCCAGCGACGCCGCAACGGTCGACGCACTCACCCTGCTGTGGTCCAGCCCCGAGGCGCTGGCCGCCGACCTCGCCACGCTGGTGAAACCGCTGCCGCTGCTGCCCGACGTGCCGCGCGGCCAGGAGGATGATCCGCGCCCGGCGCATGAGGCGGCGGCACGCCAGTTCGCCCGTGATTACCGCGAGCACGGCGAGGCCTTCCTGGGGCAGGTCTGCGCCGCCGTGGAGAACAAGGTGCTCAACGGCAACAGTTACAAGCTGGCCTGGCTGGAGCCGCTTGCCGTGCTGCTGCATCGCTGGGCCGCCGGCGACGCGCCGGCCGACGCGCTGGTGCCGGAGCTGGAGCGGTTGCGCCGGCTGGGCGTGGAGCCGCTCACCGCGCGCACCAACAAGGCGCATGCCGGCAAGACCCCGCAGTCGCCCGTGCAGCATGCGCTGGCGGTGTACCTGGCCACGGCCGATACGGTAGCCCAGTGGCAGCGCGCGCAGGCCATCGCCTTCCTGCACGGGCTGCGCGAACAGGCGCGTGCGCGATTGGCCGAACTCAAGCGGATCGGCCGCGTCCAGACCTACGACGATCTGATCGACGGCGTGGCCGATGCGCTCGACGGCCCGCACCGCGCGGCCCTGGTGCAGCAGCTGCGCGCCCAGTACCGGATCGCGCTGGTCGATGAATTCCAGGATACCGACGACCGCCAGTGGAGCATCTTCCAGCGTGTCTTCGGCGATTCGGAGCAGACCCGGGAGGCCGGCCTGGCACCGGCGCTGTTCCTGATCGGCGACCCCAAGCAGGCCATCTACGGGTTCCGCGGCGGTGACATCCATACCTATCTGAAGGCCAAGCGGCAGGCGGACGTGGCACCGGCGCTGGACCGCAACTTCCGTTCCCGACCCGCGGTCCTTCACGCCATCGAAGCGCTGTACGCCAACGCGGGCGAGGCCGCCTTCCTCGAAGCGGACATCGCCTTCGAACCGGTCCATCCCGGCAACACCCGGGTGGATGCCGATTTCCTGCGCGATGGCCAGCCCGCTCCCGGGCTGACCGTGCGCGTGCTGCACAACCCCGACGGGGGCGCCTTCAAAGTGGACCCGTCGCGGCAGCAGGCCAGCGATGCCTGCGTGGCCGCGATCCACCAGGTGCTTGCCGAGGCCCGCGACGGCCGCGCGCTGCTGCGTGGCGTGCCGGTGCAGCCCGGCGACATCGCCGTGCTGGTGCGCTCGCACCGGGAAGCCACGCGGATCCAGCAGGCGCTGGGTGCGGTCGGCATTCCGGCCGTGGCCGCCGGCAAGCAGAGCCTGTACGCCACCGTCGAGGCGCATGACCTGCGCCTGCTGCTGCTGGCGCTGCTGCAGCCGGCCGACGAAGGACGGCTGCGCGCCGCGCTGTCCACCGTGCTGCTTGGCGAGGATGCACACGGCATCGATGCGATGGAGCGCGAGGGTGACGCACAGCGCGGGTTCCAGGTGCGCCTGCTGCTCTGGCGCGAGCGCTGGCAGCGCGGCGGGCCGTTCGCGGTGATCGCCGACCTGTGCGCCGAGCATGCCGAACGCCTGCTTGGCCTGCTCGACGGCGAGCGCCGGCTGACCAATTACCTGCAGCTGGGCGAGCTGCTGCAACAGGCCTCCGCGCATACCCTGGGCATGCACGGCCTGCTGGACTGGCTGCAGGTGCAGATGGCGCATGCCGACCAGGATGACGAACAGCAGCTGCTGCGGCTGGAATCGGATGCACGCCGGGTGCAGATCATCACCCTGCACAAGAGCAAGGGCCTGGAATATCCGCTGGTGTTCCTGCCGTTCGTGGGGATCGACAGCGGGGGCGGCAGCGGCGACGCGCACTGCACCGTGTACGCCAATGGGCGCCGCGAGCTGCATTGGCGACTCGACAAGGACGAGGCCTGGAGCGCGGCCAGCGAGCGCAGCGCGCAGGAGCAGCGTGCCGAAGACGCGCGCCTGCTGTATGTCGGGCTGACCCGTGCCGAGCACGCGGTGTGGATCGCTGTCGGCGACCTGGCCGGACTGGCCAAGACCCGGTTGGCCCCGATGCTGTCGGACCTGGAGGCGCTGCGCGCGCATGCCGACATCGCCGTGGTCGACGGTCCGCTGGCGCCGCGCCCCGCGCAGCTGGCGCTGGAGCAGGAAGGCGAACTGCCGCCGGTGCGCGCGCTGACCCGCCGCGTCCCGCACGACTGGTGGGTATACAGCTTCACCCAGCTGGCCCACGCCGATGCGGGCCACGACACCGACGCTGCCGCGACCGAGGTGCCCGCGCCCGCCGCCGATGAGCCGGTGGGCACCGAGCCCGGCGCGGAACTGGAGCCGGCGGCACAGGCGGGCGACGCGGTGATCGATCCGCGCTTCATGGGCAGCCGCTTCGGCAACGTCCTGCACGATGCGCTGGAAAACACCGACTTCGCGCAGTGGGCCGGTTGGCAGGCTGGACAACCGGCACCGGGCGAGCAGGCCCAGGTCCTGCGCACCGCGTTGGGCGATGAAGGCTATGCCGACGAGGACCTGGACGACGGCGTGGCGGTGCTGACCGCGCTGGTCGGGCAGACACTCACCGTGCCGTTGCCGGAAGGCGGCGCGCTGTACACGCTGGCGGCCACGGCACGCCGCGCTGAAATCGAGTTCCACTTCGCGATGCAGCCCACCGCGGTGCCCGCACTGCTCGACCTGCTGCATGCACACGGTCTGGTCCGCGATCGCCGTGGCTTCGGCACCCGCCGCCGGCTCGAGGGGCTGATGACCGGCAAGATCGATCTGACCTACGTGCGTGGCGATCGCTGGTTCGTGCTCGACTACAAATCCAACCGCCTGCCCGGCTACGACGCGGCGCAGCTGGCCAGCGCCATGCAGCACAGCGAATACGACCTGCAGGCGCTCATCTACACCGTGGCGCTGCACCGCTGGCTGCGCTTCCGGCTGGGCCCGGTCTACGACTACACCCGCGACATGGGCGGTATCCGCTACCTGTTCTGCCGTGGCCTGGATGCGCGACGCGACGACAGCCCGGGCGTGTACGCGCATCGCTTCGACCCCGCGCTGGTGGACGCGCTGGATGCGCTGTTCGCCGGTGGCGAAGTGGCGCAGGCGCGCATGGCCGCGCGGGCATGGGGTCACGCATGAGTCTGCTCACCACCCTTCACCGCAGCGGCGCGCTGCGTACCCTCGACCATGCCCTGGCGCAGAGCCTGCGCCGGCTGCGACCGGACACACCCGATGCGGTGCTGGTCGCGGCGGCGCTGGCTTCGCTGGCCGTCTCGCAGGGCCATGCAGGACTGGACCCGGCCCAGCCCCAGCGCCTGGTCGAGATGCCGGTCGAGTGGCCGCCCGCCGACGCCTGGCAGGTGCAGCTGCAGGCCTCGCCGTGGGTGGCGTGCCCGGACGCAGTGACCGACGTGGCCGCCGATGCGCCGCTGGTCCTCGAGAACGGGCTGCTCTACCTGCGCCGCTACCGCGAGTACGAGCGCCGCCTGGCCGAGGGCCTGCAGCGCATCGCCACGCACGCGCTGGCCCAGCCCGATCCGGCGATGCTGCAGGCCTTGTTCGCCCAGTTGTTCCCACAGGCGCACGAGGGCATCGACCACCAGGCGCGCGCCGCCGCCGTCGCCCTGCGCCATCCGCTGGTGCTGGTGACCGGCGGGCCGGGCACCGGCAAGACCACCACCATCGCGCGGTTGCTGGTGCTGCTCGCGGCGCAGGCGGTACAGGCCGAACAGCCGCTGCCGCGGGTGGCCCTGGCCGCGCCAACCGGACGGGCCGCCGAGCGCATGGCCGAGAGTCTGCGCCTGGCCGTGCAGCGGCTGCGCCTGTTGGGCATCGCCCCGGCACTGTGCGACGCCATGCCCAGCACCGGCACCACCCTGCATCGCCTGCTCGGGGTGATTCCCGATTCACCCCGCTTCCGCCACCACGCCGACAACCCGCTGCCCTTCGACGTGGTGGTGGTGGACGAAGCCTCGATGATCGACCTGCCGCTGATGACCAAGCTGGTCGACGCGGTGGCCGCTGGTACCCGGCTGGTGCTGCTGGGCGATCCCGACCAGCTGCCGTCGGTGGAAGCCGGCGACGTGCTCAGTGCGATCCTGCGCGCCAGTGGCGATGGCCTGGGCACCCAGGCCGACGATGCGCATGCCCTGCAGGCGCTGTTGGCGCCTGCGGTGCTGCAACCCCGTGCGTCCGCGCGCGCCTTCGCCGGCCGGCGGGTGCAGCTGCAGCGCGGCTATCGGCAGACCGACGCGCTCGACCTGGCCCCGCTGGCGCAGGCCGTGCGGGCCGGTGACGGCGACAGCGCGCTGGCCCTGCTGCGTGGCGGACGCCTGGCCGGTGTGCATTTCCATGAAGACCAGAGTGATCCGCTGCAGCAGCACCGCGACCCGCTGCTGGCGCACTGGCGTGGGCTGGGCGCGGCGTCGGACCCCGCGCAGGCGCTGGCCGAGGCCGGCCGGGTACGCCTGCTCACGGCCGTGCGCGAGGGCCCGCAGGGTGCGCGCGGCCTGAACGCCCGCATCGAAGCGATGCTTGCCGGCGTGCCGCGGCCGGGCATGGCACCCGGCTACTTCCATGGCCGGCTGCTGCTGGTCACGGAGAACAGCTACCGGCATCGCCTGTTCAACGGCGATATCGGCATCTGCCTGGCCGACCGCAATGGGGCGGTGACGGCATGGTTCGCCGGTGACACGCCCGATCAACCACGCGGCTTCCACCCCGGTGCCTTGCCCGCACATGAAAGTGCGTTCGCCATGACCGTGCACAAGGCGCAGGGTTCGGAGTTCGATACGGTATGGCTGCAGTTGCCGCGTCGCGACAACCGCGTGCTCTCGCGTGAGTTGATCTACACCGGCATGACCCGCGCGCGGCAGTCGCTGCATGTGCTGGGCAGTGCGGATGTGTTGCAGGCCGCGCTGGCGCGGCATGCCAGCCGGTTGTCCGGGCTGGCGGTGCGCCTGGCCGGCAGTGCGGTGGCGCCCCATACGGCCGCGGAGGACGCAGCCGCAGAGCCGGCCCCTGCGCAGGGCCAGCTGTTCTAGCGTCGGCTGCGGCTTACTCGGGAATCAGCACGGTGCCGTCGGGGAAGACGATCGCACCGTCACCGCTGACATCGAAGAAGCCCAGCTGGTGGGCATTGGCGAGCACCTGCACCAGGCCATGCGCTTCCTCGGCCACGTCATCGGCGAAGGACGCATAGATCACGTGGTTGCCCACGCTGTAGTCGGTGACCTGCGGCCGGTCATCCTCGTCATCGGCGAGCGGGCCGCTCAACGGCGGGAAGTGCTCGATGATCGCGCTGAACCACGCCTGCAGGGCCGGGCCGGACACGGCCGGATCGTCGTACTCGTGCGTCTCGTTCCATTCGGTCTGCGCGTCGTACCACTCCAGGAACGCGGCAGCATCGCGCGGTGCCACGGCGGGGTCGAACACCATCAGGTCGTAACTCATCTTGGATCACCTTGTCCCATGCGCAAATGCATGCGGCAGGATACCGCTCACGCGGCTGTATCGGGCATGATGTGTGCTACATCTCGCTTCTCGAGTGAGATTCATCACACTTAATGGGCTGGCGCTGTACACCGCGCGCCACAGCCGATCCAGTATCACCCTCACGCTGCCGATACGAAAGCGCCCTGCAACGATCCGACAAGGATCTGCAACGCGGCGCCACATCTGCACGCACCGCTCCGGTTACACCGGTACGCGTAGCACTGCGGCGACGCTATCCACCCTTTCCGCCGTAGGGGAATCCACGCTGTCGCCCTTCACCGGGGATTGAACGCCGTCGCGCGTCGGCGGGGAGCAAGCGGGTGCATCGGCGCGGCATTTCAGCAGAAGGAGGCGGCACGGCTATGGACGTACTGGAACGCGGTTTGGAGCTGTCCGCCCGTCACCGGCATGAGGTGGCGGGAGGACCGGGAAGCACAGACGATGGCGACGGTCGGTTGCTTGCATGGAGCCTGGCGCTGCTCTCGCGCATGGGCCACTGCAGTTGTCAGGGATGCGTGGAGGTCGATGCGGACACGGCATGGGACGCGTTGCTGGCACGCACACGGATCCGTCCGCATGGCACGGCGGCGACGCGGCTGGTGGAACGTGCGCGCGACTGGATCGAACATCACGCCGACGACGAAGACCTCTCGGTGGACCGGTTGGCGTCGGCATTGAACATGTCGCGCACCAGCCTGCACCGCAAGCTGGTGGCCAGCATCGGCCATCCACCGGGCGAACTGATCCGCACCGTGCGCCTGCAGCTGGCGCAGCGCCTGCTGCGCGAAGGCGAGGGCAATGTGTCGGAGGTGGCGTATGCGGTGGGGTTTGTCAGCCTGTCCGGCTTCAGCCGCGCCTACCGGCACCACTACGGCGAGCCGCCCTCGAGCATGCGCGGTGCGTGCGCCGCGATCACGCCGCCGCGCACCCCCCGTGCAACGCGCGGATAACACCGCGCAACACCCCGCCGTACGCCGGTACGGGGCGGCGGCTATCAATGAACACGTGGACCACGACCAACGATCTGCGCCTCTCGCGCATCGCAGGTATCCACGAACCGGAGCGAGGGCGAGATGAGCGGAACCATGTCATTCCACACGTTGATCGAAGCGCTGGCCGGGGCCGTCATCGAGGCCCAGGACAGCATCGAGATGCACCAGATTTCCCACCTGCGCGATTACTTCGACGAAGACAACCGACCCAGGAGCGTCACCATCCGCATGCCCTCCCTGCACCCGCAGGCCGAGGACGGCGATGAGGACCTCTACCGCGCGCCGCTGTTGCCGCTGGTCTCCACCAACAACCTGCGCATCCGGGAGGTGGAGATCAGCTTCAACGCGGACCTGGCGGAACTGGGCGCCGAGGATCCGTACCCACCTGCGCCGGGTGCGACGGACGCCTGGGAGTCGCCGCGGCCGGCGGCGCGACATGTAGGACTGGATACCGGCCGCGGCAAGGGCGTGGGCAACGTACACGTGCAGCTGCGCGTGGAAGGAACCGAGCCGACCGATGGTGCGGCGCGGCTGATGAACCACCTGGCGCAGAGCCAGGGGGTGTTCAAGACCATCAAAGCAACGTGATCCAGCAGCACATGCAACGACCCGGTCGCGTGATGCGGCCGGCGTTGTCCACCTCTCTTCTGGAGTGAACTGCAATGTCCAACGAACTGGTCAACATCTCCAGTCAGTTCAAGGGACTGCCGATGAGCGACCTCATCGGCGGCCCACTGACTGCCGCCTGCGATTCGCAGATCAAACTGGCCCAGGCCACCGCCAGCTTCATCCGCTCGGTCGGCTTCCTGCCGCCCACCGACCCGGCCAACACCGATCCGAATGCGGTCGGCGGTACGCGCACCGCGTTGTTCCGCTTCAAGCGTCCGGTCGACAACCTGGATCCGGCCACCAAGGCCGCGCAACCGTTCTCCGAGGAAGAAGTCGAACTCGAGGTGCCGTTGCTGGCCATCGTCAAGGTGCCCAACCTGAGCATCTACACCGTGGACATCAACTTCGAGATGGAAGTGAAGTCGTCGTTCTCGGCCAAGGAAAGCCAGGACTACTCGGCCGGCATGCAGGCGGAAATGAAAGTGGGCTGGGGCATCTTCTCGGCGAAGGTGAACATCCAGGGTTCGGTGGCCTCGCACAAGGAGAACACCCGCACCTCGGACAACTCGGCCAAGTACACGGTGGCCGTGCACGCCGAGGACAAGGGCATGCCTGAAGGCCTGGCACGCGTGCTGGACATCCTCCAGACCGCCGCCGCGCCGCGGAAGATCGGGCCGCCGGTGCCGGTGCCGGCCTGATCGGCAGGTACACGGGTGCCGTCCAGCACCACCGCGGAATGACCCGTCGCGTCCCTCGGGCGCGGCGGTTCCGGCATGTCCAGCGCAGGGAAGACCCGCATGTTCGATCTCAATGACGTGAAGTACGTGAAGCGCATCGTCGTCGGCAGCAACAACCCGACCCAGATGTTGACCGACGCCGACCTGGCCCAGGCCCAGGACCTCTTGAACCGCTGCCTGAGCGACACGCCGAAGGGCTCCATCCTCGGCATCGAGCGCAGTTTCACCATCCTGCAGATCGGTGAGCACCAGGTGGTGCTGCAGTGGCTGGCCTACCACGTGGGCTTCCCGCGACGCCCGGTCTGGATGGCCGACTGACATGGCCAGGCGCACGCCTCCCAGGAGCAGGGCCCATGGCCGACCACCGGCTTGACGATCTCATCCACACCCTGGCCTCGGCGCTGGTGCATGGCCGCACACAGGGTGCGCGCGCGCACCTGGCCCGGCTGCAGGCGCGGCTGGGCAGCGGCCAGACACTGGCGGTAAGCACGCTGGTGGATGGGTGCTGGCACTCGCACCCGGTACCGCTGGCCGAGCTGGTCATCCCGCGCGGGGTGCTGGCGACCTGCCTTGAAGTACAGATCGACTGCCGCCTGGAAGAACTTGACGGTCCCGACGGCGCGCCGCCAACGCTGGCGCTGTGCCCGTGCACGGAGCCGGCCGATCACCTGCTCACCATCTGCCTGCGTGGCGGCACGCCGGTCCACGGCGAGCTGCTGCTCGACGGGCAGCTGCTGCGCCACTTCAGCGTGGAACCCCACGCGATCGAGGAGAGATGACATGGCCCGACCCGAGCGCCTGCGCCTGCTGCTGTCCAGCGACGATGCCCGCCAGGTGCAGGAGTGGATGGCGCCGCTGCTGGCCCGCCGCCGTGCGCAGGCGGCCGCCCGCCGTCGCCGTCGCCGGCAGCGCCTGCTGGCCTGCCTGTGGCTGGTGGCGTTGGCCATCGGCCTGATGACCCGCTATTTCTGAGCGTCCGCCCGGCCGAGGGCCGGCGTGCGTGTCCTTTCCACCCAGGAGTACGCCATGAGCACCCACCCCGTTTCCTCCCGCTGGGGCCTGCTGGCCCTGTTCGCGCCGCTGCTGGCGCAGGCCCAGGCCCACCCCGATGCCGCCACGCCCACCCCATGGGCCGGCGCCGACATCGTTGACGCGCGTCCGTCGTCGGTACGCCTGCAGCCGCAGCCCGGCAGCGATACCGTGCAGATCGCCTTCGGCCAGCCGCGCCACTGCCGGCTGGAGGCGCGCCCCACCGACAGTGAGGCGGCCCCGCTCCGCTATGACGTCACCGGCAGCAGCGGTGGCCGCTACTGCAACCAGTGGGTCCCCGGGCGGATGACGCTCGACACCGCTGCATCCCCGGCCCGCCTGCTGCTGCGTAGCGGTGGGCGCGAGGTGACCGTGCCGCTGTGGAGCGTGGGGCAGGGGCTGGCCACCGATACGCTGAACCCCACGCTGGCAGGCCGCTGGATCACCACGGTGCAGGCCAGCGACGGCGCGGACGTGGACATGGCGGTGCAGCTGGTCGGTCGTGACCCCGGCGACACCGGCAGCAGCCTGGTCTACGCCAGTCCGCGCAACTGCCGCCTGCCGCTGCGCTTTGAAGGCAACGCCGCCGATGGCGCGTGGTTCGCGGTACTGCCCGGCAATGGCGGCGCGATCTGCGACCGCCTGGTGGGCCGCTGGCTGGTGGTGCAGGCCCGCGGTGAGGGCATCGCCGTCCGCATCGATCCGGCCAACGGCGAGTGCGCACCCGGCTGCCTGCTGGCGCGCGCGAAGCACTAGGCAGCACGCGGCAACCGCGGCCCGCGCGTCCGTCCTGGACGCGCGGGCCGTTCGTTTTACCAATGCGTGTAGGCGCCGGTGCTGTACATGCGCCACTCTGCCGCACGCCGGTTCACCAGTCCCCTCATGACCTTGCCCTGCGAACGCGTCCACGCCATCCACGCCGCCTCCAGGCTGGCGAAGGTGGTGACCGCACGCGGGTTGTTGATCATCTTGACCACCGACGACCGCGCGAAATTGCCGCCGCCGATGTTGTAGCAGAGGATGACCAGTGCATCGAACTGGCATTGCGACACCGCGGCGGTGATGCCGCGCGCGACGGACTGCTCGAACGGCACCAGGTCCTGGCGCAGCAGCTGTTCGGCCTGTTCCAGGCTCACGCCGCCCGCCAGCCGGTCCCACTCGCCGCGACCAATCAGGTGCCCATAGCCGACGGTGGCGCCGGGCACCCAGGCGGTGATCGGCCGTCCGGTCTGGTCGTCATACGGCTGCAGCCGCTGTCCCTCCACATGTTTGAGCCATTCCACGCCCTGCGGGCTCAGTGTCATTGCGTTCATTGCGGATCCTCGTTGGTCTGGCGCATCCAGGAGAGGTCGCCACGCCGCGTCGCGGCGCGGGGTGTTCAGCGGCGGTCGGGCAGCTTGAAGCCGATGTAGGTGCCGGAACTGAGGCCCATCAGGCCGAGCAGGGTCGGGCTGAGCTCGGGCATGCTGAGGTTGTTGTAGACATCGGACAGGAAGATCACGCCGAGGATCAGGGTGAAGGCGAAGATCTGGAAGCGATCGAAGCGGTAGCCCTGTGCATCCGACAACAGGTCATGCAGCAGGCCCTGCGATATCGCTTCCGGTGCCTGCGCATGCAGCGTGCGCAGCTGCTGGTCGATCTGCGCCACGCGCTGCCGTGCCGCCTGCTGGCGGGTGCGTGCGTCGACGTCGGCATCGGCGTCCTGCCACCGGCTCCGCGCGCCGAGCTGCGGCACCAGCTGCTCGCGTTCGGCCAGCAGGCCGCCTTCGCGCGCGTCCTGCGCGGGTGCCGCGCCGGCGTCGATCACCGCTTCGCTCAGCGCCGTGCCCGCGCTGATGCCGAGCAGGGCCAGCAGCGAGGGGTGGATGGTGTCGGTGGCGTCGGTGACCAGCCAGATCGCGGTGTAGGACAGGTAGATGAGGAAGAACCAGACCGCCATCTGGAAGCGGCCCAGGTCGTACGGCTGGGTCGCTCCGGGGCCGGGCTTGCGGATGATGCTGGTGGTGCGCGCCAGCTGCACGAACACCACCAGCGTCACCACCACCAGCGCCAGCGCGATGCCGCCGTACACCGGCGAGATCACCGTCAGCTGCACGCGCTGGCCACCGGTCAGTGCGGTATCGAACGGCGAGCCATCGGCCGGCCCGACACTGAAGGTCACCGGGCGGCGCAGGCCTTCCGGCGCACCGAGCAGGTCCGTCCAGACCGCGCGGTTGTCGTCGCTGATGCGCAGGTGGAACATGAGCCGCCCGTGCACCAGGTCGATGGCCTCGGGCGTGTTGCCGGTGATCGCACGGCCGTCGATGAAGGGCACCAGCTCCCGGGGATCACCCTCCATCGCCCACTGCGCCAGCTGGTCCACCTGCACGGTCAGCGTGTAGTCCAGCTCGAGGTGGCCGTGCAGCGCGACCACCCGCGGCGGTGCCTCGCCGGCGTGTGCCGCCGGCGCGGGCGCGAACAGGGCCAGCAGCAGTGACAGCAGCATGGCCACCAGCACCGCCAGGCCGCGCAGCAGGGCGGCGATGCAGTGTTGCCGGTAAGCGCGAGCGCGCTCGTCCGGGTCGGTGGGCGGCGGAGAACGGGAATCAGGGGTGTGCATGCAGCCTCCGTGGCAACGCGCAGCGGCAGCGCTGCGCAGCACAGGTATAGGGCGGCGGCGAAGATGCGATGCGGCGCGGTGTTTCAGGGAGTTGCCGGCTCGTTCCGGCGTTTCGCCCGCAGGCGCGCCGCCGGCGCCGGACGCGGTGCATGCGCCGGTTCGGCGGGCACCACCACCACGCTGGAGGCGGTGTACGGGAAGACGCCCAGGTCCGACACCTCGCCTTCGCCGGATTCGGGAAACACATGGCGGCGATGCCCGGCGATCACCCGTTCAGTGGTGATCTGCTCGGCGAGTGCGGCCATCCGCAGCGGCTGGGCGAAGACCTCCACACCGATATCCAGATGCCCCTGGCCGCGCAGCGGCTGCACGAAGACCAGCTCCACGGTGCGACCGGGGTCCACCGCATGCCAGCCCGAGCGGCTGTCGTCGAACGCGAAGCGCGCGCTGGCCCCGTCGCGGGCGGGCTCCAGGTTAAACGGGCGCAGCCCGATGGGCAGTGGCACCGTCGCCTCGCGCAGCAGCGAGTTCTGCAGCCACGCGGCCTGCACGCCGTCTTCGGCGGCCATGCCGATCTGTACATCCAGCACCGCGAAACTGAGCTCGCCGACGTTGGTGATGGTGATGGTGCTGCGGCTGTCCACGCCGCCGTCGGCGCGGTGCTCCAGTTCGGTGGCGATCGACACCGAGGCCAGCGCGCGCTGCTGCTCCCACAGCACCGGGCGTGCCGACATCCAGGCGTCGAGCGCGATCACGAACGACACCCCGGCAATGGTCAGCGGCAGGGCCTGCTCGGCCACCAGGTGCAGCAGCTTCAGCATCCGCCCGCGCCACGGCGATGGGGCGGGCCGCCGTGCGCCTGCCCCGCCCGCTGCAGGCCGCGTGACACGGGCCTTCATGCCGGCGCGTCCGCCAGCACGTGGGCGTCGATGCCCAGGATCATGCGCTGGCCGGACTGGCCCGCGGTGGTCGCGCGGATCGGTGACACCTCATGCCACAGCGGCGATCCGGCATCGGGCTGGAAGATGCCTTCGCCTTCCTCCAGCGCGTGCTCCAGCAGCACGGCGCCGGCACTACCGCGACGCACCCGCGACAGCCCGCCCTGGATGCCACGGCGTCGCACCACCAGCGCCGACACGATGTAATCCGCGCCGTCCTGGTGCAGTCCCTCCGGTGCCGGATCGGCCGCCGTGTCACCGTCGGCCAGGGTCAGCATCTGGTGCACCGCCATCTCCAGCGCGGTGGCACCGCACTGGGCGTGGATGGTTTCGGCAATGCCGGCGACAAAGCGCAGCATGTCCGGGTGGTAGGTCAGTGCCGTCGGGATCGCGGCGAAGTGGCGCACGGCGGTGCGCCCGGCAACGGCCGGCTGCTCGAAACGGGTATCGGCCAGGGGCTGCAGCTGCCAGCAGCGGGTGGCCTGGCGGCGGAGCCGGTACTTGCGCAGGCTGCGCCGCCGGTGCGGGCGGATCCGCAGCAGCGCCTCGCGCAGCACGCAGGGCAGGGCCGCCAGCAGCGCTGTCCACGACGGGTCGGTGGCGTCGCCGGCGCAGGCATCCAGCAGGCGACGCTGGCCGCCGTCGAGGATGCTGCGGTAGCGCTCCAGCATCTGCCGGCGCCGTCGCGCCACATCCCAGGTATCCCACGGCAGGGAGTCGGCCTGCGCGGCCAGCACGTCGAGGAAGGCCGGCGGCAGGCCAAGCTGCTCCATCCGGAACAGGCGCGGTGCGCAGCGTCGCTGCGGCATGCGCGGCAGTGCAAGCCCCAGGCAGTGCACCGGGTGCAGGGGCGGCAGCGGATCGTTGGCGGGGGAAGCGGCGGCAACCGGAACGGCGGGGGCGTGCATGTGCGTTCTCCGTGGGAAAACACCACGGACCGCATCGGTGCCGGGTGCACCTGCTGTATAGCCACGGCGCCTCCCTGTCATCGCGCGTGCGGTTGCACGCGCTTGTCGCGATCAATCAACGCGGCGGCTAGCCGCCGTCGCTCACGGTGCGGCGGGCAGGGAGGCCGGCGCCAACGCGTCGCCGGCCGGCGCGCGTTCGGGGAACAGGCCGTAGCGCAGCCCCAGCACGCCCATCAATGCCTCGTCGCGGGCCTTGCCGGCATCCACCGTCTGCACGCGCGTGAGCGAGGCATCCAGCTTCGCCTGCAATGCCGGCGGCGCGGGCAGCGGACGGCGCTGGGCCACCTGGGCGCGGTAATGCGTGGCCACGTCGGCCAGGATCGCGTCGATGGCCTGCGAACTGGCGGGCGGCAGTCCATGCCGCGCCCGGCGCAGCTGCAGGATGTTCAGACCGATACGCGCTTCAGTGAGCATGTCCACCGAGGCGATGTCGCTGCCCTCGGGGGTGGCGGCCAGGCGCGGGGCCAGCAGGCCCAGCAGGTCCAGCATGCGCGCGGCGAACTGCTGGCGGTCCTGCTGGCCACGGCCCTCGGCGGCGTCGGCCAGCGTGGTCCAGCCCTGGCGTACCAGCCGGCGGGCGGTCCACTCGGCACCGACCGAGCGGAACAGCCGGGTCATCACCACCGCAAACCCGATCCCGATGAACATCGCCACCGAGGAGTTGATGAAACTCTGGATGTTGGCGCTGTAGGTGTTCTGCACGTTGAGCAGCGCCACCAGGTTGACCGTCAGCGGCAGCCCGATCAGCGCGGTCTTCGGCCGGTGCAGCAGCAGGCCCAGCGGCAGGAAGATCACCGCCAGTACCAGAGCCAGGCTGCCGAAGTCGTGCACCGCCGGGAATACGCCGAACAGGTACACCGCCGCCACCAGGCTGGCCACGATCGCCCACAGCAGGAACTGCAGCATGCTCGGCGCCGGGTCGTCCTGCGCGGCGAAGAACGCCGCGGCCACCGCGGCCATCATCGCGCCGTTGCCACCGCCCTCCCAGCCCAGCCCGATCCACAGCGCGCAGTAGGTCATCAACGCCACCCCGGCACTGGCCGCGGAGAACAGCGCCATGCCGTAATCCACGTGGCGGGCAGCGCCCAGGCGCTTGGCGTTGATCCGGTAGTGCGCGGTGTCGCGCGGCGCGCTGCCGTGTTCGATGGCCTCATGCAGGGTGGCGCAGTCCTGCCACAGGTCCACCAGCTCCTCCAGCCGCAGCAGCAGGGTGACCAGCAGCAGGTGATCCAGCTCGCCATCCACGACCGGCTTCAAGGCCAGGATGCGTGCACGCAGCGTGGCGTACTCGCTGGCGGTGGAGCGGCCCGGCCGTTCCAGCCACTCGGCGATGTCCTCGACCAGCGCTTCCAGCCCGGGCGGCAGCGCACGGCCACCGGCACGCAGCGCACCCAGCCGGTCGGCAATGGACGACAGCACCGGCAGCATCAGCAGCATGCGCTCGCGCAGCCGCTCCATCGACACCGCCGCGCCGGCATGGCGCGGATCGTCGCGGCGCAGGAATTCGATCAGTGCCTCGAACTGCACCAGGTCGGCGGCCAGCCGGTTGCGCGGGCCATGCGCGCGGCCGCGCAGCAGGATCTGCCGGCACCACTGCGCCGCATCGCCCATCCAGCTGCTGATCCGCGCATTGAGCATCGGCCGCGCCGAGGTCGGGAAAAACAGCGAGGCGAACAGCACCGCCACCACCGTGCCGAGGATGATCTCCTCGCTGCGCGCCACCACCGTGTCGAAGATGGTGTCCGGCGAGGTCACCGCCGGGAAGCCGATGAACGCGGTGGTGTAGCCGGCCAGCAGGAACGCATAGCCGCGCGGGCCACGGTTGAGCAGCGCAATGAACAGACAGGCCGAAAGCCACAGCGACATCGCCGCGCTCAACAGCAGCGGGGTCTCCACCAGGTGCGGCAGCATCCACAGCGTGGCCGCCCCCGCAATGAGCGTGCCGACGATGCGGTACACGCCCTTGGCGCGGGTCGGGCCCAGCATCGGCTGGGTGACGATGTAGACCGTGGCCATCGCCCAGTACGGGCGCGACAGGTTGCCGGCCAGTCCGATGTACAGCGCGGCGAGCGCGGCCAGGAAGGTCTTCACCGAGAACAGCCACGCCTGGCGGTCGAGCAGCAGCATGGGTCAGTCCTGCCGACCAACAGCGGGCGCCTGGGCCACCGCGTCGGCGTTCCAGCCCCCGCCGAGCACCAGGAACAGCTGGATCTGGTCGCGTGAGACCTGCGCCTGCTGCTGGGCCAGGGTGGCATCGGCCGAGACCAGGGTGCGGTCCGCGTCCAGGCTCGACAGGTACGGAGTGCGCCCACCCTGGTACAGCCGGCGGTTCTGCGCGGCGGCAAGTGCGGCCTGCGCCTGCGCCTCCTGCAGCGACTGCAGCCGTTGCAGGTCGTGCGCGTAGCGGCTCAGCGCGGTCTGGGTCTCGCGCAGGGCCTGCAGCACGCTGTGGTCGAATTCGGCCAGTGCGGCATCGGCCCCGGCCTCGGTGGCGTGGATGCGGGCATGGGTGCCCGAGGAGGGCAGCGTCCAGGAGATCAGCGGGCCGAACGACCATTGCTGGGTCAGCGGTTCGCCGATGTCGGCGAGCAGGCCCGCCGCGCCGAGCGAAGCGCCCAGGCGGATGTCCGGGTACAGCTCGGCGGTCGCCACGCCGATCCGGGCCGTGGCGGCGGCCAGCCTGCGTTCGGCCTGGCGGATGTCGGGGCGGCGCTGCAGCAGCGCGCGGCCATCGCCCACCGGCAGCGGTTGGGCCAGGGTCGGCGCCTGGCTGCAGGCATCCACGCCGTCGGGCAGCTGGCCCGGCGTGCGGCCGAGCAGGGCGGCCAGCTGGTATTCCGAGGCCTGGCGCTGCGCGCGCAGTGGCGGCAGCGCCGCCTCCAGCATCGCCACCTGGGCATTGGCGCGGGCCAGCTCCGGCGGCGTGCCGCGCCCGGCATTGATCAGGCGCTGGGTCACTTCGCGGCTGCGCTGCTGCAGCTGCAGGGAATGTTCGGCCACGTGCAGTTCGTGGTTGGCGTGGCAGATCTCCACGTAGCTGCCGGCCACCTGGGCCACCAGCGAAACCCGCGCCAGGTCCATGGCGGCAGCCACCGCCTGCTCGTCGGCGCGTGCGGCCTCGGAGGCGCGCTTGAGCTTGCCGAACAGGTCGAACTGGTAGGACACCGCGAACGTGCCGTCGGCCAGGTTGATCGGCGGCAGTTCGTGATCCAGCAGGAACGACTCGGCCGACAGCTGCGCGCGGCTCACCCCGGCCTCGGCCTCGTACTCGAACCCGCCGGCATCCAGCGCCTGCTCGTAGACGGCGGCGGCGCGGCGCAGGTTGGCATCGGCCACCTTCAGTTCCACGTTGTCGCGCAGCGCCTGTTCCACCAGCCCGTTGAGCGTGGCGTCCTGGTACAGCTCCCACCAGCGCGCCGGCAGTTCGGCGCCGGGCGCCACCTGCGGGTTGGCGGTGTCGATGAAGGCGGCATTGGCGGCGGGGCGCTGGAAGGCCGCGCCGGCCGGTACCGCGTAGTCCGGACCGACCGTGCGGCACGCCGCCAGGCTGCCGGCCAGGGCCAGGGCGGCGCCGATGCGGTGCAGCGCCGGGCGGTTCACAGCGCCGCCCGTGCCGGTTGCGCCGGCGTGGGGGCGGCGGCGTCCGGCTCGATGGTGACCGTGGCGGTACGCCCGGCGATCAGGTTCACGCCCTTGGGGACGGTGTCGATGTGGATGCGCACCGGGATGCGCTGGGCCAGCCGCACCCAGTCGAACGCCGGGGTCACGTTCGGCAGCAGGCTGGAGCCTTCACTGCGGTAACGGTCCTCGATGCCGGCGGCGATGCTCTGCACATGGCCCTGCAGCGGCTGCGCTTCGCCCATCAGGCGGATGTCCACCTTCTGCCCGGCGTGCACGCCACGCAGGCGGGTCTCTTCGAAGTAGCCATCGACGCGGAACGAGCCGGTGTCCAGCACCGCCATCACGGGGCGCCCGGCCGTGACGTAGTCGCCGGCGCGCACGGTGCGGTCGTTGACGTGGCCGTCGCTGGGGCTGCGCACCTCCGTACGGGCCAGGTTGAGCTTGGCCAGGTCCACCGCCGCCTGCGCGGTGGCCATCGAGGCCTGGGCGGCCTGCAGCTTGGCGCGGCGCACTTCGGCATCTTCGGCGGCCACCAGGTCCTGCAGGCTGCGGTCGCGCGCGATCTCGCGGCGCAGCTGCTCCAGCGTGGCGCGGCGCTCGCCCAGTGCGGCCTGGGCCTGCTGCAGCGCGATCTGGTAACGCGCGCGGTCGACCACGAACAACACTTCGCCGCGCGTCACCGGCTGGTTGTCGGCCACCTTTACCGCCTCGACCAGCCCGGACACGTCCGGGGCGACCTGGACCACGTCGGCGCTGACGTGCGCGTCGCGCGTCCACGGCTCGTCCATGTAGTACGACCACAGGTGGCGCAGCACCAGCAGGGCGGCGATGACGGCGACCACGGTCAGGACGACCGGGACGGTGTGCTTGAGGATCTTGTTCACGATTGCATCCAACGCATCAGGGAAAACAACCCGCCAAGCACGATCACGTACGTGGCCAGGTTGAACAGGGCGGGGTGCCAGATGTGGCGGTAGGCGCCGGTGCGCTGCAGGACCAGGCGCAACCCGCTGTTGAGCAGGTAGGCCAGCAGCATCAGCCCGAGCAGGGTCGGGACGAACACACCATAGAGACTGAATTCACCGTACATCGGGCAGGAAGTTCGCAGGGAAGCGGAAAGGGGGGTGCCACGGCGTCGCAGGACAACACCGGGAGGGCGGGCAGGGCAGGGGCTTACGTCACGCGTTCGGACGCGTCGGCCAGCAGCGTCCAGAGTTTCAGCACGGTGCGCAGTTCATCGGTGCTCAGCGCCCCGAACACGTCCTGGCGCAGGGCGATCAGCGCGGTTTCCAGTTCGCTGACCAGCGCCTCCCCCTTGTCGGTGAGCCACAGCAGGTTGGCACGGCGGTCGCTGGCGTCGCATTCGCGGCGGACCAGGTCGCTGGCCGACAGCTTGTCCAGCAGGCGCACCAGCGAAGGGCCTTCCATGCCCAGCTGCTGGGCCAGCGTGACCTGGCGGATGCCCCCGCCGGCGCGGCCGATCAGCAGCAGCGGCATGGTGCACGCGGCTGAAATGCCATAGCTGCCCAGGGCCTGGTCGGCCAGGCGCTGCCATTGCCGCCCTGAGTGGAGCAGGCCGGAGCTGAGCTGCATCTGCAGCTGGGTGTGTTCGTCGAGGGAGCGTTTCATGGCAGATAGATAGGATACTACTAATTACGACCCTATCAATACCCCCAGCCCAACGGCGGCCCAACGGACCCGCACCGGGCGGGGCCCGACACCGATGGCG
Organism: Stenotrophomonas sp. KH_036_B; assembly: GCF_057839485.1. Taxonomy (NCBI): domain Bacteria; kingdom Pseudomonadati; phylum Pseudomonadota; class Gammaproteobacteria; order Lysobacterales; family Lysobacteraceae; genus Stenotrophomonas; species Stenotrophomonas sp. KH_036_B. The sequence goes on along the minus strand of NZ_CM174491.1, from coordinate 4,414,373 downwards.
GAGGACGCCCGAGGGGTCTGTCGGGTACGATGCTTGCCCCCCTTCGGGTGCTGTATGTAATGAGCAAGAAAGACAACGACGCGACCCCGGTCACCCAGGCCGATGCCGAATCGGCCGTGCGCACCCTGCTGCGCTGGGCCGGTGAAGATCCCACCCGTGAAGGCCTGCTGGACACCCCGCGGCGCGTTGCCGAAGCGTACGGCGACTGGTTCAGCGGCTACCGCGATGATCCGCGCGCCTACATGGAGCGCACCTTCGAGGAAGTGGCCGGCTACGACGAACTGATCGTGCTGCGCGACATCGAGTACGAAAGCCACTGCGAACACCACATGGCGCCGATCATCGGCCGCGTCCACGTCGGCTACCTGCCGGCCGGCAAGGTGGTGGGCATCAGCAAGCTGGCCCGCGTGGTCGAAGCCTATGCCCGCCGCTTCCAGGTCCAGGAAAAGATGACCGCACAGATCGCGCAGTGCATCCAGGACGTGCTGCAGCCGGTCGGCGTGGGCGTGGTGGTCGAAGGCGCGCATGAGTGCATGACCACCCGCGGCATCCACAAGCGTGGCGTGAGCATGGTGACCTCCAAGATGCTGGGCAGCTTCCGCGAAGACGCCCGCACCCGTGCCGAGTTCCTGCGCTTCATCGAAGTGGGCGGCAAGCGCTGAACCCCCGGGCACCATGAAACATCGCGAGCGCATTACCCGTTATCGCCACCTGCGCGAGCAGTCACAGTGGAAGCTGCTGGCGGCCGACCACGCGCCGGAGATCATCGGCCTGCTGCAGAGCCTGCTGATGCAGGACGAGCGCACCCTGTCCACCGGGGTGCTGCACGAACGCCTGCAGCGCGCGCTGGATGACCTCAAGGCCGACGAGCTCGCGCGGGATCTGCCGCGCACCGCGCAGGCGTACATCGCACACTGGCTGGCCCAGGGCTGGCTGGAACGCCGCCTGCCGGAAGGCGCCGACCAGGAGCAGTACGAACTGTCCACCCAGGCCGCGCAGGCGATCCGCTTCGCCGACAGTCTGGAGCAGGCGCGCGCGGCCGCCACCGAAAGCCGCCTGGCACTGGTGATCGAGCAGCTCTCGCAGCTGGCCGCGCTGACCGAGTCCAATCCGGATGCACGCCTGTCCGCGTTGCGCGACGAGCGCGACCGCATCGATGCCGAGATCGCCCGCGTCAGCGGCGGCAAGGTGTCGTCGCTGGATGGCAAGCGCGCGCTGGAGCGGACCCGCCAGATCATCGGACTGGCCGACGAGCTCACCGAAGACTTCCGCCGCGTGCGCGACGACTTCGAACGCCTCAACCGCGAGTTCCGCGAACGCATCATCGACGACGAGGGCGAGCGCGGCGACGTGCTGTCCAAGCTGTTCGAAGGCGTGGACGTGATCGGCGACAGCGACGCCGGGCGCAGTTTCGAGGCGTTCTGGCGGCTGCTCAACGACGCCGAGCAGAGCGCCCAGCTCGATGCCGCGCTGGAGACCGTGCTGGCCCGTGGCTTCGCGCGCAAGCTCGACCGTACCGAGCGCACTTTCCTGCGCGGCTTCACCACCACCATGCTCGAGCGCGGTGGCCAGGTCCACGACGTGCTGCAGCATTTCGCCCGCAGCCTGCGCGGCTTCGTGCAGAGCCGTGGCTACCTGGAGCAGCGCCGGCTCAACCAGCTGCTCAAGCAGGCCCAGGGCGAGGCGCTGTCGCTGCGCGACCATGTGCCGGCGCAGCGTGCCATCGGCCACGACCTGCAGCTCAGCACCAGCCGCCTGCGCTCGCTGTCGCAATGGAAACTGCACGATCCGCGCCAGGCGCACGTCGACGGCAGCGTGCAGCGCAACGAGACCGCCGCGATCTCGCTGGAGAGCGTCGGCGACCTGGTGGCCGCCTCGGAAATCGACTTCCGCACCCTGCGCCGCGACCTGCACGACCTGCTCGGCGCGCAGCCGCGGCTGTCGATCGCGCAGGTGCTCGAACACCGCGAGGCCCCGCAGGGGCTGGGCAGCATCATCGGCTATCTCTCCCTCGGCACCCGCCACGGCGAGGTCGCCACCGATCAACAGGAGATCGCGCAATGGCGCGGCGGCGACGGCCAATGGCGTCGCGCCCGCATTCCGCTGATCTGGTTCACCGAGGAGAAACGCCATGAGCTGGCATGAACAATCCAATGACGCCGCGGTCGACGGCAGCGCGAACGCGCATGACGATGAGCCGGTCGTGGTCACGCCGCTGCCGCGGCGCAGCAATGACGTGTTCTACATGGGCGACACCGGGCGGCTCCCGCTGGATGGGCGCCGCGCGCTGTGCCAGCTGCTGATCGGCCCCAGCATCGACCAGCTGCGCCACGCCAAGCTGTGGCCCGCGCTGATCCGCAGCGAAGCGGCCATCCGCTCGGCGCTCGCCGACCTCTTCCTGGAGCTGGTGCTGGACCGCGAAAGTGGCGTGGCCTTCACCCGCCAGGCCGACACCGAAGACATCGACGCACCGGTGCTGCTGCGTACCTCGCCGCTGACCTTCATCGATTCGGTGCTGCTGCTGCACCTGCGCCAGCAGCTGGCCGAAGCCGATGCCCGCGGCGTGCGCGCGGTCGTTGAAGACGGCGGACTGGCCGAAGCGCTGGCCGTCTACGAGCGCCATCTCTCCACCGACCGCGCCGGCTTCAACCGTCGCGTCGCCAGTGCGGTGCAGAAGATGAAGGACAACCACATCCTCACCCGCCTCGGCGGTGACGATGCGCGTCATGAAGTGTCACCGGCACTGAAACTGATGTTCTCCGCCGAAGATGTCGCCGCCCTGGTGCAGGTGTACCGCCGCCTGCGCGAAGCGCCGGCCGACCTCGACGCCTGAGCGCGCCTGCGCGCCGCTGCCCTGCCTGGATTGCTAGCCCTGCCATGACCGTCCACATTCCCGCACCCGCCCTGTTCCCCGGCGACCAGCCCGACCCGCGCGCGCAGCAGTTCCGCATGCGCCGCCTGCAGGTCCACAACTGGGGCACGTTCTCCGGCCTGACCGAAGTGCCGATCGCCGAGCGTGGCTTCCTGTTCGTCGGCCGCTCCGGCTCGGGCAAGTCCACCCTGCTCGATGCGATGTCCGCGTTGCTGGTGCCGCCAACGCTGGTCGACTTCAACGCCGCCGCGCGTGAAGCCGAACGCAGCGGCCGCGACCGCAACCTGGTCTCCTACGTGCGCGGCGCCTGGGCCGACCAGCAGGACAGCGGTACCGGCGAGATCGCCACGCAGTACCTGCGCAAGGGCGCCACCTGGACCGCGCTGGTGCTGGAGTACCGCAGCAACGACGGCCGCATCGTCAGCCTGGTGCGGCTGTTCTGGATCGCCGGCAACGGCGCCGCCGCGGCCGATGTGCGCAAGCACTACATGGTGGCCGAGCGCAGCATCGACATCGCGCGCGATCTCGGCGGCTTCGACCTGGACCTGCGCAAGCTCAAGCAGCGCCTGGGCGATGTGCACCACTTCGACAGCTTCGCCAGCTACGCCGAACGCTTCCGCCACGTGCTCGGGATCGAGAACGAGATGGCGCTGCGCCTGCTGCACAAGACCCAGTCCGCCAAGAACCTCGGCGATCTGAACGTCTTCCTGCGCGACTTCATGCTCGATGCACCGCGCACCTTCGATGCCGCCGAGCGTCTGGTCGACGATTTCGCCGAGCTCGATGGCGCCCACCAGGCTGTGGTCACCGCGCGCCGACAGGTCGAGACCCTGCTGCCGGCACGTGGCCACTACGCCGACCTGCAGGCGCTGCGCCGTCAACGCGCGGACCTGGACGAAATGAAGCTGGGCATCGACGGCGTGCGCGAGCAGCGCCGCCTGGCCCTGCTGGAGGCACGCCTGCTCGAACTGGACACCCGCGACCGCGGCCTGTCCGGCGAGGAAGGCCAGCGCCGCAGCGCGCTGGACAACCATGAAAGCCATCTGGCCGAGCTCGAGGCGCAGCGCCGGCAGCAGGGCGGCGAGCGTATCGAGGAGCTGGAACGCGAGCAGGGCCGTGTGGCCCAGGAACGCGACCGCCGCCTGGCCAAGCGCAGCCAGGCCACCCACGCCAGCCGCGAACTCGGCGAAACCCTGGCCGAGACCGCGCACGGCTTTGCCGAGCAGCTGGCCCGCGCGCAGACCCGCCTGGATGACGGCCAGCGTGCCGCTGCGGCACTGGACGAGGCCATCGCCGAACGCATGGGGGGCAAGCGCGACGACGAGCGGCGCTTCGCCGAGGTGCGCTCGGAGCTGGAGGCGCTCAAGCGCACCCCGTCCAGCATTCCCGCACCGATGCAGCAGCTGCGCGCGCGCCTGAGCAGCGATACCGGCATTCCCGAGGCGGCTCTGCCGTTCGTGGGCGAACTGCTGCAGGTCCGCGACGAAGATGCCGCGTGGCAGGGCGCCATCGAACGCGTGCTGCACGGTTTCGCGCAGTCGCTGCTGGTCGACGAACGCCACCACGCCCAGGTCTCGGACTGGATCAACCAGACCCACCTTGGCACCCGCCTGGTGTACTACCGCGTGCGCCGCAACGACGACGCGCTGCACGGTCGCGAGCCCGGCGCGCGTTCGCTGCTCAACAAGCTGGTCCTGCGCGAACACGGCTACGCGTCGTGGCTGCGCCGCGAGCTGGCCAAGCGCTTCGACTACGAATGCGTGGATGCGCGCCACCTGCGCGATACCGACCGCGGCATCACCAGGGAAGGCCAGATCAAGCATCCCGGCGAGCGCTTCGAAAAAGACGACCGCCACAACATCAGCGACCGCCGTCGCTGGCTGCTCGGGTTCAACAACCGCGACAAGCTGGACCTGTACGAACGCGAGGCGATCGAGCTGGCCCAGCGCATCGCCGCGTGCGACAGCGATGTGGCCGCGCTGCGTGCGCAGCGCGAGCTGGACGGCAAGGCGCGCCTGGCGTGCCACCAGCTGTGCACGCTGGGCTGGGACGAAATCGACGTGGCCGCGCCGCTGCAGCGCCTGGACGACCTCGCCCAGGCCCTGCACGACCTGCGCGAAGGCAACGCCGACCTGCGCAAGCTGGGCGAGCAGATCGAAAAGACCCGTGCCGACGTGATCCAGGCCAAGCGCACCTATGAAGACGTGCGTGTGGAGCGCGGCCAGCTCGGCCGTGAGCGCGAGCGCCTGGATCGCCTGCACGAGCAGTGCGTGCCCTTGGCCAAGCGCGTGGTCACTCCGCTGCAGCAGCAGGGCCTCGGCGAGCGTCTGACCGCCCTGGGCGTGCTCAGCCTGGAGAACCTGGAGGCCCACTTCCGCCAGATCAGCAACGCGCTCAACGAACAGCTCGGCAGCTCGCAGGCCGAACACAACCGCTTGGAGAACCTGCTGCTGGGCTGCTTCCGCCGCTACTGCCAGGCCTGGCCGGAAGACAGCGGCGACTTCACCGTCAGCCTGTCCAGTGCCGAAGATTTCCTGGCCCGGCTGCAACGGCTGGAGAACGACGGCCTGCCCCAGCACGAGGCGCGCTTCTTCGACCTGCTGCAGAGCCAGAGCAAGAACAACCTGCTCGCACTGCAGCGCCATACCGCCGAGGCGCGCAAGTCCATCGCCCAGCGCCTGGACGAGGTCAATGCCTCGCTGGAACAGGTGCCGTTCAACCGCGGCACGCTGCTGACCATCGAACTCACCGACCGCCGCCTGCCCGAGGTGCTGGACTTCCACCAGCGCCTGCGCGACGTGCTGTCCCAGCAGCAGACCGACCAGCGCGAGCTGGCCGAAGCGCAGTTCGCCGTCCTGCGTGAACTGGTCGCCAAGCTGGGCTCCCAGGAAGGCGAGGACAAGCGCTGGCGCGAACTGGTGCTGGACGTGCGCCTGCACGTGGAGTTCGTCGGCGTCGAGCTCGATGCCGCCACCCGCCAGCAGGTCGAGATCTATCGGAGCGGCGCGGGCAAGTCCGGCGGCCAGCGCCAGAAGCTGGCCACCACCTGCCTGGCCGCCGCGCTGCGTTACCAGCTCGGTGGCGCCGACGGCCAGCTGCCCAGCTACGCCGCCGTGGTGCTCGACGAGGCCTTCGACAAGGCCGACAACGAGTTCACCGCGCTGGCCATGAACATCTTCGACAACTTCGGTTTCCAGATGGTCGTGGCCACCCCGCTGAAGTCGGTGATGACGCTGGAGCCGTTCATTGGCGGCGCCTGCTTCGTGGAGATCAGCGGCCGCCATGACTCCGGCGTGCTGCTGATCGAGTATGACGACGAGGGCAGGCGGTTGAAGCTGCCCGAGCGTGCGCGTGCCGGCGAGACGGCGGCGGCACCTGCACCGACGGTGATCGCGGCGCCTGACCTGATCGAGGCCCCGGAGGGAACGTCCAACGGCGTGATCGCCGCCCCGGGTGACGAGGATGCCGACGTCATGGCCGAGCATGTGGAGGCACCGGCAGCAGTGCCGGCATCCCGCCCAACCAAGGCCACGACCAAGGCGCCGGCGAAGAAAGCCGTGAAGAAGGCCGCGCCCAAGGCGGCGAAGAAACCGGCCAAGCCCCGGCGCTGAGCCACGGACGGGTCAGCCTTCGGGCTGGCCCGCGCTGCTATCCGGCGAAGGTATCCCAGCCCATCCGCGCGATCAGCACCACCACCAGGCCCACGAACAGCTTGCGGATGAACGGCGTGCCCCCGCGCAGCGCCAGCCGGGTGCCCACCACCGAACCGATGATGTTGGCCGTCGCCATCGGTACGGCGAACAGCCACAGGATGTTGCCGGTCGGCACGAAGAACGAGATCGCGGCGACGTTGGTGGCCAGGTTCACCACTTTCGACGCGGCCGAGGCGCGCAGGAAGTCCAGCCCGAAGAAGCGCACGAACAGGAAGATCAGGAAGCTGCCCGTGCCGGGCCCGAAGAAGCCGTCGTAGAAGCCGATCACCGCGCCGATCGCCAGCGCCGTGGCCAGCTCCCTGCGGCCGATTTCGCGGGGGCGGTGCAGGGCACCGAAGTCCTTCTTCCACAACGTGTAGCCCAGCATCGCCACCAGCAGCACCAGCACCAGTGGCCGCACCGCATCCTTGGGCAGCAGGCTCACCGCCGTGGCCCCGGCAAACGAGAACACGAACGCCGTGGCTGCCGCGAACAGCACCGGTCGCCAGGGGAAGCGCACGTTGCGCGCATAGCGGAACGCCGCCGCCGCGGTGCCGAACATCGAACTGAACTTGTTGGTGCCAAACAGCATGGCGGGCGTGTGCTGCGGCAGCACCGTGAACAGCCCGGGCAGCTGCACCAGCCCACCGCCCCCCACGGCCGCATCGACCAGCCCGGCGATGAAGGCGATCGCCACCAACCACAACAGCTCAGGGGGAACCAGCTCGAACACGGCAGCGCATCGTGGCGGAAAGCGCGCCAGCATACGCCCAGGCCACCGGTAACGGGTAGAGCCGACGGGGTAGTGCCGACTGGGTAGGCCCGACGGGGTAGAGCCGACTGTTAGTCGGCTGCTCTCCGCTCAAGGGTCATGACACCCCACGCACGGCTTCGTTCAACGCTAAACGCCGGAAGCACGGCGGTGGTCGTATGTACACAGGCTCCGGGCGGTTGGGCCGCGCGGCGCGCGGTCACCGGGCACGGCCCGGCGCTACGCATTGCTACGGGCCTTCGTAGGCGGTCCTGCCATAAAGCCGGTGCGTCCGGGCACAATGTGCCCATGACCCCTGTTGACCCCTGTCCCTGCGGCCTTGCATCGGCTTACATCACCTGCTGCGGCCGCTACCACGCCGGCGACCCCGCCCCCGATGCCGAGGCCCTGATGCGCTCGCGCTACAGCGCCTACGTCAAGCAGCTGCCGGACTACCTGCTGGCCAGCTGGCATCCCGACACCCGTCCGGAAACCCTGTCGCTGGGCGAGCCGGCCGGGCAGCGCACCCGCTGGCTGGGCCTGACCGTGCACGAGCACATCCGCAGCGATGCCGACCACGCCCAGGTGCGTTTCACCGCGCGCTACCGGATCGGTGGCGGCAGCGCGGTAAAGATGCAGGAGCACAGTCGCTTCGTCCGCGCGCACGACCGCTGGTTCTATCTCGACGCGTTGCCCTGAACCCTCCCGGCGCCGCGTACCGCCAGCACGCGCTGCTGGCCGTGCGCGCGCACGCAGTTGCGCCCTCCGGCGCATGTAGGACCGATGCCGACAGTCCATGGCTCGTGTCAACGCCACTGCGGTGGGGCACCGGAACGTATCGTCGTTCCAGCCAGCAGCGCGATGCTAGTTTCCTGAGCGAATGTCGCCGACATGCCATCAGGTGGGTGCCTGAACTGCCTGCCCCTTCGTCAGGACCCCGCATGCGCAAACCTCACACACGACGGCACGGCGAAGACGCCCAGTCGACCCTCTTTACGCAGATGCGCGCCGACGTCCTGCACGGTCTTGAGCAGTATCCGCGGCGGCTGCCCTCCAAGTACCTCTACGACGGGCGAGGCTCGGCGTTGTTCGAACACATCACCCATCAGCCGGAGTACTACCCGACCCGCACTGAGCTTGCCCTGCTGCGCGCGCATGCCGCCAGTATCGCCCGGTGGGTGGGGCCGCGCCTGCATATGGTGGAACTGGGCAGCGGCGATGGGCGCAAGACCGCCCTGTTGCTCAATGCGCTGGACGACCCGGTGGCCTACACCCCCGTGGAGATATCGCGCACGGCTTTGCAGGGCAGCATCCTACGTTTGCGCGCGGCCTTGCCGGATGTCGAGATGCTGCCGCTATGTGCGGACTTCACCCAACCGTTGGCGCTGCCCAAGCCGCAACGCGCACCACAGCGCCGGCTGCTCTTCTTCCCCGGTGCAACCCTGGGCAACTTCATGCGCGGCGACGCGGTCGCCCTGATGCGGCTGATGCACCATGCGATGGGACCTGACGGCATGGCCTTGATCGGTGTCGACCTGCACAAAGAACCGGCGATGATCGAGGCGGCGTACAACGACGCCGCCGGCGCTGTTGCCGCCCTCAGCCTCAACCTGCTACGTCGCCTCAACCGCGAGCTCGGCAGCGACTTTGATCTTCACGGGTTCGCCCATCGTGCCTGCTACCACGCATCAACGCGGCGCATCGAGGGTGAGCTGGTCAGCCTGCGTGCCCAGAACGTGTGTATTGGCGCGCACCGCTTCGCGTTCGACAACGGCCAGGCAATCAACGTGTTCTACAGCCACAAATACAGCGAAGCGGAATTCGCCACGATGGCCGAAATGGCCAATCTGCGCATCTGTGCCGATTGGTGCGCCACCGGTCCCGCCTTTGGCCTCTATCTGCTGCGCCGGGCGTGAATCCTTGGGAATGCGCGCCAGGCCGACCCCCAGACAGGTCAGCAGCCGCGGCCCGTGCCTGTTCAACGTGCCTATTCAACTTGAGCGATGTAACAGGATGTGAGCCGGGCCATGACGTCGCGCTCACCAGCGGTCACCGATCCTGATCGCGATGAACGCCGTCGCTACCCCGTCCCGATCCGCCGCCAGTGCTGCAACCGTTGCACTGGCCGCCCGCTATGCCCAGGTGCGCGCACGCAGCGTGGCCCTGGCCGCGCCGCTCAGCGCTGAAGATGCCATGGTGCAGAGCATGCCCGACGCCAGCCCGGCCAAATGGCACCTGGCCCATACCACCTGGTTCTTCGAGCGCTTCGTGCTGGCCACCCAACCCGGCTATGCACCGTTCAATGCCGACTGGCACTACCTGTTCAACAGCTACTACCAGAGCATCGGCCCCGCCCATGCGCGACCGCAGCGTGGCCTGCTCTCGCGTCCGTCGCTGCAGGAGGTGCTGCAGTTCCGCAGCGACGTCGACCAGCGCGTGATCGCGGCGCTGCAGGCCGATGCGCTCGACGAGCAGGCGCGGCGGCAACTGCTGCTCGGCCTGCACCATGAGCAGCAACACCAGGAGCTGCTGCTTACCGACATCAAACATGCGCTGTGGAGCAACCCCCTGCAGCCGGCGTACCGCGACGACCTGGTGCGCAGCCCCGGTCTCGCGTCGCCGCTGGCGTGGGTGCACAGCCCCGAGCAGATCATCGAGATCGGGGCGCCTGCATGGCCCGCCCATGCCGAGTTCGCCTACGACAACGAGTCGCCCGTGCACCGCGTGCTGGTGCCTGCCCATGCCCTGGCCCATCGACCGGTCAGCAATGCCGAATTCCGCCGGTTCGTCGAGGACGGCGGCTATGCCGAGCCGGGCCACTGGATGAGCGAGGGCTGGACCCTGTGCCAGCAGGAGCACTGGCAGCACCCGCTGTACTGGGACGATGCGCTTGAGCGTGAGTTCACCCTGGCCGGCTGGCGCGCACTCGACCCGGACGCGCCGGTATGCCACCTCAGCTACTTCGAGGCCGACGCCTACGCCCGTTGGGCGGGGGCGCGGCTGCCCACCGAGTTCGAGTGGGAGGCCGCCGCCGCCGGGCAGGCGCCGCGCGGCAACTTCGCCGACAGCGACCGTCTGCACCCGGCTGCCCCGGACGACGACGGTACCCCCGGGCCGCACGTGCAGCTGTTCGGCGATGTCTGGGAATGGACCAGCAGTGCGTACGGCGCCTACCCGGGCTTCCGCACGTTCGAGGGCAACCTGGGCGAATACAACGGCAAGTTCATGTGTGGCCAGTGGGTGCTGCGTGGCGGCAGCTGCGCCACCCCGGCCGACCACATCCGCCCCAGTTACCGCAATTTCTTCGCACCGTCGGCGCGCTGGCAGTTCGCCGGCCTGCGCCTGGCAAGGGACGCCGCATGAGTACTGTCAGTGATGCCCTGGACGCGTTGACCGACCTGCAGCCCGATCGCGCGCGGATCACCGCCGACATCCTGCAGGGCCTGTCGCAGTCACCAAAACAGCTGCCCTCCAAGTATTTCTACGACGCGCGTGGCTCGGCCCTGTTCGAGCAGATCACGCGCCAGCCCGAGTACTACCCGACCCGCACCGAACTGCAGCTGCTGCAGTCCGTCTCGGCCGACATCGCGCGCGCCGTGGGTCCGCGCCTGCACGTGGTGGAGCTGGGCAGCGGCAGTGGCCGCAAAACCGAACACCTGCTGCATGCGCTGGCCGACCCGGTGGCCTATACACCGATCGAGATCTCGCGTGCGGCCCTGCTCGACAGCGTCGCACGGCTGGCCGAGGCGCTGCCGGAGATCGAAATGCTGCCGGTCTGCGCCGACTTCACCCGCCCGGTGGATCTGCCCGAACCGCAACGCGAGCCGGCGCGTCGACTGATCTTCTTCCCCGGGTCCACGCTCGGCAACTTCGCGCACGACGAGGCCGTCGCGCTGCTTGATGCCATGCGCCAGACCATGGGCCCCAACGGCCTGGCGCTGATCGGCATCGACCTGCACAAGGACCCGGCGCTGATCGAAGCGGCGTACAACGACGCCGCCGGCGTCACCGCCGCGTTCACCCTCAACCTGCTGCGCCGCCTCAACCGCGAGATCGGCAGCGATTTCGACCTCGACGGCTTCGATCACCGCGCCCGCTACAGCGTGCCGCGCCTGCGTATCGAAACCGAACTGGTCAGTCGCCGCGCACAGCGGGTGCATGTCGGCGGCCGCGTCTTCGATGTCGCCGAAGGCGAGGCGATGACCGTCGAATACAGCCACAAGTACACCGATGCGACCTTCGCCGCGCTGGCCGCTGAAGCGGGCCTGCGGGTACGAACGCAGTGGAACGTGGCCGATCCAGCGTTCGGCCTGCGCCTGCTGCAGCGGGCCTGAAACGCGCGGCTTGCCGCTATGATGCAGGTCCACTTGGCTGCAGGGATTTCCGCCAATGAGGTCTTCAACAGGCTGGCTGCTGGGCATGCTGTGCCTGGTCAGCGCCCCGCTGGCCGCCGCGCCGCAGGACGACTTTGAGCGCTGCCTGGGCACGTTGCAGCCGCAGGCGCTCAAGCAGGGCGTCAGTGCCGAGGGTTTCACCCGCCTTACGACCGGGCTCACCCCTGACCTGAGCGTGCTCCCGCTGCTGGATGCGCAGCCGGAGTTCACCACGCCGCTGTGGGATTACCTGGCCGCGCTCGTGGATACGCAGCGGGTCGACGATGGACGTACCCGCCTGACCCAGCACCGCGACCTGCTGGCCACGGTTTCAGCGCAATACGGTGTCGATCCCGCCACCATCGTCGCCGTCTGGGGCGTGGAAAGTGACTACGGCCGCGTGTTCGGCAAGCGGCCGCTGCTGCAGTCACTGGCCACCCTGTCCTGCAACGGCCGCCGCCAGCCGTTCTTCCGTGATGAGCTGCTGGCACTGCTGAAGCTGCTCGATGCCGGCGATCTCAGTGCCGATGGCCTCACCGGCTCCTGGGCCGGGGCCTTCGGCCATACCCAGTTCATGCCCTCCACCTATGCGCGCATCGCGGTGGACGGCGACGGCGATGGCCGTCGCGACCTGGTCGCCAGCATTCCCGATGCACTGGCTTCCACCGCGAACTATCTCAAGCAGGCCGGCTGGCGCACCGGCCAACCGTGGGGCATCGAGGTGAAGATCCCGCCGGGGTTCAACGCCGCCCTGGCTGGACGCACCCAGCGCAAGCCGCTGGCCGCCTGGCGCGCGCTGGGCATTGCCCCCGTTGCCGGCGGGCCGCTTGCACCTGCCGGGCTGCCGGCCGATGCCAACGCGGCGCTGCTGCTGCCCACCGGCGCCAAGGGCCCGGCCTGGCTGGTGTTCCGCAATTACGACGCGATCTACGCCTACAACGCTGCCGAAAGCTATGCCCTGGCCATCGCCACCCTGGCCGACCGCCTGCGCGGTGGCCCCGGCATCGTCGCGGCCTGGCCCACCGACGACCCTGGCATCGGCCGCACCGAACGACGTGAACTGCAGACCCTGCTGCTCGCCCGTGGTCATGACATCGGCGTTGCCGACGGCATGGTCGGCACCGCCACCCGGCGCGCCATCCAGATCGAGCAGCAGCGCCTGGGCTGGGCCACCCCCGACGGCCGCGCCGGCCAACGCATCCTCACCGCCCTGCGCACCGCCCCTCCACTTCCCATCACGTCGACCGCCATGCCTGTCAGCACCGTGTTCAGCCTGCCGCCCAACCATGCCCGCTACGTGCAGTCGCCGGCCGCCCCCGCCGCCGCCCTGCCCAAGCTCGACGGGCTCAGCATCGTCAATGTTCAGGGCTTCCCGGCGTGGAAGGTGGAAACGCCGCTGGCCAGCGCCGCCATCTCCGTGTTCGGTGGGCAGCTGTTGTCGTTCGTCCCCAAGGGCGGCCAGGACGTGATGTGGCTGTCGCCCACCGCCCAGGCGCTGCCGACCCCCATCCGCGGCGGCAGCCCGGTGTGCTGGCCGTACTTCGGTCGCCAGGGGCAGGGCACGGATGTGCCGTCGCATGGGTTCGTGCGCAACGTGCCCTGGACGCTGCAGAGCGCGCAACGCGAGGCCGATGGCACGGTGGTGCTGACCCTGGCGCCGCCGACCCTGGAGAACCTGGACCTGCGCCTGAGCATGCAGGTGCGGATCGGCCGCACCCTCGAGCAGCGCCTGACCACCGAGAACACCGGCCGTCAACCGGTCACCTTCACCCAGGCCCTGCACAACTACTTCCGGGTCAGTGACGCCATGCAGGTCACCGTGTCCGGGCTGGACGGCCTGAGCTACCTCGACAAGTTCGAGAACTACACCACCCCACGCACCCAGCAGGGCGACTGGTCGCTCAATGATCCGCGCGACCCCGGCCGCAGCGACCGCATCTATACCCAGGCCAGCGGCCGCTACGTGCTGAAGGACCCGGGCCTGAAGCGCAGCATCGAGATCACTACCCAGGGCAGCCGTTCCCTGGTGGCGTGGAACCCGGGCGAAGCGGGCGCGGCCAAGATGGCCGACGTCGGCGCCGGGTGGCGCAATTACGTCTGCCTCGAAGCGGCCAACGCCGGGCCGGATGTGGTCACCCTGGCGCCCGGCGCGCGGCATGTGCTGCAGCAGACCCTCAAAGCAACCCCGCTATGACGTAGTGCCGGCCGCTGGCCGGCTCCAAGGCAACCCACCGCGGTAGTGCCGGCCGCTGGCCGGCTCCAAGGCAACCCGACCGCGGTAGTGCCGGCCGCTGGCCGGCTCCAAGGCAACCCGACCGCGGTAGTGCCGGCCGCTGGCCGGCTCCAAGGCAACCCACCGCGGTAGTGCCGGCCGCTGGCCGGCTCCAAGGCAACCCACCGCGGTAGTGCCGGCCGCTGGCCGGCTCCAAGGCAACCCACCGCGGTAGTGCCGGCCGCTGGCCGGCTCCACGCGAGCCGACCTCATCCGCGAGCGCGCGGCCGCAATGCCACCAGACAGATGCCGCCGGCCACCAATCCCCAGAACGCCGAGCCGATCCCGGCCAGCGACAGGCCCGAGGCAGTGACAAGGAAGGTCACCAGCGCCGCCTCGCGGTCGGACTCCTCGCGCAGGGCCGTCGCCAGGCTGTTGGCGATGGTGCCGAACAGCGCGATGCCGGCCACGCA
>NZ_CM174491.1:457500-4390000 GCF_057839485.1 Stenotrophomonas sp. KH_036_B | reverse complement strand
GGGGAGGCGAAGGGAAACCGAGTCTGATAAGGGCGCATAGTCGCGGGCAGTAGACCCGAAACCGGGTGATCTAGTCATGGCCAGGGTGAAGGTGCCGTAACAGGTACTGGAGGCCCGAACCCACGTCTGTTGCAAAAGACGGGGATGAGCTGTGATTAGGAGTGAAAAGCTAATCGAACCCGGAGATAGCTGGTTCTCCTCGAAAGCTATTTAGGTAGCGCCTCATATGTATCCTCTCGGGGGTAGAGCACTGTTATGGCTAGGGGGTCATCGCGACTTACCAAACCATTGCAAACTCCGAATACCGAGACGGACTGTATGGGAGACACACGGCGGGTGCTAACGTCCGTCGTGAAAAGGGAAACAACCCAGACCCACAGCTAAGGTCCCAAATTCACTGCTAAGTGGAAAACCATGTGGAAAGGCACAGACAGCCAGGAGGTTGGCTTAGAAGCAGCCACCCTTTAAAGAAAGCGTAATAGCTCACTGGTCGAGTCGGTCTGCGGGGAAGATTTAACGGGGCTAAGCAGTGAACCGAAGCTTGGGGTGTGCATATTTATATGTACGCGGTAGAGGAGCGTTCCGTAAGCCGTTGAAGGTGGATTGAGAAGTCTGCTGGAGGTATCGGAAGTGCGAATGCTGACATGAGTAACGATAATGCGGGTGAAAAACCCGCACGCCGAAAGCCCAAGGTTTCCTTGCGCAACGTTAATCGGCGCAGGGTGAGTCGGCCCCTAAGGCGAGGACGAAAGTCGTAGTCGATGGGAAGCAGGTTAATATTCCTGCACCTCGCGTAAGTGCGATGGAGGGACGGAGAAGGTTAGGTGTACCCGGCGTTGGTTGTCCGGGGGAAAGGCGGTAGGTTTGGATCTTTGGCAAATCCGGGATCCTTTAAGACCGAGCACCGAGACGAGCCTTTAAGGCGAAGTCACTGATACCACGCTTCCAGGAAAAGCTCCTAAGCTTCAGCTTACGCAGACCGTACCGTAAACCGACACAGGTGGGTAGGATGAGAATTCTCAGGCGCTTGAGAGAACTCGGGTGAAGGAACTAGGCAACATGGCACCGTAACTTCGGGAGAAGGTGCGCCCTTTTTGGTGGCTCATGCGAGCTATAGCTGAAGAGGGCCGCAGAAACCAGGCCGCTGCGACTGTTTATCAAAAACACAGCACTCTGCAAACACGAAAGTGGACGTATAGGGTGTGACGCCTGCCCGGTGCTGGAAGGTTAATTGATGGGGTCAGCCGCAAGGCGAAGCTCTTGATCGAAGCCCCAGTAAACGGCGGCCGTAACTATAACGGTCCTAAGGTAGCGAAATTCCTTGTCGGGTAAGTTCCGACCTGCACGAATGGCGTAACGACAGCGGCGCTGTCTCCACCCGAGACTCAGTGAAATTGAAATCGCTGTGAAGATGCAGCGTTCCCGTGGCAAGACGGAAAGACCCCGTGAACCTTTACTATAGCTTTACACTGAACGTTGAGTTCGTCTGTGTAGGATAGGTGGGAGGCTATGAAACCATGGCGCTAGCTGTGGTGGAGCCAACCTTGAAATACCACCCTGTCGTGCTTGACGTTCTAACCTGGGCCCATTATCTGGGTCGGGGACCGTGTATGGTGGGTAGTTTGACTGGGGCGGTCTCCTCCTAAAGAGTAACGGAGGAGCTCGAAGGTACGCTCAGCGCGGTCGGACATCGCGCACTGTGTGCAAAGGCATAAGCGTGCTTGACTGCAAGATCGACGGATCAAGCAGGTAGGAAACTAGGACTTAGTGATCCGGTGGTTCTGTATGGAAGGGCCATCGCTCAACGGATAAAAGGTACTCCGGGGATAACAGGCTGATACCGCCCAAGAGTTCATATCGACGGCGGTGTTTGGCACCTCGATGTCGGCTCATCACATCCTGGGGCTGTAGTCGGTCCCAAGGGTATGGCTGTTCGCCATTTAAAGTGGTACGCGAGCTGGGTTCAGAACGTCGTGAGACAGTTCGGTCCCTATCTGCCATGGGCGTTGGAGATTTGAGAGGGGCTGCTCCTAGTACGAGAGGACCGGAGTGGACGAACCTCTGGTGTTCCGGTTGTCACGCCAGTGGCATTGCCGGGTAGCTATGTTCGGAAGCGATAACCGCTGAAAGCATCTAAGCGGGAAGCGCGCCTCAAGATGAGATCTCCCGGGGCACAAGCCCCCTGAAGGAACCATATAGACTATGTGGTTGATAGGTCAGGTGTGTAAGTACAGCAATGTATTGAGCTAACTGATACTAATGATCCGTGAGGCTTGACCATATAACCTCAAGTTGCCTTGGCCGACATGACATGTCGATAGATACCAAGTGCACGCTACGTCACAAGACCAAACGAGAGGCAGGCGCTCAGGCGCGTCTCTTTGTAAAGCCGGCACATCCGTGCCCGCTCCCTGCAAAGACACGCTCTGCGGCGACACTCCAAAAGCCTCCCTGGTGAAATTAGCGCTGTGGAACCACCCGATCCCATCCCGAACTCGGAAGTGAAACGCAGCTGCGCCGATGGTAGTGTGGCTCAAGCCATGCGAGAGTAGGTCATCGCCAGGGTTTATACCCAAAACCCCGCTGCTCACGCAGCGGGGTTTTTTCTTGTGTGCTGGCCAGCGGCCAGCACCTACCTGCGCGCACCCACCTACCAGAGGGGTGCGACTGCCCTGTGCAGAGCCTCGAACAGCGGGCGAAGGTCCTGCATGACGACGACGGCGGCTTGCTCGTCCAGCGTGTTCAGGGCGAGTTCGATCGTCCGCTGTTCTGCAGTGTTGGCGTCAAGGTTGAGTCTAGCCACGGCGTCTCTCAGCGCCTCACGCATGTGCGCCGGCAGGGGCTTGTCCAGACCGAAAGTGGCGGCGCGCTGGGGGCTGCAGATATGGTCGAGGTCCCTGCCGAGGGAGGCATGCACCACTGGCAGCAGCAGTTCCCTTGACCGCACTGTCGACATGGATGGGACGGCGCTCTGAACGCGTTCGCACATCGACGCCACGGCGTGGGTCTCCCATTCCAGCAGCGTCGCGCACCAACTGTCTGCCAACTGCTGCCTGGCCAGAAGTGCGTCGAGGTGCGTTTTTCGGCGCAGTGCCGAGGCATTGGGCCCCAACGCGGTGTCGCGGCCAAGCAATGCGCGCAGGACGAGGTCCTGGCCGCGGGGCGTCTGCGGCGCATCGGTTCCGGCATTGAACACGCTGACCAGGACAGGCTGTGGTTCCTGCCCCGGCATGGGTTGGAGCGGCGAAGGGTCGGCCGCGCGGGTTATCTCCTGCATGTGGGACAAGCGCGCTTCAAACGGTACCTTCAGGGCCTGCGCATGAAGCGCGTCAAACAGCGGGCGCAGCTCGTCGTTGCTCAGGACCTCGGCCGCCGGACGCGCCAGAACCGGAACCAGGCGGTCCCTCATCTCCAGGTCCTCGAGCGTTGCGCCTCGATACGTCGCTGCCTCGCCCATGATCTGTGTGTCCATGGCATGCACCAGTGCATCACGCATGGCATCAGGCAGGGGCATGTTCAGACCAAAGACCTCAACGCGATTCGCAAAGCGGCAAAAAACATCGGGCGGCCGGGCAAGGCACTCGTCCAACGATCTCAGAACCCGCATTCGACGTTCGTCGGTCAGCGGCGCGATTCTGGTGAGCTCGCCGCACAGCATCGTGTAGGCGTGGGTTGTCCACGCGTCACGCGCCGCGCTCCAGGCCTGCTCCAATGTCGTGCCACTGGCGGTGGCGACGCCCGCGGGCGATCCGGGCGCGGCGGGCGCCAACACGGAGGCCTGGTCGCTGATGCTGGCATGACGGATATCGAGTGTGCCCCCGCCCAGCAGCGTGTGTGATCGCGACGCGCGAGATGGTGCGTTGACAACACTCGTTGGCGCACTGCCTGGCCTCGCCGTGAGGTTGTTGCCCGCCAAGGCCTCCGGCGGTGCCGGTGCAGCGGACGCAGAGGAAGATCCCACCGGGTGTGCATACATGACCTGTTTCCCTTCGGCACCGTGCCGTCGACCGGGCTTGAGTGTCGACGGCGCAGCGCGCGCCCGTAAATGATCCGGGTCAAGGTTCGCCATGCGCATGCCAACCCCGTCACGACGCGTCCAGCGCGACCCGCAGCGCGGGCTGCCACTGGGATGGAACCGGTAGATCAGCCGTCCAGGAACGCGGTAATCACCTGGGCCACCTGCTGCGGATGTTCCATGTGCAGGTGATGGGTGCCGGGGAACACCGCAAGCCGACCGTCGCGCAGCAGGCGGATGCGATCGCTGCGCAACGGCTCGGGATAGTACGACTGCGCCGGTGATGCGTAGATCACCTGGGTGGGGCATTCGATGGCGGCGAGCAGATCGTCGATCTGGGCCTCGCTCATGCGCAGTGCGGTGGGCAGCATGAGGCGCTGATCGCTGCACCAGCTGAAGCCGCCCTCCACCGCCATGACGCCCCGTTCCACCAACAGGCGCGCGCACGGCTCGCTGAGCTGGTTGGCCATCATCCGCGCGCGGATCGGCGCGGCGAGGTCGGGGAACACACGCAGCCTCTTGCCCGGCAGGGCGCGCGCGGCGCGCACGTGTTCGCGAAGGCGCTGCGCGGTTTCATCTTCGGGGCCACGCAGGCCACCCAGGGCTTCGATGGCGATCAGGCGTTCGACACGTTCCGGCGCCGCCGCCGCGATGAGACTGGCGATGCCGGCGCCCATCGAATGGCCCAGCAGGGTGAAGCGCTCCCAGCCCAGCGCATCGGCCACGTCGAGCACGTGGCACAGCGCACCGGGGGTGTTGTACTGCGTGCCCGGCGGCAGGTGCGCGCTGTGGCCGTGCCCAGGCAGGTCGATGGCGACCAGCTCGCACTCGGGCAAGGCCGCCGCCAGCGGTACAAAGCTGGCCGCGTTGTCCAGCCAACCATGCAGGGCCAGCACGCGGGGACCGTTGCCGGCACCCGAGCGCAGCCCGGCGACAGGGCTGCCGGCAACCGGCAGCGAAAACGGCTGCAGGATCATGCGAGCGCGGCGATGCTCAACCGCGACAACGCCAGCGCGTGACCCGGAGCATCATTGAGGCAGGGGATGTAGCGCATCTGCGCGCCACGCGCGGCGACGGTTTCCGTGAAGCCCAATGCCACTTCTTCCAGCGTCTCCAGGCAGTCGGTGGCGAAGCCGGGGCAGACCACGTCGATGCGCTTGATGCCGCTCTCGGCCATCGCCCACAGGGTGGGTTCGGCGTAGGGCTGCAGCCACTTCTCGCGGCCGAAGCGCGACTGGTAGGTCAGCGCCCACGCATCGTCGTGGAGGCCAAGCGCCTGCGCGATGGCCTGCGCACTGGCCTGGCACCGCTGTGGATAAGGATCGCCAGCATCGGCCAAGCGCTGTGGAATGCCGTGGAAGGAGAACACCAGGCGCTCGCCGCGGCCGTGCTGCTGCCACCACGCGCGAATGCTGTCGGCCACCGCATTCACCCACTCCGGGTCCACGGCATAGTCGCGCACCAGGGTGACGGTGACGCCGGGATGCAGCGGCTGCCAGTCGCGGACCTGGTCTTCGATGGAGGCGGTGGTGGTGGTCGAATACTGCGGATACAGCGGCAACACCACGATACGGCGCATGCCCTCGGCGGCCAGCCGGTCGAGCTCGGCGGTCAGCGCAGGTGCGCCGTAGCGCATGGCGTGGCGCACCCGCAGGGTGGGCATGAGGCCTTGCATGGCCTCGGCCAGGCGGCGGGTGTAGACCATCAACGGCGAGCCGTCAGGAAGCCAGACCTGGGCGTACTTCGCCGCCGAGCGACCGCTGCGCAGGGGCAGGATCAGCCCATACAGCAGCGGCTTCCACAGCAGTGGCGGAATCGCGACCACGCGCGGGTCGCTGAGAAATTCAGCCAGGTAACGACGCACCGCCGGGGCGGTTGGCGTCTCGGGCGTGCCTAGATTGACCGCCAGCACGGCGGTGTCGGGTGCGTCGAGCATGTGGCCATTCTCGCAGGTCTGCGCGATTGTCGGGATGGAAACGACGGGAGCAGTAATCAATATGGTGAATGAAACGAGTAATACTCATTGCGGATTCATCGGAACCCCACTAATTTCGAGAAGTCTGTATCCCCCTGGAGTCTCCATGCGTCGCTTGAGCCTTGTACTGCTGATCTCCGCCAGCCTGCTGTCGACCCAGGCCATGGCCGGGCCCCAGGAGGACCAGCGTGCCCGCAACGCGGTGCGCGTGCTGAATGAAATCCAGGAAATCCCCGAGCAGGGCATTCCGGACAAATTGCTGGATGAAGGGCGTGCAATCGTCGTCATTCCTGACACGATCAAGGCAGGTCTGGTCATCGGTGGACGCCGCGGACATGGCCTGATGTCGGTCAAGAATGCCGACGGCAGCTGGTCCAACCCCGTGTTCATGAAGCTCACCGGCGGCAGCATCGGCTTCCAGGCCGGCGTGCAATCGTCCGACGTGGTGCTGGTCTTCCGCAATGACCGCAGCCTGGACAATCTCGTGAACGGCAAGTTCACCCTCGGTGCCGACGCGGGGGTGGCCGCGGGCCCGGTGGGCCGCAACGCCGCCGCCGCCACCGACGGCCAGCTGAAGGCCGAGATCTGGTCGTGGTCGCGCGCGCGCGGGTTGTTCGCCGGCGTGGCGCTGGATGGCGCGGTGCTGCAGATCGATGACGAGGCCAATCTGGACGCCTACGGCAGCAACACGACGCCGCGCATGGTGTTCGAAGGCCGGGTCGGCGAGCCGCCGTCGATGGATGTGGTCGCGTTCCGCGATCGCCTGGAAGAAGCCACCTATTCGGCCCGCGAGAAGCGTGGCACCCAGGGCAGCGCCCCGGTGGCGCGGGCGGCCACCCCGCCGCCGCCCGTGGCCGCACCGGTGGCTGAACAGGCGAACGGTGGTGCAATTACTGCCCCGCTGCAGGCGGTGCCGGCGCAACCGGCGGCCCACCAGGGTTTCCAGCCGGTGGGCGAAGGTGAAGTACGCACCGAATCGCTGGACGGCAACTGACTTTCGTCACGCGCGCCGCCTTACCGGCGGTGCGCTATGCTCAACCTCCTGACTACTAGGTATTGCGAGCAGCACATGGGCAGTATGAGCTTGTGGCATTGGGTGGTGGTGCTGGTCATCGTTCTGCTGGTGTTCGGCACCAAGAAGCTGACCAGTGGCGCCAAGGACCTTGGCAGTGCCGTCAAGGAATTCAAGAAAGGCATGCGCGACGAAGACAAGCCGACCGCGCACCTGAGCGATGAGTCGCGTCCGCAGGACCCGACGACGACATCGCAGAACGAACACGAGCGCGACCGGCGCTGACCGGGGCGGCTTGGCGTGTTCGATATCGGTTTCAGTGAACTGCTGGTCATCGCGGTGGTGGCCTTGGTTGTGCTCGGTCCCGAGCGGCTGCCCAAGGCGGCCCGCTTCGCGGGGCTGTGGGTACGCCGTGCGCGCAACCAGTGGGACTCGGTGAAGCAGGAGCTGGAGCGCGAGCTGCATGCCGACGAGATCAAGCGTCAGTTCCGCGATGCGCAGGACTCGGTGCGCGACACAGAGGCACAGTTGCGCGCCAGCGGTGAAGCGGTACGCCGCGAGGCCGAGCAGGTACGCGGGCAGGTGCAGGGCGACGGCGCGGCCTCCAGCGCCGCCGACGAACCGGTGATGACCGGACCCACGCCGGGTTCTCCGGCCAGTGTTGCCCAGCATGTGGTGGCCGCCGAGCCGGAACCGGACACGAGCGAGCCGCGTGATGCGATGGCCCCGCCCGGCATTGATGGCCAGGCGCCACGCGATCCGGTGTCGCCCCCGACGGAGGCACCGCGATGAGCGAACCCGACGTGCCCGAAAGCGGCCTGGTGGAACACCTGATCGAACTGCGCGCGCGTTTGATGCGTGGCCTGATCGGGCTGGGCGTGGTGCTGCTGGGGTTGATGCCGTTCTCGCGGCAGATCTACACCTGGCTGGCCGAGCCGCTGATTTCGCAGCTGCCGAACGGGCAGTCGATGATCGCCACCAATCCTGCGGGCGCGTTCTTCGCACCGCTGAAGCTGACCTTCTTCGTGGCGCTGTTCATCGCGGTGCCGTGGCTGCTGTACCAGCTGTGGTCGTTCGTGGCACCGGGTCTGTATGCGCGCGAGAAGCGCCTGGCGGTGCCGCTGCTGGCCTCGTCGGTGGTGCTGTTCTACACGGGCTGCGCGTTCGCCTACTTCCTGGTGCTGCCGGCGGTCTTCCACTTCCTGACCACGTTCCGCCCGGAGGTGATTGCGATCACGCCGGATGCGAATGCCTATCTGGATTTCGTGCTGGCGATCTTCTTCGCCTTCGGCAGCAGTTTCGAACTGCCGGTGGCGATGGTGATCCTGACCCTGCTCGGCTGGATCACTCCGCAGCAGTTCAAGGAAGGCCGTGGGTACGCGATCGTGGGCATCTTCGTGCTGGCCGCGGTGTTGACCCCGCCGGATGTGGTGTCGCAGTTGATGCTCGCCATCCCGATGTGCCTGCTCTACGAGATCGGTATCCACGCGGCGCGTTGGCTGGTGCCGGGTAAGGGTGGGGAGCAGCAGGCGTCGTGATGCGCGCGTGGTGTAGTTCGCGCTGAAAGCGGTGGTTTGGTTATTACGTGCTGGGGAGGCCGACGGGCAGCCTCGCTCCGGGACACGCCGTAAACCGCCCTCCGGGCCCCGGCCCAACCGCCAGCGGTCGTGCGTTCAGTCGCACGCGAGGCAGTGCCTCGCAAGCAGTGCTCCTTCACCCATGGGGGCTTGGCGAAAACTTGCGCGATTGCGCAATCCTGCGTAATCGGCAAGGCCGGGGTTGGGCGTCCTGCCCAACCCGTCCGGCGCATGCGCCGGACCCATGTTTTCGACAGTCCCTCCGGAGGCCACCCGCCGGCCTCCCCTCATGCATCTCGCGTGCGGAGGGATTGGTGGAGCAGCGACGCAGGGCGTCGCTCTACCGTCTCGATCCACTCCGTCCGCCACCGGGCGCTGGGCCGGTCATGGCGGTCCTTTGGGAACCGATCCCACCGGCGTCTGCGACGCTTTGGAACGACGGCGCGCAAGCGCGGTGCGTGCTCCCGTAGAGCGACGCCATGCGTCGCTGCTCTCCCTATCCGCAAACGCGATGTCTTAAGGGGCAGGGCGGCGGGTGGCCTCCGTAGGGACTGTCGAAAACATGGATGTTTTCGCCAAGCCCCCAAGGATGGGTTTACGGCGTGTCCCGGAGTGGGGCTACCCGCCGCCCTGCCCCAGCCCGTATCAACGAAACAGCTGCGGTCGCCGTAGCTCTAAAACCACCCCGCCCATCAACCCTCAAGCCGCGAAAATATTCCCCGGGCCGTTGGACGGCGGGACCGGTGGCGGCGCGGCGCGGCCGCGGTGGGCGAACATCTGCTTCCAGGCCGCGTATACCGCGCCCACATACAGCGGCATGATCACCGTGGCCATGGCCAGCTGCATCACGAATGCCGCCGCGCCCATGCCGCCGACCAACAGCGCCAACTGCATCATGATCGCCACCAGGAAGTAGATGCACATCGCCGCGATCAGCCCGAGCAGCATGAATACCGCCATCGCACCGAAGTTCCGGATACAGCCCTGCAGACTCATGCGCAGCGCATGCATGCCGCTCTGGTGGTCGAACACCACCAGCGCCGGCTGCGTGAACATCGCCATGCTCAGCGCCACGAACGTGACGAACGCAAGCAGCATCCACACCAGGATGCGCACCACCGGCACACCCGTCATCAACGCCAGCGTCTGCTCATTGCTCGGCGTCGCCCCGGACTGCTGCAGCTCCTGCATCTTGCGGAACATATCGGCCGACGCCGTCAGACCCTCCGCCCCCAGCATCACGTACAGCAGCGTACCCAGCACGATGATCGCGATCAGCTGGATCGCCAGCGGCACCAGCAGGTGGGTGACGCGCCGGTCGCGGATCGGCTGCAGCAGATGCACCGGCGACGCCCGGTGGCCCTGATCCACCTCGCTCATCGCGCACAGCATCCCGCCGAACACCAGCGGACCGACCGCTACCGACACCAGCTGTCCCAGCACCCCGAGCCAGCTGGGCAGCGCCTGCGCCAGGACCAGGATCAGCGAGCTGACCAGCATGCCGATCACGCCCAGTACCGCCAGCTGCAGCGGCGCACGGCGATACAGGGAAAACGCGTCCAACAGCCATTGGGCGCCCGCCGAGGCGGGCAGCTTGCGAATGTCGCTCATACCATTCCGGAACAGGGGAGGAGGGGCGCGCACGCCCCGAATCGAATCGATTATCCCTGTTTTCCGCGCCCACCACCTGAAGGAACCGACGCTTCGGCAGCGCCCCTCAGCTGTTGCGCGCCTGGCGCACGAAGCGGCGCAGCAACTGGCGCGCCAGCGGGGCGGCGCTGACGTCGCGGGCCACCGTTCGTGCGCAGCCGCCGTGGCGGCCGATGCAGTCGGCGCGGGCGCGGACGTAGCCGCGCATGTGGTGCGTGGCGAACTCCGGGTGGAACTGCACGCCCCAGGCATGGCGGCCCCAGCGGAAGGCGTGGCAGTTGTCCTGCGCCGAGCGCGCCAGGATCGCCGCGCCGTCGGGCGCGCGCAGCACCGTCTGCAGGTGGGTGGCGTGGGCCGGAAAGCGCGCCGGCAGGCCGGCGAACAACGGGTCGTCAACCGCCGAAGGCTCCAGCGCCAGCTCGATCGTGCCCGACTCGCGGCCGGCCGGGTTGTAGGCCACTTCGCCGCCCAGCGCGTGCGCCAGCAGCTGATGCCCGTAGCAGATGCCGAACACCGGGCGGTCGTCGTGCGCCGCGTCGCGCAGCCACTGCGCGCTGCGCTCGCTCCAGTCCGCGCGGTCGGTGACGTAGGCCGCCGAGCCGCTGATGATCACCCCGGCGAAATCGCGCGGGTCGGGCAGCTGGCCGCCGTGCTCCACATCGACCACCACCGTCTCGTCGGCATCCAGCCCCGCGGCGACCCGGATCCAGTGCGGAAACCGACCGTACCGGCGCAGCGAGGCGACCGGTTGGCCGGTTTCAAGAATCAGGAAGGGGGCGCGGTTCATCGGGGGGAGGCAGTACGGTCAGGACTTCCTCGATTGTAGTCAGCCCTGCCGCCACCTTTTCAAGTCCCGCGCGGCGCAGGGTTCGTACCCCTTCAGCACGGGCAGCCTGGCTGAAACCGGCCAGATCCATGTCCGCCCGGATCAGCCTGCGCAGGCGCGAGCCCAATGGCAGCAGCTCATACAGGCCTACCCGGCCCAGGTAGCCGGTGCGCCGGCAGTCGATGCATCCGGCCGGTGCATATGGCGTGGGCGACTCTGGTAATGCTTCATCGGCATCAGCCAGCACCGCCCATTGGGCGCCGCTGAGCACCGTGGGCACCTTGCAGTGCGGGCACAGGGTGCGGACCAGGCGCTGGGCCAGTACCCCGTTGAGGGTGCTCGCCAGCAGGTAATGCGGCACGCCCAGGTCGAGCAGGCGGGTGATCGCCGAGGGGGCGTCGTTGGTATGCAGCGTGGACAGCACCAAGTGGCCGGTCAGCGAGGCCTGCACCGCCATCTGCGCCGTCTCCAGGTCGCGGATTTCGCCGATCATGATGATGTCCGGGTCCTGCCGCAGCAGCGTGCGCACGCCGGCGGCGAAGTCCAGGTCGATGTTGGTCTGCACCTGCATCTGGTTGAACTCGGGCGCGATCATCTCGATCGGGTCCTCCACCGTGCAGACGTTGACGTCCGGCGTGGCCAGCCGCTTCAGCGTCGAATACAGCGTGGTGGTCTTGCCCGAGCCGGTGGGGCCGGTGACCAGCACGATGCCGTGCGGCCGCTCCACCAGCGCCGTCCAGCCGGCCGCCTCCTGGGGGCTGAAGCCGAGCTGGTCGATGGTCTTGAACGCCGCGTCCGGATCGAAGATGCGCATCACGCACTTCTCGCCGAAGGCCGTGGGCATGGTCGAGAGGCGCATTTCGACCTCGCGCCCACCCGGCGAGCGGGTCTTGATGCGGCCATCCTGCGGGCGCCGGCGCTCGGCCAGGTCCATGCGGCCCAGCACCTTGATGCGGCTGACCACGGCGGTCATCACCGCCGGGGGGACCTCGAACACCTTGTGCAGCACCCCGTCGATGCGGAAGCGCATGCGTCCCATGTCGCGGCGCGGCTCCAGGTGGATGTCCGAGGCGCGCTGTTCGAACGCGTACTGCAGCAGCCAGTCGACGATATGCACCACGTGCTGGTCGTCGGCATTCACGTCGCCGGCGCGGCCCAGCTCCACCAGCTGCTCGAAGCTGGGCAGGGTGCCGCTGGGTTCGCTGCGGACATCGCCGCGTGCACCGCGCACCGAGCGGGTCACCCCGTAGAACTCCATCGTGTAGCGATGCAGGTCCAGCGGGTTGACCATGGCCAGCTCGATCCGGCGCCGGGTCAGGTGCTGCAGATCGAGCAGCCACTCCTGGGCCAGCGGCTCGCTGGTGGCCACCAGCAGGCGTTCGCTGTCCACGGCCAGCGGCAGGAAACGGTGGCGGCGGGCATAGGCATGCGAGACCAGCGCGGTCACCGCCGACACGTCCACGCGGGTGGGATCGATGCGCAGGTAGCGGGTGCCGGTGCGGGTGGACAGCCACTCGGTCAGCCGCTCCAGGCCCAGCTCGCCGCCGCCGGTGGCGGCCAGTTTCAGGTTGGCCAGCAGCACCAGCGGGTGCACTTCGCTGGCATTGCGCGCGCCCTGGCCGGAAAACCGGATGCGTTCCAGGTCCGTCGCCGCGACCAGGCCGTCGGCGACCAGCGCGGCGGCGACCTGTTCGAAGACCAGCCGGCCCGGCGGCAGGGGCCCCGGAGCAGCAGCGGGGGCGAGCGTTGCCGGTGAGCGGTGTTCCATGGCGCCAGAATCCTCGGAGCGGCAGCTGCACGGCGTGATGGCGGTTGCCTGGAATGC
This sequence comes from Stenotrophomonas sp. KH_036_B, assembly GCF_057839485.1. Taxonomy (NCBI): domain Bacteria; kingdom Pseudomonadati; phylum Pseudomonadota; class Gammaproteobacteria; order Lysobacterales; family Lysobacteraceae; genus Stenotrophomonas; species Stenotrophomonas sp. KH_036_B. The sequence continues at coordinate 4,377,120 of NZ_CM174491.1, read as the reverse complement.
CGGCGCGCGGTCCGTCGCTATACTAGCGCACCCCCTGAGCAGGCAAGACTCCGCCGCATGGCCGCCACGAAGAACGTTCCGATCACTTTCCAGGGCCTGATCCAGACCCTCAACCAGTATTGGGCGCAGCAGGGCTGCGTGCTGATCCAGCCGCTGGACCTGGAGGTCGGTGCGGGCACCTTCCACCCGGCCACCTTCCTGCGCTCGATCGGCCCGGAAAGCTGGAATGCGGCGTACGTGCAGCCGTCGCGTCGTCCCACCGACGGCCGCTACGGCGAGAACCCGAACCGCCTGCAGCGCTATTACCAGTACCAGGTGGCGATGAAGCCCAGCCCGGACAACATCCAGCAGCTGTACCTGGATTCGCTCAAGGCGCTGGGTATCGACCCGCTGGTGCACGACCTGCGGTTCGTCGAAGACAACTGGGAATCGCCCACGCTGGGCGCCTGGGGCCTGGGCTGGGAAGTGTGGCTCAACGGCATGGAAGTCACCCAGTTCACCTACTTCCAGCAGGCCGGTGGCCTGGAGTGCAGGCCGGTGCTGGGCGAGATCACCTATGGTCTCGAGCGCCTGTGCATGTACCTGCAGAACTGCGACAACGTCTATGACCTGGTCTGGACCTACGGTCCGGATGGCACGCCGGTGACCTACGGCGATGTGTACCTGCAGAACGAAGTCGAGCAGAGCACCTACAACTTCGAATATGCCGACGTGGAAGAACTGTTCCACCGCTTCGACGCGTGCGAGAAGGAAGCGCAGAAGCTGGTCGAGGTGGGCCTGCCACTGCCAGCCTACGAGCAGGTGTGCAAGGCCAGCCATTCGTTCAACCTGCTGGACGCGCGCCGCGCGATCAGCGTCACCGAGCGCCAGCGCTACATCCTGCGCGTGCGCGCGCTGGCCCAGGCGGTGGCAAAACTGTATGAAGCCAAGCGCATCGAAGCGGTGGCCGCCAAGGAGGTGCAGGCATGAGCACGATGCTGCCGCTGCTGATCGAACTGGGTACCGAAGAGCTGCCCGTGAAGGCGCTGCCGGGCCTGGCCCAGGCGTTCTTCGATGGCGTCGTGGACGGCCTGGCCAAGCGTGGCGTGGCCGTGGACCGCGGCGATGCCAAGCCCCTGTCCACCCCGCGCCGCCTGGCGGTGCTGCTGCCCGGCGTGGCCGTGGAGCAGCCCGAGCAGAACGGTGAAGTGCTGGGCCCGTACCTGAACATCGCGCTGGACGCCGATGGCCAGCCGACCAAGGCACTGCAGGGTTTCGCGGCCAAGGCCGGGATCGACTGGACCGCGCTGGAGCGCACCCGCGATGCCAAGGGCGAGCGCTTCGTACACCGTTCGGTGACCCCGGGCGCGCGCACCGCCGCGCTGCTGCCGGAGATCCTGGCCGAGGCCATCGCCGCCATGCCGATTCCCAAGCCGATGCGCTGGGGCAGCCACGCCTATGGGTTCGCCCGCCCGGTGCACTGGCTGGTGCTGCTGCACGGCAAGGATGTGATCGAAGCCGAGCTGCTGGGCCTGACCTCCGACCGGATGAGCCGCGGCCATCGCTTCATGCACGACAAGACCGTGTGGCTGTCCTCGCCGGACGACTACGTGAGCTCGCTGCAGGCCGCCTACGTGCTGGTGGACGCCGACGCGCGCCGCACGCGCATCGTGGAGGCGGTGAATGCCGAAGCCGCCAAGGCCGGTGGCCAGGCGCGCATCACCGACGACAACCTGGAACAGGTGGTCAACCTGGTCGAATGGCCGGCGCCGGTGCTGTGCAGTTTCGAACGCGAGTTCCTGGCGGTACCGCAGGAAGCGTTGATCGAGACCATGGAGATCAACCAGAAGTTCTTCCCGGTGCTGGACACCAACGGCAAGCTGACCGAGAAGTTCATCGGCATCGCGAACATCGAGTCGAAGGATGTGGCCGAAGTGGCCAAGGGCTACGAGCGGGTGATCCGCCCGCGCTTCTCCGACGCCAAGTTCTTCTTCGATGAAGATCTCAAGCAGGGTCTGGAGTCGATGGGGGACGGGCTGAAGACCGTTACCTACCAGGCCAAGCTCGGCAGCGTGGCCGACAAGGTCGCGCGCGTGGTCGCGCTGGCCGAGGCGATCGCCCCGCAGGTGGGTGCCGACCCGGTGCTGGCCAAGCGCGCGGCGGTGCTGGCCAAGAATGACCTGCAGTCGCGCATGGTCAACGAATTCCCCGAACTGCAGGGCATCGCGGGTCGCCACTATGCCGTGACCGGTGGCGAATCGCCGGAGGTGGCGCTGGCCATCGACGAGGCCTACCAGCCGCGCTTCGGTGGCGATGACATCGCGCTGTCCGCGCTGGGCAAGGTGCTGGCCATCGCCGAGCGCGTGGACACGCTGGCGGGCGGTTTCGCCGCCGGCCTCAAGCCGACCGGCAACAAGGACCCGTTCGCGCTGCGCCGCAACGCGCTGGGCCTGGCCCGCACCATCATCGAGTCGGGCTTCGACCTGGACCTGCGCGCGCTGCTGGGTGCGGCGCTGGCCGGGCTGCCGGCCGCCGTGCAGCCCAGTGCCGAGCGCAAGACCGAGGCGCTGCCGCAGGAGCTGTATGACTTCATCATCGACCGCCTGCGCGGCTACTACGCCGACAAGGGCGTGCCGGCCACCCACTTCAACGCGGTAGCCGAGCTGAAGCCGGCGTCGCTGTACGACGTCGACCGCCGCATCGAGGCCATCGGCATCTTCGCCGCCCTGCCCGAGGCCGAGGCACTGGCCGCGGCGAACAAGCGCATCCGCAACATCCTGCGCAAGGCCGAGGGCGAGATTCCGGGCATGGTCGATCCGGCACTGCTGGTCGAGCCGGCCGAGAGCGAACTGGCCGAAGCCGTGGAAGCTGCCATCGACGACAGCAATGCCAGCCTGCATCAGAAGGATTACGTCAGCGTGCTGGCCCGCCTTGCCCGCCTGCGGGCGCAGGTGGATGCGTTCTTCGACGCAGTCATGGTCAATGCCGACGATCCGGCGCTGCGGGGCAACCGCCTGGCGCTGCTCAAGCGCCTGGGTGACCGACTGGGTAGCGTGGCGGCGATCGAGCATCTGTCGAGCTGACGCGAACGCACGCAATCGTTGCTGAAGTCCTTGAAGCGCCCGGCATGTCCGGGCGCTTTTTTGTTGCGCATTCGACACGTGCAAGCGAAATGCAGTGCAACGACTCTGAATATTGATTGAGCGAGTAGCAGCAAAAGAAAAAAACGATCAATTTCTGAAATCGGTCGCGACTGGGAGAACACGATGATCGGGACGCATCCCGACAGCGACGCAGCTGCGCTCGCTCACCCTCCCTTTCCGGAAAGCCAATCGAAATGCCGACGCCATCATCTGCTGCCCAGCTCGTTTCCTCCTCCCACAGCAAGCGGAACGAAGGTGGAGCGGTTGATGTCCCGCCGGACGCTGGCGCAGCTGCCGCCCACCGGGGGAGACCCTTCCATGGGCCGGAGGGAATGGTCAATGCCTCACTGTGCATGCAGGTCGGCGTGCGCAAAGCGCATGGGTCCATGGCGGGATTCCCTCCGATACCACTGGATCTTGAAGAGCAGGCGGTCATGAAAGCCATCCTTGCCTGTGGATTTGACCGGGCGGCCCAGGTTGCAGCGTTGATGCAGCGCGACCTCGATGCGGCCTCAGGGCCGGCGTCCGATCCGGACTCCCGCGCAGCGATCACCCGCTACTACCGCGCGCTGATGGAGCATCGCTCGGCGGATCCAGATGTCCTCACTGCATTCCTCTCCAACGCCACCAGTGCGGTGCTCAACCGCACGATAATGGCCTTGCTGTCCACGCTCGGGCATTGGCCCGCGGCGCTCCTGACGGGCAAACAGATCGGCTTCTCGCTCTACGAGCGCAACTGGAGCAGCGTTGCTTGGTCGCTCGCGTCATTGACGCCGCTGCTCCCCGCAGTAAGGAGCTGGGAGGTGCTTGAGCAGCTTATCCAGTCCCTCCCCGCCGAGGTCCTCGGCGCGCTGGAGACGATGCACCACTGGATCGAGGAGAAAGACCAGTCGCAGTCGTTGCCGCTGAATATCACGCAGATCTGGATGGCATTGCCCGTAGCGGCGCTGCTGTGGGGCGTGCAATCCCGGTTGCCACGCCCCCAGCGCGCACTTACCGGCCTGGGGAGATTCGTGGCCGCATTGCCCGACCACTGGCGCACGTTGTCGGGTCTCAACAGCACGGGCGGTGCGCTGTTTGCCCCCGTGGTCGAAAGCGGAGAGGCAGAACTGACGTCCCGCCGTGTGAAGCTCACCCCAGAGCAGAAAGAGGCGCGGATTGACCACCAGAAAGGACTCAATGCCGTCGCAGCCGAGAACAGGGCGGCCAGGGACGGCGTCAGGACGGGCGTCATTGTCCCGAGCTGGTGCGACGTCCCACAAGAGGAGTGGATGACGCCGGGAAAACCGAGCGCAGGCGGCCCAATCGCCGTCCTTCCCCCGGCCGAGGTGGTACTCCCGCCCGACACCGATACCACCTCGGCAGGCACGCGGCGGCAAGGCAGTGGGCTGTCCTGGCTGGTCGGAGCCTTCACCGCCCTGTTCAGCGCCGCGCGCGCGTCCGGTACAGCACTGGAGGAGCAGGCGGGAACCGAGATGCGGGACATGGGCAGCTCGTTGCTGCGGGACGTGGAGGCAAACGTGGAGCCGGATGGCACGGACGTGACCGCTGACGCTGTGCTCAGTGCCACCACTGGGATGTTCAGTGCGGTGTCAGCGAGAGTGAAACGCAATCCGGTTGCCGCAACGGTGGTTGCCGTCGGCAGCGTGCTGAGCGCTGCGGCGGCAGGGGTCAGCTACCTTTTCCGCACCCCGCCCCACTCCGATGGCGACGCTCGGGCGCAGGTTGAACGGCTCGCCGGCGAGATGTACGCGGACACCGAGGGCAGGTGGGCCACCGGTCTTGCGCTCCTTCTTGGCCCGCTGGAGGAGGACCAACCGGGTCGCCAGCGGCGCGACGTCGCCGGCAGCGGCGCCAACACTCCACCCGCAGCGCGAGACCCCGCAACGCTGGGGCTGACACAGGAGCAGCTGGACGGGGTCCTCGATGACGCCACCCTGCTTGAAGAAACCCTCGCATACCGGCTGTGGACCAGGGAGGTGATGAAGGACGTTGCGACGCAACCTGGCTGGGAGTGGATCGCTGCGCTGCATGGCTCGGAGATGGAAGCGCTCGCCTTCGACATGCATGAGCTGCGTCAACTGGGGGATGAGCTGGCACCGCTGGACACCATCGCCCCCTCAGCGATGGACACGGCACTACAGTCGGCCGGCTGGCGTGGACCCTGGAATACCATCGAGGTGCAGGTGCGGCAGCAGAAGGACGGCACGTTCGTCCACGGAACGCTGGTGGATGATCGCGTGCCGCTGCTGGAATATTGCGTGGCGCGCGCCGACACGACCCCGTATGCGCGGACGTTCCTGCGTGACGGGGTCGCGGTGGACCGGTCAGAGGCTGCGGTGCTGGAGAACTTCGTGACCGGCAACGCATGTCGCTCGCTGGGCGCCACCATTGCCTCGAACGTGGAGTCGCTCCGGCCCACGGTGGAGAAGGCGCTGCTGCTCCAGCTGCGCATCGACGCCCTCAGAGCCAAGGCGGAGGGCACGCTGGGGAGCGGATCCAGCCAGCTGCGCGGTGCCGAGATCGTGCTGGGGTTCCTGAATGGTGCACGCGACGTGGAGTGGTCGTCGCTGCGCTACGCCGACCGGCTGACCAATGGCAAAGAAGTGAAGATCGAGGTCCCCAACTACCTGGTCCTGCGCAGCACCAGCGACGACGAAGCGCTCAACGGACAGGTGGTGCTGTACCGCGCGGACCATGCAACGTTCCATGTATTCCACGATGAAACGCGCTTCCGCGAGTTCATGACTGCCACCAACGCAAAGCGCGACATGTTCGTCGCCGGCAGTGACGTTGACCACACCCTGGCCCAGGACATCGTCAACGCCGCACCGCGCGAGCTGCGCCAGGAGCTGCGCGAGCGCGTGCAGGAATGGCCCGCCCGGTTTACCTACTTCCAGGCAGGCCACGCTTCGCCGGTAGGCTTCAACCCGAACGATAGTTTCGTGCTGGACTTCAACACCCCGACCGACAACGCGCGCGCGCTGGAACACTGGGTGGACCGCCTGCTCGTACACATGGTGGACGCGCAGCAGGAGCACCAGGACAACAACCTGTGGCGCTGGAGTCCGCTCGGCATTGCCAACGTCAACGCGCAGGCCCGTTACAACCACCTGCACGACACCGTGCTGTCCTCGCTGTCGAAGCATTCGGAGCCGGCCGCCAGCAAAGAGATCGTGAACACGCTGGCAACCTACGCCATCAAGCTCCCACAGGGCTTCAACGCCAGCAATGTGTACATGGACATCGGGGGCAATGAAATGTCGCTGACCGACTGGGCGAGCAATGGGTTCCAGGCCACCCAGCTGAGCCGCCCCTGGATGCCCGAGCAGGCACGGGATGGCATCCTGGACGTGGAAGGCGGGCCGAACCTGCGCATGGAGCAGAAGCCGTGGCCAAGCGACGACGAACTGGACGGGATCCGCATCGAAGCCCGGCATCCCGATGGCCGCGTTGACCAGGTCACCACGGACATCCTGCAGGAGGACACCGCGCTGCGCGCCGTGTTCTCCGTGCTGGAGGACTTCGCCGACTCCAACCGCCTGGCGGAGGACTACAAGCGCTATCTGGACGCGCTGCCCAACACCCGCCCGGGTCGGGATTTTATTGATGCCCTGGCCAGCCAGATCCGCCTCCGCCTTGACTGGATGATCGAAGAGGCGGGGCGCCATGGTGTGATCAGCGAAGACGAACTCCGGGCGCTGCGCGTTGCGTTCGCGCGTATCGACGACCGCCCATCGAGCCTGCAGACGGTGACCATCAAGGACGAGCCGATTACAGGCCTCTGGGCCATCGAGGCAGACGGTGCTGCTTTTGTGTTTCTGCCCGATACCAGTACCGGCGACCTGGTCCTGCGCCACGACGCGTTCCTGGACTGGTTGAAGCGATCGGAAGCAGAAGCGTACATCCGCGCCCGTACGTTGTACGAGTTCCACGAAAAGACCGCCGGAGCGTTCACCCACAGCAGCACGCCCGGCGGATTTTCCGTGGGCTTTGCACGGACCCAAGGGCCGGGCGACGCGGCACGCGTGCTGATCGAGGGCCGCATTGCCGATGTGGACGAGATCACCGTCAGCAAGCTGGAGCGTATGGTCGAGGCGCTTAAACTGGTCGGTGCGATCGGGGTCGGCCTGGTCTGCACGCTCGCCACGGGCGGTCTGGGGGCAGCTGCATGCGCGGCCGGCAGCCTCGCCCTGGTAGCGGCGGAGGTAGGCGAGGCCGCGCGCCTGCTGAGGCAGGGTGACCGCGATGGCGCCGCTGCGATGATTGCCGGGATCGTGGTGGACCTGATCGATATCGCGGAAATCGCACGCATCCCCAAGCTGCTGTTCCAGTTGAACCGCGGCGCGTTCAAGAGTGTGAGGGAGGCGGCCACCGCGGTGGTGCAGTGGAAGCTGCAGCGGCGGGCATTTACCCCGGAGGCGGCTGTCAACGACGCGTTCGCGCGCCCGCGTACGGAACTTGCCGACCTGCCCATGCTGGGCGGCCGGCAGCAGGGCGGTGCCCAGCTGTACCAGCAGGGCAACAGGCACTACATCAAGCAGGAAAACAGCTTCGTGGAGGTCTCCACCGACGCCGATGGCACGCTGCGCCTGCGCGATCCGGACGACAGCGCCGCCGTGGGTGCGCCGGTGGAATTCCGCAACGGCCGCTGGCAGCGCAATGACGAGCCGCCCACCGTTCGCGGTGCCACCACGCCGCACAACCGGCCGGGCTCGCCGGACTGGGCCAAGAATGCCCTGGAGAAGGCCGAGCTGCTGCCGCCTGCGCGGCAGAGCGAGCTGGAAGCCATGTTTGGTCATCTCACGCTGAGGCAGCCGAACGCCCAGGTGCAGGCGGCCGTCGACAAATACCTGATGGAGCTGCGGATCGCGGAGATCGTCGAGAACCCTGGTTCGCTGGGGCTCCCTGGCGACGAAGTAGTGATCATGCGGGCCTGGGCCGACAGTGAAAAGCTGGGCAACGGCAAGGGCGTTGTGACCTATACGATCGTCGGGCGCGAGTGGACCCAGCTGGCGCGCTTCGGCAACGGCAACCCAGGGCTGCATGTAAAGGTAAAGAACCCGAGGGACCTGCCTACCCTGGAGAAGATGATTGCCTCCGCGGACCAGGACGCACTGCTGCGCCGCCTCGGGCTGCCGCCGGAAGCAGACGACGCCACGCTTGCCAAGGCCGTGCGTGCGGAGCTGGCGCGCACGATTGGCGCCAACCCGACGCAGAGCCTGCAAAGCTGGCAGCGCTGGCTCACCCTGCAGCACCACCTGCCCACCGCAGCCGACAATCTGGTCAAGCACTACCGCGACCTTACCAAGGCCGAGGCCGAGGAACTGGTGAACAGCGCCACGCTGCAGCAGAAGTACCAGTTGGAATCCTGGGAGTTTCCGCCGGAAATCCACACGGCAGTGTCCAATGTGCTGGCCAACCGGGCGCAGAGCCAGCAGCGTGAGGCCATCATCCAGGGCAACGTGCACACCCTCGCGCAGGTCAACGAGCTCGGCATCCACCTGAAGACGGTCCTGCCGGGCCGGGATGTAAGGGCCATCAGCATCGAGGGTGACCGCATCGAACTGCTGCTGACCGCGTCCAACCCGGACGTGCCGGCGGTCAAGCTGTTCTTTGCCGGCAGCGCTGGCCAGCTTCCCACCGACGCCAGTGGCAAGGTGTACGCGACCTGGCAGGAGGGCATATTCGAGCAGCTGACGCCTGCCGAGCGGACATCGATGCTGGGCAGGTCCGGGGGGCTTGCGGAGCCGACCGACCTGCGCCGCGCGGTGCTGGACGACATGAAGAACTCGCCGATCGTGGCCGTATGCAGTTTGCCGAGGGCGCCGGGTGGGCGGGCCAAGCGCGCGGACGACTGCGGGCCGGTACCGGCTGATCCTTTCCTTCCGTCCATCTCGATCTCCCCCCAGGAAAGGGCGGTGCGTGATGCGGTGACCCAGTTGATGGACACGACCCACGCCTCGCTCAAGAGGAAAGACCTCTACTACTCGGCTGAAAAGGTGGAGTTTGACGCCCTGAACAAGCAGGCGGCGGACCTGAGAAAGCTGAAGGCTGACCAGCGCAAGGGGATCAGGATGGACGAGACGGTGGAGGAAATGGACGACACCGCCGCCGCACGCCTGAAGGAACTGGAAAAGCGGTCGTTTGGTGACTTGGACAGCTTCGACATCGGCAACGTGGCAGGCTATACGGTGTCGGATATCACCTACGACGGGCAGCGGCTGGAACTGCCGTCTACGTTCCCGCTGAAGGCTACGGCGCTCAGTGGCAATGGACGGCCGCTGCTGGGAACAGACGGGGTACTGCCCGGCGCGCCCACCCGATACGTACTGGTGCCTGACACGGAGGCCTTCAATGTTCCACAGGTGTCTGCTCAATACCATGAATATTACGCAGGGGGCAGCGATCTTGGGCCCGTCACGGGCCGGTACTTTGAAGAAGGCCAAGCGTCAAAGTTGATCATCCTGAAGGAAGCGGATCTGGTTGTCACAGTACCCGGCCCCAAGGGAACCAAGCGGGTCAAAACCCCGATCCATCTCCTCACCGACGATCAGATCCTTCTGCTGAGCAATGCCGACTATTCGTCCGAGCTGCGAAAGCTGTTCGGCGATTCCGGGCTGCTGCCGGCCAATGTCAGGACATGGAAGGCGGGCGTCCCTTACCGCATGTACCAGATCCGCTCGTGCAGCGAAGGCAAGATTCTCGATGCCTTCTACCGCGCGGTGGGCCAGGCGGTGCCCGCGTTGAACGCTGTCCTGTGGCGTCCCACTGGCGTGACGATCGACGGGCTCGGTGGCACCCTCAACATCGTGTCGGAAATGAACCCGTGCACGCGAAGCTGCGATCGACGGCTCAATGAGATGATCGCCCGCATGCCCGGTATGCAGGTCAAGGTCTTCTACCGCTTTGAAAACAACCCCGAGAGAACCGCTTGGTGGCGGGCCAGAAAGGTGGATGTCATCTTCAACAAGAACAGGGAAAGTTGGGAAAAGGCTGGAAAGACCGAGGCAGAAATGAGAAAACTGGCCGACACCGAGTGGACCACACTGTTCGCCGACGCCAAAGGCAAGAAGACCTGGGTCGACGAGTTCCTGGTGAAGCACCCTCCCAAGCAGCCCGTTCCCAAGCTGTGGGAACCGCAGCTGCCCGTTTGAGACTGACATGCCCATTGAAGGAATTACCTCGAACAGCGTGAGCATTTCCCCGGTCTGCGCAGGCAGACCGGGGGGTGCCGGTCCTCCCCTGAATGAACTGGCGCGACTTGAGGGTGGGCCACTGGAGTTCTGCGCGGCGGATCCAGACGAGCACGCCGCATTCCGCAGCACCCTCTCGTATAAGCTCGCTGACTATCTGACATACGGGTATCTCGGGGACGGTGAGGGCCACGGCGTTGTCTGCATGAAGGTGCCCAACGCCCGATCCGCCGAAGACGTGGCGCTGGGCGAGGTGAACCTTGAACTGCATGCCGATGCCTGCGTGTTCGGATTCCTGTACCGCGAGGGCGTCCGCGACTGCTACTACGTGTCCAAGGGTGCCGAGTTCTTCAGTGTGAGTATCGAATCGGGGATCGCGACCTGCGGTCCGTATGACATCTTCGTGTCGCCGCCCATGACGTGGGAGGAACTCAGGACGAGGCTGGAGCCACAGCGGCATTGGTGACGCGCCGGGCGTGAGGCGGCCGCCGACGCGGATCATGCGGCCTTCACAGCGGCCTACCCGTCAACTGACGACAATGGGCTTGGTCCAGCACGGGATGCCCATGTCGTTTTGCCGGCCCGCCGTATCCCGCTATCCTGTGCCCATGCCGCCTCTGAAATACGCCCTGCCGCTGATTTTCCTCCTGCTCGCCGCCGTTCCGGCGGCGCATGCGCGCGGGACCGTCGAGAAAGTGGACATCACCGGCCTGGACAAGGGCGACGATGCCGAGATGATCGAGAACATCGAGGTCTCGCTGTCGCTGTACGACACCATCGGCAAAGCGCAGGGCGAATCGCGGCTGGAGTATCTGCTTTCCCAGGCCGAACGCCAGACCCGCCAGGCCCTTGAGCCGTTCGGCTTCTACAACCCGGTGATCACGGTCGAGAGCCCGCGTGAGGGCGAGAACCTGCGCGTGGTGATCCATGTTGAGAGGGGGCCGCCGACCCTGGTGCGCCGGGAGAACATCGACATCACCGGCCCGGCACAGCTGGACCAGTACCTGCAGGAAGACCTGGAGAATTTCCGCCCGCGCAAGGGCCAGCGCTTCGAGCACACGCTGTATGACGCCAGCCGGGTCACCATCACCCGGCGCCTGGCCGAGCGCGGGTACTTCGACGCCGATTTCACCCAGCGCAGGGTGGAGATCACCCGCGCCGAGAATGCGGCGGACATCGACCTCAGCTGGGACAGCGGCCGCCGCTACAACATGGGCGACATCCGCTTCCACGAAGACTACTTCGACCCCAAGCTGTTTGATCCGCTGGTGTACTGGGAAAAGGGCAGCTACTTCCACGAAGGCAAGCTGGACCGCCTGCGCGAGTCGTTGACCAAGCTGGACTACTTCAGCGTGATCGACATCCAGCCGTTGCCCGACCAGGCCGATGCGAACGGCAACGTGCCGGTGGACGTCAACCTGACCCGCGCCAAGCGCACGGTGTACACCGCCGGTGTGAGCTACGGCAGCGAGAGCGGCGCCGGTGTGCGTGGCGGCCTGGAGCGCCGCTTCGTCAACAGCCGCGGCCACAAGATGAACACCCAGCTGGACTACGCACAGAAGCGCAAGAGCCTGGTCACCACCTACCGGGTGCCCGCGTTCAAGTGGCTGGATGGCTGGTACGCACTGACCGCCAGTGCGTACGACGAACAGACCGACTACATCGACCTGCGCAATTTCAAGTTGTCCGGCAGCCGCAGTGGCGAGATCAACGAGAACTGGACCGCGATCGCCTCGATCAACGCACTGCGCGAGCGCTGGCGTTACGCCTCGGGCACCGAGTTCACCAACGCGATCTACAACACCTCCACCCTGGTGTACCCGCAGCTGGTGGCCGACTACGTGAATGTGGACGACCGGCTGGCGCCACGTCGTGGCATCAGTGGCAGCGCGACCCTGCGCGGCGGCATCGAAGGCGCGGGCTCGGACACGAGCTTCGTGCAGGCCAACGTGATGCTGCGCTGGTTCATTCCGGTGGGCGACGCTGACCGCCTGATCCTGCGCGGCGAGGGTGGCACCACCTGGACCAGCGACCTGGTGGCGATGCCGCCCAGCCTGCGCTTCTTCGCCGGTGGCGACCGCAGCATCCGTGGCTACGCGTTCCGTGAGGTCGGCCCGCGTACGGCGCCGCCGGACAAGTTCGCGCTGGGTGCCAAGAACGTGGTGACCGCCTCGGCCGAGTACGAGCATTACTTCAAGGGCGGCCCATGGGGCGGGGCGGTGTTCGTCGACACCGGCAGCGCCTTCGACAACACCATCGACCTGCACACTGGCGTGGGCTTCGGCGTGCGCTGGAAATCGCCGGTGGGGCCGGTCCGCGTCGATGTTGCCCACGGCCTGAACAATCCGGATTCGCAGTTCCAGCTGTATCTGAGCGTGGGAGCGGATCTGTGAGCACGCCAACACCGTCGTCCACCCCCACGCCGCGTCCGCGCGTCCGCTTCTACCGCAAGCGCCGGTTCTGGGCGTGGTCGGGCTTCACCGTGCTGGGGCTGGTGCTGCTGGCGCTGCTGCTGGTGTACTGGCTGCTGCAGACGGTGGCGGGGCGTGACGTGCTGCTGGCGCAGGTGGTGGCGCGGCTGCCGGTGGGCGCTACGCTGACCTGGAGCAAGGTGGACGGCCCGGTCGCCGGGCCGCTGGTGCTGCATGACCTGGACTTCCGCTACGACGATATTCATTTCACCGCCGAGCGTGCCTACCTGGACCCGGACATCCGGCCGCTGCTCGGCCGCAAGCTGCAGCTCGATGCGCTGCAGATCAAGAACGCCACGCTGAACCTGGCCAAGAGCGATGAACCGTTCGAGATGCCGTCGTGGCCGGAATCGCTGCCGCAGATTGAAATGCCGCTCGCGATCCAGGCCGACACGATCATCATCGACGGGTTCCGCATCACGCAGGCGCAGGAACCACTGATCGACATCACCCGGCTGCGCGGAGGACTGGAGATCGCCACTGGCGAATTCCGCGCGCAACAGCTCAAGGTGGACAGCGACCGGGGCGACTTCCGCGTGGACGGGCGCTACGTACCGCGCAACGATTACGCCACCGACATCACCATTGGTGCGGTGCTGCCGGCGCCACGCGGCCGTACGCCGGCACGGCTGGGCCTGGTGGCCCGCGGCGACCTGGACCGCATGGAGATCGCGGTGGCCGGGCATGCGCCTGCACCGTTGCAGGCCAGCCTGGTGTTCGAAGGCCGCGACGAACCGGTCTGGAAAGCCAGTGCGCGCAGCACCGAACTGGATCTGGCACTGCTGGTGCCGGGGATGGACGCCAGCACCAGCACGCCGCTGTCGCTGGATTTCAAGGCCGACGGCAAGGGCGGCCAGGCCAACCTGCAGGGCCGCATCCAGCAGGGCGACCTGGCGGTGGAACTGGCGCCGTCCAGGGTAGGGCTGGCGGACCAGGTGCTGACTGTTTCGCCGCTGGTGGTGAAGGGCTTCGGCGGCCAGGCACGCCTGCAGGGCACCGCCGATTTCCGCGACCGCGAGAACGCCAGCCTGCGCTTCTCGATCGTGGCCAATGACCTGACGTTCGTGCCCGCCGCCGACCCCACCACCCCGGGCGCGGCGAAGCCGGTGCCGGTGACGCTGAAGGAAGCGCGCATGGGCCTGGCCGGCACGCTCAAGGCGTGGGCTGCGGTGGGCAAGGCCTCGGTCGAGCGCGAGCAGCAGTCGGCCGACCTGCAATTCGATGTGCGCGGCAGCGACACCGCCGCGCAGATCAAGCAGCTGCAGGCCAAGACCCCGGGCGGCGCGCTGGATGTCACCGGCCAGGTCGCCTGGGCCCCGCAGCTGGACTGGGACGTGGCCGCCAAGCTGGCGGCCTTCGACCCGGGCTACTTCGTGCCCGGCTGGGATGGCCGGCTGTCCGGCGCGCTGGCCTCCAAAGGCCGGCAGCTGCCGACCCCGGCAGGCAGTCCCGCCGGCACGGCCGCGTCGTACGAGGCCACCGTGGACGTGCCTGGCATCAACGGCATGCTGCGCAACCGCCGCGTGGACGCGCAGGGTCGCTTCGCGCTGCGCGGGCAGCAGGGCGAAGGCAACGTGCGGCTGGCGGTGGGCAACAGCCGCCTGACCGCGAGTGGCAGCGTCGGCGACCGCCTGGATGTGCAGGCGCAGCTGGAACCGGTGCAGCTGGACGACCTGATGCCCGGCAGCACCGGCACGCTGCGTGGCCAGGTGCAGGTGCGCGGACCGCGCACCGCGCCGGACATCACCGCCGACCTGGTCGGCAGCGGGCTGCGCTACCAGGACTGGAGCGCCCAATCGATCAGCCTCAAGGGTCGCCTGCCGTGGCAGGGTGATGCCGGCACGCTGGCACTGCAGGGCACCAGCGTGCAGGTCGGCATGCTGCTGGACACGCTCAACGTGGATGCGCGCGGCAGCCTGTCCAACCTGCGCCTGGACGCGCAGGCGAAGAACGAACTGGGTGCCGTGGCGCTGCAGGGTGGCGTGCGCCAGCAGGGCAACGCATGGCGTGGCGATCTTGCCGCGCTGCGGATCGCGCCGGTCAAGGGCGATGCGTGGGCGCTGCGTGCGCCAGCCACGTTCGGCATCCAGGGCAGCAACTTCACCCTCAGCGACACCTGCCTGGGTGCGGCCACCGGCGGCGCGCTGTGCGCCAGCGCCAACTGGCCGCGTGATGGGCTGGTGGTACGCGGTGACGCGCTGCCGCTGGCGCTGGTGCAGCCGTGGTTGCCGCCGCAGTCCGGGCGCCGCCTGCACCTGCGCGGCGAGATCACGCTGGACGGACGCATCCGCCCGCGTGGCAATGCGTGGGAAGGCAGCGCCAAGATCGCCTCGCTGGAAGGCGGCATCCGCCTGGGTGACAACGCGCGCGGCGAGCTGGTGCGCTATGACCAGTTCTCGGCCACGCTGGAGATGACCCCGGCACAGATCAACGCCAAGCTGGGTGTGGGCTTCCAGGGCGACGGCTTCGTCGACGCCAAGGTGCAGACCGGTTGGGACGCCAATGCCCCGCTCAACGGCGAGCTGTACCTCAACATGTCGCGCCTGTACTGGCTGGAGCTGTTCTCGCCCGACATCGTTCGCCCCACCGGCCTGATCGAGGGCCACGTCAGCCTGCGCGGCACGCGCGGCACGCCGTCGCTCGGTGGCGACGCCAAGCTGAGCAAGTTCAAGGGTGAGTTCCCGGCGCTCGGGCTGACCTTCGACCAGGGCAGTGGCACCTTCACCGCGCAGCCGGACGGCTCGGCGGTGATCAAGGCGCAGGCCAACTCGGGCAAGGGCACGCTGTTCGTCGATGGCGGGCTGTCGTGGTTCGGCGAAGCGCAGCCGTTGCAGCTGCATATCCACGGCGAAAACGTGCTGCTGGCCAATACGCCGGAACTGCGCATCGTCGCCAACCCCACCCTCGACTTCACCCTGGCCAAGGCGGCCATGCAGCTGCGCGGCACCGTGCACGTGCCCGAGGCCGACCTGGACCTGGAGCGGCTCGATCGCGGTACGTCCGTGTCCGAAGACGTGGTGGTGCTGGACCCGGCCGACCCGGAAGAGGGCCCGAGCCTGCCACTGGACATGGACCTGACCGTGAGCCTGGGCGACAACGTGCGCATGGCCGGCTTCGGCCTGAAGGGCGGGCTCGGCGGCAAGATGCAGGTGTGGTCGCGGCCGGGCCGCGAGATGACCGCCAATGGGGCGCTGGAAGTCAGCGGGCGCTACAAGGCCTATGGCCAGGACCTGACCATTACCCGCGGCAACCTCAACTGGAACTACAACGCCGTTTCCGACCCGCGCATCAACATCCGCGCCGAACGCCGCGTGGGCGATGTCACCGCCGGTATCGACGTGACCGGGCGCGCACAGTCGCCGCGCGTGGACGTGTGGTCCGACCCGACGATGTCGCAGTCCGAAGCACTCGCGTTTCTGGTGCTGGGCCGCAGCCTCACCGGCGCCAGCAGCGACCAGACCCAGCAGGTCAACGCCGCCTCGGCGGCGCTGTCGGCCGGCAGCGGCCTGCTCGCCTCGCAGCTGGGCGCCAAGCTCGGCCTGGACGACGCCGGCGTGAGCCAGTCGCGCGCGCTGGGCGGTTCGGTGATCGGCGTGGGCAAGTTCATCTCGCCCAAGCTGTACGTCGGCTACGGCGTCTCGCTGGTGGGCAGCGGGTCGGTGCTGACGTTGAAGTACCTGCTGCGCCGCGGCTTCGATATCGAAGTGGAATCGAGCACGGTGGAAAACCGCGGTTCGCTCAACTGGCGCAAGGAAAAATGATGTCGCGCGCCGGCGCAGGGCGGGTGCACGTTCCGCGGTAGGCTACGACCGTGCACAGGCATCCGCGCGGTGCATGCCGAAAACGGCATCGAAAAATATGCAGCAGATCGTTTTCTGGTGTCGCTACGGAGCGCGCTGCGCAGCGCATCACATTCCGCGATCTGCTTGGTGCGCAATGACTTGCAGGTACATGCAGTTCATTCCCGACAAGGTGGTAGGCGATGCCATCCAAGCTGCGCGCCTCAACAGATACAACCAATTTCCGCTATGGTCTCCGCGTACGCATGGTAGGCCCTGAGTCTAAAAGCTCAGCAACACTGCAAGCTTGATGTAATGCGTCGGGAGGGTGGCGAAATACAACACCCTCGTGGAAATACGTCGCACCGTTTCTTGCAACGGCTTTTAGCCTCCCGACTCCCTCGCCATTCCGGCGAGGGAGACATCCAGGAGAGGCCTACCATGCACGACCATGAAAGCGATCCATCCGCTGACACCCAGTCGCGTGTCATCTACCACTGGCGCACGCCCCGCACCGTGTTGACCGGCGCACTGCGCGAGCACGACCGTGCGCCGCCACCTGACGAACTATTGATACCGTCGCTGCACCTGCGCGGCATGTGGATGACCACGGCGGGCATCGAAGCAGGTACACGCCTGAGCGTGCAGATCGCGCCCGGCTGCCTGCTGCTGCGTACGCTCACGCCGGTGGTGCGTGTGGCCTGCCGGCCGGGGTGGTACCACGCCGCCCAGGGCTCCGACCGCGTCCGCTGGTAGGGTCGCATCCCAATCGACGACGTGCATGGATGCACACGTGGTGCGGCCGCAGGACGCGGAAGAGCACCACCGCCGACCCTGCGCACGCATCCGGTGATGGCATTGCAACGATTGGCACTACGCCGGCCCACCGGCCGGCGTTACCGCTGTCTGCGCGCGTAGGCCTGCGGCACCTGGCCCGCTGCATCCACCACCCACAGCAGCAGCGAGGTGCCCACCGCGATTTCGCCTACCGCCATCACGTCAATGATGTACCTGAACATTGGCGCGGCGAAGAAGAACAGCCCGAACATCCACGGGCGGAATGCATTCTGGAACCTCCCGCGTGCCAACAAGCGCACGAGTGCCAGGGCCGCAAGTAGCCACGCGAGCACCACGCCGACCGGCCGCGCTTCCGCCGTCTGCAGGACCCACCACGCGACCAGTGCCAGCAGGGGAATGGCAAGCAGCCGAACGATCCAGGCACGCCTGCGCGGATGCTCGCTGCTCACTTGCCACAGCACGAACCCCCAGAGGGGCATCAGCACGGTCCCGCACAGCAACAGGGTGATGCCGCCCGCCAGTGCGGGTCCGTTGTAGCTCCAATAGCCGCGATGGCCGCCGGCCGCACCATCGGCCAGCCCCAGCATCAGCATGAATCCGGAAAATCCAACGGCCAGCACGACGCTCCGGAACAGCGCCAGCTGCATCTTCGGCCCGTTCACTTCGTTGCTGCGGCACAGCGCCTGCCAGAACGCTATCTGGCGTGGTTGCAACGGGGGATTGCGCTCCTTCACACGTAGCCGGGCGATGAATTCGCCCATGTCGTGCGCACGGCCAGGAAGCGACGCGGACAACAGCGCACGCAGCCGATTCCACGGCCGGCGCAATCGTGCCAGGTTTGGATCGTCTTCGGTCGGCTCAATGTATCGCTGGACGGGTTCGCGGAAGACCGTTGGGTCGGCGGCTTCCTCATGGTGGTACCGCCACAGCCCGTGCAGTCGTGACCGACATTCGTCCATTTCGAGTGGGTCAACGTCGCTGCCGAGCTCGTTCCAGCCGAAGCAGGCACTGAGCGCATCAAAACTGTCTTCATGCACCGGCGAGTTGGTCCAGGCCAGGCGATGCAGCACGGCCTCACCGATGCGCGGCTTCTCACTCAGCGACCACAGCGACGGGTGGTCTTGAAGCCACTGCGACAAGACGTCGGGCAGCGTCCCGGCCGCCTTGTCGACTACCTCACGTGCGATCTGTTCAACATCCGGCGCGGGGTCCGGCAACGGGGCACGATCCGCTGGCGGCATGTCCATCGCCGGCCGCTCCTGCGGCATCTGCAGGGACGCGGGGGCGACGTGCAGCGGTGCCAGCGGTTCCTGAAGTATCGGCGGGGCGTCGGTATTCGCAAGCGCATGCGCCTTGTCGCCGTCGCCGTCGCCAGCGTTTTCCTCAGCATCCCACTGCGCGCGGTACTGCGCCCAGGCCAGCGCGGCCTGATAGGCCTCGTGCAATTGCTGGAATCCGGCCGGATCCTCGTCCGGGCGGGTGCCGCGCAGGCGCTTGGCATATGCGCGCTTGATCGCGCGTTCGTCCGCATCCGGCTCCAGTTCCAGCCATTCCAGTCCCCAGCTCATGCGCCTATCTCCGCCCTACCTGCTTCACCGCATCAATGGCCCACAGCGCCAGTGCGATGGCTAGCGAGATCTCCCCGATCATGATGGCCAGGCCACCCAGCTTCAGGACCGGCCACATGGCCAGCAGCAGCCAGCCGTTGAACTGCAGCTCGTAGTTCCCGCGCCGCCACCAGCGCACCAGCGCGAGCAGCAGGATAGGGAGGGCCAGCAGGGTACCGGCCACGCGTTGATCGAAGCCATGGATGATCACCAGTGAGATGATCGCCAGCGCAGGAATGAGCAGCAGACGAAGGTACTTCGCGCGCTGCTGCGGCGCTTCGGGGGCAGACTGCCAGTCCATCAGCCGCCGCAGCGGCAGGACCAACACGCCGCCCACCAGAATCGTCAACGCGCCACCGAAAGCGGTGTTGATCATGTGGTGCGGACCCACCGCCGGCCGCGTGGACGGGATGAACACGTATATCCCGCAGACAACCATCAGCCAGATCAGCGCGCAGAACAGGCTGCGCAGCGCAGCCACCTGCACCTTGGTTGCGTTGATCTGATCGCGGCGGGTGAGTTCCAGCCAGAAACCCACCTGGGCAGGCTGCAGCGGCGGCGGGGCCTGACCCACCTCCGCTATGCCCAACTGCGTCAGCATGCGGCGCATGACAGGCACGCGCCCCGGTACGGATGCCGTCAACAGGCTGCGCAATCGATGCCACGGCCGTGTCAGCCATGCCAGTCGAACCTGTGCCTGCGCTGCGGTGACAGGGGCGTCCGGACGATGCAGGAAGTAGGCCAGCCAGGCCGTGTTGGCCGGCTGCACGACCCAGTACCGATGCAGCCGCTGGCGGCATTCATTGGCGACATGCGGGTCCAGCCCGCTACCGATCTCATCCCAACTGAAGCACCGGCTCAACGCATCGAAGTTTTCCATGCGTATCGGCGCGTCGAGATTCAGGAGCAGCTCCAGAACGGTGTCGCCCACCCGCGGCTTGTCACGCAGTGACCAGAGCTCTGGCCGCAGGTGCAGCCAGCGCTCGAACTCCACCGGTGGCCCTTCCGCCGCTGCGGCGACCACCCGGTGCGCGAATGTGGCCACGTCCAGCGGCGGCTCGACCGTTTCGGTGAGCGGCGTCGCCGGCCGCGGCGGAGGCAGGCTCGGCGACGCCATGCCGCTGTCCACCTCCAGCACCGGATCATGCTGCGTCTCTACCTGCTCGGGTACGAAATGGATGGCATCCTCGGCGCTGTCTTCGCCGCCGATATGTTCATCGTCCTCATCGCCCTCATCGTCCCACTGCGCACGGTACTGCGCCCATGCCAGCGCTGCCTGGTAGGCCTCGTGGAGCTGCTGGAACGCGGCAGGATCTTCGTCCGGACGGGTGCTGCGCAAGCGCCTGGCGTACGCGCGCTTGATCGCGCGTTCGTCCGCATCCGGCTCCAGTTCGAGCGCGGCATGGCCCCAGCTCACGCGTCCTGTTCCAGTGCATCCATCGCCGCCGAGAGCTCACTGCGGTGCTTTTCAATGCGGTCCAGGTCCTGGCTTTCCAGCACATGGCGGAACTGCTGCAGCCAGTGCTGCACCAGCTCACGCTGGTCGATGAATTCTTCGTACAGGCGCTCGGCGCGTGCCAGCATGGCCACGTTCTGTTGTACATCACGCGGGTGGATCTTCAGCCCCTGCAGCGCCTGCAGGCGCGACTGGATGTCTGCCGGCGACAGCAGCCCCGGATTCTGCTCCAGAATCAGCTCATGGCGGGCGCCGGTGGCATCCTGGATGACCTCGACCTGCAGCAGCCCGTTCACGTCGTAGGTGAAGCGCGTGGTCAAGCCTTTGTCAGCGGCCTTGCCGGGGCCGAGCGGGATGCGCAGCTCGCCCAGCTTGATGTTCTTGTCCACCGTGGGACTTTCGCCCTGGAAGACATCGATGACCACTTCGCGCTGGTCATCGCGCACCGGGAAAAACCGATCCTCGCGGCTGACCGGCACCACGCTGTTGCGCTGGATGATGGGGTGGAAGTAGCCGGCACGCTCGCTGCCATCGGGTCCCCGCCGCGACACCTGCGTGCCCAGTGTGTAGGGGCACACGTCCGTCAGTACAATCTCTTCAAGCGTCTGGTCGCGGCTCTTCAACCCGGCGGCCACCGTTGCACCCAGCGCGATGGCCTGGTCGGGATGGATATGGCGCAGCGGCAACCGCCCGAACATGCGCGTGACCAGTCGGCTGATCATCGGCATGCGCACGGCACCGCCGACCAGCACAATGTCATCCAGTGCCTCGGGCTTCAGCCGGGCGTCGCGGATGGCGCGTTCGATCGGCGCGCGCATGCGCTGCAGCAGAGGCTCGCAGAGCTGCGCGTAGCGGGATTCATCCAGCTGCCAGGCGAACTCCCGGCCGGCCAGCGCCAGTTGCAGCTGGCAGCTGCCCTGCTGGCTCAGCTCGCGCTTGAACTGTTCCAGCCGACGCAGTAGCTGGGCTTGTTCGGCCGGTGCCAACGCGTTGCGGTCCAGCGCCTGGTCGGCATGGAACGCTTCGACCAGCACCTCCAGGAAATCCTCACCGCCGAGGAAATTGTCACCGGCGCTGGCGTGTACTTCGATGACGCCCTCGAACAGCTCCAGGATCGACACGTCGAAGGTGCCGCCGCCCAGGTCCAGCACCAGTACCCGACCTTCCTGGTCGCGCTGCTGCAGGCCATAGGCCAGCGCTGCGGCAGTGGGCTCGTTGATCAGGCGCTCCACGCGGATCCCGGCCAGTTCGCCGGCGGCGCGGGTGGCCTTGCGCTGTGCATCGGAGAAGTACGCCGGCACGCTGATCACCGCCTCCTCGATCTTCTGGCCCAGCGCCGCTTCCGCGTCTGCCAGCAGCGAGCGCAGCACGAGTGCGGAAAGCTCTTCGGCGCGGAACGCGCGGCCGCCCAGGCGCACCTCACGGTCGCTGCCCATCCAGCGTTTGAAGTGCGCTACGGTCTGCTGGGGGTGACTCACCAGGCGGTCCTGCGCCGGCTTGCCGACCAGCACGGTGTCGCCGTCCAGGCTGATCACCGACGGCGTCAACAGGTCGCCATGCGCATTGGGGAACAGTTCCCCTCCCTGGGCCCGGTGCACGCCGATCAATGAATGCGTGGTGCCAAGATCAATCCCTACGATCATCTGCCATCCCCTTTGCCAAGCCGCAATTCTAGCCAGCGCTGGCGACCCCTGACCATCGGGCGTTGCCCCACAGCCCCCCAGTAGCTAAGGTGCCGGCTTGTTCCGCCGTACTGGATGCACCCATGCCCGCACGCACCCCCCTCGTCGCCGCCCTGGCGCTCGGCCTCACCCTCGCCACCGGCGCCCATGCCGATGAAGGCATGTGGATGCCGACCCAGTTGCCGGACCTGGCCAAGCCGCTCAAGGCGGCCGGTTTCAAGGGCAACCCCGCCGACCTGGCCAATGTCACCGCGCCCCCGTTGAGTGCGGTGGTGCGGGCCGGCGGCGGCACCGGGTCGTTCGTGTCGGCCGATGGCCTGCTGTTGACCAACCACCACGTTGCGATGGGCGTCATCCAGTACAACAGCACGGCCGAGCACAACCTGATCGACGGCGGGTTCATCGCCGAAGGCCGCGCCGACGAGCGCCCGTCCAACCCGGATTTCCGGGTGCTGGTCACCACCGGCTTTGACAAGGTCACCGACGAGGTCCTGCGCGATGCGCGCGGCAAGACCGGGCGCGCCTACTTCGATGCGGTGGACCGGGCCAGCAAGCGGCTGGTGGCCGAGTGCGAGCAGGAAGGCAACGTGCGCTGCAGCGTGGCCGACATGTACTACGGCACGGATTTCTACCGCATCCGCCAGCTCGAACTGAGCGATGTGCGCCTGGTCTACGCGCCGCCGCGTGCGATCGGCAATTACGGCGACGAGATCGACAACTTCATGTGGCCGCGCCATACCGGTGACTTCACCCTGCTGCGCGCGTACGTGGGCAAGGACGGCAAGCCGGCGGCCTACAGCCCGGACAACGTGCCCTACCATCCGCCGGCGCACCTGAAAATGGCCATCGACGGTCCCAAGGCGGGTGACTACGCCATGTTGGCCGGCTACCCGGGCATCACCTACCGTCACCGCACCGGCGCCGAGTTCGGCGGCCAGATCGATGCGGTGCTGCCGCGCCGCGTGGCGGTCTTCCAGCAGATGATCGATACCATCGAAGCCGCCACCGCCAAGGATGCACAGGCGCGCACCCGCTATGCGGCGCAGCTGCAGTCGCTGAAGAACAACCGCAAGCGTGCCGCCGGTGAACTGGAAGGCCTGCTGCGCAGCGATGCCAAGACCCAGCGCGGCGCCGACGAGGCCGACATGCTGAAGGCCACCGATGCGGCCTACCAGCCCGACATCCAGGCGCTGTTCGGTTCGCTCTCGCAGGGTGCGGCGATGGGCGAGCGCGACTTCGTGCTGGAGCAGGCCGCCACCCAGAGTCAGCTGCTGCGTTCGGCGCTGATGCTGGAACGCCTGCGCATCGAGTCGGCCAAGCCCGACGCCGAGCGCGAGAGCGGCTACCAGCAGCGTGACCAGGCCCTGATCGAAGGTACCCTCAAGCAGGTGCAGCGCCGCTATGCGCCGGACGTCGAGAAGGCCCTGCTGACCAACCTGCTCACCCGCTACCAGCAGCTGCCCGATGCGCAGCGCCTGCCGGAGTTCGACGCGGCCTTCGGTCGCACGCCGGCCGCGCTGGCCAAGGCGCTGGACACGCTGTACGCCGGCACCCGCCTGGGCGAGGAGTCCGAACGGCTGTCGCGCTTCGCGGCGGCGAAAGAGGGCAAGCCGCTGGCGCGCGATCCGCTGATCGATCTGGCCGGCCCGCTGGTGGCCGCACAGCTGCGCCTGGACGACCAGCGCAAGGACCGCGAGGGCGAACAGCTGCGCCTGCGCCCGGCTTACATGCAGGCGCTGTTTGCCTGGCGTGCGAAGCAGGGCCGCGCGGTGTACCCGGACGCCAACCGCACCCTGCGCATCAGCTATGGCAAGGTCGAAGCCTTGTCGCCACGCGACGCGGTGCACTTCGACCCGGTGACCACCGTGGCCGGCATCGTCGAGAAGAACACCAATGCCTTCCCGTTCGATGCGCCCAAGCCGTTGCTGGCGGCCATCGCCAAGGGCGATTTCGGCAGCACCGCCGACCCGGTGCTGAAGACCCAGACAGTCAACTTCCTGACCAACCTGGACACCACCGGCGGCAACTCCGGCTCGCCGGTGCTCAACGCACGCGGCGAGCTGATCGGGCTCAACTTCGACAGCAACTGGGAATCGGTCAGCGCCAGCTGGTGGTTCGACCCCCGCTTCAAGCGCGCCGTGCACGTGGACATGCGCTACCTGCGCTGGCTGCTGGCCAAGGTCTATCCGGCGCCGGCACTGCTCAAGGAAATGGGCGTTCCGGCGGAATAAGCCGCGCTCGTCAGCGGATGTGGATGCGGAACAGGATCTGGGCGTGCCGCAGCATGGGATCGTCCTGCTGGGTGGACAGCGGATCGCGGGGGTCCCACTGGTGGGGTGGCAGGGGCTCGCAGGGTGGGCCGGGCGGCGGCGGCGTACCCGCTTCCCAGGCCGCGACATACAGCGCGTTGCGGCCGGTTTCGCGGACGGCACTGACGAACAGACGGACATTGAGCTGCTGCGGTCCGGGCGCGCTTTGCTGCGCTGGCAGCCTGTCCACCTCCGCCTGGATCCGGTTGACCAACCGCTCGACGAACTGCTCGCGTTGTGCCGGTGCGTAAAGCCGGGGGTACAGCGCCACTTCCCGGCGCACTTCGCCTACCAGGCCAGGACAGAGCTCCTCGAGCATCGACAGCGGCCAATGCTGCGTAGACCCGGCCGCTCGCCACGGCACCGATGCCCCGGGCAGCGCCGTTGCTGATGGGATGCCCGGGGTTGGCTCCACCCCTGCAGAGGCACGGTTGCTGATCGATACGATCGGTGCGGTAGCAGGCGGTGGGATATCCGGAACGGGTCGTCCGGCCGGGATGGTGGAAGAAGACGGGGAGTCGACGGGGTTCATGGTCACTTTCGACGCTGGGCGAGACCCGACGCTGACTGCAAAGGCGATGGCCAGCAAGAGTCGGATCCGTCGTGGTTCCTGGCACCGCAACGCATCGGTGGCTGGCGCCCTTGGGGACAGGGCACTGCAGTGTCGTATTTGGCTCGCCTCCGACCTGCGGCTAGACTGCAGGCTGGTTCGAGGGATGCGACACGCCACGTGACAGCAGGAAACGACAACGGTCACGGCCCCGCGCCGATGGCCCGCGCGGGGGAGCTTGCGGGACTGCATGTCTGGGTGGTCGAAGACGATCCGGAGCTGCTGGCGCTGCTGCTGGACGACCTTGCGTGGCGAGGTGCGACCGTGCGTGGGCTGGGCAGTGCCGAGGCCCTCTACCGCGCGCTGTTGAGCGACCGCTGCGACATCGTGGTGCTCGATGTCGGCCTTCCCGGCGAGGACGGCTATGCGGTGGCCAGCCACCTGCGTGCGTCGGCCGACATCGGCATCGTGATGCTGACCGGGCGTGGCGATGCACGTGACATGGCGATGGGGCTCACCCAGGGCGCCGACCTGTACCTGATCAAGCCGCCGGACCTGGACGTGCTGGCCGCCGGCCTGCACAGCCTGCGCCGGCGCCTGCCGGGCGCACGCGGCGAGCCCGCCGTTGCCGCCGCGCCGCCATCGCGATGGGAGATGTCCACCGACGGCTGGACATTGCACGCGCCTTCCGGTGCCCGCCTGGCCCTCACCGCGATGGAGCGCGGGGTGCTGCAGCAGCTGTTCGCTGCGGCGGGCGTGGCGGTCACCCGTGACCAGCTGATCGCGCAGGTCACCGATACCCCGTGGGATTTCGATCCGCACCGGCTGGATGTGCTGGTGCACCGCCTGCGCGCGCGCGTGCGCAGTGCCACCGGGGTGGAGCTGCCGATCCGCGCGCTGCGCGGGCAGGGCTACCTGCTGACCGGCTGATCCGGCAGCCTGCCTGGTGGTGTGAGCGAGTGTGAGCGTGCGTGAGCCGCCGGCACTGACTTGCTTTCACGGCAACATCACAATTCGCCCCGCCCGGTACCGCCGGCGACGCCTGTCGCCCGCCGTTCGGGAGTCATCTGACAGGGAACGTCCGGTTCGATTGCGTTGGGAGCGCATCGTGCCGCGTTCCCCGTGAACGCCGCAACGACCGGAACAGGGGAAAACGCATGTCCATCCATAGCGATCGCGCAGCCATCTGCGCGGCGGCAACGCCGTTCGAGCGCACGTTGGCGCCGTGGTGGCCGCTGCGGCTCCGGCGCGCCGTGGTGGCGCTGCTGATGGCGCTGCCGCTGCCCGCACTGGCGGTGGACCTGCAGATCACCGACTTCTCCGATACCGGCTACGACCCGGTACCGGCGGGCACGACCGTGATCTACAACGTCAAGGTCGAGAACGGCGCCAACGACAACGCCAGCGGTACCGTGACCCTGTTCGACCTGCCCGCCGGCACCGCGCTCGCCGGCACCGCACCGGCCGGGTGCAGCGCCTCGGCAGGCGCCAGCGGCACCACCCGCGTGGTCTGCACCAACCCGGTGCTGAATGCCGCGACGGCCCCTTACGAGTTCAAGCTGCCGGTCACCACCACCGCCTCGCAGCCGGCCACCATCACCGTCCGTGCGGCGATCGGCTTCGCCACTGCGCTGCCGCCGGCGACCACGCCGATCAGCGCGCTGCAGACCAACGATCCGTTCTTCGGCAGCGACACCAACGTTGCCAACAACCGCACCAGCCAGAACACCACCATCCAGGCCGCGGCCGACCTGGAGCTCAGCAAGAGCGCGACCCCGAACCCGGTGATCGGCGGCGGTGAAATCACCTATACCCTCACCGTGCGCAACAACGGCCCGAGCGTGGCCACCGGCTTCAACGTGGTCGACACGCTGCCGCCGAACGTGGCCCTGGTGGGCGTGCCCAGCGGTGCGGACTGGGCCTTCGCCCAGCAGAACGGTACCTACAACGGCACCCTGGCGGTCGGCGCGACCACCAGCTATTCGTTCCGTGGCAAGGTCAATGTCGGCACCGGCAACATCGTCAACTCCGCCGTGGTCAACGCGGGCACGGTGGCCGATGCGGTGCCGGACAACAACGCCGCGCAGGTCACCACCGCGGTCACCGCCGGTGCGGACCTGCTGGTGTCCAAGTCGGTGTCGCCGGCGCCGGCAGCCGCTGGTTCGGTGGTCACCTATACGCTGACCGCGCGCAACGACGGGCCGAGTGCTTCCACCAATGTGGTGCTTCGCGACCCATTGCCGGAAGGCTTCATCGTCAACGGTGTGACCGGTCCCAGTGGCTGGTCGTGCAGCAACAACGCCGAACGCACCGTGGTCACCTGCACCGCTGCGAGCTTCGCACCGGGCGCGCAGGCGCAGATCGCCATCCAGGCGCAGGTGCCTTCCACCGGCACCAACAGCAGCGGCACGGTCAGCAACACCGCGCAGATCAGCGCCGATACGCCGGACCCGGTATCGGCCAACAACACCGGCAGCGTCGGCCTCACCGTCATCCCCGACGGCGCAGACCTGCGCATGACCAAGACCAAGACACCGGCCCTGGTCCCGGTGTGGAACAACACCGGCCTGCGCACTGACAGCGTGATGGCCAGTTCGCTGCGCGCGCAGAACCTGGGCCCGCGCACCGTCACCGGCAACCTGCAGCTGGTGGACACGCTGGCCCCCGGCGAAGAGTGGGTGGATGTCAGCGGCCAGCCGTATGCGCCCGGCACGCCGGTCACCGTGGGCGGCTTCAGCTGCAGCGTGGACCGCGCCTGGAGCGGGGCGCCGGCGCAGGTGGTCACCTGCACGCAGACCGGCGGCTACCCGGTGGCCGTCAACGGCAACTCGGCGGCGCTCACGCTGTACACGCTGGCGCGCCTGCAGGGCACGCTGTCCAACACCGCGTGCACCGGCGGCAGCGGTGGTTCGGCCGAACCGACCACGGCCGGCGGCATCAACCTGGACCCGAACACCGGCAATGACTGCACCGGTGCGCAGAGCCGCGCCACCGACGCCCGCGCCGATCTGTCGATCACCAAGCGCACCAATGCCGCCGGCGACGCCGACAACATCATTCGCGACACCGACGGCGGGGTGAGCTACACGCTGCAGGTCACCAACAGCGGCGCGTCCACCACCGGCGTGGTGGTCAACGATCCGATTCCCGGCTTCGTCACCGGCTCCACCACCGTGACCCCGACCAGCACCCCGGCTGGTTGGAGCTGCGGGCTCACCGGCAGTACCTGGGTGTGCCGTTCCAACACGACCGCGCTGGCGGCCAACGCCACGGTCACGATCGGCTTCACGGTGAACCGTGGTCTGTTCGACAGCCAGTTGCAGGGCGCAATCACCTGCGGCGGCGTGGCGATGCCGGCCGGCCGCTTCTGCAACACCGCCGGGGTGAGCGTCGATCCGACCGTGAGCGGTTCGATCGGCGAAGCCGACGCCACCAACAACGGCGCCTCGGACTGGGTGCAGATCGACCCGGTCGCCAACGTGGCCACCACCGCCAAGGACATCACGTCGGGCAGCCCCGGTCGTGCCGGCGTCAACACCACCTACCGCATCACCTACCAGAACCGCGGCCCGTCGGTGGCCCGTGGCGTGGTCTTCACCGACACCTTCACCCTGCCGGCCAATGACGCCGGCTTCGTGCTGGTCTCGGCCGTGCGGACCGGCACCGGCACCAGCGCCTGTACGGTGACCAGCAGCGACCCGGCCATCGGTTCGGCCGCCGCGCCCGGTGGCACCTCGTGGTTCAACAACGGCGGCGCGCCGGCCACGCTGCGGCTGACCTGCGCACCGCTGGACATGGCGAACAATTCGACCCAGACGATGACGGTGGTGATCCGCCCGAACGTCAACAGTGGCAACACCGGGCGTCAGTTCACCAACGTCGGCACGTTCTACTTCGACCTCGATGGCAACGGCACCCAGGACCCGGCCAGCGGGACCGACGGCAACGGCCGCACCTACAACTACAACAGCCGTACCGACGATGACAGCCGTTCGGCCGTGCTCGACTTCACCGCCGGTGAAGTGGACCTGATCGTCAACAAGATCGACCAGAACTTCGTGGGCGCCGTGGACCCGCTCGGCTTCGATTCGCGCGTGGGCCAGGAAGCCAACAACTACATCACCTACCAGGTGAGCGTGCGGAACGACGGTCCGTCGCTGGCGACGCGGACGCTGATCGAAGACACCATCACCCCGGCCAGTGGCGCCAATGTCGCCTTCGTCGGCAGCCGCACCGGCACCGCGACCACCCCGCAGGGAGCGCTGGAAGCACCGGGCGACCGCTGCACCGTGGCGCCCGGCAGCACCAACCCGAGTACCGCACCGCAGACCCTGTCGTGCAGCCTGCCCAGCATCGGCGTGGCCACCACCGAACAGGGCGTGATCGGCGCCGGCCAGACCAGCTACCTGTACCTGGTCTACCAGTACCTCGCCTCGCCGCCGGCTACCGGCGCGACGCTGCTCAACTCGGTCACCGCGCGCTCGGCCGAAACCGAACGCGACAGCAGCAACAACACTGCCGTGCAGGAAACCAGCATCCGTACCCGCTCGGACCTGGCGATGACCAAGTCCAGCGTGGTGCTGGCTCCGAACGCCAACCCGACCCAGCCGCTGCCGGCCGCCGCCGCCACGGTCAGCCTGCGCCAGCCGTTCTGGTACGTGCTGGACGTGCTCAACAACGGTCCTGGCCACAGCCTGTCGCGCGACCGCACCGGCAACAACCCGTTGCGCGGCGATGGCGTGGTGGTCACCGACACCCTGCCGGCCGAACTGGAGGTCATCGGCGGCGCCGAAGCCATCACCTGGCAGAAGGTGGGCAACACCGCCGACGCCGGGGTGCAGGCCAATGGCACGGGCAACTGCGAATTGAATGGCCGCACCGTCACCTGCCGCATGGGCGACCTGGCGCTGGACGGCCGCACACGCGTGCTGGTTCCCGCGCGCTGGACCACGCTGCCGACCAACGGCGCCGGCAGCAATACCGCCCGCGCCACCAGTGACCAGCTCGACCCGACTCCCGGCAATGACGAAGGCACCAGCACCCACACCGTGGTGCGTTCCTCGCTCGCCGGCGTGGTGTTCCAGGACCGCGACCGCAGCGCCGGCAACGGCGGCACGGTGCAGACCGCCGAGCCCACCATTTCCGGCGTCGAAGTCCGCCTCGGCGGCCAGGACGCCTATGGCAACGCGGTGGCGCTCACGACCACGACCGACGCCAGCGGCGCCTACCGCTTCGACAACCTTGCCCCCGCGGGCGCAGGTGGCTACACCGTGACCCAGGTGCAGCCGGCCGCCTACGTCAACGGCCCGGTGGCACCGCCCACCAGCGGCGGCCAGGCGCCGTCGGCGGGTGGCACGTTCGCGGTGGTCGATCCGGCCGCGACCGCCAATTCGGTCTACACCGCCATCGCGCTGGGCGCGGGCGTGGACGCAGTGCGCTACAACTTCCCCGAAGTGCGTCGCCCGGCCTTGTCCGGCTTCGTCTACGTGGACAGCAACTACAGCAACACCCGCAACGCGGGTGATGCGCCGATCGCCAACGCCACCGTGGAACTGCTCGATGCCGCCGGCACCGTGCTGGCCAGCACCATCACCGGCAGCGATGGCAGCTACACCTTCAACAGCCTGGACCCGCTGCAGGTCTACACGCTGCGCGAAGTGCTGCCGACCGGCAGCTACCGCAACCGCCCGAGCGCGATCAACCCGGGCCTGGTCGGCGCCGGCGCCTGCGTGGGCTGCACCGTGGCCACCGGCGCGTCCGGTGACGCCGCCACCACCGACCGGATCAGCAGCATCGACCTGTCGCGCGGCGAAGACGGCACCGTCTTCAACTTCGGCGAAGACGCGATCACCGCGATCTCCGGGCATGTCTACCTGGACCGCAACGGCAATGGCGACTTCGATGCCGGCGATGCCGGCACGCGCCATTCGCAGCCCAATGGCGGCCTGCAGGGGGTCACGGTGACCCTCATCGGCGCTGGCCCCGACGGCGTGTTCGGCAATGCCGACGATCTGCCAGCGGTGGTGGTGCAGACCGACGCGCAGGGGCGCTATGACTTCGACGCCCTGGTCGTCGGGCAGAACTACCGCATCACCGAAACCCAGCCGCAGGGCTATGCCAACGCGGCCGAGAACGCGTCCAACGTCATCACGCTCAACGCGCTGCCGTTGACCGGTTCGGCCGGCAACGACTTCGGTGAGACGCTCGGCTCGATCAGCGGGCTGGTCTACGAGGACTTCTCCAACGTCGCGGCCAACAACAACAACGGCCGCCGCGATGCCGGCGAGAACCCGATCGCCAACGTCACCCTGACCCTGTCGGGTACCGACCTGCTCGGCAATCCGGTCACGCTGACCACCACCACCGATGCCACCGGCAGCTATCGCTTCAGCGACCTGCTGCCGCCGCAGGCCGGCACCGACTACACCCTGACCGAGACCCAGCCGGCCGGTTATCTGGACGGCAGGCACACGGCGGGCAATGCCGCCACGCCGGGCAGCACGGCGGTGCCCAATGTGATCTCCGCCATCGCCATCACCGCCGGCCAGGACGCCACCGGCTACCTGTTCGGCGAACTGGCCAATGCGCCGATCAGCGGCACCGTGTACCTGGACCGCAACGACGACGGCGACAACAACGCCGGCGACATCGGCATTCCGGGCGTGCAGGTGACCATCGTGGGTGCCGGTGCCGACGGCGTGTTCGGCACCACCGACGACACCACGGTCAGCCTGGTCACCAACGCCGACGGCCAGTACAGCTACCCGGGCGCGATCGCCGGCCAGGACTACCGCATCACCGAAACCCAGCCGACCGGCCTGGGCGAGGGCCGCGAGCAGCCGGGCAACGTCATCAACGTGACCAACCTGCCGGCGGCGGGTTCCAGCGGCAATGATTTCGGTGAGCTGGCGGCGTCGCTGTCGGGCACCGTCTATCTGGACCGCAACAACAACGGCGTGCAGGACGCCGGCGAACCCGGGCTGGCCGGCGTGCAGCTGCAGCTGCCGGCGGGCACCGTCGACGTGCTGGGCAACGCCGTGACCACGGCGGTGACCGATGCCGACGGCCGCTACCGCGTCGAACACCTGCCGGCGGGCACGTACAGCGTGACCGAACAGGCGACGCAGCCGCTGTTCAACGGCGCGCCGACCCTCAACGGCATCACCCGCGCGGGCAGCGTCGACGGCGTGGCCGCGGGTGTGGCCACGGCGGTGGCCAGCGTGCCCAGCGCGATCACCGCGATCGCGCTGCCGGCCGGCAGGAACGGGATCGAACACAACTTCGGCGAGATCCTGCCGGTGGCGATCTCCGGCACGGTGTTCTTCGACGTCGACAACGACGGCATCCGCAGCGGTGCGGCCGAGACCGGTATCGAGGCGGTGACCCTGCAGGTCACCGGCACCGACGACACCGGCGCCAGCGTCAACGTGAGCGTGCAGACCGATGCCGATGGCCGCTTCGCCTTCGATGGCCTGCGCCCGGGCACCTACACCCTGACCGAGCCGCAGCAGCCGGCCGGCACCAGCAACGGCATCACCACCGCCGGCACGGTCGGCGGTACCCCGCGTGGGACCGCCACGCCGGTCACCACGGTACCCAGCCGGATCAGCACGATCGACCTGACCACGCCGGGCAGCGCGTCGGTGGACAACCTGTTCGGCGAAATTCCGCTCAACAGCGGCATCAGTGGCAAGGTCTGGACCGACCGCAACAACGACGGCGTGATCGACCCGGGTGAAACCGGCCTGGCCAATGTGCGCATCACTTTGGTCGGCACCGACCTGGCCGGCAACCCGATCACCCGCGACACCGTGACCGATGCCGACGGCAGCTACAGCTTCGCCGAGCTGCCGCCGGGCACCTATGGGGTGGCCGAGCCGGACCAGCCCACCGGTACCCGCGATGGTCGCACCGTGGCCGGCAGCACCGGTGGCACCGTCACCGCGCCGGGCACCACGCCGTCGCAGATCAGCGCGGTGGTGCTGGGTGTCAACCAGCAGTCGATCAACAACAACTTCGGCGAGATTCCGACCGCGAGCATCGCCGGCCGTGTCTACAACGACAGCAATGACAACGGCAGCGTCGACAGCAGCGAAGGTGGCATTGCCGGCGTCAGCGTCGTGCTCACCGGCACCGACGATCTCGGCCAGCCGGTGTCGGCGACGCTGAACACCGATGCCGACGGCCGCTACCGCTTCGACGGCCTGCGCCCGGGCACCTACACCGTGACCGAGCCGACCCAGCCGCCGCAGACGCTCAACGGCACCACCACGGCGGGCACGGTGGGCGGTGCCACGGTGGGCGTCGCCAGCGACCGTGCCAGCGTGCCGTCGACGATCAGCCAGATCGTGCTGCCGCTCGGTGCCGATTCGCTGGAGAACAACTTCGGCGAGATCGGCGACTCGCCCGACCTGATGGTCAGCAAGTCCTCGACCACTCCCCGCTTCACCGTGAACAACGTCGCCGCCTACACCATCCAGGTGCGGAATGGCGGCCAGCAGGTATCGCGGGGCGACTACGTGGTGCACGACCGCCTGCCGGTGGGCCTGAGCCTGGAGAGCACGCCGGTGGGTACCGGTTGGACCTGCACCGGCGAGCCCGGCGCAACCCGTTTCAGCTGCACCAGCCAGCGCGTGCTGGCGGCCGGTGCGGTCTCGCCGGACACCATCGCCGTGCAGGCGCGCGTCGGTGCGGCTGCGGCCGAGGCCGGTACGGTGAACAACGCCGTGCTGGTTGAAGGGGGCGGCGAGAACGCCTTCCGTGCCCCGACCGCCGCTGAGCGCGCCGCGTTCGACGGCGAGGTGGGCGACCTGCCAGCGTGCGTGGACAGCATCCTCCACAACGCCTGCCGCGTGCCCAACACCGTGCAGCTGGCCGCGTCGGTCGGCGGCACCGTGTGGTTCGACGTGGGCAGCGACGACCAGTTGCTGGACGGTGGTGACAGCCGCCTGTCGGCCTGGATCGTCGAACTGGTTGATCCGGCCACCGGCCTGGTGGTGAAGAGCACCGTGACCGCAGCGGACGGCAGCTACCGCGTCGGCGATGTGGTGCCCGGCGTGAAGTGGAACATCCGCTTCCGCGACCCGCGCTCGAACGTGCTGTGGCCGTTCCCGGTCACCCGTGAAACCGCCGGCGGCGTGCAGGAAGCCTGCGACGCCGACGCGGCGATCGCGCGCGGCGGCGTCAGCGCCTGCCGCACCACCGACAACGGCACCAGCCAGCTGGAAGTGGTGCTGCGCGCCGGTGAACACCTGCCGCAGCAGAGCCTGCCGGTGGACCCGTCGGGCGTGGTGTATGACGCCACCACCCGCGACCCGGTACCGGGCTCGATCGTCACGCTGGCCCCGGTCGGCCTGTGCACCGGCTACGACCCGCGCACCGCAGTGCTCAACGCCGCCAGTGGCGGTTACCGGATCGACGGCAACCGCATTGCCATGACGGTCGGCAGCGAAGGCTTCTATCAGTTCGCCTTCGCACCGACCGCACCGGCCCGCTGCGAATTCCAGCTCACGGTGACCCCGCCGGGCGGCTACACGTTCGTCTCGACGATGATTCCGCCGCAGGCCGACACCCTGTCGCCGGCCGGCGGCGCCGGTGCCAACCACGTCGTGCAGGCCAACACCCAGGCACCGACCGGTGCGGTGGGTGCGGCCACGCAGTACTACCTGACCCTGTTCGCCGGTTCGACCACGGCGGCGATCGTGCACAACCATCTGCCGCTCGATACGGCGGTGGCCACGGGTCTTGCGATCACCAAGACCGGTGACCGCCAGACCGCCGAGATCGGCGACACCGTGCAGTACACCATCACCGTGCGCCAGACCGCCGGTAGCGCGCTGGGTGCGTTGAACGTGATCGACCGCCTGCCGCGTGGCTTCACCTACATCGACGGTACCGCCCGTGCCGATGGCCGCGCGGTGCCCGATCCAGCCGGCAAGCCCGGCCCGCTGCTGGGCTTCGCGCTGGGACCGATCAGCGTCGGTGGCCAGGTCGTGCTGACCTACCGCGTCCGGGTGGGCGTGGGTGCGCAGCAGGGCGATGGCATCAACCGCGCGCAGGCCTTCGGCTGTTCGATCAGCGGGGGCTGCATCGACCCGGTCGCCATCGCGCCGCTGGCCGGTGCGCTGGCATCCAACCGGGCCGAGTATCGCGTCCGCGTCACCGGCGGCGTGTTCACCGACCAGGCCTGCGTGCTCGGCAAGGTGTTCATGGACTGCAACAACAACCACCTGCAGGACCGCGAAGAGCTCGGCATCCCGGGCGTGCGCCTGTACTTCTCCGACGGCACCTGGGTGATCAGCGATTCGGAAGGCAAGTACAGCCACTGCGGCCTGCCGCCGCAGAGCCACACGCTGAAGGTGGATGCCAGCACGCTGCCGGTCGGCGCGCACCTGACCACCAGCAGCAACCGCAACCTGGGCGACGCCGACAGCCTGTTCCTGGACCTGAAGAACGGCGAGCTGCACCGCGCCGACTTCATCGAGGGCAGCTGTTCCAACCCGGTGCTGGAGCAGGTCAAGGCCCGCCGCACCCAGGGTGAGGTGCGCGCGCCGGAAACAGAACCGGGGCAGGCGTCGCTGCGCTTCGAAAGCAAACCCGCACGGGCGCCGCAGCAGGCGACCGATACGGCCAACCAGAGACCGATCGTGCACCCCAGAGCCAACCCGCCCGCCGCCGGCGCCACCACGGAGGGCACGCCATGAGCCGCGCCCCCGTATTGCGCCGGCTGCCCCGCCTGAGCCTGCTGGCCTGCGCACTGGCCACCTTGCCGGCGATGGCCCAGAGCGTGGGAACCCCGGGCCGCTTCACCCCGGTCCTGGGTGAAGCCAGCACGCTGTACCCGCGCAGCCCGGCCAGCACGGACGCGGCGCCGGCTGCGCTGCGCACGACCACGGCGGCGGGCACGCTGGACCGCATCGTGGTGGAACTGGACCGCGACGGCGTACCCGCCGACGGCCAGAGCCCGGTGCACGTGCGCGTGCAGCTGCTCGATCCCAGCGGCCTGCCGCTGACCGGAACCACCTACGCCACGATTGAAAACAGCGGTGGGCGTATCCGCCTGCCGGGCTCGCGCACCGATGAGCTCGGCCCGGGCGCGCTGGACGCCGACAAGGTCACCCCGGGCGTGCAGCTGCAGGTCGTCGACGGCCTGGCCGAATTCGACCTGATCGCACCGCACGAGCCGCAGGATGTGCTGCTGCGCATCACCGCCGGTGCCGAGACCGCACAGGGCAGCATCGGCTTCGTCCCCGAAATGCGCGAGATGATCGCCACCGGCCTGATCGAAGGCGTGGTGAATTTCCGTCGCAACGGCAACGGCGGGCTGGTGTCGCCGGTGGAGAGCAATGACGCCTTCGATCGCGACATCCGCCGCTGGGAACGCCAGTTCAACAACGGCAAGGCCAACGCCGCCGCCCGTACCGCGTTCTTCGTCAAGGGACGGATCAAGGGCGAGACCCTGCTGACCGCCGCCTACGATTCGGACAAGGACACCCGCGGCCGCCTGCTGCGTGACATCCAGCCGGAGGAGTTCTACCCGGTCTACGGCGATTCGTCGCTGCGCGGGTTTGACGCGCGCTCGGCCGAGCGCCTGTACGTGCGCATCGACAACAGGCGCAGCTACCTGCTGTATGGCGATTTCCAGACCGGCGACGGACTGGCGACCGCCACCGGCATCGGCGGCAGCGGCCCGATTCCGCAGCGCAGCCTGGGCACCTACAACCGCACCGCCACCGGCCTGGGCTGGCATTTCGAAAGCACGCGCGTGCGCAGCAACGTGTTCGCCATCGAGGATTCCCTGCGCCAGGTGATCGAAGAGTTCCGCAGCCAGGGCAGTGGCCCGTATGCGCTGCGCAACAATGCGGTGCTGGAAGGCAGTGAGCGGGTCGAGGTGATCGTGCGTGACCGCAACCAGCCCACCCGCATCGTCTCGGTGCGGCCGCTGGCGCGGCTGGTGGATTACAGCTTCGAACCGTTCTCCGGGCGCATCCTGCTCAACCAGTTCCTGCCGGCCTTCGACAGCGACCTCAATCCCGTCTCGCTGCGCATCACCTACGAACTGGACCAGGACACCGAGAAGTTCTGGGTGGTCGGTGCCGACGCGCAGGTCAAACTGACCGACCGCATGGAAGTGGGTGCGGCCGCGGTCGACGACCGCAACCCGTATGCGGCGTTCCGCATGGGCAGCGCCAACGCCAGCTATCGGTTCGGCGACAACACCCTGCTGGTGGCCGAGTTCGCGCGCACCCAGAGTGAGGTCAACACCAACAGCATCAACCAGATCACCTCGCAGGGGCTGAAAGACGTCACCGGCGAGGTGGAGGGCAATGCCTGGCGGGTGGAATTCGCCCACCAGACGGAGAAGCTGGAAGCGCGCCTGTTCGCCGCCCGCACCGACCCGGCCTTCAACAATCCGGCCGCGCCGCTGTATGGCGGCCGTGGCGAGTACAACGCCCGTGTCGCCTACCAGCTCGGCCCGCGTCTTGAGCTGTACGTGGAAGGGCTGCGCAGCGAGGACCGCAATCCCGACGGTGGCAAGCGTGATGCCGGCGGCGCCGGCGTGCGGATCGACGCCACCGAGCGGCTGACCGTGGACCTGGGCGTACGCAGCATCCGCGAGACCATCGGCATCACCTCGCCGTGGTCGTCCGGCGTACCGTTCGGCAATGCCGGCGGGCTGACCGGCGGCTTCGCCACCGGTGCCGGTGGTGGCGCGCTCGGCTATGGCCAGCAGGCGCTGGATCCGGCCACCGGGTTGATGGTGATCAACGGCAGCAGCACCGGCAGCCCGATCACCAGCGACCTGCCGGTGGGCACCGAGCTGGAATCGGACAGCGCCCGCTTCGGCCTGGGCTACCGCCTGAGCGACCGGCTCAGCAGTGGCGCGGAGATCGAGCACAGCGTCAGTGGCGAGGACCGCCGGCGCCTGGCCGCGGGCCTGGACTACCAGGTGTTCGAACGCAGCCGCCTGTACGGCCGCTACGAGAAGCAGACCGGCCTGACCAGCGCGTACGGCATCACCACCACCGACCGCGAGGCCGATGCGCTGGTGTTCGGTATCGACAGCAGCTACCTGCGCGACACCCAGACCTTCAGCGAGTACCGCCTGCGCGATGCGATCAGTGGCCGCGACGTGCAGGCCGCCTCGGGCATCCGCAACAACTGGGATATCCGCGAAGGGCTGCGCCTGTCCAGCTCGGCCGAGCACGTCAAGGTGATCGATGGCAGCACCGGCGACAGCACCGGCCTGGCGCTGGCGCTCGACTACGCGGCCAACCCGCTGTGGCGGGGCGCGATCCGCGCCGAGCACCGCATCTCCGAGGACGTGCCGGACACCGACACCAACGAGGCGTTCAACACCACGCTGCTGCAGTTCATGCTGGCGCGAAAGCTCAGCCGTGACTGGACCCTGCTGGCCCGCAACTACCTGCTCAGCACCCGCTACGACGCACGCGGCGACGTGCTGCAGGACCGCTTCCAGCTGGGCGTGGCGTACCGCGACACCGACCGCAACCGGATCAATGCGCTGGCCCGCTACGAGTACAAGCTGGAGCGCGATGAAAGTGGCTTGACCCTGTCCGACGGCAGCACCGTGGATGGCAGCAGCCAGGACGTGCGCACGCGCGCCCACATCGTGTCCGCGCATGCCGACTGGCACCCGTCGCGGCCGTGGTGGTTCACCGGACGGGTGGCGGGCAAGTGGCAGCAGGACCAGTTCGCGTACCGCGATGGCGCGCGCGTCGACAGCCGCTTCCGCGCGATGCTGTTCTCCGGCCGTGTGGTGTACGACATCACCGAGAACTGGGACATCGGCGTGCTCGGGTCCACCTTCCGCGGGCAGGCCGGTGCAAACCAGTATGCCTACGGCATGGAGGTCGGCCGCCTGCTGCGCCAGAACCTGTGGTTGTCCGCCGGTTACAACTGGACCGGCTTCACCGGCGACCGCGACCTCAATGGCTACGAGTACACCCAGCAGGGCGTGTTCCTGCGCCTGCGCTTCAAGTTTGACGAAGACCTTTTCCGGCCGGACCCCGTCCGCTACCGCGACCCGGCACGCTGAGGATGCCCCGATGACCGTTACCCACCCGACCTTCCGTTTCGCCCGCCCGTTGCTGGGCATGGCGATCCTTGCCGGACTCGCCGGCGCCGCTTCGGCCCAGCAGGCGCAGCTGCTGCCGCAGCAGCTGCGCATCACCGACGCCGCGATCCACGCCGACCACGCCACGTATGAGGCCACCCAGGGCCGCATCCAGGCGCTCAACGACGGCGGCCGTCCGATCCGCGATTACCACCTGTCCAAGGCGCAGTGCTGGCTGGACGTGTCCTTCCACGAATACAGCCGCAACGACCGCAGCGACTTCCCGCAGGCCGCGCTCGGTGAATCGGAGCGGCTCATCATCGGCATGGAGCAGGGCGCCCGCCCGCTGCCCACCGACACGCCGCTGGTGAACAACGCCAAGTACCTGCGCGACGACCTGTGGCAGCGCCTGCGCGTGCTGCACGGCACGCCGGGCTTCGCCTGCGCCGCCCAGCAGGTGGCCTGCGGCGAAGTCGAGCTGGTGCACGCCGGCAACGAGTTCAACCAGCAGCAGTGGCGGCATTCCAAGCCGTACATCCAGATCGCCGAGGAGCTGGTGAACGATGCCGAGGCGCTGGCCCGCCAGTGCGACGTGGCACCGGCCGCGGTGACCGCGCCGGGCCCGCTGGTGGCCAACGTACTGTTCGAGTTCGACCGCGACGGCTACCGCGATATCCGCACGTACTCGCTGGAAAGCGTGGACCGCGCGCTGGCCAGCATTGCCGGCGAGAAACTGCAGCTGCAGGGCATCACGCTGGTCGGCCATGCCGACCGCATGCAGGGGCGTGGCTTCGATGCCAACCAGTCGCTATCCGAGCGACGCGCCCGCACCGTGCGCGAGCTGCTGATCGGCCGCGGCATCGACCCTGCGAAGGTGCGCTACGAATACCGCGGCGATACCCAGCAGGTCCAGCAGTGCGATGGCGTGCGCCCGCGCGCGGCGCTGCTGGAATGCCTGTTGCCCAACCGTCGTGTCGAGGTGCGATTCGAGGTCGCGCGCTGAAATGAGGTAGCGCAGCCACGCATGGCGTGGCGCTACGGGACCCACTGGATCGGGCGGCTGCTGCTCAATGTCACCCACCCGTCGGCCATCGCCGCGGTGGGATTGCCGAGCAGCACGTGCAGGTCCGGTGCACCGGCGCCGCGTTCGCCCCACACGCACGCCCATGCATTGCGTCCGCTCTGGCGGGCCACCTGCAACGCCCGGTCGGCGGCATGCAGGCTGTCGTCGAGCACGGGCGGCACATCGTCGAAGAGCGGCAGCGACGCCACCCCGATGCTCGCGCTGATGGTGAGGTGTTGTCCGGGACCGATCTCGACCACCAGGCGTTCAATCGCCAGCCGCAGGTGACCGGCCAGGGCCTGCGCGGCCGCTGCGCTGGTGTCGTGGCGGGCGACCAGGAATCCGGCGCCGCCCCAGCGTGCCACCAGGTCATGACGGTCGCTGGCCTGGCGCACGCAGGTGGCCACGGCCTTCAGTACGCGGTCGCCCGCGGCCTGGCCATGGCGGTCGTTGAGCTGCTTGAAATGGTCCAGTTCCAGCAACAGCAGCGCGCTGCGGCCGCGCCGTGACGCCTGGGCGGTGTCGGCGTCCAGCAGCCGTTCCGCCTCGCGCCGGTTGACCAGCCCGGTCACCGCGTCGGTCCGGCTCAATGCCGTGAGCTGGCGGCGCTGGTGGCGCAGCCGCAGCACGATCACCGTGGCGATCACCCACACCGCCAGCAGCGCGGCGACGGCCGTATTGCGCAGCAGCCGCACCCGGCCCAGGTCCTGCACGGCGTTGACCTGGGCCGGATCGATGCTGCGTTCGGCCGAGGCCTGCAAGCGCGCCAGCTGGGTGAGGGTTTCGCCCTTGTTGCGGGCCTGGTCCATGTCACGACCCTGGCGCACGTACTGCAATGCCTGCTCGCGGTGGCCGAGCAGGGTGTGGATATCGCCGAGCAGGTCCAGTCCGTTGCGGATCTCCTCGGTGAAGCGCCCGCCGTCGGCCAGGGCTTGTGCCTGCAGCGCCAGCGGCAGCGCGGCGTCGGCCTGGCGGCGATCGATCGCCAACCGCGCCAGCCGCTGCAGGGTCACGATCTGGCCCTGCGGGTCCTGCACGGCCTGCCAGTCCAGCACCTTGCGCAGGCCGGCCTCGGCCTGGTCCAGCTGCCCGGTCACGCGCTGGATCTCGGCACGGTGGCTGGCAATACGGTGCAGGAACACGTCCTGCCCACTCAGCCGCGTCCCGATCCCCTCGGCGCGCTTGAAGGCCGCCGACGCCTCGTCATACCGCTGCATCGTCAGCAGCGCGTAGCCGTAGTTGTAGTACAGGATCAGATCGCCGG
This sequence comes from Stenotrophomonas sp. KH_036_B, assembly GCF_057839485.1. NCBI lineage: Bacteria > Pseudomonadati > Pseudomonadota > Gammaproteobacteria > Lysobacterales > Lysobacteraceae > Stenotrophomonas > Stenotrophomonas sp. KH_036_B. Next base: position 4,335,746 of record NZ_CM174491.1, on the reverse strand, counting down.
GGTTGGGCGGGCGGCGCAGGTGCTCGCTGAGCTGCGTGGCCTTGTGCAGGTACGTCAGCGCCCCTTCGGCATCGCCCATGGCATCGCCACGGATCATCGCGATCTGCATCAGCGCCCCGATCTGGCCGTGCACGTCGCGCTCGCGGACCGCCGCGTCGAGCAGCTCGCCGGTCAATGCCAGCGCCCGGGTGTGATCGCCGCGCCATAGCAGCAGGTGCGAGGCCATCGAGCGCGCGCGCATCCGGTCCTCGGCCGTGGCATCGGCGCGTGCTGCCGCTGCGAGCAGGCGGTCGGGCAACCCGGCGGTCTGGTCCAGCTGCCCCAGCGCCCGCAGGGATACGCCCAGGCAGCCCACGGCGCCGATCTCCATCGAGGTGGAGATCGACGGCGCCGCCAGCAGGGCGCGCGCCATCTTCAACGACGTCTGCGGTTCACTGGTGAGCAGCGCATGGCACTGTTCCACCTGTTCCATCCGCGGCGCGCCATCGAGCGGGCGTTGCGCCAGAGCGGGCAGGGCAGCGAGCGAAAACAGGCAGACAAGCGCAGGCAGTCCACGCCGGACAAGCGACAACGTAATCATGGAGGCAACGACTTCCCCGGTCGGGTGCAGACTGATGACGGCGTACCGGGTCCGGCGCGGAGCGGCGGCGGCGGCGGTGCCCGGGCACGCGCTGCTAATATACCCGTGTTGCCGCCGAGCGCCGGCCTCACCGGCCGGATCCCGTCCCGCATGCCCGACCCGCTGCCCCCCGCACCCAACGCCGCCAGCGCTTGCCCGCAGGGTCTGGGCACCCGGACCGACGCCATGCTGCGGGGGCTGCTGCTGCTGGTGGGGCTGTACCACCTGCTGCTGGCGCTGTGGCTCGCGCTGCGCACGGGGCTTGGGCTGGACCTGATGGTGCCGGCCATGGCCGCCTCGCACATCCTGCTCTGCCTGCTGTGCCTGATCGAGCATCGCGCCGGGCGCACCCTGCATGCGGCCATGACCTTCCTGGTGGGCGAACTGCTGCTGCTGGTGCTGGCCTACGGCTACTGGGGCCTGGCCGCACAGCTGCGCGTGCAGATGGTGCAGCTGGTTCCGGTGCTGCTGGTGGCGGCGGTGCTCGGCGGCCCCGCGCTGCGCTGGAGCACCGCCTGGCTGTGTGGCGTGATGGCACTGGGTGCCTGGGGCGATGCGTCCGGTGCGCTGTTCCGTGCCGACCGGGTGCAGCACGCCACCGCCGATCTGGCGATCTCCGCAGCGGGTGCCGTGATCACCGCCTGGCTGCTTCACCACAGCGTGACCGGGCTGCGTGAAAGCCTGCACGAGGCGCAGCAGCGCAGCCGGGAACTGTCACGCAAGCGCGACCAACTGCAGGTGGAGATGCAGGAGCGCGAGCGCTCGCGCGACCAGCTGGTGCACGCCATGAAGATGGAGAACGTCGGCCGCCTCGCCAGCGGGATCGCGCACGACTTCAACCACCTGCTGGCGCTGATCCAGGGCTACGTGGCCAAGGCGCGGCGCAGCGAGGGTGACGACCTGCAGAGTGCCCTGCAGGGCGCGGACTCGGCCACCCGCCGGGCCAGTGCGGTCAGCCGCCGGTTGCTGGATTTCAGCCGGCTGGAGCCCGGCCGGCCGCAGCTGCTGGACGCGGCGGCCACGCTGATGGCGATGGCGCCCACGCTGCAGCAGGTCTTCGACGAAGGCGTGCGCTGCGAGGTGGACACCGGCGGGGTACGCCGGCTGATCCACTTCGATCCGGCGCAGCTCGAATCGATCCTGCTCAGCCTGGCGGTCAACGCCAACCAGGCGATGCCTCATGGCGGCGCGTTCACCCTGCGGCTGCAACCGCCTGACCCGGACGGCGCGCTGGTGCTGCAGCTGCAGGACACCGGCCAGGGCATGAGCGAAGCCATCCGCGCCCGGTGCCTGGAGCCGTTCTTCACCACCAAGCCGGTGGGCCAGGGCACGGGGCTGGGGCTGTCGGTCACCGCCAGCCTGGTGGCCGCCGCCGGCGGTTCGGTACAGGTCCACAGCCGCCCCGGCGAGGGCACGCGCATCGACCTGCACCTGCCCTCGCGCCCCCTGGCACCGCTGGCGGCGTGAGGATGGCCCCGGCATACCGCATCCAGCGGCTACACTGCCGAATGCGCTCGCGGAAACATTGCCGTGGTTTCTAGCTGGATCCTGCTGCTGGTGTCGGTGGCCTATGCCGCGCTGCTGTTCGGCGTGGCGTGGTGGGGCGACCGTCGGCCGATGTACCCGGACCGCCCATGGCTGCGCCCGGTGGTCTACAGCCTGGCGCTGGCCGTGTACTGCTCGTCGTGGACCTTCTACGGTGCCGTTGGCACGGCGGTGCGCAACGGCATCGGCTACCTGCCCATCTACCTGGGGCCGCTGCTGCTGCTGCTGTTCGGCTGGCGCATCATCGAGCGCCTGGCGCTGATCGCGCGGAGCCAGAACGTGGTCTCCATCGCCGACTTCATCTCCTCGCGGTTCGGCCGCTCACGGCGGCTGGCAGCACTGGTGGCAGTGATCGCGCTGATCGGCATCGTGCCGTACCTGGCCCTGCAGTACAAAGCCGTGGCCATGAGCCTGCAGGTACTGACCGGCAACGTCGGCCCCACCGGCTATTTCAGCGACCCGGCGCTGTACGTGGCGCTGCTGATGGCGCTGTTCGCCACGCTGTTCGGCACCCGCCAGGTCGATGCGACCGAGCATCACCACGGCATGATGCTGGCGATCGCGCTGGAATCGATGATCAAGCTCATCGCGATGGTGGCGCTGGGCCTGTTCGCCTACCTGTGGCTGGCCGATCGCGGCGAGACGGTGATCCGCAGCGTGCATACGCTGTTCACCGGGTTGCCACCGGTGGGCTTCATCTCGCAGACCCTGCTGAGCTTCCTGGCGATCGTGTGCCTGCCGCGCCAGTTCCACGTGGCGGTGGTCGAGTGCGGCGATGTGCGCGACGTGCGCCGCGCGCGCTGGATGTTCGGCGGGTACCTGGTGGTGATCTCGGCGATGGTGATTCCGATCGCCACGGCCGGCGTGACCCTGTTCGGCACCGGCGGCAGCGTGGCCGACGACAGCATGGTGCTTGCGCTGCCGCTGGCCGAAGGCCGCAAGTTCCTCGCCCTGGTGGCCTACGTCGGCGGGTTCTCCGCGGCCACCGGCATGGTCATCGTCTCCTCCATCGCGCTGGCCACGATGGTCAGCAACGACCTGGTCATGCCGGTGCTGCTGCGCCGCAGTGGCGACCACCAGGAAGCTGCCGACGTCGCCTCGCGGGTGCTGTGGATCCGCCGCATGGCGATCCTGCTGCTGGCGCTGGCCGCCTACAGCTATTACCGCGGCAGCAGCAACGACAGCACGCTGGCGTCTTACGGGTTGATGGCCTTCGCGGCGGTCGCACAGTTCGCGCCGGGGCTCATTGGGGGGCTGTACTGGCGCGGTGCCAGCCGCCGCGGCGTGGAGACCGGCATCCTGCTGGGCTTCGGCACGTGGATATACACCCTGCTGCTGCCCGCGCTCACCCACGCCGGCTGGATGGACGCGACCTGGCTGACCGCCGGACCCTTCGGTATCGAATGGCTGCAGCCGCAACGCCTGTTCGGCATGAGCGGCTGGGATCCGCTCACCCACGGCACCTTCTGGTCGCTGCTGGTCAACGCCGCGGCCATGCTGCTGGTCTCGGTGCGCTGGCGCCCGGGCGTGGACGAGCGCCTGCGCGCGGCGCCGTTCCTGGACCCGTATGCGCAGCGCCCCGCGGTGGCCGGCGCCTGGCCAGGCAACGTGCATGTGGGCGACCTGCTGGCGCTGGCCTCGCGCGTGGTCGGCGACCGCCATGCGCGCCGCTCGTTCTTCGAGCAGGCGCAGTCGATGGGCCTCGAACTGCAGGCCTCGGCCGCGGCCGACCGGGCCTGGGTGCAGTTCACCGAACGCCTGCTGGCTGCGTCGATCGGTGCGGCGTCCGCGCGCCTGCTGCTCACCAGCCTGCTGCGTGGTTCGGGCATGGACCTGGGCGAAGTGGTGGCGGTGCTGGACGAGGCGGGGCAGGAACTGCGCTTCAACCGCGAGATCCTGTCCACCACGCTGGAAAACATCAGTGCCGGGGTCAGCGTGGTCGACCCGGAAATGCGCTTGACCGCCTGGAACCGGCGCTACCAGCAGATGTTCGGGTACCCCGACGGCATGCTGTATGTCGGCCGCCCGGTGGCTGACCTGATCCGTTACAACGCCGAGCGCGGCGAGCTGGGCGAGGGTGACATCGATATCCAGATCAACCGCCGCATCGGCTACATGCGTGCCGGGTCGCCGCACATCTTCGAGCGCACCCGCAGCGATGGCCGGGTGATCGAGATGCGCGGGCAGGCGCTGCCCGGCGGTGGCTACGTCACCAGCTACAACGACATCACCGACTACAAGCACGCCGAAACCGCGCTGCTGGAGGCCAACGAAACCCTGGAGCAGCGCGTGGCCGAGCGTTCGCACGAGGCGGAGATGGCGCAGCAGTCCAAGACCCGCTTCCTGGCGGCGATCAGCCATGACGTGCTGCAGCCGCTCAACGCGGCGCGCCTGTTCGCGTCGGCATTGCGCGACAGCCACCACGACAACGATGAGCAGCGCCACCTCGCCGAGCGCGTGGACGCCTCGCTGCGCGCGGCCGAAGAACTGCTCGATGGCCTGCTGGATGTCTCGCGGCTGGATGCCGGTGGGCTGCATCCGGTGATCGGCGATTTCGATGTGAGCCTGCTGATGCGCGAGCTGGCCGCGCAGTACTCGCCGGTGGCGGCCGGCCGCGGCCTGCGCCTGGATCTGTTCGCGCGGCCCGCGTGGGTACGCAGCGACCGCCGCCTGCTGCGCCGCGTGCTGCAGAACTTCCTGGCCAATGCGCTTCGCTACACCCGCCAGGGCCGCATCGTGCTGGCGGTGCGCCACCGCCGCGACGAGGTCGAACTGCAGGTCTGGGATACCGGGCCGGGTATTCCCGAGCACCACATGCAGCAGATCTTTGACGAGTTCCACCGCTACCAGCAGCCGTTCGACTGGGGTGAGCAGGGCTTGGGCCTGGGCCTGTCGATCTGCCAGCGCATCTCGCGCCTGCTCGACCACCGGCTCAATGCACGCAGCCGGGTAGGCAGTGGCAGCATGTTCTCCATCCTGCTGCCGCGCGCGGCGGTGCCCGACCTGCCGCCGGCCACGGCGCAGTCGCTCCCGCCCGAACACGCCACGCGCTCGGATTCGCTGGCCGGCATGCGCGTGCTGTGCGTGGACAACGACCAGGAAATCCTCGACGGCATGCGCGCGCTGCTGGGCCGCTGGCAGGTGGAGGTGATCACCGCCAGCACCGTCGACCAGGCCCTGGACGTCGTGGACGCGCAGCTGGACGTGATGCTGGTGGATTACCACCTGCACGACCGCCTGGACGGGCTGGACACGCTGGTGGCGCTGCGCGAGCGCGCCGGTCGGCCGATTCCCGGCGCGCTGCTGACCGCGGACGGTCGCGATGAGCTCAAGCGCATGGCGCGCGAGCGCGGCTACCGGCTGCTGACCAAGCCGATCAAACCGGCCTCGCTGCGCGCGTTCCTGGCCGCGCATTCGAGCCTGCCTGGCTGAAGGCGACAGAGGCGTGGCGCCGTGCCGCGCCCCGCCTACGGACGCGGACGCGGTCGGACGTGATGCGCAGCCGCTGCGGTTTCGACCGGTGCCTATGCTGGCGGCCCCGTTCCACGGATCCGCACCCGTGATGCCCAAGCTCTCTGCCGCCGGCGGCGCAACTACCCCCTGCCTGACGGATCCGCCGTTGCCCGCCACGACATCGGCCCGCGCTGGGGCGTCGTGGCTGCAGTCATTGGGAAATGTGTCGCCGCAGGACGCGCTGGCCGGGCCAGTGGCGGCGGGGGTCGGCGCCGGTGCGGGCAGCGCGGTGGCGCTGGCCTTCCAGGGCATTGGCAACCTGCTGCCGGGAACGGGCGTGGGCGCTCTGCTGGGCGTCGGCTGGTGGGGCGTGCTGCGCTGGAGGGAGCATCGTCAGGCGGAGCAATGCAGGCACGAAGCACGGGTGCAGATGTTGAACGCGTATCCACGGCTTTCCCGGATGCTGCGTGATGAAGACGCCTGCATGCACGACAGGGTGGCGGTCAAGCAGTTGTGCGACCGGCTGGACCGGGATGTGCGTGTCATCCAGGACAGCTTCAAGAAACACTGCGGCGCGTACGGCCTTGCGCCCGCACTGCTGATGGACGACGTGCTGAGGACGTTCTTCCTTCACCACTGCGCCGACCGGGGAATCCTGGTGATCAGCCGCGGCACGACCCAAGAGTGCTACTTGGTCGCCGCGTATCGAAAGGATTATCCACGCGTCCGTGCAGCCATCAACCGTGCAGGCGCATCGCCCCAGGATGTGCTGCGCAGGCTTGAGTGTCCCTTCATGCGCGTTGACCTGGCCAACGCGTCCATGCGCGACGCCCAGGGATTCAAGGTCGAGACGCACCGCTTGGAATGGATTGCCACACCCACCGTTGGGCAGCAGATGGAATTTCCGGTTGGCGCTCCCGATGTGGTCAAACGCTCCGGCCGCAGGCCACGCGGGACCGCAGCCGGGCTGAAACACGCGTCCAGCAGTATCGGCCACACGCTCCATAGCCCGGATGCCGGGGGGGCCACCGCTGGTGTGTCAAATCTGATAGACGTCGCGCGTAGTGCCCGATTGTTGAGGCAACTCGCATCCTACGATCCGCAGTGTCGTACGTGGCAGGATGTGCGCAGTATCGAGCAGTTTCTCCGTACGGGTCGAGCGGTCGGGCATCCGGTCCGGTTCGACGGCAAACTCTACCTGTCCGAAGACGTCCATCTTGACGGGCTGCGCGGCCGTAACGTCATGCGGCTGCTGTTCGTCAAGACTGGTCCGAAGAGCTATGAGCTGGTGCGCATCGTGAACTATCACGATGTTCGCCTCCAGCACGGCAGCCGAAACATTGCCCCGCAACCCACGCGGTCATGGCAGCCATGAAACGACCTTACGCCGCACCGTGCAGATGCTCGTACAGGATGGTCGCGCCGATGATGATCAGGATGACGCCACCGACGATCTCCGCGCGCTTGCCGACCATGCCGCCGAGCACGCGGCCCAGCATGATGCCCAGCGTGACCATGGTCAGCGTACACAGGCCGATGACCACGGCCATCACACCGATATGCACGTCCATGAAGGCCAGGCCGATGCCGACCGCCATCGCATCGATGCTGGTGGCGAAGCCGGTGACGGCCAACCGCCAGAAGCCGTGGTGTTTGTCGGCGTCGTCCTCATCGCCGCCGGCGTCGGGGCGCACGCCATTGATGATCATGTGCAGGCCGAGCGCGCCGAGCAGACCGAACGCGATCCAGTGATCGAAGGCTTCCACGTACTGCAGTGCGGCGCGCCCCAGCAACCAGCCGATCACCGGCGTGATGCCCTCGATGACACCGAAGATGAGGCCGGCGCGCAGCGCGTCCGGGAAGCGTGGCGTGCGCATGGCCGCACCTTTGCCGATCGCCGCGGCGAAGGCATCGGTGGACATGGCAAAGCCGATCAGCAGGATGGAAACGGGTGACATGGGAGGGCACGGCAGGTTGGGCGGTGTCGGACAACGGACCGCGCTCGCGCCCAACCTGTCGTTGCGCACGCGGACCGCTGGTCTCGCCAACCATCATGGCTGCCCGCACCACGGCGCACTGGCCGAGTATGTTGATACGGGCGTTTCCTCATCAAAGGAAACAGGCTACTCCCCAAGGGGACGCGAAGCTTAGCACCGACAATGCGCTTCACCACGGAATGCACGCATTGCGCAGGGAATGCTGGGATGTATAGCTTCGGCTATACAGCCCGCGCAGGTAGTGCCGCCGCTGGCCGGCAGCCACGCAGATCCAACCGCAGGTCAATCCTCTTCCGGCGGCAACACCAACGGCTCGTCATCCAGCGCCAGCTTGCCGGCCATCAGCACCGCCTGGGTGCGGTTGGTGACGCCCAGCTTGCGCAGGATCGCGGTGACATGCGCCTTGATGGTCGCCTCGGACACGTTCAGGTCGTAGGCGATCTGCTTGTTGAGCCGCCCTGCGCCCAGCATCTGCAGCACGCGGAACTGCTGCGGCGTGAGTTCGCGCAGACGCTGGCCGACCTCGCGCTCCTCACGACCGGTCGGCGGCATGGTGTGTGCCTCCGGCGGTGCCCACGTCTCACCATCCAGGATGGTGCTCAACGCATGGCCGATGGTGTCCGAATCGGCCGACTTCGGAATGAAGCCGAACGCACCGTGGTCCAGCGCACGCCGCATCACGGTCGGCTCCTCGCGGGCCGACACCACCACCACCGGCAACTGCGGGTGCAGGGCGCGCATGTGCACCAGCGCGTTGAACCCCTGCGCGCCGGGCATGTTGAGGTCCATCAGGACCAGGTCGGCGTCGGTGTGCTGGTCGGCAAGCTGGTACAGCGCTTCCACGCTGTCGGCTTCAAACAGCAGCACCCCCGGCATCACCCGCTGCACCGCGCCGCGCAGGGCTTCGCGGAACAGGGGGTGGTCGTCGGCAATCAGCAGGGTAGGCATGGGGTTGGTTGGGACCACTATTTGACTTTGCGCTCTTCGACCAGCGACGCCACCACGGAAGGATCGGCCAGGGTCGACGTGTCGCCCAACTGGTCAGGCGCGTTCTCGGCGATCTTGCGCAGGATGCGGCGCATGATCTTGCCCGAACGCGTCTTCGGCAGGCCGGGTGCCCACTGCAGGTGGTCGGGCGCCGCGATCGGGCCGATTTCCTTGCGCACCCACGCCACCAGCTCCTTGTGCAGTTCGTCGCTCGGCGTCTCGTCGGCCACCAGGGTCACGTAGGCGTAGATGCCCTGGCCCTTGATGTCGTGCGGGAAGCCGACCACCGCCGCTTCGGCCACCTTGGGGTGCGAGACCAGCGCGCTTTCCACCTCGGCGGTACCGATGCGATGACCGGACACGTTGATCACGTCGTCGACGCGGCCGGTGATCCAGTAGTAGCCGTCTTCGTCGCGGCGGCACCCATCCCCGGTGAAGTAGCTGCCCGGATAGGTGCGGAAGTACGTGTCGATGAACCGCTGGTGGTCGCCGTAGACACTGCGCATCTGGCCCGGCCAGGAATCGCGGATGATCAGGTTGCCTTCGGTGGCGCCGTCCTTGATCTCGCCATCGGCGTTGACCAGCGCCGGCTGCACGCCGAAGAACGGCAGCGTGGCCGAACCGGGCTTGAGATCGGTGGCGCCGGGCAGCGGTGAGATGAGGATGCCGCCGGTCTCGGTCTGCCACCAGGTATCCACGATCGGGCAACGGCCTTCGCCGACCACGTCGTAGTACCAGCGCCAGGCTTCCGGATTGATCGGCTCGCCCACGCTGCCAAGCAGGCGCAGCGACGCACGCGAGGTGCGCTTGACCGGTGCATCGCCTTCGCGCATCAGCGCGCGGATCGCGGTCGGTGCGGTGTAGAAGATGGTCACCTGGTGCTTGTCGATCACTTCCCAGAACCGCGAGGTGGTGGGGAAGTTCGGCACGCCTTCGAACATCAGCGAGGTGGCGCCATTGGCGAGCGGGCCGTACACGATGTAGCTGTGGCCGGTGACCCAGCCGACGTCGGCGGTGCACCAGTAGATGTCGTCCTCGCGCAGGTCGAACACCGCTTCATGGGTGTAGGCCGCGTACAGCAGGTAGCCACCGGTGGTGTGCAGCACGCCCTTGGGCTTGCCGGTGGAGCCGGAGGTGTACAGGATGAACAGCGGGTCCTCGGCGTTCATCCGCTCCGGTTCGCACTGCGCCGGCTGCGGGTCCACCACGTCGTGGAACCAGCGGTCGCGCGGGGCCTGCATGTCCACCGCGCCGCCGGTGTGGCGCACCACCAGCACGGTTTCCACCGTGGTGGTGCCGGGCAGCTTCAGTGCGGCATCCACATTGGCCTTCAGCGGAATCCTGCGACCGCCGCGCAGCCCCTCGTCGGCGGTGATGATCAGCTTGCTGCCGCAGTCGATCACGCGGTCGGCGATGGAGTTCGGCGCAAAGCCGCCGAACACCACCGAGTGGATCGCGCCGATACGCGCGCAGGCCAGCATGGCTACGGCCGCGTCGACGATCATCGGCAGGTAGATGGTGACCCGGTCGCCCTTCTTGACGCCCAGGTTGCGCAGCGCGTTGCCCAGGCGGCAGGTGCGCTCGTACAGCTCGCGATAGGTCACACCCTGCGCAGGCGCATCCGGGCTGTCCGGTTCGAACAGCAGGGCAACCTTGTCGCCGCGCTGCGCCAGCTGGCGGTCCAGGCAGTTCACGCTGGCGTTGAGCTCGCCATCCTCGAACCATTTGATGCGGAAGTCGTCGAGCTGGTAGCTGACGTTACGGATCTTCGACGGCTTGGTGTACCAGTCCAGCCGCTCGGCGGCCTGGCCCCAGAAGGCATCGGGATCGTCCAGCGACGCCTTGTAGAGCTGCTGGTAGGTGTTCTTGTCAATGCGCGCCTTGGCGGCAACGTCCGCCTTGACGGGGTAAAGATCGGCCATGGCACCCTCACTTGCACTAGGACTGGGTTGTGCGATCGCAGCATAACCCGCGATCCATCCCCCTCAGTTTGCCGCATCCGCCGGGCCGCGCGTTACGGGAATGGTTAGACCATGGTCGTACCGCACCCGCACGGTGGGAGGGTTCGACCAATGGCCAATAGCGGGGTGCGTCAGGCTGCCGCACGCTCGGCCCGACCGTGACCCCACACGCGGCGATCACTTTGCCACCCGGGAGAGAGGGCAACATGAGCCACCGTATTCTGAAAGCAGCACGTCGGCCGTTGGCGGCCGCCATGTTTGTTGCACTGATCGCGCCAGGCATGGCGTTCGCGGAAACCGCCAAGGAGAAGCAGCTGGAGGCCCGCGTCGCCGAACTCGAGCGACAGGTGCAGCTGCTGCTGTCCACCAGCCAGCAGCAACAGACACAGATCAGCCAGGCACAGACCGACGTGACGGCGGTGAAGACCGTACAGGCCCAGCAGCCCGTGGGGGCCACCGTGCCCGCCGGCAAGCAGCCCATCCAGGTCACCACCATCACCCCGGGCGCCGCGCCGGGTACCACGGTCAAGATCGGCGGCTTCATCAAGGCCGACTTCCTCGCCACCCAGACCGGCGATGGCCAGCTGGCCGACGACGCCACCGGCCGCGCGCTGTACCTGCCGGGCCAGACCCCGGTGGCCGGTGCAGGTGGCAGCGGCGAGCGTTCGGACGTGGACTTCAACGCCCACGCCAAGTTCTCGCGCTTCAACCTGGGCATCGACAACGTGTCGGACAAGGGCAACAAGTCCGGTGCGTTCTTCGAGATGGACTTCTTCGGCAACTCGCTGGGCAACCAGACCGCCACCAATACCTACGGCGTCACCCTGCGGCACGCCTACATGTACTGGAACAACTGGATGGCCGGCCAGACCTGGTCGAACTTCATGGACGCCGCGTCGCTGCCGGAAGCGGCCGATTTCGTCGGCCCCACCGACGGCGTGCTGTTCGTCCGCCAGACGCAGATCCGTTACACCCAAGGCGGCTTCAGCGTCGCGCTGGAGAACCCGGAAACCACCGTGCTCACCGGCACCCGCAACCCGGTCACCGGGGTGTGGACCAACGTGGCAAGCAACAGCGACCGCGGCTCCCTGCCGGACCTGACCCTGCGGTACGGGTGGAAGGGCGACTGGGGCACCTTCGGCGTCGGTGGCATCGTGCGCCAGCTCAAGATCGACAACCAGACCACGGGTGCGGACGCGGACAAGATCGGCGGCGGCCTGACCCTGGGCGGCAAGTGGGTGATGGGCGGCAGCGACCAGCTGCACTACCAGATCAGCGGTGGTGAGGGCATTGCCCGCTACGTGGGCCTGGGCGTTACCGCCGACACAGCGTACGACATCGCCAATGACGAGCTGAACCCGACCGGTGTGCTGGCCGGCTATGTCGGCTGGCGACATGCGTTCACGCCGAAGCTGCGCACCAACCTGATCTACGCGCGCAGCGACTACGACAACGACAGCGTGCTTGGCCCGCTGGTCACCAAGAGCGTGCAGAGCATCCGCGGCAACATTTTCTATACGCCGATGCCCAAGGTCGATATCGGCGCGGAGTACATGTACGGCGTGCGCGAGATCGAGGATGGTCGCAAGGGCGACATCAACCGCGTGCAGTTCACCACCAAATACAGTTTCTAAAGGAGTGCCGACCAACGGTCGGCACCTACAGTCGGCATTACAGAGGGGGAGCTTCCCATGTCAACAACACCTGTACCTGCAAAAGCAGCACTTACCCAGGGGCACAAGAAGGTCATCTTCGCGTCCAGCCTGGGCACCGTTTTCGAATGGTATGACTTCTTCCTGTATGGCTCGCTGGCGGCGATCATCGCCAAGCAGTTCTTCAGCGGGGTCAACGAAACCACGGGCATGATCTTCGCCCTGCTGGCCTTCGCCGCCGGCTTCTTCGTGCGTCCGTTCGGCGCGGCGTTCTTCGGCAGCCTCGGCGACCGCATCGGCCGCAAGTACACCTTCCTGGTCACGATCCTGATCATGGGCATCTCGACTTTCCTGGTCGGTGTGCTGCCCAACTACGCGTCGATTGGTTTTGCCGCACCGGTCATCCTGATCGTCCTGCGCCTGGCCCAGGGCCTGGCCATGGGCGGTGAATACGGTGGCGCGGCCACCTATGTTGCCGAGCATGCACCGGCCGACAAGCGTGGCCTGTACACCAGCTTCATCCAGTGCACCGCCACGCTCGGCCTGTTCATGTCGCTGCTGATCATCCTCGCCTGCCGCTATTTCCTGGGCAACGAGGCATTTGAAGCCTGGGGCTGGCGCATTCCGTTCCTGGTGTCGATCATCCTGCTCGGCATCTCGGTGTGGATCCGCCTGCAGCTGAGCGAGTCGCCGCTGTTCCAGCAGATGAAGGCCGAAGGCAAGGGCTCCAAGACCCCGTTCCGTGACAGCCTCAAGGACGGCAACCTCAAGCTGATGCTGCTGGTCCTGCTGGGCGCCGCGGCCGGCCAGGCCGTGGTGTGGTACGGCGGCCAGTTCTACGCGCTGTTCTTCCTGAGCAGCATGCTCAAGGTTGATGCCACCACCTCCTACCTGCTGATCGCCGCCGCACTGGCACTGGGTACGCCGTTCTTCATCTTCTTCGGCTGGCTGTCGGACCGTATCGGCCGCAAGAAGATCATCCTGGCCGGCTGTCTGCTGGCGGCGGTGACCTACATCCCGGTCTTCAAGGGCCTGACCCACTTTGCCAACCCGGCCATCGAAGAAGCCCGCAGCAGCTCGCCGGCACTGGTCATCGCCGACCCGAACACCTGCTCGTTCCAGTTCGATCCGGTGGGCCTGCGCAAGTTCACCAGCTCCTGCGACGTGGCCACCGCCGCGCTGACCAAGGCGGGTGTGCCGTACGACGTGCAGCCGGCGCCTGCCGGATCGCTGGCCACGGTCAGCGTGGGCGACAAGCAGGTGGAATCGTTCGAGGCCGCTGGCCTGACCAAGGATGAGCTCAAGGCCAAGGGCGATGCCTTCGGCGGCGAACTGAAGACGGCCCTGACGGCGGCGGGCTACCCGGCCAAGGCCGACAACGCGCGCATCAACATCGCCGGTACCGTGTTCATGCTGTGGCTCCTGGTGCTGTACGTGACCATGGTCTACGGTCCGATCGCGGCATACCTGGTCGAACTGTTCCCGACCCGCATCCGCTACACCTCGATGTCGCTGCCGTACCACATCGGCAACGGCTGGTTCGGTGGCTTCCTGCCGGCGATCTCGTTCGCGCTGGTGGCCGGCACCGGCAACCTGTACTACGGCCTGTGGTACCCGATCATCATCGCGTTGATGACGGTCGTGGTCGGCGGCCTGTTCCTGCATGAAACCAAGGGCGTGGACATCACCAAGTAATCCGGTGATGGCGTGAACCAGAAGGGCCGTGGCATTGCCACGGCCCTTCTTCGTTCTGGTCCGCGAGGACACGCATGGCGTGTCGCTACGGTGCGCCCGAGGCGTAGCGACACGCCATGCGTGTCCTCGCGGTGTCGGCCACAACCATTGCTATATTCCCGCCATGGACCACCCCAACACCGCCCCCGCCTCGCTACCGGCCATGCTGCAGACCCTGCGCAGCGCCTGGCAGGCCAAGCGCCCGTCGCTGGAACAGCGCCGCAGCGACCTTCAGCGCCTGCGCACCGCACTCAAGGCGCGCCTCGAAGAGATGGCCGAAGCCATCGCCGCCGATTTCGGCCACCGCTCCACCCATGAGTCGCTCATCGCCGATGGCATGACCGTGCTCAACGAGATCGACCACCTGTTGGGCCACCTGCGCAGCTGGATGCGCCCACGCCGGGTGGCGGTGGGCTGGCGGTTCTGGCCGGCGCGCGCGCAGACGCGGGCAGTGCCGCTGGGCGTGGTGGGCGTGATCTCGCCCTGGAACTACCCGGTCAACCTGGCGCTGATTCCGCTGGCCACCGCGATTGCCGCCGGCAACCACGTCATCCTCAAACCGTCCGAACACACCCCGCGCACCAGCGCCTTCCTGCACGACCTGCTGGCCGACGTGTTCCCGCCCGACCGCGTGGCGGTGGTGCAGGGCGATGCTGCCTTGGCATCCGCCTTGGCCGGGTCGCCGCTGGACCACCTGGTGTTCACCGGTTCCACCGCGATCGGGCGCAAGGTGATGGCCGCCGCCGCGCAGCACCTGACCCCGCTGACCCTGGAACTGGGCGGCAAGTCGCCGGCCATCGTCTGCAGCGACTACCCGCTGCCCAAGGCCGCCGCGCGGCTGGCGACCGGCAAGTGGTTCAACGCCGGGCAGACCTGCATCGCCCCGGACTACGTGCTGATCGACGGCCTTCGCCAGCGCGAGTTCGTGCAGCAGCTGCAGACCCAGGTGCGCGCGCGCTATGGCGATTTCAGCCACCCCGACGACTACACCCGCATCATCAATGACGACCAGTACCAGCGCCTGCTCGGCTACCTGGCCCAGGCGCGCGAACGCGGCGTGCCAGTGATCGAACTGGCCAGCATCGATCCGGAGCGCGCGACGCGCGAGCGGCTGATCGTGCCGACCATCGTGCTCGACCCGCCCGCCGACCTGGACCTGATGCAGGACGAGATCTTCGGTCCCATCCTGCCGGTCTGCGCCTATCCAGACCTCGACCACGCCGTGGCCGACGTGCAACGCCGCGACCGCCCGCTGGCGCTGTACATCTTCAGTGAGCAGCGCGCGGTGGTGGAGCAGGTGCTGGGCCAGGTTGTGGCCGGCGGCGTCACCGTCAACGACACCCTGCTGCACTTCGCCATCAACGCCCTGCCGTTCGGCGGCGTCGGCCCCAGCGGCATGGGCGCGTACCACGCCCGCGCGGGCTTCGACGCCATGAGCAAACAGCTGCCGATCCTGTGGCAGGCACGCTGGGCGGCGAGCGATCTGCTCAAACCGCCCTATTCACGTATCGCCGGGCTGTTGAAGGCGCTGGTCAGGTAGACCATGCGTCATGGTCAGGTCACGGTAGCGCAGGCAGCGGGATATCCGAACCGGGCAGATTGATCTCGTAGCGTGTACTCCGTCCGCCACCGGGCAGGCGGCGCAGGCAGCCCTTTTCCAGCAGGTCAGCCAAGTGGCGCGTGGCGGTGGCTTTGGAGACCTTCGCGACGGCCTGGTACTGCGCCGCATTGATTCCGTCCTTGAAGCCGCGCTCGCCGCCATCGAGGAGACGATTGAGCACTTTGGCCTGTTCCGGCGATAAAGACGGGTCGCGATGCAGCTGCCAGAACCGCGCCTTGGCCAGGACCCGATCGATGCGGTGCAGTGCCTGTACGAGGCTGTCGTGCAGGGTGTCAAGGAACCACTCCAGCCAACCGGTGATCTCAAGTCCGTCCTTCTGGCTTGCTTCGAGAATCTGGTAGTAGCCGGAGCGGTCCGCCAGGATGCTGGCAGACATCGCGTGGAAGCGGATCGCATGCGGTTGTGCCTGGGCCAGAGCGAGGTCGGTCAGCGCCCGGGTAAGCCGACCGTTGCCGTCGTCGAACGGATGCAGGGTCACGAACCAGAAATGGGCGATGCCGGCGCGCAGCAGCGGATCCAGCGTGGTGTCGTGGCGCGAGCTGGCAAACCAGCTCAGGAAGTCATCCAAGTGCGCTTCCAGCCCCTCCCGAGGAGGGGCCTCGAAGTGGACGGTCGGGCGATCCAGGCGGCCTGAGACCACCTGCATGGGTTCCTCGCCGCGAAGGGCGCCAACGCGGATGCGTAGCGGCAGCACCGTCTCTTGGGCGGCGAACAGCCAGCGGTGCCACTGCAGAAGGCGCGGCAGGTCCAACGCAGCATCGGCCTGTCCGGTTACGTCGAGCATCAGATCGGCCAGTCCCTCACTGCGAGGAGTGGGTCGACGAGGCGCATCATCGGCCATGCCCAGGTGGCGCGCCAATGATGACCGCACCGAGCCCACATCCAATTGCTCGCCCTCTATCGCGGAGGATGTGACGATGTTGGAGAGCAGGGTATCGAGGGCGTCCTCCGCCTGCAGATCCCCGGCTATGGCGCCTGCCATGCCCAGCAGTTGCCCGTACGCCTGCTGGCAGTCGCGCAACGGCTGGGCAACGGCGTCGCTTTGCCAGCGGAAGTGCGGCCAATCGGGGTGTTGCCAGATCCAGCGGGGCGCGATCATGGGGGCCTCCAGCAGTGATGAGCCAAATAAGTGGTCTAATCGGCTCATGCGGTGAGCCGATTATGACCCCTAATCGGCTCACATGCCAGCTGCAGCAGGTAGAATGCCCCCATGAAAATCGCCTCCTGGAACGTCAATTCGCTCAACGTGCGCCTGCCGCACCTGGAACAGTGGCTCACCGCGTTCGCCCCGGACGTGGTCGGCATCCAGGAAACCAAGATGGAGGACCACAAGTTCCCCGACGCGGTGCTGGCCGGGCTGGGCTACCGCAGCGTGTTTGCCGGCCAGAAGACCTACAACGGCGTGGCGCTGCTGTCGCGCGAGCCGGCCCAGGACGTGCAGATCGGCATTCCCGGCTTCGAGGACGAGCAGAAGCGCGTCATTGCCGGCACCGTCAACGGCGTGCGCATCATCAATCTGTATGTGGTCAACGGTCAGGACGTGGGCACCGACAAGTACGCCTACAAGCTGCGCTGGCTGGAGGCGGTGCACGAATGGGTGGCGTCGGAACTGGCGAAGTACCCCGAGCTGGTGGTGATGGGTGACTTCAACATCGCCCCTGACGCGCGCGACGTGCACGACCCGCTGGTCTGGAACGAGAACCACATCCTCACCTCGACCGCCGAACGGGGCGCGCTGAACAAGCTGCTGCAGCTGGGCCTGCACGACGCGTTCCGGCTGCACAGCGAAGAAGAGGGCGTGTTCAGCTGGTGGGATTACCGCGCGGCCGGTTTCCGCCGCAACCTCGGCCTGCGCATCGACTTGACCCTGGTCTCGGACGCGCTCAAGGCCCGCGCGCTGGCGTCGGGCATCGACCGCGAGCCGCGCACCTGGGACCGCCCCAGCGACCACGCACCGGCGTGGGTGCAGCTGGGGTGACACAGCAAAGGCCCGGCGGGTGCCGGGCCTTTGCGTACAACGTACCCACCCACGGTATGCCCGCCTTTGGCGGGCCCCCTTCGGGCCGTCGACGAGCGACGTTAGGAACGGCATTCGCCGTTCCTTGGGGCACCTACCGGCAAACCCTTAGCGGACGCTGCGGCGGGTGAAGAGATTCACGATCGCCAGCAGGATCACGGCGCCGATCAGCGAGAACAGGAACGTGCGGATCGTGATTGCCTCATTGATGCCACCGCCGAACAGGAACCCGGCGATCAGCGCGCCGACGATGCCGACCACGATGTTGAGGATGATGCCCTGCTGCGCGTCGCGACGCATGATGATGCTGGCAAGCCAGCCCACGATGCCGCCGACGATCAACCAGATGATGATGCCCATGGTAGTAGTTCCCTGTGGTGTGCGGATGAGACAGGCCCAGTTGACGGCAGCTTCCGTGAAGTCGTCGTGCAGTGGTCTTGTCAGGGTGTTCGCATGAGCCTGCCCGCCACCCTCGACGGACCGTGGCGGTTTGGCCCGGTCACCGTGTGGCGCCTGCCGCACGTCCCCGGCACCCGCGGCGAGCCGCAGGCCCGGGTGCTGCTGGCCGAACAGCTCGGCGGCCGCCCCGGGGACCTGCCGCTCCAGCGCGATCCGCGCGGCCGGCCCGAACTGCATGGGCCGCTGGCGCACCAGGGCACCGGCTGGAGCCACAGCCACGGCCTGCTGCTGGTGGCGCTGGGCGAGGGCGTGCGCCTGGGCGTGGACCTGGAGCCGCTGCGCCCGCGCCCGCGCATGGCCGAAATCATCGAACGCTTCTTCCACCCGGCCGAAGTGGCCTGGCTGCTCGGCCTGGACGAGGACGCCCGCAACCACTGGTTCTTCCGGGTCTGGTGCGCCAAGGAAGCCATCCTCAAGGCGCAGGGGCAGGGCATCTCCTTCGGCCTGCATCGCCTGCAGCTGGCCCCGGGACCCGACGGTGCCCTGCACCTGCCCTGGTGCGACCCCGAACTGGGCCCCGCCCAGCGCTGGCACCTGCACGAGTGGCAGGCCGCCGACGATTTCCGCGCCGCGCTGGCCTGGCACCTGCTCTGACCGCACCGAAAACGCGCAACCGCGCCACCGCCACCCTGCGATAATGGGCGCATGACCCAACACACACTGCCGGCCGGCGTGGCCGAAGCCCTTGAGCGTGGCCTGGCCGCGATGGACCTGGACACCGCCCTGGCGCCGCCCCTGCTGACCTACCTGACCCTGCTCGACCGCTGGAACCGCACCTACAACCTCACCGCCATCCGCGACCCGCTGGAGATGGTGACCCGCCATCTGCTGGATTCGCTGGCCATGCAGCCGTACCTGGAGCAGGGCACGCTGGCCGACCTGGGCACCGGCCCGGGGCTGCCCGGCATCCCGCTGGCCATCGCCCGCCCGCAGCTGCAGGTGACCCTGGTGGAGAGCAACGGCAAGAAGGCCCGCTTCATGCGCGAGGCGATACGCCAGCTCGGGCTGGGCAATGCCCGCGTGGCCGAGTCGCGGGCCGAGGCGCTGGATGAGCCGGGCGCTTACGACCACCTGACCGCGCGCGCCATGGATACGCTGGCCGGCATCATCGCCGTCGGCGGCCATCTGCTGCGGCCCGGCGGCCGCCTGCTGGCCATGAAGGGCGTCCATCCGCACGACGAGATCGCCCAGCTGCCGGCCGGCTGGCGGATTGAACGGGTGCTGCCGCTGCACGTTCCCGGTCTCACCGGTGAGCGCCATCTGGTCGTGGTGGCGGGGCCGTGAGCGGCCGCGCAGGCGTCCGTGGGGGAGTGCGGCGATCCGTCGCCGTGCATCTCACAGTGCATGACACGCCCCATATACGCATAATGGCCAGTCCCACTCCCCGCCGATGAGGCTCACCCGCATGGCCCGCATCATCGCCATCGCCAACCAGAAAGGTGGCGTCGGCAAGACCACGACTGCCGTCAATCTGGCCGCTGCCCTGGCTGCTGCGCCCAAGCGCGTGCTGCTGGTCGACCTCGATTCCCAGGGCAATGCGACCATGGGCAGCGGCGTGGACAAGCGGGAAGTTGCCGCCTCCACCTGCGACCTGCTGCTGGGCGAGAGCACTGCGGTCGAAGTCCGGGTGACCACCCCGGAAGGCTTCGACCTGCTGCCGGGCAACATCGACCTCACCGCCGCCGAGATCCAGCTGATGGACCAGGGCGAGCGCGAGCAGCGCCTCAAGCGCGCGCTGGCCCCGATCCGCGATGAATACGACTTCATCCTGATCGACTGCCCGCCGGCGTTGTCGCTGCTGACCCTGAACGCGTTGGCCGCCGCCGATTCGGTGATCGTGCCGATGCAGTGCGAGTACTACGCGCTGGAAGGACTGAGCGCGCTGGTGGAAACCATCGATGCGCTGCGCGCCAACCTCAATCCCAGCCTGGAGATCGAGGGCGTGCTGCGCACCATGTTCGACGTGCGCAACAACCTCGCCAACGCCGTATCGGCCGAACTGACCGACCACTTCGGCGACCGCGTGTTCCGCACCATCGTGCCGCGCAACGTGCGCCTGGCCGAAGCGCCCAGCCATGGGCAGAGCATCGTGGGTTACGACCGCGCCTCGCGCGGCGGCGTCGCCTACCTCGGCCTGGCCGGCGAGATCATCCGCCGCCACCACCAACGCAAGACGGCCGACAAGGCCATGGAGACCGCCTGATGAGCACCAAGCCCGCCCTCGGCAAGAAACGCGGCCTCGGCCGTGGCCTCGATGCCCTGCTGGGGCCCAAGGGGGCGGTGACGCAGGTGCAGGCCGCGGCGGTGGTCGAACCGCTGCCGGGTGAAGTGCTGCGCAAGCTGCCGGTGCAGCAGCTGCAGCCGGGCAAGTACCAGCCGCGCCGCGACATGGACGAGACCAAGCTCGCCGAGCTGGCCGAGTCGATCAAGGCCCAGGGGGTGATCCAGCCGATCCTGGTCCGCCAGCTCGGCCCCGACAGCTTCGAAATCGTGGCCGGCGAACGCCGCTGGCGCGCCTCGCAGCTGGCCGGCCTGGACGAAGTGCCGGTGGTGGTGCGCGAGCTGGAAGACCGCACCGTCATCGCGATGGCGCTCATCGAGAACATCCAGCGCGAAGACCTCAATCCGCTGGAAGAAGCCGAAGCGCTGCAGCGCCTGATCAGCGAATTCGCCCTCACCCATGCCGAGGCCGCGCAGGCCGTGGGGCGCTCGCGCGCCGCCGTCTCCAACCTGCTGCGCCTGCTGGAACTGCCGGTGGCGATCCGCCTGCTGCTGGAAACGCGTCGCCTGGAAATGGGCCATGCGCGCGCGCTGCTGACCCTGGCCCCGGAACTGGCCAGCAAGCTGGCGCAGGAAGCGGCCGACCAGGGCTGGTCGGTGCGTGAAGTGGAGCACCGCGCGCAGCAGTTCGCTGCCGGCAAGGTGCCCGGTTCGCTGCGCAGGAAGCCCAGTGCCAGCGCGCCCCAGGCCGATATCGCCTCGCTGGAAACCGAGCTGTCCGAATCGTTGGGCGCCCGCGTGGCCATCAACCACGGCCGCGGTGGCAAGGGCAAGCTCATCATTCATTACACCGACCTGGACACGCTGGACGGTGTGCTCGAACGACTCCGCGCACAGAAGGGCTGAACCCACGTAATGAACCCCACCAAGGTCGACCGCAACCATCTGTTGCGTCTGACCGACCTGCCGAATGTCGGGCCGGCCTGCGAGAAAGATCTGCGTCTGATCGGCATCCGCGTGCCCGCGCACCTGCGCGGCCGCGATGCCTACGACATGTATGCGCAGCTGTGCATGCGCACCGGGGTGATGCACGACCCGTGCGTGATCGACGTGTTCCTGTCGGTCGTGCGCTTCATGCAGGGCGAGGCACCACGACCGTGGTGGGATTTCAGCAAGGAACGCAAAGCCACGCTGGCCAAGGATGCCCCGCTCACCCTGTGGTGAGCCAACGCCCCTGGCCATCCGCGCAGACTACCGGGAGCCACCATGAGCAATGAACACGACGAACTGAGCCCGGGCGGCAGCCCGATCCTGCTGCATACGCAGGAGAAGGATTTCGAGCCCGCGCACGGCGAGGAATCCATCGAGCAGATCAGCGCGCATATCGAACAGCACCTCGGGCCGATCTCGGGCGTATTCCACGAGATCATTTCCGATGCCGTGCACATCGACGTGCACGTGGTCCCGGCCACGGACGCATTCCCGTACCTGCGCCTGGTGACCTCGGGCATGAGCGACCTGCCGATGGCCCTGCCCGAGGGCGTGGAGGCACCGCAGCACATGGAGCTGATGGTCACCCTGCCGGCCGACTGGCCGATCGAGCACGCCGATTTCGAGGATGAGCGCTACTACTGGCCGATCCGCCTGCTCAAGGGCCTGGCGCGGCTGCCGCACAAGTTCGATACCTGGCTGGGCTTTGGCCACACCGTGCCCAACGGCCACCCGGCCGAGCCCTATGCGCCGGGCGTGGGCTTCGATGGCGCGATCGTGCTGCCGTCGGTGAGCGCGCCGGAAGACTTCAGCCATCTGGTGATCGATGCGGAGAAGACCATCGTCTTCATGGCCCTGGTGCCGCTGTATCCGGAAGAGATGGCGTTGAAGCTGAAGAAGGGCAGTGATGCACTGCTGGACCGCTTCGATGCCAAGGGCATCCGGGACATCATCGAACCAGGCCGCGTCAACGTGGCCAGGAAACGCTTCGGGCTGTTCTGAGCGCAGCGCATCGGCGATATCCTGTCGGCTGGAAATTCCAGGACCCTGCCATGACCCTACTCGTGACCGGCGCTGCCGGCTTCATTGGCGCCAACACCGTCCGTGCCTTGCTGGATGCCGGTGAAACGGTGGTCGGCCTGGACAACTACAACGACTACTACGATCCGCAGATCAAGCGCGACCGCGTGGCCGCGCTGTGCCCGGACGCCGACATCCGCGTGCTCGACCTGACCGATCGCGATGGCCTGGCCGCGCTGTTCGACGAGGTCGCCCCCACCCGGGTTATCCACCTGGCCGCGCAGGCCGGCGTGCGCTATTCGCTGGAAAACCCGCACGCCTACGTGGACAGCAACCTGGTGGGCTTCGTGAACATGCTGGAGCTGTGCCGGCACCGTGGCGTGGCCCACCTGGTATACGCCTCCAGCAGTTCGGTGTACGGCGACTCGGCCTCGCCGCCGTTTTCCGAAGACCAGCGCATCGACCGCCCGCGCTCGCTGTATGCGGCCACCAAGGCCGCCAACGAGCTGATGGCCTACACCTACGCCCAGCTGTATGGCCTGCGCGCCACCGGGCTGCGCTTCTTTACCGTGTACGGCCCATGGGGCCGCCCCGACATGGCCCCGCTGCTGTTCTCGCGCGCGGTGCTGGCCGGACGCCCGATCGAGGTGTTCAACGACGGAAAGATGCAGCGCGACTTCACACATGTTTCCGACATCGTGGCCGGTATCCTCGGCGCGCTGGCGCATCCGTCCGGCGAGGATGTACCCCACCGTGTCTTCAACCTGGGCAACCACACCCCGATCGAGCTCGAACGCTTCATCGGCATCATCGAAGCCGCCGCCGGACGTCCGGCGCAGAAGGTCTACAAGCCCATGCAGCCGGGCGACATGGTCCGCACGATGGCCGACACCACGCGCGCCCATGACGCATTCGGCTATGAGCCGGCCACCCCGGTCGAGCGCGGGCTGCCGCCCGTGGTGGCATGGTGCCGCGACTATTTCGGGGATCGCGCCTGACTCACATCGACGGGTTCATCTTCAGATAACCTTGGTTGCGGAAAATGCGCGGTCTTTTTCATCCTTGGCCTTTCGCAGAGCCCGATCATGAGCCAACCCCAGTTGTCGGTCGTCGTTCCGGTGTTCAATGAACGCGACAACGTCCAACCCCTGATCGACGAGATCACCGCCGCCCTGCGCGGCCAGCTGGACTTCGAGATCGTCTACGTCGACGACCACTCGCGCGATGACACCCTGGCCGTGCTGCAGGCGCTGAAGGCCGGCACCCCCGAGCTGCGGGTCCTGCACCACGTGAGCCAGAGCGGGCAGAGCACCGCCGTGCGCACGGGGGTGAAGCACGCCCGTGCGCCGTGGATCGCCACGCTCGACGGTGACGGCCAGAACGATCCCGCCGATATCCCCAGGCTGCTGGCCGCACGCGCGGCCGCCGCGCCGCAGGTCAAACTGTTCGCCGGCTGGCGGGTCAACCGCCAGGACAGCGGCAGCAAGCGCTGGGCCAGCAAGTGGGCCAATGCGATCCGCGCCCGCATGCTGCGCGACGACACGCCCGATACCGGCTGCGGCATCAAGCTGTTCGAGCGCGACGCCTTCCTGGACCTGCCGTACTTCGACCACATGCATCGCTACCTGCCCGCGCTGATGCAGCGGGCCGGCTGGACGACGGTGAGCGTGCCGGTCAACCACCGGCACCGCACCGCGGGCGTGTCCAAGTACAACAATCTGGGCCGGGCGCTGGTGGGGATCCGCGATCTGCGTGGCGTGGCCTGGCTGATCACGCGCAGCAGGCGCACCGCCGTGGAAGAACGCTGATGGAGCTGCACTGGCTCGACCAACCGTTGACGTGGCTGTTCTGGACCGGCCTGCACGTGACCGGCTGGAAGCTGATCGGCTATACCGGCGCGCTGATGTTCGGCGGCCGCTGGCTGGTCCAGTTCGTCGCCTCCCGGCGCGCCGGCAAGCCGGTGATCCCGCGCCTGTTCTGGTACATGAGCGTGGTGGGCAGCCTGATGACGCTGAGTTACTTCCTGTTCTCGGCCAAGCAGGACTCGGTCGGCGTGCTGCAGAACCTGTTCCCGGCGTTTACTGCGTTGTACAGCCTGAAGCTGGATATCCAGCATCGCGGCTGGAAGCGGGATAAGGCGGCGCATTGACGAGGTGCAGCAGCCAACGGTGGGTACCCGCCGTTTGACGGTGTACCAACCAACGGTCGGTACCTACCGGTAGAGCCGACCGGGTAGAGCCGACTGGGTAGAGCCGACTGTTAGTCGGCTGCTCTCCCCGGACATCCGCGCGAACGGCAGCCGACTAACAGTCGGCTCTACCACGCGCCTTCGGCGCTTGGGTCTCGACCGTTGGCCGATCCCCGGTCCTGCCCGCTGCGGAGGTCTGGGTAAGCCGACTGGGTAGAGCCGACTGTTAGTCGGCTGCTCTCCCCGGACGTCCGCGCAAACGGCAGCCGACTAACAGTCGGCTCTACCACGCGCCTTCGGCGCTTGGGTCTCGACCGTTGGCCGATCCCCGGTCCTGCCCGCTGCGCGGGCAGGACCTTTGATCCATGCACCCACCGGGGTGGCGGTGCCATGATCGGGGTTTGCCGTCCATCGGGAACCGCTGATCGTGAAATCACCGCTCGTCACCGCATTGCTGCTCGCCTTGGCCCTTCCCGCAGGTGCCGCATTCGCCGCCCCTCCGGCCGCGCCCGCCGCTGTGCCCGTCAGCCTGGCCAACGAAAGTGCCGCCGATGCACAGTTCCGCGCCATCTACGAGAAGGAATGGAAATGGCGCCAGGAGGGCGGTGGTGAGGCCAGCGAAGACGGTGACGGCCCCGCCAATGCCACCCGCATGCCCGACATCGGCGCGGCCGCCCAGCAGGCCCGGCTGAAGGTGTGGGACGACGTGCTGGCCCAGCTGGGCCGGATCGACCCGAAGACCCTGTCGGCCGACAACCAGATCAACTACGCCATCTACCGCGACCAGGTCTTCAACCTGGCCGCCGACGTCCGCCTGCGCGGCTACGAAATGCCGTTCAACGCCGATTCCTCATTCTGGTCGAACCTGTCGTTCATGGCCCGCCGCGACATGAAGACCGCGCAGGACTACCGCAACTACATCGCGCGCCTCAACGATGTACCGCGCTACTTCGACCAGCAAACCGACAACATGCGGGCCGGCCTCAAGCGCGGCTTCAGCGTGCCGCGTGCGGTGCTGGATGGCCGCGAAGTCTCCATCGCCACGGTATCCGAGCTCAAGGACCCGACCGCGTCGCCGCTGTATGCCCCCTTCAGGAAGCTGCCGGCCAGCATTCCGGCCGCCGACCAGGCCGAACTGCAGGCGCAGGCCCGCCAGGCCATCAGCGGCAGCGTGGTCCCCGCGTTTGCCAAGCTGCGCACCTTCTTCGTCAGCGAATACGTGCCGCAGGCGCGCACCACCCTGGCCGCCGAAGCCCTGCCCGATGGCAAGGCTTACTACAAGCAGCAGATCCACGAATACACCACGCTGGACCTCACCCCGCAGCAGATCCACGAGATCGGCCTGAAGGAAGTGGCGCGCATCCAGAAGGAAATGAACGGCATCATCGAGCAGGTGCAGTTCAAGGGCAGCTTCGCCGACTTCCTGGTGTTCCTGCGCACCGACCCGCAGTTCTACGCCAAGACCCCCGACGAGCTGCTGTATCGCGCGGCGTGGATCTCCAAGCGCGTGGATGGCGTGATCGGCAAGTACATGACGCTCCCGCGCGCACGCTTCACCATCGTGCCGGTACCGCCGGACATCGCACCGTTCTGGACCGCCGGTCGCGGCGGCATGGGCACCTACTGGCTCAACACCTACAACCTGCCGGCGCGCCCGCTCTACAACCTGCCCGCGCTGACCCTGCACGAGTCCGACCCCGGCCATGCACTGCAGGGTGCACTGGCCGCCGAGCAGGGCGAGCAGCCGGAGTTCCGCCGCACGGCGTACATCTCCGCCTATGGCGAGGGCTGGGGGCTGTACTGCGAAAAGCTGGGCGTGGAGATGGGCATCTACGAAACCCCGTACGAGGATTTCGGACGCCTGACCTACGAAATGTGGCGTGCCGCGCGCCTGGTGATCGACACCGGCGTGCACCACAAGGGCTGGACCCGCGAACAGGCCATTGCCTACCTGCGCGACCACACCGCGCTCAGCGAGCACGAGGTGACCACCGAGGTCGACCGCTACATCTCCTGGCCGGGCCAGGCGCTCAGCTACAAACTGGGTGAGATCGCGATCGTACGGCTGCGCGCCGAGGCCGAGCAGGCGCTGGGCGACCGCTTCGACGTCAAGGCCTTCCACGACGCCGTGCTCAAGCAGGGCTCGGTGCCGCTGCCCGTGCTGGAGGCGCAGATCCGCGCCTACATCGCCGCGCATCGCGCGCCCTGATGTCGGCAATGGCCGTTGCCGATGTGTGCCTCGGCACCCTTCGGCAACGCGCCTCCCATGCGTGTGCTGATATGTGAATCGCATCGCAGCGGCGCAGTGCTGCGCAGGCAGACTGCGGTGGGCGCCGACCGGGTGCCGTTCTCCAGTGATGCCTGATCATGCCGAACCCGATGAAGCTCCAGGGCGCCACGCCCTCCGTGCCCGCACCCGTTGCCGGGCCCGCAACGGCCCGCGAGCAGGGTGAACCGACCCTGCTGTCGGTGGACAACCACCCGTTCGACGCCAATGCGGCCCCAGCGAAGCCCTGCAGTCCCGCCGTTCTGGCGGTGTGCGGCAGCGCATTGAACAAGCCGGGCAAATTCAGTGTCGTGGAAGGCAGTCCTGGGCAGCACTACCTGGTTCACCGCTCCAGTGATCTCACCCTGGTGGCCCAGCGGATCGTGCCCGCCGACGGCGGCGGCGTGCGGGTCGAACTGCTGCGAGCTCCGCGTGACACCTGCTGGATGCTCATGGGGCAGCGTTTCCGCGATATCGACGAGGTGCGCCAGCTGGCACGTGGTTTCATGACCGAGATCCCCATGACCGCGGCACGTCCCTCCCCATGAAGCCGCTTGCCGGTCACTGCGATTGTGTAACGCGCAGGACCGCCGCTACCCTGCTGCGATGATGTCCCGCCTGCGCCGTCGCTTGTCCATGCCGCTCCGCCTGCTGATGCTGGTGGTGGTGCTGTTCGGCACCGCCGGCGGCGCGTTGGCGGCGGCGCTGGGCGACCTGCACGCGCTGTCGCACGGTGACACCGGTCTGGCGCATGCGGCCGCGCACGCCGACGCGTCCGTTCCCCTCGAGGCCGATACCAGTCAAGAGGAAGACGACCAAGGCACGCGTCTGCTGCACGCCCTGGTCCACTGCGGTCATTGCCACGGTCATGGTGGCGTGCTGCCGCTGGCGGCCTCGGCCTGGACCCTGCCCGGTGCCCCGGCCCACATCGTGCCCACCGGCATGACCGCCCAGCTGCTCGCGCAACCTCCCGAGAGCCTGCTGCGCCCCCCGATAGCGGTCTGATGCCGCGCGGCCGTGTGCCGCGACCGACACTCTGAACCGCTTTCTGGAGATTCCCATGTGGATGCGTCTGGCAGCCTTGGCTGCCGTAGCGTTCGTGCCGTGCGCGTATGCGCAGGGCACCGCGCCTGTTTCACCCTTGCCCCTTGCTGCGTCGCCGGCCCTGCCGACGCCGCGTTCCCCGCTGACCCTGGACGAGGCGCTCGCGCGGGTCGCGCGGTTCCACCCGGACCTGCGCCTGGCCGATGCCCAGCGCCCGATCTGGGAAGCGCGGCGTGACGCGGCCGCGCTTCGCCCGCCGCTGACCTTGGGCGTGGAACTGGAAAATGCCCTCGGCAGCGGCGGCAGCCGCGGCTTCGATGCGGCCGAGCTGACCGTCACCCTGGCTGGCGTGCTGGAACGCGGCGGCAAACTCGATGCGCGGCGGGTACTCGCCCAGGCCAACCTGGATGCGCTTGCCCCGCAGCGCGAGACCGCACGGCTGGACCTCATGGCCGAGGTGGCACGGCGCTACCTCGGCGTCACCGAGGCGCGTGCGCAGCTGACCATCGCAGAGACCGACATCGAGCAGCGCCGCCGCGCCGTTGCCGCCGCCCGCCTGCGCCTGCAGGCCGGTGCATCGCCCGAATCGGTGCTGATGACCGCCCAGGCCATGCTGGCCCAGGCCGAAGTGGACCGCGACCGCGCCCTGCAGATGGACCGCTCCGCCCGGGTGGCGCTGGCGGCCTTGTGGCGCGAGCGTGAACCGGGGTTCGACGTGGTCAGTGGTGACCCGATGCGCCTGCCTGGGCTGCAGGACTTCGACGGACTGGCCGACACCCTGCAGCGCACGCCCGAGCTGGCCGTGCTGGCCGGCGAGCGCCGCGTACGCGAGGCACAGCTGCAGCTGGCGCGCACCCAGGCACGTCCCGACCTCAGCTGGCAGGCCGGCGTGCGCAACAGCCGCGACACCGGCAATACCTCGCTGGTGGCCGGCTTCAGCCTGCCGCTGGGCAGTGTGTCGCGTGCCGCGCCGGACATCCGCGCGGCCGAAGCCGAGCTGGCGCTCAACGGCGTGGAACGCGAGGCACGCGCGCTGCAGCTGTACGCCACCCTGGCCGAGGCACATGGTCGCTACCTCACCTCGCGGCTGGAGGTGACGCGCATGGCGCGTGACGTGCTGCCGAAGCTCCAGCGGGCCGAGAATGCCGCCGGAACGGCATGGCGCAGCGGTGCCATCAGCTACATGGAGTGGGCGCAGCTGCAGGCCATGCGCATCGAGGCACGTCAGCGCCAGCTGGCGGCGGCGATTGCCGCCCAGACCGCACTGATTGAAATCCAGCGGTTGACCGGCCAGAGCATGCTTGCCGCCGCCAGCCCATCCGACCCCGTGTCCACGGAGGACCGCCAATGACCGCTTCCCCGACCCGTACCGCGCTGGCCGCCGGCCTGCTGATGGCGCTGATCGCACTGACCGGTTGTGGCGGCGGCGAGTCGCCTGCCACGCCACCCGATGCCAAGGCCGACGCCGGCCAAGGCGAGGCAGGCCATGACGACGCGCGCGACGAGCACGAGCCGCCGGAACGCACCACCATCGCCGCGGCCATGGCCGAGCAGGCCGGCATCCGTGTCGCGCCGGTCGCCACCGGCACCATCGCCGACGAGCACGACGTGCAGGGCCTGCTGACCCCGGTCGACGGCCGCGTCGCGCAGGTGATGGCGCGCTTCCCCGGCCCCATCCGCTCGCTGCGCGCCAATGTCGGCGACCGCGTACGCGCCGGCCAGGTGCTGGCCAGCATCGAAAGCAATCTCAGCCTGACCACCTACACCGTCAGCGCGCCGATCAGTGGCGTGGTGCTGGCGCGCCAGGCCCAGGTGGGCGGTGTGGCCGGCGAGGGCAGCCCGCTGTTCGAGATCGGTGACCTGTCCACGCTGTGGGTGGACCTGCATATCTTCGGCAACGACACCCAGCACATTACCGCGGGCGTACCGGTCACGGTGTCGCGCATGACCGACGGCGTCAGCCAGGCCACCACGCTCGAACGCGTGCTGCCGGGCACCGCTACCGCCAGCCAGAGCACGGTCGCCCGCGCCACGCTGCGCAACGACGACGGCCAATGGCGCCCGGGTGCCGCGGTCAAGGCCCGCATCGTGGTCGCCACCACGCAGGCCGCGCAGGTGGTGCCACTGAGCGCGCTGCAGACGATGGACGGCAAGGACGTGGTGTTCGTGCGCGAAG
This sequence comes from Stenotrophomonas sp. KH_036_B, assembly GCF_057839485.1. NCBI lineage: Bacteria > Pseudomonadati > Pseudomonadota > Gammaproteobacteria > Lysobacterales > Lysobacteraceae > Stenotrophomonas > Stenotrophomonas sp. KH_036_B. The sequence goes on along the minus strand of NZ_CM174491.1, from coordinate 4,305,797 downwards.
GTGACACCTACACCGCCCGGCCGGTCACCCTGGGCGCGCGCGATGCGAACACCGTCGAAGTACGTGGCGGCCTGGCGCTGGGCGAGAACGTGGTGGTCGCGCAGAGCTACGTGGTCAAGGCCGACATCGGCAAGGCGGGGGCAGCGCATGAACATTGACGCCCTGCCAGGCCCGGCACGCGGAGGGCGCCCACATGCTTGAGCGCATCATCCGCGCCGCCATCGCCCATCGCTGGTTGATGATGGTACTGACGCTCGTTCTGATCGCCGTCGGCAGCTGGAGCTTCACCCGCCTGCCGATCGACGCCACGCCGGACATCACCAACGTCCAGGTCCAGATCAACACCGCCGCACCCGGCTATTCGCCGTTGGAGACCGAACAGCGCATCACCTATGCGGTGGAAACCGCCATGGCGGGGTTGCCGGCCATGGAGCAGGCGCGTTCGCTGTCGCGCTACGGGCTCTCACAGGTCACCGTGGTGTTCAAGGACGGCACCGACATCTACTTCGCCCGGCAGCAGGTCGCCGAGCGCCTGCAACAGGTCAAGTCGCAGCTCCCGGAGGGACTGGACCCGCAGCTGGGGCCGATCTCCACCGGCCTGGGCGAGATCTTCATGTACACCATCGACGCCGATCCCAAGGCGCGCAAGGCCGATGGCACGCCGTACACCGCCACGGATCTGCGCACCCTGCAGGACTGGGTGATCCGCCCACAGCTGCGCAACGTGCCCGGCGTGACCGAGGTCAACACCATCGGTGGCTTCCAGCGCCAGGTGCACATCACGCCGGACCCGGCGCGGCTGCGCGCGCTGGGCTTCACCCTGGAGGACGTGGCGCAGGCGGTGGAGACCAACAACCAGAATGTCGGCGCCGGCTACATCGAGCGCAACGGCCAGCAGTTCCTGGTTCGCATCCCCGGCCAGGTCGCCACGCTGGAGGAGATCGGCAACATCGTGCTGGCGCGGCGCGAAGGCGTGCCGATCCACGTGCACGATGTCGCCCAGGTCCAGGATGGGCCGGAGCTGCGCAGTGGCGCCGCCACCCAGAACGGCCATGAAGTGGTGATGGGCACGGTGGTGATGCTGATCGGCGCCAACAGCCGCGACGTGGCCCAAGCTGCGGCGGCACGCCTGCAGCAGGCACAGGCCAGCCTGCCCGAGGGTGTCACCGTCACCGCCAGCTACGACCGCACCGCGCTGGTGGATCGCACCATCGCGACTGTCGCCAGGAATCTGGTGGAAGGTGCGTTGCTGGTGATCGTGGTGCTGTTCGCGCTGCTCGGCAATTTCCGCGCGGCGCTGATCACCGCGGCGGTCATTCCGCTGGCGATGCTGTTCACCCTCACCGGCATGGCCCGTGGCGGTGTCTCGGCCAACCTGATGAGCCTGGGCGCGCTGGACTTCGGCCTGATCGTCGATGGTGCCGTGATCATCATCGAGAACTGCCTGCGTCGCTTCGGCGAACGCCAGCACGCGCTGGGCCGTGACATGACCCGCGAAGAGCGCTTCGCCGAGACCGCCAGCGCCACCGCTGAAGTGATCCGTCCCAGCCTGTTCGGGCTGGGCATCATCACGGCGGTGTACCTGCCGATCTTCGCGCTCACCGGTGTGGAAGGCAAGATGTTCCACCCGATGGCGATCACCGTGGTGCTGGCCCTGAGCGGTGCGATGGTACTGGCGCTCACCTTCGTGCCCGCCGCGATCGCGTTGTTCCTCGGTGGCCGCGTGCAGGAGAAGGAGAACCGCCTGATGGCCTGGGTGCGCAGGCGCTACGCACCGATGCTGGCGTTTGCCCTGCGCCGTGGTCGATGGATGGCGGCCGGGGCAGGGGTGCTGGTGATCGTCTGCGGCCTGCTGGCCACGCGGCTGGGCAGCGAGTTCGTGCCCAACCTGGACGAAGGCGACGTCGCCATGCATGCCATGCGCATCCCCGGCACCAGCCTGACCCAGTCGATCGAGATGCAGAAGCAGATCGAGAACCGCCTGGTGCAGTTCGCCGAGGTGGACACGGTGTTCTCCAAGATCGGCACACCGGAAGTCGCCTCAGACCCGATGCCGCCGTCGGTGGCCGATACCTTCATCATGATGAAGCCACGCAAGGCCTGGCCGGACCCGCGCAAGTCGCGTGCGGCGCTGCTGGGCGAACTGGAGGCGGCGGTCGAGCAGCTGCCCGGCAACAACTACGAGTTCACCCAGCCGATCCAGATGCGCACCAACGAGCTCATCTCCGGTGTGCGCGCCGACGTGGCGGTGATGCTGTTCGGGGATGACCTGGACACGCTGCTCTCGGTGGGCAGGCGCATTGCAACCGCAGCCGGTGGCGTGCCCGGTGCCGCCGACGTGCGGGTGGAGGAAACCAGCGGGTTGCCGCTGCTCACGATCACCCCCAACCGCACCGCGCTGGCCGGCTACGGACTCAATCCCGGGCAGGTGCAGTCCACCCTTGCCACCGCCGTGGGCGGGCAGGTGGCAGGGCAGCTGTTCGAAGGCGACCGCCGCTTCGACATCGTGGTGCGCCTGCCCGACGCGCTGCGCCAGGACCCGGCCGCCCTGGCCGACCTGCCGGTGTCGCTGGAATCCGCACTGGCCGGCGATGCCGACGAGTCCAGCCGTGCGGGCAGCGGAACCAGCGGCAGTGCGCGCACCGTGCCGTTGCGTGAGCTGGCCACGTTGAGCAACAGCGAAGGGCCGAACCAGATCAACCGCGAGAACGGCAAGCGCCGCATCGTGGTGACCGCCAACGTGCGCGACCGTGACCTGGGCGGCTTCGTGCGGGATCTGCAGCAGGCCATCGGCCGCGACGTGCAGGTGCCCAACGGCTACTGGATCGAATACGGCGGCAGCTTCGAGCAGCTGATCTCGGCCAGTCAGCGTCTGTCGATCGTGGTGCCGATCACCCTGGCCATCATCTTCGCGCTGCTGTTCTGGGCCTTCGGTTCGGCGAAGGACGCCGCGATCGTGTTCAGCGGCGTGCCGCTGGCGCTGACCGGCGGCGTGCTGGCCCTGGCGGCGCGTGGCATTCCGTTGTCGATCTCGGCGGGTGTCGGCTTCATCGCGCTGTCCGGCGTGGCCGTGCTCAACGGGCTGGTGATGATCAGCTTCGTACGCAGCCTGCGCGCGGATGGCATGCCGCTGGCCGATGCGGTGCGCGAAGGGGCGCTGGGCCGGCTGCGCCCGGTGCTGATGACCGCGCTGGTCGCCTCGCTGGGCTTCGTGCCGATGGCCTTCAACGTCGGCGCCGGCTCGGAAGTGCAGCGCCCGCTGGCCACCGTGGTCATCGGCGGCATCGTCTCGTCCACGCTGCTGACCCTGCTGGTACTGCCAGTGCTCTACCGGTGGTTGCATCGCAGGCAGTGAAGTCTATCCGGGCAACGCCCTGCCGTTGGTAGGGCGTTGCCACTGTTCGATAATCCCAACGGCCTTTCCAACGCCGTCTTCCGTTGCCATTGCCCGGCCCAATGCTGCGGCACGCGCCCGCGTGTCTGCGTCCTCGGCTACTGCAATCGCGCGGTCCAGCGTCTGCGCATCAATATGATTGGCTGAAAGCGGCTCGGCAGCCACACCCATTTCCTGCAACCGCGCCGCCCAGAAGAACTGATCGGCCGCGAACGGCATCACCAACGACGGCACGCCCGCGCGACACGCCGAATGGGTCGTGCCGCTGCCGCCGTGGTGGATCACCAGCGAGCACCGTGGAAACAGCGCCTCGTGCGGGGTGGGACCTACAACAAACACGTCTGCGGGCAGCGGTCCGTCGGGAAGGCCCGCCCAGCCAGGGAACAGCAGCACCCGGCGCGGTGCCAGCGCTCGCAGCAGTGCCGGCAGCACGGTGTTGCGATCAAACCCGGTCATGCTGCCAAAGCCCACATACACCGGCGGTGGTCCAGCATCGACAAAGGCCTGCAGTTCTGGTGTTGGCTGCCAGGCCGCATCCGGTGCGCGCCACTGGCCGCACACGTGATGATTCACCGGCCAGTCCGCAGGCGGCGGCACCAGGCTCGGCGAGATGCCATACAACATCGGAAGATCGCGCCACAGTGAACGACGCGCCGGCATGCCGAGCGCCCGTCGGGCGTCGTTGATCGGCGCACGGAACGTGCGCCACACCGCGTGATTGACCAGCGCGTAGCTGAGCCGGTTGAGCATGCCGGGCAGGCGCAGGCGTGGGAGGAAGGGAGAGGCGAACGCGCGGGTAGGGGTGAGCGGAATCATGCCGGTGCCGATCGCAGGCACGCCGTGGTGTTCGGCCACCGTCATGCCCACAAACGCGGCCAGCCCGCCGGTCAGCACCGCATCGCAGCCTGCGGCGGCCGCATCGGCCTGCCGCATCCACGCCGGCACATGCCGTTGCGCCATGCGCGCCAGTCCCCGCGAGGCGGCCGCCATGTTGTTGCCACGCGACACCAGCGCCACCACTTCGTCATGGATGTCGCCCTCGAGCGCTGCATGCGGAACGCCCAGCGCCTGCGCGCTACCCAGCGTGCCACCCTCGGCCAGCAGCATCACTTCATGGCCTGCCGCCTGCAGCCCATGGCACAGCATCACCAGCGGCCGGGTGTCGCCTTCTGTTCCATAGGTCACGGCGAAAAGTCGCATGGACGCATCCGATGATCGAAAGCTGAAGTATCCGCATGCGGTGTGCAGAACGGGTCTATCCCGCCGCCGCCATTGTCAGATCTGATAAGCGCGTCAAACCTCTCGGCAATGCCCGGCGACTAGTCTCTTGAGCATCGGCCAGAATTGCGCTCAAGGTAGTAGACGTTGTCGTACGGCACTTTCATCGCAGGCGCAGTTCGATATGACCTCAGCCATCTCGATCCGTTCTCGGTGCAGGTGATGGTCCATGGCGTACTGGTCGATGTGGACGTGAGCTTCAGCTTCCATGTCTTCACCGACCAGAAGGGCAGGGGGCCTCGCTTCCCGCACCATGCAGAGGAACGGTACTTCTGCGTGAAGCGATACCAACTCAGCCACACGGTGGCGGACTTCATGCGCGGCCCCTTTTTCGACGCTTCGGTGCGGCGGCATGTTCGCATCGTGGCGGGTGAACCGCATGAGCAGTACTTCTGCACCGACCTGGACCGTGGCGACATCATCTGGACGCGGATATCGCGCCGGGAGCGGCAGAACCGCGTGCGCGTCTGGGTTGTCAGCGCCTACAACCGCGACTGGCAGGGCATGGTGCTCCCCCGTGGGCAGGGACTGTTCCGCGTGCAGAAGATATTGGCACACAAGCTGGGCATTCCCCGGCCCTGACAAAAAAGGCACCCCATCGCTGGGGTGCCCTGGAATTACGATCTCGGTAAGGGTGGAGCGCGTCGGCTTGCGCCTATCCCGCCAATGGCTGAGGAAAGAACGGACCGGGTCCGTCTTCGCAGCGCTACTATCCCGTTTCCGGGTCCCGATCAGCAGCACTTGGTAAAATCATGGCACGGGGTCGCCCCGCCGTACAGGGGCAAGAGCGCCAATATTCAGGTTCCACCTGTGGATAACCCCTTGCTTTACGGGTGCCGCACGTGCATAATGCGCGGCTCGCTGTGTCCGGATTTGTCCGGATCGGCGGCCGGGAACACGTCATCCGGCCTGCCCTCGACAGCGTAACCCTTTGATTCTCATGACGTGTGGCGGGAAACCGTCGAGGCCGCCGTCGCCCGGGCTATGGGCCGACACTTACTTTCATCGAGGTGCGCAATGTCCCGCGTATGCCAAGTTTCCGGCAAGCGAGTGCAGACGGGTAACAACGTCTCGCACGCCAACAACAAGACCCGTCGTCGTTTCCTGCCCAACCTGCACGAGCGCCGCTTCTGGGTTGCCAGCGAAAACCGCTGGGTCAAGCTTCGTGTTTCCGCGCATGCACTGCGCACCATCGACAAGAACGGCATCGAGTCCGTTCTGGCTGAGCTGCGTGCGCGCGGCGAAAAGGTCTGAGGAGTAGACGATCATGGCAGGCAAGCGCGATAAGGTCCGTATGATTTCGACCGCCGGTACCGGTCACTTCTACACGACCGACAAGAACAAGAAGAACACCCCCGGGAAGATGGAATTCTCGAAGTACGATCCGGTCGTGCGCAAGCACGTCCCGTACAAGGAAGGCAAGATCAAGTAATCCCTCACCGGATTGCTCGATGCCAACGAAGAACCCGCCTCACGGCGGGTTTTTTGTTGCCTGCGCGGCCGTGCACGGCGCCCATGGCAGAATGGGTGACACCTCCCGCCGGGCGACGCGATGCTGTTCGAATGGCTGCTGGGTTCATGGCTGTTGCTGCTGGACTGGCTGATCCGGCTGGCCGCGCTGTTCTGGATTCCCACCCGGACCACCCCGGGTGCCGCGCGCAGCTGGCTGCTGCTGGTGGGCTTCGTGCCGCTGCTGGGGTTGCCGTTGTACCTGCTGTTTGGCCACCCCTGGTTGTCGCGCCAGCGCGTGCAGCGCCAGGCCGAGGCCTCCCAGGTGATCCGTGAGGAACAGGCGCTGCAGCCGCCGCTGCGCTGGACGCCACTGCCCGACACCGCCACCGCCGAGATGGTGCCGCTGATTGAACGGCAGGGCGATTTCATGCCGGTGCACGGCAACGCGGTCGAGCTGCTGGCGGATTACGACGCGTCGCTGCAGACGCTGGTCGAGGACATCGACCAGGCCTGCGAGCGCGTGCACCTGCTGTACTACCTGATGTTCGACGATGCCGTCGGCGAGGCCATCGTCCAGGCGCTGCAGCGCGCCGCCGCGCGTGGCGTGCATTGCCGCGTGCTGCTCGATGCGGTGGGCGCCAAGCGCGGCCTGCGCCGCTACCGCCACCGGCTGCAGGCGCTGGGCGTGGACGTGCGCGCGATGCTGCCCGGCGGCCTGCGCTGGCGCCGCAGCGGGCGCATGGACCTGCGCAACCACCGCAAGATCGCCGTGATCGACAATCGCGTGGGCTACATCGGCTCGCAGAACCTGGCCCAGGCCGGGTTCGTGCCCGGGTTCCCCAACCGCGAACTGGTGGCACGCGTGCGCGGCCCCGCCGTGGCGCACCTGGAGGCGGTGTTCGCCAGCGACTGGTACATGGAAACCGGCCAGCGCCTGGAGGTGATGACCGTCGAGCCGGTCTGCGCCGATGACGTGCCCATCCAGCTGCTGCCCAGCGGTCCGGCGTATCCCTTCAGCAACGCGCGTGACGCAGTGAATGCGTTGATCCACCTCGCACGCCGGCGCATCGTGCTGGTCACGCCGTACTTCGTGCCCGACGAAGCCACGCTCAGCGCGCTGCGCATCGCCGCGCTGTCCGGCGTGCAGGTGCAGCTGATCCTGTCGGCCAGCAGCAACCAGCGCCTCACCGCGTGGGCACAGGAGGCGTACTACGACGAGCTGCTGCGCAGCGGCGTGCGCATCGCGCTGTACGAGCCGCATTTCCTGCATGCCAAGCACCTCACCGTCGACGAGGACATCGCGTTGGTGGGCTCGATCAACCTGGATATCCGCTCGTTCGCGCTCAATGCCGAAATCGGCATGCTCTGCTACGACCGGGGATTGGTGCGACAGCTCATCCAGATTGAAGACGACTACCTGCGGCAGTCGCGCCAGCTGGACCTGAAGGCGTGGCGGCAACGCGCGGCATGGCGGCGCAGCCGTGAAGGCATCGCGCGCCTGGCCGATGCGCTGATGTAGCGCACAGGACGCGGCGCGGCCATGACCTACAATCAGGGCATGACCGACTCCGAATCCATGTTCCAGGCCGACCTGGCCATCGTCGGCGGTGGCGCGGCCGGTGCGCTGGTGGCGCTCAACGCGCTGCGCAGCGCCACCTCGGCCGTGCAGATCGTGCTGTTCGAACCCGCCTCCACCCTGGCCCAGGGCATTGCCTACGCCACGCCGTGGCCGGAACACCTGCTCAACGTGCCGGCCGGCAAGATGAGTGCCCTGCCGGAATCGCCCGCCGACTTCGTGGACTACCTGCTCGCGGCCGACGCCGTGCCGGGCATGCCGCGTGAGGCGCTGGCCGACGCCTACCTGCCTCGCCGCCAGTATGCCGCGTACCTGCAGCAGCGCCTTGCCGATGCCGAAGCGCAGAGCCCGGCGCAGTTGCGCGTGGTGCACGCGGCCGTGATGGCGCTGGTGCCCGGCGCGGCGCGGCAGCACCTGCGGCTGGCCGACGGCGGCGAGTGGCAGGCGCGGCAGGTGGTGCTGGCATGCGGCAACAGCATGCGCCCGCTGCCTGCGCCCGGCGCCGAAGCGTTGCCGCCCGGGCGGGTGGTGGACGCATGGGACTACGACGGCGTGCGCATGCTCGCTGGCGAGGGCGACCTGGCCATCGTCGGCTCGGGCCTGAGCATGGCCGACAGCGTGGTGGCACTGGCCAACGCCGGGCACCGTGGCCGCATCCATGTGATCTCACGGCATGCGCTGCTGCCGCTGCCGCATGCCCACGCCGGCGTCGCCGGCTTCGATCCGCAGCCGCTGCTGGGCCTGCCGTTGCGGGCCCGCATGCGCGCGCTGCGCGGGCATGTACGCGATGCGGCGGCACAGGGCGTGCCGTGGCAGGGTGTGATGGACCGCATCCGACCGCTGGGGCAGGCGCTCTGGCAGGGGCTGGATGACGTCGACCAGCGCCGCTTCCTGCGCCATGTGGTGCGCTACTGGGACGTGCACCGCCACCGCATCGCCGAAACGGTGCACGCGCAACTGGCGGCGCTGGAGCAGTCCGGCCAGCTGCAGCGGCACCGTGCGCGGCTGGGTACGGTGCTGGTGCTCGATGGCACCCTGCAGCTGCACGCGCAGGGGCCGCACGGTGGCATGGACCCGTTGCGCGTGGGCGCGGTGATCAACGCCACGGGCGTGGAAACCCGCGCGCTGGCCATGCGCAACCCATTGCTGCAGCAACTGCTGGCCGACGGCTACGCGCGTCCCGGCCCGCACGGCCTGGGCCTGGACAGCGACGCTGTCGGCCACCTGTTCAACGCGCAGGGCCGGCCGCAGCCGGGCGTCCAGGTGGTCGGCAGTCTGCGCATCGGCACGTTGTGGGAAAGCCTGGCCATTCCCGAACTGCGCGTGCAGGCCCAGCAGGCGGCGGCAGGCGCGCTGCCCACGGTGCAGGCATAACGCCGGCTCATGCCTGCACTTCGTAATTCGCGTTGGTAGGGCAATCCTCACCGCCTTAGGCTCCTGTCACGACCACGGAGACACAGATGCCCATTTCCCGCGCGACGCCTGCCCTGCATTTCCACCGCGTCTGCGCACTGGCCGCCGCACTGCTGCTGGCCGCGTGCCAGTCGGCGACCGCCGGTGCCACGGTGGGCACCGCAGCGCCTGCCAGCGCCACCAATGCCGTGGCCGCGTGCCCGGCGAACGCCACGGCGATGGACGGCTGGAATGATCGCGCCCCGCCGCGCCGCATCTTCGGCAACACCTGGTACGTGGGCACCTGCGGGCTGTCGGCAGTGCTGGTGACGTCGGACCAGGGGCATGTGCTGATCGATGGCGCCACCGAACCGGCCGGTCCGCTGATCCTGGCCAACATCCGTGCACTGGGTTTCGATCCCCACGATGTGAAGTACCTGCTCAACTCGCATGCGCATTACGACCATGCCGCCGGCCTGGCCTACCTCCAGCGCATGACCGGTGCGCCGCTGCTGGCGCGCGGGCCGGGCGCATCCACCCTGCGCACCGGCAGGAGCGACCGCAGCGACCCGCAGCAGCTCGAGCTGTTGGAGGGGTTCCCCGCCGTCGCAAAGGTGCAGGTCATCGCCGATGACGCCACCGTCCGGGTCGGGCCATTGGCGCTGACCGCGCATGCCACGCCCGGCCATACCCCGGGCGGCACCAGCTGGACCTGGCGTTCCTGCGAGGCCGATCGCTGCTACGACCTCGCCTACACCGACAGCATCAGCGCCATTTCGGACGCCCAGTACCGCTATGCCGACCACCCCGACGCCGTGGCCGCATTCCGCCGCGGCCTGGACACGCTGGCCTCGCTGCCCTGTGATATCCAGATCTCCCCGCACCCGGCCGCCAGCGACCTGTTCGCCCGCCTGCGCGGAGACCCGGGCACGCCCCTGGTGGACCCCGGGCGATGCCAGCGCTACGCGCAGACGGGCCGGGCCAATCTGGACGCCCGCCTGGCCGATGAGGCGGCCGGTCGCAAACCCTGACGCAGCGATGGCGCGGAGGGCGTAAAATGGGCGGATGGATGTCTCCCACTTGCTCGACGGGCTCAACCCCGCCCAGCGCGAAGCTGTGTCCGCCCCGCCCGGCCACCATCTGGTGCTTGCCGGTGCCGGTTCCGGCAAGACCCGCGTACTTATCCACCGCATCGCCTGGCTGAACGAGGTCTGCGGTGTGCCGACCCATGGCATTTTCGCGGTGACCTTCACCAACAAGGCCGCCGGCGAGATGCGCCACCGCATCGACCTGCAGCTGGCGCAGGGCAGCCGCGGCGCGTGGATCGGCACCTTCCACGGCCTGGCCCACCGTCTGCTGCGCCTGCACTACCAGGAGGCCAAGCTGCCCGACAGCTTCCAGGTCCTGGACTCCGACGACCAGCTGCGGCTGGTCAAGCGCGTGGTGCAGCAGCTGGAGATCGACGACAGCAAGCATCCGCCCAAGCAGATTGCCTGGTGGATCAACGAGCAGAAGGACGAGGGCCGCCGCCCGCAGCACATCCAGCCCGAGCCGCACGATGCGTGGCTGGAGACAATGCGCCAGGCATATGCGGCCTACCAGGAGCGCTGCGACCGCGCCGGCCTGGTCGACTTCGCCGAGCTGCTGCTGCGCGCCCATGAGCTGCTGCGCGACAACCCCGCGCTGCTGGCCCATTACCGCTCGCGCTTCCGCGAAATCCTGGTGGACGAGTTCCAGGACACCAACGCCATCCAGTACGCCTTCGTGCGCGTGCTGGCCGGCGACAGCGGCCACGTGTTCGTGGTCGGTGACGATGACCAGGCCATCTACGGCTGGCGCGGTGCCAAGGTCGAGAACGTGCAGCGCTTCCTGAAGGATTTCCCGGGCGCACAGACCGTGCGCCTGGAGCAGAACTACCGCTCCAGCGCCAACATCCTCGGCGCGGCCAATGCGGTGATCTCGCACAACCCCGACCGCATTGGCAAGGAGCTGTGGACCGACAGCGGCGACGGCGAGCAGATCGATCTGTACGCGGCCTACAACGAAATGGACGAGGCGCGTTACGTGGTCGAGCGCACCCGCCAGTGGGTGCGCGATGGCGGCAGCTACGGCGATGCCGCGGTGCTCTACCGCAGCAACGCGCAGTCGCGCGCCTTCGAAGAAGCCCTGATCTCAGAGCAGGTGCCCTACCGCGTATACGGAGGCATGCGCTTCTTCGAGCGGGCGGAAATCAAGGACGCGCTGGCCTACCTGCGGCTGATGACCAACCGCAACGATGACGCCGCGTTCGAACGCGCGGTCAACACGCCCACCCGTGGCATCGGCGACCGCACGCTGGACGAAGTGCGCCGTCTGGCGCGCCACCAGGCGATCTCGCTGTGGGAAGCCACCATGCTGACCACGCAGGGCAACGAACTGGCCGCGCGTGCCCGCAACGCGCTGGCCGGCTTCCTGACCCTGGTCAACCAGCTGCACGCCGAAGCCGGCGAGATGACGCTGGCCGAACGCATCGACCACGTGCTGGTGCGTTCGGGCCTGCGTGAGCACTGGTCCAAGGAAAGCCGCAATGCGCTGGATTCGGAATCGCGCGCGGACAACCTGGACGAACTGGTCTCGGTGGCCTCGCGCTTCACCCGCCGCGAGGACGACGTCGAGGAAACCGGCGAGACCATGAGTGAACTGGTCGCCTTCCTGTCCTATGCCTCGCTGGAAGCCGGTGAAGGCCAGGCCCAGGCGGGCGAGGAAGGCGTGCAGCTGATGACGCTGCACTCGGCCAAGGGCCTGGAGTTCCCCATCGTGTTCCTGGCCGGCATGGAAGACGGGCTGTTCCCGAGCGCACGCTCGCTGGAAGAGAGCGGACGGCTGGAAGAAGAGCGCCGGCTGGCCTATGTGGGCATTACCCGCGCACGCCAGAAGCTGGTGCTCAGCTATGCCGAATCGCGTCGCATCCACGGCCAGGAGAACTACAACGTGCCCTCGCGCTTCCTGCGCGAGATCCCGCGCGAGCTGCTCAACGAAGTGCGCCCGAAGGTACAGGTCTCGCGCACGGCGTCGCTGGGCGCGAACCGGGTGATGGGCCATGCCGCGATCGAGGCGCCGCCGCTCAAGCTGGGCGCGATGGTCACCCACGCGCGGTTTGGCGAGGGTATGGTCACCGACTACGAAGGCAGCGGCGCGCACGCGCGCGTGCAGGTGGAATTCGCCGAGGCCGGCAGCAAGTGGCTGGTGATGGCCTACGCCAACCTGACCGTGCTTTGACCGGCGTTTCAGGGATGACCCGCCACGTCTCTTCGTCTGGTAGAACCACGCCCTGCGTGGCTTCGCGGGGCCGAACGGGGCGCAGCCACGCAGGGCGTGGCTCTACCGACGCCGACGTCCCGGTCAGTCCGGAGCTGTTGCAGTGGGCGGACCTGATCTTCGTGATGGAGCGGGCGCACCGTACGCGGCTGTCCAGCCGCCACCGGAAATGGTTGAACGGCACGCGGGTGATCTGCCTGGACATCCCCGATGACTACGATTTCATGGCGCCGGCACTCGTCGAGCTGCTGAAAAAGAAGGTGGTTCCGCACCTGTAGGGCCATGCCCTGCGTGGCTGCACGGTCTACGGGCACCTCAGCCACGCAGGGCGTGGCTCTACAATCCATCCATCCATTTCCTGGTATTCCCCATGTCCACCACCCCCGTCTCGATCACCGTCAAACTCAACGCCCGCCTTCAGCCCGAGCACCGCCTGCAGCTGTTCGAAGATCCGCTCGACGCGATGCTGGAAGCGGCGGGCATCGGTGAAATCATGGGGGGCGGTACCGCGCTGTCCGACGAGGGTGAAGTGGAGTACGGCGATCTGGAGATCCAGCTGCACGACGGCGCCGCGCTGGCGCAGGTCATCGAGCTGCTCGAACAGCTCGGCGCACCCAAGGGCTCGCTGATCCAGCGCGTGGGCGAGGCCGACCTGCCGTTCGGCATCACCGAAGGGCTGGGTCTGTACCTTGACGGCGTGAACCTGCCGGATGAGGTGTACGAACAGTGCGATTCGAATTACGTGTTCGACCAGATCGTGGAGCGCATCGACGGCCATGGTGAAATCTGCAGCTGGTGGCAGGGACCGAGCGAGACGGCGCTGTATCTGTATGGCGCCTCGTTCGAGACCCTGCGCGAGCGCATTGCCGAGCTGCTGGCCACGTACCCGCTGTGCCAGGGCGCGCGCGTCGTTCAGATTGCCTGAGCCGCGGCGCGGCGCCGACCTGTAGTGCCGACCTGTAGTGCCGACTGTTAGTCGGCAACACGCCAACACGCCAACGCAGCAACGCGGCAACGCCGCAAAAGCAGCTGACTAACAGTCGGCTCTACCGGCCAATCAAACCCAGATCAAAGGCCGGATCAAAGGCCAGATCAAGGTTGTTTCCTCCCTGTCCACGTTCCCATTCACTCGTTTCGTATTATTGCTTGGTAGACGCGTGATCGGAGCGGTTAGCCGTGACCGGTCAATAGCTGGAGCCGGCTCCAGCCGCGCCGCGAAGCGCCATCCCTTTCCGGTGTCCCCTGCTTCGCTCCCGGTGAAACGCGACTCATCCCGGATTTCACACGCTTCGTCGCGTGCGGCTTGTGCGACCCCGGCCACGCGCCCAGAGTCTGGCGCTGTCTGCTGGGAGCACGCACATGAACAAGGGAATCCCGTACCTGTTGACTGCACTGGTCGCGCTGACGCTGTCGGCGGGCTGGGCGGCGCCGGTGCTGGCCTTGTTCGAACGTGCGGCGGCATGCCTGGGCGCGGGCGGCAGCGTTGACCTGCTGCGGCTGCGCTGCACGCCACCGACGGGCGTGCTGGGCAGCTGGGAGATGTGGACGGCCGCCGTCGTGATCGCCCTCGTCATCTTGCCGGTTGCGACATCGCGGGTACGGCGATCCCGCCAGCTGCGACCGTAGGCGCCCGCAGCGCGCCCTCCAGCGACCGGGGAGGGACGGCCTGCGGCAGTGGCGGCCGCGCGGGTTTGCAACCAGTCCGAGGTCTGCAGGGCAGGGCTGGCTGGTAGTGTCCGTGCCCCATCAATCAGGCACGCCAAAATTGATAAGCAGCATCGAACACAGGAGAGCGTCGCTGCCGTGTCTTCCACACCCAGGTGACGACCGCACTGCCTTGCACGACACACCGCCCAGTGTGGTGATATCCGACGTGCGCAATGCGCCCTCGACAAAGCGACCGAGCCTGGACTTCACCGGCTGCAAGGCAACGCCCTGGCAGGGCGCGGGCAGCCAGAAGGCGGTCATGGTCATGCGCGGCGAGGACGCGTGGCGGATCAAGGCAACCGCCGACGGTCGCAGCAGCGCGATGGAAGTCACCTTGGGAAAGCTGTTCCAGCTCACCGGCCTGCTGGCGCCGGATACCGAGCTGGTGGAGCCGCTCGCCGGCCTGCCCACGTCGGGCGACGGCGTCGGGTCGCGCTACGAACCGGGTTTCCAGGATCTGGGCGATTTCCTTGCGAGCGACGCGGCCGTGGCCGCAGTGGCCGAGGCGACACCATCATCGCGACGGTCGTACGTGGCGCTGCAGGCGCAGCACGCCGGCGCCATCGCGGCCAATGCCACGCTGCTGCACCACGCGGGTGTCGAATGGTGGGCCCTGGGCGAGGCCGACGCCGCCCTGCACGCGGCCAACGACCGCCTGCGCTTTGACGCACTGGAGGCGATGAACGGCATGCTGCCCGAGGCCATGCGCTGCGAGCAGCTGCGCCACTACATCGCGTCGCGTTGGCTGGACAACTGGGACCATCTCAATTATCGGCTGGAAAACTTCGGGTACACCGAACGCGACGGCCAGCACGTGGGGATGTCGCTGGACTTCGGTTCCTGCGGACCGCTGGGCTTCCGGAGTCTGCACACCGGCCAGATGCTGCCCAAGCAGCTCAGTGGCGAGGTGGCCATCCTGCAGCGGCCCGGGTCGTTGTTTCCGATCCCACCGGCGTTTACCGACGGTGTGGCGCGGTTCGATGCATTGAACGACGATCCCGGTGCGCTGCATGACACCACCCGCTGGCCCTACGGTTTCCAGTCGGAAAGCATCGCCGCAATGTTCCGGCCACCGGTGGCGCCCACGCCCGGCGTTGCCGACACCCTGGCCGAGATGGGCTACCGCCTGTCGCTGTTGCCGGCAGCCGCCATTGCGACGGTGCTGGAGCGGCACTGGCCGGCTCCAGCCGATGCTGACGCATCGGCGTGGCCGGACGCGGCGACCATGACCCAACGCATGCTCGCCCGGCGCGACGCCATGCTGGCGCGCTTCGATCCAGCCCAGATGTCAGCCTGGGTGCAGGCCGATCCAGCACGCGCCGGGCGGGTCTGCCGCGAGGTCAGCGACGCCCTCCAGGCGGTCCTCGGATCGGGCACCGACCGCGTGGAAGACGTCCGGCGTACCTACGCCGCCCTGCTGCAAGCGGCGCCCACCGCGCAGCCCGCATCTGCACCGGCTGCCGCCATCAACGGCGCCTGCCCGGAAATCCAGTGCCTGCAGGCGCTGCACGACGCGTTGGAGCAGCTGGATCGCGCGTGGGAGGACGGGCGCCCGCCGCTGATCCGTGCCGCCGCCGCTGCACTGGTGGCACCGGTGGTGCATGAACCCATGCAGCGCATGCTGCGGCTGGGTCCGGGCCGCGCACCGCGCACCCTGGAGGCGTTCCTGGCCAACCATGCCTGGCTGCTGGTCGTGGACCGCTTGGTCGACGCCGGTCAGCTGCCGGCTGCGGACGTGGCCGCGCTGTTGCTGACACCCACCCCTGAGGCAGCCTACCCGCCGAACGTGGCCGCTTGGTCGGAGCGGCATCCGCAGCTGGGGATCGCCTTCATCCAGCTGATGGACACGCTGATAGCGCATGGCGTGCCTGCCCGGCAGCTGCGCACCGGGCTGTTGACCGCCAAGCATCCGGGCACGCCCGGTTACTACGCCGAGGTGCTGCGCAACAACGCCTCGCGCGGCTGGGTCGAGCGCCTGCAGCACAGCGGGCTGTGGCCGGATGCAGACGACCTGCAGGTGAAATCGCTGCGCTCGCGCGCTTCCTTTGCGGCGCGCAGCCACCTGCCGGGCGGGCGCGCCAGCATTGCCCAGCCCCGCCTTGCCCACGAGCAGCAACACATGGCCCTGAAGCCCTTGGTCGCAACGCTGCGCCAGGCCTATGCCCCGGAGCGGCTGGTCGCGCTGGAGCTGGATTGGCTGCGGCAGGAAGCCATCGCATCGGTGGGGCTGATCCACCGCGACGAACGCGATGCACTGTCCAGGCAGGTCACGCAGGCGGTCGAGACCGCGTGGGCCCAGGCAGTGAAGAAGCACGGCCTGCCGCGCGACCCGGTGCCGGCCGAATTGATGGAGGCCCAGCAGCGTGAGGCCGGCAACCGCTACGAACGCGACATGTGGGCGCTGCGCCAGGACGATGCCGAACGGCTCATCGCGCGGGCCGCGCAGGTATACCGTGACGCGGTCCTGGCCGACCCGGCGCTGTCCGCGGAGGCGCGCCACGGCTTGTTCACCGCGGCCGTCCGCACGGCGGTGAGCGATGTGCAGGCGATGGTGTCCGATGCCGCGCGGACCGGCCCGCCGGAGGTTGACGTACCGGCGCTGGGCGACCAGGTGGGGCGCCGCGCGCAGGCGCTGTCCATGGCACAACGCACCGTGCAGAGGGAGGCGGGCAAGCGCGCTGAACGCGGTGCCTCTGCCGAGGCGGCCCGGCGCACGGACGACGAGGTCAAACGCGCCGGGCGCGCGGCGGCCGACCAGCTGCAGCGCAGCGCGGCATTGCTGGCGTTCCAGAAGACGTCGGAACAGGCCCGCGCATCCACCCGGGCACGGGCCACCCAGGAGGCCGAGGCCCGCGCCGCACGGGTCGGCGAGGCCAAGACCGAGCGCATCGCCCAGCGCCTGACCAGCCTGAAAAACTTCAGGCAGGGCTTGGAGATGGACAACGAGATCAGCGCGCGCCTGGCGCGGTTGCGCACGCCGGACCAGCAGGCATCGGCCGTGCGGGCGGCGGAGTTCCTGGATGACACGGGGCGACCCCGCGTTGCCTACCGCTGACGGCTGCCGGCTGGCGCGGACCGGTACCGATTGATCACGCTCAAGGCATCGCCTGCACGGCAGGTGTGCAATGGTGACCCCGACTACCCACCAAGGAGCCCGCCATGTACAAGCGCATCCTGATTGCCACCGATGGTTCCGAGCTGTCCGAAAAGGGCCTGCTCAAGGGCCTGGAACTGGCCCGCGACCTCAACGCCGAGATCGATATCGTCACCGTCTCCGAGCCGTGGGCGGTGGGCATGTACGACGCCATGGGCTGGAGCGTGGGCTACATGAACAGCCCCGAGTACAAGGCTGACCGGGAAGAGACCGCACAGAAGGTGCTGGCCCCGGCCAAGGCCGCCTGCGAGGCGCAGGGGCTGCGCGCCGCCACCGTGCACGTGCTGGACCGCTATGCCGCCGACGGCATCATCGACACGGCTGTCGAGCGAAACAGCGACCTGATTGTGATGACCTCGCACGGGCGCCGCGGCATGACCCGCGTCCTGCTCGGCAGCCAGACCGCCGAAGTACTGGCACGCAGCACCGTACCGGTGCTGGTCATCCGGTAGCGCCGGCCAGCGGCCGGCATTACGGGCGCAGCTTCAGTGTCTGCGATTCATCCAGGCTGCCATCGGGCTGCAGCACCACATAGCGCTCGCCGCTGCGGTCGAACAGCACCGGCACCGGGTCGCGGAACAGCGGCCGGCGCACGAAGCGCAGTTCCCAGCCAAAATGCTCCAGCGTGTCCACGGCCTGGCGCTGCTCGGGGGTCAGCCCCGCACGCAGGGCGGCGGGGTCGGGTGGCTGGCGGCGTTCAGGCGTACTCACACTCACCAGCTGTAGAGCTTCCAGTACACCGGGGACACGCCATCCTTGTCGTTGTCCATGCGCCCGTCGCCATCGCTGTCGTACATGTAGTACGGCGCGCCGCGCGAGGGGCTCACCTTGACCATGCGCAGCTGGCCGCCGACCCGGAACTCTTCGATGGTGTCGCCATTGTCCAGCACGCGCTTGGACACATCGGCGCCACTCACATCCACCGGGCCCGCGCCGCCACCGGTAGCGCATCCGGCCAGCACGAGCAGGCCAGCCAGCAACAGAGTCTTCATGGGCCGTGGTTCCTGGGTCAGGGGGGCGTTGATTATGCCCCATGGTCCGTGACGTCGGCGCCGAGAATGGCCGTGGCCGGGCGCGTAGAATCGTCGCATGAGCCGATTAGTCCTGATTGACGGGTCCAGTTACCTGTACCGCGCGTTCCACGCGCTTCCGCCGCTGACCAATGCCGCCGGTGAACCCACCGGTGCACTGTTTGGCGTGGTCAACATGCTGCGCGCCACCCTGAAAGAGCGTCCCGAGTACGTGGCGTTCGTGGTCGATGCGCCCGGCAAGACCTTCCGCGACGACCTGTATGCCGACTACAAGGCCAACCGCCCGCCGATGCCCGACGACCTGCGCCCGCAGGTCGAGCCGATGTGTCGCATTGTCGAGGCGCTCGGCCTGAGCATCCTGCGCATTCCCGGCGTGGAGGCCGACGATGTGATCGGCACGCTGGCGCTGCAGGGGCACCGCGACGGAATGACGGTGACCATCTCCACCGGCGACAAGGACTTCGCGCAGCTGGTGCGCCCCGGCATCGAGCTGGTCAACACCATGACCGGCAGCCGCATGGACTCGGACGCGGCGGTGATGGAGAAGTTCGGCGTGCGCGCCGACCAGATCGTGGACCTGCTGGCGTTGATGGGCGACACCGTGGACAACGTGCCCGGTGTGGAGAAGTGCGGCCCCAAGACGGCGGCCAAGTGGCTGGCCGAGTACCAGACCCTGGACGGGGTGATGGCCGCCGCGCCGGGCATGAAGGGCAAGATCGGCGAAAACCTGCGCGCGGCGCTCGAGCGCCTGCCGCTCAACCGCGAGCTGGTCACCATCCGTACCGATGTGGCGCTGGAGTCCAGCCCGCAGACCCTGGCCCTGCGCGATCCGGACGTGCCCGCCCTCGGAGAGCTGTACCTGCGCTATGGCTTCACCCAGGCGCTGAAGGAGCTGGGAGGGCCGGTCCCGGCACCGGCAGGCGCCAGCGACGCCCCGGTGAGCCTGCGCGGCACCGCCGCCGGGTATGCCCGGTCCCCGTCGGAGGACGCGGCGGTGGCGATCGACCCGGCGCTGTCCGCGCCCGGCGAGTACGAGATGGTGCTGACCACCGAACAGCTCGACGCCTGGGTGCAGCGGCTGGCCGAGGCCGAGCTGATCTCATTCGATACCGAGACCGACGCGCTGGACGCCATGCGCGCCAACCTGGTGGGCATCAGCCTGGCGGTCGAGCCGGGCCGGGCCGCCTACATCCCGGTCGGCCACGATTACCCGGGCGCGCCGGCCCAGCTGCCCCGCCAGCAGGTGCTCGATGCGCTGCGCCCGGCCCTGGAAGACCCGCGCAAGAAGAAGCTCGGCCAGCACGGCAAGTACGACCTGCACGTGCTGCGGCGGCATGGCGTGGACCTGCAGGGCTACCACGACGACACCATGCTCGAGAGCTTCGTGCTCAATTCCACCGCCACGCGCCATGACATGGACTCGCTGGCGATGCGCTACCTGGGCTACACCACGGTCAAGTTCGAGGAGGTGGCCGGCAAGGGCGCCAAGCAGATCTCGTTCTCGCAGGTGGGCCTGGACGAGGCCTGCCGCTACGCCGCCGAAGATGCCGATGTCACCCTGCGCCTGC
Organism: Stenotrophomonas sp. KH_036_B; assembly: GCF_057839485.1. NCBI lineage: Bacteria > Pseudomonadati > Pseudomonadota > Gammaproteobacteria > Lysobacterales > Lysobacteraceae > Stenotrophomonas > Stenotrophomonas sp. KH_036_B. The sequence goes on along the minus strand of NZ_CM174491.1, from coordinate 4,285,948 downwards.
ATCACGCCCTGCAGCCGCAGCTGCTGGCGACGCCCTCGCTGGACAGGGTCTACCGCGAGATCGAAATGCCGCTGGTGCCGGTGCTGGCGCGGATCGAGTCCAACGGCGTGCACATCGACATGACCGAGCTGCGCCGACAGAGCCAGGACCTGGGCGTGCGCATGCTGGCCGCCCAGCAGAAGGCCACTGAACTGGCCGGGCACACCTTCAACCTGGATTCGCCCAAGCAGCTGCAGGCGGTGCTGTTCGACGAACTGAAGCTGCCGGCGCTGGTGAAGACCCCCAAGGGCCAGCCCAGCACCAACGAAGAGGCCCTGGAGGCGATTGCCGAACAGCATGAGCTGCCCCGGGTGATCCTGGAGTACCGGGGCCTGGCCAAGCTGCGCAGCACCTACACCGACAAGCTGCCGGAGATGGTCAACCCGGACACCGGCCGCGTTCACACCAGCTACCACCAGTCCGGCGCGGCCACCGGCCGGCTGTCCTCGTCCGATCCGAACCTGCAGAACATCCCGATCCGCACCGAGGACGGCCGCCGCATCCGCCGCGCCTTCGTGGCCCCGGCAGGGCACAAGATCCTGGCCTGCGACTACTCGCAGATCGAGCTGCGGATCATGGCCCACCTGTCCGAGGACCCGGGCCTGGTGCGGGCCTTCGAGCAGGGCGTGGACGTCCACCGTGCCACGGCCGCCGAGGTGTTCAGCCGCGCGCTGGATGAGGTCACCCCGAACGAGCGCCGCGCCGCCAAGGCCATCAACTTCGGCCTGATGTACGGCATGAGCGCGTTCGGCCTGGCGCGCAACCTGGGCATCGACCGGGGCCAGGCGCAGGACTACGTGGCGCTGTACTTCAGCCGCTACCCCGGGGTGCGCGATTTCATGGAGCGCATGCGCCAGCAGGCCCGCGACCAGGGCTACGTGGAGACCCTGGAAGGCCGCCGGCTGTACCTGAACGACATTCACGCCCGCAACCAGGGCCTGCGGGCCGGGGCCGAGCGGGCCGCCATCAACGCGCCCATGCAGGGCACGGCGGCGGACATCATCAAGCGCGCCATGGTGAAGGTGGACGACTGGCTGCAGGGCCAGGGCGGCCGCGCCCGCATGATTCTGCAGGTGCACGATGAACTGGTATTCGAAACCGAAAGCGAGTTTCTCGAGACCTTGCGCGCGCAGGTGGTGGAGTTGATGTCGTCTTCAGCCCAATTGCGCGTTCCGCTGGTGGTCGATGCGGGCGTCGGTGATAACTGGGATGAGGCACATTGAGACGTATTTCACGCCAAATTAGCTGAATTGGTTCATTGCAGGCACATAAACTGACTCGTGGATGAATGTTTCTGATTTCACTCCCGGATTAATTGGGCGCCTTCACGAACTATCAATGTTCGAGGTGCTTTTATAGACCCCGACAGGCGCAATGCCTGTTGTGGATCTCTCCCATCCCCTGGAGCAGATCTCGGAACGGGGGCTACTCCCCAAGCGCCCGTTCCCCGGCCCCGCTGACCTCCCCCTGGTCGGCGGGGCTTTTTATTTTGGGCTTCCTGCTTTCCCCCGGCACATCGGCGCCCCATTCCTTCTTGCCCCTTTCGCGCCCTCGCGCCCATGCTGCACGCCTACTCAACGGGGACGTTCCATGAGCGATCTGTTCGACCTGGCCATGCCGTGGTGGGAATTCATCCTGCGCGCGGTGGTGGTCTACGTGGTGGTGCTGGGCATGGTGCGGTTGTCCGGCAAGCGCGCACTGGGGCAGATCACTCCGTTCGATGTGCTGCTGATCGTCCTGCTGGGCAACGCGGTGCAGAACGCGCTGCTGGGCAAGGACACCTCGCTGGGCGGTGGCCTGCTGCTGGCCGCCACGCTGATCGGCATCAACTACGGCGTCGGCTGGCTGACCACGCGCAGCCGCCGCATCGAGTCGCTGGTCGAAGGCGAGCCGGTGTTGATCGCGCGCGACGGCAAGCTGCTCGACTCGGTCCTCAAGCGCGAACTGGTCACGCCGTCGGACGTGGAGGCTGCGCTGCGCCAGCAGGGCTGCCTGCAGATCGGCGATGTCGCGCTGGCGGTGCTGGAAATCAACGGGCACATCACCATAGTGCCGAAGAAGTCGCAGACCTGAGAGGCCGCGTGAGCGGAAGCTGCAAGTGTCTGCATGGGTGAAGTGCTGCAATGAGCGTCCTGACGGGCGCCTGCTGTAGGTATCCGCTTCACAGAGACATGCCCCATGCCCTACCCTGTTTTGACCTTGACGCCGGCAAGCAGGGTCGCGACGTGCGCCTCGCCGACCCCGTCTTCCGAATGGGAATGCCCCCCGCCGACCTACGCCGAAACCATGCGTACGGAGCGCTGCAATGGCGGCGCGATGCGCCACCCTCAACACATCGCAAACAGTGCGTTTGCCGGGCGCTGCGAGGCACCGGTGCAGTCCCGGGTGGTCCGAACGGTGGCGCTACCTCCTGTTCTGTACAAGATGTTCAACGCGCATGGGAAAGCGATCCAGCGGAGCGAGGAACAACTGAACAAGTCACTTAAGCGTCAGGAAAAACGCCAGGACGCGTTGAGAATGGCAAGATGCAATCTTGATGGCGCGCTTGATGACGCGTCATTTGAGGCAGCGAACAGGGATTCGCTTGCATTCCTTGGAGCCGGCTTGTTCGACGAGGATGCGAAGGAATATTGGCTGGAGAAGGCGGAAAAGCGGGTCCAGGCAGCGGAAAAGAGCTTGAAGAAAGCCAATGACCGCGTAACCCATTACGGCCAAAAGCTGGAGGTACAGCGGGCAGCGCGCCACGGCTTTGAGGAGGCCTACCTGTCGTAGCGCACGGTTGCCCTACACCCACTCCCGCGGCACCAGGTAATCGCCCAGCCGCGCTTCGGCGCTGCCGGGCTCGGCCTGGAAGCCGTATTCCCAGCGCACGCGCGGCGGCAGGCTCATCAGGATGCTCTCGCTGCGGCCACCACTCTGCAGGCCGAACAGCGTGCCGCGGTCGTAGACAAGGTTGAACTCCACGTAGCGGCCACGCCGGTACAGCTGGAACTCGCGTTCGCGTTCTCCGTACGGCGTGTCCTTGCGGCGCGCCACGATCGGCAGGTAGGCGTCGAGGAAGCCGTCGCCCACCGCACGCAGGTAGGCGAAGTCGCGCTCGAAGTCGCCGTGCAGGTCATCGAAGAACAGCCCGCCTACGCCGCGGGTCTCGTTGCGGTGGCGCAGGAAGAAGTACTCGTCGCACCAGCGCTTGTGCGCGGCATGACGTTCCTCGCCGAACGGCGCACACAGGTCATGCGCCGTCTGGTGCCAGTGGCGCACATCCTCGTCGAACGGATAGAACGGGGTCAGGTCGAAGCCGCCACCGAACCACGACGCCACCTGCACGCCATCGCGCTCGGCGCTGAAGTAGCGCACGTTGGCGTGGGTGGTGGGCAGGTAGGGGTTGAGGGGGTGGAACACCAGCGACACGCCGGTGGCGCGCCAGGAGGCCCCCGCCAGTTCCGGCCGGTTGGCCGACGCCGACGGCGGCAGGCGCGTGCCGGACACGTCGGAGAAGCCAATGCCGGCCTGCTCGAACACCGCGCCGTCGCGCAGGATGCGGGTGCGGCCGCCACCGCCTTCCGCGCGCTGCCACAGGTCTTCGGCAAAACGGGCCTGGCCGTCGGCGGCCTCGATGGCCGCGCAGATGCGGTCCTGCAGGTCGGTCAGATAGCTGCGTACGCGGTCGAAATCGTTCATGGGGGTACTTTAGCGCAGGGGCAGCCAGGCATGGCCTGGCTCTACGCAGCCAGGCACGGCCTCGCTCTACGGCTTGGCGAAGAGGCGCTTCACATCCGGGCGCAGCAGGCGCAGCACCAGCCAGGCGTGCAACGCGGCGAAGGCAAGCGAGGTGATGATCATCATGCCCGTGTAGATCACGCGCTGCATGAGCAGCTCGCGGTGCACCTGGGCCGCGTCGGCGGCGTCCACGTTGGGCGGCAGGTGCACCATCAGCAGGCGGAACACCTCGTCCACCACCCACGCGCCGGCAAAATTGAGCACGGCAGTGACCACCAGCAGCACGATGAACGTCCACAGCGCCCAGCGATACCGGCGCAGCAGGCCCCAGCTGGCAAGGGCACCGGCCACGCTGAGCACCGTCAGTGCGACATTCACCGCCACGGCGTGGCGACTGAACCAGCGCAGCGACGGCGGCATCCATGACAGGTCCGAGTCCTGCAGCAGGTCCTGCAGCCAAGCCGACTTGGACAGCACCACGGCCAGTACCACGCCGCCGGCCCAGCACACCGCCGAGAGGATGCAGATCACCAGCACGGATTTGGCCAGGGGTGCGAGGAAGGCCGGTGTGTCGTTGCCCTTCGGGCGCGGAACGGCATGGGGCAGCAGCGGGGGAAGCGTCGAAGACATCCGGTGTCCTGGGGGGGAACGGGGGGGCGGCGTCAGCCCGTTGCGAGCGCGAGGGCGGCCGCGGGCAGGATATGGTCTTCGCTCAGTGGTGCCAAGCGACGCCCGTGCGGCGGTTGCATCGGCACCCAGGCCAGTTCGGCGATCTCGGCGCGCGCATCGGGCGTGCCCTGCACCTGCACCCACCAGGCCTGCGCATGTACGCGGCGGCCGGTTTCATGCACCGCCCAGTCGCTGAACGCGCCCAGCGGCACGGCGCTGGAGGGGTCCAGCGCCACGCCCAGTTCTTCCTCCAGCTCGCGCGCGAGCGCGGCCAGGGGTGCTTCGCCAGGCTCGGGCTTGCCGCCGGGCTGGATGAACACGTCCGAGCCGTGCTTGCGCACCACCAGCACGCGGTTCGTGCCATCGGTGATGACCGCGGCGACGATCCGTATCGGCGCCGCGTCGTGGCTCACTTCAGGTTTTCCTCGAACAGCTTGAGGATGCGCTTGTACTGGTCCAGCCAGGAATCGGCACGCACGTAGCCGTGGCGCTCCAGCGGGTAGGGCGCGATGCTCCAGTTGTCCTTGTGCAGCTCGATCAGCTTCTGGGTGAGGTTGACCGAGTCCTGGAAGAACACGTTGTCGTCCATCATCCCGTGCGCGATCAGCAGGTGGTCCTGCAGGCCGTCGGCGTATTCGATCGGCGAGGAGACGCGGTAGGCCTCCGGGTCGATGTCCGGGGTGTTGAGGATGTTGGCCGTGTAGCCGTGGTTGTACTGGTGCCAGTCGACCACCGGGCGCAGCGCGGCGCCGGCCTTGAACGTGCCCGGCGAGCGGAACAGGGCCATGAAGGTCATGAAGCCGCCGTAGGAGCCGCCGTAGATGCCGGCGTGGTCGCGGTCGCCCTGCTGGGTGGCCACCAGCCAGTCCAGGCCGTCCTTGTAGTCTTCCAGCTCGGGGTGGCCCATGTTGCGGTAGATCGCGGTGCGCCAGTCGCGGCCGTAGCCTTCGCTGCCGCGGTAGTCCATGTCCAGCACCACGTAGCCCTGCTGCACCAGCAGGTTGTGGAACATCTGCTCGCGGAAGTAGGCCGGGTAGCGCTGGTGCACGTTCTGCAGGTAGCCGGCACCGTGCACGAACATGGCGATCGGGTACTTCTTGCCCGGGTCCAGGGTCTCGGGGCCGTAGTACTTGGCCCACACCACGCCGGCGCCATGCTTGGACGGGACCTGCACCAGCTTGGGCTGGATCCACTGGCGCGCCTTGAAGGCGGCACTGCGGGTGTCGGTCAGCACCTTGGCCTGGCCACCGGCGGTGGGCACCACCGCCAGCTGGGCGGGCAGATAGGCGCCGGAGTAGCGCACCAGCAGCTGCTGGCCATCCGGGGACAGCGAGAAGTCCTCCACGCCGTTGAGCGAGGTCAGCTCACGCACCTGGCGCGAAGCGGTGTCCACCGCGCAGACCTCGTAGTCGCCCGGTGACTGCGGGTTGCACAGCACGTAGAAGCTGCGGCCGTCGGCGCTGGGCACCGGCATCGAGGTTTCCCACTTGCCGCTGGTGATCGCCTGCGGCTTGGCGGTGCCCTGCTGGGTGTACAGGTGCGAATACCCCGATTCCTCCGACAGCAGCCACAGCGTGCGGTTGTCATTGGACCAGCCGAAATCGTTGAAGCCCCAGTTGATCCAGGCGGCGTCGGTCAGGCGGTGGCGGTTCTGCAGCTTCGCCTCGGTCGGGCTGACGCTGGCAATCCAGCGGTCCTTGTTGTCGTTGGCGCGCAGCATGATGGCGGCCTGCTGGCCATCGCTGCTCCAGCGCACGCCTGGCGCGCCGGGGCCGCCCAGCACCTGCACCGGGCGGTTGCCCTTGAGGGCGTCCTTGCCGGCGGCCTTGCGCAGCGCGGCCAGCGGGTCGGTGGCGATGCCCGGCAGGGTGTCCAGCGACAGCGGCTTGACCGTGCCGGTGACGGCGTCGACCAGCCACAGCGCGTTCGGCTCCGGATCATTGCGGCCAACGCGGGTACGGGTGTCTTCGAACTCCTCGTAACCGGACTCGGTCACGTACTTGGGCATCTTGCCGCCACGGCCTTCATCGAAGCTCTTCGGCTTGGTGACCACGATCAGGCTGCGGGTGTCGGGCGACAGCGCGCTGTCGACGATCTCGACGTCGGCACCCAGGTACACCGGACCGGGGGCGCGGCTGCTGTCGGCGCGGCGCCAGCTGGCTTCCTGCTCCTTCAGCGCATCGCGCTGGGCGCGGTCGTTGCGCAGCGTGGCCAGGGTGCGCAGCTGCTGGTCGCGCAGCACGTCGGCCTTCGGCGCGTCATCCGGGTTCTTCTCGGCCTTCAGGCTGGCCACCTGCTGCACGCCGGCGGCGGCGGTCCAGTGGAACCAGTTCTGGCCGGTACGCCAGATCACCCCGCCGTCGCGGGCGAAGGTGGCCGCGCTGGCCTTCTCGGTGCTGCGGGTCAGCTGGGTCAGCGCGCCGCTGCGCAGGTCGCGCAGGAACACGTCGCCGTTGCGCACGAACACCGCGCGCTGGCGGGCGCTGTCGTACACCGGGCTGTCCACGTCCAGGGTGCCGCGCTGGTCATCGGCGACCTGGCTGGCCACGCCGCCGTTGACCGGCTGGCGGAACGTATCGCGGACAGGGCTGCCGCTGCGCTTGAGCTGGTACTCCACCTGCTGGCTGTTCCACGACCACCAGGCGCTCTCGACCGGCGGACCGATCCAGTCCGGGTCGGCCATGGCCTGTTCGATGGTGATCGGCGTCGGTGCCGCGTGGGCCGTACCGCCAAGGGCGGCGAGCAGCAGCAGGGACAAGGGCAGCGTTCTGGGCATTGCGGGCAGCACCGTAAAGGAAAACCCGGCAAGCGTAGCAGCCGTGCGGGTTCCGGGAAGGGGCCACAGGTCATGGGCTTCGCCCATGACCTGTGAATGGCATTCCACCTAAACCCCGCGCCGTTGGCGCGCCCCCTTCAACAAGAAGGGGGCTTTCCCCCAGGCGGAATCCGTAGCGCCACGCCCTGCGTGGCTGCCGTTGGCGGGCAACCTTGAACGACCCGCCAACCCTGTACTGGGCTCCACCTGCGACCGATTGAAGCAGCGCGTCACCCGGTCGCATGTCCTCTTCACGAATACCGGCCCAGACTGGTCCACATTCCAGAATGTGCGGAGGCGTCGCTTGGACGCGTTGTTGTTGTCCCGGATCCAGTTCGGGTTCGTCATCAGTTTCCATGTGCTGTTCCCGGCCTTCACCATCGGCACCGCCAGCTGGCTGGCGTTCGTGGAAGGCCAGTGGCTGCGCACCCGCAAGCCGATCTGGCGCGAGCTGTACTTCTTCTGGCAGAAGATCTTCGCGGTGTCGTTCGGCATGGGCGTGGTCAGCGGCATCGTCATGGCCTTCCAGTTCGGCACCAACTGGCCGCGCCTGAGCCAGGTGGCCGGCAGCGTGATCGGCCCGCTGCTCACCTATGAAGTGCTCACCGCGTTCTTCCTGGAAGCCAGCTTCCTGGGGGTGATGATGTTCGGCTGGGGCAAGGTCTCGCCGCGCCTGCATTTCTTCTCCACGTGCATGGTGGCGCTGGGCACGCTGGTGTCCACGTTCTGGATCCTGTCGTCCAACAGCTGGCTGCAGACCCCGGCGGGGCACGCGATCATCGATGGCATCGTCGTGCCGCAGGACTGGTGGCAGGTGGTGTTCAACCCCTCCTTCCCGTACCGGCTGGCGCACATGGCGCTGGGCTCGTTCATCACCACCTGTTTCGTGATCGGTGGCGTTGGCGCGTGGTACCTGCGCAAGGGTACCCATGTGGAGGCCGGGCGCACCATGCTGCTGGCCGCCGTGGCCTTCGCCGCGCTGACCGTCCCGGTGCAGATCTTCGTGGGCGACATGCACGGGCTCAACACCCTCAAGCACCAGCCGATGAAGATCGCCGCGGTGGAGGCGCACTGGCATGCCGAGGGCGAGGGCGAGGGCGTGCCGCTGGTGGTGTTCGCCATACCCAACGAGGCCGCCGAACGCAACGACTTCGAGATCGCCATTCCGCGCCTGGGCAGCCTCATCCTCACCCACTCGCTGGAGGGAACCTTCGACCCGCTGACCTCCGTGCCCGCCAGCGAGCGGCCGCCGGTGGTGCCGGTGTTCTTCGCGTTCCGCATCATGGTCGGGCTGGGCACGCTGATGCTGCTGCTGGCCTGGGTATCGGCGTTCCAGTGGTGGCGCGGCCGGCTGCTGCAGTCGCGCTGGCTGGTGCGGGGGTGGAACTGGATGCTGCCCAGCGGCTTCATCGCGCTGGTGTCGGGCTGGTTCGTCACCGAGATGGGCCGCCAGCCGTGGGTGGTGTATGGCGTGCTGCGCACCGCCGACGCGGTGGGGCCACAGAGTGCGTGGATGACCGCACTGTCGCTGGGCGTGTACATCGTCGGCTACGCGTTCGTGTTCGGCTGGGGCATCTGGTACCTGGTCAAGATCATCCGCACCGGCCCGAAGCCGCACGACCAGCAGCCGCCGATCGAAGACGGCAGCCACACCCCGGCGCGGCCGCTGTCCGGTGCCGACGAACCGCTGGAGGAGCGCTGAGATGGAGATGACGACCTGGCTGCCGGTCGCATGGTTCGCGGTGATCGGCTTCGGCGTGCTGATGTACGTGGTGCTGGATGGCTTCGTGCTGGGCATCGGCATCCTCGCGCCGATGGCCGAGGACGAGGAGCAGCTCGACGTGATGATGAACACCGCCGCGCCGATCTGGGATGGCAACGAGACCTGGCTGGTGCTCGGCGGCGCGGGCCTGATGGCCGCGTTCCCCAAGGCCTATGCGGCCCTGCTGTCGGCGTTGTACCTGCCGGTGCTGCTGCTGGTGGTGGCGCTGGTGTTCCGCGGGGTGGCGTTCGAATTCCGCTTCAAGGCGCACCGTTCGCGCCGGCTGTGGAGCGTGGCGTTCGGACTGGGCTCGCTGCTGGCCGCGTTCGCCCAGGGCGTGATCCTGGGCGCGCTGGTGCAGGGCCTGCAGGTGGTGGACGGCCAGTACGTGGGCGGCGCCTTCAGCTGGTTCAGCCCGTTCTCGATGCTGACCGGTGCGGCGGTGGTGTTCGGCTATGCGCTGCTGGGCAGCACCTGGCTGATCCTGAAGACCGAGGGCCGCGAGCAGACGTTCGCGCGCACCCTGACCCGGCCGCTGGTGGTGGCGGTGATCGTGTTCATGGGGCTGGTCAGCGCCTGGCTGCCCTTCCTGGACTCGCGGCTGATGGCGCGCTGGTTCAGCGACGGCAACTTCTGGTGGTTGTCGCCGGTGCCGCTGCTGACCTTGGCCGTGGCGGTGGCGCTGTGGCGCAGCGCGATGCACCCGCGCCGCGACCTGCCGCCGTTCCTGCTGACGCTGGCCCTGTTCGTACTGGGGTTCATCGGTCTGGTGCTGGGCATGTGGCCGTACCTGCTGCCGCCGAGCATGACACTGTGGCAGGCCGCCGCGCCCGCCTCGTCGCTGGGCTTCAGCCTGGTCGGACTGGTGGTGCTGTTGCCGGTGATCCTGGGCTACACGGCCTGGTCGTACCGGGTGTTCCGCGGCAAGGTGCGCGCGGACGCCGGCTACCACTAGTAGTGCCGGCCGCTGGCCGGCTCCTCGGGGTAGACGCCATCGCCTGCACTAGTAGTGCCGGCCGCTGGCCGGCTCCTCGGGGTAGACGCCCTCGCCTGCACTAGTAGTGCCGGCCGCTGGCCGGCTCCTCGGGGTAGATGCCATCGCCTGCACTAGTAGTGCCGGCCGCTGGCCGGTTCCTCGGGGTAGACGCCATCGCCTGCACTAGTAGTGCCGGCCGCTGGCCGGCTCCTCGGGGTAGACATCGCCTGGAGCCGGCCAGCGGTCGGCACTACCGCGGCACGGTTGCCGTGGAGCTCGCCGGCGGCCGGCTGGAACCGGTAGGTGACGACCGTTGGTCGTCACACGCTTCACCCGTGCAGGCCTTCGATCTCCACCAGCAGTTCGGCCCGGCAGACCTCGGCGTGCAGCACGATGAACGGCGGTGCGCCTGGCAGTTCGGCCATCCGCGCGGCAATCGCCGCCAGGTCGTCCGCGCGGCGGACGTAAACCTTCAACACGGATTCAGCGCCCAGCGTGGCCGGCAGCGCCGGCCGTTGCAGGCGGGCCGCATCCACCAGGCTCTGCAGGTTGGTCAGGGTCTCGTCCAGCTGTTCGGTCAGCGACCCGGTGTGCTGCGACACATGCCCCACGATCGCGGCCGTGCCCGACTGCAGCAGCGGCAGGCCGGTGGCCGGCGGTGGCAGCAGCGCACGCGAGAAGCTGGGCGACTGCGGGCCGTACTGGCGGGGGTAGCGGAAGGCGCTGACCTGGCGGGGGTTCTCCAGCGGCAGGCCCGGTTCACGCGCAGCCAGCCAGTACACCTGCAGCCGGCGGACGCCGTCGAAACGACCAATGCAGGTCGCTGCCGGCAGCGCGGCCTCGTCCAGCTCGCGCAATCCCCGCACCCGGCCCACGCAGAAGCGCCGGTAGCGTTCCTGGTCGCCCTCACCTTCCGTTACCGCATCGAGATAATTCCAGGTGCGCAGCAGGTGCGGGAAGCCGCAGTGCGTCAGAAAACTACTCATTAGAGCGTAGGAATCTGCCGCGGCCGATTCGATATCGCCGTCGATCTCGTCCATCTCGATCGCGCCGAACAGCACGGCATCAGTGGCCGACCAGCGCACGCCGTCGCGGACCCCGTGCTCGACCTTGCCGGCGCCCTGCCAGATTTCGATCTGCGCGGGGCCATGTTCCGCCAGCGGTACCTGCAGCCAGCGCGGGTCCGCGCAGGGCGGCTGCCCGTGGGAAAACCCGAACACCGCCAACGTGCGCGGGTCGGCCAACGCGGCCTCGCGCGCGGCGGCCGGCGCGTAGCAGGCACGGAACAGGGCGGGGCCCGGCGATGAAGAAATGACCGGCGAGGCCGATACGCTGTGGATCGTGCTACTCATTTCAGATTGTGAAAGCTGCCAGTGCCGAGAGTGTCATGATAGCGTGCGCTCCTTTCGCGGCGTGCCCATGCACGTCGGACGATGTCGAAGACAGGTGTGGGTCGGCCGGAATGGGGGCGCCGGGTCGCATTGCCGCCATGGCTCGTGTTTCCAGGTGCCCATAACCATGTTGGCGTGAATGATCGAGTTCTCTGTTGTGGATTGGTCGGCCTGGGCACCGGGACTGACCACGAAATCGGACTGGCAGGCATGGGCGCAGTCGCCCACCGTGCCGGAAGGGCAGGACACCCCGGCGCTGACCGAAGTGCCGGCCATGCAGCGCCGGCGCATCGAGCGGCTGGGGCGCATGGCGATCCAGGCCGCCTGCTGGTGCGAGCAGCCCGATGATGCCGGCCAGGTGCCGCTGGTGTTTGCCTCGCGACACGGCGACGTGGCCCGCTCGATGGAACTGCTCGACACCCTGCGCCAGGACACCCCCATGTCGCCCACCGCCTTCGGCCTGTCGGTGCACAACGCCGTGGCGGCGCTGTATTCGATCGCACGCGGCCAGCGCGGCAACTACCTGGCCCTGGCCGGTGGGCGCGGCACGGTCGAGGCGGCCTGCGTGGAGGCCTTCGGCCTGCTCGCCGACGGTGCGCCGGAAGTGCGCGTGATCGCCTACGAATCCCCGCTGCCGGCGGTCTACGCCGGTTTCGCCGACGAACCGGACCCGTATTTCGCCTGGTGCTGGCGGCTGGCCGCGGCCGATAAGCCCGGTACCCGGCTGTCGCTGGGCTGGGGTGCCGGCGACCAGGACAGCCCGGCCGGCGTGTTGCCGCACAGCCTGGACGCGCTGCGGTTCCTGCTCTCCGGCGATGCCGCGCTGCGCTTCCAGGCCGATGGCCAGCAGTGGTCCTGGCAGCGCCATGGCTGAGCGCTGGCATGCCCGCCTCGACCACGCCTGGCGCGTGTTCGGCACCGGCCTGTGCTTTGCCGTCTTCGGACTGGGCGGGCTGCTGCTGGGCGGGCTGCTGTTGCCGCTGTTGTTGCTGGTCCGGCATACCGCGCGGCGGCGCGCGCTGGCACGCCGGCTGGTCCAATTCAGTTTCGCCAGCCATGTCGCGCTGATGCAGCGGCTGGGGGTGATGACCTATGAGATCCGGGGGCGGGAACGCCTGCAGCGCAACGGTCTGCTGATCCTGGCCAACCACCCGACCCTGATCGACGTGGTGCTCCTGATCGCCCAGCTGCCCAACGCCGACTGCGTGGTCAAGCAGGCTGTCGCCCGCAACCTGTTCATGCGCGGCCCGGTGCGCGCGGCCGGCTACGTGGCCAATAGCGACGGCGCCGGGCTGATCGACGACTGCATCGCCGCGGTCCGCGCCGGCGGCACCCTGGTGATCTTCCCGGAGGGCACCCGGACCGTGCCGGGCCAGCCGCCGCGGCTGCAGCGGGGGGCCGCCAACATTGCTGTACGCGGTCAGTTTGACATCACCCCGGTGCGGATCACCTGCACCCCGCCTACCCTGACCAAGGGCCAGAAATGGTATCGTGTACCATCACGGCGTTTTCACGTTCAGCTGGAAGTCGGGGAAGATCTCCCGATCGCTCCCTTCCTGACGGGAGCCGACGATACGCCCAGGGGGGATGCCTTGGCGGCCCGGCGCGTGACCGATCACCTTGCCCATTACTTCGACTTCGCTGGAGAACCAAGCCGTGCAGGCACTTGAGCACGAGATCAAGGAATTGATCATTTCATCGCTTTCATTGGAAGACATCGCTCCGGATGACATCGACGCCGAGGCACCCCTGTTCGTGGAGGGGCTGGGCCTGGACTCGATCGACGCGCTTGAGCTTGGTTTGGCCCTGCAGAAAAAGTACGGTGTCAGCCTGTCCGCGGATTCGGAAGAGACCCGTCGCCATTTTTCCAGCGTGCGTGCCTTGAGCGAGTTTGTCGCCGCACGCCAGCCGTCGTAACGGCGCCAGGATTTGCCATGACCAAGAACGAACTTTTCGATCGCATCGTCAAGATCCTCAAGGACAGCTTTGAGATCGAGCCGGTGCGGATCACGCCCGACGCCCGCCTGTACGACGACCTGGACATCGACAGCATCGATGCCGTGGACCTGATCGTGCAGCTCAAACCGTTGCTGGGCCGCAACCTGCAGCCGGAAGCGTTCAAGTCGGTGCGCACCGTGCAGGACATCGTCGATGTGGTGCATGGGCTGCTGCCCGGGCAAGCGGCCGCCTGACGGCCGCCGCTGAAGATCGACCATGGTCCGGGTGCGCGTCGCGGCGTTTGCAGTGCTGTCGCTGGCCTACCCGCTGGTCGTGTACCTGTCGTTGGGCCGCTTCGAACCGCGCTGGATGGCGCTGCTGCTGTTCGCCCTGGCCGCGCTGCGCGCGCTGACCACCCGCCAGCCGGTGTGGTGGGCTGCGGCGCTGGGCGCCGGCCTGCTGGCGCTGCTGGCCACTGCGTTCAACCAGGCCCTGCCGCTGAAGCTGTACCCGGCGCTGGTCAATGCGGTGATGCTGGTCATCTTCGCCACCAGCCTGCGCTTCCCGCCCAGTGCGGTGGAGCGGCTGGCGCGGTTGACCGAGCCGGAACTGCCGCCGTTCGCCGTGGTCTATACCCGCCGTGTCACCCAGGTGTGGTGCGGCTTTTTTGTTCTCAACGGGGGCCTGGCCCTGATCACGGCGTTCTGGGCCTCCAACCAGGTCTGGGCGCTCTACAACGGATTGTTGGCGTACGTGATGATGGGTGTCCTGTTTGGCGGTGAGTGGCTGGTGCGGCGGCGAGTGAAGGCGGCGCACGCGCATGGCTGAGTGGATCGCGCTGGACCGGTTGGCGCTGGTGCCGCAACCGGATCGCATTGTCGGCATCGATGCCGACGGCCGCGTGGTGTCCCACCCGCAGTTCCGCAGCCGCGTGCAGGGCTGGCAGCAGGCCTTCGCCCGCGCCCCCGGCCGCGACTGGGCGCTGTACTTCGACGACACCCTGGACTTCGCCGCGGCCCTGCTCGGTGCCTGGCACGCCGGCAAGCGCGTGTTCCTCGGTGGCGACAACCTGCCCGCCACGCTGGAGGTGCTGAGCCCGCGCGTGGCCGGGTTCGCCGGTGACGTCCCGGCGCGCCATGCGCCGCTGCACCCCGACGCCGCCCCCGACCCGGCCGCGCCGCTGCTGGCGTTGGACGAGGACACGCTGGAACTGGTGGTGTTCACCTCCGGCAGCACCGGTGCGCCCAGCGCGATCGCCAAGGTCCTGCGCCAGCTGACCCGCGAGGTCGATGCGCTGCAGGCGGCCTTCGGGCCGCAGCTGGAAGGCGCGCAGGTGCATGGCACCGTCTCGCACCAGCACATCTATGGCCTGCTGTTCCGCGTGCTGTGGCCGCTGGTGGCCGGCCGCGCCATCCTGCCGCGCCGCTTCTTCCACGAAGACCTGGTGAGCGCCCTGGCCGCGCAGGATTCGGTGCTGGTGGCGACCCCGGCGCACCTCAAGCGCCTGCCTGAACAGCTGGACTGGTCGTCGCTGGGGGGCCGCCTGCGCGCGGTGTTCTCCTCCGGCGGCCCGTTGCCCGCCGAGGCGGCCCTGCAGGCGCGCGCGCTGCTCGGGGTGGCGCCGACCGAAGTGTTCGGCAGCAGCGAAACCGGTGGCATCGCCTGGCGCCAATGGAGTGCCGAACAGCCGCAGTGGCACCCGCTGCCGGGCGTGTCCTGGCGCATCGAAGACGGTTGCCTGGCCGTGTCCTCGCCACATCTGGCCGAGGCCGGCTGGTGGCAGACCCAGGACCGCGTGGAGGCCGATGCCGGGCGCAGCTTCCGCCTGCTCGGACGCGCCGACCGTATCGTCAAGATTGAAGAGCGCCGGGTGTCGCTGGACGCGCTGGAACAGCAGCTGCGCGCGCACCCGGCCGTGCAGGACGCCCGCGTGCTGGTGCTGCCGGGCGCGCGCGAACAGCTCGCCGCCGTGGTGGTACCGCAGGTGGGCGGCGTGGCGCAGTGGGACGATGGCGAGCGCCGCCGCCAGGCCCAGGCGCTGGGCGCACACCTCGCGCAGAGCCATGATGCGGTCACCCGCCCGCGCCGCTGGCGGTTCGTTGACGAGCTGCCGTACAACGCGCAGGGCAAGACCACCGCCGCCGCGTTGGGCGCGCTGTTCCGGCCGCTGATGCCGGTGGCCGAGTGGCAGCAGCGCGACGACGCGGCCGCCGTGCTGGTGCTGCCGCTGGACGGCGACCTGGTCGTCTTCGACGGCCACTTCCCGCAGGCGAAGATCCTGCCGGGCGTGGTCCAGCTCGACTGGGCGATCCACTACGGCCGCCAGGCGTTTGCCATGCCGCCGCGCTTCGAGCGCATGGATGCGTTGAAATTCCAGCACGTGGCGCGCCCCGGTGACCGCCTGCAGCTCACCCTGGGGTGGGACGCGGTCAAGGCCGTGCTCAGCTTCCGCTACGTGTCCGACCACGGCGTGCACGCCAGTGGCCGGGTGGTGTTCGGCGATGCGTGAGACCAGCGCGGGTGGGCAGGCGGCGTTTTCGCCGCTGGTGGTCATTCCGGTCTACGACCATGAACACGCCATCGGCGCGGTGGTGCAGGGCGTGCTGGCCAGCGGGCTGCCGTGCCTGCTTGTCGACGACGGCTCGCACCCGGCCTGCGCGCAGGTGCTGCGGGCGTTGGCGCACGCGCGGCCCGACCAGCTCAGCCTGCTGCGCCTGGACGTGAACCAGGGCAAGGGCGGTGCGATGCTGGCCGGGTTTGCCGAGGCCGCGCGCCGCGGGTACTCGCACGTGCTGCAGATCGACGCCGATGGCCAGCACGACCCGGCCGACATTCCGCGTTTCGAGGCCCTGGCGCGGCAACACCCGACGGCGGTGATCTGCGGCATTCCCGCCTATGACGACAGCGTGCCCAAGGCGCGCCTGTATGGGCGCTATGCCACCCACATCTGGGTCTGGATCAACACGCTGTCGCTGCAGATCCGCGATTCGATGTGTGGCTTCCGCCTGTACCCGCTGGCGCCGGTGACCCGGCTGGTGGGCGAGGAAACCATCGGCCGGCGCATGGATTTCGACAGCGAGATCCTGGTGCGGCTGTTCTGGCGCGACGTGCCGGTGATCAGCCTGCCCACGCGGGTGACCTACCCCAGCGACGGCGTCTCGCACTTCGACGTGTGGCGCGACAACGTGCGGATCAGCCGCATGCACACCCGGCTGTTCTTCGGCATGCTGCGCCGCGCGCCGCGCCTGCTGTGGCGCCGTGCCGCTGGAAGCGCTCCGGCATGACCACGCCGGCACCGGCCAACGCCCCGCACTGGGCCGACCTGGGTGAAACCACCTCGGCCGCCGGGGTGCTGTTCCTGTGCTGGGTGCACCGCTGGTTCGGCCGCTGGCCGTTCCGGCTGTGCGTGTACCCGGTGGTGCTGTGCCACTGGCTGGGCAACCGCGTTGCCCGCCAGTCCTCGCTGCAGTACCTGCAGCGGCTGCAGGCGCACACCGGCGTGCTCGGCGGCACGCCCGGGCGCTGGGCCAGCTTGAAGCACTTCGCGTTGTTTGCCGACACCCTGCTGGACAAGCTGCTGGGCCTGGGCGGGCGCTACCCGCCCGCCAACATCCGCCTGCAGCGTGATCTCATGCTGGACAAGATCGCGCGCCGCGAAGGCGGGTTGATCCTCACCGCGCACATCGGCTGCCTGGAACTGTGCCAGGTGCTGGCCGAACAGGTGCCGGGATTCCGCATCACGGTGCTGGTCCATACCGCCCACGCGCAGCGCTTCAACCGGCTGATGCAACGGCTGGACCCGCTCGCGTCCGTCGAGCTCATGCAGGTCACCGACATGGGCCCGGCCACCGCGGTGGAGCTGCAGCGCCGTGTCGAAGCCGGTGGCTTTGTCGCCATCGTCGGCGACCGCGTGCCGCTGCGCGGCGGGCGTACCGTGCCCGCGCCGTTCCTGGGCCACACCGCGCAGTTCCCGATCGGCGCGTACGTGCTGGCCGCCGCACTGGGCTGCCCGGTGTACACCATGGCGTGCCTGCACGAAGGCGACGGCTACCGCGTGCGCTTCGAGCATTTCAGCGACCGCATCGTGCTGCCCCGTGGTTCGCGCGACGCCGCGTTGACCGCACAGGCCGAACATTTCGCCCGGTGGCTGGAACTCCAGGTCACCCAGGCCCCCTTTGACTGGTTCAATTTCTTCCCCTTCTGGGATCAGGCATCTCATGGCAAGTAATTCACCCCCCATCCGCTTCGGCGATGCGCCGCTGACCATCGAAGACGTGGTCGCGTTGTCCCAGCGCCAGGCCGACGCCGTGGTCACCGACGATCCGGCGTTCACCGCACGCATCCAGCGCGGCGTGGACTTCCTCGACCGCCTGCTGCGCGAGGATGGTGTGATCTACGGCGTGACCACCGGCTACGGCGATTCGTGCACGGTGAACATTCCGCCGGCGCTGGTGGCCGAACTGCCGCACCACCTGTTCACCTACCACGGCTGCGGCCTGGGCCGTTTCCTGGACGAGCAGGAGACCCGCGCCGTCATCGCCGCGCGCCTGGCCTCGCTGGTGCGCGGCATGTCCGGCGTGAGCCACCCGCTGCTGCAGGGCCTGGCCACGCTGCTGCGGCACGACGTGCTGCCGCTGATTCCGGCCGAAGGCTCGGTCGGTGCCAGTGGCGACCTCACCCCGCTGTCGTACGTGGCCGCCGTGCTGTGCGGCGAGCGCGAGGTGATGTACCAGGGCGCACGCCGCCCGGCCGCCGAGGTGCTGGCCGAGATCGGCATGGCGCCGCTGCGGCTGCGCCCGAAGGAGGGCCTGGCGATCATGAACGGCACGGCCGTGATGACCGCGCTGGCCTGCCTGGCGTACGCCCGCGCCGATTACCTCACCAAGCTGGCCACGCGCCTGACCGCCTTCAACGTGCTGGCCAGCGATGGCAACGCGCACCACTTCGATGAAATGCTGTTCGCGGCCAAGCCGCATCCGGGCCAGATGCAGATCGCCGCGCGCCTGCGCGAAGACCTGCACAGCGACCGTCCGCCGCGCAACGAACAGCGCCTGCAGGACCGCTACTCGCTGCGCTGCGCACCGCACGTGATCGGCGTGGTGCAGGACGTGCTGCCGTTCCTGCGCCAGCTGATCGAAACCGAACTCAACAGCGCCAACGACAACCCGCTGATCGATGCCGACGGCGAACGCATCCTGCACGGCGGCCACTTCTACGGTGGCCACATCGCCTTCGCGATGGATGCGTTGAAGAACACCATCGCCAACCTGGCCGACCTGCTCGACCGCCAGCTCGCGCTGGTGGTGGATGCGCGCTACAACCATGGCCTGCCGGCCAACCTGTCGGCCTCCACCGGCGCGCGCGCACCGATCAACCATGGCCTGAAGGCGCTGCAGATCAGTGTCTCGGCGTGGACCGCCGAGGCGCTCAAGCAGACCATGCCGGCCTCGGTGTTCTCGCGCTCCACCGAGTGCCACAACCAGGACAAGGTCAGCATGGGCACCATCGCCGCGCGCGACTGCCTGCGCGTGATCGAGCTGACCGAACAGGTGGTGGCCGGCATGCTCATCGCCGCGCGCCAGGGTGTGGCCCTGCGCCAGCGTGTCGGCATGAACGCCACGCTGCATGGCGACCTGGAGACGATGTACCAGGACCTGTGCGAGCGCATCGCACTGGTGGACGAGGACCGTGCGCTCGATGGCGAGCTGCGCGGCCTGCTGGACGATATCCGCAGCCAACGCTGGGGCCTGTATGACCGAGCATGACCTGAGCCTCGAGGTGACGCTGTCGCCGACCTTCCACGATTGCGATCCGATGCATGTGGTGTGGCATGGCAACTACTTCAAGTACTTCGAAATCGCGCGCTGCGCCCTGCTGCAGCGCTACGACTACGACTACCCGCAGATGCGCGATTCCGGCTACGTGTGGCCGGTGGTGGACGCACGCGTGAAGTACATCCGCCCGCTGCTGTACGGCCAGGCGCTGCGCGTGCGCGCGCGGATCACCGAGTGGGAAAACCGCCTGAAGATCACCTACGAGATCTTCGATGCGGGCAGTGGTGCGGTGCTCACCCGCGCCCACACCATCCAGGTCGCGGTCGACGCGGCCACCAACGAAATGCTGTACCTGTGCCCGTCGGTACTGTGGGAACGGCTGGGAGTGGACGCACCATGAACCGTTTCATGCGCACGCTGGGCGTGCTGTTGTTGCCGCTGGTGCTGGCCGTCGCCGGCCCCGTGCTCGCCGCCCCGGCCGCCGATGTGGACCTGGTCAAGCAGCGCGTGGCCAAGGTCACCGTGCTGCGCGGCGAGTTCAGCCAGGACAAGCAGGTGGCGGGGTTCAAGAACCCGCTGCGCTCGCAGGGTCGCTTCGTGCTGGCCCAGGACCATGGCGTGATCTGGACCACGCTCAAGCCGTTCCCCTCTGAAGTCGTGGTCACCCGCGACCGCATCCTGAGCCGCCAGCGCGACGGCAGCAGCCGGGTCGAACTGGACGGCCGCCAGCAGCCGGCGATGCGCTCGGTCAACGCGATCATGTTCGCGCTGATGAGTGGCGATGCGCAGGCACTGTCGGCGCAGTTCGAGGTCAAGGTCGAGGCGCTGCCGGGCAATGGCTGGCGCATGCAGTTGACCCCGCGCTCGGCGATGCTGGCCAAGGTGTTCAGCGCGCTCGAACTGAGCGGCGACCGCTACGTGCGCGAGGTCCAGATCACCGAAGCGAACCAGGATGTCACCCGCATCCATTTCGCCGCGCTGAGCGAAACCCCGGCGCAGCTGAGCGCCGACGAGGGCCGCAAATTTGAATGAGTCGTTGAATTCGGCCTGGCGTGACAACGGCCGGCTGCAGCGCGCCTGGCGCTGGTTGGCCATTGCATGGCTGCTGGTGCTGGTCGGGCTGGGCGTGCAGCAGTGGCAGCTGTGGTCGAAGGAGTCGCGGATCGACACCGACATCCTGGCGTTGCTGCCGCAGGATGCACACGACCGCCTGCTGTCCGACGTGACCCGGCGCATTGCCGATGCGAATTCGCGGCAGGTCGTGGTGCTGCTCGGCAGCGCCGATGCCGCGCAGACCAAGGCGGCTGAACTCGCCTTCCGCAAGGAGATGACGGTAGAGCGGGGCGATGCCCCGCTGGTCCAGGAGAGCGGCTCCATCGAAGGCTGGTTCGATGAGGCGCGCGCGTTCTACGCGCCGTACCGCGACCGCCTGCTGACCGACCAGCAGCGCCAGCGCCTGCAGAACGAACCGGCCGACAGCCTGTCCGAATCCGCATTGGCCGCGCTGTACGGCCCGATGGGCGCGCCGCGCCTGACCGAATGGCGTCAGGATCCGCTGTCGCTGTGGCCGCAGTGGTGGCAGGAACGTGCGTTGGGCTCCGGCCTGCGCATGGGTGACGACGGGCTGCTCGAAGCCGACGGCAAGCACTGGTCGGTGGTGCAGTACGAGACCGTCGGCTCGGCGTTCCAGCTCGACGGCGAGCGGCACATCGACCTGCTGCTGGATGCCGCCACCGCCGCGGCCGCCAAACACGCGCCCGGCCTGGAAGTGCTGCGCGCCGGCGTGCCGCTGCATGCCGAGGCGGCAGCGGTGCAGGCCAACTGGGAAATCAACACCATCGGCTGGGGCTCGTTGGCGGCAGTGCTGCTGCTGGTCTGGCTGGCGTTCCGTTCGCTGCGTCCGATCCTGCTGGTGGCCGCCTCGCTGCTGATCGGTTGCGGCGTGGCGCTGGCGGTCACGGTACTGGTGTTCGGCAAGGTGCACGTACTGACCCTGGTGTTCGGTGCCTCGCTGGTCGGCGTGGCCGAGGACTACGGCATCCACTGGTTCGCCTCGCGTCAGGCCGAACCAGCCGACCGCCGCTGGAAGCTGCTGCGCCACCTGCTGCCCGGCCTGTGGCTGGCGCTGGTGACCAGTGCGCTGGCCTACCTGGCGCTGGGCCTGGCGCCGTTCCCCGGCCTGCGCCAGATGGCGCTGTTCTCCGTGGTGGGCCTGGCCGGTGCGTTCCTCACCGTGATCTTCTGGTTCCCCTGGCTGGATGGCGGGGAGATCCGCAGCACCGGGTTCGCCCGTTGGCTGGGCGCCACGCTCGAGCGCTGGCCGCGTCTGCACGGGCGCCGCCCGGTGGGCCTGTTCCTGGGCGCCGTCGCGGTGCTGTCGGTGCTGGGCATGCTGCGCCTGCATCCCAACGACGACCTGCGCAGCCTGCAGTCCTCGCCGATGACGCTGATCAACCAGCAGATCCGGATCAGCCAGATGCTGGGCATGCCCAGTCCGGCGCAGTTCTACCTGGTGCAGGGCGCCAGCGCCGAACAGGTGCTGGAGCGTGAGGAAGCCCTGATCGAACGCCTGCGCGTGCTCTCGGCCAACAAGCAGATCGGCGGCTACCGCGCGATCAGCGAGTGGTTGCCGTCGGTGCAGCGCCAGCATGCCGATGCCGCGCTGACCGCGCGGATCGAACCGCAGGTGCTGGCCAAGGTGGGCGAGGCGGTGGGTGAACCGCTGCAGCGCCCGGTGTTCGCCGCACACGACCTGCAGGCCGATGCGTTCCTGGCCTCGCCCGCGGCGATGCCGTTCCGTCATCTGTGGCTGGGCACGGTGGGCGAGGGCATGGCGTCGGTGGTGATGGTGGACGACCTGTCCCGCGCCGATGCGCTGACCCTGCTGGAAGCGCAGGCCAAGGGCATCGACGGGGTGCGCTGGGTCGACCGCACCGCCGATTTCTCCTCGCTGCTCAAGCACTACCGCAAGCTGATGAGCGTGCTGCTGCTGGTCGGCATCGTGCTGGTGTTCGCGGTGCTGTACTGGCGTTACCGCGCGCAGGCATGGCGGGTGTTCGCCCCGACCCTGGCCGCCGGTGCACTCACGCTGAGCCTGCTGGGCCTGTTCGGGCAGCCGCTTCAGCTGTTCAACGTGCTGGCCCTGATGCTGCTGCTGGGCATGGGCATCGACTACGGCATTTTCCTGATCGAGCACCGTGGCGATGCCAGCGCCTGGCTGGCGGTGTGCGTGGGCGCGGCCAGCACCTGGCTGTCGTTCGGCCTGCTGGGCCTGTCGGCCACGCCGGCGCTGCGCGCCTTCGGCCTCACCCTGTTGTTCGGCATCGGCCTGGTCTGGTTGATCTCGCCCCTGTTCCGTCCACCGCCTCACGACGCACCGCACTGAGCGACCGCGCCTCCCCCACTTTCGTGATCAAGGATGTATCGATGAACGCAGCACTGGAAACAACCGAAATTCTGATCATTGGCGCGGGCCCGGCCGGCTCGGTCGCCGCCGCGATGCTGCGCCGGCAGGGGCGCCAGGTGCTGATGCTGGAGCGCCAGCAGTTCCCGCGCTTCTCCATCGGCGAGAGCCTGCTGCCGCAGAGCATGGAGTACATCGAAGCGGCGGGCCTGCTGCAGGACGTGGTGCAGGCCGGATTCCAGTACAAGAACGGCGCGGCCTTCGTGCGCGGCGAGCGCAGCACCGAGTTCGACTTCCGCGACAAGTTCTCGCCCGGCTGGGGCACCACCTACCAGGTGCAGCGCGCCGATTTCGACGACGTGCTGGCACGCGGTGCCGAGCGCATGGGCACCACGCTGCGCTTCGGCGATGAAGTGCTGTCGGTCGAGCCGGGCAGCCCGGCGCGGGTGCAGGTGCGCCGCCCGGATGGCAGCGAGTACACCATCGAGGCCGGTTTCATCCTGGACGCCAGCGGCTTCGCGCGGTTGCTGCCGCGCCTGCTCAACCTGGAGTCGCCGTCGAACTTCCCCGTACGCGGGGCGATCTTCTGCCACGTGCGTGACCACATTCCGGCCGACGCCGGCTTCGACCGCAACAAGATCCTGATCACCACCCATCCCGAGCACGTGGACGTGTGGTACTGGACCATCCCGTTCTCCAACGGCTGCTGTTCGCTGGGCGTGGTGGCCGAGCCGAGCTTCTTCGAGAAGTACCCGGGCACCGACCTGGAGAAGCTGCAGGCCATCGTCGGCGAAGACCCCAACCTGACCCGCCTGCTGAAGAACGCCGAATGGGCGGTGCTGCCGGTGCGCACCATCACCGGCTACTCGGCCAACGTGAGTTCGCTGTGGGGCGAAGGCTATGCGCTGCTGGGCAATGCCGGCGAGTTCCTGGACCCGGTGTTCTCCTCGGGCGTGACCATCGCCTTCAAGTCGGCCCAGCTGGCCAGCGACTGCCTCGCCCGCCGCCATGCCGGTGAGCAGGTGGACTGGGAGCGCGAGTTCGCCATTCCGCTGCGCGCTGGCGTGAAGACGTTCCGTCGCTTCGTTGAAGCCTGGTACGCCGGCGGCTTCCAGAAGATCATCTACCACCCCGACCCGCAGCCGGACGTGCGCCGCATGATCTCCTCGATCCTGGCCGGCTATGCCTGGGATACCAGAAATCCGTACGTGGCCGACGACAGCGGTCGTCGCCTGCGGGTGCTGGAGGAACTGTGCACCGGCTGATCCTTGCCCTGTTGATGTGCGTGCTGCTGGTGGCCTGCGCCAGCACCCGCATGCCCGCGCCGCGGGTGCAGCTGCCCACCCTGCAGCTGCCGCCTTCCGCACTGGCCACACCACTGCAGCTGCAGCAGCGCCTGCAGTTCCGCTTCGGCACCCACGAGCGCGAGCTGGACGCGCTGCTCGAGGCCGATGGCGAGCAGGTGCGGCTGGCCGTGCAGGCGATGGGCCAGACCGGCGTGCGCATGGTCTGGGATGGGCGCACCCTGGAGCAGACCCGCGCCCCGTGGCTGCCGCCGCAGGTGCGGGGCGAGCGCGTGCTGGACGACCTTCAGTTTGCGCTGTGGCCGGCCGATGCCATCCGGGCGGCCCTGCCGGACGGCTGGACCCTGGTCGAGTCCAACGGCAGCCGCCGCCTGGAGCAGGGCGGCACCGCCTGGCTGGTGCTGGAACCGCTGGCCGACGGCCGCGTGAAACTGCGCAACCTGGCCGAAGGGTATGAACTGGTGATCGAATCGTTGGACATGGGGCAAGCGCAATCGTGAGCAGTACCGCGGTATATCTGAATGAGCTTGGCGTGGTCTGCGCACTGGGCAGCGGGCGCGCGCAGGTGCGCGCCGGCCTGTTCGCCGACCAGCCCGGCGGCCTGCGCGACAACGACAGCATGATCCCGGGGCGCACCCTGGCCCTGGGCGAAGTAGCCGATCCACTGCCCGACCTGTCGGCCCTGCCGGTGGCGCTGCGCGGGCGCAACAACGCGCTGCTGGAAAGCGCGCTGCAGCAGATCCGCCCGGCCGTGGACGCGGCGATCGCGCGCTACGGCGCCGAGCGCGTGGCGGTCATCATCGGCACCAGCACTTCCGGCATCGGCGAGTCCGAACACGCGCTGCGCATGCAGGCCGACGAGGGGCGCTGGCCCACCGATTTCCACTATGCACAGCAGGAAATGGGCACCTCGGCGCGCTTCGTGCGCACCCGCATCGGCAGCAGCGGCCCGGCCTGGACGCTCTCGACCGCGTGCTCGTCCAGTGCCAAGGCGTTGATGTCGGCCGCGCGCCTGCTGCGCGCCGGGATCGTTGACGCAGTGGTCGCCGGGGGCGCCGACTCGCTGTGCCGCTTCACCGTGGCCGGCTTCAGCGCCCTCGAATCGGTGTCGGCCGCACGTTGCAATCCATTCTCCCGGCACCGCAACGGCATCAACATCGGTGAAGGTGCCGCGCTGTTCCTGATGACCCGCGAGCCTGGCCCGGTGCGCCTGTCGGGCTGGGGCGAATCGTCCGATGCGCACCACATGTCCGCCCCGGATCCGCAGGCCAGCGGCGCCATCGACGCCATGCAGCAGGCGTTGCGCCGCGCCGGCCTGGAGCCGGCGCAGATCGATTACGTGAACCTGCACGGCACCGCCACCGGGCACAACGACGCCATGGAGAGCCTGGCCGTGGCCGCCGTGCTCGGCACCCAGGTGCCGGCCAGTTCCACCAAGCCGCTCACCGGCCACACGCTCGGGGCGTCCGGCGCGATCGAGGCCGCCCTGTGCTGGATGACCCTGGCCGACAATCCGGAGCAGCGGCTGCCCGCGCACTGGTGGGACGGCCACGCCGACGAAGCGTTGCCGGCGTTGGCCCTGGTGGCCCCGGGCACGCGCGCGGCGCAGCCGCCGCAGCACGTGCTCAGCCACTCATTCGCGTTTGGCGGCAGCAATGCCGTGCTGGCGCTGGCGCGGAGTTGAGCATGCAGCTGCCCACGGACATCGATTCGGTGCTGCCGCACCGCGACAGCCTGCGCCTGATCGACCGGGTGATCGACTGGCAGCCCGAATCCATCGTGGTTGAAGTGGACGTCCCGGCCCACGGCCTGTTCACCACCCCCGACGGGGTGCCGGCGTGGGTGGGGGTGGAATACATGGCGCAGGCGATTGCAGCCTGGGCCGGGTGCCGCGCGCGCGCCGAAGGACGCGATCCCTCGATCGGCTTCCTGCTGGGCACGCGGCGCTACACCGCCCACCAGCCGCACTTCACGCCGGGCAGTTGCCTGCGGGTGGAGGCACAGTGCGAGCTGATGGGCGAAAATGGGCTGGGCATGTTCGCCTGCCGGATCCTGGCAGGCGGTGTTGAGTTGGCGGTTGCCAACGTATCGGTGTTCGAACCACGCGATGCGATGGCCTATCTGGAGAGTGGAGAGGCATGACAGGGAATCTGACCGTGCTGGTGACCGGCGCCAGCCGGGGCATCGGCCGCGCCGTGGCGCTGCGGATCGCGCGCGATGGCTTCGACGTGGTGGTGCATTGCCGCAGTCGTATCGAGGAAGCGCAGTCGGTGGTCGCGCAGATCCAGGCACTGGGCCGGCAAGCCCGCGTGCTGATGTTCGACGTGTCCGACCGTGACGCGGCGCGTACCGCGCTGGAGGCCGATGTCGAGGCCCATGGCGCCTATTACGGCGTGGTCTGCAACGCCGGCATCGCCCGTGATGGCGCGTTCCCGGCGATGCCTGCCGAGGACTGGGATGCGGTGGTGCACACCAACCTGGACAGCTTCTACAACGTGCTGCACCCGCTGGTGATGCCGATGGTGCGGCGGCGCAAGCCCGGCCGCATCGTCACCCTGTCCTCGGTGTCGGGGCTGGTCGGCAACCGTGGGCAGACCAACTACAGCGCCGCCAAGGCGGGCATCATCGGGGCCACCAAGGCGCTGGCGCTGGAACTGGCGAGCCGTGCCATCACCGTCAACTGCGTGGCACCGGGCCTGATCGAGACCGAGATGGTCAACGAAGAAGTGCTCGACCACGCGCTCAAACTCATCCCCGCCGGGCGCATGGGGCAGCCGGACGAGGTCGCCCATGCGGTGTCCTTCCTGCTGTCCGAATCGGCCGGCTACATCACCCGCCAGGTGATCTCGGTCAATGGAGGCATGGTCTGATGAGCCGACCCGATCGTCGTGTGGTCGTCACCGGTGCAGCGGCCATCAGCCCGCTGGGCCACGACTGGCCCAGCATCCGCGCCCGCCTGCACGCCCGCGAAAACGCGGTGCGCTACATCCCCGGCTGGGAGGTGTTCGATGGCCTCAACACGCGCTTGGCCGCGCCGGCGGAAGACTACGATCTGCCGCCGCACTACAACCGCAAGACCACGCGCAGCATGGGCAAGGTCGCGGTGATGTCGGTGCGCGCCACCGAACTGGCGCTGGAGGCGGCCGGCCTGATCGGCCACCCGGTGCTGCGCAGCGGCCGCGCCGGCGTGGCCTACGGTTCCTCGTCGGGCAGCCACGAGGCCACCGCCGAGTTCGGCCGCATGCTGCACGAACACACCACCGAAGGCATCAGCGCCACCACCTACCTGAAGATGATGAGCCACACCTCGCCGGTGAACATCGGCGTGTTCTTCGGCTTGTCCGGTCGCGTCTACACCACCTCCAGCGCCTGTACCTCGGGCAGCCAGGGCGTGGGGTCGGGCTACGAGGCGATCCGCAGCGGCAAGCAGACGGTGATGGTCACCGGTGGCGCCGAGCAGCTCGACGCCACCGCGGCGGCGGTGTTCGACACCCTGTTCGCCACCAGCGTGCGCAACGACGCCCCGCAGACCACGCCGAGCCCGTTCGACGCGCACCGCGATGGGCTGGTGCTGGGCGAGGGCGCCGGCACGCTGATCCTGGAAGACCTGGAGCACGCGCAGGCACGCGGCGCCACCATCCTGGCCGAAGTGGTCGGCTACGGCACCAACAGCGATGGCCAGCACGTCACCCAGCCCACCGCTGACACCATGGCCCAGGCCATGCGCCTGGCGCTGGAAGATGCCGGGCTGGAACCGGGCCAGATCGGGTACGTCAACGCACACGGCACCGCCACCGAACACGGCGACATCGCCGAGACCCAGGCCACCGCGCAGGTGTTCGGGCCGGGCATGCCGATCAGCTCGCTCAAGAGCTACGTCGGCCACATGCTGGGCGCGTGCGGCGCGTTCGAAGCCTGGATGACCATCGAAATGATGCGCGAAGGCTGGTTCGCCCCGACCCTGAACCTGCACGAAGTAGACCCGCGCTGCGGCGCGCTGGATTACATCCGCGGCGAAGGCCGCGCGCTGCAGACCGACTACGTGATGAGCAACAACTTCGCCTTCGGCGGCATCAACACCTCGTTGATCTTCCGCCGCTGGCAGGACGCGTAACCTCAAACCCAATACCTGCTTACCAACAAGGAGAACGTTGAATGCGTCGTTTTGCCCTGATTGCCACCGTGGCCCTGCTTGCCGTCGCCAGCACCGCCAATGCCCGTGAGACCCGTGTCGAACAGTCGCTGCGCAGCCTGATCAATTCGCCCGACGCCAAGGCGGCCGGCATCGACGGCAGCGTCCGCTTCTACCTGGCCGGCGAAAAGGTCAACGTCCAGCAGCGCCTCGGTGAAGACGTGACCAACAAGAAGACCAACGCCGCCAACAAGAGCGACGAAGTGGCCTGCAACTGGGTGGCCCTGTCGGCGCTGAAGGCACTGCAGGACGGCGCCAAGTCGCGCGGCGCCAACGCCGTCGTGGACATCGTCAGCTACTACAAGAAGAACGAGTTCAAGAGCACCACCAACTACGAATGCTATGCCGGCGCCATCCTCGCAGGCGTCGCCCTCAAGGGTACCTACGCCAAGGTCAAATGACGGGAACCGTCATTTGACCAGGTAGAGCCGACTGTGTAGAGCCGACTGTTAGTCGGCTGGCTTCTGCGGCTGCCTTTCGCGGCTGCCGTTGAAGTTACCTCTCCGGCCGCCGTACCCGTCCACGGCGGCCGCCAGGCATCCATCGGCGGCCACCCCCAACCTGAACACCGCCGCGACATTGATGAACCTGAATCTGTCGCGCGCCAGTAAACCGGCACCGCAGCGCGTTGCCGTCTTTCGCCCTTGCCTGCTTTACTCCACAATCAACGCATCTATTCCCAGGGCCAAGCCCCGCGGGCAATGCAAGCCTACGTCTACAAAAGCCAACGCAAGCAGGACACTTACGTCTACCTCGCCGCCCGTGACGCCTTCGATGCCATTCCTGATGCGCTGAAGGCCACACTGGCGCCGTTCGCATTCGTGCTCGAAGTCGCCCTGACCCCCGACCGTCGCCTTGCCCTGGCCGACGCTGATCAAGTGCGCGCCAACCTGGCCGAGCGCGGCTTCCACCTGCAGCTGCCACCGCCACCGGTGCCACCCGTGCGGGTACCGCGACGCAATGACTGACGCCCTGCGCACCCGCGCCGCAGGCCTTGCCTTCGGCCTGGGCGGCCTGCTCTCGCTGGCGGTCGTACTCGGCGGCGTGCCGGCGGCACTGGGTGCGGCATTGGCGCAGCCCGCGTTCGCGCTGGGCGTGTCGTGGTGGCGGCGCAGCCGGACCGTGCCCGCCATGGCGCAGCTGGCACGCCAGGATGTTCCCGCGCTGCTCGCGCTGTGGGGCCTTGGGCCGCTGCTGTTGGCGCTGCTGGTGGCCTGGCCGCTGGGCGCGCTGCACGACAGCGGCAGCCTGGCCGCCGTGCTGGGCCTGAGCGTGGCCGTCAGTGCCGCGCTGCTCGGCGTCTGGCGGACCTGGCCGTTGTGGAACGAGATCGAGCGCAGCGACGGCAGCCTGGCGCGCCATTGGCGGACCCTGGCCGCGCGCGACCTCACTGCCTGGCGTGGCCTGATCGTGGCCGGCCTGGTGGTCGCCGTCTGCGCGCTGGTGGTGGTGCCGGCGTGGCCCGGCCTGCTCCCGGACGGCCTGCGCTGGCCCTTCGCGCTGGCCGTGCTGCTGGGTTCGCCGTTGGCGCACTTCGCCCTGCAGCGCATTGCACCGGCCGATCCGCTGGCCACCCGCAGCCACCTCGATCTGGGCAACGACCCGTTCGCGGCGGCCGTGCATGCCGCTGGCGCCCACGATGAAGCCCCGCAGCCGCTGGAGCCGCTGGGCCAGCACGAACGCCTGCCGGCCCTTTACGAAGCGGCACGCAGCGGCCGCGTCGACCGCGCGCTGCAGCTGCTGGCCGCCGGTGCCGATCCGCAGGGCCTGCCCGACCCGGCCTGGCGCGACCAGCGCAGCCTGGTGGTGCTGGCCGCCGTACTGCCGGACCTGCGCCTGCTGCGCGAACTGATCGCACGCGGCGTCGGTGTCAATGCGCCGCATCGCGGCATGACCCCCTTGCTGGCGGCCACCCGTGACAGCTGGCACGGCCGGCCCGAAGCGGTGATGACGCTGCTCGCCAACGGTGCGGACTCGCGCGCGGTGGATACCGAGGGCAACACGCCCCTGCATCACGCCGCGCGCAGCTCCGACCCGGGCGTGGCCGCGCTGCTGCGCGACGCCGCCGCCGAAGTGGACGCGCTCAACCAGGATGGCTGGTCGCCGCTGGCCGTGGCCTGCCAGGTCGGCAACTGGCGGCTGGCCCGTTTCCTGCTCGAGCGCGGCGCGCGCACCGAACCGGCCGACGGCACGCCCGTACTGCTGGCCGCCGCCGGTACGGAAGAAGACGATCCGGCGGGCGTGCAGCTGCTGCTCAAGCACAAGGCGCGTGCCGACGCGCGCGACCGCCAGCGCCGCAGCGCACTGCACGAAGCCGCGCTGGCCGGGCACGTGGACATCATCGATGTGCTGCTGGCCGCCGGCGCCAACCTGGAGGCGCGCGACGCGCTGTCGCGCACGCCGTGGCTGGAAGCCGCCCGTGCCGGGCGCGCCGCCGTGATCGAACACTTGCTGCCGCACACCCCGGATATCACCGCGGTGGACGGCGAAGGCCGCAACGCCGTACTGCTGGCCTGCATGGCGGAAAACGTGTCGCCGCTGCTGGTGCGCCGCCTGCTCGAGCTCGGCATTGCCGCCGATGTTCCGGATCCGCAGGGCCGCCGCGCGGTCGACATCGCCGCCAGCGCCGGTCGCTGGGCGATCGTCTCGCTGCTCGACCGCAGCTATCCGCTGCCGGCGGCGGTGAGCGACGGCCTGGCCGGCGCAGCCGACGCCGAGCCAGGCACCCCGGCACTGCCCGACCGGCCGCCGCTGGACCTGCTGCGCGAGGCGCTGGGCTTCGGCAACACGGACGGCATGGCTTCGCTGGCCCGTCTGTGCAGCGCCGATGAGCTCGGCGGCCTGCTGCACGATGCCGAACTCGCGCTCGACCCGCAGGCGGTGGACTGGCTGCTGGCACACGGCGCCGCCCCGGAAGTGCTGGACGCCTGTGGCGACACCCCCATGTTCGCGCTGCTCGCGCGCGGCATCGACGCGGTGCCGGCGCTGCAGGTGCTGCTGCGCCGCGGTCTGTCGCCGGCCGGTGCCGGTGGCCTTGCACGCCTGCTCAGCGCCTGCGCGCAGCACGACCATGCCTCGCGCGGGCTGGAGCAGCTGGCGCTGGACCTGCTCGAACGCGGCGCCGATCCATTCGCCGCCTCGCCAGCGGGTGATCCGCCGTTGTCGCTGGCGGTGCGCCTGGGCTGGCTGCGCCTGCAGCAGGCCCTGCTCACCCTGGGCGTGGACCGTGAGGCGCGCGACAGCCATGGCATGACCGCGCTTCACCTGGCCACCGCGCTGGCGCGCGAAGGCTCGCTCAAGCTGCTCGTACAGCAGGGCGCTTCGCCCGAAGCGCGCGCCGCAGACGGGCAGACGCCGTTGGGCGTGGCGCTGTCGATCGGTCGCCGCGACCTGGCCGACTGGCTGGACTGGCGCGTATGGCAGCTGCCGCGCCGCGCGCTGCGCGACGGTGACCTGCCGGCCGCGGCCATGGCCGGCGACGCCGATGCGGTACGCCGCCTGATCGACCTTGGGTTTGCGGTGGACGTGGTGGACGCGCAGGGCTGCACCGCGCTGCTGCGTGCTGCCGGTGGCGGCCACCTGGCCGTGGTCGACCTGCTGCTCGCGCGCGGTGCCAATCCGCAGCATGCGGCCGCGAGCGGGGCCACGCCGCTGTCGGCGGCGGTCAGCATGCGCCAGATCGACATCGTCTCGGCCCTGCTCGATGCGGGCGCGGAGCTGGAATACCGCCTGCCCGGCGGCGTCACCGTGCTGATGCTGGCCTCGGCGCTGGGCCTGCCCGATATCGCCGCCCGCCTGCTCACCGCCGGTGCCGACGTGCATGCCGGTGATGCGCAGCAGCTGGGCCCGCTGCACTGCGCCGCGCTGTACGGCTTCAGCGCACGCGACCGCTCACGCCTGCTGGCACTGCTGGATACGCTGCTGCTCTCCGGCGCGGAACCGGACCAGGCCGCCGCCGGCTCGGTCACGCCGCTGCTGCTGCTGCTGGGCGCACGCGCCGAGCCGGGCACCGCCTGCGACGAACAGATCGTGCTGGCCGCCGTGGAACGGCTGCTCGACGAAGATGTGTCGCTGGATGCGCGTGATCCACGCGGGTTTGGGCCCTTGCACCTGGCCGCGCTGCATGGCCTGCCGCTGCTGGTGCAACGCCTGATGCGCGCCGGGGCCGATCCGGACGTACGCGATGCGCTGAACCGCACGCCGCGCGAGATCGCGGTGATGCGCGGTTTCATCGACGTGGCCGGCGAATTCGAACCACGCGTACCGGGCGTGTCCTCGATGGCCAGGTTCCTGCGCGACAACGGCTGAGCGGCCGCACGACAAGCGGCCGCACCACCAACGGTCGTGCGCTACCGGCTCTTGCCGACCGGGCAACCCGAACGAGCAACCCGACCGGGTAATCCGACCGGGTAATCCGACGGGGTAGAGCCGACTGTTAGTCGGCTGCTCTACTCCACAACGCCACCCAACGTCTTGACCTCCTTCAGAAGCGCCTGCACGCCCACATCGTTGACCTGTGGCCGAAGGAACTGGTCGTACACAAGCTCGTCCTTGCTGGCCGCCACGAATATCCGCTTGGGGCCAATGAACGGCGTGCGCGCGTCGTTGATGTACTGATCCTCGGTACGCCAGCGCTTCCCTCCGTCCCTTTTCCACCCGGGTTCAAGCGTGATGCGCTCCGGGCGTTTCTCACCCTTGGACGTGATCTCCAGCCACGCACAGCTGTTGTCGTTCACTGCGATGCATACAAACGGACCCGTACGCACATGCGACTGCAGGGCCGGTTGCTTGAGCTCACCGGAAGTGCGAAGCAACTCCAGGGAAAGATACGCAACCGCGCCGGGGACGATCTCTTCTTCGGTAATGGGCATGACCTGGCTCCATGATGACGGTGGCCTTACGCACCACGCGGCAGGCTCAAGCGCATTCAATTGGATTCCGAATCGTCCTGCAGAACCGTGGGTTGCCACGACTGTGCCGCGCGTTGCGACGTGCGCATTGCTGGCGAGGCACTCACCGCATTGGCTGCGTGCGAACGCCGAGAACAGGAGTGCCGGCCCGACTGCAGGGCATCATGTTGAAGGTCATGCCGATGGCGGTCCAACCACATCTGCCAGCCATGCCGAAGTATGTTTGGTTTACCGTACTCGATTGCACTCGAAGGACTGATTATGAATGAGGTAGCAATAGCCAAAGATGGACATAGGGAGATGTCAGTCCCTGAAGTCTGGAGGCCCACTCTGGTAGCTATCGTTGATGCACTGGTGGAAGAAAGGGAACCATCTCTGCCGCAGGTTGTGGACCGGGCACCGGCCGCCTGGTCGGGGATGCAGGCAAATGTGCGGGAGTACGGAGCGCGCCTGAAGAAGTTGCCGGAGGCATCCTGGGAGTCTTCCGTATGCATCTGGTACGGATCTTTCTGGGACGTTCTCGTCGACCTCCATACCGAGGAGGAAGGAAGAAGCGATCTTGTGCTTCAGGTGCATATCCACGAAGACGATGGTGGGTACCGTTACGAGGTCGTATTGGTTTACGTTCCGTGATGCCTGCAGGGGCTGCGAAATGAGTGGCCTGCCCGCAATGAACCACCACAGCTAATCGGAAGTAGAGGCTTGAATCACCAGTTCCAGCTCGGGTTGCGCCAGGAGCCAGTCACCGTCGTGCTCCATCTGGTACTCCCACTCCCGTAAGGGCTCCGAAACGGAGATCAGCGCCTGCAGGGTCTCATGTGCCCTCTCGGCGTTGCGTACTCTATACAAAAGGACGCGCTCCCCACGGGCAGTAATTCGGGCGAGGAAAATAGCGTTGTCGTCTGCCTGAATGGCCGGCTCGATCCACTTTTCCAGTTGAATGAGGCTGTCCACTTCTTCTGCGGTAGGCATGCCGTTTTCCCCTTGCATGGCGCAATGCACGCCAACTCTCAAGTGCCACGGATAATCATCGCGCTCTGTGAACTGCAGGAGCGCACAATTGACAACAACGATCACTGGATCGCTGCCGATAGCAGTCTCAAACAAAGAATAGTAGGGATCGGGAATACCTTTCATCCAGCAACATCCGGTTGACCCACGTCAGTATTCCAGAATTCCTCCTTCCCTCACTCGGCGCGCGACGCGTCCGATGCCTTCCCGTCGCTTTCCGCATCCGCCTCGAACAGATGCATCAGATCCGCCCGCGCATCGCGCGAGGTCTGTATCACCGCGGCGTCGTCGTCGTAGACCAGGTACTGGTCGCGCAGCAGCTTTTCATCATGCTCGCGGAACCGCTCGACATGGTCGCGCGCCGTCTCCGCCGGCACGCCCAGTGCGGTCAGCACCCGCTCGCTCATGTCCAGGCTGGTGCCGAACACCTCGCGGAAGGGCTCGGCGGACATATCCATCAACCGCCACGCATGCTGGCGGTTG
The DNA here is from genome assembly GCF_057839485.1 of Stenotrophomonas sp. KH_036_B. Taxonomy (NCBI): domain Bacteria; kingdom Pseudomonadati; phylum Pseudomonadota; class Gammaproteobacteria; order Lysobacterales; family Lysobacteraceae; genus Stenotrophomonas; species Stenotrophomonas sp. KH_036_B. The sequence goes on along the minus strand of NZ_CM174491.1, from coordinate 4,251,561 downwards.
CGCGCGCGGGCCAGCACCACCGCCTGCGGGTACATGCGCCGGATGAGCCGGGTGGCGCGCATGTTCGCGTCCGGATCGTCCAGCGTCACCACGTACACCCGCACGTGCTCGCCGCCGGCCGCCCGCAGCATCTCCGGCCGCGAGGGATCGCCGTAGTACAGCTTGTTGCCGAACCGGCGCAGGTCCGACACCGTGTCCGGGTTCGACTCCAGCGCGATGAAGGGAATTTTCTGTGCGGTCAGCAGTCGCGCGACCACCTGGCCGAGGCGCCCCATGCCCGCGATCATCACGCTGGGCTCGGTGCCGCCGGTGTCCACCGTGTCGGCGGGTCGCTTGTTCTCCACCGGCGTGTCTTCGCTGCCGAGCAGCCGCAGCAGCGCGATCATCAGCAGTGGCGTGATCGCCATCGACAGGCCGACGATCGCCACCAGCCGGTCATGGTTCGCATTGCCGAGCAGCTGCGCACGCTGCGCCTCGTTGAACACCACGAACGCGAATTCGCCGCCCAGCCACAACACGCTGCCCAGCAGCAGCGCATGCCGCGTGCTGAGCCGGGCGACCTTGCCGATACCGAACAGCAGCCCGAACTTCACCACCAGCAGCAGCCCTACGCCGAGCGCGATCACGCCCGGTTCGGCCACCACACGGTCCAGGTCGATGCCCATGCCCACGGCGATGAAGAACAGCCCCAGCAGCAGCCCCTTGAACGGTTCGATCTGCGATTCCAGTTCGTGGCGGAACTCGGAATCGGACAGCAGCACGCCGGCCAGGAACGCGCCCAGGCTCGGGCTCAACCCGGCCTCCTGCATGAACCATGCAGTGCCCAGCACCATCAGCAGCGCCATGGCCGTGAACACTTCCGGGCTGCGCGTGCGCGCGATGATGGTGAACAACCGGCGCAACACCGGTCGCCCGAACAGGATGACCACGGCCAGTGCACCCAGCGCCACCGCCACATCATTCCACTGCAGCGTTTCGTTCTTCACCCCGCCCAGCAGCGGGATGGCCGCCAGCAGCGGAATGGCGATCAGGTCCTGGAACAGCAGGATGGCGAACCCCAGCCGCCCGTAGTCGGTGTTGACCGCCTTGTGTTCGGACAGCAGCTGCAGGCCCACCGCCGTGGACGACAGCGCCAGCGCCACGCCCACGATGAGCGCCGCCTTCCATTGGAAGTGATCGAGCAGCAGCACCGCGCCCAGCACCAGCGCACTCAATGCCACCTGCGCCGTTCCCGCACCGAACACCGAGCGCCGCATCACCTTGAGGCGCGCCGGTGACAGTTCCAGCCCGATCACGAACAACAGCATCACCACGCCGATTTCCGCCGCGCCCAGGATCCGGTCGGCGTCCTGGACGAAGCCCAGCCCGTCCGGCCCCAGCACCACCCCGGCCACCAGGTAGCCCAGCACCGCGCCCAGCCCCAGCTTCTTGAACACCGGTACCGCGATCACCGCGGCCAGCAGCAGCACCAGGGCCAGTTCCAGGGCACCGCTATGCATGGGGGAACCTGCTCATGGGGTGGGGGAGTAAAGAGGACGTCGCCCGGCCATTATGCGGCCGGGCGCGACAACGAAGGCCAATCGCCCCACAACGCAGGTGCCGCGCCGGGTTGACCCCGCCTCCCCGGAGGTCCAGACTGCCCGCCGCTGTTGGCGCGCCTGCGTGGCCGGCAGTAAACCCATCCGGAGTCCAAACCCATGTCCAGCGACAGTAGAAGTCGACCTTGCTCGACGCCAGCGATGGCCACCGCCTGACACGGGACGGTTCGCCAGCGTTGGCGTCGCGCAATCGCGATCCACAAGGCGAACCCCATGAACCAGAAAGACCTCCTGCGCCCGGCAGCCGATGCTGTCGCCCTGAGCGCACCCCTGCAGGACTTCAACACCGCTGACGCGGTGGAATACCTCAACACCCTGGAACTCTCGCGCGCCGCCGACACCCTGGCCGCAGTGCCGTTGCCCCGCGCGGTGAAAATGCTCGAGCAGCCCGAGCTGACCCGCAGTGGCGACCTCATCGCCACCCTGCCGGTGGCCAAGGCCGCCGCGCTGCTGGGGCTGATGGCCGACGACCGTGCCACCGACATCGTCCATGAGCTGGACGAGGACGAGCGCGCGCGCCTGATCCCGCTGCTCAGCCCCGAGTCGCGCCAGGCCATCCAGCAGCTGCTCAGCTATCCGGCGCACACCGCCGGCGCGCTGATGACCACCGAGTTCGTCAGCGTGCCCGCCGACTGGACCGTGGGCCGCACGCTGCAGCACATCCGCGAAGTGGAACGCACCCGCGAGACCGTCTACGCCATCTACGTGCTCGACCCGCGCACGCAGGCGCTGCAGCAGGTCGTCACCATGCGGCGGCTGATCACCGGCCTGCCCGACGAACCCATCCTTGACGTGGCCCAGGTCAACCCGCCGGTCACGGTCGACGCCTTGCTCGACCAGGAAGAGGTGGCGCAGCTGATCCGCCGCCACGATCTGCTGGCCATCCCCGTGGTCGACGCGCGCCAGCACGTGCTGGGCATCGTCACCGTGGACGACATCCTGGATGCGCTCATCGAAGAGTCCACCGAAGACGCGCACAAGTTCGGCGGCATGGAAGCGCTGGAAAAGCCGTACATGCAGATCGGCTTCTTCGAGATGCTGCGCAAGCGTGCCGGCTGGCTCAGCGTGCTGTTCCTGGGCGAAATGCTCACTGCCAGCGCCATGCAGCATTACGAGGACGAGCTGGCCCGCGCCGTGGTGCTGACGTTGTTCATTCCGCTGATCATGAGCTCCGGCGGCAACTCCGGCTCGCAGGCCACCTCGCTGCTGATCCGCAGCCTGGCCCTGCGCGAGCTGCGCCTGCGCGACTGGTGGAGGGTGGCCCTGCGCGAAGTGCCTACCGGCATCACCCTGGGCGCCATCCTCGGCGTGCTGGCGATGATACGCATCGTGTCCTGGCAGCTGCTGGGCCTGCACGATTACGGCGAACACTGGCAGCTGCTGGCGGTGACCATCGGCGCGGCGCTGGTTGGCATCGTCACGTTCGGCTCGCTGTCCGGTTCGATGTTGCCCTTCATCCTCAAGCGTCTCGGCTTCGACCCCGCCAGTGCCTCGGCCCCGTTCGTGGCCACCCTGGTGGACGTTACCGGCCTGGTGATCTATTTCAGCATCGCCGCCGCGATCCTCAGCGGCACGTTGCTGTAGCGCCACGCCCTGCGTGGCAGCGCAGTGCCGGAACCAACCGTAGCGCCACGCCCTGCGTGGCTGCCCTGTCGCCCGTTGTAGGGCGTCCCGCTGCAGCCACGCAGGGCGTGGCTCTACGGTGCATGCGCGCTGCTTTTGCGCCAGATCATGCCAACCGCAGCCCCAGCCGTGTACCGTGTCACCACGTGTCCCGGTGACTGTTCGACCCCATGAGCACCTACCACCTGCAATCCGTCTTCCGCCCGCAATCGGTCGCCGTGGTTGGCGGCAGCCCGCGCGAGCGCTCCGCCGGCCGCGCCGTCATGCGCAACCTGCGCGCCACGGGGTTTCCCGGCAAGGTCGCCTGGATCAATCCGCGCTACGGCGAAATCGACGGCATCCGCACGGTCAAGCGGCTCAAGGACCTGGATTGGGTCCCTGAGCTGATCGTCATCACCGCGCCGGCCAGCATCGTCCCGCAGGTGGTCGCCACCGCCGCCGAACGCGGCGTCGCCGCCGCCATCATCCTCACCGCCAACCTCGGCCAGGGTCCCGGCTCGCTGTCCGAACAGGTCGAAGCCGCCGCGCGTCCGAAAGGCCTGCGCATCCTCGGCCCGCACTGCCTGGGCGTCATCGCCCCGCATGCCCGCCTCAATGCCAGCATCGCCGCGCATTTCCCGCAGGCGGGCGATCTTGCCCTCATTTCCGAATCCAGCGCGATCGCCGCCGCCCTGGTGGAGTGGGGCGTCGCACGCTCCGTCGGATTCTCCGCGGTGGTCTCGCTCGGCGATGCGCTCGACGTCGATTTCGGCGACCTGCTCGACTACTTCGCCACCGACTACCGCACCCGCGCCATCCTGCTGTACGTCGAACACATCCGCGACGCCCGCAAGTTCATGTCCGCCGCCCGTGCGGCCGCCCGCGCCAAGCCCGTGGTGGTGGTCAAATCCGGCCGGCACATCCGCATCGATCCGGATGGCGACACGCACGTGCAGGCGCTGGCCAGCTCCGACGCGGTCTACGGCGCGGCGTTCAACCGCGCCGGCCTGCTCCGCGTGAGCGCGCTGGACGAACTGTTCACCGCCGCTGAAACCCTCGGCCGGCTCGGCACCTTCCCGGGCCGTCGTCTCGCCATACTCAGCAATGGTGGTGGCGTCGGCCGGCTCGCCGTCGACCAGCTGCTGGCCCTGCGCGGTACCCTCGCCGAACTCTCGCCGGGCACCATCGCCGAGCTCGACGGCGTCCTTCCCGAAGGCTGGTCGCGCAGCAACCCCGTGGATATCGTGGTCGATGCGGACGGTGACCGCTACGCCGCCGCCATCGACGCGTTGATGTCCGACAACGGCAACGATGCCGTCCTCGTCGTCAACGTGCCCACCGCGTTCACCTCCTCGGCCGACGCCGCCCAGGCGCTGACCCGCACCCTCGGCCTGCGCCCGCGCCACCACCGCGACAAGCCCGTGTTCGCGGTCTGGCTGGGCAACGATGACCGCGCCACCGCCACCCTCAACGCGGCCCGCGTGCCCACTTATCCCACCGAGGCCGAAGCCGTGCGCGGCTTCCAGCACCTGGTGCGTTACCGCGACGCGCAGGCCGCGCTGATGGAAACCCCGCCAAGCCTGCCGCAGGATTTCGTGGTCGATACTGCGGCCGCGCGCGCCATCGTCGAGGCCGCGCTGGCCGCCGGCCAGCAGTGGCTGGATCCGATCGCCACCCACCAGCTGCTCACGGCCTACGGCATTCCCTCCGCGCCGGTGATGCAGGCCCGCGATCCACACGAGGCCATGGACCTGGCCCAGCCGTTGCTGGAGCAGGGCGCCACCGTGGCGGTGAAGGTGTTCTCGGCCGACATTCCGCACAAGTCCGATGTCGATGGCGTGCGCCTCAACCTCGGCACCCTGCAGGCGGTGCAGGCCGCCGCCAGTTCCATCCTGGCCCGCGCCCATGAAATGCGCCCGCAGGCGCGGATCGACGGCGTGCTGGTGCAGCCCACCATCGTGCGGCCCAAGGCGCGCGAACTGATCGCCGGCATTGCCGACGACCCGACCTTCGGCCCGGTGGTGGTGTTCGGCCGTGGCGGCACCGCCGTCGAAGTGATCGACGACAAGGCCCTGGCCCTGCCGCCGCTGGACCTGCGCCTTGCCCATGAGCTGATCGGGCGGACCCGCGTGTCGCGCATCCTCAAGGCGTACCGCGACGTTCCCGCCGCCGACGAGCGCGCCGTGGCGCTGATTCTGGTCAAGCTGGCGCAACTGGCGGCCGACATTCCCGAAGTACGCACGCTCGACATCAACCCGCTGTTGGCCGACCGCGACGGCGTCATCGCACTCGACGCGCGCGTGGCGATCGCACCGTCGCGCAAACTGCACAAGGGCCGTGGCCACCCACGCTTCGCGGTGTTCCCGTATCCGCAGGAATGGGAGCGCACCATCACCCTCTCCGACGGTGCGCCCGCGTTCGTGCGCCCGGTGCGCCCGGAGGATGACGCGCTGTTCCGCGCCTTCTTCGCGCGCGTGACCGATGACGACCTGCGGCTGCGCTTCTTCCAGTCGGTCAAGCATTTCAGCCACGAATTCATCGCCCGCCTGACCCAGCTCGACTACGCCCGCTCGATCGCGCTGGTGGCCATCGACCCGCGCAGCGGCGACATGCTGGGTGCGGTGCGGCTGCACGCCGACGCCGATTACGACCGCGGCGAGTACGGCATCATGATCCGCTCCGACCTCAAGGGCCACGGCATCGGCTGGCGCCTGATGACGATCATGATCGAGTACGCGCAGTGGCTTGGGCTCAACATCATCGAAGGCCAGGTGCTGCGCGAGAACAGCACCATGCTGGCAATGTGCCAGAGCCTGGGGTTCAAGACCCGGCTGGATCCGGACGACTCCACGGTGATGGTGGTGACCCTGCCGGTGCAGAGCGTGCAGGTGCCCGAACCGCCCGAAGGCGCAACGCACTGACCCATGCCGGGCATGGTCCGTGCACGGGCCAGGCCTGACAATGTGCCGCATGACCGATCGAACGCCGCTGTTGCTGTTGCCGGGCCTGCTCAACGACGCCGAACTCTGGCGCGCGCAGATTGCCGCCCTGTCCGATATCGCCGTCTGCACCGTCGGCGACCAGACCCGTGGCGAGACCCTGCAGGCCGTGGTCGATGACGTGCTGGCCCAGGCACCGGAGCGGTTCGCGCTGGCCGGGTTCTCGCTGGGTGGCTTCGTGGCCCAGCAGATCCTGCGCACCGCGCCCGAGCGGGTGCTGCGGTTGGCGCTGATCGATACGTCCTTCCACGCCGATTCGCCCGAGCGCGCCGCGCAACGTCGCACCCAGCAGGCCAGCGTGCGCCTGCCGGGTACCTTCCATGGCTTTGGCGACACGCTCATGCGCAGCTACATCGACGCCTCGCGCCTGGACGACTACGTGCTCGTGCAGCGCGTGCGTGACATGACCACGCGGCTCGGCGCCGAGGTGTTCCTGCGCCAGAGCGCGCTGGACCGGGCGGACGGCCGCGATGTACTGGCCGCCTATCGCGATCCGCTGCTGATCGTGTGCGGCGCCAACGACCGCATCACGCCGTTGCCGATCAGCGAAGAGATGCACGCGCTGGCACCGGGCTCAACGCTGGTGGTGCTGCCCGATTGCGGGCACCTGGCGCCGATGGAAAAGCCGGACGACGTCAGCGCCGCCATGCGCGCGTGGCTGCTGGGCTGAGCCGCCAGCGGGCTGCACTAGAGCAGATTGTTCACTATTCAATACATTAACCCAATCTACGTATTGAATAGTGAACTTTTAAATGCGCAGAGGCCTGCGCCGGTCTCTCGCAGCGTGGCACGATGAAAAGTTCACGATTCAATACCGTATGCGCCTCTGGGTATGGAATCGTGAACAAAGTGCGTCAATCCCACGCCGGCGCGATCCCCTCCGGATTCGCCAGCCGCTGGCCGCGATCCAGCGTGGCGATCTGCGCCATGTCGTCCTCGCCCAGGCGCAGGTCCGCGGCGAGCAGGTTGCTGGCCAGGTTCTCGCGCCGGGTGGAGGAGGGGATGACCGCGAAGCCCTGCTGCAGCGCCCAGGTCAGCGCCACCTGTGCAGGCGTGGCGTTGTGACGCTCGGCGATGGCCTGGATGACCGGGTCCTTCAACACGTCGCCGTAGGCCAGGCTCATGTATGCGGTGACATGGATGCCCTGCTCGCGCAGGAACGCGATCAGCGCGCGGTTCTGCAGGTAGGGGTGCACTTCGATCTGGTTGGTGGCGATGGCATCGGCACCGAGGATGTCGATGGCCTGGCGGGTCAGGTCGATGGTGAAGTTGGAAATGCCGATCTGCCGGGTCAGGCCCTCGGCCTTGGCCTGTGCCAGCGCGCCCAGGTACTCCGCCATCGGCACGGCATCGTTCGGCGACGGCCAGTGGATCAGGGTCAGGTCGACGTGGTCGGTGCGCAGCTTGCGCAGGCTCCCGCGCAGGCTGTCCAGCAGCGCATCGTGCTGGAAGCTGGCGATCCAGACCTTGGTGGTGATGAACAGATCGTCGCGCGCCACGGCGGAATCGGCGATGGCCTGGCCAACCTCGGCCTCATTGCCGTAGATCTGCGCCGTATCGATGGCGCGGTAGCCCACGTCCAGCGCGTTGCGGACCGAATCGATGACGGTCTGGTCCTTCAGGCGGAACGTGCCGAGGCCAAAGGCGGGAATGCTCATGAAAACTCCTTCAAAAGGGGGCAGTGCAGGCTACGCCGTGCACCGTTAAACAAGAGAAACAAGAGGATGGAGCTCCTCTCAATGCGCCGCCACCGAAATCCCGTCGGCACGCGCCTCAACACCATCGCGGGCATCCAACCGCCCACTCAACACGGTCAACCCCAGCGCACCCAGCACCACCAGCGCGCCCAGCCACGGGGTATGCATCAACCCAAGGTGATCGACCACCAGCCCGCCCAGCGACGCACCCAATGCGATACCCACATTGAACGCGGCGATGTTCAGACCCGAGGCCACGTCCGCCGCCTGCGGTGCGAAGCGCTGCGCCTGCTTCACCACGTACACCTGCAGCCCGGGCACGTTGCCGAATGCCACTGCGCCCAGGGCCAGCACGGTCAGCAGCACCAGCCACGTGTTGTAGGCGGTGAAGGTCAGGGCGAACAGCACCAGCGCCAGCAACCCGAAGATCAGCTTCAGTGCCGGAATCGGGCCGCGACGGTCGGCCAAGCGGCCGCCCCACAGGTTGCCGATCGCCACCGACACGCCGTACACCAGCAGCACGCCGCTTACCGCGTTCGGCGCGAAGCCGGTGACGTCCTGCAGGATCGAGGCGAGGTAGGTGAACGACAGGAACGTGCCGCCATAGCCCAGTGCGGTGATCGCATACACCAGCAGCAGGCGCGGCTGCGCCAGTACCGCCAGCTGCTGGCCGAACGTGGCCGGCGCACTGCGCTGCAGGTTGCGCGGCACGAACAGCAGGCTGCCGAGCAGGGCGATCACGCCCAGCGCCGCCACCGCCAGGAAGGTCGCCCGCCAGCCCAGGTGCTGGCCGATGAACGTACCCAGCGGCACGCCGGTGACCAGCGCCACGGTGAGGCCGGTGAACATGATCGCGATCGCGCTGGCCGCCTTCTCTTTAGGAACCACCGATGTGGCGATGATCGAGCCGATCGAGAAGAACACGCCGTGCGCCAGGCCGGTCAGGATGCGGGCCACGATCAGCGAGCCGTACCCCGGGGCCATCCACGCAATCACGTTGCCCAGGGTGAACAGCACCATCAGCGCCACCAGCAGCGTTTTGCGCGGCACCCGCCCGGTCAGCGCGGTCAGCACCGGCGCACCCACCGCCACCCCCAACGCGTACAGCGAGACCAGCAGGCCCGCCGAGGGCAGGGACACGCCAAGGTCGGCGGCAATGGTCGGAATCAGCCCGACGATGACGAATTCAGTCGTGCCGATGGCGTACGCACCGAGCGTCAGCGCCAACAAGGCCAAGGGGATGCCGCGGGACATGGTCGTTACCGGTGGGAGGACAGGCTGCGCAGTCTGCGCGCCAGACTCTTGCCGAAACAGCGGTCTTCACGCCAATGACTATTGAGTTCTGGTCAATAATGGGGCCTGCCCGATGGACCACGCCATGAAGACCACCCTGGACGAAATGCAGGCGTTCATTGCCGTCATCGACAGCGGCTCGATCACGGCTGCTGCCGAGGCGCTCGGCCAGACCACCTCGGGCGTCAGCCGCGCGCTGGGCCGGCTGGAGGAAAAGCTGGGCACCACCCTGCTGACCCGCACCACCCGGCGGCTGCAGCTCACCGAAGAGGGCGACGCGTTCCTGGCCCAGGCCCGCGCCATCGTCGCCTCCGTGGAGGCGGCCGAAGAGCAGATGACCGCGCGCCGACAGCGCCCGGCAGGCCGGCTGCGTGTGGATGCCGCCACCCCGTTCGTGCTGCACGTGATCGCCCCACTGGTGGCCGGCTTCCGCGCGCGCTATCCGGAGGTGCAGCTGGAACTCAACAGCAGCGAGCGCTACATCGACCTGCTGGAACGGCGCACCGACGTGGCCATCCGCATCGGCCCGCTGGCCGACTCCACCCTGCATGCGCGCCCGCTGGCGCACAGCCGCCTGCGGGTGCTGGCCAGCCCGGCCTACCTGGCGCAGCACGGCACGCCCCAGGGCGTGGAAGACCTGGCCGGACACGCACTGCTCGGTTTCAACGAACCGGACTCGCTCAATCACTGGCCGCTGCCCGGCCGCACCGACGCACTGCTGCACATCCGGCCGGCGGTGGCCGTGTCCAGCGGCGAGACCCTGCGCCGCCTGGCACTGGAAGGGGCCGGCATCGTCTGCCTGTCCGACTTCATGACCCAGCGCGACCGCGATGCAGGCACGCTCGTGCAACTGCTGCCCACCCTGACCGTCGAGGTGCGCCAGCCGATCCACGCGGTGTACTACCGCAACACGGCGGTGTCCGCGCGGATCACGTCGTTCCTGGACTACCTGGGCGATGCCATGACCGTCGCCGCGTTCCTCCGGTAGGTGCCGGCCGTTGCCCGGCCCTCATGAACGGTGAACGTCTGCAGGGGCTGGCCAACAGCCGGCGCTACCCAACGCGACGTTAATATGTAACTATTGGCGTTACATGAAATCCAGCACCCAGTTTTCCGACGCCCTGCATGTCATGGCCCACCTGGTGGGCCAGCCCGGGCCCCGCACGTCCGAGCAGCTCGCCACCTGCCTGCCCACCCACCCGGTGGTGATTCGTCGGTTGCTGGCCGCGCTGCACAAGGGCGGCCTGGTGCACACCGTGCGCGGCCACGGGGGCGGCAGCCAGCTGGCACGCGACCCGGCCACCATCACCCTGCACGACGTCTACGTGGCCATCGGCTCGCCGGCGTTGTTGCATACCGGCGCGCGCGACACCGGGCGTGGCTGCCCGGTGCAGCAGGTCGTCAACAGCGCGCTGGATGACAGCTACCAGCAGGCCCAGGCGCTGCTCGAACAACGCCTCCATGCCACCACCCTGGCCACGCTGGGCGACGCCTTCGCCCGGCACCTGGCCCACCACGCCACAGGAGCAGCGCATGACCTTTGATGCCGTGATCGTCGGCGGCAGTTACGCCGGCCTGTCCGCCGCCATGATGCTCGCGCGTGCGCGCCGCAGCGTGCTGGTGATCGACAGCGGCCTGCCGCGCAACCGCTTTGCCGCGCACTCGCACGGCGTGCTTGGCCTGGATGGCATCGGCGGCGGTGAGCTGCTGCGGCAGGCCAAGGCGCAGCTGCTCGATTACCCCAGCGTGCGCTGGATCAGTGACACCGCCACCGATGCGCAGGTCACCGTGGACGGCTTCGCGGTGCACACCGCCGGCGGTGACACCTGGGCCACCCGCAAGCTGCTGCTGGCCACCGGCGTACGCGATGCGCTTCCCGACCTTCCCGGCCTGTCCGAACGCTGGGGCCACGGCGTGCTGCACTGCCCCTACTGCCACGGTTATGAAGTGGGTGGCGGCGCCATCGGGCTGCTTGGCGGCCACGCACTGTCCAGCATGATGGCCGGCGTGCTGGCCGACTGGGGGCAGGTCACGCTGTTCGCGCATGGCATGACCCTGGAAGACGATGCGATCGCCACCCTGCAGCGCCGCGGCGTGCGCATCGAAACCAGCGAGGTGGTCGCGCTGGAAGGCGAGGCTCCGCAGCTGAGCGCGGCACTGCTTGCCGACGGTCGCCGCATCGACCTGCGCGCGCTGTTCGTCACCGCGCGCCAGCACATGGGCTCCCCGCTGGTGGAACAGCTGGGCTGTGCGCTGGATGAGAGCCCGGTTGGGGTGCTGGTGCGGGTCGATGCGCAGAAGCAGACCACGGTGCCCGGCGTATACGCCGCCGGCGATGCCAGCGTGATGGGCAACATCACCCTGGCCAGCGCTGAAGGCGTGCGCGCCGGCGTGAGCCTGCACCACGCACTGGTGGCGGAAGACAGCGCGGCGGCCTGAGCGGCGTCGCCGACCGTTGGCCGGCTCTACGCGATCTCAATCGGCATCCGCGGGAGCCTGGCGACGGGGTGATTGCATGGGCGCATATCGCAGGGCGTGGATCCACCGGGTCGTGGAGCCACCCCAGCCACGCAGGCGTGGATCGACGGCGCGTTACTCGGCGCTGGCGGCATCCAGCTGTGCAACGTCGTCGGCCGACAGGGCCACCTGCGCGGCGGCCAGCACGTCATGGAGCTGCGCCACGCTGGTGGCGCTGACGATCGGTGCGGTGATGCCCGGGCGGGCAATCAACCAGGCGATCGCCACCTGTGCGGGCGTGGCGGCGTGCTTGCCGGCGATGTCATCCAGCGCCTCCAGAATCCGCAGGCCGCGCGGATTGACGTACTTCGCCACCACGCTGCTGCCGCGCGAGCTGCTCTTGGCTGCATCGTCCGCACTGCGGTACTTGCCGCTGAGGAATCCACTGGCCAGCGAGTAGTAGCTGATCACGCCCAGCCCGCTCTCGCGTGCGACCGCTTCAAGCCCGCTCTCGTAGCCGGCCCGGTCATACAGGTTGTACTCCGGCTGCAGCGTCTCGTAGCGCGGCAGTTTGTAGTCGGCCGAGACCTTGAGTGCGTCGCGCAGGCGTTCCGCGCTGTAATTGGACGCGCCAATCGCGCGCACCTTGCCCTGCTCGATCAACCGGCCGAACGCGGCCAGCGTGGTCTCCAGCGGCGTGGACTCGTCGTCCTCGTGCGCCTGGTACAGATCGATCACGTCGGTCTGCAGGCGGCGCAGTGAATCCTCCACCGCCGCCGCAATGTTGTCTGCCGACAGCCCGGGGCGTTCGGCCCACTTCGCCACTTTGGTGGCCAGTACGACCTTGTCGCGCTTGCCGCTGCGCTGGAACCAGCGGCCCAGGATGGTCTCCGATTCACCGCCCTGATTGCCCGGCACCCAGGCCGAGTAGGCGTCGGCGGTGTCGACCAGGGTGTAGCCGGCATCGACAAACGCATCGAGCAGTGCGAACGAGGTCTTCTCGTCAGCGCCCCAGCCGAACACGTTGCCGCCGAACGCGATGGGCAGCACTTTCAGGCCGGAACGGCCGAGTTCGCGCGGTGCAGTCATGGGCATATCCTCCAGTTGAATCCAATGGGACAGCATAAGTGCCTGCCCATGACATCGCTGCGGCGCTCTCCACAAAACAGTGTTCCGCTTCGCTGCACTGCACTAACGCTTTGTGAACACCTTTGACATCGCGGCTGCTAGTCTCGCCGCATCCCGCCACCGGAGGTGATCCGATGAAAGCCCGTTCGCTGAGCTGTGCCTGCCTGTTCACTGTTTCCACGCTGCTGCTCGCCGCCCCGGCCCTGGCGGTCAAGCCTGCCGGTGCCAACGCACAGGTCGCCATCACCCCTGCGGTGCAGGCGGCGGTCGATGGCAAGAGCCGCACCCCGGCCAATGTCGCGCGCGATGCCTACCGGCACCCGGCCCAGACCCTGTCGTTCTTCGGCGTGCAGCCGGGCCAGGCGGTCATCGAGATCACGCCAGGAGGCGGCTGGTACTCGGAAATCCTCGCACCGCTGCTGCACGACAAGGGCCACTACATCGCCGCCGTGGTCGATCCGATGGCCGTGCCCGAAGGGCGTGCGCGTGACTACCAGGCGCGCGGCAAGAGCGGGCTGGAGAAGAAGTTCGCCGACACCCCGGCGCTGTACGGCAAGGCACGCGTGGTGGGCTTCGACCCGGCCGCACCGCAGTTTGGCGCGGATGGTTCGGTGGATACCGTGCTGACCTTCCGCAACGTGCACAACTGGCGCACCGCCGACCAGGCCGAGGGCATGTTCAAGGGCTTCTACCGCGTGCTCAAGCCGGGCGGCGTGCTGGGCGTGGTGGAACACCGCGCCAAGGCCGATGTGCCGGCCAATGACAAGAGTGGCTATGTGGGCCAGGCCCAGGTCATCGCGATGGCGAAGGCGGCAGGCTTCGAGCTGGCCGGCAGCAGCGAGATCAATGCCAACCCGCGCGATACCAAGGACTACCCCAACGGCGTGTGGACCCTGCCGCCGAGCAACAACCACGACGCCGCCGATGAAGCCAGGTACAAGGCCATCGGCGAGAGCGACCGCATGACGCTGCGCTTCATCAAACCGGCGAAGTAATGCCGGCGGGCACGGTGGGTGGGACAATGCTCCCCCCACCGCCGTCCTGCGCCCCATGCTCATCGCCTTCAACAAGCCCTTCAACGTCCTGTGCCAGTTCACCGACAGCAGCCAGCCGCCGCGCGCGACGCTGGCCGGCTTCGGACTGCCGCCGGACGTGTACGCGGCCGGGCGGCTGGACTACGACAGCGAAGGCCTGTTGCTGCTCACCGATGACGGCAGGCTGGCGCATCGCCTTACCGACCCGCGGCACAAGGAAGACAAGACGTACTGGGTGCAGGTGGAAGGCACGCCCAGCGACGAGCAGGTGCAGGCGTTGCGCAGCGGGGTGCAGTTGAACGATGGGCCGACCCTGCCGGCACGCGTGGAGCGGCTGGAGACGCCCGCGCTCTGGCCGCGCAATCCACCAGTACGGTTCCGCAAGACGGTACCGGATGCCTGGTTGGCGATCACCCTGCGCGAGGGCCGCAACCGCCAGGTGCGGCGCATGACCGCCGCCGTCGGCCTGCCCACGCTGCGTCTGGTGCGCATTTCGATGGGCCCGCATGGGTTGGGCGACCTGCAGCCGGGGCAATGGCGCAGGATCGGTTGAGAAACCGCATCACTCCGTAGAGCCACGCCCTGCGTGGCTGCGCGCGATGCGGGCCCACGTGGCAGCCACGCAGGGCGTGGCGCTACCGCGTCAGATGCAGCGAACGCGCAAAGGATGGTCGCCCAAAAAAAACCGCCGGACATGCCGGCGGTCTTCTGTTCCAGCCACGCGCCCGATGGTTCAGGCGTCGCTGCCGATATCGCTGTGCTCATCCACCACGGTGTCGTTGCGGCGGTTGCTGGCGCTGATGCGCTGCGCCTGCCCATTCACCACGCCACCATTGGCCAGCTTCTTCTTCTGCTGCTTGCGGTACAGCGCGTAGCCCAGCAGGCCCACCCCCACCGCTGCCACGGCAATGGTCGCGGCCGGGTTGCGGCGTACCACCTTGGCGGCCACCTTGCTGCCGGTCTTCACCGCCCCGAGCGCCGCACCGGTCTTGATCCAGTCGGTTGCCTGCGGGCCGAAGTGGCGCAGATTGGTGCCGGCGTGCTTCAGGCCATCGCCCGCGCTGCTTGCCAGATCCAGTGCACGCTCAAGGGCGCGGTCGGTAATAACGGTCAGTCTGCTCATGGGGGGTCCTTTGCCTCGGTTCGGAATCCAGTGTCGCCCGGTGGCCGTGTAGGGCGTGTTATCCGCCGCCCACGGCCTGGTCACGACGATAACCAATCTGCAGGATTGATTCAGGTCGGTCGCCGTAGAGCCACGCCGTGCGTGGCTGATCGCGGTGCAGGGTCCATCGCACAGCCACGCAGGGCGTGGCGCTACGTCCCGCGTGGCTTGGCCCGGTGCGTGGCACTGGCTGTCCACGGGTCATCCGGCCACGGGTGTCGCGGGTAGCGCCCCTTCATCTCCTTCTTTACCTCGGCATAGGTGTTCGCCCAGAAGTTGCGCAGGTCCTGGGTGACCTGCAGCGGACGGCCGCCGGGCGACAACAGGTGCAGGGTGAGCGGCACGCGGCCGTCGGCGATCCGGGGCGTATCGGCCAGCCCGAACAGCTCCTGCAGCTTGACCGCCAGCACCGGCGGCTGCGGCGTGGCGCCGTCGGCGTCGATGGCGTAGTGGATCGGCCGTTCCATGCCCGAGGGCACCGTGATGCGCAGCGGCGCATGGCGATCGATCAGCTGGCGCTGTGTCCATGGCACGGGCGACTTCAGCGCTTCGCCCAAGGCCGACTCGTCCAGCGCATCCAGCCGGGTCCTGCCATTGAAGGCCGGCGTCAGCCATGTCGGCAGTGTCCCCATCAGCGCGGCATCGGACACGTCGGGCAGTTCAAGCTCAGGCATCCAGGTGCGCAAGGCCAGCGCACGTGCCTGCCACTGGCGCAGCCCGTCGGTCCACGGCAAGGCATCCAGTCCCAGCTCGCGTACGGCCTCGGTGAGCGCCTGGGCCGCCTGCGCCGGGTCGACCCGGCCGGCCGAGCGGCTGTCCAGCACGATGCGGTCGAAGCGGCTTTCGCGGCGTGCGACCAGTGCGCGCTTCTCCGCGTCCCAGCGCACCACGTCCTCCTGCCGGAAGCGCTGCGGGAAGTCGCGGCGCAGCCGGTTCTCATCCACCGGCGCGGCGCGCAGCAGCAGTGCGTCGCGCGCCTCGTAGCGCAGCTCCACCGCCACCAGCCACGGCTCACCGCGCAGGTCGCTGGGATCGAACAGACGCGCGCTGCGGCCATTGGCCAGCAGGTAGCGCAGCGGATCGGCAGGGTGGCGTGCGGCGATCCGGTCAGGGAAGGCATGGGCGAGCAGGTCGCCGAGCTGGTGGGCCTCCACCGACGTCGGCGGCAGCGCGTCGCAGCGCAGGCGTCGCCGCCACTGCTTGCTGGCTGCATCGATGGCAGCCAGCGCGCCACGGTTGGCATCGTGCGGCACGCGGCCCTGGCGGAAGGCCGCCAGCGCACGCCATCGCGCCGCCAGCGCATCGCCGCCCTGGCGCAGCGGATCGCGTGCCTCCACCACTGCCGCCAGGTCGCAGGCCAGCGCCTGTTCGGTGCCGCTGCCGGCGGCCAGCAGCATCGCCGCCAGCCGCGGGTGCGTGCCCAGCGTGAGCATGCGCCGGCCCAGCGCGGTGAGCCCGCCGGTGTCGCTCAGCGCGTCCAGGCGCTGCAGCAGTTCGCGTGCCGCCGCCATCGCGCCCACGGGTGGCGCATCCACGAAGCGCAGGTCGTCGCTGCCCCACGCCGCCAGTTCCAGCGCCAGTGCCGCCAGTTCCACCTGCGCGATCTCCGGCCGGCGCTGCGACTCCAGCCGCTGCGACTGCGGCCACAGCCGCCACGCCCAGCCATCGGCCACGCGCCCGGCGCGACCGGCGCGCTGGTCAGCCGATGCCTGCGCGATGCTCACCACGTCCAGCCGTGCGAAGCCGCTGTTGGGGTCGTAGCGCGGCTCGCGCGCCAGCCCCGCATCGATCACCACGCGCACGCCGGGCAACGTGACCGACGATTCGGCCACGTTGGTGGCCAGCACCACCCGGCGCTGGCCGTGCGGGTCGGGCTGCAGCACCCGTGACTGTTGTTCCACCGGCAGCTCGCCGTGCAGCGGCAGCACCTGGATATCGGCGGGCAGCGCCTGGTCCAGCGCGGCCTGGGTGCGGGCGATTTCGCGCTGACCGGGCAGGAACACCAGCACGTCGCCGGGGTGTTGGGCCAGCGCCTGCTCCACCGCGCGCCGCGCCTGTGCCTCAAGCGCTTCGTCGCGCCGCGCCGGAAAATGACTGATCGCCACCGGGAAGCTGCGGCCTTGGCTGCTGAGGCGGGGCGCGTCGAGGAACTGCGCCAGCCGCTCGCCATCCAGCGTGGCCGACATCACCACGATGCGCAGGTCGTCGCGCAGCTGTGCCTGCACATCCAGCGCCAGGGCCAGGCCGAGATCGGCGGCCAAGTGGCGTTCGTGGAATTCATCGAACAGCAGCGCGCCCACGCCGTCCAGCATCGGGTCGTCCTGCAGCATGCGGGTCAGGATGCCCTCGGTCACCACCTCCACCCGGGTGCGCGCGGTCACCTTGTTCTCGAAGCGGATGCGGTAGCCCACGGTACCGCCGACCTCTTCGCCCAGCTGCCGCGCCATGAACTGCGCGGCGCTGCGCGCGGCGACCCGGCGGGGTTCCAGCATGATGATCCTGCGGCCCTGCAGCCACGGCGCGTCCAGCAATGCCAGCGGCACCTGGGTGGTCTTGCCGGCGCCGGGCGGCGCTTCCAGCACCAGCCGCGTGTGGCTGGCCAGGTGCGCGGCAATCTGCGGCAGCAGCGAGGAAATCGGGAAAATCGGGGTGTTCATGCGGCAAGGATACGGGCCGCGGGCAGCAGCGGCGAGCCGTGGCGGGCGGGCGCGCGCAGGCCGCACGCTACAATGGGCCGATCAACTGCCCTGTAGCTGTCCCCATGCAACTGATCGATATCGGCGCCAACCTCACCCACGATTCCTTCGACCGCGACCGCGACGCCGTGCTGGCGCGCGCCCGCGAGGCCGGGGTGGTGCAGATGGTGCTGACCGGGGCCAGCCGCGAGCATTCCCCGCTGGCGCTGGAGCTGGCGCGCCAGCATCCCGGTTTCCTGTACGCCACCGCCGGCGTGCATCCGCACCACGCGGTGGAGTACACCGACGAATGCGATGCCGAGATGCGCGCGCTGCATGCGCATCCCGAAGTGGTGGCGGTGGGTGAGTGCGGTCTGGATTACTTCCGCGATTTCGCGCCGCGCCCGGCCCAGCACCGCGCCTTCGAGCGGCAGCTGCAGCTGGCCAGCGACGTGCGGGCCGCCGATGGCCAGCGCAAGCCACTGTTCCTGCACCAGCGCGACGCGCACGCGGACTTCATGGCGCAGATGAAGAACGTCGACGGCAGGATCGGCGCGGCGGTGGTGCATTGCTTCACCGGCGAGCGCCAGGAGCTGTTCGACTACCTGGACCAGGACTGGTACATCGGCATCACCGGCTGGCTGTGCGACGAACGCCGCGGTGCCCATCTGCGCGAGCTGGTAAAGCACATCCCGGCCGAGCGCCTGATGATCGAAACCGACGCGCCCTACCTGCTGCCGCGCAGCCTGAAGCCGCTGCCGAAGGACCGCCGCAATGAGCCGATGTTCCTGTCGCACATCGTCGAAGAGCTGGCACGTGATCGGGGTGAACAGGTCGAGGTGACGGCGGCCAATGCGACCGCGGCAACGCGCACGTTCTTCCGCCTGCCTGGGCTGGGCGGATCGCTCTGAGTGATCCGCTTCGCACATCGGTGAAATAACGCACTATCCGATGGGAAGTGGCTGGCAGGAGGGTCAGCATTCGAGGTCCATCACTCGAACACAAGGCGCTGCCCGTGAACACTGCCCCCGACGGACCCCGGCCTGCCCGCGCCACGCCTGCGCACTGGCGCCCCTGGCGCGATCCGCCCCCGCACGCCCACCGCGGTCCTTACGCCATGCGCAACACCACGCTGCGGGTGTGGGCCAGGCCCGAGGCACCCATGGCGTCGTCGCAGCAATGCGTCGAGGCTGCCACGCGCAGGGCGGCCCTGCCGGCCTTCCCGTGGCGCCCCGTTCCATTCGATGCCCCGCCCCGTCCGGTGGTGCAGACGCGCACGACAGGCACGCAGACCGACCCGCTGCCGTATGCCTTCCAATGGGAGGGGCAGGGCATGACACCCCAGGCCAGCCTGGAGGCCATGTGTGCGGCACTCGCGCCCGGCGCCGGAAGCCATCCGCCGTTGCGGTGGCCCCGGTAGCGCCAGACCGTGCGTGGCTGCAGCGCCGACCCGCGCGGGTCGCATGGCGTCGCAGCCCCGCAGGGCGGTGCTCTACGCCTCGTGGGCGTCCCGCAACCCGTCCCGGTACGTCGGGAAGGTGGGCACCCAGCCCAACGTCGCACGGGTGGCGCGGCTGTCCACCCGTTTACTGCTGGCATAGAACCGTCGCAGGGTTGGGCTCAGCGATGGGTCATCCCACGCCAGCGCAGGCGGCATGGAAAATCCCCCCAGCGCTGCGGCGAACGCCAGCACAGCCTGCGGCGGCGCCGGCTCGTCATCGCTGGGCAGATACATCGCGTCGCGCGTAGGCAGACCCATCGCGGCCACCACCACCGCTGCCAGGTCCTCCACATGCAGCCGGTTGAACACCAGACCGGGCCGTACCACGTGGCGCGCCCGACCTTCCGCCAGCTGCACCAGCGCATTGCGCCCGCGCCCATACACGCCCGGCAGGCGAAACACCGCCGACGCAATGTCCATGTCCCGCGCCACCTCGCGCCACTGACGTTCGGCCAGCAATCGCCGCTGCGCCGCATCGTCCACCGCATCGGCGGCCGAGGCTTCGTCGACCCACCCGCCATCGCGGTCCGCGTATACCGCCGTGGAAGAGAGATACCCCAGCCAGCGCAGCGCCGGGCTGTTGCGCAGTTCCTCCGCCAGCAGGCGCAGGGTCGGGTCGCCCGCATCGTCCGGCGGTACCGTGCACACCACCGCCTGCGCGGCCTGTATCGCCTCGCGCAGGGCATCATCGAGGGGCATCCCCGCCACCAGCCGGTGGCGGACCACGCCATCAGCCGGTGCGGTCGCCGGATCGCGCACCGTGCCACTGCAGTGCACGCCCTGCGACCGCAGCCGCGCCGCGATATGCCGCCCGCTGTACCCCAGCCCCAGCACCAGCACGCGCGAAGGGGCAGGACCGGTCGTCATGCTCAGCCCGCGTGTTGGCGCTGGTACGCCTGCAGGTGCGCATGGGCGACCGCCAGCAGCGGCGCCGCCTGGCCCGCCGCGCGCGCCCGCACCAGCATGTCGCCGACGATCTGCTCGGCCTCCACCTGCTGGCCGGCTTCCAGGTCGCGCAGCATCGACGCCTTCAGCGCCGATCCGGCCTGCGTGGTGGCGCCCAGCGCGATCTCCCGCGCCTTGTCCGGAATCGGCTCGCCCGCCGCGTCGGCCACGGCCAGGCACTCGTCGTACAGCCCGCGCACGATCGCCACGCCGTCATCGGTGGCCACGATGGTGCCCACATCGGCGCGCATCAGGCAGGTGGCGGCCGCCAGCGTGGTCAGGAACGTGTATTTGATCCACTGCTCCTGTCCGATCGCCGTGCTGGCCACGTGGTCCACACCCGCCTGCACGCAGGCCGCCGCCAGCGCCAGCACGCGCGCGCTGTTGCCCGTGTTGTCGCGCTCGCCGAAGGTCAGCTTCGCCGCCGGTGCCAGGTGCAGCACCGCACCGTCAGCGGCCTTGGTCGCACTGATGAAGCACAGCCCGCCCAGCACCGCATCGCGGCCAAAGCGCGCATCCAGCGCGGCGTAGTGGCGCAGGCCGTTGAGGATGGGGAGCACCGTGGTCCGCGACGACATGGCCGGGGCGATCGCCTCGATGGAACTGTCCAGGTCGTAAGCCTTGCAGCTGAGGATCACCAGGTCAAAGGGCTGTTCCATCGCCAGTGCCGGCAGGGCCTCGGCGGTGACGTGCGCCACCGGGAACGTCGCATCGCCCAGCGGGCTGCGGATCACCAGACCATCGCGGTCCAGCTGCGCTGCGCGTGCTGGACGCACCAGGAAGGTCACGTCCACCCCGGCCTGGGCCAGGCGTCCGCCGAAATAGCCGCCGGTGCCGCCGGCACCAAGAATCAGGATGCGCATGTTGAGCTCCATGTCTGTTCAAGCTGAACCGGTTGAGGGTGAACCGGTGAATGGTCCTGAACCCTGTTATCATCACGCCTGGATCGGGGATTCCCGGTCGGCATTGGGCCTCGGCGGATTCGCCGGGGCCTTTTGTTTTTCAAGGAAAGCATTTGAGGCCGTAGCCCAGGTATCGTCCAGCGGCATCCCGATCGAGCTTGGCTTCAATGACATCCCACGCCCGGTTGGACTGTTCCGGTCGCAGTTGACGCAGGCCAATGGGCCGCGCGATCAGATCAGCCAACTGGAGACCGATGGAGTTGCATCGCCGGGACCACGGTGTTCATGTAGTCCCGCTTGCTGATCAGGCAGCAGGACAGCACAAACAACGGGTACCCATTGTCGATGCTGTCCATGCCATGGTCGCCACTCTCATCGACAAAGACGATGTAGTCGCTGAACCGCATCGACGTCAGCTCCGCATGCCCACGCCACGCTTCAGCAGCCACAGTGCCAGCGCGGTCAGCGCCACCACGAAGCCGATCATCAGCGCGTAGGCCACCCACAGCGGCACGTCGCTGGTGCCCAGCAGGCCGTAGCGGAACGCGTTCACCATGTAGAAGATCGGGTTCGCATGGGTGGCCGCTTCGGCCCACGTCGGCAGCAGCTTCACCGAATAGAATACGCCGCCCAGGTAGGTCAGCGGGGTCAGGATGAAGGTCGGCACGATCGCCACGTCATCGAACTTCTTGGCGTACACCGCATTGATGAAGCCGGCCAGCGAGAAGATCGTCGCGCCCAGCAGCACCGTGGTCAGCGTCACCAGCGGGTGCGGAATGCGCACCGGCGTGAAGAACATCGCGATGATCAGCACGATGATGCCCACCATCAGTCCGCGCAGCACCGCACCGGATACATAGCCCCACAGGATCACCCAGTTCGGCATCGGGCTGACCAGCAGCTCTTCCACGTGGCGGCCGAACTTGGCGCCGAAGAACGAGGAGCTGATGTTGCCGTAGCTGTTCTGGATCACGCTCATCATCACCAGGCCCGGCACGATGAACTGCATGTAGCTGTAGCCGCCCATCTCGCCCACGCGCGAGCCGATCAGCCCGCCGAAGATCAGGAAGTACAGGGTCATCGTGATCGCCGGCGGCACCAGCGTCTGGCCCCAGATGCGCAGGATGCGTGCCACTTCGCGGCGCACGATCGTCATCAGCGCAATGCGGTTGCGCTGGCCGTCGGTCAGGACCGGGGTCGGGGTGCTGCTCATGCCACGTTCTCCTGGTTGCCGGTGAGCCGCACGAACAGCTCCTCCAGCCGGTTGCTCTTGGTCCGCATCGACCGCACCCGGATGCCCGAGGCGTTGAGCGCCGCGAATACCCGGTTCAGGTCCATCGCGCGCGGCATGTCCACGTCCAGCGTGTGCCCGTCGATGGCCGTCATGGTGGTGCCCTCGATCACCGGCAGCTGCGCCGGGAGCTCACCGTCGATATCGAACAGGAAGCCTTCCACGTCCAGCTTGGCCAGCAGCTCGCGCATCGGCCCCTGGGTGACGATCTGGCCGTGGTTGATGATGGCCAGGTTGCGGCACAGGTGCTCGGCCTCTTCCAGATAGTGTGTGGTGAGGATGATGGTGGTACCGGCCGCGTTGATCTCCTTCAACACCCGCCACATGTCGCGGCGGATCTCGATATCCACGCCGGCGGTGGGCTCATCCAGGATCAGCAGGCGCGGGCGGGTCATCATCGCCCGGGCGATCATCAGCCGGCGCTTCATGCCGCCCGACAGCGTGCGGCTCATCACCTGCGCCTTCTCCCACAGGTGGGCGCGCTTGAGCTCCTCCTCGGCCATCTTCTCGGCCTCGGCGCGGGCCACGCCGTAGAAGCCGGCGTAGTTCACCAGGATGTCGAAGGGCTTCTCGAACAGGTTGAAGTTGATCTCCTGCGGGACCAGCCCGATCAGGCGCATGGTGGCGCTGCGGTTGCGCACCAGGTCGCTGCCGAACACCTCGACCTGGCCCTCGCTGAGGTTCACCAGCGAGCTGATGATGCCGATCAGGGTCGACTTGCCGGCCCCGTTGGGGCCCAGCAGCGCGAAGAAGTCGCCCGGGGCAACGTCCAGCGAGACGCCCTTCAGCGCCTGGGTGCCGTTGTCATAGGTCTTGCGGAGGTCGCGCACCCGCAGCGCGGGGGCGGTACTGGACGCGGGAGTGTTCTGGGATGCCAAGCTCTTGCCTTCGCGCCCAAGGGTCGGCGCTGGATAGGGGCGGGGGAGCGGCTATTATAGAAGGCCCCGAGGGTCTGCCCCGGCTACACACTGTTTCCCAAATTCGTGCCTGTTCAATTCCCCCTCAAACTGATCGACCGGCGCATGCTCGCCCCGACCGTCGGCCACTACCAGTTCCTGCGTGATGACGGCCAGCCCCTGGATTTCCAGCCCGGCCAGTTCATCCAGGTCCATTTCGAGTACGCCGACGGCACCGCCACCAAGCGCAGCTACTCCCTGGCCACGATCCACGACCATGCCATGGCTCCCGGCGAAGCCGTTGATATTGCAGTCAGTTTCGTGCCCGGCGGCGCCGCCACGGCCCTGTTCGAGGGGCTGGACATCGGCGGCCACGTGACGGCCAGCGGCCCGTTCGGCCGGTTCTGCCTGATGCCGGGCGACCACAACGCCCGCTACCTGCTCATCGCCACCGGCACCGGGGTCACCCCGTACCGCTCCATGCTGCCGCTGCTGGCCACCGCCATGGCCGGGCGCGGGGTGGAGGTGGTGCTGCTGCAGGGCGCCCGCACCCCGGACGAGCTGCTCTACAGCGACGACTTCTACGCCTTCGCGGCCGCCCACCCGGGCTTCCGCTACGTGCCGTGCCTGTCTCGCGAGCTGCCCGAGAACCCGCACCCGGACGTCCGCCACGGCTACGTGCAGCAGCACCTGGCCGAATTCGCGCCGAACCCGGCCACGGATATCGCCTACCTGTGCGGCAACCCGGACATGGTGGATGCGACCTTCGAGGCGCTGAAGGAAGCCGGCCTGCCCACCCCGCAGGTGCGCCGCGAAAAGTACGTCAGCAGCAAGTAAGGCGGGTCGCGGCCCCGGGGGGGAATCGCCCCATCAGACCCGGGGCTGCCCCATCAGCCCACCCGTGACGGCCAAACGGGAAGTCGGCCTGCTGCTGACGCAGCAGCCGGACGATGCCACGCTTGAAGACATCCAGTACCACGTCTGCGTGCTGGAGAAGATCCAGCGTGGCCGGACGCGGCCTGGAAGCATCTGCAGGAAACCTTCCAGGCGTCCCAAGGCTCAGGCTATTCTGCTGCAGGTTCGAGTGTGGTCCGAACATGTCGAAACAGAGGCAATCAAGGTGCACTATCCGGATCTTTCGAGCTACTCCTACTACTTGAAAAGCCCTCTCGGGAATGTTCTCAACGTTGGGTGGTTGGATGTCGCACACGATTTCCCGAAAGACCACGTGCCCGACGATTTCCTTCCCAAGCTACGAGCGTTGTTCTGCTCGGCGGAAACGTTGGACGTCCATGTAAACAAGCTCAGGGGTTGGCGCCCTTGTTCCGTTTGCGGCGTCCAATGCAGCTTCGTATTTCGTGGGAGGCAGGTCATGTTGGGCATGTCCGAGATCTGGATTCCCGGCCTTGAGGAAGATCGATATTGGGCTGCCCCATCAATGCTCGACCACTACGTAGACGTTCACGGTTACCGCCCACCGCAAGCATTTGTCGATGCAGTGATGTCGTTGAGTCTTGACTCTAATTTCAATGGCCAGGAACGATACCTGGAGCTGATCAAAGGCCACTTCTAGTGCGTGACAGAATCGTCCAAGCTGGAGCTCTGGACGAAAGGTCATGGGCTGTCGCATCAGTGTCCGGCTGCCGCGGCCCCTGCGAACATCATCGAGTCGAGCGACATCAAAGGGACACCACCTGAAGACGGAGACTTGAGCATGCGCTTTCGAGCGCAGTCCCTTTGTCGTCACGAGGTGAAAGGGAGTGGGCGGGCGGAGTCCGACAGGCGCACCGGCTAAAAGGGCGCAATCCACGTCTGACAGACCGCATGTCCCGCAGGCATCACTCAGATCGCGTTGCGGCGTAGGTGCTGGCGCCGCTGACCAGCTCGAATCCACTCGTGCTGCCACCCGTGCCGGGCATGACCTTCAGCACCATGTCCTGCTCGGTCATGAAGAAGCTCGTCGCCGACTGCGCATGCAGCTCCCTGCGGCCTGCACCGAGCACGGCGCTCTGCAGATACAGCCGATCGCCCTCGGCAATGAGGTCTGCGGTTTTGCCCAGCAACGCGTAGCGACCGGCGAGCTGCCGGTTGCGTGCGGCATCGCCCGGAATGGCGACCTTCTCGATCACCTTGAATTCCGGCCAGCCGTACTCGGCAGAGATACTGGCCAGAATCTCGCCGATCAGCGCCGCGCCGTTGTCGCTGTTGGTCATGATCACTGCGCCTTGGCCACTATGCGTATAGCCGTACAGCTGCGAGCGGAAGCCGGTCGTACCACCGCTATGACTGAAGCTGGTCCGGTCGCCCAGATCCTCGACGTACAGCCCGAGCCCGTACTCGCCCAGGCCACGCGTGAGCATCATCTGCGCGGTGTCGTGCGAGAGCAGCACACCCGCGCTGCCATCCGCGGCGCGCTGGACCTCGAGCACCACCTGCGCAAGATCGCTCGGCGTGGTCCACAGGCCCGCCGCCGCCGACTCGGGATAGCGGTGCCAGCGTCCCGGGACCGCGTGGCCGTCGGGGGTGTGACCCGATGCCGCCTTGGTGTCCTGGCTGGGGGGCAGTGCTACGGCGAAGGTACTGTGCTTCATGCCCAGTGGCGCCAGCACGGACTGCTGCATGTACCGATCAAACGGCTGCCCGGCCGCCCCGGCCATCAGTAGTTGCACGACGCCGTAGCCACCGCCGGGGTAGCGCCACAGGCTACCGGGCAGGACATCCACCCGCACCGGGTCAGAGTTGGCCGGGGTGGTGCCGTAGAGGATCTGCACCAGGGTCGGCAGTGGCTGCCCCTGCGCGTAGCCGTCATAGCCATGGATCGTCATCCCGGCGCTGTGGTTGAGCAGCATGCGCAGGCTCACCGGCTTGGCGCGGATGAAGTCGTTGTCTGGAATCTTCCACGCGGTCAGCTGGTCGTTGGCCGGCGCATCCAGCGAAAGCCGGCCTTGCTGGACCAGCTCGAGCGCACCCACTGCGCTGACAGCCTTGCTGACAGAGGCCGCCTGGAAAAGGGTATCCGGCGTGACGGGAGAGGCGTTCTCTCCATCAGTGCTGGTCACGCCGTAAGCGCGTGTCCACTGAACCCGCCCCTGGTCGATGAGTGCAATGCTGACGGCCGGCACGTTGTGGAAGGCCATGCGCTCCCGGAGGTCGATCTTCCCGCCAGCGGCGCCCTTGACCTTCACAGGCGAGGAAAGTCCTTCCTCCACCCGGGCGACGCGGGCATCCGGTGCCGGGCGTGCTTCCGCTGCCGCTGTCGGTGGGATGTCGCACAAGGCCAATGTCGCCAACAGGCACATGTGGAAGCTAGTGACGGCCAACAGCGAGCGGCGTATGTGCATCGAGGAGCACCGGACTATACAAGAGGATTGGGCGACATTATCTTATCCCGGGGCCGGGTGGCGACTTCCGGACGCACGCGAGGCCAGCCATGACAGCCACGTGGACGTGCACGGATACCTATCCGGAGATTGGTGCGTGGGGGGAACGCTCATCCAATTCATCAGGTGAACAGTGAGTAGGAAAACGTTTGATTTTCTTGATGGATTCTCTCCGCAGGGGGATCCGGATGCTGCCATGATTTTTTCACTTGGCTGCTTGTTGAGTGAGGAAAGACTTGACCACTTATCCTGGCTCGCCGCAGACGGACACGAGATCGGTGGTGTTTCGGGTGAGCCGGGATGGATGATTGAGCGACGAGATTCCTTTTCTCCTTCTGCCGCACCCGGATATGAAGCATGGCCTGTGTGGGCAAGTTTCCGCGCGGATGTAGACCCGGATGCATATCGGCTTGCACATCCTGAGGTTTACATGAGCGGTGAGAAGTTCTGCAGCCTTCTGTGCGAAGCGTTGGAGTCGTACGTGCGTGGCTCCGGCCGTAGCGTGGCGGAGGCTAAGCAGCTTCTGGAAGACGTTCGTCGAAATCGCGAGAGTTGGCCGCTCGTTCGCGCTCGGGTCAATTGATCGCTGCATCTTTGATGCTGATGGCAGTTCCAAAGGAAGGAGGTGAAGATGAGTGCGCTTGCATCGAGGGACGCCGTCCTACAAAAGATCAAGGCGCTTCGTGAGAGAAGTGAGTCCCGTGAGGTTGTCGCAGCATGGGCCGAGGCCATTCTCGCTGACGATGCCGTCGAAATAGCTGACAGGCGCGTTTGGAAGGCAATAACACAATTGGGTGGCGCAGACTTGCTAGGTGAGGAGGATGCCTATCTTTATGGAGATGAGGACTTCTCAGATTGGGAGGCCGCTGTGGCGGCGGGTCAACGCGTAATTACAGTCATCAATCCGCGGAGGAAGTGATATGAAAACTGATGAGATTCTTTCGCTGGCAAGGACATTCATCTCCGGTGCCGACACGAGTATTGAAGCGGCAAACCGACTGGAACTCCTGCTGGATGACTCGTTTCCCGACGACGACTATCTACAGGAAACTGTCGAAATGCTTGCTTGCTATCGTCCAGAGGGCGGTAGCGACATAATAGGAGTTGAACCGATCCGCGAACGTCTTATTGGCGTATCCGCCTATCTCCTGGATCAATCGCCAGTCTAATGTGCATGGCGGCGTGCCCCAAGCTCGTAGGGGCACGCTGTTGTTCCAAACAGCAGCGCAGGCGGACGCGCAGCTATGCACCTCCCAGGAGTACACCGAACGCAGTCTCATCAACACCCGGCTGCAATGGGCGTTGCAGCGGCTGCCTGAGCGGTCACGTCTGCTCATCCATGCGCACTACTTCGAGCATCTTCCCTTCAAGACCCTGGCCGAGCGGCTCGGCGTCAGCAAGGGTCGGGTATCGCAGCTGCACCATGCAGCCCTGTTGGACCTTCGGCAATTCCTGACCCCGCCGTCGCTGCCACGCCGGACCGACTAGGTCCCAGCCGCCCTTCGGTCACATCCGGCCCGCCCGCTCGTCATGGCATGCTGAGACCCTTTCCATGAAGGAGCAGGCGGGATAGCGATGAGGATCTACTACTGCCTGGTGCTGAAGTTGGAACCGGAACATGGAACGTTCGTCGAATGGCGGCAGCATCACAATTAGTCCACTTGAACTCGCACTTGTCCTTTGTCACGTGAGATCTCATGGTTGATATCAAAATCATCGAACAGGCGAAGTCGATCCGTGAGATGTCATCACATGACGCAGCGGATTGGTTGATGGAGAACTACGCGGTCGGGACGCCCAACTACGGGACGGCGTTTCAGCTGATGCCCAGAAGGTCGTGGAAGCGATCCGATCAGATTCGCCTCGCCGAACACTACTTGGCCAGGCTTCCATTTGCGTCGAACACGCCCTACAGGGTGTTCCTCTCATTCATGGCCGCAGAGGTGTTCGTGCTGCAGATCAGGAAGTTCCTGCCTGATGACGAATCAAGTATTGATTTGTTGCGGTACCACCTGGGGCCGGTGATGCGTGAGGCAGTCAAGTCAGATGTTGACAGAGCGCTGTTCTCCAGTCTCATGGCTGAACTGGACCGCGCCGCAGGTTCGTGCTCACGACTTGCTGGATAAGTGCCAGATCCAGGTCTCGGCCATGGGACGTGGCGCCGGCGATCAGCGCATCAACGTCAACCCACCCTTCGGCGTCCAGCGTCATCCCGATAGCCTCGGGCTGATGACGCAGTACAAAGCTGAGGAACTTGCTGGTCTCTGTGAGTTGCTCTGTCATATGTCTACTTCCTCACCCCGGCGTGTACGGCGATTCACCTGGCAGCGCCGCACTCGCCTCATCCAGCTTGCCTTCCTCGACCAAGCCGTAGATCCGATGAGCGAGCGGCGTGACATCGGTGACGCGCCGGATCCACTCCCCGGTATACAGGCGTACGGCCTCGCCACTCAGTCCGACCTGGATGGCACGGTGATCCAGCGGCCGGTGGTGCAGGTCACGCTCAGGATCCCATTGCACACGCACGGGCGAGCGGTTCTTGAGCGCTTCCCACTGCTGCGGATCCATGCCCGCCTCGGGATGACTGGCGCAGCCATGCGCAAGTGCCCAGGCGAATCCTTCGTGGGTAATGTCGATGGCCAGGATGCGTGCCTGACCTTGGTCCTTATGGCCCCAGCCGGCGCGATACATCATCCATAGGAAGGACGGCTTGATCCATGTCATCCGCGCCATCTTGAAGGGCGGGGAGAGGAACGTCTGGTGCTTGAGGGCGCTGTCGGCAATGGTGTCCGAGTAGGCCTGGTAAACGCGGAGGGTGGAGCTGTCGTAATGGGCGCGGATCTGCCGCGCCGGAATCGTTGTCGTTGTCATCTGGCCATTTGTAACCGGGGTTGCCCGGCCCGTTCCCGGACCGACGACGGGCGGTCGATCGCGGCGGTCCACCGGCACTCCCATAGGGCAGATTGCTCCCGGCAAGAAGCGTTACGCTATGCTCCTGACCAACCTGGCAACGGACGCCACACCCATGGCCCTGATTTGCACAAAACGGATAGTGGAGCCACAGCATGCTGCCCGCTGAAACCCTGGTTGGTTCCCTGCTTGCTCCCGTTCTGGATAGCGTCCTCACCAGGCACGAGTTTGTCGACGTAGTAACCACCCGGATTGCAGGTCGCACTTACGTAACTGCAAGTGACCTCGGCTTCTCCTTGGTATCTGAGGACGGCGAATCAATCGACACTGTTCAGATACATGGCGAAGGCTCGGGCTATGGCCCCAGTACACTTCTGCTTCCATGGGCTCTGCTTATGTCCGATTCGCGCTCGGTCGCGCGATCCAAGCTTGGCTCCCCCATTCGAACTGGAGGCGGCGACCGCAATCCCCTGACAGGGCAGGCAATACGAGATTGGGATCTGTTCTCTGCAGGAAAGTATCACTGTCACTTGGAGTACTTGCCGGGCAACGCTGGCATTTCCCTCCTTTCGTTTATGCCTGCGCCGAACTAGCAAATTCATGCCGTCATTGGTGTGACTTGGAACGGCATGTCGCGATGCCAGGCTGTGTTCTTGCGACTACTTCACCAGCCTCCGTTGGGCCTGCTATTGCAGCGAGCAAAGACGGGACTTCAATCGTTGGGTGTGATGCACCTTGCCTGCCGGTTGTGCATGGTGCTGGGAGACCATGATGGATCTGCAATCGGTCGAGCCTGAGATCATTAGGGAATCTTTTCGCAGCCCGGATGGAACGACCATCTACCGATACACGAGTCAAAATGGAGTTGCGCCCTGGACGGGCAGCACAGTAGCCTTTATATCGAAAAATCGGAAGATATTCTCAGCCGGTGCATGAGGAAATGAAGATGAACCCAAGTCTTTGCGCGGATGAGGACGTCAACGATTATTTCGACGGAATAGTCAAGGGTCTAACCGTTCATTTTGGCTATTCAATCGCGAAGGCTGAGGCACTCGCTCGCGAGCACTACGAAAAATTCACCGATCCAGTTTTTTGCAGATCAATCGGCTTCCGGGTGCAGGATGACGAGTTTTTCTTTCATGAGGGCGGCTTCGAGATGGTGATCAGTATTCACTATTATTTGGTATTGAAAGGGGATCCAAGTCGAGATGCATATCTTAAATGGCGTAAGGACTTTATGAGCGGATACAGACGAGGTTGAAATGGCAGTTCTGATCGAAGGAATCTCTGTTAGTGCGCGCTCGTCTATCCGCATGCTGGAGTGAATGCAATGAGCTTCTCACGCGAGAGGATCGTCGACTACTTGTCCAGTTACGCGCCCATCAGCAGCTTCTACGTCTTTCGATCCGCAGGAAGTGATGTGGGACTGATAAAGTTCTACGATTCTTCGGGGCGCAGTTGGAACGTGATGGAGGATGATGAATCGCTCGCTGCTGAGGCGCTTGCGTTCCTGTATGCGAGCGGCGCCCCCGTGATCCAAGACCTCAGTTCTCTACTGAAGTACGAGGCCGAGTTAGCGGCGGGGTGCGATCAGCAGCCATAGGCGGAGCGGCCAAAAGGGGTAGCGGTGCATGCAGTGCTGCCGACGCCATCGACGCTCATGCCCCGTCTCGACTAGCCCAGCCCCCCTTCGGTCACATCCAGCCCGCCCGTCCGTCATGGCATGCTGAGACCCTTCAATCCAGGATGCGATCGAAATGCGACTTTCCTGCCGTCCCTTGGCCGCCGGTGCAGCGTTGCTGCTGCTGGCAGCCTGCCAGCCCACGCCGGACGCACCGCCGGAAGGGGCCGAGCGCCAGTATGGAACACTGACGTTCAAGCCCTGCACGCTCACCAGCACCCAGGCCAGCAGCAACGTGGAGGCCGAGTGCGCCACGCTGCAGGTGCCCGAGAATCCCGACGCGCCCGATGGCCGCAAGATCGGCCTCAACATTGCGTGGCTGGATACCGAGAACCAGGGCGAGGGCAAGCAGGACCCGGTGTTCTTCCTGGCCGGCGGCCCGGGCCAATCGGCCACGGAGGTGGCGGCCATCGTCAACCAGTCGCTGCGCGAAGTGCGCAAGAAGCGCGACATCATCCTGGTGGACCAGCGTGGTACCGGCAAGTCGAACCCG
Source organism: Stenotrophomonas sp. KH_036_B (assembly GCF_057839485.1). Lineage (NCBI taxonomy): Bacteria > Pseudomonadati > Pseudomonadota > Gammaproteobacteria > Lysobacterales > Lysobacteraceae > Stenotrophomonas > Stenotrophomonas sp. KH_036_B. The sequence goes on along the minus strand of NZ_CM174491.1, from coordinate 4,219,917 downwards.
CTCACCTGCCTGGGGGCGGACGGCAAGGAGCTGCCGCTGGACGAGAAGGCCACGCCGTCCACGGCGCTGATCGCCGACTACGCGGCGCGCTGTGCGGCCACGCTGGTGGACCGCGCCGACACCCGCTTCTACACCACCACCCAGGCCATCGGCGACCTGGACACGGTGCGTGCCGCGCTGGGCGTGGACAAGGTCAACCTGATCGGCGCCTCCTACGGCACCCGCGTGGCCCAGCAGTACGCCGCCCGCTTCCCGCAGCACACCCGTGCGGTGGTGATCGACGGCGTGGCCCCGAACGACATGGTGGTGGGCGGCGATTTCGCCAACACCTTCGAAGCGGCCATCGAGCTGCAGGCCGCCCAGTGCCGGAAGGACCCGGTCTGCGCCAAGCGCTTCCCGGTGGATACCCGCACCCAGCTGCGCAACGTGATGGCGACGCTGGCCAAGGCGCCGGTGGAGGTGGAGTACCGCGACCCGGGCACTGCCGAGATCCGCCGCGATACGATCAACGCCGACACCGTCACCGGCCTGGCCTTCATGTTCTCGTACATGCCGGAGCTGTCCTCGCTGCTGCCGGTCATTTTGGATGAGGCCGCGCAGGGGCGTTACGCGCCGCTGATGTCGCTCAACAGCCTGGCCAGCCGCTCGATGGGTGGCCAGCTGAACCGGGGCATGCAGTGGTCGGTGATCTGTGCCGAGGATCACGACCGGTTCCAGGAAGCACCCGCTGGCGACCGCCTGCTGGGCCCGGACGTGGCGCGCATGTTCTTCGCGGCCTGCCCGTCGTGGAACGTGGGCACGCGCCCGAAGGATTTCACCGCACCGCTGAGCGCGCCGCTGCCGGTGCTGCTGCTGTCCGGTGAGTTCGATCCGGTCACGCCGCCGCGCTACGCCGAGCAGGTGCTCAAGACGTTGCCCAACGGCCGCCACCTCATCGCCAAGGGCCAGGGCCATGGCACCCTCAATGCCGGCTGCATGCCGCGCCTGCTGGGCCAGTTCATGGACAAGGCCGACGCCAGATCGCTCGATGCCACCTGCCTGGATTCGCTGAGCCCGGTGCCGGCCTTCACCTCGTTCAACGGATGGGCACCATGATCGTCGCCGAGAATCTGCACAAAGCATTCAAGACCAAGACCGGCCTGATCAAGGCGGTGGAGAACGTCGGCTTCCAGGCCGAGGACGGCCGCATCACCGGCCTGCTCGGGCCCAACGGTGCCGGCAAGACCACCACCATGCGCATGCTCTACACCTTGATGACGCCCGACCAGGGCCGGGTGCTGGTGGATGGCCTGGACGCGGCCACCCACGCCGTGGAGGTGCGCCGCCGGCTGGGCGTGCTGCCCGACGCGCGCGGTGTGTACAAGCGACTGACCGCACGCGAGAACATCGCCTACTTCGGCGAACTGCACGGCATGAGCGGAACGCAGATCCGCGAGCGCACCAAGGTGCTGTCCAAGGCGCTGGACATGGAAGACATTCTGGATCGCCAGACCGACGGCTTCTCGCAGGGCCAGCGCACCAAGACCGCCATCGCGCGGGCACTGGTGCACGACCCGCGCAACGTGATCCTGGACGAGCCGACCAATGGCCTGGACGTGATGACCACCCGCGCGCTGCGCGGCTTCCTGCGCGGTCTGCGCGACGAGGGGCGGTGCGTGATCTTCTCCAGCCACATCATGCAGGAGGTGGCCGCGCTGTGCGACAGCATCGTGATCATCGCCAAGGGCACGGTGATGGCCTCCGGCACGGCCGATGAGCTGCGCGCGCAGACCGGCGAAGCCAACCTGGAAGATGCCTTCGTCAAGGCGATCGGAACCGAAGAAGGACTGCACGCATGAAGGCGTTTTCCACGTTGTTGACGGTAATGCGCAAGGAACTGCGCGATCTCTCCCGTGACCGCCGCACGCTGCTGCTCACGCTGCTGCTCGGGCCGCTGCTGTACCCGATCCTGATCCTGGGCCTGGGCAAGCTGGCCGAAAGCCGGGTCAAGACCCAGATCGACAAGCCGCTGGAGATCGCCACGATCGGCGGCGAGAACGCCCCGAACCTGGTGCGCTTCCTGGCCGCGCAGGGGCTCAATGCAGTCGAGGCGCCGAAGGACCTGACCGCGGCGATCCGCGACCAGCAGATCGACGTCGCCCTGCGGATCAGCCCGGAGTTCGGCACGGACTGGGCCGAGGGACGCCCGGCGCTGGTGGAGATCGTGCAGGACAGCACGCGCCGCGCAGCGGACATTCCCACCGCACGCCTGAAGGCGGCGCTCACCGCCTACAGCCAGCAGGTGGGGTCGCTGCGCCTGTTGGCGCGGGGCGTGGACGCGCAGGTCGGGCGAGCGCTGGACGTGGCCACCCAGGACCTGGCCACGGCGGAAGCCAAGCGCGGCGTCATGCTGTCGCTGATGCTGCCCATCCTGCTCACCATCACCTCCTTCATCGGCGGTGCGTACCTGGTCACCGACACCACCGCCGGCGAACGCGAACGGCAGTCGCTGGAACCGCTGCTGGCCACGCCGGCGTCGCGCAGCGCGATCGTCAGCGGCAAGATCGCTGCGGCCTGCGTGGTGGGCCTGGCGTCGCTGTTGTTGACGCTGATGGCGTTCAAGCTCAGTGCGCAGTTGTCCACCAGCAGCGCGGCACGGCAGCTCAACATGGGCTTCCTGCCGATGCTGCAGATGCTGCTGATCATGCTGCCGATGCTGTTCATCGGCACCTCGCTGCTGACCTACCTGTCGGCGGCGGCCAAGAGCATGAAGGAAGCCCAGAGCCACATGACGTGGCTGATGCTGCTGCCGATGCTGCCGGGTTACGCGCTGATGGTGTACCCGCTGAAGAGCGAGCTGTGGCAGTTCGCGGTGCCGTTCCTGGCGCAGAACCAGATGCTGCTGAAGATCATCCGCCACGAGCAGATCAGCGCGCAGATGTGGGCCGTCTACCTGGCCGCTGGCTTCGGCCTGGCCGCGCTGCTGTGGTTCGCGGCGGTGCGCCGTTACCACCAGGAACGGTTGGCCATTTCCGGCTGACGCGCCCAAGAGGTGTCGGTCTTCGGCCGACAGGCCCTGAAGAACCCCGGACCCGTCCGGGGTACTCTTAAAAAAGGGGACGGAGGACGTTAATTCAGAAATGGGGACGGAGGACGTTAAGTGGCGGTCCGAGCGACGCTCGCCACATTGCTCGTCGCCCCATACCCAAATGGTCCTCAGCTCCGCTCCCGGCGAGGCCTGCCCGGCGTTCTGAACTCAGATGTCCGGTTGAGTGTTTGGGCCACCATCTTCTGGAATCGTGTTCCTCCCAACGCCCTCTCCTGCCGAACGTAGTTCTGGATGTTCTCCAGTTCCTCTGGGGGAATACCGGCCTCCAGGAAGCGTCGGTAACCTTCCGCGCGGAGGACTGCAGATGCGCCCAGCGCCAGATAGACCGGATGTGGTGTCAGCAATGGGTGCCGGGCAAGTCCGAGGTGTGTATGCACGCTTGACCAGGCATGATCCTGTGGATCGGCTACCAGCGCCGCGCGGACTGGATTGAGCTCGATGTAACGCAAGACCATCAGGAAGTACCTGTCGGTGTCCACCAAACAGGATTTGTAACGTCCCTCCCACAGCGTCCCGCTTCTGCCGTGCCGTGTATTGAAATAGCGGACGTAGCTTTGGCCCGCCGCCTTCATGGCCAACGCCAGTGCCGCGGATCTTGGGGGCGTAAGCAGAAGGTGGGCGTGATTGCCCATCAGCACGAAGGCGTGCAGAGCCACCGACTGCTTACGACATGCCCGGCCGAGCAGGCGGCAGTAATGCTGTCTATCCGTATCGTCGATAAAGATCGCCGCACGGTTGACGCCGCGCTGGATGACATGGAACGGATATTCCGGCAGAACCAGTCGGGGCCGGCGAGGCATGGCTGAGGCTGAAGTCGGGTCAATACTGAGCGTGGCACGCAGTTGATGTGCAGTCCCTAGGGAAACGGCGGGATCGTCCGTCAGACAAGATCAGCGTCGCCGCATCATCGCGAAATAACTTCCTCCGTCCCCTTTTTCGCTGACGGGGTTCTCTTTTTGTTGGGCAAAAAAAACCCCGGATCGCTCCGGGGCTTTTCGCGGATCAAACGCCGATCAACCGCCCGGCGCGAAGGCCAGGGTGCGGCGGGTGGTGACCGGTGCGCTGACCGGCTCGAACTTCCAGCGCTTGACCGCATTGAGGGCCTCGCGGTCGAAGACGCGGGCCGGGGTGGCACGCAGCACGCGGGCGTTGGTGACCGAGCCATCGGTGCCCACGGTGATTTCCACCAGCACGTCGCCCGACGTACCGGCACGCAGCGCATCGGCCGGGTAACGCGGTGCCGGGGTGCTGACAGGGCGCAGGGTGTTGGCGGCGGCAGCGGTCGACGCGGCCGGCTGGCGGGCAGCGGCAGCCTGTGCGGCAGCGGCGGCCTGCTGTCGCTGTTCAGCCTCGCGGCGGGCGGCGGCCTGGCGCTCACCGTCCTGGCGCTCGTTCTCGCGGCGGGCGGCGTCCTGCTGGGCGGCGATCTGCTTGGCCGCTTCGGCTTCGCTGGCCTGCTGCTGGCGCTGCTGGTCCGCCAGCTGCTTGGTCTTGTTCTCGGCGTCCTTCTTGACCTTGTCGGTCTCTTCCTGGGTGCGCTTGAGAGCGGTCTGCATGCCGTTGGTGATGCCGGTCTTCAGGCGCGGCAGGGCCGGCGCGGTGGCGTCCACCTTTTCAATCAACGCCACCAGGCGCTGGCCTTCGGCGAAGTCTTCGCGGCCCAGGCTCTGCTCGGCGGCAATGAGGGTGTAGGGCAGCAGATCGGTCAGCGCGCTCTTCACCGAGGCGTCGTCCGGGGTCTTGTCGCGCAGGGCGAGGTAATACTCGATGGCGTTGTCGCCGGCCGGGGCGTACATGCGGTTCTCGCGCAGGGCCTTGCTGGCCAGGTCGCGAAGCTCCTCGGTGCCCATCGACTGGACCTTGGCCGACACCGCAGGTGCCGGTACGGCGGCAGCGGCCGGTGTGGCCGGTGCGGACGGCGTGGCCGGCGCCGGTTCGTCCTTGCCCGAGCAGGCGGCCAGGGCCACCACCAGGGTCAGCGGTGCCAGCAGGCGCACCTTGGCTTTCGTGTTGACGTGCGACATCCAACTCCCCCTTTGAAGAACGACGATACGTAGGGCCTGATGCGGTCAGGCCGACCGAAGGCCAAGGACGTTTCCCGTCGTCCAAGGCCGTGTTGCAGGTGCTCAATCTAGCATTCCCGCGCCCCGCTTTGCAGGGCGGCGGGTGGGGCAGGGCGGCGGCGCGGGCACCGCCGCCCGTCCCGGGTCCGGCTCAGTGTGCCAGTGCCTTGCTCGGCGTATGGGCCATCAGCTTGTCGGTGTAGGCGATGCCGATGGCCGACAGAATGAACGCGCCGTGGATGATGGTCTGCCACATCACGCCGCTGGACGTCATGGCAGAGCACTTGAACGAGGCTTCGATGGCGGGGCCGAACTGGGCCATGGCCGAGTGCACGGCGGTGATGTACTCCGGGCTGTAGCACGAGGGCAGGCCGTCGAGGTTGCCCGCGCCGATGAAGGTCTTGAGCAGGTGGATCGAGGAGATGCCGATGATCGACAGCGCCAGCTTCACCTTCAGCACGCTGGCATTGACGTGGCTCAGCCACTCCGGCTGGTCGGGATGGTTCTCCAGGCGCAGGCGGGAGACGAAGGTCTCGTAGCCGCCCACGATCACCATCACCAGCAGGTTGGAGATCATCACCACGTCGATCAGGCCCAGCACCAGCAGCATGATTTCCTGCTCGCCCATGGTGTGGGCCTTGTGCAGCAGGTGCCAGAGCTCCTTGCCGAACAGGAACACGTAGACGCACTGCGCCAGGATCAGGCCCAGGTACAGCGGCAGCTGCAGCCAGCGCGAGGCGAAGATCAGGGACGACAAGGGGCTGATGGGCTTTTGGGTCGCGCTCATTCTGGGATGCTGCGTTGCGGGAGACGCCGCAGGTTACCGGGCCTGCATGACCCTGCCAACCCAACTGACGCACTAGACTCAGGCTTCCTGAACCGCTGGGCCCTGACATGTTCGATCTGTATTACTGGCCGACCCCGAATGGCCACAAAGTCACCCTGCTGCTGGAAGAGCTGGGCCTGCCGTACACGATCAAGCCGGTGAACATCGGCAGCGGCGACCAGTTCAAGCCGGAATTCCTGGCCATTTCGCCCAACAACAAGATGCCGGCGCTGGTGGACCACCAGCCCACCGACGGTGGGCAACCGCAGAGCGTGTTCGAGTCTGGCGCGATCCTGCTGTACCTGGCCGAGAAGACCGGCCAGTTCCTGCCGGCCGACACCCGCGGCCGGGTGGCGGTGCTGGAGTGGCTTTTCTGGCAGATGGCCGGGCTGGGCCCGATGAGCGGCCAGATGGGGCATTTCAACGTGTACGCGCCCGAGCAGATTCCCTATGCGATCGAGCGCTACGGCAACGAAGTGCGGCGCCTGCACGGGGTGATGGACAAGCGCCTGGCCAGCAGCGCCAATCTGGCGGGGGATGCGTACAGCATTGCCGACATGGCGAGCTACCCGTGGATCGGTGCGTACGACACGCTGCCGGCCGATTTCGACGCGTTCCCGAACCTGAAGCGCTGGCACGCGGCGATTGCCGCCCGCCCGGCCACCCAGCGCGCCTATGCGCTGCGCAGGCAGGTGAACCCGGATGCGGGCAAGCCGTTGAGCGACGAAGAGCGCAAGCACCTGTTCGGCCAGCGGTGATCCACGTAGTGCCGGCCGCTGGCCGGCTCCTCGCGATGATGGGGTCGCTCGGAGCCGGCCAGCGGCCGGGACTACCGGGTGGAGGGGATCGCCTGGAGCCGGCCAGCGGCCGGGACTACCGGGTGGAGGGGATCGCCTGGAGCCGGCCAGCGGCCGGCACTACCGGGTGGAGGGGATCGCCTGGAGCCGGCCAGCGGCCGGCACTACCGGGTGGAGGGGATCGCCTGGAGCCGGCCAGCGGTCGGCACTACCGGGTGGAGGGGATCGCCTGGAGCCGGCCAGCGGCCGGCACTACCGGTTAGGATGTTGCCTCCCCTCCGTCGCCATCCGGACCGGGAACGCCCCGACGCCGCCGGAAGATTCCATGCGCCACCTTGTTGCCTCGCTCGCCCTCATGCTCGCCTCGACCACCCTCGCCCACGCTGAAAAACTCACCCTGGATGCGATCACCGGCCCGCTGCCGCTGTCCGGCCCGACGCTGATGAAGCCCAAGGTGGCCCCCGACGGTTCGCGGGTCAGCTTCCTGCGTGGCAAGGAGGCCGACCGCAACCAGCTCGACCTGTGGGCCTACGACATCGCCAGCGGCCAGACCCGGCTGCTGGTCGACTCCAAGGTGGTGCTGCCCGGCGAAGAGACCCTGAGCGATGCCGAGAAGGCGCGCCGCGAGCGCCAGCGCATTGCCGCCATGACCGGCATCGTCGATTACCAGTGGTCGCCCGACGCGCGCACGCTGCTGTTCCCGCTGGGCGGCGAGCTGTACCTGTACGACCTGGACAAGCAGGGCAAGGCCGCCGTCCGCCAGCTCACCCACGGTGAAGGTTTCGCCACCGACGCCAAGCTGTCGCCCAAGGGCGGCTTCGTCAGCTTCGTGCGCGAGCGCAACCTGTGGGTGATCGACCTGGCCAGCGGCCGCCAGATCCAGCTCACCCGCGACGGCAGCGACACCATCGGCAATGGCGTGGCCGAGTTCGTCGCCGACGAGGAAATGGACCGCCACACCGGCTACTGGTGGGCACCGGACGATTCGGCCATTGCCTTCGCCCGCATCGACGAATCGCCGGTGCCGGTGCAGAAGCGCTATGAAATGTACGCCGACCGCACCGAGATGATCGAGCAGCGCTACCCCGCGGCAGGCGACCACAATGTGGCGATCACCCTGGCCGTGATCGCGCCGCGTGCCGACGCCGCGCCGCGCTGGGTCGACCTGGGCCGCAACAAGGACATCTACCTGGCCCGCGTCGACTGGCGCGACCCGCAGCACCTGACCTTCCAGCGCCAGTCGCGCGACCAGAAGACCCTGGAGCTGATCCAGGCCGATCTGGACAGCGGCAAGCAGCGCACCCTGGTGACCGAAACCTCGCCTACCTGGGTGCCGCTGCACAACAGCCTGCACTTCCTCAAGCAGGGCGGCTTCCTCTGGTCGTCCGAGCGCACCGGTTTCCAGCATCTGTACCGCGTGTCCGATGACGGCAGGACGGTCACCGCGCTGACCGCCGGCAACTGGCCGGTGGACGAACTGCTGGCGGTGGACGAGGACGCCGGCAAGGTCTACTTCCGCGCCGGTGTCGACACGTCGCGCGAAAGCCAGATCTACGCCGTGCCGTTGCAGGGCGGTTCGCTGCAGCGCCTGTCGCAGGAGGCGGGCATGCACAGTGCCAGCTTCGCGCGCAACGCCAGCGTGTATGTGGACAGCTGGTCCAGCACCACCACCCCGCCGCAGATCGCGCTGCACCGCGCGAATGGCGAAAAGATCGCCACGCTGGTGGAAAACAACCTGGCCGATCCAACGCATCCATATGCGCGCTACCTGGATGCGCAGCGCCCCGTGGAGTTCGGCACGCTCACCGCCGCCGACGGCCGTACCGCGCTGAATTACAGCCTGATCAAACCCACCGGCTTCGACCCGTCCAAGCGCTACCCGGTGGCGGTGTATGTGTATGGCGGCCCGGCCAGCCAGACCGTCACCGACAGCTGGCCTGGCCGTGGCGACCACCTGTTCAACCAGTACCTGGCGCAGCGCGGCTATGTGGTGTTCTCGCTGGACAACCGCGGCACGCCGCGTCGCGGCCGTGACTTCGGCGGCGCGCTGTACGGCGTGCAGGGTACGGTGGAAGTGGCCGACCAGCTCAAGGGCGTGGAATGGCTCAAGCAGCAGCCGTGGGTGGATCCGGCGCGCATCGGCGTGCAGGGCTGGTCCAACGGCGGCTACATGACCCTGATGCTGCTGGCCCAGGCGTCGGACCAGTACGCCTGCGGCGTGGCCGGCGCGCCGGTGACCGACTGGGGCCTGTATGACACCCATTACACCGAGCGCTACATGGACCTGCCGGCGCGCAACGCCAAGGGCTATGACGCCGCCCGCGTGCTGGCGCACATCGACGGCCTGCGTTCGCGCCTGCTGCTCATCCATGGCATGGCCGACGACAATGTGCTGTTCACCAATTCCACCGCGTTGATGAGTGCGCTGCAGAAGCGCGGCCAACCGTTCGAGCTGATGACCTACCCGGGTGCCAAGCACGGCTTGTCGGGCAGCAACGCGCTGCACCGCTACCGTCTGGCCGAAGACTTCCTGGCGCGCTGCCTGAAACCGTAAACGAACGGATCCGATCGGGCTGCCAAGGAGGACGCCGATGCCCCTGCCACTCCCGCCTTCCGGCGCCACGCGCGTCGGCTGGTGGCACCGCCATTGGCGCTGGGCCATGCCGCTCGCCGTACTGGCGGTGCTGCTGGCGGTCGCTGCCATGGTCTGGTTCGCGCTGGCGCAGTGGTCGCGCTGGAGCCGGGCCAGCGAGCCGTACCAGGAAGCCATGCGCCGCGCACGCTGCAGCACCGAGCTGGTGGCGGTGCTGGGCGAACCGATCCAGGACGGGTTCCTGCCCAGTGGCAGCATGGAGCGCACCGCCGGCGGTGGTGGCTACAGCCAGTTCGCGGTGTCGCTGTCCGGGCCACGCGGCGAGGCGGAGCTGTTCCTGGAGGCCCACCGCGAAGGTGGCCAATGGGATTACCCCCTGCTGTATGCGATTACCGGCCAGGACGAGGCGGTCGACCTGACCGCGCTGGACGATGCCGAGGCGGCCCAGGTGTGTGCGCTGCAGGAGTGCCGCGAGCAGGGCCATTGCCCGCTCCCCGGCGGCCGTTGGGGCGGCTGAGCGCTGGCCATGACCTCCGGCCGATTGCCGCTGCCGGCCTGAGTGCGTAGGGTCGCAGGCATCTGCTCACAGGAGTCCTGCATGAAGCCGCTTGCCCTTGCCGTCGCGTTGGCCCTTTCCGTTCCCGCCGCGCTCAGTGCGCCGCCGGCCTTCGCCGCCGCCCCCACCGCTTCGACCAAAGCGCCGGCGGCCCAGGCCTGGGTGAGCCGCAGCAATGAACTGGCGCAGATCCTGCTGGATGCGCAGGGCCCGTTCCAGCCCGAAGAGACCGGCTTCTTCGGCGTGCCGGGGTATGACGACAAAGTGGCCGACTTCGGCCCCGACAACGGCAAGCGCTACCGCGCCGCGATGGCCAAGGCCCGCGACGCGCTGACGGCCAAGCTCTCCACCGAGCGCGACCCGAACGTGCGCCAGGACCTGGCGATCATGATTGCTGCGGCCAACGAGAACATCGAAGGCAGCGAACTCAACGAAAAGTACATGTTGCCGTGGAGCGACACGCCGCAGACGGTGTTCAGCGGCCTCAACCTGCTGCTCTCCGACCAGGTGCCGGCCGAGCGCCGCGCCAAGGCGCTGGATCGTCTCAAGGCATATGCAGGACTGGCCCCGGGCACCACTGCGATCACCACGCTGTCGCGCCAGCGCTATGAAGAACGCCTCGCCGACAAGAGCCTGCTGCAGCCCACCCGCATCGAAGTCGAGCAGTCGCTGGCCAACGTCGATACCTACATCACCGGCATCGAAAAGCTGTTCGGCACGTACAAGGTCGCCGGTGCCGACGAGGCGCTGAAGACCATCGCCACCCAGCTGCGTGAGTACCGCGACTGGACAAAGAGTGACGTGCTGCCCAAGGCACGTGCCGACGCCCGCCTGCCCGCGCCGCTGTACGCCTACCAGCTCAAGCGCGTGGGCATCGACATCGACCCGCAGCTGCTGATGCAGCGGGCGCAGCTGGAATTCATGGAAACCCGCTCGGCGATGCGCCAGCTGGCGCCGCTGGTGGTCAAGGCCAAGGGCCTGACCGTGTCCGACCCGACCGACCCGGTGGCGGTGATCCGCGCGCTGAAGGGCGACAAGATCGCCAACGACCAGCTTGAACACCACTACCGTGGCGTGATCGATGCGATCGACCCGATCATCCGCGCGCAGAAGATCGTGGACGTGCCGCAGCGCCCGATGCAGATGCGCCTGGGCTCGGCCGCCGAAAGCGCCGCCTCGCCGGCACCGCACTTCCTGCCGGCACCGCTGGTGGGCAACACCGGCCAGCAGGGCACCTTCGTGCTGCCGCTGGGCAACCCGGCCGCCGGCGACAAGGCCGCGCAGTACGACGACTTCAACTTCGGTTCGGCCGCGTGGACGCTGAGCGCGCATGAAGGCCGCCCGGGCCATGAGCTGCAGTTCACCGCGATGGTCGAGCGCGGCGTGTCGCTGGCGCGCACGATGTTCGCGTTCAATTCGGTCAACGTGGAAGGCTGGGCGCTGTATGCCGAAGCCGAGATGGTGCCGTACGAGCCGCTGGACGGGCAGTTGATCGCGCTGCAGTTCCGCCTGCTGCGCGCCGCCCGCGCGATGCTGGACCCGATGCTCAACCTGGGCCTGATCGACCGCACCAACGCCGAACGCGTGCTGATCGACGAGGTCGGCCTGTCCCAGGCCATGGCCACCCAGGAGCTGGACCGCTACATGGTGCGTTCGCCGGGCCAGGCGGGCAGCTACTTCTACGGCTACACCCGCATCCTGGAACTGCGCATGCAGACCGAACTGGCGTTGGGCAAAAAGTTCGACCGCCTGGCGTTCAACAACTTCCTGCTCGACCAGGGCCTGCTGCCGCCGGACCAGCTGGCCAAGGCGGTCAACGAGGTGTTCATTCCAAAGCACCGTTGATTGCGCCGCGCAACCAAAAATGCCGTGGTTGCCGGCCGCTGGCCGGCACCACGACAAAAAGGGGACGGACCCTGTTAATCCAAACGATTAACAGGGTCCGTCCCCTTTTTGGGTGTCAGCGTTCTGGTGTGATCGTCTGCACCGGCAGACGATCCGCCGGCGGCGGATTGGGCACCCAGATCGCCACACCGGCCGCGCGCTTCTGCGTGGTCGGAATACCGATGCCCACGCCGCCACCGCTGTGCGAGCCATAGCTGCCGCCACCGACCGACACGCCGCCGCCCGAGCTGCTGGACGCCACGCCCATCAGGATCACGCCGTTGGCGCCGAGCGCGGCCGCTTCCTTCTTCAGGCGTGCGACGGCCGCGTCGGTCTGGCCCTGGGTGCCGAAGCCCACCGCGCTGGACGACTCCAGCTGCGCGATTTCAACCGAGCCCGGCGGCGGGGTGGAATAGATCTGCACCAGCGCCGGATCGGTCGGCGGACGGGTCTGGCCCAGCATCACCCGTGAGGTGCTGGCACAGCCGGCCACGGCCAGCAGTACGCCGAGCAGTGAGATGGTTCGAACGTTCATGGGTTCACCCCTTGGTGGGCCGGGTCGGCCTGCGCCTGGATCATCCGGGTTGGCCACTGAATCGGTGCCAACCCCATGCCGGGACGGTAGCACCGGCCGGGTGAGCGTGTCGCCATGCGGGTCTTGCCGCCGCCATCACGCGTTGCTGGCGCGGGTGCCGCTACGCTGCGCCCAGCAAAAAACGGCAAGGAACAGGGGTATGGGGCTGATCAGTCTGTTGTGGGGCGTACTGGCGTTGGTGTGGATGATCCTGGCGCTGATCCCGTTCTTTGGCTGGGGCAACTGGTTCCTGATTCCGTTCGCCGCGGTCGGCGCGGTGATCGGCGCGCTGGGCATCCTGTTCACCCACCCCACCAAGCGGGGCAGGGCATGGACCGGCCTGCTGCTCAACGCAGTGGTGGTGGTGGTGGGCATCGTGCGCCTGTCGCTGGGCGGCGGCATCATCTGATCCGTCGCCCGCGGCACAGCAGGGCGCTGCCCCGCTGACGCGGCCGCCCGGCAGGCGCCTGCGACGATGCGTCGCACCGGCGAAGCGGCCGAAGGCAAGGGCGTAGAATGGCCACCCCATGATCATTCGCCCTCGTCCACACGGCTGGCAGCTGCTGTACATCCTGCGTGGCTCCATCGTTCCGGCGGTGGCGCCCAAGGTGCTGGCGATCCTGCTGCTGTCCATCGCGGTGGCCGCGTTCACCGAGCTGTGGCACCCGCCGGGCATCGAGCGCGTGTCGGTGGCACCGTTCACCCTGCTGGGCCTGGTCCTGTCGATCTTCCTCAGCTTCCGCAACAACGCCTGTTTCGAGCGCTGGTGGGAAGGCCGCAAGCTGTGGGGCCAGCTGGTCTACGAATCGCGCAGCCTCGCGCGGCTGTGCAACACCCTGCTCGACGACCAACCGCTGCGGCGAGCGCGCATCTGCCGGCTCGGCATCGGCTTCGCCCACGTACTGGCCGCGCGGCTGCGCGGGCGCGACCAGGCGCTGGCGGCACTGCCCTGGGTGGACGCCGCCGACCAGGCGCGTTTCGCCGCGCGCGACAATGCCCCCGACCAGCTGCTGGCGATGATCGCCGCCGAACTGGCCGTGGCCATGCGCGCCGGGCAGCTGGAGCCGATCTTGTTTGCCCAGTTCGAGACCCGCCTGCACGCCATGTCCAGCATCCAGGCCGGCTGCGAGCGCATCCTCACCACCCCGCTGCCGTTCGCCTACACCCTGCTGCTGCATCGCTGCGCGTGGATGTTCTGCGTGCTGCTGCCGTTCGGGCTGGCCAGCTCGCTGGGCTGGGCCACGCCCGTGGTGTCGGCGGTGCTCGCCTATGCCTTCTTCGGCCTGGACCAGCTGGGCGAAGAAATGGAAGAACCGTTCGGCCTGGAGCCCAACGACCTGCCGCTGGATGCGATGGTGCGCACCATTGAAATCGATCTGCTCGACAGCCTGGGCGTACGCCCGCTGCCCGACCCCCTGCAACCGCAGCGCTACCTGCTGCAGTAACCCGACTACCGTCCGGAGCACCCCCATGGCACACCCCGACTACCGCCCCCGCCGCATGCGCCACGACGAGTTCTCGCGCCGCCTGATGCGCGAAAACACGCTGACCACCGACGACCTGATCTACCCGGTGTTCGTGCATGACCTGGCCGGGCGCGCCCCGGTCGCGTCGATGCCGGGCGTGGAGCGGCTGTCGATCGACGAACTGCTCAAGGTGGCTGAAGAGGCGCTGGAGCTGGGCATTCCGGTGATCGACCTGTTCCCGGTGATCGACCCGTCCGGCAAGTCGCTGGATGCGGCGGCGGCCTGGGACGAGAACGGCCTGGCCCAGCGCGCCATCCGCGCGCTGAAGTCGCGCTTCCCGGAACTGGGCGTCATGACCGACGTGGCGCTGGACCCGTACACCACCCACGGCCAGGACGGGATCATCGACGACACCGGCTACGTGCTCAACGACATCACCGTGGCTGCGCTGGTCAAGCAGTCGCTGTCGCACGCGGAAGCGGGCGTGGACATCATCTCGCCCTCGGACATGATGGACGGCCGCATTGGCGCGATACGCCGCGCGCTGGACGCCGGCAACCACGTCAACGTGCGCATCATGGCCTACTCGGCCAAGTACGCCTCGGCGTTCTACGGCCCGTTCCGCGACGCGGTGGGCAGCTCGGCCAGCCTGGGCAAGGCCGACAAGAAAACCTACCAGATGGACCCGGCCAACGGCGACGAGGCCATGCGCGAGATCGCGCTGGACCTGGAAGAGGGCGCCGACATGGTGATGGTCAAGCCGGGCATGCCGTACCTGGACCTGGTGCGCCGGGTGAAGCAGCAGTTCGGCGTGCCGACCTTCGCCTACCAGGTCAGTGGCGAGTACGCGATGATGAAGGCGGCGTTCGCCAACGGCTGGCTGGACGAACGCGCCTGCGTGCTGGAGTCGCTGATCGGTTTCAAGCGTGCCGGCGCCGATGGCGTGCTGACCTATTTCGCCCCGCAGGTGGCGCGTTGGCTGCGCGAGCGCTGACAATACGCGTCAACACGCGAACAGGATGACGATGATGCAGACGATGGGATGGGTGCAGTGGTTGACCTGGGGCACCGGCGTGCTGGCCTTTGCGGTGGTGATCGGCCTGGTCATCCGCGGCGTGGTGCGTGCCGCGCGGCGCGCACCGGAACAGCCGTCCGCCGCTGCCCGCCTGGCCCGCGAGGCCAACCTGCCGCCGGCGGTCCAGGCCGCGCTGGCCGCGCTGAACCAGCGCAAGGACAACGGCGAAATCAGCGAAGCGCAGTACGAAGAGCAGCGCGCGGCGTTGTTGCGCGCGCACTGAACATCGTGCAGCCACGCAGGGCGTGGCGCTACGCTGGCCTATAACGGTAGCGCCACGCCCTGCGTGGCTGCACCCTCACCGACAGCCAGCCACGGCAGGCGTGCGCAAGCGATACAGATCCAACCCGCCCGCCTTCGGCGACCGTGCCTGCCCAGCCACCACCATCTCGCTGGGCTTGGATGCATCCACCACCGGCGCCCCGGTCTGCCCCTCGGCGGTATTGAACGAGAGCATCAGCGGCACCGCGGGCTTGGCGTAATCGCAGCCCACCAGCCACACCCGCGACTGCCCATCCGCCACGCGGGTGATCGCCAGCGCCCCGTCGTTGCCCAGCCAGTCGCCGCCCAGTTCGTCGGCGGCGCTGTTGAGCGGCGCCGGCAGCGGCGTCGCGGAGTTGAAGCCCCTGCCTTGCGCGGTCGCCACGTACAGGTCGAACCCGCCCTGGCTGACCTTGCCATTGCGGGCGAACAGCAGCACCTCGCCATCCGGGCGCACGGCCGGGCGGCGCTCGTCGGCGGCGGTGTTGACCGTCACCGGCATGGCCAGAACCGCACCGAAGCTGCCATCGGCGTGGATCATCACCCCGTACAGGTCGAACCCGCCGCGCCCGCTCGGGCGGTTGGAGGCGAAGTACAGCCAGGCACCGTCATGGCTGAAGAACGGATCGACCTCGTCGCTGGCGGTGTTGAGCGCCAGCGGCGTGGGGTCCTGCCAGCGTCCGTCACGCAGCACCGCCTGCCACAGGTCCCAGCCGCCGGCGCCACCGCCGCGGTCGGAGGCCCAGACGATGCGTTGACCGTCCGGGGCGATCGTCGCCTGGGCTTCGTTGGCCTTGGTCGAGACCACGCCCATGCCCTCGATGCCGAACTCGGAAAGTGCCATCGCGTGCGATGCGGAGAGTAAACTCACGCCCAGCGCGAGCAGTGACAAGGGAGTGCGCATAGTCGCTTCCATTGGGGTTTGCGTTCCAATCCAGGCCCGGAGTTTAAGACACCATGACCGCCCGTTACGCCGTATTCGGCCAGCCCATCGCCCACTCGCAGTCGCCGCACATCCACGCCGCGTTCGCCCGCCAGGAAGGCATCGCGCTGGATTACCGCGCCATTGAAGCGTCGCCGGCCGAGTTTCCCGCGGCGCTGGAGGCGTTCGCCGCCGACGGTGGCGTGGGCGCCAATGTCACCGCTCCGCTCAAGGAAATCGCCTTCGGTCTGTGCAGGACGTTCACTTCGCGCGCCAAACTGGCCGGCTCGGTCAATACGCTGCTGCGCAAGGACGGCTACTGGCACGGCGATACCACCGACGGGGTCGGCCTGGTGCGCGACCTGACCGACCGGCACGGCATGGACCTGCGTGGCCGGCGCGTGCTGCTGCTCGGCGCGGGCGGCTCGGCGCGCAGCGTCGCCCCGGCGCTGCTGGATGCCGGCATCCGCGAACTGGTGGTGGTCAACCGCACGCCCGAGCGCGCCGACGCGCTGGTCGACGCCATCGGTGAACCCGGCCGTGCACACACCCGCTACTGGGACACCCTGCACGAACTGGGCGACTTCGAACTGATCGTCAACGCCACCTCGGCCGGCCGGGATCGCGCCGAAGAGTTCAAGCTGCCGTTGTCGCTGGTCAACAGCCTGACCACGGCCGTGGACCTGAACTATGGCGAAGCCTCCTTCGCCTTCCTGGCCTGGGCGCGGTCGGCGTCGTGTCGCAACACGGTGGACGGTCTGGGCATGCTGGTCGAACAGGCCGCCACCAGTTTCCAGCAGTGGCACGAAGTCCGCCCGGAAACCGATCCGGTGTACGCCGAACTGCGCGTGCGCCATCCGCTGGCGGGTGAGGAATGAACGACCCCGCCGCCCTGCTGATCTCGGTGCTTACCTCGGCGGCGTTTCGCCTGCCGATCCTGATCGCGGTGTCGGTCTCGTTCGTCTGGGTGCTCGGCACCCCGCGCAGCCAGGTGCGCAGCGTGGCCGTGCTGGGACTGAGCCTGATGGCCGCCACGACCCTGCTCGGCCTGTTCGCGAACCTGGTGCCGCAGGTGATGGTGGCGCAGGGCGCGTATGAGTCCCTTACCGGTATCAGCAGGCTGATGGGCTGGATCCACTTCGCGCTCAACCTGGTGGAGGCGCTGGCCCTGGTGCTGGTGGTCTGGGCGTTGACCCGGTCCCTGCGCGACCGTGCGCTGCCGCCGGTCTGACAGGTCGAGCCGGTCACGGATCTGAACCGGCGCGGAAATCCGCGCCGGCCTCGGCCCCCGGGCATGAGAAAATACCCGCCTGATCCAGGCAGGACCTCCCCGGCGTGACCGAAAAAGTTGAAGCCCCGCGCGCGCTGAACGACGAGCTCAAGGCCGTCATCCGCGATGCCTACGCCAAGCTGCAGGCCAATACCCCCGGCTTCAGCACGCGGCGTTCGCAGAGCCAGATGATCGGCGTGGTCTCGCGTGCGTTGTCCCAGAGCGGCGGCGTGGGCGTGGTCGAGGCCCCCACCGGCGTGGGCAAGTCGCTGGGCTATCTCACCGCCGGCGTGCCGATTGCCTTGGCCACGAAGAAAAAGCTGGTGATCAGCACCGGTACCGTGGCGCTGCAGTCGCAGCTGGTCGAACGCGACATTCCCAACTTCCTCAAGGCCACCGGCCTGGAGGCCACGGTGGCGCTGGCCAAGGGCCGCACCCGCTACCTGTGCACGCGCAACGCCGCCGAAGCGCATGGCGACGGCGCGCAGGAAGGCATGTTCGAAGACGAGCAGCCGCTGTTCGACCGGCCACTGGCACCGATCGAGATGGACCTGGCCCAGAAGCTGAGCAAGGACTTCGTCGAAGGCCGCTGGAACGGCGACCTGGACAACGCACCGGACACCATCAGCGCCTCGCTGCGCTCGCGCATCACCACCCCGGCCTCGGGATGCGCAGGCCGCAAGTGCGCGTACTCGGCACAATGCGCGGTGCTGCGCGCCCGCAACAACGTGCGCGATGCGCAGATCGTGGTGACCAACCACGCGCTGCTGCTGTCGGCGCTGTCCATTGGCGAGAGCGACAACGGCCAGCCGTTGATCGCCCCACCGTCGGACATGCTGCTGGTGCTCGACGAAGGTCATCACATCGGCAACGTGGCCATCGACCAGGGCGCGGCCAGCCTGGCGCTGGACGAGATGGCCAAGCGCACCGGCCGCCTGCAGATCCTGATCGCCGCCGCGTACCGCGCCGTGGACAAGGACAAGCTGGGCAATCTGTTGCCGAACGAGGCCATCGACGTGGCGGCGCGCGTGAGCAAGCAGCTGCGTGTCTTCCGCGACGTGATCGACCGCAGCTGGCAGCCCGACCCGACCGCGCAGGAGCCGATGTGGCGCGCGCCGAACGGCCGGCTGCCGGACATCTGGATGGCCGACATCGAGGCACTCGCCGACGACACCCGCGCGCTGTTCAACTGGGCCCACGCCGCGCAGTCGCAGGTGGCCAAGGGCAAGCCTGAGGACGCCGCGCGCGAACGCCTGCAGCGCACGCTGGGCATGGCGCTGGAAATGATCGAGCAGCAGCACAGCCTGTGGACGGCCTGGCGCCGCGAGGACAAGGAGGGCCAGCCGCCGTTCGCGCGCTGGGTGACCCTCTCGCGCGACGGCGACCTGATCCTGCACGGCTCGCCGGTGTCGGCGGCCAACGTGCTGCGCAAGCTGCTCTGGGATGAAGTGGATTCGGTGGTGATGACCTCGGCCACGCTCACCGGTGGCGGCGATTTCCAGGCGCTGGCGATCGACAACGGCATTCCCGCCGAGGCCGAGATGGTCTCGCTGGCCTCGCCGTTCGACCTGCCCAACCAGGCCGAGCTGATCGTGCCCAACTTCCCGGTCACCCCGGACGACCGCGATCGTCATCCCAAGGAGGTGGCCAAGTACCTGGTCAAGGAACTGGACTGGAGCAAGGGCAGCATCGTGCTGTTCACCTCGCGCTGGAAGATGGAGAAGGTAGCCGAGCTGATGCCGGCCGCGCAGCGCAAACAGGTGCTGGTGCAGGGCGAAACGGCCAAGCAGAAGATGATCGACGAACACCTGCGGCGCACCTCGGCGGGCGAGGGGTCGGTATTGTTCGGCCTGAACTCGTTCGGCGAGGGCCTGGACCTGCCCGGTGAGGCGTGCACCACGGTGGTGATCACCCAGGTGCCGTTCGCGGTGCCGACCGACCCGCAGACCTCCACGCTCAGCGAATGGTTCGAGAGCCGCGGATTGAACGCGTTCAACCTGATCGCCGTCCCGCATGCGCTGCGCACCCTGACCCAGTTTGCCGGCCGCCTGATCCGCACCTCCACCGACACCGGCCGCGTGATCATCCTCGATTCACGCCTGATCAGCCGCCGCTACGGCAAGCGCATCATCGACGCGCTGCCGCCGTTCAAGCGCGTGATTGGCTGATCGGTACGTCGCAGCCACGCAGGGCGTGGCTCTACGCGGTGCATCATTGCCGCTGACGTAGGGACACGCCGTGCGTGTCCGCGCGGTGCCGACCTGGCACGGGTACTACCGCCACGCAGGGCGTGGCTCTACGCGTCATCGGTGCGCTGGATCTACGGTAGAGCCACGCCCTGCGTGGCTGCCGTTGCCGGCCGCCGCATCGGCAACCGCTGCCACTCGCTGAGGCTGCGCCACAGCCACTCCGCCGGGCCGAAGTAGAACCGCCGCAGCCACCACGCACTCAACCAGAGCTGCAGCGGAAACACGATGGCCGCCACCAGCAGCATCGGCCACAGACCGTGGGAATACCCGATGCCCAGCCCGAACCCGGCGAACAGCGGCACGCAGACCAGGCTCTGCAGCAGGTAGTTGCTCAACGTCATGCGCCCGGCCGGCACCAGCACGCGCAACCCACGCTCGGCCCATGGGCGCAGGTACAGCAGCGCGAACCCGCAGGCGATGGCGATGCCCAGCGCCAACGGCGCCACACGGTAGCTCACCCGCAGCAGGTAGCCGGGCACGCCCGCGCGCAGCACCGGCCACTGGGCCTTCAGCGCCGGTGCCCAGGTCTCCACGCACAGGAACGCGGCGGCCACGATCGCGCCGCCCACGCACAGCGAGCGCAGCAGCCGCAGGTGCCGTTCGGGGTACTGCAACAGGCCCCGGCGACCGGCCCAGTAACCCAGCAGGAAGCGGCCCAACACGAAAAACAGCAAGGCCCAGTTGGTCAACCGCACCCAGCCGCCAAGCACCAGGTTCTGCCACCACGCCTGCCACAGCGTTCCGTTGGACAAGGCATCCAGTGCGTGGGCATACATCTGCGCGCGCGGCGCCAGCGTCATCACCCACTCGCGCATCCACGGCGACAGCAGCGGCGGCAGGAACAGCGCGCAGACCAGCCCGGCCACCACCAGCGCGCGGTTGCCCAGGTGCCGGAACAGCGGCAGCAGCAACCCCACCACGGCATAGGTCAGCAGGATGTCGCCCCACCACAGCACGCTGGCATGCAGCAGCCCGATCAGCGCCAGCGCCGCCATCCGGCGCAGATGCGGCCCCAGCCCGGGGCGCGCCTCCATCTGCATCGCGAAACCCAGCCCGAACAGCAGCGAGAAGATGGTCACCGCCTTCATGTCGACCAGCCAGCCCATACCGGTGCGCAGCACCTGGTCCAGGCCCGCGCTGGGCAGCGCCTGTTGCGTGGCATCGTCGAGCAGGGCATCGAGCGAATAGAAGCGCAGGTTGACCAGGAACACGCCCAGCAGCGCGAACCCGCGCAGGGCGTCGATCAGCGGCTGTCGAGGTACCCGTACGGGCGCACCGATCGGCAATGGAGGGGGTGGCTTCATGGGCGGTAGAGCCACGCCCTGCGTGGCTGCGCATCAACGGTTCCCCAGTAGAGCCGGGCTCTGCCCGGCTGTCCAGCGGCATCCGCGCGGTCCTAAAGCTTGCTCAGATCCCGCACCGCCCCCTTGTCCGCACTGGTCGCCAGCAGCGCATAGGCCTTCAGCGCCCCGGTGACCTTGCGCGGGCGCACCTCGCGCGGCGTCCACCCCAGCGCATCCTGCTCCACGCGCCGCGCCGCCAGCGTGGCCTCATCCAGCAGCAGATCAATCCGCCGGGCCGGAATGTCGATGCGGATGGGGTCGCCATCGCGCACCAGCCCGATCGCCCCGCCGGCAGCGGCCTCGGGCGAGGCGTGACCGATCGACAGCCCCGACGTACCACCGGAGAAACGCCCATCGGTCAGCAACGCACACTGCTTGCCCAGCCCCTTGGATTTCAGGTAACTGGTGGGGTACAGCATTTCCTGCATGCCTGGCCCGCCGCGCGGACCCTCATAGCGGATGACCACCACGTCGCCGGCCACCACTTCATCGGCGAGGATGCCCTGCACCGCGGCATCCTGGCTTTCAAACACGCGTGCGCGGCCCTCGAAGACGTGGATGGATTCATCCACGCCCGCGGTCTTCACCACGCAGCCGTCCTCGGCCAGGTTGCCGCGCAGCACCGCCAGCCCGCCTTCGGCCGAGTAGGCATTGGCCACGTCGCGGATGCAGCCCTCGGCGCGGTCCAGGTCCAGCGAAGGCCAGCGCGTGGCCTGGCTGAAAGCCACCTGGGTGGGAATGCCGGCCGGGCCGGCGCTGAAGAACTCATGCACGCCCGCGTCGTCGGTCACCGCCACATCCCAGCGCGCAATCGCGTCGGCGAGGGTGCGGCTGTGCACGGTCGGCACGTCGGTGTGCAGCAGGCCGCCGCGCGCCAGCGAACCCAGGATGGCGAACACGCCACCGGCGCGGTGCACGTCTTCCATGTGGTACTTCGGCGTGTTCGGCGCCACCTTGCACAGCTGCGGCACGCGCCGCGACAGTGCGTCGATGGCATGCAGGTCGAAGTCCACCTCCGCTTCCTGCGCCGCCGCCAGCAGGTGCAGGATGGTGTTGGTCGAGCCGCCCATGGCGATGTCCAGGGTCATCGCATTTTCGAATGCGGCCACGCTGGCGATGGTGCGCGGCAGCGCATTGGCATCCTCGCCGCCATACCAGCGGTGGCACAGTTCGACGATGAGGCGGCCGGCGCGGCGGAACAGCTGCTCGCGGTCGGCGTGGGTGGCCAGGGTCGAACCGTTGCCCGGCAGCGACAGCCCCAACGCCTCGGTGAGGCAGTTCATCGAGTTGGCGGTGAACATGCCCGAACACGACCCGCACGTCGGGCAGGCGCTGCGCTCGTACTCGGCGACCTTTTCGTCGCTTGCGCTGGCATCGGCGGCGATCACCATCGCATCCACCAGGTCCAGCTTGTGTTCGGACAGGCGGGTCTTGCCCGCTTCCATCGGCCCGCCGGACACGAACACCACCGGGATGTTCAGGCGCAGCGCGGCCATCAGCATGCCGGGAGTGATCTTGTCGCAATTGGAGATGCACACCAGCGCGTCGGCGCAGTGTGCGTTGACCATGTACTCCACCGAGTCGGCGATGATCTCGCGGCTGGGCAGCGAATACAGCATGCCGTCGTGGCCCATCGCGATGCCGTCGTCCACGGCGATGGTGTTGAACTCCTTGGCCACGCCGCCGACCTGTTCAATCTCGCGCGCCACCAGCTGGCCAAGATCCTTGAGGTGCACGTGGCCGGGCACGAACTGGGTGAACGAGTTGGCGATGGCGATGATCGGCTTGTGGAAGTCGGCATCGGTCATGCCGGTGGCGCGCCACAAGGCGCGTGCGCCGGCCATGTTGCGGCCGGCGGTGGAGGTGCGGGAGCGGTATTCAGGCATGGGGCTGGCAGGATCTGGCGGGCCGTGGGGGCGCGTTGCCACTCGATTCTGCCGAAAAATTCCGGTTGCGTTTGCAACGATCCAGACGGCGGATCCTGAAACGCCGTTCATCTTTTCGACTTTGCCGGTTTTGGTTGTTGGCGGGGATCAGGCATGATTGAGGGGATAACTGTACAAAGGGGGCACGACGCCATGAAACGTTCCAGGACTACCGCACTGCTGCTGATGAGCGCTGCGCCGCTGCTGTTCACTGCCTGCCAGAAGGATGAGGCGGTGCAGGTGCAGGAAGGGCTGTACACCTCGGTGCAGGCGTGTACCGAAGCGACGGGCAACCCGTCCAGCTGCCGTACCGCCTTTGCCGAAGCGCAGAAGCAGTCCGCCGACGCCGCCCCCAAGTACGCCTCGCGTGCCGAATGCGAAGCCGAGTACAACGCCGAGCAGTGCGTGGAACAGAAGACCTCGACCGGCCATTCGTTCATCGGCCCGATGATGATGGGCTTCTTCATGTCGCAGATGCTCAGCAACCGTGGCGCCGGCCTGGCGCAGGCCCCGGCTGCAAGCCCGGCCTACCAGGACAAGGCCAAGGGCTGGGCGCGCCCGGCCCCCGGTGGCAGCGGTGGGCTGAATACGGCCAGCGGCATCGGCGCCGGGAAAGCGGGCCTGGCCGCGGTGACCAGCACCCCGAACCGCGCCGTGACGGCCAGCCGTGGCGGTTTTGGCAACACCAGCAGCAGCCGCAGCAGCTACGGCGGCTGATCCGATGCAGCGCGTGCGTATCGCCGAGCGCAGCCAATGGCGCGCTCGGGCCGAGGAATCCGGCTTCCGCTTCCACACCATCGACGGCCTGCCGTACTGGGACGAAACCGCGTATTACGCGTTCACCCTGCGCCAGATCGAACAGGACATCGAAGACCCCAGCGCCGAGCTGCACGCCATGGCCATGGACCTGGTCGACGAAGTGGTGGGCAGCCAACAGCTGATGGACCAGCTGGCCATCCCGGCCCAGTTCCGCGACTGGATCGCCGACAGCTGGCGCCGGCGCGAGCCGCACCTGTACGGGCGGTTGGACTTTGCCTATGACGGTACAGGCCCGGCCAAGCTTTACGAGCTCAATTACGACACGCCCACCTCGCTGTTCGAGGCCTCGTTCTTCCAGTGGCAATGGCTGGAAGACCAGCGCAACCAGAATCGCCTGCCGGCCCACGCCGACCAGTTCAACGCGATCCATGAGGCGCTGGTCGAGCGTTTTACGCAGCTGTCTGCGCAGTTGCCGCCGCCGTTGTACTTCAGTGCGGTGGGCAGTTCCGAAGAAGACCAGGGCACCGTGGCCTACCTGCGCGACTGCGCGGCCCAGGCCGGGTTGCGCGGCGAGGCCATCGCCATCGAGGACATCGGCCTGTCTGAAGACGGGCGCTTCACCGCCCTGGACGACACGGTGATCGGCAGCCTGTTCAAGCTGTACCCGCTGGAAGACCTGATGACCGAATCGTTCGGCCAGGCGCTGCCCAGCTCGGGCGTGCAGCTGCTGGAGCCGGCGTGGAAGGCGATCCTCAGCAACAAGGGCGTGCTGCCGCTGCTGTGGCAGCGCCATCGCGGCCATCCCAACCTGCTTGCGGCCGAGTTCGACGACGGCAGCGCGCTGCCGGCCGGCTGGGTGCGCAAACCGCTGTTCTCACGCGAAGGCGCCAACGTGGCCATGCACCTGGCCGATGGCAGCTGGCAGGAAAGCGAAGGCCCGTACACCGGCCCCGCCATCCGCCAGGCCGCGCACCCGCTGACCGCGTTCGACGGCGGCTACCCGCTCATCGGCAGCTGGGTGGTCGGTGACCACGCCTGCGGCATGGGTATCCGCGAAGACAACAGCCGCATCACCCGCGACAGCGCCCGCTTCGTGCCGCACGCGATCATCGACGCGGCACCGACACGCATCTTCGTCTGACCCTCCAGACCGGGAGGATCGACGGGGTAGAGCGGACTGTTAGTCCGCTGCCGTTGACGGGGTGGCGAGGGTCGCGATGCCGTGGTGTAGAGCAGCGGACTAACAGTCCGCTCTACCGGTCCGCTCTACCGACGGCCCTCGGCTCACGGCTGGGTGCGGGACGGAACCGACAGCGGCATCCCGTCTGCACCGGCGTAGAACACCAGCAACGCCACCTCTTCCGGACCGGTACGGCCGCGGTGCGCAACGTCAACAAGCTCGGCGATCACGTCGCCTTCCCTGAACATGCGTTCCTGGCCCGTGTCGCGGCGTTCCACCGTAATGCTGCCGCGCTCGACATAGGCCATGTTCACCATGGGATGCGTGTGCCAGTCCAGCAGGGTCTCCGCCGGGATGCGCAGGCGCAGCAGGCTGACCAGCGGGGTGGCATGCGGGTACGCCCACCACGCCGATCCATCCCAGGCACGATCGGCCTGCGCGAGGACCTCGGTTTCGACCTCATGGCCTGAGGCGGTGTGAATGCCGCCGAGCAGCAGGAACAGCGGAAGGAACAGGCGACGCATGACAATCTCCACAGCAGGGACGGTGCTTCATCCTGGAGGAAGAAGATGCGCTGCACTGTGTGCCCGTTCACCGACGCAGTCACCCACCGGTTGATTGTTCTGATCGACCATGGAAAACGGAAAGAGACGCCCTACAGCAAGCCATCGCGCTTCACCGCCAGGTACCGCTCCACCAGCGCACCCGGCAGTGCATCGGCGGTGACATCCAGCACCATCACCCGGTGGCTGCGCAGCGCTTCATGCGCGTCGTTGCGCTGCTGCAGGTAGCGCGCGATCGCGCCCGCCTGCGCCGCGTCCTGCAGGGTCTCCACCTCCTGTCCGAGCGCGGCATCCAGCTCGCGTTCGCGCAGGCTGGCCACGCACACCAGATGCTGGCGCTGCAGCAGGCGCACCGCCACCAGCAGGTCCTCGATGTCCTCATCGCGCACATTGGTGACCAGCATCACCAGCGAACGCCGGCGCTGGCGCAGGCTCAGTTCGGTGGCGGCCGCCAGGTAGTCGGTGGCGACCGGCTGGGCCTGCAGGTCGTAGCTGGCGCGCAACAGCGCGTCGATCGCGCCCATGCCACGCTGTGGCGCCACCCAGCGGCTGTCGCCGCCGCTGGCGAACAGGCCCACGCCGTCGCCCTGGCGCAGGGCCAGGTAGGACACCACCAGCGCGGCATTGAGCACGTGGTCGAAGTGCGACAGGCCGCCTTCGCTGGCCATCATGCGACGGCCGGTGTCGATCATCAGCACCAGCTGCTGGTTCTTCTCGTCCTGGTACTCGCGCGAAATCAGCTTGCGCGCGCGCGAGGTGGCCTTCCAGTCGATCTGGCGCAGGCTGTCGCCGATGCGGTACTCGCGCATCTGGTGGAAATCGGTGCCTTCACCCCGGCGGCGCTTGAGGTGCGCACCGACCAGGCGTGATGCCTGTTCGGCACTGAACAGCGCAAACCGGGTCAGCGGCGCGAAGTTGGGGTACACGCGCACGGTCAGCGCCGGCGGCAGCAGGCGTCGCTGCCGCCACATCCGCCACGGCGCGTGCAGGCGCAGGTGCACGCCGTCGAACACGAAGCGGCCGCGCGCGGTTGGTGTGAGCGTGTAGTCGAAACTGCTGGCCACCAGCGGCTTCAGCGTCAGCGTGCGCGGCAGTCCCTGCAGCGACCACTCCCCGGGCACCAGGTCGAACACGTCCACGCGCTGGCGGCGGCTGGACTCGATGCGCAGGGTGGTGCGTCGCTCGACATTCAGGGCCAACGCCTCGGGCAATTCGCGCTGCACCGTCGGCGAAGGCTGGGCACGCAGCCGCAGCAGGTCGATCAGCGCCAGCAGCACGACCCCGGCACCCGTGGCCTGCCAGGCCCAGCCGGGCAGCAGGCCGAACGCCACCGGCAGCCCGAGCAGCGCCCAGCCGACCAGCAGCACCAGCAGCAGCGGCCCTGGCCTCATTTGCGCGGCGCTTCCACCTTGGCCAGCAGGGCGGTCAGTGCATCGTCGGCCGACTGCCCTTCGATCTGCAGCTCCGGGGCCAGCGCGATGCGGTGACGCAGCGCCGGGCGGGCGATCTCGCGCACGTCATCGGGGGTCACGAAGTCACGCCCGGCCAGCACGGCCTGTGCGCGTGCCGCACGTACCAGCGCGATGCTGCCGCGCGGGCCGGCGCCCAGCGCGATGCCGGGGAAGCTGCGGGTCGCCGCGACGATGCGTACCGCATAGTCCACCACTTCCGGGTCCACGGTGATGGCCGCCGTGGCCTGCTGCAGGGCAATCACCTCGGCGGCGTTGAGTACGCGCGGCACCTGCGACAGGTCGAAGTCGGCCGCGCTGCGCCCGGTGGTGATCGCATCGACCATGCGCTTCTCGTCTTCCAGCGCCGGGTAATCGATGATCACCTTGAGCAGGAAACGATCCAGCTGCGCTTCCGGCAGCGGGTAGGTGCCTTCCTGTTCCACCGGGTTCTGCGTGGCCAGGGCCAGGAACGGCGGGGTCAACGCAAACGACTTGCCTTCGATGGTGACCTGGCCTTCCTGCATCACTTCCAGCAGCGCCGACTGGGTCTTGGCCGGCGCCCGGTTGATCTCGTCGGCCAGCAACAGGTTGGTGAATACCGGGCCGCGGCGGATCTTGAAGCTCTCCGACTTCGGGTCGTACACGGCGTGGCCGCTGACGTCGCTGGGCATCAGGTCCGGCGTGAACTGTACGCGGCCGTAGTCCAGTTCGAGTGCCTGCGCCAGGGCGCGCACCAGCAGCGTCTTGCCCAGCCCGGGCACGCCTTCGATCAGCACGTGGCCACCGGCCAGCAGTGCGATCAGGATCTGGTCGAGCACCTCGGGCTGGCCGATGAAGGCGCGGCCCACGGCGTCGCGAACGGCATCGACGCGTTCAACCAGGCTCTGGCCGGTCAGCGCGGGAGGGGACAGCGGCGGCGGAACGGTCGGCTCGGTCATAGCAGGTTTCTCATCTGGATCAGCAGGCGGATGCGGTCACGCAGGCCGGCGACATCCTGGGATGCCGGCGCCTGCAGGGCGGTCTGGACGCGGGAATGCGGCCACTGCAGCAGGGTGGCGATGGCGTGCACCTGGGCCTCGCCGGTCAAGGCAGCGGCGGTCGGCGCACGCCGCCGCAGGCGCGCCAGGAAGGCGCGGCGCACGGCGTCGTACAGCAGCGGTGCCTTGCCGTAGCGCAGCAGGTGTTCGCCGCTGGCACGCACGTGTTCCAGCAGCGAACGACGCTCGCTGGCCGGCGCGGGCAAGGGGCTGCCGAAGCGCTGCGCGCGCTGCCACAGCCAGCCCAGCAGGGCGAGCAGCAGCGGCACCCAGACCGGCCAGCCCTGGTAGAAGATGCGCGACCACAGCGTCGGCGGCCGCGAGCCGTAGATCAGCCACATCGTGCCCTTGGCATAGTTCGGTTCCAGCACGTAGCGGGTCAGGTCGCGGTGGGCGGTGTCATGCAGGCCATCGGTCAGGCTGTCCTTGGCATCGTCGGCGTCGAACGGTCGCGGCGTGCCCTTGAGGAACTCCATGTCCGACAGCACGTCCACCGTGCCGGCGCCCTTGCGCAGGCGTGCGAAGACCAGGCCCTCGTCATCGCCCCATTCGCGCTCCACGCGGATGCCGTCGGGCGCATCCACGCCGAAGCGGCGACCGCTGCAGAACTCGGAGTGACCCGGGTCATCCGCAATGTGGAACGGTTTGCATGCGCTGTCGTAGTACTCGGTGTCCACGCCGAGTGCATCCAGCAGCGGTCCTTGCACAGCGTCGTCGTCCCCGGCCAGCGGCGGCGTGCGCAGCAGCAGATGACCGCCGCGTTCCACCCACTGCAGCAGCGACTGCGCGATGGGCGGGGGAACATCGGCGTTGTCCTGCAGCAGCACCACGGTGTCACCCGGCTGAAGCGGCATGCGCTGCAGATCGAGACGGGGACTGGAATGCGCGGTGATGCCATCGGCGCGCAACGCCTGCCCCAGTACATACAGCGGGTTGTAGCTGGCCTCGCCCTGCGGTGGCAGGTGCTCGGTATGGGTCACGCGCTCATGGCTGCGCAGGAACAGGATCGCCAGCGGCACGCCCAGCGTCACCAGCACCGCCAACACCACCAGCCAGCGTAGACGGGCACTCATGCGCGCCACCGGAACTGGCTCTGCAGCGTGCTCGCCAAGCTGTCGAATGCCTCGTATTCCGGCAGGCGCCCCGCATACGCGGCGTACTGCCACATGCGGACGATCTCCGCGAACAGGGTGCGGTCGGCTTCCAGGGGCATGCGCCGCGACGCGCGCAGGCACTGTGCCTCGGTGGCACCCGGCGGCAGCACCACCTCGGCGCGCTCGCTCATCGATTCCACGCTGGCGCGGTACAACAGGGCCAGCGCCTGGCGCGGGCGGCCCTGCTGCCACAGGTCGCGCGCACGCGCGGCGGGATCCGGCGGGATGACCTCGGGAAGCTCCACCGTCTCCTCGACCACCGGGTCTGCGGCGCTCCGGCGACGCACGCCGGTGCCGCGCAGCCACCGCAGCCAGCGCGGCGCGGTGGCGATCAGCAGCAGCACCAGCAGCCCGACGAAGCCCCACAGGATCCATTCGGCAATCTGCGCCGGCAGGCGTGGGCCCTTGCGGCCCTTGCCGTCCTTGTCCAGCTTCCGTTCTTTCTTTTCGGCGTCCTTCTCCGCGTCGGTCAGCGTGCGCTCCCAGCGGCTGACCTCGCGGCTGGGGCTCACCAACGGATCTTCGTAGGCGCGCTGGACCGCCTGGCGGAAACCGGCGGTATCGGGTGCGCCGCCGAAGATCACCGCCGGCGTGTTGGACGGGTCGTCCGCGGGTACCTCGGGTTGGTCCCCGTCCTCGTCTTCGTCCTCGTCGTCATACGACTCGCCATCCTCGCCGGACACACCCGACGGAGCGCTGCAGCTGGGCGCGACCCCCGGTTCGGCGGCCTGCAGCGCGCCCATCGGCCAGCACAGCACCAGCGCAAGCACCAGCAACGGTGCGGCCTGCTGCAGGCGTTCGCGCAGCCGGCGGAACGCGATCTCCACGTCCCACGCTTCCATCTCGGTGCGGCGGTTGAGGTACAGCGCGAAGCCGGCGCCTGCATAGAAGGGACCGATCAATGTAGCGGCCAACCAGAAGCAGAGGTTTACCCCCAGCTGCGCCCACAGCGGCATGTTCTCGCTGACCATCTCCCATGCCGTGCGCCAGGAGTCGGAAAGCAGCTCGAACGGCACGAACAGGAAGATCGCCGCGATGCAGCCGGTGACGATGACCACCTCGAAAGCCATGCACGTGACCGTCAGCAGCAGTGCGTGCCCGAATGCACCGCCAAGCACGGCGCGGCGGCGCACGCTGCGTTGCTGGGCATCACTACCCTCCAGCAGGTTGACCGGCAGCAGCAGTGAGCGGAACGGGCTGAAGCGACGCCAACCCAGGTAGCCCCAGAAGCCGGTCCAACCCCACCGGCCCTGCGCACGCAGCGTCTGCAGGGGACGCGGCTCGTCGCCGAACACCCCGCGCGAGATCACGTACAGCGCGGTCCGGTCCGACAGCGGCTTGAGCCACCACACCGCGAGCCATGCCCAGCCGAATGCATCGGCCCACCACGCCACCGCGTTGATCACCGCGAACAGGGGCAGCGAGATGCACACCAGCGGCAGCCAGATCGCGCGTGCGTGGCGGCGCACCAGTGCGGTGCCCAGCTCCATCGCCTCCCATTCCGACCGGGCGCGCAGGTTCACGTTGAGCTGGTCAATGCGCACGGCCGTCTCCACGTCCGCCACGCCACAGCCACACGAAGACCAGGGTCCACAGCACGGCGGCCACGCTGTACTTGCCCCATCCCGGGACCTCGGCAATGGACGACCAGAATGCTTCGATGAAGGCAGCCACCAGCAGCATTGCCGCCACGCCCAGGCACAGCTTTGCCCCGATCACGCCGCCTTCGACCAGCGCATCCACGCGTCTGCGCCGGCCGGGTGCCAGCAGCTTCATGCCCAGCTGCAGGCCCGCGCCACCGGCGATCACGATCGCGGTCAGCTCGAACGCGCCGTGGCCCACCACGAACCGCCAGAAGGGATCGCCGTGGCCGATGTGCTGCAGGTGCCCGGCCACCGCGCCGATGGTGAGCCCGTTGAACAGCAGCACCAGCACCGTGCCGACGCCGGCAAGCAGCCCGCTGGCGAAGGTGCGCAGGCCGATGCTGATGTTGTTCATGATGTAGTGGCCGAACATCATCCAGTCCGTGCCGCTGTCGCGGCCCAGGTGCGGCGAGGCCGGGTCGTACATGCGCTCCATCGCCGCGATGTCCTTGTTGTCCATCAGCATGTGGACAATGTCGGGGTGCCACTGGATCAGCGCGAAGCTGCCCACCAGCGGCAGCATGAACAACGCGGTGGCCACCCACATGCTGCGCGCCTGGCTGCGGACCAGTTGCGGGAAATCGGCGAACAGGAACTCCGCGGCGCGCCGCCAGCGCGGCGCCGGGGTGCGGTAGAGCAGGCCATGGCCCTGCTGCATCAGCTGCTGCAGGCGCGCCACCAGCTGCGGGCTGTAGCCACGCTTGCGCGCCAATGCCAGCTGCTGGCACAGCCGCCGGTAGTGCTGCGGAATGTCTTCGTCGTTCAGCGACGACGCATCGGGCGTGCGCCGCGCGCGCCGCGCACTGTCGCCACGCAGGCTCAGCCAGCGCTCCAGGGCCTGCCATTCGGACTGATAACGGGCGACGAACTGTTCCTGCCTCATCGACGCCCCAGCAGCCAGTTGGCCATCGCATACAGACGCAGTACGCCCACCTGACCGTGCCCGCCACTGATCGGCTCGGCCACCGCAGCCAGTTCCTGCTGGCGGGGACCGGACAGCCGTGGCGCGCGCTCGGCGAAGGCGACCACTGCGGCCTGCTCGGCCGGCAGCAACGGCTGCGGCGGTGCCAGCACCGTGTCGATGGCCACGCTGGCCGACAGCGGCTGGGTACTGTCGTGGACCACGACGGTGCCGGCGACGAGGTCGCCGAGCCGGCGGCCGTGCGGGTCGAACAGGCTCGACAGCAGGCCCAGCGCATAGCCGAACGGCAGCATGTCCACGGTGCGCAGCAGGTTGCGGGTGATGGCGGCCATCCAGCCGATCGGCGCACCGTCCTGGGCGACCACGCGCAGGTGCAGCGCGCGCTTGCCCAGGGTGCGGCCCCAGCAGGCTTCCTGCACGATGGTGTAGGCCCACATCAGCAGGAACATCAGGGCCAGGTAGAGACCCTGGCCGAACTCACCGAGGACGGCCAGCGGAATGCTCAGCAGCATCATCGCGGCCGCGCGGATGACGAAGTCGATCCCCCAGGCCAGCGCACGCGGCACCGGGCCGGCGGCCGGCAGGTGCAGCGGCACGCCTTCGGGCGTGATCACTTCACGGTAGGTATCCAGCATCGGCGCGCTCATGCGCGCACGCGGGAGGTGGGTCGCCGGAATCCCCTCCGGTCGGCTGCCAACGGCATGCGGTTCTCGACTGCTTCCTGGGTCGGACACCGACTTTACCGTGTGCAGAGGACAACGGGTAGAGCCACGCCGTGCATGGCTGCGAGGCGTCACATCCCCAGATACTTGTCTTTCAACCGTACGTAATGGTCGGCCGAGTAGTGCAGCGACTCGATCTCCTGCTCGCTGAGGGTGCGCGCCGGCCGCGCCGGGTTACCCACCCACAGTTCGCCTTCGCCCACCACTTTGCCGGGCCCGACCACCGCGCCGGCACCGATGAAGCTGTGCCGGCTGACCGTGGCACCGTCCAGGATGCAGGCGCCCATGCCGATCAGGCTGTAATCGCCGATGGTGCAGGCGTGGATGATGGTGCCGTGGCCGACCGTGACGCCTTCGCCGATCAGGGTCGGGTAGCCGCCCTTGTTGTACGGGCTGTGGTGGCTGACATGGATGATGGTGCCGTCCTGGATGTTGCTGCGCGCGCCGATGCGCACGTGGTTGACGTCGCCACGGATCACCGTGCCGGGCCACACGGAGACGTCTTCGCCCAGCACCACGTCACCGATGATCGTGCAGGCGGGATCGATGTAGGCGCGTTCGCCGACGACGGGGAAGGTGTCGAGGAAGGGACGAAGAGGGGACATGGGGGAGCTCCGTAAGGCAGGTGGGAATGATACCGCCGGGGCGTCCCCGGACCTGCGGATGCGCCCCGCAGCCACGCAGGGCGTGGCTCTACGGTGTGCGAGATGCTTCCGCGTGTAGAGCCACGCCCTGCGTGGCTGGCTCTACGGAAGGTTCGCCATGTCTGCCACCGGCGTAGAGCCACGCCCTGCGTGGCTGGCGGAGTCAGCGAGGTGCGTGTTCCGCCAGCATCCGACGGAACAACTGGTCCAGCGCCGCCGCGTCACCAGTTCCGACCGGCAGCGTCGGCGCGCGGGCGGTCATTGCCGCCAGTTCGGCCTCGATGTACTCGCTGATTGCCGCTACGCGCGGACCATCGGTCACCTCGGCACTGGCCCGCTTGACCACCAGCAACTGGTCTATGGCCTCGCGCAGCTCGCCTTTCGGCTGCAACCGATCGAGCAGTAGCTCGAATGCCATTGGTGGTGGGCCGGGCTCGCATTCGATCCAGCGACACGCCAGAAGTGGCCTCAGTACGTACAGGTACTTCTTGGTCCGCACGCGTTCACCGCGCAGGTAGCCGCGGAAGTTGCTGCTGGCCATGTTGAAGTAGTGCCACCAGCTTCCCAAGGGCGAGTGAAAGCTGTTCACG
The DNA here is from genome assembly GCF_057839485.1 of Stenotrophomonas sp. KH_036_B. Lineage (NCBI taxonomy): Bacteria > Pseudomonadati > Pseudomonadota > Gammaproteobacteria > Lysobacterales > Lysobacteraceae > Stenotrophomonas > Stenotrophomonas sp. KH_036_B. Next base: position 4,186,360 of record NZ_CM174491.1, on the reverse strand, counting down.
GCTTCCAGCAACGACGCCACCGCCCCATCATCCTGCCGATACACGATGGGCGAACGCAGCCACTCGGACAGGGTCGGGTTCGACTTGGACACCAGCCGCAGGGCCTTGCGCAGGTCCCAACCGCTGACATCGAGCTCGTCGTCGATCGGTAGCTCGATCACATCGCGCTGGGCCTGCCCTGGGCCGGTGACCTCATTGACGGTGAGGTACCACGGCTGGCGGTGCACGTAGATGAAGCGTGCATCGTAGTCACTGTCCGGCGACGAGAATCCCCAGCCGCGACTGCCCGACTCGCAGGCCATGAGGATGCGAACGTCGTGATCGCGCTCGATCCGGTCCAGTTCGTTCAGTACGGCGGCGCGCTTCTCCGGCGCGATGGGGTGGATATCCATATGCTTGGCGGTGGTGGAAGACCACCCGATTGTAGAGCCACGCCGCGCCCCATGACCGCTACGGTGTCGTCGGCGCCTTACGCCACGCGGCTGCGGCGCGCGCGTTCCAGGTGCACCAGCAGCAGCGAGATCGCCGCCGGGGTCATGCCGGGAATGCGCTGGGCCTGGCCGATGGTCTGCGGGCGCACGCGTTCCAGCTTCTGCTGCACTTCGGCCGACAACCCGCGCACCGTGGCGTAATCGAACGCGGCATCGATGGCGGTGTTTTCGTGGCGCTGCTGGCGTTCGATCTCGTCACGCTGGCGGTCCAGGTAGCCGGCGTACTTCACCCCGATCTCGACCTGTTCGGCCACCTTGGCATCGTCCACGCCCGGGCCCAGCGAGGGCACCTGCATGAGCTTGGCGTAGTCCAGCTCCGGGCGCTTGATCAGGTCCAGCACGTTGGTCTCGCGGCTGACCGCCACGCCCAGCGTGGCCTCCACCTCGCGCCCCAGTGCGTTGGCCGGCGTGGCCCACACTGCACGCAGCCGCGCCGATTCCTGCGCCACCGCGTCCTGCTTGGTCTGGAACGCCGCCCAGCGACGCTCATCGACCAGGCCGAGTTCGCGTCCGATACCGGTCAGGCGCACGTCGGCGTTGTCTTCGCGCAGCTGCAGCCGGTACTCGGCCCGGCTGGTGAACATGCGGTACGGCTCGGTGGTGCCGTGGGTGATCAGGTCGTCGACCAGCACCCCGAGGTAGGCCTCGTCGCGGCGCGGACACCAGCCTGCCTCGTCGCGCACATGGCGCGCGGCATTGAGCCCGGCCAGCAGGCCCTGCGCGGCGGCCTCTTCGTACCCGGTGGTGCCGTTGATCTGCCCGGCGAAGAACAGGCCTGACACGGCCTTGGTCTCCAGCGTGTTGTTCAGCCCGCGCGGGTCGAAGAAGTCGTACTCGATGGCGTAGCCCGGGCGCGTGATGTGTGCGTTCTCGAAGCCGCGGATGCTGCGCACCAGCGCCAGCTGCACATCGAACGGCAGCGAGGTGGAGATGCCGTTGGGATAGACCTCCACCACGTCCAGCCCTTCGGGCTCAACGAAGATCTGGTGGCTGGCCTTCTCGGCGAAGCGCACCACCTTGTCTTCGATGGACGGGCAGTAGCGCGGGCCGATGCCCTCGATCTGGCCGCTGTACAGCGGCGAACGGTGCAGCGCGCCGCGGATGATCTCGTGGGTCTGCTCGCTGGTGTGGGTGATCCAGCAGCTCACCTGCGCCGGGTGCTCGGCCACGCTGCCCAGGAACGACATCACCGGGCGCGGGGTGTCGCCGGGCTGCTCGTCCATGACGCTGTAGTCCAGTGAGCGGCCGTCGATGCGCGGCGGCGTGCCGGTCTTCAGGCGGTCGATCGCGAACGGGCGCTCGCGCAGGCGCGCGGCCAGGGTGGTGGCCGGCGGGTCGCCCATGCGTCCGGCGGCGTACTGGGTCTGGCCCACGTGGATCTTGCCGGCCAGGAAGGTGCCGGCCGTGAGCACCACGGCCGGTGCATTGAACTGCAGACCGGTCTGGGTGATCACCCCGCGCACCGCGTCGCCGTCGATCACCAGGTCATCCACGGCCGCCTGGAACACGGTCAGGTTGGGCTGGGCTTCGACCCTGCCGCGGATCGCCATGCGGTACAGGTTGCGGTCGGCCTGGCAGCGCGTGGCGCGCACCGCCGGGCCCTTGGAGGCATTGAGCGTGCGCCACTGGATGCCGGCGCGGTCGGCGGCATGCGCCATGGCGCCGCCCAGGGCGTCGATCTCCTTGACCAGATGACCCTTGCCGATCCCGCCGATGGCCGGGTTGCAGCTCATCGCGCCGATGGTTTCGACGTTGTGGGTCAGCAGCAGCGTACGCACGCCACTGCGGGCGGCGGCCAGCGCGGCTTCGGTGCCGGCGTGGCCGCCGCCGATCACGATGACGTCGTAGCCGTAGAAAGAATCGGTCATGGGCAGCTCGGGAGCGGGGCCGGAACGGCCCGGATCAGCCCTGGGGCAGGGCGCGGCTGATGATTTTAGCGCCGATCGCGCCGGGTCCGTGAACCGTGGCCCGCCGGGGCGCCGGGCGTCGCCGCCAAAAAAAAACCGACATTGACCCTCAAGTTGGCACGTTTTCTGCAGATAACCCAATAGCACCCAGGATGGCAGGTGCCTTCGGGCGCTACGGACCGGAATTGGAACAGGGGCCGGTCCATGCGCATCCAGGGGAAGCAGAGGGGCCGACAGTCGGGGGACTGTCGGCCCCGTTTTTTTGTACCCGGCCCGTCGTGTCTCCCGGTAGCCAAGGCGTTTCGGTCCCCGCGCATTCCGGCGGGGTGCCCGGAAAACAAAAGGCCCCGCCATTGGCGGGGCCTTCTGCTTTATGGGTGCCGACATCCGACAGGGCCGGAACAGGGGGGATCCAGATGTTCCTGTCGGATATCGACATAGAGCTCAATGTGACGCACCAGGTCGCTTTTGTCACTTTTCGACCGAGGCCGTCACTGCTTGGCTAGATTGAACTGCCAAGGGCGTGAAAATCAAGCGCCTTTATCTTTCTTGTGTGCGCTGGTTCACCCTATCCATGTTCCGCCAAGGCGAACCGTTGCTCCGCTGCTGCGCAGGACGCGGCGGCGGGCTCGGCCGGCTCTGCGGAGCACTCACTGGTCGCTGCTGCTGCGGGCGATCCGGGCGCTGCGGGCGCGACCCCACCGAATCCATGTTCCGCCACGGCGACCCACCGTTGTAGTTGGGCGGACGCGGACGATCCGGCGGGCGCACCTGGCCTCCGTTGCCATTGCCGGGACGCGGTGGCGGGCGATGGTTGTGCGGCGGGCGATAGTTCGGGTACGGCCGGTAGATGGGGTAGTTGCTGTAACCACCGTACCCGCCGTAGCCGTAGTAACCGCCGCCACCGTAGTAGCCGCTGCCGTAGCCGTTGCCATAGCCGTACGGATAGCCCGCCGGGTAGCGGTACTCCACCGACGGCGCACCGTGGTAGTAGCCACTGCCGCCACCGCCGCCGACGTAGTCGTAGGTGGCGCAACCGGACAAGGCCAACAACAGGCCACCGGCAAGCATCAGGCGCATCTTCATGATCGGGTCCCCCCAAGGGTATGGGCCCAGCTTCAGCCCGCTGCATTGAATCGGCCCTTAACTCTGGGCGATCCGGATGAATGATTGCCATCGTGGCACGGACGCGGCAGTCGGTACGGACCGAAGGCTTACGTTAATCTTGTGTCATGACCGATTCATCCTTGCCCTGCGCCGATGACCTGTTGGCCGCCGCTGCGCGGATCGCGCCCCACGCCAGCGTGACCCCGGTGCTGCAGTCGCGCACCCTGGACGCGCTCAGCGGGGCGCACCTGGCCTTCAAAGGCGAGCACCTGCAGCGCGGCGGCGCGTTCAAGTTCCGCGGCGCGTGCAATGCGGTGTGGGCCTTGTCCGATGCGGTGGCCGCGCGCGGGGTGGTGACCCATTCGTCCGGCAACCACGGCGCCGCGCTGGCCCTGGCGGCCCGCACGCGGGGCATCGCCTGCCACGTGGTGGTGCCCGAGGGCGCGGTGGCGGCCAAGCTGGCCAACATCGTGCGCCACGGCGCCACGCTGTGGCGGTGCGCGCCCAGCATCGCCGCCCGCGAGGCACTGTGCGCCCGGGTCGAAGCTGAAACCGGCGCGACCCTGGTCCACCCCTATACCGACCGCCAGGTGATCGCCGGGCAGGGCACCGCCGCGCTGGAGCTGCTGCACAGCCACGGCCCGTTCGACATCGTGGTGGTGCCGGTGGGCGGCGGCGGGCTGGCGGCAGGCACCCGCCTGGCGTTGCAGGCAACCGCGCCGGGCACGCGGCTGGTGCTGGCCGAGCCGGCCGGCGCTGCCGATACCGCGCGCTCGCTGGCCGCGGGCGAGCGCCGTGTCGACTTCACCCCCGATACGATCTGCGACGGCCTGCGCGGCACGCTCGGTGCGCCCAACTTCACCCTGCTGCATGGCGCGGCCGAGGTGATCACCGTGGACGATGCGGACACCCTCGCCGCCATGCGCGTGCTCTGGCAGGTCCTGAAGCAGGTGGTGGAGCCGTCCTCGGCGATCGCGCTGGCGGCCATCCTGTCCGACCCGGCGCGCTTTGCCGGGCAGCGGGTAGGCGTGGTGCTGTCTGGCGGCAACGTCGATCTGGACGCGCTGCCCTGGACCGGCGCATGACCCGGCGTGCGCGTGTGGGCCTGATCGGCTGGTTGTGGCGGCTGTGCATCCTGCTGGCCGCCTGGCTGCTGTGCGTGACCGCATGGATCGTCTGGGTCGGCGAGCGCGACCAGGCCGCGAAGGCCGACGCCATCATCGTGCTGGGCGCCGCCGCGTACGACGCCAAACCGTCTCCGGTGTTCGAGGAGCGCATCCGCCACGGCCTGGATCTGTACAACCAGGGCTACGCGCCGCTGCTGATCTTCACTGGCGGCTACGGCGGTACGGGCGCGCGTTTCTCCGAATCGCAGGTGGCGCGCCGTTACGCGCTCAAGCAGGGCGTGCCCGAAGACGCGATCCTGATCGAAACCGCCTCGCGCACCACCCGCCAGAACCTGGTGGAGGCGCGCCGGCTGATGGACCAGCACGCGCTGCACCGGGTGATCATCGTCAGCGACCCGCTGCACATGGCCCGCGCGCTGCGCCTGGCCCAGGAACTGGGCATCGACGCGCTGGCGTCTTCAACGCCGAGCACACGCTTCCGCAGCTTCCACACCAGCTGGAAGTTCCTGGCGCAGGAAATCTATTTCTTCCACCGCGACATGTTCCCCGCGGCGAACGGTTCCTGACCCCCGCTGGACACGCATGGCGTGTGCCTGCGATTTCTTACGGGGTCTTGCGCCGGATCGGTATCGCCGACACCGGCACGCTGGCCACATCCTGGCCGCGTTCCCGGATCGGCGCACCGGCGTCCGGCGCCCATGCGTGGGCATAGATCACTTCCCAGCTGCTGGGCAGCTTGCCATCCTCGCGGCGCAACGGTTCGTAGGCGGCCCGCGCCGCGGCGAAGCGTCCGCGCCCGGTCAGCGTGTGGCGGCGATCCTGGCGCGCGTTCGTCGCCCCGATCGCGCGTAGTTCGCGCATCAACGCATCCAGGTCGCTGTAGGTCAGCGTGAACAGGTCGCGGTCCAGCACCGGGTCGCGGAACCCGGACATCATCAGCGCGTCGCCAAACTGGGCGATGGGGGGGAAGCGGCTCACGTGCGGGGTGGTGTCGGCGCTGGCAAACGCATCGCGCAGTTCGATCAGTGTTTCCGGGCCGAACGTGGAACACAGCAGCAGCCCACCAGGCTTCAGCGCGCGACGGAACCCGGCAAACACCGCCGGCAGGTCTTCCACCCACTGCAGGCACAGGTTGCTGTAGATCACGTCCACGCTCTGGTCCAGCACCGGCAGGGCCTGCGCGTTGCCACAGACGCGGGAAAACGGCTTCCACCAGCCGGCCTGCTTCTTCGCCTCGCGCAGCATGGGCTCGGCCAGGTCCAGCGCGATCACCTGCGCCTTTGGCCAACGCTTCTTCATCGCCGCGCTGGCGTGCCCGGTGCCGCTGCCCACGTCCAGCACCACGTCCGGCTGCCGGCTTTCCAGGTACTCCAGCGATTCCAGCAGGCGCTTTTCCACTTCGCGCTGCAGGGCGGCGGCGGCGTCATAACTGCTGGCGGCACGCGAGAACGCGCGGCGGACATGATGGGGATCGAAGCTGGACGTCATGGAAGGCTCACTGCGGAAAACGGACATCATTCCGGGCAACCCCCGGCAGGTAGCGCACGACCGTGGGCCGCGCGCCGGTACTCAGAACGTACCCGGGTAAGCCCCGCCGTCGATCAGCAGGTTCTGCCCGGTGATGTAGCCGGCCTGTGCGCTGCACAGGAACGCGCAGGCCGCGCCGAACTCGTCGGCGGTGCCGAAACGCCCGGCGGGAATGTGGGTGCGCTTGCGCTCGGCGATCTGGCCCGCATCCACCCCCTGCTGCTGGGCCATGTACGCGAAGTTGCCGCGCAGGCGGTCCGTATCGAACTGGCCCGGCAGCAGGTTGTTGAGGGTGACGTTGTGGGCCACGGTCCTGCGCGCCAGCCCGGCCACGAAACCGGTCAGGCCCGAGCGCGCGCCGTTGGACAGCCCCAGGATGTCGATGGGCGCCTTCACCGACGACGAGGTGATGTTGACCACGCGACCGAAGCCGCGTTCGATCATGCCGTCCACGGTGGCCCGGATGAGTGCGATCGGCGCCAGCATGTTCGCGTCCAGCGCGGCGATCCAGTCGTCGCGGTCGAACTGGCGGAAATCACCCGCCGGCGGGCCACCCGCGTTGTTGATCAGGATGTCCACCTGCGGGCAGGCCGCCAGCGCGGCGGCGCGGCCGGCGTCGGTGGTGACATCGGCGACCACCGTGACCACTTTGCCTGCACCGGGCAATGCCTGCAGGTCCAGCCCGGCGCGCACCAGCGCGTCCTCGCCGCGCGCGGCGATCACCACGTTGACGCCTTCACGCACCAGGGCCCGGGCACAGCCCAGTCCCAGGCCTTTACTGGCAGCGCAGACGAGGGCCCAGCGGCCGGCGATTCCAAGATCCATGCGTCAGTTCCGTAAGCGAGGGCAGGCGTACATGATCGGTGATGCACGTGCGGGATGGGTCAGGCGAGTGCGGCAACGAAGTGTTGCAGGTGCGCGGCCACCTCGTCGGTATGGCCCAGGAAGGGCGCATGGCCACCGTGGGCCACCACATGGGCGGTGGCCTGCGGCGTCAGTGCGGCCGCCGCCTGCATCGCCCGTGCCGACACCAGCCGGTCGCGCTGGCCGGCCAGCCACAGGCTGGGGGGGCGCAGACTGGGCAGTGCACCGCGCAGGTCGGTGTTCTCGAGCAGGTGCAGGCCTTCCTGCAGGGCGCGCGGAGCCGGTTCACCGCGCGCCACCAGTGCGGCCCGCAGCGTGCGCAGTTCCTGTCGGGCGTGTTCGGAGCCCATGGCGTCCAGCGCCAGGAAGCGTTCCAGCGTGCCGCGGTAGTCCTGGGCCAGGTCCTGCCCGAACTGCTCGAAGACCGCAGGCTCCACGGCGTGCGGCCAGTCGTCGCCCCGCACGAAACGCGGCGTGGCCGCGATCATCGCCAGCCCGCGCACCTTGGGCAGCGTCGCCGCCGCGTGCAGTGCGAACAGGCCGCCCAACGACCACCCGCACCACACAGCCGGTGGCGTGGCGGCGGCAATGGCACTGACCACGAAGGGCAGGCGCAGTGGCGTGGGGTCATCGCGGCTCGCACCGTGCCCGGGCAGGTCGACCAGGTGCAGCTGGAACTGCGCGGAGAGGCGTTCGACCAGCGGCGCGAACACGCCGCCATGCAGCGCCCAGCCGTGGATCAGTACCAGTGCGGGACCGGTGCCGACGACCTCGATATGCATGCTCACCACCAACTGCCGTGCATCACGCGCTCAGCGCATCCAGCGACTGCTGGCGCAGCACCTGGTCACGCGCATGCGCGATGGCGTCGGTCAGCGCGCGTACCTGCGGCACGGTGTGCAGCGCGGACAGGGTCACGCGCAGGCGCGCCTTGCCTTCCGGTACGGTCGGCGGACGGATCGCACTGACCAGGAAACCGGCCGCTTCCAGCGCCGCCGACAGTGCCATCACCGTCGACTCGGCACTGCACAGCAACGGCTGGATCGGCGTGTCCGACGGCATCAGTTCCAGGCCGTGCTGGCGTGCACCGGCGCGGAAGACGCCGACCAGTTCGGCCAGTTTCTCGCGGCGCCAGTCATCACGGCGCGCCAGCTTTACCGCGGCCAGCGCGGCAGCCGCCTGTGCCGGTGGCACGGCGGTGGTGTAGATGTAAGGACGTGCGGTTTCAGCCAGGTGCTGGATCAGCGCGTCATCGCCAACCACCACGGCACCACTGCAACCCAGTGCCTTGCCCAGCGTGACCAGCTGCAGCGGCACATCGGCCACGCCCAGGCCGGCATCGGCCACGCAGCCGCGGCCGTGTTCACCCACCACGCCGATGCCATGCGCGTCGTCCACGTACAGCAGTGCTTCCTGCATGCGCGCCACCAGCGACAGCGAGCGCAGCGGGGCGATGTCGCCATCCATGCTGAAGACGCCGTCGGTGACCAGCATCGCCGCGCCCTCCGGCGCGTGCTTGAGCTGGCGCAGCGCGCCTTCGGTGTCCAGGTGCGGGTAGCGGCGCAGGCGGCAGCCGGCCAGGCGCGTGGCATCGAGAAGGCTGGCGTGGTTGAGCCGGTCCTGCACGCACACATCATCTTCTTCGCTGAGCAGCGCCTGCTGCACCGCCAGGTTGGCGGCAAACCCGCTGCCGAACAGCAGTGCACGCGGGTAGCCCAGCCAATCGGCCACTTCCTGCTCAAGCGCCTCATGCAGCGCGTGGTGACCGCAGATCAGGTGCGACGCGGTGGCACCGGCACCTTCGCGCGCGGCGGCGTCCTGCAATGCACTGACCACGCCGAACTGCTGGGACAGGCCCAGGTAGTCGTTGCTGCAGAAGCCGGTGAGCCACTGGCCGTTGACCTCCAGGCGCACGCCATCGCGCCGGGTCACGGTGCGTCTCACACGGATGCGGCCCTGCGCGTCGCGAAGCTTGCGCTGGGACTGGATGCGGTCGTGCAGGTCAGGACGGGCCATGGTCGTCAATGTCATGGGCGGGCAGGGCAGCTAGCGTACTCGCTTGCCGGGCGTAGCGCTGCACCGCCCGGGGGAGGGCTCAGGCCGCTGGTCCGCCGGCAGGCGATGACCGTTGGTCATCGCAGGTAATGCCGGCATGCACGGTGCCCGGGTGGTCGTGCTCCACCGCATCCACCTGCACCGCCATCGGGCGCAGCCCGAGCCGGCTGAACAGGGCCAGGTCGCGTTCGGTGTCCGGGTTGCCCGTGGTCAGCAGCTTTTCCCCATAAAAGATGGAGTTGGCGCCGGCCAGGAAGCACAGCGCCTGCAGCTCATCGCTCATCGCCTCGCGCCCGGCCGACAGCCGCACCATGGCCCGCGGCATCACGATGCGCGCCACCGCGATCATGCGCACGAACTCGAACGGGTCCAGTGCGGCGCTGCCGTGCAGCGGCGTGCCGGCCACCTGCACCAGTCGGTTGATCGGCACCGAATCGGGGTGCGCCGGCAGATTGGCCAGCGCCAGCAGCAGCCCGGCGCGGTGCGCGCGCGTCTCCCCCATGCCGACGATGCCGCCGCAACAGGTCTTCAGCCCGGCCTCGCGCACGTGTTCCAACGTATCGAGCCGGTCCTGGTACCGGCGGGTGTGGATGATGGAGTCGTAGTACTCCGGCGCGGTGTCCAGGTTGTGGTTGTAGTAATCCAGCCCGGCCTCGCGCAGCGCCACGGCCTGCGCGCCATCGAGCATGCCCAGCGTGGCGCAGGTTTCCAGCCCCAGCGCCTTCACCTCGCGGATCATCGCCGCCACCTTCGGGATATCGCGGTCCTTGGGCGAGCGCCACGCCGCGCCCATGCAGAACCGGGAGGCGCCGGCCGCCTTGGCCTGGCGGGCCTTGGCGACCACGTCTTCGGTGGCCATCAACTTCTGGGCGGCTACCCCGGTGTCGTAGCGCTGGGCCTGCGGGCAGTACGCGCAGTCCTCCGGGCAGCCACCGGTCTTGACCGAGAGCAGGGTCGAGACCTGCACCTCGGCCGGGTCGAAGTGCGCCCGGTGCACCTCTGTCGCCCGGTGCAGCAGCTCGGGGAAGGGCAGGTCGAACAGCGCCAGCAGCTCCTCGTGGTGCCAGTCGTAGCGGATGACAGAGGCCATGGGAGTGTCCTGACAGATTGGGCAACGAAAGGGCGGCAGTCTGGTGAGGTTGTGGGCCGCTGTCAACTGAAAGGATTTGCAATAAGTTTACGGTTTGGCCACAGTTCTACGCGTCTTGTCCGCACTGGGACTGGGCCGGGATATCGATGGCCTTGCTGCTGTGGATACCGTGGGAGCGCAGCTAATGGCTAGCCGCCTACGGCGCCCCTCTCCACGAAAAGTAGACCCGCATCAACCGACAAGCGGAGAGGGACAGCCGCGCGACAACAGCCGTGCAAGCACGGTCGTTCCCGAACAAGAACGCTATGCGCTACGGTCAACGCGCAGGCCGCCTCCAATCGTTGCGGGCCCCGCAGGTACCCGCCAACCACGCACCAAACGGTGATACCTGATCCAATGGCACCCGTCCTGTCCGCAAGCGCTACAAAAGCGTCAGACATCCGCTGATAGTTGCTGGGCTGACAGCGCGGCAGTCTGGTCTCTTGTGAAATTGGATCGGGCTGTCTGGCAATGGTTAGCCTCCGCAACGCCTTGCTTCGGCTCGGCCATCAATTTCTTCCCCTGCGCTGCCTGGTCTGCTCCAATCCCGGCAACGACGGCCTGGACCTCTGTGCGGCCTGCCATGCCGAGCTGCCGTGGAACGACCACGCCTGCCCGCTGTGTGCCTTGCCGCTGCCGCCCGGTGAGCCGGCCGCTGCCTGCGGCGCCTGTCTGCGCGAACCGCCGCGGCAGGTCGGGGCGGCAGCCACCTTCGTGTACGCGCCGCCGATCGACCGGCTGGTGCTGCGCTTCAAGTTCCACCAGGATCTGGCCGCCGGGCGGCTGCTGTCACAGCTGATGTTGCAGGCGGTGCCGCCCTTCGCAGCGGTGCCGCTGCTGCCGATGCCCCTGCATGGGCGCCGGCTACGTGAGCGTGGCTACGACCAGGCGCGGGAGCTGGCCCGTCCGCTCGCCCGCGAGCTGGGCCTGCCGCTGTGGTCCGGGCTATGCCGCAGCCGCGCCACCGTGGCGCAGTCCACGCTGGATGCCGATGCCCGTCGCCAGAACCTGCGGGGCGCCTTTGCCGTGCAGGCCACGCCGCCGCCGCGGCTGACCCTGGTAGACGACGTGATGACCACCGGCGCGACCCTGGACGCCGCCGTCCGCGCGCTGCGGCGCTCCGGCCTCGCCGAGGCCACGCTGTGGGTCTGCGCCAGGGCGCCCTGAACCCTTGTCGCGGCGTGCACAGGGCGCGGGCCTAGCATCGCGGTTGACCCTCCTTCCAGGACCACCGTCATGAGCCAGTCGCCGGATCTGCGCGGTACCCCGCTGTTGTCGCTGGTCGGCCGCAGCTGGTGGGTGGTGCTGCTGTATGGCCTGCTGGCGGTGGGCTTCGGCCTGATCGCCATCACCCGGCCGCTGTCCGCCGCGGCCGGGCTGGCCTGGGCGATCGGCATCATGGCGCTGGTGGAAGGCCTGATCAGCCTGTTCGCGGTGTTCAGCGGCAACAGCGGCACGCCACGTGGCTGGGCGCTGGTGTACGCGCTGGCCTCGATCGGCTTCGGCGCACTGGCGGTGATCAACCCACTGGTGACCGCCAAGGTGCTGGTCCTGCTGCTGGCGATCTGGCTGATCATGGCCGGCGTGTACCGCATCGTGTTCGCCATCCGGGTGCGCAAACAGATCGAAGGCGAATGGCTGCTGATCGTCAGCGGGCTGCTGGCGATCGTGCTGGGCGCGATGATGGTGGCCAACCCGTTGGGCGGGGTGGCGGTGACCACGCTGTGGATCGGTATCGGCAGCCTGGTCTACGGGGTGCTTCAGATCGTGGTGGCCTTCCGGTTGCGCAAGTTGCGCTGAATCTTCCCGAGGGCACGCAGGGCTCCCCAGGAGAATGCGATGCCTACAACGGGTCCGATCAGCAGCGTGTAGCCCATGGCCAGGTAGCCACCGCCATCGCAGGGCGCCTCGCAACCCACGGACGGGGTGAAGACCCACCACAGCAGGAAGAACACGGCAACGAAGCCGATTCCGAAAGCGGAGATGCAGGACAGCAGAATCGCAAGCGCCTTGATCACCGCCTTGGCCCAGCTGTCCATCGAGTATTCCCCGTTCCCTTCCGGCATGCTTCAGGATAACAATGCCTGAACCAAACGGAGAGCCCCACGATGCGCAAAGGATGGCGATGGAGCCTGCTGGCAGCGGGCGTGCTGCTGCTTGCTGCCTGCAACAAGGACAGCACGGCCGAAGCAGCAGGGGTTCCCAGCGGCAACCCGCCGCGCAGCGACGCACGTATCGAGATGCGGCTGGTTTCCCGCGACGCATCGGGCGTAACCGCTCGACTGCCGAACGGCACGCCGGTCAAACTCGTGGGTCCCCCCATCATCACTACTTCGGCGATTGCGAGTGTGCGCCAGGAAGTGGGTGAGGATGGAATGGCCAGCATCTACTACACCTTCACCGAGGCCTCCGAAACGCGCATCCAGAATGCCACCGCCGCGCTGGTCGGCCGCGCGGTGGTGATGACCGTCGACGGTGCGCCGATCAGCCAGGCAGTGATCAGCGGTCCGTTCGGGAAAAGCATGGTGACAGCGGGAGTGGATCCCGACGAGGCGAAAGCGCTTGTCGTGCGGATGACGGGCGAGCCATGAACGCCCGCCCGGTCAACGTCACCTGAACTTGGCCTCGATCTCCTCCAGCGTCCTGCCCTTGGTCTCCGGCAACAGGAACGCGGCGACCAGGAAGTACAGCAGCGTGCAGCCGGCCCAGAAGAAGAACATGCTGGCATAGCCGTGGTGGCCGACGGTGGGCAGGAAGATCGCGGCGATCACGGTGGAGACGAACTGGTTGATCAGCAGCGCGATGCTCATGCCGTTGGAGCGGATGCGGGTGGGCATCAGCTCCGACAGCGCCAGCCACACGCATACGCCCGGGCCGACCGCGAAGAAGGCCACGAACAGCAGGATGCAGCCGGCCACCAGCCAGCCGTGCGTGGGCGAGGGCACCGGGCCGATCACGGCGCGTTCGATCACCAGCGGCGCCTGTGCGGCTGCGGCGGGATCCGGGAACGGGTTGAGGTGCACGCGGCGGAAGAATGCGCCGATGACGCTGTCGGCCGATACCGCATCTTCGCGGCGGATCTGCAGCGTGGCGTCGATCGGGTTGTCGCTGCGCAGCGAGCGCACGTTGCTGAAACCGCCGTACGCGTAGGACACGGTGAGCTGCTGCGGCTGCGCGCCGGCGTTGGCATCCAGGCGCTGCCATTGCGCGGCATCCATCGGCAACGAAAGCGTATGCCCCGTCACCTGCTGCTGCAGTGCGGACTGGACATCCAGCCGCCCATGCTCGCTGCGCAGGAACAGCAGCGCCGCGCCGAGCAGGGCGATGGTGATGCCGCCGGTGCCCAGCATCAGCAGGAACCTGCGTCCTTTGCGGTCCACCAGCACCAGCGCCACCACGGTCATCAACGCGTTGAGGAGCTTGATCGACACGTCGGCCCAGTTGGCAACCGCACCGGGCAACCCGGCCTGGTGCAGGATGTTCACCGCATAGGCCAGCACCGAGTTGATGCCGGTCGCCTGGGTAAACGCCAGCACCAGGCAGGCCAGCACGAACGGCCATACATAGCGGCGACTGAGCAGGGGATCGCGCGTGACGGGTGTGCCATCGCTGGCCGGGGCGTCGGGTGCCTGCATGCGCGCCAGCGTGGCCTCCACGTCGGCCGGCGCCACGGTGCGCTGCAGGGCGACCCGCGCCTTGGCAATGCGACCGCGCCGCACCAGCCAGCGCGGCGACTCGCTGATGAGCAGCGCGCCAGCAGTGAATACCAGTCCGGGCAGCAGGCAGCTCCAGAAGATGGTGCGCCACGCGTGGTCCTTCACCGTGTAAAGCAGGCGCTGCTGCTCCTCGCCCGGAAGATGCGCGACGGCCGCGGTGGCCGCGTCAACGCTGTGCGCGTGATACAGCCCGATCACCGCCGCCAGCACCAGCCCGATGGTCAGCAGCAGCTGGAACATCGCCGCGCCGCGCCCGCGCTTTTCAGGGCTGAGCACCTCGGCCAGGTACAGCGGCACCACAACGCCGATCAGGCCGCCGCTGATGCCCTGCAGCAGGCGGCCCATCAACAGCGGGCCGTAACCTTCGGAAAGCGCCATGACCGGAATGCTGGCGGTGAACAGCAGCCCCGCCAGCACCATCGCGCCACGCCGCCCGATCAGGTCGGCGATGGCGCCGGCGAACAGCGAGGACAGCACGCTGCCCAGCAGCACGGCGGCGACAACGAATCCAAGCTGTTGCGTGGTGAGGTGCCAACTGGCGGTCGCGGTCGCTTCCAGGTAGGGCAGCGCGCCGGCGATGATGCCGATGTCGATGCCGTAGAGCAGGCCGCCCATGCCGCCGATGAACAACAGATAGCGCACCGGCCAGCGCGGCGCGGGGGCGGAAGCGGGCACGGGCATAACGGCGGAAACGTCGTTCATGGTGCGGTCCTGTCTACGTTGGAACGCGCCACGTGCGGCGCGGAATCAGTCAGTCAAGTGCGATGCGTTCGCCTTCCACCACCACCTGCTGCACACGCAGGTCGCGGTCGAGCACCACCAGGTCGGCCCACGCGCCTGGTTGCAGGCGGCCTCGATCCTCGAGGCCGAGATAATCGGCAGGGAAGCGTGAAACCCGGTCAGAGGCGTCATCCAGCGCCACTCCCAGCGCAACCAGATTGCGCAGCGCCTGGTCCATGGTCAGCGCGCTGCCGGCCAGCGAGCCGCTGTCCAGGCGCACGCAGCCCAGGCATTTGTGCACGCGCTGCGAACCCAGCGCGTACTCGCCGTCGGGCATGCCGGTGGCGGCCGTGGCATCGGTCACGCAGTACAGGCGCGGAATCGCGCGCAGCGCGGTGCGGATGGCGCCGGGGTGCACGTGCTGCAGGTCCGGAATCAGTTCGGCGTACTCGGCATGCGCCAGCGCGGCCGTGGCGATGCCGGGGTGGTAGTGGTCCACGCCGGTCATGCCGTTGAACAGGTGGGTAAAGCCGGCGGCGCCGGCCTCCAGTGCGGCCACACCCTCCTCGTAGGTGCCGGCGCTGTGGCCGAGCTGCACGCGGATGCCGAGTGCGCTCAGGGCAGGAATGAGGGCCAGGTGCTGGCCGATCTCCGGCGCCAGGGTCAGCACCTTGATGGGGGCGATGGCGTGCAGGCGCCGCACATCCTCCAGCGTCGCTTCCACCACCAGGGGCGGTTGCGCGCCCAGGCGCTCAGCGCTGATGAAGGGGCCTTCCAGGTGCACACCAAGCACGCGCGCCGTACCCGGCGTGCGCTGTGCGATGGCCGGCGACAGCCCACGCAGCGCGCGCACGATGTCGTCGTCGTGCGCGGTCATGGTGGTGCCCAGCATCGCCGTGGTGCCATGCCGCGCATGCGCGCGCGCCACGGTCGTGGCGGTGTCCCCGCCCTGCATGATGTCCACCCCGGCGCCGCCATGCACATGCAGGTCGATGAAGCCCGGCAGGATCAGTGGAACGTCATTGTCATCGTGCGGATCGGCAGGTGTGCGGCTGATCGAGACGATGCGCTGGTCGAACGTGATATCGCCACGGACCCAACCGCCAGGGGTGAGGATGCGGCCATGCAGGAACGGGGTTGGGGTCAAGGCGGCGACTCGGCGATGATCACTTCGATGCCCAGCTTCTGCAGCCCTTCCAGGTATTCGGGGTCGATGCTGGCGTCGGTGATGATGGTATGGACCTGCTCGAGGCGGGCGATGCGGTGCAGGCTGACGTGGCCGAACTTGGAGGCGTCGGTCAGTACCACCACGCGCCGCGCGCGCTCGACCATGCGGTGGTTGAGGCTGGCTTCGGCCTCGTGATGGGTGGTCAGCCCGAACTGCAGGTCCAGGCCGTCCACGCCCAGGAACAGGGTGTCGAAGCTGTAGGTGTTGAGGCTTGCCTCGGCCTGGCTGCCCTGCAGCGACAGCGACTGCTTGCGCAGCAGTCCGCCGGTCAACAGCAGTTCGACGCCGGGCGCATTCGCCAGTTCCCAGGCAATGTTCAAGCCGTTGGTCATCACCGTGACGTCGCGGTGCGCGCGCAGATGACGCGCCAGGGTCATGGTGGTGGACCCGGAATCGATGATGATGTTGTCGCCCGACCGCACCAGCCGCGCGGCGTGCGCGCCGATGCAGTCCTTCAGCGGCAGGTTCAGCGTGTCCTTTTCATGGATGTCCTGCTCCAGCGGCGGCTTGCGCACCAGCGTCGCGCCACCGTGGGTGCGCGTGGCCAGGCCCTGCGACTCGATGTGGGTCAGGTCGGCCCGGATGGTGACGGCCGAGACGCCGAAGCGTTCCACCAGGTCGCTGACCTGCGCGTTGCCGTGTTCCACCAGCAACTGCAGGATCTGTTGGCGGCGCTGCCGTGTGTTTCGCATGGAGGCGATTCCGTTCGGAAGGAAAGCCAAAGCTTACCGTTCCGAAACCTCCGTGGTGGGAAAAGTTTCGTTATCCCGGCCAAAAGCGTTACGAGCGCAAGCGCGGGCGTATTCGGCCAAGCGCAGGGCCACCTTGTGCTGGATGAGCGCGAGCGGCTCCGCGCGCAGCTCGCCGGCCTCCACCGCCTTGAGCTGTTCGGGCAGGAACTGGCTGAGCAGCATCAGCGGCGGCGTGTGGCGGGTGAGGTTGTCCACCAGCCGGGCCAGCGCCGCCTGCACCGGCGGCTCGCCCCAGTAATAGCGGCTGCGGTCGCTCAGCGAGTAGGCACGCAGCAGGCGCAGCGCATGCGCGTCGCCCTGGTAGTAGCTGCGCCAGCTGCCCGGCTTATCGCGCATGCAGCGGTCGAGCACGTCGATGATCTGCGAGCAGTCACTGGCGGGCAGGAGCTCGCGCTCGATCATCGCCAAGGCGAAGACCGCCTCGCGGAACGCATACGTGGCCGCCGGGCCGACCTTGAGGATGGCGAAGTGGTCGCGCACCAGCGCGTGCAGGCCGGCTTCGGTCTGGTAGTCGGTGGAGTGCGCTTCGAACACGATACGCGGCTGGGTCTGCACGAAGGCCGACAGCGCCTGTGCGGCGGCCGGGTCGTAGTGGTGCACGCTGCTGTGGTCGAAGTCCACGCCCGGCTGTACCACCATGGCTATCACCCGTTCCCAGGCCGGCAGCAGGTCCGGCGCCGAAAACGCCTCGCGGTGGATCGCGAGCGTGGTGGCTGCCGCCGTCGGCGTGGTCACCGCCAGGCCGACATCCAGCGACGCCTCACCGCCCGGCACCGGCACTTCGGTGCCGATCACGTACACCGGCGGAGGCAACCCGTGCTCGGCGGCGGTGCGTTCGGCAACGCGCGCCAGCTCGGCCGAGCGTGCGGCCACCGTGGCGTCCGGCAGCGGGGTGGGGTCGTCGGCGCAGGACATGCTGCAATCGAGATGAATCTTGTGGAAGCCGGCAGCCACGTACGCGGCGATCAGGTCGCGCGCGTTGGTCATGGCGATCTCCGCCGGTCCCTTCTGCCACGCATTCGGACCCAGGTGGTCGCCGCCCAGAATGAGGCGATCTGCCGGGAAGTCCCGGCTGCGCGCCAGGTCCAGCACGTAGTCGCGGTACTGCGGCGGGGTCATGCCGGTGTAGCCGCCGAACTGGTCCACCTGGTTGGAGGTGGCTTCGATCAGCAGCACGGTGTCATACCGCCGCGCGACCTGCATGGCGGCCAGCAGCACCTGTTCGTTGCTGCAGCACACGCTGTACAGGCCAACGGGCTGGCCCTGGCGGTGGGCGGCGATCAACGATTGGACGGCAGACATGGCAGCGCTCCAGCAACGGCGAAAGGAAAGAGGGACGTCAGGACGCGGGGTGGTGCTGGCGCGCCAGCAGCGCGGCGCCGCGTGCGCCGCCGGCATCGCCGAAGGCCGGCGGCAGGATCGGCGGCACCCGGGCACCGTTGAACAGATACGGCGCGATCGCGGCGGGCAGGTCGCGGTACAGCTGCTCCAGCTTGGAGAGGCCGCCGCCCAGCACGATCACGTGCGGGTCCAGGGCGAGGATCACACCGGCGAAGCTGTAGCCCAGCAGGTCGCGATGGATCGCCAGCGCCTGCTGCGCGATCGCATCGCCCTCGTTTGCCCGTGCGACGACGGCGGAAGCATCCAGCGCGGGGCCGCCCCGGCGTTCGTGGATCATCGCCAGGCCGCTGCCGGAGACATAGCGCTCCAGGCAACCGCGCAGGCCGCAACCGCAGTCCAGCAGCGGCAGGTCATGGCGCAGCTGCAGGGTAGCGGGCAGGCTCCAGTGCCCCCACTCGCCGGCGATGCCGTTGTTGCCGGCCACCAGCTGGCCGTCCAGGCAGTAACCGCCGCCGGCACCGGTGCCCAGAATCACTCCGAACATGCTCGGGTAGCCGGCGGCGGCCCCGCCGTGGGCTTCGGACAAGGCGAAGCAGTGCAGGTCGTTGCCCAGCGCCAGCGGGCGTTGCAGCCGCGTCTGCAGGTCGTGGCCGACCGTGCGCCCGCTCAGCGCGGGCACGTTGGCGCTGAGCTGGCGGCCACTCTCGCGGTCACGTACGCCCGGCAGGCCGATGCCCACCGCATGCGCACGCGTTCCCAATGCAGCGTCGGCGGCATCCACCAATAGGCCGATCGCCTGCACGAACGCCGGGTAGTCGTCGGTAGGCGTGGCCACGCGCTGCCGGTGGTGCACCTGCAATGCCGCGTCGCACGCCACCAGTTCAATCTTGGTGCCGCCAATGTCGATGCCGTACCAGGTCTGCAGGGGGACGCGATGCTCAGCCATGGGCGTGAATCGTCACACCCTGCACCACACGGTTGACCGTGCCGTCGGGGAAGGGGTTGTCCGGGGTCAGGCGCAGTGCGGCCGAACGCTGCAGCGCGTAGCACTGCGCCATCACCAGCCACAGCGGTGCCAGCCACGCATCCGGCAGGGCCGGAGCATCCAGCACGAAGTCGCCCGTGGCGGCATCCGGGTCGGACGGGCCGACCGAAATGACGCGCCCGGCAATGCCGTCGCGGCGAAGCTCGTCCAGCAGATCCTGCTCATAGCGCCGGGCCAGCGGCTGCGCACTGCGCAACATCACCACCAGGGTGTCGGCATTGAGCGTGGACTTGGGGCCGTGGCGGAAACCCAGCGGCGTGTTGGCCAGCGCCAGCACGCGCCCGGCGGTGAGCTCCAGCACTTTCAGCGCGGCTTCGCGGGCCGCCGCTTCCAGCGGGCCACTGCCCAGGTAGATCACCCGCGCGACGTTGGCCTGCGCCAGCGCCGCCACCGGCGCATCCCACTCGCGCAGGGCCTGTTCGCCGCCCACGGCCAGCGCGCGCAGGCGCGCGATGCGCTGCGGCCACGGCGCGCTGTCGAACACGCTGAGTGCGGCCAGCAGCATGCAGCTCAGGCTGCTGGTCATGGCGAAGGCACGGTCACAGCTCGCGGGCGGCATCAGCAGCGACAGCGTGTCGCTGCGGCCGTGGCCACGCTGGGCCAGGGCGCCGTCGGCATTGCAGGTGATGTCCAGGAAGCGCGTGTCATCCACCTGCGCGCGCACAAGCTCTACGGCCGCCACGCTCTCCGGGCTGGAGCCGCTGCGGCCGAACGACACCAGCAGGGTCGGCCGGTCGCGCTGCAGGTACAGCTCGGGATGGGTCAGCAGGCTGGTGGTGTGGAGCGCGCGGACCTCGGCAGGCCACTGCGCGTTGATCTGGTCGGCCACCATCTCGGCAATGAATCCGGAGCTGCCGGCGCCGGTGAAGATCACCCGCTGCCCCGGCTGGCGCAGCGCGTCGGCCAGGAACCCGTCGATGCGCGCATGGGCCGCGTCCAGCACATCGGCCAGCGCCGACCACAGCGCGGGTTGCTGTGCGATTTCTTCAGCGGTGTGCGCGCCGCCAAGGCGCTGCCAGGCGGTCAAGTCGGGGAGCAGAGTGACGTCCATTCGCAATTCCTGTTGGGCGACCGCACCTTCAATGTTTTCTTTCGAAATGTCAATTATCGAAAGATTAAAATAAGTTTGGTCGATCACGGTTTTCAATCGAAATGTCGCACCCTGCGCTATTGAGCTTGCCTATCTTCACGCACCGCAAGGGAATTTTGGCGTGTTCAGCGTGCAGAAAGAAAGTGTTGCTTTGCATCATCTTTCGTTTAACGTGATTTATTATTCTTTTTTCTTTTCAATTTGTTGACATCTTTCGAGACACTGCCCCATAGTCCGCCGCAATGGTTTCGGACACCCGCCGAACGCGGGCTTTGGGGGCAACGTGGTTACCCGCTGTCGACGCACCGTACTCTGCCTTTCGCTGCTGGCGCCGCTGTTGCTGGCCAAGCCGGTCCAGGCCGAGCCGCTGGGAAACCTGCAGTCCATCCGCGCGCTGCCCGACGGCACCGGAACCGCATGGACGCTGGCGACCGACAACGGCATGACCGTGCGTGTGGACCTGCTGCGCGAAGACCTGCTGCGCGTGCAGGCGGGGCGTGCCGGCGCGCTGCTGCCGGCGGGCGACAAGGCGGCCCCGATCGTGCTGCCGCAACCCCCCGCCGCAGTGCCCTTCCAGCTGGACGAAGATGCCGCTGAGCTGCGCATCCGTACCGGTGCCCTGGTGCTGCACATCCAGCGCCAGCCGCTGCGGCTGGCATTGGATCGCCGCGACGCCGATGGCGACACCACCCTGTGGCGCGAACTGCAGCCGCTGGACCTGGATACCGCGCAGAGCGTGCAGGTGCTGAGCAGCACGGCCGATGAGCAGTTCGTCGGCGGTGGCCAGCAGAACGGACGCTTCGCCTTCAAGGGGCGCGAGCTGGAGGTGTCCTACTCCGGCGGCTGGGAAGAGGGCGACCGCCCCAACCCTGCACCGATGCTGCTCAGCTCGCGTGGTTGGGGCATGCTGCGCAACACCTGGAGCGATGGCAGCTATGACCTGCGCCAGGCCGACCAGGCCACGCTGCTGCACCGCGAAGACCGCTTCGACGCCTATTACTTCGTCGGCGCCGGCCTGCCCGCCCTGCTGGACCGCTACACCGCATTGACCGGGCGCGCCGCGCTGCTGCCGCGCTGGGCGTTCTCGTACGGTGATGCCGACTGCTACAACGACGGCGACAACATCAAGAAACCCGGCAGCGTGCCCGAAGGCTGGAGCGATGGCCCCACCGGCACCACGCCGGACGTGGTGAACAGCGTGGCGAAGCAGTACCGCGACCACGACATGCCCGGTGGCTGGATCCTGCCCAACGACGGCTACGGCTGCGGCTACAAAGCCCTGCCGGAAACAGTGACGGGCCTGGCCGGCTACGGCTTCAAAACCGGGCTGTGGACCGAGAGCGGGGTGGACAAGATCGCCTGGGAAGTGGGCACCGCCGGCAGCCGCGTGCAGAAGCTGGACGTGGCCTGGACGGGCAAGGGCTACCAGTTCGCGATGGATGCCAACCAGTCCGCCTTCAACGGCATCCTGCACCATTCCGACTCGCGCCCGTTCCTGTGGACGGTGATGGGCTGGGCCGGCATCCAGCGTTATGCGGTGGCCTGGACCGGCGACCAGAGCAGCAGCTGGGATTACATCCGCTGGCACATTCCCACCCTGGTCGGCTCGGGCCTGTCCGGCATGGCCTACGCCAGTGGCGACGTGGATGCGATCTTCGGCGGCAGCGCGGAAACCTTCACCCGCGACCTGCAGTGGAAGAGCTTCACCCCGGTGCTGATGGGCATGTCCGGCTGGTCGGGCAGCGCACGCAAGCACCCGTGGTGGTTCGACGAACCCTACCGCAGCGTCAACCGCGACTACCTCAAGTTGAAGATGCGCATGACCCCGTACATGTACGGGCTGGCGCACGAGGCCGCGACCACCGGCGCGCCGATCCTGCGCGCGCTGATGTGGGACTACCCGCAGGACCCCAACGCGTGGACCGAAACCTACAAGTACCAGTTCCTGCTCGGCCGCGACCTGCTGGTGGCGCCGGTGTACCGCAGCCAGGCCGCGAGCCGTGGCTGGCGCCGTGACATCCATCTGCCGCAGGGGCGCTGGTTCGATTACTGGGATGGCCGCGTGCTGCAGGCCGGTGCCGACGGGCGCCAGCTGGACCGTGCGGTGGATCTGGCCACGATTCCGCTGTTCGTGCGTGCCGGTGCCATCATTCCGATGTATCCGGAGATGCTGTACGACGGCCAGAAGCCGCTCGATGAGGTGACCTTCGATCTGTATCCGCAGGGCAGCTCGCAGTACACGCTGTACGAAGATGACGGCAGCACGCGCCGCTACGAGAAGGGCGAATCCAGCCAGCAGCAGATCAGCGTGCAGGCGCCGGTACAGGGTAGTGGCCCGGTGCAGGTGCGCATCGAGGGAGTGCGCGGGCAGTACCAGGGCCAGCTGGCACAGCGCCGTTATGCGCTGCGCGTGCTGAGCCGGCAGAAGCCGGCGGCGGTCAGCCTGGATGGCCGCGCGCTGCCGCTGCTGGCCGATGCCGCCGCGTGGCAGGCCGCGCCGGAAGGCTGGTACTTCGATGCCAACGAACGCCGCGGCACCGTGCATGTGCGCACCGCGCCCACCGACATCCGCCAGCCGCTGGCATTCCAGCTTGACATCGCGCAGGCCGCCGTCGCCGCCGACGACGTGTTCCCCGCCGCCCCGGTACTGGGGCGCGCGCTGCCCGCCGACAGCCTGCTGGTGGTGAACCGCCCGGCAGAAGAACGCGGCTACGAACTGGAGAAGGCGTTCGACGACGACCCGGCCACCTGGTTCCGCACCGTGCGCAACCAGGCGGTGCGCACCGGCGCGCACGAATGGGTGATCGGCTTCGGCGAACGCCGCCTCATCGACGGCATCGTACTGGCACCGCGCAACGATCCGCATTGGAAGAGCGGGCAGGTCCGTGACTACGAGATCTACCTGGGCGACAGCAATGGCGAGTGGGGCGAGCCGATCAAGCGCGGTCGCCTGACCCTGCAACAGGGCGCGCAGCAGATCGACTTCCCGGCACGCGCCGGCCGCCTGCTGCGCTTCCGCGTGCTCAGCGTGCAGAACCCGGAAGGAGACGGCGCCGCGGGCAGCGATCCCATGGTGACCGCCGCGCAGGGCAACGTCGCACGTGCGGTGGATGCACTGCAGCCGCGCGATGTCGGTCCGATCACCCTGTCCACCTTCCAGATCCTCGAACATCAGGTACCGGAGCGACCGGCGCAGCAGCGCTACCTGTCCGAACTTGCGTTGCCGAACGCCGCCAGCATGCAGGTACGGGCCGATCACGCCTTCCAGGGCGAGCAGCCCATGCGCATGAACGGCCTGCTGTTCCGTCGTGGACTGGGCGTGGGTCCGGCCAGCCGCATCGACCTGCAGCTCAACGGCCAGTGGCGCCTGCTGCGCGCCGACCTTGGCATCGACGACGCCTGCCGCAGCGCGGGTGGCATGCAGTTCCAGGTCTGGGGCGATGGCCACCTGCTGTATGACAGCGGCCTGGTGAAGGCACCGGGTGTGGTCAAGCCCGAACTCGATATCCGCGGCCTGCACACCCTGAGCCTGCGCACGCTCGGTGCGCAGGGCGAACACCCCGCGCAGGTGTGCGGCAACTGGGCCAACGCCGCACTGATCGGACAGGAGGGCGATACCGCCAGCATCGTGTCGCCGTAACCCACCGCATCAGCGCATCCAAGAAAAGGATTCTCCACCGTTTCCCGACTACGGCCTGCCGGCCGTGGTGTGGGGGACTGTTGCCCGAAAAAACCCACCCAAGGCAGCCCCACGCTGCGGAATGTACAAGGAGCCAAAGATGTTGACCGAACGCCATCGCCATCGCCGCATCCCCGCTACACCCTTGTCCGTCGCGCTGGGCCTCGCCCTGGCCGTGACCGGTCCCGCGTTTGCCCAGAACGACGACACCGCCGCCGAAGGCACGCCCAAGGCCAACGCCACCGAACTGTCGCGCGTGCAGGTCACCGGTTCCAACATCCGCCGCAGCGATGTGGAAACCTCCTCGCCGGTGCAGATCATCAGCAAGCAGGACATCGAGAACATGGGCGCGCGCACGCTGCTGCAGGTGCTCGACAACCTGCCTGCTGCCCGCCCGGGCCAGCAGGACTCGCGCTCGCTGTTCACCGGCTCCGACGGTGCCTCGCAGGCCAACCTGCGTGGCCTGGGTGCGCAGGGCACGCTGGTGCTGCTCAATGGGCGTCGTTTGTCGTACTACGGTGCGCCGGCCGGTTTCCAGACCCAGTTCGTCAACATCGACGCCATTCCGGCCGCCGCCATCGAACGCATGGAAGTGCTGACCGACGGTGCCTCGGCGGTGTACGGCACCGACGCAGTGGCGGGCGTGATCAACGTGATCACCAAGCGCTCGTACCAGGGCGCGGAGATCAACGTCACTGCCGACAGGTCCTCGCGCATCGACTCCTATGGCGAACAGCAGGGCAGCATCACCGCCGGCTTCGGCGATCTGGATGAGGACCGCTACAACGTCTACGCCTCGGTGAACCTGTACCGCCGCAACGCGATTCCGATCAGCGACTTCTACGACAAGCGGCCCAGCCAGTTCTACGTCAACAACCCCAATTACATCACCAACTTCCGCCAGGGCGTCGGCAGTCGGCCGGGTGAGTTCAACCCGGGCACCTACTTCGCGTTCGATCCGGTCACCAACGCGCGCCGCCAGGAAGCGGCGCCCGGCTGCACCACTCCCATCACCCAGGCAGCCGGCACGAGCTGCGCGTGGGAACAATGGATGAACCGCGAAGTCGACGCAGGTGCAAAGACCGAGCGCGCCACGGCGTACATCAGCTCGCACTTCCTGATTGGCGACAGCACCGAAGCCTTCGCTGAACTCACCTACACCGATATCGACCTCACCGCGAACGGGGGCACTCCTTCCGCCTACAACACCACGACCGGCAATCCCTCCAGCTGGTACTCGCGCAACACCGGCAACGTGGTCAACCAGTTCCGCACTCCGTATCTGGGACCGAACAACGTCTACAACCTGGCCAGCCCCGAACTGAAGGCGCTCATGGGCGGCGTGGTGGGCCTGAACTACCTGATGCAGGACGTAGGCGATGGCCACTTCGGCCAGCGCAACACCGACCAGAGCTACCGGGTGCTGGCCGGCCTGCGCGGCGCGCTCGGCGACGACTGGAACTGGGAAACCGCGTTCGCCACCGCCGGAAGCCACTCGGTCACCTACCAGACCGTCAACGTGAACCTGGAAGGCTTCGAGCGCGCGTTTGGGCCCTACACCATCGACCCGGGCACGGGGCGGGTGATCATCTCCGACAATCCGGCCTACCAGTTCGGCGCCATCAGTGACGCCAACGCCAAGCTGATCCGCGAGGCATACCCCACCTTCGACATCCAGTCGTGGACGCGCCTGCATACGTTGGACGGCAAGATCGAAGGGCCGCTGTTCAGCATGCCCGCCGGTGATGTGCGCGCCGCCTTCGGCTTCAATGCCACCCGCGAAACCTTCTATACGCCGGGCAACGAAGACGCCGCCAACGGCCTGATCACCCAGCAGGGCGGCTCGTGGTTCGACGGCAAGCGCAATACCTACGCGCTTTTCGCCGAAGCCGTGGCCCCGCTGAGCGACAAGCTGGAACTGGATGCCGCCCTGCGCGTGGACAAGTACCCCAACTTCAGCGCCAACCTGGCCCCGAAGATCGGCCTGAAGTACCAGGTGCTGCCGCAGCTGCTGCTGCGCGGTACCTATTCCGAAGGCTTCCGCGCCCCCAGCCTGGCCGAAGCGGGCACCGGCGGCGTGTTCGCCCAGCTCGGCGGTTTCGAGGATGACATCCGCTGCGATGAAACCAATGCGATCGCCAACCTGCTGCGTCAGTCCAGCCGGCCCGGCGACGTGGACCTGGGCAACTCGCTGCTCAACAGCGACTGCAGTCGCACCGTAGCGCGCATGACCCAGCCCAATCAGGACCTGAAGCCGGAGAAGGCCAAGATCTCCACGCTCGGCTTCGTGTACGAACCGGCCAGCTGGATGTCGATCTCGGCCGATTACTGGTTCATCTACCGCCGCAACGAGATCGCCGCGCCCGACTACAGCAAGGAGCAGGACATCCTGTCGATGACCCGCAACCCGATCAGCGACTCCGATCGGGCAGCCGAGGCTGCGCTTGCGCAGATGTGCGCCGACCCGGCCAGCGGCGTGAGCTGCCCCGGCACGCTGCCGGGCTACAGCGCGGGCAACGTGGCCGCCGTGGTGGGCCAGTACAAGAACCAGGGGCGAACCCTGGTGGACGGCTTCGACATCGACGCGCGCGGCCGCTTCCCGCTGGGTGACTGGGGCGCGCTGAACATCGGCGTGGCCGCCACCATCGCGCGCCGCAAGGAAGCCTATATCGACGACACGGATCGCTGGTACTACGGCAACACCATCGGCTATTACGGCAACCCCCGCATGCGTGCCACGTTCAACGCCGACTGGTCGTACAAGCAGGTGACCACCAGCTTCTTCGTCAACTACGTGGGCGGCACCAAGTGGGCGTGGGACCGTGTGGACGCCGAAGACAACAACCCGGACACCTGCACGGCCGGCTCGCTGCCGGTCAATCCGGCCCAGTGCGACGGCGTACCGTCGTGGTGGACCGCCAATCTCAGCGTGGGCTGGCGCCCGGACGACCACTGGAGCCTGGGCTTCACGGTCAAGAACCTGTTCAACCGTCTGCCGTTCTACGACCCGAACAGTTTCCTGGGTGACTCCAGTGACTATGCCAGCATCTTCGGCCGCAGCTACAGTCTGCAGGTCGGCTACAAGTTCTGATGCTTTCACCGCGCCGGTGCGAGCCGGCGCGGCTCTTGAGGAGGTAACGTTTCATGAAGCGTAGGGAATTCATTGCCGCCGGTGCGGCCTTGGCCGCCACCAGCCTGCTGCCGGAAACCCCCGCCTGGGCGCGCGGGCGCACCCTGCGGCTGGGTCTGATCGGCACCGGCATGCGAGGCCAGGTGCTGCTCAAGGAACTGGTCCGCCGCGACGATGTCGAGGTCATCGCGCTGTGCGACATCGAGCCGATCATGCTCAAGCGCGGGCTGGACATGGTGGCCAAGGCCGGCAAGAAGGCGCCAGTGGCCTACGGGCAGGACGGCGACCGCAATGCGTGGAAGCGCCTGCTTGAGCAGCGTGGCCTGGATGGCGTGATCATCGCCACGCCGTGGGAGTACCACGCCCCGATGGCGATTGCCGCCATGCAGGCCAAGGTCGCGGTCGGCTGTGAAGTGGTGGCCGGCATCACCCTGCAGGACCACTGGGACGTGCTCAAGACCCAGCTTTCCACCGGCACGCCGTACATGCTGCTGGAGAATGTTTGCTACCGCCGCGACGTGATGGCCGCGCTGCAGATGGTGCGCAAGGGTCTGTTCGGCGAACTGGTGCATCTGCAGGCCGGTTATCAGCATGACCTGCGCGGGGTGAAGTTCAACTCCGGCGATCCGTCGCAGCCGTACGACAGCGGCGTGGAGTTCGGCCCCAAGGCCTGGTCCGAGGCGCGCTGGCGCACTCAGCATTCGGTGGACCGCAATGGCGAGCTGTACCCCAGCCACGGCATCGGCCCGTGCGCGATGTACACCGGCATCAACCGCGGCAACCGCTTCACCCATATCAATGCGTTCGCCAGCAAGGCGCGCGGGCTGCACGAGTACACCGTGGCCAAGAGCGGTGGCACCACCCACCCCAACACCCAGGTGAACTTCAAGCTCGGCGACATCGTCACCACCACGCTGGCGTGCGAGAACGGCGAGACCATCCTGCTGCAGCACGACACCTCGCTGCCGCGCCCGTACTCGATGGGCTTCCGCGTACAGGGCACGAAGGGGTTGTGGATGGATGTGAACCAGTCCATCCACATCGAAGGCCGCAGCCCGCCGCACAAATGGGAACCGTTCCAGTCCTACCAGGACCAGTACGAGCACCCGCTGTGGAAGCAGCACGCCGACACCGCCGCCAGCGCGGGCCATGGCGGCATGGACTGGTTCGTGATCCACGCGTTCGTCGAAGCGCTCAAGGCCAAGGCGCCGATGCCGATCGACATCTACGATGCCATCACCTGGAGCGCGATCACCCCGTTGTCGGAGCAGTCCATCGCCAACCGCTTCCAGACCCTGGAGTTCCCCGATTTCACCGCCGGGCTGTGGAAGCAGCGCAAGCCGATCTTTGCGTTCGACGGGACGTATTGACCGTGTTTCGGCCAGCCACGCCCTGCGTGGCTGGCCAGAACGCCACACACCACCCGGTAGAGCCACGCCCTGCGTGGCTCCGCGATGTCTGGCAAACGGGGATGCAAAGATGGTGCGCCCGGAGGGATTCGAACCCCCGACCAATGGCTTCGGAAGCCACTACTCTATCCGGCTGAGCTACGAGCGCATGTTGCAACTGCCGTGCCGCCGGCCAGGCCGGGGCGGGCATCGCAGCGCCATGAGGCGGTGCGGGACGGGCATTCTATCCGTAAACGCGGCGCAGGTCTGCCCCCCGGGGTGAAACGGGCCGTGCGACGCCCGGCGGCGGGCTTGGCGGTATCCTTTACGCATGGCTTATGAACGTTTTGACGCCCCCGCCGGTGCCCCGCCGTCGCGATGGGGCCAGTACTGGAAACTGATGCGCGCCGATCGCCCGATCGGCACCCTGCTGCTGCTGTGGCCGACCTGGTGGGCGTTGTGGCTGGCGTCCGGTGGGCTGCCGCCGCTGTGGACCCTGTTCGTGTTCACGGCCGGCGTCTGGCTGACGCGTTCGGCCGGCTGCGTGATCAACGACTACGCCGACCGCTGGCTGGACCCGCACGTGAAGCGCACCAAGGACCGCCCGCTGGCCAGTGGGCGCGTGTCCGGACGTGAGGCGCTGGTCCTGTTCGCCGGCCTGATGCTGGTGGCATTTGCGTTGGTGCTGACCCTGAACGCGCTGACCATCGGGATGAGCTTCATCGGCATCTTCCTGGCCGCCAGCTACCCCTATCTGAAGCGCTACACCCATCTGCCGCAGGTATACCTGGGCATGGCCTTCGGCTGGGGCATTCCGATGGCGTTCGCCGCCATCCAGGGCGAGGTGCCGGTGATCGGCTGGCTGCTGTATGGCGCCAACATTCTCTGGTCCACCGCCTACGACACCTGGTACGCCATGGTCGATCGCGACGATGACCTCAAGATGGGCTCGCACTCCACTGCGATCCTGTTCGGCGATCTGGATCTGGTCATCCAGGGCATCCTGTATGCGCTGTTCCTCGGCACGATGGCCCTGGTGGGCGTGCGCGGCGAGCTGGGGCTCTACTACTGGCTGGGCGTGGCCGTCGCCGCCGGGCTCATCGCCTATGAATTCTGGATCGCCCGCAAGCGCGAGCGCGATTCGTGCTTCAAGGCGTTCCTGCACAACAACTGGGTGGGCGCGGCCTTGTTCGCGGGCATCGCCGCCGCGCTGTCCGGGGCGACCATGCCCTGAACCTGCACCTGGCAGGCGAGGTGCTCAGTCGGTGGCGGGCCAGTAAGGCGCGCGGGCGAGCACCGCGTCCACCACGGCCTGCAGCTGGGCGTCGTCCAGGCAACTGCCAAACACGCGCTGCAGCTCTTCGCGGACCTCTTCCCTGAACACCTGCGGCAGGCCGGGCAGCACGGTCCGCGCCGCCGCCACCAGCGCATCGATGCGGCTGCCCATCGAGTCGCACAGCGGCGGGGCCAACGCGCCATCGAGCACGCCTTCCAGCAACAGGGTCCCGCGCGAGCGTGGTGGCGCATTCCCGGGGTCGAGAGGAGAGCGCTGCAGTGCTGTCTCCAGCACGGTCAGCGCCTGCAGGCGTGCGTGGGGGTCCGCATGGTCGGCCAGCACCTGGCAGAGCGAACGCCGGCCCTCGTCCACGAACCGTGGCTCCTCACCTGAATCGTCCAGGCGCAGTCGCAGCTGCGTGTAGAGCTGGTTCGCGCGCTGTGCGGCCGGTACTTCGGGCGGTTCGATCGCGCGCAGTACCTGGTAGTCGGCCGCCAGTTCACGCAGCTGCGGTGCCTGTTCACGCGCCCAGTGGCGCACCCGAACGTCTTCGGCCACATAGCGGCCCAGCTCCCGTGCCTCGTGGCTCGCCGCGTCGCGCAGCAGCGAGTACCGGTGCAGCTCTCGGCGGTACTGCGTGCCCAGTGCTGCCGACTGCGCTCCTCTGAAGGCGGCGTTGGAAGAGGTCACCACCTGCAGCCGCTGCCCGAAGGCCGTGACCCGGACGTGCAGCAGGTCGCGCCGACGGCGATGCAGGTCCACATCGCCGCCATGCCGGTTCAACGCCCAGTTGGGGGCGAGGTGGTCGCGGCAGGCATGGAAGTCGTCGCCCATGCCGTCCGGCATCAAGGCGCGCAGACGCTTGTACCGGGCGGACAGGTCGTGCGGGTCCGCCGCCACCGGCAGGGGCAGCCAGGCCGAGAGGGGACCCTCCGGTGCCGATCCCGTGCCGTGCGCAGGCGCATCGTGCAGCTCGATCAACAGGGATGCCTGCTTGTCCGGATGCAGTGAGGTGGTCAGGCTGATCGCGCGCAGGCGCTCGGCACCCGTCAACGCACGGTCGACATACAGCAGGGCCAGCCGCGGGTCCCGCACCGCAGGCAGCGTGCCATAGGTGATGAGCAGCTCCACCTCGGGCGGGGGAGCACTGCAGGCGCGATCTTCCGGCAGGCCGTTTGGATCAAACGCGATGACCTGGACGCGCAGGTTGCCCTCGGCCGCAAACGCGCGCTGGTAGTCCTGGGCCTGTTGCGCATCCGCTGCCAGCAGCATCGCACGCAGGTCGCGTTCGGCCAGGCGGATGACACGATGGAAGTGCTGGCCGATGGCCGCCGCCCTGCAGGGTTCGCGCGCGCCGGCGGCGCGACGTCCGTTGCCAACGGCGATCGAACGGTCGGTCCACACGGGCGCCGCCACGCCATCCTCGACGGCCTGCTGCGGCGGGTACTGGAACAGCAGCGGACCTGGGTCCAGGTCGGCGGCGGGCGCGGTGACAGGTTGTGCGACGAGTGTGAGCCATGTGGCGCCGGGCAGGCAGCGCCGCACGCGACGCAGCGCGACCGGGTCGCTCTCCCACAGGTCGCCGTCCACCAGCAGCACCAGATCGTCGCTGGGCTGCGGTTCGAGGGTGCGGCGCGCCCAGCCGCGCAGGGCACTCAGCGTCAGCTCCAGCGACGCCGGCCCGGCACCGGCAAGGAACCCGTCCAGGCGGGAGCCCGGCAGCGGGTCGCGACGCCTGCGGCGTCGGTCCGGCGCCGCAGGCATGCTGCGCGTGACCGGCAGCAGCACGCGAAGGCCCCGCAGCGACGGGTCGGCGGCTACGGCGCGCAACAGCCAATGGCGGGTCAGCTGGAGGCCTGAGCCGGCCGCCAGGCACAGCTGCCCGCCGCTGCGGCGGCCGTCGGCATCCACCGTGCGCAGCGCCTGCAGTGCCTGCTGCACGGCGAAGAACTGTGCGGACCGGGCAACGTGCCGAACGCCCCCGGTGCCGACGCGCATGAAGCCGCGCAGCAGCTGCAACAGCCGGGCAGGGGCCAGCAGACCGAACAGCAGTTCTGCATGGGCCGAGCGGGGCGGGTGAAGGGGCCCGTCCGCAAAGGGCACCGTTGCGGCGCGCAGCTGCGCCTGCAGGGTCGGATTCCACCCGTGCTCACGCCACCGCACCCACGCATGACGCGACGTGCCGACGGTGGCATAGCGGCCGCCCCGGCGGTCCAGGCTCAACAGCAGCTGTGCCTGCGGGGGAGGCGGAGCGACACTGCCGGAGCGCATCCCACGCCACAGGTGCTCGATACCGTCGGCGGTGGTGCCCCAGCGACCCTGCCGGTCGCGCTCCACGCACGCCAGCACCACCAGCGGCAGGCCATTGACGAAGCCGACCAGTTCGCGGACGTCGGCCGCGCCGCAGAACGGCAGGCCGTGCACGACCTCGGCCACGTCCCAGTGGTTGCGGCCGACATGCTCCCAGTCGAGCAGCTGCACCATCACCGTGGTGAGGGTGCCGTCGGGCAGCGACTGTTCGGAGGGGACGCCTTCCTGCAGCAGGCGGTGAACCGCGTTGCTGGCGCTGCGCCACTCCAGCAGGTGGCAACACGCCTCGACGTGATCGACAATCAGCGCGAGAGAATCGGGCGCCAGCGGCACACGTTCACCGGCCCACTGGAACCGATAGCGCCGCAACCACGGCAGCAGGCGCTTCATGAGGAGGTGGCTGTCGTGCGGGTCGCGCAGCGGGGCCAGCTGATCGCTCGCCAGGTGACTCCATCCCAGGCGTTGCAGCCAGCCGCGCACGGACCGCACCACACCGTCATTCGGGAACGTGGCGCTCATGGACTTGGCGCCGCGGCCAGGAGAAGCGCTGCGCCGTCAGCGCGGTGATGCTGGCCAATGATATGCATGGCAGCAGTGTGTTCGATCACCTGCGCGCCACGCTGTGTGCACCATTCCGATTCCTGCGTTGGCCGGATGCAGTGCGCACAATCTGCTCGATGGCTTCATCAATCTACATAGTCGTAGACGATCGAAGTCTGCGTGACCCGGCATGCCGCACGCCATCACCCTGCCTCGAAGAGTTCACTCGTCAGCGCATCCAGCTCGGCATTCAACGCCTGCTGGATCTCGCCAAGCTCCGCCGTCAATGCGACGCGACGCGCGCGGAGTGCAGCGAGGTCGGTGACATCGCACGAAACCGGCACGGGCTGCACGTAACGCGCAATGCTCAGGTTGGCACCGGATGCCGCAATCTCATCCGCGCTGGCTAGATGCGCCATTCCCGGCACATTGACGCGCTCACCGCAGATGCGGTGCAGATGCGCGGCCGCCGCCGCGTCCAGTCGTGGCCCGCGACCAGCGGGTCTGGCAAGCGCCGCCGCGTCGACAAACAGAACGGCAGCGTCGCGGCGGACCGTGCGCATCACCACCAGTGCGGTGGCCACGGGTGTGCCGGCGAAGAGCCGGTCGGGCAGCCCGATCACCGTCTCCACCAGGTTCGCATCCAGCCACGCCTGGCGGAGGCTCGCCTCCGCACCGTCGCGGAACAGCACGCCGTGTGGCACCACCACGGCCATGCGGCCGTACTGCGGGTCCAGCGTGGCCAGCATGTGCTGGATCAGCGCGGCGTGCGCCCATTGGCGCGGCACGATGGCGTGCATGAAGCGCAGGTAGGGATCACTGAATCCCCGTGTGGGCGACCACTGCAACGACAGCGGCGGGCACGCGAGGGCGACGTGGAAGCGCCGAAGCCGGCCTGCCTCGAGCAACGGCTCATCCAGCGGATCACCGGCACGGAGGTACGGATTCCCCAATCCATGCAGGAGCAGGCGCAGGCGGGCAACGGCGCAGCGCCGGGGGTCGCGCTCCTGCCCGCACAGCAGCTGTTGGCGCGCACCGAGCCGGCTGTGCCCGCCATGGGCGTCGCAGACCCAGCGTGCCGCCGCCAGCAGCAGGCGGCCGTCGTCGCAGGCGGGATCGCATACTGCTTCGTCCCTGCCAGGATCGGTGAGCGCCGTCATCAACCACGCCAGTGCGTCCGGAACCGAAGGCGGCTTGGCTGCGCTCCCCCGACGCGCGGTCGAACGCTCCAGTACCCGGTCAACGGCGTCTCCGATATCGGGCCGGTAGGTCCTCAGCCGCCCACGGAAGTCCAACGCGGGAATGGAGAAGCGGTCGAACAACCGCCTGAGCACCGTATCGCGCTGCTCCGCATCCGCAGGCAGTCCGCTTTCCAGCTGCAAGGCCGGGAACAGGTTGCCCAACCTGGCTGGATTGGCCTGGGCCAGCAGGCGCAGCGCGGCCATGAGCCGCGGCGCATTGCC
Source organism: Stenotrophomonas sp. KH_036_B (assembly GCF_057839485.1). Taxonomy (NCBI): domain Bacteria; kingdom Pseudomonadati; phylum Pseudomonadota; class Gammaproteobacteria; order Lysobacterales; family Lysobacteraceae; genus Stenotrophomonas; species Stenotrophomonas sp. KH_036_B. Next base: position 4,152,475 of record NZ_CM174491.1, on the reverse strand, counting down.
CGGTGAGTAGCGCTGCTGGAACAGGCGTTCAAAGCGCGCCTCACCAGGCGCCTCCAGTCTGGGCACGGTGCGCACCGTGCCAGGTTGTTCACTGTGCACGGGAAGCGGATCCGGATCGGCCGTATCGCTGGCGATCTTCAGCAGCAGCAAGGCGAGCAGCAGGTGGGTGGCGGTCTCTTCGTTACCCGCGCCTTCGAGCGCGTCGCGTGCGGAGGTCAGTGCGGCGAGCGTGGCAGGCACGCCGCGCAGGGGAGTGCGGCTCATGTGGTTCTCCTTCAGAGCAGGCGTGCGGCGACGGCCGCGATTTCCTGGCGTCGCGCGGCGATGAGTGCCTCGAAGCGGCAGCACTCCACCTGCGCGGCACGTGCGATGGCGACGATGCGCCGTTGCTGGGCCAGTGGCGGCAACCGTAGTGGCAGTTGCTCCACCGCCGCCTTGCGCAGGCTCTTCTGGCGCGATCCGGCGGACTGCCGGCGCAGGTGTTCCTGTGCCGGTGACTGATTGAGCTGCCAGGCCAGGAAGGCGGGCAGCACCGCGTCGTGGGCGGTGACCCGGACCACGTACAGGTGCGGGCTGCACACCGTGTCTGGTGGCGGTGCACACAGCAGTGCGGCCACCGGCTGGTTGCCGCGCGCGGTGAGCAGTACGTCCTCATCCCGCACCCACTCCGGCACCTTGCGTGGGCGCAGACGGGTACGCAGCAGTGCGTCCGCATCGTGCACGCCGCAGGCGGTCACGTTCTTCAGCTGGATCACCCGCACCGGTCCATCGGCAACGTCGACGATCGCGCCCCGGAAGGGGTGGCCTTGGCGCACGCTGGCAACGTCGGCCAGTCGCAGAATCGGATGCAAGGTGTTCATGGGTTCCAACCATGCGTGGCGCAGGATGGAGCGTCAATGGGGCGCTCCGCACCATTCGGAATGGTGCACAACGTCCCCGGAAACTGGAACGGATCACTGGATTCCTGAAAGGTTGCGTATCTCGGGATTGATCGCTGCAGAGCGTCGATCAATCGGGATTCATCGCGTGCGCAGAATGCAGTCGCTCCGGCCTGCGTAGACATCCGTGTTCAGGGTGATGACTGCGCTGGCTGCCGGCGAACGTCATCAGGGAATGACATCACGGCATAAGCATGCCGGGATCGCACGGAGGCCATTGAAAACGCAGCCGTTGCGGATTCCGTACCGGGCGGAATTGACGAATTCGTATGGATATTGCCACGCGGTCTTAACCCTGCGCTGCACACGATTGTGCCGACCGCGGCATTCCGCACGCGGCATCCGGAGACCCGACATGGCCCAGCAGCGCAATCAGAGTTCGCAGAACCAGCGTGGTGAGCAGCAGGAACGCGGACGCGAACAGCAGCAACAGCAGCAGGAACAGCAGCGCAACCAGAATCAGCAGCAGGGCTGGCAGGACGAGGAAGAGTGACGGCGGGCGGCACTGATCCTCATTGAAGGCCCCGCGTCGGCGGGGCCTTCATCGTTCCGCCGCCGCCATCAACTCATCTTCATACGCCGAGAAGCGCTGCAGGTCGAAGGTATCCAACCGCATCGCCTGCGCCGCAGTAGAGAACGCAAGTGTCGCCAACACCCGCTCCGGGTGTTGCGCCCACGGCGGCACGTAACGGGGAGCGGCGATGAGTCCGCTTTCCCTGTACGGTGCGAGCGTCACCAGGTCGCCGAGGTCTACCCGCCCGCAGAACATCAGGCGCAGCGTATCGCCGCGATTCTCATGCAGGGCGCGCTTGATGAAGGCGGTGACCAGCAGCAGCCCCTCCAGGTACGCCCCGTCCTTGGTGAAGCACACCCGGCCGCGCACGTCGCCACCGCGGAAGATGCGGGCCGCGCTGCGGTAGCTGTCCACCTCTGATTGCCCGGCCGCCAGGAATGCGCGGAACACCTCGATGAAGTCCGCGCCTTCCAGCGCTTCCTGCAGCCGTACCACGCGCAGCGCCAACCGCCGCAGCCGGTTGATGTCCATGGCCCCGGTGATGATTTCCGAGAACGTCGCCAGCCCTTCCTGCGTGCGCGTGGTCCGCGGTGCGCCGGCGCCCAGGCAGCGCAGCCACGGCTGGTGCTTGCCATTGAGCAGCGTGGCGGAGTGGATGAAGGCCTCGTGCTCGACCAGCTGGTCCAGGTCCAAGGTCGAGAACAGGGCATCGGCGCGCAGGCGGATGACCTTGCTGCCAGCGGCGGCCTTGGAGGCCAGCTCCGTATCCAGGACCACCTTGACCGGGTCATCGGTGAAGAACGGCTCGATCCGTTGGCGCAACAGCACGGAGAAGTCCGGGGCAGGGATGTCGTACTGGATGCGGGGCACGTACTGCGAGCCGATCAGCTGATCGGTGATGGCCAGCATCTGCGCCGCCGACTGCGCGGTGGTGGTGGCCTGCGAGCGGTACTGCGTGGCGGGCTGGCCGTACAGCAGGGTGGAGCACTCGGTGAAACGCGGGGTACCCAGGTTGGCCAGCATGATGGCGGCCACGCGGTAACTCCAGGCGGTGCGGAACAGCCAGTCGCCCACCGGATGGCCCCGGTCCACGTGCTGCAGGATGTTGTCCAGCGCGCCGATGGTGTCGGCGTGGTCCACCGGTTGGGTCGGCGGGGCGGGCATCTGCGGTTTGCCGGCGCGCCAGGCGTCCAGGAAGCGGGTCTCCAGCTCGATGGGCCACGCCAGCCCGGACAGCACGCGGATCCTGCTGCCCAGCTTGGCCAGCCGGGCATCCACCTCCAGCAGCGGGGCAAGCGCAGGGTCCGCCTGGGTGGGGTCGGGGCTGGGCGGGGAGGTCAGCGGTTCCATGGCGGTACCTTGGGGAGAGCCACTCCGGCACTGTGGTCCCGGCCGCTTACCCGGACAACGGTCCTTCTACGTGTTCCGGGCCAGAAAATGTACTGGCCGCGCTCACCCGCCACGCCTGTTCAGTGTGCTGCAGTACGTGTTGCGGACTATCCCGGAGTCACCACGATGCCGCGATGTCAAAAGCCTGACATCGACCGTCGGGGAGAAGGAAAGGGTCGCCCCTATAATGTGATGTAGTTCCCATCTACAGCGTGCTGGCCATCACGCATGACGCGAATGGCCGGGTGCGTGCCCGGCATGTGAACGCCATGGCGTTGGCGCGCCGCTATGCTACGCGCCCCGGCGTAGTGTGATCCGCGCCACGACACGAATCAGGAGGATCCGTTGTCCCATCATCGTTCCATGACGCTGCTCGCCCTGTCGCTGAGCGTTCTGCTGGCCGCGTGCAAGCCCGACGCCGCCCCGACCGCCCCGATCGATGCCGCCGCACCCGTGGCCGCTGCGCCGGTTGCCGCGCCTGCCGCCACCGCGCCGGCAGCCCCGGCCACCACCGCCGACGCAGCCAGCACCTGCGCCTACGCCGACTTCGACACGTTCCTGCCGCATTTCGGCCGCGAGATCGCCCTGCAGGAAACGTCGGTCGCCGACCCACTGCTGAGCGAGCGCTACGACACCGAGGCGCAGGATGAGCCGACGCTGGTCAGCGAGAAGGTCCCCCTCAGCGAGGTCACCTGGCCGGTCATGCCCAACCCCTCCGGCCTGAAGGGCATGGGCCGCGAGATGCAGGTAAGCAAGGAGAACGACGGCAGCATGAAGGTGCTGATCCGCACTCCGGACACCAGCAACCAGCAGTCGTACTATTTCGCCCAGCGCCCGTGTTGGCAGCTGGTGCGCATGGTCGACGAGTCGATCTGAGGAGCTCGTGATGTCCACGTTGCGTTTCGCACCCGCCCTGGCCCTGGCCCTGTTGCTGGCCGCGTGCAGTGCACCGGATGGAGAGGCCGGCACCGCCGCCGCTCCGGCTCCCGCCGCCGTGCCTGCGGTTACCGCGGCTGCTACCCCTTCACCCACACAGCAAGAAGAGAAAGGCATGCACAAGGAATGCCCAGGTGCACGGTTGCACCTGACCGCGTTGCCGGCCAAGGACGGCGAAGCCACCCGCACCCGCCTGGAGATCGAGAAGGACGGCCAGCGCCGTGCCATCGATGCCCCGGCGGAGATGAGTGACTACACCGCCGTTGGCCTGGCCTGCGCAGAGGACACGCAGGGCACTTCGTATTTCGTGGTGCAGTACGGCGAACTGCCGTTCGGCTGCGCGTTCTGCGAATGGTTCTACCTGTACGACGCCGACGGCAAGCAGCTGACCCACAGCAACCCGCCACTGCGCGGCGACGCCGACGCACAGTCGCCCAACAATGACGAGTACTCGCAGTTGATCGCCAAGCACGGCATCACGCACCCGGAGGTGGACTACATCGAAGACTGAAGCAGGTATCGACCGGACGTCGATGCGTTTCACCGTGGTAGGTATTGACCGTTGGTCAATACGCTTCAAAGGAGCGGTACCCCTTAAGGAAAGCCTCTTTCTCATAGAATGGATAGCACAGACATGCCTAACGACATTTACACCAAGATGGTGCAGCCGGCTGGCGCGGCCTACCGCAGCAGCCAGATCGAATCGTGGAGCCACTACCGCGAGCCGATCGACGAGAGTCGTCCCCTGCACGGCGAATCCCGCCGCTGGGGTGATGCGTCCCCCGAAGTACAGTCGCGCGTCATCGACTCGCTGATCGAGTCCTCGCGTGAAGCCGGCCTCACCCCGCGCGAAACCGCGCACGTGCTGGCCATCGCCCGCGTTGAATCGGGTTTCAATCCCGACGCCGCTGCTGGCACCACCTCGGCCTCCGGCCTGGGTCAGTTCATCGACAGGACCGGCAAGCACTACGGTCTGAACAACGCCAACCGTTTCGACGTCGACGCACAGTCCGACGCGCTGGTGGCGCATTTTGTCGACAACCGCAACCTCGCCCGCGACCGTGGGCAGGGCGAAGACTACATCTACAAGTATCACCACGACGGCCCGACCAAGGATTACGGCGGGCTGGGCCTGTCGCATCGCAAGGTCGCACCGCACCTGGATGAGTACGAACAGTTCGTCAACCAGCGCCTGAGCCAGACGCAGGGCCACGCACCGGGCCAGACCCATGCACCGGCCCAGCCGCAGACGGCCGCGCCGGCTGCCGCGGCCACTGCTGGCGCCGCCGCACAGGCGCACGCCGGCCAGGCCCGCTCGTACGACCACACCATGCAGGTGATGCTGCCGCCGCAGAACGGCGTCAAGCCGCACGTCACCGGCCACTTCGGTGAGCACCGTGGCGAGAAGGCCCATGGCGGCAGCGACTTCAACTACGTGGGTGGCCAGACCGGCCGCAACCTGCAGCACCCGACCGTGCACGCGCCCATCGCCGGCACCGTGACCTCGGTGGGCGGCAAGTACGGCACCGTGATGATCCAGGATGCCGACGGCATCTCGCACCAGATCCTGCACATGCAGGACACCAAGGTGAAGGTGGGCCAGCACGTGGAGCCGGGCGATGCGATCGGCACCATGGGCGGTCGCGGCCCGCAGGGCGCGAACCAGTACGCCCAGCACGTGCACTACCAGATGAAGGATCCGTCCGGGAAGCTGATCAACCCGGAGACCTACTGGAACAAAGGCGTCCAGCAGGAAGCGGGCAAGCATGGCCATGCGCACGACCATGACCATGCACCGGCCGGCACCCTGCGCAAGGGCGACCGCAGCGACGAGGTGGGCAAGCTGCAGGGCGAGTTGAACCGCCTGGGCGTCCGCGACGCCGAGGGCAAGCCGCTTGCCGAAGATGGCAAGTTCGGTGACAACACCCGCGAAGCGGTGCTGGCCTTCCAGAAGCAGCAGGGCCTGAAGGAAGACGGCGTGGTTGGCCGCGACACCTTGGGCAAGCTGGCGGCCGCGCAGTCGCACGGTGCCGACACCCGCACTGCCACCGGGCCGCAGCTTGGCGACAAGGGCCACCCGGACACGCCGCTGCACAACGCCATCCGTGGCCAGCTGCCGAGCGTGATCTCCAACGAAGCGGCGGCCAACGTCACGCTGCAGGCCAAGCAGGCCGGCATCGATTCGCCGGAGAAGCTCCAGAGCGTGACCGTACAGGACGGCAAGGCCTTCGTGATGGGCACCACCCCGGGTTACCGCGCCGCGGTGGACCTGAGCCAGGCACCGTCGGTCGAGCACACCAGCGCGCAGCTGCTGGGCAGCAACAACAACCAGCAGCAGACCCAGGTGCAGGAAGAGCACCAGAAGGTCGCGATGGGCCGCTGAGGCCCTGACCCGCTGCACGTGTGGTGATGAGGCCAGCCAGGGCAACCTGGCTGGCTTTTTCTTTGTCCACGGACCGCTGCAGTAAACTATCGGCCATGGCTGCCGTGGCAGCGTGTTCTGCAGTGGTCAACGTTGAACGTGATGGACATGGGGCGTCACCCGCCGGCTATCGAACTGGTCGCCATCGACATGGATGGCACGCTGCTCGATCCCGCGCACAGGCTCACGCCGCGCGTGAAGCAGGCCATCGCCCGCGCCCGCGAGCAGGGCGTAAGGGTCGTGCTCACCAGCGGTCGCCCGGTGTCGGGCCTTGCGCCGTTCCTCGACGAGCTGGGCATCAACGGCAGCGAGGACTACTGCATCGCCTGCAACGGTGGGCTGGTGACGCGCGTGGCCACCGGTGAGGTGGTGGTGGAGTATCCGCTCAGCATCGATGACTTCCTGTTCTGCGAACGTGTTTCGCGCGACCTTGGCGTGCACTTCCAGGCGCTCCACAACGAGCGCCTGTATACGCCCAACCAGGACATCAGCCTCTACACCGTGGCCGACTCGCACCTCTCGCGCGTGCCGCTGTCATACCGCCGCGTGGAGGACATGGATCCGGGGATGACCTTCACCAAGCTGATGATGGTGGACGAGCCGGCGGTGCTGGACGCCGCGATCCTGCGCCTGCCGGCCGCGCTGATCGAGCGTTTCGCGGTGCTCAAGAGCGCCGCGTTCTTCCTGGAGGTGTTTGACCACCGTGCAGGCAAGGGGCCGAGCCTGCAGAAACTGGCCGAGCACCTGGGGATCGACCGCAGCCGGGTGATGGCCATCGGCGACCAGGAAAATGACCTGAGCATGTTGCAGTACGCCGGCACCAGCGTGGCGATGGGCAACGCCATCGACGCGGTGAAGGCCACCGCGTTGCATGAGACGGCGACGAATTCAGAAGATGGGGTGGCGTTGGCGATCGAGCGGTTTGTGCTGCACGACGCACCACATCGGTAGCGCCCCGTAAACGGAGCAACGCTTCCACGCGCGGCCCCGGCGATCAGGCGCCCCGAGCCGTACCACCCTGCTGCGCGACATACGCGTCCCACAGCGTCGGCAAGTCTTCACCGGTATGCTGCTTCCACAACGACGGCGTATAGCGGCCGCTGCGCAGCGCCGCGTCCAGCGCCTTGACCAGTCCCGGATGTGCGGCCTCACCCCACTTCAGGAAGGCACCGGTGACGCGGTAGCCGCTGTCCACCTTGTGCTCCGGCTTGACCTGCGTGGGCAATGCCCAGCCGCCGGCACCGTTGTCGACGCCGTAATGGTCGCGGGCAAAGTCGGCAATGCCTTCCACCAGCCACGAGGGCGCCTGTTCGCTGGCGTAGCCCGGGTATCCCTGCACGATATGCATGGCCTCGTGGGTGACCAGGTCGGTGTCGTTGGGATGCTTCTCCAGCCAACGCGGGTTGATGGTGATGGTGGCCGACTGGTCCTTCTCACCCACGTAGGCGACACCGTCGTAGGACGGGTCCATGACAATGCGCACAGTGGATGGCGCCGAAGGATGGAAATCGCGCCGTTCGCGCGGATAGGTGGCGAAGAAGGTGGCGATGATGCGGTCACGCACGTCCGCCGCCGTTGAACCGCTCGTGTCCTGATAGGCCAGGGTGACCCCATCGCGGGTCTGTTGAAGTTCCGCCGCGTGTGCGACAGGGAACGCCAGGCTCGCAACGATGACAGGGACGATCAGACAACGGCGCAAACGCATAGGTGGCACTCCAGGACGTGGTGGTCAACGCGCATCATCGTCCGCCGTGGGGCGCGACAACCGTGCTGATCCTGCAACAGGGCCACGGCGCGTCGCAAGTGCCATTTAGTTCGATCCAAGTGCTGGAAAATGGTTTCATTTCAAATTATTGACAACGCATTTAGATCGATCTAGAACAACTGCGCCCCACGCCTCACGGAATCCCCTGCACACCCGACCCTCCTGCCCCGTTCCGGCGGCGGGAGACCTCGTACTGGAGATCTGCAAAATGAAGCGCACGTTGCTGTCGTTGCTGGTGTCGTCCGTACTGATCCATCCCCTGGCCGCACGGGCCCAGGCGGCCCCGCCCGACGAGGACGGCACCCCGCCGACCACCCGTCAGCTCGATACCGTCACTGTGACCGGCTCGCTGATACCGCGCGCGCAGATAGAAGGCCCCTCGCCGGTGACCACCATCACCGCAGAGCAGATCGAGGCGCAGGGCTTCACCACGGTGTTCGACGCGCTGCGCTCGCTGCCCATGGCCAATGGCTCGGTGCAGGATTCGCAGGGCACCGGCTTCTACACCCCGGGTGCCAAGACGGTCAGCCTGTTCGGGCTGGACCCGAGCTACACGCTGACGCTGCTCAACGGACGGCCGCTCAACAGCTATCCGCTCGCCTACAACGGCAACACCAGCATCGTGGACATCGCCAACATTCCGCTGGGCATGGTGGAACGCATCGACGTGCTTACCGGTGGGCAGTCGTCGGTGTACGGGTCATCGGCCGTCGCGGGCGTCATCAACATCGTGCTGAAGGACAAGGTGGAAGGTGCGCATTTCCGTTACCGCGCCGGCGGCTACAGTGACGGCGGCGGCTCCAGCCAGCGCTTCATCTTCAGCAACGGCCACTCGTTCGGCGACCTGGATGTCAGCTACGGATTGGAATACACCCGACAGAAACCGATCTTCGCATCCGACCGCGATTACATCGACAGCGTCAACGACAGCCCGACCGGCCCGCAGGACCCCTCGCGCACCTTCCTGCGCATGCAGATGTCCCCCAATGGCTACATCGACCCGGGCGAGGCAACCTGCGCGCCGCTGTCAAATCTGTTCGGCGGAAGCACCACGTACGCGCATCGCAACGCGGCGGGCACCGGCTACTACTGCGGCAGCCCCGACAATGTCGGCACCGCCACGCTCTACAACACGAGCGAAGATGTGAATGCCACGACGTTCCTGCGCTACCACCTCAGCGAAACCACCGAGCTGTACTCGGACATCCTCTTCAGCTTCGGGCGGCCGACCTATTCCGGCGGAAGTCCCTTCTGGAACAAGACCTTCTACAACCAGACCAGCGGCAACTACGAGCAGTGGCAGCGCATCTATGCTCCCGAGGAAGTGGGCATGGATGCGAAGGACCAGCGCGTCTATACCCGCTCGCTCAACATCACCGCCGGCGCACGCGGTGGACTGGGTGACACCGGATTCGACTACGACGTCTACGTGAACCGGTCGAGTACCGATGTCACCCGCAAATCCACCGACTTCCTGGCCACCGGCGGGATTGATGACTATTACCTCGGTCCGCAGCTGGGCAAGGTCAACGGCTACGACGCCTACGCACCCAACCTGGACGTGCTGTACCAGCCACTGACCCGCCAGCAGTACGACCAGTTCAGCGGTACCAACCGCGCTGAATCGTCGGCGTCGCGCACCGGGGTAACCGCGCTGGTGACCAATACGGCGTTGTTCGGCCTGCCTGCCGGCGACGTCGGCTTCGCGATGATCGTGCAGGGCACCCGCGAGAAGTTCTTCAACCAGTCGGCCGACCCAAATGCCGCCGTGCTGTTCCGCGGCCAGACCGCAGGCACTTCGGCCGAAGGCCAGCGTGATCTGTACGCGATAGGTGCCGAACTGCAGGTGCCGGTCTTCGACACCCTCAGCGCCAACCTGTCGGGACGCTATGACAAGTATTCCCTGCAGGGCGGTGGCGGAAACGGCAAGGCGACCTGGAAGCTGGGCCTGGAATACCGCCCGATTGAGTCGCTGCTGCTGCGCGGCAGCTATGCCACTGCGTTCCGCTCGCCGGACATGTTCTACCTGTACTCGCGCGAGAGCAGTGGGTATACCACCAACGTGGACACCTTCCTGTGCCGGCAGGCCGGGTACACCTCGGAAAACTTCGATGAGTGCCCGCAGTCCTCCCTGCAGGTGCTGTCCTCCAGTACGGGCAACCGCGACCTGAAGGACATCACGGCGGAAACGTTCACCTACGGCTTCGTCTGGTCGGCGTTGGACAACGCGTTGAACCTGTCGGTCGACTACAACTCGGTGAAGATCGAAAACGAGGTGTCCATCCTCGGCACTGACAGCATCCTTGCCACCGAAGCCAACTGCCGCCTGGGGACGTCTGAGAACGGCGACGTGGCGTTCGACATCAATTCGCCGACCTGCCGTCAGATCCTGGGCCAGGTGCAGCGCCTGCCAGCCACCGACCCGCTCAACCCCAACGGCGTGTCCAAGGTGTTCTCGTATCCGATCAACCTGGCCAAGCAGCGCCAGACCGGCATCCAGGCCTCGGGCGACTTCAAGTGGAGCGGGGGACGCGCAGGCGAGTTCGGGGTGAACGCGGGCTACTACCGCTCGCTGAAGCATGAGCTGCAGCAGCAGGAAGGTGATCCGGTAAACGACATGCTGTGCTGCGGCAACTCCAACGAACTGCGTTACCGCACGACGCTGGGCGTCAATTGGAACATCGGTGCCTTCAGCACCAATGTGTACGGCATCCGCAACGCACCCACCTGGAATGCTACGGGCGAGGACCGCAACATCGGTCCCTGGACGACCTGGAACGCCACGGTCAACTACCGCATCAACACACTCGCCAGCGTACTGCTGACCGCCAACAACCTGACCAACGAGCGCCCGCCGGTGGACACCACCAACGGCAACTGGCCGTACTACGACCAGGGGGTGTACAACGCGTTTGGCCGTTCGATGTTTGTGGAGTTGTCGCTGGACTTCCAGTAACAGGGACCGGGGTGGCCGATTGAATGGTCACCCCGGGGGCCGTACCAGCGCGTCCGCCCTGCCTACGCTTGCGCGGGCGAACGCCCGCCCCTGCGCGCCACGGCTTGCCCTGACCGTTTAGCGCCACGCGGCTTGACAGCGGCAGGACCAGGCGGACGGCCGCCGAGCCGTCCGTTCTCGCGTGCCGCGGCGCGCTTGGCCTCGCTCGTCGATGCGCCGCCTGCCTTGCCAAGTTGCGTTGCCATCCACTTCCTGCTGCCAAGATGGCCTTGTAGTACTCCGGGTATGTAGAGATCAACGTCCAGCTGGGGCCAATGGATGCCAAGCCTGCTTGGGCTGATGTCCATTTCGGCGAGTGCGCCGGCGTCCGCTTCAGCCAGTCCTTCGATGCGATCGACAGGAATGGAAAGTTGGATGCCGGTGATCAGCTCGATGACCACCCGCTTGGTCGCGCGCCGGTAGGCGACGGATTCGACCGAGCCCGTCTGTTGAAGGCGACGCATGCGCGCGTTCGCCTGTTCAACGTCAATGTCGGAGATCGTCATGGATGCTTCTCCAGTGCCCGCACAAGCGGGGCAGTAGTTCAGACAGTTGCGAACGAAGATCACGGAGCACGCCGCCGCTGAATCCAGCGTTGCTCCTGAGCTCGGGTGGGCCAGACGGGCACCGCAGGAGGAAGATGGCCTCCGAGCCGCCTCCGATGACGTGGACGTGCGCCGGACCGTGGTCGTTCGGGTAGATCACTACCCTCAGTCCATTGATCCGCGCGACGCTAGGCATGCTGCAGCTCCAGAATAACCCAACCGGCTGGGTTATTGTGTTCTGTAGGCTTGGCGACGTTCATCATCACGCCGCACCTCCCCTATCCACCTGCCGGTAGCCGATGGCCTCGGCCAGGTGCGCGGTGGAGATCTGGTCGCAATGAGCCAGATCGGCCACCGTTCGCGCCACGCGCAGGATGCGGTGCATCGAGCGGGCGGAAAGCTGCAGCTGCTCCACCGCGTCTTCCAGCAGCTGCTGGTCGTCGCTCTGCAGCCGGCAGTGTTCGTCGAGTTCGGCCGGCAGCAGCTGTGCGTTGGGCTTTCCGCTGCGCGTGAGCTGCACCTCGCGTGCGGCGACCACGCGGGCGCGGACGGTTTCGCTGGTCTCGCCCGGCGGTGCGTCGCTGCGCAGTTCGCTCGGTTCCAGCCGGGGCACCTGGACGTGCAGATCAATGCGGTCCATGAGCGGGCCGGAGACGCGCCCGCGATAGCGCGCGATGCTGTCCTGGGTGCACCGGCAGCGCCCGCTGCGGTCGCCGGCCCAACCGCAGGGGCAGGGGTTCATGGCCGCCACCAGCTGGAAACGCGCAGGGAAGGCGTCGGTACGCGCGGCGCGGGCCACCATGACGGTGCCGGATTCGAGCGGCTGGCGCAGCACTTCGAGGGTGTGGCGGCTCCATTCGGGGAGTTCGTCCAGGAACAGTACGCCGTTGTGCGCCAGCGAGATCTCGCCCGGGCGCGGGTAGGCGCCGCCGCCGACCAGAGACACCGCGCTGGCGGTGTGGTGCGGTGCGCGGTACGGGCGATGGCGCCAGCGGGCGGTGTCGATGCCTGCGCCCGTGCAGGACGCCACGGTGGCCGTTTCCAGCGCTTCGGCTTCGGTGGCGTCGGGCAGGATGCCGGGCAGGCGTGACGCCAGCAGGGTCTTGCCGCAGCCCGGGGTGCCGACCAGCAGCAGGTGGTGCCCGCCGGCCGCCGCTACCTCCAGGGCGCGGCGCGCCTGCTGCTGGCCACGCACGTCGCGAAGGTCGGGCACCGCCAGTGGCGTGACGGGCGCGGGCACCGCGTGGGGCAGGGAACGGCCCGCCAGTGCGCCGCACACGTCCAGCAGGGTGCGGGCCACGCGGACGTCGGCATGTTGGGCGAGGGCGGCCTCGGCACCGTTGCTGGCGGGCACGACCAGGGTGCGCCCGAGCGTGGCGGCGGCAATCGCGGCGGGCAGCGCACCGTCCACGCCGCGCAGCTCGCCGGTGAGGGCCAGCTCGCCGAGGAATTCATACTGCGCGAGCACGTGGCGGTCGATCTGGTCGCTGGCGGCGAGGATGCCCAGCGCAATGGCCAGGTCGAAGCGCCCGCCTTCCTTGGGCAGGTCGGCCGGGGCCAGGTTGATCAGGATGCGCCGCTGGGGATACTCGAACCGGGCGCAGACCAGGGCAGCACGGACCCGGTCGCGCGATTCGCGGACGGCCGCCTCGGGCAGGCCGACGATCTGTACCGACGGCAGACCGCCGGAAAGCAGGACTTCGATCCGGACCGCGGGCGCATGGACGCCGGCGCGGGCACGGCTGTGCACCAGCGCCAGGCTCATGGTGTTTCCTTTACGGGGCCGGGCGCTCGGCCGGCGGTTGGGCAGCGGCTTCCAGTGCGGCCACGGTCTTCTCCAGCGCGTCGAGCTTCTCGCGGGTGCGCAGCAGCACGGCACGCTGGACGTCGAATTCTTCCCGGGTCACCAGGTCCAGCCGCGCCAGACCGGCCTGCAGCGCACTCTTGAAGGTCGCCTGCAGCTCTTCGCGCGATTCGCGCAGCCCGGGGGGCACCATGTCGCTCAGGCGCCGCGCCAGGTCATCGATTTGGTTGAGGTCAATCATGGTGTCTCCGCTGGTGGGGGCATTCTCGGCCTGTCGGGCCGTGACCACCATCAGGCTGGTCAGGCGTTGCGGGTAAGGATAATCCGCAGCGCACAGGGTGGTGGGGTCGGGATGCATCGCGTTCATCGGCGGACAGGCGTTATCCTCTGCCGCGAAGACAGGAGCCAACAGATGAAGATGGTCATGGCGGTGCTCAAGCCGTTCAAGCTCGACGACGTGCGCGAGGCGCTGGCCGAGCGCGGCGTCACCGGAATCACGGTCACCGAGGTCAAGGGCTTCGGGCGGCAGAAGGGCCACACCGAGCTCTACCGGGGCGCCGAGTACGTGGTGGACTTCCTGCCGAAGGTGAAGATCGAGGTGGCGGTCACCGACGGCCAGGTGGACGAGGTGGTGGAAGCGATCGTCAAAGCGGCGGGCACCGGCAAGATCGGCGACGGCAAGGTGTTCGTGTACGACCTGGGCAGCGTGGTGCGCATCCGCACCGGCGAACTGGACGCGGACGCGCTCTAGCCCTTGAACCACCGGTAGAAGCGCTTCCACGCCACCCGCACGCCGGCCACCCAGCGCGGATCGGCGACCTGCGCGGCCTCGGAGGCGCTCGGACGGGTGCCGGTGAGGCGCAGACGCATCTTCAACAGGTTCTTCCGGTCGCTGCGGCGCAGCTGGCGCGAGACCGGGTGCACCGGCAGCCAGCGTGGGCTGCGCCAGGCCGAGGTGAAGTCGACCAGCACCGGTACGCCACCGTTCACCATCACATTGGTGCCGTGCAGGTCGTTGTGGGTGATCCCCGCCGCGTGCAGGCGATCGAGCGCGAACTGCAGCTGTTCAAACACCTCGATGCCCACCGACTGGGCCGCGCTCAGGGTCTGGCCGGGAATGAACTCCATGCCCAGCGCCAGGCCGCCAATGGTGCCCAGCAGGGCCGGGGCGTGCTTCCAGCCGCTCAGGCGCTGCAGGATGCGCGCCTCGCGCCGGACCAGCAGGCGGGCGATCGGAGACAGCGGGGTGCCGCGATAGCGGGTGTAGTCCTTGACCACGGCCGGCTGCCCGTTGAGGCAGGTGCGGTAGACATCGGGTTCCAGCAGGCGTTCACCGCGCTTGAGCAGCTCGGCGGGGGCGGTGTCGTCGACACACGAAGCAACGGTTGTATTCATGACGTTCTGGGGCGACCCGGTGGTCGGCGCAAAGCGTCAGGCGTACCGGTGCTGCTGAATGGGAGAGGGCAGGATTTCGTTAATTTTAGTACTCGTGAGTACACCAAACCAGCGTTTGTCGGAAAAATGTCATAACCGGACGTGGAACAGTTTGTCGCGTTAAAGGCGGGTGAAGACGCCCGAAAACGAAAAAACCGCATGAGAATCATGTAGTTGAGTTGCGCCAAGAGTGTCTGCGGTGAGCCGGCGCGACCTGCGCCCGCCACGAACAGGTCTCCCGGCCGCATCTGAACGTTGCAGGGAGGTCGCTTGACCCGGGGCGTATCGGTGCGGACCATAGCCCAGTTGAATACGCATGCGCGGCCGCGCCGCACCCGACGGCACGCTCTGTCGCGCATGACTCCCCCCGATGCAGGCCGGCTCTGGCCCTGCGTCCCCTTTTCACCCTGATGGGTTCCGGCAGCGGCCGGTGGATGCGTGATGATCAAGATTATCGTGGTGGTTCTGTTCGCGGCGTGCGTGCTGTACGTGCACTACCGCGGCAAGGTGCGCGCGCGCTGGTCGCGCCAGCTGCTCGACCATTCCAGCTTCATGGCCCCGATCAATGTGGTCATGTACGCGTTCTCGAAGGTGCCGACCACGCCGTTCCTGGATCCGGGCAAGGAGTTCCCGCAGCTGGAGCCGCTCCGCCAGAACTGGCAGGTGATCCGCGACGAGGCGCTGGCACTGCGCGATGCGGACAAGATCGCCGCGTCCAGCACTTTCAACGATGCCGGCTTCAATTCCTTCTTCCGCCGTGGCTGGAAGCGCTTCTATCTGAAGTGGTACGGCCCGTCGCATCCGTCGGCCCGGACGCTGTGCCCGCAGACCACCGCGCTGCTGGAGTCGCTGCCGGACGTGCGCGCGGCGATGTTTGCCCAGCTGCCCTCGGGCAGCGAGCTGCGCCCGCACCGCGACCCGTTCGCCGGTTCGCTGCGCCTGCACCTGGGCCTGGCCACGCCGAACGATGATGGCTGCTACATCGAAGTGGACGGCATCAGGAAGAGCTGGCGCGATGGCGAGTGGATGATGTTCGACGAGACCTACATCCACCACGCGCACAACGAGACCCCGGATGACCGGGTGATCCTGTTCTGCGATATCGCCCGTCCGCTGCGCTTCGGCCTGCCGGGCCTGTTCAACCGCGCGGTGGCCTCGACGCTGCTGGCCGGTGGCGCTTCGCCGAACCTGCCGGGCGATCCGACCGGTGGGGTCAACAAGGCCTTTGGTGGGGTGTACAAGGTGCGGCTGAAGGCCAAGGCGCTGCGCGCGCGCAGTGCGTTTGCCTACCACGCGATCAAGTGGGGCCTGGTACTGCTGGTGATTGCGGGGATCTGGGCGTTGTAATCGCCGGGGTTTGCTTGGAGCAGGCCAGCGGCCGGCACTACAAAAAACCCGCGCTGTCTTGCCAGCGCGGGTTTTTTGTGGGGCGGGTGACGACCAACGGTCGTCACCTACCGCGTCAGCCCTTCAGGGCTGCCGCCACGAACGGCGGGGTGACCAGCACGCCGGTGTGCAGGGCGGCGGTGTAGTACAGGGTGTCGAACGACTTGGAGGCCGAATCGGCCTGGCGGAAGTCGAAGCTGCTCTGGCCCTTGCGCGCCAGGGTCACGCTCCACCAGCCGGTGGGGTAGCACGGCTGCGGGAACGGCAGGGTCTTGAACGCCTGGAAGCCGGCCTTGCCCATCTCGGTGCGCATTTCATTGATCAGGTCCAGCTGCATCAGCGGCGACTCGGACTGCTGCACCAGGATGCCGTCGTCCTTGAGCGCCTTGAAGCAGCTCTCATAGAACGCCTTGTTGAACAGGCCTTCGCCCGGGCCGACCGGATCGGTCGAATCCACGATGACCACGTCCACGCTGCCGGCCGGGCAGTTGGCCATGTAGGCCACGCCGTCATCGAACATCAGCTCGGCGCGCGGGTCGCCGTTGGAGTCGCACAGCTCCGGGAAATACTTCTCGGCCATGCGGGTGACCTGCTCGTCGATGTCGCACTGGGTCACGCTCTCCACGCCCTGGTGCTTGAGCACCTCGCGCAGGGTGCCGCAGTCGCCGCCGCCGATGATCACCACGCGCTTGGGCGCGGCGTGGGTGAACAGCACCGGGTGGCTGATCATCTCGTGATAGAAGAAGTTGTCCTTGCTGGTGAGCATGATGGCGCCATCGATGGTCATCAGGTTGCCCCAGTCGGTGGTCGCGAAGATCTCGATCTTCTGGAACGGCGACTGCACTTCATCGAGCTTGCCCGTCAGGCGGTAGCCGATGGCCGAGCCGGTGCGCTCGAAATGTTCGATGTACCAGTTGTTGTTGTCAGTCATGGAATAGCGGTCCTGTTCGGAAGGGGGTTGGAGCCGGGCTGGCGGCGGGGGCCGCGTGGCGCTAGCCACGTCCGGACGGGTCCGGCCTGTTCAGGTTTCCACCTGGGCACGGGCGCGGGCGCGCATGATAACGGAGCTGTCGCCACATAGGCGTTATCATGCACCCCCTTTTTTACCAACCAGGCCCACTGAAATGACCGATTGGTCCCTCGACCAAGCCCGCAAGACCTACTCGATTCCGCATTGGGCGGATGGCTACTTCGACGTGGATCAGGCAGGACACATGGTGGTGAGACCGACTGGCCAGGACGGCCCGGTGGTGTCGTTGCCGAAGATCGTGGACGCCGCGCGTGCCGCCGGGGCCAAGCTGCCGCTGCTGGTGCGCTTCCCGGACATCCTGGGCCAGCGCCTGGGCAAGCTGCAGTCCGCCTTCGGCCAAGCCCAGGCCGACTGGGACTACGCCGGCGGCTATACCGCGGTGTACCCGATCAAGGTCAACCAGCACCGTGGCGTGGCGGGCACCCTGGCCAGCCACCACGGCGAGGGCTTCGGCCTGGAGGCCGGCAGCAAGCCGGAGCTGATGGCGGTGCTGGCGCTGTCGCGCCCGGGCGGGCTGATCGTCTGCAACGGCTACAAGGACCGCGAGTACATCCGCCTGGCCCTGATCGGCCGCAAGCTGGGCCTGCAGACCTTCATCGTGATCGAGAAGCCCTCCGAGCTGAAGCTGGTGCTGGAGGAGTCCAAGGCGCTGGACGTGAAGCCGGGCCTGGGCGTGCGCATGCGCCTGGCCTCGCTGGGTGCGGGCAAGTGGCAGAACAGCGGCGGCGACAAGGCCAAGTTCGGCCTGTCCCCGCGCCAGCTGCTGGACCTGTGGAAGTCGCTGCGCGACACCGAATACGCCGACTGCCTGAGCCTGCTGCATTTCCACATGGGCTCGCAGATCTCCAACGTGCGCGACATCGCCAACGGCATGCGCGAGGCCACCCGCTACTTCGTGGAGCTGTCGCGCCTGGGCGCGAAGATCACCCACGTGGACGTGGGCGGCGGGCTGGGCGTGGATTACGAAGGCACCCGTTCGCGCAGCTTCTGCTCGATCAACTACGGCCTGGATTCCTACGCCAGCAACATCGTGCAGCCGCTGGCCAATGCCTGCGAGGAACATGGCCTGACCCCGCCGCGCATCGTCACCGAGTGTGGTCGTGCGATGACCGCGCACCACGCGGTGCTGATCGCCAACGTGTCGGAGGTCGAGGAGGCGCAGGAAGGCCGCGTGCCCGACCAGCACGACGACGAGCCGGCCGCGATCCGCCACCTGCGTGAGATCCACGACGACCTGGACAAGCGCCCGGCGGTGGAACTGTTCCAGGAAGCCCAGCATTTCCATGCCGAAGGGCTGTCCAGCTACGCGCTGGGCCAGATCGACCTGCCGCAGCGTGCGCGCATCGATGACCTGTTCTACGCCATCGCCCACGCCGTGCGCGCGCGGCTGAGCTATGACGAGAAGAGCCACCGCCCGGCGCTGGATGAGTTGAACGAGCGCCTGGTGGACAAGTACTTCGTCAATTTCAGCGTGTTCGAATCGATCCCGGACGCCTGGGCGATCGACCAGGTGTTTCCGATCGTGCCGATCGAACGCCTGGACGAGGCGCCGCAGCGCCGCGGCATCATCGCGGACATGACCTGCGATTCGGACGGCATGGTGAAGACCTACGTCGAGAACGAGAGCCTGGACACGTCGCTGCCGCTGCACGCGCTGAAGTCGGGCGAGAGCTACCGGATCGGCTTCTTCATGGTCGGTGCCTACCAGGAGATCCTGGGCGACATCCACAACCTGTTCGGCGATACCGATGCGGTGGAAGTGCTGGCCAATGCCGATGGTTATGCCATCACCCAGCAGCGCCGCGGCGATACCACCGATGTGATGCTGGATTACGTGGGCTACAGCCTTGTCGAGCTGCGGGCGAGCTATGCCGAGCGGGTGGCTGCGGCGAACCTGTCGCCGGCCCGGGCGCAGGAACTGTCCGACGCGCTGGAAGCCGGCCTGACCGGCTACACGTACCTGTCCGACGAGCCGCTGGCCTGATGCGCCCGACCGCTGCCGGCACCGTGCCGGTGGCGGTCGACCCGCGTTCCGCATGAGCACCCGCGCGATCATCCACCTGCTGCTGCATGCCGCCGTGCCGGCGTTGCTGGCGTGGATGTTCTGGCGCAAGCGTTTCCTGTCCGCCTGGGCGCTGTTGCTGCTGGGCTGGATCATCGACCTGGACCACCTGCTGGCCGATCCGATCTATGCGCCCAACCGCTGCAGCATCGGTTTCCACCCGCTGCATACGGCGCCGGCCATGGCCGTGTACGCGGGGCTGTGCGTGCCGAAGAAGACGCGGTTGTTCGGGATCGGGTTGATCGTCCACATCGTGTTGGACGCGATCGACTGCTGGTGGATGCACGCGCGCTGACGGGGTAGAGCCGACTGGGTAGAGCCGACTGTATGTGCCACCCAGCCCACGCCACCCACGCGTCAACCGGCCGGCAGCGTCAACGTCGCCTGCAACCCCGGGCTGCCATTGCGCAGCACCAGTGTGCCGCCGTAGCTCTCGGCGATATCGGCCACGATCGCCAACCCCAACCCGCTGCCGGGCGCGCGCTGGTCCAGGCGCACGCCACGACCCAGCACGCTGTCCAGGTGCTCGTCGGGCAGGCCGCTGCCGTCGTCGCCCACCTCGATGCGCATGCGGTTGCCGATGTGCGTCACCTTCACCTCGACCCGGTGCGCGGCCCACTTGCCGGCGTTGTCGAGCAGGTTGCCGAGCATCTCTTCCAGGTCTTCGCGCGCACCGGCGAACAGGCCCTGCGCCTGCGGGTCGAACACAAACACCAGCGCGCGCTCGGTGTGCACGCGCTGCACCAGGCCACACAGCGCGGTGACCACCGGGCCCACCGGCGTGCGCTGCTGGTGGTCGGCCGCCACGCCCACCGCCAGGTAGCGGTCGATGCTGGCCTGCATGCGCGCCGTCTCGCCGCGCACGGTCTGGCGCCAATCGCTGCCGGCACCTTCGGCCTCGTTGGCGAGGACGGTCAACGGCGTCTTCAGGGCATGCGCGAGGTCTTCGGCGCTGCGCCGGGCGCGCAGCACCATGCGGCCGTGGTGATCGAGCAGGGCATTGAGCTCGCCCGCCAGCGGCGCCACTTCCTTCACCAGTCCGCGTTGCGGGAAGCGCACGTCCTCGCCATTGCGCACCTGTTCGGCGATGCGGCCCAGCTCGGCCAGCGGCCGCAGGCCGTAGTGCACCTGGGTGACCAGTACCGCGAACCACAGGGCGATCAGCACGATCAGGGCCAGCGCGGTACGTTGGCGGAACGCACTTACCTGCGCGTCCAGCTGGCTGCGGTCCGTGGCCACCATGACGCGCAGTGGCGTGGCGGCACGCGGCAGCGTGACCTGCTGGGCCAGGACACGCAGCGGCTGCTGCAGTGGGCCGCTGGTATCGAAGGCCTGCGCCGGACCCGTATGCAGCGCTGCAGGGGCGGCCAGCGTGTCATCCCACAGCGAGCGCGACTGGCCGAGCGGGCGGCCCTGCGCATCCTGCACCTGCCAGTACGCACCGGAAAACACCCGGCGGTAGTGTTCGTCGCCCAGTTCCCCGCGTACCTGCACGCCTCCCTGGGCGTCGGCTTCCACCAGCGCCAGCACCGCGATCAGGTCGTTGCCCAGGCGCTGGTCCATGGCCGCATGGGCCGAGCGTTCGTACATCGCGCCCAGCCACCAGGTGGCCAGCGCGGAGACCAGCACCATGCCCAGGCCGCCGGCCAGCAACAGGCGGCTGCGCAGCGAACGGGTCTTCATGGCTGTGCCGAGAGGCGGAAGCCCTGGCCGCGGTGGGTGTGGATGAGGGTGCTGCCCAGCTTGCGGCGGATGCGCCCGATCAGCACGTCCAGGGTATTGGAATCGGGGTCGAAACCGGATTCGTACACGTGTTCGCCCAGTCGCGCGCGGCTGATGACGGTGTCGGGGTGGTGCATGAAGTAACTCAGGATGCGGTGTTCGTGCGGGCTGAGCGGCAGCAGCACCCCGTCCAGTTCGAAGCGGCCGGCGTTGACGTCCAGCCGCAGTGGGCCGCACTGCAGGCGCGGGCTGGCATGGCCGGCACTGCGGCGGATCAAGGCACGCAGCCGCAGCAGCAGTTCCTCGGGCTGGAACGGTTTGGTCAGGAAGTCATCGGCACCGGCGTCGAAACCGGCCAGCTTGTCGTGCCAACGCGCGCGCGCGGTCAATACCAGCACCGGGAAATCGCGTCCGGCCTGGCGCCAGCGCTCGATGACGCTGAGCCCATCCAAGCCGGGCAGGCCCAGGTCGACAATCGCCGCGGCGATGTCCTCCACCTGGCCCTGGTACTCGGCATCGAGCCCTTCGCTGCTGTGCACGACCACGTAACCGGCGTCCTCGAGCAGCAGCTGCAGCTGGCTGGCGAGCAGCGCATCGTCCTCGGCTAGCAGGAGTCGCATCAGTCTTCTTCCATCTTCAGCAGGCGGCCGCTGGTCGCATCATAGTCGAGCTCCATCACCACGCCGTTGGCGCCGAGGATCTCGATCTCGTACTTGCCGTCGTCCAGCTCCACTTCCAGCAGCTGCCCGGGATAGCGGCGCAGCGCATCGCGCACCACCGTCTCCAGCGGCACGTAGCGACCCTGCTGCACGGCCTCGCGCACCGCCTGCTGCTGGCGCGCGCCACCATCCAGCACCCGCATGGGCTCCTGCGCGGCAGCGGTCAACAGCAGGGGCAGGAGCAGCGACAGGGCGGTCATGGCAGCGGGGTCGGCGAAAGGCTGCCTACGGTATACGCAGCGCCTTTAAACGTGGCCTAACAGCGGCCCTCATGGTCCGCTTAAGTGCGCTTGCCAGACTGGCGGCGCCGGGATGGTCCGGTGCCCTTTCAGGAACTCCTCCATGAACACGCTCATCCTTGCCGCCGCCCTGGCGACCGCCTTCACCGCCGCCCCGGCCGTTGCCGCCGATCTCTCCGCTGCCGACGTGCAGGCCAAGCTGCGCACCGCCGGTTACACCCAGGTGCATGAGCTGGAGCGCGACGACGGCGTGTGGGAAGCCGATGTGACCCGGGCCGATGGCAGCGTGGACGACGTCATCATTGATCCGGCCACGGGCGAAATCTTCGACCCGCGCAGCGGTCGCGCCGTGCTGGATGCCGGACAGATCCTGGCCCTGGCCGGCAAGGCCGGGCTGACCCATATCGAGTCGGTCGAGCGCGACGGCGCCACCTGGACGCTTGAGGCGCGCAACGCCCGCAACCAGCCCGTGGACGTGCGCATGAGCGGGCATGACGGACGCGTGCTGTCCACCCGTCGCGACGGCTGGTGGGACTGAGCCGCGCCGCGCGCGGCCATCATGCAAACGGCCGGGTTGCCCCGGCCGTGTAGTTGCTGCGTACGCGGCGGTTACCAGCCTACCGGGCCGGGACCGTCCCAGTAGCCGCGGCCATAGCCGCCATACCCGCCGCCATACGGTCCATAGAAGCCCGGGCCCTTGCCCTCGCTGATCTGGATGTTGAGGTTCATGCTGCGGGTCTTGCCGTCGTCGTTGGTGTAGTTCTTGTTGAGGTTCAACTCGGCGGCGTTGTAGTGCGTATTGCCGAAGTTCTTGGCGTAGCCGATGCCGGTGGTGATGCTGCCGTTGACCCGCAGCTTGTCGTCGGTGACGTCGGCAATGCCGTTGGCCGCCGCACCGCGCGGGGTCGCGCGGCGGCCGGTTTTGTCGCCGTAGAAGGTGCCGGGCGGATCGCCACGCAGGGTGGGGTCGTTGAGGTACTGCAGCGGCTGCTGCGGTACCGACAGGTCAAGATCGGTCGCCGACTGCGGGCCGGTGGCGCCGGCAGCGGTCTGGGCCAGCGCAACACCGGGGGCCATCAGGCACAACAGCAGGGAAAGCGGGCGGATCATGGTGGGCTCCGGGCAGGCAATGCGGCCGATAGCGCTGACGCTAGCAGCCGTTGGTTGAATGATGCCTGTCATGGGGCCCGTTGGGTGGACTATCGACCCACGGCGGATGCCTGCCGGTCGGTCGGCCCCCTCAGACCAGGCGTTGGAACCCGAACAGCGCCGCCAACGGGTGGCGTCGGCGTTCAATCCGCGCCCGCAGCAGGCCCGCGCCGAGCATGGAGTAGGTGATGCCATTGCCGCCGTAGGCCATGGCAAACAGCACCCGTGGGCCCCATTGCGGGTGCGGGCCGAAGAACGGCAGCCCGTCGTGGGTCTCGGCAAACGTACCGCCCCAGGAGAAGGCCGGCTGCAACGGCAGGTGCGGGAACAGCCTGGCGACCTGCTTGAGCAGGGTGCCGGTCTTGCCGGCCACCCGGGCATCGCGCCGTGCGGGGATATCCACCGTATCGTCCTCGCCGCCGACCAGCAGGCGATGGTCGCCGGTGCTGCGCATGTACAGGTAGGGACGCGCCGATTCCCAGACCATGGTGTCGGTGAGCGGCCCAAGCAGGGCGGTGTCGATCGGGTCGGTGATGAAGGCATAGCTGCTGCGGTTGCGCGCCACGCGCTGCTTCAGCCAGTGCTGGCCGGCGTAGCCGGTGGCGAGCACCACGTGGCGGCTGCGGATGCGCACGCCCTCCGGCGTGGTCGCGGTGACCCCGCGCGCGGTGGGTTGCAGGGTGTGCAGCACCGTGCGGTCGTGCACCGCGCAGCCGGCCTTGGCCAGCCGCATCAGCAGCCGGTAGGTGAGCTGGTAGGGGTCCACCCGCGCGGCCAGCGCGCTGAGGATCGCGCCCGGTGCCTGGATGCCGTAGTCCTCGCGCACGGCGTCAGCGTCCAGCCAGCGCACGTCGAAGCCGTGCCTGCGGCGCAGCGCGTACTCGTCCTGCAGCACCGCGCGGTGCCGCCGCTTGCTCGCGTAGTACAGGCTCTGCATGGGGTGGCAGTCGACCCCGCGAAAGCCCGACGCCACTGCGCGCAGCGCCGGTATCGCCTCGGCGCAGGCGCGGTAGGCCAGCACGGCGGCCTCTTCGCCGTACTGCTGGGCCAGGTCGATGAGATGGGTGTCGATCTCGTACTGCAGCAGCGCGGTGCTGGCTGCGGTGCTGCCCCAGCCGATGTCGCGCTGCTCGATGAGCGCCACGTCGTGGCCGTGCGCGCACAGCTCGTTGGCGATCAGCGCGCCGCTGATGCCGCCACCGACGACCAGGACATCGCAGTTGACGTCCTCGCGCAGCGGCGGAAACGCATGCATCAGCCCGTTGCGGACTGCCCAGAAGGGATAACCGCTCTTGAGATCCATGTGCGGTCAGGCGGTGGGGTGGCCGGTGTGCGGGGTGTGGATCAACGGGGTGAGGTCGAACCCCTGCTGACGCGCCTGCGCCAGGTAGTGCTCCTGGGTGGTCACGTCCAGCTGCGGTTCGCGTGCCAGCAGCCACAGGAATTTGCGGTCGGGGCTGCCGACCAGCGCCACGCTGTAATCCGGCGCCACCTGGATCACCCAGTAGTCGCCTTTGGTGAACGGAATCCAGCGCAGTCCCTTGGGCAGGAAGCTCACCTCCAGGCGCGCGCTGTCATTGTCCACCGCGCAGGCCTCGCCTTCGGCTTCTTCGATCTCATTGCCCAGCCGGCAACGGTTGAGGACCGCAACGTGCCCGTTTTCTTTCAGGCTGTAGTGCGCGGTGACGTCGGTGCACTCGGCCGGTTCGTGCTTCATGGGCAGCCGTGCGATCTCGTACCAGGTGCCGAGGTAGCGCGGCAGCTTGAGGTCGGCGACGGTCTTCAGGTCGGCATGTGTGTTCATCGCAGGCACGGTGGCGGAGAGGACGGCCACGATGACGGGAGCGATGCCACGGCGGAGTGAAGCCGATCCTGACGCGGAAACGATGCGTTGCCATGGCGTGACGCCACGCGGAGGGGGCCGCGGCTATGCTGGTGTGACGGGCGTGAGGCGCCCCATCATTCAGTAGAAGGAGATGCGGATGTACCAGGTGATCCTGCTTACGAGCCCGAGCGGCTTTGCCCGCCAGCAGCGGGAGACGGCGGACGAGGTCGTGGAGCACGAAGGGGTGGTCTATTCGCTGCGGGCCGGCCCGCGCCAGCCGCTGCCCACCGACCATGCCTGGGACGAGGTCGCGGTGTACGCGCCCGAGGAGATCAGCGAAGAGGAGTTCCAGGACTGGTACGCCGCGCTGCAGCCACAGGTCGAGGAACTTCGGCTGAAGTATTGAAGGCGCATACCCGGTGTGAACGGGCGGCGGTTTATAGTCCGGGCAGGCGCGGTGGTCCGCGTGAACCGTAGGTGCTGGTTTGTCCTTCCGTCATCGTTTCCCCCTGCTGCGGTCGTTGGCCGCTGTACTGATGTCTGCCTGGCTGTGCATGGCCCCCGCGGCGCTTGCGCAGACCCCTGACGACGGCGCTGCCGACCCGAAGGTACAGCTGGCCCAGGCCGACAAGGACCTGAAGTCGATCCGTGCCTCGCTGCAGGATGCCGAGACCCGCGAAACGCTCTCTGCGCTGTTCGAGCGTGCGATGGGCGTACAGCGCGACGCCGACGACGCGCAGGCCGGCCTGCAGCCGCAGCTGGACCAGCTGGACACCCGCCTGACCCAGCTGGGCACCGTGGCCGAGGGTACGGTGGAGGCGCGTGAGCTTGCCCAGCAGCGCAGGACCCTGACCCAGCAGCGCGCCGACATCGCCTCGGCCATCGCCCGCGCAAAGCTGCTCTCGGTGGACGCCAAACAGCTGGGGGCGGACATCGAGAAGATGCGCGTGAGCCAGCTCAGCGAAGAGCTGTCGCGCAAGGTCAACTCGCCGCTGTCGCCGTCGCTGTGGCGGCAGTTCGCCAAGGATGTCCCGGCCGACCTGCAGCGCCTGGGGGCGCTGTACCGGCAGGGCGAAAGCACCGCAGGCAAGGCGATCGCCCAGCACGGCTGGACCGCGCCGCTGACCGGACTGTTGGTGGCGCTGCTGATGTTCTTCCCGTTGCGGCTGTGGCTGCGCGCAGTCGGGCGCCGCTATGCCGCGTCCGAGCGCGCGCCGGATGGGCGCCTTCGCCGCTCCGGCCTGGCGGTGTGGCTGCTGGTGGTGGGCACGCTGCTGCCCGGCCTGGCCGGCGTGGTGCTGGTGGGGTCGCTGGATGCCATCGGCGCGATCCCCCCGCGCCTGGAAAAAGTGGCCTTCAGTTTCCAGGTGGCGACCTTCATCGCGTCCTTCATCGCCGCGCTGAGCGCCTGCCTGCTGGTGCCCAAGCGCCCGTCGTGGCGCCTGCTCAATCTGGATGACACCGCCGCATGGCGGCTGCGCAAGTACGCCTGGGGTGCGGCGGGGCTGACCTGGATCAGCATCCTGCTGGTGGAGATCAACCGTGCCGTGCGTACCAGCGCCATCACCACGGTGGCGGTCGATGGGCTGATCGCCATTGCCTACATGGGGCTGATCATCGCGATCCTGGTGTCGCTGGCGCGCCTGCACCGCCGCCAGACCGATGAAGCGGCGGCGAAGCTGGAGGCGCAGGCGCAGTCCGACGGCAAGGGCAAGGGGCCGCCGCGTCGCAGTGGCTGGATCGTCATCGCACGGCTGGCGGGTCACGTGGTGGTCGCCGCCGCCGTGATCGCCACCCTGCTGGGCTACCTCAACCTGGCCCTGTTCGTGGCGCAGCAGCTGGTCTGGGGCGCGGTGGTGCTGATGGCCGCGTCGCTGCTGATGAAGTTCGCCGACGACCTGGCCACGTGGGTGCTGTGCCCCACCAGCAGCGTCGGCAGGACCGTGGTGCTGACCACCGGGTTGAGCGAGTCGCGGGTGATCCAGGCCGGCGTGCTGCTCTCGGCCGTGCTGCGGATCTGCGTCATCCTGTTCGCGGTGATGGCACTGACCGCACCGTTCGGCAACATGAGCGCGCTGTTCAGCGGCCTGGATACGCTGTCCAACGGCATCAACCTCGGCGACAACCTGGTGCTCAAACCGAGCAGCGTGTTGTATGCGGTGCTGGCGTTCCTGCTGGTCTGGGCGGTGATGCAGACCTTCCAGCGCTGGCTCACCGACACCTACCTGCCCAATACCGAGCTCGATGCCGGCGCCCGCAACTCCATCAGCACGGTCACCCGCTACCTGGGCATCATCGCGGCGGTGCTGTGGAGCCTGACCGCGCTGGGCATCGGCCTGGAGAAACTGGCGCTGGTGGTGAGCGCGCTGTCGGTGGGCATCGGCTTCGGCCTGCAGGCGATCACCCAGAACTTCGTGTCCGGCCTGATCCTGCTCGCCGAGCGGCCGGTCAAGATTGGTGACTGGGTGAAGCTGGGCGACCAGGAAGGCGACATCAAACGCATCAGCGTGCGCTCCACCGAGATCCAGGTCGGCGACAAATCCACGCTGATCGTGCCCAACTCCGAGCTGATCACCAAGACCATCCGCAACATGACGATGGGCAATGCACAGGGCCGGATCCAGATCCAGTTCACCGTGCCGCTCAGCACCGACGTGGCGGCGGTGCGGCAGATCCTGCTCGATGCATACGCCGAGCATGTGGGCGTACTGGCCGATCCGGCGCCGTCGGTGTTCATCGACTCGATCGCCAACGGACAGATCGCGATCAACAGCTTCGCTTACACCTCCGGCCCGCGCGCGGTGTACGGGGTGCGCAGCGACCTGTACTTCACCATGCTGCAGAAGTTCGCCGCGGCCGGCATCGCGCTGTCCTCGCCAACCGACATCCATCTGGTGCGGCAGGCGCCGCCGCAGCCCGATTCCTGACCGCAGCAAGGGCCATCAGGGGGGCTCGCCTGCGGGGCGGCGCCCCTGCAGGCCGGGCAGGAACACGCCCGGCGGCTGCAGCGGCGCCGGGTTGTCGTCGGGTTCCTCCTCCGATGCCTTGGGCCCCTGCTTGATCGGCTTGAGTGCCTTCCCCGGTGAGACATGTGGCGCGTGCGCGCTGCTGCCTGCCTTGAACAGCACGCCCGCCGCACCGCCGCCACTGCCGAGCCGCTCCTCAAGCGGTGGCCCGTAGAGCGAGAGCGTTGCCGGATCCGTGAGGTACAACGGGCGGCCCCCCACGACGACAGGCACCGGGCCGACCAGGACATTGGGAATGCCATCGACCGTGCGCATCCGGGTTGAATAGAGCGACGCGGCCAGTGTGTTGCCGTCCTTGGCGATGGCCATGCCCTCGCTCATGACCCAGCGCATACCGATGCCGCGCGCTGCCGGATGACCCGGATCCATCAGGGGCCACAGGAAACGCAGGTTGCCGCGCGCGGTGCGTTGAACCACGGCCACCCCCAGGCGCAGCATCGCCAGGCTGCCCGCCGCCGGGTTGAGCGCATCCAGGGTGCCGCGTGCCAGCACGCGGGACAGCTCGGCAACCCGCGGCATGGTCATCCGCATCCCCGGCCGGGCCAATACCTTCACGACGCCCCCGATCACCGGCCCCACCACGATGATCGATTCCAGATACAGCCCGAAGGCCGCCATCGCGAACTCGTTGCGGTTCCGGGAGGTGATGCTGCGCAGGTTCTCCACGAACGGTACGAAGAAATCGACGGTCTTCAGCCAGAGGGGTTTGTCCTCCAGGTGTGCCTCGAAGCTGGTCGGCGCCCATCCTTCGCGGCGGAACGCCGCCTGGTCCAGCCAGAAGAACGTGTGCTGGACCGGGTCCACCAGCCGGTGGAAGGGCGAGCGCCCCTCCACGCCCCCCTCGGCCGCCGCGCCTGGCCAAGGCAGGGGATCGACGATCACCTCCGACCACGTTCCGTTGGCCGGTGCCTTGTCCGTGGCGTACGCATGCCAGTCCACCGGCAATGACGTGCCACGGCGAACGCGCACCGTGGCGACGTTGCCACTGCGCAACCGCACCTTGCGGCTGTGCAATGCACCGCCCAGTGGCAGCGGGCCCTCCACGGCCAGGGGAATGATCCGGCTGCGCAGCGGGAACAGCTGGAAGTGATGCGGCTTCCCGGACAGCATCAGGGTGTAGACCACGCCAAAGCGGCCGCGATAGGGGTCGGTGTCGTCGCGGGTTTCCTGCTGCGCCTCCAGGTCGGGCACGTGCGTGCGCAGCGTGTATACCGTCACGTCGCCACGCAGCAGGGCCGCACGCTCTGCCTCGGGGCGCTGGTACAGCGCTTCTTCGATGAGCAGGCCATAGCCCCGCTGCGCACGCTGGAAGTAGGTGTCGAAACGTGCCTGGTAGACGTGATTGATGTCGTCCAGCGCGGCAAGGCCCGGCCGCATCTGCCGGTAGGCGTCCTGCACGGCTGCGTCGTACTGCGGGTCGCCCTGGGCCTGGTAGATCGGCGAACTGAGCACGAAGGTGCGGCACGGCCGCCAATGCGCCTGCGGATCGCGGAGCGCACCGGCCGCGACCAGCTCGTGGAAGGGAAAGCGGCGTCCGAACGGCTCGTCGTCGTTGCACAGCAGGAACGTGCTTGAATTCCACGCGTGCCGCGCCAATACGCCGGGAAACCGCGGAAACACGCGGTGGATCGCGGCCTGCACCAGCTGCATGCGATAGGGCAACGGCGCCAGCACATCATCGATGGCGCGTTCGATGTCGGCCACGCGCTCATCGAACGCCTTCAATGCGGCCTCGATGCGTCGATTGATCGGCAGCCCCGGCGGCTGGCCGGACTGAAGCTCCAGCTGTCGGAACACATACCAGTCCAGGGTCGGCAGCCGTCGTGCCTGCAGCGCCAGCTGCTTGACCAGGCCGGGCGCCTCGCTGTCACCGCTCAGGTCCGCCGACAACGTGACCAGTTCGCTGAAGCGCATCTGTTGCGAGAGTCCGCGGCGGATGCGTTCGGCAAGATGCACGCCACTGACGACGTTGATCGACGCAATGGTGTTGGCATACACCAGGTTGTCCGGCACGTCGACGCCGAGCAGCTCCGGGGCGAGGTCCTGCAGGGCAAGCGTGCCGGCCAGGTCAAGCAGTGAAGCCGGGATGCGTCCCATGCTGCGCAGATAGTCGTGGAAATCCTGGCGGATCCCGGCGAAGGTCCGGCCCCAGTTGGAGGGTTTGTGCAGGCGATAGCCGAGCAGGATACGGGCGTCGCGGTCAGTGGGCGGTCCCAGGTCCAGCACGATCGCCACCCGTGTCAGGCTGGCCAGCAGCGTGGGCGAGACCGGCGCGGCGTCGCTGCCCAGGTACCAGCCCAGCGACTGCAGCAGCGCGGTCTGCAACGCCAGGGCACGCGGGCTGCGCGCCATGCACGCCACCGCGTGGCTGCTGCGTTGCGGCTCGTCCCAACGCAGCTCGCCGCGCTCCACCAGCGGCGCGCCGAGGTACTCCAGCAGGATCTGTCCAGCCGGGGCGTGCTGCGCCATGAACGCGGCCGTGGCCTGGCGCACCTGCTCATGTCCAGTCGGGTCAAGCACATCGCCGGCGTGGACCAGGTCCGCGCGCATTCCCAGGCGCAGTTCGCCAAGCAGGCGTTCGGTGCACTGTGCCGCTCCATCCGCAGCGTCCAGCTCCTGAGGGCCACAGCCGCCATGGACAGCCAGCAGCTCCGACACGTTGACCCGTCCATCCGAGCGGACCTGACCGCCGAGCCGGCCCGCCACATCACGCAGCCGGTGCAGGGCGTCATCCAGCTCCCTGCGTTCCAGCGCCGCCTGGCCGAGGTCAAGCAGGCTGCGCGTGCCATCCGGCCCGTGCAGGTGGACGCTGCCGTTCGCCTCCACCACGACGCACGTTGGCCCCGCGCCTCCCGCGGCAAGCAATGCCTGCACGTCCGCGTCGATGAACAGCCTGGCAAAGGCTGGCCAGGCCGGCTGCAGGACCGTCATGGTCGTGGTGCCCAGCCCAGGGCGATGCAGCGCCACGGCAGAGCCAGGACGGTGGGTGAGCAACCGGCGCACCTCCTGCAGCTCATTTCCTGCCTGGTGCCAGTCCGACAGGGCCGGGGCATGGCGCTGCCAGCGTTCGTGGATCCGCGCGATGGCGTCGAGCAGCACGGCCTGCGTGCACACCTGCGGGACGGTGCAGGGCGCCGCGCCGGGCCTTGGCAGCGCACCGTGGAACTGCAGTGCGTTGGCGAGCGGCACTGCGTCGCCCGGGGAAAACCGGCCCAGTCGGTCGGTCGTGCGGTACAGGACGTCGAGCAACCCGGACAGCCGCGGGTGCAGGGAGGTGGCCGGCTCGACCAGCAGCACCGTCCGGCCGGTCGGGCGCGTCCGCGCGGTCACGCCGTCGGCACCGACCCGGAGGGAATGGAAGGAAGCGTTGACGCGGCGCATGTGCCGCCATAATTCGGGTTGTTCGAACACCTCCCGCAACGCCTGCTGCGCCGACTGCCAAGCCGCGTGCAGTGGGCTGCTCTCACCGGGCACCACATGCTGGTCGGCCAGGGCACTGTCCAGCACGGCCGGCTGCGCTTCAATGCGGCGCCACAGCAGGTCCAGAACCTGTTGATGGTCCTGGCGTTCCGCTGGCCCCTGCTGTTCGTTCCACTCCACCCTCAGGCGGGCGGGCGCTTCGACGGGTTCCTGCGGCCGTGCGATCTGCCGTTCCAGCCCCGCCAGGCACGCATCGAACTGTGCATCCTCGAGGGGAACCGCAGGCAGCGGGACGCCGTAGTAGGCCAGCATCTCGGGTACGCGCAGCTGGCCGTTCGAGCGCACCGGTGCCTGCAGCAGCGTGGCAAGACCGCGCAGGAGGGTGCCGAGCGCGTCCAGTGCGGCCGGCGGGGCGCTGGCATCGAACAACGACACGGTGTGCGTGCCCTCCACCGCGCGGGCAACCACCTGACCGGATGCCGGGTAGACCAGCTGCGATGGATCCGCATTCCGTTGCCAGCACAAGGTGATCATCGCGGCATGCTGCGAGAGCTGCAGCAACAGGCCACGCGCCAGTGCCACGTTGTGGCCCAGGTGCGACCGTGGGTCTGGCGGCCAGCTGCCCCATGGGGGTTCCAGCCCGCGGATGGGCACGGATTTCAGGTACTGCACCTGCTGGTGCAGCCGCACCAGCGACGCCGTCTCGTTGGCCGGGGTGATGTGGCCCTGCACGGGCTGCTGCAACGCCTGTTCAAGGCGGTGGATGAGGACGTCCAGTGCCCCCGCCGTCAACGCGGCGGTCGGTGCGGGGCGGTCGAGGTAGAAGCCCAGTGCGCAGTCCAGGCGGGCCGGAACGGTGTTGTCGAAACAAGTGCCCGCATCGAGTACCGCGCGCTGCAGCCGGGTCAGCAGTGCGGTGGTGGAGGGCGCCCATGCAGCGCCGTCGGTTGGGTTTGACGTTGAATGCAGCACCACCACGGTCCCGGACCCGGTGCGCGCACCCGTCAGGACGCCCTGGGTGACCACAAGCGAATCCGGCGGCGTACGCTCGGCGTACAGGGTGTTGATGAAGTCATCGTCGCAGTAGAGCCCGACCAGGCGCTGGCGTACTGCCTGAACGGCCAGTGCGAACGGGGAGCCCTCGGCTGGTTGGAAACGATGCAGGGCCGGCGACGAGGGGTGGCCGGCCGATGCCGCGTCGCGCAGTCGCCACAGCGCCTCGATCAGACCTGCGCGGTCGCGCGAGGCGGCTTCGTGCTGCGCCGCATCGCGCGGCAGCAGGAATACGGGCACGGAGACGGGCGGCGACAACGCGCGTGGCGAACGCCGCAGCGCCCACCCCGCCGCCGCATCGAGCACTGCATCGTTGACTGCTTCTTCCAGGCCGCACACCGCGCGCAGTGCCTGGCGGTAGCTGCCCGCGTGCTGCTCGTCCGGGAGGTCGAGGACGACCTGGACACGCGCTGCGACCGCGGCGGGGTCGGTGGGTGCGTCGGACCCGGCCGGGCCGGCCAGCACCGCCATGCGCTGCCACAGCGCCTCTCCCAACGCCCAGGCCTCGTGTGTCGCGGGCGCGCGGTACAGCGACGC
Organism: Stenotrophomonas sp. KH_036_B; assembly: GCF_057839485.1. Classification (NCBI taxonomy): domain Bacteria; kingdom Pseudomonadati; phylum Pseudomonadota; class Gammaproteobacteria; order Lysobacterales; family Lysobacteraceae; genus Stenotrophomonas; species Stenotrophomonas sp. KH_036_B. The sequence continues at coordinate 4,119,565 of NZ_CM174491.1, read as the reverse complement.
GTCGATCTGTTCGCCGAGGTGTTGAACGGCGGCGGTGTAGGCGATGTGCAGCTGCCAGCGGATGAACCCTGCCCCCGCGGTCGCGGCGGCCAGTCCTGCGCCGAGGTAGACCGCGCGCCGCTGCGCAGCGCCGGATGGCAGTGCGGGCAACGCCGTCGCCGCCGCCAGGACGACCGGTAGCGCCGGTGCGAGCAGGCGCGCCGTTTCCGCCGCCGACGTCGCGCCGCCCGGGTCCGGCGGGGCAAGGAGGGGGACGGGAAGGGCCATGGCCCGGGGGGGCGCCGCGAACAGACGGCGCGCTGCAGTGCCGGCGTGGTCCAGCGCCTCAAGCCCGCCCGGAATCCGCGCGAGGTGTCGTCCCGCGGTCGTCACCGGCTCTGCGGCGGGGGCGTGCCGCTGCTGGCGGAACCACAGGGCCCAGACGCTCCCGAGCAGCATCAGGCGCAGTGGCGATGCGGGCAGCTGCAGACTTCGGTGCAGCGCGTCCTGCGCAACGTCGGCCTGTTCCAGCAGTGGCTCCAGCCAGCCGGACACGCCGACCGCCAGCGCTTCTCCCCAGACGTGCTCGCGAAGCGTCGGCAGCGGAAGCTGGCACAACCAGCTCAGCCACGGCAGCACGCGCGCATCCCGCAGCATTCCAGGCAGCGCCAGGATCTGCTGTGCCCAGAACAGCACCTGGGTGCCCACTTCCCCCGCAGCCAGATTGAAGACGGCGTACAAGGCCAGCGCAGTGGCACGTCGTCCGTGCAGCCGTCCCAGGCTGTTGACGACGGCGCTGACGACACGCCCGCACTCGTCGCGCCACGCCGTCGAGACAGTGAGGGGAGCCACCGCCCGGTCGGTCAGTGCATGCCGCAGCGCCTCGGCGCGGGCACCCACGGGAAGGTCGCGTAGTACGTGGGACAGATGGATGCCGAGGTCGTCGGCCGGCGCATGCATCAGCAGCTCAAGCAGCCGGCCCTCCAACCCGGTCAGCTCCGAGGGCAGCAGCGGGCAGCGTCGCAGCAGCGTGACCATGCCGGTCGACAGCGGTGCCTGCTGGCACGCCGTCGACGCCGCCACGCGCGCAGGAGGCGCATTGCGCAACCCCTCGAGGGTGATCTGCCGTGCTGGAGTTGTGGCAGGTGTGGCCGCGGGTACGACGGCCGCGGTCGGGTTCGCAGCTCGCGGTGGGATGAGAACGATGGGCGCTCCCTGATCGGCGTCGACGGTCGCACGATTGTGCCGACCGCTGCTGCGTCAGGCTTTGCACGCACTCCCAGATCTGTCTACGCCAATGCCGGCCGCGTCGTGATCAGCCTCTGTTGCCGCGCCGCGATGGCACCAGTGCGACGTTGTCCACCGCCAGTTTCTCGGCATGGTTCAACCACGCGCGGATCTCAAGATCATCCACCTCGTGGTCCAGGTCGAACGGCACATTGATGCGGCCTTCGGCGTCGGGCTGCACCCACTGCTGCGCCACGACCACCTTGCGCTTGGACGACACCGCTTCGATCCAGAACCCCCGCTCAGGCGACTGCTTGGCCACCAGCTGCAGCATGTACTGACCGGCACGGGTGCGGCGGCCCTTCTCGGTGATCATGTGCGCCTGGCGGATGCTCGGGCGCGGGCCGTTGAACGGATCCAGCGGGGCATCCACCGCGAAGCCCTGGCGCAGCTGATCGTCGCGGTAGAGCTTGATGCCCTTGTCGCGGTTGACCAGCATGGCGCACCAGTCGCCATCGGCCGAGCCATCCTCGAACGCCGTGCAGCGATCCACATAGGCCAGGGTATTGGTCGGGTCGGCCTGGTCGAACTGCTTGGAGGTGTTCTCCAGGTAGACCGATTTCAGCTCCCACTGCTTGTCGTACTCCAGCAGCACCGGCGGCTGCACGTGCTGCAGCCCGATCACCACCTGGTTGTCGTCGTCGATGCGCAGCTGCCGGGTCTTGTCGCCCAGCCACAGCGAGCGCGAGAAGGCGAGGTAGCGCGGGAAGTCCTTGCCATCGTCGCGGAACGCGGCGGCACTGGCGCTGTCCGAACGCTCCGGATGCAGCAGCGAGCGACCGAAACCGATGGCGTCGATGCCCGGCTCGATCAGGCTCAGCAGCGTTGCGCCGGAATCGAGGGTGGACCCGGTGGTGGCTGTCAGCTGGCGCGGGGCGATGTCCTTGCCAAGGAAGAGCAGCAGGTTCTCGCGCGTCTGCTTGGCCAGCACCTGGCTCAGGTCGTTGGGCATGGCCAGGTGATCGGAGGCGATCACGATCAGCGTGTCTTCGCCATACGGGCTGGCCTGGATGCGATCGACCAGCTTGGAGATCAGCCCGTCGGTGCACTTGAGCGCGTTGAGCAGGCCGATGTTGCCGTACTCGCTCGTGTAGCGGGTGCGCTTGCACGCCACCGGCAGATGACCGGCGGGATGGTGGGTGTCCATCGTCAGCGTGGTCAGCATGAACGGCTGGCCCGCCTTGGAGAGCTGCACGAATCGACCGTAGGCCTTGTCCAGCAGCACGTCGTCGTGCACGCCCCAGGTGGAGAAATGCGAGCGTCCGATCTTCTGCTGCTTGAACCAAGCCAGGTCATCGACCGCGTCGAAGCCGTGCGTGGCCAGGAACTGCCCCTTGCCGGCAAACAACCCGTTGGCACCGCCCATGTAGTGGTTGGTATAGCCCTGCTGCTTGAGATAGTCGCCCAGGCACACCGCTTCAGGCAGGAAGCTGCCCATGCGGTCCATGCTGTTCTCGTCGCCCTGGGCGGTGGTCAGCGGAACGCCGCACATCGACGACACCAGCCCCGCGATGGTCCAGCCACCGCCCTCGGCCGAGACCAGCCCGCGCACATCCAGCGACTGCGCGGCCAAGCGGTTGAGGTTGGGCATCAGCCCCGGGAAGGCGGTCTCATCCAGGTAGGTGCGCTCCAGGCTTTCGCCGTAGATCCACACGATGTTGCGTGGCTTGCGCAGCGGCTGCTGCGGCACGCGGTATTCCGGTGCGACCATGCTGTAGTCGACCGGCCGCATCTGCTGGTACAGGCGGTGGCCATCGCGGTAGAGCGGGCTGGCGCCGATGGCGAGCACCCAGATGGCCATGAACCCGGCGAATACACCACGGCCATGCGCCGTGCGATGCCAGCGTTTGATGCGGGGGGCCAGCAGCGGCAGCAGCGACAGCAGCGCCAGCCCGATGAAGCCGGCGATATAGCCCTTGAAGTCTGCGACACCGGCGCCTTCCATGTCGGCGCCCATGTGATACAGCGTGGCCGCATTCAGGCCATCGCCGGAGAGTTTGTTGATCAACCACCACGCACTGAGCGTCAACAGCAGCAGCGACATCAGGCTGGCCTTCCACCACACCCAACGACCGGATGCGAGCAACAGGCAGGTGAGCAGCAACAGCGACAGCAGCAGGATCCAGAGCATAGGCGGTATCGGCAGCGGAGACAGGTGGTGATGGACGCATGAATGCGTATTCCCATCCGACCGGCTGCCCAACCACACCTGCATGACAGACCGATGACTGGATCATGCCTGCACGAACCTGACTGAAATGTTTGTTGCGCGACACACGTGGTGCGCTACAACGCATCGCGCCTCAAGGTGTAAATCATGCGTGAAGACGCAACGCCGACACCGTCGGCGTTGCGTCGTTACCTGTGCCCGCGCTCTTCCTTCGAACCTGCCCGCCGATCGAAAATCAACGCACTGAGGATGATGCCCAGTCCCAGCACCACGCCGATCAACATCAACGTGAACGCAATCGCCGGATAACCGAACAGATGCCAGCCGGTATCGACCTTCATCATCATCGCCGCCGCCAATATCAACGCGGCGGTGACGATGCCGGCCGACACGCGGTTGGCAATCTTCTGCAGGTTTTCCATCAACCGCGATTCCTCCAGCCCGGTCACTTTCATCTGCAGGCGGTTCTCTGCCAGCAGCGCAAGGATGTCGGACATCTTGCGCGGGCCCTCGCGCAGCAGCTGCTGCACCTCCATCGCCTCGCTCGCCAGGTTGGCGGCCGACAGCGACTTCTTCAGGCGCGCACGCATCACGTGCTGGAGCTGTTTCTCGACGATGCGCCGGGTGTCGAGATCCGGCGAGAGCAGCCGGCACACGGTTTCCAGATTGAGCAGCGCCTTGCCGAGCAGGCTGAGCTCGGGCGGTGTACGCAGGCCGCTGGCGGTGGCGATGCGGACCAGGTCCAGCACTACGCGGCCCTCGGAGAAGGTGCCGCTGGCGGCGTAGCGCGCGATGACCTGGCCGGTCTCGCGCAGGTAGCGTTCCTCGTCGAACGATTCCAGCCGCGTGCTGATGCCGATGATCTCGTCGGCCACTTCCTCCCCGCGCCCATCCACCGCGGCGAACAACAGCTTCAAGAGGCGCTCGCGCAGGCGCGGCGGCATGTGCGCGACCATTCCCAGGTCGAAGATCGCCAGGCGGCCCTCAGGGGTGACACGCAGGTTGCCGGGATGGGGGTCGGCGTGGATTTCGCCATGCACGAAGATCTGGTCGATGTAGCCGCGGATCAGCGCGGCGGCCAGCGGCGCCATCGGTTCCTCGGTGCGGCGCACGTCGGGAATCATGTCCACGCGCACGCCCTGTGCGAGTTCCATGGTCAGCACGCGGTGGCTGCAGTAGTCCCAGATCGGCTGCGGCACCCACAGCGGCTTGAACGGCTTGAGGTGCTGGCCGAAGCGCTGCAGGTTCTCGGCCTCGGCCTGGTAGTCCAGCTCCTGCATCAAGGTCTTGGCGAATTCGTTGAGCCAGTCGCGCAGGCGTACGCGACGACCCACCTGGGTCAGGTGGTCGGCGGCCAGGGCGAAGCTGCGCAGTACGTCCAGGTCCGAGCGCAGCTGCGCCGCGACTTCCGGCTTCTGCACCTTGACCGCCACGTCGCGGCCGTCGTGCAGCTGCGCGCGGTGCACCTGGGCGATGGACGCACAGCCCAGTGGCACCGGATCGAAGCTGGAGAACAGCTTGGACACCGGCGCACCGAGCTCCTGTTCGATGATGGCGCAGATGCGCTCCACCGGGATCGGTGCCACCTTCTCCTGCATGCGCTCCAGCGCGGTGGCGAATTCCACCGGCACCATGTCCGGGCGCGTGGAGAGCATCTGCCCGAGCTTGACGAAGGTGGGCCCCAGCGACTCCAGGTCGGTGACGAACTGCTCCGGGTTGCCTTCCGGCGGCAGGTCGTGGATCGCGCGGGCGTCCAGGTTCATGCCCGAGAACACCCCGGAATGGCGGTAGCGCAGCAGCAGGCGCAGGATCTGGCTGCGGCGGTTCATGCCCTTGACCAGCGACGGCGAACCAGGGACGACAGGCGTGGTATTCAAGCAGGGCTCCGGGGCGGGACTCATCCGCAGTGTCGCCGCAGGCCGGTGGTGGAGCGGTGAACCCGGGTGATCTTCCACGAACGTGCCCGGATCGGTCAGAATCGGCGCCTCCCCTTGATTTCTGGAATGCCATGGCCGGTGCCAGCCTGTTTGCGTTGCTTGACGATATCGCCGCCCTGCTCGATGACGTTTCGATATTGACCAAGGTGGCGGCCAAGAAGACCGCCGGCGTGCTCGGCGACGACCTGGCGCTGAACGCGCAGCAGGTGACCGGGGTCAACGCCAACCGTGAATTGCCGGTGGTGTGGGCGGTGGCCAAGGGCTCGCTGGTCAACAAGGCGATCCTGGTGCCGGCAGCGCTGGTGATCAGCGCGCTGGAAGCATGGCTGAAAGCCAAGGGCTACCCGGTGCCGATCGTGGTGCCGCTGATGATGATCGGTGGTGCCTTCCTCTGCTACGAAGGCGTGGAGAAGCTGGCGCACCGGTTCCTGCATTCGAAGGAAGAGGACGAGCAGCAGAAGGCGGCGCGGGTCAAGGCGCTGGCCGACGACAAGGTCGACATGGTGGCGTGGGAGAAGGACAAGGTGAAGGGTGCGATCCGCACCGACTTCATCCTCTCGGCCGAAATCATCGTGCTGTCGCTGGGCGTGGTCGCGGCCGCGCCGTTCCTCAATCAGGTCACCGCGCTGGTGGTGATTGCATTGGGGATGACGGTGTTCGTGTACGGGCTGGTGGCGGGCATCGTGAAGCTGGATGACGTGGGCCTGTACCTGTCGAAGAAGGGCGGGGCGGTGGCCGCGTTCGGGCGTGGCCTGGTGGAATCGGCGCCGTGGCTGATGAAGTTCCTGTCGGTGGCCGGCACCCTGGCCATGTTCCTGGTCGGCGGCGGCATCCTGGTGCACAACGTGCCGGTGGTGCATCACCTCGTGCTGGACCTCGCCGGCAAGGTGGCGCCGTGGGGCTGGCTGGTGGAAGCGGGCGCGAACCTCGTCGTCGGCGTGATCGCCGGTGCGGTGGTGCTGGCGGCGGTCACCGGGTTCCAGAAACTGCGCGGGAAACCCGCCGCGCATTGATGCCATGCCCGGCTTGGCTGGCGTTCGTTCGGCTGCGGCCTTTCAGCCACGCAGGGCGTGGCTCTACCCGGCCTGTACGCGGTTCTTGCCTACGCGCTTGGCCGCGTACAACGCGGCGTCGGCGCGCTTGAGCAGGGTCTCGGCGTCTTCCCCCGGCACCCACTGGCTCAACCCCGCACTGAAATGCACCGGTACGCGCTGTCCGTCGAGCTGCAGCGGGCGCTGCGCCAGCGAGCGTTGCAGCCGCAGCAGGGTGGACATGCTGTCCGCGCCCGGGGTTTCCGGCATGAGCAGCACGAACTCGTCGCCACCGATGCGGGCGATGGTGTCGGTACTGCGCAGCAGCAGCTGGCACACCGTGACCAGGTGACGCAGCACGGCGTCGCCACCCGGGTGGCCGTAGCTGCTGTTGGTCTGGTGGAAGTCATCCAGGTCCAGCAACGCCAGCGCCAGCGGATGCCCGTGGCGGGTGGCGCGGGCCAGTTCGCGGTCGAGCAGTTCGTCGAAGCCGCGCCGGTTGAGCGCCCCGGTCAGCGGATCGGTGCGCACCAGCCCGGACACATCGCGCAGTTCCTGTTCCAGCACGGCGATGCGCGCCTCCGCCTGTTCGACCTCGCGGCGCGCGTTGCCCAGGTGGTCGCGCGCCTGCAGCGCCTGTTCCTGCACGCGCCCGGTGTCCTGCAGCACATCCTGCAGCAGCTGGTTGAGGTCGGCGATGCTGCGCGCCTCTTTCAAGGCCAGCGCGTAGCTGCTGATGCGGTCGTGGTACTCGCCGGTGCTGACCGCCATGCCATCCAGGCGCTCGATGAAGCCGCCCATCAGGCTCTTCATGGCGACCTTGGAGTCGGAGATGCCCTGCTTGAGCAGTCCCTGCTTGTAGATCACCTCGCGCAGGTTGGCGCGTGCCTGTTCCACCGAATCCCGATCCAGCGGACCGCTGATCAGTGACCGTACCGCATGTACCTGGCCGTGCAGCCAGCTGCTGTCGTCCAGCAGCTCGCCGATGTTGTCCAGCAGCAGGTCGAACAGGCTCAGCAGCAGTTCCTGCTGTTCCTGCCAGCCATCGCTGCGCACGCCGATCTGGTGGGTCAGCTCGCGCAGCCGCAGTTCCAGCGGCTGCAGCGGCTGGCCCGGATGCCACTGGCGCAGCTCGGCGGCGATCTGCACCGGCTCGTCCTTCAGCTCGGGCATGTTCTGCAGCAGGCTGGCCACGGTGACGCCGAGGGTGTGGCGCAGCAGTTCGCGCAGGCGCAGGCTGTCGGGCTGGCCATCGGGGCTGTCCTGCTCGATGGTGCGGATGTACTTGTCGATCAGCTGGCGCATCGCGCGGCCATAGCTGACCCAGTCGGCGCTGCGCTGCGCCGACTGCAGGCGCTGGCCCATGTCGCCCAGTTCGCCGGGCAGGGTGGACATGCCGTGGGCGAAGGCGGCCAGCAGCGGTTCGGGCTGCTCGGCCCCGGCAAACAGGCGCTGCAGCATGGCGCTGCTGCCGCCCTTGGGGCCGGGAGCCTCCACGACCGCGTCCACGGCGGTACTGGCCGCCTGTCGCCGCGACAGGAGCCGGCCCACGGCAGTACCGGGGCTGGGAGAAGCGTCGTGCGGGTCCTTCATGCGGCGGGTCCTGGGCGGGGCACCGGCCAGGGCGGCCGGACGGGTGGAAGCGTTGGAACAGTATCGGCGCCGCGGTCGCCGGCTTGAACCCGGCGCTGTGCCACGATGGTAGGCAAACCGACGGCTGGAGTATGCGATGAAGGTGATGCTGGTGGGCGCGACCGGGCTGGTCGGCGGGCAGGTACTGCAGCAGCTGCTCGACGACGTGCGCTGCGACGCGGTGGTAGCGCCCACGCGGCGCGCGTTGGGCCTGGCCAACCCCGCCCTGCTCAATCCGGTCGTGGACTTCGAACAGCTGCCGGCCGATGCCGCCTGGTGGGCGGTGGACGCGGTGATCTGCGCGCTGGGCAGTACGATCAAGCAGGCCGGCAGCCGTGAGTCCTTCGCCCGCATCGACCACGACTACCCGCTGCGGGTGGCCGGGCAGGCCAGGGCCCATGGTGCGCATGCGTTCGTGCTGAACTCGGCGATGGGTGCGGATGCCGGATCGCGGATCTTCTACAACCAGGTCAAGGGTCGGCTCGAGCAGGACCTGCGCGCGCTGGGCTATCCCTCGCTGACGCTGGTGCGGCCGGGGCTGATCGGCGGCGAACGGGCCAAGCGGCGCACCGGCGAGCACCTGGCCAGCCTGGTACTGGGCGCGTTGGGTCCGGTGCTGCCACGCGCCTGGCGGATCAATCCGGCCGGGCGCATCGCCGCCGCGATGGTGGACGCGGCGCTGGTGCCGCGCCCGGGTGTGCACGTGATCGGATCCGCCGAGCTGGTCTGACGCCGGGCCGCTCCACGGGCGCGACACCCCCGGTAGAGCCACGCCCTGCGTGGCTGCGCGGTCCCGGATCCAAGAGCAGCCACCCATGGGGTGGCTCTACATGAAAAAAGAGCCGGGCATGCCCGGCTCTGTGACGCGTGCCCACCGACGGTATGCCCGCCGTTGGCGAGCCACCTTTACTGGGCCAGCGCCAGGTCATCCAGCATCGCGCGCAGGAAGCGCGCGGCTTCGCCACCGGTGGCGGCGCGGTGGTCGAACGTCACCGACAGCGGAATCACTTTGTGCGCTTCCACGCCGCCCATCACCGGGGTCATCTGGTGGCGGGCACGGCCGGCACCGACGATGGCCACGCACGGCGGCACCACGACCGGGGTCGCGTAGCGGCCGGCGAACATGCCGAAGTTGGACAGCGAGATGGTGTAGCCGCTGAGTTCGGACGCCGCGATCGCACGCGATTCGACCTGCTCACGCAGGCGGTTGACGCCCTCGCGGATGCCACGCGCATCGAGCACGTCGGCATTGCGCAGGGCGGGCACGAACAGGCCGTCGTCGGTGTCTACCGCAATGCCCACGTCCACGTGCGCGTGCAGCGTACGGGTCAGCGCATCACCGTCGAACCACGCATTCAAGGCGGGCACCTTCTGGCAGCCGACCACGATGGCACGCACCAGGCGCGCGGTCACGTCGTTGCCCGGCACCCAGGCGTGGATGTCGGCATCGTCGTTCAGGGTGGTCGGGACGACCTTGCTGTGCGCGTCGGCCATCACCCGCGCCATGTTGCGGCGCACGCCCTTGAGCTGTTCCGGCTGGCCCTTGACGACCACACCCGGCGGCTGCGTACGCATCGGCTTGCCGGCCGCGGACAGCGGCGCGCGTGCCTCGCCCGGACGGGCGGCCGGCGCGGGGGCGGCAACCGGCGCAGCGGCGACCGCTGCCGGTGCGGCACCGATCTTCGCGCTGCCATCGGCGGCGGCCTGCTTGACGTCGGCCATGGTCACCGCGCCATCGCTGCCGGTAGCACGCACGCGGGTGAGGTCCACGCCGAGCTTGCGCGCGGTGGCGCGCACGGCCGGCACGGCCTTCACTCCGCCCACCGCCACCGCCTGTTCGGCATGCACGGCGTTGGAGCTCTGCATCGCGCCGACCACGGTGCCGGCGTCATCGCGCTCGGCGCCGGGCTTGGCGATCTCGCCGCCGTCATCGGAGGCCACGACCTTGTCCGGCTGGGCCGCGGCGGTCTGCCCGGTGCTGGGCGTCGGCGCCGGGGCGGCATGGCCGTGGCTGTGGCCGGTGTCCTGGCCATCGGCGCGCTGCGGCAGGTTCGGGTCCAGTTCGAACTGGGCCAGCACGCTACCGGTGGGAATGATGTCGCCGGCGCCGCCGGCCAGCTTCAGTACCTTGCCGGAGAACGGCGAGGGCACTTCGACCACGGCCTTGGCGGTCTCCATCGAGACCAGCGGCTCGTCCAGCGTGATCACGTCGCCTTCCTTGACGAACCACTCGACGATGGTGGCGTCGGGCAGGCCTTCGCCGAGGTCGGGCAGGTGGAAATTCTTGTTCTCACTCATGTGCAGTTCTCTTCCAGCAGTTCGAGATCGCGGGCCGGCAGCCAACCCGTCGCGCCGTTCGCGCGTTCGGACCACCACCAGCCGCCGTGTTCATGATGCAGTTTGACCAGTTCGCCGCTGTCCACATCCAGTTCGCGGGCGTCGTAGTCGCGCAGTGCCTCCGCGCGACCCTCGTCCAACCGCTGCAACCACGCTACCGGTGCCCAGCCGGCACGCCCGTCATCGGTGCGTACCCAGGCAAACGCCGGCCATTCCTCGTCACGAACACCCAGTTCGACGATCTGGCCGGTGCGGAACCGGAGCGGGTTGGGATACTGGCTGCGGTACGGGCCTAGAAGACGGGCCCGCATGTCAGCCCGCCGCCACCGCGCGTTTGGCCGCGCTGACGATCCGGTCCACGCTTGGCAGGTACTTCATTTCCAGGCGGAACAGCGGAATGTGGGTGTCATAGCCGGTGACGCGCTCGACCGGTGCCAGCAGGTCGTACAGCGATTCCTCGGCCAGGCGCGCGGCGATTTCCGCGCCGAAGCCCGCGGTCTTGGGGGCCTCCTGCACGATCACGCAGCGGCCGGTCTTGGCCACCGATTCGGCGATGGTGGCGAAGTCGAGCGGGCGCAGCGTGGCCACGTCGATCACTTCGGCACTGATGCCTTCGCCGGCCAGCTTGTCGGCCGCTTCCAGCGCTTCCTTCACCTGCGCGCCCCAGGTCACCAGGGTCACGTCGGTGCCATCGCGCAGCACGAAGCACACGTCCAGCGGCAGGGCTTCGCCGTCATTGACGACGACTTCCTTGTACTGGCGGTAGATGCGCTTGGGCTCCATGTAGATCACCGGATCCGGCTCGCGGATCGCGGCCAGCAGCAGGCCATAGGCACGCTGCGGCGAGGACGGCAGCACTACGCGCAGGCCCGGCACGTTGGTGAAGATCGACTCGTTGGCCTCGCTGTGGTGCTCCGGGGCGCGGATGCCGCCGCCCCACGGCACGCGCAGCACCATCGGGCAGTGCAGGCGGCCACGGGTGCGGTAACGCAGGCGCGCGGCATGGCAGATGATGTGGTCGACCATCGGGTACATGAAGCCGTCGAACTGCGCTTCGGCGACCGGCTTCATGCCCTGCGCGGCCAGGCCGATGGTCAGGCCGGCAATGGTGGTTTCATCCAGCGGGGTGTCCAGGATGCGGTCGGCGCCGAAGCGCTGCTGCAGGCCGGCGGTGGCGCGGAACACGCCGCCGTTGACGCCCACGTCCTCGCCCAGCACCAGCACCGACTTGTCGTGCTCCAGCTCCCAGGCCAGCGCCTGGGTGATGGCTTCGATGAGGGTGATCGGGGTCGTGGTCATGGTTTCTTCTCCGCGCGCGATGGCGGCGCTGTCGGCGGCATTGGTCTGTGCGCTGGCCGCGCCGTTCTTGATCTCATCCATGGCGCTGCTCCAGGGCGATCGCCTGCGCACGCTGGGCCAGCAGGTCCTGCGGCGGATCGGCATACAGGAAGTCGAACATCGCCTCGACCGGCTGCACCGGGGTGTTGAGGTACAGGTTCACTTCCTCGTCCACGCGCTTGCCGCACTCGACGGTCCACGCGGCTTCTTCTTCTTCGCTCCACACGCCCGCATTGGTGAGGTACTTGCGCAGGCGCAGCATGGGCTCGCGCTGCCACGCGTCCTTCACTTCGGCGTCGTCGCGGTAGCGGCGCGCGTCGTCGGCGGTGGTGTGGTCGGACAGGCGGTAGGTCATCAGTTCCAGCACGGTGCCGCCGTCGCCGGCCAGCGCGCGCTCGCGCGCCTGCAGCATGGCGGCCATCACCGCGATCAGGTCGTTGCCGTCCACCTGCAGGCAGAACAGGCCACCGGCCAGGCCCTTCTGCGCCAGCGTCTCGGCACCGGTCTGGGCCGAGCGGGGCACCGAGATGGCCCAGCCGTTGTTCACGATGCACAGGATCAGCGGGAGCTTGTAGGCACCGGCCGAGTTGAGCGCCGCATAGAAGTCGGTCTTGGAGCTGCCACCGTCGCCGCAGACGGCCACGGCGATCTGCTTCTCCTGGTTGAGCTTGAACTTCAGCGCGGCACCGGCGGCATGCAGGCACTGGGTGGAAATCGGCACGCAGAACGGGAAGTCCTTGGCGGCATTGCCACCGTAGTCGTTGCCGCGCTCATCGCCGCCCCAGTACATCAGCACGTCACGCGGGCGTACGCCACGCATGAACATCGCGCCGTACTCGCGGTAGGAGGGCGCGAACACGTCGTCCTTCTGCATCGAGGCACCGATGCCCACGTGCGCGGCTTCGTGGCCCAGGCAGGCCGCGTAGGTCCCCAGCTTGCCGGTGCGCTGCAGCGCGATCGACTTGCCGTCGAACACGCGCACGAACAGCATCTGCTTGAACATCGGCAGCAGGGCGCGCGGATCGCGCAGGGCTTCAGGCAGGTCATCGCGGACGAGCGTGCCGTCCGTGTCCAGGTACTGGAGATATTCGATCTTGAACTCAGCGGCAACCGTCATTGCGTACTGCACCTTCGACAGGAAGTTACAAATGATATGAATTGCCATGTTAAGGAAGGCGTACGAAAAAGCCGTCCTGCGGCGCAGCAAGTGTCCCGGTGGACAGGCTGCCGGTATACGCCTCCGGGGCCGGAAATGCCAATACCTGCAACGTATTCAGTTGCTCCAACGGGGCATGAGCGGGTACTGGACGGGCGGGGGTGCGACGCCGGGTCGCTGGCCCGGGCGCGCAGAAATCCGGCGCGTGCCGGCACCAGACGCCGGCGCATGGACCCGGTCGCCCGGGAGCGCATGCTCTGCGCTACCCTTTGACCCCCTCAAGCGGTCCCCGCCATGTCTGTCGACAAGAACCAACGCGACCTCGAAGCCGGTATCCACACCGACCTGGAGGGGCGCCTGACGTATGGCGGCTACCTGCGGCTGGACCAGCTGCTCTCGGCGCAGCAGCCGCTGTCCAACCCGCCGCACCACGACGAGATGCTCTTCATCATCCAGCACCAGACCTCGGAGCTGTGGCTGAAGCTGCTGGCCCATGAGCTGCGTGCGGCGATCGGGTTCCTGCAGCGCGACGAGGTCTGGCAGTGCCGCAAGGTGCTGGCGCGCAGCAAGCAGGTGCTGCGCCAGCTGACCGAGCAGTGGTCGGTGCTGGAGACCCTGACCCCGTCCGAATACATGGGCTTCCGCGACGTGCTGGGCCCGTCGTCGGGCTTCCAGTCGCTGCAGTACCGCTACATCGAGTTCCTGCTGGGCAACAAGAACGCCCAGATGCTGCAGGTGTTCTCGCACGACCCGGCCGGCCAGGCGCAGCTGCAGCAGGTGCTGGACGCGCCCAGCCTGTACGAGGAGTTCCTGCGCTACCTGGCGCGCTTCGGCCATCCCATTCCGGCCGGGTACCAGGCCCGCGACTGGCAGCTGCCGCACGTGGCCGACGACGCCCTGCACCCGGTGTTCGAGCGGATCTACCAGAACACCGACCGCTTCTGGCGCGAGTACTCGCTGTGCGAGGACCTGGTGGACCTGGAGACCGCCTTCCAGCTGTGGCGCTTCCGCCACATGCGCACGGTGATGCGGGTGATCGGCTTCAAGCGCGGTACCGGCGGCTCCAGCGGGGTGGGGTTCCTGCGCCAGGCGCTGGAGCTGACGTTCTTCCCGGAGCTGTTCCAGGTGCGCACCACGATCCGCAACGACGACCCGATGCCGCCGGACGCCTGATCCGGCGGTACGCCGGGGCTGGCCTATTCATGTTTTACCCCGGCATCCGCCTTAGGGTGCGGCAGGCCCCGCCGTTGCTGCGCTGGCGGGGCAGGCGGGCAGTTTCAGATGCAAGTTCAGCGACCGTGCCGCCAGCGGCAGCCATCGGTGTGTATTTGACGTGAACGCCGTTGTTCTGGGATTCTCCCGCGTTGTCTCGCACATCGGACGTGCATGTCTTCCACCGAACCCAGGAATCCCGCATGAGCGTAGACGCCGCCGCGAAATCCGTTCCCGATCCGGCGCTGCCGGAGTTCAAGACCACGCTGGGCCATCCGCGCCCGCTGTGGATGCTGTTCATGACCGAGTTCTGGGAGCGCTTCGCGTTCTACGGGATCCGCTGGGCGCTGGTGCTGTACATCGTGGCCCAGTTCTTCGATGGCGATTCGGCCGGCCAAGCGGCCGCCAGCCGCACCTACGGCGCCTACCTGGCGCTGGTGTACGCCGCCGCCATCTTCGGTGGCTATGTCGCCGACCGGGTGCTGGGCTATCAACGCTCGATCCTGACCGGCGCGGTGATCATGGCCGCCGGCCTGTTCATGGTGGCCATGCCCAACAAGGAGGTGTTCGAATTCGGCCTGGCCACGATCATCATCGGCAACGGCCTGTTCAAGCCGAACATTTCCACCATGGTCGGCAAGCTGTACGGCCTGAAGGATGAGCGCCGCGATTCGGGCTTCACCATCTTCTACATGGGCATCAACGTCGGCGCGATGATCGCCCCGGTGCTCACCCAGTTCCTGGCCGAGAAGGTCTTCGGTACCGAGGCGATGCCGTCCTACAAGATGGTGTTCATCGCATCGGGCATCGGCATGCTGCTCAGCCTGGTGTGGTTCTACATCGGCCGCGCCGGCCTGAAGGGGATCGGTGCGCCGCCGGCCGGCGGCGAAGGCATGGGCCGCGTGGTGATGGTGTTCGTCGGTTCGCTGGTCGCCATTCCGGTTGCCTATTTCCTTCTGTCCACCGGCGCCACCGCGCTGGCCTGGATCCTCGGGGTGCTGTTCGTGGCGCTGGGCGTGCTGCTGCTGGTGGAAGGCATCCGCGAGGGCAAGGTGCAGCGCGATCGTGTGATCGCCATGCTGATCATCTTCGCCTTCAACGTGATGTTCTGGATGTTCTTCGAACAGGCCGGCAGCTCCTTCACCTTCCTGGCCGACAACATCGTCAACCGCAACCTCGGTGGCTGGACCTTCCCGACCGCGTGGTTCCAGTCGGTGAACTCGGTCGCCATCATCGCGCTGGCCCCGATCGTGGCCTGGACCTGGATCAAGCTGGGTCGTGCCAATCCGTCCATCCCGCGCAAGTTCGGCCTGGGCCTGCTGTTCAACGGCGCGGCCTTCGCACTGCTGATGCTGGCGCTGTCCTCCATGGTCGTGGACGGCAAGATCCCGTTCTGGACGCTGTTCATGGTCTACGTGATCCAGTCGGTCGGTGAGCTGTGCCTGTCGCCGATCGGCCTGTCGATGGTGACCAAGCTGGCCCCGGTGCGCCTGGTCGGCTTCGGCATGGGTGGCTGGTTCCTGTCCACCGGCATCGGCAACAACCTGTCGGGCATTTTTGCCGGCGCGGTGAGCGGCGAAAGTGGCATGACCGTCGAGTCCGCGCTGAAGGGCTACACCTTCGGCTTCTGGGCGTTGATTGGTTCGGGCGCGGTGCTGTTCCTGATCGCCCCGTTGATCAACAAGCTGATGCACGGCGTCAAGTGAGGTCGGCGATGCGCATGAAGACGTGGTGTTCCTCGATGATGGTGGCCGGCCTGTTGTGCGCCTGCTCGCCCTCCCCGGCGCCCACTGCCGAGCGTGCGCAACCGCTGGATACCACCGAGCAGACGCCACCTGTGGCCGATCCCGGCCAACCGGTGGCGTCGGGCAACACCCCGGCCGCGGCGGATGTCGCCGCGGTCGCCGGGCTCAACGCGCAGTTCGACCCGGCCCGCGATCCCGTCGCGGACCTGGCCACGGCCAAGGTCGAGGCCCAGCGCGGCGGCAAGCGCATCGTGCTGGACGTGGGCGGTGAGTGGTGCTCCTGGTGCCACCTGCTCGACGCGTTCATCGAGGGCGATGCGGAGATCCGCAGCTTCCGCGATGCCAACTACGTGTGGATGAAGGTCAACTACAGCGAAGACAACGAGAACGCGGCATTCCTCGCGCAGTTCCCGACGATCAAGGGCTACCCGCACCTGTTCGTGCTCGACGCGCAGGGCAAACTGCTGCATTCGCAGTTCACCGGCGAGCTGGAGGCCGACAAGGGCCAGCCCAAGGGCTACAACCGCGAGCGGTTCGTCGCTTTCATGAAGGACTGGGCGCCCGCCAAGGCGCCGTGATGGAACGAAAATGCCGCGATCATCGCGGCATTTTTTTTACACCAGCTCACAGCTGCCAAACGTCTCCGTCTCCGGATGCGGGCCCGCCTCGCGCTCGAGGTGGCAGACGAACCGCAACGGTCGTCCCTCTACCTCGCCCAGCCGGTCGTAGTTGTGCTTGGCCAGGAACCAGCCCTTGTGCTCCTTGCCCTGGTATCGCAGCGTGATGCGCTGGACGATGACCGGCTCGTGCGGAATCAGTCCGGCCGTCCACGACCTGCCGGTTGCTTCGGGAAAGTGGAAACGCCCCTGCGCGTCTGTCGTCACGGTGTGGGTGCGTTTCAGGTCGCCCCAGCGCCAGTGGTAGTCCTGTTCGACCTCCACCCCCTGCACCGGTTGGCCGTTCAACAGCACCGTGCCCTGCACCTCGGAAAACAGATACAGCGTCTTCGAAAAAGCCATCGCCCATCCTGGTGTGAGAAGTCCTGCCAGCAGCAGGCAGACGCACGTGCACCGCATCCGTTTGGTGATTGCGAACATCCTGTTGCCTGCCTCCCTGGTCAAGCGGCCATGGTCGCATCATTGGCCTCGCGAGCGGAACCCGCCCCCTCAACTTCCGCGCGGCACTGCCGCTATCTCCAAGGACCTCATGCCGCGCTGTTCGTGGCGCACAACCGACGGATCGACACGCATGCAGACGGGCACCAGTGACAGCACCGCCGAAACCACCCTTGATGCACCGACGGGCGTGAGCCTGCCGCCGGTCGACGCGCTGCTGGACGACCACGGCGCGCTCGACGCCGCCGACGTGCCGGCCGCGGGCAGCATCCACTACCGGCTGCCGCTGGTGGCGGTGCCGGACAACGTGCTGCTGAAGGCGGCGGTGCAGAAGCTGGTCGAGCAGAAGGCGCAGCTGGATGCGCTGGCGCGCAATCCGGCGCTGACCGGGCTGTTGCCCGCCGAGTGGCAGGGGAGTGGCAGCCGTGCGGTGGACCTGCAGTCCTTCGTGCTGGCGGTGCTGCCGTTCCTGCAGAACGCGGCCAAGGCCGAAACCGCACCCGCGCGCCTGCCGCTGCGGCACGTGCTGGGCGACAACGGCCGCTGGGACCACAGCGACGTGGCCGAACCCAAGTCGCTGGCGTTCTTCCTGGCCAGCGATGACCGCGCGAGCGCCGGGGTGAAGGACCCCGCCGAGGCGTATCTGATCGGCGCCCTCGGCCTGGCGTGGGCCCACGAGGGCCGCACCCGCCCTGGCTTCCTGCGCCACATGGGGTACGACAGCATGGCCGCCCGCGTGCACCTGCTGCCCTACCCGGAACCGGGCCAGCTGGCCCTGTACAGCGTGGTGGCGCATGGCGTCGCGCAGGTCTGGTGCGTGCTGGACCGGCGCAAGCTGCGCCCGCTGCTGGCGCCCTGGCTCAGCCTGCCACTGCTCACCGCCTATGGCGTCGCCGCGCCCGTGGCCTGGCCGGGCTCCTACCCGCCGGTGGACGACGTGGCGCAGATGCTGGCCACGGTACGGGCCGGCAAGGGGCCGGTGGAGGTGGACCTGGTCAAGGTGGCGGCCAAGGTGGCACAGGACGCCTCCGGCGAGACCTGGATGCCGGTAAGCCTGCTCCAGGTGGGCACCTGGGCACCGCGCTGGCGCTACTTCCTGGCCACCTTCATCGCGTTGCCGGCCGCCCTGCTGGTCATCGCGGCGTTGGCCCTGCCGGGTGCGCTGGAAGCCGCTGCGGTGGCGGCGTCATTGGGGCTGGCGGCCGGTGCCATCGGCGCCCTGGCGGCACCGTGGGTGCATGCGCGTCGGAAACACCTCAGTTGAATGTGTGACGACCAACGGTCGTCACCCACCCGCGGCAGGTACCAGGCGTTGCCCGGTACGTGCTCCGCTCAGCCCTCGTCCATCTTCTGCAGGCCTTCGCCGGCCAGGCGCAGGATCAGCGTTTCCAGCAGCTGTTCCTCTTCCTCGCTGAGCACCGACATCAGCTTGCGGGTGATCTCGATCACCAGCGGGGCGATGGTCTCGTAGACCTCGAAACCGGCCGCCGACAGCGCCAGCACCGAACGGCGGCGGTCGTCGCCATGGGTTTCACGCTTGATGAAGCCGCGTTCGAGCAGTCTGGCCACGGCCCGGCTGACCGCGACCTTGTCCATGGCCGTGCGGTCGGAGACCTCGCTGGCCGAGGAGCCCGGGTACAGCGCCAGGATGGTGATCACCCGCCATTCGGGGATGGCCAGTCCGTACCGGTCGCCGTACAGCTTGGCGATGTTGCCGCTGACCCGGTTGGACAAGACGCTGAGCCGGTACGGCAGGAACTGCTCCAGATCGAGCAGGGCGTGCGACGCGCGGATGCTGTGGCTGCTGGGATCGGGCGGGCTCATGCTGCGGTGCACCTTGATGGTGGTTTCATGTGAAACTATAACCCTTCTTTCCGGACCCCGCATTCTCGCGGGTCTGCCTTCCGCCCGCACCTGGTTTTTTTCCGGGGGTGGGCCGCTTTGGAGCCATGTCATGAGCAGCCAGCCCAGCACCGCGTCGCACGCCCCCAACCCGGGCATGCAGGTCACCACCTTCGAGAACCCGATGGGAATCGATGGGTTCGAATTCGTCGAATTCGCCGCGCCGGCCGGTCGTGGCGCCGAACTGCATGCCTACTTCCGCAAGATGGGCTTCACCGCCGTGCTGCGCCACAAGCAGCGTGCCATCACCGTATATCGCCAGGGCGACGTCAACTTCCTGGTCAACGAAGAGCCCGATTCGTTCGCGTCGGATTTCGCCGAAAAGCACGGACCGTGCGCCTGTGGCTTCGCCATCCGCTTCCAGAAGCCCGGTGAAGAGGTGTTCCAGATGGCGCTGGGCAACGGCGCCGAGCCGATCGACTTCAAGCCCGAATCCAAGGCCGTGCCGGCGCCGGTCATCAAGGGCATCGGCGACTGCATGCTGTACCTGGTGGACACCTATGGCGCCAACGGCAGCATGTTCGACACCGACTATGCCCCGATTGAAGGCGTCGACCCGCGTCCGACCGGGTTCGGCCTGACCTTCATCGACCACCTGACCCACAACCTGTACTTCGGCAACATGCAGCAGTGGTCGGACTACTACGAGCGCCTGTTCAACTTCCGTGAGATCCGCTACTTCGACATCAAGGGCCTCAAGACCGGCCTGGTGTCCAAGGCGATGACCGCGCCGGACGGCATCGTGCGCATTCCGCTGAACGAATCGTCCGATCCCAAGAGCCAGATCAACGAATACCTGGATGCGTACAAGGGCGAGGGCATCCAGCACATCGCCTGCTTCACCGAAAACATCTACGACACCGTCGAGGCGATGCGTGCACAGGGCGTGGAATTCCTGGATACGCCCGATACCTACTTCGACGTGATCGACATGCGCGTGCCGGGCCACGGCGAAGACGTTGCGCGCCTGGCGAAGAACAAGATCCTGATCGATGCCGACCCGGAGACCAAGCAGCGCAAACTGCTGCAGATCTTCACCACCAACTGCATCGGGCCGATCTTCTTCGAGATCATCCAGCGCAAGGGCAACGAAGGCTTCGGCGAAGGCAACTTCACCGCGCTGTTCGAGAGCATCGAGCGCGACCAGATCAAGCGCGGCGTGCTGTAACGTCCACCACGTGCGCCGGCGTCGTCCGGCACCCTAAGAGCCAGACCATGCCCACCTCCATCGAACCCCGCGGTTACCAGACCGGCTTTGGCAACGAGTTCGCGACCGAAGCGGTCGCCGGCGCGCTGCCGGTAGGCCGCAACTCGCCGCAGCAGGTGGCGCATGGCCTGTATGCCGAGCAGCTGTCGGGCACGGCGTTCACCGCGCCGCGCGGCAGCAACCGGCGCAGCTGGGTCTACCGGATCCGTCCGGCGGTGACCCATGGGGAGTTCCAGCCCTACGCGCAGCCACGGCTGCACGGCGACTTCGCGCAGGGCGCGGTGTCGCCCAACCAGCTGCGCTGGGACCCGTTGCCGCTGCCCACCGTGCCCACCGATTTCGTTGATGGGCTGTATACGATGGGGGGCAACGGTTCACCCGATGCCCATGGCGGCGTTGGCATCCATCTGTATGCGGCCACGGCGGACATGCAGGGGCGCTACTTCTACGACGCCGACGGCGAACTGCTGATCGTGCCGCAGCTGGGACGCTTGCGGCTGCTCACCGAATTCGGTGTGATCGACATCGAGCCGCAGCAGATCGCGGTGATTCCGCGTGGCGTGCGTTTCCGCGTGGAGCTGCCCGACGGACAGGCCCGCGGGTATGTCTGCGAAAACTTCGGGGCGCTGCTCAAGCTGCCCGACCTCGGCCCGATCGGCTCCAACGGCCTGGCCAACCCGCGTGACTTCGAAACACCGCACGCGGCGTACGAGGACGTTGACGGCGCCTTCGAGCTGATCGCCAAGTTCCAGGGCCAGCTCTGGCGCGCCGACATCGACCATTCACCGCTGGATGTGGTGGCCTGGCACGGCAACTATGCGCCGTACCGCTATGACCTGCGCCGTTTCAACACCATCGGTTCGATCAGCCACGACCACCCGGATCCGTCGATCTTCCTGGTGCTGCATTCGCCCAGCGACACCCCGGGCACCAGCAACATGGACTTTGCGATCTTCCCGCCACGCTGGCTGGTGGCGCAGGATACGTTCCGGCCGCCGTGGTTCCACCGCAACATCGCCAGCGAGTTCATGGGCCTCATCCACGGCGCGTACGACGCAAAGGCCGAGGGCTTCGTGCCCGGCGGCGCATCACTGCACAACAGCATGAGTGGCCACGGCCCCGATGCGGCGACGTTCGAGAAGGCGTCGGCGGCGGACCTGAGCCGGCCCGACGTGATCAAGGACACCATGGCCTTCATGTTCGAGACCCGCGGCGTGATCCGTCCTGCCGCGCAGGCGATGGACGCCGCGCACCGCCAGCGCGGTTACCAGCACTGCTGGCAGGGGCTGAAGAAGCACTTCCGGGCCTGATGCCTCCGTACCCACCGCGGCGTCAGCCGGCCACGGCGCCGGCCTGCTCCAGCTGTGCCAGATGCGTCTCGGGCAGCACTTCGAACAGCCGCTGCCGTACCCGCTCGCAGTAGCCGGCGGAGGTCAGCCCGGGCAGGGCCTCCAGTGCACCGCGCAGCGCCGCCACCACCTGCACGTCGCTGCGCGCCTGCTGCAGCGTGTACAGCAGCGCGGCGGCCTGCGGGTGCCGCTGCATTTCGAGGATGCCGAGCACGTAGATGCGTGCGGCCACCAGCGAGCGGCGCCGTTCGGCCGGGGGGGCGCTGACCGCCGCTGCGGCGGCGACGGGAGCGGTCACCGGTGTCGGCGCGGTGGAGACCAGGTAGCCGGCCTGGATCAGCTGGATCACCATCGCCGATGCTTCCGGCCCGATCAGGGCGGTGAGCTGGGCCAGGTCGCGCTGGCCGTCGCACAGGATCAGCAGGCGCCGTTGGCGCATGTCCAGCGGCGCACGGTGGGCCTGCAGGGCGTCGTGGGCGAGGTCGGTCTTGCGCGGTTGCATGGGCGTGGGGTCGAAGCGGTGCAGGCCGAGCCTGATCGCTGCAGGTGTAACGCTGATGACAGACCCCGGCTGCATGCACGGGCTGCACGCCCGCCACGCTAGCCTGCGGCCACTGACCGGAGGACGAACCTATGAAGCAGCTTGGAAGCGTTATGGCGTTGGGCGTGGCACTGGCGCTGGCGGGGTGCGGGCGGGCGCCGGAGACCCCCTCCACCGATGCGGAGGCCGCGGTGCCTGAATCCACTCCCGCACCGGCACCGGCAGCAGCAGGGACCGCAACAGCCGCTCCGCAGGCCGCCGATGCTGCCGCACAGGGGCCGGCGCGCCTGGACGGGTACGGTCCGCTGACCCTGGGCAGCACGCTGGACCAGGTTCGCGCCGCGTGGAAGGCACCGCTGCAGGGCGACGTGCCCGACGACTACTGTCACGCGCTGCGTCCGCAGGGCGCGCAGGCCGAGGACGTGATCCTGATGATCGAGGGCAAGCGCCTGGTGCGCTATGACGTCCGCAACGACCGCACCGTGGCGCCGGGCGGCGGCAAGGTCGGCATGTCGCTGGGGCAGCTGCAGACCCTGTATCCCGACCGCGGCGACCTCACGCCGCACAAGTATGACGAGCGCGGCCACAACCTGCGCGTGCGGCCGGCCACCGAGGGTGGGGCGCTGGTCAACTTCGAGATCAACGGCGACGGCAACGTCACCGCCTGGCGGGTCGGCAAGACCCCGCAGGTAGACTACGTGGAAGGCTGCTCCTGAGCCGGGTTTGCCCGCTGAACCTGCAGTGGCCCTAGAATCGGGCCACGCCACCCTGGGGAACGCCTGATGATCACTGCCACTGCCTGGTTCCTGCTTGGCCTGCTGCTGCTTGCACTGGGCGGCGACTCGATCGTCAAGGCCGCCTCCGGGTTGGCCCAGCGCTTCGGGGCATCGCCGTTCGTGGCCGGCCTGTTGCTGGTCGCCTTCGGTACGTCGCTGCCGGAGCTGGTGGTCAATGGCCGTGCCTTCGTGGTGGGCGCTGAAGAACTGGCGCTGGGCAACGCGGTGGGCAGCAACATCGTCAACGTGGGCCTGACCCTGGGCATGGCGGCGCTGGCGGCACCGCTGCTGGTGCGGGCGCGGCTGCTGTCACCGCTGCTGGTGGTGCTGGCCGTGGCCAGCCTGGCGCTGATCGTGTTCGGCCTGGACGGTGTGGTCACGCGCTGGGAAGGCGGCCTGTTGTTGCTGGGCTTCGTTGCCACCGTGGTGTTCCTGCTGCGCAGCGCGCGGCGCGAAGCCGAGCCGGTGCGCGAGGCCATTGCGGGTTACGCGATGACGCGCACCGGACTGTTTCTCAATGTCCTGCGCGTGCTGTTCGCGGGGGTGTGCCTGTACTACGGCGCGCGCTGGATCGTGGCGGCCGCGCCGGTGATGGGGGCCGGCCTGGGTTGGTCGCCGGTGCTGGTGGGCCTGTTGCCCGTGGCGATCGGCACGGCGCTGCCGGAAGTGGCGGCGGCGATCATGGCCGCGCGCCGTGGCCAGGGCGACATGGTGCTGGGCCACGTGATCGGCTCCAGCCTGTTCAACCTGCTGGTGGTGGTGGGCGGCATGGCCGTGCTGCGCCCGCTGACGCTGCCCGGGTCGTTCGTGAAGCTGGAACTGCCGGCCGCGATCGCCTTCGTGCTGGTGCTGTACCCGATGCTGCGTGGCGACCTGACCATCAGCCGCCGCGAGGGTGGGATCCTGCTGTTGGCCTTCGCGGCGTGGATCGCGCTGGAGCTGGCTCTCATCGGGTAGAGACACGCCGTGCGTGTCTTCGCGGTGCCGGAAGATGCGTAGAGCCACGCCCTGCGTGGCTGCGCTTTGTGTTTCGGCACCGCGAAGCCACGCAGGGCGTGGCTCTACCGGAATTATTAGAGAGCTTTTATTCCGTGGGCGCGGTTGGATCCGGACGCGTGGCGACGCGTTCGTCGGAAGGGCGCTCTTCGTTCTCATTGCGCGGGCGAGGCGGCGGCAGCTGCTCTTCCTTCGCGGTCTCATGCCCCGGCAGCGTCGGGCGCTTCTCCATCATCAGCGACAGCGCGGCCTTGGCCATCATGTGGGCGCTGATCGGTGCGGTGATGAACAGGAATACCGTGATCAGCAGCTCGCGCGGCTGCGGGTCCTCGCCCAGGAAGATGTGGTAGCAGACCGAGCCCAGAAGCACGCAGCCCACGCCCAGCGTGCTGGCCTTGGTCGGCGCGTGCAGGCGCTTGAAGAACGTGGACAGCTTCACCAGGCCGAGCGCGCCGACCAGGATGAAGAAGCAGCCAAACAGCAGCAGCAGCGACAGCACGATCTGGATGAAGGTGATCATTCGACGATGTCCCGGCGCAGCACGAACTTGCTCAGCACGACCGTGCTGCCGAAGCCCAGCATCGCAATCACCAGCGCCGCTTCGAAATACACCGCCGAATTGAGGTACATGCCGAACAGCATCAGCTCGGCGATGGCCGTCACCGACAGCGTGTCCAGCGCCAGGATGCGATCCGGAACCGTGGGGCCACGCAGCAGGCGCCAGGTGGCCAGCAGCATCGCCAGACCGACCACATGCATGCACACGGCCATGGTGGTCTGGATGAACGTGAAACCGGTCATGGGAAAATCTCCATCAGCGGGGCTTCGTAGCGGTGCTTGATCTGCCGGATGAGCTCGTCCGGATCATCCAGGTGCAGCACATGCACCAGCAGGTAGCGGCGATCGTCGGACAGCGCGGCCGACACCGTGCCCGGGGTCAGGGTGATCATGCTGGTGAGCGCGGCAATGCCGTGGATGTTGGCGATGTCCAGCGGCAACCAGATGAAGCCGGGGTGGATGCGGCGCTCCGGGCCCAGCACCTGGATGGCGACGCGGATGTTGGACACCAGGATGTCCCACAGCGTCACGCAGATCAGCTTGGGCACGGGGCGCAGCGAGCCGATGCGCGCGAACTCGCGGTCCAGCCGCGCGGCGAACAGCGGCGCCGCCACGCCCAGCACCATGCCCAGCAGGATCTGGCCCAGCGTGAAGCTGTCGGACATCAGCACCCAGAACCCCATCACCATCACGCTCAGCGACGGCGAGGGGAACACGCGGCGGTACAGGGAGCGTCGGCGCGTCATGGGTTGCGGATCTCCGGCGTGGTCGCGCGCAGCTCACCCACGTACTCGTGAGGCTGCAGCAGCTGGGTGGCCATGGCGTCGGTGTACTGCATCAACGGATTGGCGAACACGCTCATGCCGATGCCGTAGCAGAGCAGCAGCGCGGCGGCGAACAGCTCAACGGTGCGCGTGGGCGCCTTGCGCGGCGGCGGCACGCCTTCCTCCACCACCGGCACGCGCCAGAACAAGCGGATGCCGCCGCGGGTGATGCCGACGATCACCATCAGGCTGCTGCCCAGTACCGCCGCCCAGACCACGCCGGTATACGGCGCGGGCATGCCGGCCAGCAGCGCCGCCTTGGCCAGGAAGCCGGACAGCGGCGGCAGCCCGGCCACCGATACCGCGGCGATCAGGAACAGCACGGCAGGGGTTTCCTTGCCCGGCATCGGCGCGATGATTTCCTTGCGGTCGCTGGCGCCGCCGCGGCGGCGTCGGATCAGGTCGGCCACCAGGAACAGCGCGGCCGCCACGAACGTGCTGTGCGGCAGGTAGTACAGGCCGGCCGACAGCACCTGCGGGGTGCGGATCGAGAAGGCGATGAACAACGTTGCCGCCGACACCACCACCAGATAGGAGATCAGCACGCGCAGGCGCGCGGCGGCCAGGACGCCCAGCCCGCCGAGCACCAGCGTGGCGATGCCCGCCCACAGCAGCCACGTGCTGCCGTAGCCGGCCATCGGGCCGGCATCCTCGCCGAACCACAGCGTGCTGACGCGCAGTACCGCATACAGGCCGACCTTGGTCATGATCGCGAACAGCGCGGCCACCGCCGCCGGTGCGCGCGCATAGGCCTCGGGCAGCCACAGGTACAGCGGCATCAAGGCCGCCTTGCTGCAGAACACCAGCAACAGCAGGCCCAACGTGGCCTTGACCAGGGTCAGGTGGCTGGCGGGCACCTCGGCGATGCGCTGGGACAGCTCGGCCATGTTCAGCGAGCCGAGCGAGGCATACAGCAGGCCCAGCGCGATCAGGAACAGGGTCGAGGCGGTGACGTTGAACACCACGTAGTGCAGGCCGATGCGCATGCGCAGCCCACGCCCGCCGCTGAGCAGCAGGCCGTACGAGGCGATCAGCATCACCTCGAAGAACACGAACAGGTTGAAGATGTCGCCCGTCAGGAAGGCACCGTTGAGCCCGACCAGCTGGAACTGGAACAGGGCGTGGAAGTGCGGCGCGCGGCGGTCCCAGCCCGAGCACGCATGCAGCAGGCAGGGAATGGCCAGCAGCAGGGTGGTCAGCAGCATCCAGCTGGACAGCCGGTCGCCCACCAGCGCGATGCCCAGGCGCGAGGGCCAGTCACCCAGCAGGTACACCGCGATGGTGCCATCGGCGGTCTGTGCGAACAGCAGCCCCACCGCGGCGGCCAGGGCGGCCAGCGTGGTCCACGCCACGCTGCGCTGCACGGTGGGCCCGTAGCGGCGGTGTTCGACGAACAGGGAACACGCGGCACCGAACAGCGGAATCAGGATGGGCAGGATCACCGCATGGTTCATGCGCCGCCCTCCCGGCCAGGTGCGGTGTCGGGCGCCCCGGTGGGCTCTTCCTCATGCGCGTCGACGTGGTCGCTGTGGTTGTCGCTGCGGCTGCGCATGGCCAGCACGATGCTCACCGCGGTCATGGCGAATGCGATCACGATCGCAGTCAGTACCAGCGCCTGCGGCAGCGGATCGGTGTAATTGCCCAGGTGGTAGTCCAGGCCTTCCTTCAACACCGGCGCCTTGCCGCTGACCAGCCGGCCACCCGCGAAGATCAGCAGGTTGGTGGCGTAGGACAGGAAGGTCATGCCGAGAATGACGTCGAAACTGCGCGCGCGCAGCAGCAGGTAGATGCCGATGGCGCTCAGTACGCCGATCGCGCTTGCCAGGGCCAGTTCCATCAGTGCATCTCCCCGGTACGTGCCGAACGACGGTTGGGATCGATCTCTCCCTTGCGGGCATTGCGGGTGCGCGAAGGCTTGATCGTGCCCATCATCGACAGCATCAGCATCGCGCCGCCGAACACCACCAGGTACACGCCGGTATCGAAGCCGATCGCGCTGGCCAACGGCACCGTGCCGATCAGCGGCAGCTCGAGATCCAGATGCCCGCTGGTGAGGAACGGCACGCCGAACAGCATCGACGCGCTGCCGCTCACGATGGCGATCAGCAGGCCGGCACCGATGCAGCGGATATAGTCGAAGCCGAAGCGCGACTCCACCGATGTGGTGCCCTGGATGACGTACTGGATCAGCAGCGGTACGGCCAGCACCAGGCCGGCGATGAAGCCGCCACCGGGCGCGTTGTGGCCGCGCAGGAACAGGAAGATCGAGACGGTAAGCGTCAGCGGGAACATGATCTGGGCCAGGTCGGCCGGCACCGGCAGCTTGATCGGGGGTCCCGGCATGATCTGCTCCGGTGCCATGCGCGAACGCCGCAGCATGGCGTGCACCACCAGCGCGGCGATGCCGAACACGGTGATCTCGCCGAAGGTATCGAAACCGCGGAAGTCGACCAGGATGACGTTGACCACATTCTCGCCATACGCCTCGGGCAGCGCCCGGGCGAGCATCTCACCGGCCATGGTGTTGGGCGGCAGGGTCATCGCGCTGTATGCCATCGCGGCCAGGCCGCCGCCGCCGATCACCGCGATCAGCGCGTCGCGGCGCTTACGCCAGCGCGACTTCTCCGGCGGCGACTGCACCGGCAGGTAGTTCATGCCGAGCAGCATCAGGACCAGCGTGACCATTTCCACCAGCAACTGGGTCAAGGCCAGGTCGGGCGCGGACAGGAACACGAACGTCAGCGACACCATCAGCCCCACGCCGCCCACCACCAGCACCGCCAGCAGACGCTGCCGGTAGACGAACAGCGCGCCCAGCGCGCAGCACATCATGACCAGCCACAGTGCCCAGCCCAGCAGCGGAATCGGCTGTGGCGAGGGCCAGTTGGGCGAGACCGGGTTGGCCACGAACGGTGCCGCCGCGACCACGATCGCCACCACCACCAGCGCCATCAGCATGCGCTGCAGGCTGCCGTTGGCCAGCCCCTGGGTGAGCCGATGGGCGAAGCCGAACACCAGGTCCAGCTGCTTGTGGAAAATGTTGCGCCCGATGGTGCGGGTGACCACCGCGTGCAGGTTGATCAGCCTGCGCAGGCCGAAGTACAGGGCGATGCCGCCCAGCACGCCGGCCAGGCTCATCGCCAGCGGCAGGTTGAAACCGTGCCAGATCGACAGGCTGTAGGCCGGCATGGCCGGGCCGAGGATCGACGACGCGGCCGCGTGCAGCACCGGCGCGATGGTGATCGCCGGGGCAACGCCCACCGCCACGCAGACCACCACCAGGATTTCCACCGGCACCTTCATGAAGCGCGGCGGCTCATGCGGCACGCGGTCCAGGTCGTGTGGTCCCTTGCCGAAGAAGGTGTCGTGCACGAAGCGCAGGCTGTAGGCCACGCCGAACACGCCGGCCAGCAGCGCGGCAATGGACACCGCGATGCGCATCGGCTCGGGGCCCTGCGCGGTGATCGCCTCGGCGAACAGCATCTCCTTGGACAGGAAGCCGTTGAGCAGCGGAATGCCGGCCATGGCCAGCGAGGCGATGATCGCCAGTGCGCTGGTGAAGGGCATCAACCGGCGCAGGCCGCCGAGCTTGCGCATGTCGCGGGTGCCGGTCTCGTGGTCGATGATGCCCGCGGCCATGAACAGCGAGGCCTTGAAGGTGGCGTGGTTGAGGATGTGGAACACGCCGGCCACCACCGCCATCGGCGTGGACAAGCCGAACAGCAGGGTGATCAGGCCCAGGTGGGAGATCGTCGAGTAGGCCAGCAGGCCTTTCAGGTCATGCTGGAAGATCGCGTTCCACGCCCCGATCAGCAGGGTGAGCGCACCGATCCCGCTGACCGTGTAGAAGAACAGCTCGCTGCCGGCCAGCGCCGGGTGCAGCCGCGCCAGGAGGAACACACCGGCCTTCACCATGGTGGCCGAATGCAGGTACGCCGACACCGGGGTGGGCGCGGCCATCGCCTGCGGCAGCCAGAAGTGGAAGGGGAACTGCGCGCTCTTGGTGAAGATGCCCGCCAGGACCAGGAACAGCGCCCACGGATACAGCGCGTGGGCGCGGATGACATCGCCGGCGGCCAGCACCACGTCCAGCTCGAAGCTGCCCACGATGCGGCCGATCAGCAGCACGCCGCCGAGCAGGGCCAGGCCGCCGCCGCCGGTGACCACCAGCGCCATCCGCGCACCTTCGCGCGCGTCCTGGCGGTGCGACCAGAAGCCGATCAGCAGGAACGAGCTGATGCTGGTCATTTCCCAGAACACCATCAGCAGCAACAGGTTGCCCGAGAGCACCATGCCGAGCATGGCGCCCATGAACAGCAGCAGGTAACAGTAGAAGCGGTGGGCGCTGTCGCGTGGGCTCAGGTAGTAATGCGCATACATCACCACCAGCGCACCGATGGCCAGCACCATCCCGGCAAACATCCAGGCCAGGCCGTCCAGGCGCAATGAGAAGGCCAGCCCGATCTGCGGGAGCCATTCGCCGAAGCTGCGCACGACCCCGCCGTTGAGGATGTCGGGGGTCATCGTCGCCAGCAGCACCAGCCCGCCCACGGGGGCAGCGGCGGCCAGCCATGCGGCGGTCGCGCGGGAACTGCGGCGGAAGATGGCGACCGCCGCTGCCAACAGGAAGGGCAGGGCGAGCAGCAGGAGCAGGCTTGGATTCATGCAGGGAATGCGGGATTCACGAGCAGGCCGTTTAGTCTAACAGGCAGGCATTTGTCGCCGATACACCCGATTACGCCACCAATTGCATGCAACGTGCGTGATTCATTTTTTCTGGGCAAAAAACGGCCCCATTCGGCAGCTGTGCGTGCCGTATGGAAGCGTCGGCGCGACTTTGCCGGATGTGGTGCCTGAAACCGGCCGCACCCAGCAACCGCAGGGCCTGAAAGGCCATTGGAGCTGGCTGCAGCATGAATGGACTGCGGGCGGGAAGGGCCGTGCACGACGATGCTGGAGGGCGGGGTGTGCAGCCTCAGTGAGCATCCATCTCGTTCAGGTTTGATGCCGCATCGCCGGAGGGAGGCCCGGCCTGGATGCTCAATAGCGCCAGTCGAGCCGGCGGTACAGTTTGGCCAGGACCCAGGCGGGGCCGATCAGCAGGTACGTCAGGTCGGTCAGGAAGCTGGGCTTGCGGCCTTCGTACTTGTGCCCGATGAACTGCGCGATCCAGGCCACGACGAACACGCCGATCGCCACCCACAGCAGGTGCTGCAGCCCGATTTCGGCCTCCAGCAGGCGGCACAGGCAGCCGAACACGAAGAACACCACCAGCATGCCGATGCCCAGCGGCCGCGACAGCCGGTTGTAGAAGCTCCAGGCGGTGAACATCGCGAAGGCGGCCCAGATACCGTTCTGGAACCAGGTGATCAGCGGCGGCAGGCACCACAGCAGGGCCACCACCGACCACAGGATCGCCGGTACGGCCACCACATGGATGCGCTGGTTGAGTGCATTGCGGTGGTCATCAGAGTAGCTGGCAAAGTAGCGGTCGATGGGCCGCACAAGCTGGGTCGTCGTGGACATTGAGCCTCCGGAGTGGGCACAGGATACTCCCGCAGCGCGAGGGCCCCAAACGCAGCGCTGCGCCCCGCAGCTGACGGGGTAGAGCGGACTGTGTAGAGCGGACTGTTAGTCCGCTGCCTTACGCGATGACCCAAAACGCGGCGCTGCGCGCCGCAGCTGACTAACAGTCAGCTCTACCGGTCCGGACCCACAGGCCCCGGACCCACAGGCCCCGGACCCACAGGCCCCGGACCCACCGGCCCCGAACCTCCGCGGTTCCCCCGCCACCTGCAAGGCGGCGGGGGCATCCATCAATCGACGGAGATTCCCGCCAGACGCTGCAGCGCCTCGGCGTACTTGGCGCGGGTGCGTTCAATGATCTCCGCCGGGATGCTTGGGCCCGGGGCGGTCTTGCCCCAGTCCAGCGTCTCCAGGTAATCACGCACGAACTGCTTGTCGTAACTCGGCGGGCTGGTGCCCACCTCGTACTCGTCGGCCGGCCAGTAACGCGAGGAATCCGGCGTCAGCATCTCGTCCATGATGTACAGGCGGCCATCGGCATCGGTACCAAACTCGAACTTGGTGTCGGCCAGGATGATGCCGCGCTCACGCGCGTAGTCGGCGGCGAACGCATAGATGCGCAGCGTGGCGTCGCGCACCCGCTCGGCCAGGTCCGCACCGACTGCCTTCACCATCGCATCGAAGTCGATGTTCTCGTCATGGTCGCCCACGGCGGCCTTGGTCGAGGGGGTGAAAATCGGTTCGGGCAGCCGCTCGGCCTGGCGCAGGCCGTCGGGCAGTTCAATCCCGCTGACCTTGCCGGTGCGCTGGTAGTCCTTCCAGCCGCTGCCGATCAGGTAACCGCGTGCGATGGCTTCCACCGGTACCGGCTTGAGCTTGCGGGTGACCACCGCGCGCTTGGCATACAGCGCCGCGTCCACGCCCTCGGGCAGCACGCTGGCGACGTCGATGCCGGTCAGGTGATTGGGCATCAGGTGCGCGGTCTTGGCGAACCAGAAGTTCGACACCTGGCAGAGCATTTCGCCCTTGCCCGGAATCGGATCGGGAAGCACCACGTCGAAGGCCGACAGACGGTCGGTAGCGACCATCAGCAGGTAGTCCCCCGGCGGAGTGCCGGCGGGCAGCCGTTCGCGCGGAATGTCGAAAACATCACGCACCTTGCCGCGATGGCGCAAGGGCAGGCCGGGGAGATCGGATTGCAACAACGTGGTCGGCACGGGCACTCCTGAGGCTTCGTCGAGACAGCTGTCCAGGGCACCCGGAGGGCCCGCAGAGACAGCGGGCGGCCTAGTGTAAAGCGGGTTGGCCCCGCTGTGACGTAAAATGAGGACCCTTTGTCGCCACGGCCGCCCGGACCCCCATGCGCTGGTACGGAAAACTGCTCGGATTCATCGCTGGCGCCCTGCTTTTCAGGCCCAATCCGCTGTTCGGGGCCGCCATCGGCCTGTTGATCGGGCATGCCTTCGATGCCGACTGGTTCCGCCTGAACAGGGAGAACCCCTACCGGGACCTGGGGCTGACCTCCGAGGCGACCGACGCCGAGGTCGACCTGGCCTACCGCCGGCTGATGTCCCAGTACCACCCCGACAAGGTCGTCGGCGCCGCCCCGGAGCTGCGCCAGCAGGCCGAGCGCAAGTCGCGCCAGCTCAATGCCGCCTACGACCGCATCAAGACCCTGCGCAAGCGCTGAGCGCGCGCGGCCCCTCTCTACGTCCTCAAGGCACCGGCCATGTCCAACTGCATCATCGCCCCCTCCATCCTGTCCGCGAACTTCGCCCGCCTCGGCGAGGAAGTGGACAACGTGCTTGCCGCCGGCGCCGACTGGGTGCACTTCGACGTGATGGACAACCATTACGTGCCGAACCTGACCATCGGCCCGATGGTCTGCCAGGCGCTGCGCAAGCACGGCGTGACCGCGCCGATCGACGTGCACCTGATGGTGGAGCCGGTGGACCGCATCATTCCGGACTTCGCCGAGGCCGGCGCGACCTACATCAGCTTCCACCCGGAGGCCAGCCGCCACGTCCACCGCACCATCCAGCTGATCCGCTCGCTGGGCTGCAAGCCGGGCCTGGTGCTCAACCCGGGCACCCCGGTGGACATCCTGGACTGGGTGCTGGATGACCTGGACCTGGTGCTGCTGATGTCGGTCAACCCGGGCTTCGGCGGCCAGGCGTTCATTCCCTCGGCGCTGGACAAGCTGCGCGTGGTGCGCCAGAAGATCGATGCCAGCGGCCGCGACGTGCGCCTGGAGATTGATGGCGGGGTCAAGGCCGACAACATCGGCGCGATCGCCGCCGCCGGTGCCGACGCGTTCGTGGCCGGCTCGGCCATCTTCAATGCGCCGATCAGCTACAAGGACGTGATCGACCAGATGCGCCACAACGTCGCCAAGGCGCGGGGCTGAGCATGGGCGCGCCCAGCGTGCAGATCCGCGACGCCACCGCTGACGATGCCGCGCTGATCCTGCGTTTCATCCGTGAGCTGGCCATCTATGAGAAGGCGGAATCGTCGGTGCAGACCGACGAGGCGGGCATTCGCCACAGCCTGTTCGGGGAAGGCGCCAAGGCCCGCGCGCTGGTCTGCGAAGCCGATGGCCAGGCCATCGGCTACGCGGTGTACTTCTACAACTACTCCACCTGGCTGGGTCGCAACGGCATCTACCTGGAAGACCTGTACGTCAGCCCGGCCCAGCGCGGCAGCGGCGCCGGCAAGGCGCTGCTGCAGCACATCGCGCGCATCGCCGTGGCCGAAGGCTGTGGCCGTTTCGAATGGTCGGTGCTGGACTGGAACGAGCCGGCCATCAAGTTCTACGAAGCGGCGGGCGCCAAGCCGCAGAGCGAGTGGACGGTGTACCGGTTGGAAGGCGAAGCACTGAAAACGTTCGCGCAGCCCCGGTAGGTATCGACCGTTGGTCGATGCGCCACGTTCACGGATAAAAAAAGACCGCACCCTTTCGGATGCGGCCCTGGGAAGAGCGGGAGGCTGATCCTGCCTCCATCCATCGTCCTTGCTATGGACTCCCATTCTCCGCATGGTCGGTGACCGTTTGATGACGTTCACCGCGCCTGAAACACCGCACTGCTAGCCTGCGCCTCCCCCTACCGTGGAAGTGCTGCATGAGTGGTCCCTGCTGGCGTCTGATCCTCAACGGCAAGTCCACCGGCAATGACGAGCTGCGGGACGCCGTCCATGCCCTTCGCGAGGAAGGAGTGACCCTGGAGGTGCGGGTCACCTGGGAAGACGGCGACGCCGAGCGGTACGTGGCCGAGGCCATTGAACACGGCGTGGACACCATCATCGCCGCCGGCGGCGACGGCACCCTGAGCGAGGTGGCGGAAACCCTGGCGCATCGCGATGAGGCCGCCGAGGCGCTGCCCACGCTCGGACTGGTGCCGCTGGGCACGGCCAACGACTTCGCCACGGCGGCGGGCATCCCGGACGATCCGTTGCAGGCGCTGCTGATGATCCAGGCCCAGCCGGCCTGCGCGCTCGACCTGCTGCGCATCGAGGCCGATGGTGAATTGTGGTGGTGCGCCAACGTCGCCAGCGGTGGCTTCGGCACGGAGGTGACGGTGGAGACCGACGAAGGCCTGAAGAAGGTGTTGGGTGGCCTGGCCTATCTGCTCACCGGCATCTCGCGGCTGGGCCGGATCGACCCCATCCGGGCGCGGCTGCGCACCCCCGACTTCCAGTGGGAAGGCGGCTTCATCGCGCTGGGCATCGGCAACGGGCGCCAGGCCGGTGGCGGGCAGGTGTTGTGCCCGGAGGCGCTGGTCGACGACGGCCTGCTGGACGTCACCGTCATCCCCGAACTGAGCGGCGAAGTGGCCTCGACCCTCGCCGCACTGGTGAAGGGTGGCAAGGCGGGCGCGCTGGAACAGGTGGCCGAGCGCACGCGCGCGCCGTGGGTGGAGATCGAGGCGGATGAGCCGGTGACACTGAACCTGGACGGCGAACCGGTGCGCGCGCGCCGCTTCCGCATCGACTGCGTGGCGGCGCGCCTGCGCATGCATCTGCCGCTCGGCAGCGCGCTGCTGCGGTAACGCCGGGCGCGCGTTGAGGGGCGCCCCGGCGCACCCCTTCGATCGTAGAGCCGGGCCCTGCCCGGCTGCCTCACAGCAGCGGGATGTCTTCTTCTTTGGTGGGGAATCCAAAGGCTTCGCGCTTCTTTCGGATGTGCTCAGGCATCGGCGGCCGTGGGATGTTGCGCGCGATCAGCCATTGCTGGCACTTCTTCTGCCAGGGCAGGAGGTCTGGCGTGGTGATTTCCCAATAGATGTCTTCCACCATCATCTGGCGTGCCGGACGGGCGGATCCCGCAGCAGCTGGTGCGGAAAGGGTAGGGTCCGCGTCGTGCTCCAGCAGCCAGTATGCTGAGTCGAAACCACCGCGGGCGGTATACCAGCTCAACACCGTATCGGCCTTGCCTAGGTTGTTCTCGTTTACCTTCGCTCCCGCTTCAACCAGCTGCTGAACATTTGTCCACTGATTTCCGTTGATGAATGCCTGGAACAGCAGCGACTCGCCGCCACTGCTTCGCGTATTGGGGTCGCCGCCGTGCTTGAGCAGCAGTTGCAGGAAGACCGGATCGTCAAGACGCACGGCGTACACCATTGCGTTATTGAACTTGAAAGGTTTTCCGTCTATCTCCCGCACTTGCCGCGAATTCGGATCGGCGCCGTTGTCGAGCATCGCGCGCAGCCCTTCCACATTGCGGGCACGCAGCGGCCATGCGAGTAGTGGAATTCCATCCCGACGGGCAAACGTTGTATCGGGATTGACACCTTCATCCTTGATCCACTGTCGGATCGCTGTCGCGTCACCCTTCTCGGTGGCGATAGCCAGTTGCAATGCATTTCCGTCGAAGTAGTCAGCGGCACCATGTGAAGACGACGCCGCACACCCGTTGACGAGGAAAAGTGTGAGCCATGCCGCACTTACAAGGACTTTTGTCATCGTGTTGTGAAGATTGATGCGCATGACCAACCTGATGTTGAGCCCCTGAAGAGGGTGACATTAGCAAAGTGTTCTGGTATTCGGTAACCAGCGCGGCTCGGGGGGATCGCGCGCCTTCACTGAGCAATGGAGCATGCCATGAGTGGTCCCGATAACGAGGCGCGCACGCGCGCCATCCAGGAGCAGAACCTTCTCGTCCAGCAGCTGCGCGACAGCGGCAATGAAAATGAGGCGGACCGACTCCAGGAAACCTATCACGCGCGCGAGATGTCTGGCCTCGCTGCGGACGTCTATTCTTCGGCCAACCATGATGGTGAGCCGCCTGCGGGCTGGACGCGTGCGAGTCTGGATCCCGCAGCGCTGCGCGCCGCTGGAATCGAGATGTCAGACGTCGAAATCCGCACGCGCCTGCAGCCGCCCGATTCCGGATTCCGTGCGGAAATCTATATTCCCGACAAAAGCGTGTTCGGCGAGCACGCCAAACCGGTGGTGGTGTTTAAAGGCTCGACCGGGCAAATTGTCGACCCTGGCGCGCCGAGCGGCCGGCGAGAGTCTGGTGGTGAGGACTTCCTCAACAATGGCCAGCAGGGCATCGGGATGCGCAGCGATTACTACGATCGCGCGATGCAGTTGGGTGCGATGCTGAATCAGAAGACCGGCGGCAACTTCGAAATCGCCGGCCACTCCCTCGGTGGCGGCATGGCTTCCGCCGCCTCCGCCGTGACGGGTGCCCGTGCCACTACCTTCAACGCCGCAGGCCTGCATCCCGACACGCCTGCGCGTTTCGCCAAAGAAAGCGGTCTACCCACCTTCAATCCGCAGCAGACCGTGCACACCTACCAGACCGCTGGCGAGGTGTTGAATGACGTACAGAACGGCATGCAGAAGCTCAGCGACGAACAGCGCCGGGGCTACGGTGTGCTCGCCAATGAAATGGGCATGTTGCTGAAAGAACCGGCCATGCAGAAGCTCGTCGGCGACAAGCTGCGCGAAATGATGCCGGCCGGCGCGCAGACCTCGGCCGCGCAGTTCGTCGAACAGCTGGCAACCAAGTCTGGTCAGGAGGCGCTGCGGGACTTTCCCGTGGCGGCAGGCAAGCTGGAGCTGTTGCTGGACGCCAAGATGGTCGACAAGAACGACAAGAACCACGGAATCATCGACCGCCCGAACGTGGCGCCACCCAGCCAGGTGGCCGAGCTGGCCGGGCCGCTGTCACATGCGCTGCATGCCACGGGCTACGGCATGCGCGGTGGCCGCATCATCGGCGAACAGGTCGAGCGGGTGGGTGCCGCCGGCGCGCACGTGCTTGACAGGGTGGGCGATGGTGCCGAGGTCGTGCTCAAGACCGAGGGCATGGCGATTGGCCAGGTGGTGAACTTCGGCTCTGCGACCCTGCAGGTCGGCACCAAGGCCAGTACCACCGTGATCGCGTCCGGACGCGAACTGACCGGCAGCATCGAAGCCACCCTGCATCGGGCCGAATCGCAGGCGCGCTCGGGTGGCATGTCGGCACTGTCGTGGATCACTGACAAGGTCGGCCTGGACAGCGTGTCCGAGCGTCTGGCCAAGGAGGCCGAGCGCACCCGCAACGACGGCGAACACCGGGCGCAAGGCGCCACCCGCCACGCGCAGTCCGACGCAGACGGTATTCGTGCGGCAGGCGACAGAAGCGCCGCCGTGATCGGCCACAATGGTCAGTGGGTGGCGGGCAAGCTGCAGAACGGGTTTGCCACCGCCGGGGCCTATGTGGACAGCGGTTACGATCTGGCCGCGTCACATGTGAAGGGCATCAGCTCGCATGCGCCGGCCGTCTTCGCTACGGTGGGCGGAGTAGGGGCAGGCCTCACCACGGCGGCGGCCACCCACATACCCGCCGGGCCGCCACCGGTAGCGCTGCACAACCTCTCAAACCTCGCCAGGTCCGCGCGCTTGATCGACGAGCTCAGCCCTTCCTTCGGCGAATCGGCGGCCCGCCATGGCATGGGCGATACCGTCATCCCCAGTCTTGATGCGGAACTGGCCAAACAGGAAGCCCAGGCCCGGAAACTGCTGGAACAGCACGAACGCATCCAGCAGCCGGCGGAGAAGCATGCGGCCATCGCTGCCGAGCCGTCCACGCTGGTGCTCGGCATCAACGACCCGGGCCACCGGCACTACCATCTTTTCCAGGGCGCCCAGTCCGGCGTGCACGGCATTGATGCCGCCCACAACCGCGTGCCCGACCTGCAGAGCGACCAGCTGGCCGGTGCACTGGCGGCCAAGGCCAACCAGGAAGGCCTGGAAAGCATCGAGCGGGTGGTGCTCAGCGAGGACCGCACCCGCGTGTTCGCGGTCGATACCCAGGACCTCACCTCCGTGCACCGCCACCTGGCACAGGTGGACGTGCTGGCCGGCCGCCAGCAGCCGCTCAGCGTTAGCACCGAGCAGGTGGCCGAGGTCAGCCGGCAGCAGGAGCGCACTGCGGCGGCCCCGGCACCGGTGGCCGACCTGGGCGCCGAACAGCGTGAGCAGGAGCAGCAGGCCGCGCGCCGCATGGGCTGACGCCTCTGGCTCTGTTGGCGGCTGAACCGCCGGCAGGGCCAGGTTTGCCCCGCACGGGCGGGTTCCATCCGGTGCCGCCAATGCGGTACAGTCGCCGGGTGTCCATTCTGACGACCCCGCATACCCTTTCTTCCGCTCGCCGTTGGTGGCGATGGTGGCCTGTTGCCGTCGTCCGTCCCGCCACCGCCGTTTCCCGGAAGGAAAGTCGTCTTGATCACGTTCGAGCAGTTCCAGCAGCAGGCCGCTGAAGGCCACACCCGCATCCCCGTCGTCCGCGAAGTGCTGTCCGACCTGGACACGCCGCTTTCGGTCTATCTGAAGCTCGCCGACGGCCCGCATACCTATCTGTTTGAATCGGTCGAAGGCGGCGAACGCTTCGGGCGCTATTCCATCATCGGCCTGCCGGCGCGCCGGGTGTACGCCTTCCACGGCCACACCCTGACCATCAGCGAGTCCGGCCAGACGGTGGAAACCCGCGAGGTGGCCGACCCGTTCGCCGAGGTCGAGGCGCTGCGCAGCGCCCACTCGGTCCCCAAACTGGCGGGCCTGCCGGGCTTCACCGGTGGGCTGGTGGGCTGGTTCGGGTTCGAGTGCATCGGCTATATCGAACCGCGCCTGGCCCCGCCGCGTGGCCGCGATGAGCTGGGCACCCCGGACATCCTGCTGCTGCACTCCGAAGAACTGGCGGTGTTCGACAACCTCAAGGGTCGGCTGTACCTGATCGTGCATGCCGACCCCAGCCAGACCGGCGCATGGGACGAGGCGCAGGCGCGGCTGGACGGCCTGGTGGCCAAGCTGCGCGCCCCGGGCGCGGGCTATCCGGCGCCGATCACCCGCGACGTGCTGGACGAGAACGACTTCGTGTCGGGCTTCACCCGCGAAGGCTTCATTGCCGCGGTCGACAAGTCAAAGGAATACATCCGCGCCGGTGACATCTTCCAGGTGGTGCTGAGCCAGCGCCTGAGCGTGCCGTTCAAGGCGCGGCCGGTTGACGTGTACCGTGCGCTGCGCGCGTTGAATCCCTCGCCGTACATGTACTTCCTCGATACCGGCGACGTGCAGGTGGTCGGCTCCTCGCCGGAAATCCTGGTGCGTCTGCAGGACGGCGAAGTGACCGTGCGCCCGATCGCCGGCACCCGCCCGCGCGGTGCGACGGTGGAAGAGGACAATGCGCTGGAAGCCGAACTGCTGGCCGATCCGAAGGAGCGCGCCGAGCACCTGATGCTGATCGACCTGGGCCGCAACGACGCCGGTCGTGTCTCCAAGGCCGGCACCGTCGAAGTGGGCGAGCAGTTCGTGATCGAACGCTACAGCCATGTCATGCACATCGTCAGCGAAGTGACCGGCCAGCTGCAGCCGGGCCTGAGCTATGCCGACGTGCTGCGCGCGACGTTCCCGGCCGGCACGGTCAGCGGCGCGCCGAAGATTCGCGCGCTGGAAGTGATCCGCGAACTGGAGCCGATCAAGCGCAACGTGTATGCCGGCAGCATCGGCTACATCGGCTGGCACGGCGACGCCGACACCGCGATCGCGATCCGCACCGCGGTCATCAAGGACGGCCGCCTGCACGTGCAG
Organism: Stenotrophomonas sp. KH_036_B; assembly: GCF_057839485.1. Classification (NCBI taxonomy): domain Bacteria; kingdom Pseudomonadati; phylum Pseudomonadota; class Gammaproteobacteria; order Lysobacterales; family Lysobacteraceae; genus Stenotrophomonas; species Stenotrophomonas sp. KH_036_B. The sequence continues at coordinate 4,079,872 of NZ_CM174491.1, read as the reverse complement.
GCCGGCGCCGGCATTGTTTACGACTCCGACCCGGGCAAGGAATGGGACGAGACCATGAACAAGGGGCGTGCGCTGTTCCGCGCCGTCGCGCAGGCCGCCAAGGGCCTGTGATTCTTCCGTGCCGTGGCCAGCACCACGGCGACCGCTGCAACCATTGACAGGGAATACTGCATGAAGCTGCTGAGCGCACTGCTGTTGTCGTCCACGCTGGCCGTTGCGGCCCCGAATGTGTGGGCGCAGGCCAATACCGTTCCGTCCGAACCGCATCTGCTGGTCAAGGGGAACGCCAGCCGCACCGTACTGCCAGACCGCTTCGTGGTGAAGACTGCGCTGGAGTCGGTGGACATGCAGACGGACATCGCCAGAAAGCGCGTGCAGGCCAACAGCGAGCGGGTGATGCAGCTGTTTGCCCAGCATGGCGCCATTGCCGATACGGTGCGCGCTGACAATCTCAGCATCGAGCCGTCCACGCGCTACGACGACGGCAAGGACGTTTTTGAAGGCACGGCCGTAAGCCGTGACCTGGAAGCCGCGTTCCCGACCGCCCCGGCCCTGCAGGCTTTTCTCGGCGGACTGAAAGCCAGCCGCGAAGTGCAGGTGAGCACCGCAACGCCGACCTACTCGGGCGCAGCCCGCCTGCGTGCCGAGCTGAAGGCGGAAGCGGCAGCACAGACGCGTGCTTCGGCGAAGGGTCTCGCCGAGGCCTATGGCGCGCGGATCACTGGGCTGTACAGCATTTCCGACGTGGCGCCGAGCTTCGCTTACGGTGTCCAGGCCGGCACCTGGCCGACGTCGCCCGGCGCACCGGACCGTGAGGACTATGCCGAGGGCCGCGCGCTGGATCGCGTGCAGGTCACCGGCTCCCGCGCCGGAGCACCGTCCACGGTGGGCGAGTTGCTTGCCGCTGCCCCCATTACGTACACCGAAAACGTGTACGCCATTTTCCTCATCAAAGACGGATCCTGATCATGTTGTTGATGCTCGACAACTACGACAGCTTTACCTACAACCTCGTGCAATACCTGCAGACGCTGGGTGCTGACGTGAAGGTGGTGCGCAACGACGCGTTGAGCGTCGATGCGATCGCCGCGCTCGCGCCCGAGCGCATCGTGATCTCGCCCGGCCCGTGCACGCCCAACGAAGCGGGCGTGTCGCTGGAGCTGATCCAGCGCCTCGGCCCGACCACGCCGATCCTCGGCGTGTGCCTGGGCCACCAGGGCATCGGCCAGGTGTACGGCGGTGACGTGATCCGTGCCGGCACCATCATGCACGGCAAGACCTCGTCGATCCGGCACCAGGGCAAGGGCGTGTTCGCCGGCCTGCCGGACCGCTACCAGGCCACCCGTTACCACTCGCTGGTGGTGGACAAGACCACGCTGCCCGCGTGCCTGGAAGTCACCGCCTGGACCGAGAACGAGGACGGCACCGTCGAGGAGATCATGGGGCTGCGTCATCGCGAGCATCCGGTCGAAGGCGTGCAGTTCCACCCCGAATCGATCCTCACCGAGCACGGCCACGCCCTGCTGAAGAACTTCCTGCAGCGCTGAAGCGCCGCACCCGTACCGCAAAGGAACCCGCGCATGACCTTCTCCCCCCAGGAAGCCCTGCAACGCACGATCGAGCACCGCGAGATTTTCTTCGACGAGATGGTCGACCTGATGCGCCAGGTCATGCGCGGTGAAGTCTCGCCGGTGATGACCGCCGCGATCCTCACCGGCCTGCGGGTGAAGAAGGAAACCGTGGGTGAGATCGCCGGCGCGGCCACGGTCATGCGCGAGCTGGCACTGGCCGTGCCGGTCGAGGACCGTACCCACCTGATCGATATCGTCGGCACCGGCGGCGACGGCTCGCATACGTTCAACATTTCCACCTGCGCCATGTTCGTGGTCGCTGCGGCCGGGGCCAAGGTAGCCAAGCACGGCAACCGCAGCGTCTCGTCGAAGTCCGGCAGCGCCGATGCGGTGGAAGCGCTGGGCGCGATCATCGAACTGCGTCCGGAAGAAGTGGCGCGTGCGATCAGCGAAACCGGTATCGGCTTCATGTTCGCGCCGATGCACCACCCGGCGATGAAGGTGGTGGCGCCGGTGCGTCGCGAGATGGGCGTGCGCACCATCTTCAACATCCTCGGCCCGCTGACCAATCCGGTCGGCGCCACCAACGTGCTGATGGGCGTGTTCCATCCGGACCTGGTCGGCATCCAGGCGCGCGTGCTGCGCGAACTGGGTGCCGAGCGCGCCATGGTGGTGTGGGGCCGCGACAACATGGATGAGATCTCGCTGGGCGCCGGCACCCTGGTGGGCGAGCTGCGCGACGGCAAGGTGCGCGAATACGAGATCCATCCGGAGGACTTCGGCATCGCCATGTCCGCCAGCCGCAACCTGAAAGTGAGCGACCCGGAAGAATCCATCGCCATGCTGCGCGGGGTGCTGGACCACCAGCCCGGCCCGGCACTGGACATCGTGGCGCTCAATGCCGGCGCGGCGCTGTACGTGGCCGGCGTGGCGAGCAGCATCGCCGACGGCCTGGCTCGCGCCCGCGCGGCCATTGCCGACGGCAGCGCGCGCCAGCGCATGCAGGAATACGTCGACGCCACCCGCCGTATCCGCACCGCGGGCTGAGCCCCGCCTTCACGCATTGCCCGTGGCTGGCCGATAATGGCCGCCCTGAAGGACCCCGAACGACATGAGCGACAAGAGCGACATCCTCGAGACCATCCTGGCCCGCAAGGCCGTCGAAGTGGCCGAGCGCCGTGCCCGGGTACCCCTGGAAGCGCTGCAGGCCCGCCTGGCCGATGCCTCGCCCGTGCGCGGTTTCGCCGACGCGTTGCAGGCCTCGATCAGGGCCGGCAACCCGGCGGTGATTGCCGAGGTGAAGAAGGCCAGCCCCTCCAAGGGCGTGATCCGCCCGGACTTCCACCCGGCCGATATCGCGGTCAGCTACGAGTTCGGCGGTGCCAGCTGCCTGTCGGTGCTGACCGACGTGGATTTCTTCCAGGGGTCGGATGCCTACCTGCAGCAGGCGCGCGAGGCATGCACCCTGCCGGTGCTGCGCAAGGACTTCGTGATCGATGCCTACCAGGTCTACGAAGCGCGCGTGCTGGGCGCGGACTGCATCCTGCTGATCGTGGCCGCGCTGGATGACCGCCAGCTGGCCGAACTGTCGGACCTGGCCATGCAGCTGGGCATGGACGTGCTGGTGGAGGTGCATGACATCGACGAGCTTGAGCGTGCCATCCAGGTGCCGGTGCCGTTGATCGGCATCAACAACCGCAACCTGCGCACCTTCGAGGTGTCGCTGCAGACCACCCTGGACATGCGTCAGGCGGTGCCGCGCGACCGCCTGCTGGTCACCGAAAGCGGCATCCTGGGCCCTGACGACGTCACGCTGATGCGTAACGCCGGGGTGCATGCCTTCCTGGTGGGCGAAGCCTTCATGCGGGTCGAGGAACCCGGCGAGGGCCTGCGTCAGCTATTCTTCAGCGCATGACTGCGATCTACCCGACTCCGCGTGATGACGCGCCGCTGGTGGTCTTCGACTTCGACCACACCCTCTACGACGGCGATTCCGGCAGCCACCTGTTTGCGTCGCTGATCAAGCGCAATCCGCTGCGGTTGCTGGCGGCGCTGCTGGTCACGCCGATCGCCGGGCCGCTGGTGGCGATGCTGCCGACGCGCCGCCGCGGCATCTCGGCCTATGTCTGGATCGCCACCTTCGGGTTGCACCGCGCGCGCGACTTCAACCGGGTCATCGACGCCTACGTGCTCAAGCACGAGGCGCAGCTGCGCGCCAAGCTGCTGCCGCAGGCGCTGGCCGTCTTCGCGGCGCATCGCGCGCAGGGCGACCGCGTGGTGGTGGCCACGGGCGCGCCGCCGGAGCTGGCCCGCGCCATCCTGGCGTTCGTCGCCCACCAGGGCGTGCCGGTGATCGGCAGTGAAGTGGGGCCGCGCTTCGGTGCGGTGGGGGCCACCCGCCACTGCCACAACGAAGAGAAGATGCGCATGCTGCGCGAGCGCGGCTATGGCGACATCGACGTGGCCTACTCGGACAGCACCGCCGACCTGCCGCTGCTGCTGGCGGCGAAGGAGCCGGTGGTGGTGAACCCGAAGGTGTCGCGCGTGGCTTATTTCCGCCAGGTGCTGAAGCCGGGGACGCGCATCCTCAACTGGGGTTGTGTGGATCGGGGCGGGGACAAGGCCTGACGGGGCGGAAATCTGCAGCTCCGATGACGCGCGGGACTTCATCTTGACCGAGGAGCCGGCCAGCGGCCGGCAGTACGCGCGGGACTTCATCTTGACCGAGGAGCCGGCCAGCGGCCGGCAGTACGCGCGGGATTCCACCTTGACCTAGGAGCCGGCCAGCGGCCGGCACTACGACCACCAGGCGTGCAGGGCGCGGCTGATCTGGAACAGGCTGATCGAGAGCACCAGCACGCCCACCGCCACCAGCACCCAGCGCTCCTTCACCCGCTTCACCAGCACGGCCGCCAGCGGGGCGGCCATCATGCCGCCGATCATCAGGCCGGCCACGATGTTCAGGTACTGCAGGCCCATCGAGAGCAGGAAGGTGATCGAGACCGCCAAGGTCACCACGAACTCGGCCGCATTGACCGTGCCGATGGTGGTCCGGGCCTGGCCGCCGCGGGCCAACAAGGTGGAGGTGGCTACCGGCCCCCAGCCGCCGCCGCCGCTGGCGTCGAGCAGGCCCGCGAAGAAGCCCAGCACCGGCACCCGCTTCACTTCCTGCCGGGGTACCAGCCGTCCCGCCGCGCGCAGCAGGATGAAGATCGCCAGGATCAGCAGATAGGCGTAGATGAAGGGCCGGATGGCGTCGCCCGGCAGCTGGGTGAGCACATAGGCGCCAACGATTCCGCCGACCGCGCCAGGCAGGGCCAGGCGCAGGAACAACCGCCGGTCCACATTGCCGGCCGCCAGGTGCGAAACCCCCGACGCGCCGGTGGTGAACACCTCGGCGGTGTGCACGCTGGCGCTGACCGCCGCCGGCGGCAGGCCCATGCTGAGCATCACCGAGGACGAGACGAGCCCGAACGCCATGCCCAGCGCGCCGTCCACAAGCTGCGCGCCAAGCCCGATCAGGATGAACCAGTAGAATTCGCTGCCAGGTGCCATGTTCCCCAGCCTAGCCGGTGACGGTGAAGGCCGCGGTACGGCGTGACAACCAACGGTTGTCACCTACCGGCCTCCAGGACTACGAAGGGGTAGCACCCCAAGGGAACGGCAGGAGCCGTTGCCAACGTCGCATGGCGACGGCCCGAAGGGTGCCCGCCAGTAGGGTGGGCATACCGTGGGTGGGGTGACGGCGCACCGCGCCGGCGCTTACCGCGTGCCGTAAAGAACGACGGTCTTGCCACGGGCATGCAGCAGCCCGTCGCTCTGCAGCTTCTTGAGCACGCGGCCGGCCATTTCACGCGAGCAGCCGACCAGGCGGGCCAGCTCCTGCCGCGAGACGCGCAGCTGGGTGCCCTGCGGGTGGCTCATGGCCTCCGGTTCGCGGGCCAGGTCGTGCAGGGTGCGCACGATCCGGTCGGTGACGTCCAGGAACGCCAGGCGGCTGGCCTTGCGGCTGGTGTCCAGCAGGCGCTTGGAGATCTGCTGCCCCAGCGCGTACAGCAGGCGCGGGGCATCGGCCGACAGCGGGCCCAGGAACAGCTGGTGCAGCCGCTCGTAACTGATTTCGGCCAGTTCGCAGGGGGTCCGGGTGCGCAGGATGACCTCGCGGCGGTCCGATTCGACGAACAGGCCCATCTCGCCGACGAACTCGCCGGAGCCGAAGTAGCCCAGGACCAGCTCACGGTCGTCTTCTTCTTCAGCAATTATTGAGACCGAGCCGCTGATGACGTAGTACAGCGTGCCGGCGGGGTCCCCAGGCCGAAAAACGTCCGTGCGGGCCGGATAGCGGCGACGGTGGCTGTGGGCTAGAAAGCGATCAATGGTGGCGATGTCCAGGGCCAATGGACTCGTGGCAAGGCGCACAGATGACACGTTGAGGCGCTCCCTTTGCTCATGAACAATTCACGGCTATATGCCGCGAGCTTAACGATCAGGGTTGTTAAGGGCAAACCCCAACACAGCAACTTGTTTCAATGCAAGTTTCGCCCTCGATCACTTTGCCCCATAATTGATCCTTTCCCACCACACACAGGATCGACCGCCGTGGTCAAGCCGTTGCCTCGCCTGAGGTTGCAGGGTTTCAACAACCTCACCAAGGCGCTGAGCTTCAACATCTATGACGTGTGTTACGCCCGCACCGAAGAGGAGCGTCAGCGTTACATTGAATACATCGATGAAGAGTACAACGCCGATAGGCTGACTCAGATCTTGACCGATGTCGCCGAGATCATCGGCGCCAACATCCTCAACGTCGCGCGCCAGGATTACGATCCGCAGGGCGCTTCGGTGACGATCCTGATCTCCGAAGAACCGGTGATCGACAAGAAGCTGGCGGGCAAGGAGTTGATCTCCGATGCCGTGGTAGCGCACATGGACAAGAGCCACATCACGGTCCATACCTACCCCGAAACCCACCCGCAGGAAGGCATCGCCACGTTCCGCGCGGACATCGATGTGGCTACCTGTGGCGTGATTTCGCCGCTGAAGGCGCTGAACTACCTGATCGAGAGTCTGGAATCGGACATCGTGATCATGGATTACCGCGTCCGTGGCTTCACCCGTGACGTGAAGGGCAAGAAGCATTACATCGATCACAAGATCAACTCGATCCAGAATTTCCTGGCCAAGAACATCAAGTCGCGGTACGAGATGTTCGACGTCAACGTCTATCAGGAAAACATCTTCCACACGAAGATGCACCTGAAGGACTTCGACCTGGACCAGTACCTGTTCGAGGAAAAGGCCAAGAACATCTCGTTCAAGGAACGCATGAAGATCGAAGCGCTGCTCAAGCGCGAGATCGAAGAGCTGTTCCACGGCCGCAATCTGTCCGAGTAAGACCCATGACACCCGCCCGGGCCTGGCCCGGGCGGTGCTGCACAAGGCGGGACGTCCCGCCTTGTGGAACATCTGTTTTGCGCAGAATTAATGTTCCACGGCACGTTACCGACGACGGTCCGGTGTGAAGACACCGGGCCGTTTTGTTTTTGTTTAGGAGGCAACCCCATGCCCTGGATCTACCTGCTGTTCGCCGGCCTGTTTGAAATCGGCTTCGCGCTCGGCCTCAAGTACAGCGACGGCTTCAGCAAGCCCTGGCCCACGGTGGCCACCCTCATCTCGGCCGGCATCAGCCTGTACCTGCTCACCCAGGCCCTGCGCACCATCCCGGTGGGTACCGGCTATGCGATCTGGACCGGCATCGGCGCGCTGGGCGTGGCGGTGCTGGGCATCTTCCTGTTTGGCGACAGCGCCTCGGCGCCGCGCCTGGCCTGCATTGGCCTGATCGTGGCCGGTGTGATCGGCCTGAAGCTCGTTTCGGGATAACGCCATCGCATTCGCGCTGGCGCTCCCACGGTTCGCTGCGCGAACCGCGGCCCCCCCCCGACTCAGGAGGCTTTCCACCAGATGCAACCGGCGCGGTGACGGCTTAAAGGCGGTACGCGATGGTCTTCATGACCTTGGACGCCAAGGCCATCACGCCTGGGATCGGGAATGGCAGCTTCCGTGCGCCGGCGTGCTCGGCATGATCGGCGTGGCGGGCCTCGTCGATCTTCATCACCTTCAGGATCTCGCGGCTGCGCTGGTCGACCGGGGGCAGGGTGTCGAGGTGCTCATCCAGGTGCGCCTCGACCTGGCGCTCGGTTTCCACCACGAAGCCCAGGTTCCAGCCGTCGCCGCGCAGCCCGGCCAGGGTGCCGATGGTGTAGCTGCCGGCATACCAGATCGGGTTGAACAAGCTCGGGCGGCTGTCCAGTTCGCGCAGGCGTTGCGCGCACCAGGCCAGGTGATCGGTTTCTTCCTGGGCGGCCTCGAGCAGGTGCGCGCGGGTTTCCGGCTCACGGGCAACCGCGGCCTGGCCGAAGTACAGGCCCTGTGCGCAGACCTCGCCGACATGGTTGATCCGCATCAGGCCGGCCGCATGGCGGCGGGCCGGGTCGGGCATCTGCACGTCCGGGGTCGCCTCGGCCGGGTAGGGGCGGCTGGCCGGCGGGTTGCCGAACACCGTGTCCAGTGCGCGCTGGGCCTCGGTGAGCAGGTGGTCGAGCGGAGTGATCTGGCGGAACGCGGTCATGCGGGCAGGCATCGCGGCGGGGGAGGGTCGATTCTCGCCCCCCGGGACCGGCCTGCCAACCCGCCACCGGGGCCAACTTGCATGTGCGCCGGATGGCCAGTACAATCCCGCCTCTTCACAACGCGTGGCAGAGTTCCGGCCGCTTCAAGGCCGTAATGAGCCCGACCTACTTGAGTTCTTTCATGAGCACTTTCACTGCAAAGTCCGAGACCGTCCAGCGCGACTGGTATCTCGTCGACGCTTCCGGCAAGACGCTGGGCCGTCTGTCCACCGAGCTGGCCCGCCGTCTGCGCGGCAAGCACAAGCCGGTCTACACCCCCCACGTTGATACCGGTGATTACCTGGTTGTCATCAATGCAGAAAAGATTGCCGTCACCGGCAACAAGCTGCAGGACAAGCTGTACCACCGCTTCACTGGCTACATCGGCAACCTGAAGACCGAAACTCTGGCCCAGGCGCTCGAGCGCCACCCGGAGCGTGTCATCGAGACCGCCGTCAAGGGCATGCTGCCGAAGGGCCCGCTGGGCCGCGCCATGTACCGCAAGCTCAAGGTGTACTCGGGTTCCGAGCACCCGCACGCCGCTCAGCAGCCTCAGGTTCTGGATATCTAATCATGGCTATCACGCAAAACTACGGCACCGGCCGCCGCAAGTCCTCCACCGCCCGCGTGTTCCTGCGCAAGGGCGCCGGCAACATCACCGTCAACGGCCGTCCGCTGGACGAGTTCTTTGGCCGTGAGACTGCACGCATGATCGTGCGTCAGCCGCTGGAACTGACCAAGAACACCGAATCGTTCGACATCATGGTCACCGCCGCTGGCGGCGGCACCACCGGCCAGGCCGGTGCGATCCGTCTGGGCATCGCCCGTGCACTGGTCGAGTACGACGAAACCCTGAAGTCCGAGCTGCGCAAGGCTGGCTTCATGACCCGTGACGCCCGTGAAGTCGAGCGTAAGAAGGTCGGCCTGCACAAGGCACGTCGCGCCACCCAGTTCTCCAAGCGCTGATCCATCGCGCCTGGCGTGGGATCCCTCGGGATCCCGCTGGGAGGAACGCAAAAGCCCGGCTTCGGCCGGGCTTTTGTCGTTTCTGCGGTGGCGCGGGGGCTTACACCGCCCCGGGCTCGCCCTTGGTCTTGCTGCGCGGCCAGTAGCCGCCGCCGCGCTTGGGTGCCGGCGCGCGCTTGCGCGGGCGGTCGTGCCCGGCCGTGTGCCCGGGCATCCAGGCTTCCTGGGCCGACTTGGGCATGGATTCCACCCCGGTGCCGGCGATGCCGCGTGCCAAGGGCGCCAAGTGGCGAAGCGCGCGCGCGTAGACGCCACGCTTGAACATCACCACGTGCTCCACCGGGTACCAGAAGTCCACCCAGCGCCACTGATCGAACTCGGGGCTGTCGGTGTGGTCCAGCTTCACATGGGATTCGTCGCCAGACAGCCGCAGCAGGAACCACACCTGCTTCTGGCCGATGCAGACCTGCCGCTCATTGCGGCGGATGGCACGGGCCGGCAGGCGATAGCGCAGCCAGCCGGGTGTCGCGCCAAGCACTTCAACATGCTCAGGCAACAACCCGGTTTCCTCGTGCAACTCTCGATACATGGCTTCGACAGGCGTCTCGTCGGTATTCATGCCGCCCTGCGGGAACTGCCAGCCATCCCGGCGCACTCGTCGTGCCCAGAACACCTGCCCGTCCTGCCGCATCAGCACGATGCCGACGTTCGGTCGATAGCCGTCCGGATCGATCACGATGCGGACTCCTAGAAAAATCTACTGGTCAGGACTGTGACACGCTCGGTGTCCAGTCACAAGCGTGATGAAAAGGTGTTGACAGATTCTGTTTACATCTCCAGAATTACCGGCTCACTAGGGCTATGTAGCTCAGCCGGTTAGAGCACAGCACTCATAATGCTGGGGTCGGTGGTTCGAGTCCACCCATAGCCACCAAGTTCGCTTGGTTTTCTAGTGAAAAAGTGCAACAATTGCACGCGCATTTTGCCCCGTAGCCAAGCGGTAAGGCACCTGACTCTGACTCAGGCATCGGTGGTTCGAATCCATCCGGGGCAGCCAAACACGAAAGAAGGCCGATCGAAAGATCGGCCTTTTTTTGTTTCCGGCGGCGGTCTTCACGCGGGTCCTTGGTCACGCACGCTGAACCGTATCGAGAATGATTCAGATACGAAATTGACAACGATTCGCGTTTCGATTGGAATAGCGAAAGGCCGATATGGCCTGTCTGCCGAGTCCGCACGTGTACGTCTGCATCTGCAATGGGGTAACCGACCACCAGATCCGCGAGGCCGCCCTGAGCGGCGTCGCCAGCGTGTCCGAGCTGACCATGCGCACCGGTTGCGGCGCCACCTGTGGGTCCTGCCTGGACATGGCGGCGGACCTGCTGGCCAAGGCCCGCAACACCCACGACCTGCCGCTGCCCGTACTGGGCCTGGCGCAGGTCGCCTGACAGACAAACCGGCTGGGTAGAGCCGGCTGGGTAGAGCCGACTGTTAGTCGGCTGCTCTTCCACGCGAACGGCCAGCCGACTAACAGTCGGCTCTACGCAGTCGGGTTCCCCGACGGCCAGCCGACTAACAGTCGGCTCTACGCAGTCGGGTTCCCCGACGGCCAGCCGACTAACAGTCGGCTCTACCCAGTCGGCGTCACGGACCATTTCCGTCCAGTCGGCGTCACCGGAACGTTACCGTCCGGTTGGCGTCACCGGAACATTTCCGCGCCCCTGAGGGCGTCGCGTCCAGCCACCCGGAACGCCGGGGCGTACCGATCATGATTCGCGTTCCCTCATCTTTCCCGGGGACGCGCTACAGTGCCGGCGTTTTCACGCTGCAGGAGCACGGTCATGAAGGGCGACGCCAAGGTCATCGAATTCCTCAACAAGGTCCTCTACAACGAGCTGACCGCGATCAACCAGTACTTCCTGCACGCCAAGATGCTGAAGAACTGGGGTCTGAAGGAACTTGCCGAACACGAGTACAAGGAATCGATCGAGGAGATGAAGCACGCCGACGTGCTGTCCGATCGCATTCTGTTCCTTGAGGGACTGCCGAACTTCCAGGCGCTGGGCAAGCTGCGCATCGGCGAGAACCCCCTCGAGATCCTGCAGTGCGACCTGGCGCTGGAGCGCGAGGGCGTGGTGACGCTGCGCGAGGCCGTGGCCTACGCCGACTCGATTGCGGATTACGTCAGCCGCCAGCTGTTCGTGAAGATCCTCGAGAACGAGGAAGAGCACATCGACTGGCTGGAAACCCAGCTTGAGCTGATCGAACGCATCGGCGAGCCGAACTACCTGCTCACCAAGCTGGAAGAGTGAGTTACTGCGGCGCGGTGGCGCGCACGCCGGCCTGGTAGCCGGCCAGCGCCAGCCGCGCACGTGCGTATTCGGCGATCAGCAGCGCCACCGCTACGGCCGGGCGCTCCAGCGTGCCCGCGCGTGCGTCGTGTTCGATCCGGCGCGCCGCCAGCGACAACGCGACCGCACCGACATTGGCACTGGCCGATTTGAGGCTGTGCGCCAACGCGCGCAGCTGGTCCAGGTCCGCCGCGACCGACGCATCCTGCATCTGCCGGATCAGCACCGGCGTGTCTTCCAGGAACACGGCGATGATGTTCGCGGTCTCCGCGCCGATCACGTCCTGCAGCTCATCCAGCACGCCCGTATCGAGCACGATGGAGACGGTTTCCTCATTGCCGTCGTCCATCACCACCGGCGGCAGCGGCGGTGGCCGCGGCGTGCGCTGCTGCAGCGCGGGCGCGCGGTGGGCGGCGGCCGCGTTGTCTTCCATCTTGAACTGCCAGCGCAGCAGGCAGGCCTGCAGCGATTCGCGGTTGACCGGCTTGGACAGGTAGTCATCCATGCCAGCCTGCAGGCAGCGCTCGCGGTCGCCGGCCATCGCGTTGGCGGTCATCGCCACGATCGGCAGGCGCGAGCCGCCGCGGCTGGCCTCCGCCTCACGCCAGCGGCGCGTGGCGGTGTAGCCGTCCAGCACCGGCATCTGGCAGTCCATCAGCACCAGGTCGAAACGCTGCGCCTGCATCTGCTGCAGGCCCTGCTCGCCGTCGGTGGCGGTGGTGACGGTGCAGCCCAGTACCTGCAGCAGGCGCTGCGCCACCAGCAGGTTGACGCTGTTGTCTTCGACCAGCAGCAGGCGCAGGCCAAGCTGCGGGGCCTCCACCGGCCCACTGTGTGCGTCCACGCTGGCCAGCAGCGGCGCCGGTCGCGCGCTGGCGACGACCGGGCGCAGCAGGGCGTGCAGATCGGCGTCGCCGGCCTGGCGTGGCAGCCGGTGGGCGTTCTGTTCCAGCAGCGCGGCCAGCGGCTCGTCGCCCTGCAGCCAGAGCAGGCGCGGGCTTGGGCTGCGGGGATCGTGCAGCACCGCGCGGTGCAGGGCGGTGGCACCGTGGCGCAGCGCGTGCGTATCGGCGATCACCCAGACCAGGTCGGGCTCGACGCCCGGGCGCACCGGCGCACGCAGGATGTCCAGCGCGGACGATGCGCTGTCCACCGTGTGCAGGCGGATGTCGTGGTGCTGCAGCACACGCTGCAGGCGCTGTACCAGCAGCGGGTCTTCGCTGACCAGCAGCGCGCGGGTGGTGATCGGCGCCGTGGGCAGGTCGCCGGCCACCTTGAGCAGCGGGATTTCGAACCAGAACGTGGACCCGTGGCGCGGGGTCGAACTGACCCCGATGTTGCCGTGCATGAGGTCGATGATGCGCTTGCAGATGGCCAAGCCCAGGCCGGTGCCGCCGTAGATGCGGGTCGTGGAGGCGTCGGCCTGGCTGAAGGACTGGAACAGGCGCGCCTGCAGGGTGCCGTCGATGCCGATGCCGGTGTCGATCACCTCGAAACGCAGCTGGTGCTCGGTGGCCGTCTCGCCCTGGCGGGTGACGCGGAGGCGGATCTGGCCACGTTCGGTGAACTTGATCGCGTTCACCAGCAGGTTGCCCAGCACCTGGCGCAGCCGCACCGGATCGCCGCGCACCGACAGCCGGACCGCCGGGTCGAGCTCCAGCGACACCGCCAGGCCCTTGGCCTCGGCACTGCGCTGCATCAGCTGGACCAGGCCCTCGAGCAGCTCGCGCAGGTTGAAGGTGGTGATCTCCAGGTCCAGGCCCTTGGCCTCCAGACGGGAGTAATCGAGGATGTCGTCGACGATCCGCAGCAGCTGCTGCGAACTGACCGTGGCGGTCTGCAGCATCTGCCGCTGGTCGGTGCCGAGCTGGCCGCCCGCGATCAGGTCGAGCATCGGCAGGATGCCGTTGAGCGGGGTGCGGATCTCGTGGCTCATCGTGGCCAGGAACTCGCCCTTGGCCAGGGCAGCGGCCTCGGCGGCCTGCTTGGCCTGCAGCAGCTCCTGTTCCAGCATGTCCTGTTGCTGCACCGCGCGTTGCAGGTGGTCGCGTTCGCCGGCCAGCGCTTCGCTGCGTCGTTGCAGCAGGGCCAGGCGGGCCTGCTGCTCGCGCCAGCGGCTCACGCCGACGAGGGTGGCGACCACCCCGACCGTAGCGGTGCCGACGGCAATGGCGGTCCACGGACCGTTGGCGCCGGCCAGTGCCATGGCGCTGGAGGTGGCCGCAAGCGCGGCCGTGATCGCCGCCAGCCACAGCGTGAAGGGAACCCGTCCGTGGGCCGCCATGTTCAGAGCACCGCGGTGTGGAAGTCGAAGTTCAGTTCGCTCCCGGCGGACTGCACCATGTTGCCTTGGATGAAGTCCACGCCGCCCATCCACATCGCGGCCGCCGCCTGCGGATCCTCGATCTGTTGGCCGATGATGAGCGCGCCCGCGCGGTGTGCCGCGTCGATCGCGCCGCGCAGCTCATCGCGGGTCTGCTGGTTGGCGTGGCTGCTGGAGAAGCGCGCGGCCATGCGCACGAACGCCAGCGGCAGCTGACCGAGCAGTGCATTGGCCTCGGCCCCCGGTTCGAACTGGCTCAGGCAGAAGCGGACGCCCGCCGCGCTCATGCGCGTGCAGAACTGCTGCAGGGTGACGGTGTGGATCAGCGCGTCCGGCAGGCGCACATCGATGACCAGCGCGCTGCCCGGGAGGCCGCGCTGCTGCAGGGTTTCCAGCAGCCAGTCGGCAAAGGCATCGCGGGCCAGCGTGCGCAGCGACTGCGACACGAACAGACTCAGCGGCTGGGTGGCGTGCTGGTACAGGTCGAGCAGGCCGAGGGCGTGGTCCAGGACCTGCTGGTCGAGGTCGGCGATGCGCCCGGCGGCTTCGGCCGCAGGAATGACCTGGCCTGCGTTGAGCACGCTGCCATCGGCCTGGCGCAGGCGCAGCAGCACCTGGTACTGCGCGGTGTTGCCACCGGCCACGGCGACGATCGGCTGGTAGGCCGGCTCCAGCTGTCCTTCCAGCAGCGCCAGGTGTTCCTGCGCGGCAACCTCTTCGCGATGCACGTGCGCGGCCACGCCGGAGGACAGCAGGCGCGCCTGCAACGTGGTGCGCTCAACCGCCTCCAACGCCGTGCCGGCATCGCCGAACCCGCCCGACAGCCGGGCATGGCCCACCACGCCGCGCAGGTGCACCGATTCCTCATCGCGGATCACGAAGGCGCGCGCCGACAGCTGGTCGCGCAGGTTGTGCGCGACCGCGTCCAGCGACTCCTCGTCGACGCCGCGGGCCAGCACCAGGAAGCTGTTGTCGTTCAACCGCGCCAGCAGGTGGGGATGCGCGGTCTCGGCCAGGCGCTGCGCGGCCTGGACCATCAGCCGTTCAAACGCGGCATACCCGTAGCGTTCGCGCAGGCCAAGCGCGCTCGCCACTTCGATGAAGAACAGGCCGCCGTGGTCGCGGTGCGCCAGCGACGCGGTCAGCTGCTGCATCACGTGGTGGCGGGTGGGCAGGCCGGTCTCGGGGTTGTTCATGGCCGGCGCGCCGTGCGCACCCTGCTGGGTAGCCGCCTGGGCGCGGGCGCGACGGATCCGGTTGGACACCGCCGCGATCAGGTGGCGTGGGCGGATCGGCTTGCTCAGGAAATCGTCGGCGCCGCTGTCGAGCACCTCGAACTGACGCTCCGGGTCCGGATCGCCGCTGAGGAAGACAATCGGCAGCAGTTGCTGGCCCGGCTGCTGGCGGATCAGCGCAGTCAGGCGCATGCCATCCAGGCCGGGCAGGTGCAGGTCCATCAGGATCAGGTCGGGGCGGTGTTCGTTGATGACCTGCTGCACGCCCTCGGCTTCGCTGTGCACGATCGCTTCCATGCCGGCGCCATGCAGCACGCTCTGCGCGAACAGTGCCTGTGAGCGGTCATCCTCGACGATCAGCACGCGGTACGGCGCGTCACTGCCCAGCGGCAGCGGCGCGGCGTCGTCCTGCCACTGCGCCGGGGGCAGCTGTGGCGGCATGGGCATGGGGGCGGCGACCGCCGCAGCCGTATTGAGCGGCACCACATTGCTGGGCGCCGCCGCGGCAACGGGCGCAGTCGGATCGACCCAACGCTGCCAGTGGTCGGCGGGCGGGGTCTCGGCGCGGGTGGCGCGGGCGGATGCAACAGCGTTGTCGTGAACGGCCATCAGTACTCCCAGTCTGCGGCGCAATTATGCGGCAGGTCGCGACCGTTGGTCGTGACCCGCACTGCCTTTACGGCGTTACGGTGGCAAGGCATCGCGGTCGGGCAGGGCTCCCGCCTTGCCCGCCGGCTGCCGCAACAACCAGCGCATGCCTTTCCACAGCGTGCGCCAGACCAGCCAGACCACCAGCGCGCCGACCAGGCTGCAGGCCACCACCAGCACCAGCGCGATCCAGGGGTGCGCCAGCGCCAGCGCCAGGCCGCCTACCACCACGGTGTCCTCTGCGGCCGAGGCCACCCAGTTGCTGGCGGGTTCGGGCGACGTGTTGAGCAGGGCACGGGTACCGGACTTCAATCCGTGGCTGGCCAGCGCCACCCCGGCGCCGGCGGCCAGCGCGGTGCCGCTGAGCTCACCGTTGGGGGACAGCGTGGCCGCCGCCAGGAAGGCGCCAGCCGGCACCCGGGCCAGGGTCTGGACCAGGTCCCAGGCCGAGTCCACCCCGGGAATCTTGTCGGCAAAGAATTCGGTGATGGCCAGCGCCGCCGAGGTGCCCAGCACCCACCAGGACTCGGTGGCCTGCAGCGCGGGCGGCAGCTCGACCCAGCCCAGCAGCCCGGCCAGGCCGACCCCGAACACGGTGAGGTACACGCGGATGCCCGCCAGCCAGGCCAGCAGGATGCCAATCACGAACAGGTGGGCCTCGGTCATGGCAGGCGCTCCGGCGACAAAGTGTGCACAGGCCCACACTATCGGGGATGGCGTCGATGAACGCTACTGCCCGGCAGGCCCCCCGGGGCGAAAAATGTGCCAACCCTGACTTACACTAGCCAGTCGCTCGTTCCGACAGGGCCGTGTCGGTATCGTCCAGAGGACGCTGCCGCGGAAATCGCCATGAACAACCCGACACCTTCCCGGATCCAGATCCGCCGTCCCGGCACGCCGGCCGCGCCCGATCGCCGCCGCCTGCTGATCCTGGGCGGCGTGTGGCTGGTCACGCTGGTCCTGGCCGTGCTGCTGGGCCGTTGGCTGGGCAGCCCCGGCGGCGACGTCGGTCGTGAGCTGGACGCGGCCGAAGCGCGCGGCGACACCCTGCAGAAGCAGGTGGTCGAGCTGCAGCAGCGGCAGGCCACCCTGCAGGCCTCCGACCGCATCAGCCGCGCCGCCAACAACGAGGTGCAGAGTTCGCTGAGCGAGCGCGACGAGGAGATCGCCGGCCTGCGCGCCGACGTGGCCTTCTATGAGCGGCTGGTGGGGGCAACCAGCCAGCGCAAGGGCCTGAACACCCATTCCATCGAGTTCTCGCCGGAAGCCGGCGGCACCTGGCAGTACGCCGTGGTGCTGACCCAGAACCTCAACCGGGGGGCAATCAGCCAAGGCCAGATGCGCTTCACGGTCGAGGGCGTCAAAGGTGGCAAGTTGACTTCGGTCAGCTGGGACGAGCTGCACCAGCGCACCAAGGTGCCGGGCCAGGAGTATTCCTTCCGGTACTTCCAGCAGCTCACCGGCAGCGTCATGCTGCCCAAGGACTTCACCCCGCAACGTGTGCGGGTCACGCTGGGATCCGGTGCGGGGGGCGCCACCCAGGTATTCGATTGGAAGCAGGCCGGAGCACCGGCTGCAGCAACGGCAAAAGAAGGGGAGTAAGCCCATGTTTGGCAGCAATAAATCCAATCGCGACGGTCATCTGGTCGTGGACGCGCTCATTGGCGCGCAGGTGGTGATCCGGGGCGACGTGGAATTCAGCGGCGGCCTGTACGTGGAAGGCACGATCCTGGGCAAGGTGATTGCCCAGGAAGGCGCGGCCAATGCCACCCTGACCCTTGCCGAGCAGGGGGCGATCGAGGGAGAGATCCGCGCCCAGGTGGTGGTCATCAGTGGTCGCCTGGACGGCGATGTGCATGCGACGGAGCGGGTTGAACTGACCCCGACCGCGCGGGTCAGCGGCAACATCCACTACCAGGTGGTGGAGATGAACGCCGGCGCCCAGCTGACCGGCCGCCTGATCCACGGCGCGGCCCAGATGGCGCTGCCGCCGCCGGCCGAGGATGCCGCCCCCAGCGGCAAGGACGGCAAGGACGGCAACGCGCGCAAGAAGCTTGCCGACGCCATGGCCTGAACGCCCGACGCTTGAAAGCGTGCCCATGCACCCCCATGCTGGGGGCATGAGCACGCTTGTTTCCCTGCCCGGCGCCCCTGTCGCCGCGCCGAACTACCAGTCGCTGGACCGTCCCCTCAATTTCACCGAGGCCGCTGCGGCCAAGGTCAAGGAACTGATCCAGGACGAGGCCAGTACCTCGCTTGCGCTGCGCGTGTATATCCAGGGCGGCGGCTGTTCGGGCTTCCAGTACGGCTTCGAGTTCGACGAGAACCGCGCCGAAGATGACCTGGCCGTGGACACCAACGGGGTCACTCTGCTGGTCGATCCGCTCAGCCTGCAGTACCTGATGGGTGCCGAGGTGGACTACACCGAGAGTCTGACCGGTGCGCAGTTCGTGATCCGCAATCCGAACGCGAAGACCACCTGCGGTTGCGGCAGCAGTTTCAGCATGTAACCGGCACGGCGGCGTTTCTCACGGGCGCTGCCGCTTGCTACTGCCGATGAATGTGGGCAGGCTTCGGGGATGTCCAGATTTCCCCTGCCGCTGAGCGGTTTCGCCTTCACCACCGATCCCCTTGAACGCGCCGACACGCTGCGCGATGACGCCGAGGCGTTGTTGCACCTGTGGCCGCAGGCGCATGTGCTGGTCCTTGATCCGGACGGCCGCGCGCTGGCCGGCGAGGACGGCCAGCCGCTGGCCTTGACCGGCGAACAGCTGGGCGGGGGCCCGGGCACGGCCATCTTCCTGGGGCTGCGTGGCCCGCAGGCGTGGTTCTCGATTGAATCCGGCGCCATCGACGTCAGCGCCCCGCAGCGCGTGGACCTGCGCGAGTCGGCCAGCACCTGGTCGGCCGCCGATGCCAGCGCGTTCTGCTATGCACGCGGCATGTCGTACTGGCAATCGCGCACGCGCTTCTGTGGTGTCTGCGGGGGTGCGGTGACCTTCACCCGGGGTGGCTTCATCGGCCGCTGCGGGCAGTGCAACATCGAGCACTACCCGCGCGTCGATCCGGCGGTGATCGTGGCGGTGGAGAACAATGGCCGGCTGCTGCTCGGGCGACAGGCGAACTGGGCCCCGCGCCGCTACTCGGTGCTGGCCGGCTTCGTCGAACCCGGTGAGTCGCTGGAACAGACCGTGGTGCGCGAGGTCTTCGAAGAGAGCAAGGTGCGGGTCCGCGCCTGCCGTTACCTGGGCACCCAGCCGTGGCCGTTCCCCGGTGCGTTGATGCTCGGCTTCAGCGCCACCGCCGAGGACGATGTTCCCACGGTGGACGGTGAGCTGGAGGACGCGCGCTGGTTCACAGCCGACGAAGTGGGCGCGGCGCTGGCCCGCGACGTCGACGATGACGGGATCGGCATCCGCCTGTCCCCGCCGATCTCGATTTCACGCAGTCTGATCGAACACTGGTACCGCAGCCAGATGGGCTGAGCGGTACGCCGTGTTGCCGCTGCCTGAACACGGGGCGGCATACATTACCTACGGCCCGGGGAATTGCCGGGCCGCAAGGCATAGTAGCCGCCAGAAACCGAGCCGGAGGCATTCATGTTCACCACCCTCGTCGCCGTGCTGGTCGCCCTGGCCCTGGGCCATGTGGCGCCTGCCGCAGCGGTGACGCTGCGCCGGTTCGGCGTGTACCGCCGCTGGCTGCAGTGGCTGGATGCACACGCCGCCGAGAACGGCGTTTGGGGCGGGCGCCAGGGTTGGGTGCTGGCGGTGCTGCCGTTCGTGCTGCTGCTGGCGTTGCTGCAGTGGGGTCTGCACGACCGCCTGTTTGGGCTTCCCTCCCTGCTGCTGGGCATCGCCACGCTGGTGATCTGCTGGGGTCCGCGCGACCTGGACCGTGACGTGGAGGCGGTGATCGACGCCGACGATGCGCCGGCCCGCCATGTGGCCATTGCGCACCTGCAGTCTGCGGGCGGGAGCCTGCATGAGGATGTGCCGTCACTGGTGGAGGCGACCGTGCTCAACGCGCTGCGGCGCTGGTTCGCGGTGCTGTTCTGGTTCCTGTTGCTGGGCCCGGTCGGGGCGCTGGCGTACCGCCTGCTCGCGCTGCTGGCGGTCGGCCCGATGCGTTCGCTGGCCAGTGTGGAAGCCGTGGCAGGCGCGCGCGTGGTGCTGTCCTGGCTGGAGTGGCCGGTGGCGCAGCTGATGTCATTGTCGATGGCGCTGGTGGGCAACTTCGATACGGCCTACAAGGCCTGGCGCGAAGCGCACGGCAATCGCTGGGCGGCATCGACGGTGTTTCTTGGCGCGGTGGCACGAGCCAGCGTCAGTGCGGAACTGCGTGAAGACGCGCACGATTACAGCGACGCGGGCATGGTGCCGGTGTGGCGGCGCCTGCCGGAGCTCCGCGATGCAATGAGCCTGGTCTGGCGCATGCTGCTGCTGTGGATGGCCGCGCTGGCACTGCTGGTGATTGCCGGCTGGGTGACTTAAGGCGCCAACAACGCAAACGGCATCCACGGCAGGTTGCGCATGACGGCATAACCGACCAGCAGCACCAGCCAGAACGTGGGGTTGGCCAATACGCGCATCACCGGGTCCAGCGCACGCATGCGCAGGCCGGCGTTGTTGAGCAGCATCACCAGCAGGAACGGCAGCGAGATGACCAGCAGCGGGTTCATCGCCATCGCGCCGGCCCAATCCAGGTGCACCAGCGAATACAGGCAGCGCGTGCTGCCGCAGCCAGGGCAGTACAGCCCGGTCAGCGCATACAACGGGCAGCCCGGCAGCGGGCTGTTGCTGGCGTAGGGGCTGACATGGCGCAGCACCACAGCCGCGCCGGCGGCCAGGCCGGCACTGATGGCCAGTGGCGCCCAGCGCGCCAGGGGGGGGCGGGAAGGCATCTTCATGACGGCAGAACGGCCCGGGCCGGATACCCCGCAGGGGCACCGGACCGGGCCGTCCAGGCGGCGATCAGTAGCTGCTGCCGCCCATCGCGCCGCCAACGCCCATCACCACGACCAGGATGATGTACAGCACCAGGGCAGCGACACCGATGCCGGCCGACCAGATGGCCCACTTCTTGGCGTTGGCCGAGGATTCCTGCGCACCGGCGATATCACCGGCGGCCAGCTTGCCGTTGACCTGGGCGGCATACACGATCGACACGATGCCCGCCGGCAGGCAGCAGAACAGGGTGGTCAGGATGGCCCAGACGAGATTGTTGGGGACTTGCGGGGCAGTGGCGTTCATGGGTGAAGCTCCATTTTCTTGGGTGGGTTGAACGAAGGGTGTTTCAAAGGTCGGAAAGAGCGCCCAGCGCGGCAATGCCGCCGAACAGACCGAACCACAACAGCAGCAGTACCGGCACGGCCAGGGCCGATGCCAACGCCCACCCCGCTGCCTTGCGCGACGATTCGTATGCGCCTGCCAGGTCGCCCGCCGCACGGCGGCCATCGACCTGCGAGGCATACACGATGGACACCACGCCCAACGGCAGGCAGCAGAACAGCGTCGTCAGGATCGCCCACACAAGGTGGTTCGGTACGACGACAGCCGATGGAGAATGCGGCGGCGGGTGATTCACGTACTGCTCCATTCCATTGGTTGTCCCTCGGCATCGCCAAAAGCCGAGTGACACCCCCTATGGCGGGTAATTTACCCGATGTTGCATCGGGATGTATGCGTTTACATGGCCGGGGCGATTGATTTGTTCCATGCGGGTGCGAACGGCTGCGCCCGCTGACGCCTCAGCCGCGGTCGCCGCGCAGTGCACGTACCTGGGCTTCCAGACCCTCGGCGGTGGCCGTGGCGCCGTCAACCGGGGGTCCCGCCACCACTTCGATGTGCGCACGCATGCGGCGCGGCACGCGCATGCGGCCCAGCCGGCTGTCGCGCCGGCTCCACATGCTGGCCCACATGCCGCGCAGCGCCATCGGCACCACCGGAACGGGGCGGCGCTCGAGAATCTTCTCCACGCCGGACTTGAAGGCGGCCATCTCGCCGTCGCGGGTCAGCGCGCCTTCGGGGAAGATGCAGACCAGCTCGCCCTCGGCCAGCGCCTTGTCCACCTCATCGAATGCGGCCTGCATCAGCGCCGGGTTCTCGCGTGCGCCGGCGATCGGGATCGCCTTGGCGGTGCGGAAGATCCAGCGCATGACCGGGATGTTGAAGATCTTGTAGTACATGACGAAGCGCACCGGGCGCGGAATCGTCGCCGACAGGATCAGTGCATCCATGTAGCTGACGTGGTTGCACACGATCAGGGCGGCGCCCTCGTCGGGCACGTTGGCCTCGATCCCGTGCGGGCGCAGGCGGTACAGCGCCCGCACCATCACCCAGCTGAGGAACCGCATCAGGAATTCGGGGACGATGGTGAAGATGTAGATCGCCACCACCGCATTGGCGATCGCCAGTGCCAGGAACAGCTGCGGGATGGTCCAGTGCAGGAACTTCTGCGTGGCCAGCGCGATCATTGCCGCGGCCACGATGAAGCCGGAGTTCTGGATGTTGAGCGCGGCAAACACGCGCGACATTTCCGATCTGGGCGTGCGGCTCTGGATCAGCGCGAACAGCGGCACCACGAAGAAGCCGGTGAACAGGCCGATGCCCACAAGATCGATGATGATGCGCACGCTGCCCGGCGCGGCAACGAAGGCCGCCACGCTCAGGCCGGCGCTGGTCGCTGTGCCGGCGCGGGCGAAGTACAGGTCCAGCATGAAGGCGGTCATGCCGAACGCGCCCAGCGGCACCAGCCCGATCTCGACGGTACGCCCGGACAGCTTCTCGCACAGCAGCGAACCCACGCCGGTGCCGACCGAGAACAGTGCCAGCGCGAAGATGTACAGCGTGGGCTCGCCGCCAAGATTGACCACCGCATAGGTGGGCAGCTGCGAGGTCAGCATGGTGCCGACGAACCAGAACCAGGACACGCCGAGGATGGCGTTGCTCACGGCCTTCTGCTTCTTGGCCAGGCGCAGCACGGCCAGCGATTCCGGAATGGGGTTCCAGTTGATCTTGAGGTCCGGCGCGCCGGCATCCACCTTGGGGATCATGCGCGCGGTGACGTTGCCGGCGATCGCCAGCGCGATCACGGCCGTGGCCGCGACCACCGGGCCGAAGCTGCCGGCGAGGGTGAAGATGATGCCGCCGCTGATCATGCCGGTCAGGATCGACATCGAGGTGCCCATCTCGACCAGGCCGTTGCCGCCAGTGAGCTCTTCGGGCTTGAGCACCGAGGGCAGCACCGAATACTTGACCGGCCCGAACAGGGTGGATTGCAGCCCGGTGCAGAACAGCGCCACCAGCAGGACCGGCATGCTCTGGGTGAGGAAACCGACCGCAGCCAGCGTCATGATCGCGATCTCCATGGTCGTGGTGATCACGATCAGGCGCGATTTTTCCAGTTTTTCGGCGATCTGCCCGGCCAGGGCGGAGAACAGGAAGTACGGCAGGATGAAGATCGCCGGTGCCAGGGTGGTGTACAGCGACTGTTCTTCCTGGCTGACGCCGAGGTAGAACAGCAGGCCGATGATGGCCTGGCGGTACACGTTGTCGTTGAACGCGCCCAGCGACTGGACGATGAAGAACGGCAGGAAACGGCGTTGGCGGAGCAGGGCGAACTGACTGTGGCCGGACATGGAAACTCCTTGCGAACCGGCGCAGCCTACCATGAGGCAATCGGCGATCAGGCCAACGTACGCGCGGCTTCATTGGCGGCGGCGCGCAGCTTGGGCAGCAGGCGCAGCATCAGGCCCATCTGGGTGCGGATCAGCTGCAGCTTCGGGGGCATGTCGTCGGGAATCTGTTCGAGCTGCTCGGCAAGCGCACGGTCGGCCTCGTTGCCATCCTCGGCCACCGGTTCACGCTGCTCCAGGGCCGTGGCGATCTGCTGCATGGCCTGCTGCACGCGTTCGCCACCGGATCGGGCCAGCGGGTCCTGGGCGTAGCTGTCCAGCTGTGCACGATGGGCGCCCAGCGCGGACAGGTGGCCGAGCAGGGTGTTGGACAGGGCCAGGAAGCGGAACCCGGCGTCCAGGTTGCGGCGCACGTGGCCGGGCTCGCGCAGCATGTTGGACAGGGCGGTGGACAGGGCCACGTCGGCGTTGTGCATGTCGCGCCGTGCGATGCGGTAGGCGAGGTCGTCCTGCATGCCGCTGCCGTACTGGCCGAGCACGGCCTGCAGGTAACCGGCGCAGCGCTCGAGCACGCGCGCCATCACCAGGTTCAGGCGCCGTCCCTGCCAGTCGGGCAGGATCAGGAACGCGGCCGCGGCGGCGATGGCGCAGCCGATCAGGGTATCCACCAGGCGCGGCCAGATCAGCAGGAAGCCATCGCCGATGAGGTTGAAGCAGGTCAGCGCCATGACGGTGATGGCGGCCGAGGCGACCAGGTAGCGGTCGTTGCGGGTGAAGAAGAACAGCAGGGCCGACAGCAGGGCGATCAGCAGTTCGATGCGCAGGTCCTGGAACAGCTGCATCAGCGCCCAGGTCAGCACCAGGCCGATCAGGGTGCCGGCAATCCGTTGCGCCAGGCGCTGGCGGGTGGCGCCGAAGTTGGGGCGGCACACGAACACGATGGTGAGCAGCACCCAGGAGCCGTTCTGGGTGTTGAACAGGCGGATGGCTGCGAACCCGACCACCAGCGCCAGCGCCATGCGCAGGCCGTGGCGGAACAGCACCGAGCCGGGCGTGAGCTGCTGGCGGATGCGTACACCCATTTCGCGCAGGGTGTGCGGGTTGGTATCGCGCAGGCGGGTGTCGACGTTGTCCAGGGTGGATTCGGACTGGGCGGCCTCCGACAGCCTGCGCTCGATGCTCTGCAGGTTGTGGCCCAGCAGTTCCAGCGAGGACAGCAGGCGCTGCCATTGGGGGTTGTGCTGGGCACGCAGCCAGGTGAGCGAGTCGGTCAGGTCGGCGGTGGCCTGGCGGGTGCGATCGCCGTACTGGAAGGGGCGGCGCAGGCGGATGGCGGTGCCGAGGTTGGCGCACGCTTCGCCCTGCAGGGCCAGCAGGCGCTGGCAGCGATAGAGGACGTCACTGTGGAAGAAGGCTTCGGTGAGCGCGCCGTAGGGGTAGTGCGAGGAGCTGGCGCGCTCGTGGAAGTCCTGGGCCATGTAGTACAGGCGCAGGTACAGGCCGGACTGCACGCCGGGCCGGCCGGATCGGCCGAAGCGGGCGAGGATGGCGGTCTTGGCGATGTTGAGGGCTTCGACCACGCGACGGTTCTGTTCGGCCAAGGCGAGCTGGCGCTGCTGCACATCGGCTTCGCGCACCGGTTCGAACAGGTCGGCCTTGAGCTGCAGGTAGCGGCCCAGTTCAACGAACAGGCGCGCGATGCGCTCGCGCACGGGGCGGTTGGCGAACAGGGCGGTCCAGAGAATGGAAAGCAGGCCATACCAGAGCGCGCCGGCCAGCAGGTGGCTGACGGCATTGAGTGCCTGGGCCCGGTCGGCGGCGCCGTGTTGTTCCAGGCCGATCATGGTGTAGATGGCGAGGGTGACGGTGGCCTGGGCGATGGAGGCGTAGCGTTCGCCCAGGGCACCGAGCAGGGTCAGGCCGAAGGTGGACAGTGCCAGTGCGGCGATGAACAGCCAGGGCCAGGCGAACAATTCGACCACAGCGGCAGCGGCGGCCACGAAGCACAGCAGCGAGAGCGCAACGGACTTGGTGCGGCCCCACCAGTTGTCGTCGGTTTCGGCGATGGCGCTGGCGATGATGCCCAGGAACACGCCAGGCAGCGCGGGCAGCTGGCCGAGGTGCCAACACAGGCCCATTGCGACAGAGAGCGCGATGAACACCCGCAGGCCATAGCTGGCCTTTTCATGTGCCCACAGGCGACTCAGGCGGGATTCTCGGGCGGACATGCAGGCTCGCGGTGCGGGGTCACCTCATTATTGCGTCATCGCAGTGAAGCCGACATAGCCGGTTGGTAGTGTCGGCCGCTGGCCGGCTCCTCATGCTGCACTGTCGCAGGTGCGAGGAGCCGGCCAGCGGCCGGCATACCGTTGGTCGTTACGGCAACGGCAACCGCAACGGCCTTGGTCTGCGAACGGTCCTGGTTTGGGCCGGCGGGTGTGGCTTTGCGGGACACGCCGTGAATACGTCCATGTAGGCTTGTAGAAAACTTGCTCGTGTACGCAATCCCGCGTACACGGCAAGGCCTGGGTTGGGCGTCCTGCCCAACCCGCCCGGCGCATGCGCCGTGCCCATGTTTTCTACAGTCCCGCAAATCCACCCCCGCCGACCCTTCGACAGTGTGCCGGCGGCCATGGAAAGCCGTAGAGCCAGGCCCTGCCTGGCTGCTCCCTCCCACCCCACGCAGCCAACTGTCGGGGCTGCCCGTCGGCCTCCCTGCTCGGAAAACTGAAACGCTACGCTCTACGCCCTGCGCTTACAGATCAAACCGCACGCTCACCGCAAACGTACGCGGCAGCCCGATGCCGGCGTTGGACCAGTATTTTTTGTTGGTCAGGTTCTCGACGCTCGCGCGCCAGGTGATGGGGTGGCCGCTGGCCTGCATGCGGTAGCCGACGCCGGCGTTGACCAGGGTGTAATCCGGCAGCTTCAGCGTGTTGTCGGCGTCGTAATAGACATCGCCGTAGTAGCGCGCCAGCGCGTACAGGCTCAGGCCCTCCACCTGCGGCACGCTGTAGTCGGCGTGCACGACGCCGTTCCAGCGGGCGGCGCCCGTGGTGCGGTTGCCTTGCTGGGTGCTGCTGTCGGGAGAGAGCTTGTCGTAGGTCGGGTCGAGCCAGGTGACGCCGCCGCCCAGGGTGAAGGCATCGGTCAGGCGTACGTCGCCGCTGACTTCCACACCTTCGTACAGGGTGATGCCGTCCTGTACCAGCAGCTTGCCGGCGCTGGTGAGGCGGTCGATGTTGGCGCCGCGCTCCAGGCGGAAGGCGGCGGCGTTGGCGTTCCAGCGCGAATACTCGATCTTGGCGCCGATCTCGAACTGCTTGCTGATGGTCGGGTCGAGCACGTCGCCGGCGTTGATGTAGTCGCTGCCGACGCGGCTGCCCGCTTCAAGCGATTCGACGTAGCTGGTGTAGAGCGTTACGGCATCGGCCGGCTTGAACATCACCGCGTAGGTCGGGGTGACCGGATAGGTGTGGTAGCTGCCCTTGTTCTCGAAATCGTTGTAGCGCGCCCCGGCCAACACCGACCAGCCGTGGCCGACGTCCACCGTGTCGCTGACGAACACCGCCTGCTGTACCGTTTCGCTGCCGCGTGTCATCTCGCGCGAGCCGACGGCGTCATGGCGCAGCGTCGGGCGCTGGTAGAGGTTGCCGCGGCCAATGGTGCTCCACTCGTAGGGACGGTCCCAGCCCAGCCCGGTCTGGTGCGAGACGCCGGCCACCAGCTGGTGCGACAGCGGGCCGGTCTGGACGCGGCCCTGCACGATGGCCTGGGCCAGTTTCCACTCGCTCTTGCCGCCCAGCTCGTAAACGTTGACGTCGTAGTCGCCGTTCACGTCGTCGATGTAGGCGAAGATCTTGTTCACGTCGTTCCACGACGAGGTGTAGCCGTAGCTCAGGCTCGCTTTCCAGTTCGTGTTGATCTGCCAGTTCAACGCCGTGGAGAGCAGGCTCGAGCGCGTGTCGTAGTACGTGCCCGGGATGGCGTTGTTCACATCGCCCGCAATCGGGCGCGGCAGTTCGGTGAGGCCGATGAAGTAGTACTGCGGCGATTCCTCGCTCAGGTCGCGCTCCTGGAACACGCCATCGAAGGTCCAGGTGAGCGAATCGCTCAGGCGTGCATCCAGCGACAGCGCGCCGACCTTGCGGTTGACCTCGCCGCCGTTGAAGGTCTCACCCTTCTCCTGGTACGCGTTGAAGCGGTAGCCGAACATGTCGTCGTTGCCCGCGCGGCCGCCCACGTCGACCTGGCCGCTGACGATGCCCTGCTCGCGCCAGCCCACCTGTGCGGAGAACGTCGTGGTGTCCGTCGGCTTCCTGGTTACGTAGTTGACGATGCCGCCCGGCTGGCCGAAGCCGTACATGAAACCACCGGGGCCCTTGAGCAGTTCCACCTGTTCCATCACTTCCAGCGGCCACTCGGTGCCCCAGGACGAGACCTGCAGGCCGTTGACGCGGTAGCTGTCGTAGCTCAGGTCGATGCCGCGGTTGCGGATCGGCGAGCTCCAGCCGCTGGCGTAGGCGCTGACCTGGGTGACCACCGACGGGTCGGTCAGGAATGCTTCGCCCAGCGACACCACCTGGCGCTTCTCGATGTCTTCGCGGCCGACCACGGAGATCGCGAACGGGGTATCGCGCACCGCGCGGTCGCCGAGCGCGCCGGTTTCGCTATGCGTACGTTCGGCGGTGACCTTGACCGCATCCAGTTCGGTGGCCGAACGGCCACGTGCCGGGGCATCCGTGGCGGACTGGGCATGGGCCGTGCAGGCCAGTGACAGCGAAAGCGCAAGCAGGGCCGGGCGCAGGGCGCGGCGCGGACGTACAGAAACATGCATGTCGTAGGGGTCCTCTGCGGACAGCAGCACACCGTCCGCGATCGGTTGAAAGCGGAGAGAAGAGGGCGTGGCTGAGTCGGGGCACTGCCCGCGGAAGGCGGATGCAGCGCGGTGCGCGGAGCGCGGCAGGACCGTGGCTGGTGCGAATTGTTCTCTTTTGCGTGTCCTGCGTCAAATGCCGCACGGATCGGGTCCGTTACGCGCGTGCGGCGCGCTTCATCATCGCCTTCTCGCGGCGGCGCGCGCGCCATGCGCGCCAATGCTGCTGCAGGCACGAGAAGATCACGTACAACGCTGGCGTACTGAGCAGGGTCAGGCTCTGCGAGAACAGCAGGCCGCCGATCATCGCGATGCCCAGCGGGCGGCGCAGCTCGGAACCTTCGCCCAGCCCGATGGCCAGCGGCACCGCGGCCAGGATCGCCACCATGGTGGTCATCATGATCGGGCGGAAACGCACGATGCTGGCCTCGCGCACGGCCTCGAGCGCGCTCTTGCCGTGCTCGCGCTGGGCCACCACCGCGAAGTCGATCATCATGATCGCGTTCTTCTTGACGATGCCGATCAGCAGCACCAGCGCGATCATCGAGATCACCGACAGCTCGGTGTTGGTCACGAACAGCGCCAGCAGCGCGCCCACGCCGGCCGCCGGCAGCGTGGACAGGATCGTCACCGGGTGCACCAGGCTCTCGTACAGCATGCCCAGCACCAGGTACACGGTGATGATCGCCGCCAACACCAGGATCAGCATCGAGTTGGGGTTGAGCTGCACATTGAAGCCGCCGCCATCGCTGATGCGGATGTCGCCCGGCAGGCGCAGCCCGTCCACGGTGGCCTTGATGATCGCCTCGCCTTCGCCCGTGCTCACGCCCGGTGCCAGGTTGTAGCTCAGGTCCATCGTGGTGTACTGGTTCTGATGGGTGATCTGCGGCGGCGCCATCCCGGGTACCTGGCGGGCAACGGCCGTCAGCGGAATCATCTCGCCATTGCCCGCCCTGACATGGATCTCATCGAGCGCGCGCGGGGTGGCCGTCTGCTCGGGCAGTGCGTTCACCACCACGCTGTACTGGTTGATGTCCGAGTAGATGGTCGAGATCTGGCGCTGGCCGAAGGCGCCGTACAGCGCACCATCGATCGCACCCACCGACACGCCCAGGCGTGCGGCCTTGGCGCGGTCGATCACCACGTTCTGGCGCAGCCCGGCGGTGTCCACATCGGTGCCGACGTCGCGCAGCATGGGGTTCTTCTTCAGTGCCGCCTGCACCTTGGGCAGCCACTCCTGCAGCTGGGCCAGGTCGTTGCCCTGCAGCGAGACGCGGTACTGCGCGCCCTGGCTGTTGCCGCCACCACCGTCGCTGGGCAGGTCCTGGATCGCGCGCAGGCGCAGCTCCAGGTCCGGGTAGCGGTCGGCCTTGGCGCTCAACCGTGCCAGCGCCTGCGCCGTGGTCTCGCGGCGGCCTTCCTTGCGCGTCTTCAGCTCGATGTTGAACTGCGCGCTGGAGCCCTGGCGGCCACTGCCCAGGCGCACGCCCACGGTCTTCACCGCCGGGTCGGCCATCAGCATGTCGGTGATGCGGCGCTGGCGGTTGACCATGTCCTCGAAGGACACCGTGGCGCTGGAGTTGGCGCGGCCCCAGATCAGGCCGGTGTCCTGTGCCGGGAAGGAGCCCTTCTTGACCGCACCGGCCAGCATCACCGTGGCCACGATCAGCAGGATGGGGGTGAGCGACAGCAGCAGTGCGTGGCGCAACGAGAAGTCCAGGCACACGGTGTACACGCGCAGCATGCGGTCGTGCGTGGCATCCAGGAAGCGACCGATCCGCGAGGGCTTCTCCGGTTCGGTGTGCGCGCTGAGGAAGCGGCTGCACAGTGCCGGCGTCAGCGTCAGCGAGACAATCATGGACACCACGATCGCCGCGACCAACGTGACGGTGAACTCGCGGAAGAACGCGCCGACCATGCCGCTGGCAAACAGCAGCGGAATGAACACCGCCACCAGCGAGGCGGTGATGGAGACGATGGTGAAGCCGATCTCGTGCGCGCCTTTCAACGCCGCCTGCATGCGCGGCATGCCCTCGTCGAGGTGGCGCATGATGTTCTCGATCACCACGATCGCATCGTCCACCACGAAGCCGATCGCAATGACCAGCGCCAGCAGGCTCAGGTTGTTCAGGGTGAAGCCGAACACGTACATCACCAGCGCGGCACCGGCCAGCGACAGCGGCACGGTGATGGCCGCGATCAGTGTGGGTGCCAGCCGGCGCAGGAACAGCGCCATGGTCAGGATCACCATCGCCAGGCTGATCAGCAGCGTGATCTGCACTTCATGCAGCGAGGAACGGATGGTCGGCGTACGGTCGAAATACGGGGTGAGCGTGGTACCCGGCTGCAGGTAGTCGCGCAGCATCGGGATCTGCGCCTTGACCCGATCCACCGTCTCCACGATGTTCGCGCCGGCGCGGGTGAACACGTACATCACCACTGCGGGCTTGTGGTCGAACCAGGCGGCCTGGTAGGCGTCCTGCTGGCCGTCGTAGACGTTGGCCACGTCCTTGAGGCGGATCACCCGGCCATCGTCCTGGGTCTTGATCACCAGGTTGGCGAAGTCGGCCGCGCGCGCCACCGAGTCGTTGGCGATGATCGCGGTGGTGGTGTTGCCGTCGGTCAGGAAGCCGGTGGGCGAGGTCACGTTGGCCGCGCGTACCGCGTTGCGCAGGTCGTCCGGCGTGAGGTTCAGCGCGTTGAGCAGGCGCAGGTTGACGTCCACCCGTACCGCCGGGGTAGAGGCGCCGGCGATATCCACTGAAGACACACCGCTGATCTGGCGGATGCGCTGGGCCAGCAGCGAATCGGCCACGTTGTACAGCTCGTCGGCCGACTGGGTCTGCGAGGTGAGCGCGATGGCGATGACCGGATCGTCGTTGGGATTGGCCTTCTGGAACATCGGCGAGCCGAGCCCCGAGGGCAGGTCGGCCTGCGCGGAATTGATGGCGGTCTGTACGTCCAGCGCCGCCGAATCGATGTCCACCCCGCTCTGGAAGATCATGAAGACCAGCGAGCTGCCTTCGGAGCTGGACGAGCGCATCTGGTCCACCCCGGGCAACTGGCCCAGGTGGCGTTCCAGCGGCGCCGTCACCGTGGAGGCCATGGTGGTGGCATCGGCGCCGGACTGGCTGGCATGCACGAAGATCACTGGAATCTGGATGTTCGGCAGGGCCGACACCCCCAGTTGCAGGTAACACATCAACCCAATCACGAACAGGCCGATGGCCAGCAGCGCGGTGCCGATGGGGCGGCGGATGAACGGGCCGGAGATGTTCACGCGCGGTCCTGCGTGGCCGCGTGGCGCAGCGCACGCTGCTCACGGCGGACGCGCATCCGCTCGGAGAAGCGCTCCATGTACAGGTAGATCACCGGCGTGGTGTACAGCGTGACCAGCTGCGAGAGCAGCAGCCCGCCCACGATGGCGATGCCCAGCGGGCGGCGCAGCTCCGAGCCGATGCCGGTGCCCAGCGCCAGCGGCAACGCGCCCAGCATGGCGGCGGCGGTGGTCATCATGATCGGGCGGAAGCGCAGCAGGCAGGCGCGGCGGATCGCTTCATGCGCGTTGGCGCCGGCACGGCGCGCCTCGATCGCGAAGTCCACCATCATGATGCCGTTCTTCTTGACGATGCCGATCAGCAGCACGATGCCGACGATGCCGTCCACCGACAGACTCAGCCCGCACACCATCAGCGCCAGCAGCGCGCCCACGCCGGCCGGCGGCAGGGTCGAGATGATCGTGATCGGGTGGATGTAGCTCTCGTACAGCACGCCCAGCACGATGTAGATCACCACCAGCGAGGCCAGCAGCAGCCACACCACGTCGGTCTGGCTGCCGGTGAACTCAGCCGCCTTGCCGATGAACTGCGCATGCACCTGCGAGGGCATGTCGAGGCTGTCGCGGGTCTCCTCGATGGCCTTGACCGCATCGGACAGCGAATACCCCGGGGCGATGTTGAACGATACCGTCACCGCCGGCAGCTGCTGCTGGTGGCTGACCACCAGCGGCGTGCTGGTGACCTTGCCCTCGGCCAGCGCGGCCAGCGGAATGATGTTGCCCGCACCGACCGGAATGCCGGTGTTCTGCGCGCCGATGCCGGTGGCGGTGGACGAATTGGACGAGGTGACCTGGCCGAAGTTGGTGGCGTTGCTGCCGGTGAGCGCGCCACTGCCATTGGAGGCCACGGCCAGCTGGTTCATCAACGCGGTGCTGGTGCGGAATTCCGGTGCCACTTCCAGCACCACGCGGTACTGGTTGAGCTCGGTGAAGATGGTGGAGATCTGGCGCTGGCCGAACGCGTCGTACAGCGTGTCGTCGATGGTCTGCATCGGCACGCCCAGCACGCTGGCCTTGTCGCGGTCGATGTTCAGCTCCAGCGCACGGCCCTGGTTGGACAGGTTGTTGTCCACGTCGGCCAGCTCCGGGCGCTGGCGCAGCGCCTCGGTCAGGCGCGCGGCCTGCAGCGCGACCTGCGCGCTGTCCACGTCCGACAGCGAGTACTGGTACTCGGTGGCGGCCACGCGCGTATCCAGGGTCACGTCCTGCACGGGCTTGAGGTACAGCGCCACGCCGGGAATGCCGGCCACCGCCTGTTGCAGGCGCGGCAGGATCTCGTCCAGCCCGTCGCGGTCGCCGCGCTCCTTCAGCACGATCGACAGCT
Source organism: Stenotrophomonas sp. KH_036_B (assembly GCF_057839485.1). Classification (NCBI taxonomy): domain Bacteria; kingdom Pseudomonadati; phylum Pseudomonadota; class Gammaproteobacteria; order Lysobacterales; family Lysobacteraceae; genus Stenotrophomonas; species Stenotrophomonas sp. KH_036_B. Next base: position 4,046,937 of record NZ_CM174491.1, on the reverse strand, counting down.
GGCCCTGGTTGAGGGTGGGATTCATGCTGCCGGCACCGATGAAGGCCGACACGCCGGTCACCGCCGGGTCCTTGCGCAGTGCCTCGGCCACGGCCTTGGTGCGCTGCTCCATCTGCGGGAAGGCGATGTTCTGGTCGGCCTGGACCACGCCGGTGATCAGCCCGGTGTCCTGCTCGGGCAGCAGGCCCTTGGGAATGACGATGTACAGCACCACGGTGAGGACCAGCGCACCGGCGGCCACCGCCAGCGTCAGCGGCTGGTGGTCCAGCACCCAGTCCAGGCTGCGCTCGTACAGACCCACGGTGCGGCTCCACACGGTCTGCTTGCCGGCGGCCGCTGCACGCTCATGCGCGTCTTCGCCGTCGGGCAGGGCATCGGGCTTGAGCAGGTAGGCGCACATCATCGGAGTGAGCGTCAGCGAGATCAGCATCGACAACACCACCGCGATGCTCAGCACCCACGCGAACTCGTGGAACAGGCGGCCGGTCACGCCGGGCATCAGCAGCAGCGGCAGGAACACCGCCACCAGCGACACGGTCAGCGACAGCACGGTGAAGCCGATCTGGCGCGCGCCGATCTCGGCCGCTTCGGGACCGCTCTTGCCCTGTTCGATATAGCGCACGATGTTCTCGATCATCACGATCGCATCGTCGACCACGAACCCGGTGGCGACCACCAGCGCCATCAGTGACAGGTTGTCCAGCGACATGCCGGCGAACGCCATCACCCCGAACGTACCGGCCAGCGACAGCGGCACCGCCACCGAGGGAATGATGGTGGCCCACAGCCGGCGCAGGAACACGAAGATCACCGCGACCACCAGGCCGATGGTCAGGATCAGCGTGAACTGCACTTCATGCACCGAGGCGCGGATGGTTTCGGTACGGTCGGAGAACACCTCCAGGTGCACGTCGGCCGGCAGCACGTTCTGCAGCTGCGGCATCAACGCACGGATGCGTTCAACGGTCTGCACGATGTTCGCACCGGGCTGGCGGCGGATCTCCAGCAGCACCGCCGGCTTGCCGTCGGCCCAGGCGGCAAGCTGGTCGTTCTCGACGCCGTCCACCACGTTGGCCACGTCCGACAGCCGCACCGGCGCGCCGTTCTTGTAGCTGATGATGGTGGCGCGGTAGTCGGCCGCACTGGTCAACTGGTCGTTGGTGCCGATGCTGTAGGACTGGGTCTTGCCGTTGAGCGAGCCCTTCGGCGCGTTGACGTTGGCCTGGGTGAGCGCGCTGCGCAGGTCTTCCAGGGTCAGGCCCATGTTGGACAGCTGCGCCGGATTGACCTGGATGCGCACGGCCGGGCGCACGTTGCCGGCGATCGAGACCAGGCCCACGCCCTGCACCTGCGACAGGCGCTGGGCGAGGATCGAGTCGGCGTAGTTGTTGACGTCGCGCAGCGGGCGCGTATCGGAGGTGAGCTTGAGGGTGATGATCGCCGCGTCGGCCGGATTCACCCGGTTGTACACCGGCTGGTAGGGCAGCGACGAGGGCAGGGTGGCCTGGCGGATCGCGGCCTGCACGTCCTGCGCGGCGATGTCGATATCGCGGTCCATCGCGAACTGCAGGATGATCGTGGACAACCCCGCCGACGAGTCGGAGGTCATCAGTTCCAGCCCGGAGATCTGCCCGAACTGGCGCTCCAGCGGCGTGGTCACCAGCGAGGCCATGGTGGTGGCGTTGGCACCGGGATACTGGGTGGTCACCACCAGGCTGGGCGCATCGATTTCCGGCAGCGCCGACACCGGCAGCTGGCGGTAGCCCAGGATGCCGAGCAGCAGCAGGCCCGCCATCAGCAGCGAGGTGGCGATGGGGCGGCGGATGAAGATCGTCGAAAAGCCCACGGGCGGATCCTTGCTGTTACATCAAGCGGAGTGGCAGGGGACGCGCGCCGGCCCGGGAGCCGGCAGCGCGGGTGCGGCGCGCGCGGTCAGCGCGGTCCGCCGCCACGGCGACCACCGCCGCCATCGCCCTGCTTCTGCTGGGCGGCCTTGAGTTCGGCCTCGGTCGGTGCGGCCGGGGTTTCGCCCGGCTTCAGTGCGGTGACTTTGCTGCCCGGCTTGAGCCGGAACTGGCCTTCGCTGACGACGCGCTCGCCGCCCTTCAGGCCTTCGGTGATCTGGATGTTGCTGTCGCCCACTTCCACGCCGCTCTTCACCGTCTGCATGGCCACGGTGTTGTCCGGCTTGACGATGTAGACGTACTCGCCGTCCGGACCGCGCATGACGGCCTGGGTGGGGATCACCACGCCCCCGGCGATCATGCGCAGCTGCATCCGCACGTTGACGAACTGGCCCGGCCACAGGCTGTTGTCGGTGTTGTTGAACAGGGCGCGGGCACGGAAGGTGCCGCTGTCGCTGCTGATCTGGTTGTCCACCACGTCCAGCGTGCCGCCGTCGGTGAGCACGTGCGAATCGTTGCGGTCCAGCGCGGCGATGGTTACCGGACCGGCCTGCTGCGCCTGGCGCACCTCCGGCAGCTGGCGTTCGGGCAGGTTGAACACCACGTGGATCGGGTGGATCTGGGTGAGGGTGACCAGCGCGGTCCCGGCGCTGACCACGTTGCCGGCGTCCACCGCACGGATGCCGGCAATACCCGAAATGGGTGCGGTCACGCGGGTGTACTGCAGCTGCACCTGGGCGGCGCGCATGCTGGCCTCGTTGGCCGCCACGGCGCTTTCGTACTGGGCCACCTGGTTGCGCTGGGTGTCCAGATCCGTCCTGGCCACGTACTGCCGGTACTCGGCCGAATTGGAGCGCTGGTAGTTCGAGCGGGCCGTGGCCAGCTGCGCCTCGTTCTGGCGCTTGGCGGCGGCCGCCTCGTCATAGCTGGCCTGCAGCGAGCGCGGGTCGATCTGCGCGAGCAGGTCGCCCTGCTTCACTTCCTGGCCTTCCTTGAAGTTCAGGCTGATCAGCTGGCCGCCCACCTGGGGGCTGACCGTCACGGTGTTCATCGCGCTCACCGTGCCCAGCGCGCTGGCGTACACCGGCACGTCCTGGCGGGCCGCATCGATGACCGTCACCGGCACCGGGCCGTTATCGCGCTGGACGTCCTTGCCGGCCTCGGCCTGCGGGCCACCCTTGGCGTCGCTGGACCTGCCACCACGGAGCATATGCATGCCGATCAAGCCCACCACCAGCACTGCGATCACCAGCAGCACGATCTTCCAGAAACGCGACATTCAAAAACTCCTGAGGCTGGCGAAGGGCAGGGCCCGGTTGGCAGGCACAAAGCATACCCGGCAGCCGTGACCTTTCATGCATGACGGATGGGACGGGCGGTCAGACCACCCGCGGCCCACAAGGTTCAACAGGTGAAACCGACGGGCAGACCCGATAACAGGGTCCACTGCGCACGCGACGGCGTAGAGCCAACTGGATACAGCCGACCGGGTGGTAGAGCCGACCGGGTAGAGCCGACCGGGTAGAGCCGACTGTTAGTCGGCTGCCCCACCCGCACAACGTTCGGCGCCGCCGAAAGTTACAGCGAAAACCGCCCTGATGCCCTACATTCAGGTTCAACGCTCTCGAACCCCCTTGTGGAGACCCGAATGCCCCGTCTGTCGCTGCTGCTGTCCGCCCTGCTTCTCGCCTCGCCCGCGCTGGCCGCGGCCGCCCCTGCAGAACGCCCGGAAGTGACCGCCGCGGCCGCCCGTCTCCAGGCCCAGGTGGTGCAGTGGCGCCGCGATTTCCACCAGCACCCGGAGCTGTCCAACCGCGAGGAGCGCACCTCGGCCAAGGTCGCCGAGCAGCTGCGCGCGATGGGGCTCAAGCCGAAGACCGGGATTGCGCACCATGGCGTGGTGGCCATCATCAAGGGTGGCAAGCCTGGCCCGCGCATCGCGCTGCGCGCCGACATGGACGCGCTGCCGGTGACCGAACAGACCGGCCTGCCGTTCGCCTCCAAGGCCACCAGTACCTACCGTGGCGAGCCGGTCGGGGTAATGCATGCGTGTGGCCATGACGCGCATACCGCCACCCTGCTGGGCGTGGCCGACGCGCTGGTGAAGATGCGCGAGAACCTGCCCGGCGAAGTGATGCTGATCTTCCAGCCCGCCGAAGAAGGCGCGCCGTCGCCGGAAGAGGGCGGCGCCGCACTGATGCTCAAGGAAGGCTTGTTCGCCGACTTCAAGCCGGACGCCGTGTTCGGCCTGCACGTGTTCTCCAGTGTCCAGGCCGGGCAGATCGCGGTGCGTGGCGGCCCGCTGATGGCGGCCTCGGATCGGTTCGGGATCAAGGTGATCGGCCGACAGACCCATGGCTCGGCGCCGTGGAACGGGGTGGACCCGATCGTGGCCACCGCCGACCTGGTGGGCACCGCGCAGACCATCGTCAGCCGCCGCTCCAACATCTCCAAGCAGCCGGCGGTGGTGTCCTTCGGCGCGATCAAGGGCGGCATCCGCTACAACATCATCCCTGATGAAGTGGAGATGGTGGGCACCATCCGCACCTTCGACGAGGGCATGCGCCAGCAGATCTTCGCCGACCTGCGCAACGTGGCCGAGCACACCGCCGCCGCGCATGGTGCCAAGGCAGAGACCGAGATCTACGAGTCCGAGGGCAACCCTGCCACCGTCAACGACCCGGCGCTGACCGCGCGCATGCTGCCCAGCCTGCAGGCCGTGGTGGGCGAGGCCAACGTGTACGAGCCGCCGTTGCAGATGGGCGCGGAAGACTTCTCGCTGTACGCCCAGCAGGTGCCGGGCATGTTCTTCTTCGTCGGCTCCACCAGCGAGGGAATCGACCCGGCAAAGGCCCCGGCCAACCACTCGCCCAAGTTCCTGCTCGATGAGAAGGCGCTGGACGTGGGCCTGCGTGCGCTGCTGCAGGTGAGCCTGGACTTCCTCAACGCGCCGAAGAGCTGAGCCGGCCCCCCGCATGGCCGAAACAACCGGTAGTGCCGGCCGCTGGCCGGCCCCCCGCATGGCCGAAACAACCGGTAGTGCCGGCCGCTGGCCGGCTCCCCGTATGCCCAAAACAACCGGTAGTGCCGGCCGCTGGCCGGCTCCCCGCATGGCCAAAACAACCGGTAGTGCCGGCCGCTGGCCGGCTCCCCGCATAGCCAAAACAACCCGGTAGTGCCGGCCGCTGGCCGGCTCCCCGCATGGCCGAAACAACCCGGTAGTGCCGGCCGCTGGCCGGCTCCCCGCATGGCCGGCGATCCCTGGAGCCGGCCAGCGGCCGGCACTACTGCCGCAGGTCCCGCACCGTCCGCGCCGGCTGCTCGATGCCGGCCGTGGCCCGCCACGGGTTGATGTCCAGCCCGCCACGGCGGGTGTAACGCGCTTCCACTTCCAGCCATTCGGGGCCACAGCGCAGCGTGATCTCGTTGAAGATGCGCTCCACGCACTGTTCGTGGAACTCGGCGTGTTCGCGATAACTGATCAGATAACGCAGCAGACCCTCACGATCGATGCGCGGCCCACGGTAACGCACGCTCACGCTGGCCCAGTCGGGTTGCCCGGTCACCGGGCAGTTCGACTTGAGCAGGGCCGAGCTGAGCGTCTCGGTCACCACCTGGCCGGCGTTGGCCGACAGGTACTCCGGCGCCGGCGGCCCGTAGCGTTCGATCGCCACGTCCAGCCCATCCAGCGACTCGCCTTCGGCATCGTCAACCAGCACCGGCACGCCGAACACCACGTTGACCACCGCACCCGCGCATGCCGACAGGTCGCCCGCTATCTGCTGGCGCGCCTGCTCGTCATCGTCGAAGCGGGTGCTGTTGAGCGAGTTGAGGTAGAGCTTGAACGACTTGGATTCGATCAGGTTGGGCGAGGTGCACGGCACGCTGATGGTGGCCACCGCCACCCGTGGCTTGCCACGCCGGTCCAGCCAGCTCAGCTCGTACGCCTGCCAGCGGTCGTGGCCGACGAACGGCAGGTGGGCGTCATCCACCCCGATCTCCTCGCGCGCGGCGCGGCGGGGGATGGGGAACAGAAGGCTGGGGTCGTACTGCGACGGGTAAGCAACCTCGCGACCGAGGCTGGAGTCCTGGGGGGTATTCATGCCGCCATTTTAACGTGGGAGGCGGCTGCCGGCCGCCCTGTTCAGAAAACCTTCCGAAGCCTTCACGCCTGCGCCATGCCCCATTAACAAGGGCTGTGACACCTTGCGATCCAGGTCGTCATATTCAAAACGGGAGCGTGTGGATGAGTACCGACAAGAAGGCCGATTTCTCCGGTGTCACCTCCAGCGTGGATACCACCGCGCAGAAGGTGAAAAAAGCCGATTTCTCCGGCGTCACTTCGTCGGTGGATACCACCGCCGAAAAGGTGGGGGAAAGCTCTTACACCGTAAAGTCCGGCGACTCACTTTCCAAGATCGCCAAGAATGAACTGGGCGATGCCAATGCCTGGACGCAGATCTTCGAGGCCAATCGCGACGTGCTGGATGACCCCGACAAGATCTTCCCGGGCCAGACCCTCAAGTTGCCGGCCAAAGGCTGAGCCGTTCCACGCGAAAACCACTTATTCCCAGGGAGGAATTCCATGAAGAAGACGTCCATCAGTACTGCCGTACTCGCCGCCCTTCTGGCCACCGTGGCCTTGGCGGGCTGCAAGAAGAAAGATGACACCGCCGACACCAACGCCCAACCGGCGGCCATGACCCCGGCAGCGACGACCCCGGCCGAGCCTGCACCGCAGCCGATGACCGCGGCCGCCTCTGCGGTGAACGTCGCCGGCGTCACCGTCGGCAAGACCGCCGCCGCCGACAAGTCCGTGGCCCAGGCCGCGCTGTTCGCGCCGAAGGACATCATCATCGTCTCGATCCGCACCGATGGCAGTGCCAGCAATGCCAATGTCGGCGCCAAGCTGACCTACCAGGATGGCCAGGTGGCGGGCGAACAGAGCCAGGCGCTGAACACCACCGGCGCCGAGACCACCAACATCAGTTTCACGAATGCCAATGGCTGGCCGGCGGGCAAGTACCGCGCGGAAGTCACGGTAGATGGTAAGGCGGCCGGAACGCCGCAGGAGTTTGAGGTCAAGTAAGTCCCGCCGACTCTCTCCCGGCACGGACTCACGATGGGCGCAGCCGCGAGGCTGCGTCTTTTTTCATGTGCGCGGATCGCAGTGTTGCAGTACGTGCGCGTATGGTCCGGCTTTGCTCCCCGGGTCTGAAACCGCGACAATGCGGGGGTTAACCCGGAGAGCACAGTCCCCCATGTCGAACACGCCCAAGATTCTGTACACGCTTACCGATGAAGCCCCGTTCCTGGCGACCCAGTCGCTGCTGCCGATCGTCGAGGCGTACACCGCCACCGCCGGCATCGCGGTTGAAACCCGTGACATCTCGCTGTCCGGCCGCATCCTGGCCCTGTTCCCGGATTACCTGAAGGACGACCAGAAGGAAGCCGACCACCTCGCCGAACTGGGCCAGCTGGCGACCACCCCGGATGCCAACATCATCAAGCTGCCCAACATCAGCGCCTCGGTGCCGCAGCTGAAGGCGGCCATCAAGGAACTTCAGGACCAGGGCTTCGCCCTGCCGAACTACCCGGACGTGCCCAGCGACGACGTGTCGCGCGACATCAAGGCGCGCTACGACAAGGTCAAGGGCAGTGCGGTGAACCCGGTGCTGCGCGAAGGCAACTCCGACCGCCGCGCGCCGCTGTCGGTCAAGAACTACGCCCGCAAGCACCCGCACCGCATGGGCAAGTGGTCGAAGGAATCCAAGTCGCACGTCTCGCACATGGACGGCGGTGATTTCTACGGCAGCGAAAAGTCGGCCACGCTGGCTGCCGCCGGCACCCTGAAGATCGAACTGCAGCAGGCCGACGGCAAGACCGTGGTGCTGAAGGAAAAGACCGCGGTCAAGGCCGGTGAGATCGTCGACGCGGCCGTGATGAGCCGCAACGCGCTGGCCTCCTTCGTGCAGGTGCAGATCGCCGACGCCAAGGCCAAGGGCGTGCTGTTCTCGCTGCACCTCAAGGCCACCATGATGAAGGTCTCCGACCCGATCATGTTCGGCGTGGTGGTGGAAGAGTTCTACAAGGACGTGCTGGCCAAGCACGCCGACGTGCTCAAGCAGGCCGGGTTCGATCCCAACAACGGTATCGGCGACCTGTTCGCGCGCCTGCCGCAGCTGCCCGAAGCCGAGCAGGCCGCCATCAAGGCCGACCTGGCTGCCGAGTACGGCAAGCGCCCGGGCCTGGCAATGGTCAACTCCGACAAGGGCATCACCAACCTGCACGTGCCCAGCGACGTCATCGTCGATGCGTCCATGCCGGCGATGATCCGCGACTCCGGCGGCATGTGGAATGCCGAAGGCAAGCTGCAGGACACCAAGGCCGTCATTCCGGATCGTTGCTATGCCGGCGTGTACCAGGCCGTCATCGACGACTGCATCGCTCACGGCGCGTTCGATCCGGCCACCATGGGCTCGGTGCCCAACGTGGGCCTGATGGCGCAGAAGGCGGAAGAGTACGGCTCGCACGACAAGACCTTCCAGATTCCCGCCGACGGCACCGTGCGGGTCACCGACGAAGCCGGCACCGTGGTGTTCGAGCACGCCGTGCAGACCGGCGACATCTGGCGCATGTGCCAGACCAAGGACGCGCCGATCCAGGACTGGGTCAAGCTGGCCGTCAACCGCGCGCGCCTGAGCGGCACGCCGGCCGTGTTCTGGCTGGATGCCGCGCGTGCGCACGACGCCCAGGTCATCGCCAAGGTCGACACCTACCTCAAGGACCACGACACCAGCGGCCTGGATATCCGCATCCTGGCGCCGGTCGAGGCCACCACGTTCTCGCTGGACCGCATCCGCAAGGGCGAGGACACCATCTCGGTGACCGGCAACGTGCTGCGCGATTACCTGACCGACCTGTTCCCGATCATGGAGCTGGGCACCAGCGCCAAGATGCTGTCGATCGTGCCGCTGATGGCCGGCGGCGGCCTGTTTGAGACCGGTGCAGGCGGTTCGGCACCCAAGCACGTGCAGCAGTTCGTGGAAGAGGATTACCTGCGCTGGGATTCGCTGGGCGAGTTCCTCGCGCTGGCGGCCTCGCTGGAGCATCTGGGCAACCGCTACGACAACGCCGGTGCCACCGTGCTGGCCAAGACCCTGGACCAGGCCAACGGCCAGTTCCTGGACAACGACAAGTCGCCGTCGCGCAAGCTCGGTGGCATCGACAACCGCGGCAGCCACTTCTATATCGCGCTGTACTGGGCCCAGGCCCTGGCCGCGCAGGACGACGATGCCGCGCTGAAGGCCCGCTTCGCCCCGCTCGCCAAGGCATTGGCCGACAACGAACAGACCATCGTTGAAGAGCTTGCCGCAGTGCAGGGCAAGCCGGTCGATATCGGCGGCTACTACCGTCCGGACGTGGCCAAGGCCAGCAAGGCGATGCGCCCGAGCAGCACGTTCAACCAGGCGTTGGCCGCACTGTAAGGCTCGATTCCGCCCTCGTGGCGATCGAGAATGAAAACCCGCGCTTCGGCGCGGGTTTTTTTTGGTTCTGCGCGCGCTGAATCAGGCGCGGCTGCCGGTGGGGCGAGCGCGGGGCCGCCATGCCCTTGCCTGCGAATGTCCCTCAACAGCGGCTGCCGGTGGTGCGACCGCGGGGCCGCCGCGCCCTTGCCTGCGAATGTCCCTCAACAGCGACTGCCGGTGGGGCGAGCGCGGGGCCGCCATGCCCTTGCCTGCGAATGTCCCCCGGCGTCGGCCTGCGGCCGCCCCCTCCTCCTTTACTTCGCCGCAAGGGCATGGCGGCCCCGCACTCGCCCCACCGGCGTTGGCACCGTGACATCCGCTTTTCCATCGCGAACCGCAAGCCGAGCCCCGTTGCCTAAAAAGGGGACGGAGGAGGTTAAGCCTCACCGTCCCCGATTAACGTCCTCCGTCCCGGTTTTTGCCTTTTCCTGCGGACCGCAAGCCGAGCCCCGTCGCGGCCGGTAGGTCCCTGGCAAAGTAAAGGAGGAGGCGGCGGCGCATGCCGACGCCGGGGGACATTTGCATAGGGGCCTGCCGGCCGCGGCGGGGCCCTCAACGCTCGCGGCAGATCCGATCGAAGACCGGGCGCCAAGCTTCTCCGCCCCTGGAATGAGCCCCCTTCACTCAGCTGCGAGACGAACCTTTTTTGGACTGTGTTCCTGGTAATTCTGTGAACTCCGTCGCCACCTTCTTCGATCGGAGCAGGCACCTAGGTTCGTAAAAGCGGCATGAAACTTGCCTGTGGGCAGCGCGTAGCGGAGCGCGATTTTTGGCGAGATGTCCACACTCAAAGTGTGCAATCCATCACCCATGGCGGCCAGAACCATGGCATAGGCTAACGACGATATTTCAGCAACAGCTGTGATCTCTCACAACCCAGGGGAAGGCGATGGCCAGGGTGCTGGTGGTCGGATCGGATGTCCAGGGAGAACGTGCGTTGCTGCAGCGGCTGCGTGTGGCCGCTTCATTGCCGCCGGATACAGTACGCAGCTGTCGCGATCTGGACGACTGCGACCTGCTCGTCATCAAAGACACACCGGCCCTGCGCAACGCGGCATTGCGCATGGTGCGCGAGCGCCCCCGCATCCAGTTCTGGGTGGAAGACCAGGACGGCCACCTGCGCCAGGGGCAGGGCGACAACCGCGGTGTGCTGGACGACCACGCCATCGAGCACGCGTTGCGGCACATGCCCGAAGTGCCGGCCTGCATCGACGAACCCTGTACCGCCCGCGGCGCCAAGGCGATCACCCGTGCGCTGCGCGAGAGCCTGCCGGCACGCCAGGGCCACGCGGTGCTGGCCTTAAATGGCGAGCCGCGCGTGCTGCTGGATTTCGTGCAGGACCAGATGGTGGTGCCGGCCGGTGTGGATGCCGCAGACCTGGCACAGCATCTGTCTGATACGTTCGAATTGCTGTCGCTACACGGCATTTCCGCCAAGCGCTACCACGAGCTGGCCGGCGCGCTGCCGCGCCAGCCGTTGCGCCCGCTGCTGTGGCAGTGGGGCCAACGGCCCGCACACTGGCACGACCTCGACGCACGCCTGCAGTGCCAGGCACGGGTGAAGCTGCTGCGCTGGCCGGACTTCCGCGTACTGGGCCACCAGCACGACAGCTTCCGGCTGTGTTCGCTGCTGCTCAAGCGCGCGTGCAGCGTGGACGAATGCGCGCGCCTGCTCGATGTTCCTGCCGAAGCGGTGCGCAGCTTCGTACACCCCGCCTACCTGTGTGGCTATGCCGCGCTGGAAGACACCGCCACCGCCGCACCGCTGCCGCACCCGGGCAGCGGTGGCGGCACGCTGCTGGCACGCATGTGGCGCAGCGTGCGCCAGCGCGGTGGGGGCTGAGCATGCGCGAACACAAGATCGTGGTGCTGGGCACGATGGGAAGCGGCAAGTCCACCCTGGTGCGGGCCATCGCAGAGGGGGCGGTCGTGGATACCGACGTGCTCAACAGCGATCGCCAGGGTGCCGACAAGGCGTCTACGACGGTGGCGATGGACTACGCCGACATCGACCTGCCCAACGGCGACCGGCTGCGCCTGTACGGCACCCCGGGCCAGCAGCGCTTCGACTTCCTCTGGCCGATCCTGCTGCAGGGCGCCAGCGGCGTGGTCCTGCTGGTCGACGCCACCCGCCGCGCCGCAGCCGATGAACTGGATGCCTACCTGGCCGTGCTGCGCCAGCATGCCGCACAGGTGCCGGCGGTGATCGGCATCTCGCGGCTGGACCTGGCGCCGGACTTCGACCTGGACGCCTGCGTGGCCCTGGCCGGTTGGGACCAGCGCGTGCTGCCGGTCGTGCCGGTCGATACGCGTGATCGCGATCAGGGGCTGCGCCTGATGGATGTGTTGATGAGCGAGATGGAAACCCGCGACCTGGTGCTTGCCGATGGCTGACGGACACGACGCCCGCCGCTTCGAACCGCAGCTGCATGAGCGCCTGGTCCACCACCTGCAGGCCTTCGCCGACGACATCAACGGCGTGCGCAGCGTGGTGCTGGCCAGCGTGGATGGCTTTGCGCTGGTGCCGGCCGCAGGCACCCATGGCAATGGCGAGCGGCTGGCGGCAATGACCAGCGCAATGCTGGCGTTGGCCGCGGCGGTGGGACGCGAGCTGGCGCTGGGTGAACTGGAAGTGCTGATGCTGGAGGCCGGCGAGGGCAAGGTGCTGATGCTGGCTTTGCCGTGCACGCCGGCACCGCTGCTGTTGATGACCGCGTGCGACAGCCGCTGTGTGATCGGCAAGGTGCTTTGGAATGCCAAGGAATGTGGCCGCAACATCATGGCCGAACTCAGCGGATCACGAGCCGATCCGCAGGGCAACTAGGGGCTCGACAACCAACGGGGAGCAACATGGCAGGACTCGACGATACTTTGAACGCGCTGATGTCCATCGACGGCGCGCAGGCAGTGGCGCTGGTGGACTACGAAAGCGGCATGCTGCTAGGCGAAGCCGGCTCGGGCATGGACATGGAAGTGGCCGCCGCAGGGAATACCGAGGTGATCCGCGCCAAGATGAAGACGGCCGCATCGCTGAACCTCAACGACACCATCGAGGACATCCTGATCTCGCTGGGCAAGGCGTACCACATCATGCGCCCGGTCGCGAAGCAGCAGGGCCTGTTCCTGTACCTGGTGCTGGACCGCAACAAGGCCAACCTGGCGCTCGCCCGGCGCAAGGTGCAGGACGTGGAAGCCAACCTGAAGCTGTAGTTTCCCTCCGCCGCCGGCTGCCCTGCGGGGTGGCTGGCGGCTTTTTTCATCCGGGGTTGCCGGACATGGGCCGGCACTACTATGGTGGCGGTGGGTCTTCCTGGTAGCGCCGCATGCCCGTTGTCGATTCTACTGACGCTCACGCGCTTGCCTCCCGCCTGGCCGCGTGCATCCACGATGGCTTCGAGGACTACCACGCGCGCTTTGCCGTGATCACCCGGCGCGCGCGCGTCCGTTTCGAGGGCCGTGACTGGGCTGGGGCACGCCAGGATGCGGTGGAGCGCATCGCGCTGTACGACCGCTGCATCGGCGAGAGGGTCGACGCGCTGCGCCGTGCCGCTGGCGACGCGATCGGGCAGCGTGCGGTCTGGCTGCAGGTGCGTAGTGCCTTTGCCGGGCTGGTCGAGGGCCTGATCGACGCCGAACTCTACAAGACCTTCTACAACACGCTGGCACGCCGCCTGTTCGGGATCGAAGGCGTGGATGCGGCCGTGGAATTCATGGCGCTGGACATGGAGCCGTCCGATGCCATCACCCACCCGGTGGCGCGGCATGCCTACGCACTGTCGGCCACGCGGCCGGCCGAAGCCTTCATGCGGGTGCTGGGTGATTTCCGCTTCGATATTCCCTATGCACATCAGCTGCGCTGCGCGGCCGCCATCGCCGTGCGCCTGCAGGACGACCTGCAGCACTGGGGCGACGCGCCGGTGCGCAGCATCGAACTGCTGGACACCGTGTTCTACCGCGAGCGCCGCGCCTACCTGGTCGGACGTGTGTTCGGCGAGCATCGCTTCTCGCCCTGCATCATCGCGCTGGTGAACGACGACAAGGGCCTGCGCGCGGAAGCCGTGCTGACGCGGCGCCGCGATGTGGCGCACCTGTTCGGTGTTTCGCGCAGCTACTTCCAGGCCGACCTGGCGACGGTCGGCGACGCGGTGGTGTTCCTGCGCAGTCTGCTGCCGGCCAAGCCGATCGATGAGATCTACACCGTGCTGGGGCGCGCCAAGCAGGGCAAGACCGAGCGCTACCGCACCTTCTTCCGGCATTTCCAGGCCCATCCGGACGAGCTGCTGGTACACGCCGACGGCACCCCCGGCATGGTCATGGCGGTGTTCACCCTGCCCAGCTATCCGCTGGTGTTCAAGTTGATCCGCGACCGCTTCGCCTGGCCCAAGACGATGACCCGCCACCAGGTCGAGGAGAAGTACGCACTGGTGTTCAACCTTGACCGCGTCGGCCGCCTGCTCGATGCGCAGCCTTACCGCCACCTGCGCTTCCCGCTGGCGCGCTTCGCACCGGCGCTGCTGGACGAGCTGCTGGGCCAGTGCGCCGGCAGCGTGCGGGTGGACGGCGATGCGCTGGTGATCGCGCTGTGCTACGTGCAGCGTCGGTTCCGTCCGCTCAACCTGTACCTGCGCGAGCAGACGGCGGAGGCGCGCCGCGCCGCCGCGCTGGACTACGCACAGGCGATCACCGACATGGCCCGCAACAACATCTTCCCCGGCGACATGCTGCCGAAGAACTTCGGTGTCTCACGCCATGGCCGTGCCGTCTTCTACGACTACGACGAACTCTGCCTGGTCAGCGACTGCGTGTTCCGCACATGGCCGCAGCCGCGCAATGCAGAAGAAGCGATGGCCGACGAGCCGTGGTTCCATGTCGGCCCGCGCGACGTGTTCCCGGAACGCTTCGCGCCGTTCATGGGGTTGCCGGCGGCGGAACTGGTTGCCGTGCGCGAGCATCATGCCCACCTGTTCGACCCGGCGTGGTGGCAGGGCCTGCAGGCCCGCTTCGCGGCAGGCGACTATCCGGATACGCCGCCTTATGCGGGAAGCCATAGATTGGCTTGACTGCGGTCTCTACGGCGCGCCGGTACCCTCCGGCGCCGGGTACATCACCGTGCGGTTGCGGCCCTGTTCCTTGGCCATGTACAGCGCCTTGTCGGCCAGCCGCAGTGCCTGCTGCGGGTCTTCGTGGTAGGACGGGTAGTGGGCCACGCCCAGCGACACCGTTACCGTGCCCACCTGTTCGAATACTTCCGCTTCCACCTGCAGCCGCAGGCGCTCGGCGATGCCGGCGGTGGCGGTGGCGTCGATACCCGGCAGCAGGATCAGGAACTCTTCGCCGCCATTGCGGCACAGCAGGTCGGTGTCACGCGAGTCGTCGCGCATCAGCTGGGCGATGCGCAGGATGACCGCATCGCCCACCGCGTGGCCGAAGCGGTCGTTGATGGTCTTGAAGCGGTCGATGTCCATCGCGATGATCCCGAACGGCTGGCCGCGCGCCTGCCAGTCTTCCAGCCCTTCCTGCAGGCCACGCCGGTTCTGCAGGCCGGTCAGCGGGTCGGTCATGGTGGCGCGGTTGAGCTTGCCGATGCGGTCCTGCAGCAGGTTGAAGCTGTACAGCAGCGCCTGCTTCAGGTGCGCGGCTTCGTAGTACCAGGCGCGGATGCCGGTGACATGGCGGATGGCGATGCCGGTGTCACGGTTCTGCACGTTGCGCGCCAACTGCCACAGCGGCAGCGAGATGCGCCGTGCGCACCACCATGTCACCAGCAGCGACAGCACGCCCAGCGGGATCGCATTCCAGATCACCGCCGACATCAACCGCGACAGCGGCGCCAGCGTGGCCTCGGTGGGGCGCTGCGCGACCACCCCCCAGCCGATGCTGGGCACCGGCGCGTAGCCGGCCAGCATCAGCACGCCGTGGCTGTTGCGGACCTGCTGCGCGCCCGAATGTCCCTGGCTGACGGCCTTCACTGCGGGATTCTCCAGGGCGAACTGGCCCACCCGGCCCGGTTCGACGTGATAGAGGATGCGCCCGTTGCGATCGACGACGTACAGGTACGAACCGTCGCGGTAGTAGTGCTTGCCCAGCAGGGTCTGCAGGATGCTGCGCTCGCGCAGGTAGATGGTGCCGCTGACGTAGCCCTGGTACTGGCCCTGCGCATTGAAGATGGGGTGCGAGATCGCCACCAGCAGCCGCCCTGTGGCCGACTGGTACGGGTCGCTGATGTAGGGCTCGCGCCGCTGCAGGGCTTCGGCATTGCCCTGGCTCTTGAGCACCACGCCCTGCAGGGCAAGGCTCTGCGGCGAGGTCGCCAGCACGGTGCCGGCCGGGTCCACGATCAGCACCGAGTTGAAGCTGTTGGTCTGCAGCTGCAGGCGCGCCGCCTCGGCTTCCAGCTGGCTGCGGTCGTGCGCGCGCTGCCCCAGCCCGGTGGCGGCGTAGGCCAGCTGCTGCTGCGCGGACAGGACGAAGTTCTGGGTGGTCTCGGCCAGCTTGCTGGCGTACACCCGGTTGGCCTCCAGCGTGTTGCCGATCAGTTGTTCGCGCTGCACCCGGTAGCTGGCGTGCAGGGTGTTGGCCAGGGCAACAACGGCACTGAGCAGGGCCAGGGCCAGGATCAGCTTGCCCAGGTTCAGGCGGGAGGACAGCAGGGGCATGAAAGGGGGGGCCGGCGGCGGATCACGGCGCGGATTATCACGGATTCCCGAGCGATGTGGGGAAACCGGCGCAGGCCGCAGTACGGCCTGGGCAGGACCTAGCGTTCCAGCCGCTTGCGCAGCACGCTGCGCACGTTGCCCGCCATGGCCTCATCCAGTGGCCCGAGCACCCCGCGTGCGGCATCGGGGATATGCGCGTTGGACTCGGCGCCGGCGGTGAAGACGTAGTGGTCGAACAGCGCCTGCCAATGCCTGCGCTGTGCCGGTGGCAGGCCGCGCAGCGCGAGCAGCGACAGCATCAATGCGTTCATCGGCGCGTCCGTCCACGCCGGCACCGGCCGCCACCAGTAGTTCACCAGCACGTTGAAGTCGTCGAGCCCCTCCATGTGGTGCCACCACAAGGAAGGGATGAACACCGCGTCGCCTGGGCCCAGCTCGGCCACCTGGGCACTGGCCATCGCCCGGGAGAAACGCGGAAAGCGCTCCAGGTCGGGCGCGGCGAAGTCGACCAGGCTCACGGCCTGACCCGCCGGGGTGAAGTCCAATGGCCCGACGTACAGGTTGCCGATCTGGTCCGGCGGAAACAGGGTGACCCGACGGCGCCCGGCCGCCACGCAGGCCAGGTTGTCCGGCACGTCGTGGTGGGCGGCGATCCGCGACCGGTTGCCGATCCAGATGCTGGCCAGCGGCGCGTCCACGCCCAGCGCCAGCGGGTTGTCCTGGCGGAAACCGGGCAGGAAGCTGTCCAGCGTGGTGGACGCAACGTAGATGGTGGGCGGGGCGGCAGTGACGCGGTACTTGAGCAGGGTGTCGAGCACCACTTTGAGTGGAATCTGCTCACGGCGGAAGTTGAAGCCGCTCATGTCCGCGTTGTAGAAGATCCGCCCCTGTGCCTCGGGCGGCGCGGTGGTGGCGGTCACGGGCAGGGTGCCGTGATCGTACTGTTTGAGATGGGCGACAGCGGCGTCGGCCGAATCGCGCGCGGCGATGACCATCGGCCAGTCCGCCACCAGCCCGCGCAGCACCTTCGGCGTCGTCCAGGTGGGCAGCAGCTCGGGCAGCCGGCTGCGGTCGAGGTCGCGGACTTCGTCGATCGGGCCGGGAGTGGCAGGCATGAGGGGGCGCACGCAGGGCGATGGCGGTCTGGCGAGTGTAGACCCGCCAGACCGCCGTGACTCAGAACTTGTAGCGGACGCCGAACATGTAGCGCGGGCCGGTCTGCGTGGCATAGCGCAGCATGTTGGTATGGCGCGCGTAGGTGCGCATGGTCTCGTCGGTAAGGTTGATCGCCTCCAGGCTCAACGACAGCTGGTCGCTGACCGCATAGCTGATGTTGAGGTCGAGCTGGCCGTAATCATCGGTGTAGTTCGGGTTGGGGCCCTGGCCGCCGATGCCGTTGAGGAACTTCTCGCGCCAGTTGTAGGCCGCGCGGATCTGCCAGCTGTTCTTGTCATAGAACACCACCAGGTTGGCCGAATCGCTCAGGCCTACCATCGGGTACTGGTCGCCCAGGCTCAGGTCATCGAAGGTCAGCCCCGACTTGACCTTGGTGTAGTTGGCCGCCACGCCGAAGCCCGATTGGCCGAACAGGTGCTGCACGGCGACTTCCCAGCCATCGAGATGATCCGAACGCTGGTTGGCCGGCAGGGTGATGTCGAACCCGGCCACCGGGTCGCCGGGCTGGCCGACGATGGTGCCGGTGAGCTGGCCGGCCGAGTTGGTGCCGGTGGCGGTCACGCCGGGCTGGCCGTTGAAGTTGGTGAAGATGTAGTCGCGGATGCAGGGCATGTCGGTGACCCCGCACGCGCCGGCCGACAGCGCCGCGTTCCAGTACGCACCGCCCACCGGGGTGTGCAGGTTGCCGGTGTTCTCGCGCACGATGGTGTCGCTGATGAAGTTCTTGATGTTCTTGCGGAAGAAGCCGACCGAGGCATAGCTGGATTCGCCGTAGTACCACTCCAGCGACAGGTCGAAGTTGTCCGACAGCAGCGGTTCCAGCGACGGATTGCCGCGCGACCCTGTACCCCCCTGCGTACGCACGATGCCGGCAAGGCTCTGCCCGCTCTGGATCTGGGTCCAGCCGGGGCGGCCAAGGCTGCGGCTGTAACTGCCGCGCAGGGCGAGGGTGTCGCTGATGTCCAGCTTCAGGTCCAGGTTGGGCAGCACATAGTCGTACTTGCCGCTGTCGCTGATGTAGCCCCGCTCGCTGGCGTAATCGATGTTGAGCTCGTTGGCCGAGCTCCAGCTGATGCCGCTGGGCACGCGCACCATCGCGGTGGAATCCACCTCGGTCTGCTCGTAGCGCACGCCCACCGCCACGTTCAGCGGCATCGACCAGTCGAAGGTGGTGCGGTACTGCAGGAAGGCGCTTTTGGATGTTTCGTTGGTGCGGATGTCTTCGGAGTACTCGGTGGGCGCGTAATAGCAGGTCGGGCAGGCCGGGCTGCCGGCGCTGCCGACCTGGGCGGCGCGTTCGATCAGGCGGTCGAAGTCGAACACCAGGAACTGACCGGTCAGGCGCGGATCGTTGTGTCCGGAGAACGCATCGAAGTACCTGGCCATGTCATCGGCGTACCAGATGCTGTCATCGTAATCGGCAGGCGTGCCCACGCCGCCCCAGCTGTCGCGCTGCATGATCGCCGAGGCCGAGCGGTTCTTCACATCGGTATAGCCCACGCCGAAGTCCAGCGCGGAATAGTCGGCGAAGGTGAACGTACCGCGCCCCTGGTACTGATCCACGTCCGACTTGTTGTAGCTGTTCTGGAACACCGACCCGGTGACCAGCGCATCGGCCGCCTGCACGCCACTCGGCGGCAGCGCGATGTTGATGATCGGCAGGTCGCCGCTGTAGTCCACGGTGGTCTTTCCGCGCACGAAGGCGGCCACGCCCAGCACGCCGGCGGAACCGTACTTGCTGTCCGGCTTGGATTCGGCGCTGGAGTTATGTGCGTCGAAGGACAGGGTCAGCGCGTCGTTGACCTCCCATTCCACGTTGAAGCCCAGCGAATCCATCTCGTTCTTGGTCGCCAGCTGTGCGCCGCCCATCGACACGTCCGAGTTGGTCATGTCCTCGCTGTAGATGATCGGTGCGGCGACCGGGCCATTGGTCCAGATGCTGTCGCCAGGGCCATAGTTGAACCACACCGACAATTCGCTGCGCTGCTGCTGCACCTTGTTCTCGACATAGGTGTAGTCCAGCGTGGTGGTCACATTATCGACCGGCTTCCACTGCAGGGTGGCCTGGCCGTTGGTGCGCTGGCGCTGCACGCCGTTGACGTTGTAGGCGGTGTTCTGCGGGCGGCCGTACACGTCGTTGGGACCGGGACGGTTCTGGATGCGGTCCGCATAGCCCTGGCCAGGCTGCGGCAGCACGCGCCAATCGGTGGTGTTGTCGCCCTCGAACGTGGCCCAGCCCTCGGCCACCGTGGCCTGGTTGAAGCCGGAATCGCGCTCCTGATAGCTGCCGCTGAGCATCACGCCAACACGTCCGTCTGCGTAGGTATCGCTGAAGATGCCCGACAGCTCGCCAGTGAAGTCCGAGCCCTTGAGCGTACGCGGCAGGTTGTCGTTGGAGGTGTCGTTGACCGCCTTGAGGCCAACGCTGACCACCGGCGCCGATTCCAGCGGGCGCAGGGTCTTGACGTTGATGGTGGCGCCGATGCCCCCGGTCGGGTTGTCGGCGCGCGTGGTCTTGAAGACTTCCACCGCCGAGATCGATTCGGAGGCGATGTTGGCGAAGTCGAACGAGCGTGAGCTCGACAGGCCGGCGCCGCCGTTGCCCAGGTTGGAGGCGGGCATCTGGCGGCCATTGAGCAGCACCAGGTTGAAGTCCGGGCCGATGCCGCGCACGGTCACCTTGGAGCCTTCGCCGCTGGAGGTGCGGTCGATCGACACGCCGCTGATGCGCTGCAGCGACTCGGCGAGGTTGGTATCGGGGAACTTGCCGATGTCCTCGGCCACGATGCCATCCACCACGCCCTGGCTGTCGCGCTTGAGGTTCATCGACGAGGTGAGGCTGCCGCGGATACCGGTGACCTGCACCGCATCAAGCGTGGTCGGGTCCAGTCCTTCCACCGACGATGCGGCACCGTCACGGGTCTGGTCCTGGGCCCATGCCGGGCCTGCCAATACGGCGAGCAGCGCGGACGTGAGCATTGCCTTGCGGGGTACGGCCTTGTACGTCTTCATGGAAGCTCCCTCCCCAGGGAATTCGAAAATGGCAGTCCTACGGCGTCTGGCACGATGCAACAGCGAATGTGGGCGGATTGAGCGTGCGGTTGACAGCGTTGTCAACAAACCGATCCTTGGTAGCGGTAACACTGCGAGGCACGCGCGTGCCGAGGTATGCCGAAACGGACGTGACGTATGCGCATCAAACCCAGCAGTGTGGGCCTTTCAGGGCATTTTTGAGGGCACGTGAAGCGCCCGATTCAAAACGGGTGGAGCGTTGTGCAGTGCAGAACGAAACTGCGCAGAACGCATTTTCCGTCACGCAATCAGGATGTCGCGCGCGCTGACCGGTTGTCTGACAGCGCTGGACAGAATGGGTCATGCGCATCGCTGCAGTGCGCGCGCGATGTCTGCACACGGCGTTGGGCGGACAGCAGTGGGACAGCGCCGTAGGGGCGCGCTGGCGGCACCCGGCGGCACCCGGCGCCGACCGGAGCAGGCGGGCGCAAAGACGCGTGTGCGCCTCAGCGCCGTCGCGGGGCCTGGGTCGACTCGCGTACCAGCAAGGCGTGATCCACGGTCACCATGCGGCCGGCGCCAGGCGTGCGGATGCGTTCAAGCAGCTGTTCGGTGGCCAGCGTGCCCATGGTCGACGTCGGCTGGCGCACGGTGGTCAGCGCCGGGTAGATGTGCCCGGCAATGGGGGTGTCATCGAACCCGCACACCGACAGGTCGCGCGGCACGCGCAGCCCGCGCTGGCCCGCAACGCGGAAGACCGCAGCGGCCATATCGTCGTTGGCGGCGAAGATCGCCGTCGGGGGTTCGGGCAGATCCAGCAGCGCGTTGGCCGCGTCAATGCCCGACTCGAACGAGAACTGGCCGCTGACCACCAGCGCCGGATCGAAGTCGATGCCCGCCTCGCGCAGCGCCTGGCGATAGCCGGCCAGGCGCCACTGGCACGCGCCGTGCGTGCGCGGTCCCTTGATATGGGCAATGCGGCGATGCCCCTGCGCGACCAGGTGGCCAATCAGTTCCACCACCGCGGTGGTTTCATCCATGCGGACGCCGATGCGACCCTCCGGATGCCGCGGGGCGATGCTGGCAAACGGAATCTCGTGTTCATCCAGATAGGCCAGCACCACCTCATCGTCGGTCAGCGGCGGAATGAGCACCACGCCGTCCGGGCGTGAGTTCTCGAACAGCGCCGCCAGGTCGGGCAGGGTGCGCCGGCCAATCCCCACCGGACCCAAGGTCAGGTTGTAGTGGTGGGCGTGGCAGGCCTCCAGCATGCCGTTCTGGATTTCCATCAGGTAGTTGCGCGACGGATTGTTGTAGACCAGTGCCAGCGCATACGAACGTTGCCCGGCCAGGCTGCGTGCGGACAGGTTCGGTTTGTAGCCGAGCCGGGTCACCGCCGCCATGACGCGGTCGCGGGTTTCCACGCGCACGTTGGGCTCATGGTTGAGCACACGGGACACGGTCTTGATCGAAACCCCCGCCACCGCGGCGACATCCTCGATACGACTACGCATGGGGCGATGGATCCTTCTGGAGGGCAGGTCGGCCGCTGCCGATGGTAATGCGCCAGCGTCGCGTCGGGGTTGCCGATGCAGGGCGATGGTGCCACGGCGTGGCGCGTGCGTGCAGGGGCGTGCATTCCATGCGGCGCTGCAGCAGCAATTGACTTCGCGGTGCTGCCGGTTGCGCTGTCAGCCCAGCAAGCACGGGAGCAGGGTGAGAGGGAGCGACGTAACGGTTGACATCACGGGAGGTGACTTATATGACAGCGCTGTCAAGATCGCGGCGGCACGCGCTGCGTCCGGTTCCCCATCCGTGTGTTCGATTGGAGATAGATGTCCGTGAGCAGCGCCCGAAAGACTCTACTTGCCGTCTGTGTCCTGAGCGCACTGACCGCGCACGCCCATGCCGCGCCTGCACCCGGCGAGCGCCTGCAGGACTGGCCGCGGATCACCAGCGCCATCGGCACCGATCCGGCCATTGAAGCCCGGGTGCGCAGCATCCTCGCGCAGATGACCCTGGCGCAGAAAGTGGGGCAGATGACCCAGGCCGAGATCAAGCAGATCACGCCGGAGCAGGTGCGCACCTACTACATCGGTTCGGTACTCAACGGCGGCGGCTCCTGGCCCGGCATGGACAAGCACGCCAGCGTGGCGGACTGGGTCACGCTGGCCGACGCCTATCACGCGGCCTCGCTCGCCACGGATGCGCGCACTCCGGTGCCGGTGATCTGGGGCACCGATGCGGTGCACGGCCACAGCAACGTGTACGGCGCCACGCTGTTCCCGCACAACATCGGGCTGGGTGCCGCACGCGATCCGGCGCTGATAGAGCGCATCGGCGCGGCCACCGCCCGCGCCACCCGCGCCACCGGCATCGGCTGGGTATTCGCGCCCACGCTCGCGGTCGCGCACGACCCGCGCTGGGGTCGCACCTACGAGAGCTTCTCGTCCGACCCATCGGTGGTGCACGATTACGCGCGCGCCTACATCAAGGGTGCGCAGGGTCGCTTCAGCACCGATGGCAACGTGGTCGCCACCGCCAAGCACTACATCGGCGACGGTGCCACCGACAACGGGCGCGACCAGGGCGAGGCGCTGGTCGACAAGGCCACCATGGTGAACGTGCACGGCCAGGGCTACTACGGCGCGCTGGGTGAAGGCGTGCAGACCGTGATGGCCTCGTTCAACAGCTGGAACGACCGCGCCGGTGGCGTGGACTACGGCAAGATGCACGGCAGCCAGCCGCTGCTGACCGGGGCGCTGAAGGAGAAGATGGGCTTCGACGGCTTCGTCGTCTCCGACTGGAACGGTATCGCGCAGGTGCCCGGCTGCCGCAACGACAGCTGCGCGCAGGCCATCAATGCGGGCATCGACATGGTAATGGTGCCTGACGACTGGAAGGCGTTCATCGCCAACACCATGGCCCAGGTCGAGAGCGGCGAGATTCCGATGGCCCGCATCGACGACGCGGTGACCCGCATCCTGCGGGTCAAGCTGCGCGCCGGCCTGTTCGATCACAGGCCCTCCGACAGCCGTTTCGCGGGGGACAACAGCGCGGTGCAGCACCGCGAGCTGGCGCGCGAGGCGGTACGGGAATCGCTGGTGCTGCTGAAGAACCAGAACAGCGTGCTGCCGCTCAAGCGCGATGCGCGCGTGCTGGTGGTGGGCAAGAGTGCCGACAGCCTGTCCGACCAGGCCGGCGGCTGGTCGCTGACCTGGCAGGGCACCGAAAACCGCAATGCCGACTTCCCGAATGCAGACTCCGTGCTGGGGGCACTGCGCGCCGAGCTGGGCACGCAGCAGGTCACCTTCAGCGCCGATGCAACGGGCGTGGATGCGGCGACCTTCGACGTGGTGGTGGCTGTGATCGGCGAAACGCCGTATGCCGAGACCAACGGTGACATCCTGGCCTCGGACACCATGAGCCACAGCCGCGCGCAGCCGCAGGACCTGGCGGTGCTCAAGGCGGCTGCCGCCACCGGCAAGCCGCTGGTCACGGTGTACTTCTCCGGCCGCCCGATGTACACCAACGACCTGCTCAACCTGTCCCAGGGCTTCGTTGCTGCGTGGCTGCCGGGCACCGAGGGCAAGGGCATCACCGATGTGCTGCTGGCCGGCAAGGACGGCGCGCCTGCGCATGACTTCCGCGGCCGGTTGAGCTTCCCGTGGCCGGGCGTACCGTGTCCGGCACCGATCGACCGCCCGGACCCGAGGCGGCCGCCGCTGTTCGCGTTCGGGTACGGCCTGAGCTATGCCAAGGCCACGCAGGTCGCGCGTCTACCGGAAGCCAACCCGGATCATTGCGGCGAGGTAACCACGCTGCCGATCTTCAACCGCATCGACAGCGCACCGTTCGCGTTGCACATCGCCGCCAACGGCGCTACCCAGCCGCTGGGCAGCGACCTCAACGCAACCCTGCGTTGGCCGAAGGAGGCGCCGGTTGCCGACGTGCGCACGGTGCAGATCAACACCCAGCAGGATGCCCGTGAGGTGACCTGGCTGGCCCCGGCGCAGCTCATCGCGCGCAGCAGCTCGCGGCGCAACCTCGGCGCACTGGCCAGAAGCCATGGCGCGCTGCAGTTCGACGTGATGGTGCAGCACCCGCCCGCCTCGCCGGTCAAGGTGACCATGCAGTGCGGCACCGGTTGCGAGGGCGGCGTGGACATCGCGTCGGCGTTGTCGTCGTTGTCACCGGGGCAGAAGCGCACCGTGACCATTCCGCTGGCCTGCTTCGCCAGCAAGGGCGTCGACCTGGGCGCGGTGGAAGCCCCGTTCGTGGTCAGCGCCGACACGCCGTTCGCGGCGGCGTTCACCCAAGTGCGGATCGCGGCGAAGGCGGACAAGGCGGAGGGCGTGGTGGACTGCAGGTGACATGAGGCCGGCCAACGGCCGGCGCTACCGGAGTGCGTCTGCAGAACACTTTGCTTCGCAGCAATGGGTGCACTGGCCCCGATAGCGATGTCCCAGAAGGATGACAGTCAGGGGAATCAGCTGGCCTCTCAGGGCTTCGCGGGATGCGATGCGCTCTGGTCAGCTGAAGTTCCTGACGCATCGCCAGAGTCCGGAGCGTGGATGAAATGGCCAGTTCGGCGGCCTCGTTGCTCGCGGATCAGCTGCGACTGGTCCCGCGATTGACGGAGCCTGCCAAGGCACTCTGCTGTTTCAGACTCTTGTGTGCTTTTTCGCGTTCCTTCATGTCAAGAAACGGCGCCGTGCCCATTCGCTGTTCAACGATTGCTGGATCGACGATTCCTGCGCGGATTCCCTGGCGAACCCATTGCTGGTCGCGGTGCTCATTGCGTGCAAGCTTTGCAATCGCGCAATCATTTGGGTCGAGGTAGAGGCCAACAACGCCGTGTGGGTGCTCTACGCGCCTTAGGCGATCCTCCCACCCATCAGGGAGGGCCGCCAGGTGCGGGCTTACGGCATCTGCGTAAAGCCCCATCTTCTCGGCAAACCTTGAATGGGGGCCTAGCTCGCGAGCGATCTCACTGGCGCGGCCAGGGTCCAGTCGTGGATAGAAGTCCACGTCCACCGACATCAGCATGGCATCCGGCGCCGGAATCGACGATGCCAGTACTGACAGGCTGCCGATGATCACGAATTCTTTGTGGTTGCTCAGCTTGCTGGCCTCGACCAACAATTCGCCGACACGCGCGAGGTCCGCTGGGACGTCAGGCCTCTTCGGGGGCGCCAACGCGAAGCTCCTCGCGATACTTCGGTTCCCGGTAGATGAATCCGAAGGGGGAGTTCTGGACCAGCGCATTGGCGTTGTGGCCACGCAGCATCTTGGGAATGCTGTTTGCAGGATCCTGCAGAATTCTACGCCAAGCGCGCACATAGTATGGGCTGGCTACTCCGCCATGTTCCCAGACCTTCACGTTTCGAAGCGCACGCTTTACAAGGCGGGCTGCCTTTTCATCATCCAGCGTTGCAAACTCGGCCGCAAGGGTGCGGTGAACTTTGCGCAGGGCCGCGTAGCGTGCCTTCGCCAGCTTCAGCGCCGCGAGTCGGGCAGCCACACGATCAACGGACGCTGAGGCGACCACTGGGGGGCATGGCTGGGGCAGGGGCTTCGGACTGGCCATGCATTCAAGAATAAGGGCTTGGACAACAGGGTCAAGGGCCTGGTCCATGCTGCGATGCCGCTAAACGTGCCGGCAGGGGTAGAGCGGCATGTGGGGCGGGCGCGAACCAGACCCATTCAGTGGATGCTGCAAATAGGAGCAGTTTCAAAGGAAGCCATCCGCGTCACGCGTAGTGTGCGGGGCACATGCATGCGGGGAGGTGGATGTGACGCTGTTACATGTCCTGGGTGGGGCGTCGCTTCTGATACTGGTGGCGGTGTCGACGGTGGTGCGGGCGGGATTGGGGGTGGGCCACGCGTATGACGTAGCAGTTCCTGATGCCGCTGAGCGCCGCGCTGAGGCAGGCGCGGTAGCCGTCGAAGAATTGTTGGGGATGGCGGTGCCTGCGCAGTCTGGTCCGTTGCGGGATCGGCTGCGTCCGTAGGGATGTTGCGTCGGGCCGAGCGCCAGGCAGTACCGACCAACGGTCGGTACCTGCCGGTGGCGCCGACGGCCGCCGCCACAACGAAAAAGGCCCCGCAGTGCGGGGCCTCTTTCTGTTTCGATGTCTGCGCGGATCAGCGCTTCATCGAACCGAAGAACTCGTCGTTGGACTTGGTGTTCTTCATCTTGTCGAGCAGGAACTCCATCGCGGCGATTTCGTCCATCGGATGCAGCAGCTTGCGCAGGATCCAGATCTTCTGCAGCAGCTCCGGTTCGATCAGCAGGTCTTCGCGGCGGGTGCCCGAACGGTTGATGTCGATGGCCGGGTAGACGCGCTTTTCGCCGATACGACGGTTCAGGTGCACTTCGCTGTTGCCGGTGCCCTTGAACTCTTCGTAGATCACCTCGTCCATCTTGCTGCCGGTTTCGACCAGCGCGGTGGCGATGATGGTCAGGCTGCCGCCTTCCTCAACGTTGCGCGCGGCGCCGAAGAAGCGCTTCGGACGGTGCAGGGCATTGGCGTCCACACCACCGGTGAGCACCTTGCCGGAGCTGGGCACCACGTTGTTGTAGGCGCGCGCCAGGCGGGTGATCGAGTCGAGCAGGATCACCACGTCCTTCTTGTGTTCGACCAGGCGCTTGGCCCGCTCGATCACCATTTCGGCCACCTGCACGTGACGGGCCGCCGGCTCGTCGAACGTGGAGCTGATGACTTCGCCGCGCACGGTGCGCTGCATTTCGGTCACTTCTTCCGGACGCTCATCGATCAGCAGCACGATCATGTGCACTTCCGGATGGTTCGTCGTGATGGCAGTAGCAACCTGCTGCATCATCATCGTCTTGCCGGCCTTCGGCGGGGAGACGATCAGCGCACGCTGACCCTTGCCCTGCGGTGCCATCAGATCGAGGATGCGGCCGGTGATGTCTTCCGACGAGCCGTTGCCGCGCTCCAGCGTGAAGCGCTTGCGCGGGAACAGGGCGGTGAGGTTTTCGAACAGCGCCTTGTTCTTCGACGCTTCCAGCGGCTCACCGTTGATGGTGTCCACGATCGACAGCGCGAAGTAGCGCTCGCCGTCCTTCGGGAAGCGGATGCGGCCCGACAGGTGGTCGCCGGTACGCAGGTTGAAGCGGCGGATCTGGCTGGGCGAGATGTAGGTGTCGTCCGGGCCGGCCAGGTAGCTGGCCTCGGCCGCGCGCAGGAAGCCGAAGCCGTCCGGCAGGATTTCCAGCACACCGTCGGCGGCAACGCCGTCGCCGTGGCGGGTCAGTACCTTGAGCAGGGCGAAGATCACGTCCTGCTTGCGGGCACGTGCCACGCCTTCGGAGATCTGCAGCTGCTCGGCGATGTCCAGCAGCTTCTGTGCCGGCATGCGCTTGAGGTCGCTTAGCGAATAGACCGGGAAGCCTTCCGGCACGTTGGCCTGCTGGCTGCGCACGAAGGGCTGCTGCTCGCCGGTGTCCTGCGGCATGCCGTCGTCGCGGAAGCCACCACCGCCGCCGCCACGATTGCGGTCGCGGTCGCGGCGGTTACGGAAACGGTCGCGGCGGTTGCCCTGGCCCTGGCCGTCGTTCTGGCCCTTGCCCTGGTTCTGGCCCTGCTGGTACGGATTCTGGCCGCCCTGCGGGTTGTTGTTGTTGCGCTGGCCGCCGTCGCCGGCGTCCTGGCCG
Source organism: Stenotrophomonas sp. KH_036_B (assembly GCF_057839485.1). Taxonomy (NCBI): domain Bacteria; kingdom Pseudomonadati; phylum Pseudomonadota; class Gammaproteobacteria; order Lysobacterales; family Lysobacteraceae; genus Stenotrophomonas; species Stenotrophomonas sp. KH_036_B. Next base: position 4,018,979 of record NZ_CM174491.1, on the reverse strand, counting down.
CCGCCCTGGGGGGGCGGGGCATCGCCGCTGGCCGCGGCCGGTGCCTGGGGCGCCTGCTGCGGGGCTGCGGGTGCAGCCGGCGCCGGCGCGTCAGGCGCGGCAGCCAGGGGCAGGGCGTTCTGGGAAGGAGAAGAACCGGTGTCGGCGCTGCTGGCAGCGGCCTTGGCGACGCGCGGCTTGCGCACGCGCTTCTCGGCGGGCGCGTCGGCGCTCCCGGGTTCGGAAGTAGTGATATCGGACAAGTGCTGAATTCCTCGCTGGAAGGTGCGAGCGCCCGGCAGGGGCGGCGAACGTTGGGAAGGGATTCTGGAAAGAGACGACGTCCAGAAGATGCGGCGCGCGAATGCGGCCGGATATGCCGACACTAACACCGGCTCGCGGCAGTGCGCAAGCCGGGTGGGGCAGGGTCATTCATGCGGGCGTGGGGGCCCTTGGGGCAGCCAACCTGGGCCGGCTGCCTGCTGCGATCAGGCCAGAGCCTTGTCGAGCATGCCGGCCAGCTGGGCCTTGCCCACTGCGCCGACCTGCTGGGCCTGGACTTCGCCGTCCTTGAACACCAGCAGCATCGGAATCGAGCGCACGTGGTACTTCACGGCCAATTCGCGCTGCTCGTCGACGTTGACCTTGGCGATCTTGGCGCGCCCGTCATAGGCGTCGGCCAGCTCGTCCAGTGCCGGGGCGATCATCTTGCAGGGGCCACACCACTCGGCCCAGAAATCGACCAGCACGGGTTCCTTGGAATCCAGCACAGTGCTTTGGAAGTCAGCCGTGCTGACATGTACAACCTTGTCGCTCATCTTGGTCTCTCGTTTTGGAGTGCACCCGGCCGGGCCGGAGGAGGTTGAACCTGGACGGTGCCCGCAGGCCCCGTCCCCGTCTGCTGCCTCGTGGCCGCGGAGGCGGCCAGCGGTGCGTCCGATGGATGCCTGGACGCTCACGGCCGGCAGTGTACCCCTATCGTCGCGGGGTGGCAGACACCGGTTGGAAAGATTCGTCCTGTGACTGCCATCGCGCTTTGCCGGGGCTGGCGAGACTGATATGCGGGTGGGGTGGTGGCGGTTCCAGCCACTAAAGGCGGGGCGTTCAACTGAGGGTCGGGGCGGTGAAGGGTCAGTTGACGGGCTGCGATGGCCAGCCACGCCGGGCGTGGCTCTACCCGATCGATGCGCCTTCACACGTTGTCGCTTGGGGTCGTGAGACCGGCCATCCCGGTTTGCCGGCCGCTTTGCGCTAAACTGGGTCATTGTGCGGCGCCCGAGGACCGGTTGGTCCGGCCTCCGCCTTCCCTGGCGCAGGGCCCTCAATGGCGACGGTGCCCCCAAGATTGCAAGCCATCCGTGCACGCTGCCGGGCTGGCCTTACCAAGACGGACTCATGAGCGACAAACCGCTGACCGATTTGACCTTCTCCTCCTTTGATCTGCATCCGGCCCTGCAGGCCGGTCTGGAAGGAGCTGGATTCACCCGCTGCACCCCGATCCAGGCGCTGACCCTGCCGGTGGCACTGCCTGGCGGCGACGTCGCCGGTCAGGCCCAGACCGGTACCGGCAAGACGCTGGCCTTCCTGGTCGCGGTGGTCAACCGCCTGCTGACCCGCCCGGCCCTGGCCGACCGCAAGCCGGAAGACCCGCGCGCGCTGATCCTGGCGCCGACCCGCGAACTGGCCATCCAGATCCACAAGGATGCGGTGAAGTTCGGTTCGGACCTGGGCCTGCGCTTCGCGCTGGTCTACGGCGGTGTGGACTACGACAAGCAGCGCGAAATCCTGCAGCAGGGCGTGGACGTGATCATCGCCACCCCCGGCCGCCTGATCGACTACGTCAAGCAGCACAAGGTGGTTTCGCTGCATGCCTGCGAGATCTGCGTGCTTGACGAAGCCGACCGCATGTTCGACCTGGGCTTCATCAAGGACATCCGCTTCCTGCTGCGCCGCATGCCCGAGCGCGCCACGCGCCAGACCCTGCTGTTCAGCGCCACGCTCAGCCACCGCGTGCTGGAACTGGCCTATGAGCACATGAACGAGCCGCAGAAGCTGGTGGTGGAGAGCGAGTCGATCACCGCCGCCCGCGTGCGCCAGCGCATCTACTTCCCGGCCGACGAAGAAAAAATCCCGCTGCTGCTGGGCCTGCTGTCGCGCAGCGAAGGCGCGCGCACCATGGTCTTCGTCAACACCAAGGTGTTCGTCGAACGCGTTGCGCGCTCGCTGGAAAAGGCCGGCTACCGTGTCGGCGTGCTGTCCGGCGACGTGCCGCAGAAGAAGCGAGAGAGCCTGCTCAACCGCTTCCAGAAGGGTCAGCTGGAAATCCTGGTCGCCACCGACGTGGCCGCGCGCGGCCTGCACATCGACGGCATCAAGTACGTCTACAACTACGACCTGCCGTTCGACGCCGAAGACTACGTGCACCGCATCGGCCGTACCGCCCGCCTGGGCGAGGAAGGCGATGCCATCAGCTTCGCGTGCGAGCGCTACGCGATGGGCCTGCCGGACATCGAGGCGTACATCGAGCAGAAGATCCCGGTGGAACCCGTCACCAGCGAGATCCTGACCTCGCTGCCGCGCCCCGAGCGCGCCCCGCCGGCCGACGGCGAGGTGGACCCGGACGCGAACGAAAGCGTTGGCCAGATCTTCCGCGAGGCACGCGAAGCGCGTGCGGCCGAGGAAGAGCGTCGTGGCGGCGGTCGTTCCAGTGGCAGTGGCAGCCGTTCCGCGGGTGGTCGCGGTGAACGCAGTGGTGAGCGCAGCGGCGAACGCCGTCCGCGTGGCCCGCGCAAGCCGCGCGTGGAAGGCGAGCAGTCCGCCGCCGCCGCCGCCGCCGCCGTGGAAGGTGCCGTCCCCGCGGCCGCCGTGCAGGCTGTCGAGGCGCCGCGTCCCGAAGGCGCGCCGGACGCAGCAGTGGACGGCGAGCGCGCACCGCGCAAGCGCCGTCGTCGTCGCCACGGTCGCCCGGTTGAAGGCGCCGAAGGCACGGCACAGCAGGTCACGCCCGTGCAGGTCACCGCCAAGCCGATGCGCAACACCGCACCGTCTGCCGACCCGGGCGCCGGCTTCCTGACCCGCATCGGCCGCAAGATCCGCCGGATGCTGTCGGGCAGCTGATCCGCGCCTGATCGGTAGCGCCCCACTGTTGGCGGGGCGGCAGGGCAAACCCGATCAACGGTAGCTCCCTACCGTTGGTCGGGCGAACAGGCATCCCCACCTCGCCATCCTCCTCCGGCATAATCGGAGGGATGAGCGTCCTGCGTTTTGACAATGTCAGCAAACACTATGCGGGCGGCCACCAGGCATTGGTGGACGTCAGCTTCGACGTCGCGCCCGGGGAGATGCTGTTCGTCACCGGGCATTCCGGCGCCGGCAAGAGCACCCTGCTCAAGTTGATCCACCTCGACGAGCGGCCCAGCCGCGGCGCGGTGGTGTTCGACGACCGCAACCTGCTCAAGGTACGTGGTGGCGATATCCCCCGGCATCGGCGCACGGTGGGCGCGGTCTACCAGGACCATCGCCTGCTGATGGACCGCAGCATTGCCGAGAACGTGGCGCTGCCCCTGATCCTGCGTGGCACCCGCCGTGCCGACATCGCCAAGCGCGTGCGCTCGGTGCTGGAACGCATGGGCCTGGGCCACCGCGAGAAGGCGCTGCCGTCGCAGCTCTCGGCGGGTGAACAGCAGCGCGTGGGCATCGCCCGTGCGATCGTCGGTGAACCCAAGCTGCTGGTGGCCGACGAACCCACCGGCAACCTCGACCCCACCCTGGCGGCGGAAATCATGGCGCTGTTCGCCGAACTGCCCGAGCGCGGCACCAGCGTGCTGGTGGTCAGCCATGACCTGGCGCTGCTGCGCCACATGCGCAAGCGCGTGCTGATCCTCGACCACGGCAAGCTGATCGACGACATCTCGCCGCAGGACCTGGCCGAATGAGTACCGCCACCAACAAGGATGCCGTGGCACCCTCGCGCTTCGGCGTGTGGCTGCACCACCATGGCCACAGCGTGGTGTTCAGCCTGGGCCGCGCCTGGCGCAAGCCGTGGGCCACCCTGCTCACCGTGATGGTGATGGCGCTCGCGCTGGCCCTGCCGCTGGGCCTGTCGATCGCGCTGGACAACCTCAAGCACTTCGCCGGCAGCGTGCAGCAGTCGCGCGACATCAACCTGTTCCTCAAGACCACGGTCGATGCCGCTGCGGCGAAACAGGTGGCCGACACGCTGCGCGGCCGTGCCGACGTGGCCGGCGTCACCCTGCGTTCGCCGGACGAAGGCCTGGCCGAGCTGCGCGACAGCGCCGGGCTGGGCGAAGCCATCGACGCGCTGCACGACAACCCGTTGCCGTCGCTGCTGATCGTGACCCCGGCCAACGGCACCGATGACGCCCGCCTGGCGCAGTCGCTGGAAGGCCTGCCGCAGGCCGACCTGGTGCAGCATGACGCCCTGTGGCGCAAGCGCCTGGATGCCTGGCTGGGCTTCGGCACGCGGCTGGTGCAGGTGCTGTCGGTCCTGCTCGGCCTTGGCGCAGCGCTGGTGGTGGGCAACACGGTGCGGCTGGACATCCAGGCGCGCCGCGAGGAAATCGGCGTGCTGCAGCTGCTGGGTGCCAGCGACGGCTTCATCCGTCGCCCGTTCCTGTACCTTGGCGCCTGGTATGGCCTGGGGGCCGGTGCGCTGGCACTGGCACTGATCGGCGTGGCAGGGCTGGCCCTGCGCCCGCCGCTGGCCGCGCTCTCGCAAAGCTACGCCAGCCCGTTCGTGCTGCATGGGCTGGACCTGCTGCATTCATCGCTCGTGCTGGTCGGCACTGTCGTGCTGGGCTGGCTGGGCGCGTGGCTGGTGACGGGACATTTCCTGCGCCAGACCCGTCCGACCGAAACCTGAGGCCCGCATGCGTCCGCAAGTACTGAAGCACCTGGTCGACGATGCACCGCGCGTCATGGTGGTCGATGGTTCCAAGCTGGTCCGCCGCCTGATCGCCGACGTGCTGAAGCGCGAACTGCCGGCGGTGGAAGTGGTGGGCTGCGCCAGCATCGAAGAGGCGCGCACCGCACTGGAAGCCGGCCCGGTCAACCTGGTCACCACCTCGCTCACGCTGAGTGATGGCGACGGGCTGGCGCTGGCACGGCTGGTGCGCGAGACCGCGGGCCAGGCCTACGTGCCGGTGATCGTGGTCTCCGGCGACGCGCAGCAGCACCTGGAGCAGCGCCGCTTCACCGACTACGTCACCGACTATTTCGACAAGGCCCTGGGCCACGAGGCGCTGGCCACCTTCATCCGTGGCTATGTGCAGCCGGAGACGATTCCCGGCGCCACCATTCTGTATGTCGAAGACAGCCGCGTGGTGGCCGAGGCGACCAAGCGCATGCTGGAACGGCAGAGCCTCAACGTGCTGCACGTGATGACCGCGGAAGAAGCCTTCGCGCTGCTCACCGCCGAATCGCTGGGCCGCAGCAGCCACCGCATCGACCTGGTGCTGACCGACGTCACGCTGAAGGGCGAACTCAGTGGCCGCGATGTGGTGGAGCGCGTGCGCGTGGACTTCGGCTACGGCAAGCGCCGCCTGCCGGTGCTGGTGATGACCGGCGACGGCAACCCGCTCAACCAGTCCAGCCTGCTGCAGGCCGGTGCCAATGACCTGGTGCAGAAGCCGATCGAAGAACGGCTGCTGGTCACCAAGGTCCTGTTCCAGCTGCGCCTGGCGCGACTCAACGACAAACCCGCGGTGCGATGAACGACGACGTACAGCCCAGCATCCAGCTCGAACCGAGCTGGAAGGCGCATATTGGTGACTATCTGCTGCGGCCGGACATGCGTGAGCTCGCCGGCTTCCTGCGCCAGCGCAAGGCCGCCGGTGCCCACGTGTTCCCGCCGGGCCCGCAGATGTTCGCCGCGTTCGACGCCACACCGTTCGAGCAGGTGAAGGTGGTGATCCTCGGGCAGGATCCCTATCACGGCCACGGACAGGCCCATGGCCTGAGCTTCTCGGTGATGCCCGGCGTGCCGGTGCCGCCGTCGCTGCTGAACATCTACAAGGAAATCGAATCCGACCTGGGCATTCCCCGGCCAGACCACGGCTGCCTGCTGCCGTGGGCGCAGCGCGGTGTGCTGCTGCTCAACGCGGTGCTCACCGTGGAGGAAGGCAAGCCGGGCTCGCACCAGAAGCGCGGCTGGGAGGGATTCACCGACCATGTCGTGGATACCCTCAACCGCGAGCGCGAGGGCCTGGTGTTCCTGCTCTGGGGCAGCTACGCGCAGCAGAAGGGCAAGGTGATCGACACCGGCCGCCACCGCGTGCTCAAGGCACCGCATCCGTCGCCGCTGTCGGCGCATCGCGGCTTCCTGGGCTGCCAGCATTTTTCCACGGCCAACCAGTATCTGGACCGGCGCGGCCTGGGTCGCATCGATTGGTCGCTGCCGCCGCGCGCCACGCTCTGAATCGATCCGGTCAGCCGTCGGCGGGCCGCACGTTTTGTGCATTCAGTGTTAATTGATCGATCCATTGAATCGATTTAATCAGTCAGCATTTCAATGATTGCGCGGGCCACCTGACGTTTCCGTGGCGGCATCCGACGCAGCAGGGCGAGAATCTCGGTTTCCTGGCTCGTGCGCTCCGCTTCGACGCGAGTTTCTTCCGACAGCGGAATGTCGTTTTCTGCCTCCGGTCGTCCCGGTCCGCGTCCCGTCGCCAGCCATTCAAAATAGACTTGCGTCACAATTGCGATGCAGGCAAGGTGTTGAACACTGGGAAACGTGCCTCCCTCGCGTTCCCACTGCGCCACTGCACTGCGGCGCACGCCGGCCTCCAGCGCCAGCTGCGATTGCGATAGGCCTGCGGTCAGGCGTGCTCGCCTGATTCTGTCGCACATAGCCTGCATTTCACTCCCCCTTTCCCTGTTTAGTAAGTATTGCTTCCCTGAAAGCGATTCTTTTCTTCTGTGTACAGAATTGCTTTCGCCCACTTCTGCAACAAGGCTTATAGCTGGATAAACACGCGCCAGCAAGCGGTACTGCCCCCCATTTTCACGCCGTCTTGTTTGACGAAAATTCCGCAGCCCCGCATTAATCGCCAAAACCGGGCCTGAACGTAAATCACGTCGGGAAACGGACAACGGCAAGCGAGATCAGGGCGGCGACGGAGTAAATCCATCGTTACGGTCGAGCTTTGCCCAAAAAGCGGGGGAGACGAACGTATGGTTAATGTGAAAGGCGTGAACGCTTCGTCATCGCGGTGGCAGTCGCTGGTACTGCTGGCCGTGTTGGCGGTGCTTTCCTGCCTTGGCCGGGCCCATGCCCAGTCGGCCTGCACGGCCGGTGCCTGCGTCAGCGCCGGACCGCGCCTGGCCTCGGTCGATTCCACCCAAAGCCCGATCCTGAATCTGCTGTTCGGCGCGCTGCTGCCCGGCACCACCCTCAACCTGAGCGCGGTTGACTGGAACAACCTCGCCGGCGCCAACATCAACCTCAATGCACTGCTGACCCAGCTCAACGGGGGTGTGGTGGTCAGCGACCCCAGCCAGGTGCTCAACACCAACATCACCCTGGGCCAGTTGCGCGCGGCGATGGTGCAGGTGCTGCAGGCCGACGGCCAGACGGCGGCGGCCAACGTGCTCAACGCGTTGCCGCTGGGCGTGGCCGGCACGTCGGGCAGCATCCGCCTGGCCGACATCCTGCAGATCGCCCTGCCCACCGGCTCGCTCACCACGGTGCGGTTGAACGTGCTGGACCTGCTCACCGGCGGGGTGCAGCTGTACAACTTCCGCAACGTGCTGACCACGCCGACGCCGATCACCGTCAACACGGCGGCACTGGGGCTCAACGGTGTGGCCAACGTGCGCATGTGGGCGCAGGTGGTGGAACCGCCGGTCTACACCTGCGGCGCGGTCGGCGCGGCGTTCCACAGCGCAGCCATCCGCATCAAGCTCGACCTGGATCTTGTGCAGGGCCTCAATACCGGCACGCTCACCGCCGCGCTCAGCGGGCTCAACCTGCTCGGCATCTCGCTGTCCAACACCAGCATCAGCGCCGACGTGCTGCACCTGCAGGTGTACGCGGATGTCGCACGCGCCGAGGGCTCGATTTCCGCCATCAACCTGGTCGGCAACGCGGTCACCCTGCAGGCGCGTCCGGGCCTGGTCAACCTCTATGTCGGCCAGATCAGCGACGCCACCTTCTTCAACCGCAGCACGGTGCTGACCAGCACGGCGCTGAGCCCTGCAGCGCTGACCTCGCTGAGCGTGAAGGTGCGGGTGTCGGCGAACATCCTCGGCATCCTCACCCCGATCGCCGACGTCACCATTCCCCTGACGGTCAGCATCAGCGGTTACGCCACTGCAACCCCTGGCCTGCAGAGCGCCAGCTTCACCGGCCCCTATCCACAGACGCGCACCCTGACCGCGGGTACGGTGAGTGCGGCAACGCTGGTCTCCACGCTGGTCAACTCGCTCAACATCCAGGTCACCAGCGGCAATCCGGTGGTGACGCTGCTCGGCGGCATCGCCCTGCCACTGCCGGTGGCCGATCTGGTCAATGGCGTCGTCAGCACGCTGCTGACGCCGATCCGCACTCTGGTCAACGGGCTGGTCACCCCGGTACTGACGACCCTGCTGGGCGGGGTGGTGGACAACCTGCTGGGCCTGCTCGGCATCCGCATCGGCCAGGCGGTGTTCACCGTGGAAGGCATCACCCAGGCGTGCGCGGCAACGCTGCAGCTGGTCAAGCTGCTGCAACCCACCAGCGACACCGGTCGCTTCAATCTGTCCATCACCTACAACGGCAGCACCGTCGGCTCGGCCAGCAACGTGGGCAACAACGGCGCAACCGCCGCGGTGATCACCGTGCCCGGCGGCAGCTACGCACTTGCCGAGGCCGCCGCAGCGGGCGGCACGCTGGCGCGCTACGCCAGCACCTGGCAGTGCGTGGACCAGACCAACACGGTGGTGTCTTCCGGCACCGGCGGCACGTTCACATTGCAGGCGCCCGCGATGACCGCCACCGCGGTCACCCTGGTGTGCAGCATCACCAATCGAACGCGCCAGGCGGATCTGTCGATCACCAAGAGCGATGGCAGCAGCAGCTACACGCCCGGTGGCACGGCGACCTACACGCTGGTGGTGCGCAACGACGGCCCCGACGCGGTCACCAACGCCATCGTCGCCGACACGCTGCCCAACGGCACCACGCTGCGCGCCGCCTGGACGTGCAGTGCCACCGGCGGCAGCGCCTGCGCGGCAGCCAGTGGCGGCGCCGTCGGCGGCAGTGCGGTCAGCGTGGGGGTGAACCTGGTCAATGGGGGCCAGGCAACGATCAGCGTGCCCGTGAGCTTCAGCAACAACCCCGGCGCGTACTAGCGCGCCGGGCAGCAGCGCCGATGGCGAGGGAATGACCCCGCGCCGGGGATCGACAGACGCACCGTTGCCGAACGGGCCGCACAGGCCTGGCGGCCGCATTCGAGGAGGAACGCATGGCAGCAACCGGCAAACACGGCAGGGCACGCATGGCTTCGGCCAGCATCGCGCACGCGATGGCCCTGTTGGCGTTGCTGCTGTCGCCATCGGTCTTCGCACAGAGCTACCCGAATCCGTTGAACAACAGCGCCACGGTCACCGCGCCGGTGGATGTCGGCGATCCCGCGCTGGGCAACAACACCGCCATCGACACCAACGCGCTGGCCCTGCAGGCACAGCTGAGCGTGACCAAGACGCTGCTCAGCGCCACGCCCGTGGCCGCAGGCGGTGCGGTGCAGTACCGCATCCAGGTGAGCAACGCCGGTCCCTCGGCGGCCACCGCGGTTGGCGTGGCCGATACCGTGTCCGCCTTGCTCACCAATGTCACCTGGAGCTGCCAGCCCACCACCGCCGCATCGTCCTGCGCGCTGGCCAACGGCACCGGCAACGCGGTCAACGTGCAGGTCAACGTGGGTGTGGGCGACAGCGTCGTGCTGCTGGTCAACGGCACCGCGCCCACCTCCACGCCCGCCACGGTGCCGGCCAACACGGTGTCGCTGGTGCTGCCGCCCGGGACCACCGATCCGACCCCGGGCGACAACAGCGCGACCACCCCGGCGGTGCCGGTACAGGCCAACGCACTGGTCGCCAACAACGACACCTTTGCGACGCCCCTTTCCTCGACCATCGGGGGCAACACGCCCAGCGTGCTCACCAACGACACCCTCAACGGTGCGCCGGTGAACGGGGCCAACCTGATCATCGCGCTGCAGAACGCACCGGCCGGCTTCACCATCAATGCCGCAGGCGTGATTGCGGTGCCGGCGGGCGCCGCGGCGGGTGCCACCACGCTGGGCTATCAGATCTGCGAGAACGCATCGCCGACCAACTGCGCCACTGCCACGGCCAGTGTTGTCATCGCGCCGACCGCGGTGAATGACAGCTTCAACGCCGTCGGCGGCAGCGCGTCGCTGAGCGGCAGCGTCGCGGCGAACGACAACGCGCCGGCCGGTGCCGTGTTCAGTGCCATCGGCACGCCGCCGGCCGGGCTCACCGTCACCAGCGCCGGCACCTTCACCTATGCGCCGCCTGGCGGCATCGCAACCCCGACCTCGTTCCAGTACCAGGTCTGCCTGCCGGCGCCCAACGCAACGGTCTGCGCCACCGCAACCGCGTCGATCGTGGTCAATGCGAACGCGCTGGTCGCCGTGGATGACACGCTCACCCCCGCCATCGCGCCCGGTGCGGGCGGCGTTACCACAAGCGTGCTGCAGAACGACACCTTCAACGGCGGTGCCGTGCCCCAGGCGCAGGTGACGCTGAGCCTGGTCGGCGCACCGACCGGCTTCGTCATCAATGCCAACGGCACCGTTCAAGTTCCTGCCACCGCGGCGGCCGGTCCGCTCGCGCTCACCTACCGCTTCTGCGAAAACGCGTTGCCGGCCAACTGCGCCACGGCCACCGCCAACCTCGTGGTCAGCCCCGATGCCGTCAACGACACGGTCAGCACGCCCGGCGGCGGCCAGCCCGCGACCGGCAGCCTGGCCACCAACGACAACATCGCCAGTGGTTCCACCTACGTGCTGGGCAGCCCGGCGACCCGCGGCACCGCCGTGGTCAACGCCGACGGCACCTTCAGCTACACCCCGCTCAACGGCAACACCGGGCCGGACAGCTTCACCTACCAGGTGTGCCTGCCGGCGCCGAATCCCGGCGTGTGCGATACCGCCACCGTCAGCGTGAATGTCGCGGCGAACCAGCTGCTGGCGGTGGACGACCTGTTCGCCACACCGCTGCAGCCGGGGACCACCACCGTGGTGAGCCTGCTGGGCAATGACACACTGAACGGCGCGGCGGTGCCTCCGGCCGCGGTGACGCTGACCCTGAGCGGCGCACCGCTGGGGTATGCCGCGACCGCGGGTGGACAACTGTCGATCCCGGCCGGTGCCACGGCCGGGGCGGTGAGCTTCAGCTACCAGATCTGCGAGGTGGCCACGCCGACCAGCTGCGCCACCGCCGATGTACAGCTCGTGGTCGCACCCGATGCCGTGGACGATGCCTTCGCCGCCACCGCCGGTGTCGTGTTCAACGGCAACGTGACCGGCAACGACAACGCCGGTCCCAACGCGCAGTTCAGCCTGCTGGCCGTGGCCGCGCATGGCACTGTCACCGTCAATGCTGATGGCAGTTTCACCTACACCGCGCAGGCGGCGTACACCGGCCCCGACACCTTCCGCTACCAGTTGTGCCTGCCGGCGCCGAACACCGGCGTGTGCGACGCGGCCACCGTCACCATGAACGTCGGCGCTGCCTCGATCGTCGCCAACAACGATGATTTCACTGCCGCGCCGCTGACCAGCGCCGGTGGCCTGACCGCCAGCGTGCTGGCCAACGACACCTTCAACGGCGCGCCGATCACGCCGGCCCAGGCGTCCCTGTCGCTGATCAATGCACCGCCGGCCGGCTACACGCTGGAGAGCAACGGACAGCTGGTGGTCCCGGCCGGTGCGCCCGCCGGGCCGATCAGCCTGACCTACCAGCTGTGCCAGGCGGGCACGGGCAACTGCGCCACCGCGACCGTCGCGGTGGTGATTGCGCCCGATGCCGTGGCCGATGCCTATGCCACCCAGGTGGCCACCCCGGTGAGCGGCAACGTGTCGGTCAATGACAACGTGGCGGCCGGCACCACCTATGCCGTCACCGGCCCCACGCCGCCCGGCCTTGTGTTCAATGCCGATGGCAGCTTCACCTACACCCCGCCGGCGCAGTTCACCGGGACCACCCCCTTCAACTACCAGGCCTGCCTGGCGCCGCCGCTGGTGGGCGTGTGCGATACCGCCGCGGTCACCCTCAACGTCAACGCCGGCACGCTGGTCGCCACGCCGGATGACTTCCGCAGCGCCATCATCAACCCGGCAAGCGGTGGCACCACCAACAGCGTGCTGGCCAACGACACCATCAATGGTGCAGTCCCGCCCGCACCGGCGCAGGTGATCCTGAGCCTGGTGGGCGCACCGGCCGGCTACGTGCTCAACAGCAACGGCACCATCTCGGTGCCGGGTGGGGCGGATGCAGGCGCGGTCAACTTCAGCTACCAGCTGTGCGAAGCGGCGTTGCCGACCAACTGCGACACGGCGGCCGTGCAGCTGTTGCTTGCACCGGTCGCGGTCAACGACAACTTCAGCACGCCGGCCGGCGTGGTCCTGACCGGCAGCGTGGCCGCCAACGACAACGTGCCTGCCACTGGCAGTTTCGCCCTCAGCGGCGCGGCGCCCGCAGGCCTGGTGTTCAACCCCAACGGCAGCTTCACCTACACGCCGCCGGTGGGCACCCAGGGCGTGATCACGTTCGCCTACCAGGCCTGCCTGCCCGCACCGGACACCGCCGTGTGCTCCGGGGCCACGGTGACGCTCAACGTCAACGCCGGCACGCTCGTCGCCAACGACGATGATTTCCGTGGCACCCCGATCAATCCCGTCGTGGGCGGCAGCACCGTCTCGGTGCTGGCCAACGACAGTCTCAACGGCACCACGCCGCCGGCGTCGGCGGAGGTGCTGCTGAGCCTGGTGGGCGCGCCGTCCGGCTATACGCTGGCTGCGGACGGCACCTTGGCCATTGCCGCCGGCGTGCCCGCCGGTGCCATCACGCTCACCTACCAGCTGTGCGAAACGGCGCTGGATACCAACTGCGATTCGGCGCAGGTGCAGCTGCTCGTCGCGCCGCTCGCCAGCGCGGACGTGTTCTCCACCCCGGCGGCCCAACTGCTGGCCGGCAACGTCGGCAGCAACGACAACGCGCCGGTCGGCGCCGTCTTCACCCTCACCACCACGGCGCCGGCGGGCCTGCAGTTCGGACCGGATGGCAGCTTCCTGTACACGCCGCCGGCGAACTTCACCGGCCCTGTCGCGTTCACGTACCAGGTCTGCCTGCCGGCACCGGACACCGCACAGTGCAGCACCGCTGCGGCGACCATCAATGTCAATGCGGGGACCCTGGTCGCACGCGACGACGACTTCAGCGCGTCGCCGCTGGCGCCGGGCAGCAGCAGCCCTGCAAGCGTCCTCGCCAACGACACCCTGGATGGCGTCACGCCGCCGGCCTCGCCCAGCGTCATCCTCAGCCTGGTCGGCGCGCCTGCCGGGTATGCGCTGGATGCCAGCGGAATCCTGCAGGTGCCCAGCGGTGCCGCAGGTGGCGCCACCGTGCTGACCTATCAGGTCTGCGAGGCGGTCCTGCCCAGCAACTGCGCCAGCGCGACCATCCGGCTGGTGGTTACGCCGTCGGCCACCGACGATGCGTTCTCGACGCCGGCCGGGCAGGCACTGAACGGCAACGTGGGCAGCAACGACAACGCACCTGCCGGCGCGCTGTTCACCCTGACCAGCGCCGTGCCGGCCGGCTTGACGTTCAACGCCGACGGCAGCTTCCTGTATGTCGCACCGACCGGCACCGTCGGTCCGGTCAACTTCAGCTATCGGGTCTGTCTGCCTGCGCCTGACGGTGCCCTGTGCGCCACGGCAAACGCCGCGATCGCCATCACCGTCGGCACGCTGGCGGCGGTCAACGACGATTTCAGCGCCGCCCCGATCAGCCCGGTGGGTGGTGGCAGCACCGCGTCGGTTCTGCTCAACGATTCGCTCAACGGCGCCACCCCGCCGGCCGCTGCCGATGTGCTGCTGTCGCTGCCCGGCGCGCCCGCCGGCATCAGCATCACTGCCGATGGCACCGTGAGCGTGGCCGCCGGCACTCCCGCGGGGGCCCGTAGCCTCAACTACCAGCTGTGCGAAGCCGCGGCACCGGGCAACTGCGCCATCGCCACGCTGCGCCTGGTGGTAGCGCCCTCTGCCGTGGACGATGCGTTGTCCACGCCGGTCGGCGTGCCGCTCAACAGTTCGGTCGCCACCAACGACAATGCCGTTCCCGATGCGCAGTTCACCGTGTCCGGGGCCGCACCGGCCGGTCTGGTGCTCGGCACCAATGGCACGCTCACCTATACGCCGCCGGTGGGCTTCAGCGGTCCGGTCAGCTTCACCTACCAGGTCTGCCTGCCCGCGCCGGATGGGGCGGTGTGCGCCACGGCCAATGCGACCATCAACGTCAACACCGGCACGCTGGTCGCGGTCGATGACACGTTCGCCACGCCCGTTGCACCCGGTGGCGTGTCGCCCAGCGTGATCGGCAACGACACGCTCAACGCCGTCGCACCGCTGCCGGCCGATGTGGTGCTGTCGCTGGTCGGCGCACCGACCGGCTTCACCATCGCCGCCGACGGCACGATCAATGTGGCCACCGGTACGCTGTCCGGTGCCACCACGCTGACGTACCAGATCTGCGAGGCCGCGGCGTCGACCAACTGCGATACCGCTGCGATCAGCCTGATCGTCGCGCCGGCGCCGGCCAATGATGCCTTCGCCGTGCAGGCGGGACAGACCGTCAACGGCAACGTGTCGACCAATGACAGCATGCCGATCGGTTCGATCTACACCGTGCAGGGCACGCCGCCCACGGGCGTCACCTTCGCCGCCGATGGCAGCTTCAGCTATACCCCGCCGGCGGGTACCACCACCCCCACCAGCTTCGTCTACCAGGCCTGCCTGCCGGCGCCGGACAGTGCCGTCTGCGCGACGGCCACGGCCACGTTGAACATCAACAACGGTGCACTGGTTGCTGTCGACGATGCATTCGGCGCGGTGGCTCCCGGTGGTGTCACCCCCAGCGTGCTGGGCAACGATGTGCTCAACGGGCTGAGTCCGCCTGCGGCGGCCACCGTATCGTTGGCGCTGGTCGGCGCGCCGACCGGGTTCAGCCTCGATCCCAACGGCACCGTTTCGGTGGGTGCCGCCGCACCGGCCGGTGCGATCACGCTGGGCTACCAGATCTGCGAAGTGGCGGCCGCCAACAACTGCGCCACCGCCAACATCGCGCTGGTGGTGCGTCCCACGCCCGTTGACGATGTCATTGCGGTGCAGTCCGGCCAGCCCAATACCGGCAACGTGTCCGGCAACGACACCATGCCCGCCGGCTCCACCTGGAGCGTGGGCGTGCCGCCGCAGGGCCTGGTGTTCAACAGCAACGGCAGCTTCACGTACACCCCGCCGGCGGGCACCGTGGGTCCGGTGACCTTCAGCTACCAGGCGTGCCTGCCTGCACCGGATGCAACCGTGTGCGGTACCGCCAACGCGACGTTGAACATCGGCATCAACGCGCTGGTGGCCAGCGACGATACCTTCGCGGTGCCGCTGGGCACCGGTTCGGTCACGCCCAGCGTGCTGGTCAACGATTCGCTCAACGGTGTCACCCCGCCTGCATCCACCGCCGTGCAGCTGCTGCTGGTGGCGCCGCCCGCCGGCTTCGTGATCAACAACGACGGCACCGTTCAGATCCCGTCCGATGCCACTGCCGGCGCCACCACGCTCACCTACCAGCTGTGCGAGAGCGCCTCGCCGACCAACTGCGACACAGCGGCCATCCGCTTCATCGTCACCCCGGCGCCGCAGAACGACGCCTTCGCCGTGCAGGCCGGCGGCACCATCGCCAATGCCAGCGTGGCCACCAATGACAGCATGCCTGCCGGGTCGAGCTGGGCAGTGCAGGGCACCGCGCCTGCCGGACTGGTGTTCAATGGCAACGGCACCTTCAGCTACACCCCACCGGTGGGCACCACGGGTGCGGTGACCTTTACCTACCGGGCCTGCCTGCCCGCGCCGAATGCCGCCGTGTGCGGCGATGCCACCGCCACCCTCAACGTCAACCAGGGCACCCTGGTGGCGGGCGATGACAGCTTCACCGGCATTGCTCCCGGCACCTCCACGCCGAGCGTGTTGGGCAACGACGTCCTCAACAGCGTCAGCCCCCCGCCTGCGGCCACGGTGCAGCTCACCCTGGTGGGCGCGCCCATCGGCTATGTCATCGCTGCCGACGGCACGATCGCCGTGCCGGTCGGCACCATGGCCGGTCCGGGCACGCTGACCTACCAGATCTGCGAAACGGCCGCGCCGGCCAACTGCGATACCGCAACGGTGTCGCTGGTGATCAATCCGTCGCCGCAGAACGATGCGTACTCGGTGCAGGCCGGCGGCACGATCAGCAACGGCAACGTGGCTGCCAACGACTGGATGCCGGCCGGCTCCACCTGGGCGGTGCAGGGCGTTCCGCCCGATGGCGTGTCGTTCAACCCCGATGGCACGTTCACGTTCACCCCCCCGGGTACCACCAGCCCGCTCGTCTTCGTCTACCAGACCTGCCTGCCGGCCCCGAATGCGGCGCTGTGCGCCACCGCCAGCGTCACCTTGAACGTCAACACCGGCACGCTGGTCGCCACGGATGACGTCCTCAGCGGCGTCGCCGCAGGTGGCACCACCGGTGTCAGCGTGCTGGCAAACGATGCGCTCAACGGCGTCACTCCGCCGCTGGCCGGCGACGTGATCCTGAGCCTGGTCGGCGCGCCTGCCGGCTTCACCCTCACGCCGGCTGGCACCATCAGCGTGGCGATCGGCACGGTGTCTGGCCCGACCACGCTGACCTACCAGATCTGCGAAGCCGCGGCCGCGACCAACTGCGATACCGCCAGCGTCACCGTGGTGGTCAGCCCGACGCCGCAGAACGATGCATTCACCGTGCAGGCCGGGCAGACCCTGTCCAACAGCGTGGCCACCAATGACAACCTGCCGGCAGGGGCAAGGTTCACCGTGCAGGGCGCACTGCCTGCCGGTGTGGTCTTCAATGTGGACGGCTCGTTTGCCTACACGCCGCCGCCCGGTGCCCCGGCGTCGGTCACCTTCACCTACCAGGCCTGCCTGCCGGCGCCCAACGCGGCGTTGTGCGCGCCCGCCGTCGTCACGTTGAACACCAGCAACGGCACCCTGGCCGCCGGCAACGACACCCTCAGTGGCGTGGTTCCGGGCACCACGTCGGCAGCCAGCGTGCTGGCCAATGACAGCCTCAACGGCGTATCGCCGCCGGCGGCCGCCAACGTGGTGTTGACGCTGATTGGCGCACCGGGTGGTTTCGCGATCACGCCCAGCGGCACCATCACGGTGTCCAGCGGCGTCGATGCGGGCCCCAGCACCTTCACCTACCAGGTGTGCGAAGCCGTGGCCCCCGGCAATTGCGCCACCGCCAGCGTGACCGTGATCGTGACGCCCACGCCGCAGAACGACGCGTTCTCGGTCATGGCCGGGCAGAGCCTGAGCGACAGCGTGGCCAGCAACGACCGCATGCCGGCAGGCTCGAGCTGGGCGGTACAGGGCACCCCGCCGACCGGCCTGCTGTTCAACCAGGATGGCAGCTTCACCTACACGCCGCCCATCGGCACGCCCAGTCCGGCGGCCTTCACCTACCGGACCTGCCTGCCCGCACCGGACAACAACCTGTGCAGCACGGCCACGGTGACGCTCAACATCAACAACGGCACGTTGAGCGCGGGCGATGACACCCTGGTGGGTGTGCTGCCGGGCGCGGCCACCGGCACCAGCGTGCTGGCCAATGACAGCCTCAACGGCGTCAGCCCGCCGCTGCCTGCCGACGTGCTGCTGAGCCTGGTCGGCGCACCGGGTGGCTTCACCATCAATCCCGACGGCACCATCACTGTCGGCACCGGTGTGACCTCCGGCCCGACCACGATCACCTACCAGATCTGCGAAGCGGCCGCGCCGTCCAACTGCGATACCGCCAGCGTCACCGTCGTGGTGACCCCGGCGCCGCAGAACGACGCCTATGCCGTGCAGGCGGGCCAGACCCTGGCCAACACCGTGGTCGCCAACGACAGCACCCCGACCGGTGCGATCCATACCCTGCAGGACACGGCGCCGGCAGGCTTCGCTTTCGCTGCAGACGGTGCGTTCACCTACACGCCGGCGGTGGGCGCGGTGGGCCCGATCACCCTGGCGTACCAGGTCTGCCTGCCCGCACCGAACGCCAGCCTGTGCGGCCGGGCGATCCTCACCATCAGCATCAACAACGGCCAGCTGGTGGCCGGCGACGACACGATCACCGGCGTGGCACCGGGCACCATCTCCACTGCCAGCGTACTGGCCAATGACAGCCTCAACGGCGTCACGCCGCCGCTGCCGGCCACGGTGGCGTTGAGCCTGGTGGGGGCGCCAGCCGGCTTCACCATCACCCCGGACGGCCGGATCACCGTCTCCAGCGGCGTCGTCTCCGGCGCGACCACCATCACCTACCAGATCTGCGAAGCGGCGGCGCCGACCAACTGCGATACCGCCAGCGTGACCGTGGTGGTCAGCCCGGCGCCGCTGAACGATGCGTTCTCCGTGCAGGTCGGGCAGATGCTGAGCAACACGGTGGCCAGCAACGACAACATGCCGGCGGGCGCGCTGTACACGCTCCAGGGCACCGTGCCGGGCCTGTCGCTGGCGGGCACCGGTGCGTTCACCTACACCCCGCCGGGTGGCACGCCCAGCCCGGTCGGTTTCACCTACCAGACGTGCCTGCCGGCGCCGTATGCCACGGTGTGCGCGACCGCCACCGCGACGATCAACATCAACAACGGCACCCTGGTGGCCGGTGATGACGTACTGACCAACGTGTTGCCCGGGACGAGCTCGGGTACCAGCGTGCTGGTCAACGACCAGCTCAACGGAGTGAGCCCGCCGGCACCCGCCACGGTGCTGCTCAGCCTGGTGGGCGCTCCGACTGGCTTCAGCTTGAACACCGACGGCACGGTCGCGGTCGGCACCGGCATCCTCTCGGGTGCCACCACGCTCACGTACCAGATCTGCGAAGCGGCCGCGACGGCCAACTGCACCACCGCCAGCGCCCTCGTGGTGGTCACCCCGGCGCCACAGAATGATGCGTTCACCGTCCCGGGCGGGGTGCCGTTTACCGGCAGCGTCGCCATCAACGACAACGTGCCGGCAGGGGCGGCGTACACCCTCACCAGCGGCGCGGTGGCGGGCCTGTTCTTCGATGGCAGCGGCGGGTTCACCTACACGCCGCCGTCGGGCACGACCGGGCAGGTGAGCTTCACCTATCGCGTCTGCCTGCCCGCTCCCTATGCGGCACAGTGCGGCGATGCCAGCGTCACACTGACCCTTTCCGGTTCGGCCAACGTGGTGCTGGCGGTCAACGACGACTTCAGCAGCACGCCGGTGGACCCGTCGGTAGGCGGCACCATCGCCCGCTCGGTGCTGGACAACGACACGTTCAACAACGTCTCGCCGCCGCCGGTCGGCAGTGTCATCGCCAGTCTGACCGGCAGCACCCCCGGCTACACCATGAACAACCAGGGCCAGATCATGGTGGCGGCCGGCGTGCAGGCGGGGCAGGTCCAGCTGGCCTACCAGCTCTGCGAAAACGGCGTGCCGACCAACTGCACCACCGCCATCGCCACGGTGCGGGTGCAGGGCCCGGTCGGGGCACTGCTGGCGGTAGACGACAGCGGTGGCCCGGTGGGCCCGGCAGGGCGCGCGCGGCTGTTGAACGTGTTCACCAACGACACCTTCAATACCGCACCGCTGGACCCGGCGCAGGTGAGCTTCACCCCGGTGGCCACCACTGCGCTGACCTTCAGCGCGGATGGCTGGGTGGACGTTGCTGCCGGCCTGCCGGCGGGCAGCTACACCACCACCTATACGTTGTGCCTGCTCAACCAGCCCACCGTCTGCGACAGCGGCACGGTCAGCGTGACCATCATCGCGGCCGAACCCGGTGTGGACGCCGAGAACGACCGCGTGGCGCTGCCGCAGGACGGCGTGATCGAAATCGATGTGCTCGGCAACGACCGCGTCAATGGCACCCCGATCGATCCGGACAGCGTCACCCTCAGCATCGTGTCGCCGCCGCCGTATGGCACCGCCACCGTGCTGCCGCGTGCGCGCATCCGCTTTGCGGCGCTGGCCAATTTCTCCGGAGAGCAGGCCTTCGACTACCAGGTATGTGACGTCAATGATCCGGCCATGTGCGCCAGGGCCACCGTCACCGTCATGGTGGATCAGAATGTGCTGAGCCTGGTGGACGATGCCGCCACCGCGGATACGGCAGCGCCGCTGGTGATCGATGTGCTGGCCAATGACAGCACCCGCGCCGCGCCGCTGGACCCGGCCAGCCTGCAGCGGGTGGTGGCACCCACCCACGGCGCCGTCCAGTGCGCCAACGGCCTGTGCACCTACACACCGGCAGCGGCCTTCGCCGGCACCGACAGCTTCCGCTACCGCGTCTGCGATGTGTCCATCCCGACCCCGATGTGCGCCGAGGCGAACGTGTCGGTGACGGTGGCCGGGCAGCAGGCCGTGCTGCGCCTGACCAAGAGTGCGGCCAAGCGCAGCGCGCAGATCGGTGACCTGGTGCGCTACACGGTCACCATCGACAACGTCGGTGAAGTCGATGCCAACGGCGCAACGCTGCTGGATACGCTGCCGCCGGGCTTCACCTTCGTCAGCGGTGGCTTCGCGGTGCAGGACGCCGACAACGATGCGCGCACCAGCGGCGTACAGCCGCTGCGCATCGACGGCATCGACATCCCGGTAGGCGAGCGCGCCACGGTGGTGTACTACCTGCGCGTCGGTGCGGGCACCGGCACCGGTGTGCACACCAACCGCATCACCGCCATCGACGGCGAGAACCGCACCATCGGCAACGTTGCCTCGGCCGACGTGGACATCATCACCGACCCGCTGCTGGATGAAAGCCTGATCGTGGGCAGCGTGTTCGATGACCGCAATGGCAACGGCATCCAGGACGATGGCGAGCGCGGCATCCCCGGCGTGCGCGTCGCGGCGGTCGAAGGCCTGCTGATGGAAACGGACGCGTTCGGTCGCTATCACCTGGTCGGCATTCCCGGCGGCCAGGCACGTGGGCGCAACTTCATCCTCAAGGTCGATCCCTCCACCGTGCCGGCCGGTGCGCGCTTCACCACGCCCAATCCGCTGGTCCGCCGGATCACGCCCGGGCTGCCGGCACGCTTCGACTTCGGCGTACAGATGCCCGAAGGGGCGCTGCGCAGCGCGCCGTCCTCGGGTGCCGCCGTGCCCCGACCGGCTCGCATCGAGCTCGGCGATGCCCTGTTCGTCCCGGGCAGCGCACGCCTGCCTGCCGACCGCACGGCGGTGCTGGCCAAGGCTGCGCAGGCACTGGAGACGCACGCGGGGGGGCGCCTGACGCTGGCGACCACCGCCGACGGGGCCGCGCTGGCACGACAGCGTGCGTCCGCGCTGCAGGCCGCGCTGCGTCCCCTGGTGAGCGGCGCCGTTGCCGCCGCCACCACCATCGATGTGCTCGCCGCCGATGGCAGCACCCTGCATTCGCTGCGCCTGGATGATCCTCCCGCGTCTCCTGCCGGTACCAACAGCTCGCTCAGGGAGGGGCGCTGACAGCATGGACATGACCCTGAGCCCGACACCGATTCCCCGCCGTTTCGCCGTCCGCCTGGCGGGCGTCCTGCTGCTGGCCGCGTCGCCGGCCTTCGCCCAGCAGACCCTGCCCGCCGATCCGCCCGCCACGGTGCGCTGCGAGGCCGACAGTTGCCGCAGCGATGACGGCCTGCTGCTGCGCATCCGCGACGATGCCGATGCCGAGCCGGCGGCGCTGCCGCTCACCGGTCGTGCCGATGCCTCTGCCGGGGACGCCGTTCCGCTGGCGCCGTCGACCACGCCGGATGTCGCCGCGCCTGGTGGCCAGTTCATGGCCGAGCTGCCCAGTGGCGGCGTGGTGTGGGCGACCGAAGACCCGACCATGGTGCCGCCCAGCCTGAGCGTGCAGGCCGCCGCCACCGTGCCGTTCGAGAATGGGCGTGTGGTGCGTCCGCTGCGCTTCCACAGCTACAACAACTACGCCTCCTTCATCCAGAAGCTGGAGGTCACCCTGTACCGGGGCACCGATACCGACCTGGTCACCCCGCTGGCACGCATCGAACTGCCGGCCGACTACGTGGGTGATGCGGAGTGGAATGGCGAGGTGCCGGCGCAGATCAAGCTGCGCACCGGCGATGACCTGATCTACGTCGCCCGTGCGTATGGCGCCGGCGGGGCCTTCGATGAAACCCGCATCCAGCGCATCCAGCTGGTCACCCCGGAGGACTTCGACCGCGGCCTGCAGCTCACCCGTGACAACGTGCAGAAGACCCTTGGCCAGGCCCTGGATGGCGAAAGCGCGCAGGACCTGCAGGTCAGCAACAGCATCTACGGCCAGAGCATGCTGCGGCTGCAGAACATTCCCATCCATGGCTCGCGCGTGCGTCTGTACGGACGTGGCCTGGAGCCCAACAGCCGCGTGCGCATCAATGGCCAGGACTTCCCGGTCGACCTGGAACAGAAGTTCGCCGCCGAGTTCCTCGAACCGGTCGGCCAGCATCGCTACGATGTCAGCGTCGAGTCGCGCGATGCGCCGGGTGCGCAGCGGCAGCTGGACGTGGATGTCACCGGTCGCTACCTGTTCCTGGTGGCCATCGCCGACGTCACCCTGTCCAGGAACAGTGCCAGCGGCAACGTGCAGCCGCTGGCGGCCGACAACCGCGACGACGACAGCTTCCTCAGCGAAGGACGGCTGGCGTTCTACCTGAAGGGAAAAATGCGCGGCAAGTACCTGGTGACCGCACAGGCCGACACCCAGGACCGCGAGCTGAAGTACCTGTTCCGCGATTTCACCCAAGCCGATGCGCAGGACGTGTTCCGCCGCCTGGACCCGGACCTGTATTACCCCGTGTACGGTGACGACTCCACCACCTACCGCGACGTGGACACCCAGGGCCGGTTGTACCTGCGGGTGGACTGGGACCAGAGCCAGGCACTGTGGGGCAACTACGCCACCGGCATCACCGGCACCGAATACGGCCAGTACGTGCGCTCGCTGTACGGCGGCGCGTTGAACTGGCGCTCGCTGGACGCCACCCCGCTGGGTGAAGCGCGCTCGCAGTTGAAGGTGTTCGGGTCCGAGGCGCAGTCCGCACCGGGTCACAGCGAATTCCTCGGCACCGGTGGCAGCCTTTATTACCTGCGCCACACTGACGTGCTGCCCGGCTCGGAGCAGGTCGTGCTGGAAGTGCGCGACCGCACCACCGGCCGCACCGAAACCCGCGCGACGCTGCAGGAAGGCGTGGACTACGAGATCGACGACCTGCAGGGGCGCCTGATCCTGACCCGCCCGCTGGCGCAGCTGACCCGCGAGAACGTCCGCAGCATCACCCGCGACATGCCGCTGGATGGTTACGACCAGCTGCTGCTGGTGGACTACGAATACGTGCCGCTGGGCTTCAGCAGCGATGACGTCACCTACGGTGCGCGCGGCCGGCAATGGCTGGGCGACCACGTGGCCATTGGCGGTACCTGGATCGACGAGAACCGCAGCGGCGACAACTACAGCCTCAAGGGTGCTGACCTCACCCTGCAGGCAGGTCGCGGCACCTATCTGAAGATGGAACAGACCCGCACGGACGCCACCGCTGCGCCGGTGTTCTATTCGGACAACGGCGGCCTCAGCTTCATCCGCCGCAATCCATACGAAGGCCGTCGCTCCGGCACGGCCAGCGCGGTGGAAGCGCGTGCCAACCTGCGTGAACTGGGGTGGACGAGCCAGGACTGGAGCCTGGGCGCCTGGTGGCGCGACGTGGACGCAGGCTTCTCGGTGGCGCGCCAGGACACCGGCCAGCCGATCCAGGAATATGGCGCGGAGTTCCTTGGCTATCTGAATGACGACTTCAGCCTGTATGGCCGGCATACCCGCACCGAACAGGGCGAACTGGCGCTGGAGCAGAGCCAGCTCACGGCCGAATGGCGGCTGGGCAACGATGGCCAGCTCACCGGTGAGCTGCGCCGCGTGCGCGAGGAGCAGGAGCTGCAGGACGTGGATGCACTGCTCGCCGCCATCGGCTACCGCCAGCGCTTCGGTTCCTCGTGGGAGCTGTACAGCACCGGCCAGGTGACCCTGGACGATGATGGCGGCGCCTACGAGAAGAACGACCTGCTGACGCTTGGCGCGCGCTATCTGTTCGGCGACCGCAGCAGCGTGGGTGCGGAAGTCAGCAGCGGCAGTCGTGGCAACGGAGCCAAGGTCGACGCGGAGTACCGCATGGCCGCCGACCACAGCCTGTACGGCAGTTACAGCTACAGCACCGACCGCACCGGCACCGACCCGCTGTTCGACACCGGCCTGCAGAGCGGCTGGACCGTGGGCCAGCGCTGGCGGTTGAGCAACCAGGTCAATGTCTACAACGAGAGCCAGTACCTGAAGGACCGCCGCCAGGACAGCGCCGGCCTGGTGCACACCTTCGGCATGGACTTCTATCCCGCGCAGGGCTGGAACCTGGGCTTCACCCTCATGGACGGCCAGCTGGACTCCACCGCAGGCCGCATCGACCGCCGCGCCTACAGCGTCAGCGGCGGCCGCACCGACGCGGTGACGCAGTGGAGCAGCAAGCTGGAATATCGCCACGACAGCGGCGCGGAGCAGCGCGAACAGTGGGTCACCACCAACCGCCTGTTGTACAAGCTCAACGAAGACTGGCGCTTCGCCCTGCGTGCCAACTACGCCGACACCGACGACCGCATCAATCCGGTGGCCGACGCCAAACTGGTGGAGACCAACGTCGGCTTCGCCTGGCGACCGCATGACAACACGCGCTGGGCGGGCTTCGGCAAGTACACCTATCTTTATGACGTGGCATCGCTGGGCCAGGAAGGCGGCAACCTGTATGACCAGCGCTCGCAGGTGCTGTCGCTGGAAGGCATCCGCCAGATCGGCGTGCGTTGGGAACTGGCTGCGAAGCTGGCATCGCGCTGGGGCGACTACCGCACCGGGCGAGGCGAGGGAGCCTGGCTGGACAGCCGCGCCGACTTCGCCGCGCTGCAGTTGCGCTACCGCCTGTTCGCACAATGGGAAGGCCTGGCCGAGCACCGCTGGTTGAAGGTGCGCGACGGCGGCATCCGCAAGGGCTGGCTGCTGGGTGTGGACCGCCGGGTGGGTGAGAACTTCAAGGTCGGGGTGGGGTACAACTTCACCGAGTTCAGTGATGACATGACCGAGCTGCGGTATGACCAGCAGGGGTTCTTCTTGAATATGGCTGGGTATTATTAGATCTGGTTTTGTCGGGGTTGCCGGCCGTTGGCTTCGTTATTGTCTGGCGTGCGAAGCACCTCCTTCGTCATTGTCGGGCCTGCCACGCAGGGCGTGGCACTACCGGGCATTTCGCTTCTGCTTCGGTTGGTTTGGTTTTGCTTCCGCGGGGTAGAGCCACGCCCTGCGTGGCTGGCTACGGGGCATTTCGCTCTTGCTTCGGTTGGTTTGGCTTTGCTTCTGCGGGGTAGAGCCACGCCCTGCGTGGCTGGCTACCGGGCATTTCGCTCTTGCTTCGGTTGGTTTGGCTTTGCTTCCGCTGGGGTAGAGCCA
This sequence comes from Stenotrophomonas sp. KH_036_B, assembly GCF_057839485.1. Classification (NCBI taxonomy): domain Bacteria; kingdom Pseudomonadati; phylum Pseudomonadota; class Gammaproteobacteria; order Lysobacterales; family Lysobacteraceae; genus Stenotrophomonas; species Stenotrophomonas sp. KH_036_B. Next base: position 3,993,218 of record NZ_CM174491.1, on the reverse strand, counting down.
CGCCCTGCGTGGCTGGCTACCGGGCATTTCGCTCTTGCTTCGGTTGGTTTGGCTTTGCTTCCGCGGGGTAGAGCCACGCCCTGCGTGGCTGGCTACGGGGCATTCCGCTCTTGCTTCGGTTGGTTTGGCTTTGCTTCTGCGGGGTAGAGCCACGCCCTGCGTGGCTGGCGGATCACCGGGCAGATCGGACACCTGCTGGATAGAGCCTGGCCACGCCTGGCTGGGGGCCGCAGGCCCCTTGTTTGGGCCATCGTTCATGTCGGCGGGGCCGCAGGGCTGAATGCCTGGCAACGTTTTCATGCTGAATGGGCCCGGCGATCTGGGATTGTCCAGCCCAAAACCACACGGCCATGACGTTTTGCACGATATGTTATTGAATTGCAATGGAATTGTTGGCCCGGCGGGAAACTCGCCACTGTCACCATTTCGCGGTACGTTATAGGTGTGATCTGCGCCAGCGTTGCACTGATGGGATGCTGGAACTTTTTAACCCTTTAGCAGTCCAAATCCGGGACTGCTAAGATGACGACTATGAGCCAGAACATGTCTACTGCCCTTGTGGCAAACAATCTTCCGATTCCCAGTGCGCTCGGTTCGCTGGACGCCTACATCGGCGCCGTGCACCAGATCCCGGTGTTGACGGTCGATGACGAGCAGGACCTGGCGCGCCGCTTCCGCGACGACCAGGACCTGGACGCCGCGCGCGAACTGGTCCATTCCCACCTGCGCTTTGTGGTGCACGTTGCCCGTGGCTACAACGGCTACGGCCTCGCGCTGGGCGACCTTATCCAGGAAGGCAACATCGGCCTGATGAAGGCCGTGAAGCGCTTCGACCCGGAAATGGGCGTGCGCCTGGTGTCGTTCGCCGTGCATTGGATCCGTGCCGAGATGCACGAGTTCATCCTGAAGAACTGGCGCATCGTCAAGGTCGCCACGACCAAGGCGCAGCGCAAGCTGTTCTTCAACCTGCGCAAGTCCAAGACCCGCCTGGGCTGGATGAACGCGGCTGAAGTCAGCGCGGTCGCCAAGGATCTCAACGTCTCCGAACGTGAAGTGCTTGAAATGGAGTCGCGTCTGTCCGGTCGCGATATCGGTTTCGACGCGCCCGCCGATGAGGACGAAGAGCGTGCACCGCCGTCGCCGGCCGCCTACCTGATGGCACAGGACGAAGATCCGTCCATGGCCTACGAGCGCGCCGACAGCGAAGACAACCAGCTGCAACTGCTGCGCGAAGGCCTGGCCGAACTGGACGCCCGCTCGCGCGACATCATCCGTCGTCGCTGGCTGGACGCGGACAGCAAGGTCACGCTGCAGGAGCTTGCGGATGAGTACGGCGTGTCGGCCGAGCGTATCCGCCAGGTCGAGGCGAACGCGCTGAAGAAGATGAAGGCGCTGTTCACCGCGTAACCCGGTGGCCATGTGTCCAGCAAAAAACCCGGCATCGCCGGGTTTTTTGTTGCCGGGATGCACCGGCTGGGATGTACCGACCGCGATGCACCGAACGCGATGTACCGACCGCGATGCACCGACCGGGATGCACGGACTGGGATGCACCGACCGCGATGCGCCGAACGCGATGCACCGACCGGGATGCACCGACCGCGATGCGCCGAACGCGATGCACCGACTGGGATGCGCCGACTGGGTAGAGCCGACTGTTAGTCGGCTGCTCTTGCTGGGTGTCCTGACACGTTCGCGCCTACGGCAGCCGACTAACAGTCGGCTCTACCCAGTCGGTTAACCAAGTCGGTTACCCAGTCGGTCAACCCAGTCGGTCAACCCAGTCGGTCAACCCGTCGGTTACCCAGGTGGTGACCCCATCGGTTAACCCATCGGGCTCGCTGTATGTTGGTTCCTACGCCTTCTCGCGCGCAATCGCGCGCCAGCCGATGTCGTTGCGATGGAACTCGTGTTCCCACGAGATCTTCGCCACACCCGCATACGCATTGGCCTGCGCATCGCCCACGCTGTCGCCCAGCGCCGCCACACACAGCACGCGGCCGCCGGCGGTGAGCACCTGGCCCTGCGCATCCAGCGTAGTGCCCGCATGGAACACCTTGGCCGTGGCGGGCACCTGATCCAGCCCCTGGATCACATCGCCGGTGATCGGGGTCTCCGGGTACGGCGCCGCCGCCATCACCACGCCCAGCGATGGACGCGGGTCCCACTGCGCCTGCACGCTGTCCAGGCGTTCATCGATGGCCGCTTCCACCAGCTCCACCAGGTCCGACTGCAGGCGCAGCATCACCGGCTGGGTTTCCGGGTCGCCGAAGCGCACGTTGAATTCGATCACCTTCGGCGCGCCGCTGGCATCGATCATCAGGCCCGCATAGAGGAAGCCGGTGAACGGAATGCCATCGGCAATCATGCCCTGCACGGTGGGGTTCACCACCTCGCGCATCACGCGGGCATGCACCTCGTCGGTCACCACCGGTGCCGGCGAATAAGCGCCCATGCCGCCCGTGTTCGGGCCGGTGTCCGCGTCGCCCACGCGCTTGTGGTCCTGCGAAGTGGCCATCGGCAGCGCGGTGGTGCCATCCACCATGGAAATGAAGCTGGCTTCTTCGCCGTCCAGGAACTCTTCGATCACCACGCGCGCGCCCGCATCGCCGAACGCATTGCCCGACAGCATGTCGCGCACCGCGTCTTCGGCTTCCTGCTGCGTCATCGCCACGATCACGCCCTTGCCGGCGGCCAGGCCATCGGCCTTGACCACGATCGGTGCGCCCTTCTCGCGGAGGTAGGCCAGCGCCGCGTCCACCTCCGTGTGCACCGCATAGAACGCGGTGGGAATGTTGTGGCGGGCCAGGAAGTCCTTGGCGTAGGCCTTGCTGCCCTCCAGCTGTGCCGCCGCGGCGGTCGGCCCGAAGATGCGGTGCCCGGCCGCACGGAAGCGATCGACCACGCCGGCCACCAGCGGCACTTCCGGGCCCACCACGGTCAGCTCGACGCCTTCGGCCTGCACCAGCGCCAGCAGCCCATCCAGATCGGTGACCTTGACCGGCACGTTGCGGCAGCCCGCCTCGGTAGCGGTGCCTGCATTGCCCGGCGCAACCAGCACCTCGGTAACGCGGGACGACTGGGCCAGCTTCCAGGCCAGGGCATGTTCACGGCCGCCGGAGCCGATGACGAGGATTTTCATTGAGGGCGATCCTGGGTAACAGTAAGAAAAAGTGGTGGTGAGACCGGGTGTCAGACGGGTTGTTCACGGGAAGTCAGGCGCTTTGCTTCGGCCTGCAGCAGTTGCATGTCGAGCTCGGCGTCCGAATCCGCGGCAAGCTTCTCCTGTGCACGGCGCGACGCATCGAACGCTTTGTAGCGCTCGGTGATGATCGCTTCCATCTGCTGGTTCGAAACGCGTCCTGGGCCGTCGAGAATGGCGCGTTCGTTGAAGTCCAGAAAACGGTCGGTCTGCTTGATCCAATCGGCCATGCGGGTTTCGATGCGGCGCTCGGCGCGATCTTCGGCAAAGTCGAGGAACATCGTGACCAGCCGGTTGAGCTGTTCGAGTTCTGGCTGCGACAGATAGTTCTTGGACACTACTGCGTCGGACTTGCGGGGTTTGTCGCCCGACCAGTTCGTCAAGCCCAGCTGGGCCGCGCCGGGATCGGCACGCTCAACGATCAACTGCGCGGCAGTGCAGCCAGTGATGGCATAGACCAGCTTATTCTGGATGGTGGCGAAGAAGGTCTTGGCGGTCGCGGCCGTACCGTCGTAATCGCTGCTGCTGAGTTTGAACAGGTCGCGCAGCGTCTGGTAGAACCGCTTCTCCGAACTGCGGATGTCGCGGATGCGGCGAAGCAGCTCTTTGAAATAGTCTGCGCGTTCGGCGTCCTTGAGCCGCTCGTCGTTGAGCAGGAAGCCTTTGACCAGATACTCCGCCAATGCGGATCCTGCCCAGCGTCTGAACTGCACGCCTCGAGGGGAACGCACCCTGAAACCAATCGCCAGGATCAGATCCAGACGGTAACTCATTGTTTTATAGCGTTTTCCGTCAGAAGCAGTTGTCAAGTGTTGCTTGACTACTGCTTCCTCGGACAGCTCTTGCTCGGCGAATACATTGCGGACATGCAGGCTGATGTTCTGCTTCGTCGTATCAAACAGCTCAGCCATCTCACCCTGCGTCAGCCAGACGGTCCCCCCCTCGGCGCGCAGATGAACGTCCGTCCGCCCGTCTTCGGTGCGGTACAGAATCAGCTCGCCGTGGTTGTCCGTCATGCGATCACCCTTAGCTCAGGTCAAGAACCGCCGGTTGGTGCCGACGCCCTGTCGGCACCCACCTTACGCCCAACGATCAATGCCGGAAGTGACGCACGCCGGTAAACACCATGGCCAGGCCGTGCTCGTCGGCGGCGGCAATCACTTCCGCATCGCGCATCGAACCGCCCGGCTGGATCACCGCCTTGATGCCGGCGGCGGCGGCGGCGTCGATGCCGTCGCGGAACGGGAAGAACGCGTCGGAGGCCATCACCGAGCCTTCCACCACCAGGTTCGCGTCGGCGGCCTTGATGCCGGCGATGCGGGCCGAGTACACCCGGCTCATCTGGCCGGCGCCCACACCGATGGTGCGGTTGTCCTTCGCGTAGACGATCGCGTTGGACTTCACGAACTTGGCCACGTTCCAGGCGAACAGCAGGTCGGCGAACTGCTTCTCGGTCGGGGCCAGCCTGCTGACCACCTTGAGTTCATCGCGGGTCATGCCGCGGTTGTCCGCGCTCTGCACCAGCAGGCCAGAACCAATCCGCTTGGTGTCGTAGCTGTTGCGGCCTTCGCCATGCGGAATGCGCAGCACGCGCACGTTGGCCTTCTTCTGCGCGTACTCCAGCGCGGCCGGCTCGTAATCCGGGGCGATCAGCACTTCCACGAACTGGCGGTCCAGGATCACCTTGGCGGTGGCGGCGTCCAGCGGCGTGTTGAAGGCGATGATGCCGCCGAAGGCGCTGGTCGGGTCGGTCGCGTAGGCCAGCTCGTAGGCATCGCCGTTACCGGCACCCACGGCCACACCGCACGGATTGGCATGCTTGACGATCACGCAGGCCGGCGCATCGAACTGGCGCACGCATTCCCATGCGGCGTCGGCGTCGGCCAGGTTGTTGTAGCTCAGCTCCTTGCCCTGCAGCTGCTGGAACGTGGCCAGCGTGCCCGGCACCGGGTACAGGTCGCGGTAGAACGCACCAGCCTGGTGGGGGTTCTCGCCGTAGCGCAGGTCCATCACCTTCACCACGCTGGACGTGAGCTGCGCCGGGAACTCGGTGCGCACCGGCACGGCGGCATCGCTGGCGGTCACGGCCGAGAGGTAGTTGCTGATCGCCGCGTCGTACTGCGCCACGCGGTTGAACGCGGCCACCGAGAACGCGAACCGCTTCGCAGCGGAGAGCTTGCCGTCGTTGGCATCGAGCTCGGCCAGCAGCTCGGCGTACTGCGCCGGGTCGGTGGCCACCGTGACGCGGGCGAAGTTCTTGGCCGCCGAGCGCAGCATGGCCGGGCCGCCGATATCGATGTTTTCCACCGCGTCTTCCAGCGTGCAGTCCGCCTTGGCGGTGACCGACTCGAACGGGTACAGGTTCAGCACCAGCAGGTCGATCGCACCGATGCCGTGTTCGGCCATCACCGCCTCGTCCAGCCCGGCGCGGCCAAGCAGGCCGCCATGCACCAGCGGGTGCAGGGTCTTGACCCGGCCGTCCATCATTTCCGGGAAGCCGGTGACGTCGGACACGTCCTTGACCGGCAGGGCGGCCTCGCGGATCGCCTTGGCGGTGCCGCCGGTGGACAGCAGCTCCACGTTGCGGGCGGCAAGGGCACGGGCCAGGTCGATCAGACCGGTTTTGTCGGAGACGGACAGGAGGGCCCGGCGAACGGGCAACAGATCAGCAGTCATGGGGACAGGGCAATCGGCAGCGGAGCGGGGCCAATATTGTAGGCGGTGGGGGCCGGTGGCGGGCGCCGCACCGGCGATATTGCCCCTGGCGACCGGATCCGGCACATCCGTCGGACCACCGCAAGCCCGGGGTGCTGGGGTAGGCTGCGCGTTCAGCCAAGGATCTGCAGGTCTTCATCGTGTCGACAGCAACATGGAATGTGCGGCTGCTTGCCAGCGTCGTGGCGTGCGCCGCCTTCGGTACCGCCGCGCAGGCCCAGGACGCGGCCCGTGCGGCGGTGGACGCGACGGCCGTGGTGGTGGATGTGGCGGTGGCGGCCAGGACCGCCTCGCCGGCGCCCGAACGGGGGGCTGACGACCCCGCCGACGACAACGGGTCCAGCAGCGACGACCTGGAGCAGCAGGCCTACGCCGCCTACCAGGACGAGGACTGGGCGCTGGCCCGGCAGCGGATTGATGCGGCGATCGCCTTGGACCCGCGCCAGGGCAGCCTGTATCGGCTGAAGGCGTACATCGCCGGTGCCACGGACGACAACGCCGGCGTGCTGGCGGCCGCCGCGCAGGCGCTGCAGCTTGCCCCGGACGATGCCGAAGCCCTGCAGCTGCGTGGCACCGCCCGGGCGAAGCAGGGCGACACGCAGGGCGCGCTGTCGGACTACGCCGCCGCCCTGCAGGCCGGCGGGCATACCAGCAGCCTGTTCCGCAATTACCTGTTCCTGCTCAACCAAGCGCACGACAACGCCCGCATGATCGAGGTCCATACCGCGTACGAAGCGGCGTACCGCGACGACCCTGAAGGCACCGGGCAGGAGGCGGACATTCCGTTCCACGCCGCGCAGGCGTACGTCCACCTGGGCCAGCCGCGCCGCGCGGTGGAACTGCTGGACCAGGCCATCGCGCAGTCGCCGAAGGTCGCCGGCTACTACGGCAATCGCGCCATGGCGCAGCACGCGCTGGGCCGGTCCAGCCAATCGCTGGCCGACGATGCCCAGGCCATGCGGTTGGACCCGAAGGAAGCGCAGTACCCGTACAACCGCGGCGTGACCCGGCTGGACATGGGCGACGCGGCCGGCGCACTGGAGGACTTCAAGGCGGCCTTGGCACTGGGCAAGGACGATGCCGCGAACTGGCTCAACATCGGCGTGGCCGAAGACCGGCTGGGCCGAACCCGCGAAGCGGTGGCGGCCTACGACCGGGCGCTGCTGAAGGAGCCTGCCAACCCGCAGGTGCTGACCAACCGGCTGTCGCTGCTGCAGCGGACCGGCAAGGGCGCTGCCGCCGCCGCGGCGCAGGCCGCCGCGCTGCCCGCCGAAAACCAGGCGCAGCTGCTCTTCAACCAGGGGCTGGTACAGGCCAAGGCATCGAAGTGGCAGGCTGCCGCCGATCTGTTCGCACAGGCGGTGCGTCTCGATCCGGGCCTGGACACCGCATGGCTCAACCTCGGCGTGATGCAGGCCAGGCTGGGGCAGCACCAGCGTGCGCTCGATACCCTCAACGACTACATCAAACGCGCACCGCTGAAGAGCATCGGCCTGGTCAACCGCGCCGACGTGCTGCACGCGCTCGGCGACGACAGCGCGGCCGAAAAGGATCTGCTGCGGGCCGCACAGCTGGAGCCGGGCAATCTGGACATCCAGCAGCGCGTGGCCCGCCACTACAGCCGCACCGGCCAGACCGACACGGCGCGCCGCTACTATGCCCAACTGGTGAAACTGCCCGGCAACGTCGCGCCCGATGCCTTCATCAACTACACGGCGATGCTGCTGGAGCTGGGCGACACCCGTGAAGCGGCGGTGGTGGCGGCCACGGGCGTGGCGCGCTTCCCGGACAACTACGGCCTGCGCCTCAACCTTGCCAATGCGCTGGGCGACAGCGGGCAGCATGCGCAGGCGGTGGACGCCTACCGCGACGCCATGCGGCTGCAGCCCAAGCGCCTGGACGCCCACTTCAACCTGGGCAACCTGTACCTGCAGCAGCTCAACGCGCCGCGCAAGGCGGTGCAGGAATACCGCACCGCGCTGCAGCTGCAGATGGACCCGGAGGTGGACGCCGACGAACAGCGCGAGCGGCGCATGAGCATCCATCTGAACCTGGCCAGCGCCCTGGCCGACAGCGGCGATGCAAGCGCCGCACGCGCTGCGTTGCAGGCCGCCATCGACGAATCACCCGACGACTACCGGCCCTGGTTCAACCGTGCCGGGATGGCGTTGTCGGCGGGCGACCCGGCAGCGGCAAGGCCCGACTTCGACGCCGCGTGGACCCGCCTGGACGCACTGCAACGCGCGCAACCGCCGCAGGCGCAGCCGGACCCGGCGCAGCTGGAGCATGCCGGCTACCTGCTGTTCCACCTGGGGCGCACCGGCGAGGCGACCACCCACATGCAGCAGCTGCTGCAGGCGCAGCCGGACAACATCGAGGCGCAGCGCAACTACGGCTTCATGCTGCTGGACCTGGGCCGCCCGCAGGATGCCCGGCAGCTGTTCGAGCAGGCCTTCACCCGTGAGCCGGACGAAGTGGATGGCTGGATGGGGCTGCTGGCCTGCGCGATGCTGGACAGTGACCCCACCCACCTGGCCCGGTTGAAGCAGCAGTTCGGCCAGCGCTTCAACGGCCGCTACCGGCTGGCCGACGAACTGCCCACGCACTTGATGCGCACCGAAGGCTACTGGTACTCCGATCGCTTCGTGCAGCTCTGGCGGCAACTGATGGCGGCCGGGTGAGCGCGAAGCGCCCGGGTGCGATGCCCTGCAACGGCAGGGCTGGCTGGACCAACGACGATCAGAAGGACAGTGCGGCATGTCGATCTATGCATTGAAGGGGCGTTTCCAGGACCTGCTGCGGCCGGTCGTACGCGGCCTGTACCGGATGGGGATCACCGCCAACACCGTGACCGTGGCGGCTGCCGTGGTATCGCTGGCGGTCGCCGCCGCGGTCTACGTCTGGGCCCCGGCGCAGCCGCTGTGGTACCTGGCGCTGCCGGGCTGGATGTTGCTGCGCATGGCGCTCAACGCCGTGGACGGCATGCTGGCACGCGAGTTCGGCCAGCAGTCCAGGCTGGGCGCGTATCTCAATGAATTGTGCGACCTGTTCGCCGACGCCGCGCTGTACCTCAGCCTGCTCAGCGTGCCCGGGGTCAACCCGGCCGCGTTGTGGGCGCTGGCGTGGTTGGCCGCCGTTTGCGAGTACGCTGGCGTCCTGGGGTTGATGGTGGGAGCGACCCGGCGCTACGACGGTCCGATGGGCAAGAGCGATCGCGCCTTCGTGATTGGCGTGTTGGGGGTGGTACTCGCGCCGGGCTGGATCGGTGGCAGCGTGGTGACCGGGGTGGCATGCGCCGCAGCGGCACTGTGCGTGCTGACCGCCTGGCGGCGGGTACGGAATGGATTGGCGGAGGCCGGCTGACCTGGCTTGCCCCGCCGGATGCACAACGGAGTGATGCATGCGCGGACAGGAACACCTGCAGTTTCATGGTTTCGACGGACAACCGCTGTTCTACCGCCATTGGCCTGCACCCACCCCGGGCACCTCCCGGCGGGCGGTAGTGCTGCTGCACCGTGGCCACGAACATTCCGGCCGCGTGGCGCACCTGGTCGACGAACTCGACCTGCCCGATGCCGCGATGTTCGCCTGGGATGCGCGCGGCAATGGCCAGTCGCCGGGCGAACGCGGCGATGCACCCGGGTTCGAGGCGCTGGTGCGCGACCTGGACAGCTTCATCGCGCATATCGGCCAGCAGCATGGCATTGCCGTGCAGGACATCGCCATCGTCGCGCAGAGCGTGGGTGCAGTGGTGGCGGCGACGTGGGTGCACGACTATGCGCCGCCATTGCGCGCGCTGGTACTGGCCTCGCCGGCGTTCAAGGTGAAGCTGTATGTGCCGCTTGCGGTGCCCGGCCTGAAGCTGATGCAGAAACTGCGCGGCAACTTCTTCGTCAACAGCTACGTCAAGCCGCAGTGGCTGACGCATGACCCCGAACGCGTCGCAAGCTACCGCACTGACCCGCTGATCACCCGGCCCATCTCGGTACGCGTGCTGCTGGGGTTGTACGAAGCGGCGGCGCGTGTGGTGGGGGATGCGCAAGCCATCACCGTGCCCACCCAGCTGCTGGTGTCCGGTGCCGACTTCGTGGTGCACCGCGCGCCGCAGGACCGCTTCTACGAGCGCCTGTCGTCGCCGCTGAAGGAACGCCACCTGCTGCCCGGCTTCTTCCACGACACCTTGGGCGAGCGCGACCGCGCGCCGGCCATCGCCGCCGTACGCCGTTTCATCAGCGCCCGCTTCGCCGCGCCGCTGGTGCGGCCCAGCCTGCGCGACGCACACCGCCAGGGCCCCACCTTCAACGAGGCCGACGTACTGGCCTGGCCCCCGCAGCGCAACAGCCTGCAGGACCTGTACTGGCGCTTCACCCGCGCCGGGCTGCGCTTCGGCGGCACGCTCTCCGAGGGCATCGCGCTGGGCTTGAGTACCGGTTTCGATTCCGGCAGCACGCTGGATTACATCTACCGTGATGAAGCACGCGGGCGTGGTCCGCTCGGGCGCATGGTGGATCGCAACTATCTCGATGCGATCGGCTGGCGTGGCATCCGCATACGCCGCAGCCATGTGCGCGAGCTGCTGCAGCTGGCGGCACTGCACCTGCATGGCGAAGGCCGTGCGGTGCGCGTACTCGACGTGGCGGCCGGGCACGGGCGTTATGCGCTGGACGCGCTTGCGCAGGGCGAGCAGCGCGCCGAATCGATCCAGCTGCGTGATTTCAGCGAGATCAACGTGGTGCAGGGTCGCGCCCTGATCAACGCGTTCGGCGCGGCCGACATCGCCACCTTCGAACAGGGCGATGCGTTCGACGCCGATGCCCTGGCCGCGTTGCCGGTGGCGCCCACGCTGTCGATCGTATCGGGCCTGTACGAATTGTTCGCCGACAACGATGCCGTATCGCGCTCGCTGCAGGGCATTGCCGCCGCCATGCGCGACGGCGGCTACCTGGTGTACACCGGGCAGCCGTGGCACCCGCAGCTGGAGTTCATCGCCCGCGCGCTGACCAGCCATCGCGAAGGCGCGGCGTGGGTGATGCGGCGCCGTACCCAGCAGGAGATGGATGAACTGGTGCGGCTGGCCGGCTTCGAGAAGGTGACCCAGCGTATCGATCGCTTCGGCATCTTCACCGTGTCGCTGGCACGCCGGGTGCGGCATGACTGAGCTGGGCCGTCCGTGGCGGCGCGCGCTGCTGTGGCTGGCGCTGCTGGGGCCGTTCTTCTTCCTCAGCTACGGCATGGCCAATGCACTGGCCGCACGGCTGCCGTTCGTGCCCTCGATCGTGTTCGGCTGGGAGGCGAAGATCCCCTTCCAGGCGTGGACCATCGTGCCGTACTGGTCCATCGACCTGTTCTACGTGGCTTCGTTCTTCATCTGCGCCCACCGCGCCGAGCTGGACATGCATGCGCGCCGGCTGTTGAGTGCGCAGCTGCTGTCGGTGGGCTGCTTCCTGCTGTGGCCGCTGCGCTTCAGCCTGGAGCGGCCGGAAACCGGCGGCGTGTTCGGCTGGCTGTTCGATGTGCTGCTCGGCTTCGACAAGCCGTTCAACCAGGCCCCATCGCTGCACATCGTGCTGCTGGTGGTGCTGTGGGTGCGTTACCAGCAGCACCTGCACGGCATGTGGCGTACCGCGCTGCACGTCTGGTTCGCATTGATCGGGCTGTCGGTGCTCACCACCTGGCAGCATCACTTCATCGATGTTCCCACCGGTGTGGCCGTGGGCTGGTTGTGCGTGTGGCTGTGGCCGGCACAGGGGTCTTCGCCCCTGCCGCAGTGGCACTGGGCGCGCGAGCCCACGCGCTGGCGGCTGGCACTGCTGTACGCGCTGGGCAGCGCGGGCTGCGCGGCCGTTGCCGTGGTGTTCGGCGGTTGGGCGTTGTGGCTGGCCTGGCCGGCGCTTTCGCTGCTGCTGGTCGCGCTGGCCTACGCCGGCCTGGGCACGGCGGTATTCCAGAAGCAGGAAGATGGCCGCCTGAGCATGGCCGCCAGCTGGCTGCTGGCCCCGTATCTGTGGGCCGCGTGGGCCAACTCGCGCTGGTGGACGCGGCGCGCGCCGCAGCCGCAGCTGGTGATCGACGGGGTGTGGCTGGGGCGCATGCCCGACGCAGGTGCACCCCTGCAGATGCCCACCGTGGTGGATGTCTGCGCCGAGCTGCCGTTCCGCGGCCGCGCGCGCCACTACCGCCACGTGGCGATGCTGGACCTGGCCACGCCCACCCCGGAATCACTGCGCCAGGCCGCCGACGCCATCGCCCACGGGCACCGCCGGGGTGCGGTGCTGGTGTGCTGCGCGCTGGGCTATTCGCGCAGTGCCGCGGCGGTGGCCACCTGGCTGTGCCGCAGCGGGCATGCCGGCAGCGCAGATGAAGCGATCACGCTGCTGGCGCAGGACTGCCCCTGGGTGGTGTTGAAGGCGCGGCATCGCCGCGCCATCGAGCAGGCGGTGCAGCTGCAGGCCGCCAACGGCCCGTTCAAGGTGAACGCATGAGCGGGATGTTGCAGGTTCGCATCATGGCGGCGCTGTTGCGCCAGGGCAGGGTGGCGTCGGTAGTGTCGGCAGTGCTGGGTGCCACCGCACTGGCGCTGCTGTGCCTGCCGCCGATGACGGCGGTGTCCGTGCTGCTGGCGGCGCTGTCGCTGCTGGCCGGCAGCGTGCAGGCGTATTTCGCGGTGCGGGTGGGCTTCGACCAGGCGCTGCTGGAGGCCTTCGCGGCCACCCAGAGCGATCCCTCGCCGGCACCGATCGACGCCGCGCTGGACGCGCTGTCGCTGCGGCCTGCCGGTGCCACCTGCCGCGACTGGCCGGCGTGCTGGCGGGGCATGCGCGCGTTGCTGCGCAGCCAGCTGCTGGCGCTGCTTGTGCAGGCGCTGCTGCTTGGGTTGGCCTTGTGGTTGCGGTGGCAGGCATGAGGCAGGACAGGAGACACGTTCATGCTGGCTGATCTGGTGGCACGCGGCTGCAGCGGTGCAATCCGTACCCTCACCGGCGCCCGCGCGCTGTGGCAGGGCTGCGCCCCGTCCAGCGAGCACCGCGTCTATTACGGCAACCATGCCAGCCACGGCGACTTCGTGCTGATCTGGTCGTCCTTGCCTGCGGGCCTGCGCAGGCAGGTGCGGCCGGTGGCCGCGGCCGACTACTGGCAGCGCGACGGGCTGCGCCGGTATCTCATCCACGCGGTGTTCAACGGCGTGCTGATCGAACGCGACGCCAGCGCCCGCCAGCAGGATCCGATCGCATGCCTGTGCCAGGCCGTGGACGAAGGCAATTCGCTGATCCTGTTCCCCGAAGGCACCCGCAATACCGACGAAGGCGTGCTGCCGTTCAAGAGCGGCATCTACCACCTGGCGCGGCAACGCCCGGAACTGGAGTTCGTGCCGGTGTGGATCGACAACCTCAAGCGGGTCATGCCCAAGGGCCGCTGGTTGCCGTTGCCGCTGCTGTGCACCACCACCTTCGGTGAGCCGCTGCGGCTCAAGGCCGATGAAGACAAGCAGCACTTCCTCGAACGCGCGCGCGACGCGCTGCTGGCGCTGGATCCGCAGCCGCGCCGGGGGCGCGCATGAACGCGCTGCAGGGCGTGGCCACGCAGGTCGCGGGACTGTCCACGCATGCGCAGACGCGGCTGCTGTTTGCCTGCATCGCCGGCGTGCTGGTGGTGGCCACGGTCATCGCCGAGACACTGCGCTGGCGTTCGCGGCATGCGCCCAGCAGCGTGCTGGCCAACCTGGTGTCGCGCATCCGCGCGTGGTGGGTGATGGCCGCCGTGGTGGCCGTGGCGTTCTTCTTCGGTCGTACCGGCGTCATCATCCTGTTTGCCGGCGTATCGTTGTTCGCGCTGCGCGAATTCATCACCCTGACCCCGACCCGCGCCGGCGATTATTACGCGCTGCTGGCGGCGTTCTACATCGTGCTGCCCTGGCAGTACTGGCTGGTGTGGACCGACTGGTACGGCATGTACACCCTGCTGATCCCGGTGTACGCGTTCCTGTTCCTGCCCATCCTGGCCACCATCGGCGGTGACACCACCGACTACCTGGAGCGCACGTCCAAGGTGCAGTGGGGGCTGATGATCTGCGTGTTCTGCATCTCGCACGTGCCCGCGCTGCTGAACCTGCGGCTGGACGGCGTGGAGCCGGCGCGCAACCTGCTGCTGTTCGCCTTCCTGGTGATCGTGGTGCAGTCCTCGGACGTGCTGCAGTACATCTGGGGCAAGCTGCTGGGTCGCCACCTGATCGCGCCGAAGCTGTCGCCGTCGAAAACGGTGGAAGGGTTCGTCGGCGGGGTGCTGTCGGCCAGCGCGCTGGGCGCGGCGCTGTGGTGGCTGACGCCGTTCACGCCGTGGCAGGCGTTCGGCATGTCGCTGGCGATCAATCTGATGGGATTCTGGGGTGGCCTGGTGATGTCGGCAATCAAGCGCGATCGCGGCATCAAGGATTGGGGCCACATGATCGAGGGCCATGGCGGCATGCTCGACCGGTTGGATTCGGTGTGTTTCGCCGCACCGGTATTCTTCCACCTGGTCCGGTATTTCTGGGGGTAGGCATCGACCGTTGGTCGATGCAATGCCGTTACGCTAGGTAGCGATGCCGTACTCTTTCAGCTTCTTGCGCAGCGTGGCGCGGTGGATGCCCAGCATCGCCGCGGCGCGGCTCTGGTTGCCTTCGCAATGGTTGAGCACTTCCACGAACAGCGGAATTTCCATCTCGCGCAGGACGATCTCGTACACGTCGTCGGCATCGCATCCATCCAGGTCCCGCAGGTAGCGCCGGACCGACTGGGCCACGTGTTCGCGCAGCGGTGGCTTGGGCGCGCCACGACTATTGTCAGGACGAGAAAGGACAGCGTTCAAGGAGGTTCCCGGTGCGGAAGCCAGGGCGGACCACAGCCCTGGCTGAAAATTGGAAGGGGGCCAGTCTAGCGCGTGGGTCGCCGGACCGCCACGCTCGTCGACAGGACGCCGGGTTACAGGAAGTCGAAGGTGAATGCGACGGTGGACGCGGCAGGCTCGCGGACACGGAACGCGATCTGCGTGCTCTGGCCCGGTTCCAGCAGGGCTGCGGCATCGGCAGCCGGGTCCAGATAGTCGCGCGGCGCGAACACACTGGTGCCGATCACGCGGCCATCGGCGTCGGACAGCGACAGGCGCAGCGACGGCCAGGATTGTGCCCAGCGCGCATCGTTGCGGAAGCTGGCCTGCACCTGCAGCGCCCCGGGTTGCCCGGGGACCGGCCGCACGTCGCGGCTGATCATGCTGAAGGCGGTGGGTTCCTGCCAGGCCGGCAGGCTGCAGCGCAGGACGCCGCACAGCCCGGCAATCCACGGCCGGCTGCCCGCGTCGGCGGCCAGGCGGGCGCGGTCGGCCACGGCGATCTGCAGGGACAACAGCACCACCAGCCCGCCCACCAGTCCCCACTGCCAGCGCGGGGTATGCAGCCGCGCGCCCGGCAGGCGCAGGAAGCTGGGGGCAGGCGTTGCGGCCGGCTCGTCTGCTGTCGTGGGAGTGTCGCGGTCGCGGTCGACGGCATCCACGGGCGCCGGTGCGTCATTTACTTCAACGTGTGCGTCCCCGGTCACGGCCGCGTCCACGGCCTCGGTCGCCGCGTCCGGTTCAGTGACGCGTACATCTGCCAACGCGTCGCCTGCGTCATCCGGTCGCGCCGCCGTCTCCGACGCCGGCAATGCATGCGCATCGTCCACCGCCGGCGTGTCCTCGGTCGAGGCGCGCAGGAAGGTGGCCAGCGGGCGGCGGGGTGGCGGGGTCGGCTCGGTCATCGCGTCACGCTCGGGCGAGGGTCACGCCATTCAAGCACGACGGACGCCGGTGATGCGCATCCAGTCGTCGTCGCGGGCAACCTCAAGCTGTTCGAACCAGGGCGCGTAGCGCACCAGCAATTCGTCTTCCTGTCCGTGCAGAATGCCCGACAAGGCGATGCGGCCACCTGGCGCCACGCGCGCGGCAAGCACCTCGGCCAGCGCGTCCAGTGCCGACGCCAGGATGTTGGCCACCACCACCGGGTAGGTGGCCTGCGGTTCGTCGGCCGGCAGGTAGACCTGCACGCGGTCCTGCAGTCCGTTGCGTTCGGCGTTGTCGCCGGTGGCGATCAGCGCCTGCGGGTCATTGTCCACGCCCACCGCACCGGCCGCGCCCAGCTTCACCGCAGCCAGGGCAAGGATGCCCGAGCCGCAGCCGAAATCGAGCACGGTCTGCTCGACCAGCAGCCCTTCGGCGGACAGGCCATCCAGCCAGCGCAGGCACAGCGCGGTGGTGGGGTGCGTGCCCGAGCCGAAGGCCAGGCCCGGATCAAGGCGCACCACCGCCGCGTTGGCGGCCTGCGCCGCCTCCGGCAGTTCATGGTTCCACGGCACGATCCAGGTGCGTTCGCCGAACGACATCGGCTGGAACTGGTCCAGCCACGCGCGCTCCCAGTCCTCGTCCTGCACGGTGCGGAAGCTCGCGTTGCTCCATTCCAGGCCGGGGTCGAAGGCTTCCAGCGCCGCCAGCAGGGCCAGCGCATTGGTGTCGGCCGGGAACAGCGCCGAGAGCACCAGATCATTCCACAGCGGGGTCTCGCCCACGCCGGGCTCCAGAATGGCGCGCTCGTTGCTGGTATCGGCATCGGCGTCGAGCAGGGTCACCGCCAGCGCGCCGACGTCGTCCAGCGCATTCTCGTAGCGGGGCTGGGTGGCTTCGGTGCAGTGGAGGGTGAGTTCCAGGAACGGCATGGGCGGAAAGAACCTGCGGAAAAACGTGAATGCTAGACCATTGTGGCGCCGCGCGGCTGCACCGGTCTCGCCGCTGGTTGAGAATTCAGGCGGCCGCTTGTTCAGACAGGGGCGGCCGGCATTGATAAACTGCGCCCCACCTGTTGTCCCTCCTTCCTTTCCGGTCCTGCGCATGGCGCTCGTGCCTACCGTCAAAACCTGGCTGCTGGTGGTACCGGCCCTGGCGTTGCTGGGGGTGGTGGGCTACCGCGCCGGTGGCCGCGCGCTGCAGGTGGAGCATCCGGCGGCGACGATGAACGAGGTGCCGATGGGCACCCTTGCCGCAGCGCCGCCGCAGCCGCAGCAACTGGCCCGCCAGCTGCTCGCGCGCGAGCCCGGCACGGCCGTGCCTTCGGGGCTGCCGCTTGACCTCCGCGCCGACATCGAAGGCGACAGCGACCTGTTCGCGTACGCGCAGCGGCTGCGCCTGCAGGCGGCCAACGGCAATGCCGAAGCGGGTTGGATGGTCAGCCGTGTCTACGACTACTGCGCCATCTACGCGATGGATCCAGGCGGCTACCAGCTCGACAACAACGTGCTGACCGGCCTGGGCATGAGTGCCTCCTCGCCGATGGTGCAGGCGCGCGAGCGCGTGGCCCGGCGCTGCAGTGGCTTCGTGGCCAGCGATGGGCTGGGCCGGCAGCTGATCCTGACCCAGCGCCTGCTGGCGGCCAAGGCCGGCAACCTGGCGGCCGAAGCGGCATTGCTGGCCGATGGCCAGCCCTTGCAGGACAGCCCCGACTACCGGCGTGGGCTGGTTGAACGGGTCATGGATTCGCGTGATCCGGAGGCCTTCATGGCCCTGTCCACCGCCATGGGTCAACGTGCCAGCGGTGACCAGGCGATGGAAGGCATGGTTGCCGGCGACCAGTTCAGCGAGCTCGCGTGGCGGCTGGCCGCCTGCGAGCTGGGCATGGCGTGCGGCGCCGACAGTGTGTTGATGAACAATTTCTGCGCGAACGGAGGGATCTGTTCGCAGGACGGTGGGCAGGACTTTGCCACTTTCGTGTATGACGCTGCGGTATCGCGGCAAGGTGCGGGGAAAATGAAGACGTTGGTGGAACAGTTGATCAAGCGGAGCAACGGGCGATGAATTACCGTCGATTCCTGCATGGCGCCAAGTTCTGGTTCTGGGTAGCGCTGTTCGTGGCGTACTCGGCCGGTGCGGTGGGTCTGGTCATGATCGATACCTACGACGACCGTTACCGGCAGTTGTCCAAGGTGCAGTTGACCTCGGTAAAGGCGCAGGAAGACGTGCGTCGCGCCGGTGCCAGCCAGGTGGCCGCGGTGTACCGCGCGCAGAGCGGCATGCCGTTCGCCGCGCTGCCGGCCGGCAGCACCTTCCAGGTGGTGTGGCCGGACGGTTCGACCGAGACCATGGTCATCGTGGACCCGACCTCGTCGCTTGGCGTGGCCCCGATCAAGAACACGCAGGTGACCGCTGCCGATGCCCCGCGCTGAAGCGCCTGCCTGGCGCTGCGGCGCCGGGCACGTGGTGTCGTTGTCGTGCTTCTGACGTAACCGGCGCAGCTCGCACCGGCGCAGCCGTTGCGTTCTGCGCCATTGCAACCATCAACTGGACAGGTACGCGGTGTGCGCCTTTCATGGGCGACTCACCAGGAGCCTGTCTTGCCCAAATGCCCCGAACAGATACGCCGGACCTGCGGCACCTTCCGGCTGGACAGCAATAAAGGGCGGTGCGTTGCACGCGGCACGGGCGCGACGGCAACAAAGGCGCAGCTGTTCGTGGTGCTGTTGCTGGTGACCAATGTCGCCACCAATGTCGCCACCACTACCACTGCCGCCGCCACGCCACGCCGCATGACCCGCACGGTGCCTGCGGCGGCGAACGACACTGTGGCCACCGTTCCGTGCCCGCCAACGCCGCCGCTGACGTGGCCGGTGGTGTTGCACGACGTCGCCCAATGGGCCCGGGCACCGGCGGAGACCGCCTATGAAGCGGGCCGCAACGCGTACTACGAACTCACCGACCGTCGTTGCCCGCCACCGGAAAGCCGCGGTGAGCAGATCGCGCTGCAACTGGTCGACATGGCGTTCACGCAGCTGGAGATCGACTTGTTCGGGCCGGAAGTCCCCGTCGCGTTGCATGAGGGCGCAGCCGCGTTGGACGCGTTGGGCAATGCGCTTGAGGACAAGCCCTTGGACGAAGGCCTTCTCGAGGAGATGCTGATGGCGCAGGGTGGCCTCAAGCCGGAGGCATCCGGGGGCGGCCTGTGGGGTGCCGGCACACCGGGTGAGATCCGCCTCTCCAGCCGCGCGGCACAGGCTGTCGGCGAAGGACCGGCGCTGGACCCTGCGTGGATCCAGTCCGACCTGCACGACGCACGCGGCCTGCTGCGCTACCGCGATCCGGCGACCGGTGAAACGGGCCTTGCATTGGCGTCGGCCGGACGTTTCCACGCCGTGCAGGATCTGCATGGCCCAGGCCTCACGGTGGCAGGTACCGCACTTGAGGCCCAGGATGGCCTCTATTGGCCGCGACGCCGGGAGACGACCGAAGAGGTCCATGACGAAACGGCCGAAGCGCGCAGCCTGCGTTGCCGGCGAGCCCCCGGTGCTGCCTGTGCGGTGCCGGCATCCGTGTACTCCAGCGAGCTTGAATCACTGCTCCAGGCGCATCATGGGCAAGGACTTTCCTCGGCACAGGCGCTGCGGCGCGGCATCCACCCCGATCCCGAAAGACCAGGGTGGTATGTGCGCGTGCATGAGGGCCAGCGCAAACCGTTCCTGCGCTTCCAGGACCGCTACTTCCGCGTCAGACCGTACCGGCTTGGCACCTGCGAGCGCCTGGCCGTGCACGTGCCCCGCGTCTCCCACATTGCCGGTGTGCGCCTGGCACGTCCCTTGGGCGGCGAGCGCCTGGTCGACGTCGCCGAGTCGCCGGCCACCCACGGTCCGCAGTTCATGACCCAGGCTGAATTCAACGTACGCTTCCGCGGTTTCAGCAGTCTCGACGGTGCACAGGTCTACGAACAGGCGGTGCGCAATGCGCCGAATGTGCACCTTACCCAGGCCGAGCATCGCGCGATCCTGGGGTATGCCACTGCGGAGCACCCGGCACTGGACGACTTCCATCGCCACGGTGCAACGTACCCCTGGCAGCGCCAGGCGTTCGTGCAGCAGACCCAGGACATCCGCAGCGGACTGGCCCAGATAGCACCGCATGCCGGAGCGGTATACCGGGGCGCGATGGTGCAGGCCGACGCGCTGGAGGGCCTCAGCGCCGGGCACACCGTGTACTTCCATACGTTCGTGCGCGCGTCAGGCGAGCGCGACGTCGCCGTGCGGCAGCTGGACGCACGCGCCGTACCCGCCGGCCACGTGCCGCTGCTGGTGACGCTGCGCATGACCCGCGGCGCGCACCCGATCGGCCTGTTTACCGTGCAGGACGAGGCGGAAGTGCTGATCGACCTCGGTCGGGTGTTCAAGGTCGTGCGCGTGGGCGGAGGCGAGCTGGAGCTGGAGGAGGTCGGCTCGGTGCGCCAGGCGTTCGGGCAGGCCGGCGCGCACATTCTCGATCTGTCATGAGCGCTGGCCACACACCAGAACGCCCGGCGCAAAGCACCGGGCGTCCAGATGGGGCAGGGCAGCCATGCATGGCTGCCGGGTGGATCAGGTCAACGCGATCGACTTGGTCTTGCGCTCGGCCAGGCGCTTTTCGAGGTAGTGGATGTTCTGCCCACCGGCCTGGAAGCCCTTGTCACGCATGATGCGCTGCTGCAGCGCCACGTTGGTCTTGATGCCGTCCACCACCATCTCGCTCAGCGCCACGCGCATGCGCGCAATGGCCGTTTCGCGGTCCGGACCGTGCACGATCAGCTTGCCGATCATCGAGTCGTAGTTCGGCGGCACGCGGTAACCCGCATAGATGTGGGTATCCACGCGCACGCCGGGACCACCCGGCGGATGGAAGGCGGTGATCTGGCCCGGGCTCGGCACGAAGGTTTCAGCGTCTTCGGCGTTGATGCGGCATTCGATCGCGTGGCCGTTCAGCACGATGTCGCTCTGCTTGATCGACAGCTTCTGGCCCGCGGCAATCTTCAGCTGCTCCACCACCAGATCGATGCCGGTCACCATCTCGGTCACCGGATGCTCCACCTGGATACGGGTGTTCATTTCGATGAAGTAGAAGTGGCCGTCCTCGTAGAGGAACTCGAACGTACCTGCGCCGCGGTAGCCGATGCGCACGCACGCCTCGGTGCATACCTTGCCGATCTGCTCGCGCTGTTCGGCGCTGATGCCCGGTGCCGGTGCTTCTTCCACCACCTTCTGGTGGCGGCGCTGCATGGAGCAGTCGCGCTCACCCAGGTGAATGGCGTTGCCCTGGCCGTCGGCCAGCACCTGGATCTCCACGTGGCGCGGATTCTCCAGGAACTTCTCCATGTACACCTCACCATTGCCGAACGCGGCCTTGGCCTCGCTCTTGGTGGTTTCGATGGAGGTCTTCAGCGACGCCTCGGCATGCACCACGCGCATGCCGCGACCACCGCCACCGCCGGCCGCCTTGATGATGACCGGGTAGCCGATCTCACGGGCGATCTTGGTGTTGGCCACGATGTCTTCGCCCAGCGGACCGCCCGAGCCGGGCACGCACGGCACGCCGGCGGCCTTCATCGCGCGGATCGCTTCCACCTTGTCGCCCATCATGCGGATGGTGTCCGCCTTCGGGCCGATGAAGATGAAACCGGACTCTTCCACGCGCTCGGCGAAGTCGGCGTTCTCCGACAGGAAGCCGTAGCCCGGGTGGATGGCCTGGGCATCGGTGACTTCCGCCGCTGCGATCAGCGCCGGAATGTTGAGGTAGCTTTCCGGCGACGGTGCCGGACCAATGCAGACCGACTCGTCGGCCATGGCCACGTGCTTGAGGTTGCGGTCGACCGTGGAATGCACGGCCACCGTGCGGATGCCCAGGGTGTGGCACGCGCGCAGAATGCGCAGCGCGATCTCCCCTCGGTTGGCAATAACGACTTTGTCGAGCATGGACGGATCCTTAGCCGATCACGAACAGCGGCTGGTCGAATTCGACCGGCTGGCCGTTTTCACCCAGGATGGCCACGATGGTGCCGGAAGCATCGGCTTCGATCGGGTTGAACATCTTCATCGCTTCGATGATCGCCAGCGTTTCACCGGCCTTGACCTGCTGGCCCACCGACACGAAGGCCGGCTTGTCCGGCGCGGACGAGGTGTAGAAGGTGCCCACCATCGGCGAGCGCAGCACGTGGCCTTCCGGCAGTACCGGGCCCGGCTTGGCGGTGCCACCGGTGGAGGCTTCGGTCGGCGACTGCATCGGCATCGCCGGTGCGGCGGCGGCGGCGGCGGGGGCCGGTGCCGGGGCCATCATCATCTGCGGGGCCTGCATCATGCCGTAGCCCGACACCGGGGCGCGCGACAGGCGCACGGACTCTTCGCCTTCCTTGATTTCGATTTCGGCAAGGTTCGACTCTTCAAGCAGGTCGATCAGCTTCTTGATTTTGCGGAGATCCATAGGGGCCTCTGGGTTTTGATGTCAGTGTGGTGGGAAGCGCGTAGCGCTCGGGTCAATAGGGTTCAGGCAGTTGCCAACCGCGCCAGCGCTGCGTCCATCGCGTAGCGGTAGCTGTCCGCGCCGAAGCCGCAGATCACGCCCACGGCCTTGTCGCTGAAATAGCTGTGCTGGCGGAACGGCTCGCGCGCGTGCGGGTTCGAGAGGTGGATTTCGATGAACGGCACCTCCACCGCGGCCAGCGCATCGCGCAGGGCCACCGAGGTATGGGTGAATGCGGCCGGGTTGATCAGGATGAAGGTGGTACCGTCGGTACGGGCGGCCTGCACCCGGTCCACCAGCACATGCTCGGCGTTGGACTGCAGGCTTTCCACCGCGTGCCCGGCGCCCTGCGCCTGGGCCAGCAGGGCCTGGTCGATCTGCGCCAGCGTGGTGTGCCCATACACCCCCGGCTCGCGCGTACCGAGCAGGTTGAGGTTGGGGCCATGCAGGACCAGCAGTTTCGCCATGGGGACCACGGAGCGGGAAAGGGCGAAGTCTGGCGGAACCGGTGGATGGTGTCCAGTTCGGCGAAGTTACGCGCGTTTCAATCGGTCGTTTGAAATTTGGGGCGAGGGCTTGGAGTGACAGGCTTATGGGCGAAGGCGGCCAGCTCCTCCGCCTGACCCTCCGGGAAGGATTCCTTGAGCAGGTCCAGCAGCGCCGACACCCGTGAGCTGAGCAGGCGCCGCGACGGGTACAACGCCCATATCTCGATGGGCGGGGCCTTCGCATGTCCCCACAGCACCAATGCGCCCTCCCTGAGATCGTCGGCAACCAGCGAGAAGGGCAGCATCGCCGCGCCGGTGCCTGCGCGTACGGCATCGCGCACCATGGTCAATGCGCCCAGGCGCAGCACCGGTTGCACCGCGATCCGCATCTCGCCACGCGGCGTCACCAGGTCCCAACCGGTGGCATCGCTGGTCGGCCGGAACACGGCGGGTGCCGTCGCGCCCATCGCGGGCAGGGGCAGGTCCGGGGGCGCCACCGCCACCAGCCGGTCCCGGATCAGCACCCGCCCCACCAGCCGCTCATCCGGATCCGGATTGACCCGTATCACCAGGTCATAGCCTTCTTCCACCATATCCACGGCGCGGTCTTCGGTGGTGACATCGAGCCGCACCTGCGGGTAGCGCTTCACGAACTCGGCGGCGATCCTGCCCAGCGCCATCTGCGAGAACAGCATCGGTGCGCTCACGCGCAGCCGGCCACGGGGTGTGTCGCCGCCCGAGGCAATGGACGTGGCCGCCTCATCCAGCTCGGTAAGCAGCGTCTCCGTGCGCTCGAACAGCGCTCGGCCTTCCTCGGTGAGCTTCAGCGTGTGCGAGCCGCGCTCGAACAGCCGCACCCCCAGGCTGGCCTCCAGCTCACCCACGCGCCGCGACAGCGTCGCCTTGGGGCGGTCGGCCGCGCGCGCTGCACGGCCAAAGCCGCCGTGGCGCGCCACCAGGTTGAAGTCGGCCAGGGCCAGCAGGTCCATGTGTTCCACCAGCGAGACGGGTGGTCCAAGTATATGGGCTATCGGCCCGCACGCGGATCAACAACCATGAGGCCTCACCACCCACCCGGAGTACCCCATGAGCATTCTTGTTACCGGCGCCACTGGCACCATCGGCCGTCAGGTCGTCCAGCACCTCACCCAGCGCGGCGCGAATGTTCGCGCACTGGTCCGCAGCCCCGCCACCGCCAACCTGCCCGCAACCGTGGAGCTGGTGCAGGGCGACCTGCTGGATGTGGACGCTCTCCGCCACGCCTTCCAGGGCGTCTCCACGCTGTTCCTGCTCAATGCCGTGGTCGCCGACGAATTCACCCAGGCGCTCATCACCCTCAACGTGGCCCGCGAGGCCGGGGTGAAGCGCGTGGTGTACCTCTCGGTGATCCACAGCGACCGCTATGTCAACGTGCCGCACTTCGCCGGCAAGTTCGGCGTGGAGCGCATGATCGAACAGATGGGCTTCAGCGCCACGATCCTGCGCCCGGCGTACTTCATCGACAACGATCTCACCGTCAAAGACGTGGTGCAGGGCCACGGCGTGTACCCCATGCCGATCGGCAGCAAGGGGCTGGCGATGATCGACACCCGCGACATCGGCGAGATTGCCGCCCTCGAACTGCTCAACCGCGAACAGGCGCCGGACAACAGCGCGTTGACCCGCCTCAACCTCGTGGGCCCGGAAGCACTCACCGGCGAACAGGTGGCCGCCATCTGGAGCAAGGCGCTGAACCGCCCGATCGCCTACGGCGGCGATGACACGTCCGCCTTCGAACAGAACCTGCGCCAGTTCATGCCGGCGTGGATGGCGTACGACATGCGGCAGATGGCCGAACGCTTCATCAGCGACGGCATGCTGCCGGGCGCGGGTGACGTGGAGCGGCTGATGCAGTTGCTGGGGCGGCCGTTGCGTACGTACGGCGCGTTTGCGGCGGAGCATGTGTCAGCGGACTGAGGGCCGAGCCATGGCAGCGGTCGAGCGGCTTCCCGGTGTTATTTGCAGCCTTCGAAGGATTTGCCGCTTGGATCGTGGCTCGCAGTGTGCGCTCCTGGCGAAATAGGTATCCTCGGGCGAAGGCGCCGCAGCTATGCAGTGGCCGACGGTTGAGTCGGCCCGTGCAAGCTCTGGGATTAGTGAATCGGAACACCGGCTGGCAGCACGTGGGCTTCGCGGCTCGGATTGATTACGGAGTCAGGCAGGGATGAAATTTTTTCGCCGTCAATTGATCTACGTGCAGGTGCACCAAGACCACCTCATCGCTCGCGTTGTTGGTGGAGATAGAACAATTCGTCGGCAGTGCCATGCCCTTGGTAATCGCGCGGGTTCGATCAGGGATTTCTCCACCATCCGGCTTCAGTTCAAGGCAATCTTCTCGGAACTCAGGTCCGGATTCTCATTCCTCAGGCCGTGGGCGCTTCTGCACTTTGATCCGGTCGAGTACCCGGTCACGAAGGAAGAACTCGCCGCGTTCCAAGCGGTTGCCATGCGCAGCGGGGTGAGCTTCTGCTGGCTCTCCACGTGGGAACGGCATCATGAAGACAAGGATCTGTTGACCGTGTTCGAGTAGGGTTCGGCCCAACGATTCATTCAAGCCCAGCCCGCTTCACTGGAACACAGTCGGGATATACCATGCTCACGGCGCAAACGATCCGGGTTTCAACAATGAGACATTCTGAGGTCAAGACATTCGCGCGATGACGTCCGAGAGCTCTTTGGCACTACCAGGCTTCACTGGTTACTTGGCGCGCTCAAGAAGTGCGCGCCCGCAACAGGTCAGATCAATGTTCTACCAAATCCCAGCCCCAACAACAGCGACGCATGTGGCTGTCAATCGTGGAGTTAACATCATGGTGATGCGCCTTTGGAACATCCTGATGATAGGCCTTCTCACTGCTACCACCGGAATGCCAACTGCTTCCGCAAGAGAAAGCCAAGTTGACTACCCTTTGATCGAAGCGGGGAGAATTGCATACGCGCATTTTTCCAAAGAACTGCAGTCTTGCGACGATAAGACTACAAAGCTGGGCGCGTTCCTCTCTCGGATGGAAAACTATCAGCTCACCCTGCGTCAAACCCCCGATCTCTATATCGTTACGATCGATCCTTTGCTGATTGACGGTGAGACTATCTACGGTGGGGGAGGCGAGTACAAGATATCCAAGGAAAGCCTCCGTGTTGTTGATTTCAAAAAGTACAAGTAGAGCGTAGAACGAAACTCTGCCTGGCGCTGATTCATGGAAGGCAGCAATCCCGTGCCACTTACCCACGTCGGCTTGCGAACATGCGCGCCGCATCCTGCGAGGGTGGTAAACCGAAGGCACGCGCGTATTCGCGGGTGAACTGGGTGGGACTCTCATAGCCGACATCGAGCGCGGCTGCCGTAACGCTTGTTCCCCGCGTCGCCAGAATCTGGCGGGCCTGCAGCAGGCGCAGCTGCTTCTGGTACTGAAGCGGGCTAAGTGCGGTGGCGGACTTGAAGTGGCGGTGGAAGGCCGACTCGCTCATTGCCACCTGTTCGGCCAAGGCGGCGATGCGAAGCGGTTTGGCATAGTCACTGCGGATGCGCTGGATTGCGCTGCTGATACGCGCCAGCGCCGAATCCGGCGTGGCCAACTGCCGCAGCATGCATCCGTGTGGTCCCTGCAGCACGCGGTACAGGATCTCGCGCTCGTAGGCCGGGGCCAGCGCAGGAATCTCACCGGGGCGTTCCATCAGGCGCAGCATGCGTACCCACGCATCCATCAGTTCGGGGGTGACGGCAGCGACGTTGAAGGCCTCGGTCTGGGTGGAGGGCTCGCCGCGCCCGGTGGCGGTATCGGTGGTGTCGCACAGCAGCGCTGCGATGATGCCAAGGTCCAGCGTGAGGCTCACCGCCAGGTAGGGCTCGCCGGTGCTGGCCGGGTGCACGGCACCCACCGCCGGCAGGTCCACGGACATGATGAAGTACGTGGCAGGGTCGTATTCGAGGGTCTTATCACCCACCGTCATGGATTTGCTTCCCTGCAGGATCAGGTTGATCATCGGCTCGTATACGGCCGCCAGGGCATGCTCCGGGATCTCGCCCTGCACCATGGCAACGCGGGGAATGCCCGTATCGGTACGGCGATTTTCGGCATGCGCCGCGAGGCGGCGCAGTTCATCCAGTGCGTTGTCCATGACCACATTGGACACCCGCCGCAGAGGGCTGGCAAGGCGGAAAGCAGGAATAGGCAGGAATTGGCGAGGATCAGATCGGCGCGCCGCGGCCGGCGACCCTAGGCTGTGCATCTCCCCTCACTGCACAGGATCACCTGCATGAAACACGTACTGATCACCGGCGGCAGCCGTGGCATTGGCGCCAGCGCCGCGTTGCACTGCGCGCAGCGCGGCATGGGCGTCCTCCTCACCTACAACGCCCAGCCCCATGCTGCGCAGCAGGTAGTGGAGCGCATCCAGGCAGAGGGCGGTACGGCAGTGGCCCTGCAGCTGGATGTGGGCAACACCGGAAGCTTTGCGGCATTCGCCGCGAAGGTGAAGGACACCTTGCAGGGCACCTGGGGCGCCTCCGCGCTGGGTGGCCTGGTGAACAACGCCGGGTTCGGGCTGTTCAATCCCATCGAGACCGTGACCGAGGAACAGTTCGACGGTCTGTTCAACGTGCACCTGAAGGGGCCGTTCTTCCTTACCCAGGCACTGCTGCCGCTGCTGGGTACTGGCGCGAGCATCGTCAACGTCACCAGTGCCACCACGCGTGTGGCCACCGCCGGGGTGGCGCCATACGCCGCCTTCAAGGGTGGGCTGGAGGTGCTCACCCGCTACATGGCAAAGGAGTTCGGCGAGCGCCGCATCCGCGTCAACGCCGTCGCACCCGGGGCGATCCGTACCGAACTGGGCGGCGGCCTCAATGATGAGTTCGAAGCCCTGCTGGCCGCGCAGACGGCGCTGGGCCGGGTAGGCGAGCCGGACGACGTGGGCCGCGTCATTGCCGGGCTGCTCGGTGATGAGCAGGCCTGGGTCAATGCGCAGACCCTTGAAGTTGCAGGCGGCTACAACATCTAGTTCGCAACGGGAGTACGACATGCTCGACCACATTTTCCTCACTGTCACCGACACCACCCGTTCGGTCGCGTTCTACACGGCCGCGCTGGCCCCGCTGGGCATCGTCAACCGGCTCGACTACGACGGCCGGCAGGGCCCACCCGGCCACCCGGACCTGAAGGGCTTCGGCGCGGGCGGCCGGGTCTTCTTCTGGCTGCGGCAGGGCGTGGCGGCGGCGCAGGCGGCACATGTTGGCTTCGTGGCGGATTCCAGCGCGATGGTCGATGCAGCGTATGCCGCCGCGATGGCCGCCGGCGCCAGCGAGATCCATCCGCCTGGCCCGCAGCTGCACTACGACCCGCGCTACTACGCCGCGCAGGTGCGCGATCCGGATGGCTACAGCCTGGAGTTCGTCTACAAGAGCTGGCAGCACGGCCATGAATGACGGCGCCCAGTCGCACCCCCTGCAGGCGACGGTGGTGGCGTTCATCAACGCCACGAACGCCTTCGATATCGAACGGGCCCTGGCGTTGTTCAGCACGACGGCAGTGATCGATGACCCGTCCACCGGATGCACCTTCAACAAGCACGCCGGCGTGCGGGACTATCTGGAAAAGTACTTCGTGGGTTACCACACGGTTACCCGGCTGCTTTCGCTGGAAGGCCTTGGCGATGCACGTGCACGAGCCCGGGTCGATTTCACTGGCGATTTCGGTCACGAGATCGGATTGCTTCTAGTGGCCGTGGATTCCGCAGGCCGCATCTCCCGCATTGACGCCTCACTCGAATAGGGTGGCGAGGAACACACCATGAAAACACTGATGATCTACGGTGCATCCGGCTACACCGGGCGCATGGCTGCGGCGCACGCGAAGGAAGCTGGGCTGAAGCTGGTATTGGCAGGGCGCGACGAAGCTCCGCTGCAGGCGCTGGCCACACGCCTTGGCGTGGAGTACCGCGTGTTTGCGCTGGATAATGCTGGCGATGTGGACTACGGGCTGAAGGACATCACGGTCCTGCTCAACTGCGCCGGGCCGTTCGCGCATACCGCGGGAGCGCTGGTGGAGGCATGCTTGGGGGGCGGCGTCCACTACCTGGATATTGCCGCCGAGCTGGACAGCTACCAGCTGGCCGAGCGCCATGACCTGAGCGCCACTGAGGCCGGGGTAATGCTGATGCCGGGTAGCGGCGGCAGCGTGGCGATGCTCGGCAGCCTGGCCGCGCGTGCGGTTGAGCGTGTGCCGTCACCGGTGGCCATCCGTATCGGCCTGCATGTAGCGGGTTCGATGTCGCGCGGATCGGCGCTCAGTGCCGGCCAGCACGTCACGGCCACATGCCTGATGCGAAAGGATGATGTGCTCACGCCGCGTGCGCCGGACGCGCTGCGCGACCTCGATTTCGGCAAGGGCCCCTTGAGCTGCTTCCCGGTGACGCTCCCCGACCTGATCACCATCGCCAGGCAGACCGGCGTTGGCGATATCGAAACCTACGTGCATGTGTCTGGCAACGCGTTCCCCGAAGGCGGCATCGATGCACTGCCGGATGGACCTACCGCGCAAGAGCGCACCGACAACCGGTACCAGGCAGCGGTAGAGGTAGTGAGCGCAGAAGGCGCCATCACCCGCGCAGTGCTGGATACCGTAAACGGCTACAGCTTCACGCCCCTGGCGGCGGTCGTGGCTGCGCGCCGTGTGCTGGCAGGGGAGGCGCGCCCAGGCTTCCAGACGCCTGTAGGGGTATTCGGCAGCGGCTTCGCAGAGACCATCGCCGACACCCGTATCACCTTCATTGACCCCGCCACTCCCACGTCTCGCTAAGGAATCCACCTCATGTCACTGCACCTCAACGCTCCCGATACGCTTCACGACACACATGCCGTGGTCGACACGCTGTACCGCTTCGCCGCAGGTATCGATCTGCGCGACCGCAAGCTGCTCTCGTCGGCTTTTACAGAGGACGCCACCTCCGACTTCCGCCTAGCCGGCGCAAAGGCGGGCTTCGAATACCCGGTGCTGCAGGGGCGGGAAACCATCGTCGAGGCGCTGTCCACTTCGCTCAACGGGCTCGATACCTCCCACTCGTTCAGCAACCCGAGGGTGGCGGTGGACGGTGATACGGCCCGGGTGGATGTGTTGGTCGAAGCGCAGCACGTATCGAGTGTGGACGGCGCACGCCACTACCTGATGAAGAACCGCTATGACGTTGTCTTGGCCCGCCGCGACGCGGGGTGGGAGATCAAGCATGTGATCGTGGACAACGTTTGGCGGACGGGTGATCCGAGCGTGCTCGCCGGAATCTGAGCAGATTGGGCGGCCAATGGTGCGCTTCTGGCCGTAAGCGGACGTTGACCAAAGATCGTCAGGAAAGGCCACCCAGTGGCGGACGGGCCCATCTACGTCGCTCAGACTTCGGACGCGCGAAGCTGGGCAATGGCCGGAACCTGCTGGCCCAGCCACCAGCGTGGCTCCGCGCTTCCATCGCTGACGGTGCCGTCCCGCTGCACGTATTGAGGTACATCGCAACCGGCTTCGCTCAACTCACGGGAAGCACGACTCAGTGACTGGTCCATGATCTTTAGCTTTTGGTAGACCGCTTCGTACTAATAACCACCTCCGCCTAAGCCATAGTTTATGGCTGCGAGGTGTCCACGGAACCCTTGGCGATTCATAACCCAAGGCTAACCAACGCACCAGTTGTGCCATCAAGCTGACGCCTGACGCGATCAAACATACTGCATGTGATGCCATGAAGCAGTGACTTGCTAGCAGCGCCCACGCCAGCGTGCCGATCAAAAAGCCAATGCCGATCCAGTCCGATTACGGGCCGCTGTGCAATATTCGCGTAGACCTGAGCGCAGACATTCCAAGCTCGCTGCGCTGGCATGTGAAACCATCTCAGAGAAGCAGCAAGCTATACGGAGCGATTCTTCCAATCGGCATTACGATCATGAAATTGCATCCGCCGGGAAAAGTCCCTGTGCCTATAGCTGCTTTCGCCAACCCGAACGCGTTATAGCCGTTGAAGACCGGCCCGCCACTGTCGCCACCAGCGCAAGCCAGATTCGGGCCTTCAACACGTGTCCAGAAGCCTGACGGGCACGTCGCCTGGTCTTCATTTGGACAGACACCCGGAAACGTGTATTCAACAGAGGTCACAATGCCGCAGCTTCTTCCTGTAGTGAGCCCCATGTGGCACACACTTCTGCCAACGGTATGAGTGGGTCTATAGATCACCACGTTGGAGCAGTCAGTAAATGAAACACAGTAAGCGGAAGTTACGGGCTGTCCTGGCGGGAATGTATGCCACTGGAAGTCCACAATGCCGCCCCATGCCTCCATGACCATCTCGGTTGGGGCAATAACTGTAGGCAAGATTTCTGGTGGCACTGGGTAGTTGGTGTACGTCGCATCGTTGAAGCAGTGCCCTGCGGTCAGAACTCCTCTGACACCCGTGATCGCGTGTTTTACTGCAAAGCCGGCGGTGCAGAACTGTCCCGCTCCGCCCGATAGTTGCCTCCCCCCCCCACGTTTGGTAGCGCTCGTGCTGAAGCGCCTGGCTGATCAGCCGGCTTGGGAGCAGCAGGCGGCGACATCAAGTCTTGAGGCGCAGGCATGAACCTGAACTCCACCGGGAAGCCCATCATTCTTTCAATGTCTGCGCGTTCCGTTTCGTAAGCGCGCTTGGAAGCCGGGGACGACGCGATGTCCAGGACGATCTTCCCAGTAGTCTCATCCACCCATGCGCCGTGGAGTTCCGGGATTGTACTGCGAAGATTCGGACCAGCTTCAGAAAGAGCAGCGGCCAACTGTTTGGTAGTGGCGGCTGCTCCGGTTATGAACTTGACTGGCACGGCACCAGCATCTGTCTGGATCTTCCTGTCCGGTACGTGCCCGGAACCAGTAAGGCGCACCACGATATGCTGCGCGGGCAAGCGCGCCCAGAAGAGTCCTGCAAGCCGAGCCGCGAACTCTTCTCTCAATGCGCTGATCTGCGGATCAGCCAAATCTTCTCTTGCCAAAGCCAGTCTTGCTTCTTCGGCGCTGAGACCGGTTTCCTGCGCATACGTCTTCACCTCTATCGAAGACAGAGATGCCTCATGCTCAAGGTAAGCGGACCGGTGGGCAGGCTCGGCCGCCACGTTGGCCGCCAGTAGAAGCGATATCGAGAGTAGTAGCAGTGCTCCGTTTCTCATTACGTTTCCTTGTAGTCAACATCTTGCAGACGAACTAGCGGTACCAGTTAGCGCCGCCAGCCGCCAGCCGCCAGCGCTGGCAATCTCGGGCGAAAGGAATGCACCTGGACCATCTGATCCCAGTGTTGGCAGTCGGAAGAGAGAACGGCTGTCGTGGCAGCGAATGAGGTTTGGACTGCGCGTCATGCGTTCATCAGTACCACTCGTCCATGAGGAAGGCTGACCGTAACACTGAGATGATTTTCGACTTGTGATCATGCTCCCGAATCGGGACGTTTCCGACGTCGTTCGATAGGGGGCCGAGTCGAGCCGCTAGTCAGCTTCGGCGAATCAGGCATTCTTCTGAGCGCCACAGAGATAGGTGAGTCGCCCAGGGGACTCTGAACAGCTACTGCTCATCTGTTTGTCCGCATTTGGCCGAAAGCGGACCTTGGGAGGGGAAAGGCCGGGCGATGTTCATCGGGTGAAGGGCAGATGTCCGGTCCTTGCCGGCCACATCAGGCAAGGTCACCCGCCAAGCAGCCGGCTTTTCGTCCCCGGCGACGTTGGCCATACTAAGGTCATGACCTATTTCCGCCGAATCCAGATGCACCTGGCCGGCCAGGTGCGGAGCGAGGCATGGCGGCGCCGTGCCGCCCTCTGGACGGGCGCGGTGGTGGTTGCGCTCGTCGCGATCCTTTTTGCCAAGGCCAGCGATGCGGCTTTTGCCCTGTTTCGACGCGCGATCGAGCACTCGCCCTGGTGGGCGCTGCTGCTCACGCCGGGAATTTTCGCCCTGCTGGCGTGGCTGACCAGCGGGGTGCTTCGTCCCACCCGGGGCAGTGGCATTCCCCAGGTGATCGCGGCGCTGGACAAGCCCGATGAAGCGTTCCGGAAAACCAACCTTTCACCGGCGGTCTCGGCAGGCAAGCTGCTCCTGACCTCGCTGTCGCTGCTGGGAGGTGCATCGGTGGGTCGCGAGGGGCCAACGGTGCATGTGGGCGCGAGCCTGATGTACCTGTTTGGCCGCTGGTTCGGTTTCAAAGACCCGCGGGAGCTGTCGCACTTCCTGTTGGCGGGCGGTGCGGCCGGTATCGCGGCGGCCTTCAACACGCCGCTGGCCGGCATCGTGTTCGCTATTGAAGAACTCAGCGGGCGCTTCGAGCATCGCTTCTCGGGCACGCTGTTGACGGCGGTCATCGTCGGCGGCGTAGTGTCGCTGGGCCTTCTGGGGAACTACACCTACTTCGGCCATGTGACAGCGGGCCTGCCGTTGGGGCAGGGGTGGTTGGCCATCCTGCTGTGCGGGGTGGTGGCGGGTCTGCTGGGCGGGGTATTTGCCCGCATGGTGCTGGCAAGCGCTGCGGGGCGCCCGCGCTGGCTGGGCAACGTGCGGCAGCGGCATCCGGTGTTGCTGGCTGCGGGCTGCGGGCTGGTGGTGGTTGCCCTGGCGGCATTGTGCGGCGATGGGGCCTTTGGCACCGGCTATGAGCAAGCGCGCAGTCTTGTGCAGGGTCAGCCGACGGTTGGGCATGAGTTTGGGCTGATGAAGCTGCTGGCGAACCTGGCCTCTTATGTGGCCGGCATTCCCGGCGGGCTGTTCTCGCCGGCGCTGGCCGTCGGTGCCGGTCTGGGCCACAACCTGGCCGTGATGATGCCCGGCGTGGACCCGCGTGCATTCGTGCTGCTGGGCATGTGCGCCTACCTCACCGGTGTCACCCAAGCGCCATTGACCTCGGCGGTCATTTCGCTGGAACTAACCGACAGTGGCGACCTGCTGCTGCCCATTCTGGCAACGGTACTGATCGCCCGTGGGATGTCCGGGCTGGTGTGCAGGACTCCAATCTATAAGGGACTGGCAGAGCAGCTGCTGTCGCCGGGTTTGCAACAGCCGAGCAGCAGAACGTAACTATTTTTTCTGCCGGGATCTCCCCGATAGAACTGCCGGGAGGTTGTACACAATTGCTGCGCGTCAGAATCTCCACTTCGCCTATAAGCCGCCGGTCCCTGGTACGGGCAGCAGCACCAACTCAGGCTGCCAGTGGCCGCTTCCGGCCGGAAGCGGACACGCGCCTTCTTCGAGCACCGCGCGGTTCTTATCGGAGAGCGCGCGTGAAGGTCCACACGTGTTGGTCAACGCTCCATCGTACGTAGCCATATATATCTTCCATGCATTAGTCATATGCATTTGTGCTCTTCTTCCCGCGTGAGTACGGGGGTAGATTCTCCTGAGAATCCGACACGGAGTGGCCCATGCAGACTCGCATCATCCCCCGAGCCCCACTGCAGGGGCTGGCGTCCAGAGTGCTCTGCATTGCGGCTTTTCTCTATTCCACGGCTGCCCTGGCCAACGCGCCCCTGCAGATCGAGTCGCAGGGAAGTTTCGCCGCCGGCGGCACGGTGCAGCAGCAGCCAGGCGCCTTCGATCCGTTGAATCCCGCCAAGCCGGACGGCCAGAGCTATCACGGGGATCATGTCTACGTCTTCTACCAGACGCCTGTAAATGCGCGCCCGCTGCCGATCGTGATGTGGCACGGCGCAGGCCAGTCGTCCAAGAGTTGGGAAACGACTGCAGATGGCCGCGAGGGCTTCCAGAACCTGTTCCTGCGTCGTCGTTTCAGCACATACCTCATCGATCAGCCAAGGCGAGGCAAGGCCGGTCGAAGCACGGTCGAGTCCACGCTGAAGCCGGTCGCAGACGATCAGATGTGGTTCAACCAGTTCCGGATTGGCCACTGGCCGGAATACTTCGGCGGCAGCCAGTTCCCCAGAGGGGAGGCGGTGCTGGATCAGTTCTTCCGCTCTATCACCCCGAATACGGGGCCGTACGACCTCGGGGTAGTCTCTGACGGGGTCGTTGCTGTGTTGCAGAAGACCGGCCCGGCGATACTGTTTACGCATTCGCAGGCGGGCGGCCCAGGCTGGATGACGGCGATAAAGAGTCCGAACGTGCGCGCCATCGTTGCCTTCGAGCCGGGCAGCAGCTTCGTGTTCGCCAAAGACGATGCGCCGGCACCGATCCCCAGCGCCTTCGATACCGTCGCGCCCGTCGTGGTGTCGCCCGAGGAGTTCAAGGCACTGACGCGGATCCCCATTCTGGTGCTGTACGGCGACAACATCCCCGAAAAACCCATTCGCCAGCCGGCGCAGGACAGCTGGCGGGCACGCCTGGAAATGGCCCGCGCATGGCGCGACGCCGTCAATCGGCACGGCGGGGATGTCACCCTGGTCCATCTGCCGGACATCGGTATTCGCGGCAACAGCCACTTCCTGTTCTCGGACCTCAACAACGTCCAGATCGCCGATCTGGTGAGTGAGTTTCTGGCGAAGAAGAATCTGGATCGTTGAGCCGACACCCGTCGTGCATTGATCGCGCCATGAAGGGGCGCTGTGAGCGCCGCGTTGCCCGTCGCCCATCATTCATATCGTACGTGCATGAGTGATATCCAGCTGATGCCCTGTTTCTATCAGTGCACGGGGGTTAGGTTTACCTCTGACCCTCTGCCAACACCGGCGCACCGCGTGCGCTGGCAGGGGTAACCTCCAGACTGGGAGCAGTTGAATGAAGCACATCGTGCACGCCACGCTGTTGGCGATGTCCCTTGGCCTGGCGGCAGGCAACGCCTCCGCTGCCGACTACACGCTCAACCCTTTTACGTTGGCCTACGAAGGTGCGATCACGCGCAATGTGCCCAGCGAGGTCAACATTCATCCGGTGTCCTATCCGCTGAATGGAATCGAGATCGCGGCCAACTTCTACACGCCCGCCAACTTTGATGCCACGCGGAAGTACCCCACCATCGTGGTTGCCCACCCCAACGGTGGGGTCAAAGAGCAGGTGGCCGGTCTCTACGCGCAGCGTCTGGCCGAGCAGGGCTACATCGCCATTACCGCTGATGCGGCCTATCAGGGCGCTAGCGGCGGCCAGCCACGCAGCGTGGACAAGCCGGTCCACCGCATCGAAGACATCCACGGCATGGCGGACTTCATCAGTCGATTCCCCTGGGTGGACACCTCGCGGCTAGGCTTGCTGGGCATCTGTGGCGGCGGTGGCTATTCGTTGGCGGCCGCGCAGACTGACAAGCGGTTCAAGGCCGTGGCCACGATCAGCATGTTCAACTCTGGCCGTGTACGCCGCAACGGCTATGCCGACTCGCAGCTCGACACGATCCAGCAGCGCCTGCAGCAGGCTTCCAATGCGCGCGCACAGGAATCCGCCGGCGGCGAAGTGCTGTACGCCGGCGACGCCAACCTCACCGACGCGCAGATCGCCAATCTGCCCTTCGATCTGTATCGGCAAGGTTATGCGTACTACTGGAAGACACACGCCCATCCCAACTCTACCTTCCGCTATACGACCAGCAGTCTTCTGGACCTGATGCGTTGGGACGCCACCGACCAGATCGAACTGATCAACCAGCCGCTGCTGATGATTGCCGGCAGCAAGGCGGACAGCCTGTACATGACCCAGGACGCTTTCGCCAAGGCAACCGGTACCACCGACAAGCAGCTGGTGCTGCTGGAGGGTGCCACGCATATCGAGACGTACTGGGTGCCGAAGTACGTGGATGCCGCCGTCGCCTCGCTGACCACGTTCTACGCCCGGACGCTTGCGCCATGAGCGCGCCTCGTAAATCAACCGCGCAGACTGCGCTGCTGGGTGCGGCATTGAGCGTGGCGGCACCGTTCGCTGGCGCCGCCGAATCACCCATGCAGCAGATCACCCGAGCGGGAACGCAGTCCTCCGTTGCCGGTCCGGCAGCGACCTTCGTCGGCAAGGTGCGGGTAGATCCGCTGTTCCCGGCGGACGAGCAGGTGCACGTCTCTTCCGCATACGTCAGCTTCGAGCCGGGTGCGCGCTCGGCCTGGCACACGCACCCCTCCGGTCAGCGACTGGTGGTTACCTCCGGCGTTGGGCTGACCCAGGAATGGGGTAAGCCGGTGCAGCAGATACATGCCGGGGATGTGGTGGTGTGTCCTGCCGGGGTCAAGCATTGGCACGGCGCCGCGCCCCACAGCGCAATGACCCACCTTGCAGTGACCGGGGTGGCAGACGGCACATCGGTGGCGTGGCTGGAGCAGGTGAGTGATGACCAGTATCGCGAGGCGGCAGCAGGCATCGACGCCCCTGTTGCCGGGCCGCTCTCGGCCAGGCAGCAGGCGATCCCCCTGATTGCGGCTGCCGCCGCCAGCAGTGACATGCCGCAGCTCAATGCCGCGTTGAACCAAGGACTGGATGCTGGCCTGACGCTGAGTGAGGCCAAGGAAGTACTCGTGCAGCTGTATGCCTATGCGGGGTTCCCGAAGAGCCTTAATGCCCTGGGCGAGCTGATGAACGTGGTGCGCGCGCGTGAGGCGCAGGGCATCGTCACCGTACCCGGGCAGCCTCCCACCAGGAAGGTTCCCGTGGGCGATGCGCTGCGCTCGGTGGGCACCGCCAACCAGACCCGGATCTCCGGTGCGCCGGTGACCGGGCCGGTCATGGACTTCGCCCCCATCATCAATCAGTACCTGCAGACGCACCTGTTCGGTGACATCTTCGAGCGCGACAACCTGGACTGGCAGAGCCGTGAACTGGCCACGGTTGGCGCGCTGGCGGCGATGCCCGGCGTGGAGGCGCAGTTGCGCTCGCACATGGCCGCCAGCCAGCGCGTGGGCATCAGCCGCGCACAGTTGCAACACTTGGCCCAACTGCTGGCGTACAGCGGCTACGCGGCCGCGTCCAACCGCGCAGTTGAGGCACTGGCACAGACGCCTGCGCCCGGGCCCTGACAGCGCCCCACATGGAGACCGCAATGAACACCCCGCCTACCAACGCCCAACGCCGCTCGCTTCTGAAGGGCGCGGCTACGCTGGCGGCGCTGCCGCTGGCCGGCGCGCTGGCCACTTCCACGGCAAACGCCTCCCCCGCAGCTGCAGCGCCGAGAATGGACGGCCGCCGCATGCTCGGAAAGCTGCAGGTTTCCAGCATCGGGTTGGGCGTGCAGAACATGAGCCGCACCTACCAGACCACCATCCCCTCGCGCACCGAGATGCACCGCATCATCCGCGCCGCCTTTGATCGCGGGATGACGTTCTACGATGCCGCCGAGGCCTACGGTCCGCATGAAGTGGAACGGATCCTGGGAGAAGGGGTTGCCTCGTTCCGCAACGAAGTGGTGATCGCCACCAAGTTCGGCTGGAACATCGACTTTGAGACCGGTGCGCGTGGCCCGGGCCTGATCAGCAGGCCCGCGCACGTCAAGCGGGCGGTAGAGGGCATGCTCAAGCGGCTGCGTACCGACCGCATCGACCTGCTGTACCAGCATCGCGTGGACCCGCAGGTGCCGATCGAAGACGTGGCCGGTGCGATCCAGGACCTGATGACCGATGGCAAGGTGCTGCATTGGGGCCTATGCGAGATGGGCCTGAAGACGCTTCGCCGCGCGCACGCCGCCCTGCCCGTTGCCGCTGTGCAAAGCGAGTACTCGATGCTCTGGCGAGGACCGGAGCAGGACGTGCTTGCTGCGTGCGCCGAGCTGGGCATCGGATTCGTGCCGTGGAGCCCACTGGGCGTAGGCTTCCTGACCGGTGCGATCGATACCAGGACACGGTTTGCCGAGGGCGACATTCGGGGCATCGAAACGCGCTTCACGCCGCAGAACATCGAACACAACCTGGCATTGGTGCGCCTGCTCAGTGACTGGGCCGCGCGAAAGCAGGCCACGCCTGCACGGACCGCATTGGCTTGGCTGATGGCGCAGCAGCCTTGGATAGTGCCGATTCCCGGTACCACGCAGATGGCGCATCTGCTGGACAACCTGGGCGCAGGCGAGGTGATCTTCAGCGCAGCTGAGCTGCGGGAACTCAACGCTGCAGTTGCCGCGGTTGCAGTGCAGGGCGAGCGCCTTCCGCCAGCGGTGCAGGCCTACAGCGGCGTGGAGGCGCCGTTGCGTTAGCGCTCAATCCCGATAACGCAGTGCATCGCGCAGCACGGTGAACGCCGGCGATGACTGCCTGCGGCTGGGGTAGTACAGGTGGTAGCCGGGGAAGGAGGGGCACCAGTCCTGCAGGACGTGGACCAGGGTGCCTGCCTGCACATGGGGGCGCACCAGATCCTCGGGCATGTACGCAAGCCCGAGGCCCTCCAGTGCGGCGCCCAGGCGCAGGGCGATGTTGTTGAACACCAGCTGGCCTTCCACCCGCACCTTCAGCTCCTGGCCCTTCTTTTCGAACTCCCACGCGAAAATGCCACCGTGGGTCGGCAGGCGGATGGTGATGCAGTTGTGCCGGGTGAGGTCGTGCGGTGATTTCGGCTTTGGATGGTGCTGGAAATAGGCAGGCGATCCGACGACTGCCATGCGCAGGTCCGGCCCGACGCGCACGGCGATCATATCCTTGGCCACCTGCTCACCCATGCGAATACCGGCGTCGAAGCCTTCGGCCACGATGTCGGTCAGTCCGTAGTCGACGATCACTTCGATGTTCAGGTCTGGGTTGGCCGGCAACAGCTTGCCCAGTACGGGCTGCATCACGGTGAGCGCGGCATGCTCACCCGCCGTGATGCGGAGGCGACCGGCAGGCTTGTCGCGGTATGCATTGAGCTGCGCGAGCTCCGTGTCGATCTCCTCGAAGCGCGGTGAAATGACCCGCAGCAGCTGCTCTCCGGCCTCGGTGGGCGAAACACTGCGCGTGGTCCGGGCAAGCAGGCGCACACCCAATCGCTCTTCCAGCTGACGCATCGATCGGCTCAGGGCAGGCTGTGACATGCCCAGCTGGGCGGCAGCACGGGTAAAACTGCGCTCCCGCGCCACCAGAACGAACATGGCCAACTGGTCGTAGTTCTCTACGCTCATTGATGCGCACCGGATATAAGCGATATCCGATTATGCCTCTGCAAGAATGTGTTTGGGGGGCGTAGATTGGCCCCATGACGATTCCAATCCCCAATCACGGTCGCCGGGCAGTCGTTGCGGCGCTGGCGTCGCTGCCGCTGGGATGCTCCGCTGCGGAGCCCGGATCACAGGTGGCTGTTGCACCGTCGAATGCGCGGACGCTGGTCGCCTGCTTCTCGCGCTCGGGCAATACCCGGGTGATTGCCGGGTTGATCCATCGCAGCATGCCCAGCGATCTGTTCGAGATCCAGCCCGCGAAGGACTATCCGGCCGACTACCTGGAAACGGTGGCGCAGGCGCGGCAGGAGCGCGACGAGGGCATCGAGCCGGCGCTGCGCACCCCCATTGCCGACATTGCCCGCTACGACACCGTCTACCTGGGCTTTCCAATCTGGGGTGAGACCGCGCCGCCGATCATTCGAGCGCTGCTGTCGCAGCACGACATGAGCGGCAAGACGATCGTGCCGTTCATCACCCACGGCGGCTTCGGCGTGGGCAACAGCCTGCGCGTCGTCGCCAGCCACGCACCCAACGCACGCATCCTGGATGCCTTCGTGATGCAGGCCGACCAGGAACGTAAAACCATGGAGAGCGTCAACGCCTGGTTGGCCGCTCCGCACGCTGCCCGATGAGGATTCGACCATGAACATCCGTACCCTTGGCCAAGGCCTTGAAGTTTCCGCGCTCGGCTTGGGCTGCATGGGCATGAGCGCGGCATATGGCCCGGCCGCAGACAAGCAGGAGATGATTGCGCTGATCCGCACGGCGGTGGAGCGTGGCATCACCCACTTCGACACCGCCGAAGCCTACGGCCCCTTTGCCAACGAAGAACTGGTGGGCGAGGCGCTGGCGCCCGTTCGTGACCAGGTGGTGATCGCCACCAAGTTCGGCTTTGACATCGACCCCGTGACCGGTGCCCGCGGCACAGGTACCAACAGCCAGCCCGTACACATCCGCGCCGCCGTCGAGGCCAGTCTGACGCGGCTTCGCACCGAGCGCATCGACCTTCTGTACCAGCATCGCGTTGACCCGGCAGTGCCCATCGAGGATGTTGCCGACACGGTGAAGGCCCTCATTGCAGAGGGCAAGGTTGCGCATTTCGGTCTGTCCGAAGCAGGTGTGCAGACAATCCGCAAGGCGCACGCGGTGCAGCCGCTGACGGCGGTGCAGAGCGAGTACTCGCTGTTCTGGCGTGAACCGGAGAAGGCGCTGCTTCCTTTGCTTGAAGAGCTGAGCATTGGCTTCGTACCCTTCAGCCCACTGGGCGCGGGGTTTCTGACCGGAAAGATCGATGAGCATACGCAGTTCGATGCGAGCGACTTCCGCAATGTGGTGCCACGCTTCTCACCTGAGGCGCGTCGGGCCAACATGGCCCTGGTGGACGTGGTCAGGGCGATGGCGACTGAGAAGGGCGCCACGCCGGCGCAGGTCGCGCTGGCCTGGCTGCTGGCGCAGAAGTCGTGGATTTCGCCGATTCCGGGTACCACCAAGCTGCATCGTCTTGATGAGAACCTGGGTGCTGTGGATCTGGTTCTGGACCACGCAGACCTGATGCGCATCGACGAAGAGGTGGCCAACATTCGCATCAGCGGTGAGCGCCTGCCCGAAGTCGCGCTGAAGATGACGGGGAGGTAAGCTTCAGATAATTCGCATCACCGGACCCGGCGTCGGTCCAAAAGGTAGGTGGGGGCAAATGGCGGCATTCGATCATTCCTTGGCAGCACTACGATTCTTCGGGGACGAGCTCGTGCCCGACGAGATAAGTGCCTTGCTGGGAGCCAACCCAACGGTGGCGCATCACAAGGGCCAGGAAATTGTTGGCAGCCGTACCGGAGTCACGCGCATTGCCAGGACCGGCAGTTGGCGGCTTAGAGCGTCTGATCGTAGGCCTGAGGACCTGGAGGCTCAGATTTTCGAGATTCTCGAGCAACTCACACAGGATCTCTCCATCTGGGCGTCATTGGCGCGGTTCAATCCCAATCTGTTCTGTGGCCTTTTCATGCGCAGCAGCAATGACGGCATCTCGATTTCGGCAAAGGCTATGCTCGCCATCGGTCAGCGCGGTATCGCACTCGGGCTGGACGTCTATGATTGTGGTGAAGAAGAGTCCATCGTGGCGCCGTGACAATTCATTCCAGCGGGAGCCGCTTCGCGGCGAGCTCTTCCGTTGCCCAAATCACAGGCAAGCGATCATGGCGGCCTAGCCATCTTGCAAGGTTAGGATCGAGCCAACGGACCAGTGTTACCCCCTTGCCGTGCTGCTCGTAGAGGTCCGGGGATAACCAAAGCAACGGCTCGTGATGGAAAACCCGGTTCCGCAGTTCACGTACGCGGTTCAGTGCACTGGAGACCGTATGTCGTTGTCGTTGATCACGCGGGCATGCCAAGAACATTGAGCATCGGCAACATGGCCTCGGCCAGCAGCATGTTGCGCGAGTAGTCAGCAGCGGCAAGTGTCGCATCGCCGCCTCGGGCTACCCTGTACCGTCCAACACGGGCGGGGGAGAAGTGCTGCTCCATCTTTTCCCACTTCATGACCCTTCACTTTCGCCAGAATGACCGTTCTGATAGGCTACCTCGGCAGCCCTAGCTTCAGTCCTCTCCCAGCCACCATTACTGGTGAAGACACTAGGTCCGTTGTGGCCCCGCATTGCGGGGCCATCTAGTTTCCGAAGGGCCCGCCACTGGCGGGCCTTTGGCCTTGAATGAGCCGGAAGTACCAGAAAAAGGCCGTTCCCGGGTCTGCCACGCTGACCACCTGAGTGGGCCGCGCCAGCGGCGACAGTTGGAAACGCGCACTCGGTAATACGTGCGATGCCACACCAGCGTATTTTCCATTGAAAGATTCGATGATGTCGGATACGCGACATCGCCTGGTACGTTGACGCAGACAGCTACGTTCAGTCAGAGCTTGAGTTGGTGTCCTTCGGCCATCCACGCTTCTGCATCAGCACCGGCAGCGATGCGCATCGGCGTGGCCGGGTCGGTTACTGCGCGCCACACCGCCTCGGCAACGTCCGGCGCATGCGTGACCGGTCCACTGGTATCGCGGAAGCTTGCGATCACACCGTTCACCAGCGGCCCGTAAGCCGGGTGATCCATGCCGCCCAGATGCACCCCGGCATTCGCGCCGAAGCGGGTAGTGGGCGCGCGACCGGGCAGTACCAGCCGCACGCGCACGCCAAACGATTCGACCTCGATCGCCAGCGACTCGGTAAACGCGTTGACCGCCGCCTTGCTCGCGCTGTACACGCCCACCAGCGGCAGTGCCTTGAGCGTCACCGACGAGGTGACATTGACGACCACGCCTGCGCCACGCTCGCGCAGCTGCGGCAGCACCGCCTGCGTCACGGCCAACGTACCCAGGGTGTTGGTCTCGAAGAGCGCGCGTGCGGTGTCCATCGGCGTCAGCTCCACCGGTACGGGTGCACCGAAGCCGGCATTGTTCACCAGCGCGTCGATCGGGCCGGCCTCCGCAATGGCACGGGCGATGCTGTCCGGGTCGGTGACATCCAGGGCCAGCACGCGCAGCCGGTCGGACGGCGGCAGCACGTCGGCGCGTGGCGTGCGCATGGTGGCCACCACGTTCCAGCCACGGGCCAGGAACAGCTCGGCGGTCTCCAGCCCGAAGCCGGAGGAACAGCCGGTAATCAATACGGTCGACATCGCAACACCTTTCACTACGGAACGGACGTCCATGATCGGCGCGGCGCGCAGGACGGGATATACTCGAACGTCCACATTTCTTCATAGAGCGTCCTGTGGTGGCCGATCCCCTCTCCGAGGTTGTTTCCCTGCTGCAGCCGGCGGCGCGGTTCTCCAAACGGGTGGAAGGCGCAGGCGACTGGCGTGTTTTCCGGGAAGGGCAGGGCGAGCCGTTCTATGCGGCCGTGCTGGAGGGCGAGTGCTGGCTGTCGGTCGATGGGCGGCCGCCGCTGCTCCTGAAGGCCGGTGACTTCGTGCTGATACCCGCTGCGAAGACGCTGGAGCACGCCAGCGCGCACGCCCCGCCCGACACCGAATACAGCGTTCCCACCCGCATTGGCGAGGACCATTTCCGCATCGGGCGCCAGGACGGGCCAGCCGACGTGCGCGTGCAGCTTGGCCACTGCCAGTTCGGCTCGCCCGATGCAGCGCTGCTGGTCTCCCTGCTGCCCGAGCGGGTGCATGTGCGCGGCGAGCCGCGGCTGGCGGCACTGGTGCAGATGGTCGGCGAGGAGGCGCGCTCCCGGCGGCCGGCGCGCGAGGTGGTGCTGGAGCGCCTGCTGGAAGTGCTGTTGATTGAGGCGCTGCGCAGCCGCGCGGGTCCTGCGGAAGGCACCGGCCTGGTGCGTGGCCTGGCCGACGAGCGGCTGGCTGCCGCGCTGCGGGCGGTGCATGCGCAGCCCGGACATGGCTGGAGCGTAGTGACGCTGGCGGCGGAATCCGCGCTCTCCCGCTCGGCATTCTCTGCGCGCTTCACCAAGGTGGTGGGCGTGGCACCGATGGAGTACCTGCTCACCTGGCGCATGGCGCTGGCCAAGCGCCTGCTGCGTGGGCGCGAACTCAGCCTTGAACAGGTGGCCGAACGGGCGGGCTATGCCAGCGCAGTGA
Organism: Stenotrophomonas sp. KH_036_B; assembly: GCF_057839485.1. Taxonomy (NCBI): domain Bacteria; kingdom Pseudomonadati; phylum Pseudomonadota; class Gammaproteobacteria; order Lysobacterales; family Lysobacteraceae; genus Stenotrophomonas; species Stenotrophomonas sp. KH_036_B. The sequence goes on along the minus strand of NZ_CM174491.1, from coordinate 3,948,854 downwards.
CGTTTGGTGTGGCCTTCGCGCGACAGGTGGGGATGACACCGGCGCGGTTTGCGCGTGGGGAGACCAACGCGGTGCTCATCGGACAAGGCTGATCGACCAGCCAAGCAACAGCCCCCACACCGGCGCGACGCACGCCGCCCAGGCAGCGAGCCGACCCATGCTGACGCGCCGCGACACGGCAACCGTCAACGCGAAAACCGGCAACAACACGCCGAGTTCGATGAGCAGGTTTCGCCACAGGAAGTAGTTTCCCAGCGAAGGCGCACCTGCGCTGGGAAGAACGCCCACTGCAACGGCGAGCTCTGCACCGAATGGCCAGAGCAACGGCACCGGGTGTGCGCCAACCAGCAGGTCAAGGACCGGGTGCGACACGCTGGCCGCCATCAGCCAACCCAGTGGCAGACGTGCGTTGGTGGACGTGCGTGCTGCCCAGTGAACAAGCAAGGCAGTCCCCATCCCGAAGGCTAGGCTGTGGGTGAACCGTGGCGTGGCGTCGTAATGGATCAGCCAGACGGCAAGGTAATCAAGATCCGGGCAGACGGCCAGGAAGGCGAACGGCGCCAGCGCCCAGCGTGAGGAAGCGCTGTGCCCTCTGTTGCAGCAGAGGTAGGCGGTGATGCCTGCGGCGGCATGGCCTGCGATGGACGACATGGCGGAAGTTCGGCAGTGGCAGAGCTGCAAGCGTGCTGCCGCGAGGTGAGGCGACCAAGGAGCGATTGTGTGGCGGGCATGAAGCACCTGCCGGGCGGGTAGCAGCTGTCGGCTTGGACTGGATCGCTGACCGGACGCAGCATAAGATCCGGGCTCAGGGTCCGCACCAGATTACGCGGAAGGGGCGTCGGATGGCACGTGTAACAGTGTGCGGCAACGCCTTCGAATGGGCGCTTGTCTCCAGCACGACAGAATTCAACGCCTTCAGACGAAAATTCGTGGGCGATGAGCCGGTGGACGTCCTGCGTATATGGCAGCCAGACACCGGGTTCGATATCGTGATTGAAGTGCAGTCGGATCCACACCCGGCCGTACACGGATGCTGCCTCCGGTCCATCCTGGTGATCGGCCCCGCGTTCCCTGATGCGGAGCGTGCAGCGACGGTGGGCCACTTGATCGAGCTGCGTCCAAAGTTGCGCGTATTACTGCGCGAGGGCGCACCTACTGGCGCTGACGTCGAGCGGATTCTCCAGTGGTGCATGACCAGGAAGTTCAGGGCCCTGCGCGTGAACGTGTTTGGCGGCAGGTGGACTGGACCCGGTTGATGGCACCTGTATCGACTTCCTCGCGGGCTGGCGAAGCATAGACACGCGACTACATTGCGTTGGTATCGTCCCGGACGGTAGTTGCCGGGAAGCAGTCGGCCCAGATGCTCCATACAAGGATATCCAAGGTGCACTATTGAATACGTGGAAGCCCATTACCCTGGACGAGTTGAACGAAGTAGTTCAGGAACAGCTTGAGCGCTGTACGGCACAACAGCGGGTAGATTTCTCACGGTTTCGCGTCCCGTTCCAGCGCGTCGGCCTGCATCGCTTAGGGAGCGTGGAGGACGTGTGGATTGTGGCGCACCTTCCCATGGGTCTCATGTACTTCGAGGACGTTGAGGAGGGGTTCGAGGTGGGCGTTCCCGGCGCCGATGGAATGCTGCCGGACCAAGGCTCTCAACAGCTGGAAATCAGCCACGTGCTTTTCCGTAACGGATATCGTTAGCACAGGCTGTGATCCCGGCTACGTTGCGCGACGTGGCGGGCCGTCTCAAGGTGCAAAGGTGTGCGTCGACGCCAGCGAAGGTCTCATCGACATCATGATGATCACACCGGCGCCACCGCCCGCGCGGTGCTCCGCGCGATACCACCCGAATCGTCTGCGTTTGTCTACGAAGACGACGGTGAGGAGACGGTCGCACGCAAGGAAGGCGGGTGGTGCGAGTCGTTGGCGGAGAACCCGAAGTACTGAACGGCCGCCGATGCGAAAACAGCGTTCCAGCGGCGGCACTGGTGACCTGGATGTGTGATGTTACCTTTGGTAGGTAATGTCAGTCAAAGGGTCATCCCATGCACAGCCTGATCGTAGTAGCCCATCCCGAACCCGGTTCGCTGACCCATGCGGTAGCGAACCGGATCGGCGATGCCGTCCTGGCCGCCCACGGTAGCAACAGCATCGAAATCGCCGATCTGGCCGCAGAGGGCTTCGACCCCCGCTTCAACCAGTCCGACAACGCGCTGTTCCGCATGACGGCACCACCACCTGCGGACGTTGTGGCCGAGCACGCCCGCATCGATCGCGCCGATACGCTGGTGCTGGTCTATCCGCTGTACTGGTGGTCGTTCCCGGCATTGCTGAAAGGCTGGATCGACCGGGTGTTCACCCAGGGCTGGGCCTATGCGGACGGGGCCGATGGCAAAGTGGAAAAGAAGCTCCAACGCCTGCAGGTGCACCTGGTTGGCTTGGGCGGCGCGGATGCCGGCATGATCGAGCGACGTGGCTATGGTGCGGCGATGAAGACGCAGATCGACATGGGCATCTTCGACTACTGCGGCGCGCGCGTGCAGTCGTCGACGCTGCTGCTGGAGTCCGCCAGCGGCAACGCCGACGCCAACCTGCGCACTGCTGGTGATATCGGTCGTACCATTGGGACCTCTGCTGCCGCGTGACTGCTGCCACTTCGATGCCTGCCCGCCCTGAACCACCCCGCCGCCGCATGCCGCGCGAACAGCGTACCCGCCAACTGCTGGACGTGGCGTGGGCGCTGGTGGGCGAAGAGGGCACCGATGCGCTTTCGCTGGGGCGGCTGGCCGAGGCGGCCGGGGTTACCAAGCCGGTGGCCTACGACCACTTCGTCACCCGCAACGGTCTGCTGGCAGCGCTCTATCAGGACTACGACCAGCGCCAGACGGCGGTGTTCGAAGAGCGCATCGGCAAGGCGAAGGCGCAGCTGAGGGACCGCGCGCGGGCGATTGCCGGCGGGTACATCGACTGCGTGCTGTCACAGGGCAGCGAGATCCAGGGAATACTGGCCGCGCTGGCGGGGTCGCCGGAGTTGATGGAGGTGAAGCGGCGGTATCAGCAGGAGTTCGTTGAAAAATGCGCCGGATGGCTGGGCGACTTTGCGACCGCTGGCAATGTGCCGGAAGCAGGGTTCTGGGCGATGCTGGGCGCCGCTGAATCACTGTCCGAGGCAGTTGCCGCTGGGCTGGTGGAACAGGCGGTGGCAGAAGCTGAGCTGGAGCGGGTGATCGTCTCGATCATCAAGCGCGGCTGACCTGCAATCGGGCCATCTTGACGCGTTCGGTCCCATGTCCTGGGTTGAAGGTCTGTCGGATGTCGTTGGCATCCATCGATTCTTCCGTAAAGAGATCAACGTCTTAAACACCAAATTTGGGCGAATGCGTCACTCCGGCTCTTCGCGTGAGCATCGAATTACTACCCAATTATTAGTCAGCTTTGTAATTTACAAAGCCGCCTAATAATTGGTGTGTAATGACCGGCAAGTTGCGATTTGAGCGCCCTGAGCTTGCGGCAAAGATGGCTGCCTCCGTGTCAGGTCGCCAGAAGTGGAACAGCGACGCGGACGGGCTGTTCCTCGCCGCACCGAGGCGTACCGGTAAGTCCACCTTTCTCAAGGGCGATTTGCGGCCAGCCCTGGAGGCGCTCGGTGCCGAAGTGATCTACCTGGACTTCTGGTCAAACCTGCGCCTTGACCCGGCAGAATTGCTCTACGCCGAGATCAGCCGCGCTCTGCTTGCCAACGCAGGCTTTGTCGCCAGAATGGCCGAGCGCACCGCGCTGTCAAACGTGCAGATCGGCGCTGGCGCCGGATCGCTGGCATTCGACCCGACCAGAATCGGCAAGGCGCCCGGCTCGTCGCTGATGGCAGCTCTGCGCGAGCTTGCGGAGGTGACGGGAAAGGCCATAGCGCTGATTCTGGACGAGGCACAACATCTGACGGTCAGCCCGCGTGGGGAGGATGTGCTGAAAGAGCTGAAGGCTGCCCGCGATACGCTCAATCAACCTGACAACATCGTTCTCATGCTTGTCATGTCCGGCTCTGACCGCGACAAACTCGGCCGATTGACCAATTCAAAAGCAGCTGCGTTCTACGGCTCAAAGGTGAAGTTGCTTCCGCTGCTCGACGGCTACTACGTCGGTTGGCTGAGTGGCCTGCTTGCGCAAAGCAATCCGAAGCTCGGATCAATCAAGATCGGCGCACTAAGCCATGCATTTGAAGTCCTCGGTCATCGGCCGAAAGTGATGGACGATGCCATCAGCAACGCCCTGAATCCCGTCACCTGTGGAGGCTTGGCCTTTGAGGCGGCAGTGCTTGACCACGCGCAGGCAATCATACGGGCCGAGTACGAGCAGTATGCGGATCGCTTCATTGCACGCACCGCGATGCAGAAAGCGATACTGACCGTGCTTATGGAGAGCGGCGAAACGTTTAGTCCCTACGGGGCCACTACGCTGAAGGCAATTGGCGATGTAGTGGGAAAGAGGGCGACCGCTACATTGGTGCAAGGCGCATTGGAGGCGCTACGCAAGCTGGACCCGCCCATGGTGTGGAAGTCCAACAGGGGGGAGTATGGCCTTGACGACCTGGGCAAGGTCGAGTGGTACGAACAGTTGACGGCGCGCGGCGAGTGGCCACCCACAGCATGAAGGCGCCATTGGACGGCGCCTTCAGCATCAAGTCCTCTCAGGTGCGCAACCGCCTTACGGCGCAGCCGGCTTGCTTGTGCCGGTCCACGATTTGCTGATGATCATCCACTTGCCGTCGATCTTGGCCAGGCCGAGGTAGTCCACGCCATCCCAGCGCGGGTAGTCCAGGGAGACTTTCACCAATGCGCCGTGCGGGGTCACGTCCAGGATCTCGTACTTGCGTTGGCGCTTGTCCTCATCGGCGGCCGGTGCGCCGGGAAAGCCCTTGGCCCATTCTTCCGCGCTGACCTGCATCATGCCCTTGGTGACCGGCGAGTAGCCCACGACTACGCCGTCTTTCCTGAGCACCTGCAGAATGATCGTGGGGTCGCCGGCTTCGAAGCCGCGCATCATCGTTTGCATGACCTGGTCAACGGCTGCTCGATCATTGGTCTGCGCCATGACGGTGGCGGGAAGCAGCGCAAGGGCGGCGGAAAGGCAGAGGGTTCGGATTGCGATCTTCATGGAATTCCTGGTCTGGGTTGGGTTCGGGGGGATATGTGGCGTGGCGGATCAGTTGCTGGCCGCGCTGTCTGCCGGCTGCTTGGAAGCGCTCTTGCGAAGCACTTCAACGACGGCTTCGGCGACGGGTCTGGCAGAGGCGTAGTTCTGCCCGGTCACCACGCGGCCATCCACCTGGACATAGGGGTCTTCGCTGTCGATGGCACTGAACAGGCCGCCGCGGGCCTTGACGGTCTTGCCCATCAGGAACGGGAACTCGCGGAAGTAGGCGGCATCGGCATCCTCGTGCTGCTCGGGGAAGCCGGTGATGCGCTTGCCGGTCATCAGGTTCTGGCCACCGGCAAGGGTGAGGTTCACGATGCCGGCCGTGCCGTGGCACACCGCCGACACCACCCCGCCGTTGCGCTCGTACACATGCAGGGCAATGCGCTGCAGGGCGAGGTTCTCCGGCACGCCGTACATGGCGTTGCTGCCGCCAACGTAATACACGGCGCGGTAGCGGGAGGGATCGATCTGGTCGGGCCTGGCGGTGTTGCGCAGGCCGGTCATGATGCGCGCGTCTTTCAAACGCGCTTCCACATCGTCGCTGACATAGGCGTCCAGGATCGGCACGTCACCGCCGTCGGGCGAGACGAAATCCACGGCGTAGCCGGCGGCGTGGAACGTGTCCCAGGCATGCACGACCTCGCCGAAGCTGACACTGGCGGGCAGCGACGAGGCGCCGTGGACCTTGGCGCTGGAGACGATGAAGAGCACGCGCGCCGGGTCGGGGCGCCCCGGCACGTCTGCGGCGCCGGCCAGGCAGACACCGCCGGTGAGGTTGGACACCAGCAGGAGCAGCAGAGAGAGGAGGTAGCGGGAGGCGGTCATGGATACTGGCTCGCAGGAGGAGCCAGTACGCTAACCAATCACTTTCAAATCAATATGTTGGAAGCCATTCCCGGACTGCTGGAATCGATTCTAGGAGTTCGCTGCGGCGGCCCGGAACGCGGCCGGGGTAATGCCCTCGTGCTTCTTGAAGGCACTGTAGAAGGTGGACATCGACTGGAAGCCGGCCTGCTCGGCCACGACCTCGAGCGGCTTGGGCGGCACCTGCCGCAGCAACGTCCTGGCTTCCACCACCCGCAGTTGCGCCAGGTACTGCTTGAACGAGGTCTGGTTGTTGTCGTTGAGCAGCTGCGACAGCCGGGTCTGCGGCATGCCCAGCCGGCGGGCCACCCGGGGCAGGGTCAACCCGGGGTCAAGGTGCAACCGCTCCTGCGCCATCAGGTCGGCCAGCGCCTGCAGCTGGGTGGCCGCCTCGGTCTCGGGAATCCGGCGGTCCTGGTAAGGCTCAACCGTGGCCTGGCCAGACCGTTGGCGCAGGTAGACCAGCACGCTCAGCGCGAGGATGAAGGTGAAGGACAGCGCGCCCACGATGTAAGAGGTGTAGCCGGCGGTGAAGTACGCGGTCCAGATGATCCACACCCCCACCAGCACGCCCAGCAGCAACCGGCCGGTGGGTGCGCCGACCAGCCGGGCGCGATGGCGGTACAGCAGGGCGGTGGCCAGGACCAGGTAGACCAGCCAGGCATGGTTGATGCCGGGGGTGATCACGTGCCGCCACAGGTCGGGGTGCCCGGTATAGGGCAGGAATACATTGACGCCGATGACAATCGCCAGCAACGCGGCGATATGCCAGCGGTCCACGCGGCTGGGGCCTGGCGTATGGCTCTGGCAGGAACGCACCAGGAAGAACAGGCAGGGCCCGATCAGGAAGCAGGCGGTCAGGCCCAGCTGGAGGACGATCAGGGGGATGTCGGGCCAGAAATAGAACGCCACGGATTTTCCCGTGCGTACGCCCACGGCCAGGATGAGCAGCGACAGCCAACGCAGCGAGGGTGTGCCGCTGGCCCGCCACCAGAGATACGACGCCAGCCCGATGCCATTGAAGGCGCCGAGCATGGCAAAGAAGAACAGGAGATGCTGGCTCAGCATGGTCGATCCATCGAAACACTTGGCGCTGCGGCCATTCTTGCATCTGGCATGCGGCAAATGCACCCACGTGCCCGATCTGGCCACCAGAGTGGTTCGGCTGTCCCGGGCCATGCGCCGGGACAGCGGCGCTGCTCCACTGCACGCTGTGCGGGCGACGTACGCCCACACAGCGGTGTTCAAGCGGACTCAGGCAGCGGGCGCAGGTACCGGCGTATTGAGCAGCTGCTGCTCCCACAGGTAGGCAATGCCGCTGCCGGCGGCGTGCTGCTTGAACACCTCCGTCACCTCAGCCACGTGCTCCATGCGGGCCCAGTCACGCTGCCATTCGCCGGCAAGGGCGAGCCAGGTCATCACGTTCGCGCCGGCCGCGATCATGCGCTGGATGGCCACCTGGTGCGCTTCCACCGACACGGCGCCGCAGGCATCGGTGATGACGGTGACGTCCCAGCCTTCGCCCAGCGCCTGGATGACCGGCATGGCCACGCAGATCTCGGTCCACAGGCCGGCGATGATGAGCTGCTTGCGGCCGGTGGCTTTCACCACGTCCACCACCTTCTTGTCTTCCCAGGTGTTGATGAAGGTGCGGTCGATGACCTCCTGGCCGGGGAACACATCGGTGATGTGCGGGAAAATGAGGCCGCCGCGCTCGGCGATGACGCTGGTGAGGATGGTAGGCACATTGAAGGCCTTGGCGATCTTGGCCAGTGCGGTGGCGTTGTTCACCACGGTCTGCGGATCGTGGCTGTTGAGGTTGGTGAGCTGGTAGGGCTGGTGGTCGATGAGGACAAGCACGGAATCTTCGGGGCGAAGCAGCGAGTCAAGACCGTTACGGAATGTCATGAATTCATCCTGGGTGGGGTGGAGTGAGGCGAAGACAGACCTTGTCATCGCGCCCGGTACGGCGGTAGCCGCGCCGCGCGCCATGCTGTGTCGCAGAATGCGGAACGCTGAACTGGCCGCGGCTGTGTCAGGCTGTGCCACGTACCGGGAGGCCAGAATGGATATCGAAGACCTGCGCACGTTCGTGGAAGTGGCCGACGCCGGGGGTGTTTCGCCTGCAGCGCGCCGGCTGGGCGTGGCCAAGTCCATCGTCAGCCGCCGGCTTGCCCGGCTCGAAGCGGCGCTGGGCGTGCAGCTGCTTGCACGCACCACGCGCGGGGCGGCGCTCACCGAAGCCGGGGCCACGTTTCGCGAACACGCCGCCCGCGCGTGCGCGGAGATGGACGCCGCCCGCGAGGCCATCCTGCCCAACGGCGACCTGCGCGGCCGTTTACGGATCGCGGCGCCGCTGACGTTCGGGCCCACGCACTTTGCCGCGGTCTTCGCCCAGATGGCACGGCGCCACCCGCAACTGCATGTGCATGCCGCCTACAGCGACCGCTTCGTCGATCTGGTCGCAGAGGGCTTCGACTGCGCCGTGCGCGTTGGCTATCTGCAGGACTCGAACCTGGTGGCACGCTGCGTGGGGCCGCTCTACGGAAGGCTTGTCGCCAGCCCGGACTATGTGAACGCGCATGGGTCGCCCGACACCCCGGATGAGTTGCCCGCTCACGAGGCACTGATGCAGGGAACCGAGCCATGGCAGTTCATGGATGGCGACGCCGTGGTCACGATGCATCCGCGAGGGCGCTTCAAGGCCGACAACGGCACAGCGCTGCTGGCGGCGGCCCTCTCGGGGCTTGGCATCGCCTGGCTGCCGGACGGTCTCACCCAGCCGCATCTGGAAGCGGGTGAACTGGTCCACGTGATGCCGCGCTATCCGCCACCGCCGGCCGGCATCTATGTCATCCGGCCACCGGGCCCGCATCCATCGCTGAAGGTGCGCGCACTGACCGAGTTGCTGATCGACTGTTTCGACCAGGGGCCGACACCGCCCACGGCGACCGGCTAGGATCGGCAGTCGTTTGTTGCAGCGCCCGTTCCTGATCCCGTCCAGATAGGTGTGCGCTGCAGCGAGACGGCACTCCATTGAACAGAGGAAACTGATGGTGGCGAAGGCGTTGCTTCTGTGTGCCCTGTGCGCGGCCATCGTGGGCTGCGCGCCGTCTCCCCAATCGATGATGGAGGGGACCTTTACGGTGGAGGGCGTTCCGCGCGCCGGTGTGCAGGTCTGGATATCAACCGATCTGGATGCGCGCGATTGCAGGCAGGGCAGTGAGCTGGCGGTGGTCACCAACGCAGCAGGGGCCTTCCAGCTGGCGGCGCCAAACCGGGTCTTCCGCCCGTGTTTCGTGGTGGATGGCCGCAGCTACGCGACCTTCCTCGTACTGCGGGACCGTGGCGAAGACCGGCGGAAGCATCCGCTGCGCTGCGGATTGCCGGTGGTCTACACCGGCCATTTCGAAGATGGCCAGATATGCTATTGAGCAGGGGCGCGCGGCCTCAACGCTCCGGTGCAGGCGCGGTAAACCAGCGCCTACCCAATCCAAGCGCCACATGCACAAGAAGAATCAGCACAGGTACTTCCACCAGCGGGCCGATGACAGCGGCAAACGCCACTGGCGAGGCTAAACCGAATGCCGCGATGGCGACGGCGATGGCCAGTTCGAAGTTGTTGCCTGCAGCAGTGAAGGCGATGGCGGTGGTGCGCGGGTAGTCCTTGGCGACAAGCCTTCCCATCCAGAAGCTGAGCCCGAACTGGATGAAGAAGTAGAGCGCGAGCGGAATGGCGACGCGAACCGCGTCGAGCGGGATGCGCAGCACATCCGCGCCCTTCAGACTGAACATCGCCACGATCGTGAACAGCAACGCCACCAAGGTGATCGGGCTGATGGATGGCAGGAAGCGGTCTTCGTACCATCGCTCACCCTTGCGCGCCTTCAACCAGCGCCGGGTGGCAGCCCCGGCTGCGAACGGAATACCCAGGTAGATGAACACCGCCTCGGCGATGCGAGCGAAGCTCACGTCGACGACACTGCTTTGAAGCCCGAACACGGGCGGCAGCCAGGAAAGGAAGAACCAGGCATAGACACTGAACAGAGCGATCTGGAAGACTGAATTGAATGCCACCAATGCCGCCACATACTCGCTGTCGCCGCGTGCCAGCTGGTTCCATACGAGCACCATCGCAATGCAACGCGCCAAGCCGACCAGGATCAGGCCGGTCATGTAGTCCGGATGGTCGTGCAGAAACAGGGCGGCCAGGCCGAACATCAGGAACGGTCCGATGACCCAGTTCTGCACCAGGGAGAGCGCCAGCACTCTCTTGTCGGCGAATACCTTGGGCAGGGCTTCGTACTTCACCTTGGCCAGCGGCGGATACATCATCAGGATGAGGCCAATGGCGATGGGAATGTTGGTGGTGCCGATGGACATTCCCTCCAGTGCCACGGGGATTGCATCGAATGCCGCGCCCAGGCCCACACCGAGAGCCATTGCCGCGAAGATCCACAGCGTGAGGTAGCGGTCCAGGAAGGACAGGCGTGGAGATTTCGCCGCCACGGGAGTCGCCGGTGGGCGATCAGCAGCCGGGGCGATCACAGGCCTGATCCTCAGCGCAGCAGTTTTCGGTCAGATAGGCCAGCAGCGCGTTCATGGCACGGTACTCGGCCCGGTAGCAGATGGTGCGGCCGCGTTGCTCGGCGGTAATCAGGCCTGCGGCCAGCAATTCCTTCAGGTGAAAGGACAAGGTGGCGCCAGGCAACACCAGCGCATGGGCGATGTCGCCTGCGAGCTTGCCGCCCGATCCAGCCTGGACCAGGAGACGAAAAATGGAGAGCCGGGTGGCCTGGCCAAGCGCAGCAAGCGCCTGCGTTGCATTTAAATGTTCCATGATTCTAGAATAGTGGAACAAAAGTCGCAGGACAAGTACATGCACGCGAATCCCAACCTGAGCCCTGACGCCGTGGACGTTCCCTCGACGGCCATGCTTGAAACGGCGGCCGCTCCGCAGCACCGCCCGAGGATTCTGATCCTGTACGGCTCCCTGCGTCCTCAGTCCTTCAGCAGGAAGCTGGCGCTGGAGGCGCAGCGGATACTTGAGCACCTCGGCGCGGAGACGCGGTTGTTCGACCCCCATGCACTGCCCATGCTCGACTCGGTAGCGGCCACGCACCCCAAGGTGCAGGAGCTGCGTCAGGCCTCACTCTGGTCGGAGGGGCACGTGTGGATCAGTCCGGAGCGCCACGGCACGCTGACGGCGGTGTTCAAGAACCAGGTCGACTGGCTGCCCTTGGAGGAAGGGAGCGTACGACCGACCCAAGGACGCACGCTCGCAGTGATGCAGGTCAGCGGCGGTTCGCAGTCCTTCAATGTAGTCAACGCGCTGCGTGTGCTGGGGCGGTGGATGCGCATGGTGACCATCCCCAACCAGTCGTCGGTGCCGAAAGCCTGGCAGGAATTCGACGAAGATGGGCGTATGAAGCCCTCGCCGTACTACGATCGTGTTGTGGACGTCATGGAGGAACTGGTCAAGTTCACCCTGTTGGTGCGAGGACGCAGTGAGTACCTGGTGGACCGCTACAGCGAACGAAAGGGCGCGGTCGAGGCTGCGGCGCTCGCCGCCGCGGCCGGTGTCGTGGAAGCAACCGTTACGCAGAAGGAAAGCGCATGAACGCCGTGATCTACCACAACCCGAAATGCGGCACCTCGCGCAACACGCTTGCACTGATCCGCCATGCGGGCATCGAGCCGGAGGTGATCGACTACGTGGCCAACCCGCCCACGCGCGCCCAGCTGGCGGCACTCATTTCAGCGGCCGGATTGAGCGTGCGCGATGCCATCCGGGCGAAGGAACCCGCGTACCCCGCGCTGGGTCTGGACGACGCCACGCTCAGCGACGATGCACTGCTGGACGCGATGCTGGCCAATCCGATCCTGATCAACCGCCCGTTCGTGCAGACCGATCTCGGCACCCGCCTGTGCCGCCCGTCCGAGCAGGTGCTGGAGATTCTTCCCGCAGTGAGCGCGCCCTTCACCAAGGAAGACGGTGAAGTGGTGATCGACCCGGCCGGCAACCGGGTGCGCTGACCCACCCATGGCCGCCGACCGCCCTATGGTGCGGCGTTGGGCCATGCGGCATCCGCCAGCATCCCGCGTATCCGGGTTGCCAGCGCTTCCACGGTGAAGGGCTTGGCGAGCAGCTGTACACCCGGGTCCAGCACGCCGTCGCTTTCCAGCGCATTGCGGCTGTAGCCGCTGGTGAACAGCACTTTCAGGTCCGGGCGCCGTTGGAGCGCCTGGTCGGCCAGCTGCCGCCCATTGACCTCGGGCATGACCACGTCGGTGAACAGCAGCGCGACGTCGGGATGCGCATCCAGCAGGGCCAGAGCGGCGGCGGCACCATCAGCGGCAAGCACCGGGTAGCCCAGCTCGGTCAGCACGTCGACGGAGAACTGGCGCACCGCCGGTTCGTCCTCCACCACCAGGATCCGCTCGCGACCCTGGCCGGGATTGGCCGGCGTGGTGCGCGGATCCTCGCTTCCCACCGCATCCAGGCCGGCGGTATGACGGGGAAGATAGATGTTCACCGTAGTGCCTTTACCGACCTCCGAATGCAGCTTCACATGGCCGGACGACTGTTTGACGAAGCCATACACCTGCGAGAGCCCGAGCCCGGTGCCTTGCCCGACCTGCTTGGTGGTGAAGAAAGGCTCGAATGCCTTGGCCATGACGTCCGGGGTCATGCCGGTGCCAGTGTCCGCCACGGCGATGAGGACGTACTGCCCGGCGGGGACGCCGGGGTGCGCGTCGGCGGTGCGTGGATCGACCTGGCAGTTGGTGGTCTGCACTGCAAGCCGGCCGCCGCCGGGCATGGCGTCGCGTGAGTTCACCGCCAGGTTGAGAATCACGTTCTCCAGCTGGTTCGCATCGGCGTACGTCCACCACAGACCGTCGGCCAGTGCGGTCTGCAGGCGCACGCTGCCGCCCAGCGAATGCGTGAGCAGGTCGGACATGCCGGCCACCAGGCGGTTGGCGTCCACCGGTACCGGCTGCAGCGGCTGGCGGCGGGAAAAGGCCAGCAGCCGCTGGGTGAGCAGCGCGGCGCGTTGTGCGCCGTCCAGCGCCATCTGGATGTAGCGCTTCGTGCGCGGGTCGCTGTCGCCCAGCCGCGTTTCCAGCAGGTCCAGTGGCCCGATCACGGTGGTGAGCATGTTGTTGAAATCGTGCGCGATGCCGCCGGTGAGCTGGCCCACGGCCTCCATCTTCTGGCTCTGGCGCAGGGCATCTTCAACGCGCGAGCGTTCGGCAACTTCTTCGAGCACGCGGCTTTCCAGGCGCTCGTTCAATTCCTGCAGGCGTGCATCGGCCGCCTTGCGCGCGGTGACGTCGATGGCCACGCCGAGGACGCGCACGCAGCGATCGCCCTCGAACAGGCCACGGCCCTTCGCGGCCACCCAGCGCACGACACCGTCTTCCTTGCCGATGGTGCGGTACTCCACGTCATAGAGGGCACGCAGCACCGGATCGGCGGCGGCGGCGAACGCGGCGCTGGTCGCCTCGCGATCATCGGGGTGCAACCCTGCATAGAAATCGTCCAGGGTCACGTCAGCGTCGGAGGACATGCCGAACATCGCCTTGGTCCGCGCCGGCCAGATCAGCACATCCTGGACGAAGTCCACATCCCAGAAGCCCATGTCGCCTGCCTCGGTGGCCAGGCGCAGGCGTTCCTCGCTTTCGGCCAGGGCCGCTTCGGCCGCCTTGCGACCGGACAGATCAAGAATGGCGCCGATCATGCGGATCGGTTCGCCTGCCGTGCCGCGCAGGACCGTGCCGCGGTCCAGCACCGAGGCGTAACTGCCGTCGGCGCGCAGGAAGCGGTATTCGTCGGACCAGGACAGGTCAGTGCCCTCGATGACCGCATGGATGCCTGCTTCAACGCGTCCGCGTTCCTCCGGGTGGATGTGATCCAGCCACCACTGCGCGCTGGTCTCGACGTGCGTGTGGCCGAACAGGGTGGTCAATGCCTCGTTCCAGATCACATGACCATCGAAGATGCGCCAGTCCCAGATCGCATCGTTGGTGGCGCGGGCGGCCAGCCGGTAGCGTTCTTCCACTTCGGCATGGCGCGCTTCGGCGGCCTTGCGGTCGGTGATGTCCAGCGAGGTGCCGACCAGGCCCACGACGGTTCCCTGCGCATCGCGCAGCGGTGCCTTGGTGGACAGCCAGGTGGCGCGGCGCCCATCGGGGAAGCTCACGACCTCTTCGAGCTGCTCGACCTGCCCGGTGGCCATGATGCGCTCGTCGGTGGCCATCACCGCCGCCGCCTGCACCGGGTCCTGCAGCAGCTCGGCGTCGGTGCGGCCCACGTAGGCCTCGGGCGGTACGCCGATCAGTTCGGTGGTGCCGCGGTTGCCGATCAGGATCCGCCCCTGCCGGTCCTTGGCATACACCACCCCGGGCGCCGCCTCCACGAAGGAACGCAGCAGCGTCTGTGCCTGGTCGCGCTCGGCCTGGATGCGAAGGCGGTCGTCGATGTCGATCAGGACACCGGGAAATTCGACCGCCTTGCCGCTGGCGTCCAGATCGACCCGGCCGATGGCCTCGATCCAGCGGTACTCGCCGTCGCTGCCGCGGGTACGGAACTGGTGTGCATAGCGCCCTCCGCTTCGCACGGCATCGTCGATGGCGCGTTGCAGCCCGGCGCGGTCGGCCGGGTGCACACCGGTCACCACCTCGTCCAGGCGAAGGTCGCTGCGCCCCACCGACGGGTCCAGCCCGAACGCGCGCGCCAGCGCATCGTCGATGGTCAGGCTGTCCTTGGCGACGTCCCAGAACCAGGTGCCGATGATCGCACCGGCGGCCAGCGCCATCTTGACGCGTTCACTGTCGCGCTCGGCGTGGGGGTCTAGCGAATCCGATGGGTTCAAGGTGATCTCGCGGTGGTAGGGGCTGGCGGGGCAGGGCAACGCCGATTATCGCCGCGAGCCGTGTCGGTGGCGTATGCGCGGGGCGGGATGCAGGGCGCGTGGTACTGGATGTTGCTGAATCGTTTGGATTCTCGTGACGCATGGCTGAACGTGCAGTGGAGCATGCCGGACCTCCACAAAAAAAGACGGCGGGCCCCCCGAGGGCCCGCCGCCTGTTTCCCCACTGTGCTGCCTGGAACGTTGTTGCCTAGAACTTCCAGCCCACGCGGGCGTAGTAGAAGCCCCCGTTGAAGCCGTACGGCGAGTGCACCGGGTACTGGGCACCTGCCACTCCACCCCACGGATTGTCGGACGGCACGCGGTCGAACAGGTTCTGCGCGCCCAGGCTGAAGTACAGCCCGGAGTCGAATTTCCAGCCCACTTCGGCATCGACGATCAACGCGCTGCCACCGTAGATCGGCAGGCCGCCGTCGTCGGCCGAGATCACCCCGCTGTCCAGGTGGTCCTCGTACCAGGAACTGTAGTAGTTGAAGCGCAGGTTGGCGTGGAAGATCTGGCGCTGGTGGTTGATGCTGAAGTAGCCCTTGGTCTTGGGCAGCGACTTCTCCAGCTTGTACACGCGGGCCTCGTCGATGAAGTCCGGGTTGAACCGGTCCACCTTGGTGCGGTTCCAGTTGGCCGCCAGCGAGTAGGTGGTGGTGCCGCCGAAGTGATCGCTGCGGTAGCTGGTGACCAGGTCCACGCCGGTGGTGGTGGTGTCGAACGCATTGCCGAAATAGGTGACCTGCGAGATCGATGCCGCTTCCGGGTTGCCGCCGGCCACCAGCGCGGCGCGTTCTTCCGGGGTGACCGCGAAACTGGTGCTGAGCGCGATGCGGTCTTCCACCTTGATCTGGTAGCCGTCCAGGGTGAGCAGGTAGTCGCCCTCGGTCCAGACCGCGCCGAACGAAATGTTCTTCGACTCTTCCGGGGTCAGCGGCTGCGCGCCCTTGAGCTGGGCAATGGGATTGGTGGGCGGCAGGGTGGCGATGTCTTCCAGTGCGGTGCCGCCGAACACGGTGCTGATCTGGCTGATGTTGGCCTGGCCCGGGGTCGGCGCGCGGAAGCCGGTGTTGTAGGCACCGCGCAGGGCGAAGTGCTCGTTGAAGTCGAAGCGCGCGGTGACCTTGCCGTTGGTGGTGCTGCCGAACGAATCGTAGTCTTCGAAGCGCAGTGCGCCGGCCAGCAGCAGGCGCTCGGTCACCTGCGCCTCCAGGTCGGCATAGGCGGCCCAGTTGCGCCGGTCGAACGTGCCGGCAGTACGCGAACTGAAGCCGTTGAAGCCGTTGGAGCCCAGTGCGAAGCCCTGCTGGGTGAGCGGACCGATGGCCGTGGACGGGCCATCGCCGGGGCTGATCTTGAAGCTCTCCTCACGCCACTCGGCACCGGCCGCCAGGCGCAGCGGCTGGCTGGTGAAGCTGGTGGCGATGTCGCGGCTCACATCGACGTTGACGCTCTTCTCGGTCTGCGTGTTGCCACCGGGACGGAAGTACAGGCCGGCCGGCTGGGCCGGGCCGAGCGAGGCGTTCACCGTGTTGTAGATGATGAACTCGATATCGTTGCGGCCCCAGGAACCACTCACGTCCCAGTACCACTCGCCCAGGTTGCCCTTGGCGCCGGCGAACACAGACGCGTCTTCCAGCTTGCCGCCGAAGCGCGGGGTGAAGCCGCCCGGCAGGCTGGACAGGAAGGTGTAGCAGTTGGCCGGCAGCGCGGCCACCGCCCCGCTCACCGTGGTGTACGGCAGCAGGGTGCCACCGCCGTCGCGCAGCGGAATGGTCGGGCAGGCCCCGGCGCCGGTGAGGTTGCCCACCAGCAGGGTCTCGCCGCCGTCATTGGAATACACGCCCGAGCGGGCGGTGGGATCGCGGAAGTAGAACCCACCGTCGACGTCGCGCTTGGCGTAGTTGCCGAACAGGTAGAAGTCCACGCTGTCGGTGGTCAGGCCCAGGTTGGCGACCAGCTTGAGGTCGTCGTCGACCTTGGGCGAGCCCCAGACCTGCGCGGGCTGGCCCACGCCCGGGTAGCCGGCGGCGATGGCCGCGGCGGCGTCGTCGCGCTGCACGCTGCGCGAGGTGTCATCGGCGTTGCGCCACTCGGCAGTCAAGGTGGCGAAGCCGCGCTCGGTCAGCGGCAAACCGATCTGTGCCGAGTACTGCGTGGTGAGTCCGTCGCCTTCATAGAACTGGCCGACGAAGGCTTCGGCGGTGCCACCTTCGCGCAGCTTCTTCAGGCCGAAGTTGATCACGCCGGCGATGGCATCCGAGCCGTACTGGGCTGCCGCGCCGTCGCGCAGCACGTCCACCTGCTCCAGGGCCAGCGACGGGAATACCGACAGATCGGGTCCCTGCGCGCCATCGGACAGCCCGTGGCCGAGGAAGGTGATCACCGCCGCGCGGTGGAAGCGCTTGCCGTTGACCAGCAGCAGGGTGTTGTCCGGCGGCAGGCCGCGCAGGTTGGCCGGGCGGATCAGGCTGGCGGCATCGTCGATGGGAATGGTGCTGACGTTGAACGAGGGGACCAGCACCTTGAGCTGGTCCAGCGCATCGGTGGCGCCCTGGTTGCGGAATTCCTCACCGCTGATGATGTCGATCGGCACCGCCGACGACGACACGGTACGCGGCTTGGTGCGGCTGCCCAGCACCGACACCGTGTCCAGGGTGGAGGTCTCGGCGCTGCCCGGCGGGCTGCTGTCCTGGGCGACTGCGACGGAACTGGTGACCAGCAGTGCAGTGGCCAGGGCCACCTTCACTGCAGAGGCCAATGGCGAAAATGCGGTTGGAGCGTGAACACACTTGCCTATGCCGTAGTTCATGCATGCACCTTGCAGTCAGAGTCTGAGTTGTCGTTCGGTTAGGTGTTCATCCAGTTGGTTCTCCCTGCGCTTCGGTATCCCCCTGACGCGCTGCACAAAGAATTAACAGAACGTAAACCGTACTGCAACGAATCTTTCGTTTTCACGATATGCGCTGCGAAACAGGTCACATAAAGGGCTTGTATGGTTGTTATAGGCAATCAATACTTGCCATAAGCACATAAGTGACACCGCCATGGCCGAGCCAACCGCCTCCGATATCGCGCATGTCCGCGCATTCAACCGCTTCTACACCGGTCGCCTCGGCGTACTGGACGAGGCGCTGCTGTGCAGCGACCTGGCGCTCACCGAAGTACGGGTGCTGTTTGAACTTGCCGACCGTCGGGGGGTGACGGCCGCGGACCTGTGCCGGGTGCTGGGCCTCAACGCGGGCTATGTCAGCCGGCTGTTGGGCGGACTGGAAGCGCGCGGACGGGTGAGCCGGCAGCCCTCGGCGGCGGACGCACGCGCCAGTGTGCTCGGCCTGACCGATGCCGGGCGCGCGGTCGTCCAGGACCTGGACCGCGCCGCGAGCCAGAGCGTGGGCGAGATGATCGGGGCCCTCACCGACAGCGGGCGCCATCAGCTGGTGGAGTCCATGCGGCAGATCCAGGCGTTGCTGGACGGCGCGGGCAGTGGCTTTGTACTGCGTGACCCGCGGCCCGGTGACATGGGCTGGATCGTGCACCGGCACGGCGCGCTCTACGCGCGCGAATATGGCTGGAATGCAGAGTTCGAAGCGCTGGTGGCCGACATCGTCGCGCGCTACGTGCGCGAGCACGACCCGCAGACCGAGCGCTGCTGGATCGCCGAGCACGACGGTGCGGCGGTGGGCTCCATCTTCGTGGTCCGCCACGATGCGCAGACCGCCAAGCTGCGGCTGCTCTACGTGGACGCCAGCACGCGCGGGCTGGGCATCGGCCAGCGGCTGGTGGACGAAGCCATCGCGTTCGCGCGCGCGGTGGGCTACAAGCGCATGGTGCTGTGGACCAACGCGGTGCTGACCGACGCATGCAATCTGTATGCCAGGAGTGGCTTTGAACTGCTGACCGAGCAGCAGGAGCATCTGTTCGGCAAACCGCAGGTGTCGCAGCTGTGGGCGAAGGTTTTGTAGCGGGCGCTGCAGGCCGTATGCTCTGCGTAGGGGAGGCGACAGGGGGCGCCAGCCCCGCCATGCCCGCGTGCTGCCGGGCGGGTCGCTTCCTGCGTGCATTGGCCCTCGCCTTCATAGGGAAGTGGGATGAACCGTGCATTCGCGCTGGTCTGGAACGTGGCGCTCGGCGCCTGGGTGGTCACGCATGAACTGGCGCGCAAGCGCCGCAAGGGCGGTTCCGCGCGGCGCGGCGTACTGCGCCTGACCGTGCTGCTGACGGCGGGCGCTGCACCGGCACTTGCCTGGGGTGCATGCACGCCGGCGCTACCGGCGGCAGGCGACTTGGTCACCTGCACCGGCCTGCCGATCACCAGCAACAGCTTTTCCAGCGCGGCCAACAACCTGACCGTGAACGTGGCCGCGGGGACCCAGATGACCGCTGGTCAGCAGGGCGGTACTGCGCTCAGCCTCAGCGGCACCAACGGCACGCTCAACAACGCCGGCACGATCGACCCGTCTGCCCTGGGGCAGCTCACCGCCCCGTCGACAGGGGTGCAGCTCGGCAACGCGTCGTCCACGCTGGTCGCGGTCAACAACCTGGTCTTCGGTTCGATCTACGGCACCGGCGGACTGCTCGGCGCAACGCTGTCCAGCTTCGATGGCATGGCACTGGACCTGCGCAGCAGCAGCGGCGGCACCGTGACGATCGACAACCAGGGCACCATCAGCTCGCGCTCGTTGCTGGCCATGTCGACCCTGACATCGGATGCCCCGGTGATCGCGGTCACCGGGGGCGGCGCCGTCAACGCCATCAACACCGGCACCATCAATGGGCGCGTTGGATTCGAGCGCTCGGGGAGCGGCAACACGTTCGTCAATGCCGGCACGATCAACGGCAGCGTCTCACTCGGGGATCTCGGCAGCAACAGCTTCACCGCGGTGACCGGCAGCACCGTCAACGGCGCGGCCGGGCTGGGGCAACGACTGACCGGGCCGGGCGGCACGATGAACTTCGCGCCCACCGGTTACGTCGATGGCGGTGCCGCTGGCATCAACACGCTGCTGCTGCAGAACGCCGCGACATGGACCGGTAGTGGCACGTCCGGCAACGGTGCGCTCAATACGGACCAGTACCTCAATTTCACCTCGCTGCGCGTCAACAGCGGCACCTGGGCGCTGTCGGGCAGCAATCCCTTCGTTGCGACGACGTTGAATGGCGGAACGCTGCAGTTCACCAATCCGTGGCTGCTGGGAAACACCGTCACCGCCGACGGTGGCATGCTCGAAGCAGGTGCGAATGGCCTGACCCTGGCCAGTGGCATCGTGCTGGGCGCCGGCAACCTCACCATCGGCGGCAGCAGCAACCTGACCCTCGCAGGTACCTTCACCGGCGTTGGCGGAGTGATCAAGCAGGGCGTGGGAACCCTCACGCTTTCCGGCGTCAACAACGCCTTCGGTGGCGTCACTGTCAACGCCGGCACCGTGGCGGTGACGGCGCCCAATGCCCTGGGCAGCGGCACCCTTTCGCTGGCGTCAGGCGCGTTGCTGGCCTACGTGCCGCTGAATCTGGCCAACGCCGTCGTACTTTCAGGCAACGCCTCGCTCGGCGGGCCGGAGGACGTTCATCTCAATGGCGCCCTGTCCGGGCCTGGCCAGCTGACCAAAACAGGCACCGGCGCCCTGTACCTCAACGGGCCGAGCACCTTCGCGGGAGGCATCAACGTGCAGGCGGGCACCGTTCTGGGTGACGCAGCATCGCTGCGCGGCGCCATCGCGGTGGGGACTTCATCAACGGTCGTGTTCGACCAGGCAGGCACAGGCTCCTACGCGGGCACGTTGTCCGGCAGCGGGCGGGTGCTGAAAGACGGGAGCGGTGCGCTGATCTTCAATGGCACCAGCGGCACCTTTGCCGGGGTGACCGAGGTGGTCGACGGTCGCCTGGTCATTGGAGGCGCCGCCGCAGATGCTGCTGCGCAGCTGGGCGGCGTCGTGCAGGTGGCGGCAGGCGCGGCGCTGGCCGGCCATGGCACGCTGCTGGGCAATGTGGTCATCGCGCAGGGCGCAACGCTCTCGCCCGGCAACAGCATCGGCACCCTGCACGTTGCAGGCGATCTGCAGCTTGACCAAGGCGCGGTGCTGGACTTTGAATTCGGCAGCCCGGCATCCGGCAATCCGTTCGGGGCGGTGGGGCAGGGCGACAGCGTGGTGGTGGGCGGCGCGCTCAGCCTCAACGGCGCGGTGCTCGACATCAGCGACGACGGTGGCTTCGGCGCAGGACTGTACCGGCTCTTCAGCTACGGTGGCGCCCTCACGCTCAGCAATGGCGGGATCACGTTCGGCCAGGTGCCCGCCGGTAACAGCTATGCGCTGCAGTACCTCAGCGGTGCCGGGCAGATCAACCTGCTCGCCACCGGCAACAGCACGCTGCAGTTCTGGAATGCCAACGGCCAGGCATCGCCCACCACGGCCGGTGGCGGCAGCGGTGTGTGGTCAACCAGCGCGCCGAGCTGGACCGACGCCACCGGCGCCATCACCTCGGCGATGACGCCCATGCCGGGCACCGCCATCTTTGCGGGCGCACCGGGCGTGGTCACGGTGGACAACACCGGCGGCGCGGTGACGGCCTACGGACTGCAGTTCGCCAGCGACGGCTACCGCCTCAACGGCGATGCGCTGACCCTGCTGGCCGACCCGCAGGGCGCCGCACCGGTCATCCGCGTGGGCGATGGCAGTGCCGCTGGCGCCGCCTATACGACCACCATCGATGCCGTGCTCAGCGGAACGGCGGGCCTGGACAAGACCGACCTCGGCACGCTGGTGCTCAACGGCGTGAACACGTGGACGGGCGACACCCGCATCAGCGGCGGCACGCTCTCTGTTGCAGCGGAGGCGTCGCTGGGCGCCCTGTCGTCCACCCTGGTGCTGGATGGCGGCGTGCTGCAGGTCACCGGCAACGCGGTAGGCACGTTGGCGCGCGGCATACAGCTCGGCAGTGTCGGCGGTGGCTTCGACGTGGCTGAGGCGGCGCACACGCTGGTAGTCGGCCAGTCGCTCACCGGTAGCGGGGCACTGCTCAAGGCGGGTGCAGGCACCCTGGAACTGCAAGGCAACAACAGCTACCAGGGCGGTACGACGGTGCAGCAGGGCACACTGCTGGGCAACAGCAGCAGCCTGTCCGGTCCCATCACCAACCATGCGCGCGTCGTGTTCGAGCAGGCCGCCGACGGGGTGTACGCCGGTGCGATGTCCGGCAGCGGCACACTGACCAAGCAGGGGCAGGGCACGCTCACGCTGCAGGGTGCCAACAGCTACACCGGCGGTACGCTGGTGGCCGAAGGTGCCTTGCAGGGCAGCTCCGCCAGTCTGCAGGGCAACATCGTCAACAACGGCGCCGTGCTGGTGGCGCAGGACATCGATGGCAGCCTGGCCGCCAACATCTCCGGCAGCGGCAGCCTGACCAAGCGAGGCACCGGCAGCGTAGTGCTGACCGGCGCCAACACCTACAGCGGTGGCACCGTGATCGAAGCGGGCACGCTGCAGGGCAGCGCGGCTGCCTTCCAGGGTGACATCCAGAACAATGCACGGCTGGTGATCGACCAGGCCGGGGACGGCCTGCTCTCTGCCGCGCTGAGCGGATCCGGCAGCCTGGTCAAGACCGGCGCCGGCGCGCTGGTGGTGCGCCAGGCGCAGACCTTCAGCGGCCGCACGGACGTGCAGCAGGGCACGCTGGTGATGGGTGACGCCGGCTTCGGCGGGGCAGCCATCAACGGAGCGGTGATCGTCCGTGAGGACGCCCTGCTCAAGGGCATTGGACGCGTGGGCGTCCTGGATCTGTACGGCACGCTCGCACCGGGCAATTCCATCGGCACGCTGCACGTGAGCGGCAACGCAACCTTCCAGGCATCGGCGCGCTACCAGGTCGAGGTAGATGCCGACGGCGGGCATGACCTGCTGGCCGTGGACGGGCGCACCACGATCCTGGGCGGCTCGGTGCTGGGGCTGGCCGACGGCGCGCGCTGGAATCCGCTGACGCGCTACACCATCCTGACCTCGCAGGGCGGCATCAGCGGGCAGTTCAACGCGGTCAGCAGCAACCTGGCCTTCCTGACCCCGACCCTGGAGTACGCGCCCACCGCCGTGACGCTGTCATTGGCCCGCAACGAGGCGAGTTTCCCGTCGGTCGGGCAGACCGACAACCAGCGCAGCACGGCCACCGCGCTTGAAAGCGTGGGCAGCGGGCCGCTGTATGCGCGGGTGCTGACGCTCGATGGTGATTCGGCACGGCAGGCCTTCGAGGCCTATTCCGGCGAGGTGCGCGCCAGCGCGCAGGTGTCGCTGTTCGACGATGCCGCACGGGTGCGCCGCACCCTGGCCGATCGACTGGTCAGTGGGCAGCCGGCAGACGCGGCGGCAGAGGGCAGTGGCGTCCACGCGTGGGCGTCTGCGTGGGGCCACCGCGGGCACACGGATGACAACGGCAACACGGCCCGTTCGCGCCAGCAGGGCACCGGCTGGATGGCGGGTAGCGACCTGACCCTGGACAACCAGGTGGTGCTGGGCGTGGCGGTGGGCCAGGCACGCAGCACGCTGGAGGTGGGCGCGCGCAGATCGGATGCGAAGACCAACAGCACGTACGCCGGTCTGTATGCGGGTGGCACGTTTGGCCAGTGGGTCGTGCGCAGCGGCCTGTCAGCCGGACGCAGCGACAGCCGGTTCACCCGCAGCACCGGCACCGTGGGCGGCAACCAGACGTTGAAGTCGCACGACGATGCCGACCTGTGGCAGGGCTTCGTCGAAGTCGCACATGGCAGTGACATCGGCCGCCTGCGGCTGGAGCCCTA
Organism: Stenotrophomonas sp. KH_036_B; assembly: GCF_057839485.1. NCBI lineage: Bacteria > Pseudomonadati > Pseudomonadota > Gammaproteobacteria > Lysobacterales > Lysobacteraceae > Stenotrophomonas > Stenotrophomonas sp. KH_036_B. The sequence continues at coordinate 3,925,091 of NZ_CM174491.1, read as the reverse complement.
TCTGAACTACGCGCGTGCAGAGCTCGACCAGGATGCGTTCGCCGAACAGGGCGGCGATGCCGCGCTTGCCGGTGAGGCGCAGACCCGCGCGCTGGATATCGGTACGGCAGGCCTGCGCACGCACTGGCACCTGGACTCGCGCTTCAACACCGCGCTGGTGCTCAACGTCGGCTACCAGCACGTGTGGGGTGACACCAATGCCGGGCTGACGCAGCGGTTCGCGGCGGGCGGTGATGCATTCGACATCAGCGGCATGCCGCTGGCGCGCAATGCGGGCGTAGCCGAATTCGGCTTCCGTACGCAGCTCACGCCGGCGGTCGAACTGAAGGCGGACTATCAGGGCCGGTTCGGTTCGGGTGTGCAGGACCAGGGCGCGCAGATAACGGTGCGGGCAGCCTTCTGAGGTGCAGGCGGCGCGCATGGACCTGCGACGGGTGCATGCGCTCATTCAGCCGTCGCGATGCCACGGGGTAAGTAGTTTTACTCACCCCGGTTGCACCTATTGCGCTGGTGCAGCGCTGTAGGAGCGCCCACCCTGTGCGCGGACGAATGGACAGGGTCCCGCCGCATGGTTTCGTCACCGTTGACGTCCGCCTGCCCGCTTCATCGCCGGCAGGCATCGCTGCTGTTGGTGCTCGGGGTGCTGGGTGCGGCCCCCGCCGCGGTGCGCGCACAGTCGGTCGACGCGGCCAGCTGCACCACGGTGCCCGGCGCCGTGCCCGGGCAGCAGGTGCGTGCGAATGGCAATGCCCTCATCGTGGCCGGTGGCACCTACGCGCCCGCGCAGACCGGCGCGCCCGCGTTCTACGCCGTGAACGGCGGCATGATCGATGCGACGGGCGCGGTCACACTGGTGACCAGCGCGGCCAATACCGCGACCGTGTGTTCGAGCAGCGGTGGCACGATCCGGTTCCTCGCGGCCGGCTCCACCATCAGCCGCCTGGGTGCAGGGGGCCCTGCCGCACGCAGCGAAGCGGGCACTGCATTGAGCACCCTCGGCACCGCGTTGTTCACCTCGCTGGCCAGCAGCGAAGGCATCCAGGTCGCCGGCGGCAGCTTCACCGGCCAGGGAGATCTCATCGCCACCGGCATCGTGCTGGGGACGCAGGCGGGCGACCCCAGTACCTATGGGCTCCCGGTCGATGCCGCCGGCAACCGCGTCACCGATCCGAATGACTTCGTAGGACGGGCAGCCACTTCGTCGCACGGCATCAGTGCTACCGACGGTACCGTGCGGGTCAACGTGGATAACGCGGGCAACCCGCTGGCCGCAACGACCGGCATCTACATCCTGGGTACCGGCGCCGGGGCCAGCAACGGCAGCCACGGCCTCAATGCCGGCAGCGGCGCGGTATTCGACGTGCATGCGCTGCGCATCGTCACCCGCGGCAACAACAACATGGGCGCACGCTTCGCCACCGGTTCCCGGCTGCGTGCCTCGCAGCTGGACATCGACACCACCGGTACGGCGGCGACGGGCCTTGCATTCATCGACGCCTCCGGCACGCTCGATGGAGTGGGCATCAGCACCCGCGGCATCACCGCCCATGGCCTGTCTGCCAGCGGGAGTTCCACGGTGACGGTGCAGGACCTGGACATCCGCGTCGCGGGGCAGAACGCCCACGGCGTGCTGGCTGCCGGTGGCAGCGCGGTGGCGCTCGGTGGTGGCACGGCGGTGGTGGTGGCCGCCGGGCAGGGCGGCAATGCGCTGCGCGCCGATGGCGCGGGAAGTGTCATCGACGGCCAGGGAGTGCGGCTGTCCACGCTGCTCAACGCCGGCATCGGCGCACAGGCGCTCAATGGCGGCAGCGTCACGCTGGCCAACAGCCAGGTGTTCACGTCGGGCATCAACGGGGGCAACGCCGCCGTGGGCCTGCAGGCGGCCACCGGTGGCAGCGTGCTCAGTCGTGGCAACCAGATCGTGACCGGCGTGCAGCTCGGCACCGATCCTGCGTCGGCCGGCTACGGCCTCCCCGTCGATGCAGGCGGTGCTCCCACCCTCGACCCCGCCGCGTTCGTCGCCAGTGGCACGACCGGCGCCAACGGCATGCAGGCATCGGCGAGCGGCGGCGTGTTGTGGGTGGACGTGGCCGCCGACGGAACGCCGCTGGGCAGCGCCACCCGCATTGATACCTACGGCAACAACAGCACCGGCATCCTGGTGGCCCAGTCGGCGACCGCACGCTCGCAGCTGTTGGCGGCCAATACCCTCATCACCACCCATGGCGTCAACTCCAACGGCGTGCTGGTGCAGGGTACGAACGGCAGCACCGGGCCATCCGCCACGCTTGCGCAGGTCGATATCCGCACCACGGCGCTGAACGCCAATGCGATCTATGGCCAGGCCGGTGCGCAGGTGGGTGTTGCCGACAGCCGGTTGACCACGTCCGGCACAGGCGCCGGCATCCGTGCAGACGGTGCGGCCACGCGGGTCACCGCACGCAATCTGTATATCGGCGCCGGCGGTGCGGGCAGTGCCGGCCTGAACGCAACCGGCGGCACGATCGACAGCGCCGGTTCGCTCATCATCAACGCGGGCCGGCCGGCACTGACGCTCAATGCCAGTGGTGGCAGCGCCGGTACGCTGATCTCCAGCGGCGACACGGTGTACACCGGGGTGCTGCTGGGCACGGACCTGGCGGCGCCCACGTTCGGCATGCCGATCGACGCCAGTGGCAACCCGGTCAGCGAGCCCAGTCGGTATCTGGCGTCTGGAAATCCGGGACACGGCGTCTTCGTCGGTACGCCGGGCGGCCGGGTATGGATGAATGTCGATCCGCTCACCGGGCGTCCGGATGGCGCGCGCAGCAGCATCACCACGCTCGGCGACATCAGCGAGGGTTTCAATATCCAAGGCGTCGATGCGCTTGCGACCCTCGCCAACGTTACCGTGTCCACACGCGGTACCGACTCGATCGGCGCGCGCGCGGCCGCCGCCGGGCAGATCCGCGCGACCGGCATCAACGTCGGCACGCAGGGCCTGCACGGCTATGGGCTGGCTGCGTACGCCAACAGCCTGCTGACCGCTACGGGCAGCACCATCGCCACGGGCGGTACCCAGGCACACGGACTGCTGGCGTGGTCCACCAACAGCCGGTTGCTGCTGGACACCAGCCAGGTCGAAACCCGTGGTCCGCAGGCGCATGCGTCGGTGGCGTGGAACGGTGGCCGGGTTGAGATGAGCAACAGCCGGTTGTCCTCCAGCGGCGCCGGTGCCGCCGCGTTGCTGGTCCGTGGCGACCCCGCGCCGGCCTCTGCGCAGGCCAGCGGATCCACGCTCGTCAGCCGCGATGGCCCGGCGGTGGGCGCCGTCGGCGCGGCGGATATCGTGCTTGTGGGCAGCACCGTGCAGGGCAACGTGCTGTGGTTCAAGGCCGCGGCGATCGGCGAGTTCGATGCACTGGATGCGGTGGTGCCCGAGACCCTGCCCGATCTGCCGCCGGACGACCCGGCCATACCCTTGCCGATGGCGTTCGTCGCACAGCCCGCCGCCGACGTGCCCACCGTGGCCAACGTGACCGCGACCGGCAGTGAACTCACCGGCGCCGCGCTCACCCTGCCTGGCAGCGTGGCGAACCTGGTGTTGCAGGACACGCGCTGGAACATGACCGGCAGTTCGAACCTCACGACCCTGGTGAATGATCCCAGCCGGATCGATTTTGCAGCGCCCAGCGGCGATCCCACGCTGGCGTCGAACTACCTGACGCTGACCGTGTCGCGCTACAGCGGCGATGGCACGCTGTCGCTCAACACCTGGCTGGCCGGCGACGACGCACCGTCGGACCAGCTGGTGGTCGTGGACGGCACCAGCAGCGGCCCGGGCTTCATCGAAATCCACAACACCGGCGGCCTGGGCGATCTGACCGTGGCGGATGGCATCCGCGTGGTCCAGGCCGTCAACGCCACCACGACCGCCGATAATTTCGCACTGGCGGCGCCAGTCGTGGCAGGCCCCTACGAGTACTTCCTCTACCGCGGTGGCAGCGCGACGCAGGCGGGACCAGACATCGAGAACAGCTGGTACCTTCGCTCGGTGATCGACTGCGCGGTGCCGGGCGGTCCGGTTCCGCCGTGTCCTGCGCCTCCGCCGCCTCCGCCAACACCCCCGACGCCACCATCACCACCGTCACCCGATCCGCCGACGCCCCCCGTTCCCTTCGTCCCGGCGTACCGGCAGGAGGTGTCGTTGATCGCCGCTGTACCGGCCATGGCGCAGGTCTACGGGCGCACGCTGGTGGACACGCTGCACGAGCGGGTGGGCGATGAGCAGCTGCTGCGGCAGCGTACGGATATCGATCCCGACCGTCGCGGGTTCAATGGCGCCTGGGTGCGCTATCTGGGCCATGACGGCGAACATGACGGGGGACGCCGAGGCATCTACGGCACCCGTGGCCCCGACTTCGACTACCGCTTCGACGCGCTGCAGATCGGTACCGACCTGTACCGCCGTGTGGATGCCGAGGATCTGAGCCGTCAGCACGCGGGTATGTATCTCGCCTACGGCAAGGGACGGGGCGAGGTGCGCCACAACTTCGTGGACTACCGTTTCCACGCGGGGACGGATCGCTTCACGGCCGGTTCCATCGGTGGCTACTGGACCGCCTTTGCCGAGAAGGGCGCGTACCTGGATGCGGTTGCGCAGTACACCTGGTACGACCTGCGCATCCAGTCGCCACGCGCGGCCGACAACTTCGTCGATGCCGATGGCCTGGTGCTGTCACTGGAAGGCGGCTGGCCGTTCATCCTCAACGACGGCGATGGTGCGTCGGTCGAGGACGGGCGCTGGCGGTTGGAACCACAGGCGCAGGTGATCTGGCAGCAGGTGGATGTGGACGACCTGGACGACGGGACCGCGCAGGTTCGATTCAGCCAGGGTGACTCGCTCGTGGGCCGCATCGGTGCGCGATTGAATCGCACCGGACAGCGTGCCACCGCGGAAGGCGATGCGCGCAGCAGCACTGCCTGGCTGCGCGCCAACGTGTGGCGCGAGTTCCGCGGCCAGCCGCGCGCATCGTTTGCCACCCAGAGCGGCTATCTGCCGTTCGCGGTGGATATGGGTGGGAGCTGGGCCGAGCTGGGACTGGGCGGCACGTGGCAGGTGAGCCAGACCGGCTACCTCTTTGCCGACCTCGATTACAGCTGGGCCTTCAACGGCGATGAAACCGCCTGGAACGGGAAGCTCGGCATGCGCTGGAACTGGTGATCCGGCTCCGTAGAACTACGGTACTGGCGGCGCATTTCCGTTGCTACCATCCGCGTCGACATCCTCGTACACGGCCTGCCGATGCCGCTGCGTCGGCCCTCAAGGATCACCGCCATGTCTTCGCATCGCATTGCGCCCGTCGACTACACTGATACTGCTTTCCTTCGCCTCCCGCTGCGCGGGTGGCGTTGGATATTGGTGGCACTGACCCTGCTCGTCATTGCAACCGGATGCCGCAGACCGGCTGACGAGCAGGTCCAGTCCACGGCAGGAAAGACCCCTGCCGCCTCGGCGGGACCGTCACTGGAAGACGTCCGCACGATTGCCAAGGAGGCCTATATCTACGGCTTCCCCATGGTGGACAACTACCGCATCCAATACGCGTACTTCGTGGACCGCGCCAATCCCGAATACAAAGGTGCATGGAACGAGATCCACAACAACGCGCGGGTGTTCACGCCCGATGACAAGGCTACCCAGACGCCCAACTCGGACACGCCCTACTCGATGCTGGGCGCGGACCTGCGTACCGAACCGTTGGTGATCACCGTGCCGGTGGTGCCTGCCGGGCGCTACTTCTCGGCGCAGTTCATCGACATGTACACCTTCAACTTCGCGTACGTCGGCACACGGACCACCGGCAACGGCGGCGGCAGCTTCCTGCTTGCCGGGCCGGGCTGGCAGGGCGAGACGCCGGCCGGCATCAAGGAGGTGATCCGCTCGGAGACAGAGCTGGCGTTTGTGCTGTTCCGCACCCAGCTGTTGGGTCCGGACGACATCGCCAACGTGAAGAAGATCCAGGCCGGTTATACCGTGCAGCCATTGTCGACCTTCCTGGGCACGCCACCGCCGCCGCCCGCACCCCCGATCGCCTTCGTCGCGCCTTTGAGTCCGGAAGAGCAGAAGACCTCGCCAGCGTTCTTCGGCGTGCTCAATTTCCTGCTCCAGTTCGCACCGGTCCATCCCAGTGAAGTCGACCTGCGCAAGCGCTTTGCGAGCATCGGCATCGAGGCGGGAAAGCCATTCGATGTTGCCGCCATGCCGGCCGACCGCCGCCAGGCACTCGAGGCGGGCATGGCCGATGCCTGGAAGGCCTTCAATGACCACAAGACCAACGACATCGATACCGGCAAGGTGAGCAGTGCCGATTCGTTCGGCACCCGCGACGCATTGAAGAACGACTACCTGCAGCGCATGAGTGGCGCGGTGCTGGGCATCTACGGAAACTCGAAGGACGAGGCGCTGTACCCGGTGTACTTCGTCGATGCGACGGGACAGAAGCTGGATGGCACGCAACGCTACACGCTGCGCTTCGCGCCCGGGCAACTGCCACCGGTGGATGCGTTCTGGTCGGCCACGCTCTATGAGCTGCCCTCCAGCCTGCTCAGCGCCAATCCACTCAACCGCTACCTCATCAACTCCAGCATGTTGCCCGGCCTGCAGAAGGATGCCGACGGCGGCATCACCCTGTACATCCAGCATGCCTCGCCCGGTGCGGCACGTGAGTCGAACTGGTTGCCGGCACCGGCGGGACCGTTCTTCGTGGTCATGCGCCTGTACCAGCCGCAGGCGGCTGCGCTGGACGGGCAATGGAAGGCCCCGGCCCTGCAACGCGTTCCCTGACCTGTGTGGAACCCCTCCCTGGAGATCATCGCCGTGAACACGATGACACTGCGCATTGCCCGTACGGGCCTGCTGTTGTTCTCCGCTGCACTGGCGCTGACGGCCTGCCGGCGCGAGCCCGAGGCGCCGCCCGCGCCCGCTGCACAGGCCCCTGCCGCAGCCGCCACGCCCGCACCTGCCGCCGTGCCCACGCCGGTGGCGCCGGTGCCCGAGCCCGGCAGCCTGCCGGTGACGGCCGATAATTTTCCGCGAGCCGAGAGCGACCTCTACTTCGCCGCCACCGTCAAGGATGGCGGGCTTGGGGCGTTCGTCCATCGTCGCGAACCCACCGCGATCGACAACCAGACGGTGATCCGGATGAACCGCGACACGCTGTACTCCGCCGCGGTGTTCGATCTGGACGCAGGGCCGGTGACCATTACGCTGCCGGATGCAGGCAAGCGCTTCATGTCCATGCAGGTCATCGATGAGGACCAGTACACCACCCAGGTCGCCTACAACGCGGGCACGTACACCTTGAGCCGCGGCAAGGACGGGACCCGCTACGTCATCGTCGCCGTGCGCACCCTGGTGGACCCCACCCAACCCGATGACGTGGCACAGGTGCATGCCCTGCAGGACGCGATCAAGGTGCAGCAGGCGTCCAAAGGCAGCTTCGACGTGCCGAAGTGGGATGCGGCAAGCCAGGCCAAGGTGCGCGACGCGTTGCTTGCACTGGCCTCGACCCTCCCCGATACCCGGCACATGTTCGGCACCCGTGACGCGGTGGATCCGGTGCGTCGGCTGATCGGTTCGGCATCGGCGTGGGGCGGCAACCCCGATGCGGATGCGATGTACCTCAATGTCACCCCGGCAAAGAACGATGGCAGGACCGTCTACCGACTCCACGTCGCCGATGTGCCCGTGGATGGTTTCTGGTCGGTCAGTCTGTACAACGGCAAGGGCTACTACGAGAAGAACGCGCAGAACGCATACACCCTCAACAACGTGACCGCGAAGAAGAATGAGGACGGTGCGGTGGACATCCAGTTCGGGGGCTGCGACGGCAAGGTGCCAAACTGCCTGCCCATCGTGGACGGCTGGAACTACATGGTGCGGCTGTACCGGCCAAAGGCGGAGATCCTGGAAGGCCGCTGGACCTTCCCCGAGGCCGTGCCGGCGTCGTAACGCAGGCCGCTCAGTGCGGCAGGTACTTGGCCAGCACCACGCACACCACCAGTATGCCGATGACCACCACGCGGTAGCCGTTGGGCGAGAGGAAGCCGAACAGTTCGATGTCCGGCGTGGCGAACTCATGGTGGCAATACGGGCAACGCACCTTGAGCGCGACGGTGCGCCTGGAGAACGGCGAGTAGAACGGCGCAACGCCGCCCCACAGCAGCGCCTTGCGGCCGTTGAACGTCGTTGCGCAGCGGGGGCAGGTAGCGATGGCGGACATGCACGGACCTTGGTGGAGTGGGGCGATACACCGCTTGCCCGCCGAGTATGGCATGGGCGCCGGGCAGGGTAAGCTGCCTGCCACCCGACACTTCGCAAGGGCTGCACCGTGGCCGCACCTGACCTGCATGTTGCCGCGCGCCGTTGGCGGGGCATGTTCCGTTTGTTGGCGGTGCTGTGGGTCATGCTGCTGCCGCTGGTCGCCTCTGCGGCGGATGGCTCGACGCTGCCGTGGTCGCTCTCTGCCGAGGCCACGCCTGCGCAGCGCGACGCCGCACTGGCCACGCTGGCGGCAGGCCTCCTGGACCCGCGTCCGGCCGATTCCCTGACCGATCCCCAGCGCAGCCAGCTGCTGCTGGTGGCGGGGCGCCACGCCGATGCAGCCGCCGCCATCGCGCGCCTGCAGCAGTCGTTCCGGGAGGCTGGCGATGAGGGGCGGGCGCAGCGCTGGGTGCCGTATCAGCTCCAGGCCCTGTCACGCACGAACACCCGCGAACCCTTCGACACGGCCTACGCACGCGCCTTCCGAGAACGGTTCGCCCTGCTGGACGACCTGGCCGCGCTGCAGACCCACTACTGGTTCGTGACCAACCTGCCTTCGGCGGAGGCCGAGCTGCGCGATGCCCTGGCCGCACAGGCCGGGAAACCGGCGATCACGCGCGAGGTGGCGCTGGAAATCGTGCGCCAGGCCGCCTTCGTGCAGACCTACGCGGCGGCCGCCACGCTCGCGCCGGCGCTGGTCGACGAGGACGAGAACCGACGCTTCGAGATCGACGACAACGTATTGATTCCCGCCGCCGACGGCGTGGTGTTGTCGGCCCACGTGGTCCGCCAACGCGGCGTGCGCGATCCCCAACCGGCGGCGATGATGTTCACCATCTACACCAACCCGCGGAAGAACCGCAGCCAGGCCGCGCTGGCGGCGGCGCGCGGCTATGTCGGCGTGGTGGTCGATGCGCGCGGCAAGCGGCTCGGCACCGGCGCGGTGGCACCTTACGAAACCGAGGGCGACGACGGCAACGCGGCCATCGACTGGATCAGCCGCCAACCCTGGAACGATGGCCGGGTGGTGATGTACGGCGGCAGTTACAGCGGCTTTGCGGCGTGGGCCGCAGCGAAGCACGCGCACCCGGCACTCAAGGCAATCGCCCCCTACGTCGCGGCCATCCCCGGGCTGGGGCTGCCGATGGAGAACAACGTGTTCCTGTCGGCCAACTATGCGTGGCCGTTCTACGTGGCCAACACCCGTCTGCTCGACAACGACACCTACAACCAACGCGCGCGCTGGGATGCGTTGACCGAACGCTGGTACCGCTCCGGCCGCCCCTACCGGCAGATCGACCAGGTGGACGGCACGCCCAACCCCTGGCTGCAGCGTTGGCTGGCGCACCCGGACTACGACGCCTACTGGCAGGCGATGGTGCCCTATGGCGACGACTTCACCCGCATCACCATCCCGGTGCTGTCGGTCACCGGCTACTACGACGATGGCCAGATATCGGCGCTGGAGTACGTCAAGCAGCACACCCGTCGCGTGCCCGGTGCCGACCACCGCCTGCTCATCGGGCCGTATGACCACTTTGGTTCGCAGGCCCCGGTCAAGGCGATGGAGCTGCGGGGTTATGCGGTGGACCCGGCGGCGCAGTTTGACACCCAGGGCATCACCTTTCAGTGGTTCGATCACGTCCTGCGCGGCGCGCCGCTGCCTGCGCTGCTGTCGGATCGGGTCAACTACCAGTTGATGGGCGCCAACCGCTGGGAACACGCCCGCTCGCTGGACGCGGCGGCAGGCGCGTACCGCGCGTTCCACCTCACCAGCGTGCGCGACGGCGACCGCTACCGTCTGAGCGACCAAGCGTCGCGCCAGCGCGATGCCATCAGCCAGACGGTGGACTTCGCGGATCGCAGCACCCAGCGCCATTCCTACTATCCCTATCCGATCGTGCGTGACGGAGCGCCGACCGATGGTGGCCTGGCCTTCGTCAGCGACGCGTTTTCCACGCCGGTCGACGTGGTCGGCAGCTTCACCGGCGATCTCAAGATCCGCATCAACAAACGCGACGTCGACCTGACGGTGACGCTGTACGAGCTGATGCAGGACGGGCGGGTGATGCAGCTTTCCTACTTCGTCGGCCGCGCCAGCTACGCCCGCGACATGACCCATCGCCAGCTGCTCACGCCAGGCCGCTGGACCACGCTGCCCCTGCAGCGCACGCGCATGACCGGGCGGCAGGTGGCTGCCGGCAGCCGTCTGCTGGTGATCGTGGACGTGCTCAAGGATGCCCAGCACCAGGTCAACCACGGCACCGGCCGCGATGTCAGCGACGAGTCCGTGGCCGACGCGGGTGTGCCGCTGAAGATCGACTGGCACACCGACAGCGTGCTGCGTATTCCGCTGCGTGTGGCGACGTCCGTTGGCGGCACCACTCCGTAGCGCCCGTGTCGAATACGCATGCAGCGGCGATGCCCTGCATGCGTTCTGGACATCACCTCTGCCATGCTGGAATCCATGAACACGCCTTCGACGTCCGACGAGCACGATGACACTGCGTCCGCTGCCACGCCGCACCGGCGTTCCGTGGCGTTCACGCTACGGCGCTGGCTGTGGCGCCTGCTGGTGCTGGGCGTGGTTGCCGTCGGGGCCTTTGCGCTTTGGAACAGCGACTGGCTCAAGGCGCCACGTGCCATGTGGGCGCTGTCGCGCATGCCGCCGCCCGCCTCGCTGCCGGTGCCGGTGGAGGGCGTGGCCGCGCGTCGCATCGCCGATACCTTCGGTGCACCGCGCGGGCGTGACCGCACCCACGCTGGCATCGACATCTTCGCCAAGCGCGGCACGCCGGTGGTGAGTGCGACGATGGGCGTGGTGGTCTCGGTGCGCGACACCGGGCTGGGCGGCCGCCAGGTCTGGGTGGTGGGTCCTGCACGCGAGCGCTATTACTACGCGCACCTGGAGGATTGGCGTGCGGATCTGATGGAAGGCGAGGTGGTGCAGGCAGGCACCGTGTTGGGGTATGTAGGCGACAGCGGCAACGCCGCCGGGACGCCGCCGCACCTGCATTGGGGCATCTACGGCGCCAACGGCGCATATGATCCGCTGCCGCTGCTCAAGGAGCACCGCACGACCAACGGCCGTGCGCTACCACCCCGGTAGGTCACGACCGTTGGTCGTGACACCCTTCGGCCTACCCGCGCCCCGATACCGGCCCGGACACATGCGCATGCCCACGCACGTGCCAGCGCCACGGGAAATCCATTGCCCGCCGGATGCCGATGCGCGGTCCCACCACCGGATCCAGTGGCGGCGGCGTGCCATCGGACACGATGCGGATGCCACGGTCATTTTTCACCAGGTCCGCGCCATCGAGTAACCGAGTGATGCCCATCGCCTGCGACAAGCGCCCCGGTCCGCTGGCCAGCTCACGGTCGCGGCGGATGGCGGGGCGCGCGGCGCGGATCAGGTCCAGCCCGTGCACGGGCTCCAGCGCCCGCAGCAGCACGCCCCAACCCTGTCCAACCTCGCCGCAGACCGCGTTCGAGCCCCAGTGCATGCCATAGGTGAAGTAGACGTACAGGTGACCGCACTCGCCGAACATGCTGGCAGTACGCGCGGTCATCCCCCGAAAGGAATGCGCCGCCGGATCCTGGTCCCCGGCGTAGGCCTCCACCTCCACGATCCGCCCGGCGCGCCCGTCGTCGCGCACCAGCAGCGTGTTGAGCAGATCCGGCGCCACCTCGGTGGGGTGGCGGCGGTAGAAACCGCGCGGCAGCGTACGCCAGCGCGAGGGAGGCAGCAGGGCAGGGGATGCATCGCGAGCGGGCATTGCCGGTTCCAGGTCGTGTGCTTGCACGATGCACCCGGCGCCGTCGTCATGGCATCAAGTCGTTTACCCAAAGGCATTGCAGTGGAAAGAGGAATGTAGGCGCGAGCCAACATTCGACAGCTGAAATGGCGCGGCCATCGGCGATGCGCCCGTTGATTCCGGTGGGCGCGTGATGCACCCGTGATAACGGCGTCTACGAGGGGCGCGCAGCGAAGTTGGGTGCCGGAGGTATCCTTCCTGGATGAGCACACGCCGAAACCGCCCGTCCTCCACCCGCTCCGGTGACGCGTTCGTCCGCGTGCGCGGTGCACGCGAGCACAACCTCAAGAACGTCGACGTGGATATCCCGCGCGATGCGCTGGTGGTGTTCTCCGGCATCTCCGGCTCCGGCAAATCGTCGCTGGCGTTCGGCACGCTCTACGCCGAAGCGCAGCGGCGCTACCTGGAGTCGCTGTCGCCGTACGCGCGTCGGCTGATCGACCAGGTGGGCGTACCGGACGTGGATGCCATCGAGGGCCTGCCGCCGGCGGTCGCCCTGCAGCAGCAGCGCGGCACGGCCAGCGTGCGCTCCAGCGTGGGCAGCGTGACCACGTTGTCCAGCATGCTGCGCATGCTGTACTCGCGCGCCGGCACCTATCCCGCAAAACAGCCCATGCTGTATGCGGAAGACTTCTCGCCCAACACGCCGCAGGGGGCGTGCCCGAACTGCCATGGCCTGGGCCATGTGTACGAGGTGACCGAGCAGTCGATGGTGCCCGACCCGTCGCTGAGCATCCGCGAGCGCGCCATCGCGGCATGGCCGCCCGCCTGGCACGGCCAGAACCAGCGCGACATCCTGGTCACGCTGGGCTACGACGTGGACATTCCCTGGCGCGACCTGCCGAAGAAGCAGCGCGACTGGATCCTGTTCACCGAAGAACAGCCGGTGGCGCCGGTGTACGCCGGTTTCACCCCGGCCGAGACCCGCGCCGCGCTGCGTCGCAAGGAAGAACCCAGTTACATGGGCACCTTCAGCGGTGCGCGGCGCTACGTGCTGCATACCTTCGCCACCACCCAGAGCGCCATGATGAAGAAGCGCGTGGCGCGCTACATGGTGGGTACCGTGTGCCCGGTGTGCGATGGCAAGCGGCTCAAGCGTGCGTCGCTGGCGGTGACGTTTGCCGGGCTGGATATCGGCGCGCTGTCGCAGCTGTCGCTGGCGGCGATGGCCGAGGTGCTGCGCCCGGCGGCGGCAGGCCGCTTCGACGCACCCGCCGCACGCGCCACCCGCAGCCGTGCCGCCGGTCGCAAGGCCGACCAGCAGCGCGTCGCCGGCGGCGGCCATGCGCACACCGGCAGCAGCGATGTACGCCGCACCCCGGACCTGTCCCAGGAGAAGCGCATCGCTGCCCAGCGCATTGCCCACGATCTGGTCGAGCGCATCGGCACGCTGCAGGCGTTGGGCCTGGGCTACCTGTCGATGGACCGTGCCACGCCCACGTTGTCGCCAGGGGAGCTGCAGCGGCTGCGGCTGGCCACGCAGATCCGCTCCAGTCTGTTCGGCGTGGTGTACGTGCTCGACGAGCCCACGGCGGGCCTGCACCCGGCCGATGGCGAGGCGCTGTACCACGCGCTGGACCAGCTCAAGGCCGGTGGCAATACGTTGTTCGTGGTCGAGCACGATCTTGAGATGCTGCGCCGTGCCGACTGGCTGGTGGACGTGGGGCCCGGCGCGGGCCAGCACGGTGGGCAGGTGCTCTACAGCGGCCCGCCGGAAGGCCTGCGCGGCATCAAGGCATCGGCCACGGCCGCCTACCTGTTCGCCGATGCCACCGTTGCGCGGCGCACCCCGCGCACGCCATCGGGCTGGCTGGAGCTGCGCGGGATCCACCGCAACAACCTGCATGGGCTGGATGCGCGCTTCCCGCTCGGCGCGTTCTGTGCGGTCACGGGCGTCTCCGGCTCGGGCAAATCCAGCCTGGTGAGCCAGGCGCTGGTGGAACTGGTGGGCGAACACCTCGGCCACGAACCGGTCGTTGCCGAGGTGGACGACGAGCTGCCGCAGCCGAGCCGCATCGAGCGCACGCGCGGCCGTCTGCATGCCGGGCACACCGCGATCCGGCGGCTGGTGAACGTGGACCAGAAGCCGATCGGCCGCACGCCGCGTTCCAACCTGGCCACCTATACCGGCCTGTTCGACCACGTGCGCAAGCTGTTCGCGGGCACCCGCATGGCCAAGGCACGGCGTTACAGCGCCAGCCGCTTCTCCTTCAACGTTGCCCAGGGCCGCTGCGAAACCTGCGAGGGCGAAGGCTTCGTGCATGTGGAACTGCTGTTCATGCCCAGCGTCTACGCGCCGTGCCCCACCTGCCACGGGCAGCGCTACAACGCCAAGACGCTGGAGGTGGAATGGAATGGCCGCAACATCGCCCAGGTGCTGGCGATGACGGTGGACGAGGCGCTGGCGTTCTTTGCCGATGAAACGGTGGTGCAGCGTCCATTGCAACTGCTGCGCGACATCGGCCTGGGCTACCTGCGGCTGGGCCAGCCGGCCACCGAGTTGTCGGGTGGCGAAGCGCAGCGCATCAAGCTGGCCACGGAGCTGCAGCGCAGCCAGCAGGGCAACAGCCTGTACGTGCTTGATGAGCCGACCACCGGGCTGCACCCGGCCGACGTGGACAAGCTGATGGCGCAGCTGCACGGGCTGGTGGAGGCGGGCAATACAGTGGTGGTGGTCGAGCACGACCTGCGCACCGTGGCCGATGCGGACTGGGTGATCGATGTGGGGCCGGGCGCCGGTGAAGAGGGTGGCCGGATCGTGGCGGCCGGGACGCCGGAGCAGGTGAGCCGCTCGACGGGGGGGAAGACGGCTGGATATCTGCGGCGGTTTTTCGCGTGATCCCCGGCGCCCGTACCCACCAACGGTGGGCAGCTACCGCGTAGGTACCGACCGTTGGTCGGTACCGCCCACCCACCGTTCGATTTCTCCCGGCGCGAACGGCCCCAGCTTCTGCTTGACGATCGTTCCGTCCGCACCCACCAGCACCGTGTACGGCAGCAGCCCCTGCCCATTGCCCAGGCGAACGCTGGCATCGTCGGGCGCCGGCTGTTCGACCACGATGGGGTACTTCACCGGTACGCGATCAAGGAAGTCGCGCACGCCGTCTGGCGTATCGATGGCCAACCCCACCACCTGCACGCCGTCGGCCGGCTGCGCCGCGGCGAATGCGGCCAGCATCGGCATTTCCTCCACGCACGGGCCGCACCAGCTGGCCCACACGTTGATCAGCAGCGGGCGGCCGCGGAAGCGGGTGAAAACCACCGGCGTTCCATCCACGTCCGGCAGTGTGATCGCCGGCATCGCTTCACCCGGCTTCGCCGGCACCGCCGCAGGGCGGTCCACGGCGGGAAAACGCAGGTCCTGCGGCGTACGCGCGACGTAGTACACGCCAGCGACCAGTCCCAGCACCGCCGCAACGGCCGCCACGGCCATCAACGAGATGCGGGGCGGCGGCGCGCTCATCGTGCGGTGCGCAGCAGGGCTTCTTCGACGATTGCCTGGGTCAGCACGGTGGGCAGCACGGTGGGCGGTGCGCCCGGGCCGTACACCACGTACAGCGGCACGCCGACCGCCTTGTGCTCATCCAGGAACGCGGTGATCTCCGGGTCCACGTTGGTGTAGTCGCCCCGCATGTACACCGCGTTGGTGCGGCGCAGGGTGTCCTGGAACGCGTGCGTGCCCAGCACCGCGCGTTCGTTGGCCTTGCAGGTCACGCACCAGTCGGCGGTCATGTTGACGAACACCACGCGGTTGTCCTGGCGCAGCCGGTCCAGCATCTGCGGCGAATAGGCCACCACGTTGTCGGTGGCGCTGAGCGCGGCCTTGGCCGGCGCCTCGATACGCGTAACGCCCCACACCGGCACCAGTGCGCCCAGCAGCAGCAGGCTGGACAGCAGTGCGCCGACGCGCTGGCTGCGCCAGCGGCTGCGCTCGAACCACCACAGCGCCAGGCCCAGTACCACCAGCCCGCCCAGTACCAGCGCCATGGCATCCACGCCGCGCTGCTTGCCCAACACCCACAGCAGCCACAGTGCGGTGGCATACATCGGGAAGGCCAGCACCTGCTTCAGTGTTTCCATCCACGCGCCGGGTCGCGGCAGGCGCCTGGCCAGTGAAGGCACGAAGCCGATCAGCAGGAACGGCAGCGCCAGGCCGAGGCCCAGCACCAGGAACACCAGCATGGCCGGCAACGCGGGCGCGGTGAACGCATACGCCAGCGGCACCCCCATGAACGGTGCCACGCACGGGCTGGCCACCACGCAGGCGAGCACGCCGGTGAAGAAGTCGCCGACCGGTCCCGAACGCGACGCCAGGGACTGGCCCACGCCGCCCAGGCTGCCGCCCAGCGTGAACACGCCGGACAGGCTCAGGCCCACGGTGAACATCAGGTACACCAGCGCCGCGATGAACCACGGGTGCTGCAGCTGGAAGCCCCAACCCGCCGCCTGGCCGGCGGCGCGCAGGGCCAGCACCAGCGCACCGATCGCGGCGAACGCCACCAGCACGCCGGCGGTGTACCAGAGCGCATGGCTGCGCGCGCGCTGGCGGCTCTCGCCGCTCTGCGCCACGCCCAGTACCTTCAGCGACAGGATCGGCAGCACGCACGGCATCAGGTTGAGGATCAGGCCGGCCGCCAGCGCCAGCAGCAGTGCAGCCACCAGCGTGGTCGGGGCCGCTTCGGTGCCGGGCGGGCGGGTGCGCTGCGCGTTGCCTGCGGTGGCATCGGCACTGCCGACATCGGTCGGGGCCAGCGCCGGTTCGTTCGGGCGGATCAGCATCGGCTGGGTCGCGATGCCTGTGGCGTCGCGGGCCTGCGCACGCTTTTCGCGCGTGGGCAGCGGGGCGATCACCTCGCTGCGGCGCGCCACTTCATCGGCACTGGCGTTGATCTTGCCGGCCGGCAGTGCCAGCTTCACCCGCCGCGTCATCGGCGGGTAGCAGATGCCATCGGTCTGGCAGCCCTGGAACGTGATCACCAGGGTCGCCTCGGCGGCCTCGGCGCGGCTGCGGCGCAGCGGCAGCTTCACGTCCACCTGGTCGAAGTACACCGACACATCGCCGAAGTGTTCGTCGCGATGCGCGCTGGCGGCCGGCCACAGCGGTTTGTCTGCACGGATGCCTGCCGCGCCTTCCAGCTTCAGCGTGGTGCGATCGCGGTACAGGTAATAGCCTGGCGCTGGGCTGAAGCGCAGCAGCACGGTATTGCCGTCGCCGACGATGGCGTCGAAGCCGAACGCGCGTTCGGACGGCAGCGGCAGCGACTGGGTGCTCGCCGCACCGGGCAGGCGCAGCCCACTGGAGGCGGTGTTGCCGGCCAGCGGGTTGTTGAACGGAGACGCCGCGCCGCTGCTGACGGCCGGCACCACGGCGCTGTCGCCACGTGCGGTGCCGCCGGGCAGCTTCACCTGCACGCTGCGCTTCTGCGGCGGGTAGCACACGCCGGCATCGGCGCAGCCCTGGTAGCGCACTTCCAACGTGACCGTGCCGGCATCGTCCGCGGCCTTGCCCGGCAGCACGGCGACCAGGCGGTCACGGTAGGTTTCGACCTCGCCGAAGAAATCGTCGTGGTGTTTCTTGCCGGCCGGCATCTGCAGCGCCTCGGCGCTGAAGCCGGCATCGGACTTCACCGTGGTGCGATGACGGTAGAGGTAATACCCCGGCGCGATCTTCCAGCTGACCTCGATGCGGTCGCGGTCGCGCGCCTGCGCGGTCAGCCCGAACGCCTCGTCCACGGGCAGCAGGTCTTTTTCACTGACGGCCAGCGCCGGGAGGGACACCACGAACAGCGCACACAGCGCGGCAATGCGACGAAGCAGCGACATCAATCAGTTTCCTCACGGGTCTGCGCCCGAATCCAATCCAGGTACGCCGGCAGGCCGGCGCGGGTTTCGACCGCGATGCACTCGGGGAGTTCATACGGATGCAGCGCCTGCACGCGCGCGATGGCGGCGTCGAGACGGCTGCCGGTGGTCTTGATCAGCAGTTGGACCTCGTGGTCCTCGGTGACCTCGCCGTGCCAGCGGTAGGTCGAGTGCGCGCCGTCAAGGCGGGTCACGCAGGCGGCCAGGCGCTCTTCGACCAACGCATGTGCCAGCCGCGCGGCGGTCGCCGCGTCGGGGCAGGTGGTCAAAAGAATGAATACGGGATCAGCGGTAGGCATGACCGCCGATTGTAATGCGGATGCCGGCCGGTCCCAACGGAACCGGCCGGCATCCCAGACCTGGTAGTGCCGGCCGCTGGCCGGCTCCAGGCAAACCCGGTGGTGCCCGCCGTTGGCCGGCACCACCGACGACTACCTCAATTCGCCAACTGGCAGGTAGCCGGCTGCGCCGAGGTGAACAGGCCAGGGGTAGCCCACTCGGGGTGGTCGATGAACGGGTTGCGGTTGCCCTGGAAGCTGTAGATCACCTCGTTGCGGGCGCGTTCGGCCGCATCCGGCGGGTCCGACAGGTGCCAGTCGATCAGGGTCGAGAGCAGGCCCATGTACGCCGGCGAGGCGGAGGTCTTGACGATCCTGCTGCGGTCGTCGGTCAGCTCCAGGTCCGGTTCGGACTGGCCGGTGGCCGCGTCCTTGCCGCCTTCATAACGGATGGCCATGTACATCACCGCACGCGCCATATCGCCCTTGCGACGGCCCCACACCTCGAACGTTCCGGTATTGCCGTCCGGGGTGCGCACCCAGTTGGAGTTGCCCGGATAGCCGCCGCTGCCACCGCCCTGGCCGTTGTTGGCCTCGGTGGCGCGCTCGCCGCAGTTGCTGTCGCACTTGGCGAACGGCTTGTTGCCGCGGTCCGCGTTCCACTGCGCATCGGTCAGGTACAGCATGTGGGTGTCGGTGTAGGGCGCGTACGGCAGGCCCTTGTCGCCGGTGGTGCTGGCAAAGCCCAGCGAGTTGGGCCAGGTGTGCTCGCGGTTGTAGGTGAGCCCGCTGCCGGTGCCCGCGCGGTCACTGACCTTGGCGTAGCTGCGGTTGCGGTAGGCGTCCAGGATGCGGCCGCTGTTGTTGGGGTCCTCGTCGGCGATCTCCAGGATGGTCCAGGTGCTGGTGCCCGAACCGCTGTAGGGGTAGGAGGTGTGGCCCTTGATGGTGGCGTGCAGCGAGCAGCGCAGCTGGCTGGGGCTGGAGGTGTTGACCCTGGAGTAGTAGGTGCCCGGATCCGGATCGGGGCCCGGGCCGGGATCGGTCCCGCCGCTGGCCACGGTGAAGGCGATACGGGTGTCGGCGGCCGGGCGTGCGCCCTGGGCGTCCTTGATGCGGGCGGCGCGGATGTCGAACCGGCACGCTTCACCGGCCACCAGTGCGGTGTTGGTGGACAGGGTGAAGCGGGTACCGCTGCTGGCATGAGTGAGCGGGACCGTGCCGGACTGGCCGCAGCTCAGCGTGAACGCGCCGCTGGTGACGGTGACGGTCTCGCTGAAGGTCACCGCGAGGTCGGCGGCGGCCGGGAAGGTGGTGGCACCCTGTTCGGGGGTGGTGGTGCTGACCGAGGGCGGGGTGTTCGGTCCGGTGCTGCCGCCGCCGCTGAAGGTCTGGCCGTTGTTGCAGGTGCCGAAGGTCTGCGCGGCCGAGCCGGCCCAGGTGAAGTGGCTGTACTGGCTGCCGCTGCCGGTGAGCTGCAGGGAGGTGCCCGGGGCGGTGCTGTTGCTCTCGCTGACCGGGATGTTCTGGCTGGTCAGCCCGGCGGCGGGGCCCCCGGAGGCGGTGATGGTGCCTTCGTAGCTGATGAACTGGACCACCTTGCCGCTGGCGTCGACCAGCGCGATACCGTCGTTGGACCCGTTCTGCAGGCCATTGGTGGGGTAGGTGACGGTGGCGATGCTGGCCTTGCCGCAGCTGGCGGCGGTGCCGGCCGGGACCGGGTTGTTGGCATAGACCGTGGCTGCCGACGGCGTGCTGCCGTTGTACAGGTACAGGCGGTAGCTGCTGAGGTCCTCGCCCCCGGTGGCGACCACCTCGATGGCCTCGCCTACGTCCCCGGCGGGGGTGTTGTCGTCGTAGTGCAGTTCATTGATGAAGACTTCGGCCTGGGCGGAACTGGCAGCCAATGCCAGCAGGCACCCCAGCGACAGCGGTGTGAGCAACCTCATCTACGGCTCCTTGTGATTGGGATTTGCCGCGTGAATCTAGTCAATCCAGATGACACATCTATCGATATGTCGTGATCGGCACTCAACACTGGGACGTGCGTCAAGATTTTGGCGGATGAATGGCGGGGACAGGTCGCGCCTCACAAATTCCCGGCAGGCCCCTTGAAAGGGCGCGGGGCAGCACCATCTCTGCCTTGTCCCGCACTGGCGGGTTTTTTCACGAGCGTTGCTGGCAGTCACCCTGGGTGAGTGCTAATATCGCCGGACTTTTTCAGCCCAATCAACAACTTAAGAGGCCCCACATGAGCATCAAGCCGCTTCACGACCGCGTCGTGGTCAAGCCGATCGAAGCCGATGAAGTTTCCGCCGGCGGTATCTTCATCCCCGACTCCGCCAAGGAAAAGTCGACCAAGGGTGAAGTCGTGGCCGTGGGCACCGGCAAGCCGCTGGACAACGGCAGCGTCCGCGCGCCGGCCCTGAAGGTGGGCGACAAGGTCATCTACGGCCAGTACGCCGGCAGCAGCTACAAGAGCGAAGGCGTGGAATACAAGGTCCTGCGCGAAGACGACATCCTCGCCATCGTCGGCTGAGTTTGGCGCCGCCGGGCCTGGCCCGGCGTTTCGTGTCCCCAACATTGATCAGCCGGGCATCGTCCGGCTCTACAGAAAAGGTAAACGCTAATGGCTGCCAAGGAAATTCGTTTCGGTGAAGACGCACGTTCGCGCATGGTGCGCGGCGTCAACATTCTCGCCAATGCCGTCAAGGCTACCCTGGGCCCGAAGGGCCGCAACGTCGTGCTCGAAAAGAGCTTCGGCGCCCCGACCATCACCAAGGACGGCGTGTCCGTCGCCAAGGAAATCGAGCTGGCTGACAAGTTCGAGAACATGGGCGCGCAAATGGTGAAGGAAGTCGCGTCGCGTACCAACGACGACGCCGGCGACGGCACCACCACCGCCACCGTGCTGGCCCAGGCCCTGATCCGCGAAGGCGCCAAGGCCGTTGCTGCCGGCATGAACCCGATGGACCTCAAGCGTGGTATCGACAAGGCCGTCGTGGCCGCCGTTGCCGAGCTGAAGAACATCTCCCAGCCCACCGCTGACGACAAGGCCATTGCCCAGGTCGGCACGATCTCGGCCAACTCGGACGAGTCGATCGGCAACATCATCGCCGAAGCGATGAAGAAGGTTGGCAAGGAAGGCGTCATCACCGTTGAAGAAGGCTCGGGCCTGGAAAACGAGCTGGACGTCGTGGAGGGCATGCAGTTCGACCGCGGCTACCTCTCGCCGTACTTCGTCAACAACCAGCAGGCGCAGACCGCCGACCTGGATGACCCGTTCATCCTGCTGTACGACAAGAAGATCTCCAACGTCCGCGACCTGCTGCCCGTGCTGGAAGGCGTGGCCAAGGCCGGCAAGCCGCTGCTGATCGTCGCTGAAGAAGTCGAAGGCGAAGCGCTGGCCACCCTGGTGGTCAACACCATCCGTGGCATCGTGAAGGTCGTGGCGGTCAAGGCACCGGGCTTCGGCGATCGTCGCAAGGCGATGCTGCAGGACATGGCCGTGCTGACCAGCGGCACCGTGATTTCCGAAGAAGTCGGCCTGTCGCTGGAAAAGGCCACCCTGACCGACCTGGGTCGTGCGAAGAAGGTCCAGGTCTCGAAGGAAAACACCATCATCATCGACGGTGCCGGCGAGCAGGATGCCATCGCATCGCGCGTCACCCAGATCAAGGCGCAGATCGAAGAGACCTCGTCCGATTACGACCGTGAGAAGCTGCAGGAACGCGTGGCCAAGCTGGCCGGCGGTGTTGCCGTGATCAAGGTCGGTGCTTCGACCGAAATCGAAATGAAGGAAAAGAAGGACCGCGTCGACGACGCCCTGCACGCTACCCGTGCGGCCGTTGAAGAAGGCGTGGTTCCGGGCGGCGGCGTCGCGCTGGTGCGTGCCGTCAGCGCGCTGGGTGACCTGAAGGGCAACAACGAAGACCAGAACCATGGCATCCAGATCGCCCTGCGCGCGATGGAAGCTCCGCTGCGCGAAATCGTCGCCAATGCCGGCGAAGAGCCGTCCGTGATCGTCAACAAGGTCAAGGAAGGCACCGGCAGCTTCGGCTACAACGCCGCCACCGGCGAGTTCGGCGACATGCTGGCCTTCGGCATCCTGGACCCGACCAAGGTCACCCGTTCGGCACTGCAGAACGCGGCCTCGATCGCCGGCCTGATGATCACCACCGAAGCGATGGTGGCTGAAGCGCCGAAGAAGGATGACGGCGCCGGCGCAGCAGGCGGCGGCATGGGCGGTATGGGTGGCATGGGCGGCATGGACTTCTAAGTCCCCGCACCTGTCGCACTGCAAACGAAGAACCCCGCTGAAAGGCGGGGTTTTTTGTTGCGCAGTTGCGAATGAAACAGTTGGCAGTCCCAAACCCCTGTGTTATCAATACTCTCCAATGAACGCACGCCACGCCAATTCCTACTTTTGGTATTACTTTCCGAAGCCACCGGCGGAGGAAGGCATGCGTTCACCCTGAAGAAACCTTCAGACGCATTCCCGAAAGCCGCCAGCGCACCTGGCGGCTTTTTTGTTGCCGCCGCGCTGGGGACCCCTACCTTCCAGGAGACACCCCCCCATGCCCCCCCACACCGACGACCTTCGCATCCGAAACATCGAGCCGCTCACGCCGCCGGCGCAGCTGCTCTCCATGCTGCCCTGCGACGATGAAGCATCGGCCACGGTCAGCGCGTCCCGCGCGGCACTGCACGAGATCCTGCACGGTCGCGACGACCGCCTTGCCGTGGTGATCGGCCCTTGTTCGATCCACGATCCGGTCGCCGCGATCGAGTACGCGCAGCGCCTCAAGCCGCTGCGTGATGCCTACGCGGACGAGCTGGAAATCGTCATGCGCGTGTACTTCGAGAAGCCACGCACCACCGTGGGCTGGAAGGGCCTGATCAATGATCCGGACCTGGATGGCAGCTTCCAGATCAACAAGGGCCTGCGTGTTGCGCGCGGCCTGCTGCGCGACATCAACAAGCTCGGCCTGCCGGCCGGCGTGGAATTCCTCGATGTCATCTCGCCGCAGTACATCGCCGACCTGGTGGCCTGGGGCGCGATCGGTGCACGTACCACCGAGAGCCAGGTGCACCGCGAACTGGCGTCGGGCCTGTCGTGCCCGGTGGGGTTCAAGAACGGCACGGACGGCAACATCAAGATCGCCGCCGATGCGGTGGGCGCCGCCTCCAACCCGCATCACTTCCTGTCGGTGACCAAGCAGGGCGACACCGCCATCGTCGCCACCGCTGGCAACCCGGATTGCCACGTGATCCTGCGGGGCGGCAAGGTGCCGAACTTCGACGCGGCCAGCGTGGAGGCGGCCAGCCAGACGCTGGTCAAATCGCATCTGCCGGCGCGGTTGATGATCGATGCCAGCCATGCCAACAGCAGCAAGAACCCGGAGAACCAGCCCAAGGTCATCGCCGACATCAATGCGCAGCTCGCCGCGGGCGAAGACCGCATCGTGGGCGTGATGGTGGAAAGCCATCTGGTGGCTGGCCGGCAGGAGCTGGTGGACGGCCAACCGCTGGTCTACGGGCAGAGCATCACCGACGGCTGCATCGGCTGGGACAGTTCCCTGGCCGTGCTCCAATCGCTGGCCGAAGCGGTGCGCGCCCGCCGCGCGCATCGGCTGAGCGAAGCGGCCTGACCCGGGTCGCCGATAGAGCGGGGCTCTGCCCCGCTTCACAACGCCGCGCCTACCGGATACGACCAACTTGGCCAATAAAATCAATTGGTTGAATCCGCAGTTCTCACGCGCTCTGTCGACCTTCCTTGAGTGCTCGACGGGGTGTATGTACAATGTATACACATGCAATTGTGCTGCGAGACCTTCCCATGAGCACGCCCAGCAAAGTCATTAATTTCCGCGCGCCCGCTGACAAGCAGGCGCTCATCGATCGTGCCGTTGAGATCAGTGGCGTGAACCGCACCGAGTTCATTCTCGATGCGGCCTGCGAGAGGGCGCGCGAAGTGCTCGCGGACCAGACCCAGTTCCTGCTCAGCGCAGAGAATCTGCGGCGCTTCAACGCCGCCCTTGAAGCGCCCCTGGAAGACAACGCGGCCATTCGCCGCCTGTTGAACACCCCGGCACCCTGGGAGCGCTGAGCGTTGCGGCTCACAGCACCGGCCGCGCTCACTGCTCTGCACCGACTGGATGGCTTTCAGTGCAGCGCGCCGGGTTTGACCCGATGGTTGATCGATCGTGCATACCAGAATCAGTTGTCCGGGGCGTCCAGGTGCTTCGTCTGCTGCGATGAGCATGGCAACGTCGTGGGGTACTACGCGCTGGCAGCGGGTGCGATGTCACACGAGACTGCACCGGGAAGGGTGCGCCGCAATATGCCGAATCCGATCCCGGTCATCGTGTTGGGACGCTTGGCGGTACACGTGGAGTGGATGGGCCAGGGGATCGGTAAAGGTCTGCTGAAAGACGCCGTAATGCGCGCAGTTCAAGCGAGTGGTCAGATCGGCGCTCGCGCAATGCTGTGCCATGCCGTCGACGACGCCGCCAAGTCGTTCTATCTGAAGCACGGTTTCATCGCATCGCCCATCAACGACATGACGGTGATGTTGTCGCTCAACGGCACCTGATCGGCGCGTTCGCGCGCCAACTGCGGCAGGTAACGACCACGGTTCTCTGCGGTAGGTACCGACCGTTGGTCGGTAACGAAGGTCGCCCGACCAACGGTTGGTCGCTACCGGTGCATTGAACGTACCGTTCAATGCACCTCGTCGCGGTACACGAATTTCGGCATTTCCCACTTGAAGTGGATGGCCATCAGGCGGAACGCGAAGCCGCCGCCCAGGCACCACAGGGTGGCGGCATTGAGCGATACGCCCAGTTCCAGCAGGCCCAGCCAGGCCGCACCGGTGAGCAGGGTGATCACCGCGTACAGCTCCTTCTGGAAGATCAGCGGCACTTCGTTGCACAGCACATCGCGCAGCACGCCACCGAATGCGCCGGTCAGCATGCCGGCGATCAGCACGATCGGCACCGAATGGCCACCATCGCGCGCCACCGCGCAGCCGATCAGGGTGAAGCAGATCAGTCCCAGTCCATCCAGCACCAGGAAGGTGCGGCGGAAGTGGTGCATCCAGCGTGCCACCCAGGTGGCGATCAACGCCGCGCAGATGGTGAAGCCCAGGTACTCCGGGTGCTTCACCCAGCCCAGCGGGTAGTGGCCCAGCACGATGTCGCGCAGCGAACCGCCGCCCAGTGCGGTGACGCAGGCGATGATCACCACGCCGAACAGGTCCATGCGCCGCCGCCCGGCGGACAGCGCCCCGGTCATGGCTTCGGCGGAAATGGCGATGAGGTAGATCAGGGACAGCAGCATGGGGCGGCTCCGGGCAGGGCACAGGCGGGGACGGAAACACGCACGGACCACGCCAGCGCCGCAGCACTGTCGCAGGGTGGGATTCCGTTGCCGCTCCCGCTGTCCTTTTGCCTGAGAGTTCAGTGGCCAGGCCACGTGCCCCTTCGGCGGGTCATTGAAGACCTCTCTCCAGATCGGCGTGTTGGATGCATGGTTGGTGGCGTATCGAGCCACCGGCCTGAGCGATTATGGGAGCCTGCGCCTTCGGCGGGCGCCAGCGCGGCGCCTCTCTCCTGCATCCGGGGCGGATTCTAGCAGCCAGCACGCCCGTGGCGGTGGATAATCCCGGTATGCCCGCTGAACCCGCCCTTTGGTACGTCTATCTGCTGGAATGCCGCAACGGCAGCTATTACGCCGGCATCAGCAACGACGTGGACGCCCGCTTCCAGGCCCACCTGGCCGGCAAGGGTGCCCGCTACACCCGCGCCAATCCGCCGCTGCGGGTGCTGGCCATGCGCGCCTACCCCGACCGCTCGGCGGCACTGAAGGCCGAATGCGCGCTAAAGCGCCAGCCGCGCGCGCGCAAGCTGGCGTGGCTGCAGGCGCCTATGGAGCCTGCCGGGTGAACGTGCCCGGCAGGGCACTCACGGCGCCGGCGCATCACCCGCTGAGCGCGGCGGCGTGGGAAGATTGCCCCATCCCCTGCGACCACCGGACTGCCATGTCACGCGATCCCGCGCTGTACCCCGATGACGAGAACGGCGATGTGCTGTGGAAGATGCTGCAGGACGGCGATGATCTCTCGGTGGCGCGGGAGGTGGATTTCGCGGTCATCTTCCCGGACGAGGACGCCGCCCTCCGTTTCTCGGTGCACCTGCTCCGGAACGAGCAGAAGGTTTCGTTCTCCGCCTACGAAGGCAATGACGACTTCCCTTGGCAGGTCCTGGCACATCCGTTGATGGTGCCGACCCACGGCAACATTTCGGGCTTCGAAGCGCTGCTGGAATCAGAGGCGGCCAGGTTCGAAGGGCGCATCGACGGTTGGGGCTGCATGGTGCAGGACTGAGCCCGGACAGCGTGCCATGACCCTGGACGGCAGCGACAAAGCCCAGGCCATGCTGGGTAAGACCGTGCTGGCGGGCATCACCTACCTCGATGCTGACGGCAACGCGCTGGAGCATCGCCAGTTCGCCGGCGAGGTGCTGCGCATCAACGACGACGAAGGCGTGGTGCTGGCCAGCGCGGTCGACGGCGAGGAGCTGTTCCTGCCGCCCACGCTGGACCATTACACGCCGGCCGCACCCGGTGACTACACCCTGCGTTCGATGGAACTGACCATCACCAACCCGGACTACCTGTGTACCTGGGACGTGCACCTGGCCCGCGGCAACGACCCATGACCGGTAGCGCGACGCCATGCGTCGCTGCCTCCGTCAGCGCCCGGGTCGCCTATCCTCGCGGTCATCCCCAAAGATGATCCGCGCGCTGCGCTGGTAGCTCCAGTACGCCACGGCCCAGTTGAGCAGTACCACGAGGCGGTTGCGGAAGCCGATCAGGAAGAATACGTGCGCCGCCAGCCAGAACCACCAGGCCAGCACGCCCGACAGCTGCAGCCGGCCCAGATGGACGATGGCGGCCATGCGCCCGATCGTGGCCAGATTCCCGAAGTCCTGGTACTTGAACGCCCCCGGTGCCGGTTTGCCGTCCAGCCGCGCGCGGATGATGGCTGCCACGTGCTTGCCCATCTGCTTGGCCGCCGGTGCCACGCCGGGCACCGGCTTGCCGTCGGCCTGGCTGAGTGCGGCCAGGTCGCCGGCGACGAAGATCTCGGGGTGGCCGTCGAGGGTCAGGTCCGGCTGCACCGGTACGCGGCCGGCACGGTCCAGCGGCACGTCCAGCGTGCGCGCCAGCGGTGAGGCGGCCACGCCGGCGGCCCACACCACGGTGCGCGCGGCCATGAACTGGTCGCCGAGCTGGAAACCCTCGCCGTTGATGTTGCTTACCGGCGTGCCGGTGAGTACTTCCACGCCCAGCTTCTCCAGTTGGCGGCGCGCCTTCAGCGAGAGCACGTCGGGGAAACTGGACAGCACCCGCGGGCCGGCCTCCACCAGCCGCACCTTGGCGCTGGCCGGGTCGATATGGCGGAATTCGTTGCGCAGCGTGTGACGGGCGATTTCGGCCAGCGTGCCGGCCAGTTCAACCCCGGTGGGACCGCCGCCGACCACGGCGAAGCTGAGCCAGGCGGCCTTGCGCACGGGATCGGGCTCGGCCTCGGCGCGCTCGAACGCCAGCAGCAGTTTGCGGCGCAGCGCGATGGCATCGTCCAGGGTTTTCAGGCCGGGCGCATCGGCGGCCCATTCGTCGTGGCCGAAATAGGCGTGGGTGGCGCCGGTACACAGCATCAGCGTGTCGTAGCCGAGCTGGCTGCCGTCTGCCAGGGTGATCTGGTGCGTGTGCTTGTCGATGGAGGTCACTTCGCCCAGGCGCACTTCGACATTGCGCTGGTGGCCGAGGATGTGCCGCAGGGGGGCGGCGATGTCGGGCGCGGACAGCCCCGCCGTAGCGACCTGGTACAGCAGCGGTTGGAACAGATGGTGGTTGCGACGGTCCACCAGGGTGATGCGGACGCGCGCGCTGGTCAGTGCGCGGGTGGCCCAGAGGCCGGCAAAACCACCACCGATGATGACCAGGTGGGGCAGGGAATCGCGGGTCATGCAATGACTCCTTGGCGGGGGTCGGCCTTCCGACCCCATGGGAACATGGTCGACGCGACCTATCGTCGCACGTGAAGCACGATGTTCACGCGGATGACAGATACTGGGTTCAGCAGCCGTCGCGCTTGCCCGGCGGCGTCCCGTTACCGCTCTGGAGGCTGACATGACCGAACCGGAAAAGCGCATCGCGTTGCTGATCGATGCCGACAACGCGCCGTCGTCGAAGATCGACGTGGTGCTGGCCGAAGTGGCGCGCTACGGCGTGGCCAACGTGCGCCGCGCCTATGGCAACTGGAAGAGTCCGCGCCTGAAGGGCTGGGAATCGGTGCTGCACGCATACGCGATCCGACCGATCCAGCAGTTCGCCTACAGCCGCGGCAAGAACGCGTCTGACATGGCGATGGTCATCGACGCGATGGACATGTTGTACGCGCGCAACCTGGACGGCTTTGCGATCGTCTCCAGCGATGCCGACTTCACCCCGCTGGTGATGCGCCTGCTGACCGACGGGGTGAAGGTATACGGGTTCGGCGAGAAGAAGACGCCCGAGCCGTTCGTCAATGCCTGCTCGAAGTTCACCTATCTGGAAGCGCTGGGCCAGGGGCACGCCACCGATCCGGAGGTGGAGCAGGACAGCGAGGAGACCCGCCCGCGCAAGAGCGGCCCGGAACTGCGCAACGACACCCGCCTGGTGCAGATGCTGCGCCGTGCGGTGACCTCGGCCGAAGGCGAAGATGGCTGGTCGCATCTGGGCCCGGTGGGCAGCCAGATCGGCAACCAGGCCTCGTTCGACTCGCGCAACTACGGCTACAGCAAACTCAGCGAACTGCTGGCCGCCACGGGACTGTTCGAAATGAAGAAGGACGGCAAGTCCACCTACGTGCGCGCACTCCCCAAGAAGGCGCGGTAGCGCCGAACCCACCACAGAGGCGTATCGTAATCGCCGCTCTCCTAACACAGGAAACACCACCATGCTGAAGATCTGGGGCCGGCACAATTCCAGCAACGTGCGCAAAGTACTGTGGTGCGCGGAGGAGATCGGCCTGCCGTATGCGTCCATCGAAGTGGGCGGCGCGTTCGGCGGCACCCAGTCGCCGGAGTACCGCGCCATGAACCCCAACGGGCTGGTGCCGGTGATCGAAGACCACGGCCTGCCGCTGTGGGAGTCCAACACCATCGTGCGCTACCTGGCCGCGCGCTATGCGCTGGGCACGCTGTACCCGGAAGACGTGGTGGCACGCGCGCAGTCGGAGAAGTGGATGGACTGGACCACCTCGACGTTCGCCGGCACGTTCCGCGACCTGTTCTGGGGCACGCTGCGCACGGCACCGTCCGACCGCGACGAGGCCCGCATCGCTGCGGCGCTGGTGCGGTCGGGCGAATTGCTGGCGTTGGCGAACGACGCGCTCGCGCAGCAGCCATGGCTGTCCGGCGATGACTTCGCGATGGGCGATATTCCGCTCGGCGCATTCGCCTACGCGTGGTTCGAAATGCCGATCCAGCGGCCGGACCTGCCGCACCTGGCGGCGTGGTACGAACGGCTGAAGCAGCGCCCTGCGTACCAGCGTGGTGTCATGACCGCGTTGACCTGATCCGCGTGCCTCACGTGTATGGACCAACGGTCCATACCTGCCGGGGCGGTATCCATGCGAGGCAGGTGCGGACCGTGGGTCCGCACGCCGTCAATAAAGATCCGTCGGATCCACATCCAGCGACCAGCGCACCTTGCGCGCCTGCGGCAACGCGTGGATCTGCGGTGTGACCAGGTCCAGTACCGCGTGCAGCGGCCGTCGCGACGGGGCAGACAGCAGCAGCTGGGTGCGCTGGTAGCCGGCACGGCGCGGCATCGGGGCCGGCATCGGGCCATAGCGTTCCACCGCGATGTCATCGACGATCAGCTCACGCACCGCGGTCAGCATGGCGTTGGCATGCTCCACCTGCTGCGCCTCGGCACGCAGCAGCGCCAGGTGCGCGAACGGCGGGAAGCCGGCGGCCTCGCGCTGCTGCAGTTCGGCGTCGGCGAAGGCGTGGTAGCCGCCGTTGACCAGGGTGTCCAGCAATGGGTGACCCGGATGGTGGGTCTGCAGCCAGACCTCGCCGGCATCGGTGGCGCGGCCGGCGCGGCCGGCCACCTGGATCAACTGCTGGGCGAGCTTCTCGCTGGCACGGAAATCCGCCGAGAACAGGCCCTCGTCGATGCCCACCACCACCACCAGGGTCAGCTTGGGCAGGTCGTGGCCCTTGGCCAGGATCTGCGTGCCGACCAGGATGCCGGCGCGATCGCCAAGCGTGGCCAACTGGGTTTCCAGCGCGTCGCGGCGTTGGGTGGTGCCCCGGTCGATGCGGATCACCGGGTAGTCGGCGAAGGCCTCCGCCAGGCGCTCTTCCAGCCGTTCGGTACCGATGCCCTGTGGCTGCAGCGCCAGGCTGGCGCAGTCCGGGCAGGCCATGGGCGCCGGCTGGCGTGCGCCGCAGTGGTGGCACTGCAGGCGCCGCCCGCCGGCGTGCACGGTCATCGGCGCGTCGCAGCGCCTGCACGGCGCGGTCCAGCCGCAGTCGTGGCACAACAGCACCGGTGCGTAGCCCCGGCGGTTCTTGAACACCAGGACCTGGTGGCCTGCCTGCAGATGCTGGGCGATGCCGTCCATCACCTCGGGCGACAACCCGTCCTTCAACGGGCGCTTGCGCACATCCAGCACCCGCACCTGCGGCGGCCGCGCCTCGCCCGCGCGCTGCTTCAGGCGCAGGTGCGTGTAACGGCCAGCGCGCGCATTGTGCAGCGACTCGAGCGACGGCGTGGCGCTGCCCAGCACCACCGGCACGTCCAGTGCCTTGGCGCGCACCAGCGCGAAGTCACGTGCGTGGTAGCGGATGCCGTCCTGCTGCTTGTAACTGCCGTCGTGCTCTTCGTCGATGACGATCAGCCCGGCGTTGGGCAAGGGGGTGAACACCGCCGAGCGGGTGCCGACGATCACCTGTGCCTCGCCCCGCGCGGCGGCCGCCCATACCCGCGCGCGCTCGTTGTCGTTGAGGCCCGAATGCAGCACATGCACCGGTATGCCGAGACGGGTGCGGAAGCGCGCCAGCGTCTGCGGTGTCAGGCCGATCTCGGGCACCAGCACCAGCGCCTGCCGCCCGCGTGCCAGGCAGGCCACGATGGCCTGCAGGTACACCTCGGTCTTGCCGCTGCCGGTGACGCCGTCGAGCAGGAACGCACCGAAGCCGGGGCTGGCCGTGATCGCTGCAATGGCAGCCGATTGTTCGGGGTTGGGCGTGGGACCGGGACGGATGCCGGGCACCGCGGCGCTGTGCGCCAGCGCGATGCGCTCGACCAGCCCGCGTTTGGCCAGGGCACGGGCGGCGCTGCGCCAGTCCTCCATGACCTCGTCCAGGGCGTCCTCGTCCAGCCCGCCGTCCACCAGCAGCCCGGCAACGCGCTGCGGCCGCGTGCCTGCCCGAAGGCGCGCACGCTGCTCGTGCCCGGCGGCGGTCAGCTGCCACCCCCAGCGGTGGGTGTCGGCCACCGGTTCGCCGCGGCGCAGCGGACCGGGCAGGGCGGTGCTGACCACCTCACCCAGCGGCGCGTGTGTGTAGCGCGCCAGCCACTGCAGCGAACGCCACAGCTCGCCGGCCAGCAGCGGTGCGTCGTCCAGCCAGGCCAGCGCGGCGCGCAGGGCGTTGCCGTCGGCTACCGTGCCGATACCGGCAACTACCCCGACCAGCTCGCGCGACCCGAACGGCACCCGCACCCGGCGGCCCACCATGCCGGCATGCGGCGGTTCGCCCGGGGGCGGCGCATAGTCGAACCACTGCGGCAGCGGGAGGGGCAGGGCGACCTGCAGGCTGGCGGCATCCGGAAATGGGGCCGGAGCGGTTTCCAGGGTCAGCGGGGGGGCTGGATCGGGGGGCAGCATCGGTCCAGTGTAGCGGTCGGGCACCCGCCTGTTCAGCGCATGGAATCTATCGCCGGGCCGGCAGACGGAACCTAAATAGCGGCTAAATATCTGTGTGGAAGGGAGATTCAGTCTTATCCACATCTTCTGTGGATAAGTCTGTGTGCCAGTGTCGAACTCTGAGCTGTTTGTCAGGGCATTCCGTACTGGAGGCTGGGTTGGTCAAAAAATAGCCACACAATAAAAATGATATAAATCAACTAGATGGCTGTGAAACAAAGCTGACACATGCATGACCCCTGCTTCACACCCGGTTTTCTGCCGTTTTTGTTGGTGCTGTGCACAACCTGCGCGGCGGCCATACGGTTGACGGGTGGATCGTCTTCACGGACCACCCACATTGGCACGCCCGACTGATGGCGCAATCGCTATCATTTCTGCAAATGATGGAGTTGCTATGACGGCTGCGAACGCCCCTGTTTCCACTACCGCAGCCGGCGCGCTGTCCGCCTTCCTGCGCGGCGTTGAACGCCGTGCCCTGGTCGTGGCCGAGCTGCAATGCGGCGACCCCACCCTTGCCGAGCAGGCGCTGGTGGCGGTGATGCGTGCCTTTGCCGGGATCGCCAGCGATGTGCCGATGGCCCAGTGGCCGGACCGGTTCTGGATCCTGCTGGCCCACCGCAATCCGATCCGGGTGCCGGCGGCCGGCGGTGTGTGGTCCCCCGGCCTGGCGCACCTGCCCACGCTGTCACCGCCGGCCCGGCTGGCCCTGTTGCTGCGCATCGGTGGTGGCTTGGACGAAGCGGCTGCCGCGCAGATCCTCGACATGCCGGTGGCCGAGTACCAGCAGGCGCTGGCCGAGGCCTGCCCGCGCGACGCCCATGGCCAGCCGGATGCGGCCGGCTGGCGGGCGCTGGCCGAACAGGTGCAGCAGCGCCTGCGCGACCTGCCTGCGGCGCGCCTGCAACGCCTGCACCAGCCGGCCCCCGCGCCGGCCCCGGGCAAGGACGCGACCTCCTGGCGGGCGCCTGCGGCACCCGAGGCCGCGGCGCGGCGCAGCGCGGCCCGTGGCCGCAGTCGCCGCCCGCTGTGGCGCGGCCTGCTCATCCTGGTCGTCACCACGGGCGTGCTGCTGGGCGGCGCGGCATGGTGGAAACACCAGCGTCAGGCACCGGATCCGGCGGCCAGCGTGCCCGACGGGGCGGTGTCCACCGACAATCCGGTCCAGGTCGAGGCGTTGTCGGATGACGATGTGCCCGTGGCGGCGCCCGCCGACCCGGTCCATGCGGCCAGCGATGCGGCGATGCTGGCCGACCCCGAGCTGACCCTGGCCCGCGATGCCGATCTGTATGCCTGGTTCGCCGCCGGTGGCCCGGTGCCGGTCGACGAGTCGCAGCCGCAGCCCAGCCGCCCCGAACCCGCCACCGCCGGCCTGGAGACGGCTGCCGCCGATGAATAAGTCGATCCTGTTGCTTGCCTTGGGCCTGGCCGGCGCCGCGCAGGCCGCGCCACAGCCGCTGCCCGCACCGGTGTCCGTCCCGACCCCGACCACCGCGCCGGCGATTCCCGCCACTGCCGCCGCGCTCGACCCGGCGCAGCTGCGCGAGCTGCGCAGCCGCTATGCGCAGTGGCAGGCGCTGCCCGAGTCCGAGCGCGCCCGCATCCGCGAGGCGGCCCGCCGTGTGGCCGCGCTGCCGGCCGCGCAGCAGCAGACCCTGCGCGCCACCTTCAACGAACAGGACCAGCGCTTCCGCGACGGCTGGCTGCTGGGGCCGCAGCTTGGCCAGCTGTTCCCCAAGCTGCAGGGCCTGTTCGGCTTCCTGCCCGCCGAGCAGCGTGAGCCGGCCCTGGCGGTGCTGCGCCAACTCAACGTGGACCAGCTGGCCCAGCTCACGCTGGTGGCCCAGCGCACCCCACCGCAGGAACGCGACCAGGTGCGCAACCAGTTCCTGGCGTTGGCCCCCGCCGGGCGTGATGCGTGGTTGCGCGAGCACGTGGGGCACTGAGTACAGGCGCGACCGCGCATTTACCCGCGGTCGTGGGTTTTGCCACGCCGCGCGCGTAAGATGACCGGCCGCAACCCGGTGCCTGTGCCCTCCGCGCGCTGCCGTAGTTGCCGTCCGTGATCCCATGTCTACCGCTACCTCCACGCCGCGCCTCTCCCGGGAAGTGCGCGCCACCGGCCTGCTCGCGCTGCCGCTGGTCCTGGGCCATATCTCCACCGGCCTGATCTCCTTCGTCGACAACGTCATCGCGGGCCACCACGGCACCCAGACGCTGGCGGCCGTCACCATCGGCACCGCGCTGCTGTGGCTGCCGATGCTGATCCCGATCGGCACGTTGATCTCGCTCACCGCCTCGGTGTCGCAGCTGCACGGCGCGGGCCGCGAGCGCGAGATCGGCCCGCTGTTCCGCCAGGCCCTGTGGCTGGCGCTGGGGCTTGGGCTGATCATGTTCACCTTCCTCACGGTGGTGCCGCCGCTGCTGCCGGCGTTCGGCATCGCCCCGGACATCGTGCCGGGCGCGACCGGGTTCCTGCACGCGGTGCGCTGGGGCGGCCCGGCGCTGACCCTGTACTTCTGCATGCGCTATCTCAGCGAAGGCATGCACTGGACGCTGCCGACCATGCTGCTGGGCTTCGGCGGCCTGCTGGTGCTGGCGCCGCTCGGCTATGTGCTGTGCTACGGCAGGCTGGGCTTCCCTGAAATGGGCGCCGAAGGCCTGGGTATCGCCTCGGCCACCATGATGTGGATCCAGGCGCTGTGTTTCGCGGGCTACCTGTGGAAGACCAAGCGGTTCGCGCATCTGGAGCTGTTCTCGCACCTGGAGCTGCCGCGCTGGTCGGCCATCTGGGACCTGCTGCGCACCGGCCTGCCGATCGGCATCACCGTACTGATGGAAGGCGGTCTGTTCATCGTGACCGCGCTGCTGATCGGCCGCCTGGGCGCGACCGAAGCGGCGTCGCACCAGATCGCCATCAACGTGGCCCAGCTGTGCTTCATGATCCCGATGGGCGTGGCCGAGGCCACCACCGTGCGCGTGGGTCATGCGGTGGGTCGCGGCAATGGGCTTGGCGTGCGCCGAGCGGCCATCGCCGGGCTGGTGATCATCCTGGGCACGCAGACGCTGTCTGCCGCAGTGCTGCTGTTCGGGCACGACGCCATCGTGGGGGTCTACACCGCCGACATGGGCGTGGCCGCGCTGGCATCGACCCTGCTGCTGTATGCGGCCGCCTTCCAGTTCCCCGACGGTATCCAGGTGTTGTCGGCCGGCGCACTGCGCGGGCTGAAGGACACCCGCGTGCCCATGTTCATCGCCATGTTCTCGTACTGGGGCCTGGGCATGCCGCTCGGCGCCGGGCTCGGCCTGGGCCTGGGCATGGGCCCGCAGGGCATGTGGCTGGGCCTCATCCTCGGTCTGACCGCCGCGGCGATCCTGATGGCATGGCGGCTGCATGTCAGCAGCCGACGTGTCGGAAACAGCCTCACCACGGCTGCCTGACGACCCCCTGACTTGTGTCCGATGCCGGGGCCTCCGGCACCGGCTATGCTGGTACCACGGCAAGATGCCAACTGGAGTTTTCCCCATGAACCAACCCGCGCGTCGCAACCCCGTGGCCAGCTTCTTCACCGGGCTGTGGGATGTGATGAACTTTACCCGCAGGCTGATCCTCAACCTGCTGTTCTTCGGCTTCCTGTTCCTGGTGCTGGTGCTGTTCGTCATTGCGATGGGCAAGGGCGCCAGTGCCGGCAAGGCGCTGGAGGACCGCACCACGCTGGTCATTGCGCCGGAAGGCCGGCTGGTCGAACAGTTCAGTGCCGACCCGGTCAGCCGCGCGCTGGCCAAGGCCGTGGGCGACAACAGCGCCGATGAAGTGCAGCTGCGCGATCTGGTGCGCGCGCTGGAGGCGGCACGTCAGGACAAGAAGATCGAGCGCGTGGTGCTGCAGCTGGACAAGCTGCAGCCCAGTGGCTTCGCTTCGATGCGTGAAGTGGCGGCGTCGCTGCAGGAGCTGCGCGCGTCGGGCAAGCAGATCGTGGCCTACAGCGACAACATGAGCCAGTGGCAGTACCTGCTGGCCGCGCAGGCCAACGAGATCTACCTGGACCCGATGGGGGGCGTGGTGCTGGAAGGCCTGGGCCGTTACCGCCAGTATTTCCGCACCGGCCTGCAGGACAAGCTGGGCGTTGACGTGCACCTGTTCAAGGTGGGCGAGTACAAGTCCGCGGCCGAGCCGTACGTGCTGGACGCGGCGTCGCCCCAGGCCAAGGAAGCGGACCTGTTCTGGATGAACGATGTGTGGCAGCGCTACCTGGGCGATATCGCCAAGGCACGCAAGCTCGACGCCGCGCAGCTGGCCGCCGGCATCGACACCCTGCCTGAAGGCATCGCCGCTGCCGGTGGCGACCTGGCCAAGTTCGCGCTGCAGCAGAAGCTGGTGGACGGCCTGAAGACCCGCGAGGAAGTCGAGGACCTGCTGGCCGATCGCGGCGTGGCGGACGAAGACGCCGACGGCGGTTTCCGCAGCATCAACCTGGACGGTTACCTGTCCCAGCTCGACGGCCGTCGTTCGCCGGTGGATTCGCGTCCGCAGGTGGCGGTGGTGGTGGCGTCCGGCGAAATCGCCGGTGGTGACCTGCCGGCCGGCCGCGTGGGCGGCGAATCGACCTCTGCGCTGCTGCGCGAAGCGCGCGACGACAAGGACGTGAAGGCGGTGGTGCTGCGTGTGGATTCGCCCGGCGGTGAAGTGTTCGCCTCCGAGCAGATCCGTCGCGAAGTGGTCGCGCTGAAGGCCGCCGGCAAGCCGGTGGTGGTGTCGATGGGCGACCTGGCCGCCTCCGGTGGTTACTGGATCAGCATGAACGCCGATCGCATCTACGCCGACCCGTCGACCATCACCGGGTCGATCGGCATCTTCGGCATGATCCCCAACCTCTCGCGTTCGCTGGACAAGATCGGCGTGCACACCGATGGCGTGGGCACCACCCGCTTCGCCGGTGCCTTCGACATCACCCGTCCGATGGACCCGGCCGTGGGCCAGGTCATCCAGTCGGTGATCAACAAGGGCTACGCCGACTTCACCGGCAAGGTCGCCGATGCACGCAACAAGCCGGTCGAGGCCGTGGACGAAGTGGCGCGTGGCCGCGTCTGGAGTGGCGCGCAGGCCAAGGAGCGCGGTCTGGTCGATGCGTTCGGTGGGCTGAAGGCCGCCGTTGCCGACGCCGCCAACCGCGCCAAGCTGGGCGGCCCGGACAAGGTGCGCGTGCGCTACATCGAGAAGCCCGCCACGCCGTTCGCACAGTTCCTCAGCGGCTTCGCCGGCTCCCATGCCGGTGCGTGGATGCTGGGCGAATCGGGCATGGCGCGGATGATGCTGGCCCGCTCGATGCCGGAAGTGGACACCCAGCTGCGCTTCGTCGAAGACGCCGCCCGCGATCCGCGCGGCAGCGCGCCCGTAAAGGCGCTGGCGTACTGCTTCTGCGGCTTCTGATGACGCACGATCACCACCAACGGTGGTGATCTACCGCACATCCGGCCCGGTAGGTCACCACCGTGGGTGGTGACGCGCTTCAACAAAGAACCCGGCCAAGGCCGGGTTTTTTTGTTGCGCTGCGCGCCGGGTCAGAGAATTGCCTGGAGCCCCTTGTCAGCGATGATGTTCAGAAGCTTGAGTGCCGGACCGGTGGGGTGCGTCTCACCCTGTTCCCACTTGCGAACCGTCGACGCTGAGGTGTGCAGATGAAGTGCAAATACGGGCTGGCTGAACCTCAGGCCTTCGCGCAGGCGCTTGATGTCAGTTGCACTGAACTCACGAACGGAGGGGGGGCACAGGGAATCGAATTCACGCATCGTGACTTTGTTGATCGCTCCCGCCTCGTAAAGAGCAGCAAAGTCGTCACGCAGTGATTGAATAATCTTGCTCACATCGCACCTCCAATAGAACGCCAACCCGAAGCGCCTTCGCCAGCGCTGCTGGACTTAGCTCCAGTAACGTTGTGCCGGCGAACTGAAGCGCTTGCTTCTCTTCCTGCGTGATGTTCGCCTTGTCGCTCTTGGAGAATCCGTGCAGAAACACATAGCGCTTACCGATCCGGGCCGAAAGCAGGGTTCGGTAGCCGTCGCGCTTGCCACCACCGGGCCGCGCCACTCGCTTCTCAAGTCGACGTCGCGACATGCTGACTGGTTACGGCGTGATCTACCGGCCCGATTCGGCGTCGTCCACAGCACTGGTATCCGGCGCCTTCTCCAGCGTGTCGCGGGCAGCCTTGGCTTTGTCCAGCGGCTGCTGCATGGCGTCGCGCAGCGCGGTGGCCTGCGGCTCCGGCGGTTTGTCCGGGGCCGGGGGCACGGGGCGGCTGCAGCCGCTCAACGCGAGCAGGCCCACCAATGGCAGGGCAATACGAATGAACATGGCAACCTCGCAGGCACAGCCCAAGGGAAGCGCAGTGTCGCACCGCTGCTCCACCCGATGTGTGATGGCGTGCGCCACACTCGCATGCGGGCTATCCTGCCCGCAGCGCAGGGCACGGTGCCCTGCACACGGTGACGGGGCAGTGCCCCACGGCAGGAGAAACAGGTGAGCGCGCAGCGTTGGCGACTGGATGGACAGACCGCATTGATCACCGGTGCCAGTGCCGGGATTGGCCTTGCGATCGCCCGCGAACTGTTGGGCTTCGGTGCCGACCTGCTGATCGTCGGCCGCGATGCCGACGCACTGGAGGTGGCCCGCGATGAGCTGGCCGACGCCTTCCCCGACCGCGAGATCCATGGGCTGTCGGCGGACGTGTCCGATGACGAGGACCGCCGCGAGATCCTGGATTGGGTGGAAGACCACAGCGACGGGCTGCACCTGCTGATCAACAATGCCGGCGGCAACATCAGCAAGCCGGCCACCGAATACACCGAAGACGAATGGCGCGGAATCTTCGAGACCAACCTGTTCTCGGCCTTTGAACTGTCGCGTTACGCGCATCCGCTGCTGGCGCGGCACGCCGCGTCGGCCATCGTCAACGTAGGCAGCGTGTCCGGCCTGACCCATGTGCGCAGTGGCGCGGTCTACGGCATGACCAAGGCGGCCATGCACCAGATGACCCGCAACCTGGCGGTGGAGTGGGCCGAGGACGGCATCCGCGTCAACGCGGTAGCACCGTGGTACATCCGTACCCGGCGGACCTCTGGTCCCTTGTCGGACCCGGACTACTACGAGCAGGTGATCGATCGCACGCCGATGCGCCGTATTGGTGAGCCCGAGGAAGTGGCTGCCGCCGTGGGCTTCCTGTGCCTGCCGGCGGCCAGCTACGTCACCGGCGAATGCATCGCCGTGGACGGCGGGTTTCTAAGGTACGGGTTCTAACCCGTAACGGGTAGGTGCGGATCGTTGGTCCGCACGCGCTACTGCGGTACCGCGCAATTGCTGTCCGACAGTACCGCCTGCAGGCGCGTACGCTCGGTGCTGGCGGCGGCCAGGCTGTCCGGCGATGCGAAGCGCTCGCGGCCGCGGGCGTCGCGGAAGCGTTGCTGCCAGGCGCTGCAGCGCTGATCCTCGGGCAGCGGTTGGCAATCGTCGCGGATCACTTCGCAGCTGGCCGCATTGACCGGCGTCACGCCCCCCAACCCGGTGACCGACATCAGCTCGCAATGCGGCGGCGCCGGCTCACGCTCGTGCAGGTAGCGGCCGCCATCGCGGCCCTGGCACTGGTAGATGTCCGGCAACGGGGGCTTGTCCGACGCACCGGTCGTGCTGACATCGCCAGGCTTGGGCAGGGTGGCACTGTCGAGGATCGCGGTGCCGGCGGGAGTCTGGTAGGCCTCGGAGATCATGCGTTCCATCGGCTGCGCCTTGCCCGGCACCTGCGGCGGCAGCGCGGCCGGCGCGGGGCGCTGCACTGGCGGTGCCGGCGCTGCGGGTGGCGTGGGCGTGGCGCTGGTGGACACCGACACTTCCGTGCGCGAAGGGGCTGCATCCATGCGCTGGATGACCTGGTGGCTGCCGGCCGGACAGGGCTTGCCCTGCACCGTCACGTTGTCGTCCGCATCGGTGCAGCGGAACACGATCGCGTCGTCGGCCATCGCCGGGAACGCCACGCACAGCAACAGGAGCCACCAGGGTTTCATTGGCGCAGGATACAACGGGACCGCTACCGGCAGTCGCGATCCAGCCGTGCATCGATGCCGCGCTGCTCGCGGTTGATGGCGTCGCGCTCGCCCTGCAGCGCGTTGTTGTAGCGACGACCGAGTTCCCAGCGGCGGTCGCGCAGGATCGAACAGACCTCGTTGGCCGGCAGCGCGTGGCACTGGTCGCGGACCAGCACGTTGCCGGCGGGAATCACCACGTCCTGGTAGGTGCCTGGATATGCAGAGCCCTCGCTCTGCCACTGCGAGCTGCCACCGCCGACCGTCAGGCTGCCGCCCACCCGCGAGCCGCCGCCGGAGACCGTGAGCGAGCCGCCGCTGGACGCCACCGAGCCACTGCCGCTGCCCATCGGCATGATCGGCGGCAGCGGGCGTGGCCCGGAATGACCGCCGCCGTGACCGCCGCCGGCCCCGCGTCCGGGCAGCCAGGCGCTGGTCCACACCGATACCCAGCGTGGATTGCCTTCGCTGGTATCGCTGGTATAGCGGCTCCCATCGTCGCGGATGCACTCGTAGATGGGTTGCGGCGGTTGCACGTGGACGTAGCGCACCTCACGTTCGGCCGGTGCCGCCGCGGGCGTGGCCGGGTCGCGGTCGCTGCGCACGACCCGCGGCGCAGGATCGCGCGGGCGTTGCATCTCGCGCACTTCCTGGCGTCCGTCGCGGCAGGGGGCGTCCTGCAGCGACACGGTGCCAGTGCTGCCTACGCAGCGATAGATGCGCACGCTGCCTGTGTCCTGGGCAGCGAGCGGCGCGCTGCCACACAGCAGCAACAGGATCAGCCAGGGAGCAGTGGGTCGGCGCATGGGGCCAGTGTGCGGCTTTGCCGGCGCGCGCGCAAAAGCAGCGCGCGCTGCCGCTCAGGTACGCAGGACCTGGCCGCTCAGCGCATCGCGGATCGGCGTGGGCTGCGCCAGGCCGCCGGTGGCTCCATCGATCAGGCCGTCCAGCAGGGGCAGCAGCGCCGGGTCGAGTTCGGCACGGGTGCGTGCCGGTGGCTTGCCTGCCAGGTTGGCACTGGTGGAGACCAGTGGGCCGCCCCACGCGCGGCAGAGTGCGGCCACCAGCGGGTGGGCACTGATCCGCACCGCGATGCCGCTGTGTTCGCCGGTGATCCAGCGCGGCGCGCGCGGGCCGGCCGGCAGGATCCAGGTATGCGCGCCCGGCCAACTGGCCAGCACATCGGTCTGGCGCTCGGGCGGCAACGCGTGCAGCCGCACCCAGTCGTCCAGCTGGGACAGGTCGGCGGCGACCAGGATCATGCCTTTCTCGATCGGGCGCTGCTTGAGCCGCAGCAGCTTCATCACCGCCGCCTCATGGCCGGGATCGCAGCCCAGGCCCCAGACCGCTTCGGTGGGATACGCGATCACCCCGCCGGCGCGCAGCGCGGGCAGGGCGGTGTCCAGGGTGAGTTCGTTCATGACGGCAGCCGGTCCAGCATGGGCCTGCATTATCCGCCCGCGCCGCACGGCACCGCTACTGCGGGCCGCGGGCCGGCAATCCTCAGGCTTTCTTCGCCACGGTCTTCTTGGCGGCTTTCTTGGTGGTCTTCTTGGCCGCCGCCTTCTTGGTGGCTTTCTTGGCCGGTGCCTTTTTCGCCGCGGCCTTCTTCACCGGTTCAGCGGCTTCCTTCTTCACCGCGGCCTTCTTCACCGCCTTCTTCGCCACGACCTTCTTGGCGGCCTTCTTGCCGAAGCCCTTGCGCACCGGCTTGCCGGTTTCTTCCATGAACTGCTGCACTTCGGCGAAGGTCAGCGAGGCGGGCTCGCGGTCCTTGGGAATCTTGCCGTTCATCTTGCCGTCGCTCAGGTACGGGCCGAAGCGGCCGTTCAGCACCTGGATTTCGCTGCCCTCGAATTCCTTGATGATCCGGTTGCGTGCGATCTCTTCCTTCTCCTCGATCAGGAACACCGCGCGGGCCAGATCGATGGTGTAGGGGTCGTCTTCCTTCTTCAGCGAGGCGTAGGTGCTGCCGCGCTTGGCGAACGGGCCGAAGCGGCCGATGCCCACGCTGACATCCTCGCCCTTGTCCTCACCCAGCGCGCGCGGCATCAGGAACAGCTCCAGCGCGTCTTCCAGGTTGATGGTGTGCATCGACTGGCCGGGACGCAGCGAGGCGAACTTGGGCTTGTCCTCGGCGTCCTCGGCGGTGCTGCCGATGGCCGCGTAGGGCCCGAAGCGACCCAGGCGCACGCTCACCGGCTTGCCGGTCTTGGGGTCGGTGCCCAGCTCGCGGGCACCGCTGGCCTCGGCGCGATCGACCGATTCCTTCTTCTCTTCCACCAGCCGGTTGAACGGTTCCCAGAAGCGGGCCATCAACGGAATCCAGTCTTCCTCACCGCGCGACACCGCATCCAGCTCGTCTTCAAGCTTGGCGGTGAAGTCGTAGTCCACGTACTGGGTGAAGTGGCTGGACAGGAACTTGGAGACCGCGCGGCCCACGTCGGACGGGCGGAAGCTGCGACCTTCCATCTCCACGTACTTGCGGAACAGCAGGGTCTGGATGATCGACGAATAGGTCGACGGACGGCCGATGCCATATTCTTCCAGCGCCTTGACCAGCGCCGCTTCGGTGAAGCGCGGCGGCGGCTGGGTGAAGTGCTGATCGGCCACGATGCGGTCCAGCGGCACGCGGTCGCCTGGCTGCATCGCCGGCAGCTTGCGGCCTTCGTCGTCATCCTCGGCGCTCTTGTTGTCCTTGCCTTCTTCGTAGACGGCAAGGAAGCCGGGCACCACAACGGTGGTGCCGCTGGCCCGGAACACGTGCTCGCTGCCGGCCGACAGGTCCACGCTGACGGTGTTGAGCGTGGCCGGAATCATCTGGCTGGCCACCGCGCGCTTCCAGATCAGCTCGTACAGCTTGCGCTCGTCGTCGGTCAGGTAACGCGAGACCTGCGCCGGCGTGCGCAGTGCCGAGGTCGGGCGCACGGCTTCATGCGCTTCCTGGGCGTTCTTGGACTTGGTCTGGTAGGTGTTCGGCTTGTCCGGCAGCGCGGCAATGCCGTAGTCGCGGGCGATCACGTCGCGGATCTCGGCCAGCGCGTCCTGCGACAGGTTGACCGAGTCGGTACGCATGTACGAGATCAGGCCCACGGTGCCTTCTTCGTCGCCGATCGCCACGCCTTCATACAGCTTCTGCGCCACCTGCATGGTCTTGCGGGTGGTGAAGCCCAGCTTGCGCGAGGCTTCCTGCTGCAGCGTGGAGGTGGTGAACGGAGCCGCCGGGCGCCGCTTGCGCTCCTTGCTGGCCACGTCGGTGACGTGCAGGTTGCCCTGCGCGGCCTGCTGGATGCGCAGGCGGGCGGCCTCGGCGGTGTCGCCGTCGGTCACGGTGAACTGTTCGAACTTCTGACCGTCCAGCTTGATCAGGCGGGCATTGAAGTGCTGCGACGGGTGCGCGCACGCCGCGTCGATGCTCCAGTATTCGCGGGCGATGAAGGCTTCGATCTCTTCCTCGCGCTCCAC
The DNA here is from genome assembly GCF_057839485.1 of Stenotrophomonas sp. KH_036_B. Classification (NCBI taxonomy): domain Bacteria; kingdom Pseudomonadati; phylum Pseudomonadota; class Gammaproteobacteria; order Lysobacterales; family Lysobacteraceae; genus Stenotrophomonas; species Stenotrophomonas sp. KH_036_B. Next base: position 3,881,303 of record NZ_CM174491.1, on the reverse strand, counting down.
GATCATGCGCAGCGCCGGGCTCTGCACGCGGCCGGCGGACAGCCCGCGCTGCACCTTGCGCCACAGCACCGGGGACAGGTTGAAGCCCACCAGGTAGTCCAGCGCGCGGCGCGCCTGCTGGGCGTCGACCAGGTCGCTGGCGATCTCGCGCGGCTGGCTCATGGCTTCCTTGATGGCGCGCGGGGTGATCTCGGTGAAGACCACGCGCTGCATCGGCTTGTCCTTGACCAGCCCGCGTTCCTTCAGGATCTCGGCGATGTGCCAGCTGATCGCTTCCCCCTCGCGATCCGGATCGGTCGCCAGGAAGATGTCGTCGGCGGTCTTGGCCGCCTTGGCGATCGCGTCGACGTGCTTCTCGTTCTTGTCGATCAGGTCGTAGCGCATCGCGAAGTTGTTGTCGGGGTCGACCGCGCCTTCCTTCGGGACCAGATCGCGCACATGCCCATACGAGGCCAGGACGGTGAAGTCCTTGCCGAGGTATTTGTTGATCGTCTTGGCCTTGGCGGGCGATTCGACGATGAGCAGGTGCTTGGGCATGTCTATTGAATTCTGTGGGCAGCAGCCCGGGAGAGGGCGCTAGGGTGGAGCAAATGGCCGCATTAGTGAAGGGCGGGCGTCGAATTCCATACGCTGAACGCCCGGTTATGCGCCGGGCGTTCAGTTTTTGCGCCTTGTAGAGGAATCACGCCGGAGCCGCTTGTGTCAAGCGGCCCTGTGTGAGGACCGGTCAGGACATGGACGCGGCGATGACCCCGAACATGGCGATCATCAGGCCGATCAGGCCCACGGTGAGCAGGCCGCCGATCACCAGGATCACGACGGTCGCCGTCCCGAGTTCGTGCCGCTGCAGGTGCGACTGCTCGGTGAAGGCCCAGCGGTCCACCACGACGGTGTCGCAGATCATGTCGTGCAGGGTCTGCTTGCGGTCGGTGAATGCGGCCATCAGATAGCCGATGCACAGGATCAGACCGCTGAGCATGGCCGCGAAGTACCGGCCAATGGCGCGCAGCACACTGATGCGCTCACCATCGGAACGCACCACCTTGATCCCGACCACCATCTTGCCCAGCGTGGCGCCGCCCTTCGACGAGTGGAACGCAGCGTAATAGGCCACGCCGATGCCGATACCGAGCAGCATGCCAACGCCCTGCGCGGCCATCTCGATGGCCGAACCGCTGGAGCCGCCGCTGGACATCGCGACCCCCAGCACTGCGCCGATGATGCCGCCGACGATTGCCGAGGTCACGGTCAACAACACGTAGTCGACCAGATAGGCGGCGACGCGCTTCCAGAACCCGGCATAGACCACTTCGCCGCCGCTGACCACGGACGAGCCGTAGCTGCCGGTAGCGCCCGGGGCGGTATAGGGCGAGTAGGTGCCCCCACCGGTGCCCGGCAATGGCGCGGTGCCGTTGTCGATGGCGGTGTAGTCACCGCGCAGGTCGAAGCCACTGCCCAGGTTGCTGGCGGCGCTGGTCAGGTTCTGCAGCTGCAGCTCTTCCACCGCTTCGGACAGCGCCTTCCACTCCCCGTAGCCCTCGCGCCATACCAGCGTGGTCAGGCTGATTTCCCCGCGCTGGAAGCGCTGGCGCAGTTCTTCAGCCATCAACGGACCCTGACGGTCCTGGCCATCGGCGTAATACCACTCAGTCATTGCGTACTTCCCCTTTTCATCCGTAATTTGAAGTGCGGCTCAGCCGCGGCACTGCGCCGGCATGTACTCGCTGTCGGCGTCGCTGCTGCAGGTCCATTCCTGGCGTTCAATGTCGTATTCGTACCACAGCATCTTGCCGTCCAGGGCGCGCTTGCCGGGCATGGAGAATTCAATTTCCACGCCGCACTTGCCTTCGCCGAAGCGACCGATGCGCACCGCACTCACGCCGTCGTTGGCGTAGGCATCAGAACTCAGGAAGCCGTCATCGCCATTGACCGGGCAACGGTTGTTCTCCTGGGCGAACACGGCCACCTGTGTCTTCAGCGGCGACAGGGTGCTCACCGCATTGACCAGTCTGGCGCGGTCGACGTACCCCTGGTAAGCGGGAATGGCAATGGCCGCCAGGATGGCGAACACCACCACGCACACCCCGGCCACGACCAGGCCGATGATCAGGCAACCGGAGGTCTTCTTCGGTGGGGGCGCGGCGGGGCGGGGATAGGACGGCCGCGGCGGCGCGGCAGGCTCCCGGGTTGGTACGTCGAAGCCCGGAATGCGCGGCGGCGCCGGGGCGACCGGCTCGACGATGGGGGGCGGGTTGAACTCCACCTCCGGGGCGGCACCCGTTGGCGGCGGCGGCGCGATCACCAGGCCGACCTCGTCGGCCACGCTGCGCAGTGGCTGCCACTGCGCCATGCCGTCGCGCCACACCAGCGTATCCAGCGCGATCCGGCTGGACTGGTACAGCGCAATCAACTCCTCAGACGTCAGCGGCCCACGCTGCTGACGGTTTCCTTCTGCATAGAACCACTGGCCCACGGTCCGCTCCTGAATGCGCTGGGCACTCAGTGTACGTTTAGTGAAGGGGTTCCGGTTCGTCTACGAACATTTGTGTTTCCATCCAGGCATAGGCCGCCTCGGCGCCCGGCTGGTTGAACAGCACCATCAGCACCACCCACTTGAGGTCGTCCAGGTCCAGTTCGTCCTGGTCCAGGGCCATGGCACGGTCCAGCACCAGCTCGCGCTGGTTGGCGTCCAGGATGCCGTGCTGCTCCAGGAACATCAGGAAACCGCGGCCTTCCACGTCAAGCTTGTCCAGCTCCGGGCCGTGGAAAATACGGACCGGGCCGTCAACGCGGGCCAGGGTGACGGCCGGGCGCTGTTCGGCCAAGGCATCGAGCCAGTCGAAGGCCTTGTTGATCTCGGTGGGGCTGAAGCCGGCCTGTATCAGGCTGTTCTGGAGGGTGTCGCGGTCGCGGACGATGTCCGCGTCTTCGCTGAAATAGTGTTCAAACAGGTACAACAGGACGTCCAGAATGCTCTCTTTCATTGCCCCTCGGCCTGCGTCATCGACGCTGTGGAGGTGAAGAAACTAGGGTTTTCGACAGTAGCGGCCATGGTTGGCGACCACCTTTCCATCCAGTTCCATGATCAGAAGCATGGCCGACAGCCGGGCCGCCGTCAATCCGCTGCGCTGGATCAATGAATCCATACAGGTTGGGTTGTCGTCCAGCGATTTCCACAAGCGCTGGTAGTCCGGGTCGGAGGAAGGCGGGACGCGTCCGCGTACTGTCCGTGCCTGTTCAGTGGGGGCGTCCAGGCGCGAACGCAAGTCCTTGCCCAGGCTGGCGGCCAGTCCGGCCAGGCCTTGGATCACCTCGTCGGGGTGTTCCACCAGTTGGGCACCCTCGCGGATCAGCCGGTGGCAGCCGCGGGCGCGCGGGTTGCGCACGGAGCCCGGCAGGGCGAAGACCTCCCGTCCGGCCTCGGCGGCCAGGCGGGCGGTGATCAGTGCGCCCGAACGCATCGCCGCCTCGATCACCAGGGTGCCCAGGGTCAGGCCGGCGACGATGCGGTTGCGGGCCGGAAACTGCCCGGGACGCGCTTGGGTGCCAGGCGGGTACTCGCTGACCACCGCACCGCGCGCGGCGATGCGCGCGTGCAGCGCCGCGTGCTGGGGCGGGTACGTCAGGTCAAGGCCCGTGGCCACCACCGCCACGGTGCGCCCGCCGGCGATCCCCAGCGCGGCCTGGTGGGCACGGGCATCAACGCCGGCGGCCAACCCGCTGACCACGCATAGCCCGCTGCGGGCCAGGCCGCCGGCGAACTCGCCGGCGAGCTCGGCACCACTGGGGGAGGGCGTGCGGCTGCCGACCACCGCTACACCGGGGTGCCACAGGGCGGTTGGGTCGCCCTGCACGAACAGGGCCAGCGGGGCCTGGTCCACGCGGGTCAGCAGGCTGGGGTAGTCATCGGATCCGATGGCCAGCAGGTGCCGGTCCGGCTGCGCCAGCCAGTGCAGGCCGTGGGCCAGGGTGGCGCGGTCGGGCAGGGCCAGCAGGGCCCGCTGTTCGGTGTTGCATCCCGCGGCGCGCCAGGCGCTGGGGCCGGCGCGCAGGGCCAGGGCGGGATCGTCGAAAGCGGCCAGCAGGGCGCGTCGTGGAGCCAGCGCACCGCCGGCCAGGACCAGGCGCAGCAGCGCCTCGGTGGAGGAGGGCAGGTCGTCGGGCATCTGCTCAGGCTAGCCCGGATACAACGACGGCGCCCTGGGGCGCCGTCGTGGTGTTGCGTCGGACGTTGTACCGACCCACGGTCGGTACCTGCCGCGTTGCGGGGTCGGCGTTGCCGACCCGCGCGATTACTGCGCGTCGGGGTGCTTGGCCGAATAGCCCACCAGCACCGGCTTCACGCCCTGCATCACCAGCGCATAGCTGACCTTGTCGAAGGTGCGGAACACCATCGCGTGGGCAGCGTACTCATCCGGCAGCGAGACGCGGCCGGCACCCGTGGTGAGCGAGTCGTCCATCCGCGAGGAGTTCGGATACTCCATGCGGTGGGCGACATGCCGACCCTGGCGCCACAGCGAGACCACGGTCCCGTTGTCGATGCCGTTGGCGCTGCCGGCCGAGATCGCGATCACATCGCGCGGGCCGCCGGCCAGGTACATGTCCGTCACCGCCAGCACGCGCATGTACAGGCCTTCGGTCTGGGCGGCGGGTGCGTGCGGGAAGAACTGCAGGTCATACGGGTTGGCCTCGACCGGCACCAGGCGGTCGCCGGCGCGCACTTCGCGCCCGTCGACCTGGCCCTGCAGCGCCAGCGTGGTCACTTCCGACTTGCCGTCCGGCAGCTTCACCACGGTGCCCACGTTCAGCTGGGACAGTTCGTAGCCCAGCATCTCGTTGCGCTTGCTCGGCGCGGCCACGAAGTTCTTCCACAGGTTGCCGCTGCCCGGCGTGACATCACCGCTGGCGGTCAGGTCCTCGGTGGGCTTGGGCAGCGAGTAGCGCACGGTGGTGCGGACCACCGCCCAGCGCTGGCCGACTTCCGCACCGTCCAGGCCCCGCACATAGGCGGTCTGCCCGGTGGTGGCGCGCAGGCGGTTGTCTTCCAGGGCAACCACGTAGGGCAGCGACTTGATGTCGTCCACCACGCTGAGCTGCTTCAGGAAGGGCTCGACCTGGTCCAGCGGGATCGCGTTGATCGGGGCGTCCTGGCGCGGGCCGGGCTGGGCCACGACGCGGTCCAGGTAGGCCAGGCTCAGCACGTCACCCGGGTAGATCAGGTGCGGATTCTTGACCTGCGGGTTGGCCTGCCAGATTTCTGGCCACAACCACGGCTTTTTAAGGAAGCGCGCGGAAATATCCCACAAGGTGTCGCCCTTCTGGACGACATAGGTTTCCGGGTGCCCGCCATTCACTTCAACGGCGGTAGCATAGGTAGCGACGGTCAGCATCGCGACGGCGACGACCGTACGAGTTCTTTCAAACATAGGTGTGGTGCCTGATTCCCCAACAGGTTCGAGCACTATAGTCCAGAAACCGGGGCGCAAGGCAAGCGTTGGCGATAGAATTGCGACCTACGCCGCTTTACTGGCGCTCCCCAACGGTATTTGCCATGGCTATCCTGCCCATTCTCGAGTTCCCGGACCCGCGCCTGCGCACCAAGGCCGCGTTGATCGACGCCGCCGAAGTGACCACGCCGGCGTTCCAGGAACTGATCGACAACATGTTCCACACCATGTACGACGCCCCCGGCATCGGCCTGGCCGCGTCGCAGGTGGATGTCCACAAGCGCTTCATGGTCATCGACGTCAGTGAGGAGAAGGACACCCCGCGGGTGTTCATCAACCCGGAGATCGTCGCCAACGATGGCGGCCAGGTCTACCAGGAAGGCTGCCTGTCGGTGCCGGGCATCTTTGCCGACGTCACCCGCGCCAACAGCATCACCGTGCGCTTCCTGGATCGCCAGGGCGTGGCCCAGGAGCTGACCACCGACGGCGTGCTGGCGGTATGCATCCAGCATGAGATGGACCACCTGGACGGCAAGCTGTTCATCGACTACCTCTCGCCGCTCAAGCGCGAGATGGTCCGCAAGAAACTGGCCAAGCAGCGCAAGCACGTTGCCTGACCTGGCCGCGGGCGCGGTGGTGCGGCCTGGCCGCACGCCGCGACCGCCTGCTCGGCGCCGACCCCCGGCGCCGTTTTTCTTTCTGCAAGTGGGAGCGCCATGAAGATTGTCTTTGCCGGTACGCCGGAGTTCGCCGTCTCGTCGCTGCGCGCTGCCGCGCGCCACCATGAGGTGGTGGCCGTGTACACCCAGCCGGACCGTCCGGCCGGCCGTGGCCGCGGGCTCGCGCCCTCGCCGGTGAAGCTGGAAGCCATCGCGCGCGGCATCCCGGTGTTCCAGCCCGAATCGCTGAAGACCCCTGACGCCCAGCAGCAGCTGCGCGACCTGCAGCCGGACCTGATGGTGGTGGTGGCCTACGGGCTCATCCTGCCCAAGGCGGTGCTGGCCATCCCGACCCACGGCTGCTGGAACGTGCACGCCTCGCTGCTGCCGCGCTGGCGCGGTGCCGCGCCGATCCAGCGCGCGATCCAGGCCGGCGATACCGATACCGGCGTATGCCTGATGCAGATGGAGGCCGGGCTGGACACCGGGCCGGTGCTGCTGCGCCAGCACACCCCGATCCAGGCCGGCGAACTGGGCGGATCGCTGCACGACCGCCTGGCCGAACTGGGGGCGCAGGTCCTGTCCGACGGCCTGGGCCTGCTGCGCGCCGGCCTCAAGCCGATCGCCCAGCCACAGCCGGAGCAGGGCGTGACCTACGCCCACAAGCTGGACAAGGCCGAGGCGCGGCTGGACTGGAGCCATGACGCCCAGGCGCTGGAGCGCACCGTGCGCGCCTTCAACCCGTGGCCGATCGCCGAGGCCCAGCTGGCCGGGGAGCGCGTGCGCATCCATGGCGCCGTGGCGCTGGCCGACAACCAGGGCAAGGCCCCGGGCACGCTGCTGGCCGCCGGCCGCGAGGGCATCGACATCGCCTGCGGGCAGGGCGCGCTGCGCCTGCGCGTGCTGCAGCGCGAAGGCGGCAAGGCAATCACCGCCGCCGACTACCTCAATGCCCGCCGCGACCTGACCGTGGGCGCCTGAGATGGCCCATCCGCGCCAGGAAAAACAGGCCCCGACCCGCGCCCCGCTGGCCCCGGGCGTTCCGACCCGGGTACTCGCCGCACGCGTGCTGGCCCAGGTGATCGGCCGCGGCCGCTCGCTGAAGGCCGAACTGGCCACCGCCCTGCCGACCCTGGACGACAGCCGGGACCGCGCGCTGCTGGAGGCCCTGTGCTTTGCCGTGCTGCGCCGCCGGACCGCCTACGACGCCGCACTGGCCAAGTGGATGGAGCGCCCGCTGAGCGTGCGCGAGGATGAACTGCGCGCGCTGCTGCTGGTGGGGTTTGCGCAGCTCGACGTGCTGGAGCTGCCGGCGCATGCCGCGCTCTCGGCCACGGTCGATGCCGCGCGCGCGCTGGGTCGCGAACGCCAGGCCGGCATGGTCAACGCGCTGCTGCGCCGTTGCCAGCGCGAAGGCATTCCGCCGCTGCCGGCACGCGAGGCGTTCCCGCAGTGGCTGGCCGAGATGATCGAGCAGGACTGGCCGGAGCAGGCCGAGAGCGTGTTCGCCGCCAGCCTGCAGGCCGCGCCGCTGTGGCTGCGGGTCAACCGCCACCAGGCCAGCCGCGAAGCGATGCTGGCGCAGCTGGAGGCGGCCGGTATTGCCGCCGAGGCCTCCGAACTGTGCGCCGATGCGATCCGCCTGCCGGTACCGGTGGCGGTGTCGTCACTGCCCGGTTTCGCCGAGGGCGCGCTGTCGGTGCAGGATCTGTCCGCCCAGCAGGTGGCCGATGCGCTGGCCGTGCCCAAGGGCGCGCGCGTGCTCGACGCCTGCGCGGCACCGGGTGGCAAGGCGGCCCATCTGCTCGAACGTGACCCCAGCCTGCAGCTGCTGGCGCTGGATATCGATCCGCGCCGACTCAAGCGGATCAGCGAGACCTTCGCGCGTACCGGCGTGGGCGAACACGCGCAGGTCCGCGCGGCCGATGCGACCGATCCGGCCAGCTGGTGGGATGGGCAGCCGTTCGATGTGATCCTGCTCGATGCCCCCTGTTCGGCCACCGGCATCATCCGCCGCCAGCCGGACGTGCTGCTGCATCGCCGGGCGACCGACATCGAGGCCCTGGTGGCCGTACAGGCACGCCTGCTCGACGCCTGCTTCAGCATGCTCGCACCCGGCGGCACCCTGCTGTACGCGACATGCTCGATCCTGCGCGAGGAAAACCAGTTCCAGATCGAAGCCTTCCTGCAACGCACGCGGGGCGCGGGGTTCCTGCCATTGGGTGACGCCTTCGGCCACGATTCGTGGGCCGGCCGCCAACGCCTGCCCGGCGAGAACGATGCTGACGGCTTCTTCTATGCGCGTCTGCTAAAGAAGGGGTAGTCCCAGACCGTTAGAATCGCGCCCATGCTGAAGACACGCGCGTCCCGAGAATTCTGGTTGCTTGCCCTGATGGCCCTGCTGGTACTCGGGGCCGGCCTGGGCATGCGCGATCCGTGGCCCTCCGACGAGCCGCGCTTCGCGCTGGTGGCCAAGCAGATGGTGTTGAGCGGGGACTGGCTGTTCCCGCACCGCGGTACCGAGCTGTATTCGGACAAGCCGCCGATGCTGATGTGGATCCAGGCCACGCTGTACACCGTGCTGGGCGACTGGCGGGTGGCGTTCCTGCTGCCCTCGCTGCTGGCCGCGCTGGGTACCCTGGCCTGCGTGTACGACCTGGGCCGTCGCCTGTGGACCCGCCAGGTGGGCCTGTACGCGGCCTGGGCGCTGCTGTTCGCCGTGCACTTCACCTTCCAGTCGAAGAAGGCGCAGATCGACCCGCTGGTGGTGTTCTTCATCACCCTGGCCAACTACGGCCTGCTGCGGCACCTGCTGTGCGGGTCGGCGTGGCGCTGGTGGTGGCTGGGCTGGTTCGCTGCCGGGCTGGGCGTCATCACCAAGGGGGTGGGCTTCATCGCGCTGCTGATGCTGGTGCCGGCGGTCATCGCCGCCGCGCTGGGCTGGCCGCGGGTGCGCCTGCACCTGCGCGACTGGCGGTTCTGGATGGGACCGCTGGCGTTCGTGCTGGCGGTGGCGCTGTGGCTGGTGCCGATGGTGATCACGGCCACCAGCAGTGGGATGGCCGAATACCGCGCCTACATGAACGACATCCTGTTCCGGCAGACGGCCAAGCGCTACGCGCAGTCGTGGGACCACCACCAGCCCTGGTGGTATTTCCTGGCCACCATGCCGTCGATGTGGATTCCAGCGTTCCTGCTGGTGCCCTGGGCCATTCCGGCCTGGTGGCGGCGACTGCGGCGGCGCGACCCGCGCTATCTGCTGCTGCTGGGCTGGTGGCTGCTGATCGTGCTGTTCTTCTCCATCCCGCACGGCAAGCGCGACGTGTACATCCTGCCGGCGCTGCCCATGTTCTGCCTGGCGCTGGCGCCGTTGCTGCCGGGCCTGTTGCGCCGACGCGACGTGCAATGGGTGCTGGGTGGCTTCGCCGCGCTGCTGACCGTGGCGCTGCTGGGCGTGGGGGTGGCGATGCTGGGGGGTGAACCCAGCTTCGAACAAAAGCTGATCCTGCAGCGCGGCATCGACACGTCGGTGACCACCGCGCTGGGCTGGGTGGGCATCGCACTGGGCAGCTGGGGCGTGGTGAGCCTGGCGTTCAGCGGCCCGCGCCGGTTCCACCTGGCGGTGGTGTCGATCCTGGCCCTGGCGTGGGTGACCTATGGCCTGGTGGGCTACCCGCTTTTCAATGACTCCAGTTCCGCCCGCGGCCTGATGTACCAGGTCGGCCAGCGGATCGGCCCGGACGCCGAGCTGGGCCTGGTGGGCTGGAAGGAGCAGAACCTGCTGATGTCCGACCGCCCGGTGCGCACCTTCGGCTTCAAGCGCCGCTGGTACCGGCAGCTGCAGGACGGTCGGGAGTGGCAGGCGCAGGCACCGCAGCAGCGCTGGCTGCTGGTGCAGGAGGCGGCCCTGCTCACGTGCGTGGACCGCGACCACGCCGAGCGCGTCGGCGTGGCGAACCGGCGCGGCTGGTGGCTGGTGCCGGCGCAGGCCTTCGTCGGACAGTGCCGCCCCAGCGCGCTTGAGCTGGCCCGCATCCGCCGGGAGCAGGGCAAGGAAGACGACGAGGAATAGACGCAGGCTCATGGATCATTACGGACCGATCGGCGACAATGCCGCCCGCTCGCTGATGGCGGGCCGGATCCATCGACGCAGCGACGTTGGTGCGCGCGCCGTGGCGACCTGTCATCGTTGCTGGACGGTGTATTTCCTTTCATCCCGCTGTCCGCCCGAGTCGCATTGAACGTGAACAACGCGCTTTCCCGTCCTGCCGGCGCCAACCCTGTACTGGCGTGGGCGTTCACCGTCGTCCTCGGCCTGTCGCCGGTGTTGCTGATGTCGACGATGGACGGTGGCAGCGCGGGCTACTACGGACTGGTGCTGCTGAGCTTCATCGTGCTGGCCTGGGTGCGCCGCCCGGTGGTGGGCACCGCGTGGTGCGACAACCGCCGCGAGTACCGGTGGCTGGGGCTGGGTGTGGCGGTGATGCTGGTGGGCGTGCTCACCAGCCTGGCCGTACATGGCATCTGGAAGGGCTCGGAAGTGGAGAAGGCGGTGCGCTTTCTCACCGTGCTGCTGATCCTGGCCGCGGCGTTGCGCATTCCGCGCCGGATACTGTCCCATGCGGTGTTCGGGCTGCTGCTGGGCATCTGGTATGCGGTGATCAACGTGGCCTGGCTGGTGTTCAGCACCGGCGCACGACCGGCGACGCGCCAGTTCAATGCCGTCACCTACGGCGACCTGACCCTGCTGTTTTCGGTGCTGGCGTTCCTGCTGCTGGGCGTGCGCATCACCCGTTTCCACCGCACCGAGTTTGCCCTCAAGCTGATCACCGGCATGGCGGGCGTGGGGGCGTTCCTGGCCACCCAGACCCGTGGCGGGCTGCTGGCCATCCCGTTCTTCCTGTTCATTGCATTGCTGGTCCAGGGCCGCCGCATGAACCGCTTCAAGGCCCTGGCTGCCGTGCTGCTGCTCGGTGTGGCGGGTGCGATCGTGGCCAGCGACGGTTCGATGCGTGAGCGCATCCACCTGGGCGTGAGCGAATTCGACCAATGCCAGGTCGCCCACCTGTCCGACACCTCGGTGTGCATCCGGCTGCAGCTGTGGAGCGCGGCCGGGCACATGATCCGCAGCGAGCCGGTGTTCGGCGTGGGCGGCGGCGACCGCTTCCGTGAGGAACTGGCCCGGCTGGCCGAGGCCAAGCAGGTCACCCCGACCGTGGCCCGCGACTTCGGCGAGACCCACAACGACCTGCTGTACTTCCTGGCCACCTATGGCGTGCTGGGCGGGCTGGGCCTGGTACTGCTCTACATCGCACCGGGCTGGCTGTTCGCCCGCCGCCTGCGGCTGGGCATGACCGATCGCACCACGCGCCTGTTCGCCGGCGCGGGGCTGATGATCTGCGTGGGCTTCATGGTGTTCGGCATCACCGAGATGATGTTCCGCGACATGCGCACCGCCTCGTTCTACGCCACCTGGATCGCCCTGTTCCTGGCCCTGTCCGACCCCCTGCGGCTGCGCACCGAACGCAATGTGTAGAGCGGACTGTTAGTCCGCTAACCGTCCGCCTGGCTCCCCACGCAACACCGCCTCATAACACGCTTCGGTCAACCGACTGAACGTCTCCAACCCAAACGCCTCAACCGCATGCGCCCGCGCGGCCAGGCCAACCCCAGGCAACGCAGCGCGCTGTTCGTAAAGCGCCGCCACCTGTGCGGCAATGGCAGCCACGTTGCGCACCGGCACGATCCAGCCGTTGCGGCCCTGCGCGATGTTCTCCGGCAGGCCGGCGTAGTCACTGACCATCACCGCCTTGCCCATGGCCATCATCTCGCGGCAGGCGAAGGAGATGGTTTCCACGTCGTAGGACAGCACGAAGCCGGCATCGCCGCTGGCCACGAACGGGCGGATGTCCTCCAGCAACCCGGCGAAATGCACCTGGTCCGTCAGCCCCAGCTGGGCCACTTCGGCCACCAGGCGTGGGTCCGGCTCGCGACCGGCCACGGCCATGTGCACCTTGCCGCGCAGCGGGTCAGGCAGCGTGGCGATGGCGCGCGCCAGGTCGATCCAGCCCTTGTGGCCGTCGGTGCCCGCGTTGCTCACCAGCACCAGTGCATCGGGATCGAGCGTCCAGCGCGCACGCAGCGCCGCGCCGTCGGCGGCATCGACCGGCGCAAACCGCTGCAGGTCCACGCCGTTGCGGATCACATCGATCGGGCAGTGCCGGTAGGGGCTGTCCAGCAGCATCTGGCGGGTGTGCTCGGAGACCGCGATGACGCGGTCGGTACCCCAGCGCGCGCGCAGGGTGTTGCCCAGCGTGTTGCTGGATTTGCTGTTGTGCTTGGTGAACACCAGCTTGGGCCGGCGGGCCAGGCCGGCCACCGCTTCCATGGCCACGCGGTGGTCGCGGGCGCCATTGGCGTGCACGATGTCGATGCCATGGCGCTGGATCAGGCCACGCAGCGTGCGCAGGTCCGACCACTGGCGACCCAGTGTGGCCAGGCCGCTGCTGAAGGCGATCTCGACCGGCTCGGCGATGCCTTCCTGGCGTATCACGCGCAGCACGCGGCTGTCGGCGGGGGCGGCCATGAACAGCTGGTGGCGCGGCGACAGCGCACGGGCCAGCGAGGCCAGGTAGGTGGTATGCCCACCGCCGTCGCCGGCGTGGAAGTTGGTGTAAAGAATCTTCATGGGGGCCTTCGGTAAAACGCCGACGAAGTCTGCCACACCCATGTTCAGGCGGTGTCGCCAGGGCGCAACGGGTCGCTCACCGGCTGCCCGTGCTGCAGCATCCACAACATGATGGTCTTCTGCCGCACGTAGTTGGCGCGCACGTAGGCATACACCAGCCCATGCCAGCCATCGCGGAAACCGCCGCGCAGCAGCAGCCCACGCCAGAACCGCCACGCCGGTGCCAGTACCAGCTTGGCCAGGGTGGCGCGCTTGCCGCGCGCGAACTCGTGCTCGGCCATCATCCGCGCATAGCGCTGGGTCTTGGCCAGCTGCTGTTCCAGCGACCGGTAGGGGTAATGGACCAGATCGCCCCGCAGCGTGCCGACCTGGCCGTCAACGCTGGCCGCCTCGTGGATCTCGCGCGTGCCGCGCCAGCCGCCGTGGCGGCGGTCGAACAGGCGCAGCACCCGGTCCGGGTAGGCGTTGCCATGGCGAAGGAACTTGCCGAAGTATTCGGAGAGGCGGGCGAAGCGGTAGCCGTGATGGCCGGCGAAGCCGCTCGCCTGGGCGGCCAGGATCGCCTCGCGCAGCGCCGGTCCAACGCGCTCGTCCGCGTCCAGGCACAGCACCCAGTCGTGCGTGGCCTGTGCCACGCAGAACGCCTTCTGGCTGCGGAAGCCATCGAACGGCCGCTGCAGCACCCGGGCGCCTGCGGCGGTCGCGATGGCCACCGTCGCGTCTGTCGAATACGAGTCCACGACGATCACCTCGTCGCAGAAGGCCAGCGAGGCCAGGCAATCGCCGATGCGGTCGGCTTCATTGAACGCGATAATGCAGGCCGAGATGCGAGGCCGTTCAACGGGAGCGGTCGTGGAGGACATGATGGCCGAGTACCTGCTGTTTGCGACGGAGCGCTATGCGCTGCCTATTCTCGCCCCGTTGGCCCAGGCGTTGCACGCGTCCGGTCAATCGGTCTCGGCCTGGTTCGCCGATGGGGCGGCCGGTGGCAGCCTGCCGGGGGTGCCCAACGTGGGCCTGAAGGAGGCCTTGGCGCTGCAGCCGCGCGCGGTGTTCAGCGCCGCCAACTGGGTGCCGCCGTTCATCGCCGGGGCCAAGGTCCAGGTCTTCCATGGTTTCAACGTGCAGAAGCGCGACAGCGCGCGCGGCCATTTCCGCGTGCGCGGGCTGTTCGACCTGTATTGCACGCAGGGGCCGGCGACCACCACCCCGTTCCGCGAGCTGGCCGCGCGCGAAGGGCACTTCGCCGTGGCCGAGACCGGCTGGCCCAAGCTGGACCCGCTGTTCCGCGACGACGGTGGTGCCAGCGCGGCCTTGCGGGCACCCGCGCAGGGGCGCCCGGTGATCCTGTTCGGCTCCACCTTCACCGAACGTTTGAGCGCGGCTCCGCACCTGTACGAACACATCGCCGCCGACATCGCCCGCGGCGAGCGCTACTGGCTGCTCACCCTGCACCCCAAGTGCGCGCCGGAGCTGTTCGAGCGATACCGCGCGCTGGCCGGTGCGAATGCCGCCTTCATCGAACCGGAGCAGGTGATGGCCGCGCAGCGAGCCGCCGACGTGCTGGTTTCGGATACGTCCTCGATCGTGTCCGAGTTCGTGGTGCAGCACAAACCGGTGGTGACCTTCCGCAACCGCGTACCGCAGCCGCACATGATCGACTTCGACGATGCGGCCCAATTGCCGGCGATGCTGGCGCGCGCGCTGGACCCGGAACCGGCCTTGATGGCGGAGATCCGCCGCTATGCCGACGATATCCATCCGTGGCGCGATGGGCGTTCCAGCGAGCGCGTCATCGCCGCCACCGAGGATTTCCTCGCGGGGGAACTGGGCACGCTGAAGCGCAAGCCGTTCGGCGCGTGGACGCGCGGTCTGCAGATCCGCAAGGAGCTGGGCTATTGGGGCCCCGCGAAGCGATAGCGACCAAGGGCGGGACCAAGCGACCAAGGATCGTAGTGACACGCCATGCGTGTCAACGCCATGATCCTGCGCACGTAACCCGCCATGCGTGCCTGCGCGGGATCACCGATCCGGGCGACGCTTCACGAATGCATCGTTGAGCTGTTCAAACACCGCGCGCGCCTCGGCCTCCGGCAGATACCGCAGGCACAGCGCGATGCTGCCACCGGCCCCCGCCGTATCCAGCCACACGCTGCTGGTACCCAGCCAGCGGTCCAGCGGCGAGCGGCTCAACCGCAGCGACTGCAGCTTGTCCAGTTCGGCAAAGCGCCACCAGCGCTGCCACCAGCCGCCGCGCACCGCCACGTAGCGTGCGTCGAGGTGGTAGCCCATGCGCGCCATCTGCCGGTGGGCGCGGAACGCCGACCATGGCAACCACGCCAGCAGCAGCGCGCCCCAGGGCCCGACTTCCCAGACGGCACCGGCCGCCAACAGCGGCACGATCAGCAGCGCGGGCAGGCACAGCCGCCACCAGCCGCGCTGTGGCACGGCGCGCCAGTGCGCAGGCGGCCACTGCAGCTTGGGCAGCAGGTGCTGCACCAGGGCATCGCAGGCCTCGGGTGTGGCCAGCGGCGCCAGTTCGCGCAGGTCCCGGCGCTCGCCATCGGCGGCCACGCCGGCGGCAATGTCGATGCGCAGGTGGCGGCGTTTGAACCAGCGCTGCAGCGCGGTTTCGCGCAGCGTCCAGGCCTGGATGCGGCGGCGCGCCACGCTGGTGCGCATGCGCGTGAACAGACCGCTGGCAACGGTGAGGCGGCGCTCGTGTTCGGTAAGGCGGAAGCCGTGGTAGCGCAGCAGTGCCAGCACCACCGACAGGACCCGCAGCATCCCCCAGAACCCCAGCATCATCACCAGCGCGACCACTACCCACACCCAGGTGGCCGGGTGCAGATGGCTGGCGTAGCCCATCGCCTGGCGACCGCCGTACTCAATGGCGTTGTCGACCACCCCGCGCGGGAACAGCTGGTATGAGGCACCAAACAGCGCCAGCACCACCACCCAGCCGCGGTTGGAGAGCAACCCGATGCGTATCACGTCGGTGGTGCGCAGCTGCAGCAGCACCTCGTCGGCGGGTGCCGCCGGGGCCGGTGCATCGACAGTCTCCACGGGCAGTGCCTGCTGCCCGCGCTGGCGCACCAGCTGCTCCAGTGCCAGTGCCTGGTCGAGCCGGAGCACGCGCATTTCCGCTTCGGGGCGGTGGCCGCCGGCCGACTCCAGGCGCAGCTCGGCGACCCCGAACAGGCGGTGCAGTGGGTTCTGGTGCACCACCACGTTGTGGATGCGCGCGAAGGGAATCTCGCGTCGGTTACGCGATATCACCCCGCTGCGCACACTGATCGCATCGCGGCCGATGCGGTAGTGGAAGGTCAGGTATTGCAGGATCGAGGCCGCCACCAGCACCGCGATCACGATCAGCGCGGTCAGGTAGGACCACATCTCGTCACGGTCGCCACGGCCGCCAAATACCAGCAGCGCCACCAGCGGCAGCAGGAACTGGCGCAGCTGCATCAGCATCACGAACAACCACGACCACGGATGCAGCCGTTGGTCGGGCGCGGCGTCGAGCGGCGGCGGGGTACTCACAGCGCGTCGTCGTCCTGGTCCAGCTGGTGGCCCAGGGTATCGCGCAGGCGTTCGGCGTCGGCCTGGTCCAGCCCGCTCAGCGACACCGCGCTGAAGCGGCTGCCGGCGGTGTGCACCACCAGCGTGGCCAGCTTCGCGGTGCGCTCGATCGGCCCGCGGCGCAGGTCCAGGTGCTGTACCCGCGACAGCGGCACCCGTGTTTCCAGCTGCCACATCAGGTCGCGACGTACGCCCAGGCCCTGCGCATCCAGCCGCCACCAGGTACGGCGCTGGCGGCGGTAGCCGAAGAACGCGCCGACCACTGCGCCCAGCGGCAGCATCGCCACCGCGCCGACCCAGCGCATCGGCAGCTCGAACACCACCCACAACGTGCCCAGTGCGCCGCCGATCAGCAGTGCACCGGTGATGCCGCCAGCCACGCCGGCCAGCGTGGCCGCACGTTGTGGCAACGGCTGCCACGCGGTGTGCGCCGGCAGCGGTGGTAGCGGTGGCGGGGTGGGCAGCGGCGGAACGAAGGCAGGGTCGGACAAGGCAAGGCGCTCGGCAGGAGGAAACATGCCGGGCGTCGTGGTCAGCGCTGCAGCGCCCGTCGCGCAGACGGTAGCAGGTTGCCGCGCGCTATTGCGCGGCCTGGATCAGCGCGTCCACGTCCAGCAGATGGCCGGCACGCTCGGCCTTGGTGCGCAGGTAATGCTCGTTCTCTGCGGTGATGTCGCCGGTGACCGGCACGCAGTCCACCACCTCGATGCCGGCATGGCGCAGGCGCTGGGCCTTGGTGGGGTTGTTGCTCAGCAGCTGCACACGCTGCACGCCCAGACCCTGCAGCATCGCCACGGCACTGCCGTAACGGCGTTCGTCGGCGCCGAAGCCCAGCTGCGCGTCCGCGTCGATGGTGTCCAGCCCGTCGTGCTGGTAACCATAGGCGCGCATCTTCGCCGCGATGCCGGTGCCGCGCCCTTCCTGGTCCAGGTACAGCAGCACGCCGCCGCCCAGTTCCTTGAGTTTGCGCAGGCCGCGCCGCAGCTGGTCGCCGCAGTCGCACTTGAGCGAGCCGAACAGGTCGCCGGTCAGGCACGAGGAATGCACGCGCACCGGTACCACGCCCGACAGGTCCGGGTTGCCGACGATGATCGCCACCTGGTCGCGCTGTGCCACGCCGCCGCGGAACACCGCGAATTCGGTCATGCCGACCTCGCGCAACGGCACTGGCGAGCGCGCCACCAGTTCATAGGCATGCGCGGCCTGCTCGGCGCCCTGCGCCAGGTCGCACAGCGATACCTGCGCGCAGCTGTCGAAGCGGGTATCGCCCGGCGCCAGCAGCACCCCGACCATGGCCGGCAGCAGCAGGCCCAGGCGGGCGATCTCCACCGCGCCGTCGTCCAGCGCCTGGCCGGCGGTCCACCCGGCGGGCATCGGTTCGGGTTCGCGCAGGTAGCTCAGCGAGGGCAGGGCATCGAAGTCGATCCCGGCCAGCGGCACGCGCGCGCCATGCTCGGCGGCCACGCCCAGCACCCGCGCCCGGGTGGCGGTCAGGAACAGGTAATGCTGCCCGGCCGCGACCTCGGCAAAGGCGCTGTAGCTGCTGCGGGTACTGCTGTCCAGGGCGATGAACGCCAGGCGCTGGCCACGGCCGTCATCGATCAGCACCGGGCGGCCGGCGCGCAGTTCGGCCACCGCGCGCTCGCAGCGGATCGCGGCCGGATCGCCGAACGGAGAAGAAGCAACTGGGGACATGGCAGGGGCCGTGGGGGACATCGTGGGTTCCACAGTGGGGTCGGATGGCGCCGATTCAATTGCGGCCGGGGCGACACAGCGTCGCGCTCGGTGCGGCGGCTCTCAGTGGGGATGTTCCTCGGTGGCGTAGGGGTCCACTTCATCGCTGTGCGGCGGGCGCAGCGTGTAACGCTTGTAGGTCCACTGGTACTGCGCCGGATCGCGGCGGGCGATCGCCTCGATCCCGGCATTGAGCGTGGCTGCCGCGGTGCGCGGGTCCGGATCGGCCACGCCCGGTGCGGCCGGCGTGATGTGCAGGGCGAACTGCATGCCTGGGCCGGTCCGTTCGCACCAGCCATACAGCACGGTAGCACCGGTGCGCTCGGCCAGCCGGTTGACCAGGGTCATGGTCAGCGCCTCCACCCCGAAAAACGGGGCGAACACGCCGTCGCCGGCCTTGGGCTGCTGGTCCGGCAGGATCCCGGTGGCCCCGCCGTCCTTGAGCACCTTGAACAACTGGCGCACTGCCGGGCCCTCGGCCCGGACCTGCTGGACATTGCTGCCGCCCCGGACCAGTTGCAGGAACGCATCGCCCACGGCTTCGTCGGGTGCCTTGTAGACGATCGCGATCGGCCCGCGCGAGGCCAGCCACTGGTTGAGCAGTTCCCAGTTGCCGTAGTGGGGCGCGGCCACGATCACGCCCTTGCCGCTGGCCAGGGCGGCGTCGTACAGCGCCTCGCCGTGGCGCTCAGTGAGCAGGGCCAGGTTGCGGTCGCGCGGCTGGGTCCACAGGCGCAGGGTTTCCACGGCCTGCAGCGCGGTCGAACGCAGCACCTCCCGGTGCAGGGTGGCGCGTTCGGCAGCCGACAGCGCCGGGTAGGCCAGCTCCAGATTGCGCCGGGTGACCCGGCTTTCGCGGGCATCCAGGCGGATCCACAGCCAGGCCAGCGCGTGGGCGAAGCCGCGCAGCCAGGACCAGGGCAGGCGGGTGAACAGGGCAGCGGCGCGGTACGCCAGGCGGGCGGTGGTTTGCGGTTTCATCGGGGCAAAGTCTAGCCGGTGCGCGTGGCGGGCGGTTTGCCGCGACCGGCAGGCAAGGGTTTCCCAGCCCCGCGCGCAGCCACTAAGGTAGGCCGCCCCCCTTGATGGAACCCCACCATGATCGTCCTCATCCAGCGTGTCACCCAGGCCAGCGTCAGCGTGGACGAGGCCGTGGTGGGCCAGATCGGCCCCGGCCTGCTGGCCCTGGTCGGCATGGAGCCGGGCGACACCGACGCGCAGATCAGCAGGATGGCCGATCGTCTGCTTGGTTACCGTGTGTTTGCCGATGAGACCGGAAAAATGAACCGGTCACTGGGGGAGACGGGCGGCGGCCTGCTGCTGGTGAGCCAGTTCACGCTGGCCGCGGATACCGCCAGCGGGATGCGCCCGGGATTCAGCACGGCGGCCCCGCCGGCCGAGGCTGAACGTGGATTCAACCGATTGGTGGAGATCTGCAGGCAAAAGCACGCTTCGGGGGTGGAAACCGGGCGATTTGGCGCCCATATGGTAGTCAGCCTGGTCAATGACGGTCCGGTGACCTTCCTGCTCAGACCCTGACCCCGGGACCACCGCCCGGGCCGGAAGGGCGCTGGGCTGGTATAATGCTAGGTTCTATTCCTCTCCCTGCCGGTGGCGCGAGCACTACATGGCCAACGAACGTCCTGCCCAGCAAAACGACATCAAGCTTCTGATCAGCAAGGGCCTGGAACAGGGCTACCTGACCTACGCCGAAGTCAATGACCACCTGCCCGACGATATTGTCGACCCGGAGCAGATCGAAGACATCATCGGCATGATCAACGGCATGGGCATCGATGTCCATGAAGTGGCGCCCGATGCCGAAACCCTGCTGCTCAACGACGGCAACACCGGTAACCGCGAGGTCGATGACACCGCGGCCGAAGAAGCTGCCGCCGCACTGAGCGCACTCGACACCGAAGGTGGTCGCACCACCGACCCGGTGCGCATGTACATGCGCGAAATGGGTACCGTCGAACTGCTGACCCGCGAAGGCGAAATCGCCATCGCCAAGCGTATCGAAGAAGGTCTGGGCCAGGTCCAGGCCGCACTCGGCACCTTCCCGGTGTCGGTCGAATCGCTGCTGTCCGATTACGAAGCCCACAAGGAAGGCAAGAAGCGCCTGGCCGAAGTGATCGTCGGCTTCAACGACCTGGTCGAAGAGGTTCCGGCGCCGGCCGTGGCCGAAGACACCAGCGACGATGCTGACGAAGAAGCCGACGACGAAGAAGACGCCGGCGACGACGTCGAAGAAGAGGCCGGCCCGACCGGTCCGGATCCGGAAGAAGTCGCCCGTCGCATGCAGGCCCTGGCCGATGCTTACGCGGCCTTCAAGAAGGCGTCCACCAAGGCCGACCGCAAGCCGCTGACCAAGCTGCGCGACGACATGGCCGCCGTGTTCGTCACCCTGAAGCTGCCGTTGCCGCTGACCGACGTGCTGGTCAAGCAGCTGCGCGACGTCATGGCCGACATCAAGGGCCACGAACGCCGCGTGCTGAACCTGGCCACCGTCACGGCCCGCATGCCGCGCAAGGACTTCATCCGTTCCTGGGAAGGCAACCAGACCAACCTGGAATGGGTGGAAGACGCACTGAAGCGCAAGCAGAAGTGGTCCTCGGCCCTGCGTGACGTCAAGGACCAGATCATTGCCGAACAGCAGTCCACCATCGACATCGAGAAGCACACCTCGCTGGAGCTGGAAGAGCTGAAGGAAATCAGCCGGGCCATGGCCTACGGCGAAGCCAAGGCGCGCAAGGCCAAGAAGGAAATGGTCGAGGCCAACCTGCGCCTGGTGATCTCCATCGCCAAGAAGTACACCAACCGCGGCCTGCAGTTCCTCGACCTGATCCAGGAAGGCAACATCGGCCTGATGAAGGCCGTGGACAAGTTCGAATACCGTCGCGGCTACAAGTTCTCCACGTATGCGACCTGGTGGATCCGCCAGGCCATCACCCGTTCGATCGCCGACCAGGCGCGCACCATCCGTATCCCGGTGCACATGATCGAAACGATCAACAAGTTGAACCGCATTTCCCGCCAGATGCTCCAGCAGTACGGCCGCGAGGCCACGCCGGAGGAGCTGGCCAAGGAAATGGACATGCCGGAAGACAAGATCCGCAAGGTGATGAAGATCGCCAAGGAGCCGATCTCGATGGAAACCCCGATCGGCGACGACGAGGATTCCCATCTGGGCGACTTCATCGAGGACACCAATGTGGAGTCCCCGATCGAGAACACCACCAACATCAATCTGTCTGAAACCGTGCGTGACGTGCTGGCCGGCCTCACCCCGAGGGAAGCCAAGGTGCTGCGCATGCGCTTCGGCATCGACATGAACACCGACCACACCCTCGAGGAAGTCGGCAAGCAGTTCGACGTCACCCGCGAGCGCATCCGCCAGATCGAAGCCAAGGCGCTGCGCAAGCTGCGTCACCCGAGCCGCTCCGAGCAGCTGCGCAGCTTCCTGGACATCGATTGATTTCCAGGGTGGTGCGTTGATGAAAAAACCCCGCTTCGGCGGGGTTTTTTTATGGCGCCGTCGAGGCGAACGTCATGTGCCCATGCCTCAGGTGCGCTACGGGCTGGTTCCAGCCGGGCCCGGCGGGACCCGCATGCCAGGAAACGAAATCTGGGTGGCTGCATGGCGATGCTCGATCACCTTGGTCACTTCATAGTCGGTCTTCGCACCCGACACCGTCTGCCATTGAGTGATCTTTATCTCGCAGATCAGAACGTCTCCCTTCGTAAACGAGGTTTCGTTGTTGTTCACCCCTGAAAGAAACGCGGCATCGGAGATCTTGGCGTTGATGGTCGAATTCCCGTCAGACAGCCTCCACTTGTTTTCTTCCTTGAATGCGAGGGAGACGATGGAAAATGCCATCTTCCTCGTATCTTCAAGGATCAGCTCGTCTTGACCGGCAGGGGCGGAAAAGAGATGACGCTCGACGTCGTTGATGACCACGGCGAATGACGACGGGTCACCGGCGGCAAAGGTGTCAATTCCGTCGCGATCCAAGGGGGCAAGAACCCGGTCAAATGCCTGGCGCACGGGAAGGTCGCGCAGTAGAACCAGTACATGCAGTTCCACCTCCAGGGCATCTTCATCAGTGAAGAGGGTGACGTGCCCATCATCATTCATTTGAACGTTCGTTATCCTGCGGCCGCGCAGCCATTTCAGGACCTGCACGACGCCTGTGTAGCCGACCCTGGCTGTGAGGCCGAGTGCGGTCAGGACCGCCGTGGCGTTGGCGATGGCCGTCATGCCGTCGCCCGAAAACATGTCTTTTGCGGCGGTCAGGAAATTCAGGGCGGTGGTGAAGTCAACATTGAAGCTGCCGGTCTTGAAGGACCCTTTGACGTTGATCTGCGCCTTGGCGCGATCGCCATGGAGTGCGCGCACGCTTGAATCGAGAAGGTCGGCCATGGCCATCAGCGCGGGAGCCAGCTCTCTGGCATCCATCTCATGCGTGGCGAGGGCGGGGCCGTCGTAGGTGATGCGGAACTGCGTCATGTCGTCCATGGTACCCCTGTCATTTCCCGTGCCGTGAGCGCTTGGCCGGGGCATGGGAAGGCTATCACCGCCGATGCAGGCCATGCTGTGACCGCTACCGGTTACCTCGGGATGTGGGGCCGGTTTCCTGCAGCGTTGCCCGGCCGCGCGAATCGTGCCGCAGGCGCCAGGGGCAGGGGGCAGATTGCGGCGTACCGTGGGCTCCCCATGACCGCAGACGTGCCGCCGGAATGCGCGGCTTCGGGGTTGAGGGCAAGGCCCCAGTAGCAAGCCCAACCGCGCCTCCACTACACTGTGCAACCGCGCAGGGCCTATAGCTCAACGGTTAGAGCAGAGGACTCATAATCCTTTGGTTCCAGGTTCGAATCCTGGTGGGCCCACCATATCCACGGCAATGCACGGCATGGTTCGCTGAGAATTTCCTTGTCCCACAATGTGTTCACGACCTGGATTCCACACTGCCTCCAGCCAATCGGCCCGTTCTGGAGAAAGTGCCATGCGTCTGTCCACCAACCTCGCAGTCCTCATTGCCTCCCTTGCAGTCGCCGCAGCTGCCGGGTGTTCCCGGCAGAGCCAGGAAACCAGCGAGAACGGAGTTCGCACCGGCATGGCCAATCCAGCGTCCGAGTACTGTGTGAAGCGCGGTGGCAAGGTCCATATCGAGAAGGACGCAAGCGGTGGCGAGCGCGGCATCTGCCACCTGCCGAACGGTGACAGGATCGATGAGTGGGAACTGTTCCGCCGGGACACGCCAAAGACATCGACCTAGCGGGTGGCGCACAATACGCGGCGCTGAAGTTGCGGAGCTCAGACATTCGTGGTTGTCGCGGAACGGATCAATCGACTGCGTCCTCACTCGCGATCTGAGCAGAGAAGGTAAGACACACAGCCGCCACGGAGTGCCATGAGAAACAGACGCAGTTTCGTTCCCCGCTCGGCCGTGCTGCTCGCGTTCGCCACGTTGCTGCTTGTCGGATGTTGGCGCACCAGCCGTGAGACGGTCTTCTCGTCGGACGCGCTGAAGGTGGTGGCCGTGACCGAAAGCACGCTGGACATCAACATCAGCGAATATCGCCACTACACCCGCTATGCGCTCTATGTGCACGGCGACACGTTGACTGACAGCGGCTTTGCCGCGCTTCTGCGTGACCCGGACGCGGGCAGCGATCCGTTCGTGCATACCGAGGCGATCGTGCTGGATCCGCGCTCCATCCTGCTTGCATCGCACAACAGCGATGGGCGGCGCTGCTGGACGACGCGGTTGATCGACACCGGCGCCACACCCATCCTCGAAACGATCAACAAGGGCAGCATCGACTGCACGACGCGTCAGGCCCCGCGCGGATGGCGAGCGCTCTACGACGAATCCAGCAATCTGCTGCTGATCCGCGAACAGCCCTTCCATGTCTACCCGATTGCCGGGTATTGGTATCCGCTCTGGATCCAGGGCGATGTGGTTGCGCTCTACCAGCAACAGAAAGAACGCGAGCGGCTCGTCGTGAAGCTGGCGAAGATATCCTCCGGTGAAATGCTGGCGGAGGAACTGCTGCCCATGGACAGGTTTGCCGAGCCCGACCTGCATCAGGCGTCGGCGGAAGCGCGGCAGCAGTGGCTGCTGGACAATTTCACGGTGTCGGCCGCGCCCTCCGCGTCGATACGCCTGCGCCCCGACAACCGGCTCAAGACGATCTCGCCCGAGGTGTGGGCGGAGTACAAGGAGATCGAGCGGCACAACCGCGAGGAAGACGCGCGCGTGCAGGCCGCGGGCGAGGCCTGGCACAACGCGCAGCGCGAGCAGTTGAACCGGGACGAGGCGGAAAGGCAGCCTCCCGCCACCAGCCCGTAAACGGCGACCCCACACCGGCCTGACTAGACTCGGCCGCATGCCTTCCCCCACCTCCATCGGCCTGGCCGACATCAACATCGAGTCCTACATCTACTTCGGTGCAGGCGCAGCGGTGGCATGGCAGCTGGCCGACCCCGGGGTGGGGCGGGGCGTGGCCCGGCACAGCCAGACGCTGCGCCGGCCGTTTTCGCGGCTGCGCGCCACCATGAGCTACATCTACGCAGTGTCGCTGGGGACGGATGAGGATCGCGCGGCGATCGCCCGCCACGTCAACCGCGCGCACGTTCCGGTGCAGGGCGAAGGCTACAACGCCTTCGACCGTGACCTGCAGTTGTGGGTGGCGGCAACGCTGTACCGGGGTGCAG
The DNA here is from genome assembly GCF_057839485.1 of Stenotrophomonas sp. KH_036_B. NCBI lineage: Bacteria > Pseudomonadati > Pseudomonadota > Gammaproteobacteria > Lysobacterales > Lysobacteraceae > Stenotrophomonas > Stenotrophomonas sp. KH_036_B. The sequence continues at coordinate 3,856,472 of NZ_CM174491.1, read as the reverse complement.
TGGAGATGTACACGCTGTTCGTGGGCCCCGTGCCTGCCGCCAGCCGTGAGGCGGTGTATCGGCAGGCGTGGGCCTTCGGACGGACCCTGCAGGTAGACGATGCGCAATGGCCCGCCACCGCCGATGCGTTCGAGATGTGGTGGGAGAGCCGTCAGGCCAGGCTGCGGGTGGATGATGAGGTGCGCGCGTATCTGCAGGCGGTGCTGAGTGGCGGGGCACCGTGGTACCTGCGTCCTGCGCTGCCGCTGCAGGCGTTCGTGACCCGTGCGCTGTTGCCGGCGCATGTACGGGCCATGTTCGGGTTGCCGTGGACCGCGGTGGACGCGCGCCGCTGGCAGCGCTTCCAGCGTTGGGCGCCGCGCCTGTACTGGATGCAGCCGCGCTGGCTGCGGCACCTGCCGGCCCGTCACTTCCTGGCCAGGCTTCGGGCGCAGGCCGACCCATGACCCGCCAGGCGCCGCGCCTCTTGTGCCTTGCACAAATACCCCGCACCTAAATCGATCTAAACTGCGGATTCATCGATCTGGCACGGGAGGGCAGGGCATGGTGTTGCGCAAGGTGATGGTGGCCGCAGTGCTTGCGGCAGCAGTTCCGTTGATGGCGCTGGCCGCGCCCTCCACGCACGATGCACCGGCCCCGCAGATGTCGGGCAACCCCATCCTGCCCGGCTGGTACGCCGATCCGGAGGCGGCGATATTCGGCGACCGCTACTGGATCTACCCGACCACGTCGACGGTCTACGAAGCACAGGTCGCGTTCGATGCCTTCTCGTCGCCCGACCTGGTGCAGTGGACCCGGCACCCCGGCGTGCTGAAGATGGACGCAGTGCCGTGGGCGAATCAGGCCATGTGGGCACCGTCGGTGGTCGAGAACGCCGGCCGGTATTACCTGTTCTTCTCCGCCAACGACATCAAGAACGACAGCGAGGTGGGTGGCATCGGCGTGGCCGTGGCCGACCATCCCGAAGGGCCGTACCGCGACCTGCTCGGCAAGCCGCTGGTCGGTGCCTTCCACAATGGCGCGCAGCCCATCGACCAGTTCGTGTTCAAGGATGACGACGGCGCCTGGTACATGATCTACGGCGGTTGGAAGCACGCCAACCTGGTGCGTCTCAAGGACGACTTCAGCGGTGTGCTGCCGCTGGCCGACGGCACGCTGTACAAGGAAATCACGCCGTCGCCGGAGTACGTGGAGGGGTCGCTGATGTTCAAGCGCGACGGCCGCTACTACTTCATGTGGTCCGAAGGCGGTTGGGGCCAGCCGGACTATTCAGTGGCCTATGCCATCGCCGACACCGTCACCGGCCCCTTCAAGCGCATCGGTACGATCCTGCGGGAGGATCCGGACATCGCCACCAGCGCCGGCCACCACTCGCTGATCCACGCGCCCGGCAGCGACAACTGGTACATCGTCTATCACCGTCGCCCGCTCGGCGACACCGCGCGCGATCACCGGGTCACCGCCATTGACCGCATGTACTTCGATGCGAACGGGCACATCCTGCCGGTGAAAATCACCCGCGAGGGCGTGCCGGCCGATCCGATGCGGCCAGCAGCGGTTCCCCGCCACCCTGCAGCGCAGCCTTGACGCCGGCGAGCAGCTCCTCAATGCGAAACGGCTTGGCGACAAACGGCACGTCCCGGTGGCGGGTGGGCACCATCTGCGAGTAGACCGCGGAGGCGAACAGGAAGGGCGTGCCCAGTTCCGCCAGGCGGTCGGCCACCGGGAAGACCGTGCCATCACGCAGTTCGATATCCAGCACGGCAGCATCGAAATGCTGGTGGGAGAGCGCGCCCAATGCATCCGTGAGGGAATAGGTGGGCACTGCGGTGTAACCGGCGTGGGTGATGACCTCGACGAACAGCCGGGACAGCTCTATTTCGTCCTCGACCACCAGCACCGTGCCATTCATTGGAGATGTATCGACGATGCCGCTCACGCGCCCTCACCCGGAACCGGCGTGGCAAGCGGATTGCTTCCTTCCGCGTTTCCCATGGGGAAGCGCGCGGCGAATTCCACGAAGCGGGCACCCGATATCGCCTGTCGCCGGCTGCATGCGGGGCAGGTCAGGATCGCGCCGCCGCCCGGGATGTTTTCCAGCAAGGGGCGTTCGCTCGCCCGGAAGATCCCACGGCACGCATTGCACTGGGCCCGGATGAACTCAATGGTGGGAATGGCCGCCTCTGCACTGAAGCGGACGTCGTAGAGATGAAACATGCCAGTGTCTGGCATCTGCAAAACCTCGGCACGCAGCTCAACAGGGCCAGTGCTGGGTCGTGTGCTTGATTGCCGTATCAACGATAGAACGGCGCACGGTCAGCCTACCCGGTCACTTGTGAGCCGAAGGTGTTCGTTGCCTGACCAGGCAGTCGCACGGCATCCACATGAACCTGCCCACACTGTGCATTCCCCACTGGAAGCACGCCATGCGCCAGCATTCCGCTTCACCCTGCGACGCCATCGTTGTGGGCGGTAGTTATGCCGGATTGTCTGCCGCGCTGCAGCTGGCGCGGGCCCGTCGCAGCGTATTGGTCATCGATACCGCATCGCCACGCAACCAGCGTGCGGCGGTGTCGCATGGCTGGCTGGCGTCAGACGGCAGAAGCGGGGCAGAGATCCTTGCCCAGGCGCGCGCCGAGCTCGCGCGCTATCCCTCGGTCTCATGGCAGAACGACGACGCGTTGACGGCCACGCGTCAGGACGCCAGCCCCGCGTTCAGCGTCGGCTGCGTGTCCGGTGCGGTGTTCAATGCCGAACGCATCATCCTGGCGTACGGCGTACGCGATGTGCTGCCCGACGTTGAGGGGCTGGAAGAACGCTGGGGGCGCAGTGTGTTCAGCTGCCCGTACTGCCATGGGTACGAACTGAATCAGGGGCGCATCGGGTTGTTGTGCGTGACGGTGGAGAAGGCCGTGGAGCAGGCCGTGCTGCTGTCCGACTGGGGCAAGGTGACCGTGTTCTGTACCGACGCACAGACCGCCCCAGGCACCGCATCGACGCGGGTGCTGGATGCGCACGGCATCGGCGTGGAACTGACGCCGGTGCGATGCATTGATGACGTGGCCACGATGCACCTGGAGGATGGGCGACGGGCGCCCATGGATGGCCTGTTCGTTTGCCACGACACCGTGCTGTCCAGCACGTTGGCCACACAGCTGGGCTGCGGGCTAGAGGACGGTGGCTGCATCACCACCGATTCGGCGAAGCAGACCACGGTGGACGGCGTGTTCGCGTGCGGCGACATCGCGCGGATGGCCGGCAGCATCGCGCTGTCGGTAGGCGAGGGTGCACTGGCCGGTGTGGCGGTGCACCGCTCGCTGATGGGGCTGCTTGAACGTTGAAACACGCGGCCGCAATGCGGTGCGCGTTCCGCAACCCGGACGCGCACCGCAGGCACACCTCACGCCTTCGCGGTCTTCTCGACCTGTGCCACCAGCACCGCGGCCGCTTCGGCGGACGACGCCGGGTTCTGCCCGGTGATCAGCAGGCCATCGCTGACCACGTACGAGCCCCAGTCCGGTCCCTTCGAGTAGAGGCCACCTGCCGCCTTGAGTTCATCCTCGACCAGGAAGGGCACGATGTGGGTGAGGCCAACGCCTTCTTCTTCGCTGTTGGTGAAGCCGGTGACCTTCCTGCCCTGGACCAGCGGGTTGCCGTTGGCGGACTTGACGTGGCGCAGCACGCCCGGTGCATGGCAGACCAGCGCGACCGGCTTGCCGCCCGTGATGAACGATTCGATCAACGCGATGGAGTGCGTGTCTTCGGCCAGGTCCCACAGCGGACCATGGCCGCCCGGGTAGAAAACGGTGTCGAAGTCGGCCTGGGAAACGCTGTCCAGCCGCACGGTGTTGGCCAGCTGGGCGTTGGCGGCGGCATCGGCTTCGAAGCGACGGGTGAGCTCGGTCTGGAAATCGGGCTCATTGCTCTTCGGATCCAGCGGCGGTTGGCCGCCCTTGGGCGAGGCCAGCACGATCTCCGCGCCCGCATCCTTGAAGGTGTAATACGGCGCGGCCAGCTCTTCCAGCCAGAAGCCGGTCTTGCGGCCGGTGGTGCCGAGTTCGTCGTGGGAGGTCAGAACGATGAGGACTTTCATGGGCGATTCCTGTGGTGGGTAGTTAACAGTAGACCGGTCGTCTAGAAACAGGTCGTGAAAAAAGGCGCTTCAGGGGGTGAAGTGCCTCGTGTTCCGGGGGTCACTCAGGGTGAAAGGTGCAGCACCCCGCGGGTGGTCTGCCAGGCGGCGTCGAACGGCTGGGGGGTGCGGACGATCTTGACCATGACACTGGCGCCGAGCCACAGCTGGTACAGGCTCTGTGCGACGTTCTCCGGCGCATCGTCCAGGCTCAGGGAGCCGTCTTCGACCCCCTGCCGCATCGCCTGCGCCAGGCGCGCGATGATGCCTGCGGTGCCGCGCTTCAGTGCGGCGCGCATGCTCTCCGACAGGTCGGCGACTTCGGCACCCAGCTTCACCGCCAGGCACTTGCCCTGGCAGTCGTCGAACGACTGGTTGTCACGCCAGGACTGGAAATACGCCGCCACCTGCTGCGCCTTGGTCTGGCCGGGCTGGCGGAAGATGCCCTCCATGTCGGCCAGGTAGGACGCGAAATAGTCCTCCAGCAGCGCCTCGCCGAAGGCTTCCTTGGAACCGAAGTAGTGGTAGAACGACCCCTTCGGAACGCCGGCGGCGGTCAGTACCTCGTTCAGGCCGACGGCGGAGAAGCCCTTGCCGCCCATGATCCGCTGGCCGGTAGCCAGGATCTTGTCGCGGACATCAAGGGCCTCGGTGGCGGTGGCGGAGTTCATGGGGTGCACTGTACATTCAATTAGACCGGTCGTCTAGTGGTCGCAATCAGGGTGCGGCGCTCCCCTGCGGCGCGCCCTCTTCCCGCAAGGAACCGCGGATCGAGCGCGCCAGATCGCTGCGGGTGAAGGGCTTGGCCAGGATCGCGATGTTCCTGCCGACCTCCCCGCTGGCATCGATGTCGCGCGGGTAGCCCGAGGTGAACAGCACGCGCAGGCCCGGCTTGTGTGCCAGGGCACGCCTGGCCAGTTCCCAGCCGGACATGCCGGGCATCACGATGTCCGAGAACAGCAGGTCCACGCTGACATCGGTACGTTCCAGCAGGCGCATCGCCGACGGACCGTCATGCGCCTCCAGCACGCGGTAACCGAGCTGGCGCAGCGTCTCGACGGTGTAGGCGCGCACATCGTCGTTGTCCTCGGCCACCAGCACGGTGGCCTCGTCCTGCATGTCATAGCCGGCCAGGCCGCGCGTCTCCGCCTTGCCGGCCTGCGGCAGTTCCGCCGCCGAACGCGGGAACAGCAGGGTAATGGTGGTGCCGACACCCTCTGTCGAATCGACCAGCACATGGCCACCGGACTGCTTGGCAAAGCCGTAGACCATGGACAGGCCCAGCCCGGTGCCGCGGCCGACTTCCTTGGTGGTGAAGAACGGCTCGAACACCCGCGTCATCGTCTCGGCCGACATGCCGTGGCCGGTGTCACTGACCCGCAGCATCGCGTAGTGGCCGGGCGGCACGTCGGGGTTGTGGGCGCTGAAGTCGGCGTCCAGGTGTGCGTTGTCCACTTCGATGATCAGCCTGCCGCCCTCGGGCATCGCATCGCGCGCGTTGACCGCCAGGTTCAGGACCGAGGCCTCGAGCTGGCTGGTGTCGACCTCCACGCACCATATGTCGGGGCTGTGCACCATCTCCAGCTGGACCAGTTCACCGAGTGCGCGCTGCAGCATGTCCTGCATGTCGCGCACCTGTTCGTTGAGATCCACCGGCTGGCTCTTCAACGGCTGCCGGCGCGAGAACGCGAGCAGGCGCTGGGTGACGTTGGCCGCACGCATGACGCCCTTGAGCGCGTTGTCCAAGGCGCGCGACGAATTGCCGGCCGCATCGCCGAGGCGCTCGGTCAGCATCATGGCGTACTCCACGTTGCCGGCGATCACGGTGAGGATGTTGTTGAAGTCGTGCGCGATGCCGCCCGTGAGCTGGCCCACCGCCTCGATCTTCTGGCTCTGCCGCAGTGCTTCCTCGGCCTGGCGTCGCGCGGTGGTTTCCACCGCCTCCGACACCACGGCGGTGACGTTGCCCTGGTGGTCGAGCAGCGGCCGGAACGAGAACTCGAACGCGCGCTTGCCGGTGGGCAGGCGCAGCTCCAGCTCATGCCGGGAGGCGCTGCCGCCAGCGGCCTCCAGCACCGCCGCGCAGACGATCGCCGGCACGCCCTCGGTATCGGCGAACCACGCCGATTCACAATAGAGCGCGCCGCGCACATCCGCCTTGGTGGCCAGGATGGCGGCCAGCGAGGCCGAATTGGTGTCGATGATGTGGCCATCGAGCGTGAGCAGGTTCTGGTGCTGGAAGCTGGACTCGAACAGCGCCTGCAGCCGGCTCTCGCTGCGGTGCAGGGCCGAGGTGCGTTCGTTGACCTGGCGTTCCAGCGATTCGTTGCTGGCCTTCAACAGCGCCTGCGCCTGCTTGAGTTCGCTGATGTCGCGGGCCATGGCGTAGTAGCCCAGCACCGTGCCGTCCTCGGCCAGCTCGGGCACGCAGTCGATCTGCGCATGGCGCAGCGTGCCGCTGCGGCGTCCCGACAGCGTCTCGAAACTGACCCGCTCACCCTGCAGTACCTTGTCCAGGTGTGTCTGTATCTGGGCGAAGGTTTCCTCGCCCACCACGTCGCGGGTATGCATGCCGATCAGCTCATCCGGCGCCAGACCATGCCACTCGAAGTACGCCTGGTTGGCGAAGCGGTAGCGGTGGTCGTGGCCCAGGTAGGCGATCAACGCCGGCAGGGAGTCGGTGATGAGGCGCAGGCGCTGGTCGCTGCCGCGCAGCTCGGTCTGGACGCGCTGCAGCTTGCGCCGTTCGTCCGCTTCGCCGATCGCCCGGACGATGGCGTCGGGCAGCCGTTGCAGGCGCGCCTTCACCACGTAGTCGCGTGCGCCGCGCTTGAGTGCCTGCACCGCGAGTTCTTCGGTGAGCGTGCCGGAGACGAAAATGAAAGGCACCTGCGGCGCCACCTCACTGGCCAGGGTCAGCGCCGCGTCGCCGTCGAAACCGGGCAGCACGTGGTCGGCCAGGATCACGTCGAACGCATTCGCACGCAATGCCGCCAGCATCCCCTCATGCGACCAGGTCCGCTCGAACGTGAACGGCAGCCCGGCGCGGGTGAGCTGCAGGGCGATCAGCTCCGCATCCAGCGCATTGTCTTCGACCATCAGGATGCGGATCGAAGCGCCGGTAGGGGCATCAGCCATCTTTTCTGCTCTTTGCGCCAAACAGGGTGCCGTGTGGCGGCGGCTGGTTGGTGATGCCCCAGAACATGCCCAACCCCTGGATGGCCTCCAGGAATTCCTTGAAGTCCACGGGCTTGACCACGAACGCATTCACGCCCAGTTCGTAGCTCCTGACCAGGTCCTGCTCCTCGCGCGAGGAGGTCAGCATCACCACCGGCGTGCTGCTCAGGGCGGGATCGGTCCGGATCTCCCTCAGTACATCCAGCCCGTTGAGCTTGGGCAGTTTCAGGTCCAGCAGCACCACCACCGGGCCGCCATGCAGCAAGCCTTCGTAGCGGCCCTGGCTGCGCAGGTACTCCAGCGCCTCCACCCCGTCCCGCACATGGGTGACATCGTTCAGCAACTGGCAGCGGGCGAGTGCAGCCATCGTCAGCTCAGCGTCCTTCGGATTGTCTTCCACGAGCAGAATCGGCCGCAGGTCTCTCATAGGTTGTCTCCAGTAGCAAAGGGAATGGTGAAGAAGAATGTCGCGCCCACGCCTACCTCGCCTTCGGCCCAGGTGCGGCCGCCGTGGCGGGTGATGATGCGGTGGACGTTGGCCAGGCCGATGCCGGTGCCTTCGTACTCGTCCGCATGATGCAGGCGCTGGAACACACCGAACAGTTTGTCCACGTAGCGCATGTCGAAACCGCAGCCGTTGTCGCGGACGAAGAACACATCCTCGGTGTCGTTGCGACGGTGGCCCACCGCGATGGCAGGGTGGGGCGTGTCGCGGGTGAACTTGATCGCGTTGGACAGCAGGTTCTGCCACACCAGCCGCACCATGCCCGGATCGGCCTTGACGCGCGGCAGCGGCGGAAGGGTCCAGTGAATGCTGCGACCGGCGTACTCCATGTCCAGTTTGTGCCGCACGTCTTCGACCAGGGCGGTCATGTCCATCGTGATCTGACCCATCGTGGAGCGACCCATCTGAGAGAAGCTCAGCAGGTCATCCACCAGCGTTCCCGCCGATTGTGCAGATTCGACGATGGTGTCGAGAAATCTTTTTTCTGAATCATTCAATCGTTCGCCCGCCGAGGCCCACAGCAGTTCCGAATAGCCCACGATGTGACGGAACGGCGCACGCAGGTCATGGCTGACCGAATACGAGAATGCCTCCAGCTCCTTGTTGCTGCGCAGCAGCTGTTCGTTCAGCACGGCCATCTCTTCGGCCTTGCGCAGCACGATGTCGACGATGGCGGTGCGCAGCTCCAGCGCGGCATCGCGATCCACCTCGTTCCACGCCAGCGACTGCTTGCGCACCGTTTCCTTCCAGCCCTCGAACGAGGTGCGCGGCGACAGCGGCTGGCCGGTGTCCTCCTTGCGCGGATCGCCCCCCCAACGCACGGTGCGGATGACTTCCGGGCGGAACCAGAGCACGAAGCTGTCGTGCAGCTGCGAGATCGAAATCGCCAGCACGCCGCTGGCCACGTCGGAGAACGCGTCCGCGTCCTTCCACAACATGGGCAGCCGTTCGGTGCAGAACAGCTCGCCCTGGTCCGGCTGCGCGGTCAGCCACTGCACCAGTGCCATCACCTGCTGCGCGGTCGGGCAGTGGCCATGCAGGATGCACTCGCCGCGGTGGACGATGGCGGCGCCACTGGACTCGGTGAGCGCCAGCAGGTTCTGCTGGTCACGGCCCAGCGCGACCATGAAGTCCTGGTCGCCCGCCATGCGCCCGAGCAGGCGTACCTGGATGGCGCGGCGTGCGATGCGCTCTTCGATCACCCGCGCGCGTTCCTTCAACGAGATCTGCAGCGACAGGATCTGCCCGATGAACTCGCAGGCGGTACGCACGTGGTACGGCACCCGCTGTGGCGCCTGGTTGTGGCAGGAAATCAGCCCCCACAGTTCGCCTTCGCGCAGCAGCGACACCGACATCGAGGCGCCGGTGCCCATGTTGCGCATGTACTGCAGGTGCACCGGCGACACGCTGCGCAGCATCGACGGGCTCAGGTCGGTGGGCGGTGCATCGGCGTTGGCCGCGCTGCGTACCAGCGGCACGGGCCGGTAGTCGCTGTCGGCGATCAGCCGCACGCGGTTCTGGCGATAGAGCTCGCGCGCCTGGGCCGGAATATCCGACTCGGGGAAGCGCAGGTCCAGATAGCTGGGCAGCACGCCATTGCCGTCCTCGGCGACCACTGCGCCATTCCACTCCGTGTCGAACTGGTAGACCAGGGTGCGGTCGAAGCCGGTGAGCTCGCGGATCTGCGCCGCGGCCAGATCGCACAGCTCGCGCGTGGTACTCACGCGCTCGATCTCGCCCATGAAGCGGCGGATGGAGGGATACAGGTCTTCCAGCGAGCCCGGCTCGCCGGGCACCGGCGCCTCCAGCTCGACGATGATGTTCCCGCCCAGCCGGTGCGCGACCACATGGTGACCGCCGTGGTCGCCGATGCGGTGGGCACCCAGGAAGTGCGAGGTGTCCGGTTGCAATGCCTCCAGCGCCGGCCGGCACGACGCCAGGGTGGCGCCCAGCACGGCCTCGACCGGCTGTCCGAGCGGGTCGCCCAGCGCATCAAGAATGCCGGCCTCGGCGACCGCGCGTTCCGTTACCGTCAGGGTACGGGCATCCAGGACCAGCACGAGACCGTAAGGTTGAATGGCACCGGGGGTTCGGATGGGTTCACTGGCGCAGCGGGTGATATCCAAGGTGCTTTCGCTGGCGTTCCAGGATGACATTCGGTAACCCTATCCAATACGGTATTGACGTGCGCTGTCACGCAGACCCTGTGACGGGCCACATAGCTTGGCACATCGTCGCATTCACACCGTGACGACGCCGCCTCGGCGGCTCAGGGCTTCGGCGGGCGCTCGTAATCGTCGGGCGTGGCGGTGTGCTCCTGTTCGGGCATGTCCTTGTCTTTCCACCGCGCATCGTCGTTGCGCAGGGTGTCCGGGGTATGCGCCTTCTGCTGGTCGTCCTTGCCCTCCAGCGGGTTGGAAGCTGAGGCGTTCATGCATGTTCTCCTGTTCGCGGGTGGTCGCGCTGCAAGCGTGTGCGCAGTCAAGTGAGGGCGGTGTACGCAGCGGCTGCACGGCACACACACGCATCAGTCACCGCCCCCCGACGCGCAACGCTGTATCCCGTCGGCATGGACCAGCTTTCAGAACATGCGGCGCCCGCGCTTGAAGCGGCTGCCCGCGATACCCTGTTGCGCCACCCCACGCTGCCGCTGCCCGGGCGCGGTCACACGCTCGAACGCTGGCGCGCCCTGGCCGACATTGCCGGGCAGGACCTGTGCGTGGCAAAGGTGCTTGAAGCCCACTACGACGCGCAGGCCATCCTGGCGGACCTGCATGCCCCCCCGCTGATGCCGGGCATCCTGGCGGCGGTATGGGCGGCAGAGGGGCCACAGGCCACCCTGCGCTTCGACGAGGACAGCGGTACGGTCAGTGGCAACAAACCCTGGTGTTCGGGCGCGGGCCTGGTGGACGTGGCGCTGGTCACCACGCAGAGCGAGGCCGGCGCGCGTCTGGTCTGCATCCGCAGCGATGCGCCGGGCCTGCTGCTGCAGCCACAGCGCTGGCATGCCACCGGCATGGGCGGCATCCCCAGCGGCAGCGTGCAGTTCGAGCGGGTCCCGGCCGAGCCGGTTGGACGTCCGGGCGCGTACCTGGCGAGACCGGGCTTCTGGCACGGCGGTGCCGGGATTGCCGCCTGCTGGTACGGCGCCGCCGTCGCGCTGGCCGCGCCCCTGCAGCGTTCGCCACGTGTGGAAGGCGACGCGCAGAGCGCGGCGTTGCTCGGCCAGGTTGACATGGCCCTGCAGTCCTCGGCGGCGTTGCTGCGTGAACTCGCCGCGTGGGTCGACGCCATGCCGGCACAACCGCATACGACCGATGTCATCCGTGTGCGCAGCGTGGTGGAGCGCAGTTGCGTGCAGGTCCTGGATGCCGTGGGTCGCGCGCTGGGCCCGGCACCGATGTGCCTGGAGGCCGAACACGCGCAGCGCTGGAGCGACCTCACGGTGTTCATCCGGCAGAGCCACGCCGACCGCGACTGGGCCGAGCTCGGCCGTGCGGTCCAGCACGTGGAGGCGCCGTGGACGCTGTAACCGTGCGCATCGAAGGCCGCGGTACCCAGGAAGCAGACTGGGACGACTGCGTGTGGCTGGACGCGCTGCCGTCCGTCGAAGCGGACACGGTGCTGCTGGGTGCACGCCGCCTGGTAGTGGTGTCGCCGCACCCCGATGACGAGGTGCTGGGCTGTGGCGGACTGATGCAGGCTGCCCTGGCGCAAGGCATCGCGGTACAGGTGGTGTCGGTCACCGATGGCGAAGCCTGCTATCCGGACCACCCTCGATGGACGACCGCGCGCCTGCGCGATGCCCGCCGTCGAGAGCTTGTCACCGCCATGCAGGCGCTGGGCATGGACGCGTCACACGTCACCACGCTGGGCCTGCCCGATGGCGCGGTGGCGCGCCATGAAACCGATCTGGCCGCGCACCTCGCCGCCCGCCTGTTGCCGGGTGACATGGTGGTGGCGCCGTGGGTGCACGACGGGCACCCGGATCATGAGGCGGTCGGGCGTGCAGCGCGTGCGGCGGCCATCAGCTGCGGCGCGCGGACGCTGCAGTACCCGGTCTGGGCCTGGCATTGGCTCGATGCACGTGCTGCGGGCGGTCCGTGGACGTCCGCGCAGCGTATTTCGCTGTGCACCGACTCACAGGCGCGCAAGCGCCTGGCGATGACGGCGTTCGCCACCCAGACCGGCACGGTGGAGGATCTGGACCGCGAACCGGTGCTGCCCGAATACGTGCTGGCGCGCTTCCGCCGCGCCTACGAGGTGCTGATCGGATGAATACCGCTGCCTACTTCGCGCAGATCTACCGCGAACCCGATCCCTTCCAGTACCGCCAGCGCTGGTACGAGGCGCGCAAGCGTGCGCTGACCCTGGCCTGCCTGCCCCGGCAGCGCTATCGCAACGCCTGGGAACTGGGCTGCTCCAATGGCGTGCTGAGTGCCGCGCTGGCAGAGCGCTGCGATGCCTTGCTCGGTACCGATCTGAGTGCGGCCGCGCTGGCCGATGCGGCGTCGTCCACCGCTGCATTCGCCAACGTGCGCTTCGAGCAGGCCCATCACCCGCAGGATTGGCCCACGGGGCAGTTCGATCTGATCGTGGTCAGCGAAGTGGGCTATTACCTGTCCGCACCGGATCTGAGCGAAATGGCGACCCGACTGCGTACCAGCCTCACCGACGACGGTCTGCTGCTGGCCTGCCACTGGGTGCACCCGTTCGCCGAGGCCCTCAGTTCCGCTGCCGAGGTGCACGAAGCCCTTGCCGGCGGGCTGGTGGAAGCGTTCACCTATCGCGACGCCGACCTGGTGATGCAGGGCTGGGGTGTGTCGCCGACCAGCGTTGCCGCCTGCGAGGGCCTGCGATGATCGGGGTGATCGTGCCCGCGCACAACGAGGCACGCGTGATCGACCACTGCCTGGCGTCCATCGCGGTCGCGGCGGCGCATCCAGGCCTCGATGGTGAGCCGGTGCTGGTGGTGGTTGCGCTGGACGACTGCAGCGATGCCACCGCCGCGCGATGCGCCGAGCACGGCGTGATGACCGTGACGCTGGACGCGCGCTGCGTGGGGGTTGCCCGCGCGGCGGCAGCAAGCTGCGCACTCGCGCACGGTGCACGCTGGATCGCGAGCACCGATGCCGACACCTCGGTGCCGGCGGACTGGTTGTGGCGCCAGGTCAGCTGTGGCGCCGATGCCTTCTGCGGCGTGGTCGAGGTGGTGGACTGGCTGGACTATCCCGAGGCGGTCCGGGTCGCCTTCAACCGGCATGGCGAGGTCGTGCAGGATGGCCATCGCCACATCCACGGCGCGAACATGGGGTTCAGCGCGGCTGCGTACCTCGCCGCCGGTGGCTTCCCCGCGCTGGCCACGTCCGAGGACGTGGCGCTGGTGGCGGCATTGGCCGATACCCAGGCCCGCCTCGCGTGGCTCGCCCAGCCGGCGGTGGTCACCAGCGCGCGCCGTACCGCGCGCGCGCCGCTGGGTTTCAGCAGCTTCCTGCGGGCGCTCGAGCGCGAAGTCATGGAGGCCGGCGCGGGCCTGCTGCCGGCGCGGCTGGTCCCGTGATGATCGAGCAGCCGGCCGATCTGCTGGGCTGGGCCGCCACGGTCGTGCTCATCGCCACCCTGGCACGCCAGATCCATACCCAGCACAAAGCCAACTCGGTGGAGGGCGTATCCACGTGGCTGTTCGTGGGGCAGATCACTGCCTCGGTGCTGTTCATCGCCTACAGCGCGATGCTGGGGTCCACCGTGTTCGTGGTGACCAACAGCCTGATCCTGCTGACCGCCGTGGTCGGCCAGGTGCTTGCCGTGCGTCGTCGGCGCGCCCAACAGGACGGCTGACCCTGCTACCGGGCACGCGCGCGACCCGCGCGGCGGCCGCAGTGTGAATGAGTTAGTTTTGTGCGTGAGGTCTTCACGCGGGAAGGTTTGTTGTGATAGCTGCCCTACCTGAATTCATTTAAGCTCAGGCGCTCTGAAGCCCTGCGCGTGCATCACGCCGGGGCTTCTTCATCCTTTTTCATAGGAACCACCTCCCATGGCGGCATTGCAGCAGCGCACCCTCGACCTCATCCGCGGCCACCAGGACACGGTGGTGACGCAGTGGGCTGAACAACTGGCGGGCCAGAGCCAGGACGGCCGGCTGTCGGCGCGTGAGCTCGACACGCAGGTGCGCGGGTTCTGGGGTCTGTTCCAGTCCGCCCTGTCCACCTCGGGCAGCGGCCTGGCCGGGCCGGAGTGGCAGGAGATCCAGCACTTCCTGGAACAGCTCTCGCGCGACCGCGTGCTGAAGGGCTTCAACTCCGCCGAGACCGCCAGCTTCCTGTTCTCGCTCAAGCGCCCGTTGTTCGAGCTGTTCCAGCAGCACCTCGCCGACGATCCCAAGGTGCTGGGCGATCAGCTCTGGGCGATCTCCGAGCTGATCGACGGGCTGGGGCTGCACAGCGTCAAGGCGTACCAGAAGACCCGCGAAGACGTGATCCAGCGCCAGCAGGAAGAAATGCTGGAGCTGTCCACCCCGGTGGTGAAGCTGTGGGAAGGCGTGCTGGCGCTGCCGATGATCGGCACGCTGGATTCGCAGCGCACCCAGGTGGTGATGGAGTCGCTGCTGCAGCGGATCGTCGACACCGGGTCGGAGATCGCCATCATCGACATCACCGGCGTGCCGACCGTGGACACCCTGGTCGCGCAGCACCTGCTCAAGACCGTCACCGCCATCCGCCTGATGGGCGCCGACGCGATCATCAGCGGCGTGCGTCCGCAGATCGCGCAGACCATCGTGCACCTGGGCCTGGACCTGCAGGGCATCGTCACCAAGGCCAACCTGGCCGACGCCCTGGCACTGGCGCTCAAGCGTACCGGCCAGACGGTTACCAAGGTCGCCCGCTGAAATGGATCGCATCCCTATCCTGCAGATGGGCGATCTGTTGCTGGTGACGATCCAGGTGGACATGCATGACCAGCTTGCGCTGACCCTGCAGGACGACCTGACCGATCGCATCCAGCGTACGTCCGCGCGCGGTGTCCTGATCGACATCTCCGCGCTGGACATCGTGGACTCGTTCATTGGTCGCATGATCTCCACCATCTCGTCGCTGGCCCGGATCATGGATGCCACCACCGTGGTGGTGGGCATGCAGCCGGCGGTGGCCATCACCCTGGTGGAGCTGGGGCTGACGCTCACGGGCGTGCGTACGGCGTTGAATGTCGAGCGCGGCATGCACCTGCTGCGGCAACCCGACGAAGACGCGTCATGACGGCGGTGAGTGGCTCGCTGCCGATCCGCGTCGAGCAGGACGTGGTCCTGGCCCGCCAGGCCGCGCGCCAGGCCTCGGTGGCCTGCAAGATGCGGCTCATCGACCAGACCAAGCTTGTCACGGCCGCCAGTGAGCTGGCCCGCAACGCGGTGATCTATGGCGGCGGCGGCAGCATGGAATGGGACGTAGTGGACCGTGGCGTGCGCCGTGGCCTGCGCCTGGTGTTCTCGGACAACGGCCCGGGCATTCCCGATATCGCCCAGGCACTGACCGATGGCTGGACCTCGGGTAGCGGCATGGGCCTGGGCCTGTCCGGCTCACGGCGACTGGTGGACGAATTCGAACTGGAGAGTGCGCCCGGCAAGGGCACGCGGGTTGCCATCACCAAATGGATCTGAATTTCTCCGGCCGCGTCACCCGCGTCGTGGTCGTGGAGGAGGTCTCGCAGGTGGGGCAGGCACGGCGCGAGGCGCAGGCCCTGGCCGACCACATCGGCTTCGACGGGATGGACGCCGGGCGCGTAGCCCTCGCGGCCACCGAACTGGCCACCAACGTGATCAAACACGGGCACGGCGGGCGCATGTACCTGTCCGTGGTCTGCGCGCGCGGCGGCCTGGGCGTGGAGTTGTGCACGCTCGACGCCGGCCCCGGGTTCTCGCTGGCGCAGTCGCTGCCCGATGGCTACTCCACCGGCGGCACGCAGGGCCTGGGGTTGGGCGCGATCCGGCGCCAGGCAACGCTGCTGGAGGCGTGGTCGGATGCGAAGGGGAGCGTGGTGGTGGCGCGGATCTACGCCAGCCGCGCCGCGCGCGACGTGGACGTGCCCTACGGCGCGCTGCGCCTGCCCATGCGCCATGAGGAGGCCTGCGGCGACGCATGGCACCTGCATGCCGATGGCCAAGCGGTTGCGATGACGCTGATCGATGGGCTGGGTCACGGCCTGCAGGCGGCGGATGCCGCGCAGGCCGGCGTGGCCGCGGCCGCCCAGCGCGGCACCGCGTCCGCACCGGACCTGATCAATGCGCTGCACGTGGGCATGTCCGGCAGCCGCGGCGGTGCGGCGGCGGTCGCGCGCGTGGACGTGGCCAGTGGCGCGCTGGAGTTCGCCGGCATCGGCAACATCTCCGCCACCCTGTGCGAACCCACCGGCAGCCGCGGCATGGCGTCCCACCCGGGTATCGTGGGCGTCCAGTTCCGCAAGACCCAACCATTCCATTTTCACACGACGGCAGGCACGCTTCTGCTCATGCACAGTGATGGACTGCAGGCGCGTTGGAGCCTGCGCGACTACCCCGGCCTGCTCCACCGCCACCCGGCCCTGATCGTGGCGGTGCTGCAGCGCGACTTCGACCGTGGCCGCGACGATGTCGGCATCATTGCCCTGCGCCTCGGAGACCTGCATTGAACACCCTTCCCGCCGAACAGGAACGTGACCGGCTGCGCGCCGAAGCCGACGCGCTGCGCGCCGAACTGGACGAAACCAACCAGGGCGTGCTCGCCCTGTATGCCGAGCTGGACCAGCAGGCCGAACAGCTGCGCGAAGTGTCCGAGCTGAAGAGCCGGTTCCTGTCCTACATGAGCCATGAGTTCCGCACGCCGCTCGGCTCGATCCTGAGCATGACGCGGCTGCTGGAAGACGGCATGGATGGACCGCTGACCGACGAACAGCGGCGCCAGGTGCGCTTCATCAGCGGCTCGGCCAGCGAACTGCGCGAGATGGTGGACGACCTGCTCGACCTGGCCAAGATCGAGGCGGGCCGCATCACCATCTCGCCGGCATGGTTCGACCTGATGGACCTGTTCTCCGCGCTGCGTGGCATGTTCCGCCCGCTGATCGAGGGCAACCAGGTGGACCTGCTGTTCGAGGACCCGCCGCCGCTGCCGCTGCTGTACACCGACGACAAGAAGCTGGCGCAGATCCTGCGCAACTTCATTTCCAACGCAGTGAAGTTCACCCCCAATGGCCAGGTCGTCGTTTCGGCCCGCCTGGTGGAGGACCATTCGGTGCGCTTCAGCGTGCGCGATACCGGTATCGGCATCCCGCAGGACGCGCTGCCGACCCTGTTCGAAGACTTCGTGCAGGTCGATACGCCGCTGCAGAAGCGCCTGCGCGGCACCGGCCTGGGGCTGTCGCTGTGCAAGCGCTTCGCCGAGCTGCTCGGTGGGCGGGTGGGCGTGGTCAGCGAGGTGGGTCACGGTTCGGAATTCCATGTGACCCTGCCGCTCAAGCTGGCCGGGGAGACCGTCGATGCCGATGCGTGACACGATCCTGGTGGTGGATGACAACGCGGCCACGCGTTACGCCGTGCGTCGGGTGCTGGAGCACCATGGCTTCCGCGTCGAGGAAGCCGGCACCGGTGACGAAGGCCTGCTGCGCCTGGCCGAACAGGATTTCGGCGCGCTGGTGCTGGACGTCAACCTGCCCGACATGAGCGGCTTCGACGTGGTGCGCCGGCTGCGCTCGGACCCGCGCATGCAGCTGTTGCCGGTGGTGCATGTGTCGGCCGCCTCCATCGCCACTGGGGACCTGATCACGGGTCTCAACGCCGGTGCCGATGCCTACCTGATCCACCCGGTGGACCC
Organism: Stenotrophomonas sp. KH_036_B; assembly: GCF_057839485.1. Taxonomy (NCBI): domain Bacteria; kingdom Pseudomonadati; phylum Pseudomonadota; class Gammaproteobacteria; order Lysobacterales; family Lysobacteraceae; genus Stenotrophomonas; species Stenotrophomonas sp. KH_036_B. The sequence goes on along the minus strand of NZ_CM174491.1, from coordinate 3,838,822 downwards.
GGACGTGCTGCTGGCCACGCTGCGCAGCCTGCTGCGCGCGCGCCGTGCCGAAGAGGCGCTGCGTGAAGCCGAGGCGCGCTTCGGTGAGATATTCCGCCAGATCAATGCGCCGATCGGCGTGCTGGATGCGCAGCTGCAGGTGCACGAGGCCAACGATGCCTTCAAGCGCCTGCTCGGCGACGACCTGGGGCCGGGCCAGATCGAGTCGTTGCTGGACCACCAGTTCGGCCTGATGAGTGCACTGAAGGTGGCGCTGTCCGAAGGCGAGCGCTGGCAGGGCACGTTCACGCTGCCGGTGCTGGGCAGCCGGCGGATGACCGAATGGCGGGTGACGCCGTACAGCGCGCCCGGGCTCGGCCTGGTCCTGGTCGAGGACATCACCGAGCGGCATGTGCGCGAGCTGGAACAGCGCCAGGAGCTGGAAAGCGCCAACAGCGAGCTGGCCTTCCAGATCGCCGAGCGCGAACGCACCGAGATGGAGCTGATGCAGGCCCAGAAGATGGACTCGCTGGGCCAGCTGACCGGCGGCATCGCCCACGACTTCAACAACCTGCTGACCACCATCATCTCCGGCCTGGACATGATTGAAATGGCCGCCACCAGCGGCAAGTGGGACAAGGCCAGCCGCTATGTGGACATCGCCACCGCGTCGGCACACCGCGCGGCGGCGCTGACCCAGCGCATGCTGGCCTTCGCGCGCAAGCAGCCGCTGGACCCGCAGACGTTCGACGTGGTCGCCCGCGTGCGCTCGCTGGAAGACATGCTGCTGCGCTCGATCGGCGAGAACATCGAGCTGGAGCTGGAGCTGGGAACCGAACCGCTGGTCGCGGTGGCCGACCCCAACCAGTTCGAGAACGTGATGCTCAACCTGGTCATCAACGCGCGCGACGCGCTGGCCGGGCAGGGGCTGATCCGGGTCCGCGCCGGTCGTGCGCACATCGAGCGCGACCATGAGCTGTCGCCCGGTGACTACATCAGCGTCAAGGTGATCGACAACGGCAGCGGCATTCCGCTGGAGCTGCTGACCAAGGTGTTCGAGCCATTCTTCACCACCAAGCCGCAGGGCGAGGGCACCGGCCTGGGTTTGTCGATGACCTACGGGTTCGCGCGCCAGTCCGGGGGCAGTGCCCGCATCGCCAGCGAGCCGGGCGAGGGCACCGAGATCGAGCTGCTGCTGCCGGAAGGCCGGCTGCTGGCCGTTGAAGAGACGGCCGCGCCGGTGCAGATCCAGCGCGGGCATGCCGAGCGGATCCTGCTGGTGGACGACACCGATTCGGTGCGCATGATGGTCCGCGAAATGCTGATCGAGGCCGGTTACCAGGTGGTGGAAGCCACCAACGCGCAGCAGGCCCTGTTGGAGCTGCATTCCGACCGCGAGATCCAGCTGCTGCTCTCCGATGTGGGCCTGCCCGGCATGAACGGCCGCGACCTGGCCGACGCCGCCCGTATGCTGCGCCCGACCCTGCCGGTGCTGTTCATCACCGGCTATACGGAGAGCGCGGTGGTGCGCAACGAGTTCCTTGGCGAAGGCATGTCGTTGCTGCCCAAGCCGTTCAGCGTCAACGAGCTGCTGCGCAGCGTCCGCGCCATGTTCGGCAGCGCGTGATGCAGGGGGCGGCCGTGCCCGGCCGCCCATATCCCAGCCTGCGGCGGTGGGGTATCCTGCGCGCCGCTGATCGTCGGCGCACCGAGTTCTGCCCATGCCCGTTTCGTACCCGCTGCGCCAGCAATGGCTCGGCAACCTCCGCGGTGACCTGCTGTCCGGCACCGTCGTAGCCTTGGCGCTCATTCCCGAGGCCATCGCCTTCTCCATCATCGCCGGCGTCGACCCCAAGGTCGGCCTGTATGCCTCGTTCTGCATCGCGGTAGTCACCGCGATCGCCGGAGGGCGACCGGGCATGATCTCGGCCGCCACCGGTGCGATGGCGCTGGTGATGGTCGACCTGGTCAAGGACCACGGCCTGCAGTACCTGTTGGCGGCGACCCTCCTCGCCGGGTTCCTGCAGATACTGGCCGGCGCGCTGAAACTCGGGGCACTGATGCGTTTCGTATCGCGCTCGGTCATCACCGGCTTCGTCAACGCCCTTGCCATCCTGATCTTCCTGGCGCAGATGCCCGAGCTGATCGGACGCTCCTGGCAGGTGTGGGCGGTGTGCGCCGCGGGCCTGGCCATCATCTATCTGCTGCCGCGGCTGACCCGGGCGGTGCCGTCGCCGCTGGTGGCCATCGTGGTGCTCACCGCGCTGTCGATCGGGCTGCACTGGGACGTGCGCACCGTGGGGGACATGGGCGCGCTGCCCGACAGCCTGCCGGTGTTCCTGTTCCCGGACGTGCCGCTGACCTGGGATACGCTGAAACTGCTCTTGCCGGTGTCTGCGACGCTGGCGGTGGTGGGCCTGCTCGAGTCGATGATGACCGCGCAGATCGTCGAGGACATGACCGATACCCCGAGCCAGCGCAACCGCGAATGCGCCGGCCAGGGCCTGGCCAACATCACCGCCGGACTCTTCGGCGGGATGGGCGGCTGCGCGATGATCGGGCAGTCGGTGATCAACGTTTCCTCGGGTGGGCGCGGGCGGCTGTCGTGCCTGTGGGCAGGCGTGCTGCTGTTGCTGCTGGTGGTGTATGGCGCCGAGTGGGTCCGCCAGATCCCGATGGCGGCGCTGGTCGCGGTGATGATCATGGTCAGCATCGGCACCTTCCACTGGCGCTCCTTCGCCGAGTTCCGCCTGCATCCGACGAGTTCATCGGTGGTGATGGTGGCGACGGTGGTGGTGACGGTGGCCACCCACGACCTGGCCAAGGGCGTGCTCACCGGCGTGCTGCTGTCGGCGCTGTTCTTCGCGCGCAAGGTTGGCCGGCTGCTGGTCGTGGACGACCACGACGACGCTGACGGCGTGCGCACCTACACGGTCACCGGCCAGGTGTTCTTCGCTTCGGCCGGACAGTTCGCCGAGAGCATCGATTTCCAGCACGTGCCTCCGCGGGTGGTCATCGACCTCAGCCATGCCCACTTCTGGGACCTGAGCGCGGTGGGCGCGTTGGACCGGGTGCTGCTCAAGTTGCGCGCGCACGGTGCGCAGGTGGACGTGGTCGGGTTGAACGCGGCCAGCCAGACCCTGGTGGAGCGGCTCGGGCGACGACCGCAGGCCGGCGGAAGCGCGTCCGGCAGCGCTCACTGAACCCGGTCAGGATTCGACCCTCAACATCGGCAGCCCAGGGCCGCTACCAGCTCACTGCCCCGGATCACGCGTGAGTTGCACCGCGCCGACTGGGCCGCAATGGACTGCGTGACGTCGTAGCGGCGCCCAAGGGCGTGCGCTGTTCTGTACTCCTGCCTGGAACACCCCATGTCCGTGTCCCGCTCGTCCGTGTCCAAGCGCCCCGGCAGCATCGCCCATCGGCTGATGCTGGGAACGGCGCTGATCGCCATGCTCTGCTTCGGCGTGACCGCCGCCCTCAGCTACCACGAGGCCAGCCAGGCGCTGCTGGAGTCCTCGCGGCGGACCATGGAAAGCCAGGCCGAGGCGGAGTCGCGCCGGGTCGGTGCCGACCTCGCCGCCGCGTTTTCCACGAGCCAGGCACTGGCCGACAGCCTGGTAGTGCAGCACCGGGTGGGCACACTGACCCGCGTCACCGCCGCGCAGGTCCTGCAGCAGCAGCTGCAGTCGCACCCGGAGTGGGTGGGGTTGGGCACGCTGTGGGAACCGGAGGCGTTCGATGGCAAGGATGCCGCGTTCGTCAACGCCGAAGCCCACGACGCCACCGGCCGTTTCATGAGCTACTGGGCCTGGCAGGACGGTGTGCCGGTGCAGGACGTGTTGAAGGGCTACGACGTGCCCGGCGATGGCGACTGGTACCTGCGGCCGCGTGCGCTGAAGCGCCCCACCGTGAGTGAGCCATACAAGTACGAGATCGGCGGCAGGCAGGTATTGATGACCACGCTGTCCACCCCGGTGCTCGACAACGACGCGTTCCTGGGCGCGGTGACCGTGGACGTCGGCCTGGCGGCATTGCAGCAGCGACTGGCCGCACTGCGTCCGATGGGCGAAGGCCATGTGGAGCTGATATCGCCCGGTGGCATCGTGCTCGCTGCACAGGACGCCAGCCAGATCGGGACGCGCCGCGATGACGCCACGACCGCGCAGGTCCTGTCGGCGGTCGCCGCCGACCAGCGCTTCGAGGCGCTCACGCCCGACGCCGCCGGCAACGTGAAGGCCTACGTGCCGCTGCGCATCGGCGCCAGCCAGGAACGCTTCGCCCTGGGCGTGATCGTGCCGTACGCGCTGATCACCGCGCAGGCGCGCGCGCTGTTGTGGATCATCCTGGCGGTGGGCCTGGGCGCGGCGCTGGTGCTGAGCGTGAGCGTGTACGTGCTGCTGCGCCGACAGGCGATCCGCCCGCTGGCCGATGCGGTACGCCTGTCGGCCGACGTGGCCGAAGGCCGCCTGGATACGCCGTTGCCGCCACCGCGCAATGATGAGGTCGGGCGGCTGCTCGAGTCGATGCAGCGCATGCGGGGCCAGCTGCGCGCGGTGATGGCCGCGCAGCGCGAGATGGCCCAGCGCCATGACGCCGGTGAGCTCGGCTACCGCATGGACGCCCAGGCGTTCCCGGGCGAATACGGGCGCATGGTGGACGACACCAACCAGCTGGTCGGCGCCAACATCGCCGTGACCCGGCGCCTGGTCGAGGTGATGCAGCGCTACGCCGTCGGCGACCTGTCGCAGGACATGGACCGGCTGCCGGGCGAGCAGGCGGCGTTCACCGACGCGATGGACACCACCAAGACCAACCTGCGCGCGATCAACACCCAGATCCGCGACCTGGCCGGCGCGGCCGCGCTGGGCGACTTCACCCAGCGCGGTGACGTGGTGCGGTTCGACCATGATTTCCGCGGCATGGTGGAAAACCTCAACACCATGATGCAGGTCAGCGACGACAATCTGCAGCAGATCTCCGCACTGCTGCGCGCCATCGCCGCCGGCGATCTCACCGCGCGCATGCAGGGGGAATTCCATGGGGTGTTCGCACGCATGCGCGACGATGCCGATACCACCGTGACCCAGCTGACCGACATCGTCGGCCGCATCCAGCAGGCCACCGCCAGCATCAACCTGGCCGCCGGCGAGATCGCCTCGGGCAACAGTGACCTGTCGCGTCGCACCGAACAGCAGGCGGCCAGTCTGGAAGAGACGGCCGCATCGATGGAGGAGCTGACCTCCACGGTGCGCCAGAACGCCGACCACGCCGTGCAGGCCAACCAGCTGGCTGCCGGTGCGGCCGAGGTCGCCGAGCAGGGCGGGCTCGTGGTGGGGCAGGTGGTCAGCACCATGGCCGGCATCGAGTCATCGTCCAAGCGCATCGCCGAGATCATTTCGGTGATCGATGGCATCGCCTTCCAGACCAACATCCTGGCGCTCAACGCAGCCGTGGAAGCCGCGCGTGCAGGCGAACAGGGACGCGGGTTTGCGGTGGTGGCCACGGAAGTACGCGCGCTGGCACAGCGTTCGGCCGGTGCCGCCAAGGAGATCAAGCACCTGATCGACGACTCGGTCGCGCACGTCAGCGAGGGCTCGGCGCTGGTGCAGACGGCCGGCCGTACCATGCAGGAGATCGTGACCGGCGTGCGCCGGGTCAACGACATCATGGCCGAAATTTCCGCCGCGTCGAAGGAACAGTCCGCCGGTATCGAGCAGGTCAACCAGACCATCACCCAGATGGACGAGACCACCCAGCAGAACGCGGCGCTGGTGGAAGAAGCCACCGCTGCGGCCCGTGCGATGGAAGAGCAGGCCCAGCACCTGGGCACCGCCGTGGCGATCTTCCGCACCGACGCGTCGGCGGCGATCGGTCCGCGCTCTGCGCCCCGCCGCGGGACGCCGGTGTCGCGCGCGGTGGCGGCACCGGCCGAGGCATGGGAGACGTTCTGACCCGCCGCGGCGCCAGAACGCAAAAGCCCGGTCGCATGACCGGGCTCCTGGGGTGCATTTACAAGGAATGGCTTACCAGCGCATGCCCTGGAAGGGGTTCCAGCTGGTGTCACCCTTTACCTTTTCCAGGTAGTAGTTGTAGTTGGTGGTGAGTGCGATGAGCAGTGACCAGGCGACGGCCATGCCGCGACCGATCACGTCGGGCAGGAAGGCCAGCACCACGGCGAGCACCACGGTCAGGCCGACGATGGTCAACGCCTTGCGCCACATGCCCAGGACGAACAGGTAGATGCAGCCGAAGAACAGGGCGAAGAAGTTGAAGTTGACCTTGATCTTCTGGCCGAACGGCAGCGCTTTGTAGGCGGCCTTGAAGGCGGGGGAGCTGGGGGCGCCGTGCGTGGCGAAGAAGTTGAAGCGGAACTGCCACTTGGGGCTGTAGGACGAAGCGATGTTGGAATCCATATCCGATTACTGAGGTTGAAAACGTTTACATGATAGTTGCTGCCTGGTACTTCGCGCCAGTTTCCTGACGCTGCAACGCACCTCCGCGAGGGCGCGAAGGTGGCGTCACACATTCGTCCCCAAATTGATATAGGGTTCGCATTCCGCGCGGCAGGGAGCCCCGCGGCGTATTCGGAATGCCAAGAGAAAACAGACCATGTCGAGTGTAGTGATGTCCCCTGAGCGTCCTCAGGCCGGCCCGCGGATCGCGCCGTGCCCGATCGCCACCCAGGCGCAGCATCTGCTGGCACAGCTGCAGTATTCCCACGTGGGTTCGCGCGCACTGGCGCGGCCCCCGGTCGAGACCGACGTCGCCGTCGAGGCGACGCCTGCCTGACCCGCCGGCGTGGCGCTCACCTGCGCTGCGCCTTGCCAGGTGGCCTGCCGAGGACCCTTGCCCGACCGATACGGGCGGGCGGGTTTGCGCAGTACAGCGTGCGGCCATATCCCAACGAGGGCGCCCACCGATCTGCGCTGCCAGACCGGGGGCGGCTACCCCGCATCTCCACGCTGAATGGGCAGAACCTTGTGCCGCAAGGCCTGCGGCTATTTGTCGCATTGGGCATGGTGGGGACCTCGGCCGGATTTGCTGAATGGGGGGGAATCCGCGAAAGCCCCTTTCGCACCCGGCTTACATTTGCCCCCCTATGCTGGGCCGCATTTTTCGTCCCAAGCGGTTGGAGAGTTCGTGGGTTCCGGTAGTCACAGACATCAGCGGGGCACCGGCCATGGCCACGCCCACGCAGGACACAGCAGCGCCAGGGTGCGCGCCGGGATCGGGATGACCCATCAGGTGCCGGGCAACGCCGGCTGGACACGCGCTGCACAGGGTAGCCAGGCATGAGTGTGCAGACAGTCAACGCCACGCTCGATGCGGGGCGCTCGGTGCTGCCCGCCGAAACCCCGCTGGGCATGCCGGAGCAGACCTTCCGCGACGGGCGGCTGCAGGTGCGTCGCCAGCGTACCGCGCCGCGCATGATCGCCTTGCGCCGCTTCTATATCTTCGGCGGCACCGCCGCGATGACCGCCGCCGCCACGGCGATGATGTGGAAGGTGCTGGCCACCAATGGCATCACCGTGCTGGAAGGCTGCCTGCTGGTGCTGTTCGTGGCGCTGTTCGCCTGGATCGCCCTGTCGTTTGCCGGTGCCGTGGCCGGGTTCCTGACGGCGGTGTTTGATCGCGGCTACAAGCTGGGCATCGATCCGGACCAGCCGCTGCCGCAGGTGCATACCCGCACCGCGCTGTTGATGCCCACCTACAACGAAGACCCGCGCCGGCTGCTGGCGGGATTGCAGGCGATCTACGAATCGGTCGCCAGCACGGGACAGCTGGAACAGTTCGACTTCTTCGTGCTCAGCGATACCCGGCGCGACGACATCGGCGCGGCCGAAGAGCAGGCCTTCGCCGAGCTGTGCGATGCGGTCGGCGGGCATGAGCGCCTGTTCTACCGGCGCCGTGGCGACAACAGCGGGCGCAAGGCCGGCAACATCGCCGACTGGGTGCGCCGGTTCGGCGCCGGTTACCCGCAGATGCTGATCCTCGACGCCGACAGCCTGATGACCGGCGATACCATCGTGCGCCTGGTGGCCGGCATGGAACACAACCCCGATGTCGGCCTGATCCAGACGCTGCCGGCGGTCATCGGCGGGCGCACCCTGTTCGCCCGCATGCAGCAGTTCGGCGGGCGCGTGTACGGCCCGGTGATCGGTCGCGGCGTGGCCTGGTGGCATGGCGCGGAAAGCAACTACTGGGGCCACAACGCGGTCATCCGCACCGAGGCCTTCGCCGACAACGCCGGCCTGCCTCCGCTGCCCGGCCGGCAGCCATTCGGCGGCCATGTGCTCAGCCACGACTTCGTGGAGGCGGCGCTGATGCGCCGCGGCGGCTGGGCCACGCATATGGTGCCGTATCTGCGGGGCAGCTATGAGGAGGGTCCGCCGACCCTGACCGACATGCTGGTGCGCGACCGCCGGTGGTGCCAGGGCAACCTGCAGCACGCCAAGGTGGTCGGCTCCAAGGGCCTGCACTGGGTCAGCCGCATGCACATGATGATCGGCATCGGCCATTACTTCACCGCGCCGATGTGGGCGATGCTGATGCTGATCGGCATCGCGATCCCGCTGTTCCAGGGCGGTATCGACTTCAGCGAAATGCTGCACCTTTCGCCGGGCGTGTACTGGCGCCAGCAGGATGAAACCCAGGTGATCCGCATGTTCGCGATCACCATGGCCGTGCTGCTGCTGCCCAAGGTGCTGGGCTACATCGCCATGCTGATGGACCCGGTGGAGCGGCGCGGCTGCGGCGGCGGGATCCGCGCGTTCGTGTCGATGCTGCTCGAAACCGTGCTGGCGGCGCTGATGGCACCGGTGGTGATGTACGTGCAGTCGCGCGGTGTCGCCGAAGTGCTGGCCGGCAAGGACTCGGGCTGGGATGCGCAGCAGCGCGACGACGGCGGTATTTCCTGGCCGGCCCTGATCCGCGGCTATGGCGGGCTGAGTGTGTTCGGGCTGTTCATGGGTGTGCTGGCTTACGCGGTGTCGCCGGCCCTGGCGGCGTGGATGGCACCGGTGGTGATCGGCATGGTGCTGGCCATTCCCGTGGTCGCGCTCACGTCCGGGCGCCGTGCCGGTGACGTGCTGCATCGCCTGGGCCTGATGGACATTCCCGAGGAGCTGGCCCCGCCGACGATCCTGGTGCGGGCGGCGCAGCTGCGCCGCGCCGCTGCCGAACGCGCCGGGCACTGAGCCGTACCGCCGCATACCCCGATGACTGCCACGGGCCATCTGCCCGCATAATGCCTCCAGAAAGCACTGGAGCTGCACGATGTCGCACCTGTTGGAAACCGTCGTCAACGAAACCGCCCCCGCGCCGCAATGGTCCGTGATCTGGCTGCATGGCCTGGGCGCGGACGGCAACGACTTCGCCCCGATCGTGCCCGAGCTGCTGCGCCCGCACTGGCCGTCGATCCGCTTCGTGTTCCCGCACGCGCCCGTGCAGCCGATCACCATCAACAACGGCGTGCGCATGCGTGCGTGGTACGACATCGTCAGCATGGATTTCCGCTCGCGTGCCGATGCCGCCGGCGTGGACGCATCCGTGCAGGCGCTGGACGCGCTGGTCGAGCAGGAGATCGCACGCGGCATTCCCGCCGAGCGCATCCTGCTGGCCGGCTTCTCGCAGGGCGGCGCCATCATCCTCAGTGCGGCGCTGCGCTGGACGCGGCCGATTGCCGGCCTGATCGCGCTGTCCACCTATCTTCCGGACCCGGAGGCGGCCGCCGCCAACCGCGTTGCCGATGGCATCCGCCCGCCGGTGTTCATGGCGCATGGCGCGCAGGACCCGGTGATTCCGCAGCCCATCGCCGCCCACACCGCGCAGGCATTGAGTGCACTCGGCTTCCCGCTGGAGTGGCATTCCTATCCCATGGCCCACCAGGTCTGCGGCGACGAGCTGCAGGCGTTGGGCGACTGGCTGGACGCGCGTTTCACGACGGCCTGAGCCATGAACGATCCGCGCCAGCAGCCATGGTTGCCCGAGTTGTGCCGCCTGCCGCGGCTGGGTGCGATGCTCGGCCTGGCCGAACTGGTGGTCGTGGTGGTGGCGTTGGCACCGGACGGCAGCCGCCACTGGGGCCTGTCCGATTTCCTGTCCGCCAGCGGCCTGGCGCTGTGGCTTGCGCTGGCGGTGACGGTCTGCCTGTGTGCGGCGCGCACCCCGTTGTCGCGGTTGCCTGAAGGGCCGGGCACGGTGGTCGCTGTCGGCATGACCGCGTTGATCGCCGCGCTGTGCACCGGCATCGTGCATGCGCTGTATGCGGTGCTGGACGTACAGGGTTTCGCGGGGGTGGTGGGCTTCTGGCGGTTCACCCTCGGCTGCGCCACGGTCACCGCGTTGATCGTGGCGTTGGCCCTGCGCTATTTCTACGTGAGCGACCGCTGGACCGCGCAGACCGTCGCCAACGCCCGCGCGCAGGCCGATGCGCTGCAGGCGCGGATCCGCCCGCACTTCCTGTTCAACAGCATGAACCTCATTGCCAGCCTGGTCCGCCGCGATCCGGTGGTGGCCGAACGTGCGGTACTGGATCTGTCCGACCTGTTCCGCGCCGCACTGGGGGCAGGCGACGGCGACGCCACGCTGCAGGCCGAGTGCGAGCTGGCCGAAGCCTATCTGTCGATCGAATCCCTGCGCCTGGGCGAGCGCCTGCAGGTGCAGTGGCAGCGCGAAGAGCCGTTGCCGTGGACGCTGGCGATGCCGCGCCTGGTGCTGCAGCCGCTGGTGGAAAATGCCGTGCTGCATGGCATTTCGCGCCTGCCCGACGGCGGCACCATCGTCATTGCGCTCTCCTGCGCAGGCGGCCAGCTGCACATCCGCGTCCAGAACCCGGCGCCGGACCCACACGCCCGCGCGCTGCCGCTCATGCAGGGTGCGGGCCATGCCCAGCGCAGTATCGCCCACCGCCTGGCATGGCGGTTCGGGCCCGCGGCGCGGATGACGGGGGCATGGGCCGACGGCTACTATGCCTGTGACATCTTCGTGCCCGTCCAGTGAGGAAGCCTGCTTGAAAGTGGTGATCGCCGACGACGAGCCCCTCGCACGCGAGCGCCTGCGCAGCCTGCTGGCCGAGCAGCCCGGCGTCGAGGTGGTGGCGGAAGCCGAGAACGGCGAACAGGCCCTGCACGCATGCGCCGAACTGCAGCCCGACCTGGTCCTGCTGGACATCGCCATGCCCGGGCTGGATGGGCTGGAGGCGGCGCGTCACCTGGCCACCTTCGATCCGCGCCCGGCGGTGGTGTTCTGCACCGCCTACGACGCGCATGCGCTCTCCGCGTTCGAGGCGGCCGCGATCGATTACCTGATGAAGCCGGTGCGTTCCGAGCGCCTGGCGGCCGCGCTGGAACGTGCGCGCACGTTCCTGGCCGGGCGCAATGGCCAACCCAGCACGCCCAGCGCGCAGGCCCGCACCCTGCTGTGTGCACGCCTGCGTGGCAGCCTGCGGCTGATCCCGATCGACGACATCCACTACATGCAGGCCGAGGAAAAGTACGTGGTGGTGCATCACGCGCGCGGCGAGGACCTCATCGAGGAATCGCTGAAGTCGCTGGAAGAGGAGTTCACCAGCCGCTTCGTGCGGATCCACCGCAACTGCCTGGTGGCGCGTCACGAACTGGTGGAGCTGCGACGCAATGGCGCAGGCCAGGTCCAGGCCGTGCTGCGGCATGGCAAGACGCCGCTGGAAGTGAGCCGCCGCTGCGTGGCGAGCCTGAAACAGGATTTGAAACACCTGTAACGGGGTCACGACCCACGGTCGTGACCTGCCGGCGGACCCGGAGGGGCAGGCGGCAGGTGGTGCCCCCGGTAGGCATCGACCGTTGGTCGATACGCGTCCTGCCGGCGATAATGGGCGCATGGACACCCTGCGCATCGCCACCCGAAAGAGCCCGCTTGCCCTCTGGCAGAGCGAACATGTTGCCGATCGCCTGCGTCAGGTCCATCCCGGGCTGGACGTGGTGCTGGTGCCGATGAGCACGCGCGGCGATGAAGTGCTGGACCGCTCGCTGGCGGCGATCGGCGGCAAGGGCCTGTTCCTCAAGGAGCTGGAGCTGGCCATGCTGCGCGGCGACGCGGACTGCGCGGTGCATTCGCTCAAGGACGTGCCGATGGAACTGGACGCGCCGTTCGCGCTGCCAGCCATGCTGACTCGCCACGATCCGGCGGACGGCTTCATCTCCAACCTTTACGCCTCGCTGGACGCGCTGCCGATCGGCGCACGCGTGGGCACGTCCTCCCTGCGCCGCCAGGCCCAGCTGCGCGCGCTGCGCCCGGACCTGCAGCTGCTGGACCTGCGCGGCAACGTCAACACGCGGCTGGCCAAGCTCGACAACGGCGGCTACGACGCCATCGTGCTGGCCGTGGCCGGGCTGGAGCGGCTGGGCCTGGGCGGGCGCATCGTGGCCCGGCTTGGCGCGCCGGACTGGCTGCCGGCGCCGGCGCAGGGCGCGGTCACGGTGGAATGCAATGGCGACGATGCGAAAGTCATGGCGCTGTTTACCGCGCTCGACGACGCCCGCACGCGCGCCTGCGTGGAGGCCGAGCGCGCCATGAACCGCGCGCTGCACGGCAGCTGCCACGTGCCGGTGGCCGGCTACGCGCAATGGGAAGGCGACGATCTGTTCCTGCAGGGCCTGGTCGGCGGTGTCGCCGATGGGCGCCTGATCCGCGCCGAAGCGCGCGGCCCAGGCCATGACCCCGATGCCCTGGGAAAAGCGGTGGCGCAGGGCCTGCTTGACGGAGGCGCGGGCGAATTGCTCGCCGTCTGAGGCGTACGCCGACCCATCCTCTGGTGTCGAGTCCCCCGTTATTTGAATTTGTAAACCACGTTCATCGTGGTCAACGTGTCGGTCTTGCGCTTGTCCTCGGCGACGTCGCTGTTGTAACGCGCCTGCCAGCCGGCCTTCAACGCCAGGTGTGCGTTCATGCTCACCGACACGCCGAAATCGTTCTGCCCGAAGGTGTTGTACGACCCCGATTCCACCAGCAGGGTGTTGACCAGGTCGGTGTTCGGGGTCAGCGAGTACTTCACGTCGAACAGCCCGCGGCCGATCAGGCCGGTCCGGGTTTCGTCGTCTTCGGTGTTGTGCGTGCGGCGCACACCGGGGCCGATCTGCGCGTCCATGTAGAAGCGGTCGCCTTCCATGAGCCGGGTGCCGTAACCCAGACCGAACGAGCTCTGGCGGTCGTAGGTGGCAAAATCGTCGCGCTCGTAACGCACCGTGGCGGTCAGCTGGCGGTGCTCGCCCAGCTGCAGCGCGCTGCCGGCGCTGCCGGTGTAGCGGTTGGCCGTGGTGTTGCTGCGCTTGGTGATGGTGCCGTCGTCGCTGGTTTCGGTGTATTCCGAGCGCGAGCGCAGGCCGAACAGGTCCATGCTGTGCACCCAGTCGTCGTCGGTGTAGCGCAGGCGCAGGCGGCCGTTGGCGCTCTCCGTATTACTGTTGCCGCGGGCCGAGGCGAAACCGAATTCGCCGCCACTGCCGCTCCACGGCGAGGTCATCGCGGCCGGATCGGTGGTGTCCTGGGCAAAGGCCACCGGGGCAGTCAGCAACAGGGAAGCAAGCAACGTCACGCGCAGGGACATCAACGGTTCTCCGGGTCAGACAGGGGGGAGGAGCAACGGGTGATGATACTTGATGCCTTCACGCCGTTTTTCCATCCCGACCCCGCGCTTTAGCAGAGGTTCGGACTCCACGCCTGTTCAGGGCACATCGATGCGCACGCCGGGATCGTTGAAGCGCGAATAGTCCACCGTGGCCCGGAAGGGCTGGCCGTTGGTCTGCCCCTGCCGTTCGATCCGCACCGGCAGGCCCTGCCCGTCGATCCAGTAGAGCAGGCCGTCGGGGGCCGCCGTGGCATGCCGCACCCGGTACTGGCGCGCGGCCTGGCCGGCGACCTGCGCCGGGCCGAGATCCTCCACCTGCAGATCGGCAGGCGTGGCGTCGGCCGGCAGCGGGCTGCGCCACTGTGCAAGCAGCCCCGGCGGCACCGGCACCTGGCGGACTTCGCCGGCACGCTGCAGGAAGAAGGTGCCGCCGATGATCGTCTGCACGCCCTCATCGGTCTCGAGCCGGTAGCGATCGGGCGCGACGAAGTCCATGGCGGCCTTCAACGTGCGCGGCCCCTGCATCTGCAGCGTGGCGTGGAAACTCTGCAGCTGGCCGAAGCGCTGGCTGGCCGCCAGCACCGCCTGGACCGGATCCGCGGCGGCGGCCGGCACCGGTACGGGCGCAGCGGTGGCCGCAGGCGGTGCCGGCGCACGCTCGCAGGCGGACAGCAGCAGGGACAGCAGGGCGGCGGCAGGCAGGAGGCGCATGGCAGGGGGAGGGGCGGGAATCGGGCCTTCACGATAGCCGAAGATGGTGCGAGGGCCGCCACAACGGCGGCGACTCGGACATAATCGGGTCATGGACCGATATGAACGCATCAACGCCCTGCATCGTCTGCTGAAGTCCGCCCGCTACCCGGTCACGGTGGCGACGCTGCAGGAAAAACTGGAGTGTTCGCGCGCCACCGTCTACCGCGACCTGGCCTTCCTGCGCGATGCGCTGATGGCCCCGGTGGAGGGCGATGGCGAGGCGGGATTCCGCTACCAGGACGATGAAAGCGCCCGCTTCGAGTTGCCGGGCCTGTGGCTCAGCTCCGAAGAGCTGCATGCGCTGCTGGCCTCGCAGCACCTGCTGTCGCGCACCGGTGGCGGCGTGCTGTCCTCGGTGCTGGCCCCGCTGCAGCAACGCATCGAGGGGCTGCTGGCCGCGCAGGCCGGTGTATCCACCTGGCCGGTGGATCGGGTGCGGGTGATCCCGCACCGTGGCCGCAAGTTCGACGAGGCCAGCTTCCGTGCGGTGGCCTCGGCGGTGCTGGAGCGCAAGCAGCTGGCGTTCGAATACCGGGCGCGTTCCACCGACGAGGCGACCAAACGCACGGTGTCGCCGCAGCGCATGACCCATTACCGCGACAACTGGTACCTGGACGCCTGGGACCACGGGCGCGAGGGCCTGCGCAGCTTTGCGGTGGACCGCATCTACAAGGCGCGTGTGGTGGACACCACTGCGCGCGACGTGGATGACACCGAGCTGGACGAACAGCTGGGCGCGAGCTACGGCATCTTCTCGGGTCCGCCCAAGGGCTGGGCCACGATCGTGTTCAGTGCCAAGGCCGCCCGCTGGGTGGCCGACGAGCATTGGCATTCCAAGCAGCAGGGCCGCTTCCTGGCCGATGGCCGCTACGAGCTCAAGGTGCCTTACAGCGTGTCGCGCGAGTTGCTGATGGACGTGCTGCACTACGGTTCGGATGCCGAGATCATCGAGCCGACCATGCTGCGCGAACAGGCCAAGGCGTTGTTGATGATGGCGTTGAGCAATTACGAATGACCGCGCAGCCACGCAGGGCGTGGCTCTACGGGGACGGACGCTCATGGTAGAGCCACGCCTTGCGTGGCTGCGGGGGAGCCGAACGGTCATGCCGACGGGTAATGTCGCCGGAATACCCGCCTGCCCAAGCCTTGCGGTATGGTTGACTGCTATCGCAGCCCCCGGATTCCGCCTGAATGAAAAAGTTCCTGTTGCTCCCGCTGCTCGCCGCCTCGCTCGCCCTGGCCGCCTGCGGCAAGCCGGCCGCCGACGCCAAGAAACTGGTGGTTGCGGCCACCGCGGTGCCGCACGCCGAGATCCTGGCAGTGGTCAAGCCGATCCTGCAGAAGGAAGGCCTGGAGCTGGACGTGAAGGTCTTCAACGACTACGTGCAGCCCAACGACCAGCTGGTGCAGAAGCAGGTGGACGTCAACTACTTCCAGACCGAGCCGTACCTGGACGCCTACAACCGTGACCGCAAGACCGACCTGACCAAGGTGATCGGCGTGCACATCGAGCCCTTCGGTGCCTACTCGCGCCGGATCAAGTCGCTGGAGGAGCTGCCGGTCGGCGCCGACGTGGTGATTCCCAACGACCCGAGCAACAACAGCCGCGCGCTGATCCTGTTGCACAAGGCCGGTGTGATCACCCTGAAAGACCCGACCAACGCGCTGGCCACCCAGCGCGACATCATCGCCAACCCCAAGCAGCTGAAGTTCCGCGAGCTGGATTCGGCCATGCTGCCGCGCGTGCTCGACCAGGTCGACCTGGCCCTGATCAACACCAATTACGCGCTGGACGCCGGGCTCAACCCGACCGAGGACGCGCTGGCGATCGAGAGCAAGGATTCGCCGTATGTGAACTTCCTGGTCGCCCGCCCGGACAACAAGGACGACCCGCGCGTGCAGCAGCTGGCCAAGGCGCTGACCAGCCCCGAAGTCAAGGCCTTCATCGCCGAGAAGTACAAGGGCGCGGTCCTCCCGGCCTTCTGATAGGGCTGCCGTAGAGCCACGCCCTGCGTGGCTGGCTGCGCCCGGCGCGGCGATGAGCGGAACCGGATCCCGAAGCCACGCAGGGCGTGGCGCTACGGGACCCGGAACCCCATCGTCGCCTCCACCGCCTGCCGCCATCCTGCGTACAGCGCCTCGCGCTGCTCGAGGGCCATCTGCGGCACGAAGCGTCGGTCCACCGCCCACTGCTCGGCGATCTCCGACCGGCTGCTCCAGAAGCCGGTCGCCAGCCCCGCAAGATAGGCCGCGCCCAGCGCGGTGGTCTCGGCCACCTCGGGGCGCAGCACCGGCACGCCCAGCAGGTCGCTCTGGAACTGGGCCATGAAGTCATTGGCGATGGCGCCACCGTCGGCGCGCAGTTCCTTCAGTTCGATGCCCGCATCGGCCTGCATCGCGGCGAGCACGTCGCGGGTCTGGTAGGCCATGGACTCCACCGCGGCGCGGATGAAGTGCTCCTTGGTGGTGCCACGGCTCAGGCCGAACACCGCACCGCGCACATCGCTGCGCCAGTACGGCGCTCCCAGGCCGACAAACGCCGGCACCATGTACACGCCCCCGTTGTCGGCGGCGCGTTCGGCATAGGCCTGGCAATCGCTGGACTTGCCGAACATGCGCAGGCCATCGCGCAGCCACTGCACCACCGACCCGGCGACGAAGATCGATCCCTCCAGTGCGTACTCCACCTGGCCGTCGATGCCCCAGGCGAGGGTGGTGAGGAGCCCGTTGTTCGAGGTCACCGCCTGCGTGCCGGTGTTCATCAGCATGAAGCAGCCGGTGCCATAGGTGTTCTTGACCATGCCCGGCTCGAAGCACGCCTGCCCGAACAGCGCGGCCTGCTGGTCGCCGGCGATGCCCGCAATGGGGATGTGCTGGTCGAAGAAGAACTGCGCGCGGGTCGTGCCGTACACCTCGCTGGAGCTGCGCACCGCGGGCAGCATCGCCGGCGGGATGTCCAGCAGCGCGAGCAGGTCCGGGTCCCATTGCAGGGTGTGGATGTTGAACAGCAGCGTGCGCGCGGCATTGCTGTAGTCGGTCACATGCGTTGTGCCGCCGGTGAGGTTCCATACCAGCCAGCTGTCGATCGTGCCGAACAGCAGTTCACCGCGTTCGGCGCGCGCCTGTGCGCCGTCGACGTGATCGAGGATCCAGCGGATCTTGGTCGCCGAGAAATACGCATCGACCAGCAGCCCGGTGCGTGCGCGGATCATGGGCTCGTGCCCCTCCGCCCTGAGCCGCTCGCAGATCCCGTTGCTCTGCCGCGACTGCCACACCACGGCATTGTGGATGGGTTGCCCGGTGGCCTTGTCCCACACCACGGTGGTCTCACGTTGGTTGGTGATGCCGATCGCGGCAATCTGGCGCGGGTCGATCTGCTGGCGGTTGAGCAGTTCGGTAATGGTGGTATAGACGCTGGTCAGGATCTCGCGTGGGTCGTGTTCAACCCAGCCGGGCTGCGGGAACACCTGCGCGAATTCGCGCTGGGCGATGCCGACGACGCGGCCGCCACGATCGAACAGGATCGCGCGCGAGCTGGTCGTGCCCTGGTCGAGGGCGAGTACGTAGCGTTTGTCCATGGGGATTCCGTTTTCCGCCATTGTTACGTGGCCATTGGGAGGGCGGTCAATCCACCAGGCGCCTGGGATGCACGGCGGTAGCGCCGGCCGTTGGCCGTCCCTCGCGGAGGTAGGTCGCCAGGTCCTGCCGCTGTGCCGGGTCCAGATGCAGGCCGAAGTGGGTCCGCCGCCACAGCAGGTCATCGGGCTCGACGACCCATTCGTGTTCGATCAGGTAGTCCACCTCGCGCTGGTACAGGCCCGCGCCGAAATGCTGGCCCAGGTCCTCCTGCGTGTGTGCATCGCCCAGCACCGCGCGCACCCGCGTGCCGTGGCGACGGGCCAGGTCGCGGAGCAGGGCGTCGGACTGCTGCGGATAGACTGCCTGCAGCGCTGGCAGCAGTGCCTCCACGCTGCCGCCGTCGCCACCGGGCAGGGCAGGGCCATCGGCCGTCCACGCGGGCGGATCGCGGCCCAGCGCGGTACCCAGCTGATCCACCGCCTCTTCGGCCAGCGTGCGGTAGGTGGTGAGTTTGCCGCCCAGCACGCTGAGCAGCGGCGCCTGCTGCGCGTCCAGGTGCAGCCGGTAGTCGCGGGTGACCTTGGCGGCATCGTGGTGGTGGTCGGCCAGCAGCGGCCGCACCCCGCTGAACTGCCACACCACATGCTCGGGGCGGACGGCCGCGCGCAACCAGCCGTTCACCGCATCGCACAGATAGGCGACCTCGTCGGGCGCGATCCGTACCCGCGCCGGGTCGCCTTCGTAGTCCAGGTCGGTGGTGCCGATCAGGCTGTAGTCGTGTTCGAAGGGAATCACGAAGACCACGCGCTGGTCCGGCTGCTGCAACAGGTAGGCGCTGTCATGCGCGTACAGGCGCGGCACCACGATGTGGCTGCCCTGGACCAGGCGCAGGCCGATCGGCGCATCCATCCCGGCCCGTTCCAGCAGGTTGCCTGCCCACGGTCCGGTCGCGTTGACGACCGCGCGCACGCGCATGCGCGCGATCTGCCCGTCGGGCTGGCGCAGCACCGCCAGCCAATGGTCGCGGTGGCGGATCAACTGTTCGCAGCGGGTGCGTGTGCGGATGTCGGCGCCGCGCTCGCGCGCATCCAGGGCGTTGAGCAGCACCAGGCGCGCGTCGTCCACCCGTGCATCGGCATAGCTGAAGGCCGTGCGGAAGCGTGCCTGCAGTACCTCGCCGCGCGGATCACGACGCAGGTCGATCCGTCGCGCGTGCGGGAATGCGGGGCCGGCATGTTCAAGATGGTCGTACAGCCACAGCCCGGCGCGCAGCATCCACGCTGGGCGCAGGTGCCGCGCGTGTGGCAGCAGGAAGGTGGTCGGCGTGACCAGGTGGGGCGCCAGCCGGTGCAGCACGCTGCGTTCGCGCAGCGCCTTGCGGACCAGGGAAAACTGGCCGTACTGCAGGTAGCGCAGGCCGCCGTGGATCAGTTTGGTGCTGGCGCTGGAGGTGTGCGCGGCCAGGTCGTCCTGTTCGCACAGGCACACCGACCATCCGCGACCGGCCGCATCGCGCGCGATGCCCGCCCCATTGATCCCGCCACCGACCACCAGGACATCCACGATGTCGTCCATCGGCACTCCGCTTGCGCTGTGGACCCCAGTATTGGCGCCCACAGCGCAAGGAAAAATGAAATGTGGGTGGTGCCGACCGGTCACGCCAACCGCTAACGCCGACCGGTAGTGCCGACCGGTAGTGCCGACTGTTAGTCGGCAGCTCTCGGGCCACCAGAGGGGAACCGCAGAGCGCGCGCTGAATCAAACGCGGCTGCCGGTGGGGCGAGCGCGGGGCCGCCATGCCCTTGCCGGCGACGGTCCCTCAACAGCGGCTGCCGGTGGGGCGAGCGCGGGGCCGCCATGCCCTTGCCGGCGACGGTCCCTCAACAGCGGCTGCCGGTGGGGCGAGCGCGGGGCCGCCATACCCTTGCCTGCGAATGTCCCCCGGCGTCGGCCTTCGGCCGCCCCCTCCTCCTTTACTTCGCCGCAAGGGCATGGCGGCCCCGCACTCGCCCCACCGGCGTTGCACCCTGACTTCCGCTTTGCTATTGCGAACCGCAGGCAGAGCCCCGTCGCGGCCGGTAGGTCCCTGGCAAAGTAAAGGAGGAGGCGGCGGCGCATGCCGACGCCGGGGGACATTTGCATAGGGGCCTGCCGGCCGCGGCGGGGCCCTCAACGCTCGCGGCAGATCCGATCGAAGACCGTGCGCAAAGCTCCTGCATAGGGGCCTGCCGGCCGCGGCGGGGCCCTCAACGCTCGCGACGAAGCGGATCGAAGACCGTACGCAGAGCTTCTACGGCCTTTGGCCGAAGAAGATAAAAGAGGGGGCAAAAACAACAACGGGCCCACAAGGGGCCCGTTGCAGAACGTCCGACAGCAGCGCTTAGAAGCGGGCGCCGATACCGAAGCCCACGGTCCACGGATCCAGCTTGGCCTTGTCGCCGGTGCTGTCGCCGTTGACGGTCAGCTCCGGACGCGAATGCATGTAACGGGCATCGGCGCGGGCGAACCAGGTGCTGTTGATGTTCATGTCCACGCCGACGGTGCCGATGGCGCCCTTGGCGGTTTCCAGCCCGATGTGGCCGACGTCGCTGGCCAGCTTCTCGTTGCTGAAGTTCGACTCGTAGTAACCGGCGCCGACGAACGGACGGAACACATTGTCGGCCTGGCCGAAGTGGTACTGGCCGCTCAGCGCGATCGGCTGCTGCTCGACGGTGCCCAGCGGGCCGTTGTTGCCGCGCACGCGGTGGTCGAACTTGTCGGCTGCGCCCCACAGTTCAACGGCCCAGTTGTCATTGATGTAGTAGCTGACGCTCAGGGTCGGAGCCGGGCCGCCGTCGACCTTGTCGATGCCCTCCAGCGCGTCGTTCTTCGGCTGCAGCAGCGCAACGCCGCCGACAACGGCAAAATGCTTGCCCGACGCGGTGTCGGTGCTGCTGTCCTGCGCGAAGGCGGCAGGTGCGAAGGCAAGTGCAGTCAGGGTAGCCAGGGTCAGGGTACGGATGGAGCGCATGGGGGAATCTCCTCAGGTCTTTTTTTGTTCTGGACCCCTTGCATCGGGGCGAGGCAAACGTAGTCCTCTCAACATGAATCGAATCCGACGCACGTTAAAAATTAGTTTGTTGCGTTCAGCGAGCAGCGCGAAATCGCCGTGGTAGCGCGCGATCATGCAACGCTCGACATTCACGCATCTGGAGGCGGTGTGACGGAATTGACCCGCTGTATCGGCCTTGCCGCGCAGGTTGCACCGGATTGCCGCGTGCTGGTGCTCGGCTCGATGCCCGGCGTTGCGTCGCTGCAGGCGGCGCAGTACTACGCGCATCCGCGCAATCGCTTCTGGCCGCTGATGGGCGCGTTGACCGGCATCGATGCGACCGTGCCGTATGCCGCGCGGCTGCACGCGGTGCAGGCGGCCGGTGTCGGCCTGTGGGATGTGATCGGTGCCTGTGAGCGCCGCGGCAGCCTGGATGCGGCGATCGTGCGCGGCAGCGAGGTCGCCAATGCGGTGCCTGCGCTGATCGAGCGGCTGCCGTCCGTGCGCGCGGTGGCCTGCAACGGGGGCACCGCGCACCGGGCCTTCCTGCGCTGGGTCCAACCGGCGCTGGGCGCACGGGGTCTGTCGCTGCCGGTGTGGTCACTGCCGTCGACCAGCCCGGCCAATGCGGCCTGGCCATTGCCGCGGCTGCAGGCCGCGTGGCAGCCGCTGGCCGATGTCCTGGGCGGCTGAGCCGATGGGCGCGGCAGGACAGCGAAGACAATACGGTACCGACTGGAACAGCCTGCGGTACCCGGGTGTACGCCGCTACGCAGCCGCTGCAACAGGCTGTCCCGGGACAGATCGATTGAAAATTGCGCAAGCTGGTTGGCGCTGACGCCTCATGCCCCCACAATAGGCGATTCCCTACACCAGATTGCCGGAGTTATCCCCATGGCCGAAATCAAGGAAGCACTTGTCCCCGATATCGGTGACTACAGCGATATCCCGGTAATCGAGGTGCTTGTCGCCGTTGGTGATACCGTCAAGAAGGACCAGGGTCTGGTGACGCTGGAATCCGACAAGGCCACGATGGAAGTGCCGTCCTCGGTGGCTGGCGTGGTCAAGGAAATCAAGGTCAAGATCGGCGACAACCTCTCCGAGGGCAAGGTCGTGGCCCTGATCGAGGTCAGCGAAGGCGAGGCCAAGCCGGCCGCCGCCGCCGCCCCGGCCCCGGCTGCCAAGGTCGACGCCGCCGAGACCGCCACCAAGGTGGAGCCGGTGGCTGCCCCCGCCGAGCCGGACCGCCTGGCCGCCCGTGAGATCGAGCAGGCCGCCGCCAAGCCGGCACAGCCGGCACAGCCGGCCCCGGCCGCTGCCGCACCGTCTGCGGGCGCCCCGAGCAGCCCGCCGGTGCAGTTCAACGCCGACAGCGTGCTGCCGCAGAAGGTCCCGTACGCCTCCCCCGCGGTGCGTGTGTTTGCGCGCGAACTGGGCGTGGACCTCAACCAGCTGAGCGGCACCGAGAAGGGCGGCCGCATCACCAAGGGCGACGTGCAGAAGTTCGTCAAATCGGCCCTGACCGGTGGCGGCGCAGCCACCGGCGGCACCGTGGCGGCCGGGGGTGGTCTGAACCTGCTGGCATGGCCGAAGGTCGACTTCAGCAAGTTCGGTGAGATCGAGGTGCAGCCGCTGTCGCGCATCAAGAAGATCTCCGGCGCGAACCTGGCCCGCAACTGGGCGATGATCCCGCACGTCACCCAGTTCGAGCAGGCCGACATCACTGAACTGGAGGCCCTGCGCGTGGCCCTGAACAAGGAAAACGAGAAGGCCGGCATCAAGCTGACCATGCTCGCGTTCCTGGTCAAGGCCAGCGCCGCGGCGCTGAAGAAGTTCCCCGAGTTCAACGCCTCGCTGGATGCCAGCGGCGAGAACCTGACCCTGAAGAAGTACTTCAACATCGGCTTCGCGGCCGATACGCCGGGCGGCCTGGTCGTGCCGGTGATCCGCGACGTCGACAAGAAGGGCGTGGTGCAGATCGCGCAGGAATCCGGCGAACTGGCCAAGAAGGCCCGCGATGGCAAGCTCGGCCCGGCCGACATGAGCGGCGGCTGCTTCTCGATCAGCTCGCTGGGCGGCATCGGCGGCACCGCGTTCACCCCGATCGTCAATGCGCCGGAAGTGGCCATCCTGGGGGTGTCCAAGTCCTCGATCCAGCCGGTCTGGAACGGCAAGGAGTTCGCTCCGAAGCTGATGCTGCCGCTGTCGCTGAGCTACGACCACCGCGTCATCGATGGTGCGCTGGCCGCCCGCTTCACCACGTACCTGTCGCAGGTGCTGGCCGACATGCGGCGCGTGCTGCTGTGAGGCAGCCGCGGGCAATGCGGCCGGGCGTGGCCCGGCTCTGCGCGGTTGCCCTGCTGGGGTGGGTCGTTGCGCCCGGCGCATCGGCCGCGTGCACGACCGATCTCGGCCGCGGCTGGCCGCCGGCGGTAGGCAACTACGGCCAGGCCGTGGAAACCCTGTTCGAGGGCAAGGCACAGCCGGCGCTGTCGCTGGTGGTCCTGCCCACGGGCGGGGTCGAAACCGGCGTGGCATTGCTGCCCGGCACCCAGGACCAGGAATGGACGCTGCGCTACAGCAAGGCCGACAAGCGCGTGTACAACTGGAACAACAGTGCCCGCAGTGGGGGTCTTGAGCTGCGCGTGGACCAGGAGCCGGACCAGTACCAGGTGGCCATTCCGGCCGCGCTGGCACAGCGCCTGATGCGCAACTGGCGTGCCGCGCTCGATTCGGCGGTACCGGCCGAGCGCAAGGCGCCGGTCGGCGACGGTGAAGTGGTGTCCTTCCTGGTGGACGGCGAGCGGTACAGCGGTCCGCGCTGGGAGTGCGGCGCCGGCAAGCTGATGATGAAACAGGTGGCGCTGCTGATCGAAGCCAGCGACACCAAGGAAAAGAAGCTCGACCGTCGCTGGAAGGATCTGGACGAGTCGCTCGACGAACTGCAGCAACTGCTCGCCGGCACCGCCGGCTGAGCACCAGGAGAACACGAATGGCCGCTATTGAAATCAAGGTTCCCGACATCGGCGATTACAGCGGTGTCCCGGTGATCGAACTGCTGGTTGCCGTGGGTGACACGGTGAAGAAGGACCAGGGCCTGGTCACGCTGGAATCGGACAAGGCAACCCTGGAAGTGCCGTCCTCGGCCGCCGGTGTGGTCAAGGAAATCAAGGTCAAGCTCGGCGACAACCTCTCCGAGGGCGACGTGGTGCTGCTGCTGGAGGCCGAAGGCGAGGCCGCCGCGCCCGCTGCTCCGGCCGCCGCGCCGAAGGCGGATGCCCCGGCCAGCAAGCCGCCGGTGACCCCGTCGCACCGCGCCCCGGCCGAACCGGCCGCGCCGCAGCCGGCGCTGTCCTCCGGCAAGCCGGCCGATATCGAGTGCGCCATGGTGGTGCTGGGTGCGGGTCCGGGCGGCTACACCGCCGCGTTCCGCTCGGCCGACCTGGGCGTGGACACCGTGCTGATCGAGCGCTACGCCAGCCTCGGCGGCGTCTGCCTCAACGTGGGCTGCATTCCGTCCAAGGCGCTGCTGCACGCGGCGGCGGTGATCGACGAAGTAGCCCATGCCGGTGAGTTCGGCGTGGACTTCGGTGCGCCGAAGATCACC
This sequence comes from Stenotrophomonas sp. KH_036_B, assembly GCF_057839485.1. Lineage (NCBI taxonomy): Bacteria > Pseudomonadati > Pseudomonadota > Gammaproteobacteria > Lysobacterales > Lysobacteraceae > Stenotrophomonas > Stenotrophomonas sp. KH_036_B. Next base: position 3,814,264 of record NZ_CM174491.1, on the reverse strand, counting down.
CTGGACAAGCTGCGCGGCTACAAGGAAAAAGTGGTCAGCCAGCTGACCAAGGGCCTGTCCGGCATGGCCAAGCAGCGCAAGGTGCGCACCGTGCAGGGCGTGGCGACGTTCGTCTCGGCCAACGAGCTGGAGATCGTCGGCGACGACGGCAAGACCCAGCTGCTGCGCTTCGAGAAGTGCATCATCGCCGCCGGTTCGCAGGCGGTGAAGCTGCCGAACTTCCCGTGGGACGACAAGCGCGTGATGGATTCCACCGATGCGCTGGAGCTGGCCGACGTGCCGGGTTCGCTGCTGGTGGTGGGTGGCGGCATCATCGGCCTGGAAATGGCGACGGTGTATGCGGCGCTGGGCAGCAAGGTCACGGTGGTCGAGTTCATGGACCAGCTGATGCCGGGCGCCGACAAGGACCTGGTCAAGCCGCTGGCCGACCGCCTTAAGAAGCAGGGCGTCGAGGTCCACCTGAAGACCAAGGCCTCCGGCGTGAGTGCGGACAAGAAGGGCATCACGGTGACCTTCGACGCCGCCGCCGAAGGCGAAAAGCCGGGCCTGGAGCAGGGCACCTTCGACCGCGTCCTGGTTGCCGTGGGCCGTTCGCCGAACGGGAAGAAGATCGGCGCCGAGAAGGCCGGCGTGGGTGTCACCGAGCGTGGCTTCATCCCGGTGGACCGTCAGATGCGCACCAACGTGCCGCACATCTTCGCCATCGGCGACATCGTCGGCAACCCGATGCTGGCCCACAAGGCTACGCATGAGGGCAAGCTGGCCGCGGAAGTGGCCTCGGGCGAGAAGAAGGAGTGGGTGGCGCGGGTGATTCCGTCGGTGGCCTACACCAACCCGGAAATCGCGTGGGTCGGCGTGACCGAGACCGAAGCCAAGGCGCAGGGCCTGAAGGTCGGCGTGGCCAAGTTCCCGTGGGCCGCCAGCGGTCGCGCGATCGGCATCGGTCGTACCGAAGGCTTCACCAAGCTGATCTTCGACGAGGAAACCCATCGCATCATCGGCGGCGCGATCGTCGGCGTGCACGCGGGCGACCTGCTGGCCGAGATCGGCCTGGCGATCGAGATGGGCGCGGAAGCCGAGGACATCGGCCACACCATCCACGCCCACCCGACGCTGAGCGAATCGGTGGCGATGGCCGCGGAGATCTACGACGGCACCATCACCGATCTGTACATCCCGAAAAAGAAATAAAAAGAAACCCGGCGAACGCCGGGTTTCTTCATTTCTGTAGAGCGGACCAACAAAAAACCCGGCTTTCGCCGGGTTTTTCGTGCGGTAACACAACCAACCAACGCGGTTGGATCAGAACGAAACGCTGATGCCGGCCACCGGGCCCTTGAACTCCTGCTTCAGGCCGATGGTGCCATCGCTGCCGGTCTGGTCCACGTCCAGCTTGAACCAGTCATAGCCGGCGAAGATGCCGAAATTGTCGGTGAAGCGGTAGTCGACGATGACGTTGGCGCGGGTCAGGTCGCCGTCGTAGTCGTCGAAGTTGCCCCACTTGGTGTTGAGGTACTGGCCCTGGGCGGTGATCATCCACTTCTCGGACGGGGTCACGGTGAAGCGTGCACCCACCACCGGCGCAACGCCGTCGGCCTTCTCGTCCAGGAACGTCCCTTCATACACGGTACCCAGGTCCGCGTAGGCCTTGGTGCTCACCTTGGCGTACTCGGCACCGAGCTGCAGGCCGAGGTCGAACTTCTCGGTGTCCACCACCGAGTAGTCGTACACCAGGCTGGCCACCTGGTACTTCAGCTCGCCCTTCACGAAGCTGCCGGCCGGCACGGTCTCGCCGCCGAAGCTGATGCCGTCGTTGAGCGTCTCGCGGCGGTCCTTGTCGTACTTGAAGTAGTTGAACAGCAGGCGCTGGCGGTCGCTGATGCGGAACAGGCCGTCGATGCGCGGCTCCCACTCCTTGCCACCCAAGCCAAAGTCTTCAGAGAATCCAACATCCTGGCCCAGCACCGTGGTGTTGCCGCGGATGGTGTTGTCCGAATCGATGTTCATCGCGCCCAGGCGCAGCGCGAAGCGGTCATCACCCTCGGCCGCGCTCGCGGTGGTGGCGTGGGTGAGGGCGGCCATGGCCAGCGGCAGGGCGAGCAGGGGAAGCAGGCGCATCGTGTGGGTGTCCTTGCGGTGATGTCTGAATAAGTGGAAGCACTCTGCCCAGCGCGGCGTCCACCATCCGTGAACGTATGGTGGACGGCATGTGTACCGTTCATGCAGCGCCGGGGCCCGTCCAGGCCCACCGATGGCCGGTTTTCGCCGCGATTCCGTTGCGGCAGGCGCGCCCGGGGATGCGCACGGGCGGGGTGAAGACGGTAGAGTGCCGAGGCCGGGAAAAGAGCGGCCCCGGAGAGAGTTCGGGGCCACCCGGTACCAGCCTGCTTCAGGGGCGTCGACGAGGATTGGACGACAGGCCGATCAGTGAGACCGGTCGCTGCGACCAAAGTTCAATATGCTGCGGCGCGACATGAATTGGGGGTTGCTTCCACGGGCCTGGACCGCCCTGGCGGGTCAAAATCTTTGGCGATGCAGCAACTTGCGTCATCCGGGATGAACAGGGGGCGGTTGTCTCGCAAATTGTCCCGTTGCTATAATTCGGGGGCTCGACGAGGCAATAGTGTTTGCGGCCTCGGCCCTTCTTTCCATCAACATGCAGGACAATCGTGTGCTGAACTCCGTTGAAGCGGGTCGGCGACTGATGCTGCGCGCCGCGGTCTACCCGCTGGTCGCAGTGGCTGTCCTGGCCGTGGTCCTCCTGCTGCTGGCAGGCCCGAAGGCCGCCCTCGGGGCGTTGGCCTCCGGCGTGGCGGTCACGGCGGGGGGCTGGTTCGTTGCACGGATGGGGCTGGACGGACGCGTGCGCCCGGCCGGCTCGGCCCTGCTGAGGCTGGTGCTCGGCATGGCGGCAAAACTGGCACTGCTTGTTGTCGTGCTGGTGGTGAGCATCCTGGTCTTCAAGCTGCCTGGACTGGCGCTGCTGGCCGGAATCATCATCGGACTGACCTTTCAGGCCCTGGCACTGGCCAGGCACTGATCCCCATTCATTTTTAAACTCTAAGGTTCCGGACACATGGCAGGCGAGGCGCTTACACCCACCTCCTACATCCAACATCACCTGCACAACCTGACCTTCCATATGCAGGAAGGTGGGTTCTGGGCGATTCACGTCGACACCATTGTGACTTCGGTCCTGATGGGTTTGTTGATGGTGTTTGGCTTCTGGATGGCCACCCGCAAGGCCACGGCCGGCGTGCCGGGCAAGTGGCAGGCGTTCGTGGAGATCTGCCTGGAGTTCGTTGACCGCCAGGCCAAGGACACCTACCACGGCACCAGCAAGCTGGTGACCCCGATCGCCATCACGATCTTCTTCTGGATCCTCCTGATGAACCTCATCAAGATGATCCCGGCCGATTTCATCGCCCTTCCGCTGGAAGCGCTTGGCATTCCGTACTGGAAGCCGGTCCCGACCGCCGACGTCAATGCCACGCTGGGCATGTCGATCAGCGTGTTCTTCCTGATGCTGTTCTTCGCGCTGCGTGCCAAGGGCCTGGGTGGCTTCACCAAGGAATTCCTGACCGCACCGTTCGGCAAGTGGATGCTGCCGTTCAACCTGATCCTCAACATCGTCGAGTGGCTCAGCAAGCCGATCTCGCTGGCGATGCGACTGTTCGGCAACATGTTCGGCGGCGAAATCGTCTTCCTGCTGATCTGGGTGCTGGGCAGCGCGGGTATTGCCGGCGCCATCGCAGGCGGTGCATTCGGCCTGGGCTGGATGCTGTTCCATCTGCTGGTGATTCCGCTGCAGGCCTTCATCTTCATGATGTTGTCCATCGTGTACCTGAGCCTGTCGGAAGACGCTCACTGAGTTTTCGCTTCACCCTTCATCCGTTTGTTTCTAAACCCTTAGCTATTCAAAGTTCCAGGAGAAAACCATGTACCTCGCCGTCCTGACCAACCTCGCCCAAGTCCAGAGCTCCACCGTCCTCGCCGTCGGCATCATGATCGGCCTGGCCGCGCTGGGTGCCGGTCTTGGTCTGGCCATCATGTCCGGTAAGTTCCTGGAATCGGCTGCCCGCCAGCCGGAACTGATTCCGGTCCTGCAGGTCCGCATGTTCATCACCGCCGGCCTGATCGACGCCGCGTTCATCATCTCGGTCGCCGTTGGCCTGCTGCTGGCCTTCGCCAACCCGACGATCGGCGAGTTCGTTGCACGCCTGCCGGCAGTTGCTGGCTGATCCAGCAACAGCGAAACGATCAGGCGCCTTGTGCGCCTGGTCGCGGATGAAGGATCGGATGCGCCGCTTCGGCGGCCCATCCACCCCGTCACCCCCGATTGAGCGAACCCCATGGATATCGGTTTTACCCTCGTTGCCCAGGCACTGGCTTTTGCCGGTCTGATCTGGATCATCGCGACCAAGATCTGGCCGCCGTTGATGAATGCCATCGAAGAGCGCCAGCAGAAGATCGCTGAAGGCCTCGCCGCTGCCGACCGCAGCCAGAAGGATCTGGCCCAGGCGCAGGAAAAGGTCAACGAAGCACTGAAGGATGCACGCGGCAAGGCCAACGAGATCATCGACCAGGCCCACGCGCGCGCCAATCAGATCGTTGAAGCCGCCAAGAATGAAGCCATCGCCGAAGCGACCCGCCAGAAAGATCTGGCCCACGCTGAAATCGAGGCTGCCGCCAACCGTGCCCGCGAAGAGCTGCGCAAGCAGGTATCCGTGCTGGCCGTGAGCGGTGCCGAAAAGCTGCTCAAGCGCGAAATCGACGCCAACGCCCACAAGGCGCTGCTCGACGAGCTGGCCTCGGAGATCTGATCGATGAGCCAGGCCCTCACGCTTGCACGCCCGTATGCCCGCGCCGCGTTCGCGACCGCGCGCGACGAAGGCACGTTCGCGCCGTGGTCGGACGCGCTTGCGTTCTCCGCCCACGTAGCCGCCGATCCGCGCGTGTCGGCCCTGCTGTCGAACCCGGAGCTGGACCGCGCCGATGCCGTCGCGTTGCTGGTGCCGGAATCGTCCAGCGAGGCCTTCGGTCGCTTCCTGGCCATCCTGGCCGAAGCACACCGTCTGCCGCTGCTGCCGGAAATCGCAGGCATGTATGACCAGCTGCGCGCTGAAGCCGAACACGTGGTCAATGCCACGGTGACCTCGGCCGCCGAGCTGTCCACCGCTGAACTGGACGCCATCAAGGCCGCGCTGCGCAAGCGCTTCGGCCAAGAGGTCGACGTCACCACCGCGATCGATGCTTCGCTGATCGGCGGTGCGGTGATCGACGCTGGCGACGTGGTGATCGATGGCTCGCTCAAGGGCAAGCTGTCGCGCCTGCAGACCGCGCTCGCTAACTGAATTCATTTAACGTCCGGCGTGACCGCCGGCACTAGGACTTGACGATGGCAACCACGCTCAACCCCTCCGAAATCAGCGAACTGATCAAGAACCGCATCGAGAAGGTCAAGCTGGCCGCGGAATCGCGCAACGAAGGCACCGTGACCAGCGTGTCCGACGGCATCGTGCGCATCTTCGGTCTGGCCGACGTGATGCAGGGCGAAATGATCGAACTGCCGAACAACACCTTCGCCCTGGCCCTGAACCTGGAGCGCGACTCGGTCGGCGCCGTGGTCCTGGGTGACTACCAGCAGCTGCGCGAAGGCGATGTCGCCAAGACCACCGGCCGCATCCTCGAAGTGCCGGTCGGTCCGGAAATGCTGGGTCGCGTGGTCAACGCGCTCGGCGAGCCGATCGACGGCAAGGGCCCGATCGCCGCGCAGGCCACCGCACCGGTGGAGCGTGTTGCCCCGGGCGTGATCTGGCGCAAGTCGGTCGACCAGCCGGTACAGACCGGTTACAAGTCCGTCGACTCGATGATCCCGATCGGCCGCGGCCAGCGCGAGCTGGTCATCGGTGACCGCCAGACGGGCAAGACCGCCCTGGCCATCGATGCGGTGATCAACCAGAAGAGCACCGGCATCAAGTGCGTGTACGTCGCGATCGGCCAGAAGGCCTCGACCGTGGCCAACATCGTGCGCAAGCTGGAAGAGAACGGCGCCCTGGCCCACACCGTGGTGGTCGCTGCGACCGCGTCCGAATCGGCCGCGATGCAGTACATCAGCGCCTACTCGGGCTGCACCATGGGTGAGTACTTCATGGACCGCGGCGAAGACGCCCTGATCGTGTACGACGATCTGTCCAAGCAGGCCGTGGCCTACCGCCAGATCTCGCTGCTGCTGAAGCGTCCGCCGGGCCGTGAAGCCTACCCGGGTGACGTGTTCTACCTGCACTCCCGCCTGCTCGAGCGCGCAGCCCGCGTCTCGGAAGAGTATGTGGAGAAGTTCACCAACGGTGCCGTCAAGGGCAAGACCGGCTCGCTCACCGCGCTGCCGATCATCGAAACCCAGGCCGGTGACGTCTCGGCGTTCGTGCCGACCAACGTGATCTCGATCACCGACGGCCAGATCTTCCTGGAAACCGATCTGTTCAACTCCGGCATCCGCCCGGCCGTGAACGCCGGTATCTCGGTGTCGCGCGTCGGTGGTGCAGCCCAGACCAAGATCATCAAGAAGCTGTCGGGCGGCATCCGCATCTCGCTGGCCCAGTACCGTGAGCTGGCGGCGTTCGCGCAGTTCGCTTCCGACCTGGACGAAGCCACCCGCAAGCAGCTCGAGCGCGGTCAGCGCGTCACCGAGCTGATGAAGCAGAAGCAGTACGCCCCGATGTCGATCGCCAACCAGGCGCTGACCATCTACGCCGTCAACGAGGGTTACCTCGACGACGTGCCGGTCAACAAGCTGCTGGCGCTGGAAGAGGGCCTGCACGCGCACTTCGCCAACACCCAGGGCGAGCTGATCAACAAGATCAACGCCACCGGCGGTTGGGACAACGACATCGAAGCGGCCTTCAAGCAGGGCATCGCCGAGTTCAAGACCACCGGCAGCTGGTAAGGCGCATGTGTGGCGGGGCCTTGCCCTGCCACACCGTTGAATGCAGCGGGGCAGCGCCCCGCTCTACGGGAATCAAAGATGGCTAGCGGACGCGAAATCAAAACCAAGATCAAGAGCGTGCAGAACACCCGCAAGGTGACCCGCGCGCTCGAAATGGTCTCGGCCTCCAAAATCCGCAAGGCGCAGGAGCGGATGAAGACGTCGCGTCCGTATGCGCAGGCGATGAAGCAGGTGATCGGTCACCTGGCCCAGGCCAGCACCGATTACCAGCATCCGTTCCTGGTCCAGCGTGACGAGGTCAAGCGCGTCGGTTACATCGTGATCTCGTCCGATCGCGGTCTGGCCGGCGGCCTGAACAACAACCTGTTCCGCAAGATGCTGGGCGAAGTCCGCCAGTACCAGGAAAAGGGTGCCGAGATCGATGTGGTGACGGTGGGCCAGAAGGCCTCCACCTTCTTCCGCCGGGTCAAGGTCAACATGGTCGGCAGCGTCACCCACATGGGCGATGTTCCGCACCTGGAACAGCTGATCGGCGTGATCAAGGTGATGCTGGATGCGTTCACCGATGGCAAGGTCGACCGCGTGTACCTGGTCTACAACCGCTTCATCAACACGATGACGCAGAAGGCCAGCTTCGACCAGCTGCTGCCGTTGCCGGCGGCCGAGAAGCAGGTCGCGCACCACGACTGGGACTACCTGTACGAACCCGACGCCGCGACCGTGCTCGAGCACGTGATGACGCGTTACGTCGAGTCGCTGGTGTACCAGGCGGTTCTGGAAAACGTCGCCTCCGAACATGCGGCACGCATGGTGGCGATGAAGTCGGCCAGCGACAACGCGAACAAGCTGATCGGAACCCTGCAGCTCGTCTACAACAAGGCGCGCCAGGCAGCGATCACCCAGGAAATTTCGGAAATCGTCGGCGGCGCGGCAGCAGTCTGACCGCGTTCGTTCAAAGCACACATTTAGAGGATGCAGCAATGAGTCAGGGCAAGATCGTTCAGATCATCGGCGCCGTCGTCGACGTCGAGTTCCCGCGTGAATCGGTGCCGAAGGTGTACCACGCGCTGAAGGTGGACAACACCGAAATCACGCTCGAAGTGCAGCAGCAGCTCGGTGACGGCGTGGTCCGCTGCATCGCGCTGGGCTCCACCGACGGCCTGAAGCGCAACCTCGTGGCCACCAACACCGAACGCGCCATCTCGGTGCCGGTCGGTGCAGGCACCCTGGGCCGCATCATGGACGTGCTGGGCCGTCCGATCGACGAAGCCGGTCCGGTCACCGCCAGCGACACGTGGGAAATCCACCGTGGCGCCCCGTCGTACGAAGACCAGTCCCCGGCCACCGAACTGCTGGAAACCGGCATCAAGGTCATCGACCTGATGTGCCCGTTCGCCAAGGGCGGCAAGGTCGGCCTGTTCGGCGGCGCCGGCGTCGGCAAGACCGTCAACATGATGGAACTGATCAACAACATCGCCAAGGCGCACAGCGGCCTGTCCGTGTTCGCCGGCGTGGGTGAGCGTACCCGTGAGGGCAACGACTTCTACCACGAGATGAAGGACTCCAACGTCCTGGACAAGGTCGCGATGGTGTACGGCCAGATGAACGAGCCGCCGGGCAACCGCCTGCGCGTCGCGCTGACCGGCCTGACCATGGCCGAATACTTCCGCGACGAGAAGGACGAGAACGGCAAGGGCAAGGACGTGCTGCTGTTCGTCGACAACATCTACCGTTACACCCTGGCCGGTACCGAAGTGTCGGCACTGCTGGGTCGCATGCCGTCCGCGGTGGGCTACCAGCCGACCCTGGCCGAGGAAATGGGCGTCCTGCAGGAGCGCATCACCTCGACCAAGAACGGCTCGATCACCTCGATCCAGGCCGTCTACGTGCCGGCCGATGACTTGACCGATCCGTCGCCGGCGACCACCTTCGCCCACCTGGATTCGACCGTGACCCTGTCGCGTTCGATCGCCTCGCTGGGTATCTACCCGGCGGTGGATCCGCTGGATTCGACCAGCCGCCAGATGGACCCGCTGGTCATCGGCCACGAGCATTACGACACCGCCCAGCGTGTCCAGCAGACCCTGCAGAAGTACAAGGAACTGAAGGACATCATCGCCATCCTGGGCATGGACGAACTGTCCGAAGAAGACAAGCAGGCCGTGACCCGCGCCCGCAAGATCGAGCGTTTCTTCAGCCAGCCGTTCCACGTGGCCGAAGTGTTCACCGGCTCGCCGGGCAAGTACGTGTCGCTGAAGGACACCATCCGTGGCTTCAAGGCCATCGTCGATGGCGAGTACGACCACCTGCCGGAGCAGGCGTTCTACATGGTCGGCAGCATCGAAGAAGCGGTCGAGAAGGCCAAGAAGATGGCTGAGAAGGCCTGATCATGAGCACCATCCGTTGCGACATCGTCAGCGCCGAGCAGGAAATCTTCCGTGGTGAAGCGACTCTGGTCGTGGCCACGGGTGAGCTTGGCGAACTGGGCATCGCGCCCAAGCATGCCCCGCTGATCACCCGGCTCAAGCCGGGCAAGGTGGTGGTCACCCTGCAGACGGGCGAGCAGCTGGACTTCGCCATCTCCGGCGGCATCCTCGAGGTGCAGCCGCAGGTCGTGACCGTGCTGGCCGACACCGCCATCCGCGCGCAGGACATCGACGAAGCCTCGGTCCGCAAGGCCAAGGAAGAAGCCGAGCGCATCCTCGCCAACCGCGGTGAGGCGATGGAAGTGGCCGAGGCCCAGCAGAAGCTGGCCGAGGCAGTGGTGCAGCTGCAGGCGCTGGAGCGCCTGCGCAAGACCCTCAAGCACTGAGGGGAGCGCCCGTAATACTCGACGACGCCGGCCCAGTGCCGGCGTTGTTGTTTCCGGCCGGTGCCGTGCATTGGCAGCACGTTGACCGCGCGCGTCATAGAATCGCAGCCACACCCGTCGATCACGCCTCTGTCCATGACCCAAGCCCTGCACGTCATCATCCTCGCCGCCGGCGCTGGAAAGCGCATGAAGTCCGCCCTGCCCAAGGTGCTGCAGCCGATCGCCGGGCGGCCGATGCTCGCGCATGTGATCGACACCGCGCGCCAGCTCCAGCCTGACGCGATCCATGTGGTGTACGGCCACGGTGGCGAGGCGGTGCGCACGGCGTTCGCCGACCAGCCGGACCTGCAGTGGGCCGAACAGAGCCAGCAGCTGGGCACCGGCCACGCGGTACAGCAGGCCATGCCGCAGGTGCCCGACGCCGCCACCGTGCTGGTCCTGTACGGCGACGTGCCGCTGATCCGCGCCGACACGCTGCGCCACCTGCTGTCCCAGCAGGGTCGGCTGGCGGTGCTGGTGGCCGACATGCTCAACCCGACCGGCTACGGCCGCATCGTGCGCAATGCCGAAGGCAAGGTCGCCGCCATCGTCGAGCAGAAGGATGCGAGCGATGAGCAGCTGGCCATCCGCACCATCAACACCGGCATCATCACCGCCGAGTCGACCGCGTTGCGTACGTGGCTGTCGCAGCTGTCCAACAGCAATGCGCAGGGCGAGTACTACCTGACCGACGTGTTCGCGTCGGCCGCGGCGGACTACACCCCGGCCGACATGGCCTTCGTGGAGGACGCCCAGGAGGCGGAAGGGGCCAACGATCCCTGGCAGCTCTCGCAGCTGGAGCGGGCCTGGCAGCTGCGCGAAGTGCGCGCGCTGTGCGCGCAGGGCGCACGCGTGATCGATCCGGCGCGGCTGGATATCCGGGGCACGGTCACGGTGGGGCGCGACGTGCAGATCGACGTCAATGTGATCCTCGAAGGCAGGGTCGAACTGGGCGACGGGGTCAGCATCGGGCCGTTCACCCGGCTCAAGGACGTCACGCTGGCCGCCGGTACCGTGGTCAAGCCGCACTGCGACCTGGAAGGCGTGGTCAGCGAAGGCGCGGCCGACATCGGCCCGTTCTCGCGCCTGCGTCCGGGCACGGTGCTGGCGGAGGGCTCGCACGTGGGCAACTTCGTCGAGACCAAGAAGGTGCGCCTGGGCGCCGGCAGCAAGGCCAACCACCTCACCTACCTGGGCGACGCGGTGATCGGCAGCAAGGTCAACATCGGCGCGGGCACCATCACCTGCAACTACGACGGGGTGAACAAGTCGCAGACCACCATCGGCGACAACGCGTTCATCGGCTCCAACAGCTCGCTGGTGGCCCCGCTGACGATCGGTGAAGGCGCCACCATCGCGGCCGGGTCGGTGATCACGCGCACCGCGCCGGAAGGCAAGTTGACCCTCGCGCGCGTGCGCCAGGAGACCATCGACGGCTGGAAGCGCCCGGTAAAACGATGACGGGTGACGACCACCGGTCGTCACCTGCCGCCGTGGCAGGAACCCACCGTTGGTGGGCACGCCGCGCAATCGGCAGGTACCCACCGTTGGTGGGTACGCATCACGCCGGCAGGAAAATGGCCACGCACAACCCGCCTTCGCGGCGGTTCTGCAGCGACACGCGGCCCCCATGCGCCTCCACGATTTCGCGGGTCAACGCCAGGCCCAGCCCGGTGCCGTTGCGCTTGGTGGAATAGAACGGCATCAACGCGTTCTGCAGCACCGCCTCGTTCATGCCCTTGCCACGATCCAGCACCTCCACCCGCAACCACTGCGGCAGGCGGGTCAGGCGCAGCTCGACGTCCTCGTTGGGCGGGTCGGCGTCGGCGCACGCCTCATGCGCGTTCTTGAGCAGGTTCAACAGCGCCTGGCCGAGCTGGGCAATATCCACGCGCCCGTACAGGTCGTCAGGGATGTCAGCCATGCGGAACGGAATCTGCAACTGCAGGCCGGCCAGGAACTGGCGCCACTGCACGTTCTGCAACTGCGGCTGCGGCAGCTTGGCGAAGCGCGCATAGCCACGGATGAAGCCTTCCAGGTGGCGCGCGCGCTCCTCGATGGTGGCGAAGACTTCCTCGAGGCGTTCGGTCTTGTCGCGCCTCACCAGCTCGCCACCGGAATGCGCCAGCGAGGCGATCGGGGCCAGCGAGTTGTTCAGTTCGTGGCTGATCACCCGGATCACCTTCTTCCAGGTCTGCACTTCCTGGCGGCGCAGCTCGGCGGTGAGCAGGCGGATCAGCAGCAGGTCATGCGGACGGCCATTGAGGTGGAAGTTGCGCCGCGACAGGTGGTACACCTGCTCGTCGTCGTCATCACCATCCTCGGCTTCATCGCCCGGGCCGCGTACCGCGAACAGGCTGTCGCCGCCGCGTTCGATGGCATCGCGCAGCTCCACCGGCATGGTCTCCAGCACGTTCTGCATGGGCTGGCCTTCCAGCTTCCAGCCGTTGTGCAGCAGCTTGCGCGCGGCCAGGTTGGAGAACACCACGCGCTGGATGCCATCGCCGCCATTGGCCAGCAGCAGCATCGATACCGGCGTGTTCTGCACCATGGTGTCGAGCAGCAGCTCGCGCTGGACCAGGCCCTGGCGCTGTTCACGCAATACGTCGCCCAGCTCGCGGTGCGCCTTGACCAGGTCGCCCAGTTCGTCGTTGCCCGGCCAGTACACGCTGAAGTTGTATTCGCCGTCGCGGTAGCTGCTGGTGGTGCCCGACAGCGCACGCAGCAGCGAACGCACCGGCGCCGTGGCGCGGCGCAGGGTCCACCACATCAGCAGCAGCAGGCCCACGCTGGAGACCAGCGTCACCAGCCAGCCATGGTCCAGCCAGAAGGCCAGCAGCCACGGTCCGGCCGCCGCCAGTGCCAGCACCGGCAGCAGGCGCACGAACAGGCGGAAGGTGAACGAGGTGCGCTTCATTCGCGCGGAATGCCGTAACGGTCCATGCGGCGGTACAGCGCCTGGCGACTGAGGCCCAGTTCCGCCGCCGCCTGGGCAATGATGCCGTGGCTGTGCGACAACGCCGATTCGATGCGGCTGCGGTCCGGATCGACGCCAGGCGTGGCCACGCGCGGGGCCGCTGCGCGCGGCAGGTTCAGGTCGCTGGCCTCGATGCGTGCGCCCTGTGCGAGCAGCCCGGCGCGCTGGATCACGTTGCGCAGTTCGCGCACGTTGCCCGGCCAGCTGTGTCGCTGCAGCGCGGTGGCAGCGGCGTTCGACAAGGGCTTGCCGTCGCCGAGAAAACGTTCGGCCAGCGGCAGGATGTCGCCGGGCCGCTCGGCCAGCGGCGGCAGCGCCAGCTCCACCGTATTGAGGCGGTAATACAGGTCCTCGCGGAACAGGCCATCGCGGATCATCGCCGGCAGGTCGGCGTTGGTCGCGCTGATCACGCGCACCTTGACCTGGCGTTCGCGGTTGGAGCCCAGGCGTTCGAAGCGCCCGGTCTCGAGCACGCGCAGCAGCTTCATCTGGCCGCCCAGCGACAGGTTGCCGATCTCGTCCAGGAACAGCGTGCCGCCGTCGGCCGCCTCGAACTTGCCTTCGCGTGCCTTGTTGGCGCCGGTGTACGCGCCGGCTTCACTGCCGAACAACTCGGCCTCGATCAGCTCGGCAGGAATGGCACCACAGTTGAGCGCGACGAATGCGCCCCTGGCGACCAGCGAATTGGCCTGGATGATCTCGGCGATCTTCTCCTTGCCGGCACCGTTGGGTCCGGTGATGAGCACCGGCAGTTCGGAGCGCGCCACCTGGCAGGCCAGATTCACCACGCGCTCGCTGGCCGGGTCGGCCACCACCGCACCGCGCAGGTCGTAGCGAGCTTCCAGTGCGGTGCGGTCGCGCTGCTCGCGGTCCCGGCGGCGGTCCAGCTCGCGACGGGTCTCGGACAGCTCCAGCAGGTTGTTCACCGTGGTCAGCAGCTTGCGGTCGTCCCAGGGCTTGGCCAGGTAATCGGCCGCACCCGCCTTGACCAGGTCCACCGCACTGCTCAGGTGCGTCCAGGCGGTGAGCAGGATCACCGGCAGGTCGGGGTGGCGGGCGCGGATCTGCTGGAACAGCGCCTCGCCCTCTTCGCCGGAGGTGGTGTCCTCGGTGAAGTTCATGTCCTGGATGACCAGGTCGATGGGCTGCTCCGCAAGCAGGGCCAGGCCGGCCTCCGGCGACAGCGCGTGCACGGCCTCGATGTCGTGCAGCGAGAACAGCACTTCCAGCGCGGTACCTACGCTGGCGTTGTCGTCAATGATCAGGATCGAAGGCATGCGGCAACAAAGGACCGGAAAGTAGGCAGAGAGTACCCGAGCGCCGGGCCCACCGGCAGGGTGGGCCCGGGACGCGGCTTACGGACGGTCCGGCGGCGAGGGGGGCGACGGCGGGCGCGGCGCCGGCGGAGGGCGCAGCGCCCGCCATGCAGCGGTGGGCACGCTGAGCACCTGGTCGCGGCCGGCGCGGCGCACCGTGACCGGCACCGTGGCCTTGTCGCTGGCCCCGAGTGCGTCGGTCAGGGCGCCCACCTTCTGTACGGCAACGCCATCCACGCGCAGCACCTGGTCGCCGGCCTGCACGCCGAAGCGGCTGGCCGGCGATGCGGCGGTGATGCTGACCACGCCCTGTGCGGACTCGATGGTCAGGCGCGCGCCGTCCTGCCGCCAGTCCATGCGCGAGGACTCGCTGCGCGTGCTCTCGGCGCACGCTGTGGTGCTCACCAGCAGCATCACGGCCAACGCCAGGCGGATCCGGGAGGGGATCATGTCAGGCGCTCCGCGTGGCGACGGCCGGCGGCACCGCCGCGGCACGGTGGGCAGGACCGAACACCGCGATCTGGCCCAGCAGCCAGAGCAGCACCGCGCCGATGGGCAGGTAACTGATCGGCATGCGCGGCAACTCGTAGGCACCCATCAGCCACAGGTTGATCGAGTACGCGAGCAGCATGCCGAGCACGATGCCCACGGTGGCCAGCAGGAAGTTCTCCGTCTGGAAGTAGCGCAGGATCTGGCCACGGGTGGCGCCCAGCGCGCGGCGGATGCCGATCTGCTTGGTCCGCTGCTGCACCCAGAAGCTGGCCAGGCCGACGATGCCCAGTGCGGTGACCACCAGCAGGGCCACGCACACGGTGATCAGCAGGCCGACCATGGCGCGGTCGTTCTGGAAGTACTTGGCGCGCTGTTCCTCGTACGTGAGCTTGCCGCGCACCATGCGGTTGGTGTCCACCTTCTCCAGCGCCGCCACGGCCGCCGCGAGCACTTCCTGGCGCCGCGCAGCGTCGGTCACCCGGATCAGGTACAGGCCCATGTCGTAGTTCACCCGCACCGGCAGAATCATCGAGTAGCCGGTGTCGGCCTCCACCGTGACCGGACGCGCCAGTTCCTTCACCACGCCGACGATGCGCAGCGGCATGCGCCCGGTGTAGATGGTCTTGCCCACGGCCTGGCCATCGGGGAACAGCTTGGTGGCCGCCTTGCTGCTCAGGATCACCGCCGAGCCGCGCTGCTCGACGGTCGCGTCCTTCTCCACGTCCTCCAGGTTGGCGAACTCGTCGCCTTCGAAATCGCGGCCGGCAATCAGCTGCAGCCCCATCGTATCCAGCGTGCCTTCGCTGGCGAAGTACTGCGCGGCGTTGAAGTTCGGGCGCTCCTGGTCGGGGATCAGCGACAGGCTGGTGTTCCACGAGTTTCGCCGGAACGGCAGCTGGTTGATCGGCACCGCATTCTTCACCCCGGGGATGGACCGCAGCGCGGCCAGGTCCTCACGGGTGCGCGCGGTGGCATTGACCTGGTTGCCGATACCGCCCAGGCGCACTTCCAGCAGCTCCTGCTCGGCAATGCCGCTGGGCTGGTTGATGGTCTCCAGGCGTTGGCCGATCAGGAACAGCGCGTTGCAGACGATCGCGCAGGTGAGGGCGATTTCCAGCACGATGAGGGCGGCGGCGGTCTTGTGCCGGCGCAGCGTGGTCAGGATGGGTCGGATATCCATGATGTGCTCCGGAGCCTTACTGCGTTTTGAGTTGGATGGCGGGCGTGACCTGCATGGCGCGCAGCGCTGGCAGGAAACCGGCCAACAGGCTGGCGGCCAGGGTCAGGCCGAAGGTGAGCAGCAGCATCTTGCCGTCCAGCGTGGCCAGCTTGGCGTAGTCCACGGGTTGCTGGCGCACGGCATACAGGCCCAGCAGGGCCAGTCCGAGCCCCAGCACGCCGCCCGCCAGGCCGACGGTGCCGGCTTCCACCAGCGACTGCAGGAAGATCTGCCCGCGGCTGGCGCCCAAGGCACGGCGCACGCCGATTTCGCCGCTGCGGCGCAGGAACTTGGCCAGCAGCAGGCCCACCGTGTTGATCAGGCACACCGCCAGGAAGCCCAGCGCCAGCCACAACTGCAGGCGCACATCGCTGGGAACCACCTGCTTGAAGTCGAGCCACTCCATCACGTTGCGCAGGCGGACGTTCGGCGGCCGCTGGAAACGGCCCGCGGCTTTCTGCTGCGCCGAATAGTTTTCCAGGTACGCACGGTAGTCAGCGGCGTCGGCCGGCGAGGCCAGTTCCACCCAGTACTGCATCCACACGCACGGTGCGTTGAGTGCGGTCTCTTCGCCGTTGGCGTTGTCCCAGCAGTTCATGTTGCCGCTGCGGCCGAACTTGAGGTCCAGCGCGGTGAATACCGGCACGTAGACGTCTTCGCTGTCGCCGTAGCGGCCGGTTTCCAGGTCGTAGAAGTGCGGGTTGGGATTCCACGCGTCGAGCACGCCGACGATGTTGAAGGTATGCCCATCCATGCGCAGCGGCTTGCCCACGCTGTTCTGGCCGTTGAACAGCTTCTCGTTGAGCGCCTTGGAGATCACCGCCACGCGGCCACGGCCTTCGTCCTGGTCGGCCTTCCAGCCCTGGCCATACAGGAACGGGGTGTCGAACATGGCGAAGAAGTCGGTGGAGGTGTAGCGCGCGTCGGTGGTGAACGGGCGCAGCGTGCTGCTGTCCGGTTCCAGGGTGACGCCGCCGCCGGTCATCAGCACCTGGTGCCTGGCCTTCTTCTCACGCAGCAGCGTTTCGCCGTCGAAACGGGTGACCTGCTCCTCGGGTTCTTCGCTGGGCTGGTAGCCGATCATCGGGCGCGGGTCGACCTGCACGGTGAACAGGCGATCGCTCTTCTGCGGAATCGGATCACCCGACAGCACATGGAACACGGTCAGGGTGGTCATGGAGGCGCCGATGCCCAGCGCGATGGCGATCACCATCAGCGCGGTCAGCACCTTGTTGCGCCGGAAGCTGCGCAGGGCCAGTCGGAAATAGTAGGCGAGCATGCTGGCGGCCTCAGTCGTTGAGCGTGGCGATGGCAACGCGCGGGGTGGCCAGCACCGGCTCGCGCACCAGATCGGTGGCCTGGCCATCGACGATGTGCACGTTGCGCTGCGCGCGTGCGGCCAGTTCCGGATCATGGGTCACCATGACGATGGTGGTGCCGGCGGCATTGATCTCCTCCAGCAGCTCCATCACGCCGCGGGCCATCTGGCTGTCCAGGTTGCCGGTCGGTTCATCGGCCAGCAGCAGGCGCGGGCTGCCGGCCAACGCACGCGCGATGGCCGCGCGCTGCTGCTGGCCGCCCGACAGCTCGGACGGGTAATGCTTCATGCGCGAGCCCAGCCCAACCTGGCCCAGCGCACGCTCGATACGCTGCTTGCGCTCGCTGGCCGGCATGCCGCGGTAGCGCAGCGGCACATCGACGTTGTCGAACAGGTTGAGGTCGGAGATCAGGTTGAAGCCCTGGAAGATGAAGCCGATCTTCTGGTTGCGCAGGCGGCTGCGGGCGTCGTCGCCCAGCTTGCTCACGTCCTGCCCATCGAGCAGGTAGGTGCCGCTGGTGAAAGTTTCCAGCAGGCCGGCGATATTGAGGAAGGTGGTCTTGCCCGAACCGGACGGGCCGGTCACCGCAACGAATTCACCCTCGCGGACATGCAGGTCCAGCGAACGCAGGGCATGGGTTTCCACCTGTTCGGTGCGGAATACTTTGGCGACCGAGCGCATCTCGAGCATGGCTGTTTCCTTGGTTGATGTGGTGAGGGTGATCAGTTGAGGGAGACGGTGTCGGCGTCGCCGAATAGCTCGGCGCCGGAGACGACCACGCGGTCGCCCGGGCGCAGGCCGGAGAGGATTTCCACTTCGCCGAGGCTGCTTACGCCGAGCCGCACCGGGCGACGGATGGCGGTGTCGCCATCCATGACGTAGGCCTGGCCATTGCCCTGTTCGACGAACGGGCCACGCTCGACCTTGATCACGTTGCGGCGGGTGTCCAGCACCACGCGCGACTGCATGCGCTGGCTCTGGCGCAGACCCTGCGGCTGCTTGTCGGTGAAGCGGATGCGGGCGTTGACCTCGCCAGCCACCACTTCGGGCGACACGGCGCTGATCTCGCCCGGGAAGGGCTGGCCGCTGCCGCTGGTGAGCTGGGCCGGGATGCCGATCGACAGGTCGCGGGCGAAGCTCTCCGGCACCTTGATTTCGATCTCGAAGCGCGACAGGTCGACCACGCCCAGGATCGGGGCGTTGGCGGCGACCTGCGTGTGCTGGGTGGCCTGTACCTGGCCGACCTGGCCGTCGAACGGCGCGCGCAGGGTCAGCGCGTCCACCTGGCGCTTCACCTCGTCCACCACCGCACGCTGGCGGTCGGCCAGCAGGCGCTTGTTGCGCGCATCCAGGTCCGCGCCCTGGCCCTGCAGGCGGGCGTCGGTCTGCGCGTTGGCCAGCGAGATGTCGGCCTTCTTCAGGCTGTCGTTGGCCTTGGCCAGGTCGATCTGCGGGACCGCGCCGCCGTCATACCCGCGCTGGTAGCGCTGCAGGTCACGCTCGGCGGCTTGCCGCTCGATGCTGGCCTGGTCGGTGTCCTTGCGTGCCTTGGCGCGGGCCAGGGTGGCATCGAGCACGGCGCGGCTGGCTTCGGCTTCCAAGCCGGCCAGGGTGGACTGTTCCTGGGCCAGCTTGCTGCGCAGCTCCGGGCTGTCGATCACCGCCAGCTCCTGGCCCTTCTTGACCACGTCGCCGGCCACTACCTTCAGGTCAACCGTGCCGGCCGAGATCGCGTACAGGATGGGGCTGTTGGCAGCGATCACCCGGCCATCGGCGGCAAGGTCGCGGACCAGATCACCCTGCTTGACCTCGGCGATGCGCACCCGCGCGCTGTCGAACGAACGGCTGGCACCCAGCCAGGCCCGGGCAGCGAAGCCGATGGCCAGCAGCACCACCAGTGCGGCGATGCCCGGCCACAGCCAGCGCTTCCACGGCGCCGCCGTGGACGGGGTGGAGAGGGTCTGGTCCTGTGCGGAAGTGTCGCGGATCATCGGGCTCGTTCGCGGTTGGGTTGCGGTATACCAAGCACACCGCGTGCCAACTTCGATGCCTTTTAAAACAATGACTTGCACGGGCGTTCCGGTTGTCCGGGTGTCCGCGGACACCCCGCCGGACACTTTTGTTAAGCGGACAGCGGCCAAGCCGTCCGGGCGCCCACGCTAGAATGCGGCTTCGACAGCAGGGATCTGAATCTATGTGCGGGATTGTGGGAGCGATCGCGAATCGCGATGTGGTGCCGGTACTGATCGAAGGACTGAAGCGCCTGGAATACCGCGGCTACGATTCGTCCGGTATCGCGGTGCTGGACCAGACCCAAGCGCAGGCCGACGTGCGCCGCGTGCGCCGCACCGGCCGGGTAGCCGAGATGGAGAAGGCCGCGCTGGCCGAAGGCTTCGATGCCACCCTGGGCATCGGCCACACGCGCTGGGCTACCCATGGCGGCGTCACCGAGGCCAATGCCCACCCGCACATCAGCCACGGCGTGGCGCTGGTGCACAACGGCATCATCGAGAATCACGAGGAGCAGCGTGAGCGCCTGCGCGGGCTGGGCTACGTGTTCGAGTCGCAGACCGATACCGAAGTCATCGCGCACCTGATGCACCACAACCTCAAGCACGGCGACAGCCTGCTCTCGGCGTTGCAGCGCACGGTCAAGGAGCTGACCGGTGCCTACGCACTGGCGGTGATGAGCCGTGCCGAGCCGGACCATTTCGTCTGCGCACGCATGGGCTGCCCGCTGCTGGTCGGCCTGGGCGAGGGCGAGAACTTCGTCGCCTCGGACGTCTCTGCGGTGATCTCGGCCACCCGCAACGTGATCTTCCTGGAAGAGGGCGACACGGCCGACATCCGTTGCGATGGCGTGCAGGTGTTCGATGAGCACAACCAGCCGGTCGATCGCGGCGTGCACCAGTCGGATGTGTCGCTGGCCTCGCTGGAGCTGGGCCCGTATCGCCACTTCATGCAGAAGGAAATCCACGAGCAGCCGCGCGCGCTGGGTGACACCATCGAAGCGGCGATCGACGCCGGTGGTTTCCCGGCCGAGCTGTTCGGCAAGAACGCCGACGCCGTGCTGTCGGGCATTGAAGGCGTGCAGATCCTCGCCTGCGGCACCAGCTACTACTCGGGCCTGACCGCGCGCTATTGGATCGAGGCCATTGCCGGCCTGCCGTGCAGCGTGGAAATCGCCAGCGAGTACCGCTACCGCGCCGCGTATGCCAATCCCAAGCACCTGATCGTCACCATTTCCCAGTCCGGTGAAACGCTGGATACGATGGAGGCGCTGAAGTACGCCAAGTCGCTGGGCCACCTGCATACGCTGTCGATCTGCAACGTGCCGGAAAGTGCCATCCCGCGCGCCAGCGAGCTGGTCTGCTACACCCGTGCCGGCGCCGAGATCGGCGTGGCCTCGACCAAGGCCTTCACCACCCAGCTGGCCGCGTTGTTCCAGCTGACCATGGTGCTGGGCAAGCTGCGCGGCCGCATCGACGCGGCGCAGGAAGCGGACTACCTGGAGCAGCTGCGCTTCCTGCCCGGCAGCGTGCAGCATGCGCTGAACATGGAACCGCAGATCGCCGCGTGGGCCGAGCGTTTCGCGCGCAAGAACAGTGCGCTGTTCCTGGGCCGTGGCCTGCACTATCCGATCGCGCTGGAAGGCGCGCTCAAGCTCAAGGAAATCACCTACATCCACGCCGAGGCCTACCCGGCCGGCGAACTCAAGCACGGCCCGCTGGCGCTGGTGGACGAAGACATGCCGGTGGTGGTGATCGCGCCGAACGACAGCCTGCTGGAGAAGGTCAAATCCAACATGCAGGAAGTACGCGCGAGAGGCGGGGAGCTGTTCGTGTTCGCCGACCAGGACAGCAACTTCGTCGAATCCGAAGGCGTGCACGTGATCCGCACGCCGCGCCATGCCGGCGTGCTCAGCCCGGTGGTCCACACCATCCCAGTGCAGCTGCTGGCGTACCACACCGCGCTGGCCCGCGGCACCGACGTGGACAAGCCGCGCAACCTGGCCAAGAGCGTCACGGTCGAGTAGAGCGGACGGTGAGTCCGCTGCCAGCACGAGTAGAGCGGACTGTTAGTCCGCTACCAGCACGAGTAGAGCGGACTGTTAGTCCGCTGCCACAACGGGAGCACCCTATGCGCATTGGATTTCTCCGCAGCGGCGTGCTGGCGCTGCTGTGCCTTGCGGGCGTCGCACACGCGGCCGCGCCGGACCGGCGCATCGCGCTGACCATCGACGACCTGCCCTGGCAGCGGCTGGATGAACGCGCCGAGCCCGAGCTTGCTGTCCGGCACGCACAGTTGATGGCTGCCCTGAAGCAGGCCGACGTGCCGGTCGTGGGTTTCGTCAACGAGGCCAAACTCGAGGTCGATGGCCAGGTGCAACCTGCCCGGGTGCAGATGCTGCGTGACTGGCGCGATGCCGGTTTCGAGCTGGGCAACCACACCTTCGGCCATGTCGATCTGCATGCGATGACGCTGGAGGCGTACGAGCAGGACATCCTGCGCGGTGAAGCCACCTTGCGCCCGCTGCTCGCCGAAACCGGACAGGCACCGCGCTGGTTCCGCCATCCGTACCTGCATGCGGGCCAGACCCCGGAAAAGCGTGCCGCGCTTGGCGTATTCCTGGCGCAGCACGGATATCGGATTGCGCCGGTTACCATCGACAACAGCGAGTGGATATGGGCATTCGCGTACGACCATGTACGTGAAACCGAGACCGATCCGGCCACGCGGGATGCCCGCCTGCGCCAGCTTCGCCGTGGCTACGTGCCGTACATGCTGACCAAGCTGGACTACTACGAGCAGCGCTCGCAGCAACTGCTGGGCCGGTTGCCCGCGCAGGTCTGGCTGATCCATGCCAATGCGCTCACTGCCGATTGCGTGGAAGAGCTGGTGGCCGCGACGCGCCGGCGCGGTTACCGCTTCATCTCCCTGGACACGGCCCTGCAGGACCCGGCCTATCAACGCGCCGACGGTTACAACGGCGGCAGCGGGATCAGCTGGATCCAGCGCTGGGCCATGGCCGGGAAGGCGCCGAAGTCCTTCTACGCCGACGAACCGAGGGTGCCCGGGTGGGTGATGACCCTGGCCGGGCGGGAAGGGGAGTAACCGGCCACCCCAACCCCCCGGTAGAGCGGACTGTTAGTCCGCTGCTCACCGGCCGCCCTTTGCCGTTTCAGGCGTTCGGAAAACTTTAGTAGGGGGCCGCAGCGACATTCAGCGACGGTTTTAGTCACAGTGCCATTCTCGGGGTGAGGGCCGGTGGGTGCGACAACCGGTCCCAGGCGCGTCACCTCTCGAATTCAGTAGCCTGTAACAGGAAACAAGAATGAACGTTCGTGAATTGCTGCAAACCAAGAAAGAAGCCATCGTCACCATCGATGTGGAAGACACCATCGGCGCCGCCGCACACAAGATGAGCGCGCACAAGATCGCCGCCCTTGTGGTGATGAAGGACGATGCACCGGTCAGGATCATTTCGGAAAAGGACATCGTGCGCAGTCTCGCCGATGACGGTCCGCAGGCAGGCAGGCGGGTCATTTCCACGCTGCCCTCGGCCGGCCTGGAAGGCATTTCGCCGGAGGCCACGCTCAAGCAGGCCATGGCGCTGATGACGTACTCGCGCCACCGTCACCTGATGGTGACCGAAGGCAACACGCTGGTCGGCATCCTGAGCCTGGGCGACATCGTCAAGAACCTGCTCAGCGAGCTGGAGCTTGAGAAGGCAGTGCTGCAGGACATCTACATGGCGGCGCACTGAAACCACCGCCACGGCGTGGAGCGGACGCCTGGTCCGCCTCCACGCCCGTCCATCGTTCATCTGTAACAGCGCTTCAATTTGCCAGAAGCAGTCAATATTCCAGACTTGCGCATGATCGCCTCCGCTTCTTCCGGCGTCATGTCGTACATCCTGCGGATCCGTTCCTCATCGCTCAAGGTGAGCAACTCTCCGGCTGTCATCGGGACGCGCCGGGTTGCCAGCGCTTTGGCGGCGGGTGGCTGCTTTCTGGACGTTGGAGTGACCATGCGTAGAGCATACCCCCTGTCCCGTCATCTACGGCCGCTCTCCCGGTGCGCAGCGCGGCAGGCCAACGTCCAAGGCGATGGAAACGCCTGAAAATTCCGCACATCTGCAGCCTTGATTCACTCCTCCCACGCTTCAGAGGCGCGGCGAACGGGTGTCGCGAACGGCAGTGACGGATGTCTCTGCCCTACGTGACACCGTGTTGAGTGTCGCTGCTCGAACGATCCGCCAACATCGACAGGTCCGCCAGCAATACGCGATACGCATCCTCCTGCGCAGCCCCCGTCGGCTGCCGCAGCACCCACGACGGATGCACGGTGGCGAGCCCGCGCGTGCCATCTTCCAGCGTATGCCACTGGCCGCGGTCCCGGCCCAGGTGGAAGCTGCCGCCAAACACGGCGCGCGCTGCGCTGGCACCCAGGCACACGATCACCTTGGGGCTGACCTGCTCGATCTCGGCCATCAACCACGGGCGGCAGGCGTTGATGTGGGTGACCTGGGGCTTGGAATGGATGCGTTTTTTCCCGCGCCGCTCGTAGCGGAAGTGCTTCACCGCATTGGTCAGGTAGAACGTGCTGCGGTCGATGCCCAGCTCCGCCAGCGCCCTGTGCAACAGCTGCCCGGCCGGGCCGACAAACGGGTGGCCGCTCAGGTCCTCGGTGTCGCCGGGCTGCTCGCCCACCAGCATCACCTGCGCATCGCGTGGACCTTCGCCGAAGACGGTCTGGGTGGCGGGTTCCCACAGCGGGCAGCGGCGGCAGCCAGCGGCCGCTTCGCGCAGTGCATCCAATGCATCGCCCGTGGCGGTGGCGGGGCCACGCAGGGGGATGGTCCGCGCGGGGATCCGTCGCTGTGGCGCCAGCGCCTCGCGGTCGTGCATCTCCTGCACACGGTCACCGGCGTCGCGCACCAGCGCAGGCAGCAGGGTGGCTTCCGGCAGGTGCTTCCAGTACCGGGCCGGCATCTCCTGCTGCATCATCTTCGTGTTGAGGCGTGCCGGATTGAAGATGTTGGCGTAGTAGGTGCGCCACAGTTCCTCGCGCGCGTCTTCCACGGGGGCGTCCGCCTGCGTCGCACCGGGTCCGAAGGCCAGCGCCTGGCCGTCCCAGCTTGCGCTTCGGTACGGGGTCAGGATCGCCCAGCGCATGCCGGCGAACCGGCGCGCGAAGAACGGCGCAACGCGGTCCACGATGTGGTGGTCGGGTTCGAACCAGGCGATGAACGCATCGTCCTCGCCGGGCACCTCGCGGAAGCGCACGAACGCCTTCATCTTGTGACTGTCGCGGCGCACGGCCTGGGCCAGCGCCATGGCGCGCAGCACGTCCGGATCGGCCGGATTGGTGAGCAGCCCGCGCTCGCCGCCGGCGATGCGCCACAGCATGCGGTACAACAGCGAGAGCCGCTGCGGATCGCGATGGCACAGGCAGGTGGCGGCCAGGTCGACGAAGGCCTTGGGCACGCCGATCGTCGCACCGGCATCTTCGGGTCCCGGCGCGCCGGCCAGGGACGGCGCGTCCAGCAGCGACGATTCCTCATCCTGCAACCAGTCGAGCTGCTCAGGCGCAACGCGATGCCGCAGCCCCAACCGCGCGCACTCACGCCATGCCTGCAGCGACCAGGCCGGATCCACCCGCACACTCCAGCGCGTCATCTCAGTGCGTGGCCGCGTCGGGGAACAGCGACGCCTGGCGCGGTGGCGGGGCCAGCCGCGCACGCAGCGCGGCCGGATCATCCAGCGCACGCCGCGGGTGATGGTCGGCCAGCTGCACGAACGGCAGCAGCTTGCTCATCGGCGCGCGCAGCCGGGCCACGTCGGCCACGCGCAGACGCCCGTGGCGGCGCGCCATCAGCACGCGCTTGACGTTGCGCACGCCCAGCCCCGGCACGCGCAGCAGCATTTCCTTCGATGCAATGTTGAGGTCGACCGGGAAGCGCTCGGGGTGGCGGATCGCCCAGGCCATCTTCGGGTCGATGTCCAGGTCGAGCATGCCGCCCTGCGTGGTATCGGTGATTTCCTCCACGCCGTAGCCGTAGAAGCGCAGCAGCCAGTCGGCCTGGTACAGCCGGTGCTCGCGCGCCAGCGGCGGTGCCTGCAGCGGCAGCAGGCGGCTGGCGTCGGGGATCGGGCTGAACGCCGAATAGTAGACGCGGCGCATGCGGTAGTTGCCGTACAGCGTGTCGGCGGCGGTGAGTATCTGCTGGTCGCTGGCGCCGTCGGCACCGACGATCATCTGCGTGCTCTGCCCGGCCGGGGCGAAGCGCGGTGCACGGGCGCGCCGCCTGGTAGGTACGTCTGGTGCCGGCGGGGCAACTGCGGTCGAGCTGGCAGTGCGGGCTGCCTTTGCTTCCTTGGCCTCCTCGATCCGCCAGCGCAGCTCGCCCATCGCGCCGCGGATCGAGGGCATCGATTTTTCCGGCGCGAAGCTGGCCAGGCCTTCCTCGGTGGGCAACTCGATGTTGATCGACAGGCGGTCCGCGTAGCGACCGGCCGCCGCCAGCAGTTCCGGCGACGCTTCGGGGATGGTCTTGAGGTGGATGTAACCGGAGAAGCGATGTTGCTCGCGCAGTTGCCGCGCCACCTCCACCATCTGCTCCATGGTGTAGTCGGCATTGCGGATGATGCCGCTGGAGAGGAACAGGCCTTCGATGTAGTTGCGCTTGTAGAAGTCCATGGTGAGCGCCACCACTTCGGCCACGTTGAAGCGCGCGCGGGGCACATTGCTCGATACCCGGTTCACGCAGTAGGCGCAGTCGTAGATGCAGAAGTTGGTGAGCAGGATCTTCAGCAACGACACACACCGCCCATCGGGCGTGTAGCTGTGGCAGATGCCGGCGCCCTCGGTGCTGCCGATGCCGCCGGACGTGCGCGAATCGCGGCGTCCCGCACCACTGGAGGCGCAGGACGCATCGTACTTGGCGGCATCGGCCAGGATCGCCAGTTTGCGTATCGTCTCCATGCGGAAACGGTAGGGGCGGGCAGTCTCACGTTGTGAGACTGGCATGGGTGGTGGCTGAAGGGTTCAGGGTGCCGGCATGGATGCAGCCACCCAGGGGGTGGCTCTACGAAGGCGCGTCAGGGTAACGACGGTACTCAGAACGTGACTTTCACCGAGTCGGCGCTGTAGGTCGCCGGGCCGTGGTAGACGACCTCGATGTTGTTACCGTCCGGATCGATGGCGAAGGCGGCGTAGTAGCCCGGGTGATAGGGCCGTTCGCCGGGCGCACCGTTGTCCTTGCCGCCGGCGGCGAGCGCGGCCGCGTGGAAGGCATCGACGGTGGCACGATCACGGGCCTGGAAGGCCAGATGGTGGCGGCCGGTCAGTTCGCCGGCGGCCGCTTCGCTGTCGGCGGTGGAGATGAACAGCTCGTCGGCCCAGAAATACGTCTCGCCTTCGCCGGCGATCGGGATGCCGAGGGTATCGAACACGGCCTGGTAGAAGCGGCGGCTGGCGGGCAGGTCACGCACCACCAGTTGCAGGTGGTCGATCAGCCGGCCGCGGTGCAGTTCCATGGTGTCCATGCGGGCGCCTTCGTTCGAGGGAAGCGCTGGTATACCACCGGGCCGGTAGAGACATTGTTGCGGCGCGCCGCAGCGGCAGGTAACGACCATGGGTCGTTACCCCCTGGATCAGGCGATCGGGGTGTTGGAGATGATCTCCACCCAATAGCCATCCGGGTCCTTGATGAAGGCCAGGTGCTTCATGCGGCCGTCTTCCAGGCGCTTCTG
Organism: Stenotrophomonas sp. KH_036_B; assembly: GCF_057839485.1. Taxonomy (NCBI): domain Bacteria; kingdom Pseudomonadati; phylum Pseudomonadota; class Gammaproteobacteria; order Lysobacterales; family Lysobacteraceae; genus Stenotrophomonas; species Stenotrophomonas sp. KH_036_B. The sequence goes on along the minus strand of NZ_CM174491.1, from coordinate 3,787,386 downwards.
GTAGGGCACCTGCAGGTCGTCGAAGCGCTTGCAGGCGGCCTGGATGTCCGGCACCGACACGCAGATGTGGCCGAAGCCGCGCGGGTCCTGGTTGCCGTCGTGGTAGACACGCCCTTCCTGCGCTTCGGTGCCGTGGTTGTGGGTCAGCTCCAGCACGCCGGGAAGGCCCGCCATCCACACGCGGCGCGCATCGCCGGCGTCCGGGACCTGGGTGCCGGCCGGCAGCAGCGCCAGAAAATACAGGCTGAACTGAGCGTCCGGGAAGTCGCGCTGGTCGAGCAGGCGGAAGCCCAGCACGCGGGTGTAGAAGTCCAGCGAGGCGGTGGCGTCCTTGACCCGCAGCATGGTGTGGTTGAAGACGAAACCGGTGGTTTCGACCGGCGGCTGGGCGGCAACGCCGGGCGGGGACTGAAGCGGGGCAAGGCTCATGGGGGATCCTGTGACGGGGCCGGAAGGGGCGGCAAGGCCGTTCATTTTAGCGGGCCCGGCGCAATGCGACGTAGAATGCTGCATCTCCTCGTGCCGTCGCCGACATGTCGCAGCGTGAATGGGTGGCCGCCGCCATCCGCAAGATCGAAGCCGATTTCAACCGCTCGGCCGACACCCACCTCATTCCGATGGATCTGCCGGGCCACCCCGGCATCGAGCTGTACTTCAAGGACGAGTCCAGCCACCCCACTGGCAGCCTGAAACACCGCCTGGCGCGCTCGCTGTTCCTGTACGCGCTGGCCAATGGCTGGTTGCGCGAGGGGCGGCCGGTGATCGAGGCGTCCAGTGGCTCCACCGCCGTATCCGAAGCGTATTTCGCGCGGTTGCTGGGGCTGCCGTTCATCGCCGTGATGCCGGCCACCACGTCGCCGGAGAAGATCGCCGCGATCGAGTTCCATGGCGGCCGCTGCCACCTGGTCGAGCGCGCCTGCGACCTGAACTGCGATTCGGAGAAGCTGGCCCGGGAAACCGGCGGCCACTTCATGGACCAGTTCACCTACGCCGAGCGGGCCACCGACTGGCGGGCCAACAACAACATCGCCGAGTCGATCTTCAAGCAGATGGCCGAAGAGCCGCATCCGGTGCCCGAATGGATCGTGTGCAGCCCCGGCACCGGCGGTACCGCCGCCACGTTGGGCCGCTATGTGAGCTATCGGCGGCACGACACCCGCATCCTGTGCGCGGACCCGGAAGTGTCGGTGTTCTTCGACGGGTACTGCGCCGCGCTGGCCGGTGAGCCGTGGCGCGAGCTGACCTGTGCAGGCGGCTCGCGGGTGGAAGGCATTGGCCGGCCGCGCGTGGAATCCAGCTTCATTCCGACCAGCGTGGATGCGATGGTGAAGGTGCCCGACGCGCTGAGCCTGGCCGCGATGCGCCATGTCAGCCGCCAGCTCGGGCGGCGCGTGGGCGGCTCGACGGGGACCAACTTCATCGGGGTGCTGCAGGCGGCCGAGCGCATGCGCCAGGCCGGGCGCAGCGGCTCCATCGTGACCATCCTGTGCGACAGCGGCGAGCGCTACGCGCACAGTTACTACAACCCGGCGTGGTACCCGAAGCAGGGCATCGACGTGGAGCAGGCCGACGCGGTGGTTGCCGCCGCCGTGGCCGGACAGGGGCTGCCCGTGCTGCCGGAGGCCTCGCTGGAGGCGTTGTACTGACGGCGTGAACCGGGTCCGCGGCCGGGCCTTGTGCGCGGTCGGGGCCGGTGCCATATGGTGGGGGATGCCGCCGCGGCGGCCCCGCTGTCTGGAGATGCCTGTGACCCCCACCAACCCCCTGCTCGATTTTTCCGGTCTGCCCCGTTTCGATGCGATCCAGCCGGCGCACATCGGGCCGGCCATCGACACGCTGCTGGCCCAGGCCGAGGCTGCCGTGAAGGCCGCCGAGAGCGTGCAGCCGGTCAGCTGGACGACGTTCGTCGAGCCGCTGGATGACGCCACCGAGCGCCTCTGGCGCGCCTGGGGTCAGGTGGGGCACCTGCAGGGCGTGGTCAATACGCCGGCGCTGCGCGAGGCCTACAACGCCAACCTGCCCAAGGTGACCCGTTTCGGCAGCGCGCTGGGCCAGAACCTGGCCCTGTTCGAGCAGTACCGCGCGTTGGCCGCGACGCCGGAAGCGGCGCAGTACGAACCGGCACGGCGCAAGGTGCTGGACAACGCGCTGCGTGATTTCCGCCTCGGCGGCGCCGAGCTGGACGCGGTGGGCAAGGCTCGCTACAGCGCCATCCGCGAGGAACTCTCGGCGTTGTCGGCGACGTTCTCGCAGAACGTGCTCGATGCCACCGACGCGTGGTCGCTGCACGTGGAAGACCGCAGTGACCTGGCCGGCCTGCCGGATGACGTCGTGGCCGCCGCCCGCGCCGCCGCGGAAAAGGACGCGCTGCCGGGCTGGAAACTGACCCTGCAGATGCCGTGCTACCTGCCGGTGCAGACCTATGCCGAACACCGCCCGCTGCGCGAGACGCTGTACCGCGCCAATGCGCTGCGCGCCTCCGAATTCGGCGATGCCGCGCTGGACAACAGCGCGCATATCGATCGCATCCTGGCACTGCGCGCCGAACTGGCCGCGTTGCTGGGGTTCCCCAGCTACGCCGAGTATTCCATCGCCACCAAGATGGCCGACGACGCGCCGCAGGTGCTTGGCTTCCTGCGCGACCTGGCCGCACGCGCCAAGCCGTACGCGCAGCGCGACCGTGCCGAGCTGGAGGCCTTCGCCCGCGACGAACTGGGCCTGCCGGCGCTGGATGCGTGGGACCTGGCGTTCGCCGCGGAGAAGCTGAAGCAGGCGCGCTACAGCTATTCCGAGCAGGAGGTGAAGCAGTACTTCACCGAACCGAAGGTGCTGGAAGGGTTGTTCAGCGTCATCCACGGTCTTTACGGCCTCCAGGTGCAGCCCGACCAGGCGCCGGTATGGCACCCGGACGTGCGCTTCTTCCGCCTGGTCGATGCGCAGGGCCAGCTGGTGGGTCAGTTCTATCTGGACCTGTACGCGCGCGAAGGCAAGCGCGGTGGCGCGTGGATGGACGACTGCCGCAACCGCCGCGACACCGCGCAGGGCGTGCAGACGCCGCTGGTGTACCTGGTGTGCAACTTCGGCAAGGGCGCCGATGGCACGGTGTCCACCTTCAGCCACGACGAAGTCACCACGCTGTTCCATGAAATGGGCCATGGCCTGCACCAGCTGCTGACGCGGATCGGTGAGCTGGGCGTGGCGGGCATCAACGGCGTGGAATGGGATGCGGTGGAACTGCCGAGCCAGTTCATGGAGAACTTCTGCTGGGAATGGGACCGCGTGCAGGCGATGACCGCCCACGTGGACAGCGGCGAACCGCTGCCGCACGCGCTGTTCGAGCGCATGCTGGCCGCGCGCAACTTCCAGAGCGGCATGTTCACCGTGCGCCAGCTCGAATTCGCGCTGTTCGACATGCAGCTGCATAGCAGCTTCGATCCGGTGCAGGACAGCGTGCTGCAGCTGCTGGAACGCGTGCGCGACGAAGTCGCGGTCAATCGCCCGCCGGAGTGGAACCGCTTCCCGCACCAGTTCAGCCACATCTTCTCGGGTGGCTACGCGGCAGGGTATTACAGCTACAAGTGGGCCGAAGTGCTCAGCGCCGATGCCTATGCGGCGTTTGAAGAAGCGCCGGACCAGGTGGCGGAGACGGGCAGGCGGTTCCGCGACGAGGTGTTGTCACGGGGCGGCAGCCGCAGCGCAGCGGAGAATTTCGCCGCGTTCCGCGGGCGCGCGCCGAACGTGGATGCGTTGCTGCGGCACAACGGGATGGCGTAAACGCGGGTGGGCCGGCCGCTGGCCGGCTCCAAGCGATGCCGGATGAATCCCGTAGTGCCGGCCGCTGGCCGGCTCCAAGCGATGCCGGATGAACCCGTAGTGCCGGCCGCTGGCCGGCTCCAAGCGATGCCGGCGTCATGAGGAGCCGGCCAGCGGCCGGCACTACCCGGCTCCGCGCGATGCCGGCGTCATGAGGAGCCGGCCAGCGGCCGGCACTACCCCGCAGCGTGATCGGACGGTACGTGGGTTATTCCGCGTAGATCATCGTGCGGCTCATGCCGCCATCCACGACATGGTCCTGCCCGGTGATGAAGCCGGACAGGTCCGACAGCAGGAAGACCGCCAGCGCGCCGATGTCGTCGGGTTGGCCGACACGGCCCACCGCGTGCTGTGCATGATCGCGACGCGACAGCTTGGGCGTGCGCCGCCGCGCCGGTGCCTGCCACGCGTCGGTGGTGATCCAGCCGGGGCTGATGCTGTTCACGCGTACCTGCGGGCCGTTGCTGATCGCCAACGCGTGGGTGAAGGCCACCAGCCCACCCTTGGCCGCCGCATAGGCTTCGCTGTCCGCCTCGGATTGCCAGGCGCGGGTGGAAGCGATGTTGATGATCGAGCCGCCACGCGTGTCGGCCGCCTGTTCGCGCAGCGCGGGCAGCGCATGCTTGCTGCACAGGAAGGCGCCGTGCAGGCTGGACAGGCGACGCTGCCATTCGGCCAGCGACATCTCCGCCAGCGGCGTGCCATGCGCACTGGCGATGCCGGCATTGTTGACCAGGCCATCGATGCGGCCAAAGCGCTTCAGCGTGGCCTTCATCAGCGCCTGCACACTGCGCTCGCTGGCCACGTCCGCGCGCTGGAACGCCGCGCGTTCGGGCAGCGCCCATTCCTTGAGGCAGGCCTTGCCGGCATCGGCATCCAAGTCGGCGATCATCACGCTGCCGCCGGCACCCAGCACCGACTGCGCGATGCCGCGCCCAACGCCCTGCGCACCGCCGGTGATCACCACCACGCGATCACGCAGCGGCTGCGCCGGCCAGTCGAGGATCGGCGGCGTCAGTGACACGGGGGCATGTCGTTGCGGCCCAGCAGGCGCGTCCAGCCTTCGATGCCGAGCTTGTCCAGGGTCTCGATGTTGCGCTCCACGATCACGTCCGGATCCGGGAACGCGGCGACCGCACGCTCGACACTGTCCTCGCGCAGCAGGTGCAGGGTGGGGTAGGGCGCGCGGTTGGTGTAGTTGCTCACGTCATCCGGGGCCACGCCGGCGAACTGGTACTGCGGATGGAAGCTGGCCACCTGCAGGATGCCCTGCAGATCCAGTGCTTCGATCGCCGCATCGGCGTTGTCGAGGAAGTCGTTGTAGTCCAGGAAATCGGTCAGCACGTCCGGGTGCACGATCAGCGTGGTGTCGATCTGCTCGGCCGGGGTATCGCGCAGCAGGATCAGCTCTTCGGCCAGTTCTTCAACCAGCGCTTCGGGCGTGGTCGCATCGCTGAGCACGAACCGCACCTGGTCCTTGACGTACACCGCTTTGGCGAACGGGCACAGGTTCAGGCCGATGACGATCTGCTCCAGCCATTTCCGGGTCTCGGCGATGGGGTCGTGGGTGGCAGTGAGGGAAGCGTCATTCATGGCGGGCGGTGTCGCTGGCTGGGGCTCGCATTGTACGGGCGGGCGTGTAGGGCGGCGTGTGGCGGGGGCGTCGACCGGTAGCGCCGCCCAACAGCCGGCGCTACGGATTGTCACGTGATTGCAGTCACCCGGATGGTCCAGACGGGAAGCCAGAAGTTTCCGGCTGCCATCAGGGGGTCAGTCGCGGAAATTGTCGAACTGCAGGGGAACCTCGAACGTCCCCTTTTTCAGCAGGGCCATCACGTCCTGCAGGTCGTCGCGCTTCTTGCCGGTCACGCGCAGCTTGTCGCCGTTGATCTGGCTGTCGACCTTGAGCTTGGCTTCCTTGATCGCTGCGGCGATCTTCTTGGCCACCTTCTGCTCGATACCTTGTTTGACGGTGATCTTCTGGCGCGCGCCGGCCAGGTTGGTTTCGATATCGCCGAACTCCAGGCAGGCCGCGTCGATCTTCCGCGCGGTCAGGCGCTGGCGCAGGATGTCGGTCATCTGCTGCAGCTGGAAGTCGCTCGGGGCGGACTGGCTGATCACGCTGTCCTCCAGCACGAATTTTGCGTCCACGCCCTTGAAGTCGAAGCGTGTGGACAGCTCGCGGTTGGCCTGGTCGACCGCGTTGGTCAGTTCGTGGATGTCGACTTCGGAAACGACGTCAAAGGAGGGCATGGGGAAACTCCAGCAGGTGAAGGCCCCCATTCTAACCAACCCCGCATGGACGGCCCGCCGTGGAGGGCGATAATGGGTCATGAACACGCAACGCTCCCCAACCCGTGCCGTCGCCTGGATGCTGATGGCGGTCGCCTGCTTCTCGCTGATGGACGCGGGCATGAAACAGCTCTCGTCCAGCTACCCGACCCTGCAGGTGACCTTCCTGCGCGGCGCCGCCTCGCTGCCGTTCGTGCTGGTGTGGGTGCTGGCCACGGCCGGCCCGCGTTCGCTGGTGCCGGTGCGCTGGGGCCTGCACCTGCTGCGCGGGCTGCTGGGCATGGTGATGATCGGCTGCTTCGTGTACGCCCTGCGCAGCCTGCCGCTGTCCACCGCGTACACGATCTATTTCGTCGCGCCGCTGCTGATCGCCGCGCTGTCGGTTCCCCTGCTGGGCGAACACGTGGGTCCGCGGCGCTGGATCGCCATCGGGATCGGCCTGGTCGGGGTGCTGGTGGTGCTGCGCCCGGGCGTGGGCGGCTTCATCTCGGTGCCGGGCCTGATGGTCCTGATCGCCGCCACTGCCTATGCCATTGCCGCGATCACGGTAAGCATGCTGACCCGCACCGACACCCCGCAGTCGATGGTGGTGTGGTTCCTGGTGATCCTGGCGATCGGCGCCGGCCTGCTCGCGATCCCGGACTGGCAGCCGCTGCAGCTGGACCACGCGGGCCTCATTGCCGGCATGGGCCTGGCCGGCGCCGCCGGGCAGGTCGCCCTGACCCGGGCGTTCCAGCTGGGCGAGGCCTCGCTGATCGCGCCGCTGGAATACACCGGGCTGGTCTGGGTGATCGGTTGGGACCTGCTGTTCTGGGGCGTGCTGCCCGACCAGGTGACCTGGCTGGGCGCGGCCATCATCGTCGCCTCGGGGCTGTACCTGCTGCATCGCGAACGGGTTCGCCAGGTCCGGCCGACCCCGCCGTTGGACCACCCCTGAGGCCCGCCGGGCGGGCGATGACGTCACCTTATAATCAAACGGAATATGATTCCGTTCTGCCGCGCGGGCGAGGGCCGTCCCGCGCTGGTAGGCTGCACGCCCCCTCCCGTCGATGCCCCGGTTGACCGCGAAGTGATCGAGTTCCAGCGCCTGCACAAATCCTATGCCGTCGGCGGCCGCGCGATCGCCGCGCTGCAGCCGCTGGACCTGACCATCCAGGCCGGCGAGGTATTCGGCATCATCGGCCATTCCGGCGCGGGCAAGTCGACCCTGATCCGGCTGATCAACCGGCTGGAAGAGCCCACGGGTGGGCGCCTGCTGATCAACGGCGAGGACGTGACCGCGCTGGACAGCGACGGCCTGCGCGCACTGCGCCGGCGCATCGGCATGATCTTCCAGCACTTCAACCTGCTGTCCTCGCGCACGGTGGCGGCCAACGTCGCCTTCCCGCTGGAACTCGCCGGCACGCCGCGTGCCGAGATCGATGCGCGGGTGGATGAGCTGCTGCACACCGTGGGCCTGGAGGCGCATGCCAGCAAGTACCCGGCGCAGCTGTCCGGCGGGCAGAAGCAGCGCGTCGGCATCGCCCGTGCGCTGGCCACGCGCCCGCAGATACTGCTGTGCGACGAGGCCACCAGCGCGCTGGATCCGCAGACCACCGCGTCGGTGCTCAAGCTGCTGGGGAAGATCAATCGCGAGCTGGGCCTGACCATCGTGCTGATCACCCACGAAATGGACGTCATCCGCCGCGTCTGCGACCGCGTCGCCGTGCTCGATGCCGGCCACCTGGTCGAAACCGGTCCGGTCACCGAGGTGTTCCTGCACCCGCAGCACCCCACCACGCGCCGCTTCGTCAACGAATCCGAGCAGGTGGACGAGGGCGAGCTGCACAAGGATTTCGACGCCGTGGCCGGGCGCATCGTGCGCCTGACCTTCCTGGGTACCGATACCTACGAACCGGTGCTGGGTCGTATCGCACGCGAGACCGGCGTGGACTACAACATCCTGTCCGGACGCATCGACCGCATCAAGGACACCCCGTATGGCCAGCTGACGGTATCGCTGGTCGGCGGCGACGTGCAGGCCGCACAGGCCGGGTTCGTCGCTGCGGGCGTTCACCTGGAGGAGCTGCGCCGATGATCCTCGCTGCTGCCGGCGGATTCTTCCGCCACCTCGACGCCGCCAAGTGGGCCGACATCGGCCAGGCCACCCTCGACACGCTGCTGATGCTGGGGGGATCGCTGCCACTGACGCTGGCCATCGGCCTGCCGCTGGGCGTGCTGCTGTTCCTGACCGGCTCGCCGCAGCTGCACCGCAAGCCGGTGCTGTACGGCGGACTGGCGCTGCTGGTGAACCTGCTGCGGTCTGTCCCCTTCATCATCCTGATGATCGTGCTGATCCCGATCACGCTGTGGATGATGGGGACCTCGCTGGGCGTGCGCGGCGCGATCGTGCCGCTGGTGATTGGCGCCGCCCCGTTCTACGCCCGCCTGGTGGAAACCGCGCTTCGCGAAGTAGACCGCGGCGTGATCGAGGCCAGCCAGGCCATGGGGGCCACCACCTGGCAGCTGGTCAGCCGCGTGCTGCTGCCCGAAGCGCGCCCCGGCCTGATCGCCGGCGCCACCGTCACCGTGATCGCATTGATCGGCTTCACCGCCATGGGCGGCGCGATCGGCTCCGGCGGCCTGGGCGACCTGGCCTTCCGCGATGGCTACCAGCGTTCGCACACCGACGTGGCCCTGGTCACCGTGGTGCTGCTGCTGGTGCTGGTGCAGCTGCTGCAGATGCTGGGCGACTGGCTGGTGGGGCGGTATTCGCGGAAATGACGCGGGTGCCGGCCAACGGCCGGTGCTGCCGCACCTTGGCGCAACGCCACGCCGCGCCCGATGACCATAGGGCACCACTGCGATGAAGGCATCGCCATGAACGCCTGAAGCGCGCCGGTGCGATTGATGGAGCGTTGGCCCCGTTCGGCGTTGCGTGACCCGCGTCTGTGATATATTCCGTTTCACGTAATACGCTTTACGGAATGATCCAGTCCTTCCACTGCCGTCAGACGCGTGCCCTTTTCGAAGGCCGTTGCCCTCGGCAGTTCCGCAGCATCCAGGCCGTTGCCGAACGCAAGCTGCAGATGCTCGACGCGGCGCAGACCCTTCAGTTCCTGCGCTGTCCGCCCGGCAACCGCCTTGAGGCGCTCGGGGGCGACCGGCGAGGACAGTACAGCGTCCGCATCAACGCCCAGTGGCGCGTGTGCTTCATCTGGACAGACGCGGGTCCCTGTCGTGTCGAAATCGTTGATTACCACTGAGGATGCCGACCATGAGCCGCCCCACCAACAAACTCAGGGCCATTCACCCGGGCGAAGTCCTGCGTGAGGAGTTCCTGGTGCCGCTGGAGCTGAGCATCAACGCGCTGGCGCGTGCATTGGATGTTCCAGCCACCCGGCTGCATGCCATCGTGCATGAAACCCGCGCCGTGACCGCCGATACGGCGGCGCGGCTGGCCCGTCACTTCGGTGGCGACCCCGCCTCATGGCTTGCGCTGCAGGCCGAATACGATCTCAAGACGTTGGCCACGTGGCAGGACATCGAACGCCGGGTCTTGCCGCGACAGGCGGCATGATCACCTTACGTTCGGTACCTCGTACCCCAGCCGGTCCACCTGCTCGGGGTGCTGCGGCACGCGCTTGAGCTTGTCGGTGTTGACCCCGTACTGGTCGCGCAGGCGCGTTGCCAGCTCCTTGTACAGGTCTTTGTCCATGTCCGGCTTGCGCGCGAAGATCCAGGCCATCTCGCGGCCCGGGTAGCCGAGCATCGCCCAGGAGTAGTCCGGCGCCACTTCCAGCACGCGGGTATGGGTCGGCACGACCTTGTAGAACCAGGTGCGCCAGTTGTGGTTGCCACTCTCCTCGTCCACCGACGCGCGTACGGTCAGTTCCTGCTGGGGCTCGGAGAAGCCATCGCGGAAGCGATAGGAGATGGAAACCTTCTGGTCGCCGCGCAGGGAGTACTGGTTGACGCTGGCGACGTGGCCGCGCTCCACCGGGTTCGGTACGCGGCCGATGACATACCAGGTACCCATGAACCGCTGCAGGTCGATCGGGGCATTGGCCGTGGTGCTGACCACCGGCGCGGGCGTCGGCTTGCTCTCACCGAAGGAACAGGCGGACAGCAGCGACAGCGTCGACAGCAGCAGGACAACGCGAAGCGGGCGGTTCGAAGACATGCGGCGGAGAGCTCCAGTGGCTTGCAGGGGCATGGTGGGTGGGACGACGAAGAACGTCAATGGCGATCGACACCGAGGTCGCAGCCAGTGAGATGGACGCGGGGCAAGGTAGCGCATCACTTTCGCACGGAGTCGTGTCATGTCCCTGTCGTCTTCGCGTCGTTCCCGGCCTTCACAGTCCGCCTCGCGGTCCCATGACGCGCCCGATCCGCGTGTGTTGCGCTGCGTCAGGCAGGTTGCCCTGGCCGGTCTTGCACTGGTGCTGGTCTGGCCGGCCGCACGCGGTGACAGCCAGTGGCTGGGCTGGCTGCCGATGTGGCTGGTGGCCATGCCGTGGCTGGCCTGGTGGGCGCTGTACCGGTTCCGACTGCCCGTGCGCCTGCTGCGGCGCCCGGCCCCGCGCCGGCGCGGACCGCAGGCGCGTCGGCGCGGCCGGGTGCCGCAGCGCCCGGTCCGCCCTGACCTTCGACAGGGGAACGCCGGGCAGGCCGTGTGATAGCGTCATCGGGATATGAACGCCTGGAGCAGCAATGTCACGATTCGCCTCCGCCTGCCTGATGGCAGGCCTGATGTCCGCCGGCACCGCGGGTACCGCCATGGCCGCTGAGACCCCGGCCGACCCGTACGCCTGGCTGGAAGATGTCGGCGGCGACGCCTCGCTGGCCTGGGTGAAGGAGCAGAACGCCCTGTCCGAAGGCCGCCTGGCCCAGACGCCGGCGTTCAAGCAGATGGAAGCCAGCATCCGCGAGGTGCTCGATTCAGACGCCAAGATTCCCGGCGTGCAGAAGATCGGCGACTACTACTACAACTTCTGGAAGGACAAGCAGCACGAGCGCGGCCTGTGGCGTCGCACCACCCTGGACGAATACCGCAAGCCCGCGCCGACGTGGGAAACCGTGCTCGACCTGGACGCGCTGAACAAGGCGGAAGGCGAAAACTGGGTGTGGCATGGCGCCGAGTGCCTGCGCCCGGACTACGCGCGCTGCCTGATCGCGCTGTCGCGCGGTGGCGCGGACGCCGACGTCACCCGCGAATTCGACCTGACCAGCAGGACCTGGATCAAGGACGGCTTCTTCCGTCCGGAGTCCAAGGGCGGCCTGGGCTGGATCGACCGCGACACCGTGTTCGTCTACACCGATTTCGGCAAGGACAGCATGACCACCTCCGGCTACCCGCGCGTGGCCAAGCTGTGGAAGCGCGGCACGCCGCTCACGGCGGCCAGCGTGGTGTACGAAGGCAAGTCCGATGACATGTACATCGCGGCCATGCACGACGACACCCCCGGGTACGAGCGCAACCTGGTGAGCCGTACGCTGGCCTTCTACAACAACGAGCTCTACCTGCGCGCCGACGACGGCACGCTGACCAGGATCGATGCGCCAAACTCGGCCGAGAAGGGCCTGCGCAAGCAGTGGTTGACCCTGGAGCTGCGCGATCCGTGGACGGTGGGCGGCAAGACCTACACCGCCGGTTCGTTGCTGGTGACCACGCTGGATGACTTCATCGCCGGCAAGCGCGACTTCGAGGTGCTGTTCACCCCGACCGCGACCACCTCGCTGGCCGGGTCGACCTGGACGAAGAACCACCTGGTGCTCAACGTGCTGGATGACGTCAAGAGCCGTCTGGTGGTGCTGACCCCGTCGGCGAATGGCTGGACGCAGAGCGATTTCACCGGTGCACCGTCGTTCGGTACCGTGGCAGTGGGCGCGGTGGATGCAGATGAGAGTGACGCGGTGTGGATGACCGTCACCGACTACCTCACGCCGACCACTCTGGCCTTGGCCGAGGTCGGCAAGCCGCCGGAAGTGCTCAAGACCATGCCGGCGTTCTTCAACGCCGAGGGCAAGGTGATCGAGCAGCACTTCGCCACCAGCAAGGACGGCACCCGCGTGCCGTACTTCGTGGTGCATGCCAAGGAGATGACGCTGGACGGGTCCAACCCGACCCTGCTGTACGGCTACGGTGGCTTCGAGATCTCGCTGACCCCGTCCTACTCCGGCGGCATGGGCCGTGCGTGGCTGGACAAGGGGGGCGTGTACGTGGTCGCCAACATCCGTGGCGGCGGCGAGTATGGTCCGCGCTGGCACCAGGCGGCACTGAAGCAGAACCGGCACAAGGCCTACGAGGACATGGCGGCCGTCGCGCGTGACCTGGTCAGCCGCAGGATCACCTCGCCCAGGCACCTGGGCGTGCAGGGCGGCAGCAACGGCGGCCTGCTCACCGGCAACATGCTCACCCAGTACCCCGAGCTGTTCGGCGCGGTGGTGGTCCAGGTGCCGCTGCTGGACATGAAGCGCTACAGCCACCTGCTGGCCGGCGCCTCGTGGATGGCCGAGTATGGCAATCCCGACACGGCCGACTGGGACTACATCAAGACCTTCTCGCCGTACCACCTGTTCGACCCGAAGAAGACGTATCCTCCGGTGCTGTTCACCACGTCGACCCGCGATGACCGCGTCCACCCGGGCCATGCGCGCAAGATGGCGGCCAAGATGCTCGCGGCCGGCAAGGACGTGACCTACTACGAGAACATCGAAGGTGGCCACGGCGGTGCGGCGAACAACGCGCAGGCGGCGCATATGTCGGCGCTGGCGTACAGCTTCCTGTGGGAACGCCTGAAATAACCTCCGGGTGGTGGGGCGTCAGGTTGGCTCCACCCCTTTTCGACGCCGCGCGTAATGCGCGGCGTTTTTTTTGGTTCTTCGCCCAACAGGGTGATGCGCTGGAGCAGACGCGGCTGCCGGCGGGGCTAGCGCTCTGAAGCAGACGCGGCTGCCGGTGAACCGAGCGCCGGGCCGCCATACCCTTTCCGGCGACGCCCCCGGCGTCGGCCTTCGGCCGCCCCCTCCTCCTTTACTTCGCCTACAAGGGCAAGGCGACCCGGCACTCGACCCACCGGCTTGCGTCGTGCTCCAGCTTTTCCCTGCGTACCGCCAGCCGAGCCCCGTCGCGGCCGGTAGGTCCCTGGCAATGCCTAAAAAGGGGACGGAGGAGGTTAAGCCTCAGCGTCCCCGATTAACGTCCTCCGTCCCGGTTTTTGCCTTTTCCTGCGAACCGCAAGCCGAGCCCCGTCGCGGCCGGTAGGTCCCTGGCAAAGTAGAGGAGGAGGCCGTCGCCGCAGGCGTCGGCCGGGGGACATTTGCATAGGGGCCTGCCGGCCGCGACGGGGCCCTCAACGCTCGCGGCAAACCCGATCGAAGAGGGTGCGGCAAGCCGCGACGTTACCCTCGCCACGTCTCCAACCCGCGACGGATCCGCGCCACCGCCTCTTCCAGCCGCGGAATTTCCTGCGTATACGCCAGCCGCACGTGCTGATTCGCGCGGTAGTGGCCGAAATCCAGGCCCGGGGTGAATGCAACGTGCTCGGTTTCCAGGAAGTGCGCGCAGAAGGCCTGCGCGTCATCGGTGAAGTCGCTCACATCGCAGTACAGATAGAACGCCCCTTGCGGCTCGACCTCGATGCGGAAGCCCAGTGCGCGCAGGGCCGGCAGCAGGTAATCGCGGCGCGCCTGGAAGGCGTGGCGACGCTGTTCGAAGACGGCAAGGGTGTCCGGCTCGAAGCAGGCCAGTGCGGCGTGCTGGGCGATGCTGGAGGCGCTGATGTACAGGTTCTGCGCCAGCTTCTCCAGCTCCGGAACGACCCGCGGCGGTGCGACCAGCCAGCCCAGGCGCCAGCCGGTCATGCCGTAGTACTTCGAGAAACTGTTGAGCACGAAGGCGTCGTCATCCACCTGCAGCACGCTGGCCGCATCCATGCCATAGGTGAGGCCGTGGTAGATCTCGTCCACCACCAGGTGGCCGCCGCGTGCCTTCAACGCCTGCGACAGCGCTGCCAGTTCCGACGCCGACAATACCGTGCCGGTCGGGTTGGCCGGCGAGGCCACCAGCGCGCCGACGCTGTCCGCATTCCAGTGCGCCTCCACCAGCGACGGGGTCAGCTGGTAGGCGGTCTGTGGGCCGACCGGGACCAGCTGCGCCGCACCCTCCACCAGCCGCAGGAAATGGCGGTTGCACGGGTAGCCGGGGTCGGCCAGCAGCCAGTGCCGGTCCGGATCGACCAGCAGGCTGCTGGCCAGCAGCAGTGCACCAGAGCCGCCCGGGGTCACCAGGATCCGCTCCGGATCCAGGTCCAGGTTGTAGCGGGTGCCGTAGAACCCGGCGATGGCCGCGCGCAACGCAGGCAGGCCGCGCGCGGCGGTGTAGCGGGTGTGCCCGGCGGCCAGCGCGGCCTGCCCGGCGCGCACGATCGGCTCGGCGGTGGTGAAATCGGGCTCGCCGATCTCCAGGTGGATCACATCATGGCCGGCCTGCTCCAGCGCCTGCGCGCGGGCCAGCAGGGCCATCACGTGGAAGGGTTCGATGTCCTGGCTGCGGCGGCTGTAGCCGGCCGTGGGGGTGCGGATGCTCATGCGCAGCATGATAGGGGAGCGCACGCGCGCTTGCCCGCGGCACCGTTACCCGGCCAGACTGGGCCGACACCATTGCATTCACCGGCAGGGAGCCTTATCTCGTGAAATCCACTTTCCACTTTCTGGTTGCCAGCCTGATGACCGCTTCCGTGCATGCCGCCCCCGCGCTGACCCCACCCGACGCCGAGAAGCATCCGCATGCGGTCACGGCCCCGTTCGGGGCAACCCGCAACGACGACTATTACTGGCTGCGCGACGACAAGCGTGAAGCGCCGCGGATGCTGGCCTATCTGACCGCGGAGAATGCGTATACCGACCAGGTGGTGGCGCCGCTCAAGCCGCTGCAGGACACCCTCTACAAGGAAATCGTCGCGCGCATCAAGCAGGACGATGCCAGCGTGCCGGCGCGCGAGCGCGGCTACTGGTATTACACCCGCTTCGAGACCGGCAAGGATTACCCGATCCAGGCCCGCCGCAAGGGCAGCATGGAGGCACCGGAAGAGATCCTGCTCGACATCAACCAGATGGCGGCCGGCAAGGGCTACTTCGACGTGGGCGATGCCGACGTCAGCCAGGACAACCAGCTGCTGGCCTGGGCCGAGGACGACGTTGGCCGCCGCCAGTACGTGATCCGCTTCAAGGACCTGCGTACCGGCGAGGTGCTGCCCGACCGCATCGAGAACGTTTCCCCCAACGTGGTCTGGGCCGACGACAACCGCACGTTGTTCTACGTGGAAAACGATCCGGAGACGCTGCTCACGGTGCGGGTGAAGAAGCACGTGCTGGGCACGCCGGTCAGCCGTGACGTGCTGGTCTACGAAGAAGACGATGACAGCTTCTACATGGGCGTGGGGCGTACCCGCGACGACCGGTTCCTCACCATCGAGCTGCACAGCACCGTCAGCTCGGAAACCCGTTACGCCCCGGCCGCCGACCCGCAGCAGTTCACGGTGCTGGCGCCGCGCGCGCGCGATGTCGAGTACGACGCCGACCATTTCGCCGGCCGCTGGGTGATCCGCACCAACGATGCCGGCGCGAAGAACTTCAAGATCGTCACCGCACCCAGCGACGGCACCGCGCGCAGCCAGTGGACCGACTGGGTGGCGCACGACGACAACGTGCTGGTGGAAGGCTTCGAGCTGTTCGACGGCTTCACCGCCATCGCCGAGCGCTCCAACGCGCTGGAGCGGGTCCGCCTGCTGTTCGCCGATGGCCGCCAGGACTACGTCAAGGCCGACGAGCCGGCGTACTCGATGGGCCTGGCCGCCAATCCGGAGGCGGACACACCGTGGCTGCGCTATGCGTACACGTCGCTGACCACGCCCACCACCACCTACGAACTCAACACCACCACCGGCGAACGCCGCCAGCTCAAGCAGCAGCCGGTGATCGGCTACGACCCGTCGCAGTACACCACCGAGCGGGTCTGGGTGACCGCGCGTGACGGGGCGAAGGTGCCGGTATCGCTGGTCTACCGCAACGGCTTCAAGAAGGACGGCACGGGCGCCCTGTACCAGTACGCCTACGGCAGCTACGGCATGTCGATGGACCCGGGCTTCAACCAGACCGTGGTGAGCCTGCTCGACCGCGGCGTGGTGTATGCCATCGCGCACATCCGCGGCGGTGAGGAAATGGGGCGCGCGTGGTACGACGACGGCAAGCTGCTGCACAAGCAGAACACCTTCAACGACTTCGTCGATGTCACCCGCGAACTGGTACGCCAGGGCTATGCGGCCAAGGACCGCGTGGCCGCCTCCGGTGGCAGCGCCGGTGGCCTGCTGATGGGCGCGGTGGCCAACCAGGCCCCGCAGGACTACCGCGTGATGGTGGCCCAGGTACCGTTCGTCGACGTGGTCACCACCATGCTGGATGCCAGCATTCCGCTCACCACCAACGAATACGACGAGTGGGGCAACCCCGAGCAGCGCGAGTACTACGACTACATGCTGACGTACTCGCCTTACGACAACGTCCGGAAGCAGGCGTACCCGGCGCTGTTCGTCGGCACCGGCCTGTGGGACTCGCAGGTGCAGTACTGGGAGCCGGCCAAGTGGGTCGCGAAGCTGCGCGATGACAACACCGGTACCCATCCCATCGTGTTCCGCACGAACATGGAGGCCGGCCACGGCGGCAAGTCCGGGCGGTTCCAGCGTTACCTGGAACTGGCCGAGTCCTATGCATTCGTGCTGGACCAGCTGGGTGTCGCCAAGACCCCGTAATGCGGCGTGCCTGCGCCGACCATCGCGGTCGGCGCGTGGCCTCGCTATCCTGACGGCATGAACCTGCCCGAACGCCCAGAGGCATCCGACCCCGCGGCCGCGCGGCCGAAGGTGCGTTTCCGCTGGGCGTGGTGGCTGCTGGCCTATGTCAGCCTGGGCACCGGCATCGTCGGCATCTTCGTGCCGGGCCTGCCTACCACGGTATTCATCCTGATCTCGGCGTGGGCCGCCTCGCGCGGCTCGGAGCGGCTGCACAACCGGCTGCTGCAGCACCCGCAGTTCGGCCCGGCCATCCGCAACTGGCAGGCGCACGGCGCGGTCAGCCGCAAGGGCAAGTGGATGGCCACCCTGACCATGGCCGTATGCGCGGCCATCATGCTGTGGTGTGTGCCCATCGCCTGGGTGAAGTGGCTGTCCATCGGCTGCATGACCACCGTGGCGGTGTGGCTGTGGACACGACCGCTGCCGCCGGAGGCCTGACCCGGCAGGGTGCCGCAAGACTTCGCCCGGTAGAGCGGTCTGTTAGACCGCTGCGCTCGCGTTCATTGTTTCGGCACACCCGTCATCCTGCCCCGCCGCTATACTCAACCGATGAGCATCCCCCATCGCAATCGAATCCTGATTCCGTTGGCAGCGCTGGCGCTGCTGTTCCTTTCGGCGTGTGGCAACAAGGGCCCGCTGGTCATGCCGCAGAAGCCGGTGCCCGTGGAAGAGCAGGTCGTCGAGCCGGCGGCCGATGCCGAGGCCGTGCCCGCCGACACCGATGCCACCGACGACCCGCCGGTCGTGCCCGATCCGGTCGACCCCCAGCTCAAGTCCGATGACGGGAATGAGTAAGGCTGCATCCACCGCGCTGCGCTTCAGCAAGATGCACGGCGCCGGCAATGACTTCGTGGTGCTCGACCTGCGCGACGGCACCCCTGAACCGACCCCCGCCCTGGCCGCGCAACTGGCCAACCGCCACACCGGCGTGGGGTGCGACCAGATCCTGACCATCGAGCCGCCGCGTGCGGAGGGCTCGGTGGCCGCCTACCGCATCTGGAATGCCGACGGCTCGCAGTCCGAGCAGTGCGGCAACGGCGCGCGCTGCGTCGCGGCCTGGCTGGTGCGTGACGGTGCCGCAAACGGCGACCGCTTCGCCATCGACAGCCCGCTGGCCACCCACACCATCGAACGCATCGGTGGCGATCAGTACTCGGTGGCGATGGGCGTACCGCGCTTCGAGCCGCAGCAGGTCCCGCTGCTGGGCTTCGCCCGCGCCCGGGATGAATACCTGCTGCCGCTGCAGGGCGACACGGTGCGCTTCGGCGCGGTGTCGATGGGCAATCCGCATGCAGTGATCGAAGTCGGCCTGGTCGACGCGGCGCCGGTCGAGCGGCTGGGCCCGCTGCTGCAGCAGCACGCCACCTTCCCGCAGTCGGTCAACGTCGGCTTCGTGCAGGTGCTCGACCCACAGCATGCCCGCCTGCGCGTGTACGAGCGCGGTGTCGGCGAGACCCTCGCCTGCGGCAGTGGTGCCTGCGCTGCGGCGGTGGTGATGATGCAGCGCGGCCGCCTCGAACGTGATGCCACGCTGTCGCTGCCGGGGGGTGATCTTCGCCTGCGCTGGCCGGCCGACGATGCCCAGGTGGTGATGTCCGGCCCGGCGACATTCGTCTTCGAAGGGGAGTGGAACGCATGAGCGACACCGTCGAGAAGATCGGGGCGCATGAAGTCGCCGCATGGTTGCGCCGGCATCCGGCGTTCCTGAAGCAGTTCCCGGATCTGGCGCTGACCCTGGTGGTGCCCCGCGATGACGGTCCTACCGCCTCGCTGGCCAGCTACCAGCTGGAAGTGCTGCGCGACAAGAACCGCGAACTGTCGCGTCGGCTGGCCGACCTGGCCGCCAACGCGCAGGTCAACGAGCGGCTGGCGGTGCGTACCCATCAGCTCACGCTGGCCCTGATGAAGCAGGCCACGGCCGCCGATACGCTGCGCGCCATGGCCGCGTCGCTGGAAGAAGACTTCGCCGGCGACCTGGTGCGTCTGGTGATGCTGCAGCCGGTGCCCGGCCTGGAGCAGGCGCCGTGGTTGCAGGTGATCGCCGCGGACAGCCCGGCGCTGGCGTCGTTCCGCGATTGCCTCACCGACGGCGAACCGATCTGCGGCCGCCTGCAGCCGGAGAAGAGCGCGGTGCTGTACGCCGAGCGCGTGGACGAAGTGCAGTCCAGCGCCTTGCTGCCGCTGCCGGGCGTGGGCCTGATCGCGGTGGGCAGCCATGATGGCAATCGCTTCTACCCCGGCATGGGCACGCTGTTCCTGCGCATGATGGGCGAGTCGCTGGCCGTGGCACTCAAGCGGTTCGACGTGGCCTGAGGCCGCGTCGACGCGCGATCGCATGAACGCCGTCCAGGACTTCCTCGGTTACCTGCAGGTGGAGCGCCGCGCGTCGGCGCACACGCTGGATGCCTATCGACGTGACCTGGATGCGCTGGCCGGCTGGGCCGCGCAGCAGGCCACCGATGTGGACGGCATCGAGGGCGAACAGCTGCGGCAGTTCATCGCCGCCGAGCACCGCCGCGGGCTGGCGCCCAAATCGCTGCAGCGCCGGTTGTCGGCGTGCCGCAGTTTCTACGCATGGCTGCTCAAGCACCATCGCATCGCCGTGAGTCCCGCCGCAGGGTTGAAGGCGCCCAAGGCACCGCGCAAGCTGCCGCAGGTGCTGGATGCGGACGAGGCCGTGCGCCTGGTTGAACTGCCGACCGATGCACCGTTGGGCCTGCGCGACCGCGCGCTGCTGGAACTGTTCTATTCCTCGGGCCTGCGCCTGAGCGAACTGTGTGCGCTGATCTGGCGCGACCTGGACTTCGCCACCGGCCTGGTCAACGTGCTCGGCAAGGGCAACCGCCAGCGCCGCGTGCCGTTCGGCTCGCATGCGCGTGAGGCGCTGCTGGGCTGGCGTGCGGAGAGCGGCGGCGGCGATGGGCAACCGGTCTTCCCGGGGCGCAAGGGCGGACCCATCACCCAGCGTGCCGTGCAGATCCGCATCCGCCAGCTGGCCCAGCGCCAGGGCCTGTTCAAGCACGTGCACCCGCACATGCTGCGGCACAGCTTCGCCAGCCATATCCTGGAATCGTCCGGCGACCTGCGCGGTGTGCAGGAGCTGCTTGGCCATGCCGATATCGCCACCACGCAGATCTACACCCACCTGGATTTCCAGCACCTGGCCAAGGTCTACGACGCGTCGCACCCGCGTGCCAAGCGGCGCAAAAGCGGCAACGAAAGCTGAATCGATCCGCTGCGTCACCCGGGCGCAGGGCAGGGTGGGTTGAAGCCCCCCGCAACGACCCCACCTCAGTCTCTGTCACCCCGGAGGCTCCATGGACCCCAGTCAGAATCCCAACGTATTTCACGCCACCACCATCATCTCGGTGCGTCGCAACGGTCATGTCGCGGTTGCCGGCGATGGCCAGGTCACGCTCGGCCACACGGTGATGAAGGGCAATGCGCGCAAAGTGCGCCGGCTGGGTCGTGAGGGCCAGGTACTGGCCGGCTTCGCCGGTGCCGCCGCCGACGCCTTCACCCTGTTCGAGCTGTTCGAGGCCAAGCTGGAAAAGCACGGCCAGCTGCAGCGTGCGGCGGTGGAGCTGGCCAAGGACTGGCGCACCGAGCGCCGCCTGGGCAAGCTCGAGGCGCTACTGGCCGTTGCCGACAAGGACACCTCGCTGATCATCAGCGGCACCGGCGATGTGATCGAGCCCGAAGACGGCATCATTGCCATCGGCTCCGGGGGGTCCTATGCACTGTCGGCCGCCCGCGCGCTGCTGGCGCATACCGAACTGGACGCCCGCACCATTGCCACCGAGTCGATCAACATCGCCGGCGACATCTGCATCTACACCAATCGCAATGTGGTGGTTGAGGAGCTGTAACGCGCAGCGTGTAGTGCCACGCCCTGCGTGGCTGCGTTACCCGTCCAGCCACGCAGGGCAAAGAGCCACGCGTGGCGTGGCAGCGGTACCGGTCCAGCCACGCAGGGCGTGGCTCTACCGCACCGTTACGTGTTTGCCCGTTACCCGGATAGCCCCACCATCCACCCCAATATTCCCTGTGAGCGCACCCCATGCCGCACAAGATCGAAGTTTCTTCCGCCACCATGACCCCGCGCGAAATCGTGCAGGAGCTGGACCGCCACATCGTTGGCCAGCACGACGCCAAGCGCGCGGTCGCCATCGCACTGCGCAACCGGTGGCGGCGCATGCAGCTGCTGGCCGAGCTGCGCAATGAGGTCATGCCCAAGAACATCCTGATGATCGGCCCGACCGGCGTCGGCAAGACCGAGATCGCGCGTCGTCTGGCGACGCTCGCCAACGCGCCGTTCGTCAAGGTGGAAGCCACCCGTTTCACCGAAGTCGGTTACGTCGGCAAGGATGTCGAGCAGATCATTCGTGACCTGGCCGATACCGCGGTGAAGCTGTACCGCGAACAGGCCAAGGTGCGGGTGAAGAACCAGGCCGAAGAGCGCGCCGAAGACCGCATCCTGGACGCACTGCTGCCGCGCCGTGCCGGTGGCATCGGCTTCGACCCGGAGGCGGCGCGCAACGAGCCGTCGGCGCAGGACACTGAAACCCGCATCAAGTTCCGCCGCATGCTGCGCGCCGGCGAGCTGGATGATCGCGAGATCGAGCTGGAGGTCACCGCCAACGTGGGCGTGGACATCATGACCCCGCCGGGCATGGAGGAAATGGGCCAGCAGCTGCGCCAGATGTTCTCCAGCCTGGGCGGCGGCAAGGCGCAGAAGCGTACGCTGGCGATCAAGGCGGCGCGCCCGCTGCTGATCGAAGAAGAGGCCGGCAAGCTGGTCAACGAAGACGATATCCGCAGTGCGGCGATCGAAGCCTGCGAGCAGCATGGCATCGTGTTCATCGACGAGATCGACAAGGTGGCCAAGCGGGGCGACAACGTCGGTGGCGGTGATGTCTCGCGCGAAGGCGTGCAGCGCGACCTGCTGCCGCTGGTGGAAGGCTCCAACGTGTCCACCAAGTACGGCACGATCAAGACCGACCACATCCTGTTCATTGCTTCGGGTGCGTTCCACCTGGCCAAGCCCAGCGACCTCATTCCCGAACTGCAGGGTCGCTTCCCGATCCGCGTGGAGCTGGGCGCGCTGAGCAAGCAGGATTTCGTGCGGATCCTGACCGAACCGAAGGCGGCGCTGACCAAGCAGTACGAGGCATTGCTGAAGACCGAAGGCGTGTCGATGAGCTTCACCGACGACGCGGTGGACCGTCTGGCGGAGATTGCGTTCCAGGTGAACGAGCGCCAGGAAAACATCGGCGCCCGCCGCCTGCACACCGTGCTGGAACGCCTGCTCGACACGCTCAGCTACGAAGCCCCTGACCGCGACGGCGAAACCCTCGCCATCGACGCGGCCTACGTGGACAAGTACCTAGGTGAGCTGGTGAAGGACCCGGACCTGAGCCGGTACATTCTGTAACCGGACGAGACGCGGGTGCCGGCGGAGCGAGGGCGGGGGTGGCATGTGCTTGCCGACGACAGCGGCTGCCGGTGGGACGAGCGCGGGGCCGCCATGCCCTTGTCTGCGAATGTCCCCCGGCGTCGGCCTGCGGCCGCCCCCTCCTCCTTTACTTCGCCACAAGGGCATGCCGGCCCCGCACTCGCCCCACCGGCGTTGGCACCGTGACATCCGCTTTTCCCTGCGAACCGCAAGCCGAGCCCGTCGCGGCCGGTAGGTCCCTGGCAATGCCTAAAAAGGGGACGGAGGAGGTTAACCCTCACCGTCCCCGATTAACGTCCTCCGTCCCGGTTTTTGCACCGTGACTTCCGCTTTTCCATTGCGGACCGCAAGCCGAGCCCCGTCGCGGCCGGTAGGTCCCTGGCAAAGTAAAGGAGGAGGCGGCGGCGCATGCCGACGCCGGGGGACATTTGCATAGGGGCCTGCCGGCCGCGGCGGGGCCCTCAACGCTCGCGATGGACCTGATCGAAGACCGCGCCCCGGCTCCTACAGCCGTCGAACTGACACGCGCCCATCATCGCGAGACGAACCTCGTTGTTGGCGTCGCCGCGTCACGCCTCGTCGTCCGTCGGCAATGCCGTCGGTGGCGCACCCGGGGTGAACACGCCCGGATTGACGAAGGCACTGAGGATCGCATCCAGCGTCTGGGTGCCGTCGCGTTTGATCTCGAACAGCTCCGGTTCCAGCATCGCGCTGTACAGCACGCCGGTCAGGCTGGTGCTGACGATGCGCGCCACCGTGTCCACGTCCACCCCGGGACGGAGCTGGCCCAGCGCCTCCGCGCGCTGGAAGGCCGCGGCGAAAATGCCCAGCTCCTCGCGCGACGCTTCCAGCTGCAGCTCCTGCATCGCCTGGCTTTCCACCGAAAGATCGTTGCGCAGCATGATCTCCATCATGTTGCGCAGCCGCTCGTCATCGGCCAGCTCCTGGAAGGAGACCAGCAGCGCCGAGCGCAGGTCCAGCACCGGCGTGTTGCGCCGTGACGACGTGGTCCGCCGCAGGCGCTCGATGAACGGAATCCGCTCGCGGTCGATCATCGCCGTGAGCACCTCGGTCTTGTTCTTGAAGTGCCAGTACACCGCGCCGCGCGTATAACCGGCGCGCGCACCGATCATCGCCAGCGTGGTGTTGGCCACCCCGAACTCATGGAAACAGACCTGGGCCGCGTCAAGGATGCCCTCCCGGGTCGCCTGCGCCTCTTCTTTGGTTTTTCTGGCCATTGCGCTATGCAGCTGCTGGATGAAACCGGCCTGAATTGTACCGGTTTACAAACAAACATGCATGTATGTATATTTACGCCCCCACTGTTCCCGGTGAGGGCGGCCCGTATCCACAAGAGCGGCCCCGTCGGGAGATCTGCCGCCTTTCTGGCCTGACCTGTCGATACCTGGCGGTCCGGTGCGTCGAAGGCAGGTCGGTCCTTCCCTTCTGTTCTGCTGCGAGCCCCCACCATGACCCGATCCCCGTACCGTCTTCTCGCGCTGTCCCTCGCGATCGCCCTCACCGTGTCCGCCTGCGGCGGAGGAGGTGAGGCAGGGCCGCAGGGTGGGCCGGGCCAGGTCACCGTGGCGACCCTCAAGGCCGGGCAGGTGGGGCTGACCCGCGAACTGCCCGGGCGGACCAACGCCTTCCTCGTCGCCGAAGTGCGCCCCCAGGTGAGCGGCATCGTCGCCAAGCGCCTGTTCACCGAGGGCGGGCTGGTTACCGCCGGCCAGCCGCTGTACCAGGTGGACGACGCCAGCTACCGCGCCGACGCCAACAGCGCCCGCGCTCAGCTGGCCCGCGCCGAAGCCACGGCCAATGCCGCGCGGCTGAGCGCCAAGCGCATCACCGCGCTCGCCAAGGTCGATGCGGTCAGCCAGCAGGACCTGGAAAATGCCGTGGCGACGCAGAAGCAGGCCGAGGCCGACGTCGGCGCGGCCAAGGCGGCGCTGGACGCGGCCAACGTCACCCTCGGCTATGCCCGCATCACCGCGCCGATCAGCGGCCGCATCGGCAAGTCCTCGGTCACCCAGGGCGCGCTGGTCAGCGCCGGCCAGGCCGAGGCGCTGGCCACCGTGCAGCAGCTGGACCCGATCTATGTCGATTTGACTCAATCGGCCAGCGAACTGCTGCAGATGCGCCGCGAGCTGGCCAGTGGCCGGCTGCAGGACAACCAGACCCTGCCCGTGACCATCCTGCTCGACGATGGCACCGAGTTCGATCACAAGGGCACGCTGGAGTTCTCCGAAGTCAGCGTCGATCCCACCACCGGCAGCTACGCCTTGCGGGTCAAGGTCGCCAATCCCGACCAGGTGCTGATGCCGGGCATGTACGTGCGCGCCCGGGTCGGCAGCGGCGTGCGCGAGAACGGCCTGCTGGTGCCGATGCAGGGCATTGCCCGCGACGCCAAGGGCGACACCACCGCCATGGTGGTGGGCAAGGACAACAAGGTCGAAGTGCGTCCAGTCAAGGTCAGCCGCGCGGTCGGCAGCACCTGGCTGGTTGAAGACGGCCTGCAGGCGGGTGACAAGGTCATCGTCGAAGGGCTGCAGAAGATCCAGCCGGGCATGCCCGTGCAGGCCACCGAGATGGGCGCGGCCCCGGCCACGCCGGCCGCACCGGCAGCCCAGGCCGCGCCGGCCGACACGCAGTAAGCGGAGAATTCCATGGCTCGTTATTTCATTGATCGCCCCATCTTCGCGTGGGTCATTGCGATCATCATCATGCTCGCCGGCGCGCTCGCCGTGGTGAAGCTGCCCGTGTCGATGTACCCCGAGGTGGCACCGCCCGCCGTCGAGATCAGCGCCAGCTACCCCGGCGCCTCGGCCAAGGTCGTGGAGGACTCGGTGACCCAGATCATCGAGCAGAACATGAAGGGCATCGATGGCCTGATCTACTTCTCCTCCAACAGCTCGGCCAACGGCCAGGCCACCATCACCCTGACCTTCGAAAGCGGCACCGACCCGGACATCGCCCAGGTGCAGGTGCAGAACAAACTGCAGCTGGCCATGCCGCTGCTGCCGCAGGAAG
The DNA here is from genome assembly GCF_057839485.1 of Stenotrophomonas sp. KH_036_B. Classification (NCBI taxonomy): domain Bacteria; kingdom Pseudomonadati; phylum Pseudomonadota; class Gammaproteobacteria; order Lysobacterales; family Lysobacteraceae; genus Stenotrophomonas; species Stenotrophomonas sp. KH_036_B. The sequence continues at coordinate 3,761,964 of NZ_CM174491.1, read as the reverse complement.
TACAGCGGCAGGGCATCAACGTGGCCAAGTCGAGCAGCGGCTTCCTGCAGGTCATCGGCTTCGTCTCCAACGACGGCAGCATGGATGCCAACGACATTTCCGACTACGTCGGCTCCAATGTCGTCGATCCGCTCAGCCGCGTGCCGGGCGTGGGCAACATCCAGGTGTTCGGTGGCAAGTACGCCATGCGCATCTGGCTGGACCCCAACAAGCTGCACACCTACAAGCTGTCGGTGGAGGAAGTGACCGCGGCCATCACCGCGCAGAACGCGCAGGTCGCCATCGGCCAGCTCGGCGGCGCGCCGTCGGTGAAGGGCCAGCAGCTCAACGCCACCATCAACGCGCAGGACCGCCTGCAGACGCCCGAACAGTTCCGCAACATCCTGGTCCGCGGCGGCACCGACGGCAGCGAACTGCGGCTGGGCGATGTCGCCCGCGTCGAGCTGGGCGCGGAGAGCTACGACTTCGTCACCCGTTACAACGGCAAGCCCTCCACCGGTATCGCCATCACCCTGGCCACCGGCGCCAACGCGCTGGACACCGCCAACGGCGTGCGTGCCGCGCTGGAGGATCTGAAGGAAAACTTCCCGGCCGGGCTGGAGTCGGTGGTGCCCTATGACACCACGCCGTTCGTGCAGGTCTCGATCAAGGGCGTCATCAAGACCCTGATCGAAGCCATCGTGCTGGTGTTCGTGGTGATGTACCTGTTCCTGCAGAACTTCCGCGCCACCCTGATCCCGACGATCGCGGTGCCGGTGGTGCTGCTCGGCACGTTCGGCATCCTGGCCGCGCTGGGCTTCTCGATCAACATGCTGACCATGTTCGCGATGGTGCTGGCGATCGGCCTGCTGGTGGACGATGCCATCGTGGTGGTGGAGAACGTCGAACGCATCATGTCCGAGGAAGGGCTGTCGCCGCTGGAGGCCACCCGCAAGTCGATGGGCCAGATCACCGGCGCGCTGGTCGGCATCGGCCTGGTGCTGTCGGCCGTGTTCGTGCCCATGGCCTTCATGAGCGGCTCCACGGGTGTGATCTACCGGCAGTTCTCGGCCACGATTGTCTCCGCGATGGCGCTGTCGGTGCTGGTCGCGATCGTGCTGACCCCGGCGCTGTGCGCGACCATGCTCAAGCCGCTCAAGAAGGGCGAGCACCACGTGGCACACAAGGGGCTGGCCGGGCGTTTCTTCGGCGGCTTCAACCGCGGCTTCGACCGCTCCAGCGAAACCTACCAGCGCGGCGTCAAGGGCATCCTGGCGCGGCCGTGGCGGTTCATGGCGGTCTTCGCCGCATTGGCGGTGGTGATGGGCCTGCTGTTCGCGCGGCTGCCCAGCTCGTTCCTGCCCAATGAAGACCAGGGCATCCTGATGGCGCTGGTGCAGACCCCGGTCGGCGCCACACAGGAACGTACCCTGGAGGCGATGTACAAGCTGGAAGAGCACTTCCTCAAGAACGAAACCGAGGCGGTGGAATCGGTGTTCTCGGTGCAGGGCTTCAGCTTCGCCGGCATGGGCCAGAACGCCGGCATGTCCTTCATCAAGCTCAAGGACTGGAAGGACCGCGACGCCGACCAGGGCGTGGGTCCGATCACCGGGCGTGCGATGGGCGCGCTGGGCCAGATCAAGGACGCCTTCATCTTCGCCTTCCCGCCGCCGGCCATGCCGGAGCTGGGCATCGGTTCGGGCTACACCTTCTTCCTGAAGGACAACAGCGGCCAGGGCCATGACGCCCTGCTCAACGCGCGCAACCAGCTGCTGGGCGGTGCAGGGCAGAGCAAGCTGCTGGCCAACGTGCGCCCGAACGGCCAGGAAGACACCCCGCAGCTGCGCATCGACGTGGACGTGGAGAAGGCGAACGCGCTGGGCCTGTCGATCAGCTCGATCAACACCACCCTGGCGGCCGCATGGGGCAGCAGCTACATCGATGACTTCATCGACCGTGGCCGGGTCAAGCGCGTGTACGTGCAGTCCGACGCGCAGTTCCGCATGAACCCCGACGACTTCAACCTGTGGTCGGTGAAGAACACCGCCGGCGAGATGGTGCCCTTCAGTGCCTTCGCGTCCAAGCGCTGGGATTACGGTTCGCCGCGCCTGGAGCGCTACAACGGTGTGTCGGCGATGGAGATCCAGGGCGAGCCCGCCCCGGGCGTGGCCTCGGGCGATGCGATGGCCGAGATCGAGCGCATCGCCAAGGACCTGCCGCCGGGCTTCGAGATCGAATGGACCGCGCTGTCCTACCAGGAACGCCAGGCCGGTTCGCAGACGCCGCTGCTGTACACGCTGTCGCTGCTGATCGTGTTCCTGTGCCTGGCCGCACTGTACGAGAGCTGGAGCGTGCCGACCTCGGTGCTGCTGGTGGCGCCGCTGGGCATCCTGGGCGCCGTGCTGGCCAACAGCATGCGCGGCATGGAGCGCGACATCTATTTCCAGGTGGCGATGCTGACCACGGTGGGCCTGACCAGCAAGAACGCGATCCTGATCGTGGAGTTCGCCAAGGAGAACCTGGAGAAGGGTGCCGGGCTGCTGGAGGCGACCATGCACGCGGTGCGTGACCGCCTGCGCCCGATCATCATGACGTCGCTGGCGTTCGGCCTGGGCGTGCTGCCGCTGGCCATCGCCTCCGGCGCCGGTTCCGGCGCGCAGCGTGCGATCGGCACCGGCGTGCTGGGCGGCATGATCGTCGGCACCGTGCTGGGCCTGTTCTTCATCCCGCTGTTCTTCGTGGTGGTGCAGCGGCTGTTCAACCGGCGTAACGCCGCTTGAACGGACGTAGTGCCGGCCGCTGGCCGGCAACACCTTGAACGGATGTAGTGCCGGCCGCTGGCCGGCAACCACGCTCCGCTAGATGAAACTCCTGCTTGGAGCCGGCCAGCGGCCGGCAACCTCCGCTAGATGAAACTCCTGCATGGAGCCGGCCAGCGGCCGGCACTACGGAATACGCCATGAATATTGCACGTCTGACCCTTTCCATCGCTGCCGCGCTGTTGCTGTCCGGCTGCGCCACGCTTGAGCCGAACAGCACGGAAGTCGCCCCGGCGATTCCGGCGCAGTGGCCGGCAACGACCTCGACCGGCACGCCGGTGGAGGTGGACGCCATCGGCTGGCGCGACTATTTCCTTGACCCGCGCCTGCAGTCGTTGATCGACCAGTCGCTGGACAACAACCGCGACCTGCGCGTGGCCGTGCTCAATGTCGAAAAGGCACGGGCGCAGTACCGCATCCAGCGCGCCGACCGCGTGCCCGCCGTCGGTGTGCAGGGCCAGATGACCCGCAGCGGCGGCGATGCCCCGGTGAGCGAGCAGTTCAGCGCCAACCTGGGCGTGGTCGAATTCGAACTGGACCTGTTCGGCCGCGTGCGCAACCTGAGCCAGGCGGCGTTGCAGCAGTACTTTGCCGAGGCCGCCAACCGGCGCAGCGCGCAGTTGTCGCTGGTGGCCGAGGTCGCCAACGCATGGCTGACCCTCGGGGCCGACCAGGAACAACTCACCATCGCCGAAGCCACGCTGGCGACCTATGAAGACTCGCTGCGGCTGAGCGAGGCCCGCCACGCGCTGGGTGGGTCCTCGGCGCTGGAACTGAGCCAGACCCGCACCTTGGTGGAGACGGCGCGCACCGACGTGGCGCGGTTCCGTGGGCAGGTGGCGCAGGACCGCAATGCACTGGTGCTGCTGGCCGGTGGACCGGTCGACGACGCGTTGCTGCCGGGCGGCGAGGTGACCGAGGTGGCGGCGGTGCGCGCATTGCCGGCCGGCGTGCCTGGCGAGGTGCTGTTGCGGCGCCCCGACGTGATGGCGGCCGAGCACACCCTGCTGTCGGCCAATGCCAATATCGGTGCGGCGCGCGCGGCGTTCTTCCCCTCGATCAGCCTGACCGGCAGTATCGGTTCGGCGTCCTCCGAGCTGTCCAACCTGTTCGACAGCGGCACCCGGGTGTGGAGTTTCATGCCCACCCTCAACCTGCCGATCTTCCAGGGAGGCAAGCTGCGCGCCGGGCTCGGCGTGGCCAATGCCAATCGCGACATCGCGCTGGCCCAGTATGAGAAGGCGATCCAGTCGGGGTTCCGCGAGGCCGCCGATGCGCTGGCGCTCAACGACAGCCTGGACGCGCAGCTGGCCTCGCAGCAGGCGCTCGTGGCCGCGGCCGAGCAGGCGCGCACGCTGTCACAGGCGCGCTATGAGGCGGGCCTGGACAGCTTCGTGACCCTGCTCGATGCACGCCGCACGGCCTATACCGCGCGCCAGTCGCTGGTCAGCACGCAGCTGGCGCGGCAGTCGAACCAGGTGGCGCTGTACAAGGTGCTGGGCGGTGGGTGGCATGAGCGGGGCGATGTGGCCGCGCGTTGATGGACCGCGTGGGACACGCATGGCGTGTCGCTATGCGCCGCCCGTACCGGACGTAGGGACACGCCACGCGTGTCCGCGCCTCGCCCGATCGGATCAATCGCCGCCGCGCCGCTTCTCCAATGCCTTGCTGGCCTGGTGCGCCATCTGTTCGTAGGTGCGGCGGATCTCCTCCAGCCGTTCCTCGTCCAGTTCCTCAAGATCCAGCAGCTCGTTGTTGGCCTCGGCGGTGACCCGGATCAGCTCGTCGAGCTTGATCTGGATCGCCGCCGTGTCGGCGTTCTGGCTGTGCTGGATCAGGAATACCATCAGGAAGGTGATGATGGTGGTGCCGGTGTTGATCACCAGCTGCCAGGTATCGTTGAACGTGAAGATGGGACCGCTCAGGGCCCAGATCAGCACGATGCTGACCGCCCCCAGGAACGTCCATGGCGTGCCAGCCGCATATGAGGCCTTCTTGGCCACCAGGTTGAACACACGTCTGAGTTTCATGAGGCTCGGTACGGCTGACCAGGAAGCCTCACATCATTGGCGCGGCGCCGTGTACGGGCTGTGCAGCAGACGTCAGGCGCGCGCACCCAGGCGCGGGCGCGCGTTCTGGTCGTGGCGGCCGGTCAGGTACACGTGCTCCCAGCACTGCTCGACGAAGGCGCGGGCCTGGTCTTCGGTCAGGCGCGGCATGATCTGCAGCGCGTACTGGGTCTGGAAGGCCTCATCGCGCTCCTCGTCGGTGGCACGCGGCTGGGTGATCAGCGAATCGCAGGCGAATTTGATCCACGGCACGTAGTGGCCGAACGAGCCGGTCCCCAGCAGGCCGTCGGCATGCCGCTGCCTCCAATGGCTGACTTCGGCGTCGACGTCGATCACGGCGGGGATGGAAAGCGGGACGGAGGACATGGGTGCGTCGATTCGTAGGGAAGGAAGGGCAGAGCTAGAGTGCGTGCCGTGCAGTGCATGCAACGTCATGACGATGTGCAGCCGGCGTAGCGGTTGTGCGTCGTTACTCGACCGGCTTGGCAAGCAACTGGGCGCGATCCACCACGCCGAGTCGTTCTGCAAGCGTGGCCAGCGGGTTGCACAGGTCGATGCACTGCGCGGGATGGGAATCGATGAGGTCATCCTGGATGGCCTGGTAGGCGTTCCAGAACGGCGCCGGGTTGCGGTGGATCGCGTACTGCGCCTGCAGTGCTTTCCAAGCCTGTACCAGCGCCGGGTCGTGCGCAGGAGAATGCATTGATCCACCCTAGTCGCATCGCTGCAGCGGTTTGTTAGCGCTGCGTGTTCAACGCGTACGTCGCGCGTCGCGCCACCGCCGCAGACACTGACGCAGACGCAACAGCCGCAGTGCTTGCGGCCGTTCGCCGCGAGCTGAAGCATTCATAACGGCCCGTGTTCGTGCCGGGGCGCCGTACCTCGTGCTGCGCATCGCACACCGCGACTGCGCAGCACGACACGGATCATTCGCCGATGTCTTCGTTCCAGACCTCGGGGTGCGCGGAGATGAATCCGCCCAGCAGCTCGATGCATTCCTGGCTCTGCATGTCGATCACCTGCACGCCGTTCTCGCGCAGCCAGTCGATGCCGCCCTGGAAGGTGACCGATTCGCCCACCACCACGGTGCCGATGTTGAACTGGCGCACCAGCCCGCTGCAGTACCAGCACGGGGCCAGCGTGGTGACCATGATCGTGTCCTGGTAGCGGCGCTGGCGGCCGGCCTTGCGGAACGCGTCGGTCTCGCCATGCACGGACGGGTCGCCTTCCTGCACGCGGCGGTTGTGGCCGCAGCCGAGCAGGCGGCCGTCGTTGTGGTACAGCGCCGCGCCGATCGGAATGCCGCCCTCGGCCAGGCCCTGGCGGGCTTCGGCAATGGCGGTCTCAAGCAGGGCGGCGTAGTCGGGCGTGGTGATCATGGGCGGTCCGTTCAACAGAAGGGGGCATGATAGGGGCGCAGGGGCGCTTCGGGCACCCGGCCGGGCAGCAGGGCGTGACCGGCTTCGCACCCCCGGGTGCCGCCGACCGCCCAGCGGTGCGATAATCCGGGTCATGAGCGAATCCCCCTACAAGAGTGGCACCACCCATTTCGGCTTCCGCGATGTTGCCGCCAAGGACAAGCAGAAGCTGGTGGGCGAAGTGTTCACCTCGGTCGCGCGCAGCTACGACCTGATGAACGACCTGATGAGCCTGGGCATCCACCGGGCGTGGAAGCGCTACTACGTAGCCACCGCGCAGGTGAAGCCGGGCGACCGCGTGCTGGACCTGGCCGGCGGCACCGGCGATATCGCCGCGCTGATCAAGGAGCGCGTGGGCGACGAGGGTGAAGTGGTGCTGGGTGACATCAACGCCGGCATGCTGTCGGTGGGCCGCGACCGGCTGACCAACCGCGGCCTGGTCTCCGGTCTGGAATACGTCCAGTGCAACGCCGAGGCGCTGCCGTTCCCCGATGCCAGCTTCGACCTGGTCACCATCGCCTTCGGCCTGCGCAACGTGACCGACAAGGATGCCGGCCTGCGCGAGATGTACCGCGTGCTCAAGGTCGGCGGCCAGGCGCGCGTGCTGGAGTTCTCCGAGGTCACCGCGGACTGGTTCAAGCCCATCTACGACTTCCACTCGTTCAAGATCCTGCCCAAGCTGGGCCAGCTGTTCGCGCGTGACGGCAGCAGCTACCAGTACCTGGCCGAGAGCATCCGCAAGCACCCGCCGCAGGAACAGCTCAAGACCATGATGGGCGAGGCCGGTTTCGCGCGCTGCCATTACAAGAACCTTACCGGCGGCATCGTGTCGATTCACTCCGGCTACAAGGTTTGAGACACCGGTCCAGTTCCCGCTGAGGGAGCTGGGCCACACTGCGGGCAGACCGCCAACGAGCGCCTGCCATGCGTCTATACCGCGGCCTGGCCCGCGTGTTTCCCCGTTCGTTCAGCGCCAAGCTGATGACGGTCGTGTTTATCGGCGTGCACGTGCCGCTGCTGGTGTTGCTGCTGTGGATGGCATTCAGTGGCCACTACCAGCAGGACACGATGTGGACCGTGGTGGGGGTGGTGCTGGGCGCCACCCTGGTCGGCACGGGCATGGCGATGATGGCGCTGTACCGGCTGATGTCGCCGCTTCGCCAGGCCGCCGAAGCGCTGGAGGCGTACTACGACGAGCAGCGCCTGCCGCACCTGCCCGACCTGGGCCACGACGAGATCGGCCGCCTGCTGCGCGGCATCAACCGCAGCCTGCACGGGGTGGATGCCGGTCTGCGCGACCTGCGCCGCAGCGTGCTGCTGGATCCGCTGACCCAGGCGCTCAACCGCCGGGGCTGTGAACAGGCACTGGCCGACTCGGCATCGCTGGCGCAATCGCGCCGGCAACCGCTCACCTTGTTCGTGGTGGACCTGGACAACCTCAAGCCGATCAACGACGCCCATGGGCACCTGGCCGGCGACCAGGTGCTGGTCCGGCTGGTGGTCTCGGCGCGGCAATGGCTGCAGCCCAGCGACTGGATCGGCCGCTGGGGCGGCGATGAATTCCTGCTGGCGGTGCATGCGCGCCATGACGTGGCCTGCGACCGCCTGCGCAGCTGGCTGGACCGGCTGGCCGAGCCGGTCGCGGGTACCGAGCCGCCCCTGAAGGCCAGTGCCGGCGGTGCCGGCTACCGCCCGGGCGAGGACCTGCGCGAGCTGTACCGCCGGGCCGATACGGCCATGTACCGGGCCAAGTCCGCTGGCGGCGCCCGACTGCTGTGTGAGGACGACTGAATGCGCGCGGCGCAGGCGTCAGGCTGCCGCGGGCGTTGGACAGGCGTAAACTGGTGGTTTCACCCTGATCGGTCCCGATTCATGCGATCTCCGTTCCTGCTGATTCCCCTCGCCGTCGCGCTTGCCGCCGGCTGCTCCAAAGAGCCCGCCGCCCCGACCGCGGCCCCCGCCGCCCAGCCGAGCGCCGCCAACACCGTGAAAGCCGACAACCGCAGCCACGATGAAAGTTCGTACGCCGAACCGGACAAGGTCGCCATCAAGGACCTCGCGCTGGACCTGAAGCTGGACTTCGACAGCAAGCAGATCGGCGGCACCGCCACCTACACGCTGGACTGGAAGGACAAGGCGGCCAGGCAGCTGGTGCTGGACACCCGCGAGCTGACCATTGAAAAGGTCGAGGCCGTGGGCGCCGATGGCAAGACCGCGCCGCTGCAGTTCGTGCTGGCGCCGGCCGACAAGGTGTTCGGCAGCAAGCTGACCATCGAGGCCCCGGAACAGCCGGGCAAGGTGCTGGTGACCTACCACACCGCGCCGACGGCCTCGGGCCTGCAGTGGCTCGAGCCGTCCATGACCGAGGGCAAGCAGCTGCCCTTCATGTTCAGCCAGTCGCAGGCCATCCACGCCCGTTCGTGGGTGCCGCTGCAGGACACGCCGAGCGTGCGCTTCACCTACAGCGCGCACGTGACCTCGCGCCCGGACGTGATGGTGCTGATGAGCGCCGACAACGATCCCAAGGCCGCGCGTGATGGTGACTACACCTTCAAGATGCCGCAGCCGATTCCGTCCTACCTGCTGGCGATCGCCGCGGGCGACCTGGTGTTCGAGCCGATCTCCGGACGTTCCGGCGTGTGGGCCGAGCCGACCATGGTGGGCAAGGCGGCGAAGGAATTCGAAGACACCGAGAAGATGATCGGTGCGGCCGAGAAGCTCTATGGCGAGTACCGCTGGGGCCGCTACGACATGCTGGTGCTGCCGCCGTCGTTCCCGTTCGGCGGCATGGAAAACCCGCGCCTGACCTTCGCCACCCCGACCGTGATCGTGGGCGACAAGTCGCTGGTCTCGCTGGTCGCCCATGAACTGGCGCACAGCTGGTCGGGCAACCTGGTGACCAACTCCAGCTGGAAGGACATCTGGCTCAACGAAGGCTTCACCACCTACGTACAGGGCCGCATCACCGAGGCGCTGTATGGCCAGGAAATGGCCGAGATGGAGCGTGAGATCGACCAGAACGACCTGCTGGCCGAGGTCAAGGACATGAGCCCGGGCGACCAGGCCCTGGCCCTGCCGCCGCTGACCGAGCGCGATCCGGACGAGGCGCTGAGCAACGTAGCCTACGTCAAGGGGTCGTGGTTCCTGCAGTTCCTGGAACAGCGCTTCGGCCGCGAGGTGTTCGATCCGTTCCTGCGGGGCTGGTTCGACGACCACGCCTTCCAGAGCGCCAACACCGACCAGTTCGTCGACTACCTGAAGAAGAACCTGCTGTCCAAGAAGCCGGGTGCGGTGACCGACGCCGAGCTGAAGGCCTGGCTGGAAGAGCCGGGTATCCCGGCCTTCGCGACGAAGGCGCGTTCGCGCAACTTCACCATCGTCGATACCGGCCGTATCGCATGGCTGGGCAGTGGCACGCTCCCCAGCGCGCAGGTCACCAGCGAGTGGGGCACCCAGGAATGGGTGCACTTCATCGATGGCCTGGGCAAGACCCTGCCGGTCGACAAGCTGGCCGCGCTGGACCGCGCGTACAAGTTCACCGGCACCGCCAACGGCGAAATCGCGATGCGCTGGTACCCGCTGGCGATCCGCAGCGGCTATGTGGAGGCCAATGAAGCGGCCGGTGCCTTCATCGAACGCGTCGGCCGCCGCAAGCTGATCCTGCCGATCTACGCCGAACTGGTGAAGACCCCGGAAGGGCTGGCCTTCGCCAAGGCAGCCTTCGAAAAAGCCAAGCCGAGCTACCACCCGATCACTACCGCATCGGTGCAGGACATGCTGGACAAGGCCACCCCGGCCGCGCCGTAACCGCGCGCACGGTGTTCAACGACAACGGCGGGGAAACCCGCCGTTGTCGTTTCTGGAATGTTTGATGCCGGGTCCTGCCCCTCTGTGGTACATCGGTCTTACTGCGGTTGCATGGCCAGGGGCGTGGGCCGCAGCGGTCGCCGGCGTGGCCTCACCTTGCAATAGAGTGATGGAATGCTGAAAGCGATTCGAATAGGTGATGCATATAGTCCGGGCCTCCCCTGCATCGGAAGGTCCCCGTGTCAATCAACGTCTCAGCTACGCCCACGCCCGTCCTGCCTACAAGAGCTCCATCGACAGCACCCCTTGGCCAGAACTCGACCAATGTCGAGCATGCACCGATTGCGACAACGCTTCACGACATCACCAACGACACGATGCCAACTGGCGGCCATCCAGCCGTCCGTAGTGACAGCATGATGGAGGTGGGAAGTCCTCGGGAAAAAAATCATCTGGCGATGCTTGAATTCTGCAAGGGCCTGTACGGCAGCGACGTGAAGCCTGCCGAAGAGATGATCCTTCCCGCGCGCGATTGGACGCCCCGTTCCTCGATCGATGAGGGGATCCTTCCCGCACGCGATTGGACGCCCCGTTCCTCGATCGATGAGGAGATCCTTCCCACACGCGATTGGAAGCCCCGTTCCTCGATCGGTGAGGAGATCCTTCCCACACGCGATTGGACGCCCCGTTCCTCGATCGATGAGGGGATCCTTCCCGCACGCGATTGGACGCCCCGTTCCTCGATCGATGAGGGGATCCTTCCCGCACGCGATTGGACGCCCCGTTCCTCGATCGATGAGGAGATCCTTCCCGCACGCGATTGGACGCCCCGTTCCTCGATCGATGAGGAGATCCTTCCCACACGCGATTGGACGCCCCGTTCCTCGATCGATGAGGAGATCCTTCCCACACGCGATTGGACGCCCCGTTCCTCGATCGATGAGGAGATCCTTCCCACATACGATGGGACGAACTGAGCCTTCCCGCGCGCGATGAGATGATCGCTCCCGCACATGCGCATGAAGAGACTCGGCGCGGCTGCTGAGGCCGCAGCCATTCCTGGCCACGCGACGCTACCGCCCGATCACCACCGTGTTGGTGCAGGAAAGGCTCGGCCAGACAACCCGTCTTTCCGCCGTCAGCAGCGCGCAAGGTGGTACATGACAACGGCGGGGAAACCCGCCGTTGTCATGTTCGGGGTTTGTGTCCGACTGCCACGCACGCCGATCCACCAGATTGCCCGACACCGGTCGCAGTGCGGCTCGCGTGCAGTCGATCGGGATGCGACCCTGCCGGCGTCCCGTTACAGTAGGCAAGTGGCGCGTGTGGGCGTCGTCGATCCCTGGAGCTTGCAATGCAACGATTGATCCTCCTCGCCGCCTGCGCGTTCGCGCTGGCCGCCTGCAGCAACCCGGAAGAAGAACGCAGGGCGCAGGAGGCGGCCGCCTCCGCCGCCAAAGCCCAGCAGGAAGAGAAGGCCGAAGGCGTGGCCAAGCAGTACGACATGGCGGTGGCCGCCCAGGACTGGGAACGCGCGCGCATCCACGGCGGCTCGCTGCTGGACCAGTACAAGGACACCGACGTGGCCGCACGCATCGAGCCGGGCTATGCCGAGGTCAAGGCCAAGGCCGAGACCGCGCGCGAGCTGCGCCGCATGCAGGGCCTGTGGCAGTACAACCAGGTGCCGGTGGGCAGCAAGGGCAACCAGGTCTCGGCGTCGATCTACAGCAAGGAACGCGTGGACGTGGACGGCACCGGCCCCAAGCCGGTGCAGCTGATCTTCCGCGACCACCCCGAGTGGAAGCGGCACGCGTACCTAGTGCTGCAGGCCGGTGATTTCCGCTGCCCGCAATGCACCGTCAAGGTCACCGTGGACGACGGCAAGCCGATCAGCATGGCCGCCTGGCGCCCGAAGACCGACGAGGCGATCGCCATGTTCATCACTGATCAGAAGGCGCTGTGGAAGCTGGCCCGCAAGGGCAAGACCCTCAGCATCGAATTCCCGGTCAAGGCTGGCGGCACCCGCACCGCCGTCTTCGAGACTGGCGGCGTGGACGCCAGCAAGATGCCGAACGGGTGGAATTGAGCGGCCGGAGCGAACGCGTAGAGCGCATTGCCGACTAACAGTCGGCACTACAGTCGGCACTACAGGCGCCCGTATCCCCTCTGGAGAAACAGCCCCCTTCTGTTAAGGGGGCGCGCCGACAGGCGCGGGGATAGGTGGAATGCCCGGGGGCCCACTATTCGCCAAGGCGAATAGTGGGCGAGCAATTCAACCAGCAGTGCGGTTACGCGCCCAGCGCGTAACCGAACTGCTGTTTGAATTGCTCGTTGAACTCGTCAAACGTGAACCGCTGGTTCTGGGTGCCCGGGTGCTCGACCTTCAGCGCGCCCATCAGGTTGCCCATGCGGCCGATGGTCAGCCAGTCGTAGCCCTTTTCGATGCCGTAGATCAGGCCGGCGCGGAAGGCGTCGCCGCAGCCGGTCGGGTCAACCACGCGGCGCTCGTGCGCCGGCGGAATGTCGTAGGTCTTTTCCGGGGTGTGGATGACCGCGCCCTTCGGGCCACGGGTGGTGATGTAGGCCTTGACCCGGCTCACGATCGCCGTTTCGTCCCAGCCGGTGCGTTCCTGCAGCAGGTTGGACTCGTAATCGTTGACCACCACGTAGTCGGCCTGCTCGATGAACGTGCGCAGTTCCGGGCCGTTGAAGAGCGGCATGGCCTGGCCCGGGTCGAAGATGAACGGCACGCCGGCCGCGGAGAACTCCTCGGCGTTCTGGATCATGCCTTCGCGGCCGTCCGGGCCGACCAGGCCCAGGGTCACGCCCGGCACGTCCTTCACGTGGTTTTCGTAGGACCGCATCATCGCGCCCGGGTGGAAGGCGGTGATCTGGTTGTTGTCGTGGTCGGTGGTGATGAACGCCTGGGGCGTGAACAGCTCATCGATCACCTTCACCCGGGTCAGGTCGATGCCCAGCCCCTGGAAATACTCGCGGTACGGGCCGAAGTCCGAGCCCACGGTACCCATCGGGATCGGGTCGCCGCCCAGCAGGTGCAGGTTGTAGGCGATGTTGCCGGCGCAGCCACCGAACTCCCGGCGCATGCGCGGCACCAGGAACGAGACGTTCAGGATGTGCACCTTGTCCGGCAGGATGTGATTCTTGAACTGGTCCGGGAACACCATGATGGTGTCGAAGGCAAGAGAACCACAGATCAAAGCGGACATCGATTAAGGCCTATGTGGAAGGTAGCTTGAGGCCCGCCGGGCGGGCAACGAAACGGCGCCCTGAGGCGCCCAATAGCGCAAAGGTTAACGGGTGAGACGCCGCAGGGCCAGAACCCCGGCTGTCCGGATCCGCCTGAATGGCCGCCAAGGCTGGCGTTGGGCCAGATTTGTCCTTGCTCGCGCACAGGGGGATTGCTAGGCTTGTCGGTCTCGAATTCTGCCCAATTTTTCGCCATCCCGCGTTGGGCGCGACACCCCTCAGGATCAACTCCCAGATGTTCAAGAAACTGCGTGGCATGTTCTCCAATGACCTGTCCATTGACCTGGGCACGGCCAATACCCTCATCTACGTGCGCGGGCAGGGAATCGTGCTGAACGAGCCGTCGGTCGTGGCCGTGCGCCAGGACCGCGCCATCGGTGGCACCCGCTCCGTGGCCGCCGTCGGCGCCGAGGCCAAGCAGATGCTGGGCCGTACCCCGGGCCACATCACCACCATCCGCCCGATGAAGGACGGCGTCATCGCCGACTTCACCTACACCGAGGCGATGCTCAAGCACTTCATCAAGAAGGTCCACAAGTCGCGGTTCCTGCGCCCGAGCCCGCGCGTGCTGGTCTGCGTGCCGGCCGGTTCGACCCAGGTCGAGCGCCGCGCCATCAAGGAATCGGCCGAAGAGGCCGGTGCCCGCGACGTGTTCCTGATCGAGGAGCCCATGGCGGCCGCCATCGGCGCCGGCATGCCGGTGACCGAGGCGCGCGGTTCGATGGTCATCGACATCGGCGGCGGCACCACCGAGGTGGCGGTGATCTCGCTGAACGGCATCGTCTATTCCGCCTCGGTGCGCATCGGTGGCGACCGCTTCGACGAGTCGATCACCAATTACGTGCGCCGCAACCACGGCATGCTGATCGGTGAAGCGACCGCCGAGCGGATCAAGGTCGAGCTCGGCTGCGCGTACCCGCAGGCCGAAGTCATCGAAATGGAGATCTCGGGCCGCAACCTCGCCGAGGGCGTGCCGAAGATGATCAAGATCAACTCCAACGAGGTGCTGGAAGCCCTGCACGAACCGCTGTCGGGCATCGTCAGCGCGGTCAAGCTGGCGCTGGAACAGACCCCGCCGGAACTGTGCGCCGACGTCGCCGAGCGCGGCATCGTGCTCACCGGTGGTGGCGCCCTGCTGCGTGACCTGGACCGCCTGATCTCCGAGGAAACCGGCCTGCACGTGCAGGTCGCCGACGATCCGCTGACCTGCGTGGCCCGCGGTGGCGGTCGTGCGCTGGAGCTGGTGGACATGCACGGCAACGAGTTCTTTGCGCCGGAGTAAGTCGTACCGTTCCTGTGCCGTAGACGCGCCCCTGCGGCGTGATGCCCGCTGCGTGCCTGCCACGCCGGGCATCGCAGCGCCGGGGCGTTGTCGCATCCCGGTGGCGCCCGCGCGCTTCCTTCCCCTCTTGTCCAGTCGAAGCCAGTCGTGCCGCCCTACGCCGGTCCTCCCGTAGCCTCCCGCCAGGGTGATGCCAGCAGCCCCCTGCGGCTGCTCGCCTACCTGGCCCTGGCCATCACCCTGATCGTGCTCGACGACCAGGCTGGCTGGCTGGCGCGCCTGCGCGCCCAGGCCAACGTCCTCGTGCAACCGGTGTGGGCCCTGGCCGGTCTGCCGGGTCGGCTGGGCACGCAGGTCAAGGACAACGCGGCCAGCCACGGCCAGCTGGTCGACGAGAACCGCGTGCTGCGCAACCAGCTGCTGATCGCCAATGCGCGCCTGACCCGCCTGCAGACCGCGGCGCTGGACAACGCGCAGCTGCGCGAACTGCTCAACGTTGCCGAGCGCAGCGGGCTGGACGTGCAGCTGGCGCCGATCCTGGATATCGACCTGGACCCGGTGCGTCAGCGCCTGGTGCTGGCCGCCGGCAGCCGCGATGGCGTGCACGTGGGCCAGGCCGTGATCGACTCGGGTGGCCTGATGGGGCAGGTGATCGCCACCACCGGCGGCAATGCCACCGTGCTGCTGCTCACCGACCCGGATCATGCGGTGCCCGTCACCGTCGCCCGCAATGGCGTGCGCCTGATCGTGTACGGCCGTGGCGATACCCTGGAACTGCGCGACATTCCGCTCAGCGCAGGCGTGGAGGTGGGCGATGAGATCGTCACCTCCGGCCTCGGCGGTCGCTTCCCGGCCGGCTTCCCGGTCGGCAGGATCACCGCGCTGCGCCCCGACGACACCCACGCCTTCCTGGTCGGCGAGCTCAAGCCCGCCGCCCAGCTCGACCGCGGCCGCGATGTGCTGCTGCTAAGGCCAGGCGCAGCCATCCGGGTACCACCAAACCTGCAGCTTTCCGAAGCAGCCGGCGGCCCGGCGGCTCCTGCGCCTGCGGCGCATGAACCGCCTCAGCCAAATTCGTCTTCGACGAATCCGGCTGCCGGGGGGGCATCCCCCCTTAACCCCGCGCCTTCGGCGCGCCCCCTTCAGCCGACTGCGCCTGCGGCGCAACCGGCCCGCGCATCCCCCCTTAACCCCGCGCCTTCGGCGCGCCCCCTTCAACAAGAAGGGGGCTCCTCGCCGGCGGCACCGGTAGCGCCGGCCGTTGGCCGGACACCGGGCACCGCGCCTCCGCAGGAGGCACAACGATGAGCCGCCTGCGCGACAAACCCTGGGTGCTGCCGGTCAGCATCGTGCTGGCGCTGCTGCTGGGGCTGCTGCCGCTGCCGGCGCTGCTGCAGCCGCTGCGGCCGTACTGGCTGGCGCTGGTGCTGGCCTACTGGGTCATCGAGGCGCCGGACCGGGTCGGGCTGGGCGTGGCCTTTGTGTGTGGTGTGGTCGCCGATCTGCTGTATGGCGGCGTGCTGGGCGAACAGGCGCTGCGGCTGGTCATGCTGACCTTCATCCTGCAGCGCTTCCGCGCGCGCATCCGCTTCTTCCCGATGTCCCAGCAGGTGCTGGCGATCGGCGGCCTGCTGTTCAACGACCGCATCGTCAGTGCCGTGGTCCACATCGCCGTGGGCGAACCGACCCTGCCGTGGTCGTACTGGTGGGCGCCGTTGCTGGGCATGGGCCTGTGGCCGCTGGTGTTCGTGCTGCTGGATGCGGTCCGCTTCGGACGTCGCGGACGCTGACATGTACGTGCGCCGCCAGGCCAAGAACCCCCATGCGGAAGCCGAACAGTTCCGGCGTCGCGCCGCGCTCGGCTTCCTCGGCGTGCTGGTCTGCCTGGTCGGGCTGGGCGGCTGGTACTTCAAGCTGCAGGTGCTGGACCACGACGTCTATGCCACGCGCTCGGAAGCCAACCGCATCAAGCCGCGTCCGGTGGTGCCCGGGCGCGGCATGATCTATGACCGCAACGGGCGCCTGCTGGCCGAGAACGTGCCCGCGTTCCGGCTCGACATCACCCCGGACAAGGTCAAGGACATGGACGCCACCCTGGCCGGGCTGGCGAAGATCCTGGCCCTGAGCCCGGAAGACATCGAGACCTTCAACAAGTCGCGCAAGGCGCGCCGCAGCTTCCTGCCGGTGACGCTCAAGCTGCGCGTCACCGATGAGGAAATGGCGCGCTTCGCCGTGGACCGCTGGCGCTACCCCGGCGTGGAGCTCGAACCCTACCTGACCCGCCGGTACCCGTACGGCGACCTGTTCGCGCACATCATCGGCTACGTCGGCCGGGTCGATGACAAGGATCTGGAGACGCTGGGCGAGGGCAATGCCGCGCTGACCCATATCGGCAAGTCCGGGCTGGAGCGCTATTACGAGCAGCAGCTGCGCGGCAAGGTCGGCTACGAGCAGGTCGAGACCAACGTGCAGGGGCGGGCCATCCGCACCATCGGGCGAGTGGCCGCGCAGTCCGGCAACGACCTGCGCCTGTCCATCGACGCCGACCTGCAGCGGGCCATGGTGGCCGCGTTCGGCGACTTCGACGGCGCCGCCGTGGCAATGGACCCGCGCACTGGCGAAATCCTGGCCATGGTCAGCCTGCCGTCCTACGACCCCAACCTGTTCGTCAACGGCATCTCGCACACCGACTTCAAGGCGCTCAACGACAATCCCTCGCGGCCGCAGTTCAACCGCCTGGTGCTGGGCGGCGTGGCGCCCGGTTCCACCATCAAGCCGCTGATCGGCCTGGCCGGCCTGGACAGCGGCGTGCGCAAGCCCGAGGACAAGATCCTCTCCACCGGCATGTTCTACCTGCCGGGCACCTCGCGTGGCTGGGGCGATGCCAACCGTGGCGGACATGGCTGGACCGACCTGCGCAAGTCGATCACCCAGTCGGTCAACACGTACTACTACAAGCTGGCCCTGGACATGGGCATCGACCGCTTTGACCACTACATGGGCTACTACGGCTTCGGCGCGCCCACCGGTATCGACCTCACCGGCGAGATCGGCGGCATCCTGCCTTCGCCGCAGAACAAGTACAAATCGCGCAAGGAACGCTGGTACCCCGGCGACACCGTCAACGTCAGCATCGGCCAGGGTGACTGGAAGGTCACCCCGCTGCAGCTGGTGCACGGCGTGTCCGGCATTGGCGATGGCCAGCTGCGCACCCCGCACCTGGTGATGCAGCAGCGCGCCGGCTTCGATGCGGACTGGGCGACCATGCCGGCTGGCGACAGCAAGCCGGTCAGTCCCAGCCCGGGCAACCTGCAGGCGGTACGCGAAGGCATGATGGGCACCATGCGCCCCGGCGGCAGCGGCGCGCGCGCGGCGGCGGGCGCGCCCTATACCATCGCCGGCAAGACCGGCACCGCGCAGGTGATCAGCCGCCGTGGCACCGCGGCGGTGAATCCCAAGAGCCTGCCGATGCACCTGCGCCACCGCTCGCTGTTCGTCGGTTTCGCCCCGGCCGAGAACCCGGTGATCGCGGTGGCGATCGCCGTGGAAGGCGGTGGCTACGGCGGATCGGCCGCGGCCCCGATCGCGCGCAAGCTGTTCGACGCGTGGCTGCTGGGCAAGATGCCCGACGGCATGGAGCCGCTGGACAGCGTTCGCGGCACCACGGCCATCGGCATCACCGCTTTCGACGGCGGTGGCGATGCCGCGCGCGAGGCCGGCGATGCCGCGGCCGCCGCGCTGGAGTTGCTGCCGGTCGTGGTGGGTGTGCCCGCTCCGGCCCCCGTGCCGTCGCCGCTGCCGGGTGCGCCGGTGCCGGCTGCCGCGCTTCCCCCCACGTCGCCGGAGCTCGCCCGATGAAGGTCTTCCTGCGCTGGGCGACCGACATGGCCGTCCGCTTCAGCAGCACCCTGGACTGGGTGCTGTGCCTGGCGCTGGGCGCGCTGATGCTGATCGGCCTGGCGGTGCTCAAGAGCGCCGGGGGCGATGGTCTGGTGTTCGCGCAGGGCGCGCGCTTCGCGGTGGGCCTGGCCGCGATGTGGTGCATCTCGCGGATGTCCATCCTGCGCATCCGCTCGGCAACGCCGCTGATCTACGCCATCTCGATGATTCCGCTGATGGCGGTGTTCGTGCTCGGTACCGGCAAGTACGGGCGCCAGTGGCTGGACCTGAAACTGTTCTACCTGCAGCCGGCCGAGCTGCTCAAGGTCAGCCTGCCGATGATGGTGGCCTGGTACCTGCACCGCATGCCGCTGCCGCCGCGCTTCTCCACCGTGCTGGTCAGCGCGGTGATCATCGGCGTGCCGACCGGGCTGGTGATGCTGCAGCCCGACTTCGGCACCGGCGTGCTGATCGCGGCCAGCGGGGCCTTCGTGCTGCTGCTGGCCGGCCTGCCGTGGTGGTGGGTGGGCGTAGCGGTCGGCGGCGTCGCCGCGGCGGCCCCGGTGGCCTGGATCTGGCTGCTGCGGCCGTACCAGAAGGACCGCATCATGATGTTCCTCGACCCCGAGAGCGATGCGCTGGGCGCGGGCTGGAACATCATCCAGTCCAAGATCGCGATCGGCTCCGGTGGCTTCGACGGCAAGGGCTGGGGGCAGGGTTCGCAGTCGCACCTGAACTTCATTCCCGAGCAGACCACCGACTTCGCATTCTCGGTGCTCAGTGAGGAATTCGGCTGGATCGGCGTGGCCGTGGTGCTGGCGCTGTATCTGCTGGTGATCGGGCGCTGCCTGTGGATCGCCTCGCAGTCGCGTGACTCCTATTCCCGCCTGCTGGCCGGGGCCACCGGCCTGGCGTTCTTCGTCTATGTGCTGGTCAACGGCGGCATGATCTCCGGCGTGCTGCCGGTGGTGGGCGTGCCGATGCCCCTGATCAGCTACGGCGGTACCTCGGCGGTCTCGCTGCTGGCCGGGTTCGGGCTGGTCATGGCCGCGCGGAGCCACAACCCGGTGCACGGCGGGTACGGCTGAGCCGATCGCGCGCGGTGTGCGTCCCCGGTCGCGGCGACATTCCGTCGCAGCTACACCTTATAGATATGTCTAGTCAAAAGATCGACTGGCTCGGGCGGTCTTTTGCGCAAAAAGCGCGCTTGGAACGTGCCAAAGACGACAAAACCGTCGCCTAAAGTGGAAGTCGCGTCAACAAAACGACGTAAAAGTGGGATGTAGCGCACAGATATGAATGTGCTTGATCCGGATCAATGGACATGTCGTAAAGCGCCTGCACAATGGCGGCCCGCGAGCAGCCGGGCGTCGAGCCAAGCGATGCACCAGGCGCTGGCGGGAAGTAGTTGACCCGACGGGTACAGGGGGCAGGCCGCGCGCTGGGGAGTTGCGCGTCGTGCCGGTACCGACTGGGTCGGTAGGCCGGTTGCGTCCATGGGGATGGGGACGCAACCGGCAGACCTTATTCGCCAGAGGCGAATAAGGTCCGCGCATTCCACCTATCCCCCGCGCCATCGGCGCGCGCCTGCCGCACCCAAGACGCGGCAGGCCCACGCATATCTCCTTAACCCGCGCCTGTCGGCGCGCCCCTTCAACAAGAAGGGAGCTTTTACTCCATCAGCACTGTGAATGGGGCTTTAGGTCAGCGCGATTACACGCTGGGTTAACGAACCGCCCTCTCGAAGAAGCAATCCGTTGGGATTCATGGTGTTAGGGGTTTTATTTCATCTTTGACCTGCTAACCTGCGGCGATGATCCGACGCACTTTGGCCTGCATGCTTACGCTCGGTTTGGTTGCCTGCGCGACCCAGCCGCATTCCCCGTCTCCGCCGCCGCAGGCGTCGGGTGCGCCCAACAAGCCCGGTGGCGTTCACCGGGGGCCGGCGGAAGCCGCGCCGGAAGCCGCCGCTGCCACCGCACCGCCGGTGGATCTGACCCCGGTTCCGTTCGAGGTGGCACGCGCGAACTTCGTGCGTGATACCGCGGCCCGTTACGGCATTCCCGCTGCCCAGATTGACGCCACCCTGGCCCAGGCGCAGGTGCGCGCGCCGATCATCGCGGCCATGTCCCGGCCCGCCGAGCGGGTCAAACCGTGGAACGAATACCGGCCGATGTTCATCAGCCAGGCGCGCATCGAGGGCGGAAAGAAATTCCTTGCCACGCATCGCGATGAACTGATGCGCGTGCAGCAGCGCACCGGCGTGCCGGCCGAGGTGATCGTGGCGATCATCGGCGTGGAAACCAGCTATGGCGGCAACACCGGCAGCTATCGCGTGCTGGACGCGCTGTACACGCTGGCCTTCAACTACCCGCGCAGCGGCGACCCGGCCAAGCTCGAGCGCGAAGTGCGCCGCGAGCTGTATTTCCGCGACGAACTGGCGCGCCTGTTCGCGCTGACCCGCGACGAGAAGCTGGACATCCTCGCCATCAAGGGCAGCTACGCTGGAGCGATGGGCATGGGGCAGTTCATGCCCTCCAGCTACCAGGACTTCGCGGTGGACGGCAACGGCGATGGTCGCCGCGACCTGTTCACCAGTCATGACGACGTGTTCTCGTCGATCGCCAATTACTTCGTCAAGAAGGGCGGCTGGGTACGCGGCGGTCCGGTGGCGGTACCGGCCACGCTGGCCGCTGGCCGCGCGCCCTTCGATCCCACCGACTGGACCCCGACCTGGACGCTGTCCGACCTGGCCCAGCGCGGCTACCAGCCCAGCGTCCCGGTTCCGGCGGGGCTGACCGCCACCCCGATCACGCTGGAAGCGAGCACGGGCAAGCAGTACTGGCTGGGCTTCCAGAACTACTACGCGATCACCCGTTACAACCTGTCCAAGATGTACGCGATGGCGGTGTACCAGTTGTCCCAGGCCATCGCGGGACAGGAGCTGCCGCCGGCATGAACGCACGCGCACGCTGCCGATGGTGGGTTCCCGGGCTGCTGATGCTGGCGCTGGCCGCCTGCAGCAGCGCCCCGAAGAAACCGGCTGCCGCCGCCAGCGGGGCCAAGCCCGGCGGCACGCTGGTGCAGGGGCAGGGCAGCAAGGGCGGGCGTCCTGCGCACTGCCCGGACGGCTCGCCGTACCAGGCCGCGTCCGAGGACCCCAATACGCGCGGCAATTACCGCGCTGGTGGGCTGTACAAGCCCGGCGTCAATGACAGCACGCCCACCTACATTCCCAACGTGGCGTGCATTCCCGAGCCGGACGTGGTGGACCTGCCGCGTTCGCCGGTCGGCAACAAGTCGCCCTACGTGGTGCTGGGCAAGCAGTACGAGGTGATGGACAGGACCAGCGGCTATGCCGAGAAGGGCACCGCGTCCTACTACGGCGCCAAGTTCCACGGCCGGTTGACCTCCAACCGCGAGGTGTACGACATGTACGCCTTCACCGCCGCCCACAAGACCCTGCCGCTGCCCAGCTTCGCGCGGGTCACCAACCTGGACAACGGCGAATCGGTGATCGTGCGCGTCAACGACCGTGGGCCCTTCCACGACGGGCGCGTGATCGACCTCAGCTACGCCGCCGCCGTGCGCCTGGGCATCACCCAGCGCGGCACCGGCAACGTGGAGGTGCGCGCGCTGGCCCCGGGCGACGGCAACCTGCTGGCCGATAAACCGTCGTGGCGTGAACGCCGCGCCGCCGCCGCAGCGCCCGTGGTTGTGGCCACCGCGCCAGTGCGCCGGGACAGCGACATGGACCGGCTGGTCGGCAAGCTGCCGGCCGCCCCGGGCCCGGCGGTACCGGCGGGCACCCGACCGGCGGCCACCCAGGCGGCGGCCATCGAAAACCCGGCGGTCACGGTCAGCGCCCTGCCCAGCGCCACGCCGGTGGCGGCCGCACCGCGCCCGGCCACCGCCCCGACGCCGGCACCCAGCCCCACGCTGCAGCAGCAGGTGGGCAATGTGCTGCTGCAGGTGGCCAGCTTCGCCAGCCGCGACAACGCTACCCGTGCGTTGGGCCAGCTGTCCTCGGCCGGCATCGTCGGCGCCAGCATCAGCGACATCGTCAGTGGCGGCCGCACCCTGTGGCGGCTGCGCGTGCCGGCAGCCGACCATGCCAGTGCCTCGGAACTTGCCGGCCGCATTGTCGGTCTGGGATTCGGGTCGCCGCAGATCGTCAAAGACTGAACGCCGTTCCCCCGGGCGCGCCTGCGTCCGGCCACCCCATGGGCCTACAATGGCCGTCCCCTGTAATCCCCTTGGCGCCCTCCTGGAGCTTGCTGTCCGATGAAATTCCGCTTTGCCGCTGCTGCCATGGCCACGACCCTGTTCGTGGGCATGGTCTCCGCCCAGACCCCCTTGCCGACGCCGGCGCCGGCACCCGCTCCTGCCGCTGCCGCCCCGGCCGCCATCGCCACTCCCCCGGCGCCGAAGCCCAGCGTGTCCAAGGCCTGGATCCTGATGGATTACGCCACCGGCCAGGTGCTGGCCGGCGAGAACATCAATGAACAGCTGGCCCCGGCCAGCATCACCAAGGTGATGACCTCCTATGTGGTCGCCGCCGAGGTCAAGAACGGCAAGGTCCGTACCGACGACCAGGTGATGATGAGCGAGCGCGCCTGGCGCGAAGGTGGCGCCGGCACCGACGGCAGCTACAGCGGCTTCCCGGTCAACCAGACCGCGCGTCTGGAAGACATGGAAAAGGGCATGGCGATCCAGTCGGGCAACGACGCGGCGATCGCGCTGGCCGAACACGTGGCCGGCAGCGAAGAAGCGTTCGCATCGCTCATGAACAGCTATGCGGCCAAGATCGGGATGAAGGATTCGCACTTCGTCAACGCCCATGGCCTGAGTGCGCCGGGCCACCACACCACCGCCTACGACCTGGCACTGCTGGGCCGTGCGTTCGTGCGTGACTACCCGGAAACCTACGCTTACAACAAGGTGAAGGAATTCACCGTGGGCAGCATCACCCAGCCCAACCGCAACCTGCTGCTGTGGCGCGACCAGAGCGTGGACGGCATCAAGACCGGTCACACCTCCGAGGCGGGTTACTGCCTGATGAGCTCGGCCCAGCGCGGTGACCAGCGTCTGGTCGCGGTGGTGCTGGGTGGCAGCTCGGAAAAGCAGCGTGCCGACGACAGCCTGGCGCTGCTCAACTGGGGTTTCCGCTTCTTCGAAACGCACCGCATGTACGAGCCGGGCAAGGCCGTGGCCGAGCACAAGGTGTGGAAGGGCACGGCCGCCACGCTGCAGCTGGGCGTGGCCCAGCCGCTGCTGGTCAGCGTGCCGCGCGGTCGCTACAACGACCTGAAGCCGAGCATCGACGTGCCCAAGACCCTGGAAGCGCCGTTCACCGCGGGCCAGCAGGTCGGCACGCTGAAGGTCACGCTGGACGGCAAGGTGGTGGCCCAGGCCCCGCTGGTGGCCGTGACCGCCGTGGAAGAAGCCGGCTTCTTCAAGCGGCTGTGGGACAGCTTCTGGATGTGGTGGGAATCGGAATAAAAGAGAGGCCCGCGTAACGCGGGCCTTTTTTTGGGCGAACCCGGCGGGGTAGAGCCGACTGGGTAGAGCCGACTGTTAGTCGGCTGCCCTCCGTTCCAACGTCATGAACACCTGACGCGCGGTTTCGTTTGATTGTTCAACCCGGCCTCAACCCTGCAACGTTGTGCTACTTGGCTCCGGATGCTTGTGCCGCGCGCTGGGCTTAAGCCGACTAACAGTCGGCTCTACCCAGTCGGCTCTACAGCAGGTCGCTATAGCGACCTGCTGATCGTGAAGCTGCCATAGATCGGCGACTGCTCCTGCAGGTCGAACTCGCGGGTGCTGTGGTAGCGGGCGAGGGCGAACTTCCAGCGGTTGTACATCACCGCCAGGCCGTAACCGCCCTGGGCGACCCAGTTGCGCTTGTCCACGCTGTGGCTGTTGCGGAAGGTGTTGCCGTCCAGCGTGATGTCCCGGATCACCCAGGCCGCATCGGAGGTGGCGAAGAGGTGGAACGACCACCCCGTGGGCTTGCCGCCGCGGGTGGGCGCGGTGTTTTCGCCGGCCGGGCGCAGCGGGGTGCTGCCGAAATCGTCCGGCAGCTTCCAGCCAACGCGGACTTCGCCACCTGCGTTGAGGTGGGTGGCCAGGTTGCCTACCGCGCCACCGTAGTGACTGATCGCATCCCACCCCCATCCGCCCAGGTTGTCCTCGGCATTACCCCAGCGACGCATGCGCTCGTGGGTCAGCATCACCACCGGTTCGTTGTGCAGCTGGTTGTCCCAGCCCTGGAATTTCTCGTCGCCCAGCGCGTCGTGCACGACGTCCTGCACTTCCTTGCCCAATGCCCACGGCCCGACCACACCCAGCGTCAGCTGGGTCGTCTGCAGTCGATCACCGCGCCGGGCGTTGTAGCCGAAGCTGCCCACCAGCACGCCCGCATAAGGACGGTCGTCCTCGATCACGTCGCGGCGGGTGAAGTCCTTTGGCGTGTAGATCTGCTGGGCGAAGCTGAACAGCATGTTCTGCTGCTCGAACTCGCCCGGGGCCAGGCGCTCGAGGTGGCGGTTGACCCAGCGCGCCAGCCGGGGAAGGCAAGGGTCATTGGTGTAGTCGACCAGGTTCGGCGAGACCAGGGTGATCTGCGCACCGTTGGTATAGCCCTGGTCCTGGTCCGCGCCGCCGAACAGATCGTTGTCGACGCGGAAATTGACCTGGGGCGGGTGCTCGCTCATCGCGTCAGGTCCACATTGGTCGGCGGCCTGCACGGCAGGGGCGACCATCGCAAGTACACCGGCCAGCGCGGCCGGCAACACACAAGTCTTCAAACGCATGGGAGTCCCGCTCAGGATTTGGTCTTTTTTAAGCTGGGTGAGCGTATTCACAGCGTGATGTCTTGAACAGGTCCGCGCATACATCGGTGCGTATCGCTGGTGAAGCCGGATTTTCACGTGGCGTTGGGTGCAACTGTGGCCATGTTCACGCGGTGCTTGGGTTCGGTCGCGACCGTCCCCATAATCGCCCTCATGGAAATCAAGTCTGACAATCCCGAACACGGCTTCCAGTTCCCCGGTCAGTTCGAGCTGAGCGCCATGGGCTCGGCCAACATCGGTCTGGAGCACGAACTCCCGCTGCTGCTGCAGGCGGCCGGCATCCAGGTGCTCAAAGAGCGCATCAACTGGAAGACCTCGTCCAACGGCAAGTATGTGTCCGTGAAACTGGTCTTCATGGCGGAGGACCGCGCGCAGCTCGACGCCGCACATGCGGCACTGCGCGACCACCCGGAAGTGAAGTGGACGCTGTAGCCAGCGATGTCCTGACGCCCGCCCCGGGCGAGCGCCCGGCGCAACCGGCGATCGTGCGCGACCTGGGCCGCCAGCCCTACGCGCCGGTCTGGCATGCAATGCAGCGTTTCACCGATGCCCGCACCGACGCCACCGCCGACGAGCTGTGGGTGGTCGAGCACGACCCGGTGTTCACGCTGGGGCAGGCCGGCAAGGACGAGCACGTGCTGGCGCCGGGCGACATTCCGGTGCTGCACGTGGACCGCGGCGGCCAGGTGACCTACCACGGGCCGGGCCAGATCGTGGTCTACCCGCTCCTGCAACTGCGCCGGCTGGGGATCGGGGTGCGCGATTACGTGTGCCGGATCGAGCAGGCGATCATCGACACGCTCGACGAATGGAATATCGGCGCTGAACGCCTGGACGGGGCGCCGGGGGTGTACGTGGGCGGGGCCAAGGTGGCCGCACTGGGCATCCGGGTCCGCCGCGGCTGCACCTTCCACGGGTTGGCCTTCAATGTGGCCATGGACCTGGAGCCGTTCCACCGCATCAATCCCTGCGGCTACCAAGGGCTGCAGGTGACCTCGATGGTAGACTTGGGGGGACCGTCCGGCATGGCGGCCGTCAAGCCGGTGCTGCTGGGCCATCTGGCCCGCCAGTTCGGCCTGGACCTCCAGCCTGCCGCTGACCTGCCCGATCTGACTGACGCGGCCTAGTGCCGCCGACCAAGGCCATGACTGAAACCACCGCTCGCATCATTCCCCTGCAGGTCGTGCAGGGCGACACGCCGTCCGCCGCGCCGTTGCAGGCGGGAGTCAAACAGCTGGGCGGTGACAAGATCGGCCGCTCGCCGGTGCAGTTCGCCGACGCGCCGGTGCTGCGCAAGCCGTCGTGGATCCGGGTCCGGATTCCGTCGGGCAACGCCGTGCAGACGCTGAAGGCCAAGCTGCGCGAGAACCGCCTGGTGACGGTCTGCGAAGAGGCCAGCTGCCCGAACATCCACGAGTGCTTCAGCCACGGCACCGCGACGTTCATGATCCTCGGCGAAGTCTGCACCCGCCGCTGCTCGTTCTGCGATGTGGCCCATGGCCGACCGAAGCCGCCGGATGCAGGTGAGCCGGCCAGCCTGGCGCAGACCGTGGCAGACATGGGTCTGAAGTACGTGGTGGTGACCAGCGTGGACCGCGACGACCTGCGCGACGGCGGTGCCCAGCACTTCGCCGACTGCATCGGGGCGATCCGCGCCACGTCGCCGAACACGCGGATCGAGGTGCTGACGCCGGACTTCCGCGGCAAGGGCCGCATGGAGCGGGCGCTGGACATCCTGGCGACGAACCCGCCGGATGTGTTCAACCACAACATCGAAACGGTGCCGGACCTGTACCGCAACGTGCGGCCGGGTGCGGATTACCAGTGGTCGCTGACGCTGCTGAAGAACTTCAAGGCGCAGCACCCCGCCATCGCCACCAAGTCCGGGATCATGCTGGGCCTGGGCGAGGACATGGACCAGGTGCGGGCGACGATGCGTGACCTGCGCGCGCACGACGTGGACATGATCACCATCGGCCAGTACCTGCAGCCGACCGCGCACCACCACCCGGTGCTGCGTTACTGGACGCCCGAGGAATACAAGGAACTGGAGGTCTACGGCTACGAGCTGGGCTTCAGCCACGTGGCCTCTGGCCCGATGGTGCGCTCGTCGTACCACGCCGACGTGCAGGCGAAGGGCGCTGGCGTAGGCTGAATCAGACCGGCTGCCGGTGGGGCGAGCGCCGGGCCGCCTTGCCTTTTCCGGCGAATGTCCCTCAACAGCGGCTGCCGGTGGGGCGAGCGCGGGGCCGCCATACCCTTGCCTGCGAATGTCCCCCGGCGTCGGCCTGCGGCCGCCCCCTCCTCCTTTACTTCGCCGCAAGGGCATGGCGGCCCCGCGCTCGCCCCACCGGCGTTGCGTCGTGCTCCGGCTTTTCCCTGCGAACCGCAAGCCGAGCCCCGTCGCGGCCGGTAGGTCCCTGGCAAAGTAAAGGAGGAGGCGGCGGCGCATGCCGACGCCGGGGGACATTTGCATAGGGGCCTGCCGGCCGCGGCGGGGCCCTCAACGCTCGCGACGAACCCGATCGAAGACCGTCAGGCTTCTACGGGCCACCCTCCCGGCCTGAATGCCTTCCGACCGCCGGATGGTTCAGGCCGCCGCGCGGTTTCGCCCGTAAACCCCATTCCCCGCGGTAATTCCGCGTCATTCACAATTTGATACAGCCCCGCGTTTAGGCTGGAAATCCGCGTTCTGACGCGGTGGATGACAAACCCCGCAACTTTCGGCACTGTCGTGTGGTCTGATCCGCACGCAGTCTCCCCGTTGGCAAGGTGCCATGAGCAAGTCGATGAAATTCAAAGTCCCCGCATTCCTGATGGCCCTGGCGCTGACCGCGCCGCTGGCGCTGGCTGCCTACGCCGATTCGCCGGCGCTGCCGTCGGCGGCGACCGCCGACCAGGTCACGACCTCCAAGCTGGTCTACGGACTGCTGTCCGACAGCCGCTACGCCTACCGGCCGCGCGCGCTGGATGCGGCGACCTCCAAGGACGTGTTCAAGCGGTACCTGGAGTCGCTCGACGGCAGCAAGCAGTTCTTCACCCAGGCCGACATCACCAGGTTCGCACCGTTCGAGGCCAATATCTCCTCGGCGATCCGCGGCGGTGAGCTCGAGCCCGCGTTCCAGGTGTTTGCGGTGTACAAGCAGCGGGTCGGCGAACGGGTGGGGTATGCCCGCAAGCTGCTCAAGCAGGACTTCGATTTCAGCAGCGACGAGCGCTTCGAATACGACCGCAAGGACGTGCCGTGGGCCGCGAGCAGCGCGGAACTGGACGACCTGTGGCGCAAGTCGGTGAAGAATGACTGGCTGCGCCTGAAGCTGGCCGGCAAGCCGCCGGCCGATATCCGCAAGACGCTGGACAAGCGCTATGCGCAGCTGGAGAAGTCGGTCAACGAGCTGAAGGGCGAGGACGTGTTCCAGTTCTTCCTCAACGCCTACACCAGCGCCGTGGACCCGCACACCGATTATTTCACGCCGCGCACGGCGGAGAATTTCAACCAGGCCATGTCGCTGTCGCTGGAAGGCATTGGCGCCCAGCTGCAGCGCCAGGACGACATGGTGGTGATCCGCGAAGTCATCGCCGGTGGTCCGGCCGCAGTCAATGGCACGCTCAAGCCGGGTGACCGCATCGTCGGCGTCGGCCAGGGCAAGTCGGGTCCGGTCGAGGATGTCATCGGCTGGCGCATCGACGACGTAGTGGCCAAGATCCGCGGCAAGAAGGATACCCAGGTGCGGCTGGAATTCATCCCGGCCGAGGAAGGCGTGGACGGCAAGCCGCACATGCTGGTGCTGACCCGCCAGAAGGTACGCCTGGCCGAACAGGCCGCCAAGGGCGAAACGCTGACCATCCCGGCCAAGGACGGTGAGCCGGAACGCCGGGTGGGCGTGATCAAACTGCCGACCTTCTACCAGGACTTCGAAGGCCGCCGCCGCAACGCGACCGACTACGCCTCGGCCACCCGCGACGTGGCCAAGCTGCTGGCCGGCTTCAAGACCGACAAACTGGACGGCGTGGTGCTGGACCTGCGCAACAACGGCGGTGGTTCGCTGGATGAGGCCATTGAGCTCACCGGTCTGTTCATTGAACAGGGTCCGGTGGTACAGGTGCGCGAATCCGGCGGCCGCGTCACGGTCAACAATGATCGCAGCGAAGCGGTGGCCTGGGACGGTCCGCTGGCCGTGCTGATCAACCGCGGCTCGGCCTCGGCCTCGGAAATTTTTGCCGGCGCCATCCAGGACTACGGTCGCGGGCTGGTGATCGGTGAGACCACCTTCGGCAAGGGCACGGTGCAGAACATCGTCGACCTGGACCGCTGGCCGAGCGGCGAGACCCAGCGTTTCGGCCAGGTCAAGCTGACCATCGCGCAGTTCTTCCGCGTCAGCGGCAGCAGCACCCAGCACAAGGGCGTGGTGCCCGACCTGGCCTTCCCGGCCAGCGTGGACGCCAGCGAGTACGGCGAAAGCACCTACGACAACGCCCTGCCGTGGACCCGCATCGCCGCCGTGCCGCACACCCAGTACGGCAATTTTGGCCCGCTGCTGCCCAAGCTGGAGACCCGGCATGCCTCGCGCATCGCCGCGGACAAGGAATTCCAGTGGTGGAACGAGGACGTGGAGCAGTTCCGTACCGAAGCGGCCAAGAAGTACATTTCGCTCAACGAGGGCGAGCGCCGCGCCGAGCGTGAGCGCCAGGAAACCCAGCGCAAGCAGCGCCAGGCCACCCGCAAGGAACTCGGCCTGGACCTTGACCCGCTGGCCGACGACAGCAATGACGACGGCCTGACCGGCAACGAGCGCGACATCGTCAAGGACGCCGCACGCGAGAAG
The DNA here is from genome assembly GCF_057839485.1 of Stenotrophomonas sp. KH_036_B. NCBI lineage: Bacteria > Pseudomonadati > Pseudomonadota > Gammaproteobacteria > Lysobacterales > Lysobacteraceae > Stenotrophomonas > Stenotrophomonas sp. KH_036_B. The sequence goes on along the minus strand of NZ_CM174491.1, from coordinate 3,731,764 downwards.
GCCGCCGAGAAGCGCCCGGACCCGCTGCTGCGTGAGTCGGCCGCGATCCTGGCCGACGCGGTCAACCTGCTGGAAGTGGATCGTCCGCTGTCGGCGCAGGTGCTGCCGCAGTCCACGGCGGTGGGCCGCTGGGCCGATTGATCGGCGTGACCGGGTGAACGATCCAACAACGGAGGGCCGGCCATTGCGCCGGCCCTTCGCTTTCTAGACCCCGCGCATACGCCGCCGCGCCTATGCTGCGACGATTCCCTTCCAGCAGGAGCGCCCATGCGGCCTTCCCATGCACTGTCGGCCAGCCTGATGGCCGTCGCCCTCACCGCCTGCGGCGGACGTGCGGCCGACAGCACGCTGCTCCGCGAGTCCTTCGATTCCGGTGACACCTACTCGCGCACCGTACCCGGTACGCCCGCGCAGGCCTGCGAGGCCGGCCGACGCACGCTGCTGAGCCAGGGCTATGCCATCGCGCGTGCGGACGCCGATGCGGTGGAAGGCAACAAGAATTTCCAGCCGCGCGACGACGAGCACGAGCAGCTGGTGCTGCGTATCTCCTGCGCGGCGCGGGGCGACGAGGCGCTGGTGTTCATCAGCGCGGTGCAGGACCGTTATGCGCTCAAGAAGAGCCCCACATCGGCCAGCGTCGGTGTGGGTGCGCTGGGCTCGGTGTCGCTGCCGTTCGGCAGCAATGACGACTCGCTGGTGAAAGTGGCCAGCAGCACCGTGCAGGACGCCGACTTCTACCGTCGCTTCTTCGCGCGCCTGCAGCAGTACCTGCCGGCCGCCAAGGCGGGCACGCCGGAGCCGGTGCCGCCTGCACCCGTCCCGCCGCCGCCGCCCACCCCCGAACCTGCGCCGCCGACGCCCGACACACCCAGCCCGACACCCTGAGCGGGCGCGCAGCGTGACCCGCGCGCGTCCCCGTTGCAGCCGTACCCCGCCCGCCGCGGGCGTCGCGCTGGCGCTGTTGCTGGGCCTGCTGCCGGCCGCCGACGGTATGGCGGCCCCGGACAATTGCCTGCAGGCGTTGCTGGAACGCCTGGGCTGGCAGATCGAGGACGCCCCCATCGACGCGCCACGCGTGCACGGCGGGCCGGTCTGCGAGCGCGCCGACCTGCGCCAGGCGCAGGCGGCCGGCGACCTGCGCGTGCAGCTGCCCCGCGCGTGGGCCGCACCGCAGCGCCAGCGTGTCCTGCAGACGCTCGTCGAGGACCCCGCCACGGTCTGCGCCTATGCGTTCGTGCTGGGCGAGGCCACCCGGCGCGCGGCGACCCGACTGCAGGACAACCCGGGCTACCGTTTCTCGGCCCTGCAGCTGGGCTGGATCGGCTTTGGCCCAGGCGGCGCACGTGCGCAGGGCTGGGAGGGTTTCCGCAGCTTCGGCCGCGGCTACCAGCCGCAGGGATCCAACAGCGCGGCCCTGCAGGCCTTCTATGACGGCCGGGTGCGCAGCGAATGCGGGGTGGGGCGCCAGGTCGCGCAGCTGGCCACGCAGCGCGAGCTGTACGGCGACGCGGCGTTCGATGCGGCGTTCACCGCGGGCGAGCTCTCCATCGGCACCTTCCTCACCCTGCACGACACCGACAGCATCCTGCTGGGCCATCACGCGGGCGCGTTCCTCGCCGACGGCAAGGCCGTGCGCACCTCGCAGCGGGGCCGCCAGGCCTTCGTCGGCGCGCCGGGCTTCATCGAGCACGTCTTTGATCCGGTCTACCTGGACGACATCAACAACCAGGCCGAGAACTTCGTCATTGTCGACGTCAGCGATGCGGCGGCCCAGGCGTTGCGCGAGCACGGTGGCTTTGCCCACTATGACCGCATCAACGCGCGCATCTGGGCGCTGGCCAGCCGCATGCCGGGCCCGGGACTGCGGCGCTTCGAGCGCCTGCTGGCCGAGCGCGACCCGGCGCTGCGCGCGGCGTTGCCGGCGGCACAGCAGCCGATGCTGGCCGAACTGGACGCGCTGCTGGACGATCCGTTCTACCGGCAGTTCGTGATTTATGTGCATCCACGCGGTATACGTCCGGTGGGCTATCACATCGCACGCCTGCTCGACCGCAATCCGCGGACGCCATTCGCCTTCGAGCTGGGCCTGCACAACCTGCATACCACGCTGTACCGCCGCTGGATCGATACGCAACTGCAACTGTGCGCGGCAGCATCAACACATTCGCAACCCGAGCAAAGGTGAGTCATGGATATTGCAATGATTGGACTGGGGCGCATGGGCGCCAACATGGCCGAGCGGCTGCACCGCGGCGGCCACCGTGTCATCGGCGTGGACCCCGGTGACGCCGCACGCGAAAGCGCCGCCGCGCGTGGCTTCGAGGTCAGCGCCTCGGCCGCCGACGCGCTCTCCTCCATGTCGGTACCGCGCGTGGTGTGGCTGATGGTGCCGGCCGGCGAAGTGGTGGACCAGACCCTGGCCGCGCTGTCGCCGCATCTGTCCGAGGGCGACGTGGTGATCGACGGCGGCAACTCGTACTACAAGGATTCGATGCGCCGCGCCGCGCAGCTGATCGAAGAAGACGTGACGTACCTCGACTGCGGCACCAGCGGCGGTGTGTGGGGCCTGCAGGAAGGCTACAGCCTGATGATCGGCGGCGATACGGCGGCGGCCGAACGGGTCGGCGCGATCTTCCGCACGCTGGCACCGGCCGAGGACCGTGGCTGGGCGCACGTCGGTCCGAGCGGGGCGGGGCACTTCTGCAAGATGGTCCACAACGGCATCGAGTACGGCATGATGCAGGCCTATGCCGAGGGCTTCGCGCTGATGCAGCGCAAGACCGACTTCAACCTGGACCTGGGCCAGGTGGCGAAGGCATGGCAGCACGGCAGCGTGGTGCGTTCCTGGCTGCTGGACCTCAGCGTGGATGCACTGGAGGGCAATCCGCAGCTGGATGGCATTGCCCCCTACGTGTCCGACTCCGGCGAAGGCCGCTGGACGGTGGCCGAGGCGATCGATCTGGATGTGTCGGCGCCGGTGATCACCCTGTCGCTGCTCGAGCGTCTGCGCTCGCGCGAGAAGAATTCCTTCAGCGACCGCATGCTGTCTGCATTGCGCAATCAGTTCGGTGGGCACGCGATGAAAACCGATTGATTCAATCCGCCGCGCGAACGGCACGTTCAACCCACCCGTAGAGCCACCCCATGGGTGGCTGCGCCGGACGCCGGCACCGCGCAGCCACGCAGGGCGTGGCTCTACCCCAGCATCACGCGCCGGCCGTTGTCGGCGCTCTCGCGCCCGGCCTCGAGCAGACGCATCAGCTGCAGCGCCTGCTCCGCCGTCACGGGCGGTTCGCCTTCGCCGCGCATCGCATCGCGGAAGGCGGCATAGAAGCGCCGGTAGTCACCCACGGCGTTGTCCACGCTGTGGCGATGCAGCTGTCCCTCCGCATCGACCTGCACGACCTGGCCATGCAGCGGGTCCAGGCCCCAACCCGGCGCACCCGGGGCGATGCCCTGGCGCAACTGGTCTTCCTGCACGTCGCGGCCTTCCTTCAGGTAACTGCCTTGGCGGCCGTGCACCGCGAAGCGTGGCGCGGAGGCCGCCACCAGCGAGCCGGCATGCACGATCGCGCGCAGGCCCGGGTAGTGCAGCACCGCATGGAAATAGTCGTCGCTGCGTGCGTGCTCGCGCTGCGCGGCAATGTCGGCGCTGATCGCCTCGGGCCAGCCGAACAGCTGCAGCATCTGGTCCAGCAGGTGTGGGCCCAGGTCCATCCACAGCCCGCTGCCGGGGGCATCGCTCTCGCGCCAGCGGTCGCGTACCTGCGGCCGGAAACGGTCGAAATGCGCGTGGCACTCGGCAACCTGGCCCAACGTGCCTTGCTCCAGCACCGCGCGCAGGCTGAGGAAATCGGCATCGAAGCGCCGGTTCTGGAACACCGTCACCACGCGCTCCGCCTCGCGCGCTGCGGCGATCACCGCCGTGGCCTCGGCGCTGCTCAGCGCAAACGGCTTGTCCACCAGTACATGCTTGCCCGCGTGCAACGCAGCCAAGGCCAGTGGCGCATGCTGTTCATTCGGGGTGGCGATCACCACCGCGTCCACCGCCGGGTCGGCCAGCAGCGGTGCCACCTCGTCATGGATGTGCACATCGGTGAAGCTGCGCAGCAGCAGGTCGCGCTGAGAACTCACGATGCTGTGCAATGCCAACCCCGGGGTGTGCTGGATCAGTGGCGCATGGAATACGCTGCCGGCCAGTCCGTAGCCGATGAGGCCAATCTGCGCAGTCGCCGTCATGGGGGTGCTCCTGTTGCGGGCCAGGTGCACAGCGTACCGGCAGATGATGCAGTGCGGAAACATGAACCGTCATGCAGGAAGCTGACCGGTTCACGGCGGCGTGATGTCATCCGCACGTGCCGTGTACGGCCTTCCGTGGAGACTGGCCCCACCAACAAGGGAGACACCGCACATGACCAACACTACCCGTAATCTGCTTGCTGCTTCGCTGGCCCTCGGTATGGTGCTGGGCACCTCCTCGGCGATGGCCAAGGATCCGCCGAAGGCGACCGACCATAGCGCCATGACCCATGCCGACACGCATGATTCGGCGGAGCCGGTCACCGATACCTGGATCACCACCAAGGTGAAGAGCGACCTGCTGACCAGCAAGAACGTTCCCGGCACCGAAGTGAAGGTGGAAACGGTGAACGGCGTGGTTTCGCTGTCCGGCACCGTGGCCACCAAGGCCGAGCATGACAAGGCGGTCACCACGGCAAAGGGCATCAAGGGCGTCAAGAGCGTCGATGCCAGTGGCCTGAAGGTTGCTGCGGCCGCTGCCAAGCGCTGATCGGCACTGCCATCACGTATTACCGGGGCGCGCCGAAAGGCGCGCCCTTTTTCGTTGCGCCGGTGTTGGCCGGTCCCGCCGCGTATTCACGTTGGTGTGGAGTATATTCAGGGCTTCGCCCCTGCAGGCGCCGCGCCGTATCTGCGTGTCGTCGACAGGGAGGGGGGATACGCGAGAGCTGACGAGGGTCTATGGCGCTGGTTTTCAGTGACGAACTCTGGGACCGCTGGCGGTTGCCGGCCTTGGGCCTGGCGGCTGTGGCGATCATCGTGGTGCCGTGGCTGACGCTGCGCAAACTCTCCGAAGAGAATCTCGATGCGATGCGCTGGGTAACCCATACCCAGGATGTCGGCGTCGCGGTGTACCAGCTGCAGGCCGACGTGCGCGATGTCGAGTCTGCGGCGTTGACGATGTCCAAGGGCATCGACGCGCCCGGGCTGCGCGAACGGATGGGGCAGGCACGGCACATTCCGCAGCGGTTGGAGCGGCTGGCCGAATTGACCCGGGACAATCCGTCGCAGCTGGTGCGGATCGGCCGTATCCAGGCGCTGCTTGAGCGCCGCATGGCGCTGGCCCGTCAGTTGGCGCGTGCCGCGCCGGGCGACGACCAGCGCGAGCTGGTCCAGGATCTCACCACCCGCTATCCGATCCGTGGCCTGATCGAGGAGCTCCAGGCCAGCGAGGAACAGCTGCTGCAGCAGCGCTCGACGGTGTTCGCGCAGCAGCAGCGTCAGGGCGAACTGGTGTCATGGACGGCGCTGGTGGTGCAGCTGTTGCTGCTGGGCCTGGTGCTGTGGCTGCTGCACCGGCAGATCGCGCACCGCGCCAGCGCCGAGCGTGCCACGCTGCGCGCCTCCGCACGCGCGGCCTCGGTGCTGCATACCGTGCGTGAGCCGATCGTGCTGCTCGACCGCGAGTTGAAGGTGCAGCTGCACAACCCGGCCTTCGCCGAGCTGTATGGGCTGGACGATGCCGACGCGGATGGCCGCGCGCTGGATACGCTCGGCGCCGGTGCATGGAGCGACACGGCGGTGCGCCAGCGGTTGATGGACGTGCTGCTGCGTGGCCGCGAGCTGTGGGACTACGAACACGAACAGCGCACCGACGACGACCAGGTCCGCACCATGCTCATCAATGCCCGGCGCATGCCATTGCCGGACAAGGATGACGAAGTGGTGCTGATGACGGTCAGCGACGTCACGGTGCAGCGCGCCGTGCAGCAGCGCGTGGAGGAGTTGAACCGGCAGCTGGAAGGCAAGGTCGAGCAGGTCTCGGAGGTCAACCGCGAGCTGGAGGCCTTCAGCTATTCGGTCTCGCACGACCTGCGCGCACCGCTGCGCCATGTCGCCGGATTCTCGGAGAAACTCGGCCGCCACCTGGGCGAGGAGGCCGACGAGAAGTCGAAGCACTACCTGGACGTGATCTCCAACTCGGCACGGCGCATGGCCGCGCTGATCGATGACCTGCTGGTGTATTCGCGGCTGGGTCGCGCGGCGATGCGCCTGCAGGCGGTGGACATGCAGTCGCTGGTGGCCGATACCCGCGCGATGCTCGACGCCAACCTGCAGAGCGAGGCCGAGCAGACCGGCGTGTCGCGGCGGGTGGAATGGAAGATCGCGGCGCTGCCGATCCTGGTGTCCGACGACAACATGATGCGCCAGCTGTGGTTGAACCTGCTCGGCAACGCGCTGAAGTATTCGGCCAATGCGTCCCCGGCGCGGATCGAGGTCGATTACCAGCGGCAGCCCGACGGCAGCCATCTGTTCAGCGTGCGCGACAACGGCGCCGGGTTCGACATGGCCTACGCCGGCAAGCTGTTCGGCGTGTTCCAGCGCCTGCACAAGGCCAGTGACTACCCCGGCACCGGCATCGGCCTGGCCAGTGTGCGCCGGGTCCTGACCCGCCACGGCGGCCGCATCTGGGCCGAATCCGAGGTGGACAAGGGCGCCACCTTCCACTTCCTGCTTCCTTCCGCACTCGACGCACTCAACCAAGGCCCTGTCGCATGACCGCACTTCGAACCATCCTGCTTGCCGAGGACAGCCCCGCCGATGCCGAAATGGCCGTCGATGCGTTGAAGGAGGCACACCTGGCCAACCCGATCGTGCACGTGGAAGATGGCGTGGAAGCCATGGACTACCTGCTGCGCCGGGGGGCGTTCGCCAACCGCGAGGAAGGCCTGCCGGCGGTGCTGCTGCTGGACATCAAGATGCCGCGCATGGACGGCCTGGAAGTACTGCGCGAGATCCGCAACACCGAGGAACTCAAGCGCTTGCCGGTGGTGATCCTGTCCTCGTCGCGCGAGGAAAGCGACCTGGCCCGCAGCTGGGATCTGGGCGTGAACGCCTACGTGGTCAAGCCGGTGGACGTGGACCAGTTCTTCGGCGCCGTGCAGACGCTGGGCAAGTTCTGGGCGGTGATCAACCAGGCACCCGAGGTCGAGTGACGCCATGCCGCTGACCGGTCCATCGCTGGGACATCTGCGCATCCTTCTGGTGGAAGATTCACCGGAAGATGCCGAACTCATGTGCGAGCAGATGCTCGAGGCCGGGCTGGACGCCAGCTTCGAGCGGGTGGAGACGTCGGCCGAGCTGCGCGAGGCGCTGCTGCGCTTCGCCCCGGACATCGTGCTTTCGGACCTGAGCATGCCGGGCTTCTCGGGCAACCTGGCGCTGGAGATCGTGCGCGGCTGGCACCCGGACGTGCCCTTCATCTTCGTGTCGGGCACCATCGGCGAAGAAAACGCCGTGGCCGCCCTGCACCAGGGCGCCAACGACTACATCATCAAACACCAGCCGGCCCGGCTGCCGTCGGCGGTGGCACGTGCGGTGCGCGAAGCGCGCGGCGCGATCGACCGCCAGCGGGTGGAATCCGAGCTGATGCGCGCGCAGCGGCTGGAAAGCCTCTCGCTGCTCGCCGCCGGGCTCAGCCATGACCTGCGCAACATCCTGCAGCCGCTGCTGATCATGCCCGAGCTGCTCAAGGCGCGCACCGACGACCCCCAGCTGCACCACCTGGCCGACGTGATCGCCGAGTGCGGCCGGCGCGGCCATGCCATGGCCGAATCGATGCTGTCGTTCGTGCGCGGCTCGCGCAATCCCAGCGAGCGGATCCAGATCGCGCATCTGTTCGAGGCGATGGAGCTGCTGTTGCGCAGCAACCTGCCGCCCAAGGTCAGCCTGCACCTGGACGTAGCCGATCCGATGCTGGCGATGGAGGGCAATTACACCGAACTGCAGCAGGTGCTGCTGAACCTGTCGTTGAACGCGATCCAGGCCATGCCGTCCGGCGGACGGCTGACCCTGCGCGCACTCGCCGACCGTGACGCGCAGGGCCAGGAATGGCTGCGCATCTCGGTGTCCGACGAGGGCATCGGCATGAACGCGGAAGTGCTCTCGCATCTGTTCAATCCGTTCTTTACCACCAAACCCAACGGCACCGGGCTCGGGCTGATGTCGTGCAAGCGCATCATCGAAGGCGTGCAGGGCAGCATCCAGGTGGACAGCACGCCGGGCGAGGGGACGCGCTTCGACCTGCTGCTGCCGATGCGCGAACTGCCCACCGACGTGGCGCCGCTGGAGCAGCCGGTGGCGGCCGGTACCGGGCAGTCCATCCTGGTGGTGGACGGCGAGGCCACCCGCCTGTCGCTGCTGGGCAACGCGCTGTCCAGCCAGGGCTACCACCTGCAGCTGGCCTCCGACGGCGGCGCGGCGCTGCGCTGGATGCAGCAGGAAGCCATGCCGGCGCTGGTGATTGCCGACGCCGGGGCGAAGCTGCTGTCGGCCAGCCATCTGCTGGGCGAAATGGCGGCGCTGGGCTATCGCGGCCCGGTGCTGGTGCTGGAGGATGCCGACGTCACGGTGCCGCTGGCGCGCTTCCCCGCCGCGATCAACGTGCACGTGCTGCGCAAGCCGCTGGAAATGCAGCAGGTGTTCCGCTCGGTGGCCGAGGCGTTGCAGGGGTAGGTCACGCAAGGAATACCGGCCAGCGGCCGGTATCTACCGACCGTTGCCAGCCTCCCACGGGAACCGTGGGAGGCTGGCAACGGCCTGTTCCAATCGGCGCGACCAGTTGCCGTGGATCTCGGCGTAGAGCGGGCTGTCGCCGGCCAGGCGCATGCGCTGGCTGATGCGCAGGTCGCCGGCCCGCAGCAGCACCAGGTCCACCGGCAGGCCGACGGACAGGTTGGAGCGGATGGTGGAATCCAGTGACACGATGGCGGTACGCGCGGCATCGTCCAGATGGGTCTGCGGGCGGATGATGCGGTCCAGGATCGGTTTGCCGTACTTGGACTCGCCGATCTGCAGGAACGGCGTCTCCGGCGACGCCGAGATGGCGTTGCCGAGCGGGTAGATCATGTACATGCCGGGGTGCTCGCCGCCGATCTGGCCGCCCAGGATCAGCGTGGCCTGGGTGTTGATGCCGTCGTGGCCATGTTCGGGACTGCTGGATTTGACCTGGCTGTCCACCAGCACCCGGCCCACGTACTCGGCCACTTCGAACAGGTGGCGGAAGCTGCGCAGGTTCTCGGGCCGCTGCTCTTCCACGTCGCGGTGCAGGCGCGAGATCAACAGCTGGGTGGTGGCCAGGTTGCCGGCGGCCATGATGACGAACGCGGCCTGCCCGGGAAACTCGAATTCGTGCAGCTTGCGGTGCACGCGTACGTCGTCCAGCGACGCGTTGGTACGGGTATCGGCGGCGAAGACCAGGCCCTCATCCACCTCGATGCCGACGCAATAGGTCATGTGGGTGTCCTATGATGTGCACCCCGATTCTATGCGCTGGCCATGTTGGCCCCGTGTGGATTCGCCCCACGTACGCTGAATACCATGACCACTGTGCTCCTGAGCCTGGGCAGCAACCTGCAGCCGCAACAGCATCTTCACGCCGCGGTAGCCGCGCTGCGCGAGCGTTTCGGTGCGCTCCGGGTGTCGCCGGCCTACCGTACGGCCGCCGTGGGCTTCGATGGCCCGGCCTTCCTCAACAATGCGGTGGCGCTGGAAACCGCTCTGCCGCTGGAGACGCTGGATGCCTGGCTGCATGCGCTGGAAGACGCGCACGGGCGCGACCGCAGCGGCCCGCGTTTCAGCGACCGCACCCTGGACATCGACGTGGTGTTCTATGGCGACCTGATCGTGGAGGGCCCGGGCCACCTGCGTATCCCACGCCCCGAACTCAAGCATGCGTTCGTGCTCAAGCCGCTGGCCGATATCGCGCCGGACTTCATCGACCCGGTGAGCGGGCTGCCACTGGCCGCGTTGTGGCGGGCGCATGGGCAGCACGACGACCTCTTCGAGGTTGTCGTGCTGTAGTGCCGGCCGCTGGCCGGCTCCAGGCGCTGCTCGATGTCATGAAGAGCCGGCCAGCGGCCGGCACTACCGATGTCAGGCGATGTCATGAAGAGCCGGCCAGCGGCCGGCATTGCCGATGTCAGGCGATGCATGGAGCCGGCCAGCGGCCGGCACTACCGATGTCAGGCGATGTCATGAAGAGCCGGCCAGGGGCCGGCACTACCGATGTCAGGCGATGCATGGAGCCGGCCAGCGGCCGGCATTGCCGGTTTCCAGGCGCATCATGCGGGCCTTGTCATCACGTCAACATCCGCCCACCATCCACCCGCAGCGTATGCCCGGTCACGAACGGGGCGTCGCTGACCAGCCAGTACACCGCCTCGGCGATTTCCTCGACCGTCCCGGTACGGGCCAATGGCGTGCGTGCCAGCAGGGCCTGCTGGGCGTAGTCGTCCTTGCCGTGTTCCGGCCACAGGATCGCGCCGGGCGCCACCGCGTTGACCCGCACCTTCGGCGCCAGCTCCAGGGCCAGCGAACGGGTGATCATCTCCAGCGCCGCCTTGGCCGCCGCATAGACCGGGTGGTCGCGCATCGGCTGGGTGCCGTGGAAATCGGTCAGGTTGACGATGCAGCCCTGGTGCCGGCGCAGCTGCGGCGCGGCGGCCTGGGCCAGCAGCAGCGGCGCACGGGCATTGACCGCGAACAGGTCGTCCCACTGCTCCGCGGTGATCTGGCCCAGCAGGGTGGGGTAGAAGTTGGAGGCGTTGTTGACCAGCGCGTCCAGCCGGCCGAACTGGGCCACTGTCTGTTCGACCAGGTCGGGCAGGGCGTCGGCGTCGCGCAGGTCGGCCTGCAGTGCCAGTACGCTGCCCGGGCGCAGCATGTCCAGGTCGAAGGCCATCTGCTGCAGTTCGGCGGTGGAGGTGTGGGCGTGCAGCACCACCGACCAGCCGCAGGCGTGGAACTGACGGGCAATGGCCGCGCCGATCCGGCGCGCGCTGCCGGTGATCAGCACGACGGGTGTGGTGGCGGTCATCGGGGCTCCTTCCTGCTCGGCTATGCTGTGCATTGTCACCGCAATCGCCTGCACCATGCATTCCTCACTGCCCACGCCCGATTCCGACGCCCAGGCCCACAGCGACGAACTGGCCGCCGCCCTGCGCGCGGAAATCCTCGCCAACGGCGGCGCGATGCCGTTCGCACGGTTCATGGAACTGAGCCTGTACGCCCCCGGCCTGGGCTACTACAGCGCCGGTGCCAGCAAGTTCGGCGAAAGTGGCGATTTCACCACGGCGCCCGAGATGGGGCCGCTGTTCACCGCCACCGTGGCCAATGCCATCGCACCGGTGATGCAGCAGCTTGGCCCGCGGGCCCGCTTCCTGGAGCTGGGCGGCGGCAGCGGTGCCTTCGCCGAGATCCTGCTCAAGCGCATGCTCGAACTGGACGCGCTGCCCGAGCGCTACGCGATCCTGGAGCCCAGCGCCGACCTGCGCGAACGCCAGCGCGAGCGGCTGGAGCAGGCGTTGATCCCCCCGCTGTTCGCGCTGGTGGAGTGGCTGGACGGCCCGTTCGACGATGACTGGGATGGCGTGGTGTTCGCCAACGAGGTGATCGACGCGCTGCCCACCCCGCGCTTCCTCGCCCGCGACGGCATGGTCTATGAAGAGACCGTGGAGCTGGATGCCGACGGCCGCTTCATGCGCGGTGCGCAGCCGGCCGATGCGCTGCTCACCTCGGCGGTGCGTCACCTGGAGCGCTACCGTGAAAAGCCTTTCGCCGATGGCTACCGTTCCGAACTGCTGCCGCACCTGCCGTATTGGATCCAGGCAGTGGCCGGCGGCCTGAAGCGCGGTGCGATGCTGTTCGTCGATTACGGCTACCCGCGCAACGAGTACTACCAGGACGACCGCGACGACGGCACCGTGCGCGCCTTCTATCGCCACCACGTGCACAACGACGTTTTCCTGTGGCCCGGCCTGCAGGACCTGACCGCGTCGGTGGATTTCACTGCGCTGGCCGAGGCGGGCACGCATGCCGGATTCGAGTTGGCCGGCTATTCCAGCCAGTCCAGCTTCCTGCTCGGCAACGGCCTGGATGCGTTGCTCGCGCTGGCCGAAGAGCGTACGGACGAGGTCGGCAAGCTGCGGCTGCGCGACCAGGTCAAGAAGCTCACCCTGCCCAGCCAGATGGGCGAACGTTTCCAGGTGATGGGGTTCCAGCGTGACGTGGACGTTGAACCGGCGTTCCTGCTCGGCGACCTGACCTGGCGGCTCTGAGATGGCCACGACAGGGATGTTGAAACCGCTGCGCTACCCGCGTTTCTGGCTGGGGCTGTGGTGGCTGGCGATCGTCGTGACGATCACCGTGTGCCTGATTCCGCCGCCGCCGCTGGACCTGCCGCCGAACAGCGACAAGGTGGAGCATTTCCTCGCGTACTTCGTGCTGGCCGGTTCGGCAGTGCAGATCTACCGCACGCGCGCGGCGCTGATCTGGGCCGGTGTCGGGCTGGTCGGGCTCGGCGTCGGCATCGAATTCCTGCAGGGCGCGCTGACCGACAACCGCATGGCCGATCCCATGGATGCGTTGGCCAACAGCATCGGCGTGATCGCAGGAATGGCGCTGGCATTCACGCCGTTGCGCGACACGTTGATTCGCCTGCGAGGGTAATGCCGGCCGCTGGCCGGCTCCAAGCGATGCCGGACACCCCGGTTCAACGAGGAACCAGGGTCAACGCGTCCAGCACCCACATCGTCGGGCGCGTGTCGCCGGTGAAGCGCACGCACAGATCCTGCGCGCCCTTCAGCGAGCGCGGCAGCGCGGCCTCCAGCGTGATGAAACCATCGGCACCGGGCGTGGCCGGCAACGGCACGCTGGCCAACGGCGCGCCGTCGCACTGCGCGTTGAGGATGTCCATCTCGCCGTGCTTGCTGCGGGCGGCAACGAAGCGACGCTGCGGTTCGTCATGGGCCAGCTGGAAGTAGTACGGAATCTGTCCCGCGCGCACGCGCAGTTTCGCGATGCCGTCCACATCGGCGCCTTCCCACCGCCAGCAGGGGTTGAAGATGTTGACGTTGAAGATCGCACGCTCGCCATCGGCCGGGCCGTCGTCTTCCAGGCGCAGCAACAGCTTGCCTTCACCCGGGCACAGGGCCAGCTGTTCATCGGTACGGCGCAGCAGCGACGCCGCCGTCACGTCGAAGCGGCTGGCGGCCTTGGCCAGCGCCTGGCCGTCGAAGAACGTCGCCGCCTGCAGGCCGACCGGCAGCGGCTGCTGCAGGGGCACGGTGTAACGCGGCGACTGTGCGGTCACGGCGCTGCCGTCCACGCTGTAGTGGATGTCGTAGCCCAGCGGGGTGCGCAGCGCCACGGCGGCGGTGCCGGCCTTGCGGTCGTCACGGATGTCGGCCTCCACCTCGAACGGGGTCTGCGCGTAGGCGATACCCATCGCCTGCCAGCGCTGCAACTGCGACGGCAGGCGGGCCAGGAAGTCGGCGAAGTCGCGGCGCTCGCGCGGCGACCAGCCGGTTTCGGCCACCGCCGCCAGGCGCGGGAACAGGTTGTGCTGCAGGCGCGCGTAGCTGCGCGTGTGCTCGGTGAACATGTTGGCCTGCAGGCCGAGGATGTGCTGCTGCTTGTCGGGGGCGAGCGTCGCGGGCACCGGCTCGAAGCCATACACGCGGCCCAGCGGCGTGCTCAGCGGACGGCCCGGCGGTTCGTTGGGTGAGTTCGTCTGCAGGTAATCCATGTACATGTCGGTGACCGGCGACATCACCACATCATGGCCCTCGCTGGCCGCCTTGAGACCGCCTTCGGTACCGCGCCAGGACATCACCGTGGCCTCCGGAGGCAGGCCGCCTTCGAGGATCTCATCCCAGCCGATCAGGCGCCGGTCGTGCTGCTCCAGGTACTTCTCCAGGCGCTTGATCAGGTGGCTCTGCATGTCCATTTCATGGGTGGCACCCACCTCGCGCATGCGCGCCTGCACGCGGGCCGAGGCTTCCCACTGGTCCTTGACCGCCTCGTCGCCACCCACATGCACGTACTTGGCCGGGAACAGCTCGACCACTTCGGCCAGCACGTTTTCCAGGAACGCGAACGTGCTTTCTTCGGTATTGAACAGGTTGGGAAACACGCCCCATTCGCTCAGCGGCTGCAGCGGCGTATCGATCGTGCCCAGTTCGGGATAGGCGGCGATCGCGGCCGTGGCATGGCCGGGTACGTCGATCTCGGGAATGACCTGGATGTGGCGCGCCGCCGCGTAGGCGATGACCTCGCGGATCTGGTCCTGCGTGTAGAAGCCGCAGTACGGGCGCGGCGCACCGGTGGCCGGGTCGCGGCCACCGTCGCCGGCCGGAATGCGGCAGCTGCCCACGCCGGTCAGTTTCGGGTAGCGCTTGATCTCCATGCGCCAGCCCTGGTCGTCGGTGAGGTGCCAGTGGAAGGTGTTGAGCTTCTGCTCGGCCATGGCGTCGAGCACCTGCTTGATCTCGTCCAGGCTCTGGAAATGGCGTGCCGAGTCGAGCATCAGGCCGCGCCAGCTGAAACGCGGTGCGTCGTCGATGCGCAGCGCGGGCAGGGCGCCGTTGCTGCCACCGGTGAGCAGCTGCGAGAGCGTGGCGGCACCGTAGAACAGGCCGGTCTCGGTGGCGGCCTGCACGGTCACGCCGCGCGCATCGCTGCGCAGCTGGTAGCCCTCGGCACCGGTCTTGAGCGTGCCGTCGAGCACGAAGCGCACGCCGTCGGTACCGCGCGCGCTGGACAGCTGCAGCGTCGGGCCGCCACTGCGGCGCAGCACGTGGGCGAACTGGCCGGCCACCCGGCGGGCGGTGTCGCCCTGGGCGCGCAGCGCGGTGGTGGAGGTCACGGTGTAGCCGGCGCCATCGACGCGTTCGAGATGGGCCGGCACGGGAATCAGGGGCAGCGAGCCGGGCAGGGCACGGGGGCCTTCGGCGGGGGCCGCGTCGGCGGCGTGCGCCAGCGGGGCCAGGGTCAATGCCAGTGCGAAGGACAGCAGCGACAGCGAGGTACGACGGGTGCGGGTCTGCATCGGGTCATTCCTTTGGTGCGGTGTTGTAGCGCCGGGCCGTGCCCGGCGACGAAAAACGGGCCCGGATGGCGGGCCCGTTTTCAGTGGGCCGGTTCGGCCCACGGGATGCGCCGGCCGTTGGCCGGCACACCGATGCCACCTTAATACTTGAAGCGGAAGTTCAGGTAGTACTGGCGACCGTTGGAGTAGAACGAGGTCGGAATGGACGCGCTCTGGTAGTACTTGTAGGTCGGGTTGTTGAGGTTCAGGCCGTCCAGGGTGATGCTCATCCACTTGGTGGGCGCGTAGCTGAGCGAGGCCGACAGCGTGCCGAAGTCATCCTGGTAGTACGGGTTGGCACCGGACAGGCTGATCAGGAACGAGGAGCGACGGGTGTAGCTGACGCGTGCGCCGAAGGTGTCGTTCTCGAAGAAGGCGCCCACGTTGTAGGTGTTCTTCGAGGTGCCCAGCAGGTTGTGACTGCCGTCGGCCCAGGTGTGCGCCGAGCTGCCGTTGGCGTAGGTGTAGTTGGCGTTGAAACCGAAGTTCTCGCCGATCGGCTGCTCGTACGCCACTTCCACGCCGGTGACCTTGCCGTCGGCATTGATCGGGGTGGACACGGCATAGGTTTCAAGCTGGTTGGTCAGTTCGCTGAAGAGCTGCTTGTTGATCACGTCGAAGGCGACGTAGTCCTTCAGGTCGATATGGTACGCACCGACCGACAGCAGGCCGCGTGGCATGAAGTACCACTCCAGGTTGGCGTCCAGGTTGCTGCCGATGGTCGGCTTCAGTTCCGGGTTGCCGCCACCGCCGGTCTTGTTCAGGTCCGAACCCCATGCAGACGCACCCAGTGCCGAGTAGTCCGGCAGGGTCTGGGTCTGCGACGCAGCCACGCGCAGCACCAGGTTGTCGTCCAGGTCGAACTTGATGTTGGCGCTGGGCAGCACGCGGTCGTACTTGTTCTGGAAGGCCTGGCGCTGCCACATGCCGAACAGGCTGCTCACATCGGCGCGGGACGCGTCACTCACCGCCAGGTAGGTGTCGATGTCCTGCTTGATGTCCACGTAACGCAGGCCGATGTTGCCGCTCCACCAGTCACCGGTGAAGTTGGCCTGCACGTACGCGGCGAAGTTCTTCTCTTTCACCTTCCACTCGGCGCCGTAGTTGTGGCGCCCGGTGGGGCCGTCGTTGTTGGACAGCCAGGTGGAGTTGTTGAGGATCGCGGTCTGCAGCGCATCCGGGGTGTAATACCAGACGTTGCGCGGGAAGGTGCCGCCGATGCCGCTGGCGAAGTTGCCCGGGTAGTTGCCCGTGGCGCTGCCTTCCAGTGCCGACCAGATGTCGCCCGGGCTGGCGCCTTCCGGCGACAACGCCTCACGCTCGTGGTCGGCGAAGCGCAGGCCGAAGTCCAGCGAGCTCAGCGCGCCACCGTCGCTGAAGTACTGGTTGAAGTCGAGCGATGCCCAGTCTTCCTTGTCTTCTGCCTTGACCTGCTGGTTGCCCCAGGTGCCGAAGCTGCTCACGCCGCTCGGGCTGGTGTCGCCGCCCACGTTCCAATCCACCGGCGAACCCGCCCCATGGGTGGCCCAGCTGGCGCCGCCGCCCTGGCCCAGGGTGACTTCGGCAATGAACTGGCGCGGCGTCTCGCCGGTGCCCTTGGTGGTGCCGGCCTGGAACTTGGCGCCGAGGTTGTCGTTGATCTGCCAGTCGGCGTCGAAGGTGACATAGCTGGTCTTGGCCGTCGCCTCACGGTAGATCATGTCGTACACGGCGTAGTTGGTGCCCGGCACGCCCGCGTAGGTGGCGTTGCTGAGCACGCCGTCGGTGATGGTGTAGCCCGGGTTCGGCGCCTGGGTCCTGGCGAAGTTGCCGCCCCACATCATGTAATTGCGGTTGTAGTTGTTGGCTTCCAGTTCCGAGGTGAAGCCGCTCAGGCCCAGCGTCAGGTTGTCCATCGGCTTCCACTGGAACGTCAGCAACCCGCCCTTGCGCTCACGGGTCTGTTCGAACAGGGTCGAGCCCAGCAGGCCCGGCACGTTCACGCCGATCAGGTCCGGGTTGGTCGCGGCGACCGGATCGGTCGCGGCGATCTTGAAGAAGCCGCCCGGGATTTCCTGCGCCTCGCGGCGCAGCTCACGCTTCTGGTAGAAGGCCTGCAGCATGACGCCGAAGGTGTCGCTGTCGTTCTTCCAGTTGACCAGGCCCGAGAACTGCGGATCGGTTGAATCGGCCTGGTCCGAGCGCACCGCGCCCAGCGACGCTTCGGCGCTGAACGGCTTGGCGAACTGGAGCGGCTTGCGGGTGATGATGTTGACGGTACCGGTGGTGCCGCCGTCCTGCAGCTTGGCCTGCGAGGACTTGTTCACTTCCACCGAGCTGACCAGCTCGGACGGCAGCAGCGAGTAGCTGACGCTGCGGCCCACGTTGTTGCCCTGGCTGAGCACGAACCAGTCGGCGGAGCCGACGCTGTGGCCGTCGATCAGGGTCTGGGTCAGGCTCGGGCTGGTGCCGCGCAGGCTGACGCGGTCGGCTTCGTCGAAGCCGCCTTCGTCGGCGCTGGCCGAGCTGATGTTCACGCCGGGCAGGCGCTGCAGGGTGTCGGCCACGTTGTGCGCCGGCAGCTTGCCGACGTCTTCGGCGGTCACCACTTCCAGGCGCGCATTGGCTTCACGCTTGGTGTCGAGGGACTTCTCCATCGAACCGCGGATACCGGTAACGGTGACGGTGTCCAGGTCGGTGGCGGTGGGCTGTGCGTCCTGCGCGTGGGCGCCGAAGGCAAGACAGCTGAAAATGGCTGCCGAAAGCAGGCTCTTGCGGTGGTTCATGATGTCTCTCCTCATCAATCTGTGTGCGCCAGCGACGGCGTGCGGTTTGCGATGCGTACGACCTTGCCCAGCGACCGTTGCCGGTGCGCGACCTACCTTCCACGTACTGCGTGTTGCGTTGCCCGTGCGTCCGGAGAGGACGCAGCGGTGACTTACGATTCGTTGCGGCCGAGGTACCAGCTGGCGGCGCCGATGACGCCCAGCTGCCCGTGCTCGACCACTTTCACGGGAATGCGTTCCAGCGCCTCGCGCATCGGGCCCTTGTTGAGGTACCGCGCCACGAAGGTGCTGTTCACCAGGAACTCGCGGATCTGCGGCAGGATGCCGCCGGCCAGGTACACCCCGCCGTGCGCGCCGTACTGCAGTGCCATGTCGCCGATGGTGCTGCCGAGCAGGCCGCAGAACACCTCCAGGCTCTGGCGCGCCAGCACGTCCTGGTTGCTCATGGCGGCCGCGGTGATCGCATCGGGCGTGCCCAGTACGGCGGGCTGGCCCTCGATCGCGCACAGCGCGCGGTAGAGGTTCATCAGGCCGGGGCCGGACAACGCGTGCTCGACCGAGACATGCGCGTGTTCGCGCTGCATCTGCCGCACGATCGCCATCTCCAGCTCGGTGCTCGCCGCCAGCGTCGGTTGACCGGCTTCGGTGGCCAGCACGACCGCGCCATGCGCGGTGGGAATCCAGACCGCCGCCCCCAGGCCCGTGCCCGGGCCGACCACCAGGGTCGGGCCGCGCGGTGCGGTGGCCGGGCCGGTGAGCTGCAGCACGCCGCTGGCATCCACCTGTGCAGCGGCGTAGGCCACGGCCTCGAAGTCGTTGACGATGTAGACGGCGTCCAGCCCGAGGTCACGCTCGATCTGGCGGGCCGACAGCGGCCAGGGCACGTTCGCGGTGATCACGGTGCCGTCGTCGCGGGCGTAGCCGGCGGTGGCCACCACGCAGTGCGCGGGGCGCTCGCCGTCGGCCAGGAACGCCTGCAGGATCGCACTCAGGCCGGGGTAGTCGGCATTGCGGAACTTGCGGTACTCCAGCAGCTGCACCGGATGGGCCGGGTCCGGGCCGGCCTGCACCCGGGCCACGCGGACATGCGTGCCCCCCACATCGGCGGCCAGGAAGGACGGCGGCGCGGAGGTGGCGTTGGCCGGTAGGGCATGGGCGGCTGCGGTCACACGGGCTCCCTTGGGTACGTACGGCCAGGTCTGGACCCGGCGATTGAGCGGAGTCTGTAATCGTTCTGACAACGATGTCAACGATAACCTCATACTTTCGATGCTGCGCCGCAGCGACCTGTGTCACAAGAAAACGTTTTCAGTCAACTGCGGTCATGTTTTCGCAAACCCGTTGCAATCAGTGGCTCTGTGAAGGCGGGGCGGGGCGTGGCGGGACATCTGCGCAGGTGCAGCATGCGCAGACAGCGGGTCGGTGGCCAAACCAATTGTTGACAAACCCGGGTGGCCCATCGAATAAATGTGACAACGTTGTTCCCAGCCACTCTTCCGACGCCGCCCGCGCGCCGTCGATGCAGGAGCCTTCCAGATGTCCGCAGTGCCTGCTGCCTCCGCGCGTTCGAGCGTGGCCACCTCGATCCTCATCATCGGGGTGCTGTTCTTCCTGATCGGCTTCTTCACCTGGCTCAACGGCCCGCTCATCACCTTCGTCAAACTGGCCTTCGAGCTGGACGAGGTCGGCGCCTTCCTGGTGCTGATGGTCTTTTACCTGTCCTACTTCTTCCTGGCCCTGCCGGCGTCGTGGATCCTCAAGCGCACCGGCATGAAGAAGGGCCTGAGCCTGAGCCTGCTGGTGATGGCCGCCGGCGCGGTGGTGTTCGCGCACTTCGCCCAGCAGCGCTGGTATCCCGGCGCGCTCAGCGGCCTGTTCATCATCGGCAGCGGGCTGGCCCTGCTGCAGACGGCGGTCAACCCGTACATCAGCATCCTGGGCCCGATCGAGACGGCCGCGCGGCGCATCGCGCTGATGGGCATCTGCAACAAGATCGCCGGCATGATCGCGCCGTTCCTGATCGGCACGCTGGTGCTGCATGGCATCGGTGACCTGTCCGACAAGGTCGCCGCCGCCGATCCGGTCACCCGCAACGCGCTGCTGGATACCTTCGCCGCCAAGATCCAGATGCCGTACATGGCCATGGCCGGCCTGCTGGTCGTGCTGGCGGTCGGCGTGCTGTTCTCGCCGCTGCCGGAGATCAAGACGGCCGAGGCCAACGCCACGCCGGCGCGCGCGCCGGGCCTGGCCGAACGCACCAGCATCTTCCAGTTCCCGCACCTGTGGCTGGGCGTGCTGTGCCTGTTCGTGTACGTGGGCGTGGAAGTGATGGCCGGCGATGCGATCGGGACGTATGGGCACGGTTTCGGCCTGCCGTTGGACCAGACCAAGCTGTTCACCTCCATCACGCTGTTCGCCATGCTGCTGGGGTACCTGGTCGGGCTGGCGCTGATTCCGCACCTGGTCTCGCAATCGCGTTACCTGAGCATTTCCGCCAGCCTGGGCGTGCTGTTCTGCATCGGCGCACTGCTCACCCACGGCTACGTGTCGGTGGGCTTCGTGGCCGCGCTGGGCTTCGCCAACGCGATGATGTGGCCGGCGATCTTCCCCCTGGCGATCCGTGGCCTGGGCCGTTTCACCGAGACCGGTTCGGCCCTGCTGGTGATGGCCATTGCCGGCGGCGCGATCATCCCGCAGGCGTTCGCGGTGCTCAAGCAGCATTTCGACTTCCAGTGGGTGTTCGCCGCGCTGATGGTGCCGTGCTACCTGTACATCCTGTTCTACTCCCTGCGCGGCCATCGGATCGGGCTGCCCCGCGATGGGCAGTGATCGGCGATCATGGACGCTCAACCGGTGACCCAGGAAAAGAGCATGCGCAGAGCGACCATCAAGGATGTCGCCGAACGGGCCAAGGTGTCGTTGAAGACCGTGTCGCGGGTCATCAACAACGAACCCTCGGTGATGCAGGCCACGCGTGCACGGGTACTCCGCGCCATCGCCGAGCTGGATTACGAACCGGATCCGGCCGCGCGCAACCTGCGCACCGGCACCACGCTGGTGATCGGGCTGGTGTACGACAACCCCAACCCGTACCACATCATCGGCGTGCAGAACGGCGTGCTGGCGGCCTGCCGGGAGACCGGCTTCGGGCTGCAGATCCATCCCTGTGATTCCAGCTCGCCGATGCTGGCCGAGGAACTGGCCGACTGGGTGCAGCGTTCGCGCCTGGCCGGGCTGGTGCTGACCGCGCCGATGTCCGAGCGCGGCGACCTGGTGGCGGCCCTGACCGCACGCGGCATCAAGCTGGTACGCATCATTGCCGCCACGGCCGATCCGCAGGACGGGGCGTGCGTGTTCGTGGACGACCGCGAGGCCGCCTACGAGATCACCGAACACCTGATCCAGCTCGGTCACCAGCGCATCGGCTTCCTGTGGGGTGGCACGTCGCACCGGTCCAGCGGCGAGCGCCATGCCGGCTACGAGGCGGCGCTGCGCGACTACGGCATGAGCATCGACAAGCACCTGGTGGTGCAGGGCGACTACACCTTCGACGACGGCTTCCGCGGCGCACGCCGGCTGCTGGCGCTGCGCGAACCGCCCACCGCCATCTTCGGTTCCAACGACGAGATCGCCGCCGGCGTGCTGGCGGCCGCCAAGTCGGCCGGCATGAACGTGCCGTATGACCTGTCCATTGCCGGCTTCGAGGACAGCCCGTTCTCGCGCCAGTCCTGGCCGCCGCTGACCACCGCCAAGCAGGCCACCGAAGACATCGCGCGCCACGCGGCGCGGCTGTTGATCGCGCAGCTGCGCAGCGACGCCTACGACGATACGCCGCTGCAGCTGCAGAACCAGGGCTTCGTCCCGCAGCTGGTCGTGCGCGGCTCCACCGCGCCGATGCGGCCGCTCGCCACACGCCCACCTACTCCTGAAACCACCTGAGCCCCGCATGTCACTGCCCGCGCCCCACGACACCCTGATGTTCCGCGAAGCCGCCGAAGCGGCCGACGTGATCGCTGCGCAGTTCGCGCGCAACCAGTCTGCAGTGGAAACGCTGGCCGCAACGTTGCGCGCCGCGCCGCCGCCGTTCGTGGTCACCTGTGCGCGCGGCAGCTCCGACCACGCGGCCACCTACGCCAAGTACCTGCTGGAAACCCGGCTGGGGCTGGTCACCGCATCGGCGTCGCCGTCGGTGGGCTCGGTCTACGAATCGCCGCTGCAGCTGCGCGGCGCGCTGTACATCGTGATTTCGCAGTCGGGCAAGAGCCCGGACCTGCTGCGCAATGCAGAGGCCGCACGCGCGGCCGGCGCGCGCGTGGTGGCGCTGGTCAACGTGGAGGATTCACCACTGGCGCAGCTGGCCGAAACGGTGATCCCGCTCGGCGCCGGTGCCGAACGCAGCGTGGCGGCAACCAAGAGCTACCTCGCCTCGCTCTCGGCGATCCTGCAGCTGGTGGCGTACTGGAGCCAGGACGCGGGGCTGATCGCATCGCTGCGCACGCTGCCCGACGCACTGCGGCACGCCTGGAACAGCGACTGGTCGGCGCTCACCGAGGGCCTCGTGCCCGCGCACAACCTGTTCGTGCTCGGCCGCGGCCTGGGCCTGGCGGCGGCGCAGGAGGCGGCGCTGAAGTTCAAGGAAACCTGCGGCCTGCATGCCGAGGCCTACAGTTCGGCCGAGGTCAAGCACGGCCCGATGGCGCTGGTTGGCCCCGGCTTCCCGGTGCTGGCCTTCGCCCAACCGGACGAAACCGGCGCCGGTACCCGCGCGGTGCTGCAGGAATTCGCCGCGCGCGATGCCCAGGTGTGGCTGGCCGCCGAAGACGGCGACCTGGCGCTGCCGGCGGCGCCACACCCGGCATGCGCGCCACTGCTGACCGTGCAGGCCTTCTACCGTGCGATCAATGCACTGGCGCTGCGGCGCGGGCACAACCCGGACCTGCCGCCGCACCTGAACAAGGTTACGGAGACCGTCTGATGAAGACCGTCCTGCGCAACGCACGCATCCTCACCGGTGACGGGTTCCGCGACGACCTGGCGGTGGTCATCGAAGACGGGCGCATCACGGCGCTGGTCTCCGACGCCGCGCCGCAGCTGGGAAGTGCCGATGAGCAGGTGGACCTGGGCGGCGGCTGGCTGCTGCCCGGTTTCATCGATGCGCAGGTCAATGGCGGTGGCGGGGTGCTGTTCAACAACACGCCCGACGTGGAAAGCCTGCGCACGCTGGCCGCCGCGCACCGCCGCTTCGGCACCACCGCGTTGCTGCCCACCCTGATCAGCGACGACGTGCAGGTGATGCGCACGGCCATCGAGGCCACCCGCGTGGCGATCGAACAGTGCGTGCCGGGCGTCATCGGCATCCACCTGGAAGGGCCCTACATCGCGCCTGCGCGCAAGGGCACGCACGACGCCAACAAGTTCCGCGTGCCCGATGCCGACGAGATCGCGATGGCGGCTTCGCTCGACAACGGCGTAACCCTGCTGACCCTGGCCCCGGAACGGGTGCCACTGGACAGCATCCGCGCGCTGGTCGAGCGCGGCGTGATCGTGGCCGCCGGGCATACCGCGGCCACCTATGAAGAAGCACGCGCCGGGCTGGATGCCGGCATCCGTGGCTTCACCCATCTGTACAACGCGATGTCGCCGCTGACCGGCCGCGAGCCGGGCGCCGTGGGCGCCGCACTGGAAGACCGGGACAGCTGGATCGGCATCATCGCCGACGGCGTGCACGTGCATCCGGCCAGCCTGCGCGTGGCGCTGGCCGCCAAGCCGCGCGGCAAGGTCATGCTGGTGACCGATGCCATGCCGCCGGTGGGCGCGGACAGCCCCAGCTACGAACTGTATGGCGAAGTGATCACCGCCGTTGACGGGGTGGTGCGCAATGCCGCCGGTTCGCTGGCCGGCTCCGCGCTGGACATGGCCACCGCCGTGCGCAATGCGGTGCAGCTGCTGGGCCTGCCGCTGGACGAAGCGGCGCGCATGGCTTCGCGCTACCCGGCGCAGTTCCTCAACGTGGACGACCGCCTGGGCGAGATCGCGGAAGGGTACCAGGCCGACCTGGTGCTGCTGGACGACGCGCTGCAGGTCCGCAGCACCTGGATTGCCGGACAGCGCGAGGACGCATGACTACGTCCCTGTCGTCGCGCATGGGCTCCATCGACGCCCTGCGCGGGCTCACCGTGGCCGCCATGCTGCTGGTCAACAATCCGGGCGACTGGAGCCATGTCTACGCGCCGCTGCTGCACGCGGAGTGGCACGGCTTCACCCCGACCGACCTGATCTTCCCGCTGTTCCTGTTCATTGCGGGTGTCTCGATGGCCTTCAGCCTGGCACCGCGCGCCGGCGATTCCACGGCGCGCCCGGCATTGAGCCGCACGCTGCTGCAGCGCGCGCTGCGCATCCTCATCGCCGGCGCATTGCTGCACGTAGTGGCCTGGTGGCTGTTCGAGCTGCCGGCCTACAGGCTGTGGGGCGTGCTGCAGCGGATCGCGCTGTGCGTGGCGGTGGTGGGCCTGCTGGCCATCCACACGCGGCCGCGTACGCAGTGGCTGGTACTGGGCGGCCTGCTGCTGGGCTATGCGGCGCTGCTGCTCGGGGCCGATACGCTGGCGCCGTGGCACAACCCGGTGAGCCGGGTGGATACCGCGTTGTTCGCGCCGTTCCTGTACAAGTACGACGCCGTGACCCGGCTCGGCCATGATCCCGAAGGCCTGCTCAGCAGCGCCGGTGCCATCGCCACCACGCTGCTGGGGCTGATCGCCGGCCGCTGGCTGCGCGCGGGCCGCCTGGGCGCGCTCGGCGGACTGGGGCTGGTCCTGCTGGGCGGTGGTCTGCTGCTGGCGCCGGTGCTGCCGTTCAACAAGAACCTGTGGACGCCCAGCTACGTGCTGTGGAGCGGCGGGTTGTCCATCGCCGCACTGCTGCTGGCGCACCTGCTCATCGACCGTCATGGCTGGCCTGCCATCGGCCGCCGATTCGGTGTCAACGCCATCGCGGCGTATCTGGGCTCATCGGTGATGGCACTCGTGCTGATCTCCAGCGGCGCGTGGGCGGCATGGTACGCGCTGCTGCTGTCGGCGTTGCCGGCCGCGCCGATGCTCGCCTCGCTGCTGTGTGCAGCAGGCTTCGTCGCCTTCTGGTGGGGCGTGGTGTGGATCCTCGACCGACGCCGGGTGTACTTCAAAATCTGAATTGATTCAGCACGCTGCGACGCGGCGTGCTGCGTGCGCGTTGACCAAAACGTCACGCTGTAGACGAGAAAGTACGTGTGACCGCCTGTGTATTCCGGTGGCCGATCTGCAGTACTTCCTCCTCTGCAAGGAAACGCTGTATGCATTCCGTGAACCGATTACCGGTTCGCTCGTTGCTGGGCGAACGTATTTCCCACGGCATCCGGTTGGCCTGCAGCGGCGTGCTGATCGCCGCCAGCGCACCGGCCTGGGCTGGCTGCGACAACACCGCACCCGACACCGGGCAGACGGTCACCTGCACCAATGCAGCACCCAACCCCGCTGGCACGGCCGTGACCAGCGTGGCCGGCGCGAACAACGTCACCGTCAACATCGCGCCGCGCGCGCAGCTCAGCATCGCCAGTGGCAATGCCATCACCCTGCAGGGCGGTGCCGGGCACGGGATCAGCAACGACGGCAGCGTTCTTGCCACGGGTGGGGCGGGGTTGTTCTTGAGCGGTTCCACCGCCGTCGTCAACCGTGGCGTGATCAGTGGCAGCACCGGCGGAATCGTGTTCGGCGCCGGCAACGACCGCCTGGACATGCTCGGCGGCAGCATCTCCGGTGGCGTGCTGCAGGGCGCAGGCAACGACGCGATGGTGATGCGCGCCGGCACCGTCAGCGGCGTCGACCAGGGCGACGGCCAGGACAGCCTGGAGATCAGCGGCGGCACCATCACCGGTACCGTCCAGCAGGGCAACGGCATCGACACGTTCCTGATGACCGGAGGCAGCATCGGCGCGCTGCTGCAGGGCGATGCGTATGACCGCTTCCGCATGACCGGTGGGCGCATCATCGGCGCGTTCGACGACGGCGATTACGCCGAGATGACCGGCGGGCAGATCGGCCGGGTCAACATGAAGCTGGATGACAACGTCTTCCTCATGTCCGGCGGCACCATCGACGGCAACCTTGTGACCGGCTTCGGGCGCGACACCATCGTGCTGTCCGATGGCTACATCGGCGGCAACATCAGCGTCAGCGGTGGCGATGATGCCGTGACCATCACCGGTGGCACCGTGCGCGGTGAGATCCGCCTCAGCCTGGGCAACGATCGGGTGGACTGGAACGGCGGTGGGGTGGTGTACGGGCTGGTGGATTTCGGCGAAGGCAACGATGTGACTGGCCTGGCCAACCTCAATGCGGCCCACCTGGGCGCGCTGCCCGGCTTCGATGGCGGCCTGGGCAGCGACACCCTGCTGATGGACAACGTCAAGACCAATGGCGTCGCGCGCTTCACCGGGTGGGAATCGTTCGCGCTGCGCAACGACAGCCAGATGATGTTCGACGGCACCCTGCGTCTCGGCGACGCGGGCAGTGGCACCGGCAACCTCGATGTCGATGCCACCAGCACGCTGTTCGCCGGCGGCGTCAATGCCGGTATCACGGCATTCAACGCCGCGCTTCCGGTAACGGTCAGCAACGCCGGTCGCATCGACCTGAGCAATGGCAGCAACGGCGCGGGTGATGTGTTCACCATCGCCGGCAACTACACCGGCAACGGCGGCGCTCTGTACCTGCAGAGCGTGCTGGGCGCGGACGATTCGCCCTCGGACCGGCTGGTCATCTCCAACGGCGTGGCCAGCGGCACCACCGGCATCGGAATTCTCAACGTGGGCGGGCAGGGCGCGGAAACTGCCGCCGATGGCATCCTGGTGGTGCAGTCCATCAACGGCGCCAGCACCACCCCCACGGCATTCGCGCTGTACAACCCGCTGGCTGCGGGTGCGTTCGAGTATTTCCTGTTCAAGGGGGGCGTCAGCGCCGGCAGCGGCGAGAACTGGTATCTGCGCTCGACCCTCGTGAGTGGGACGACCGCGGCCGCTGCCGCACCGCCCACCGGGGAAGCCACGGTGACTCCCGAACCACCACCGCCCGATCCCATCGGCGTTGCACCGGCGCCATTGCCACCGCCGCCGTCGCCGGACGTTCCCGAAAACCCCAACCCGGTAGCTGCCGAGCCGCCGCCGCCACCGCCGCCGCCGGAACCGGCGCCGGTGGCCGCCGCGGAGGAAGAGGTGCCACCGCCGGTGCCCACGGCGGCAGCGGCCGTTCCGGGGCCACGGGCCGTGCCACCCACCCCGGACGCCACCCCCGCGCAGGGCGACATCATTCCGCTGTATCGCCTCGAGACCGGCCTGTATTCGGTGGTGCCGCCCTTGTTGCGCGAGGCGAGCCTGGCCAGCCTTGGCACGTTCCATGAGCGCCAGGGCGAACAGCGCGTGTTGGCCGGGCAGGGGGGGGTGCGCGCGGCCTGGGCGCGGATGATCGGGCAGAGCCATGAACAGCATTGGGACGGCGACGCCGAGCCCGGCTTCGACGGTGATATCCAGGGCATCCAGGCCGGCCTGGACCTGTATGCCAACGCCGACGATGGCCACCGCGACCAGTTCGGCGTATTCGTCGGCCGCACCCGCGCGCAGGGCAACGTGAGCGGCTTCGCGATCGGTTGGGAGAACGTGGCGGTGGGGCGCACCCGCATGGACGACAAACATGTGGGCCTGTACTGGACCCGCGTGGGCAGTGCGGGGGGCTACCTGGATGCCGTGCTGATGCAGAGCCGCTACGACGGTGATGCCACGTCGTCGCGCGGGCTGGGCATTGATGTAAAGGGCGAGGGGACCACTGCCTCGATGGAAATCGGAAAGCCGCTGCTGCGCTTCGGGCAGTCCGCATGGTGGCTGGAACCGCAGCTGCAGGTGATCTGGCAACGCACCGCGATCGATGATGCGGCCGACCGCATCGCGTCGCTGCGCTTCGACGGTGACAACGCCTGGACCGGACGCGTCGGGCTGCGCCTGGCGGGCGACTACCACATCGCCGGCAGCGGCTGGCAGCCTTACCTGAAGCTCAATTACTGGCAAACGTTGACGGGCGAAGACCACATCGACTTCGACACCAACCGCATCATCAACCAGCAGGCATCGCGCGCGCTGGAAGTCGGCGTGGGCGTGGTAGCGCGCTTCAATGCCAACGTGAGCGCCTTCGCGGTGGCCGACTACACGCGCGATCTGGAAAGCAGCGCGCTGAAGGAACGCAAGGTGATCGAAGGCAACATCGGGTTGCGCTTCGACTGGTAGCCCCACGCGTGCGCCGCGATCTTGACCTGGCCGTCACGGGGGACGGCGGACAGTAGCGCCGCCGGCCCTACGGGGGGAACCAAAGGTCCGTTGCAGTACCCACCTCACTCGATGAAAGGAAGGGTCATGCAACACCATGCCTCCGTTCCAGCCCGCAACGGGCTGGTTTCTGCTGTCGCGTGCTGCCTCGGAATCGGCTGGCGCGGTGCATTGGGAACACTGCTGTTGGGCACCACGGCCCCTGCCTGGGCGGGCTGCGACAACCCTGCGCCCACCAGCGGACAGACCGTCACCTGCAGCACCGCCGCGCCCAACCCGGACACCACGCCGGTCGTCAGCCAGGTCGGGTCGGCCAACGTCACCCTCAACGTACAGAGCGGCGCACAACTGGCACTGGCCAGCGGCGCGGCCGTCGCACTGGATGGCGGCGGCGGGCACCAGATCAACAACAGCGGCAGCATCGTCAACACGGGCGGCTTCGCGATACTCAGCAACACCGCCACCACCGTGGTCAACCGCGGCGTCATCACCGGCAGCAGTGGCGCGTTGTTCCTCGGCGCAGGTGCCGACCGCGTGGAGATGCTGGGCGGTACGATCACCGGTGGCGTGCTGCAGGGCGCAGGCACCGATACGCTGGTGATCCGCGACGGGGTGATTGACCGCATCGACCAGGGCGATGGCCAGGACAGCCTGGAGATCAGCGGCGGCACCGTGACCGGTGAAGTGAACCAGAGCCGCGATCCCGACACGTTCGTGATGACCGGCGGCACGATCGGCTCGCTGGTGCAGGGCGACGGCTACGACAGCTTCCGCATGACCGCCGGTCACATTGTCGCTGGCTTCGACGATGGCGACTCCGCTGAAATGTCCGGCGGCCGCATCGGTCGGGTCAACATGAAGCTGGATGACAACGTCTTCCTGATGTCCGGCGGGAGCATCGATGCCAATCTTGTTACCGGCCTGGGCAAGGACCGCGTGGAGCTTGCCGCGGGCGACATCGGCGGCAACATCAGCGTCAGCGGCGGCGATGACATCATCAAAATCAGCGGTGGCACGGTCGGCGGCAGCGTACTGCTCAGCGTCGGCAATGACCGCCTCGAATGGAGTGGCGGCGGCGTGCTGCGCGGACCCGTGGAATTCGGGGAAGGCAACGACACGGCCAGCCTGGCCAACCTGACCCCGACCCAGCTGGGGGCGCTGCCGTCGTTCGATGCCGGTGCAGGCAACGATCGCCTGGACCTGGGCAACGTAAAAACCGGTGGCGTGGGGCGGTTCAGCGGCTGGGAGCAGGTAAGCGCCACCGGCGCCACCGAGCTGACAATGGACGGCACCCTCACCTTGGGTGACGCGGCGAGCGGCACCGGCAGCCTGTCCATCGATGCCAGCAGCGCGCTGCTGGCCGGTGCCGGCAATGGGCGCGTGGCGCCGTTCAACGCCGGCCAGCGCGTCACCGTCAGCAACGCCGGGCGTATCGACCTGAGCAGCGGTACGAGCACGCCAGGTGACAGCTTCACCATCGTTGGCGATTACGTCGGCAACGGTGGAGTGCTGCAGCTGCAGACGGTGCTGGGGGCAGATGCGTCGGCGTCGGACCGCCTGGTGATCGCCGGTGGCAGTGCCACCGGGAGCACGGTGATGAACATCCTCAACGTGGGCGGGACCGGCGCCAGCACCGTGGTCGATGGCATCCTGCTGGTGCAGGCGCTGGACGGGGCCACGACCAGCCCCACCGCCTTCGCGCTCGGTGGCTCGGTATCGGCCGGCGCCTACGACTACTACCTCTTCAAGGGGGGGGTGAGCGCAGGCACGGGTGAGAGCTGGTACCTGCGTTCCACCCTTGTTCCCGGGCCGGTGCCGGCCCCGGTGGCGGTGGTGTCACCAGGTGAACCGTCACCACCGGCCAACCCGCTGCTGGTGCCGCCTACGCCGAATGCGCGGCCGTCGCCGCTGGCGGTCGTGCCGATCTATCGCCTGGAAACCCCCCCGTATGCGGTCGTGCCGCCGCTGGTGCGCGAAGCCAGCCTGGCCAGCCTGGGGACCTTCCACGAGCGGCAGGGTGAACAGCGCCTGCTGCGCGGCGAGGGCGGTTTCCGCGCGGCGTGGGGTCGCATGATCGGCCAGAGCCACGAGCAGCAGTGGGCCGGCGATGCGCAGCCTGGCTTCGACGGCGATTTCGTCGGTGTGCAGGCCGGCGCCGATCTGTATGCCCATGCAGGGGACACCCGCGACCAGGTTGGCGTGTTCGTGGGCCGTACCCGCGCACGCGGCAACGTCACCGGCTTTGCGCTCGGCTGGGAGAATGTCGCAGCGGGTCGTGCCCGCCTGGACGACAAGCACGCCGGCCTGTACTGGACGCGCGTGGGTGCGGCGAACGGCTACCTGGACGCGGTGGTGATGCAGAGCCGCTACGACGGCGACAGCGTCTCCAGCCGGGGGCTTGGCGTGGATATGAAGGGCACTGGAACCACGGCGTCACTGGAGATCGGCAGGCCCCTGCTGCGCTTGGGCCAGTCACATTGGTGGCTGGAACCGCAGCTGCAGGTCATCTGGCAACGCGCCCGCATGGACGACAGCGCAGATGCGGTAGCCACCCTGCGGATCGACAGCGACAACGCGTGGACAGGGCGCGCGGGACTGCGCGTGGCGGGCGACTACGCGCTGGCCGACACCGGTTGGCAGCCTTACTTCAAGCTCAATTACTGGCAGGCGCTCAGCGGCGAAGACCGCGTCGACATCGGCGGTGACCCGCTGGTGAGCCAGCAGGCGTACCGAGCGCTGGAAGTCGGCGTTGGCGTCGTGGCGCGCTTCAATGCCAACGTCAGCGCGTTCGCGGTGGCCGACTACACCCGTGACCTGGAGAGCAGCCAGCAGAAGGAACGCAAGGTGATCGAAGGCACGCTCGGGATGCGGTTCGACTTCTAGTCGAACCCGGGCAGTGTGTTGCTATTGGTGGCATTACCTCCGGAGGGCAAGTACGCTTTCAGGATGCGAACCAAGCCCAATGCCCAACCCAACCAGAGCCTGATCGACGGTATCGCGACCCTGCAGGCGCTGGCGTCCTCGCCCGAACCGGTGGGCTGCCGCGAACTGGCCCGGCAGCTGGATGCCAATCCCACCCGGGTCAACCGGCTGCTCAAGACCCTGGCTTACCTGGGCATCGCGCGGCAGACCGCCGACCGCAAATACACCGCCGGCCCGGGCATGCACGTGCTGGCCGCACAGAGCCTGTTCGCATCGGGCTTGATCCGCCGCGCGCTGCCGGTGCTGGAGCACCTGCGCCGGTTCGGTCACACCGTCGCACTGGGCGTGCTGTGGAACGACAGCGTCAGCTACCTGTTCCATGCGCCGCCGGGCATCGAGGCCGCGCGCGGCCTGGGCCGCATCGGCCTGCTGCCGGCGACCACCAGCGGCATCGGCATCGTGCTGTTGGCCCAGCTGTCCGACGAGGAGGTGCGCGAGCTGTACGCCGACCGCCCCATCCCGATGTTCCCGGAGGGCATCGAGCAGCTGCTCGCCACGCTGGAGCAGACCCGCCGCCAGGGCCATGCACGCGTGCATGTGGCCGACGAACGCGACCACCACATCGTGGCCATCGCGATGGGTGATCCGGTCCACGCCGGCATCGCGATGTCCGGCTGGATCCCCGAATCGGCGACCGGCGAACTGGTGGCGGCACTGCGTGCGGCGGCAGCCGAGATCGGCTGAGGTTTTGCCGCAGTGCGGTTTGACATGTTGCTACAATAGCAATACGTTGCAGCCTTCCGAAGGGGAGGCATCGGCGATGTCCAAGCGTGCAGGCGCGTGAAGGCGGGCAGGAACACCAAGTGGGTGCTGCTGGGGCTGCTGTTCTTTTCCACGGTGATCAACTACCTGGACCGGCAGGCGCTGTCGATCCTGGCCACCACCATCCAGGCCGACCTGCGCATGAGCGACTTGGAATACGCCCGCGTGGTGCAGGTGTTCCTGTTCGCCTATGCCGCCGCCTACGTGATGGCGGGCCGGGTCACCGATTGGCTGGGCGCACGGGTGGCGCTGCTGCTGTTTGTCGGGTGGTGGTCGTTGGCCAACATCGCCACGGGCTTTGTGCGCAGCGCGTTTGAACTTGGCGCGGCGCGGTTCGCGCTGGGACTGGGTGAGCCGGGCAACTACACGGTAGGGACCAAGGTGGTGTCGGAGCAGTTTCCGGCGCCGCAGCGCGGGCTGGCGCTGGGCCTGTACACCGCTGGCGCGATGATCGGCGCGACGCTCGCACCGCCGTTGATCGGTGGCATTGCATTGACCTACGGCTGGCGCAGCGCGTTCTGGATCACCGGCGTGGCCGGATTGCTGTGGATGATTGCGTGGTATTTCGTCTACCCGCGCCCGGCGCGGCAGGCGGCCCCCGAGGTGGCTGCAGCCACCGCCGCCGAGGCGGTCGCCATGCCCGCGATCGAAACGCAGGCAGTGCCCGCACCCGCGGCCTCGATGCAAGGCATCTGGGGTCGGCTGGCGCGCGACCGCACGGTGTGGGCGCTGGTGGCCTCGCGCGCGGTCGCCGACCCGGTCTGGTATTTCTACCTGTTCTGGTTCCCCAAATACCTGGGCGACGCACGCGGCATGAGCCTGGCCGCGATCGCCTCGCTGGCATGGATCGTCTACGTCGCTGCGGACATTGGCAGCGTCGGTGGTGGTTTGATTTCAGGTCGACTGGTCAAACGCGGCATGAGCCCGGCGCGGGCGCGACTGACCACCATGATCGGTGCGGCGTGCCTGGCCCCGATCGGCATGCTGGTGGCGCTGCATCCGCCGATCCCGTGGCTTCTCGCGCTGGCGTGCGTGGTGACCTTCGCGCACCTTACCTATCAGATCAATCTCACCGCGATGACCGTCGACCTGTTCCCTTCGCGCTACATCGCCTCGGTAGCGGGCCTGGTCGGCTGCGGCAGTGCACTGGGTGGCATGGTCTCGGCGCAGGTGGTGGGCCATCTGGTCGCCGACGGCAACTTCGACCGCGCGTTCGTGCTGATGGCATTCCTGCACCCGATCGCGGTACTGCTTGCCTGGACCGCATTGAGAAAAGCCAAGCGTTCGCGAATGACGCTGGTTGGCCCGGACGCCGAGGCGGTGGCGGCGGCCTGAGGGTAGGGTCCGTTCCCGAACGCCTGCCGACACTGGTCATCGGCACGACGAACGCATGACCCCGGCCGAAGCCGGCTGCGACGGAGGTCATGCCACCATAGGACGTTGCAGAATCCATCGGTGGTCGACTGGGATGCGACCCTGCCGCGCTCATCCCTGCGACGCGTGGGGCCGGAGATTGTCCGGCCCCGCGCTCAAGGCACGAATTCTGCGTGTTCCCAGAAACGCGTATTGGGCTGCGCACCCAGGCCCTGCCCGGAGGGCAGCCGGTAACCTTCGCGCTCATACGCCATGTCGGTGTCCAGCATCTCCACCGACCGCGAGAAGATCGAGTGCTGCCACTCGTGGCGCCACAAGCCCTCGATGACCGCTGACGCATGCAGGCTGGCGGCCATGAAAATGCCGCCGCCGATGGTGGCGTGCGGCGCCACCTGCACCCCATGCGCACCGGCCAAGCGTGCAATGCGCAGGAACTGGGTGATGCCGGTGTGGCCCATCTCCGGTTGCACATAGGCCAGCGTGCCACCCACCAGCCGCAACTGCGCGACATGGTCGGTCGGCCACTCTTCACCCGCTGCAACCGGAATGGGGCTGTTGCCGCCCAATGCAATCAAGCCGGCGACATCTTCAGGCTTGAGCGGCGCTTCGATGAAGGTCAGCTGCGCCGGCACCAGCTGCGCAGCCAACGCCAACGCCTGCGCGTGATCGAACTTCCAGTGCAGGTCGACCATCAGGTGCACCGCGTCGCCCAGTTCGTTGCGCAGCGCCTGCATCTCCTCGACGATGCCGTCATGGCTCACCACAGCGTGGACTTTGAACGCATCATGGCCCTGTGCGGCAAACGTGCGCGCCATCGCCACCTTCTCCGCGACCGTTGCCGCCGGTAGGCCGGAGACATAGCCCAGAATCGTGTCATGCCGTCGTTCGCCGAGCAGCGCCCACAGCGGTTGTCCGGCCGCGCGTGCACGCAGGTCCCACAGCGCGATGTCTAGCGCGGCCAGCGCGTCGGTGTGGAAGCCGCTGCCGCAGCCACGCACGCGCATCAGCCCGTACAGGTCGTCCCAGATCTGCTCGACGTCCTCGGGGTCGCGCCCGACCAGTTCCGGCGCGAGCAGGTCGTTGATGATTTCGCAGGTCGCGCGCGGCGCGCAGATGCCATACGTTTCGCCCCAACCGACCGCGCCATCGTCGGTGGTGACGCGCACCAGCACCGAACGGTCCACGGTCGGGTAGAGCGTGCCGTTGCCCTTCCGCACCAGGTAGCCGCGCGCGTTGACCCGCTCGCCCGGGCCCAGCGGACCCAGGTAGGGTGTGGTGCGTGGAACGGTGAGGATGAAGGTTTCAACCTGTCTGACCTGGCTCACGCGTGGGTTCTCCGGACCTGTCCCGGGACGGCGTCCAACGGCAGCAGGTCGCTGATGCGATCGAGCAGGATATCGAGTTCGCGCATGTCGAAGCGGTCCAGCGCCGGACCCGGCGCCCGCACATGGTCGCTGCCGATCAGGCCGCGGCGCAGCAGGATGGCCTTGGTCAGGCGCCAGCGGAACACCGCCTGCATGCTCAGCAGGGGCAGGGTGCGTTCGAACAGCGTGCGCGCGCGTGCCTGGTCGCCCGCCGCCCACGCCGCGAGCATGGCCACATGCACTTCGGTGATCTCGCAGGCCGGCATCGTGCCGAGTGCGCCGCGTGCCAGTTCATCCAGTACATAGCGTGCGCCGGCGCCGCCGAACACGGCGCGCACGCTGCTGCCGGCGCGCTCGGCCAGCGCCGTGATGCGATGTCCAGACGGCATGGTTTCTTCCTTGACGTATTCAATGGCCGGTACGCGCGCGGTCAGTGCCACCACCTCGTCCACGCCCAGCCCGACACCCATTGGCGCCGGTGCGTTCTGCAGCATCACGGCGACGCCGGATTCGCTGGCCAGGCGGCTGAAGAACGCGGCCATGCCGTCGGCGTCGCCGGCCAGCGCATGCGGGGTGAGTACCATGGCGGCACTTGCACCGGCCTGGCCGCCGGCCTGCGCCAGGCGCACCGCATCTTCCAACGTGCGCGCGCTTGCACCGACGATGAACGGCACGCGGCCGCGGTTCCAGCGGCCAATGCAGGCGGTCAGGTGCAGCCGCTCATCGAGCGTGAGCATGTCGTACTCGCTGGCCAGCCCCGGGAACACCACCCCGGCCGCGCCGGCCGCCAGGATGTACTCGAACACGGCTTCGGTGCCGGCCTCGTCGAGGGCGCCGTGCGCGTCGAAGATGCTGGGCAGGATCGGGAAGACACCTTGTAGAACGGCCATTGCGCCGGGTCCTTGTTGGAAAGCGTGTGCCTTGGATAGCAACACTATGGAAGGGAAGTGGCCGCAGACGCTACAAGAGGCTATTGATTCTTCGCTGCATTGCAGCGTGCGCGGCCAAATCATATTGCTATATTAGCTACACGCTGCCAAGCGGCAGCGCAGCAGCAACGACGAAAAAGCGCTGGATCCAGCTGGGCAGGTCGGGGGCCTGCAGCGGGATCCCTACCTTGGGAGAGGGCCGATACATGCTTCGTTTTCGACGTTCCACCTTGTTCACCGCCCTGGGCACCTGCCTGCTGGCGCCGATGCTGGCCGCCGCCCAGGACACACCGCCGCCCGCCGGCGCCACCGCCGCCGGGGAAAAGCAGGCGCAGACGCTGGACGCGGTCAGCGTCGTTGGCATCCGCGGCAGCCTGGAAGCCTCGCGCGACCTGAAACGCGACTCGTTCCAGATCGTCGACGCGATCGTGGCCGATGACATCGGCAAGCTACCCGATACCAACGTGGCCGAATCGCTGGGCCGGGTCGCCGGCGTGCAGCTCGAGCGCGGCATGGGCGAGGGCAGCGACATCCTGGTGCGTGGCCTGAAGGAGAACGTGCTGCTGTACAACGGCCGCCAGATCGTCGACGCCACCGGGCGCGGCGGCAACGGCCTGGATCAGCTCGCCACCTCCACCTACGGCCTGCTCTCGCTGGTGCCCTCCGAGCTGATTTCGCGGCTGGAAGTCACCAAGCTGGCCGGTGCGGACCAGATCTCCGGTGGGCTGGGCGGCATCGTCGACATCCACACCCGCCAGCCGCTGTCGGGCGATAGTGACCAGAACGTGGTCAGCCTGGCCGGCACCTACGACGACATGGCCGATTCCTGGGGCCACAACGCCTTCGGGCTGATCTCGCGGCGCAACGAGGACCGCACCTTCGGCGCGTTGCTGTCGGCCACGTACGGCCGCCGCAACGTGGTGCAGCAGGGCCTGGATACCTTCTCCGGCTATGGCCGCTTCAACGACCCGAGCGATCCCACCCGCACGCGCTTCGGCAGCACCGACATGCGCGCGCAGAACATCGACGATGACCGCACCAAGGTTGGCCTCAGCGCGGTACTGCAGTGGCGGCCCGCCGATGGCGTGGAGCTGTCCTGGGATACCTTCTATTCCCGGCAGAAGGCCGAGCGCGACCGCTACTGGATCGCCTTCAACCCCTCCGCTGGCCTGAGCAACGCGGTCTACTCCGACCACGACATCCTGCTGGCCGGCCGATCCACCGGCACCGTGCTGCTCAACACCGAAGTGGCCGACATCGATTCGGACACCCTGTCCAGCGCGCTGCGTGCCAGCTTCCAGGTCGGCGAACGCGTGACCGGTTCGGCCGAACTGGACTGGGGCCGCTCCACCGCCAGCTACAACCAGCGCTACATGCGGCTGGCGCCGATGGCCGGGCTGACCTCGGTCACCGACTTCGATCTGCGCAGCGGCAGCTTCGGCAGCTTCAATGTCAGTGGCGTCAACGTGGTCGATCCGGCGCAATGGCGCATGAGCATCCTGTTCGACAACGACTGGCGCGCGCAGACCGATTCGCGCGCGCTGCGCACCGACTGGAGCCTGGCCTTCGACAACGGCCCGCTGCGCTCGCTGGATGTCGGCGCGCGCTTCAGCCGGCTGGAAAGCCTGCAGGACCCGCGCCGCGCCGACATCCGCCCGGCCGGCGGCATTCCGGTCACGCAGATGGATCCATACATCCGCGTGTACAGCAACAACGACTTCCTGCCGGGAGAATTCGCCGGCCTGCCGCGCGACTACCTGGGGGCGTTCCGCGGCACCTTCGGCGGCTGCGGCAGCTTCACCACGCTGCCGCAGATCTCGCAGAACCCGCAGTGCCTGGATCCGGCCAACACCGCGCTGGCCTATGCAGCCACCTTCAGCGTCGACGAGGACTTCCTCGAGGCCTACGCCAAGCTCAACTGGGACACCGAGGTGGGCGGGATGGCACTGGGTGGCAATGTCGGCCTGCGCTTCGTGGGCCGTGACCTGACCTCGCGTGGCAACCTGATCAGCGGCACCGGCGTGCTGACCCCGTCCAACTTCGAGCGCGACGACCGCAACGTACTGCCTTCGGCCGTGGCCAAGCTGCAGATCAGCGACAGCCTGGTGCTGCGCGGCGGCGCGGCCAAGGTGGTGGCGTTCCCCAACACCGAAGACCTCAACAATGGCGTGACCCTCAACAACAACGCCGTGTTCGATGCCAATGGCGTGCAGACCTCGCCGGGCACCGGCAGCGGAGGCGCGCCGGACCTGGATCCGTTCAAGGCCACCCAGTACGACCTGTCGCTGGAGTGGTACTACGGCGGCCAGGGCCTGCTGTCGGCCGGCCTGTTCTACAAGGACGTGTCCACCTTCATCGTGCAGCGCCAGAGTGCGGAAACCTACAGCAACGTCAACTTCCTGGTGCTGCGCAAGATCAACGGCGACAAGGCCAAGGTGAAGGGCGCCGAGCTGCTGGCGCAGGTGCCCTTCAGCGGCATGTTCGACGGCTTCGGCGTGGTGGCCACCTACACCTGGATCGACTCGGAAACCCCGATCACCGACATCAACGGCAATGCCATGACCTTCCCGGGCCTGTCCAAGAACAACGCCAACCTGATCGGCTACTACGAGAACGGCCCGTTCGGCATCCGCCTGGCCTACAACTGGCGCGACGAATACCTGGTAGGGCTGTCGGCAGCGTCCACGGGCATCTACAACGATACCTACAAGGACCTGTCGGCATCGATGAGCTACGATTTCAGCGATCGCCTGTCGCTGAAGCTGGAAGGCAACAACCTGCTCGACAGCGAACAGCGCACCTTCGACGGTTATGCCGAAGGCCTGCGTACCAACGTGGTGTTTGGCCGGTCCTACAAGGCCAGCCTGACCTACCGGTTCTGAGCATGGTTCCTCTGGAAAGGAAGGGCAGGGCATGAGCGAGGCGGGAATGCAGGGGCGCACGGTACTGGTGACCGGTGCGGCCAGCGGGATCGGCGCGGCGGTGGTAATGCGGCTGCGCGCCGATGGCGCCCGGGTGGCGGCGCTGGACAAGGGCGTGTCGAGCGGGGCGGACGCCATGACAGTGGCCGACCTGCGCTCACCGGAGGCGGTGAGTGCTGCGATTGCCGAACTGCGCTCTGTGCTGGGGCCCTTTGATGCGCTGGTGCATTGCGCCGGCATCTGTCCGCCGGGCAGTACGCTCGACAGCACCGACGAGCTTTGGCTGGACGTGTACTCGGTCAACGTGCTCGGTGCGCTGCGGGTGATGCGCGAAGTGGTGCCGGACATGCGCGGGCGCGGTGGCAGCATCGTGCTGGTGTCGTCGATCAACGCGCGTTTCGCCACCCCGGGGCTGGCGGCGTATGCCGCCTCCAAGGCCGCGCTGGAAGAGATGGCGCGCACCGCCGCGCTGGAGTTTGCCCCGGACAACATCCGGGTCAACACCATCGCGCCGGCATCGGTGGACACGCCGATGCTGCAGGCCTCGTTTGCCCGCGCCGCCGACCCCGCCGCCGCGCGCCGCAGCAACGAGCAGCGGCATCCGCTGGGTCGCTTGGGTACGCCCGGAGACGCCGCCGAGCTGGCGTTGTTCCTGGCCTCGACGCGCAGCGGCTGGATCACCGGTTCGGTGTTTCCATTGGACGGTGGTGCAGGGGTGACCCGGCGATGAGTGTGCAGGACGCGAACTACATCATCGGCATCAACTGGGGCAGTACCAACTTCCGCGCTTACCGGATCGACGCCGACGGAACCGTCAGCGCGACGATCGAACAGCCGCGCGGCATTGCCGGGCTGGAGCGGTCGCAGATGCAGGCCCTGCTGGAGGAGGTGGCAACGGCGTGGCCACACGCCTCGCGGATCTACGCCAGCGGCATGATCGGTTCCAACATCGGCTGGAGTGACGCGGGATACGTGGAGTGCCCGGCATCCCCGCACGCCATCGCCGAGCGGCTGCATGAGGTGCACATCGGTGCGCATGCGGTGGCGATCGTTCCGGGCTTGGCCTGCCGGCGCGGCGATGGTGCACCGGACATCATGCGCGGGGAGGAAACCGAGCTGCTGGGGATGGTCGCACTCGGTACGATTCCCGCCACCGGGCTGGTGGCCTTGCCCGGCACGCACAGCAAGTGGGTGCGGCTGGAACGGGGCGTGGTGGTGGAGTTCATGACCGCGATGTCGGGCGAGATCTTCGACCGGCTCACCGCAGCGGGTTTGCTGGCGTCGGTCGTTGATGGTCCGGCCGAAGACGGCGAGGCCTTCATCGATGGCGTGCATGCCGCGCAGGGCGGTGCGGGATTGACCACCCTGCTGTTCGGCGCGCGGGCGCGGGTGATCCGGGGCGACCTGGCCCGGCGCGATGGGGCTTCTTATCTGCGTGGGTTGCTGATCGGCGCGGAGCTCGCTGACGTGCGCCGCTATTGGGACGCATTGAATGCGGTGCCGCTGATCGGTGCCGCGCCGGTGTGCGCGCTGTATGCACGCGCGTTGCAGGAACTGGGGGTCTCCGGCATCGTCATTGCGTCGCAGCAGGCCTCGACGCGCGGGTTCCTCGCAGTGCACCAGGCAGCGGGAGCGGTGGCATGAGTGCGCACGACGCCGTGTTCGACCGTGCGCTGGCCGACACCGGCCTGATAGCGATCCTGCGTGGCTTGACCGGTGCGGAAGCGGTTGACGTGGTTGAGGCGTTGTACGCCGCCGGCGTGCGGCTGGCCGAAGTGCCGCTCAACTCACCGGACCCCTTCCCCACGATCGCCGCGTTGGCGGCGCATTTTGATGGACGCATGCTGATCGGCGCCGGCACGGTGCTGACCATCGAGGCTGTCGAACAGCTCGCCACCACCGGCTGCGCGTTCTGCGTGTCGCCCAACACCGATCCGGCCGTGATCGCCGCAGCAGTGGCGAAGGGCATGATCGCGCTGCCCGGCTTCGCCACCGCCTCCGAGGCATTCGCCGCCATCGCCGCTGGTGCACGCCATCTCAAGGCATTTCCGGCGCACGGTGCGCGACCGCGGTTGTCGGCGTTGTCGGCGGTCCTGCCGGCCGGCGTGACCCTGATTGCGGTGGGGGGCGTGGGCACGGGTGACATTGGCGCTTACCGCGAGGCAGGCGTGCAGGCGTTCGGTGTCGGTACCGATCTGTACCGTCCGGGTCGTGCGGCCGATGATGTTGGCCGGCGCGCTGCGGGGTGGATCCACGCATTGAAAGCGCCCCCCGCGCCGGTAGCGACGTTGGTGTATGCCGCGCAGGCCCTGGTGGGCGAGTCGCCCCTGTGCGATGGGGATGGAAGCGTGTGCTGGGTCGATCCGACCGTGCCGTGCCTGTTGCGGTGGGACGGCACGACGTGTACCCGCGTGGCAGTGCCCGAGCCGGTGTGGGCGTTGGGGCGGGTGGGCGCTGCGCTGGTGGGCAACGGTGAAACGCATTTCCTGCGGCTCGCTGCGGATGGAAGCATCGCCGCCGGCCCCGACATCGACGTCGGTGCCGGCTGCCGGCTCAATGATCTGGTGGTCGACAGCCGGGGAGGGCTGTGGGGCGGTTCGATGCACCGCGGGCTGTTGTCCGGTCGGGGCGCACTGTTCCATGCCACCGGCGTTGAGGCGCCCGCGCGGCGCGTGGCCGAGGGGCTGGGTGTTGCGAACGGCATGGCGTTTTCTGCGGACGAGCGCACGCTGTTCGTCATCGACACGCTTGCACGCACGCTGCTCGCCTATCCCGTAGATATCGACGCGGGCATCTTGGGCGAACCGCGCGTAGTGACTGATTTCCTTGGCGTGCCCGGCAAGCCCGACGGTATGGCGATGTCGCCCGATGGCCACCTATGGGTCGCCATGTGGGGCGGCCATGCGGTGGTCGAGCTGGCACCGAACGGCGCGGTGCTGCGTTCGATTCCGGTGCCTGCCGCGCACGTAGGCAGCCTGGCATTCGCCGACGACGGGCGGTTGTTCATTACCACCGCCCGCGCGCGCCTGTCTGACGCCGACCTTGTCCGCTCACCCGGAGCAGGCGGCCTGTTTGTCGTGCATCCCTGCACAACGTCCACTGTCGGCTAGCCCGACCGGCGGGCTGTGGTAATTGCCTTGCGGCGGGCCTGGGCCAGCGCATCGCCGATGGCGGGGCCTTTCAGGTGGGTCACGTCCAGGTCGCGTGCCTGCACCGCCAGTGCGGCCTGGTGCAGGCGCTTGAGCGTTTCGCCCTGCGGGTAGGGACGGTCCTCGAAACCGAGGCGGCCGCGTGCATCCGCCTCGCAGCACAGCGCGATACGGGCGATGCGTTCTGGACGCCTGAATCCATCGAAGCGGCCCAACAGCTCCAGCACCGTGGCGTCGCGCAGTTCATCGATGCGGTGCACGTTGAGATGATCGCGGCACACGGCCTCGGCCAGCTGGCGGTGTTCCAGCGGCACCTTCAGGCGCTCGCACAACTTCAGCAACGGTTCGATGCCGCGCTGTTCGTGCATGAGGTGGCGCGGCCACTCCTCGCGCGGGGTGAGGCCCTTGCCCAGGTCGTGGGTGAGCGCGGCGAAGCCGACCAGGTCGTCGCCCGGTGCGAGCCGGGCGGCCATGTCGCTGACCATCTCCTGATGCACGCCGGTGTCCACTTCCGGATGGAACTCGGCGCGTTGCGGCACGCCGTACAGCGCCTCCAGCTCCGGCAACACGGCACCGAGCGCGCCGGCGTCGTGCAGCGTGCGCAGGAACGCCGATGGCTGCGCCGAGCCCAACGCACGGCGCAGCTCCTGCCACACCCGTTCGGGCACCAGCGCATCCAGTTCGCCGCTCTCGGCGATCTGCCGCATGAGCTGCAGTGTCTCCGGTGCCACGGTAAACCCCAGCGGTGCGAAGCGGGCCATGAAGCGCGCCGCACGCAGCACCCGCAGGGGATCTTCAACGAACGCCGGACCGACATGGCGCAGCACGCGCTGTTCGATGTCGCGCACGCCGTGGTACGGATCCACCAGCGTGCCGGTGGCCTCGTCGCAGGCGATGGCGTTGATGGTGAAGTCGCGGCGCTGCAGGTCTTCTTCCAGCGTCACCGAGGGATCGGCATCCACCACGAAGCCGCGGTAGCCGCGCCCGGATTTGCGTTCGGTGCGAGCCAGCGCGTATTCCTCACCCGTGTCCGGGTGCAGGAACACCGGAAAGTCCTTGCCCACGGCCTTGTAACCCAGCGCTTCCATTTCCGGCTGGGTCGCACCGACCACCACCCAGTCATGGTCGCCGGGAGGACGCTGCAGCAGGCGGTCGCGTACGGCGCCGCCAACGAGATAGGTCTTCATGATGGTCAATCGCCGCCCTTGTCCGCATCCGTCGGGCAGGTGAAGGACTTCCGCTTCGCCTGCAGCCGGCCGTTCATGCGGTCGGTCACCGGCAGCGCGTTGCCGTTCAAGCGCCAGTCGTAGATCACGCTGAAGGCCAGCACGCGCGCCACGTATTCGCGGGTTTCCTTGTAGCTGATGGTCTCGATCCAGATGTCCGGATCGAAGCCCGGCCGCTGCGACTGCCAGCGCGCGGTGGGTGTCGGGCCGGCGTTGTAGGCGGCGATGGTCACGTAGGGCAGGCCGTCGTACTTGTTCATCAGCTGGCGCAGGTACGCGGTGCCGATGGCGATGTTGGTGTCGGCGTCATACAGGCTGGCCGCACCGCCATAGTTGCTCAGCCCCACCGACTTGGCCACGCTCGCACCGGTGGCCGGCAGCACCTGCATCAGGCCCATCGCATTGGCGGGCGAACGCGCCTTCGGGTTGAAGATGCTCTCGGCGCGGATCTCCGCCGCCACCCAGGCCGGGTCGATGGCATTGCGTGCCGACTCACGTCGGATCGCGTCGTCGTGGTGCAGCGGGAACCGCAGGCCGTACAGGCGCTGCTCGTCCGGGGTCTTGCCCAGCGAGAACACCGCACGGTCGAACCAGCCGTTGTCGCGCGCCACTTCCACCGCGATGCGGCGCTGGGTGGTATCGAAGCGGCTCAGTGCGTCGTTCCATTCCGCCACTGCCCAACCGGCGCGTTCGATCTTGAACAGTTCCATTGCACGCACGATGGCCGGGTCACGCGCAACGGCGGCCTGCGCCTGCTTGCTGTCGTTGGGCTCCCACGGGCACAGCGTGTACGTGCTCTGGCCGAGCTGATCGGCCGCCAGGAAGCCATGGAAGGTGGCTGCGCGCGCTGCCTCGCGGTACAGCGGCTGCGCCTCGGCGCGCTTGCCGGTCTTCTCCAGCATGCGCGCCTCGAAGTAGCGCCAGCGCGAGTCGCTGCGCTGGGTCGGGCCCATCTTGCGGATCGCGGCCAGCGCGGCGGGCCAGTCGCCGCGTGACAGCGCCTCGCGCGCGCGCCATTCGTGCAGGCGTTCGTCATAGGCCGAATCGGGCACCGCATTGAGGCGGCGCGCGGAATCCGGGCCGTACGAGGCCACGGTCCACAGCGCGATCTGGTAGCGCACGTCGGCCTGCTGGGCCGCCGTGAGCTGCAGCGCGCCGGCGTACTGCGGCAACTGCTGCTCGGTGGCGCCCGGGTCGGCCTTGGCCAGCTTGGCCAACCCGTCGGTGGCGATGCGCCGGCTGCGGTCGTTGCGTGGCCAGTTCAAGGCGCTGGCATTGGGCGTGTCGACGAACGCCGCATAGGTGTTGGCCAAGGCAAGGTCGGCGGCCGGCAACCC
Source organism: Stenotrophomonas sp. KH_036_B (assembly GCF_057839485.1). NCBI lineage: Bacteria > Pseudomonadati > Pseudomonadota > Gammaproteobacteria > Lysobacterales > Lysobacteraceae > Stenotrophomonas > Stenotrophomonas sp. KH_036_B. The sequence goes on along the minus strand of NZ_CM174491.1, from coordinate 3,687,444 downwards.
GCGCGCGGCGCTGCGCATCACCGCCGGCTGCTGCGCATCGGCGGCGGCGTCGATGCGCGCCCAGCGCAGTTCCGCGCTCAGCCCGCCCTTGGCGTCCAGTACCGCAAACACCGGGTCGCAGGCATCGGGCAATGACTTGCCGGTGCTGCGCCAGATGGCCTGCGCATCGCTGACCCACTGCGCATCGGCCTTGCCGGTGGCCTGGCGGGCGTTGAGCTGGGCGCAGCGCAGGCCGACGTTGTCGGTGGGGACCCAGTTGCCCAGCAGGGTGGGCCAGTCCTGGCGGCGCGCCACGGCGGGCAGCCACACGCTGCGGAAGCTGCTGGCCACGGCCTGGCCGTTGTAGCGGGCAAGGAAGTCCTGGGCCTGCGCGTTGCTGACCGTATCAATGTTGCGGCGCAGGTTGGCGTACTCCAGCCAGCCGTAGAGCGGGTGCTTGCCCAGCGCCGCGGCCTGGCCGGGATCGAACTGGCCGCGCTCGGCGTTCTCGATGGCGGCCTTCAACTGCGCGCGCTGTGCGTCCAGGCTCTGGGCGCCGGTGTCGGCCACCACGCCGGTGCAGGCGAGCAGGGTGGCGGAACTGAGGATGAGCAGGGGAAGTCGTTTCATGCCGAAAGGATAGCGGGCACGGGTGAACGCCGGTGAGGGCAAGCCGACTCGATCATGAACGGATCCCGTCGCCCCCCTGAACAGGGTGCCGGCACCGGCGTAATGTCGAAGACGCCGGCCCTGCGGCCGGCGCCCAACAGGCCGTGCCGGCCGCTGGCCGGCTCCTCAGGATTCCATCCAGAAGGACCCACACCATGGCATTCAGTGCAGCAGGCAACTCCGGACCACTGGCCGACATCAACGTGACCCCGTTGGTGGATGTGATGCTGGTGCTGTTGATCATCTTCATCGTGACCGCCCCGATGGTATCCATGCCCATCCCGGTCAATCTTCCGCAACGAACCACCGTGGTCCCGCCAGACGAACCGCCACCGCCGATCGAGCTGCGCGTGGACGCCAGCAACCAGGTCAGCTGGAACGGGCAGGTAGTTTCCGTGGTGTCGCTGCAGCAGCGCATGCAGGACGCGGCCCAGGCCAACACCGGCAACGTGCCGGAGCTGCGCATCGCCACCGACCCGAACGCCGAATACGACGTCATGGCCAAGGTGCTGGCCGCAGCCAACAACGCGCACCTGGAGAAGATCGCGTTCGTGCAGCCGTAAACGAGCGGCGGCCCGGCCGGGGGAGTCCCCCGGCCGTAGAGCCACGCCCTGCGTGGCTGTTTTTCGCCGGACAGCTCGCCAGCCACGCAGGGCGTGGCTCTACGCGGCGACCGCAAGATCTGACGGACGTTCCTTCCGTTTGTCGGCTGAATACGCCGCCGAATGTCGTTTCCGTTAAGCGCGCGTGAAATCGACGATTTCATCACGCCTTCATCTTTACAGGTTGTTTACAAAGGAGACGCTGCCGCGTTTCAAGGGGGAGACAAGGCAGTCCCAGCTAGCATTCCTTTGGAGAGAGAGCGAATGAACAACCTGCATTACCGCCCCTTGGCGGCTGCCGTAGCGCTGTGCCTGTTATCTGTCCCCGCGCTTGCCAGCGCCCAGGAGACTCCCCGCGGCACCACCGAACTCGACCGGGTCGAAGTGACCGGCACCCGCATCAAGCGGGCCGAGGTCGAAGGGCAGGTGCCGATCCAGACCCTGACCCGCAGCGAGATCGAACGCACCGGCCTGAACTCCATCGGCGAGGTGCTGCAGCAGCTCACCGGCTCCGGTTCGGCCCTCAACGCCAAATTCAATTCCTCCGGCAACTTCGGCTTCCCGCCCGACGGCAGCGGTGTGGGTGCCGGTTCGGCCCAGGTCGACCTGCGCCACCTCGGCGCCAAGCGCGTACTGGTGCTGGTCGATGGCATCCGTTGGGTCAACGAGTCCTCCGCCTCCGGCGTGGGCGCGGCCACCGACCTCAATACCATTCCGCTGGCCATCGTCGAGCGCATCGAAGTGCTCGAAGACGGCGCGTCGTCACTGTACGGTTCGGACGCCATCGCCGGCGTGGTCAACATCATCACCCGCCGCGAATTCGATGGCGGCCAGGTCACCGTGAACTACGGTGAGTACAGCAAGGGCGACGGTACGCAGAAGAGCGTGGACCTGGCGTGGGGCACCAGCGGTGACCGCTACAGCCTGTTCCTCGGTGCGAGCTGGACCAAGCAGGATCCGGTGTATGCCAACACGCGCGAACAGTCGCGCTACCCGGTGCCGGGAACCGGGCTGTCATTCGGCAGCTCGGCCACGCCGACCGGCCGCTTCATGTTCACCGATCCCAATACCGGCATCGCCTACAACATCACGCCCAACAACGGCGCGACCGATCCCACCTTCAATGGCGTCGGCGGCTGCGCGCGTACGGACGACTACCACTGCTTCACCACGGCGGACCGCTTCAATTTCGCCGAATACAACCTGCTGCTGACCCCGTCCGAGCGCAAGGGCATCTTCGGCCAGTTCCGCTTCGACATCACCGACAACGTGCAGTGGTACATCAAGGCGCTGGGTAACCGTCGCGAGTCGACCAACCAGGCCGGGCCCGAGCCGCTGTTCTTCGGACCCGATGGTGCCACCGGCAATCCGCTGGCCGACAACATCGTCATCTCCGCACTCAACCCATACAACCCGTTCGGCTTTGACCTGGATTCGTCGAGCAACCTGAGCATGATCGGCCGCCGTCCGGTGGAAGGTGGGCCGCGCATCTTCGAGCAGGAAGTGAACACCACGTACTTCGCCACCGGGCTGGTCGGCCTGTTCCAGGCCGCCGACCGCAGCTGGTCGTGGGACGTCAACGGCATGTACAGCAAGAACAAGGCCGAGCAGACCAACTACGGCAGCTACAACATCTACAACGCCAACATCGCGCTGGGCGATCCGGCGATCTGCGCCGCCACCCCCGGCTGCGTGCCGCTGAACATCTTCGGTGGACCCGGCACCATCACCCGGCCCATGCTGGACTGGATCCAGCCGGTGGTGCACGACCGCAGCCAGAACGAACTGACCCTGTTCACCGCCAACCTGAGCAGTGACCTGTTCACGCTGCCGGCCGGCCCGGTGTCGTTCGCCACCGGTTACGAGTACCGCAAGTATGAAGGCGAGTACCAGCCGGACCCGATCACGGTGCGCGGGCATTACAACGGCGTACCGTCGCTGCCGACCTCCGGTTCGTATGACGTCAACGAGGCCTACCTGGAACTGGCCATTCCGATCTTCGCCAAGAGCGCGCTCGGCGATCGGTTGGACCTGAGCCTGGCGGGACGCTATTCGGACTACTCCACCTTCGGTGGCGAGTTCACGCCCAAGTACGGCCTGCGCTGGCAGGTGACCGACGACTTCGTGCTGCGCACCAGCTATGCCGAAGGCTTCCGTGCCCCGTCCATCGGTGAACTGTACGGCTCGGCGGCGCGCGCCGACCTGCAGCTGTTCGATCCGTGCTCGGTGGGCCTGGGCGGTACGCCGCCGCGCGGCAATGCGGCCAACTGCGCCACGCTGGGCGTGCCGACCGGCTTCCAGCAGGCCAACTCGCAGATCTCGGTGACCACCGGCGGCAACGACCAGCTGGATCCGGAAACCTCGCGCAGCTTCAGCGCCGGCTTCGTATGGAGCCCGTGGTTCGGCAACAACGCCGCGTGGTCCGAGCGCTTCGACGTGGAGGTGACCTTCTACCGCCACAACATCGAAGGCGCCATCCAGGCCATCGACGCCCAGACCCAGCTCGACCTGTGCGTGGACACGCTGGACGCGCTGTACTGCGACGGCATCACCCGTGCCTCCACCGGTGCGGTCAGCGGCTTCAACAACCGCCTGACCAACCTGGGCTCGATCAAGACCGATGGCTGGGACGTGGACCTGTTCTGGACGCTGCCGCAGAGTGACATCGGCCAGTTCAAGCTCGGTTGGCAGAACACCTTCGTGGGCCGCTACGAGGCGCTCGGTGCCGCAGGCCAGCGCCAGCCGCAGGAGCCCGGGGTGGAAGTGGTCAACAGCTCCATTCCCGAGTGGACCAGCAACGCCACCCTGGGCTGGAACCTGGCCAACTGGAATGCATCGTGGACAGTGCGGCACATCTCCGAGCTGACCGAGCAGTGCGGTGACGCGTCCAGCTTCCCGGTGTGCAGTGACCAGGCGGCCGGCACCAACAAGCTCGCTGCCGTCACCTACCACGACTTCCAGGTGGGCTATAAATTCGACTGGATGAAGGGCCTGCAGCTCAGCGCCGGCTTGAACAACGCGTTCGACAAGGATCCGCCGATCTGCCTGTCGTGCTCGTTGAACGGCTACGACGCGTCCACCTACGACATCCCGCGTGGGCGCTACTGGTACATGCGCGCGGACCTGCGTTTCTGAGCGGGGTGAGCTGACACAGCGTTGACGGACCGGGGCGCCTTGATGGCGCCCCGGTTGTTTTTGCAGGCATCATGGCGAGCCGGCCCATGGCCGTTACGCCCGTCCTGTCTGGTTGTCATTGCCATGAACCTGCATACCTGGTGGATCTTCGCCGTCACCGTGTTCGTCCTGTGCGGTACGCCCGGGCCGAACATGCTGCATGTGATGACCCGCAGCGTGCGCGTGGGCTTCCGCCGCAGCATGGCGGCGATGGCCGGTTGCCTCACCGCGCTGGTGCTGGCGCTTGCGATTTCCGCGGCGGGCCTTGGCGCGGTATTGAAGGCGTCGCCGCTGGTGTTCGATGTGCTGCGCTACGCCGGTGTGGCGTATCTGGTCTACCTGGGCATCAAGGCGTGGCGTGGCGGTGATGCGCCGCTGGACGTGGGCAACCCCGAGGGGGTCGTAGCGCCCAGCTCGCGGCGCATCCTGTTCCGCGATGGCTTCATCATCGGCATCAGCAACCCGAAACTGCTGCTGTTCGCGTCGGCCTTCCTGCCGCAGTTCGTGGATCTGGCCCAGCCGCAGCTGCCGCAGTTCGTGGTGCTGGTGGCCACGTTCGCGCTGATGGAAGTGTTCTGGTACGCGGTCTACGCCGCCGGCGGCCACAGCCTGGCCGGCTACCTCTCGCGCCCGGGCCTGCGCAAGGTATTCGACCGCGTGGTCGGCACGATCTTCATCGGGTTCGGTGTGCTGTTGCTGCGCGCGCGGGTGTAAGCGGATCTAGGGCGCATCGCTGTCAGGCGATGCGCGACGGAAGGCGGACCGCGCCCACGCCAGGCCGCCCAGGATGAGCGCCGGGCCGATGCCGAAGCCGCCGAGCGTGCCGCCGGTGTACGCGGGCTGGTGTTGGATGAGCAGGTTGTAGAGCACCCACAGCACAATGGCCAGGCCCATGCCGGCGCAGAGCGCGCCGAACAGCACCTGTGGCAAGCCCATGAGCAGGCCGAACACTCGTCGCGAGCGGCTGGCGCTCGCATCGCTGCGCAGCTCGCGCCCCAGGTCGAACCAGTACAGGATCGAAAGTGGCAGGCCGATGAGGAGCAACAGCATGAATCCGCCGTGCTGGGTAATGCCGGTCAACGGCATCGACAGCAGCAGCGCGGCCAGTGAGAGGCCAAGTTTAAGTCCGGTGCGCATGGCGTCCTTCCGTGGTCGTGGTGCCGGGCGGCGTCCTACATGGTAGTGCCGGCCGCTGGCCGGATCCAGGCAGTCCGGCCCCAGGCGATGGCCTGCGGTAATGCATTACCGGCAGCCAAACGCAGGAAGCCGGGCAATGCCCGGCTTCCTGGGGGTGCCGGGCAGAACCCGGCGTTGCGTCAGTGTGCCGCCCGGTCGATCAGAACGACCAGTTGAAGGTGATCGAGCCATTGCGGCCGTCGCCATACGCACCGTACCCGTTGATCTGCGAGAAATACTTCTTGTCCAGCAGGTTGTTGAGGTTGGCCTGCACGCTGAACTGCGGGGCCAGGCGGTAGCGCACGAACGCACTGACCAGGGCGTAGCTGTCCTGCTCGATGCGGCCGTAGGCGGGCACCGGGTAGTAGATGCCGTTCTGCCAGTTCACGCCACCGCCCACCGTCAGGTCGGTCAGCGACTGCGGGGTGTAGCTGGTGAACAGCTTGATGGTGGTCTGCGGCAGGTTGGTGTTGATGTCCGCGCCGTTGATGTCCTTGGCCACGTAACGCGAGGCACCGAAGGTGGCGTTCCAGCCCGGGGCCAGCTCACCGTTGAGCTCCAGCTCGAAGCCGCGGCTGACGGTGCCGCGTGCGGCGATGTAGGCGAACTCGTTGAGGGTGCCGTCCACCGGAATGGTGGTGGCCTGGCCCACGTTGTCCTGCTCGATGCGGAACACCGCCACCGACGCGTTGAGGCGGTTGTCGAACCAGGCGGCCTTCACGCCAACCTCGTAGCTCTTGCCGTCCACCGGATCGAGGTAGCTGCCGTTCTGCTGCTTGAGCGTCTGCGGCTGGAAGATCTCGGTGTAGGCGGCATACGTCGACCAGGTGTCGTTGAGGTCGTAGACCAGGCCGGCGTACGGCGTGGTGACCTTGTGCGCACGATCAGCGCCTTCGCCCTCGCTCTTCCAGTCGGTGTAGCGCGCGCCGAGGATCAGCTTGAGCGGGTCAGCCAGCGACAGGCGGGCGGCGGCGTAGCCGGCCTTCTGGGTGATGGTGCCTTCGCTCTGCAGCGGCAGGGTGGATACCCAGTTCGGTTCCGGGAAGTTGGCCACGCCGGCCAGATAGTTGTCGAGCGGTGCCCAGCCCATCTGGTAATCGCCGTAATTGGCGTATTCGCGCTTGTTGTAGCTCACGCCCGCCATGACCTGGTGTTCGCGGCCGAACAGCTGGAACGGACCTTCCACGTAGCCGTCAACCGCATCGACCTTGCGCTCGGTGTTGTACAGGCCGGCGGACGGGGTGACGCCCGCGCCCGTGACCGGGTCGAGCAGCGAAGCGCCCGAGGTCCAGTCGTTGTAGGCCGGGTAGAACAGCTTGTCGTCGGCGCTGGTCTTGTCATGCGTGGCACCGAGGCGGACCTTCCACTCGTTCGCGAAGCCGTGCTCCAGCGTGGCGAACAGGCGCTTGCTGGTCGTGTCCCAGTAGGTCCAGCCCGGGTTGGCGCTGAACGATTCGTCGAACGGGGTGGGGCTGCCATCGGAGAACAGCATCGGGAAGCCACCCCAGGTCGCGCCATTGGCACGCTTCTGCTGGTAGTCGTAGCCCACGCTCAGCTGGGTGTCAGGGGTCAGGTCGGCGTCGATCACCGCATAGCCCAGCGTCTTGTGCTGGTCGTAGCGGTCCATCTGCGATTCGGTGTCCAGGTAGCTGCCGATCACGCGTGCGCGCACCGAGCCGCTGGCATTCAGCGGGGTGGTCACGTCCACGGTGGAGCGGGTGCGGCCCCAGCTGCCCACGTTGACCGACACGCTGCCGGTCAGCTCGGCGCTGTCGGCATGCTTGCGGATCAGGTTGACCGAGGCCGACGGGTTGCCCGCGCCGGTGAGCAGGCCGGTGGCGCCGCGTACCACTTCCACGCGGTCATACACGGCCAGGTCCAGGCCGGAATCACCGTAGCTCCAGTTCTGCACCATCTGCGTGGGCAGGTTGTCGTACTGGTAGCTGTCGATATAGAAGCCGCGCGAGTAGAACTCGGTGCGCTCGGTGTCGGACTGGGTGCTGCTCACGCCGGTGGTGTTGGCCAGCACGTCGATGATGTCGTCGAGGTTCTGGTCCTCGATGCGCTGGTGGCTGATGATGCTGATGGACTGCGGAATCTCGCGCGGCGCCAGGTCGAAGCGGGTGCCGGCCGAGGTGCGGCGGACCGAATAGCCTTCCGCGCGCTCGCCCTTGACCACGATCTTGTCGAGGGTGGTGGCGTCGGCGGTGCTGTCCTGCGCGAAGGCGGGGGCGGCGGCGAGGGTGGCCAGCGCGATCAGCAGCGCCTGCGGCAGGCGGCCTTGCGGCAAGGTGCGGGACAGCACAGCGGAGGTACGGGTCATCAGCGTTTCCTGGGCGGCGGCGCGCACCAGGCGACGATCCTCGGATGCCGGGCGCTGCGGACAAAGTGGGGGCAGTAGGCGGCTGGCGGGTGCAGGGAAACCGGCACGGGCGTTGGCAACTGATCGCCGCAGCGCCTCCCTGGCGCGAACGGAATCACACCATGTTAATGCGAATCAGTCCCATCCGCAATGTCTACCGGTCGCAAGCGGGGTAATGCGTCACGACCAACGCTCGTGACCTACCGCGGCTTAACGGCATCGGGCGCAACGTGGGGCTGCCCGGGCCCCGGCCCACACCATGGGAACACCCCGATGATCGCCAAGAACACCCTCTGCCTCTGGTTTGACGGCACCGCCGAGGAGGCTGCGGCCTTCTACGCGGCCACCTTCCCCGACAGCGCGGTAAAGGCCGTGCACCGCGCGCCCTCCGACTTTCCCGGGGGCAGGAAGGGCGATGTGCTGACCGTGGAGTTCACGGTGGTCGGTATTCCCTGCATCGGATTGAATGGCGGGCCGGTGTTCAAGCACAGCGAGGCCTTCTCCTTCCAGATCGCCACGGATGATCAGGAAGAGACCGACCGGCTGTGGGACGCCATCGTCGGCAACGGGGGCCAGGAAAGCGACTGTGGCTGGTGCAAGGACAAGTGGGGGCTGTCCTGGCAGATCACCCCGCGGGTGCTGACCGAGGCGTTCAACAGTTCGGACCCGGCGGTGGCCAAGCGCGCCTTCGAGGCGATGATGACGATGCGCAGGATCGACGTGGCGAAGATCGAGGCGGCGGTGCGCGGCTGACGTCGCCACGCCGCTGATTGCGGAGGCCTTTCGCGTCATCCTTCGGCACAATGCCCTGGGCGGCGCGCAAGCAGGCGTATGCTGCCGCCATGTCGAGATCGCGCTTCGCTTCGCTGTTCCCCGTACTGGCCGTGCTTGGGTCGGTTACCTCCCTTGCCGTGGGTACCTCGTTCGCCAAGGATCTGTTTCCGGTGATCGGCGCGCAGGGCACCAGCGCGCTGCGCGTGGGCTTTTCGGCGCTGGTGCTGCTGGCCGTGTTCCGGCCGTGGCGCTGGACCACCACGCGGGCCGATGCCGGTGCGATCTTCCGCTACGGCATCACGCTGGGGGTGATGAACCTGCTGTTCTACATGGCGCTGCGCACGATCCCGTTCGGCATTGCGGTGGCGATCGAATTCTGCGGTCCGTTGGCGGTGGCGATGTGGTCATCGCGCCGTCCCATCGACTTTGTCTGGGTGGGATGTGCAGCGGCCGGGTTGCTGCTGCTGCTGCCGCTGGGGCACGGCGAGCCGCTGGATCTGGTGGGCGTGCTGTACGCGCTGGGTGCGGCGGTGTGCTGGGCGATGTACATCATTTTCGGCAAGCGCGCCGGGCACCTGCCGGCCGGGCATACGGTATCGCTGGGGATGTGCGCGGCGGCACTTGTTGTAGTGCCGGTGGGCGTGGCGCATGCGGGGGTGGCGCTGCTGGATCCGGCGATCCTGTTGTTCGGGCTGGGGGTGGCGGTGGTGTCCAGCGCGATCCCGATGTCGCTGGAGATGGCGGCGTTGAAGCGGCTGCCGAAGGAAACGTTCGGGATCCTGATCAGCATGGAACCGGCGGTGGCCGCGCTGCTGGCGATGGGGCTGCTGGCCGAGCACCTGACCCCGATGCAGTGGGGCGCGATCGGGTGCACGGTGATTGCGTCGGTGGGGAGCACGGTGACGGCGAAGCGGCGTGCGCCGGTGGTGCCGGAGCCGATGGGGTAGGGCCGATGGGCTTAAACCGACTGGCTGAAACCGACTGGCTGAAACCGACTGGTTGAAACCGACTGGTTGAAACCGACTGGTTGAAACCGACTGGGTAGAGCCGACTGTTAGTCGGCTGTTCGCGCAAAGCGCGAAGATCTTCTGTCACCGCCGTAAGAGCAGCCGACTAACAGTCGGCTCTACCCAGTCGGCTGTTCGCGCGAAGCGCGAAGATCTGCTGTGACCGCCGTTGGAGCAGCCGACTAACAGTCGGCTCTACCCAGTCGGCTCTACCCAGTCGGTTCAACCCAGTCGGTTCAACCCAGCGGATCCCCCTGCGCCTTATCTACACGCGCCGCACCGGCGCATCCCCCGCGACGTAGTACGTCGCTTCGCTGCGCGGCAACGGCGCGCGCCCGCGGATGCGGTCGGCGATCTTCTCGGCGATCATGATCGTGGTGGCGTTGAGGTTGCCGGTGATGATGCGCGGCATGATCGAGGCGTCCACCACGCGCAGGTTCTGCATGCCGTGCACGCGGCCCTGGCCGTCCACCACGCTCATCGCATCGGTCCCCATCGCACACGAACAGGAGGGGTGGTAAGCCGTCTCCGCCCGGGCGCGCACGAACGCGTCCAGTTCCGCGTCGGTGCGGCAGTCGGCGCTCGGGCTGATTTCGCGCCCGCGGTATTCGTCCAGCGCAGGCTGGGCGATGATCTCCCGCGTGATCCGGATGGCATCGCGGAACTCCTGCCAGTCCTGGTCGGTGGACTGGTAGTTGAACAGGATCGACGGATGCGCATGCGGGTCCAGCGAACGTGCGTGCACCCGGCCGCGGCTGGGCGTGCGCATCGAACCCACGTGTGCCTGGAAGCCATGTTCCTTCACCGCGTTGGTGCCGTTGTAATTGATCGCCACCGGCAGGAAGTGGTACTGGATGTTGGGCCACGCGAAGTCGTCGCGGGTGCGGATGAAGCCGCCGGCCTCGAACTGGTTGCTGGCACCGACGCCGGTACCGGCGAACAGCCATTCCGCGCCGATCGCGGGCTGGTTCCACCACTGCAGCGCCGGGTACAGCGACACCGGCTTGGTGCAGGCGTACTGCATGTACACCTCCAGGTGGTCCTGCAGGTTCTCGCCCACGCCGGGCAGGTCGTGCACCAGCGGCACGCCCAGGGTGGCCAACAGCGCCGGAGCGCCCACGCCGGAGCGCTGCAGGATCTGCGGCGATGCAATGGCGCCGGCGCACAGCAGCACCTCACGGCGTGCCTCGGCGTCGATGGGCGTCGCGCTGTTGCCTGTCAGGTAGCGCACGCCCACCGCGCGCTTGCCGGCGAACAGGATGCGGTCGGTGGTGGCGTGGGTGACGATCTCCAGCCCCGGCCGGCCCTTGGCCATGTCCAGGTAACCGCGGGCGGTGCTGGAGCGGCGGCCGCGCGGGGTCACGGTGCGGTCCATCGGACCGAAGCCTTCCTGCTGGTAGCCGTTGAGGTCGTCGGTGCGCGGGTAACCGGCCTGCACGCCGGCCTCGACCATGGCGTGGAACAGCACGTTGTTGTCATTCTTCGGGGTGGCCACGCTGACCGGGCCGTCGCCGCCGTGATAATCGTTGGGCCCGATGTCGCGCGTCTCGGCCTTGCGGAAGTACGGCAGCACGTCGAGGTAGCTCCAGTCCTCCAGGCCATCGAACGTGGCCCACTGGTCGAAGTCCAGCGCGTTGCCGCGGATGTAGCACATGCCGTTGATCAGCGAGGAGCCGCCCAGGCCCTTGCCGCGCCCACATTCCATGCGCCGGTTGTCCATGTGCGGCTCCGGCTCGGTCTCATAGGCCCAGTTGTAGCGCCGGCCCTGCAGCGGGTAGGCCAGCGCCGCAGGCATCTGGGTGCGGAAGTCGAGCCGGTAGTCCGGCCCGCCGGCCTCCAGCAGCAGCACGCTGACGCCGGCGTCCTCGGTCAGGCGCGCGGCCAGTGTGTTGCCGGCCGAGCCGGCGCCGATGATGATGTAGTCGTACTCGCGCTTCATTGCGGGGTCTCCTGGTCAGGCCGGTTCAGAACACCGACGCGTAGCGGTCCAGCTCGATCTGGATGGACTTGGTGCGGGTGTAGGCGCGCAGCGTGGCAAGTCCGTTTTCGCGGCCCACACCGGACTGCTTGTAGCCACCCACCGGCATCGTCGCCGGCGACTCGCCCCAGCAGTTGACCCAGCAGATGCCGGCCTCCAGCTGGTGGATCAGGCGGTGCGCACGGCTGAGGTCGCGGGTCACCACGCCGGCGGCCAGGCCATACTCGGTCGCGTTTGCACGCTGCACCGCCTCGGCTTCGTCTTCATACGACAGCAGGCTGAGCACCGGCCCGAAGATCTCCTCGCGCACGATGCGCATGTCGTCGCGGCAGTCGCTGAAGATGGTCGGCGCCACGTAGCAGCCCTTGCCCAGTGCACCGTCGCCCAGGCGCGTGCCGCCGCAGACCAGCCGCGCGCCCTCGGTCCTGCCGCTGTCGATATGCTCCAGCACCCGGCGCATGTGCGCGGCGCTGACCAGCGGGCCGAAGTTGGTGTCCTCATCAAGCGGGTCGCCGATGCGGATGCGCGCCACGCGCTCGCTCAGCGCCTTCTCGACGTCCGCGAGCAGCCTGTGCGGGACGAAGACGCGGGTGCCGTTGGTGCAGACCTGGCCGGCGCTGTAGAAGTTGGCCATCATCGCCACGTCGGCGGCCAACCCGATGTCGGCGTCGGCACAGATGATCAGCGGCGACTTGCCGCCCAGCTCCATGGTGACCTCCTTGAGCGTGGAACTGGAGGCGCTGGCCATCACCTTGCGGCCGGTGCTGGTGCCGCCGGTGAACGAGATCTTCTCGATGCCGGGGTGCTCGGTCAGCGCCGTTCCCACGCCTGCGCCGTCGCCGGGCAGCACGTTGAACACGCCATCGGGCAGGCCGGCCTCGGTGAAGAGCTCGGCCAGCTTCAGCGCCGTGAGCGGGGTGACTTCACTGGGCTTGAAGATCATCGCGTTGCCGGCGGCCAACGCGGGCGCGGCCTTCCACAGCGCGATCTGGATCGGGTAGTTCCACGCACCGATCGCACCCACCACGCCCAATGGCTCCTGCCGCGTGTAGAAGAAGCTGCCCTCGCGCAGCGGCACCTGGCTGCCTTCCAGCCCGTGCATCACCCCGGCGTAGTACTCCAGCACGTCGGCGCCGGTGACGATGTCCACCGTGCGCGTCTCGCTGAGCGGCTTGCCGGTGTTGAGGGTTTCCAGTTCGGCCAGCGCATCGTTGCGCTCGCGCAGCAGCGCCACCGCGCGCAGCAGGATGCGCGAGCGCTCCACCGTGGTCAGCGCGGCCCACACTTTCTGGCCGGCCTGGGCGGCTTCCACGGCGGCGTCGAGATCGTCGCTGTTGGCGCTGTGCACCTTGGCCAGCACCTCGCCGGTGGCCGGGTTGACCACCTCGAAGGTGCGGTTGCCCTGCGAGGGAACGTAGCGGCCGCCGATGTACAGCAGCTGGTCGGGAAGGGAGGACATGTCGATGACTCCTGTTGCGTCGGGAGACCAGCGGGTTCAACGGGTCAGATGCAGGAACTGCAGGTGGCGCTCGTACTGGTCGATGATGTCGTTGATGATCTGCTGGCGGCTGTAGCCGACCAGCTCGTAATCCTGCCCACCTTCATAGAGGTGGACCTCGGCGCGGTAGTAGCGCTGGTTGCGGAAGCGCTGCGCGGCGAAGGAGGGAGTGAGGTAGCCGCGCATCACCACCTGGTAGCGGAAGACCTGCTGTTCGCCGTGGTCCACCATCAGCTCCATCTGTCCCGGCTCGAAGTGGGTGTGCACGTCCAGGCCCTGTTCGCGCAGCTGCGTGGCCACCGCCTCGATCGCCGGGCGCACGTCGGTGTCCATGAAGCGGTACACCTCGTCGCGGACCGGGAAGTGCACGGCCTGGGTGATGCGCTGGCGCCAGCCACGCTGGTGGCGCGACTGCCCGGCCAGCGGAACGGGCGAGTACTGCGACGCCTTCCTGCGTTGCGACTCCTCGCCCAGCGCTCGGGTCAGGCCCCACATCATCAGCAGCAACACCACCGAGAACGGCAAGGAGGCCAGCACCACGGCGGACTTCAGCGCGTCCATGCTGCCGGCGAGCAGCAGCCCGGCGGTAACCAACGCGGTCATCACGCCCCAGAACACGCGCAGCCAGCGCGGGCCATCGTCTTCGGGTGCGCCGCCATGCGAGGACAGCGTTGAAAGCACCACGGTGCCGGAGTCGGCGGAGGTGACGAAGAAGATGAAGCTGACGATCACGGTGACGGTGATCAGCGTGCGGCTCCAGGGATAGCCGTCCAGCAGTGCGTACAGCACGGTGGGCGGGTTATCCACGGCCATCTGCGCCAGGTGTCCCTGGCCGTGGTGCAGGACCTGGTCCAGCGCGCTGTTGCCGAAGATCGACAGCCACGCCAGGGTGAAGCCGAGCGGGATCAGCAGCACGCCGAGCACGAACTCGCGAATGGTGCGGCCGCGCGAGATGCGCGCGATGAACAGCCCCACGAACGGTGCCCAGCCGATCCACCAGGCCCAGTAGAACACCGTCCAGTTGCCCAGCCAGTCGGCACGGCCGCCGTAGGCGTACACGTCGAAACTCTTGCCGACCACGTTGCCCAGGTAGTCGCCGAGGTTCTGCATGAAGGTGCTCAGCAGGTACTGGGTCGGCCCGGCGAACAGCATGAACAGCAGCAGCGCGATGGCCAGCAGCATGTTGATGTCCGACATCCAGCGCACGCCTTTCTCCACGCCCGACACCGCCACGGTGATCGCCGCGCCCATCATCAGCACGATCAGCCCCACCTGCACCCACGCCGCGTGCGGCACCGGCAGCAGGGTGTTCAAGCCGGCGTTGAGGTGCAGCACGCCAAAGCCCATGTCCGCACCCAGGCCGAACACGGTGGCCACGATGCCCAGCGCGTCCACGGTGTAGCCGATCGGGCCGTTGATGCGCTTGCCGATCAACGGGTACAGCGCCGAGCGCAATGCCAGCGGCAGGTTGTGGCGGTAGGCGAAGTAGGCCAGCGCCATGGCGGCCAGCGCGAACACGCCCCAGCCGTGCAGGCCCCAGTGCAGGAACAGCAGCTGCATGGCCTGGCGCGCGCTGGCCTCGCCACTGCCGACGCCGCCCTGTGGCGGCATGAGGTAGTGGGTGAGCGGCTCGGAGACGCAGAAGAAGAACAGCGTGATGCTGATCCCGGCAGCGAACAGCATGCCGGCCCACGAGAGGTAGCTGAATTCCGGCTCGTCATGGTCCGCACCCAGTTTCACCTGGCCATAGCCGGACAGCGCCACGCCCACCACGAACACCAGGTACAGGGTCATGGCCAGCAGGTAGTACCAGCCGACGTTGCGCGACGCCCACGTCTGCGCCTCCAGCAGCAGCACGCCGGACGGAACGGGAAATGCGGTGACCAGAATGGCAAATGCCGCCACGACGGTGGCGGCAAGCAGGAAGACGGGTCGAAGCGTGCGCACCTCGCTGGGAGGCGTCTCCACGATGCTCATGGATGAAGGGGCTCACAGTGCCGTTGCCGGCAGACGCCGAGCATTAGCGCATACGTACTGTGGACACCCTGTTTACACCCCTTACCGCAAGGCCTCGCTGGGCACGTCGATCGACATGGCCAGCGCCAGGTGATCGGAGAATGCGGCCGGCACCGCCTCGGCACTGCGTTGCTGCAGGCCGGTGCTGAGCAGGATGTGGTCGATGGCCCGATCCGGGCGCCAGCTGGGGAAGGTGGGCACCGCGCAGCCGGGCGGCTGCAGGGTGGTCTTCTGGTACAGCACCTGCATTTCCGGTCGCTCGGCCAGGCAGTTGAAGTCGCCCATCAGCACCGCGTTGGGATGGTCGGACAGCAGGTCGGCGATGAATGCCAATTGCGACATCCGCGAATTGGTGCCCAGCGACAGGTGCGCCACCGCCACCGCGAGGCCGCGGGTGCCGTCGCCGAACTTGGCCAGCAGCACGCCGCGCCCGCCGATCCGGCCGGGCAGGGCATGGTCCTGGACTTCCACCGGCTCCAGCCGGCTCAACAGGCCATTGGCACTGGACGCCACCCCGCCCATGCGGCGGTTGGGTTGGTGGCTCCAGTAATTGAACCCGGCGCGCTCGGCCAGATAGTGGGTCTGGTTGGTGAAGCCCGAGCGCAGGCTGCCAGGGTCGGCCTCCTGCAAGCCCACGATGTCATGGCCGCGGGCGAGCTGGGCGATGGCATCCAGGCTGGTGCGCTTGCGTCCCGCCGGCAGCGCATGCGACCAGCTGCGGGTCACATAGTCGCTGTACCGGCGGGTGCTTGAGCCTGCCTGGATGTTGGCCGTCAGCAGGCGCAGCGTCCGCGTGTTGGGGGAAGTCACGGCGGTTGCGGGCTCTTGGGAACTCAGTGCGCCATGGCGGCGCGTTCGCGCGCGATCAGGTGATCGGCGATGCGCAGCATGTCGGGGAAGCTCTTGCCCTTGACCAGGTACTTGCCGTTGACGATCACCGACGGGGTGCCTTCGATCTTGCTGGCCAGCGCGAACTTCTTGGCGGCATTGGTCTTGGCGGTCACCGCGAAGCTGGACATGGTGGCGGCGAACTGCTTCGGATCCGCACCGTGCTTGGCGTAGAAGTTGGCGATGTCTTCGACCGAGTCACGGCCGCGCTCGCCCTTCAGGCTCTGGTCGGCGTGGATGGCGGTGTACAGCGCTTCATGGGTCTTGTCTTCCAGGCCCAGCGCCTGTGCGGCGTAGAACGCCTTGGCGTAGTTGTCCCAGGTGCCGCCGAACATGGCCGGCACGTACACGAAGTTCACGTCGCTCGGCAGGCCGGCTTTCCACGGCCCGATCAGCGGCTGGAACGCGGCGCAGGCCGGGCAGACGAAGCCGAAGACTTCCACCACTTCAATCTTGCCGGTGGCCGGCTGGAACGGCTTGCCGTCGGCGATCACCAGGTAATCGGTGCCTTCCACCGGGGCCGGACCGGTCGGCTGCGACGAAGCCGGTGCCGGTGCCGGGGTGGTGGCGTCGGCAGCGGCGGTCTCGGCAGCGGCGGTTTCGCCACTGGCGGCCGGAGCGGCGTCAGGCGTGGTCGGCGCAGTGCCGGCAGCCGGTGCGGCGCTCGGGGTGGTCGGTTCGGTCGGGGCCGCCGTGTTGGCGGTGCCGTCCTGGGCCTTGCACGCGGCCAGGATCGGCAGCAGTGCCATCAGAATGAGGGCGAAACGGGTCTTCATCGAAGCGTCTCCAGCAGGTGGACATGTTGGGGCCGGCGCGTCGGGCGCCAGCCAGGGGGGCATGATGACACGCGGTCACCGAGGCGCCGCGTGCAGGGTGCGTGATGGTTCAGCGAGCCTTCGCGGCGCGCTCGCGGGCGATCAGGGCGTCGGTGTTGCGCAGCATGTCCTCGAACGAGTCGCCCTTCACCAGGTACTTGCCGTTGACCACCAGCGCCGGGGTGCCCGGCACCTTGGTGCGGCGCGCGAAGTCCCGCGCCACGGTGACCTTCTGCTCGACCGCCGGGCTCTTGAGGGCGGCGGTGTACTGCTCGGCGGTCACGCCGTAGTCCTTGTAGAAGCCCGCCAGTTCGTCGGGGGAGATGTTCTGCATCGGCAGCGTGCGCTTCTCATGCAGCGCGTCGAACATGGCCGCATGGCTGCGCTTGGCCACGCCCAGCTGGTCGGCCGCGTAGTAGCCGCGTGCGAAGGAATCCCAGGGGCCACCGAACGCAGCCGGAACCGGCGTGAAGCGCACGTCCTTGGGCAGCTTCTTCGCCCATGCCTCCAGCTGCGGTTCGAAATGGGCGCAGTGCGGGCAGGTGTAGCCGAACATTTCCACCACTTCGATCTTGCCGGCCAGCGGCGCGAACGGACCCGGTGTGGCGATCACCTCGTAATCGTCGCCTTCCACCAGTGCGGCGGGGGCGGGCGCGGCCAGCGCGGACAGGGGGCTCAGGGCCAGCAGCAACAGCATCAGGCGGGGCATCAACGTCATCTACTTCCATCTCCATCGGAAAAAACAACGCCGGCCCAGTGCCGGCGTGGCGGTGAACATAACCCGCCGCCTGGGCGGGGCGCATCTGTCATCGGTCCCGGATCGGCACGCGTGGCCCTCAGGGCGCCGCCGGCCGCGCTGCTGCCGCCGCCGCCGCGACGTCGTCGGCGCGGTTGTGCAGGCCCTGCAGGTAACTGCCGAGCGCCTGGATCTCCTGCTCGGTCAGCGACTTGGCAATGCTGGCCATGATCTGGAAGTGGGCCTTGTCGGTTTCCTGGGTGACCCCGGCCTGGTACTCCTGCAGCCGGCGCGACACATAGGAGGCGTGCTGGCCACCTATGTGCGGGTAGGCCGGCCCCGGGTTGCCCGCGCCGGTCGGACCGTGGCAGGCCATGCACGCCGGAATGCCGCGCTGGGCATCGCCGCCGCGATAGAGCTGCTGGCCGATCTCGTAGAACTTCCTGTCCTTGTACGGTCCTTCGCTGACCACGCTGTCGTCGGCAAGCCCGGCGCTGGCCTTCTGCGTGGCGAAATACGCCCCGATGTCGCGCATGTCCTGCGGGGTGAGGTCCTGCACGAACGGCACCATCGCCGCCGAGGCGCCGGAGGTGCGCTGCCCGTTGGCGATCAGCGCGATCTGCTGGGCCACGTAGCGTTCGCTCTGCCCGGCGATGCTCGGGTACATCTCCACCGTGGCATTGCCGTCGGCCGAATGGCAGGCCGCGCACGCGGCTGCCTTGGTCTGGCCGGCCTTGGCATCGCCCCAGGTGGTCTTGCTGAAATCGACGTCGAGCGAGGCAGTCCTTATGGGCCCGTTGTCCGGCAGCGGGGTGATCGAGGTCTGGGCGACCGCAACGGCAGCCAGCAACGAGACAGCAACAGCGGAAACGGCAAGAACGCGAGCATGGCGCATGCGGAAGCTCCGTGTGGACCGGCCTGGCGGGTGCAGGCTGCACTCGCGGGGATCGGCCGATTATCCATGCCGTTTCACGCCGGGGTCAACGCGGCAGTGCGGCAAAACCCGCCGCCGACAGCACGCGGCCGCCCCGGACATGCGATCCTATGCCCATGTCATTGCTCCTCGAACGTGCCCATTACCTGCTCTCGGCCCACAATACCCGGCAATTGCCGGACGATATGGGGGCCGAAGTGGCCTTTGCCGGCCGCTCCAACGCCGGCAAATCCAGTGCCCTCAACGCCCTGACCCGCCAGAACAGCCTGGCCCGGGTCTCCAAGACCCCCGGCCGCACCCAGCAGCTGGTGTTCTTCGAAGTCACCCCGGACGCCAAGCTGGTCGATCTGCCCGGCTACGGCTACGCCAAGGTGCCGCTGGACCTGCAGGCGCACTGGCAGGCCTTCATCGACCAGTACTTCCGCACCCGCGAGGCCCTGCGTGGGCTGGTGGTGGTGATGGACATCCGCCACCCGCTCAAGGATTACGACCGGCAGATGCTGGCCTATGCGGTGCAGCGCGGGCTTCCCGCGCACGCGCTGCTGACCAAGGCCGACAAGCTCGGCCGTGGCCAGCAGGGCATCGCCCTGCAGAAGGTGCGCAAGGAGCTGCAGTCCTCTTTCGGCGACACCGTGAGCGTGCAGACCTTCTCCGGCCCCGCCCGCCAGGGTGTCGACGAGGCCCGCGGGATCATCGGCGGGTGGTTGGGACTGAACCCGCCGGCGCCCGAGGCGCCGTAACCGGCCACCGAATCGGCCACCCGACCAACGGTCGGGTGTTACCGCGTCGGCAACGGCGCGTATTCGCCCGGCACCCACGCGAACGCATCGCCTTCGCGGCGCACATGGCCCAGCCCGGGGAACGGCAGGTGTGCGCCGGCCACCCACCAGTCCTGGTCGGCGGCCTGCGCCATCATCGTGCGGCGGCTGGCGATGGCGGCCGTGCGGTCACTGTCGGCGTCGAACGCGGCCTGCGGCTGGGCGAACTGCACGGCATGGAAATGCACGATGTCGCCCCACACCAGCAGTGACTGCCCGTTGCCGCCGTCCAGCTTCCACGACACATGGCCCGGGGTATGGCCGTGGCTGTCCAGCGCGGTCACGCCGTTCGGCAACGCTTGGCCGGGGCTGAAGCGGCGCAGCGAACCCGATGCCGCATACGGCGCCACCGCCTTGCGGGCCAGCGCGAACGCGAAGCGCACGCCCTGTGGCGCGCCGGCCTCGCTGGCCGGGTCCAGCCAGTAGGCGGCATCGGCCTCGGACAGCCATACCGTGGCATTGGGGTACGCGATCCGGTCCTGTGCATCGAGCAGGCCGCACAGGTGGTCCGGGTGCGCATGGGTCAACAGCACGTCGTCCACCTCGGCCGGGTCGTAGCCCGCCTTGCGCAGGTTGCCCAGCACCTGGCCCAGGCCGGGGCCGAAGCAGCCGGCGGTGCCGGTATCGACCAGGGTCAGGTGATCGCCGCGCTGGACCAGGTAGGCGTTGACCGCGGTCTGCAGGCCCTTGCCGTCTTCGGGCACATAGCGGTGGTCGAGCAGGCGGGTCACCGCGCCGGGCGCGATACCGACCAGTTCGGTACGGCCCAGTGCCACGGTGCCGTCGAACAGCGCGGTGACCTCCAGTTCGCCCACCTGCTGGTGATAGACGCCGGGGACCTGCGCCTGCGGGTGATGCGTGGTGGTGGCAAGGGCAGGGCCAGCGGCCAGCAGCAGGGCGGCGGCAAGCAGGCGCATACGGGGGAAGGACATGGCAGTTTCCATACAGGCGGCAGCGCCGCGGTGTGCCCATGCTGCGCGCCGGCCGCGCCGCGTTCCGCTCAGAATGCGCCGCGATCCGCTCGCCGTGGTGTCAGCTGTTGCCGATCGCGGCGGGTTCCAGCCCGTAGCGCGCCGCGAAGCGGCGGCTGAAGCTGCCCAGCGAGCGGTAGCCGACACGCGCGGCCACGGTCTTCAGCGGCAGCTGCGTGGTGTAGAGCAGGTTCATGGCATGGGCCAGCCGCGCATCGGCGATCAGCTCGCGCACACTGGCCTGCTCGTTGGCCAGCCGGCGGCGCAGCGTTGCGCCGCTCAGGCCGAGCTGCGCTTCGAAATCACGCGATTGCCAGTCGCGCTCCGGCTGCGCGGCGATCAGGTCGCGGATGCGCTCGCCCAGGCTGGGTTCGGGCGGCACCAGCAGGCTGCCGTGGCCGCGCCGGCAGAACGCCAGCACCAGCGCCGCCAAGGCCAGCCGCGCCTCGCTGTACTGCGCGTGTTCCAGTGCCTGCCGCCACTGGCGCAGCGTGTCGGCATGGTCGCCGAGCGGCAGTTTCGCCAGCGCGTCGCCGGCGTCGGGCAGGGGCTCGTTCCACAGCGTGCGTGCCGCCGAGAGTGCCTCGGCGCACAACGGCACGATCGCGCTGAGGTACAGGCCGGTCTGCGGATCGGGCGTGTTGACCACGTCGATGCGGCAACGCCGGGTGATGAGGAACAGGTCGCCGGGCACCAGATGCAACGACTGATGCGCGGTGGACACCTGCTTGCGCCCCTGCAGCAGGATGGCGAACTGCGGCTGCGGAATCTCCACGGACTGCGCGCCGTGTTCGCGGCGCGCGGTGATGCAGGCGTAACCATCGGCGCGCTGGCAGTCGGCCAGGCTGGCCATCTCGGTCAACAGGGGATCGGGGTAGAGGGGCATGTCCATTACCGTGCAGTATCGAACAACTGGCCGGCCCGTGCCGGCGTGCCTGCGGGCACGCGCCGCCGGGTATCGGCAGCGTCAAGGGGTTCCCGGTAGGATGCAGAAAACCGTCACGGTGGCATGACGGCCGGAGCGGCCACCCTATACTGCGCCCTTGCGATGCGGGGTGTTGAGCCCCACATCCCCGTCCAGACCAGAATCCCTGCGAGCCCTCCCTTGTCGAGCCCCAGCCACGTCGCCGAGACGCCGATCACCGACCGAAACGAACTGGTCGCCACGTTGGCCTCCGGCGAAAAGCCCAAGGCGCAGTGGCGCATCGGCACCGAGCACGAGAAGTTCGGCTTCCGCCTGGACGACCTGCGTCCGCCCACGTTCGATGGCGAGCGCGGCATTGAAGCGCTGCTCACCGGGTTGACCCGGTTCGGCTGGGCGCCGGTGCAGGAGAACGGGCACACGATCGCGCTGCTGCGCGACAACGCGTCGGTCACGCTGGAACCGGCGGGGCAGCTGGAGCTGTCCGGCGCGGCGCTGGAAAGCATCCACGAGACCTGCGTGGAGACGGGTACGCATCTCAATGAAGTGGCCCAGGTGGCGGCGGAGCTGCAGCTGGGCTTCCTCGGCATGGGCTTCCAGCCCAAGTGGACGCGCGAGGAGATGCCGTGGATGCCGAAGGGCCGCTACCGCATCATGCGCGACTACATGCCGAAGGTGGGCTCGTTGGGCCTGGACATGATGACCCGCACCTGCACGGTGCAGGTCAACCTGGATTACGCCACGGAAGCGGACATGGTGAAGAAGTTCCGTGTGTCGTTGGCGCTGCAGCCGATCGCCACGGCGCTGTTCGCCGATTCGCCGTTCACGGAAGGCAGGCCGAACGGCTTCCAGAGTTACCGTTCGCACATCTGGACGGACACCGACAACGACCGCACGGGCATGCTCGACTTCGTGTTCGAGGATGGCTTCGGGTATGAGCGCTACGTGGACTACCTGCTCGATGTGCCGATGTACTTCTCCTACCGCGACGGCACGTACCACGATGCGAGCGGGCAGAGCTTCCGCGATTTCATGGTGGGCAAGCTGCCGGTGCTGCCGGGCCAGTTGCCGACGCTGCGCGACTGGTCGGACCACATGACCACGGCGTTCCCGGAAGTACGGTTGAAGAAGTACCTGGAAATGCGCGGTGCCGATGCGGGGCCGTGGAGCCGGCTGTGTGCGCTGCCGGCGTTCTGGGTGGGGCTGTTGTATGACGATGCGGCGCTGGATGCGGCGTGGGACCTGGTCCGCGATTTCACTCTGGTGGAGCGCAATGTCCTGCGCGATGGCGTGCCGAAGCAGGGCTTGAAGCTGCCGTTCCGCAACGGCACCGTGCTGGACCTGTCGCGCGAAGCGTTGAAGATCGCGGTGGCCGGGTTGAAGCGCCGTGCGGCACGCAATGCCGATGGCCAGGATGAAAGCAAGTTCCTGGAGGTGCTGCAGGAGATCGTCGATTCCGGTCTGACCCCGGCCGATCGCAAGCTGGCGCTGTACCACGGTGAGTGGAACCAGAGCGTGGACCCGGTGTTCAAGCAGTTTGCTTACTGATGCTTTGCGGCGGAAAGCAGGCGTCTCAGTTGCTACGTGCCGGGACGGCCGACGGGCAGCTCCCTACGGGACACGCCGCAAGTCCCGCTCCGCGGCCCGGCCCAGCCGCCAGCGGCTGGTCGTTCAGCCGCACGCGAGGCAGTGCCTCGCAAGCAGTGCGCCTTCACCCATGTAGGCTGCTAGAAAACATCCATGTTTTCTAGCGTCCCTACGGGGGCTACCCGCCGGCCGCCCCCCATGCATCTCGTTGGGCGGTGGGGAAGGGCAGCGACGCATGGCGTCGCTCTACCAGGTGACGCAAGTCACCTGGTAGAGCGGCGCCGTTATGCCGCCAACGTTGCCATGTCAATCACGAAGCGGTAGCGCACGTCGTTCTTGGCCATGCGGGCCCAGGCTTCGTTGACGGTCTTGATGTCGATCACTTCCACATCGCTGACGATGTTGTGTTCGGCACAGAAGTCCATCATTTCCTGGGTTTCAGCCATGCCGCCGATCGCCGAGCCGGTGACGTGCTTGCGGCCGAAGATCACGCTGCTGCCCATCAACGCGGGGTCCAGGCCGGTGATCACGCCCACCAGGCACATGGTCGCGTCACGCTTGAGCAGCGACATGTACGGGTTGGTGTCGTGGCTGACCGGGATGGTGTTGAGCAGGAAGTCGAAGCTGTTGGCGTGCGCCTTCATCTGCGCCGGATCACGCGACACCAGCACTTCGTCGGCGCCCAGGCGCTTGGCATCGGCACCCTTTTCCGGGGTGGTGGTGATCATCACCACGGTGGCGCCCATCGCCTTGGCGAACTTGACACCCATGTGGCCCAGCCCGCCCAGGCCGATCACGCCGACCTTCTGGCCGGGGCCGACCTTCCAGTGGCGCAGCGGGGAGTAGGTGGTGATGCCGGCGCACAGCAGCGGCGCGGCGGCCTTCAGGTCCAGCGTGTCGGCCACCTTCACCACGAAGCGCTGCTCGACCACGATGTGGTCCGAATAGCCGCCGTAGGTCAGCTGGTCGCTGCCGCGTTCGGTGCTGTTGTAGGTGTAGGTGGGGCCCTTTTCGCAGTACTGCTCGAGGTCATGGTCGCAGGCATCGCAATGGCGGCAGGAATCGACCATGCAGCCGACGCCGGCGAAGTCGCCCACCTTGAAGCGGGTGACGTTGGCACCGACCTCGGTGACCCGGCCGATGATCTCGTGGCCCGGCACCATCGGGAACTGCGCGCCGCCCCAGTCGTCGCGGGCCTGGTGCAGGTCGGAGTGGCAGATGCCGCTGTAGAGGATCTGGATGCGGACGTCGTCGGGACCTGCGGCGCGGCGCTCGAAGGAGAACGGCACCAGCGGCGCGGTCTGGTCGTGCACGGCATAGCCATGGGCGAGGGACATGGGGTTATCCTGGGATTTGTGGAAAGGCGCTTTACAATACGCCCGCTACCCGCGCGTATACAGTCAATATATCGGCATGATTCATCAAGGCAGACTGCACAATCATGGCCACTGACAACCTTACCCACCTGGCCGCCTTTGCGGCCGTGGCCCGTCACCGCAGCTTCCGCCGTGCGGGCGCGGAGCTGGCCTTGTCCACCTCGGCGGTCAGCTATGCGATCCGCGCGCTGGAGGAACGGCTGGGCGTGGGTCTGTTCCACCGTACCACCCGCAGCGTGGCGCTGACCGAGGCCGGACAGCGTCTGCTCGAGCGCCTGCAGCCGGCGCTGGGCCAGGTGCATGACGCGCTGGAGGAGATGAATCACTTCCGTGCCGCGCCGGCCGGCCTGCTGCGCATCAACGCCACCCGCGCGGCGGTGCACACCCAGCTGGGTCCCCGCCTCGCCCGTTTCCTGCGCGCCCACCCGGACGTGCGGCTGGAGGTGGCGCAGGACGATGGCCTGGTGGATATCGTGGCCAAGGGCTACGACGCCGGCGTACGCCTGCATGAGTTCGTGCCCGAGGACATGGTGGCGGTGCCGCTCGGCCCGCCGCTGCGCGGGCTGATCGTGGCGTCGCCTGCCTATCTGCATGAGCGGGCGGTGCCGCAGCATCCGCGCGAGCTGGCGCAGCACGAGTGCGTGCGCTTCCGCTTCGCCAGCGGGCATCTGTACAAGTGGCAGTTCGAGCGCGATGGCCAGGCGTTGGACATCGACGTACCGGGGCGGCTCACCCTCGGCGACCAGCACACCATCCTGCAGGCAGTGCTCGACGGCCTCGGCCTGGCCTACGTGCTGGAAGATGCGGCGCGCCCGTATCTGGACGAGGGCCGGCTGGTGGCGGTGCTGGAGGACTGGAGCGAGCCGTTCGCCGGCTGGGTGCTGTACTACCCGCAGCAGCGGCAGATGTCGTCGGCCCTGCGTGCGTTCGTGGACATGCTGCGCGAAAGCGATTGAGGGCGATGCGGGCGGCGTGATAGCGTCGCCCGCATTGCATGGGGACACGGACTGTCGATGAACCGCACCATCGTACTGCTGATGATTCTGGGACTGGCCGGCGGGCTGCTGCACGCCAAGCGCACGTTCTTTCCGTCGCGCGCGCAGTTGGCCCGCGACGCCGCAGCGATGCCGATCTCCGTGCCGCCGGCGCAGACCGTGCGCGGCCCGGCAGTGGATGTCTACGGCCGCGATGGCTGCGGTTTTACGCGGCGCATGCTGGCAGACCTGCAGGCCGCCAACGTGCCGGTGCGTTACCACGACATCGACCAACCCGCGGTGGAAGCCCAGTTCGATGCGCGCTTCAGGCATGAAGGCCTGCTGCGCAACGGCGCCTACGAGCTGCCCGTGGTGGCGGTGGCGGGGCAGTCGCTGGCGCGGCCCGCATCCGATTCGGTGATCTACCGCTTCAAGTCGCGCTGACCCTTCGCCTTGATCAGTCGCCGCTGATGGCGTCGTAGCCGCGCCCGAGGAACTGCAGCAGGCAGAACCCGTGGCCGAACGGATCGGCAAGCAGGGCAATGCGTCCCCAGGCGTGCGTCACCGGTGCCTGCTCCACGCGTGCGCCCGCGGCCACGGCCCGTGCCAGTGCCGCATCCAGATCGTCCACCACCCAGTCCAGGTGCAGCGGCGTCCAATGCCGCCGGTAGTCGCGCCGGTCACGCACCTGTGGCGTGGCCGACGTGCCCGAGGGTTTGACCAGCAGGTAGATTGGCGCGGGCCCACCGAGCAGTTCCACCCCGTCGGCACCGAAGCGTCGGCCCGCACGCAGGCCGAAGGCGCGCGTGTAGAACGCCAGCGCGGTGTCGAGGTTGTCGACGTCGATGTTGACCAGAAAGTCCATGCGACAGCCAGCGGGCGAAAGGAGCGGCCACTGTACCGCGCCACCGCAACCCGCCACGGCGGCGAACCGGTTGGCTGGCTGCACAACCCGTAGAGCCAGCCCATGGCTGGCTGCACAGGCCAGTACATTTACTGACCCAAAGCGCGTTGAATCACCTTTCCAAAGCGTTGCCGCGGAGGGACCATGGAGCCCAGTTGGCGGACACCCTGACGTTCACTCCGAGCTCGGTCACCCTGGAGAACCAGCCATGTTGCTCTCCCTGCCGTTCCGCACCAACGTCCTCACCCTCGGCATCGCCACCGTGGCCCTGCTGGCCATCGCACCGCAGGCACGCGCGGTGGAGCCGCTGGATACCTTCAGTGCACGCATCAGCGGCTACGTCACCTCGTTCGACACCGAGCTCCGCGCAGATGGCGATGGCAGGCAGGGCACCGACATCAACCTGCACCGCGATCTGGGCCTGGGCAACGACAACGTGGTGGCCAACGTCGGTCTCACCTGGCGTCCGTGGGACGCCCATGAGTTCGCCATCTCCTATTACACCCAGAGCGCCGACGCCACCCGCGTGATCAACCGCGATATCGACTTCGATGGAACGCGCTACGCGGCCTCAAGCACCGTGCGCACCGACGTGGACATCGATGCCTACGAGGCCTCGTACACCTGGTGGGCGGCATCGCAGGAGCGCTGGGCGCTTGGCCCGCGGGTCGGCCTGGTCTGGTACCGCATGGAGCTGGGCATCGCACTGGATGTGGATGCGGGTGGCAACCAGGGCGGCGGTGCGGTCAGCAGCAAGGTATCGGCCGATGTGCCGGCGCCGACCATTGGCGGTGCCTGGCGCTGGACGCCCGCCGAGCAGTGGCGGGTGTCCGCCGACGCCGGCTACTTCTCGGCGGACGTGGATGACGTCGATGCCGACGTCTACTTCGGTCGCGCGGGCGTGGAGTGGTTCCCGTGGGAGCGCGCCGGCTTCCTGCTCGATTACACCTTCACCAGGATCGAGGCCGATGCGGTCAAGGACAGCTTCAGCGGCAACGTGGACTTCACCGACGCCGGCCTGCGATTGGGCTTCGTGTATCGCTTCTAGGCGGGTTACCGCCGCGTACGCAGTGCGGAGGTGCCGAAAATCATCTGCTGCGCCATCGGCCGGCCGATGAAGCGGGCAGGGAAGATCGGGGCCGGCGCGCTGGCTTCGTCCAGGCCCCCCGACCACCGATGCCAGTCGCCTGCGTGGCGACGACTGATCCGGCGACACGCCTCCGTGCGCAAAGCATGCCGATGGCGACATTTGGATAGTACCGACAAGTAGATTTACCGCCGCCGCGACAGTGGAAGTACCGATACGCGGGTACGGCGGAACGCCCACCATGTCAGGTGCGCGCGATGGTAATGACTGCCCGCGGCAGTTACGTCGACAACGCGATTGCATCGCGTACAACGTCCCGGATTTTCTGGCCTCTGCAAGGGTCCGTCTACGTAAACTCCGCCAAAAAAAAATGTTGATCCCAAGCCTCTTGCAGGCGTGATGGAGGCGCTATGCTCGCCGCCCGCACGCCTTCCCCTTCGAGGTTACGTCCACCAAGATGGCGATCCTGACGTTCAACGATTTTGAAGCGTACGCAGACTCCGTGGCGGGCGTGGATGGCCAGATGCGCGTCACCGGACGCGGGCATGGCGACTGGACGCTGGAGGTGGTCGACGCAGGGGATGTGATCGCCATGCTAGGTGTGGATGGCGCGCCCATGATGTACCGGGGATTGAGCCATGCAGGCCGCTACCACGCATACATCACGTTGCCTGGCAGCGATGCCTACATGCAGGGGCACCATGCGACCGACGAGCTGTTCATCTGGTTTGCGCCCGGCACCGAGGTGCACGGGGTAACGCGCGTCACTTCGCGCTTCATCGTGCTGGACCTGGCCGCCGGTGCCGTGCAGGCGCGCGCCAGCGAGGTATCCGGTCTGGTCGATGGGCGCCTGGATCGCACCCACGCGGTGCTGGTGGGCCGCGAAGAAATCA
Source organism: Stenotrophomonas sp. KH_036_B (assembly GCF_057839485.1). Classification (NCBI taxonomy): domain Bacteria; kingdom Pseudomonadati; phylum Pseudomonadota; class Gammaproteobacteria; order Lysobacterales; family Lysobacteraceae; genus Stenotrophomonas; species Stenotrophomonas sp. KH_036_B. The sequence goes on along the minus strand of NZ_CM174491.1, from coordinate 3,659,304 downwards.
GCCAGCTCATCGCGCTGGTGGTGCGCGCGCTTAAAATACACCGGCGCCGCCCGCACCTGTTCGAGGCGCCGATGGTGCGGCGCGCCTTCAGCGCGCAGGTCATCCATGCATTGCTGCGCTGTATCGCGCTGGGCACCTCCGACGCCGCGCGCCGCTCCCGGGGGCGGCCGATCGTGTCGCGCAACGAGATCATCAGCCGCAGCGTGCAGCATATCCAGCGCAGTATTCGTGGCGAGGCGACCATTGGCGAACTCACGCTGAGCGCGCGGACCTCGCAGCGTTCCCTGAATCGCGCGTTCGACGAGATCTTCGGCATGGGGCCGCAGCAGTACTACATGATCGAACGGCTGCACGTGATCCGGCGCGCGCTGCGCGAGGCACGGCCCGGCGACACCGTGACCCTGATCTGCTCGCGCTTCGGCGTGTGGGACCTGGGTCGTTTTGCCGGCATGTATCGAAAGATATTCGGCATCCATCCTTCGGTTGAGCTGGCGGCCGCACTCGAGGCGGGCCGCAGCCGTGGCGCGCTTCGGCGCAGCCGCTGATATCGCCGCGATGAGGTGCCGTGCAGCCCCCACCGCGCCGGCACCTCATCACGGGGACCGCGCATTCTTGCGACACCGGTAGTACAGGAGCTACGTAAACTCGGCCACAAAAGGTAGCCATAAGTCATGCTCAAGCTTGTGCGGTCCACGCCGCCACAATGAGCGCAGTCGTACCTGTTGTACCCCACGCAAGCGACGTCGCCCCGCTGACGACCTTCGTGAGTCCCCAAGCCAATCGAGCACTCCCACCGGGCCTCCAGCCCGGCGTAGCCCTTTCAGCTTGTCGGACCCGAGGATCGAATGATGCCCATTACCGCCGCCGTCACGCGCTCGCCGCTGCATCGCCTCATCGCCGTTCTGCTTCCCTTCCGCACTGCCCGCCTCGCCGCGCGGTCGGCCGCGTTGCGCCACCAGACCGACCTCGACGCGCAGGTTGCCGCGCTGCACCGGGTGCAGGCGGTCATCGAGTTCGCCCTGGACGGCACCATCCTGGCGGCCAACCCGAACTTCCTGCAGACCGTGGGCTACACGCTGGAGGAGGTCCGCGGCCGCCACCATTCGATGTTCGTCGAGCCCGAGCAGGTCCGCAGCCCGGAATATCGTGCATTCTGGGCGAAGCTGGCGCGCGGCGAGTTCGATGCCGGCCAGTATCGGCGGGTGGGCAAGGGCGGGCGCGAGGTCTGGATCCAGGCCTCGTACAACCCGGTGTTCGACAGCAACGGGCACCCCTGCAAGGTCGTGAAGTTCGCCACCGACATCACCGCCGAGAAGCGCCAGGCCGCCGACTTCGCCGGGCAGCTCGCCGCCATCGATCTGTCCCAGGCGGTGATCGAGTTCGGCCTGGACGGACGCATCCTGCGCGCCAACGGGAATTTCCTGGCCGCAGTGGGCTATACGCTGGAAGAGGTGCAGGGCCAGCACCATGGCATGTTTGCCGAGCCGGCGTATCGCCAGAGCGCGGAGTACCGCGCGTTCTGGGAGAAACTCGGCCGGGGCGAGTACGACGCCGGCCAGTACCGGCGGCTGGGCAAGGACGGCCGCGAGGTGTGGATCCAGGCGTCCTACAATCCGATCCGCGACATGAACGGTCGGCCGTTCAAGGTGGTCAAGTACGCCACCGACATCACCGCGCAGGTCCGCGATGCACAGGCCCTGCAGCGTGCCGTGGAACAGACGCGTGCGGTGGTGGCGTCCGCGCAGGCGGGTGACCTCACCGGTCGCATCGCCACGGCCGGCATGCACGGCGAGATCGCGGAGCTCTGCAACGGCATCAATGCGCTGGTGGACTCCATGGCGTCCATCATCGCCCGCATCAAGCGCGTGGCCGACAACGTGGCGCTCGGCGCGGGCGAGATCGCCGAGGGCAACAATGACCTGTCGCGGCGTACCGAACAGCAGGCTGCGTCGCTGGAGGAAACCGCGGTATCGCTGCAGGGGCTCACCGACCACGTGCGGCAGACCGCCGACAACGCGCGCCAGGCCAGCCAGCTGGCGGGTGGGGCGGTGGACGTGGCGGCGCAGGGCGGGCACGCGGTGCAGGAGGTGGTCTCGACCATGTCACTGATCGCCGCGTCGTCGCATCGCATCGTCGACATCATCGGGGTGATCGACGGCATCGCGTTCCAGACCAACATCCTGGCCCTCAATGCGGCGGTGGAGGCCGCCCGTGCGGGCGAACATGGGCGGGGGTTCGCGGTGGTGGCCTCGGAGATCCGCTCGCTCTCGCAGCGCTCGTCCACGGCGGCGCGGGAGATCAAGCAGCTGATCGGCGACTCGGTGGACAAGGTGGCCACCGGCAGCCGGCTGGCCGAAGGGGCGGGGCGGACCATGGACGAGATCGTGCTGGGCGTGAAGCGGGTCAGCGCGCTGATGTCGGGCATCAGCGCGGCCGCGCAGCAGCAGAGCGACAGCATCGTCCAGATCAACCAGGCCGTGGACCATATCGACGAGAGCACGCAGCAGAACGCCGCCCTGGTGGAGGAGGCCTCGGCGGCGGCGCGCAGCATGGAAGAGCAGGCCACCCAGCTGCTGGGCACGGTGGCCGCGTTCCGCACCGACGCGGGCGAAGCCTCCGCGGCGCGTGCGGTTCAGGCGCTGCTCGGCGGCCGCGGCATGGCGAACGCGGCGAGGCCGGTGCGCTGACGCGCGCCGGTCCCCGGCGACACACAAACGGCACCGGCAAGGGATGCAGTAAGGAGAAGGAGGACGATGGACGTGGGATTGAAGGAGATGCTCAAGTTCCTGGCGGCGGGCATTCTGTTTGCGGCCGGGATCTACGGCTACATGTGCTACCCGCATGCCGACGGTCGCTGGGCGGACAGCCCGGGCACCATGTATCTGCTTGCGCTCCCCGGTGGGGCGGTGCTGGCCGGTCTGTTCCGCTCCAGCGCCGACCCCCACCGCCGGGTCCGCACGTTCAGTGCGGAGCGGCAAGCGCCGCCCGCCGGGCGTTGAACACTTCCGGTGTCTGCGGCTTGATGAACAGGGCGACCAGTTCGGGGTACTCGCCTTTCACCGCCCGTTCGATGCGGGTGATGCAGGCCTCGATCTGCGGCGTGGTGCGGTCGTCCTCGAACTCGGCGCTCAGCATCGCGACAACCTGGTCGGGGCCCATCTGCATGGTGGTGACCCCGTTGGCGGTGCGCAGGTCGGGGTCGGTGTTGGCCACGGCCAGGATGCGCTGGGCCACCGCCGGATGGGCGGGCTCGCCAACCAGCAGCCCCTTGGTCTCGCGCGCCAGCAGGAAGGCGGTGACCGCCAGCACCCCGGCGATGCACAGCGAGGCCACGCCATCCAGGACCGGCATGTCCAGCAGCTGGGCGGCGGCCAGGCCCATCGCCGCGAAGCCCAGCCCAAGCAGCGCGGCGCTGTCTTCCAGCAGCACGGTGAAGGTGGACGGGTCCTTGCTGCGCCGGAACGCCTCGAAGTACCCCATGCTGCCCTTGGTGGCGCGGAACTCGCGCAGCGCTATCCACCACGAGCCGCCTTCGAACAGGAAGGAGATGCCCAGCACCGCATAGCTCAGCAGGTGGTTGGTGGCCGGTTCTGGATGGCGGATGTGCTGGATGCCTTCGTAGGCGGACACCCCGGCGCCGGCGGCGAACACCAGCAGGGCCACGATGAAGCTCCAGAAGTACAGCTCCCGGCCGTAGCCGAACGGGTGGGCGGTGTCCGGCTTCTTGTCCGCGCGGTGCAGCCCGTACAGCAGCAGGACTTCGTTGGTGGTGTCGACCAGCGAGTGCACGCCCTCGCTCAGCATCGCCGAACTGCCGGAGATGCCGGCGGCGACGAACTTGGCGATGGCGATGCACAGGTTGCCGACCAGCGCGGCATAGACGACGAGACGGGAGCCGGACGGTGTGGCCATGGTGTTCGCAGGGGCGGGGGGAGGCCCATGATCCGGCTGCCGCCGTACCGGTGGCGTGCACAGCGGGGGGCGCCGACCACCGGTGCGCCTGCCCGCCCGGGATGTGCCATGCTGGCGCCCTACCAACCGCGAGCGTACGACCATGGCCAAGGGTATGGACAGCAAGAAAGAGCAGAAGAAGAAACCTGCAAAGACGGCCAAGGAAAAGAAGGCCGAAAAGAACGAGAAGAAGACCACCCGCGGCTTCGCACCGACCTGATCGGCCCGCGTCGTGGCGCATGGCAGGCTTCACTCCGCCGGGGTGCGGCCTGCCGCTGCAGCGACCCCTGTGCGGACACCGATGTCCGCCCGGTCGAAGACTTACTGAGACGTTTTAAGTAGAAACACGCTGGCCGCCAGCAGCGTGAGCGTTGACCATCTGGGCTTCACGCCCCTTGGAGAAACGCATGGCCAGCACATCTGGAAAGCCCAACATACTGGTGATCTGGGGGGATGACATCGGCATCTCCAACCTCAGCTGCTACACGCATGGGCTGATGGGCTACCAGACGCCGAACATCGATCGCCTCGCCAACGAGGGCGTGCGGTTCACCGACTCCTACGGCGAGCAGTCCTGCACGGCAGGCCGTTCCTCGTTCATCACCGGGCAGAGCGTGCTGCGCACCGGCCTCTCCAAGGTGGGCATTCCCGGCGCACCGGTGGGCATGAACGAGAAGATCGTCACCATCGCCGCGCTGCTGAAGAACGAAGGCTACACGACCGGCCAGTTCGGCAAGAACCACCTGGGCGATCTCAACAAGATGCTGCCCACCAACCACGGCTTCGATGAGTTCTACGGCAATCTGTACCATCTCAATGCCGAGGAAGAGCCGGAGATGTACGACTACTTCCCGGAAGAGGAGTTCGGCGACTTCATCGAGACGATCAAGCCGCGTGGCGTGATCCACAGCTTCGCCACCGACACCGATGACAGCACCGAGCAGCCGCGCTGGGGGCGGGTGGGCAAGCAGAAGATCGAGGACACCGGCCCGCTCGACCGCAAGCGCATGCTGACCTGTGACGACGAGTTCGCCGAACGCGCGAAGGACTTCATCAAGAAGGCCACCGACGATGACACCCCATTCTTCGTCTGGGTGAACTTCACCCACATGCACCTGTACACCCATACCAAGGAAGAGAGCCTGGGACAGGCCGGGCGCTGGCAGTCGCCGTACCACGACACCATGATCGACCATGACCGCAACGTGGGCTCGCTGCTCGATTACCTGGATGAGCTGGGCATCGCCGACGACACCCTGGTGGTGTACTCCACCGACAACGGTCCGCACCGCAACTCGTGGCCGGATGGCGGCACCACGCCGTTCCGCAGCGAGAAGGACACCAACTGGGAAGGCGCCTTCCGCATTCCGCTGGTCGCGCGCTACCCCGGCAAGATCAAGCCGGGCACGGTCTCCAACGAGATCGTGCAGCACCACGACTGGCTGCCCACCTTCCTTGAGCTGGCCGGCAACACCGGCGTGGTGGATGACCTCAAGAAAGGGGTCAAGGCACTGGGGCGCACCTACAAGAACCATATCGACGGGGTGAGCCTGCTGCCGCTGCTGACGGGCAAGGTGGAAAAATCCCCGCGCAAGCTGTTCGTCTACATCTCCGATGATGGCGACATCCTCGGCATCCGCTACGACAACTGGAAGGTCACGTTCATCGAACAGCGCTGCAAGGGCACGATGCAGATCTGGGGCGAACCGTTCACCTCCATGCGCATTCCCAAGATCTACAACCTGCGCACCGACCCGTACGAGTTTGCCGACGTCACCTCGAACACGTACTGGGACTGGTACATCAACCACGTGTACATCGTGTACGGCGCGATCGCGCTGCTCACGAAGTTCAACGAGACGTTCGTGGACTTCCCGAAGATCCAGAAGCCGAACACGTTCACCGCCGACCAGGCAATCGAGAAGCTGCAGGACGCGGTCACGGGCAAGTAGGCCCGCGCGCGCAAGCCCCTGGGTGGCGCCTTCCAGCGCCACCCAGCGGTGCGGCAGGGTGACCCCGCCGGGCGGGTGTGTATACTATCCCCCAGTATAGTTCTCTGGGCCTGCCCGGCATGCCGCATTCCCCCGACGAAAAGAAGAAGGTCCTGGCCCGCGTGCGCCGCATCCGCGGCCAGTGCGATGCGCTGGACCGCGCGCTGGAGGCCGGGGCCGAGTGTGGGCCGGTACTGCAGCAGATCGCCGCGATCCGCGGCGCCGTCAACGGACTGATGTCCGAAGTGATGGAAGCGCACCTGCGCGAAGAATTCGGCCAGCCGGCGCAGTCCGACGCACAGCGCGCCGAGCGCGTGCGCGACATGAGCGCGCTGATCCGTTCCTACCTGAAGTAAGCGTGCGGGCGACCGCGCGCTGTCCTGTCCTGTTCCTTGTCCTGGAGTATTCCCCATGAAGTCCCGTGCTGCTGTTGCCTTCGCCGCTGGCGAGCCGCTGAAGATCGTCGAGATCGACGTCGCCCCGCCGCAGAAGGGTGAGGTGCTGGTCCGGATCACCCACACCGGTGTCTGTCATACCGACGCGTTCACCCTGTCCGGCGATGACCCCGAAGGCCTGTTCCCGGCGGTGCTGGGCCACGAAGGCGCGGGCATCGTGGTGGAAGTGGGCGAGGGCGTGACCAGCGTCAAGCCGGGCGACCATGTGATTCCGCTGTACACCGCCGAGTGTGGCGAATGCCTGTTCTGCAAGAGCGGCAAGACCAACCTGTGCGTGGCCGTGCGCGCCACCCAGGGCAAAGGCGTGATGCCCGATGGCACCACCCGCTTCAGCTACAACGGCGAGCCGATCTACCACTACATGGGCTGCTCCACCTTCAGCGAGTACACCGTGGTGGCGGAGGTCTCGTTGGCGAAGATCCACCCGGAGGCCAACCCGGAGCATGTCTGCCTGCTGGGCTGCGGCGTCACCACCGGCATCGGCGCGGTGCACAACACCGCCAAGGTGCAGGAAGGGGATTCGGTGGCGGTGTTCGGGCTGGGTGGGATCGGCCTGGCGGTGATCCAGGGTGCGCGCCAGGCCAAGGCCGGCCGCATCTTCGCCATCGACACCAACCCGTCCAAGTTCGAACTGGCCAAGCAGTTCGGTGCCACCGACTGCATCAACCCGAAGGACTTCGACAAGCCCATCCAGCAGGTCATCGTCGAGATGACCACCTGGGGCGTGGACCACACCTTCGAGTGCATCGGCAACGTCAACGTGATGCGTGCCGCGCTGGAATGCGCGCACCGTGGCTGGGGCCAGTCGGTGGTCATCGGCGTGGCCGGGTCGGGCCAGGAAATCTCCACGCGTCCGTTCCAGCTGGTCACCGGCCGGTCCTGGAAGGGCACCGCGTTCGGCGGCGTGAAGGGCCGCAGCCAGCTGCCGGGCATGGTCGAGGACGCGATGAAGGGCGAGATCGAGCTGGCGCCGTTCGTCACCCACACCATGGACCTGGAGCAGATCAACGACGCCTTCGAGCTGATGCACGAAGGCAAGTCGATCCGCTCCGTCGTCCACTACTGATCAGGCCCGAGCCCATGGAACGCATCGAACATCGCGCCGCCTGTGGCGGTTGGCAGGACGTCTACCAGCACCGTTCACAGGTGCTGGGCTGTGACATGAAGGTGGCGGTCTACCTGCCGCCGCAGGCGGCCACGCAGAAGCTGCCGGTGCTGTACTGGCTGAGCGGGTTGACCTGCACCGAGCAGAACTTCATCACCAAGGCCGGTGCGCAGCGCTATGCCGCCGAACACGCGGTGATCCTGGTGGCGCCCGACACCAGCCCGCGCGGCGACGACGTTGCAGACGCCGAGGGCTATGACCTCGGCAAGGGCGCCGGGTTCTACCTCAACGCCACCGAGCAGCCGTGGGCGAAGCACTACCGCATGTACGACTACATCGTGCAGGAGCTGCCGGCGCTGATCGAGGCCCACCTGCCGGCCAACGACGCGCGCGGTATCAGCGGGCATTCGATGGGCGGGCACGGCGCGCTGGTGATCGCGCTGCGCAACCCGGGCCGTTACCGCAGCGTGTCGGCGTTTTCGCCGATCGTGGCACCGACGCGGGTGCCGTGGGGGCAGAAGGCGTTTGCGGCCTACCTCGGTGAGGACCGGGCCAGCTGGTCGGCCTGGGATGCCAGCGAACTGGTGGCCACGGCGGGCGAGAAGCTGCCGTTGCTGGTAGACCAGGGCGGTGGCGACGAGTTCCTCGATACCCAACTGCAGCCGCAGTGGTTGCAGGCGGCGTGCACGGCGGCGGGGCATCCGCTGCAGTTGCGCCTGCAGCCGGGGTACGACCACAGCTACTACTTCATTGCCAGCTTCATCGGTGAGCACATCGCGCATCACGCCAAGGCGCTGAAGGCGTAACGGCGTAGAGCCACGCTCTGCGTGGCTGCTCTTCGATCGGCACCGCGCAGCCACGCAGGGCGTGGCTCTACCGCCGGGTCGGCACCACGTAGGGACACGCCATGCGTGTCCAGCGGATCACCGGGCGTAAGGACACGCCATGCGTGTCCTGCGGCAGATCAATCGTCGTCTTCTTCCGCGGCCTCGCGGCCCTGCTGGCGGATCAGCGCCTCTTCGCGCGCGTCGTTGATGGCGTGGCGCACGCTGTCCAGGTCGATGGTGGACTCGTCGTGCACGAAGGTGCCGGTGAGCGGGCTGTCGGGCAGCAGCTCGCCGGCCTCGAACATCGCCCACATCTCTTCGCCGTACCAGGTGTCCAGCAGCTCCGGCGCCGAACGCCCCAGGTAGGCGGTGAGGTTGTTGACGTCGCGCAGCAGCATGCTGCGTGCGGCGTTGTTGCCGCCGGCGCTGACCACCTGCGGGAAGTCGATCACCACCGGGCCATCCGGACCGACCAGCACGTTGTACGGCGACAGGTCGCCGTGGATCAGGCCGCAGCACAGCATCAGCACCACCTGGCGCACCAGCACCTGGTGGAACTCACGGGCCTGGTCGGCCTCCAGTTCCACTTCGCCCAGGCGGGCGGCGGAGAACCCTTCGGCGTCGGTGACCAGTTCCATCACCAGCACGCCATGGAAGTATCCATGCGGCTCGGGCACGCGCACCCCGGCGTCGCGCAGCTGGTACAGCGCATCGACCTCGGTGTTCTTCCAGGCGGTTTCCTGCTGCTTGCGGCCGTAGTTGCTGGCCTTGCCGACCGCACGGGCTTCGCGGCTGCCGCGCACCTTGCGGCCTTCCTGGTACTGCACGCGCTGCTTGAAGCTGCGCTGTGCCATGTCCTTGTAGACCTTGGCGCAGCGCACGTCGTCGCCGCTGCGTACCACATACACGGCTGCTTCCTTGCCGCTCTTCAGCGGACGCAGTACTTCGTCGATCACGCCGTCTTCGATCAGCGCCTGCAGGCTTTCGGGGGTCTTCACGTAGGCTCGGGTAAGGGGCGGGCGACGGTGCGCCGGCCTGCAAGGGAGGGTCGGGGATTCTCGCACCTTCGGGACGACGGGGCCAATCCGGCGGGCATCCCGGTTCAGCTCACCGCGCCCGGGACCCGGTCAGGGCAGGGCCTGCTCGCCGCGCAGCACCGGGTAGGGGTTGAGCGACTCGCCCTTCCACCACTGCTTTTCCGCGCCCAGCCGGTGGATCTCGAAGTGCAGGTGCGGGGCATCGGGGCTGGCGTTGCCGGTGCTGCCGACATAGCCGATCACGTCGCCGCGCTTGACCACCTGCTTCTCGGCCAGGCCGTCCGCGTACCGCTGCAGGTGCGCGTAGTAGTAGCAGTAGGTGCCGCCGGGCTCGAACTGGTACACCGTCAGCCCGCCGCGCTCGCTGTTGAACAGTTTTTCGATGGTGCCGTCGGCCACTGCCAGCACCGGGGTGCCATCCGGCGCCAGGATGTCGATCGCATCGTGCACCCGCCCTTCGCTGCGCGCGTCGGTGAAGGTGTCCTGCAGCTGCGAAGGGGTGATCCCCTGCACAGGCAGCAGTAGCCCGGAAGGAGCTGCGGCAGCACCGGCCGCAGGCCGACCCTCGGAAGCCATGGTCCCCCCTACAGCGCCGGCCGTCGGCCGGCCCTCGGCCCCCCCGGCAACGCCCGCCGTCGACGATCCCGCAGCGCCAGGCCCGGCCTGGCTGCCCTCGGCGGTAGCGGTCAGGCGCCCGGTAGTGCCGGCCGCTGGCCGGCTCTGCAGCACCCCGGACGCAGCAGGCGCCGCCGCGGAACCCTCAGCATCCCCATCCGGCGCCAGCAACCACCAGCCAGCAACGCCCACCACCACACCCAGTGCCAGCAGTCGCGTCAGCATCATCGGATTACTCCTGCATCACCACAGGCACCGAGGCGTCTACCGCGTCGGCCACCTGCAGTGCGTCCCAGTTGGTCATGCGCACGCAGCCGTGCGATTCGGTCTTGCCCACATGGCCCGGCTCGGGCGTCCCGTGCAGGCCGTAATGCGGCTTGGAGATGTCGATCCAGACCTTCCCGACCGGATTGTTCGGGCCCGGCGGCAGGGTGGCCTTGCGGTCACCGGCCTTGGCATCCCAGAACAGCTTGGGGTTGTAATGGAAGGGCGGATCGCGCGAGATCCCCAGGATCTTCCATTCCCCGATCGGCAGCGGATCATGCTTGCTGCCCGACGACACCGGGAACTGCGCGTAGACCTTGCCCGCCGCGTCGTACAGGCGCAGCGTGGAATCGGACTTGTCGATCACCAGCTTGGCCGCCTTCGGCAATGCCGCCGGTGCGATGTTGGGTACCTGGATCGCGGTGCCGGCCTTGCCCAGGTCCACGCCGGGGTTCAATGCCTGCAGCAGTCTGGGATCGGCATGGAAGCGCTCGCCGAGCGCCTCGCCGACCGAGCTGAAGCCCAGCGTCTTGAGCCTGGCCTGGTCGGCGGGCTTCTTTGGAATGGGCTGGAACGGTCCGGCCACGTCGTCGGCGGTGAGCGTGTAGCTCACCAGCGGCGGCGCGCTGTCCGGCTGCAGTGCCTGCCAGGTGGCATCGTCCAGCTCACCGGTCACCTTCAACCCACGCGCGGCCTGGAAACCGGCCACGGCGCGCTTCTGGTTGGAGCCCAGCAGGCCGTCGATCTGGCCCGGCGAGAAGTGCGCCCGGTCCAGCAATACCTGCGCATGCAGATCCGAACGCGGTCCGGTCGCCAGCGTGCTGCCTTCGGCGATCGGGGCCGGCAGTGCAGCGGGTGCCTGCGCCATCGCGGGGACCGCGGCAACCAATGCCAGGGCGAGGAGGGAAGCAGAAGCAGGCAATCGCAGTCGCATCGGGTACTCCAGGGCAGGTTCAACCTCACCATGCCGGAGCGCCCTGCACGAGCCCTGTGAAATGCCTGACGGGAAGCTGACCGCCAGTCAGCGCACGTCGCGCAGTTCCCAGTGGTGGCCGGCGAGCAGGCGCAGGCGTTCCTTGAACACATCGCTGTTGAGCGTGGTGGTCGCCACCAGGTTGATGCGCAGGTCTTTCTGTTCCCCGGTGACGGTGGCCGCCGGATCGGTCACGCCCCACTGCGCGTCGACCGCGTCCGGGTCGGGCTGCTTGGCGCGCCAGCGGTCGAACAGCGAGGTGGTGCGCAGCGCGTCCTGCAGCTCCTCGGCGAAGCCGGCCGCGCTCTGCGAGTGGAAGGAAAGTTCGGAATCGTTGCCACGGGCCTTGGACGGGTCCGGCAGGCTGATGAAGTACTGCGACATGGTTGCCTCCATTGAATGCGGCAAGGTTGGCAGACGCGCGGTGGAATCGGTGTGCAGGAACGGCCGGGTGGCTGGACCGCCATGATGGCGGCCCAGCGTGCGGGCTCAGGCGGCGAACGTATGCGGTTCGTCGGCGAACCCGATGGTGACCGCACCCTTGCCGACGTTGACCATGCCGGTCAGGCTCATCACCGATTCGTACAGGTCCACGCCATGTGCCTTGCAGGTATCCCGCAGGCTGGCGTAGCCCGGCAGCGCCTGCAGGTCGGCCAGTTCGCCACCGTAGCTGACGCACACGGTGGGGGTCATCAGCCCGCCCTTGACCCGCTGGCCGACGAAGTCGAACAGCTTCTGCACCGCATTGTCGAAGCCCTTGATCTTGGCCACCGGACCGGTGGTGCCGCGGTACCCGTGCAGCACCGGCTTGATGTCCAGCGCACTGCCCAGCGCGGCACTGATCAGGCCCACGCTGCGGTCGCCCTTGTGGCGGGCGCGGGCGCGCATGTAGTACAGATCGCGGGTGACCATGTAGCCGTGCACGTTCAACGCCAGCTGTTCCAGCCGTTCGCGGATCTGCTGCACGCCGGCGCCGCTGTCGCGCAGCCGCACGGCTTCCACGGCGGTGATGCCCTGCGCGGCGAACAGGTTCTGGGTGTCCAGTACCCGCAGCGCGAACGGCGAATTGAAGCCTGCCGCCTGGCGCACCGGCTTGTAGTCGTTGAGGATCGCGAAGCTGGCCTGCATCGCGTTGTCGTAGATCGGGCTGCGGGTCTTGGTGATCGTCATGCAGAACACATGGTCGTAATCGATCACCAGCTTGCCCAGGAACAGATCGCGGATCTGCACCACGCTGAAGGGAATGGTTTCCGCCTCGGCGCCGTTCTCGGCGACATGGGCATGCAGGAAACTCAAGGTCGCCTGTTCGTCGCGGTGGTCGGCCAGCACGGCCTCGCCGATCCGCACGGTAATGGGCAGCAGCACGATGTTGTGCTGCTGGATGAAGTCCTGCGGTAGATCACAGGCAGAGTCGACCACGATTCCGATGCGCATCCTGTTTGCCCCCTCCAGGCAGGGTGTCGGTTCGAAAGTGTGAAAGCTATCTCAAAAACGGTCCCGTTGCCTGACCAGGCCGGTCAGCTTGGGCGGCTGCGCTCCACCGCGACCGGCAGGTCCAGCACCCGTTGCCATTCCGGCTGCAGCAGCAGGCCCGGATCGGCCAGCACCGCCTCGATCAGCGGGTGGGCCTCGTTGCCCCAGAACAGCTCGCCGTCGATGGCCAGGGTGGGGACCCCGAACACGCCGGCGGCGATGGCTGCCTCGGTGTTCTGGCGCAGCTGTTCCTTCACCGAGAGCGCCGCCACCGCCGCTGCGACGTTGGCGATGTCCAGCATCGCCCCGGGCAGGGCCAGCGCCTGCGGGGTATCGGCGGCGCGACCGTCGCGCCAGATCCAGTTGAACAGGATGTCCACTGCCGCCGGCGTCGCCCCTGCGGCCAGGCACAGGCGCAGTGCGGGCAGCGGGTTGAACGGATGGCCCGGTGGAAAGCGCAGGATGGCGCCCTGCTGCTGCGCCTGCCACAGCACCTGCCGGTAGGCGAAGCGGCGTTTGGCCGGGATCTCGGCCGGGCCGAGGTTGCCCAGGTGGTGCAGGACCGCGCCGAAGGCGATCGGCACCGGGGTGATCCGCTCGAACTGCGGCAGGGTCTTGAGCTGCTGCCAGTGCAGGTAGGCGAACGGCGAGACGAAATCGAAGTACCAACGCAGGTTCATGGATTTCCTTGGCGGCGGGCGTCAGCCAGGCAGGGCCTGGCGCTACGGGGGGCTGCCGGGCCGGGCCCGGTTCCCGTCCTCAGCGCGAGTATGCGCGCGGCTCGGTGCCAGCCGGTGCGGCGTAGCGGTCGCGCAGCTCGGTCTGGCGCGAACGCATCGGCATCGCCCGCCCGCCCAGCCAGACCTGCTCGGCGTAGTGGGCCACATCCAGCGGATCGCCGTCCCACAACACCAGGTCGGCCAGCTTGCCCGGCTCGATGCTGCCCAGCCGGTCGCCCACGCCCAGCACCTGCGCCGGCACCCGGGTCAGGCCCGCCAGGCCGGCCTGCCAGGGCAGACCGTTGGCCACTGCGTTGCCGGCCAGTTGGCGCATCTTGCGCGCGTTGTGCGAGGCGTCGTCGCGCTGGGCGAAGCTGACCTGTACGCCGGCGGCCTGCAGGCGTGCCGCGTTTTCCAGCGTTGCGCCCAACTGGTCGAAGCTGGCGGGCAGGTTGCCCAGCGCATCCACGAACACCGGAACGTTCGCCTGGGCCAGCAACGGCGCCACCCGCCACGCCTCGGCACCGCCGGCAATGGCGATGCTGACGTTCTCGCGTGCGGCCCAGCGCAGCAGCTGGCGGATGTCCGCCGCGCGGTCCACCTCCACCACCAGCCGGCCCTGGCCCGCCAGGTAGCGCGCCAACGTGGCGCGGCCGGCGGGGGTGAGCAGGGCATGTGGTGAATCGACCGGCACCCGGTTGCGGGCTTCGCTCACCATCTGCTCCAGCAGCATCCACTGCGCCGCGCGCGAGCTGCCGGTGAGTTCGGCGCCGGACGAACCGAGCCGGATGAACAACGCCCGTGGGCCGATCGGATCGGCGCTGCCGTCCAGCCGCATCACCCCGCCCTGGCCGGCGATGAAACTGCCGTCGGTGTTGGCCCCCAATGCAGTGAAGCCGATGCCGTCCAGCCGCGCGACCGGAATCAGCACCGAGGCCGGGTTGTAGGCCAGGGTGACGTCGAACTCCGGGCGCATGGGCTGGTCCTGAAGCTTCAGCCCGCTGTCCACGGTGGTCGACTCGCCGGACACCTCGTCGATGCCGATATCGGTGATGCCGCCGAAGAACGCCGGTGTCAGCGGGCGGCCGTTGGCCTCCACCACCGTGGCGCCGGCCGGTGCGGCCAGGCCGGTGCCCACGGCGCGGATCACCCCACCCTGGACCAGCACGTCGCTGTGCTCCAGGCTGCCGCGCGCGCTGGCAGTGTGCACGGTAGCGTTGCGGATCAGCAGATCCTGCGCCCAGCTGGCGGGCGCGGCGCCCAGCAAGGCCAGCAGGGCGAGCTGGGCCAACAGCACCGGGCTGCGCTGCAGGGTGCGGGCGCTGCGCGCGCGTCGATCATGGGAACGAACGGTCACGGGCGTGCCTCCTGGCCAAGCATGAAGTCCGACAGCGGCTGGCGGCGCACGTCATTGCGGTCATAGACCTGGTGGCCGTCGATGTAGACCTTTTCGGCCAGTGCGTAGGAGCTGAAGGGGCTGCCATTCCAGACCACCACGTCGCCCATCTTGCCCACCTCCAGGCTGCCGGTCTGCTTCTCCACGCCGAGCGAGCGCGCGGCGTTGTACGTCAGCCAGCCGATCGCGCGTTCCGGGGCAATCTGCATGCCGGCACGGCGCGCGTTGGCGATCACCTTGGCAGCCTCCTGGTTGAGCCGCTGGATGCCTTCGGGCGAATCGGAATGGACGATCGCGCAGCTGTTGGCCGGGCGGTCGACCAGTGCGATGTTCTCCTGGATGCCATCGAATGCCTCCATCTTGAAGCCCCACCAATCGGCCCACAGCGCGCCGCACACGCCCTCGGCGGCCAGCCGGTCGGCGAGCTTGTAGGCCTCCACGCCGTGGTGGAAGGCGGCGATCTTGAAGCCGAATTCCTTGGACAGGTCCAGCATGGTCGCCATTTCATCGGCGCGGTAGCAGTGGATGTGCACGCGGATGTCGCCGTCGATGGCGCCGGCCAGCGTATCCAGCTTCAGGTCGCGCTTGCCGCCGGTGTCCCCGGCGCTGTCGCCCTTGTCACTGCCGCCGAACCAGCGCTTGCGCTTGACCTTCTTCGGTGCGTTCTTGGCCAGGTACTCGCTGGCATCGATGAAGGCGGCGCGGTAACCGGCCACGTTGCCCATGCGGGTGCCCGGTGCCACGCCCTTGCCGCCGCCGTACACGCGCTTGGGGTTCTCGCCGCACGCCATCTTCAGGCCCCACGGCGCACCGGGAAATTTCATGGCCTGGTAGGTGGTGGCCGGAACGTTCTTCAGCGTCACGCCGCGTCCTCCCACCAGGTTGGCCGAGCCGGGCAGCACCTGCATCGAGGTCACGCCGCCGGCCAGTGCCGCGGCAAACCCCGGGTCCTGCGGCCATACCGAATGCTCGGCCCAGACATTGGCGGTGACCGGTGCGGTCATCTCGTTGCCATCGCTGTGCGCGCTGACGCCGGGGCTGGGGTACACGCCCAGGTGCGAATGCACGTCGATGATGCCCGGGGTGACCCACTTGCCGCTGCCATCGACCTGCACCGCATCGGCGGGAACGGCCAGCGCTGTGCCAACCGCGGCAATGCGGCCGTCGCGCAGCAGCACGTCGGCCTGCTCCAGCCGCGTGCCGGTGCCGGTCAGCACGGTGGCATTGCGGATCAGCACCGGTGCCGAGGCGATGGGCGCATAGGTGCTCGGATACGGATCCTGCGTGAACCGCGAGGCGGCCGGCGCGGACGGTGCGGCCAGTGTGAACAGCGCCAGGCCGAGCCCAGCGGTCAATCGAGTGCGCATGTTTTCCCCGGTGTGGCATGAACGAACCCGTTGACGCTATCCGCTGGCCGCGGCCTTGCCAAGTGGCGAACCGCCTGCGCGGTGCCGGCCGCTGCGTGGTTGGCTTGCTTATTCGTGCAACTGCACCAGAATTGCCGCACTGAACGACCTGCATGACGGAAGCGCGATGAAGAACAAACAGGAAATCGTGGAAAACTGGCTGCCGCGCTACACCGGCGTGCCGCTGGACCAGTTCGGCCAGCACGTGCTGCTGACCAACTTCGGTGGCTACCTGCACACCTTCTCCCAGCTCACCGGCGCGCCCATCCAGGGCATGGACCGGCCGATGGCCAGCGTGACCAGCGACGACATCACCCTGATCAACTTCGGCATGGGCAGTCCCAACGCGGCCATCGTGATGGACCTGCTGTCGGCGGTGATGCCGAAGGCGGTGCTGTTCCTGGGCAAATGCGGCGGGCTCAAGCGCAAGAACCAGCTGGGCGACATGATCCTGCCGATCGCCGCGATCCGTGGCGAGGGCACTTCGTCGGACTACCTGCCGCCGGAAGTACCGGCGCTGCCGGCCTTCGCGCTGCAGCGTGCGGTGTCGACCACCATCCGCGACCTGGGCCACGACTACTGGACCGGCACGGTCTACACCACCAACCGGCGGGTGTGGGAGCACGACGAGGCGTTCAAGGAGAAGCTGCGGCTGATGCGCTGCATGGCCATCGACATGGAGACGGCCACGCTGTTCGCGGCGGGCTTTGCGAACCACATTCCGATCGGTGCGCTGCTGCTGGTGTCCGATCAGCCGATGATCCCCGACGGGGTCAAGACCGAGGCCTCCGACGCCAAGGTGAGCTCACAGTTCGTCGAAAACCATATCCAGATCGGTATCGAGGCGCTTAAGCTTATACGGCGCAACGGCAAGTCGGTCCGCCACCTGCGCTTTGACGAGTGATGGCAATGGCTTGGGTGGGCGCCCTGGGGGCGCGCCGCCCGCAGGGGTATTGAATGGACGTGGCGGCACAGGTAGTGGAATTCTGGCGCAACGCGGGGCCACAGAAGTGGTTCGCGCGCGATGACGCGTTCGATGCGCGTTTCCGCGAGGCATTCCTCGACGAACACTACGCGGCCGCGCGGCGCGCGCGCGAGCATTGGCTGGAATCGGCCGATGGCGCGCTGGCGTTGATGATCCTGCTCGACCAGTTCCCGCGCAATTGTTTCCGCGACACGGCCCATTCCTATGCCACCGACGGCCTGGCCCGCCACTACGCGATGCGCGCGGTGGAAGAGGGGCTGGACCTGCAGCTGGTGCCCAAGCTGCGCGCCTTCATCTACCTGCCGTTCGAGCACTCGGAAGATCCGCAGGACCAGGAACGCTCGGTGGCGATGTTCGACGTGCTGGGCGACAAGGAATACCTGCAGTTCGCCGAACTGCACCGCGACATCATCCGCCGCTTCGGGCGCTTCCCGCACCGCAATGCGGTGCTGGGGCGGATGCCGACGCCCGAAGAGTTGGATTATCTCGCCGAGGGCGGGTTTGCTGGCTGAAAAGGTTCTTCTAAACCAGACGCGGCTGCCGGTGGAGCGAGCCCGGGTCCGCCATGCCTTTGCCTGCGACAGCGGCTGCCGGTGGGCCGAGTGCGCGGCCGCCATACCCTTGCCTGCGACGCCCCCGGCGTCGGCCTGCGGCCGCCCCCTCCTCCTTTACTTCGCCGCAAGGGCATGGCGGCCCCGCACTCGACCCACCGGCGTTGGTACCGTGACATCCGCTTTTCCCTGCGTACCGCAAGCCGAGCCCCGTCGCGGCCGGTAGGTCCCTGGCAATGCCTAAAAAAGGGGACGGAGGAGGTTAAGCCTCACCGTCCCCGACTAACGTCCTCCGTCCCGGTTTTTGCCTTTTCCTGCGTACCGCAAGCCGAGCCCCGTCGCGGCCGGTAGGTCCCTGGCAAAGTAAAGGAGGAGGCCGTCGCCGCAGGCGTCGGCCGGGGGACATTTGCATAGGGGCCTACCGGCCGCGACGGGGCCCTCAACGCTCGCGATGAACCTGATCGAAGCAAAAAAAAACGCCGGCAATGCCGGCGTTCCTCCTCATCCATCGCGAATCAACCCGCGATCAATACTTCGGCACGCTGTTGTCCACATCGCTCGACCAGGCGTCGATACCGCCGGTGATGTTGTAGACCTTGCTGAAACCCAACGCACGGAACTGCTCGGCGGCCTGCGCGCTGCGGCCACCGTGGTGGCACAGGAAGGCCAGCGCGGTGTCCTTGGGCAGGGCTTCCAGGCGCGCGCGGTTGTCGCCATCGAAGGTCTCGAACGGCGCGTTGATCGCGGCAATGGCGCGCTCGTCGGCCGGACGCACGTCCACCACGATCACGCTGCCCGCACGGCGCTGGTCGTCAGCGTCGCGCACGGCCAGTTCCTGCACCGCCTTGGGCGCATTCGGGTTGTCGATGGCCAGGCCCTTGCCGCGGATGTCGTCCACCCAGTCGATGGTGATGCCGTCGGCACGGCGCGCGCTGGCCAGGTCGAATTGCACGCGCAGGCCGTTGGACTCGGCGGCGATGGCGTTGTCGTCGTGCGGGGCCAGCTGGAAGTTCGGCTGGAACTGGGCGTCGATGCCCAGCTGCAGCGATGCACCCGGCGCATCGGCCAGTGCGCCACGCAGCATCTCAACCGCCGCCGGGGTCACGGTGATGCGCGGCGGGGTACGGTCCGGCGCGGCCAGGCCGAGCACGCTGCTCAGCTCACCGCTGCCGGCCATCTGCAGGATGATGTCGCTGCCGCCGACCAGGTCGCCGTCGATGTACAGCTGCGGGATGGTCGGCCAGTCGCCGTAGGCCTTGATGCCTTCGCGGATGTCGGCGTCGGCCAGCACGTTGACGTGGGCGAACTCCACGCCCAGGTCCTGCAACGCGCCGACGGCCTTGGCCGAAAACCCGCACTGCGGCATGCTCGGCTGGCCCTTCATGAACAACACGACGCGGTTGGCGGTGAGGATGGATTCGATGCGCGAGCGCAGGGCGGGATCAAGGGACATGACGGTCGGGTCCGGGTGTTTTCGAACCGTCCATTCTACGCGGCATGGCATCATGGGGCATGACCGAACCGGAAACGTTGTATCGCATTCCCCGCCGCCCGTGGCGCTGGCTGCCCTGGCTGGTGGCCTCGCAGCTGGCCGTGGCAGGGGTCTGGTGGGCGCTGGGCTGGGCCGTCGGGCTGCCGCTGCTGGTGGCCTCGCACGCCCTGTTCATGGTGCCGGTGTTCCTGCCCAACAGCCGCTTCTACGCGCCGGTGCTGAGCCGCCTGCCCGGTGATCCGCCGCAGGTATGGCTGACCATCGACGATGGCCCGTCGGCCGAGACCCCGGCGCTGCTGGACCTGCTGGACCGCTACCAGGCCAAGGCCACCTTCTTCATGGTCGGCGAGCGCGCCCTGGCGCAGCCGGCCATGGTGCGCGAGGTGCTCGCGCGCGGCCACGACCTGGGCAACCACAGCCACCGGCACCCGCAGACCCGCTTCTGGCGGCTGGGCCCCTCCACCATGGCCGACGAAATCGCCCTGTGCCAGCAGGCGCTGGCCGGCATCGCGGGCGCCCCGCCGCGCTGGTACCGCTCGGTGGTCGGCATGACCAACCCGTTCGTGGCGCCGGCACTGAAGCGGTGGGGCTTGACCCGGGTGGGCTGGGGCGCGCGCGGGTTCGACGGCGTGACCTGCCAGCCGCAGCAGGTCATCGACCGCATCGTGGCCGACCTGCGCCCCGGTGCCATCGTGCTGGTGCACGAAGGTGCCGCCCACGGCCACAACCTCGCCATCATCGAAGCGGTGCTGCAGGCCCTCCAGGCACGCGGCCTGCAGGCGAGCCTGCCGCACGCCCCGTCGTAGAGCCACGCCCTGCGTGGCTTCGCGGTGCCGGATTCAGAGAACAGCCACGCAGGGCGTGGCTCTACCCTCGGTGTGCCGCCACCGGATGCGCATCCTGCCATTGCTGGTGGACCCAGCTGCCCAGCGAGGCCTGCGCCCACAACAAGGTGATCGACAACCCCAGCGCCAGCACCCCGGTGACCCGGCGGCGCTGGTGCTGCAGCGCGCTGCCGATGCCCAGCAGCAGGGCCACTACCGTCACCCCAAGCCCCACGAACAGCATTACCAGCACCGCCACCGGCACCTCGTGCATGCCCGCATAGCGGGGCAGGTGGGCTACATGCGCAGTGGCGGCAAACACCACCAGCGCCACCAGGCTCACCACCAGTGCGGCGATGCCCAGCGCGGAATGGCGTGGGCGCGGCGGGGTCACGCGGCCTCCCGGCGCACGGCCGTGACCAGCCAGTTGTTGAACGGCGTGTTGCCGTACAGCGGCGCCATGTCCAGCTGCAGCCCCGCCGCTTCCAGCGGCGCGCGCACGCTGGCGGCATCGGGGTAGTGGCGCGGGCGCGTGCCCATCCAGCCCACCAGGTGGGCCAGCATGTCGGTGATGCGGGTAGTGCGGTCGCGGCCGCTGTTGTCGGCCAGCGTGGTGCGGATCACCAGCCGGCCACCGGGCGCGACCCGGGCCGCCGCCTCGCGCAGCAAGGCGGGCTGGGCGTCGGCGGGCAGGTACTGCAGCACGTCGAGCAGGGCCACGCTGCCGTGGTGGTCGGGCAACCCCGCGCTGGCGTCCACGCAGTCGAAACGCGCATCGGCCAGCGCCGCGCGCGTGCCGGCACGCTGTGCGCGGGCGATCTTGTCAGCGTCGATGTCCACCCCGCGGTAGGGCTGGGAGCGCCCGTCCTGGCGCAGCACATGGGCCAGCAGGCCGAGCCCGCAGCCGATGTCGAGCAGCGGTTGCGCGCAGGGCGCCAGCGCGGCCAGCACGCCCGGGTACAGCGGATCGCTGCCGAGCTTGCCACGGCTGTAGTAGTAATCGCGGCGGTTGCCGAAGCGCTGGGCCGGCATGAAGGCATCGGCGATGCGGCGGGCCTGTTCCCTGGCCAGTGGTAGGGCGTCCGTGCTCAGCGTGTGGCCTCGTCATCGAGTTGCGTGCGGGCAACCGGCAAGGCCAGTCGCGTCCATTCGGTATACATCGCGCCGGAAGGATGCAGGCCGTCGTCGACCAGCATGCCCGCCTCGGCACCCCGTGCGCGGCTGACGGCGGTGATGTCCACGAACGCCACCGCATGTTCGGCGCAGATCGCCTGCGCTGCGGCGTTGTAGGCGTCCAGCTCGCGCGCGATCTGCGCGGGGTCGCGTTTGGCCTCGCGCGCGTACGGGGTGACGCCCCAGTCCGGAATGGACAGCACCAGCACATGCTGCGGCTGGTTCCCGGCGAAGCCGAGCGCCCGCTGCAGCAGCGCGGTGAAGCGCGGGCGATAGTCGTCCACGCTGCGCCCCCGGTACTGGTCGTTGACCCCGATCAGCAGGCTGACCAGGCCGAACGACCCCTGCGGCGCGGCTGCATCGATGCCCGCGTCCAGCTCGTCGGTGGTCCAGCCGGTGGTGGCGATGATCTGCGGTTCGGCCACTACCAGGCCGGCTTCCTGCAGGGCCGTGGCCAGCTGCACCGGCCAGCGGTCGGCCCGGGCGACGCCTTCACCAATGGTGTACGAGTCGCCCAGTGCCAGGTACGCCAGCGCCACCTCAGGCCACCGCGCTGCGCGGCTTGATCGGTACCACCTTGGTATTGGCCTCGGCGCGCCGTGCCAGCGCCCGGTCGATGCGGGCGAACACGTCGCGCATCACCTCGGCCTCCGGCAGCAGGGTCACGCGGAAGTGGTGCCGGTAGGGCACGTTGAAGCTCGAGCCCGGGACCACCAGCACGCCTTCCTCGTTCATCAGTTCCAGCGCGAAATCATGGTCGTCGAAGCTGCGCGCGGCCGGCCCGACCACCGCCGGAAACGCATACAGCGCACCGGCCGGTGCCACCAGCGAGAGGTGTTCGCTGGCGTTGCAGGCCTCGATCACCGCGCGGCGGGTCTCGTACAGGCGGCCACCCGGCGCGCACAGTGCCGAGACGGTGTCCGGTCCGTTGACCGCCGCGTCGATGGCGTACTGGCCCGGCACGTTGGCGCACAGGCGCAGTGCGCTGAGCAGGTCCATTGCCGCGCGGAACTCGCCCAGGCGCTCGGCGGCGCCGGACAGCATCGCCCAGCCCACGCGCCAGCCGCAGGCGCGGTGCACCTTGCTCAGCCCGCTGAAGGTGATGCACGGGTGCTCACCGGCAAGCGGCGCAACCGGCTGGAACTGCGCGCCGTCGTACAGGATCTGGTCGTAGATCTCATCAACCATCAGCAGCAGGTTGTGCTTCGCTGCGATGGCCACGATGCGTTCCAGCAGCTCGCGCGAATAGCTGGCGCCGCTTGGGTTGTTCGGGTTGATCAGCACGATGGCGCGGGTGCGCGACGACACCAGCGTCTCGATCTCGACCGGGTCCGGCTGGAAGCCGTTCTCCGGCGCGCAGCGGTAGTACACCGGGCGGCCGTCGTTGAGGATGGTCGCCGCCGACCACAGCGGGTAGTCGGGCGAGGGCACCAGTACTTCATCGCCGGGGTTGAGCAGGGCACGCAGCGACAGGTCGATCAGCTCGCTCACGCCGTTGCCGATGAAGACACGGTCCGGGTGCGCATCGGGCGCACCGCGGCGCGCATACGCGGCGGCGATGGCCTCACGGGCTTCGGGCAGCCCCTGCTGGTGGGTGTACGGGTCGGTACGGCCCATGTCGTCGGCAATGGCCCGCTGCAGGTGTTCGGGCGCACGGAACCCGAAGTTGCCGGGGTTGCCGATGTTCAGCTTGATCAGCTTGCGGCCCTGCGCCTCCAGCTCACGCGCTCGCCGCGCCAGTTCGCCCCGGATCTCGTAGCGGACTTCGGACAGGCGCTCGCGGGTGGCGAGCGGCTTCAGCGGGGGCGTGGACATGACTGGGCCGTGGTTCGGGCTTGGACACCGCATGGTAGCGGAAATGTTGCGTTGCAGGGCAAGGGCTCCGGAGTGATTTCCCTGCATTGGCGGGCAGTTGCCACCCATGGCTGAGACGCAGGGGGAGGTGGACCCCTAGAATGGGCGGATGAGCGAACCGATCGACTACCGTGCCCTGCAGACCATGGGCTGGCCCTGGGCAGGCGCCCCCGAGCTGCCTGCCTGGCAGGCCCTGTTCGATGCGCACCCGCAGGCCCGCCCGGGCCGGGTGGTCGAACAGCACCGCACCGGCTATGTGGTGGCTGACGCCCCCGGCGCGGCCATCAAGACCGAATCCCCCGCCGAATGGCAGCGCCCGCGCTTCCCCAGCCACGAGCGTGCGGCGGTGGGCGACTGGGTCCTGCTGGACGGCAAGCTGATCGTGGCCCTGCTGCCGCGGCGCACCGCCATCAAGCGCGGCGCGGCCGGCGAGCATTACCACCAGCAGGTGATCGCGGCCAACATCGACACCGTGTTCATCGTCTGCGGCCTCGATGCCGACTTCAATCCGCGCCGGATCGAGCGCTACCTGATGCTGGTGGGCGGGGGCGGCGCGCAGCCGGTGGTGGTGCTGACCAAGGCCGACCAGACCGAGTACAGCGAAGACGCGCTGGCGGTACTGGAAGAACTGGGGGCGCAGGACATCCCGCTGCTGGCCATCAACGGCCGCGACCCGGCCAGTGCCAGTGCGTTGCTGCCGTGGCTGGGAGCAGGGCAGACCGTGGTGCTGGTGGGTTCCTCGGGCGCCGGCAAGTCGACCCTGACCAACACGCTGCTCGGCTACGAGCTGATGAAGACCGCCGAAGTCCGCGGTAATGACTCCAAGGGTCGCCACACCACCACCCACCGCGCGCTGATTCCGATGCCGTCCGGCGCCTGCCTGATCGACACCCCCGGCATGCGCGAACTCAAGCCCACCGGGGAAGAGGCGCTGGGCGAAGCCGGTTTCGCCGACGTCGAAGCGCTGGCCGCCCAGTGCCGCTTCCGCGATTGCGCCCACCAGCGCGAGCCGGGCTGCGCGGTGCGCGCGGCGATCGACTCCGGCGAGCTCGACGAAGAACGCCTGCTCAACTACTTCAAGCTCAAGGACGAAGTCGCCGCCGCCGCCGCCAAGCTGGCGGTGCGCCAGGCCCAGCAGGCGCTGGAACGCAAGCACGTGAGCAAGGGCGCGCAGTGGCGCCCACCGGGAAAGAAGCGCTGACGCCGACGGCGGGCACCTGCTGATGCCCCGTAGAGCCACGCCCTGCGTGGCTGCTGATGCCCGTAGAGCCACGCCCTGCGTGGCTGCGTTTCGTTCCAAGGTCATGAACGCCTGCGGTTCACCCTCGCTTCCGACCCTGCTAATGTCCGCGTCATGAGCATGGCTCCTCGCAGCACGCCGATGACCGTCGATCGTGACGTGGCCCACCACACCGCGCTGGATGCGCGCCTGGTGGACGCCGTTGGCGGCATCAAGCTGCTGGGCCTGACCAGCTGGCCCGCGTCACTGCAGGCGCCGTTCCTGGCCAGCGTTGCGCGGGGCCAGCCGGTGCTGCCGGTGCTGGACTACCCCAAGCTGGATTACGCCGATACGCGCCGCGAACTGGCCGCCATCAGCGCCCAATGCGACCCCAATCATCCCATCGGCCTGTATGTGCGCCGGTCCGCGCACAGCTGGGACCTGGCCGCCGGCCTGCTGGAATCCCTCGGCACCGCCGCGGTGGATCGTTATTCGGTGGAACTGTTCGGCTCGCCCGAACAGCCGCTGCCCGGCAACGGCCCCAGCACCCGCGATGCGGCGCGCCACTTCATCCAGATCGCCGAGGAGCTGGACCACGAGCTGCTCGCCCCGGAGGAGCAGGTGCCGGTATCGGCCACCGCGCTGCAGCTCCAGTTGCAGAGCGACCTGGATGCGTTCTTCGAATCGCGCATCATCAGCGTGCAGCTCGATCCGGAGCTGATCTCCAAGGCCGCCGCAGGCCCCACCCGCATCCGCCTGCGCACCAGTGCGCGCTTCAGCGCCTACGACCGCGCCCAGCTGTTCCATCATGAAGCGCTGGTGCATTCGCTCACCGCATTGAACGGCCGCGAGCAGCCGCACCTGCCCAGCCTGGCGTTGTCCTCGCCGCGCGTCACCGCCACCCAGGAAGGCCTGGCCACCTTCGCCGAACAGATCACCGGCAGCATCGACATCGAACGGCTCAAGCGCATCAGCCTGCGCACCGAAGCCATCGCCATGGCGCGCGAGGGCGCCGACTTCATCCAGGTGTTCCGCTACTTCTGCAACGCCGGGCAGAACAACGAAGAGAGTTTCGCCTCGGCGCAGCGCGTGTTCCGTGGCGTGCCCGCCACCGGCGGTGCAGCGTTCACCAAGGACACCGTGTACCTGCGCGGGCTGGTGTCGGTGCACACCTTCTTCCGCCACATGCTGGCTGAAGACCGCCTGCAGGTCTGCCGCTGGCTGTTCGCCGGCAAGATGTCGCTCACCGACGCCATCGATTTCGCCCCGCTGTTCGAAGAAGGCATCCTGCGCCCGCCGCGCTGGTTGCCGCACTGGGTGAGCCGCGCCAATGGACTGGCCGGCATGCTGGCGTTTTCGTTGTTCGCCAACCGAATCCGCATGGATCAGCTGGCGGCAGAGTGACGGTAGCTGCGCACCGTTGGTGCGTACGCCGTTGCCCCCTCCGCAATCCATGCGCCGCGTCGCATTTTGAATGGCCCGGCACCCACCCGTAAGAATCCTTTCATCTTCCGTCTGCACCATGGCCGCGCACCTGCCCCGCGCAGGCCATCTCCAATACGCAACGGACCCCCATGCTCAACCGACCCCTGACGATCGCCGTGGCGATCGCGCTGTGCGCCGCCAACGCGCACGCTGCCGACGTGGACACCACCCTCGATGCCAGCGGCGCGCCCAGCGCACGCACCCTGGACACCGTATCGGTGATCGGCCAGGGCGAAACCCGCCAGGTACAGCGCATCACCGCCGTGGACAAGCAGGTGCTGCCGCCGGGGACCAGCGCGCAGAAGATCCTGGACCGCCTGCCGGGCGTGTCGGTGCAGTCCAACGATGCGTTCGGTGCCAACGAGGAGTCGCAGACCATCAGCCTGCGCGGCTTCGACAAGAGCCGCCTGGGTTACACGCTGGATGGCATTCCGCTGGGCGACAACAGCTACGGCAACTACAACGGCCTGAGCATCGCCCGCGCGTTGATTCCTGAAAACCTCGCCGGCGCAGAGCTGTCGCAGGGCATCGGCTCGCTCGGCGTGGCGTCCACCAGCAATCTGGGCGGCACCATCCAGTACTTCTCGCAGGACCCCGCCACCGAATTCGGCGGCCGCGCCAGCGTCACCGTGGGCGATGACAACCAGCGCCGCAGTTTCCTGCGCGTGGACACCGGCGACCTCAACGGCTTCTCCGCGTACGTGTCCGGCGTGCATCAGGACGCCGACATGTGGGCCGAGCCCAACCAGAACCAGACCACCCGCCAATTCAACGCCAAGGCGGTCTGGAACGTGGGCGACCATCGCTTCGGCGCCTTCGCCGCCACCTCGCGGGTCAGCCAGGCCAACTACGCCTATCTCTCCAAGAGCATGCTGGCGCGCGGCCTGGGCTACGACTGGAACATCTACGCACCGGACTGGGACCGCGCCGTGGCGGCCGCCTACTGCGCACCGGCCACGTACAACGCGCAGCGCTGTGCGTTCAGCGGTGGCGTCAACAGCATCGACGATGCGTACTACCAGAGCCGCGCGCTGCGCGATGACAACCTGTATTCGCTCGACGCCGACCTCGCGCTGGGCGACAGCGCCCGCCTGAAGCTGCTGGCCTACCACCACGAGAACCGTGGCCAGGGCCACTGGTGGGCGCCGGGGCAACCGTCCAACCCGGGCACCCCGCAGGCGCTGCCCATCTCCATCCGCAGCACCAACTACACCATCAACCGCCAGGGCGTCACTGCCGCGCTGAGCTGGCAGCTGGGTCTGCACGAACTGGAAGCGGGCCTGTGGTACGAGCGCAACGACCACAACGTCGAACGCAACTTCTACTACATCAGCGGGCCGTTCCTGGATGATGGCTATCTGAATTACCCCAACCGCCGCCTGTTCGACCAGGACTACGACATCCGCACGCGCCAGTTCTACGTGCAGGACCGCATGCGCTTCCTGGACGACCGCCTCACCGTGGATGTGGGCATCAAGAGCCCCAACACCCGCATGACCGCGGTGTCCAAGCCGGGCACCGAGGCCAGCTATGCCTCTGGCACCCTGACCGCGAAGGAATCGGTGTTGCCGCAGGCGGGTATCGGCTTCAAGCTCAGCCCGAACAACGAGCTGTTCGCCTCCTACTCGGAGAACATTGCCGCCTTCGTCGGCGGTGGCAGCGGTGGCCCGCTGCAGGTGTCGCCGGAATCGTTCGCGGCCAGCGTGGACAACCTGGATCCGGAGAAGTCGCGTTCCTTCGAAGCCGGCTTCCGCACCTTCGGCGAGATCTACCAGGCCTCGATCGCCGCCTACCACGTGATGTTCGACAACCGGCTGCTTTCGCTCAACCCGTGCACCAGCATTGAAGTGGGCACGCGCCCGGAGTGCATCACCCGCTTCATCAATGTCGGCTCGGTGAAGAGCCAGGGCGCGGAACTGACCTTCATCCTCAAGCCGGTGGATGGCCTGCAGTGGTACAACGCGCTGTCCTGGAACAAGAGCACCTACGAGGACGACTACACCTCCGGCGGCGCGATCGTGCCGGTGGCCGGCAAGATCACCGTGGACACCCCGCAGCGCATGGCATCGAGCGAAATCAGCTGGAACCGCGATGGCTGGTCGGCCAGCCTGCGCGCCAAATACACCGGCAAGCGCTATTACACCTACACCAACGACCAGTCGGTGCCGGGCGTCACCACGTTCGATGCGGGCCTGGGGTACGCGTTCGGGCCGGGGCTGGGGTTGCGCGACGTCAAGGTCTCGCTCAACGCCACCAACCTGACCAACAAGCGGTACGCGGGGCAGCTGAGTTCATTCGCCCCGACCGACCCGACCGGCACCCGCTACGCGATCCACGCCAGCGCGCCGAGGCAATTGTTCATGACCCTCAGCGCGGAATTCTGATTCCGCGCGATGCCCAATGATCACGGGGAAATTCGGATCCACGGAAACCGCTCTAATTCCCAATGGGCCCGTAACAACTCGTAGGGACACGCCATGCGTGTCCACCGCGCGCAGCGCGGCACAAGCATCCGAAGCCACTGAAACGCCGGTTGGGAACATCCAACCGGCGTTTAGCCCAAACCGAAACCGCCGTTCAGGCGTCCATATCCCCCGAACGAAGCGCGGACACGCATGGCGTGTCCCTACGCGGCTTCGGCCGGTTAGAACATATGCAATCCGCCATTGACCGCGTAATCGGCCCCGGTCACATACGCCGCGTCATCCGAGGCCAGCCACGCACACAGGCTGGCCACCTCTTCGGGCTTGCCCAGGCGGCGGATCGGTACCGAACCGGCGAGGCGGTCCAGCACGTCGGGCGGGAAGCTGCTGATCGACTGGCTGGCGATGTAGCCCGGCGAGATGGTATTCACCGTCACCCCGCGCGTGGCCACCTCATTGGCCAGTGCACGGCTGAACCCATGCATCGCCGCCTTCGCGGTGGCGAAGTTGACCTGGCCGATCTGGCCCTTGTGCGCGCTCACCGAGCCGATGTTGACGATCCGGCCCCAGCCACGCGACGCCATGCCGTCGATCACCTGCTTGGTGATGTTGAACAGCGCGTGCAGGTTCGACCCCATCACCGCGTTCCAGTCGTCCTGCGTCATCTGCCGGAACAGCACGTCGCGGCTGCCGCCGGCGTTGTTGACCAGCACGTCGATCTCGCCCACTTCGGCCTTGACCTTGGTGAAGGCCGCCACCGTGGACTGCCAGTCGGCCGCATTGCCTTCCGAAGCGATGAAGTCGAAGCCCAGCTCGCGCTGTTCGCGCAGCCAGCCGGCCTTGCGCGGCGAGTTGGGTGCACAGCCGGCCACCACCGTGTGGCCGTTGCGGGCCAGCTTCTGGCAGATGGCCGTGCCCACGCTGCCCATGCCACTGGTGACGTATGCGATACGAAGCGTCATGTCGAAATCTCCTTGAACCGGGTCAGGCAGCGAAGGGATACAGCGCGAACAGCAGGCTGCCGGCCATCAGCACCAGCGAGATCAGCACCGCCCACTTCAGGGTGAACTTCTGGTGGTCGGCGAATTCCACCTTGGCCAGGCCCACCAGCAGGTAGGTTGAAGGCACCAACGGGCTCAGCAGATGCACCGGCTGCCCGGCCAGCGAAGCGCGCGCCATTTCCACCGGCGTGATGCCGTAGTTGCCGGCGGCCTCGGACAGGATCGGCAGCACGCCGAAGTAGAACGCGTCGTTGGACATGAAGAAGGTGAACGGCATCGACGCCAGCGCGGTGATCACCGCCAGGTACGGCCCCCACGCGTCGGGAATGATCGCCAGGAAGCTGCGCGACATCGCCTCCACCATGCCGGTGTTGTTGAGGATGCCGGTGAAAATGCCCGCGGCGAAGATCAACGACACCACCGACAGCACGTTGCCGGCATGGTTCACCACGCGGCGGCGCTGCTCGGCCAGGTTCGGGTAGTTGATCACCAGCGCGATCGCGAAGCCCACCATGAACAGCACCGGCATCGGCAGCACGCCCATCACCAGCGCGGTCATCAGCGCCAGCGTCAGCGCCAGGTTCACCCACAGCAGCTTGGGCCGCTTGATGTCCTCGGCATCTTCCACCGTCGGCAGCGCGCCGTCGTCGGACACGCTCGCGTCCATCCAGCTTCCACCGGTCGGCAGCTTGACCACGCCCAGCCGCCGGCGTTCCTTCAGCCCCAGGTACCAGGCCAGCCCCCACACGGCCAGGCAGGCCAGCACCATCGCCGGAATCAGCGGCACGAACACATCGGCCGGGTCCACGTGCAGCGCCGTCGCCGCGCGCGCGGTCGGGCCGCCCCACGGGGTCAGGTTCATCACGCCACCGGCGAGGATGGTCACGCACGTCATGTTCAACGCGCTCATGCCCAGCCGCTGGTACAGCGGCAGCATCGCCGACACCGTGATCATGTAGGTGGTCGAACCGTCGCCGTCCAGCGAGATCAGCATGGCCAGTGCGGCCGTGCCGAGCACGATCTTCATCGGGTCGCCCTTGACCAGGCGCAGGATGATCCGCACCAGCGGGTCGAACAGCCCCGCATCGATCATCACCCCGAAGTACAGGATGGCGAACATCAGCATCACGCCGGTGGGCGCGATCTTCTTGATGCCTTCCAGCATCATCTCGTCGATGTCGGCACCGAAGCCGCCGAGCAACGCGAAGATAATGGGAATGGTGATCAGGGCGACCAGCGGCGACAGTCGTTTGCTCATGATCAAGTACATGAACGTAATGACCATGCCAAAGCCGAGGATGCTGAGCATCATCTGCGGACTCCTTGCAACGTAGGGGTAGGGTTAGAAATCAAACTGCAGGCGGCCGGTCACCGCGCGCGTGTGGTCCACGGTGGCCGCGGCGAGATGGTCGCGGTTGCGGCTGTCGATCAGGTTGAGCATGAAACGCAGGTTGGGGCGCAGGTACCAGTTGCCGCCGAGCGTCCACGCGTCGGTGCGCGCGTCGATCAGGTCGGGCTGGCCGATCAGGTGCTGTTCGCCGCGCATCTGGTCGTAGCGCAGCGCCAGCTCGAACGCACCGGCGGTGTGGCGGATGTCCTGGATGCGTGCAAAGCGCCCGGTCTTGCGGTCGTACCCGCGCGACTCGCCGGTGACGAACCAGCTCAGCATGCCGTAGCCGGCCAGCACCGTGCCGCGTTGGCTACCGTCATCGAAGGTGGCGCCGCTGAACTCGCCCTGCCACGACAGCGGTCCGCGCACCTGCGCGTATTCCAGGGACCACTTGTTCACGTCGGTATCGCGGCCGGCGGAGAAGTCGGCCAGCGTCAGCCGGCTGTTGTCGGACAGGTGGCCCGCCGGGCGCGGCCGGATCCGCAGCGCGGGCGCGCCATTGGCGCCAGGGCGGTCGTAACGCTCGTGCGCCAGCGACAGCCCCAGGTGCAGCACGTCGCCGGCGGTGGCGCCCGGCGCCCAGGTGGCCCGGCCACCGGCGGCGCGGCCCTTTACCTGCCAGGCGTCGATGCTTTCCAGGCTGTAGGCACTCGCGGCCCAGGTCATGTCGTTTTTGGCTGCCTGCCATGATGCGCCCAAGCGGTACAGCGGTGCCAGCGTGGTGCCGGCGTTGCCGCGCTCCAGGAAGCTGCCGTAGTTGGAACCGGTGCGGTCGTCCAGCGAGAAGAACTGCTTGAACTGGCCCACGCTGAGCTTGCCGCCGCTGAAATCGCGGCTGATGTAGACGTCCTTGGCCTCCACCTGGTCGCCGGAGAAGTCCGCTTCCAGCTTGTAGTCCACCGCGAAGAACCGGCCGGACACGTCTACCCATGCACGGCGGATCTCGGTGTCGTCCTTGTTCGGGGTGCCACGCGAATCGTTGTCGAAATCGGCGAAATCCAGGTGCAGGCGCCCGCCGAGCGTAGCGGTCACCGGGCGGTCCGCATCGGCATCGTCGGCGGCCCAGAGCGGGGCGATGGGCAACAGCAGGGCGCAGGCGGCCAGCCCGCGGCGGCGCAGGAGATTGAGATGCATGAACCCTCCCAGGTACATGGCGGTGGGCGGGCAAGGCCGTGTGGCCGTGCCAACCCGCAGGTGGTAAGGACGCCGCTGCACCGGGTGCCTGGCGATGGCGCAGCCTAGTCCGGGCAAGCTGTCATCCACCTGTCGGCGCCTGCTGCAGCGCAGCGCAACCCACGGAACACGCTGCTCGCGCTAGGATTCCCGCACCGTTTCCACACACCACCCCATGCGCATCCTGCTGGTCGAAGACAATCCGGACCTGGCCGACGCCATCGTCCGCCGCATGCGCCGCAGTGGCCACGCGGTGGACTGGCAGAACGACGGCCTGGCCGCCGCCAGCGTGCTGCGCTACCAGAGCTTCGACCTGGTGGTGCTGGATATCGGCCTGCCCAAGCTGGACGGCCTGCGCGTACTGGCCGGCATGCGCGAGCGTGGCGATGCCACCCCGGTGCTGATGCTCACCGCACGCGACGGCATCGAAGACCGCGTGCAGGCGCTGGACGTGGGCGCCGACGATTACCTGGGCAAGCCGTTCGACTTCCGCGAATTCGAGGCGCGCTGCCGCGTGCTGCTGCGGCGTACCCGCGGGCAGGCCAGCGAGGTGGTGCAGATCGGCGGCTTCCAGTTCGACAACGCCTCGCACCGGGTCAGCCTGGACGGCCAGCCGATCGAACTGCCCAACCGCGAATACCGCCTGCTCGAGATCCTGATGGGCCGGTTGGGCCACGTGGTGGGCAAGGACGAGATCGGCAACGGCCTGTTCGGGTTCGACGACGAAGCCGGCCCCAATGCCATCGAACTGTATGTGGGCCGCCTGCGCCGCAAGCTGGCCGACGCACCGCTGCGCATCGTCACCGTGCGTGGCAGCGGCTACCTGCTTGAGGCCATCACCGGCGCTGCCGATGCCGACGGTTGAGACCCGCGCGCCCAGCTCGCTGCGGCGCACCCTCACCCTGTACCTGGGCGCGCTGCTGGCCGTGTTCGCCGTAGCCCTGCTGTTCGGCGCGCGCGATTACGGCCAGCGCGCCGCCAACCGTTCGTACGATCACCTGCTGGTGTCCTCGGCGCTGTCGATCATCGACTCGGTCGCGCTGGTGGAGGCGCAGTGGCAGGTGGACCTGCCGTATGCCGCGCTCGATCTGCTGGCCATGGCGCCGGAAGACCGCGTGTTCTACCGCGTGTTCGATGCACGCGGCCAGACCGTCACCGGCTACGGCGACCTGCCCGCACCGCCGCGCGCACCCAGCGACCAGCCGCAGCTGTTCGACGCGCCTTACAGCGGCGAGACCGTGCGCTTCGTGGTGGTGTCGCGGCGCGTGTCCTCGCCGTCGGCCCAGGCCGATATACGCGTGCAGGTCGGCCAGACCCGCCGCGCGCGCGAAGCGGTGGCGCAGGACATCGTCAACCGCGCCCTGCTGGCCATCGGCGTGCTCTCGCTGTTATCGCTGGCGCTGGTCGGCTTTGGCGTGCACCGCGCGTTCCGCCCGCTGGTGAAAGTGGAGCGGGAGCTGTCACGGCGCGAGCCGTCCGATCTGAGCCCGCTGGACGCACGCGTGCCGCGCGAGATGGACCAGATGGTGGCCGCACTGAACCGCTTCATGGCGCGCCTGTCCAGCAGCAACGAGACCCTGCGCGCGTTCATGGCCGAGGCCGCGCACCAGATGCGCACCCCGCTGGCCGCATTGCGCGCCCAGGCCCAGCTGGCGCTGGACGATGAAGACCCCGAAGACATGCGCCGCAGCCTGGTGGCCATCGACCGCAACGCCACCCACATGAGCCGCCTGCTGAACCAGCTGCTCAGCGATGCCAGTGTCATCCACCGTTCCAATCTGCAGCGCTTCGCGCCGGTGGACATGGTGGAAACCGTGCACCAGGCCCTGCATGAAGCACTGCCACAAGCGCTGCCCGCCCCGCGCGTGCAGCTCGCCGTGGGCGTGGCTTCGGCGTGGGTGCAGGGCGACGCGCTGCTGCTGCGCGAGGCCATCAAGAACCTCATCGACAACGCCCTCAAGTACGGCGGCAACGGTGTGCTGCAGCTCGCCCTCACCGAGGATGCGCGGCAATGCGTGGTGACCATCGCCGATCACGGCCCGGGCATTCCGCCCGGTGATGCCGAGCGCGTGTTCGAGCGCTTCGCGCGCGGGGAGGATGCCGCGCCGGGCGGGGCAGGGCTGGGCCTGGCCATCGTCAAGCGCGTGGTGGACAGCCACGGCGGCCATATCGACCTGAGCAACCGGCCCGCGGGCGGGCTGGTGGCCACCATCCGCCTGCCAAGGCTGCACGCATGAAGATCCTGTTTTCCCTGCTGCTCCTGCTCGTGGCCGGCAGCGTTGCGGCCGAGCCCGGCCAGACCCAGCGCTTCGCGGCCAAGGGGCCGGTGCAGGCGCAGCTGCGCATCCACGGCTCGACCGACATCGAAGTCTTCGCCACCGTCATCGCCGATTACCAGCGCCTGCATCCGGGTACCGAGATCATCTATGAGGACGTGATCGCGCAGGACATGTATGCGCGCTACCTGCGCGAGCGCAGCGGTGCGAACGGGCCGGACATGCTGATCAGCAGCGGCATGGACCTGCAGGCCAAGCTCGTCAACGACGGGTATGCGCTGGCCCACCGCTCCGCGCAGACCGAGGCTTTGCCGTCATGGGCGCAGTGGCGGCATGAGGCCTTCGGCATCAGTTACGAACCGGTGGCGATCGTGTACAACACCCGCATGCTGCCGTCCGCACGCGTACCGCGCACCCGCCGCCAGCTGCTGGAACTGCTGCGTGCGCCGGACGCACTGCTGGCGGGGAAGGTAGGCACCTACGACGTCGAACGCAGCAGCGTGGGTTACCTGCTGGCCACCCAGGACGGCCAGCGCGGCAGCATGGCTGGCGCACTGCTGGGCGCGCTGGGCGACAACCGTGTGCAGCTGGAAGAGCGCACCGGCGTCCTGCTCGACCGTGTCAGCAGCGGCCAGCTCTCGCTGGTCTACAACGTGCTGGGTTCCTACGCGCAGGCCCGCATCGATGCCGGCGCCCCGCTGGGCATCGTCGAACCGGAGGACTACACCCTGGTCGTCCTGCGCACCGCCGTGATCCCGCGAACCACCCGCAACGCCGCCGAAGCCCGCCGCTTCCTCGACTACCTGTTGTCGTCGCGAGGCCAGCAGGTCCTCTCACGCGAAGCCCGCCTGATGTCGATCCTCCCCACCCAACGCGACCGCGCCCCGGGCCGTAGCTACCGCCCGATCCAACTGGGCCCAGGCCTGCTCGTCTACCTGGACGGCCTGAAGCGCCGCCAGTTCCTGGACGCCTGGAAGGGCAGCACCCGCCACCAGGCGCCCACCCCGTAGAGCCACGCCCTGCGTGGCTGCCCCCGCACGCCAAAACCCTCCCGTAGAGCCACGCCCTGCGTGGCTGCCTCCGCACGCCAAAACCCTCCCGTAGAGCCACGCCCTGCGTGGCTGCCCTCTGTCCAACGACGCGCCCCCCACGTAGAGCCACGCCCTGCGTGGCTGCCTCCGCACGCCAAAATCCTCCCGTAGAGCCACGCCCTGCGTGGCTGCCTCCGCACGCCACCCCCCCCCGTAGAGCCACGCCCTGCGTGGCTGCCCTCAGCCCATCAGCCCCACGTACACCCACGCCCGCCTGCCACCCCCAACCAGCCCATCAAACTGCCCCTACAATCCCCCCATGAGCGAAATCACCATCCTCGTAGCCGACGACCACCCCCTGCTACGCGCCGCCGTCGTCCACTCCCTACGCCAGGCACTCCCCGCCGTACAGGTGATCGAAGTCGCCAGCGCCCAATCCCTGGAAACGGCCCTCGACCAGACCCCGGAAATCGAACTGGTCCTGCTCGACCTCACCATGCCCGGCGCCCGCGGCTTCTCCTCACTGCTCCACGTGCGCGGCTCACACCCCGACATCCCGGTGGTCATCGTCTCCTCCAACGACCACCCGCGCGTCATCCGCCGCGCCCAGCAGTTCGGCGCCGCCGGCTTCATCCCCAAATCCGCCCCCGCCGAGGCCATCGGCCAGGCCGTCCAGGCGGTACTCGACGGCGGCCTATGGTTCCCGGCCATGTCCCCCGAGCGCTCCGAATCCGACGCCCTGCTGGCAGCCCGCCTCGCCCAGCTCACCCCGCAACAATTCCGCGTATTGCTGAGCCTCGCCGACGGCCTGCTCAACAAGCAGATCGCGTACGAATTGGGCCTGGCCGAAAACACCGTAAAGGTGCACGTCACCGCCATCCTGAAAAAACTCGAATGCCACAGCCGCACGCAGGCGGCAGTGTTGGTGAAGGCACTCGAACCAGAAGGCGACGCAGGAGCAGATCTGACGTAGAACCAGCACGATGCGGACGTCAGCGGACTAACAGTCCGCTCTACCCCGGCGCATGTGCAGGCACGGCGTCCGCCGGACAAATCCGTCGCATGTGCAGACACGGCGTCCCCCGAACAAACCCGTCGGAGGCGCAGACACGGCGACCCCCGAACAGATGATCGCCCGCGCTCCGGTAGGGTCGCATCCCAATCGCCTGCCGATATGGCCCATCATCGCGGTAACGGCATGACCCAAACCGAAGGCGCGCTTTAACCTCCGTTCGCGCGAACCCGATAACAACCTCAAGGACGAGCCACACCATGCCACCAACCGGCGAACAGCTCTTCGCAAAATGCCTGAAGGCAGCCCTCCTGATCGGAGCAGGCTACTTCCTGTTCGCATTGGGCAGCCTGATGGTCACGATGGATTGCACATCAACCGGCCCCTCGGGCGTCTTCATGTGGTCATGGCTGCTCTCGCTCCCCTTCGTAGGTTTGTACGCAAGGGTCGACATCCTGTCGAAGGGGCTCTTCAAGGCCGACGTAACCTACGTGCGCATATCCGCTGCATGTCTGCTATCGACCGAAGTGGTAGTCGCCGCGCACCTGGGTTCTCAGCTCTCGGCCTGCCAGGAAGTGAACGAAGGCGCGATCGTCCCGCCGGCCGCTTTCCTCATGCTCTACACGACAATAGCGATCTCGCTGCTGTTCGGCGACGGCTGGCTCGGCGTGGTTCGCACCGTTCTCCGCCGTGGCAGACGGCCGTTCGACTTCGCCAACCCCGACGGACCAAAGCCAATCGCCATCCCGCGCCACACCCCGCGCCGCAGCAGGAAGCGCAGGCGATAGCCCGCGACGGGGTAGAGCGGACTGTTAGTCCGCTGCTCTTCGCTCCTCCGCAGAACCGCACTTAGGGTCCATCATGAACGGATGGGCACCCACCATGACCAAGGCGCTCCCATGGCCAGCAATCCAACCCACGACCGAGAAGTATTTCCCGTTGGACTCCGCGCCAATCACGTTGACGTATGGCTCGCATGGGAAAGTCCTGGCAGCGGCGCGGACTACTTCTGGGCAACAGAAGAAGGGATCCTGCACGCTGAAAGTCGGTCCGGGATACTCGAAGAGATCCATCGCGTCGATGGTGGCGTAAAGGTCGGCATCGATGTGTACTTCGATGTGGACGGTGCCTTGCGGTGCCTTCGTGAGCACGCGGCGGTTGATCCGGAGTTGATGATCGATATCTGGAACCTGTTGACGGACCTTTCCCGCACACACTCCGGCCGGAGCGAGTTCTTTCGCGCCGATCTCTTCGACACCTACGACGCGTACTTCTCACGCTGCGAAGTGGCGGAGTTCGTCGGGCTGGAAGAAGGCGAGATTTCAGCAGAGGATCTAGAAAATGCAGGAAAAGTGCTGAAAGACGGGATCGCGCTGATCGAAGCGGCGATTCAACTGCGGTGACCCGCCAGCCGGGCGCCGGTAGAGCGGACTGTTGGTCCGCTGCTCTCCGCGCAAGGCCAACCATCACACGAAAGGCAGCCGATCAACACTCCGCTCTACGCGGTGCAGCAAGGCCGACCACGCCTCAAAGCAGTGCTCCGATCACAAACCCGGCATCAGGCCCCAAGGGCGGGACTGAGCAGGTGGCTACCGAAGTGCCCGCGAGCCAGTCTCAGTCGTCCATCTCTTCCATGAAGGCATCGGCATCGCCGAACTTTCCGTCAGCAAACTCTTTCTGGCCCTGTGCGATCAGCTTAAGAAGAGCAGGCGTCTCCCGCTGGCGTTCAAACTGCGAAATATCTATCACCACCATCTTGGCTTCGCCATTCTGGGTGATGATGATTTGCTCCGGATGGGTTCGGAAATCCTTGACGATCTCTGCCGCGCGGGACTTCAGGTGGGAGGTTGGTCTAATTGGTTCGGCGAGTGCCATGGCGGTGCTCCACATGCTTAAGGTCAGAATGCCGTCCGAATCTCGTCCTGCCAAGGTGGGAGGAATCGTCCTGACAAGGGTCCTTCAACCTGTTCAACCCTGATGGGCCAGAGCCAATCGTCATGCCTCGCCATTACCCGCGCCGCATCAGGACGCGCACGCGGTTGCGCCGAGTGGACCTGGTAGCAACCATGGGGCGCCATCTCTACTCTATGTATACGACAGTCGTGCGGTCTCCCGCGGCAATTGCGTCAACCTCGCGCAGGCTGCCAACTTCCATCACCGAGTACGTCGCTTCAACTCCTGAGCAGATCTTGCCTGCAGCGGTGTTTTCATCCGACTCGACGGCAATCAGCTTGCGTATCCCTGAAAAGCGATACTCCGCCCTCACTCCATTCGCTTCCAATGTACTCTCAGCCCCCACCATCTCGCGCTCCAGTGCGATCTTCTGTGCGCTCAGCAGGGCCTCGTCAGGGTCGATCGCATCAATGAGGTACACGTTCTCGTGCACCGGTATTGAAGTCTGACCCTCGTAACGATAGTGGAAAATTGCGTGTGCGCAGTACCACCTGTCTCACCTCTTCATTCGATCAAGAGCAAGCGCTCGTCGTCAAACGCTCATCCATGCATCCAGCCAAGATGAACGCCATTCGCTTCGATAGTTCCGCTTCAAGGCGCAGCTGAACACTACGGCGGGGTGTTCGTCGTCAGTCGAGGCATGGAGCATTCCGTCGAGTGTGTAGTCGTCATAGCTCAGCCGTAGTGTCTGCGAAAGCAAAACGTTCTCTGGCAGCCCCGTCCCCGCATGCGCACGCGACGTAGCGTCAACACTGGGAACGGCAATCCGGCCGCGTGACTGCGACGAAGTGAGCGTCACGCCGGAGAGCGTGTACTGGCTGCCACCGCCGTTGGCCGTCAGGCTCAGGCGGTAGGGAGTAGGTCCGGTCGTTGGATCGTCTTCATAGGCATCGTCCACCAGCCTGGCTTGCACAATGACAGGTCCAGCCTTGCACTCCGCCGTCTCGTAGTCGTAGTAGTGGTATCTGTCGAAGACCATGACGAACAATGTCAGTAGTGCGCCGACAATCGCCAGGACCATTAGGATGGTATATCTGTTTGATTCGCTCATTTTGGCGCCGGCCCCCCGCCGACCGTTTAGGCGATTCCCAGCGAGTGCAGGGTGGCGCCCAGCGGATTATGCATCAAGGACCTGGCCAGGCGCGTACTGCCTTGGCTCGCATATGATCAACATAGATGCCAAGGCCGTTGTCGCACGCGCCAACGCGACAAATCGCGGGAATGCGTTACGTTGACTGTGGATGTGGGGAATAGATCATGACAATGCTGGTGATCGGTTTCGTTGTGTTGCTGGTGCTGCTGTGCTACCTCGCAATCTCCGCGAAGACGGGCACGCGACGAGTGGTAGCGGTAATGGGAATGCTTCTCATGCAGGTCAGTACTTTTGTATGGATACAAATACTGGCGCGCGCCGCGTCTTCACGTGTGGATTCTGGACTGGAGAGCATGAGTGCCGCTGCCTTCTTCTATCAGATACGCCCAGTACTTTTGTTGCAGATTCTTCTTTGCTTCGTCCTTGTGATGGCCTGCGTTTCTAAGAGAAGAGCGTAGATATTCGCTTAATCGAGGAAGGAGTACTGGTAATCCCCCCCCGCAGGTTAGCAGCAGCCAAAAGTGGAATCTTCTCGCAACCTAACCCGAGGAGATCCCATGAAGAAGTCACGCTTCACCGACAGCCAGATCATCGCAGGATTCGCACCGATACAATCGAGGCGGGAATGGGCGGGACTCGTGGTAACGTTCCTGGCAATGATAGCGGTGACAGGCCGGGCGACCCCGTGCAGGTCACCAATCACACCGGCCGTAGCAATGAGCCCGGGGCATCCTGCAAGACGGTTGCGAACGTCAACGAGGCGAGGGTCAATGCCCAGCTTCAGATAGGGCGGTCACTCGGTAGATGGGGGCCGACCAATCATTGCCAATCATTTGTTGCGAAGACGCTTTGGAATGCAGGCACTGTTGACCAACAGGCGGAGCAGAACGAGCGATTGCTGAATTCGAAAGTTCCGGGGTTGAGGTGATTATGCGTAAACACTCTGTTCTCATTTCTATCGCGCTTCTATGTTCTTCGTGCGCTGAAGAACAACGAGGGGCGCCAGTAAATAAACTGGAAGATGAGCAAGTCGAATGCGCCAAGCCCGCTCGTCTTAAGATAGAGCCATGGGGAAAGGGCGGCGCATCAAAGGCGTGCGAAATCGCTGACGGGCCTTTTGTAGCTGCAGAGGATGGATACATTCATTTGCGGGGGCAGTTCGAGTCTGGACAAAAGACTGGGGTATGGCGGTGGTATGACCGAAATGGAGTGGTGACAAGGACGATTGACTACTCGGAGCACGCTCCCAACGCGGAATGACGAGACGGTCCATCTTTTTGGCTTTGCTGTGGCATGGCTTTCCCGCAGGCCCGCAAAGAATGGTTCGCCAAGGTGTCCGTCTGATAGTGCCCGGATCAACGAAGATGATGGAGGGCTAGTCATGGTCACTTCGAGGTCTATGACTGGGCTCTTGAACTCTGCAGCCACGGCGGAGAGTGCTCTTGTGCATGGAAGAGCTGTCTGAGAACGGGTTGCTTGGTGCAGAATGAAGTTCAGTTGAATTGCTTTAATCCACCGGTTTAGCGCCAGAAATCGGAGCCATTCTTGACGAGCACCGTGGCGAGCGGGTGCTGCGCTCGCCGACTGC
Source organism: Stenotrophomonas sp. KH_036_B (assembly GCF_057839485.1). NCBI lineage: Bacteria > Pseudomonadati > Pseudomonadota > Gammaproteobacteria > Lysobacterales > Lysobacteraceae > Stenotrophomonas > Stenotrophomonas sp. KH_036_B. The sequence continues at coordinate 3,618,569 of NZ_CM174491.1, read as the reverse complement.
GGGCGGCGCGCAGGTCACGCTATATGACGAGGCCGGCCAGTGGCTGGGCAACTACGCCGCTACCGGCGCACCGCTGCAGCAGGCGATCTGGCTGGACAACTATCCGGTGGCGCTGCTCAACACCGCGGCCACTGGTGTGCCGGAGCTGTCCTACATCCAGCCCGATCACCAGGGCACCCCGCGCGTGGTCATCGACCCGGTGCGTGACGTGGCGATCTGGGAGTGGAGCAACAAGAGCGAGGTGTTCGGAAATCAGGCGCCGGGCGTGGACCCTGACGGCGATGGGGTAGCGTTTGAGCTGGCACTGCGCTTCCCGGGGCAGCAGGCTACCGATGCGAGCGGAATGTTCTACAACTACCAGCGGGACTATGATCCGGCGGTAGGGCGGTACTCGCAGAGCGATCCAATTGGGTTGAGAGGCGGGCTCAGTACATTCGCGTATGTGTCTTCTTCTCCCATTCAACGAGTGGACCCCGCTGGGCTGGAAGAGTCAATTCCACAACTCACTGGCTCAGAGGGTGCTGGCCCTGGCTTCAACTGGAGGTACTACGTTGACCGGACATTGGAAGCCATCGGGTACCCGGTAACTGTCCCCGCCTCTGCGGCGGTACAGACATCGGGGTATCGGGATATGCGAAATGACAACACGACCTTCAATGACAAATACTTTCACTGTGTGGCGAATTGCCAGTCGCGACGGGTAGCGGGAAGCTTGGCGGCATGTGCGGTAGCAACTGCTAGAGAGGATTCGCAGGAGGTTGCCAACTGGCACAACGAAGACAGGCTGGCGGACGAAGCGGCCAATGCCTACGGACGAGACAGTGCCGGGCAGGCGGGGTCTTGTCAGGAGATCTGCTCCAAGTACATAGTCAACGGAATCAATCAACGGTACCTGCCAGGAATAAAATGAAGATTCGATTGCCTGGCAGTACGGCCACACTTCTGACTCTGCTGATCTTCTCACTATTAACTGGATGCGGGGACAGGTCAGAGTCTTATGCGGACATGGGCGATGCGAGGAGCCGGCACTTGTTCGACAAGGGTTGGCTTCCAGGCATACTTCCTGCCTCATCGGAAAAGATTCGGGTTGTCTCAGACGTCGAAGGTCCCGCTGGATACGGAGAGTTCGAGTTCGATGCGGCCGACTACGCGGCGTTCATTCATCAGCTCGATCCAAAACGGATTGGAGTCTCGCCGGTGGCTCGCCACAATGCGGAAATAGAAGCTTTGCTGGGGCAGGACTACACAGCGTATGGATATGCCGAGCGAGGTGTGAAATGGATATTCCTGTGCCGTCAATCCGATGCCACGTGCAAGTTCTTCATGTGGGGATAGGCCGTCGTGGCGATAGGCCGCGGTTCAATTGCCCTCAGAGTCATTCGCCCGCGACGCTGTCATGGAGAAATTGCGGAAGGTACGGGCATGCATGTGAAAAGTGATCACACGGCTGGCGAACCACGGCAGCCAACGGCCGTGGGCTCGGCCGAAAGCTGTTGCAACGAAACGGTTGCGGGGTTTGGACTCTATGATCGAGAGGATGGATGCTTTGTAGGCACGCTTCGGTGCGCGATTGAACTCGTCGAGTCGCGCCGCGGCTATCCTCATGGGCTGGTGGAGAGCGGTGGTAGGCTGCTGTTCTACGTGGGTGTACTCGTCGATGACCACGTAGGATTCAAGCTCGATAACTCTCTGCTTGAGTCTCTCTCGTACCTCGGTATTGAGTTGGGCGTGGAGGTCTATGCGGGATAGCGTTACAAGAAATACGCCTGCAACGAGCTTGGTCGATCCAGCTCGAGCATTTGCTTCTATGCTCATGACGGGCGCGTAGTAACAATGGCGGTGGGCGCTGGGCCCTGAAAGGTTGGCTTGCCGGGTGCCCGTGCGACCTCTAGGCATCACTTGGGAGCTTCTGCAGTTAGAGCCTACACAATGACCAGAAGAACTATCGCCACCAGTAGCCTCGTTATTGTCCTCGCGCTATCGGTCGCGGCGTGTGGTCCTACGACCCAAGTGCAGGAGTTCTACGATGCCCTAAGGCTTCAGGATCAACAAAAGATCAGTGAGATTGTCGCGCGGGGCGCGGATGTGGATGCGACGCGTCTGGACGGTTTCCGTCCGCTTCACTTCAGCATCGCGAACAAAGCGGAGGCATCAGTTGACTGGCTTCTTGCTCACGGCGCAGACGTGGAATCAAAGGATGGCGGGGGCAATACCCCGCTCCTCTGGGCGGTGAGCATGAAGAATGATCGTGTCATCGATATCCTCCTTCGAGCCGGTGCCGATCCCTGCGGTGCAGGAAAGGGTGGAAAGACACCAAGGCAGATGGCGCAGGCGTACGCCGATGCGAAAGTGCTGGCCCGTCTGGGACCCTGCAAAGGCGGCGCCTGACGTCAGCGAGTCGCCAAGCCTCGCCCAGCTCTTGATGTGGCAGGATTGGCTGGGTCTCCAACGTCGGAGCGAATCAGGGAGAGGGGGTATGGATACTGTGGGTAGCTTTCGAGTATGGGCAATCCTTGCCGGCTTGGTGATCTCGGGTAGCGGCGCTGCCGCCGAGAGGACGACGTTGGTCATCTCTCATCAGATGACTCGCCGACGATAGAGATTCAGTCGGGGAATAGAACAAGAGTGAAGGTGAGATATGTCAGATAAATATGTCGTTGTAATCGGGCCGCTTTTGCATCCATGCAGTTCCAATGTCGTCTTCGATGATGGAGTTGTGCTGGTTCAAGGGCGAAGATCTGATGAGGCAGTGGTGCTTGGGGTGGAATTCCCTTCGGTGGAGTTCCTTGGTGTCTCAGATGAGGGCTCCAGGCTTCGGCTTCTGATGGAGCTGGGCGGTATCCGTGGTGCCTTGTTGAAGTCTCAAGAGGGATCTCTGCGGAAGTACTTTGCGGATGAGTCGATGCACACCAGAGATGGTATTGAACTCGCCCACTACACCTTCATGATTGGCGAGGAGATCATCGATGTGATCACTCAGGAAGATCCCGTGATCCATGTTGCCCCTCTATGAAGATTGCGTGTCGGAGGGCGGTTCGCTGAATCGGCAGTTTTCATCTTCAGACGGTAATGCAAGGGCGTAGGTATGAGGGAAGACATCCACGACTTCGAGATAACAGCAATACGTACATCCGGCGGCAACGCTTTCGATCTAAGGATGATCGGCGCTCAAGGTCCGGAGCCGTACGTGATGTGTTTTACCAACGTGCGGAAGTTGTACGTGGATGGATTCAGTTTGCAGAACATCGTTCTCGATCTGAGTTTTTACGCTCAGTCATCCAGTGACTTCGGATTTCAGCGCGCCTGCGGGATGCTTGGGCTGGATGCCGCGGAAGCCGAGTCGGCACTAGAGGCAGGTAGCATAGTTCTCATCGAAGCTGCCTCTGGTGCAGAGATTGCCTGCCTCCTTGGCGACAAGGAGTTGCCTCATGCAGTTCGTGAGAGTGTCGATGCTGTAGAAGAAGCTTCTTGTTCTGCGCCCTGAGGTTGATCGGTGGTGCGCGGCATTGGCCCGGAGACTGGTTCGCTAGAGTCTTTGATTGGCCGTGAGGTGGGGTGTGCCATCGCGGGGATGGCTGCTACGGCCGAAGTGAGATGAGGGGGCGACAATGTGTGTAGTGCTGCAGAAGGATGGTGTGCCAGCGTTTCGAGAAGAGCTGGCGAGCGTGGTGCTCGACATGGAGGACGACTTCATTCTTTCGATCGAGATCGTTGGCTTCTCATTCATCGTCGGAGGTGAGTGGACGTCGTCCGATCTTGAGTGGTTGAGGGCAAAGGTGCTGAGCCTCGGTGTTTACGAAGAAGACGATGTTGTGTCTATTTGCCTAGCGGCCGGCATGAACACTGGTCAGCGAACTGAGACTGCGATTTTTGGCTTCAGTGAAGTGGGAGCACTCGTCGCAATCTGCATCGGACAGGAGCGTCAGGTTGTCGGCGGGAAGTCACAACGCTCGCGTGGCTCTGGAGAGGAGGCGATTCATGAGTAAGCGCAAGCTGGCGCTGGTGTTGCTGCTCTCGGCCTCGCTGACTTCATGCGCAACCTCGGCCGGTATCGAATTGTCTTGGGTTGAGACAGGCAACGGCAGAGAAGGAGGCGCAAAGCGGGTGCCAATTGGCTCAGATCGAATCGTTCTGCTTGGCGCCGCCGCTGAGGCCGCGGCCATCGATTGGATGCAGAACACTGGCGTTGAGTCGATTCCCATAAGCGACCTCAATGCTGAAATGTCAATTGTTGTCATCAGAGATGGGCTCGGTGGGCCGGATTCGACCTGGTATCTTGTCAGGGCAATTGGCGATGGAGGCGGAGGGGTGTTCTCGGGGTTTGAGAGCGGCGCCGATGTCTATGTGGTGTACAACAAGCTGGGGTCATGCAAGCCGCTTTACAGTCGTGTTGTAGCCATTCGACTGGACGCGCCGCCGCGCAGGGTCTTCGCAGACTGCGGTGGGGGGCGTTAGACGAAGGTGCGAATGGTTCGCCAGCGCTCAATGCAGATGGCGCAGGCGTACGCCGATGCGAAACTGCTGGCCCGTCTGGGACCCTGCAAAGGCGGCGCCTGACGTCAGCGAGTCGCCAAACCTCGCCCAAGTCTGATGTGGCAAGATTGGCTGGGTCTCCAAGGTCGGAGCGAATCAGGGAGAGGGGGTATGGATACTGTGGGTAGCTTTCGAGTCTGGGCAATCCTTGCCGGCCTGGTGATCTCGGGTAGTGGCGCTGCCGCCGAGAAGACGGCGTTCTTTGTCGAGAATGCCAGTTCAGTGACGGATGGATGCATCGATGTAGGGTCCCGGGAGCTGCAGTTTTCCTGCCATCGGATCGAGCCCGGTGTGGGTACCGTCATCGCCTTCAGGGGCTACAAGCGGTCCTGGAATATAGACGGTACGTCCTTTCGCAAGCTCACTGTGCATCTGCCGCAGCGCTTCAAGCCGGGAGATAGATTCTCTCTGGACGACGGCGTGGCACGGGTGTTTTTCAGCAGAGGGTCAAGTGCGTTCGCCGGCAAGCGGGGCTGCTATGGGCGGGCGGAGTCAGGTCACGTTGAGGTTGTATCGCGGACCAGGAAGGCGATCTCCATCAGAGTGAGTGCATCCATTCCGATGAAGTCACCGCTCCGCATACCAAAGGACTGCACTGGGCCGGAGGTCGTAGATATGGTAATCCAAGCTGCCCCTGCGCAGCTTGACAGCTTGGACGCATGGGAAGGTCGGCCGGATCCCGACGACTCACCCTTTGAAGAAGCGAATATCATGGGGTGATTGAAGGTCGTAGCCGCATGGGGACATGGAGCGCTGCACGTACTTCCTTGCAGGAGGTGGGGCGAACTCAAGGCGCGAGTGTCTAACGGTCGTAGGGGGCGGGGCATGCAGAACAAGAGGCCGTTCAAGGTTGGCGTGCTGGCGGGCGCAGCGTGTTGCGGTGCTCTGGCGCCGGTGATGGTCAGTGGGTCTGAGCCTGCACTCGTCGGATCGGCAGCGATCGCGGTAGCCGCCATGGCGGCATCGGCGTTGATCACCACGTCGGTGGGCATTCCTGTGGCGCGTTGGTTGCGGGCGAGGAGCAGGCTTTCCGCCGCTCCCCTGTGTGCGGTGGGCATAGCGTCGTGCGCACTGTTGCTCGGGTCCATCATCGGATGGACGAACTACTGGCCGCAGGTCAACGATCCGATGGTCGCGGTGGCACGGGCGTTGGTTGCTGCCACGCGGGGCGGCTTGTTCGGCGCCTTCTTTGGATTGATCTCGTCCTTGGCGTTCTGCGCAGGAGCGGGAATTCCGCTGCGTTCCTCCGCCAGCGACAGGGGAGTTGATTGATGCCCATCCTGGCGGCGTCTACGTTGGCGCGGGCCGCGCTTCTCTCTGCTGTCTTGCCTCTGGGTGCATCTGGCTCCGTGTACAAGGAAAGGTACCTGCTTCCGGTTAGTGTAGACGGCGGTCAACTGGTTGACTCCCAAGTCTATGGGCGGATATCTCCGGGTGACAGGTGGGTACTTCGAATCGATGCATCATCATTTCACTCGCAGGATGAGGAGGTGATCGTAGAACTCCTGAATCGGGTTCTCGAAGATCACGAAGCCAGATTGGATAGCATCAGGTTCGAGACGAGCAGCTCACCTTCGTTTCAGCAGGAAGTCATTGCAAAGCTGAAGGGGTCGAAGCTGTCTGATTCGCTTGTGGTGCGCGAACAATCCAGGGCAGTGACTGCCGAACTGACCTCCATCATCAGCCAGAGTGCGCTGGTGAAGATGATCTGCTCGAAAGTGAGCATGATTCATGCCAGTTGCTCACGCGGCGGCGTAGCGTTGAACCCAGTCGCCTTCAGGACGGACTACTTGGGTCAAACGTGGGGGCAGGTGAAGTCCCAGCAAGATGTCGGAATCAAGCCCGAGTCGCTGGCGTTCTTCATAGAGCTGCAGCCGGAATAGTCCAGGGCCTCTTCATCGCTTGATGGTGTGGAGGATGACAGCCCCCCGAGATGGAGTTCGCGGACAGCCCCTCCAGATAACCTATATGTAGAGCGACTGGCGGATTCGTCAGACGGAAAGGGTTGAGAATGACTAAGGACCAATATCTTGATTTGATGCGGTTCCCGAAGGAGTGGAAGGACTACGGTCTCATTCCGGAGGTGTTGTTGAGCCAGCTCATTGCGACGTACGAGCCAGGGATGGAGAACGCCTCCGAACACGATAGAAACGGCGTGTTTCATTGGTGGCTGAAGAACTCGCCGGACAAGACTGTGCTGACGCAGTTGATCGCTCTGAGCTATTTGGATCCCGATCAGCTGATGGCGGCCGATGTCCGGTCTCACATTGCAGTGTCTCCGCACGCCGATGACCTGGTCAGGCGCCTCCTCAAGCACGATGGGGAGTAGATGAGCGGAGCGCGCTTCATGTGTCTTCGGCCGAGCTTCTGGGAGTCGACTTCCCATCTCTTGGCGCAGGGCATGAGATCCAGGTTCACGTGTGGGCTGGCGATGCTCTCGCTGAGCATGTTGCTCTCGGGCTGTGATGCGCCAGGGGAGGGGCCGCGTGCTGAGCAGGCGAGGGCAATCGCCAATGGCATCGTGCAGCGGATAGACGTGTACTACCAAGCGTACGGAAGGTATCCGACCGAACTCAGTGAAATCGATCCGAACCTTGAAGGCGAAGAGCTGGGAACGCCTGAGAATCCGGTAAGGATTTTCTACCGCTCTTCATCCCCAGAGCGATATGAGATTGATTTCAAATACTTCGGCCCGGGGAGCAACACGTGCGGGCGGACAAGCGAGTTGGGGTCCGACGACTGGAGCTGTGTCGGTGCTTACTGATGAGGGGGCGTGGGCAATCCGCCATGGGTGGCAGCTCACAAGCCGGCGGGGTAGAGCGGACTGTTAGTCCGCTGGGTTGCGGGTGGGGCATGCGTTCATGTGGACGGCAGCGGACTAACAGTCCGCTCTACCCAGTCGGGCTTGGTGGCTATTCGTGCGTCCAATGATCGTTTGCGGCTTCAGGCGCATTGCGACATGCGGTAGTTCCTGTCAACCGAAGCTCGTCTATCATTCGGAACAAGCGATTTCACTTCGCGTGCAGCATTGTGCAAGGTGTGCTCTGGAGCCTGAAACCTCCTTAGAACAAACGCAACGTGGAAGTCCTTTGTCGGGAGGGTGGCGAAATGCAACACCCTCGCGGAAATACGCCATGCCGATGTTCTAAACGGTTTCAGCCTCCCGACTCCCTCGCCATTCCGGCGAGGGAGACTTCCTCGGAGGTGGCAGATGCGTCGTTCAAAATCGGATTCACCCTCACCCCAACAGCCCCAGACGCGCATAGGCATGTGTGCGCCTGAGCGCCTGCGTGTTGGATCGCTCAAGCACCCCGCAGGCCATGATCTGCCGGATGGTGGCCGCATTCCGTGCGTCGTTCTGCGTGGGATGTGGCTGGAGAGGTTCGAGCTGCCAGTGGGTGCGCGTGTGTTGGTGGAGGTGGCGCACAGGCGGGTCACGCTGACGCTGGATGAGACCCCTGTGGTGGTGCCCTACCGCTATCAGGATCACGTACCGAAGAAGAAGCGGCGGGTATTGGATGTGACGACGGGCGAAGTGTTGGAGTAAGTAGTGGAGCGACGGGGTAGAGCGGACTGTTAGTCCGCTTCGCGCGAAGCGCGGTCGGCGGTGGAGCAGCGGACTAACAGTCCGCTCTACCCGGTCGGCTGCACCCGGTCGGCCGTACCCGGTCTGCGCTATGCCCGGTGGCGCACCAGCAACTGCGTCATCAACGCGCGCAACGCCGGCGGGCGTACCGGCTTGGAGAGGAAGCCCCACCCGTTCTCCACCGCCTGCGCCTTCAACGCATCATCGCGTTCGGCGGTAACCAGAATCACCGGCGGGCGCGCCCGCCACAGCGTGCACAGCTCTTCATACAGATCCGGCCCATGCCACTGGCCCATGCGCACATCCAGCAGCAGCAACTGCGGCACGTTGAGTGCAGACGCGATCTCCAGCGCCGCCTGCGGTCCGTCCGCCAGTTCGACGGAACAGCCCCAACGTTCCAGCAACGCGCGCGTGGCCGCACAAACGCGCGGATCATCATCAATGCTCCACACCCGGCAGCGGCGTAACGGGCTGTCGTCGCCCTGCTCGGGCGCGGCCACCGGCACCGCAGCAGGCGCGGGAATATCGGCCGCATCGCCCAGCGCCACCGTCACCGCGAATACGCTGCCGCGCCCCAGCGTGGACCGCAGGCTGATGCGGTGCCCCAGAAGACGGCCGATACGCTCCACAATCGCCAACCCCAACCCGGCGCCGCGCTCCTGGTCCACACCGTCATCCAACCGGCGGAATTCCTCGAAGATCTCGCCCTGCAGACTCTCGGGAATGCCGGGGCCTTGATCGTGCACTTCGATGCGCAGCTGGTCGCCCACGCGCCGGCAGCCAATCAGCACCCGCCCACGCGGCGTATACCGCAGCGCGTTGGACAAGAAGTTCTGCAGGATGCGCCGCAGCAGTGCTTCATCGCTCACCACCACGGCGCGCGTATCCACCCAGTCCAGCTGCAGGCCACGCCCCTCTGCGGCAATGCCGAATTCGCGCGCCAGTGTTTCCAGGAGCGGCGACAGCGCGAACGCATGCACGTGGGTCTGCAATGTGCCGGACTCCAGCCGCGAGATATCCAGCAGGCTGTTGAGGATGGAATCCTGCGCGGCCAGCGCGGCATCCACATGCTCGCTCAGCTCACGCGCATCGCCACTCAACTTGCCGCGCAACACCGAGACGAACATCCGCGCGGCATTCAACGGCTGCAGCAGGTCATGCACGGCCGAGGCGACGAACCGCGTCTTGTAGCGGTTGGCCCGCTCGGCTTCGCGCCTTGCCTCGTCCAGGTCGCGGGTGCGCTCGGCCACGCGGTGTTCCAGCGCGTCGGCCAGCGAGCGCAGCTCACGGGCGGTGTTCTTGTAGGCGGTGATGTCGGCATAGCTGGTGACAAAGCCGCCATCTGGCAGGGGGTTGCCGCGGATCTCCAGTACGGTGCCGTCGTCCTTCTCGCTCTCGCGCATATGCGGGCGGCCGCTGCGCAGGTGATTGAGGCGGCGCTCGATGGCCTCATCCACAGGGCCGGGGCCCAGCAGGCCACGGCGCGCGTTGTAGCGGAACGCTTCTTCAATGGGGCGGCCCACCCGGATCAGGTCCGGCGGGAAGCGGAACAGTTCCAGGTACCGTGCGTTCCACGCCACCAGCTTCTGTTCGCTGTCGATCACCACCACGCCCTGCGGCAGGTGCGCCAGGCTGCGGCTCAGGCCGCTGTCGGCCTGCTGGGCGGCCTGCAGCACGCCATCCTGGGCGGTGCGCAGCTCCTGCGCGTGCTGCTGCAGCACCGCCTCCAGCTCTCGCCGGCTGCGCTGCCGGTGCGAGGCCAGCCGCCGCCGCTGCTGCACGAACAGGGCAAGGAAGCACAGCGCCAGCCAGATGCCGCCGGCCGCCAGCGCGGTGCTGCGGCCCACGGCGGCGCTGGCACTGGCGTCATGCAGCAGGTGCAGCGTCCAGTTCGGGTCGGTCAGTACGTAGGTCTGCCACAGCACGGGGCGCGGCAGCGCCGGCTGCTGCACGCGCACCATGCGCCCGCCATCCTGCAGTACGTCCAGGGTGCGCGCCTGCAGGGGCTGCAGCGAGCGGTCGGCGTACTGGCGGGTGGCCAGCATCTCAGTGCGTTCGGCCGGTGCCAGCGGACGCAGCAGGCGGTAGCGCCACGCATCGCCGTTGGCCAGGAACACCACGTCGTGGGCATCGCTGGCCAGCACGATGTCGGTGCTCTGCAGCCATTCCTGTTCGAGGGCGCGCAGTTCGATCTTGATGGCGATGACGCCCAGCAGCTCGCCGTCGGCGGCGTGGATCGCCTGGGACAGGAAGTAGCCCGGCACGGCGGTGGTCATGCCGATGCCGTAGAAGCGTCCGCTGCCCTTGGCCATGGCCTGCTGGAAGTACGGGCGGTAGCTGTAGTCCTCGCCCACGTTGGTGGTGGGCTGGTCCCAGTTGCTGGCGGCCACGGCAACGCCATGGCGGTCGATCAGGGTCAGGGTGGAGGCGCGGGTGACGTTGTTGGCCTGCTGCAGCTTGAGATTGAGCCGCTGCCGTTCGCCCGCGTCCAGCGGTTGGCCCAGCGCCTGCTGCAGGTCCGGGTCCAGCGCCAATACCTGGGGCAGGGTGCCGAAACGGTCGATGCGCTGCTGCAGGGTCTGTGCGTACAGGTCGAGCTGGCGGCGCACCTGGGTGCTTTCGGCAGCCAGGGCGCGCTGTTGTGCATAGCGGCCGGCCACCAGGGCGGCCAGCAGCGTGCCGCCCACCATGACCAGCAGGGTCAACAGCAGGGGGCGGTAGCGGGAGACGCGGTACATGGCGTCAGTTTACGGTGCGCCGGCGGGTGCACGTGGCGTGCACCCGCCGTTGCCGATCAGAAGTGAACCTGGGCGCGCAGTTCGAAGATTTCCGGCTTGGTGCGTACGCCGCGACGGCTGGCGTCGGCCCAGACGTAGTTGGCCTGGAACTTGAAGTGGCTGGTGAGGTACCAGTTGGCACCCACGGTCCAGTCATGCTGGCGGCCGCCGAGCACGTCGCCATCGTCCAGGTCGATACGGCTGTAGCGGGCCAGCAGTTCCACCGCGCCATAGCCGTGTGCCGGCTTGACGTTGGCCACCGCGCCGGCGGCGTACGGGCGCGATTCGCCGGTGACGATCCAGCTGGCCATGGCGTACTGGCCGTCGCCGGTGAAGTCCGGCTTGCCGTCACGGGTGACGGTGGCACGCAGGGCTTCGGCCTGCACCGAGAACGGGCCATGGATGTAGATGCCTTCCAGGCCGGTGCGGCGGATCTGGTCGGCGGTGACCAGGGCGCCGGAATCGACCAGGCGGATGTCGGTCAGGCCGGCTTCCGGGCGCGCGCGCAGGCGGGCGCTGGCTTCATGGTGCACATCGCGGCCATCGCGGTAGCCGCGCGGGTTTTCCTGCGAATAGGCCAGGCCCAGGTGGATCACGTCGCCCGGTGCCTTCACCGGGGTCCACACGCCGCGCACGGCCTGGGTGGTGCCCGGGTTGTCACCCTGCAGGTCCTTGCCGCCGTAGGCGCCCACCTGCATCAGGTACTGCGGGCGCTCCAGCACCCACTCGGCACCGGTGCGGCGGCCGGCGTAGAAGGCCTGCACGGGCAGGGCGGTTTCCATGAAGCTGCCGGCGCGCGACGAGGTGTTGGAATCCAAGCCGACCGGGGTCTTCATGTAGCCGAAGCGGAAGCGGCCCACGTCCTTGCCGAACACGGCCTTGCTCTCGAAGCGGACGAAAACGTCAAGCCAGGTGTCGGCCTGGAAGTCGTAATAGACCATGGCGTCGTACACGCCCTTCTTCTTCAGGGTCGCGCCGAACTCCTTGCGGCGCACGGCGTCGGCATCTTCAATGCCGCTGTCACCGGAGAAGTCGTTCAGGTCGTAGGCGATGTTGGCGGTGGCGGCCAGTTCGGTGCCGTCGCTGAAGGCGACCTTGGTCGGCCAGTTGTCCCAGTCGTAGTCGGCGGCAGAGGCGGCCACGGGGGCGGTCAGGGCGGTCAGGGCAATAAACAGGGGGGTCAGGCGCATGGGTTCAGGGCTGGCTTCAATAAGGGGGCAGAACAACAACGGCCGCGTGCGGCAAAACTGTGGGGCCACGTGGGCCCGGACGACGCGGCAACCCGCCGCCGTGGGGGCGCGGTGCCGTTGCAGTGTAGGTACTGGCGCCGGCTGAACCGGGGGGCTAGTACCAATAGGTTATCTGCGTAGCGGTGCGCCGGGCGTAAAAAGGCCTCGCCCGATGCCGCCGTCCGCGGCCGGCATCCATCGTGACACTGCCGGAGCTTCCCATGCACGTTCCCACCGCTGCCCCCCTTGCGGCCAAGCCGTTGCCGTTCTACCGCCAGCTGTATTTCCAGGTGGTGGTGGCGATCGTCCTGGGCGCCACCCTCGGTCATTTCGAGCCGGCCTTCGCCGAATCGCTCAAGCCGCTGGGCGATGGCTTCATCAAGCTGGTGAAGATGATCATCGCCCCGGTCATCTTCCTGACCATCGTCACCGGCATCGCCGGCATGACCCACCTGCGCACGGTGGGCCGGGTGTTCGCCAAGTCGATGGCCTACTTCCTGTTCTTCTCCACTCTGGCGCTGATCGTGGGCATGGTGGTGGCGCACGTGGTCCAGCCCGGCGCGGGCATGAACATCAACCCGGCCGACCTGGACCAGACCGCGGTGCACAGCTACGTGGAGAAGTCCCACGAGCTGACCCTCACCGGCTTTGTCATGGACATCATCCCGGCCACGCTGGTGAGCGCCTTCGTGGATGGCAACATCCTGCAGGTGCTGTTCGTGGCAGTGCTGTTCGGCATTTCGCTGGCCCTGGTGGGTGAAAAGGGCCGCCCGGTGCTGACCTTCCTGGAGGCGCTGACCGCGCCGGTGTTCCGCCTGGTCCACATCCTGATGAAGGCCGCGCCCATCGGCGCCTTCGGTGCCATCGCCTTCACCATCGGCAAGTACGGGGTGGGGTCGCTGATCAACCTGGCCTGGCTGGTGGGCTCCTTCTACATCACCGCGTTCCTGTTCGTGGCCGTGATCCTGGGCGCGGTCTGCCGCCTGTGCGGGTTCTCGGTGTTCAAGCTGGCCCGCTACCTGAAGGCCGAGCTGCTGCTGGTGCTGGGCACCTCGTCCTCGGAATCGGCGCTGCCTTCGCTGATGGAAAAGATGGAAAAGGCCGGCTGCAGCAAGTCGGTGGTGGGGCTGGTGGTCCCGACCGGCTACTCGTTCAACCTGGACGGCACCAACATCTACATGACCCTGGCCGCGCTGTTCATCGCCCAGGCCACCAACATCGACCTGAGCCTGGGCCAGCAGATCGCGCTGCTGCTGGTGGCGATGCTGAGCTCCAAGGGCGCCGCGGGCGTGACCGGTGCGGGCTTCATCACGCTGGCCGCCACCCTGGCGGTGGTGCCGGACGTGCCGGTGGCTGGCATGGCGCTGATCCTGGGCGTGGACCGCTTCATGAGCGAATGCCGCTCGCTGACCAACTTCATCGGCAACGCGGTGGCCACCGTGGTGGTCTCGCGCTGGGAAAATGCGCTGGACCGCGACCGCCTGGCGCTGGCCCTGGACGGCCGTGAAGCCGAGCTGCCGCCGCTGGCCACCGACGACCAGCCCTCGCCGTTGACCGCGCCGCTGCCCGCCCACTGACCACGCCCCTCCCCCCGATGTGTGTGTTGCAGGGTCGTGCCGCTCCCCCTTGGGTGGCACGACCCTGGCTTTTTTCACGGGTATTCTGGTGATGCGGGCTGTCATCGGGTTCCGGCAGTCTGGCGTTGCATACGCCTGCGCACGGCCTTCGATATGTGCGGTTGCAGCATGATTGCGACAGCGTAGCGACAGGTCCACCCACGCCAACGGGGGTATGATCCCTTGTTCCTCTCGCCCATTCATCTGTAGAAAGCGATGTCCAACGAAGATTTCAAACAGGCCGCACTCGATTACCACCGCATGTCGCCGCCGGGCAAGATCAAGGTCACGGCGACCAAGCCGATGCTGACCCAGCGTGACCTGTCGTTGGCCTACTCGCCGGGCGTGGCCCATGCCTGCGAAGCGATCCTGGCCGACCCGCAGCAGGCCAGCGAGCTCACCGCCCGCGGCAACCTGGTCGCGGTCATTTCCAATGGCACCGCCGTGCTGGGGCTGGGCAACATCGGCCCGCTGGCCGGCAAGCCGGTGATGGAAGGCAAGGGCGTGCTGTTCCAGAAGTTCGCCGGTATCGATGTGTTCGACATCGAGATCAACGAGAACGATCCGGACAAGCTGGTCGACATCATCGCCTCGCTGGAGCCGACCTTCGGCGGCATCAACCTCGAAGACATCAAGGCGCCGGAGTGCTTCATCGTCGAGCGCAAGCTGCGCGAGCGCATGAACATTCCGGTGTTCCATGACGACCAGCACGGCACCGCGATCATCGTGGGCGCCGCCGTGCTCAACGCCATGGTGGTCACCGGCAAGAAGATCGAAGACGTGAAGCTGGCCACCACCGGCATGGGCGCGGCGGGCATCTCGTGCGTGAACATGCTGGTGTCGCTGGGCCTGCGCAAGGAAAACATCCTGGCCTTCGACCGCGACGGTGTGATCCACACGGGCCGCACCGACCTGGACCCGGAAAAGGCCCGCTACGCACGCGAGACCGACAAGCGCACGCTGGCCGAGATCGTCGACGGCGCGGACATCTTCCTGGGCCTGTCGGCCCCGGGCATCCTCACTGCGGACATGGTCAAGACCATGGCCAAGGATCCGGTGATCTTCGCGCTGGCCAACCCCACGCCGGAAATCATGCCGGAAGTGGCGCGCAGCGTGCGCCCGGATGCATTGATCGGCACGGGTCGTTCGGACTACCCGAACCAGATCAACAACGTGCTGTGCTTCCCTTACCTGTTCCGCGGCGCGCTGGACGTGGGCGCCACGGCGATCAACGAAGAGATGAAGATCGCCTGCGTGCACGCGATCGCCGCGATGGCACGCCGCGAAGCCAGCGACCTGGGTTCGGCCTACGGCGATGACACGCCCAGCTTCGGCCGTGACTACCTGATTCCGCGTCCGTTCGACCGCCGCCTGCTGGTGGAGCTGTCGGCCGCCGTGGCGCAGGCTGCGATGGATTCGGGCGTGGCCGAGCGCCCGGTCGCCGACATGGGGGCCTACCGCGAAAAGCTGGCCCAGTTCGTCTACCGCACCAGCCTGATGATGAAGCCGGTGTACGACCGAGCGCGCGCCGACAAGCAGCGCGTGGTGTATGCCGAAGGCGAAGAAGAAGTGGTGCTGCGCGCGGTGCAGAACGTGGTCGATGAAGGCCTGGCGCTGCCGATCCTGATTGGCCGCCCGGACGTGATCGAGTCGCGCATCGAGCGCATGGGGCTGCGCATGAAGGCCGGCGTCGATTTCGACGTGACCAACATCAACGATGACCCGCGTTTCAACGAGTACTGGCAGTACTACCACAACCTCACCGGCCGCCGCGGCGTGACGGTGGCGGCGGCCAAGAACCTGATGCGCTCGCGCCCGACGCTGATCGCGGCGGTGATGGTGGCGCGCGGCGAAGCCGATGCCATGCTCACCGGCGTGGTGGGCCGCTTCCACAAGAAGCTGGGCTACGTGCGCAGCGTGCTGCCGCTGGAATCGAAGGTCACCTCGACCTCGGCCATGACCGGCGTGATCAACCAGCAGGGCGTGTTCTTCTTCGTGGACACCCACGTGCAGGAAGACCCGACCGCCGAACAGATCTGCGAGGCCACGCTGCAGGCGGCCTACCGCATGAAGCTGTTCGGAATCGAGCCGAAGGTGGCGCTGTTGTCGCACTCCAACTTCGGTAGCCACGATTCCAAGGACGCGCTGAAGATGCGCACCGTGCGCAACCTGCTGCTCAAACGCAACCCGCGTTTGAATGTGGATGGTGAAATGCAGGGTGACACGGCGTGGGACGAAGCGCTGCGCCACAAGCTGCTGCCCGACAGCACGCTGAAGGGCCGCGCCAACCTGTTCGTGCTGCCGAACCTGGAAGCGGCCAACATCGCCTACAACCTGGTGCGCGTGTTCACCGACGGTGTGGCGATCGGTCCGATCCTGATGGGCGTGGCCAAGCCGGCGCACATCCTGACCACCAGCGCGACCTCGCGCCGCGTGCTCAACATGACCGCCATTGCGGCGGTGGATGCGCAAATCCGCAAACAGCTTGAAGCAGAGAAGGCGTAACGCCTTCACTGCTTCAAGCTGCGGACCGCATAACGTGCGGTCCGGTTTCGCAGCGCGAAACGCGGATGCGTAGCGACCGGTCGCTGGCCGGACGACATTGAAAAAGGGATCGGTGCACCGCACCGATCCCTTTTGCGTTTGAGGACCCCGCAGGCCGGCCAACGGCCGGCGCTACCGGACATATCACCGCAGCCCCAGCGTCACCGGCCTGCAACCTCCCAAGCGCCCAATACCCCCACGCGGCCCGGCCGTGGCGGTGGTCCGCTGGACCCCGCCACCCTGGGCCCGACCACTTCCCCACCCCCCTCGGAAACCGCGCCATGCGCACTCGTCCCACGAAGCGGTACTTCAAGCAGCTGTTCGCGCTGTATGCCGGGCTGATCGGCGCCCGCTGATCGGCGAGGAACGCCCGGGTGGGGGCATGCGGCCCCCACCGGGGGTAGAGCCACGCCCTGCGTGGCTGCACATAACCCCACCGGAGTAGAGCCACGCCCTGCGTGGCTGCACATAACCCCAACCGGGGTAGAGCCACGCCCTGCGTGGCTGCACATAACCCCACCGGAGTAGAGCCACGCCCTGCGTGGCTGCACATAACCCCACCGGGGTAGAGCCACGCCCTGCGTGGCTTGCGTAGACCTGACCGAAGAACAGCCACGCAGGGCGTGGCTCTACGTCGTCATTCGACCTTATTGCGCGAGCAACTCCACTTCGGCCAGCTGCATCCGTCCCGGCCCTTCAATCCGCAACCGGTACTCTGCATAACGGCCCGGCTTCGCAATCCGGAACGGGCGCGTCTGCTGCTGCCACTCGAACGTTTCCCCGCGGCGCTGGTCCAGCGTGGTCCAGCTGCCGCCAGCCTTGCGTGCCTCCAGCGTCCACTTGCCGCCCCGGATCGGCGCATTGCCGCTGGTCAGCGTGTACATCGCCGGCGCACCTTCGGCCACGCCGCTGAACACGACGCTGCCGGTGCCACCGAACGGCACCACGGTGCCGGCATCGTCATCGATCAATGCCGCCAACGCGCGCCCATCGTCCAGCTGCGCACGCGCACCGCTTCCCAGCAGGTCATGCAGGATCGCGGGCTTCTCACCACGCGCGGTCAACGAGCGCGGCGCGTCGTCCGGGCCGGTGCCCCACGTTGACGGTGCCGGGCCCATCTCGAAGTCCAGCGTTGCACCCTTGGCGATCACGTCGTGCGGCACCCAGGTCTTCGTCCACGGCTTGCCGTTGATCTTCAGCGACTGCACGTAGATATTGCGGTCCGAGTTCGCCGGTGCGTTGACGGTCAACACCGCGCCGCCCTGCAGTTCCACCTTGGCATGGCGGAACGCGGGCGAGCCGATGGCGTACTCCGGCGACCCCATCCGCAGCGGGTACAGGCCCAGCGAGGCCAGCACGTACCACGCCGAGGTCTCGCCGTTGTCTTCATCGCCCGGATAGCCCTGGCCGATCTCGCTGCCCACGTACAGGCGCGAGAGAATCTCACGCACGTGCTGCTGGGTCTTCCACGGCTGCCCGGCGTACAGGTACATCCAGAGAATGTGGTGCGAGGGCTGGTTGCTGTGCGCGTACATGCCCATGCGCACGTCGCGCGCTTCGGTCATCTCATGGATGGTGCCGCCGTAGGACCCGGAGAAGGCCGGGTCGGCGGTTTCCGGCGTGCTGAAGAACGTATCGAGCTTTTCAGCCAGCTTGGCGCGTCCGCCATACAGCCCGGCCAGGCCTTCGCCGTCATGCGCGGCGGTGAAGGCGAACGTCCAGCCGTTGGATTCGGTGTAGTCGTGGCCCCAGACGCGCGCGTCGTAGTCCTTGGCGTCCACACGCCAGCTGCCATCCTGCTGGCGGCCCTGGAAGAAGCCTGCGGCCGGATCGAACACCGTGGCGTAGGTGCCCGCACGGGCGCGGAAATAGTCGGCTTCGGTGGTGTAGCGCTCACGGGCGGCGGGGCTGTCTGCGCGCTTGGCGAGTGCCTGCGCCATGTTGGCGATGCCGAAGTCGTTGAGCGCGCCTTCCATCGTCCACGACATGCCTTCGTGCACATCGGCGCTGGCGTAGCCACGGAAGGTGGAACGGTCCATGCCCTTGCGGCCGACATGACGGTCCGGCGGAACGACGGTGGCGTTCTTCAGCGCTGCGTCGTAGGCCTCGGCGGGATCAAAGCCTTTGATGCCCTTCAGGTAGGCGTCGGCGAAGGCGACGTCGGAGCTGGTGCCCACCATCAGGTCGGCATAGCCCGGCGAGGACCAGCGTGCAACCCAGCCGCCCGCGCGGTACTGCTCCAGGAAGCCCTGCACCAGCGCGCCGGCATCGTCCGGCGTGAACAGCGCGTACGCCGGCCAGGTGGTGCGGAACGTGTCCCAGAAGCCGTTGTTGACGTATACCTTGCCATCGCGGATCGGCGCGAAGCTGCGCACGGCGCTGCCGTCCGTGTTGTCCTCGGCCGCGCTGGCCTGGCTGGCGTAGCGCCAATCCGGTGCGGCGGCGGTGCCGGCGTTTTCATGCCCGGAGTTGGGGTACAGGTACAGGCGGTACAGGCTGGAATACAGCGTGGTCTTCTGGTCGTCGCTGGCCTGGCCGATGTCGAAGCGGGCCAGGCGCTGGTCCCATGCGTCCTGCGCGCGTGCGGCAACGGTATCGAGCGTGTCGGCGGCCGCCAGCTCCAGCGCCAGGTTGTGGCGTGCCTGTTCGATGGAGATCAGCGAGGTGGCGATGCGCATGGTCACGCGGCGGTCGCTGCCCGGGTCGAACTTGATGTAACCGGTGGGCCGACCGGTGGTGATGCGGCCGCTGCTGCGCCAGGGCTTGTCGAAGCTGGCCACCACGTACATGCGGCTGGCGCCGTTGGACAGGCCGCTGCGGGTGTCGGTGTAGCCCGACAGTGTCTGCGTGGCGGCATCCAGGGTGATCCCGCCGCGTGCGTCGACGTTGTCGAACAGCAGGTTGGCATCGCCGTCCTTGGGGAAGTCGAACTGGAACAGCGCGGCGTGGTCGGTTGGCGCGATGGCGGCGGCAATGCCGTTGTCGAAGCGCACCCCGTAGCGGTACGGGCGCGCGCTTTCGTTGTCGCGCGAGAACGACAGCGCACGCTTGCTGCGGTCCGCGTCCGGCACGCCGCGGCTGGCCGACGGCATCACCTGGAAGGTCTGGCGGTCGCCCATCCACGGGCTGGGCTGGTGGCTCAGCGCCAGTGCCTGCAGCTGCGGGCGGTTGGCGGCGTTGTTCTGCTCGTTCCAGCGGTACAGCCAGTTCAGCGCGCCGGCATCGGTTACCGGGGTCCAGAAGTTGAAGCCGTGCGGCACTGCGGTGGCGGGGAAGTTGTTGCCGCGCGAGAAGGTGCCGTTGGCCTGGGTGCCACGCGTGGTGAGCACCCAGTCGGAGGGGCGGGCAGGGGCGGTGCGCGGCTGGCTGTCCAGGCGCACATCGTCGATCCAGCCCGACACCGGGGCGTTGGCGGCGCTGGCCACAGCCAGCTCGACAGCGACCACGCGGCGGCCGCGCAGCGCGGCAACATCGCCCAGCCGCACCGATTTGTGCGCCCACTGCTGCGGGTAGAGGGTCTTGGAATCGCCCTGCGCGGTGGCGCCGAGCGCAATGCCGTGCAGGTCGCGCGCGGCACTGGCCGACACGCGGCTACCGTCGTCCAGCACCAGGTCCAGCGAGACGTAGGTGGAGGCAACGGTGTCGCCGCCGACGATTTCAGGCAGCACCAGCCAGGACAGGGTGGTGTCGGCATCGATGGTCACATCGGTGGCGAACAGGCGGGTGCTGGCCGTGCCGCCGGGGCTGGCGTAGTGCAGGGCGCGCAGCCCGCTGTAGCCGACCCCGGGCTTGGCCGCGTAGGGCGCCTCGGGGCCTTTGCCGATCTTCACCTGCACGCCGCCCTTGCTGGCCTGCGGGGCCGGTTCGCCGGGCTCGAAGGAGGTCTGCAGGCCCTGCGCGAAGGCGGGCAGGGCGACCGGCGAGCAGGCCAGGGCGAGCGCGAGCGGAAGCAGGGCGCGGCGGGCAGGGCGGGGGTGCGGCTGGGTCATGCAGGGATCTCCCGGAAGGGACTGGCGGCAGGCGAAGCCCGCATCGGCGACCTCGGCAGACAGCAGCGCGCCGGCCGCCCGCGGGGGCAGTCGAAGCGATGCAGGTCCGGCGGGGGACGGGCCATGCGATCGGGTGTTTGATCGGAACGCCCCGATCCTGCAACACCCGGAGCGGGTCTGGCAAGTGAAATTAGTTCGATCTAAACCCGGGAAAATCGTATATCGACGTTTTCGCGGGGGCGCCCCGTGCCGAACCGCCCACGTCGCGCCGTACGCCCCGGGTGCTAGAATCGAGGCCCTCGCAATTCCATTCCGTGTCCACGCCATGAGCCATACCGCCACCGCGCCTGCCAATGCCGAGAAGCGTTACACCGTGCACCGCAGCGACCTGCCGCTGAGCTGCCCGACGCCGGAGATGGCGCTGTGGAACTCGCACCCGCGCGTGTACCTGCCGATCGAAGACGAGCCCAACTGCGAAGCCGCGTGCCCGTACTGCGGCGCGGTATTCGTGCTGGCCGACTGAGCGGACCGGGCCGATCGTGCGCCAACTGACCGTGGTGCAGCTGCTGCCGGCGCTGCACTCCGGCGGCGTGGAGCGCTCCACCCTTGAGATTGCCGCCGCGCTGGTCGCGGCCGGGCACCGCGCCATCGTGGTGTCGGCAGGCGGCCGCCTGGTCGAGCCGCTGCTGGCCAGTGGCGCCGAACACCTCACGCTGGATATCGGCAGGAAGTCGCTGTGGACGCTGCGCCACGTGCGCACCCTGCGCAGCCTGTTTGCCGAGACCGGCGCGGACATCGTGCATGCGCGTTCACGCCTGCCGGCCTGGCTGGGGCTGTACGCCGTACGCAACCTGCCTGCCGCCACCCGCCCGCATTGGGTGACCACCGTGCATGGGCTGAATTCGCCCAGCCGCTACAGCGCGGTGATGACCAGCGGCGAACGGGTGATCTGCGTTTCCAACTGCGTGCGCGACTTCGTGCGCAGCCATTACCCCAGTGTTCCGCCCGAGCGTCTGCAGGTGATTCCGCGCGGCGTGGATACCGCCCAGTTCCCGCGGGTGGGACGGCAGGACCGTCGCCCGCGCCTGGCCGTGGCTGCGCAGCACCCGCAGCTGGCCGGTGAGGCGCCGCTGCTGCTGCTGCCGGGGCGTGGCACCCGCCTGAAAGGCCACCACCATGCGCTGACGCTGCTGGCGGGGCTGCATGCGACGGGCCGCCCGGCACGGCTGTGGATGCCCGGCACCCGCGAGCCGGGCCGCGAGCGCTATGTGGAGGAGCTGGAAACCAAGGCGCGTGCATTGGGCGTGGGCGAGGCGGTGTTGATGACACCACCCACCTCGCGCATCGCCGAGGCCTACGCGGCCAGCGACCTGGTGCTGCAGCTGTCCGACAAGCCCGAGGCGTTCGGCCGTACGGTGATCGAGGCGCTGTCGGTCGGTCGACCTGTACTGGGCTGGAACCAGGGCGGCGTGGGCGAGCTGCTGGAGCAACTGCAGCCGTCCGGCGCGGTACCCTTGGGTGACGCCGATGCGCTGCTGGCGCGTGCGCAGCAGTTGCTGGCGCAGCCACCCGCGCTTCCGTCGCGTATTCCGTTCACCCTGCAGGCAATGCAACGTGACACGCTCCAGCTCTATACCTCCCTCGCTGGCTGAGCCGCTCAAGGCACCCCGTTCGCCAGCGTTCCGCGCGGGCCGCTGGGCGCCGTGGTGGGTGATCGCCTTCGTGGCGCTGTGGCCGCTGCCGGGCCTGGCCGAAACCGTGCTGGTGCTGGGCGCGCTGTATGCCGCCACGCGCATGGTGCAGCTGCGGCTGCAGGGCAAGCAGCGCATGCTCAGCAGCCCGGCCTGGGCGCTGACCAGCATCCTGTTCCTGGGCTACTGGCTGCCGCAGGCGTTTTCGGCCTTCGATGCGATCGATCCTGCCACTGCGTGGCGCAAGGCCGCCGCAGGCCTGCGCTACCTGCCCTTCATGTGGCTGGTGGCCATTGCGGTGGCCACCCCGGAACGGCGTGCGCTGACCCTGAAGGGGATTGCCGTGATCACCGCCGCATGGACGGTGGATGGATTGGCGCAGGCGGCCTTCGGCACCAGCCCACTGTTCTGGTCGATGGACCAGCTGAAGTGGGCCGTCAGCGGTCATGGTCTGTGCTCGCCTGCGGAAATGGCCGCGGCGGACCGCCTGAGCGGCGTGCTGGGCGCGTGCAATCTCAAGTTCGGCCAGGTGCTGGCCAGTCTGTCGCCGTTCCTGCTGTTTTTCGCGGCGCAGCGGCTGGGCAAGGCGGGCTGGGTGCTGGTCGCTGCCGCGCTGGGTGTGGTGCTGGTGCTGGCCGGCTCACGCGCGGCATGGATCACGTACGCGCTGGTGTTGGCGTTCTCCGGCTGGCGCCTGCTCGGTGCACGCGGGTTGATGGCCTGCCTGGCGGTGGCACTGGTGGCCATGACGGCGCTGACGCTGGGCTCGTCGCAGGTGCGCGAGCGCGTTGCGCGTACCGCGATGGCGTGGGAGGGCGAAAGCGATGGCGTCAACCAGGCGTTGTCGGGGCGCGCGCAGATATGGGCGGCTGCCGGCTGCATGATCCGGGAGCATCCGATCAACGGCGTGGGCGCGCGCGGCTTCCGCGATGCCTACCCGGCCTGCAACCCGCGACCAGAGTCGGCGGGGGTGTGGGGCGCGGGACCGGCGCTGCACGCGCACCAGATCGTGCTGGAAATCCTGGCGGAAACCGGCGTGCTCGGTCTGCTGCTGTGGCTGGCGGCGGCAGCCCAGGCCTGGCGCGCATGGCGCTTCGCGCCACTGGCGGCCCGCGACCGCGCGCGCCCGGCAGCGCTGGCGCTGGCGGTCACCGTGTTCCCGTTCAATACCCACCTGGCGTTCTATTCCACCTTCTGGGGCGGCCTGACCCTGCTGCTGGCCGCATTGTATGCGGGCAGCCTGCTGGCCAGCGACGAAGCCTGACGAAGGGCTGTAGAGCCACGCCCTGCGTGGCTGGCGGAATGTCCGACGAAGAACAGCCACGCAGGGCGTGGCTCTACGCGGTAACGGCTGACGCGTTGGCACGGCGTTCGTCGATACCGTACCCATGGCGGCGACCTCATCGTGGTGCCATGTCCAGCCCACGCCTGCGCCATGGCCGCGTTTCCGAAATCGGCTACGTTTACATCCTCACCACTGTCGTGAACGGTCGACACCGGTTGTTTGATGATCCCGTTAACGCGCAGGTCGTAATCGACGCACTACGCCACGTCGAACGTTGTGGCCGTAGCCACTCGCTGGCGTGGGTGGTCATGCCCGATCACGTGCATTGGCTGATGGAGCTGCGGCACGGCACGCTGGCCACGTGCATGAATGTGTTCAAGTCGTACAGCAGCCGCAAGCTCGGTAGCGGAAGAATTTGGCAGCTGGGCTACTACGACCATGCCGTGCGCACCGATGAATCGTTGGAGCTTGCGGCGCGGTACATCATCGCCAATCCGCTGCGCGCCGGGCTCGCCGAGAACATCGGAGAATACCCCTACGCGTGGACGCGCTGGGAACTGTAGAGCCACGCCCTGCGTGGCTGAGCGCGAAGCTGATTCCAACGGGTAGAGCCACGCCCTGCGTGGCTGAGCGCCCTGCCCGTCGAAGAACAGCCACGCAGGGCGTGGCTCTACGGCAGGAATCGAGGCGGCCAGCCACGCAGGGCGTGGCTCTACGGCAGGAATCGAGGCGGCCAGCCACGCAGGGCGTGGCTCTACGGCAGGAATCGAGGCGGCCAGCCACGCAGGGCGTGGCTCTACGGCAGGAATCGAGGCGGCCAGCCACGCAGGGCGTGGCTCTACGGCAGGAATCGAGCGGCCAGCCACGCAGGGCGTGGCTCTACGGCAGGAATCGAGCGGCCAGCCACGCAGGGCGTGGCTCTACGGCAGGAAACGAGAGTGCCAGCCACGCGCAGGGCGTGGCGTCATTTATAGAAATCGCTGCGGCCGCCGGGTTGGCGCTTGAAGCGGCGGTGGATCCACAGGTACTGGTCCGGGGCCTCGCGGACCATGTCCTCGATCGCCTGGTTGACCCGCGCGGTGTCCGCTTCCACGTCTTCGCTGGGGAAGTTCTCCAGCGGCGCGCCGATCTTGAGGAAGTACTTCCCACCCTCGCGACGGTGGAAGTACGGAATCACCGCACAACCGGTCATGCGCGCCAACTGGTGGGTGGCGGTGATGGTCGAGGCGGTATGGCCGAAGAACGGCACGAACACCGTGTCCTTGCCGCGCATGTCCTGGTCCGGGGCGTACCACAGGAAGCCGCCCTTCTTCAGGTGCCGCACGGTCGCACGGATGTCCTCGTTGGCGTACATCGCCTTGGCGTAGCGCAACCGGCCAAACTTCACCGCCCACTCGTACACGGGGTTGCGGTGCTTGCGGTACATGCCCGACAGATCCACGTGGTCGCACAGCAACCGCCCGCACATTTCCAGGGTCATGAAGTGGCCGGAGACCAGCAGCACGCCGCGGCCCTCGGCCTGCATGCGGTGCAGGTGCTCCAGGCCCTCGATCTGCACCTTCGGACGGATGCTGTCGATGCTGCCCCACCAGGCACGGGCGAACTCGAAGATGCCAACGCCCAGCGCGTCGAAGCTGTCGCGCAGCAGGCGCTGGCGCCAGGCGTCGTCCTTCTCCGGGAAGCAGAGTTTGAGGTTCACCTCGGCGGCGCGGCGGCGGCTGCTGGCCAGCCGGTAGGCGACGGTGCCCACCCCCCGGCCCAGGGCGCGCTGCAGGCCCCACGGCAGGCGGGCCACCGCGAAGGCGCCCAGCATGAAGGCGAACGTCGGCCAGTGGCGGGGATCGCGCAGCGACGGGCGGGTGGCGGTGGAAGCGTTGTCTGACATGCCCCGATTCTAAGACATGCATCCCCAACGGTGCGTCAGACGGGCCGACGGGGCGCCCTGCATGTCTTTCCCGCGGCCGCTCCCGTATCCTCTGCGCATGCGTAAAAGCCCTGTCGAATGGATCCTGCGCGGCCTGTATTCGGTCGTGCTGTACCTGCTGTTGCCAATCACCGTGTACCACCTGGTCTGGCGCGGTTTTCGGGTGCGCGAGTACTTCCAGCGCTGGGACGAGCGCTATGCCTCCTACCCCGATTCCACCGCGCAGCCGCGGGTGTGGCTGCATGCGGTGTCGGTGGGCGAAGTGAACGCGGCCGCGCCGCTGGTGAACGCGCTGCGGCAGCTGCGCCCGGATATCCGCTGGGTGATCACCACCATCACCCCGACCGGCTCGGAACGGGTTCGCGCGCTGTGGGGCGAGGCCGTAGATCATGTCTACCTGCCGTACGACGTGCCGGGCAGCGTCGGCCGCTTCCTGGGCCACTTCAAGCCCAGCTTGGCGTTGATCCTGGAAACCGAGCTGTGGCCCAACCTGCTGTTCGGCTGCCGCGACCGCAGCATTCCGGTGTACATCCTCAACGCCCGGCTGTCGGCCCGCTCGCTGCGCGGTTACCGCCTGCTGCGCCCGCTGATCGGGCGCACGCTGCGCACCGTCACCTGTGTGGCCGCGCAGTCTGCCGACGATGCCGAGCGCTTCATCCAGCTCGGTGCATTGCCCGAACAGGTGCAGCCGCTGGGCAACCTGAAATTCGACATCGCCACCCCCAACGTGCGCGAGTTCACCGCGCACTTCCATGCGGCGGTGCCTGGCACGCGCCCGGTATGGATCGCGGCCAGCACGCATGAAGGCGAGGAGCAGGCCACCATCGACCTGCACCGCCGCCTGCGCCAGGAAATTCCGGGGCTGCTGCTGCTCTGGGCACCGCGCCATCCCGAGCGCTTCCCGCGCGTTGAGGCGCTGGCGCGCGAGCAGGGCTGGAAGGTCAGCACCCGCCGCCAGCAGCAGTGGCCGCAGGCCGACAGCGACGTGTTCGTGATCGACACGCTGGGCGAACTGATGGCGTTCTACGGCTGCGCGCAGGTGGCGTTCGTCGGGGGCAGCCTGCAGCCGATCGGCGGCCACAACCTGCTCGAGCCGGCCGCGATGGGCACCGCCACGGTGACCGGCCCGCACCTGCATAATTTCGCCGAGATTTCCCGGCGCATGCGCGAAGCCGGTGCGGTGCTGATTGCCGAGGACGTGCAGGGCGTGGGCGACGCACTGCTTACCCTGCTGCGCGATCCCGACGCACGCGAAGACATGGCCAGCGCCGGCTGCGCGCTGGTGAGCAACGGCCGTGGCGCGTTGAAGCGCACGGTGGAGCTGATTGCCCCGCAATTGCCACCGCCGCTGAATTGAACGACCCGCCGGCCACCGGACGGCCCCGACGCGGTAGAGCCACGCCCTGCGTGGCGTGGCGGTGCCTGACGGAAAGGCAGCCACGCAGGCCGTGGCTCTACGTCGGATAGAGCCGCAGTCGTTGAAAAACTCCCACAAAAAAGCCACCCGGTTGGGTGGCTTTTTCGTTCCCGCCCTACACCCCGATCAGTTATTGACCTGGGTGCTCGGCGTGGCGGCCTGCTGGGTCAGCAGGCGGTTGATGTCCTGCAGTTCGGCGATGTCCAGCGTGCCGATCGCCTGGCCCAGCTGCAGGCGGTTCTGCAGGAAGGTGTAACGGGCGTTGGCGTAATCGAGCTGGGCCGAGAACAGGATGCGCTGGTTCTGGATCACGTCCAGCACGGTGCGCGTACCCACTTCCAGGCCGACCTGCGAGGCGTCGTAGGCGCTCTGTGCCGAGACCACTGCCAGGCGGCGCGCTTCCACTTCGCTGATGCCGGCCACCAGGGTCTGGTAGGCGTTGCGGGTATTGCGGTCGAGGGCGCGCTTCTGCTGCTCGTAACCGTCCTGGGCGATGTCGCGCTGGGCCAGGGCCTGGCGCACGCCGGACTGGGTGGCGCCGCCCGAGAAGATCGGCACGCTCAGGGTCAGGCCCACACTGTTGGTGCGCTGGTCGGGACTGAAGTTGGAACCGCTGCCGACGATATCGCCCCAGCTGGCCGAACGGCCTGCAGTAGCGCCCAGCGACAGGGTCGGCAAGTGGCCGGCACGGGCGGCCGACACACTGGCTTCGGCGGCGCTCACCTGCAGCTCCTGCGACTTGAGCGCCGGGTTCTGGGCGACCGCCTCGTTGACCAGCTGGTCGACGGTGGCGTACTTGGGCGGCAGTTCCGGGCGGAAGTCGGCCGGCAGCGCACGCAGGTCGTTGATCGGCTGGCCGGTGAGTTCGGTCAGCGCCTGGTAGGCGTCGGCCAGGGTGTTCTGCGCGATGATCGTGTTGGCGCGCGCCTGGTCGTACTGGGCGCGTGCTTCATGCACGTCGGTGATCGGGGCCAGGCCCACTTCCAGGCGCTTGTCGGCGAAGTCGAACTGCTTCTTGGCCGCCGCTTCGTTGGTCTGCGCCGCCGACAGCGACTCGATGCCCACCAGCACGTTGAAGTACGCCGCCGAGGTGCGCACGATCAGGTCGTCGTTGGCCGAATCCAGGGTGAAGTCGGCCGCCTTGCTCAGCTCGCGCTGCGCACGCAGGTTGGCGAACTGGGTGAAGTTGATCAGCGTCTGCGAACCGGACAGGCCGTAGTTGCGGCTCTTGGTCGTATACGTGGTCGAACTCACGTCGTGGTTCGGATTGGTGCGGTTGCGGTTCAACGAGGCTTCGCCGTTGATCTGCGGCAGCAGTGCGGCACGGGCCTGCACGGCGCCTTCCTTGTCGAACAGACGGGTCGATTCTGCTGCGGACAGCTGCGGATCGCCGTTGCGCGCCATTTCGTAGACCTGCAGCAGGTCGGCGGCAGAGGCGGTCATCGGCAGCAGGGCGGCGGCCAGCGCAATAGCGAGGGATCGGCGGATCATTGCGGCTTCCTTGGACTCAGAGTTGGAACTGGGGTGCCGGCGCGGCACCGCGCAGGTAATCGATATCGGTTTCAAACAGGGATTCACTGATGCTGCCGTCGGCGTTGACCAGCACTGCTTCCATGACCGGCGAACGGCCGCGAATCACGAACAGGCGGCCACCCGGGCGCAGCCACTGGGTGAAGCGGGCCGGGACGGTGTCCACCGCGCCGGTCACGCAGATGGCATCGAAGCGGCGCTCGGTGTCCCAAGCCAAGGCATCGGCGGTTTCAATGCGGACGTTGTTGCCCAGGCCGGCGGCATCCAGGCGCGCACGCGCGGCACTGGCCAGCGCCGGATCGATTTCCAGGCTCAGCACTTCGCGTGCCAGCTCGCCCATGCAGGCGCTGAGGAAGCCGCTGCCGGTACCGATCTCCAGCACTTCATCACCGGCCTGCAGGTTGAGCGCCTGCAGGGTGCGGCCTTCGACGACCGGCTTCATCATCTTCTGCCCGTTGCCGAGCGGCAGTTCGATGTCGGCGTAGGCCAGGTTGCGGTTCGCGTCGGCGACGAACGCCTCGCGCGGCAAACGTGCCAGTACATCGAGCACGCGAATTTCCAGCACGTCCCAGGGACGGATCTGTTGTTCAACCATCAGTTCGCGGGCGTGGGCGTAATCGATCGTCATGAGGTTCTAATCCAGCGCAGTGGGCCGGCCATTTTACCGGTGCCGGGAGCCGGCGGCGCGCTGAGAGCATCGCTGCCGTCGCGCCGGGGTCGCAGTGCCGGAAGTCACCGCGACCTCCGGTCCATTCATGTTGTTATCACCGCCCGTGGCGGGTGGCGTACGCCCTCAGGAAGAAGGCGACGCTGGCATCCACGTGGGCGTCTGCGTCGCACTCGGCCGGGGCCGGTCGCAGCCCGCACATCATATGCGTATGCAGCTCGCCTTTGATGAGGGTGAAGAACTGCAGGGCGGCGGTCTGGAAGTCGGTGATCTCCAGTTCCCCGCGCTCGGTGCGGGCCCGCAGGAACTCGGCCAGGGCGTCGCTGGTGCGCTGCGGCCCGGCCAGCCAGAACATCTCGCGGATCCGGTCGTCGGTGTCCGGCGCCATCATCACCCGCTGCACGGCCACGGCGGCCGGCGAGGTGATCATGTTGAAGAACGCCCGGCCGATGCCCAGCAACTGCTCGCGCAGCGCCCCGTCGGCGTCGGTGACGAACAGCGCATCGGGCAGCATCTCGATGCAGGTGGACTTCACAGCTTCGGTGAAAAGAGTCTCTTTATCGCCGAAATGGCTGTAAACAGTCAGCTTTGATACGCCCGCCTGGCCAGCGATGCTGTCCATGCTGACGCCGCTGTAGCCCTGTTCGACGAACAATGCCTTGGCCGCATCGAGGATGGCCGCGCGCTTGCCCAGATCCTTCGGCCGGCCGGGTCCGGCAGCCTTGGCGGCGGGCTTGGAGGGGGCGTCGGGAGGGGGCTGATCAATCATTGAAACAATACTAGACCAATCGGTTCGATATTTATACTATACCGGCTGGTTCACTATTGGCCGTTCTGGAATAGAGTGTCTCTTCCGTGCGGCTCCCCCAGGTACTCAAGGTCCAGGACCTCATGAACAACATGCGATGGATGGGCGGTGGGCTGCTGGCGTTGATGCTGGCGGCATGTGGCAAACCGGATGCCGAACCGGCCGCGCCGATCCCGGTACTGGTCGTGCAGGCCGGCACCGTGGCCGGGCAGGAAGTGGCGGCGTATCCGGGCGAGGTGCGGGCACGCGAAGAAAGCCCGCTGTCGTTCCGGGTAGGTGGCAACCTGGTCAAGCGCCATGTCGATGCCGGCCAGCGCGTGCGCAAGGGCGACCTGCTGGCCGAACTGGACGCGGCCGACTTCGCATCGCAGGCAAGCGCGTCGCAGGCGCAGCTGGCCGCGGCCGAAGCCGACCTGGTGCGCGCCCGCGATGACCAGAAGCGCTACGCCGCACTGGCCGAGCAGCAACTGGTCAGCCGATCCACGCTGGATGCGCAGACCGCCGCCTTCAAGGCGGCCCAGGGCCAAGCCAATGCCGCCCGCGCCAATCTGTCCGTGGCCCGCAACCAGGCCGGCTATGCGCAGCTGCGCGCGCCTGCCGATGGCGTGATCGCCAGCCGCCAGGCCGAGGCCGGGCAGGTCGTCAGCGCCGGGCAGACCGTGTTCACCCTGGCCGCCGACGGCGGACGCGAAGTGCTGATCGCGCTGCCGGAAAGCAACATCCGCGATTACCAGGTGGGCCAGGCCGTGCAGGTGGAGCTGTGGAACACGCCGGGCCAGATGCTGGACGGCACGATCCGCGAGATCGCGCCGGCCGCCGATGCGCAGGCCCGCACCTACGCCACGCGGGTGAGCCTGTCGGCGGACGCGGTGAAGGAGGTCGAGCTCGGCCAGAGCGCGCGCGTGTTCGCCGCCGCCGGCCGCAGCGGCACCCTGCAGCTGCCGCTGGCGTCGGTGCTGCGTGGCGCCAACGGCACGGCCAGCGTGTGGGTGGTCAACCCGGCCAACGGGGCGATCAAGGCCACGCCGGTGACCGTGGGCGCCTATGGGCCGGATGCCGTGCCGGTGCTGTCCGGCGTCGGTGCGCAGGACTGGGTAGTCGCTGCGGGCGGGCACCTGCTGCGCGAGGGCCAGACGGTCACGCCGGTGGACCGGCAGAACCGGCCGCTGCTGAAGCCGGCCGCCGCGCCGGCTGCCAGCGGCAAGGGGCACTGACCCCGTGCGCCGCTTCAATCTCTCCGAATGGGCGCTGGGCAACCGCGCGCTGGTGCTGTTTGCCATGATCGCCTTCGCGGTGATCGGTGCGTGGTCGTACAAGCACCTGGGCCAGTCCGAGGATCCGCCGTTTACTTTCAAGGTCATGGTGGTGCGCACGATGTGGCCCGGCGCCACCGCCGAGCAGGTCTCGCGCCAGGTCACCGAGCCGATCGAGAAGGCGCTGTTGAACACCGGGCAGTACGAGTTCATTCGTTCGTACTCGCGCCCCGGCGAATCGCAGGTGATCTTCGTGGCCCGCGACAGCCTGCGCTCCAAGGCAATTCCCGACCTGTGGTACCAGGTGCGCAAGCGCGTGGGCGACATCAAGCCGACCCTGCCGCGCGAGATCGTCGGGCCGTTCTTCAATGACGAGTTCGGCGACACCTTCGGCAACATCTACGCCTTGACCGGGCAGGGCTTCGACTACGCGGTGATGCGCGACTACGCCGACCGCATCCAGCTGGAGCTGCAGCGGGTGCCGGACGTGGGCAAGATCGAGCTGGAAGGCCTGCAGGACGAGAAGGTCTGGATCGAGCTGTCCAACACCAAGCTGGCCACCCTGGGCGTCTCCCTGCAGCAGGTGCAGCAGGCGCTGGCCGACCAGAACGCCATTGCCGCCACCAGCTTCTTCGAGACCCCGACCGACCGCGTGCAGCTGCGCGTGACCGGCCAGTTCCAGAGCATCGACGACATCCGCCGCTTCCCGATCCAGGCGGGCGAACGCACCGTGCACCTGGGCGACATCGCTGAGATCAAGCGCGGTTTCGCCGACCCTTCCTCGCCGAAGATGCGCTTCATGGGCGAGGACGCGATCGGTATCGCCGTGGCGATGAAGGACGGCGGCGACATCCTCAAGCTGGGCAGCACGCTCGATGCGGAGTTCGAACGCCTGCAGAAGACGCTGCCGGCCGGCATGCAGCTGCGCAAGGTCTCCGACCAGCCACACGCGGTGGAAGAGTCCGTGGGCGAGTTCGTGCAGGTGCTGACCGAAGCGGTGGTGATCGTGCTGCTGGTCAGTTTCTTCTCGCTGGGCCTGCGCACCGGCCTGGTGGTGGGCGTGACCATTCCGCTGGTGCTGGCGATGACGTTCTTCGTCATGCATTACTTCGGCATCGGCCTGCACAAGATCTCGCTCGGCGCGCTGGTGCTGGCGCTGGGCCTGCTGGTGGACGATGCGATCATCGCGGTGGAAATGATGGCCACCAAGATGGAGCAGGGCTACGACCGCCTGCGCGCGGCCAGCTTCGCCTGGGAATCGACCGCATTCCCGATGCTGACCGGTACGCTGATCACCGCCGCCGGGTTCCTGCCGATTGCCACGGCCGCGTCCAGCACCGGTGAATACACCCGTTCGCTGTTCCAGGTGGTGACGATCGCGCTGGTGGTGTCGTGGATTGCCGCGGTGCTGTTCATTCCCTATCTCGGCGACAAGATGCTGCCGGACCTGTTCAATCCGCAGCTGCCCAAGCCGGAGAGTCTGGCCGGGCGCTGGCGCGCGCGTCGCTTGGCCTGGGCGGACCGCTACCCGGCGCTGTCGCGCTGGATCGCGCCGAAGGAGCACGCGCACGATCACGATCCTTACCAGCGCCCGTTCTACACGCGCTTCCGTCGCTTCCTGGATGCCTGCCTGCGTCATCGCTGGTGGGTGATCGCGGCAACCGCGGCGCTGTTCGTGTTCTCGCTGCTGATCTTCCGCTTCGTACCGCAGCAGTTCTTCCCGGATTCGACCCGGCCGGAACTGATGGTGGACATCGAGCTGGCCGAAGGCGCGTCGCTGCAGGCCACACAGGCGCAGGCGGGCAAGCTGGAGAAGCTGCTCAAGGGCCGCGAGGGCATCAGCAACTACGTGGCCTACGTGGGCACCGGTTCGCCGCGCTTCTACCTGCCGTTGGACCAGCAGCTGCCGGCCACCAACTTCTCGCAGTTCGTGGTGCTCACGGAGAATGCGGAGGCACGCGAGGCGACGCGCGACTGGTTGCTGAAGGATGTGATTCCGCAGTTCCCGGACGTGCAGATGCGCGTGACCCGCCTGGAGAACGGACCGCCGGTTGGCTACCCGGTGCAGATGCGCATCTCGGGCGAGCATGTCGAGAAGGTGCAGGCGATTGCCCGGCAGGTGGAAGCCAAGGTGCGCGAGAACCCGCACGTGATGAACGTCAACCTGGACTGGAGCGAGCCGAGCAAGGTGGTGCGGCTGGTGATCGACCAGGACCGTGCGCGCGCGCTGGGCGTGAGCAGTGCGCAGGTGAGCCAGCTGCTGGGCACATCGCTGTCGGGCATGAGCGTGAGCACGTACCGGGAGGGCAACCGCCTGATCGAGATGCTGCTGCGTGGGCCGGACAATGAACGCGTCCGGCTGGACATGCTGGGCAGCCTGGCCATTCCCACGGCCAGTGGCACGTCGGTGACGCTGTCGCAGGTGGCGCGCCTGGAGTACGTGTTCGAGGACGGCATCATCTGGCACCGCAACCGTCTGCCGACAGTGACGGTGCGTGCCGACATTGCCGATGAAAAGCAGCCGTTGGACGTGGTGCAGCAGATCCTGCCGACGCTGGAAGGCATTCGGGCCCAGCTGCCGTCGGGCTACCTGCTGGAGACCGGTGGCACGGTGGAAGACTCGGCGCGCGGCCAGGATTCGATCAAGGCCGGCATGCCGCTGTTCCTGATCGTGGTGGCGACGCTGCTGATGCTTCAGCTGCGCAGCTTCTCGCGCGCGGCGATGGTGCTGGTGACGGCGCCCTTGGGCATCATCGGTGCGACGCTGTTCCTGCTGCTGTTCCGCGCGCCGTTCGGGTTCGTGGCGTTGCTGGGCACGATCGCGCTGGCCGGCATGATCATGCGTAACTCGGTGATCCTGATCGACCAGATCCAGCAGGACATCGATGCGGGCCACGACCGCTGGCACGCGATCATCGACGCGACGGTGCGCCGCTTCCGTCCGATCGTGCTGACCGCGCTGGCGGCGGTGCTGGCGATGATCCCGCTGTCGCGCAGCGCGTTCTACGGCTCGATGGCGATCTCGATCATGGGCGGGTTGATTGTCGGCACCGTGCTGACGCTGGTGTTCCTGCCGGCGTTGTATGCCGCGTGGTTCCGGGTGAAACCGGATGAAGCGGGCAAAGCCGAAGAAGCATCGGCGCCTTGATTCATTCCTGGAGGGGCGGCCGACGGGCAGCCCCCTACGGGACACGCCGTGAATCCATCCATGGAGGCTTGTCAAAAACATCCATGTTTTTGACAGTCCCTACGGGGGCTGCCCGCCGGCCGCCCCAGACAGATGGTCGTGGGCGGAGACGGTGATCAAAAGCCGGAGCAGCCACGCATGGCGTGGCTCTACCTTGGCCCGCACCCGCCGGCCCATCACTCGTAAACGATCAAACGAGGGCGTTTGAACGTCAGCCCAATCGCGCCAGCACCGCGTCAGTGGCCTGCGTGGTACTCACCGCCTGGCCCTTCGCAGCCAGGTCCGCAGTAAACACCCCATCATCCAACGCCGCATGCACGGCCGCTTCCACCGCCGCGGCTTCCGCCTCCAACCCCAACGAATGTCGCAGCAGCATCGCGGCGCTGAAGATCGTGGCGTACGGATTGGCAATCCCCTTGCCCGCGATATCCGGTGCCGAACCATGGATCGGCTCGTAGATCCCCACCGCCCCAGGGGCACCCAGCGACGCCGACGGCAGCAGGCCCAGTGAACCGGCCAGCATCGAGGCCTCGTCGGTGAGGATGTCGCCGAACATGTTCTCGGTCACGATCACGTCGTACTCGCGCGGCTTGGCCAGCAGATGCATGGCCATTGAATCGACCAGCTGGTGCTCCAGTGCGACCTCCGGGAACTCCTCGCGGCCGATCCGCGCTGCCACGTCACGCCACAGGCGCGAGGTCTCCAGCACGTTGGCCTTGTCCACCGAGGTAACCTTGCCGCGCCGCTGCTGCGCCAGCCGGAACGCACTGCGCATCACCCGCTCGATCTCGACCACGCTGTAGCTGCACAGGTCGCTGGCGGTGTCGGCGGTGCGGGTCTTCTCGCCGAAGTAGATGCCACCGGTCAGTTCGCGCACCACCACGAAGTCCACGCCTTCCAGCAGCTCGGCCTTGATCGGCGAGGCGCCCAGCGCGGCGGGGTGGGTACGCACCGGGCGCAGGTTGGCGTACAGGCCCAGGGCCTTGCGGATCGCCAGCAGGCCCTGTTCCGGGCGCACCTTGGCATTCGGGTCGGACCACTTCGGCCCGCCCACCGCACCGAGCAGGATCGCATCGGCCGCGCGGCAGGCATCGAGCGTGGCGGCGGGGAGCGGCTCACCGTGGCGATCGATGGCGATGCCGCCGATGTCGTGTTCCTGGAACGCAAAGGTGTGGCCGAAACGGGTGGCGACGGCGCCCAGCACGGCCACCGCGGCGGCGGCGACTTCCGGACCGATGCCGTCACCCGGCAGTACGACAATCTCAGCGTGCATGTTCACTCTCGTAACGTTCGATGTCAGGGGTGCGGGCCAGCAGGTAGCCCAGCTGATCAACGCCTTCCAGCAGGCAGGTCTGCGAGAAGCCGTCCAGCGGGAAGGAATACACGCGACCGTCAGGGGTGCGCAACTCGCGCGCGGCGATGTCGATGGTCAGCACGTCGTCCGGGCGCTGCATCAGCTCCTGCACGTCGGCCTCGGCCAGCACGATGGGCAGCAGCCCGTTCTTCAGCGAATTGCCGCGGAAGATGTCGGCGATCTCGCTGCTCACGATCGCGCGCAGGCCCAGGTCGGTCAGCGCCCACGGCGCATGTTCGCGCGAGGAGCCGCAGCCGAAGTTGCGCCCGGCCAGCAGGATGCTGCGCCCGGCGTTGTGCGGCTGGTTGAAGGCGAACGCCGGGTTCGGCGTGCCATCGGCCTGCCAGCGCCAGTCATTGAAGGCGAACCTGCCCAGGCCTACCCGTTCGGTGGTGGACAGGAAGCGTGCCGGGATGATCTGGTCGGTATCGATGTTGGTCTCGCGCAGCACCACGCTGGTCGAGCTCAGGGTACGGAAGCCGGGCATCAGGCCACCTCCTGGGCGGCGTACAGTTCACGCGGATCGGCCACGCGGCCGTTCACCGCCGCCCATGCGGCGGTCATCGGCGAAGCCAGCAGGGTGCGCGAACCTGGGCCCTGGCGGCCCTCGAAGTTGCGGTTGCTGGTGCTCACCGCCAGCTGGCCCGGCGCGACCAGGTCGCCGTTCATCGCAATGCACATCGAGCAGCCCGGCTCGCGCCACTCGGCACCGGCCGCGCGCACGATCACGTCGATGCCTTCGGCCTCGGCCTGGCGCTTGACGATCTCCGAACCCGGCACCACCAGCATGCGCACGCCTGCCGCCACCGTTCGGTCCTGCAGCACCTGCGCCACTTCGCGCATGTCGCTCAACCGCCCATTGGTGCAGGAGCCGACGAACACCACGTCCACCGGCGTACCGGCCAACGTCTGGCCGGCATGGAAATGCATGTAGTCCAGGCCTTTCTGGTCGGCCGCATCGTTGGCGGCCGGGATCGGCGCATCCACCGCGATGGCGGTCCCCGGGTGGGTGCCCCAGGTCAGGGTGGGGCGGATGTCGGCGGCGTCGATGTGCACGTCCACGTCGAAGCGCGCGCCCGCATCACTGCGCAGCTGCGACCACTGCGCCACGGCGGCGTCGAACTCGGCACCCTTGGGGCCGCGCGGGGTGTTGGCCACCCAGTCGAAGGTCACCTGGTCCGGTGCGACCATCCCGGCGCGCGCGCCGGCTTCGATCGACATGTTGCACAGGGTCATGCGCTGCTCCATGTCCATCGCCTCGATCGCGCTGCCGCGGAATTCCAGCACATGGCCGGTGCCGCCGTTCACGCCGATCACGCCGATGATGTGCAGCACCACGTCCTTGGCGCCCACGCCCAGCGGCAGGCGGCCATCGACGGTGATCGCCATGGTCTTCGCCTTGCGCTGCAGCAGGCACTGCGTGGCCAGCACGTGGCCGACTTCGCTGGTGCCGATGCCGAAGGCCAGTGCACCAAACGCACCATGGGTGGAGGTGTGGCTGTCGCCGCAGACGATGGTCATGCCCGGCTGGGTGAAGCCCTGCTCGGGCGCGATCACGTGCACGATGCCGCGGCTGGCCGACTGCAGGTCGAACAATTCGATGCCGTGCTCGGCGCAGTTGCGCGCCAGCATGTCCACCTGGGCCTCGGAGGCGGCGCTGGCGTAGGGCAGCTTGCCGTCGGCACCGGCCGGCAGGGTGGGGGTGGAGTGATCCATCGTGGCCTTGGTCCGGTCCGGCCGGCGCGGGGAGAGCCCGCGCTCGCGCAGTTCGGTGAAGGCCTGTGGCGAGGTCACTTCGTGGATCAGGTGCAGGTCGATGTACAGCACGGCGGGCGCGCTGTCCGATTCGGGCACGACGACGTGGGCATCCCACAGTTTGTCGTACAGGGTGCGGGGAGCTGGGGTCATGGAATGGCCTTGCTAGGGTTCATGTGACGATACGTCGGATCGGGTCAGAACGCGCGCAGCCGCGCATCGAAGCGCAGCCGCACGTAGTCGGCGGTCCACTGGCCGTGGGCATCGCGCTGGGTCGGCGCCAGCAGCGCCACCGTGTCGTCGAGCACGCGCTGGCGCTGCTGCGCGTCCAGTCCGGCCAGGAAGGGGGAGGCAAACGTACGCAGCCAGCCCTGCATGCCGGTGGGCAGCACCGTGGGGCGGGGCAGGCACTCGATGTAGCGCACCTGGAACCCGTGCGCGCGCAGGCGGTCTGCGTATTCGTCTGCGCAGGGGAAGTACCACGGGAACGCGGGAAGGGCATGGCCGTTGCTGCACAGGGCCGCCTGCAGCGCGCTGGTGATGGTGGCCACGTTGCCCTGGCCGCCCATCTCGGCGACGAAGCGCCCGCCACTGCGCAGTGCGCGGCGCACGCCATCGATGACCTTGTCCGGCTCGCGCATCCAGTGCAGGGCGGCGTTGCTGAACACCGCATCGAAGCGGCGCTCGAAGGTCATGGCATGGGCATCCATCAGGTGCGCATCGATGCCGCGCGCCCGGGCGCCGCCGATCAGCTCCGGTGAGCTGTCCACGCCGGTCACGCGCGCGCCGCTGAGCGCCAGGTCGAAACTCAGCACGCCATCGCCGCAGCCCAGGTCGAGGATCCGCTCGCCGCGCTGCGGATCGAGCAGGCGCGCCGCGGCGCCCCCGAGCACCGGCACGAAGCCGGCGTCGATCGCGTAGTCGTGGGCGTTCCAGTGCTGGCCTTCATTGGCGGCGCCGCACATGGTTGTGCAAGTGGTGGGCAAGCAGGATGGATCTTGTCCCACCAGACTGTCGAAGGCGCTCATGACAGGTTCCTCAGGCGGCGGCGCTGGCCGCGGGTTGTTCGGTGCTGGCCTGGCGCTGGCGCAGCAGGCGGTTGGCCACGTCCAGCCAGGCCAGCGCGGAGGCTTCGATGATGTCGCGGCTGGTGCCGGTGCCTTCGTACTCCACGCCCTCATGGCGCACGCTCAGGTTGGCTTCGCCGCGCGCATCGGCGCCGATGCCCACGCTGTGCACGTGGTAGCTGTCCAGCATCAGCTGCACGCCGGTGGCGGCGGACAGGGCGCCGAACAAGGCGTCCACCGGGCCATCGCCCTGCGACGTCTCGGCGACGCGGTTGCCGTCCGGGTCAGACAGCTCCACCAGCGCGTTGGCGCGGCTGCCGACATCGCTGATGGTCATCGACGCCAGGCGGTAGCCGTTCTGGGTGGCGCTGCCCTGCATCAACGCCTGCAGATCGGCGTCGGTGACCACCCGCTGCTGCTCGCACAGTGCCTTGAACTGCTCGAAGACCAGC
Organism: Stenotrophomonas sp. KH_036_B; assembly: GCF_057839485.1. Classification (NCBI taxonomy): domain Bacteria; kingdom Pseudomonadati; phylum Pseudomonadota; class Gammaproteobacteria; order Lysobacterales; family Lysobacteraceae; genus Stenotrophomonas; species Stenotrophomonas sp. KH_036_B. The sequence goes on along the minus strand of NZ_CM174491.1, from coordinate 3,579,905 downwards.
TTCAGCTCGTCCTCTTCGAGCCAGAAGCCCAGCGCACGCAGGCGGGCTTCGACCGCCGCGCGACCGCTGTGGCGGCCCAGCACCATCTGCGAGTTCTCCCAGCCCACGTCTTCCGGGCGCATGATTTCGTAGGTGCCGCGATGACGCAGCATGCCGTGCTGGTGGATGCCCGATTCGTGCGCGAACGCATTGGCGCCCACGATCGCCTTGTTGCGCTGGACCGGCATGCCGACCAGGCGCTGCAGCAGCTGCGAGGTGGAGACGATGCGCGGGGTGTTGATGCGGGTGTCTTCCTCGTAGAAGGCGTTGCGTACCTTCAGCACCATGGCCAGCTCTTCCAGCGAGCAGTTGCCGGCACGCTCGCCGATGCCATTGATGGTGCACTCCACCTGGCGCGCGCCACCTTCGATGGCGGCCAGCGAATTCGCCACGGCCAGGCCCAGGTCGTTGTGGCAGTGGGCGCTGAAGATGATGCGGTCGCTGTCCGGCACGCCGGCGATCACCCGCTGGAACATGCCGCGGATTTCTTCGGGGGTGGTGAAGCCGACCGTGTCGGGCAGGTTGATGGTGGTCGCGCCGGCGGCCACGGCCACGCGGGCCACCTCGACCAGGAAATCTTCCTCGGTGCGGGTGGCATCCTCGGCGGAGAACTCCACGTCATCGATGTAGCTGCGGGCCAGGCTGACATGCTTGTGCACCGACTCCAGCACCTGCTCGCGGCTCATGCGCAGCTTGTGCTCGCGGTGCAGCGGGCTGGTCGACAGGAACACGTGCAGGCGCGCGTTGGCGGCGGCCTCCAGCGCCTTGGCCGAGGTCTCGATGTCGGCGGCCAGGCAGCGCGACAGCACCGCCAGTGTTGGCCGGCGGACTTCGCGGCCGATCATCGCCATCGCATCGCGGTCGGACTGCGAGCTGGCCGGGAAGCCGGTTTCGATGATGTCCACGCCCAGTTCGTCGAGCGCACGCGCCATCACCAACTTCTGCTGTGGGCTCATGCTGCAGCCCGGCGATTGTTCGCCGTCACGCAGGGTGGTGTCGAAAATTCGAATTCGGGGGGAGTTGGGCGTAGTCACCAGGAGGTCTCCTCGACAACAAGGTCGGATGGGATGGCGGAAGAAGGAAGGGGTAAGGAATTCGGGAGAGGGGCGAGTACGGTCGGTAGCGGCGGCCGTGTGCGCTCGCTCGCGCGGCGGCGTGGCTTGCGCGGGGCGCGCGGGCGGATGTCGGCAAGCAGCTGGGCCAGCACCAGCGCGTCGATGTTGCCGCCCGAGACCACGGCGCACTTGCGCTTGCCGGCGACGCGGCGGCCGGCGGCCAGTGCCAGCGCACCGGCGCCCTCGGCAATGACGTGTTCCTCCAGTGCCAGCCGCACCAGGGTCTCGCGCAGTTCGGCTTCGCGCACGATCACCACGTCGTCCAGCAGCGCGCTGCACAGGCGGCGGGTCAGGAAGCCGGGGATCTTCACCTTTACGCCATCGGCCAGCGTGGGCACGGGCGCGATCTCGCGGACATCGCCGCGGATCGCGCGGGCCATGGAGTCCACGCCCTCGACCTGCGCACCGACAATGCGCACGCCCTGCGATTTCAGCGCGAGCGCGACGCCCGACGCCAGTCCGCCGCCGCCGATCGGCACGATCACCACGTCCGGCGCATGCGCGGCCAGTTCGATGCCCAACGTGCCTTGGCCGGCGATCACGTCGGGGTCATCGAAGGCGGACAGGAAGCGGTAGCCGTGCTGGTCGGCCAACGCACGTGCAAAGGCGTAGGCCTCGTCGTAGCTGTTGCCGTGCTGGCGCACGGTGGCGCCCCAGTGGGCCACGCCTGCGATCTTGGTGGCCGGCGCGCCATGCGGCATCACCGTGATCGCCGGAATGTTCAGTCGGTACGCGGCCCAGGCAACGCCCTGGGCATGATTGCCGGCCGAGGCGCAGATCACCGGGCGATCATCGCCGCGTTCGCGCCCGGCCAGCAGTGCGTTCAATGCGCCGCGCACCTTGTAGGAACCGGTGCGCTGCAGGTTTTCCAGCTTCAGCCAGGTGCCGAAGCGCTCCGCGTAATGCAGCGGCGTGGGCGGCAGGAAACGGCGCAGCCGCGCCTGCGCGGCCAGCACGTCGGCGACGCTTACATCGCCTACCTCCGGTTCCTGCGGGGCACGGCTAGCCGGCATGGCCGCTCCAACACGCGCCGGGTAGAGCCACGCCCTGCGTGGCTGCGCGGACCCACAGGCACGCCGGAAGAAGACCCCTCCGTACCGGCACCGGAATCACGGCGCGGGCGTTCATACGGTTACTCCAGCACCGGGCTCCAGCGCACTGATCCGCACCGAAACACAGTCATAGATCTTCTCGATCTGCCGGCACAGCGTCTCCGGCGGCCGGGTGCTGTCCACGACCAGCTGCAGGTGCCAGCGGCCCTCATCAGCGGCATTGGGTGCGCCGACGATCGCGCGCGGCGCGAAGCCGCGGCGTTCGGCCATGCCGATCACGCGCAGCAGCGCGCCCTCGGCGGGAACCAGCACCAGGTCAAGCCGGTATTGCATTGGGGAACTCCTGGGACTGATGGGCAGGGTTGCTTTCCAGCATGGTGCTGTTGGCGTTGTTGGGCGGCACCAGCGGCCATACGTTGGCGCGCGCGTCGATGGCCACGTGCAGCAGGGCCGGGCCGGGCTCGGCCAGCAGGGCGGCCAGGCCGCCCTCCACATCGTCGCGGGCGTCGATGCGCGTGGCCGGAATGCCGAACACCTTGGCCAGCGCGGCGAAGTCCGGGTTGTCGGACAGGTCGATCTCGCTGTAACGCTCGGCAAAGAACAGTTCCTGCCACTGACGGACCATGCCCAGCGAGCTGTTGTCCAGCAGCACGATCTTCACCGGCAGGCGGCAGCGGGCGATGGTGACCAGCTCCTGCACGTTCATCATGAAGCTGCCATCACCCGAGACCAGCACCACGGTGCGGTCGGGGCAGGCGAACTGCGCGCCCATCGCGGCCGGCAGCCCGAAGCCCATGGTGCCCAGCGCGCCGCTGGTCAGGTGGTTGCGCGGGTGGTTGAAGCGGCAATGCTGGGCCACCCACATCTGATGCTGGCCGACATCGCAGGCGATGATCGCGTCGGACGGGGCCAGTTCGCTCAGCCGCTTCAGCAGTGCCGGGGCGTAGATGTGCTTGCCCGGTGCGTCATAGCGCGCGGTGAAGCGTTCGCGATGGCCAGCGCAGCGCTTGCGCCAGGCAGCCTGGCTGGCGTGGGCACTCGCGGCGGCGGTCAGTGCACGCAGTGCGGTGCCCACGTTGCCGGGCACGGCGATGTCGGCGCTGCGCAGCTTGGAGATCTCATACGCGTCGGCATCGATGTGGATGACGCGCGCGAACGGCGCGAACTCGTTCAACTTGCCGGTGGCGCGGTCGTCGAAACGCGCGCCCACCACCACCAGCAGATCGCTTTCCTGCACGGCCATGTTGGCCGCGCGGGTGCCGTGCATGCCCAGCATGCCCAGGTAGTGCGGGTGCTGGGGCGGCAGTGCACCCAGCCCGCGCAGGGTCAGCACGGTGGGAATGGCACTGGCGTCGACGAAGGCGCGGAAGTCCTCCACCGCATCGCCCAGCGCCACGCCGCCACCGGCATAGATCACCGGCTTCTCGGCGTTGGCGATGGCCGCGATGGCGTCGGCCAGCGCGGCATCCTGCGGTGCCACCGGCGGATTCACCGCCTCGGGCACGTGCACCGGCAGGTGCGAGGCATCGGCCACCTGTACGTCCTTGGGCAGGTCGATCAGGACCGGCCCGGGACGGCCTTCGCGGGCGATGCGGAAGGCTTCGCGCACCACGCGCGGCAGGTCATCGACCGAACGCACCAGCCAGCTGTGTTTCACGATGGGCAGGGTCAGCCCGAACACGTCCAGTTCCTGGAAGGCGTCGGTGCCCAGCAGCGGGGTGGCGACCTGGCCGGTGATGCAGACCATGGGCACCGAATCCAGCATCGCATCGGCGATGCCGGTCACCAGGTTGGAGGCGCCCGGGCCGGAGGTGGCCACGCAGACGCCGACCCGGCCGCTGGCGCGGGCATAGCCGTTGGCGGCCAGCGCGGCGCCCTGCTCGTGGCGTACCAGGATGTGCTTCAGCCCGGAATCCACCAGGGCGTCATAGAAAGGCATGATGGTGCCGCCCGGATAGCCGAACAGCGTATCGACGCCCTCGGCTTCCAGGGCCTGCGTCAACCAGCGTGCGCCGTTGCGGGGCGCGGTGCTGTGTGCGGAGGTGTTCATGCGGTGACCTTTGCGAAAGCGGGTGGGGGAGCCGCGCGGTTACGCGGCTTGACCTTGCAACCAGACCATCTTGGCGCGCAGTTCCTTGCCTACCTTCTCGATCGGGTGCTCCAGGTCGGCCTGCTTGAACTTGTTGTAGTTCGGCAGGCCCGCTTCGTATTCGGCCACCCAGTTCTTGGTGAAGGTGCCGTCCTGGATGTCGGTCAGTACCGCCTTCATGCGCTCCTTGGTGCCGGCATCGATCACGCGCGGGCCGCTCACGTAGTCGCCGTACTGGGCGGTTTCGGAGATGAATTCCAGCATGCGGGTGATGCCGCCTTCGTAGAACAGGTCGACGATCAGCTTCAGTTCGTGCAGGACTTCGTAGTACGCGATCTCCGGCTGGTAACCGGCTTCCACCAGGGTTTCGAAGCCGGCCTGGACCAGCGCGGAGGCGCCGCCGCACAGCACGGCCTGCTCACCGAACAGGTCGGTTTCGGTTTCTTCCTTGAAGGTGGTCTCGATCAGGTTGGCACGCGCACCGCCCAGGCCGGTGGCGTAGGCCAGCGCATACTCGGCGGCCTTGCCGCTGCGGTCCTGGTAGACCGCCCAGATGCACGGCACGCCGCGGCCGATCTCGTACTCGCGGCGCACCAGTGCGCCCGGGCCCTTCGGCGCGACCAGCACCACGTCCAGGTCATCGCGCGGGGCGATCATGTTGAAGTGCACGTTCAGGCCGTGCGCGAACAGCAGCACCGCGCCCTGTTTCATGTTCGGTGCCAGCACGTCTTCGTAGAGCTTCTTCTGCACCATGTCCGGGGTCAGCACGGCGACCAGGTCGGCGTCCTTCACCGCGTCGGCCGGCGCTTTCACGGTGAAGCCGTCGGCCTGGGCCTTGACCTCGGTGGGACCGCCCGGACGCAGTCCGATGACGACGTCGAAGCCGGATTCACGCAGGTTGAGTGCGTGCGCGCGGCCCTGGCTGCCGTAGCCGACAACAGCGATCTTGATCTGGGGCAGGTCGTTGGTGCTCATGGGGGAGGTCCTTTGGAGGAAGAATCGGAGGGTTCTGAAACGAAAAAACCCGCACCTGGCGGGGTGCGGGTTTTGATGGATACCTGGCAGTTCTACTTACACGCCGGTCCGTCCCGCACCTGTTGGTTGGGTAATAAGTACGAGGACGAGAAGCGAATGGATGGAGGCCGCGCCGGGACCGGCGTGCTCGATGGATTCGCGAATGGGCGTGTGGCGCTGCAACATGTGATCGAGAAAACCACAGCGGTTTTGCCGCTGTCAACCGTCGCACCGCATTTTCCAACAGTTTCGCCTGTATCCAGCGCAAAGCCCCGTCGCACAACGATGGTTGCGGCTGAAATCGTTCGGCTGAACCCCGATTCAAGTTTTGAAGCAGGGTTTCTGCGCGGATTTCAGGGCGTTCTGCCTGTCGTGCATGACCATTGTCGGATGTGCACGGTGTAACGAAGGGGCGACCATCCACGGGCTACCACCCTCCAGGAAGACCCCGTGTCCCGACCCTTTGCCCGCGCCCTGCTGGCCACCGCCCTGCTGTGTGCCTTGCCCACGCTGTCCACCGCCGCCGACCGGGTGACCGGCCAGGGCTTCGCCACCCGCTCGGAGGTGATCGCGCCGCACGCCATGGCGGCCACCTCGCAGCCGCTCGCCACGCAGATCGCGCTGGACGTGATGAAGGGCGGCGGCTCGGCCGTGGATGCGGCGATCGCCGCCAACGCGGCGCTGGGCCTGATGGAGCCCACCGGAAACGGGGTCGGGGGCGACCTGTTCGCGATCGTATGGGACCCGAAGACGCAGAAGCTGTACGGCTACAACGGCTCGGGCCGTTCCCCGAAATCGCTGACGCTGGCCGAGTTCCAGCGCCGCGGCCTGAAGGAGATCCCGGCCACGGGGCCGCTGCCGGTGTCGGTACCGGGCGCGGTGGACGGCTGGTTCGCGCTGCACGACCGGTTCGGCCGCAAACCGATGGCCGACAACCTGGCACCGGCGATCCGCTACGCCCGCGAGGGGCATCCGGTGGCGGAGGTGATCGCTTACTACTGGGATCGTTCGGTGCCGAAGCTGTCGCAGTACCCGGGTTTCAAGGAGCAGTTCACGGTCAATGGGCACGCGCCGCGCAAGGGCGAGCTGTGGAAGAACCCGAACCTGGCCAACACGCTGGAGCAGATCGCGCAGGGCGGTCGCGATGCGTTCTACAAGGGCGACATCGCGCGCACCATCGGCACGTATTTCAAGACCAACGGCGGCTATCTGAGCTATGACGACATGGCCAGCCACCATGGGGAGTGGGTGGAGCCGGTCAGCAGCAACTACCGGGGCTACGATGTGTGGGAGCTGCCGCCGAACAGCCAGGGCATCGCGGCGCTGCAGATTCTCAATGTGCTGGAGGGCTACGATTTCTCGAAGATCGCCTTTGGCTCACCCGAGCACGTGCACCTGTTCGTGGAGGCCAAGAAGCTGGCCTTCGCCGACCGCGCGCGGTTCTACACCGACCCGGCCTTCCAGCCGGCGCCGGTGGCGAAGCTGGTCTCGAAGGCGTACGCGGCGGAGCGTCGCACGCTGATCTCGATGGACAAGGCGTTGCGCGAGGTGCAGCCGGGCACGCCGAAGCAGCTGGAGGAGGGCGACACGATCTACATGACCGTGGCCGACGCGGACGGGATGATGGTCTCGCTGATCCAGTCGAACTACCGTGGCATGGGCAGCGGCATGGCGCCGCCGGGGCTGGGCTTCATCCTGCAGGATCGGGGGGAGATGTTCGTGCTGCGCAAGGACCATCCCAACGGCTACGCGCCGGGCAAGCGTCCCTTCCAGACCATCATTCCTGGCTTCGTCACGAAGGATGGCAAGCCGTGGATGAGTTTTGGTGTGATGGGTGGTGCGATGCAGCCGCAGGGGCATGCGCAGATCGTGATGAACCTGGTGGACTTCGGCATGAACCTGCAGGAGGCCGGCGACGCGCCGCGCATCCAGCACGAGGGGTCGACCGAGCCGACCGGGCAGGCGACCGCGATGAGTGACGGTGGCGAGGTGAATCTGGAAACCGGCTACCCGTATGAAACGGTGCGCGCGTTGATGCGCAAGGGCCACCGCGTGGTGTTTGCCGACGGTCCCTACGGCGGCTACCAGGCGATCATGCGCGACCCGGACACCGGCGTGTATTACGGCGCCTCGGAAAGCCGCAAGGATGGGCAGGCGGCGGGCTATTGATCACCGGCGATCCTGGATCGCCGCATCGCCGGGCAATGCCCGGCTGCTTCACTCATCGACCGTCGTAGAGCCGGGCCCTGCCCGGCTGCTTCACGCATCAACAGCGTAGAGCCGGGCCCTGCCCGGCTGCTTCACGCATCAACAGCGTAGAGCCGGGCCCTGCCCGGCTGCGTCACGCATTTTGGCGAACAGCCGTTGGTTCAATCGTGCTCTGAGCTGGGCCGGCGGGTGCGGGTTTGCGGGACACGCCGTAAACCCGTCCATGGGGGCTCGTAGAAAACATCCATGTTTTCTACGGTCCCGCAAACCCGCCCCCGCCGACCCTCGACGGTGTATTGGTGGCCACGGTAGATCAACGGCGGTGCCGATCATCTTCATGCGTTACCGCACGTTGGAACATTCCGTGCGTTCGTTCGGGAACCGAACCTACCAGCGACACCGCGTAGAGCCACGCCCTGCGTGGCTGCCTTTTGCCACCGTACGCGGCCATCTGTCGGGGGCGGGCGGCGGGTGGCCACCGGAGGGACTGTCAAAAACATGGATGTTTTTGCCAAGCCTACATGGACGTACTTGCGGCGTGTCCCGGAGCGTGGCTACCCGCCGCCCGCCCCACTACGTAGCAACTGAAACGCTGCTTCTACGCGCTAACCATCCGCCCGCGATGCCTCATCGCGCGTTTCTTCCTGCGCGGCAATCTCACGCTCGATCCAGGCATCCATCATCCGCCGCGCGCGTTGGGCGCGGCGGCGCTGCAACTGGTATTCCATGTCCAGCACGCGGTACAGCGACCACATCACCGCCAGCATCAACAGTGCGAAGGGCAGGGCGGCGATGGTGATCATGCCCTGCAGCGCGTCCAGGCCGCCGGCGAGCAGGAGTGCGCCCGCGATCAGGGCGATGGCCACGCCCCAGGTGATCTTCCGCGACAGCGGCGGGTCGCCGGCTTCGTCGGTGGACATGCTGGCGAGTACCAGCACGGCCGAGTCGGCCGAGGTCACGAAGAAGATCATCAGCAGCACCAGCGCCAGCACCGAGAGCACGGTGGGCATCGGCAGGCTGTCGAACATGGTGAACAGCACGGTCTCGTAGCCGTTGCCCAGGGCCTGCACCAGGTCGACATGGCCGAAGATCTGCGACCACAACGCGGTGCCGCCGAAGACGGAGAACCACAGGAAGCCCAGCACGCTCGGTGCGATCACCACGCCCAGCACGAACTCGCGGATGCTGCGGCCGCGCGACACGCGTGCGATGAACGAGCCCACGAACGGGGCCCAGGCAATCCACCAGGCCCAGTAGAAGATCGTCCAGTCGGCCACCCAGGTGCTGCCCGAGAACGGCGACATGCGCAGGCTCATGGTCACCAGCTGGTTGAGATAGGCGCCGATCGTGGTGGTGAACGTGTCGAAGATGAAGCCGGTGGGGCCCAGCACCAGCACCAGCGCCAGCAACACGGCGGCCAGCCCGAGGTTGAAGTTGGACAGCCACTTGATGCCGCGGTGCACGCCGCTGGTGGTGGAGGCCATGTACAGCACGAAGGCCACCGCGATGATGGTCAGCTGCAAGGGGGCGCCCGCGTGCAGACCGAAGACGCGCTCCAGGCCGGCGGCGATCTGGATCGTGCCGAAGCCGAGCGTGGTGGCCACGCCTATCGCGGTGGCGACCACGGCGGCCACGTTCACGACTGTGCCGATCCAGCCGCGGTGGTGCGCGCCGATCAGCGGCTGCAGCAGGTCGCTGATCAGCCCGCGCCCGTTGCGGTTGAACTGGAACCATGCCATCGCCAGCCCGATCAGGGCGTAGATCGCCCACGGATGCAGGCCCCAATGGAAGAATGCGTACCGCATCGACGCGCGCGCGGCTTCCATGCTCTGCGGCGGCAGGCCTTCGGGTGGGGTGACGAAGTGCGAGACCGGTTCGGCCGCACCCCAGAACACCAGGCCGATGCCCATGCCGGCGGCGAACAGCATCGACATCCAGCTGGCGTTCGAGAACTCCGGCTCGGCGTCTTCGCCGCCGATGCGCAGCGAGCCCAGCCGACCGAAGGCCAGATAGAGCAGGAACGACAGGGTGATGAACACCACCAGCAGGTACAGCCAGCCGGTGCTGCGGATGATGTGCACCAGGCCGCTCTGGACCACGGCATTGAAGGGGCCCGGCGCGACGCCGGCCACCAGCACCAGCAACAGGACCAGTGCAATCGAAAGTCGGAACACCATGCAGGCGTGTCTCCGTACGGGGGACGAGCCGGGGCTCGCGGTCTCCAGCGGCACGACGGCAACGACTGGCGTGATTCGGGCCGGTCGAGCCGGACACAGCGGACAGCGGAACAGCGGTGTCGCTGCGCGGCAGTCTAGCCAATGCGACATGACCACCCCGTTCACGTTACGCCATCGGCGGCGCGGGACGGCGCACATCGGCCGTGGGTGTGCTTTAATCCGCCCCGAAGCGGGGGTACCGCGGCCACATGGCCAAGGTTGAGACAGTCCCTTCGAACCTGATCCGGTTGATACCGGCGTAGGGAAGCTTCGCCGTTGCCGATGCATTGCGCCCCGGGCTCTCCGTGCCCGATCCACGTGCGCGATCCGTCTGCCGTGCGCCGCCGCTTCGTCCCTGCCCGTGAAATTAGGACGATGCCCGATGAACGCACAGCTCTCTGCCCTGCAGCAACAGGCCCAACAACTCTCCACGTCCGTCACCCGGCCGATTCCCGGGTCGCGCAAGATCCACGTGCAGGGCTCGCGCAGCGACCTGCAGGTGCCGATGCGCGAAATCCCGCTGACCCGCACCCCGACCCTGTTCGGCGGCGAGGAGAACGCACCGGTCACCGTCTATGACACCTCCGGCCCCTACACCGACCCGGAGGCCCGTATTGATCTGTCCAGCGGCCTGCCGGCCCTGCGTGCGGCATGGATCGCCGAGCGTGGTGATACCGAATTACTGGATGGGCTGAGCTCGGCGTTCGGCCGCTCGCGGGAAGATGACCCGCGCCTGGATGCGGTGCGTTTCCCGGCACGCCTGCAGCCGCGGCGCGCCGTCGGTGGCGCCAACGTGACCCAGATGCACTACGCGCGGCGCGGCATCATCACCCCCGAAATGGAGTTCGTGGCGATACGCGAGAACCAGCGCCTGCAGGAGATCCGCGACACCGCGCTGCTGATGCAGCACCCCGGGCAATCGTTCGGCGCCGCCATTCCCGCGCTGATCACGCCGGAATTCGTGCGCTCTGAAATCGCACGTGGGCGTGCGGTGCTGCCCAACAACATCAACCACCCGGAAAGTGAGCCGATGATCATCGGCCGCAACTTCCTGACCAAGATCAACGCCAACATCGGCAACAGCGCGGTTTCCTCCGGCATCGCCGAAGAGGTGGAGAAACTGGTGTGGGCCATCCGCTGGGGCGGCGACACGGTGATGGACCTGTCCACGGGCAAGCACATCCATGAAACCCGTGAATGGATCGTGCGCAATTCGCCGGTGGCCATCGGCACGGTGCCGATCTACCAGGCACTGGAGAAAGTGGACGGCCGCGCCGAGGAACTGAGCTGGGCGATCTTCCGCGACACCCTGATCGAACAGGCCGAACAGGGCGTGGATTACTTCACCATCCATGCCGGTGTGCTGCTGCGCCATGTGCCGCTGACCGCAAAGCGCGTCACCGGCATCGTCTCGCGCGGCGGCTCGATCATGGCCAAGTGGTGCCTCGCCCACCATCGCGAGAATTTCCTCTATACGCACTTCGAGGACATCTGCGAGATCATGAAGGCGTACGACGTGACCTTCTCGCTCGGCGACGGCCTTCGCCCGGGGTGCATCGCCGATGCCAACGATGCCGCCCAGTTCGGTGAGCTCGAAGCGCTGGGCGACTTGACGAAGATCGCCTGGAAGCACGATGTGCAGACCATGATCGAGGGTCCCGGCCATGTGCCGATGCAGCTCATCAAGGAGAACATGGACAAGCAGCTGCACGAATGCGGTGAAGCGCCGTTCTACACGCTGGGGCCGCTCACCACCGACATCGCGCCGGGCTACGACCACATCACCAGCGCGATCGGCGCGGCCATGATCGGCTGGTTCGGGACGGCCATGCTCTGCTACGTCACGCCCAAGGAACACCTCGGCCTGCCCAACCGCCAGGATGTGCGCGACGGGATCATGGCCTACCGCATCGCCGCACATGCCGCCGACCTCGCCAAGGGCCATCCCGGCGCGCAGGTGCGCGACAACGCCTTGAGCAAGGCCCGCTTCGAGTTCCGCTGGGAAGACCAGTTCCACCTCGGGCTGGATCCAGAGAAGGCGAAGGAGTTCCATGATGAAACCCTGCCCAAGGACGCGCACAAGCTCGCCCACTTCTGCTCGATGTGCGGGCCGCACTTCTGTTCGATGAAGATCACCCAGGACGTGCGCGACTATGCGGCGGGGCAGGGGCTGGACGCGCAGGCGGCGCTGGCGGCCGGCATGGCCGAGAAGTCCACGCAGTTCCGCGAACTCGGCGCCGAGGTCTACCAACCGGGGTAGGTCACGACCGTTGGTCGTGACGCCACGGGTCGTGACTGGCCAAGCGCAGGTGCCGGGGCGGCCGTCATGCCGCCTCGGTGCGGGCTCCGTTAAGCTTCGGCGCACCGATACAGGGACAGGGACTGGACGATGGCGATAGCACGCACCACCAAATGGCTGGCCATCGCCCGCCGGCATCCGTCGGCATGGCTGCTCGGCGTGCAGCTGCTGGGCGTGCTGCTGTACCCGGCCATGGACGAGGCCGGTGCCAGCCGCGCGCTGTTCGGTGCGTTCGGCATCGCCGTGCTCGGGTTGGCGCTGTGGGTGGTACGGCGCAGCCCGCTGGGCATGTGGGTGGCGCTGGTGCTGGCCATCCCCTCGGTGGTGTTCTCCATCACCGGGGCCGTGCTGGGCCGCCCGGCCCTGGTCACCACCGCACAGCTGCTCGAATGCCTGCTGTACTTCTACACCGCCGGCAGCCTGATCGCGTACATGCTCCAGGACCACAAGGTCACCCGCGACGAACTGTTCGCGGCCGGTGCCACCTTCACATTGCTGGCGTGGGCGTTCGCCTTCGCGTTCGCCGTCTGCCAGCAGTGGTATCCCGGCAGTTTCGTGGCGACCAGCGAAAACGAACTGCGCACCTGGATGGAGCTGCTTTATCTCAGCTTCAGCTTACTTTCGGGGGTAGGCCTGAGCGACGTCGTGCCGGTGCATCCGCAGGCACGCGCGCTGGTCATGCTGGAACAGTTCGCAGGCGTGATGTACGTGGCGCTGGTGGTGTCGCGACTGGTCGGACTGACGATGATCCGCAATGCGCGAAACTGAATCGAAGATAAAGTTATTCTGAATCGCAGATAAAAAATTCGCGCCAAAGGGCGCGAATAGTGAAGCAGTTTATGTGGATTCGTCGGCGAGAGAGGGCCTGATGTTGTCCCGGCGCACAGGCGCGGTTTAACCGCTATAGGCTAGGCTTATCAGCATTGGCAGAATTTGCGCGTTGCGCTGATGCTGTTTGCATAATTTGGCGGTTGGTTTGTCCAGCGGTTGGACGGATCCCGCGCACCTGAAGTTGCTGTTTCACCGGAATGTCCCTCATAGAAAGTGTGACACCCCTTGCTGACCGCCTCCGGATCGGAGAGTGCACCCTGACGCTGTCATCGCGTGAGGTAGCGGTGGACGGTGCGCGTCGTCCGCGTCGGCTTACTCCCAAGGCGTTGGGCGTGTTGAAGGTGTTGATGCGCGTCCCCGGCGCCGTGGTGACCCGCGACGAGTTGTTCGCCGAAGTCTGGCCGGACACGCTGCCCACCAACGATGTGCTCACCCAGGCCATCACGCAGCTGCGCAAGGCGTTCTCACGCGACGACGAGGCCGGTACGGCCTATATCGAAACCATCGCCAAGACCGGCTATCGATTGCTGCAGCCGGTAACCGGCGTGGTGGAGGCGGACGTCGATGTCGACGCGGCCCCGAACCAGGACGAACGCCATGCGCTGGCGGCAGAATTTGCGGCGGCCACACCTGCCCCGCGCCCACGCAGTCTCTGGCGGCGCATGCGCCGCTACGTTCTGCTGGCGATCGGGCTGGGCATGGTCATTGCGCTGCTGGTGATGACGGCGCTGCTGCTGCAACGCCCCGCCCAGGGCGCCGCAGGCAGTGGCGTGCTGGCCGACGGCAGCCGGGTGGTGGGCAGCCCGCAGCGCCCGTATCGTCTGATCACGGCTACCGCAGGGTTTGAAACCTATCCCACGGTGTCGCCGGATGGCTCGCAGGTTGCCTATGAGGCCGACGGCAATGGCCACGCCGGCAGCACCATCAAGGTCCAGACATCGGGCAACTCGCCGGCACGCGCGCTGGCCGATACCCCGCCGGGTCATTCGGATCGCTTTCCCAGCTGGTCGCCCAACGGCCGCGAGATCGCGTTCGCCCGCGTCGGCCCGGACGGCAGCTGCGAGGTGCTGATCGGCAGCGCCACGGGCGGCGCGGTCCGCCACGTGACGCGCTGCGACGGCACCGAGCTGCTCAGTTTCGATTGGACCCCTGACGGGCGTGGCCTGGTGTTCGGCTCCCTCGCCGGTCGCCACGCGTACCGGGGCATCCGGGTCCTGGACATCGCCAGCGGTCAGTGGCGCCCGGTGAACTATACGGTGGCCGAGGACAGTTTCGACTACGCCCCGCGCTTCTCTCCGGACGGGCGTTGGATCGTGTTCGTGCGCAATCCGCAGATCGGTGACCTGTGGCGCCTGCCGGCGCAGGGTGGGGTGCCCGAGCAGCTCACCAATGATTCGGCCGAGATCCGCGGCTGGGCCTGGCGCAGCGACAGCCGCCACATCGTGTTCGGCCGCCGCGTGGACAGCGAGGCGCGCCTGTACGAGCTGGATACCGACACCCGCACGCTGCGTGACGTGGGCATCGACGACGCGCAGTCGCCGGCGCTGTCGCGGCACAACAACATGCTGGCCTTCGTGCACCGCAAGGCGCAGTTCGGCCTGTTCCGGGTGCCGGTCACGGACGGACGCCCGGGCACACCGGAACGCCTGTTCCCGTCCAACGGCCGCGATGGCCAGCCGATGCTGGCGCCCGATGGGCAGCAACTGGTCTTCACCTCCGACCGTTCCGGCAACTACGGCCTGTGGTGGGCGGATCTGTCGCGCCCGGATTCGCTGCGCCCGGTCGAGGGCCTGCGTCCGGAAACCCGGCAGGCCGCAGACTGGTCGCCGGACAGCAAGCATCTGCTGGTCTCCGGCCGCGACGCGCAGGCGCAGCCGGTCATCTATGAAGTATCGCCGCGCGACGAACAGGTGGTGGCGCTGCCGGTACCGGTGGCACAACCGCTGCAGGCGCTGTACGCCGGCGACAACGACCACGTGCTGGTGGTCGAGCGTGACGAGGACGAGCGCATGCGCCTCTCATTGTTCGACCGGCGCAGCACGCCCTGGAAACTGCTGGCGCATATTGATGGCGTATCGCAGGCGCGATTCGACGCGGCGCACCAACGTGTCCTGTTCACCCGCCTGTCTGCGGGTGGACTCTGGTCAGCCGATGCGCGCTTGGATCCGTCCAGCATCCAGCAGGTCAGTGAGGATCGGCCGTCGCGCTGGCGCTACCGCACCTGGGCCGTGGCCCGCGACGGCAGCCTGGACTATCTTTCCACCCGCGCAGACTGCGCGACGGTCTTCGCGCGGATCAACACGCCGTCCGATGGCGCCGAGTACTGCCTGGATGCCGATCGGCTCAGCGCCGGCAACGGATTCAGTGCGCAGCCCGATGGCAGCGCGCTGTACCTGGCCCTGGCCGTCGCCGACGGCGCCGACATCGGGGTGATGACGCTGCCGGAGCCGCCGCGGACGGTGTTTTCGGTCATCCCCAACCCGTTGTTCTGGAAGGGAAAGTAAGCATCGTGTTTCCTTCGTGTTGGTCTCGTGTCGAATTCGGATCAATCTCGTAGTTCGTTCCTGACGCTGCCCGCCTGATTTGGCAAAACGGTTGCCCTGTAATGGCAAACACCGGTGCACGTCATGCGTCAGCTTTCCCTGGCCGATCGCGGCCAATCGCTCTCCCTGGACAAGATCGTCGACGACGGTCCGCTGCCCACCTGCCTGGGCGTGGCCCGGCTGGGCAGCCTGCAGACCGCAGGCACCACCTTCACCGTGTGGATGCAGCTGCGCGGCAGCGCCTGGGTGGAGTCGAAGGAGGGCAGGTTCCGGCTGCGCCAGCGCGAATGGATCGCGTTCGAGAAGGAATCCAAGCCGATGATCCAGGCCGGCCGCGATGGCCTGTGCATCGGCCTGAGCCTGGCACCCGAAGCGCTGCGTGCGTTGGGTGAGCTGGCCGACTGCAGCCTGTATGCGGGCCGTGGCAGCATGAGCCGCGGCGAACTGCGCGTGGCATTGCGGCTGTGGCGCGATGCGCTGGCCAGCGGTCAGCCGGCGCAGGCACTGCGCCCGGTGCTGCTGCACCTGGCGTCGCTTCAGCGCGTGCTGGCCACCGGCGTACAGCGTTGCCCGGGACGTTCGCGCATCCGCAAGCGCCAGGTGTTCGGGCGCATGCAGCGCGCGCGTCTGTTCCTGGAAGGCAACAGCCACCGCGTGGTGCGTATCGGCGAGCTGGCGGAGCTGACCAACTTCTCCAGCTGGTACCTGTCCAAGACCTTCCAGAGCCTGTACGAAGAAAGCCCGCAGTCGCTGTCGGCGCGCCTGCGCCTGGAGCGCGCTGCTGACCTTCTGCGCGATACCGACATGATGATCGGCGAAGTCGCCGCGGCCAGCGGATTCGACAACTGCTGCAGCTTCGCGCGGGCGTTTCGCGCACGTTATGGGCAGTCTGCGTCGGGCTTCCGCCAGGCCGGTGGAATGCTTCCGCCAAAGTCGGCAAAGAGTCCGGTGGCATCGCGCAAATAATTAACGGTAACGCAATCGTAACTTTCCGAGGCGGTTTAACACGCTACTAACGTACCTTGGAGAGATTGATGAATTTTCGTACTCCCGCAGTGCGGCTGGGTCTTCTGCCGGCCAGCATTGCGCTGGCGCTCGTGCCGAGCCTTGCCTCGGCACAGGAAGCAGCCTCCGGCACCACTGACCTGGATCGCATCTCGGTCACCGGCTCGCGCATCCGCCAGGCCAGCATGGAAACCGCTCAGCCGGTCATCGCGCTGACGCGTGCCGACATCGAGAAGCAGGGCTTCACCAGCGTTGCCGATATCGTGCAGAACCTGTCTGCCACCGGCTCCCCGGCCATCAGCCGCGCCGACGCACTGTCGTCGGGCGAAGAAGTGGGCGGCCAGTACGTCGACCTGCGCAACCTGGGTCCGGAACGTACCCTGGTACTGCTGGACGGCAAGCGCATGGGCGTCAGCTCGGGCGGCTACACTGACCTGGCGTCGATTCCGACCTCGGTGGTCGAGCGCATTGAAGTCCTGACCGACGGTGCTTCGGCCATCTACGGCTCGGACGCGATCGCCGGCGTGGTGAACATCATCACCCGCAAGAACTTCGACGGTCTGGAAGCCAGCTTCTACAAGGGCCAGTACGGCCAGGGCGACGGCGACAAGACCACCTACAACTTCGTCTATGGCCAGACCGGTGAGCGCGGTTCGCTGACCTTCGGCGCCGAGTACAGCGAAGAAGAGCCGGTCCTGGCCAAGGATCGCCGCTACAGCGCCTCCGCCAACGGTTACCGTCATCCGACTCCGACCGACGACAACTCCAACGGCTGGAGTGCCATCACCGAGAACGGCGTGCTGGTCACCCCGGGCGGCAACTACACCCTGAATCCGGGTGGCGATCCGACCAACTTTGCCGATTACCACGGGCTGACCAACGCCGACCTGTCGAATCCGTCGCAGCAGATGTTCCTGTCGACCGGTATCAAGCGTCGCTCGGTCTTCAGCAACGGTCAGTTCGACTTCACCGACAGCATCCGCGGTACCGCCAGCGTTCTGTACACCGAGCGCGAAGCACTGCAGCAGATCGCCGGTTATCCGTACCGTTCGGTCGCGTATGACACCCCGCTGTCGGCCGACAGCGTCTTCAACCCGCTGGATACCGACGTCAATTTCATGCGTCGTACCTGGGAAATGCCGCGCCAGACCAAGTCCGAGCTGAACACCTTCCGTTTCAGCGGTGGTCTGGAAGGGTCGTTCGAGTTCGCTGACAAGTACTTCGACTGGGATGTGGGCTACGTCTACAACCGGAACAAGGGCGTCAAGACCGGCACCGGCAACCTGTTCATTCCGAATGTGCAGAACGCCGTGGGTGCGTCGTACATCGATGCCAATGGCGTGGCTCAGTGCGGTTCGGCCGCCGCCCCGATCGCTGGCTGCACCCCGTGGAACCCGCTGCTGCCGTACGGCACCGCAGGCCAGGGTTCGCTGGACAACGAGGCACTGCGGAACTACCTGTTCCTGCCGAGCCACGACACCTCGGTTACCACCAGCAAGGTGTACAGCGCCAACCTGAGCGGCTCCATCGTGACCCTGCCGGCGGGCGACCTGTCGTTCGCAACCGGCTACGAGCACCGTGAAGAGGATGCCAACTACAGCCCGGACGCCCTTCTGCAGTCGGGTCTGAGCACCGATCTGGCCGGCGCGCCGACCACCGGCGGCTACAAGCTGGACGAGTACTACCTCGAACTGAACGTGCCGATCCTGGCTGACCTGCCGTTCGCCAAAGAACTGTCGGTCGACATGGCTGGCCGTTACTCGGACTACAACACCTTCGGCGACACGATCAACAGCAAGTTCGGCCTGAAGTGGAAGCCGATCGACGACCTGCTGGTCCGTGGCACCTACGCGACCGGCTTCCGTGCGCCGACCGTGGCTGATCTGTACGGCGGCACCTCGGAAACCTTCGACAAGTACACCGATCCGTGCGACACCACCTTCGGTGCAGCCGTGCGCAACGGCGACGTTGCGGCTCGTTGCGCGGCTGTCGTGCCGGCCAACTTCCGTCAGGAAGCGTCGGGCGGTGTTGACGCCTCGGGCGCCGGTGCGCAGTCGAACTACGCGTACCTGTCCGGCTCCAATGAAGAGCTGACCCCGGAAACCTCCAAGACCTGGACCGTCGGCCTGGTCTACAGCCCGAACTTCGTGCAGGGCCTGGATATCAGCCTCGACTGGTGGAAGATCCGGATCAACAACGTCATCGCAGCGGAGTCGGTCACCTCGATCCTCAACCAGTGCTACGTGCTGAACAACGCCAACGCCTGCAACCGCTTCGTGCGTGACGCCGATTCGGGCCAGGTTGTTGACGTGACCCGTACGCTGATCAACGGCGGCTACCAGGAAACTGCTGGCTACGACCTGGGCGTCAAGTACCGTCTGCCGGAACTGTCCTTCGGCAACATCCTCATCGACTGGAAGACCACCTATGTGGACTACCTCGAGTACAAGCGTGACAACGAAGACCAGACCGCCGTCGAGCAGCACACCGGCTGGGGCACGGGCGACTGGGGTGCGAACTTCCGCGTCCGCTCGAACCTTAATGTCGATTGGAGCTACGGCAACTTCGGCGTCAACTGGGGCGTGCGTTACTACTCCGGCCTGAAGGAAGAGTGCGCGTACGACATCGACGGCGGCCCGGAGTGCAACAACCCGAGCTTCCAGTCGGCGTACACGCTGGCCATTCCGGTGCGCAACACCGGTTCGAACACGTTCCACGACCTGCAGGTGCGTTACAACACCCCGTGGGATGCCACCATCTCGGCCGGCGCGAACAACGTGTTCAACCACGAAGGCCCGGTCATGTACAGCCAGCCGAACTCGAGCTTCTCGTACTACGGCGGCTTCGACATCGGTCGTTTCTACTACCTGAAGTACACCCAGAAGTTCTGATCCATCGAACTGCTGTAGCAACACCCGGAGGGCGGACCGCAAGGTCCGCCCTCTTTCTTTGCCCGACAGGCAAAAAAAAACCGACCTTCAAGGTCGGCTTTTCCGGTAGCGCCGGCCGTTGGCCGGGCCGTTGGTTTTCGCAGGACGCCTCAGGCGTCCGCAGTAGCCAACCCCATCAACCCGTTGGCGTGGTCGCGCCACTGCGGCAGCTTCGCCAGCACGCCGGCACGCTGCAGGTACTCTTCGTCCACCGGGTCGCCGTTGACCAGCGCCAATGCCACGTGCACCGCACCGGTCACCCAGAAGCTGCGCGTGTTGGAGCGCTGTGGCTGCAGGTGGAACGCCACCGCTTCGATGATCGGCATCGGCAGGCCCCACAGGCCGAGCAGGTAGGCACCGGCTTCGCTGTGGCCCGGGCGCAGGTCGTCGTTCTCAGCCTCGGTGCGTTCGTTGCGCACACCCGGCAGCAGCAGGCCGATGTCGGCCAGCAGCGCGGCGGTGGCGCCCAGTTCGGCGCTGGATTCGGGCAACAGCTTGGCCGCCAGTCGTGACGCGAGCAGCGCACGCTGCTGCAGCGCATTGCGCTCGGCACCGGACAACGGCGAAGCCGAGAACACTTCGCTGGCCAGCACCAGGTCGCGCAGGGTCGCCAGACCCAGTCGGTTCACCGCGCTGCGCAGGTCGGAAATGGTGCGGCCGCTGTTGAAGAAGGCCGAATTGGACAGTTGCAGCACCTTCGCCGCGATGGCCGGGTCGGCCGAGACCAGCTTGGCTATATCGGCGGTGTCGGTGTCGTCGTCGTGCTCCAGGGCCTGGGTCAGGCTCAGGTACAGGTGCGGCGGAGAGGGCAGCTTCTCGATGCGGCCGATGGCGCTGCGCAGGCGCGCGCTGTCGAGCAGTTCGCGCAGCTCTTCCAGGCTGGTCAGTGCCTCAAGCAGCACTTCCGGTGCCAATGGCAACGGCAGGAAACGGTGGGCCACGCCAATCAGGCGGGCCGGCGGCGGGCGGTTGCCCTGGGCCGCATCCACCAGCGCGATGCGGATCGTCTCCGGACGCAGCGTCCGGATCTGGCCCAGCAGCGTGGTGGCCGTGAGATCGGCCAGAACAGGGCAGGCAATCACCGCATCGATCGGCGTGGACGCCACGATGGTCATGGCCGACTGGCCATCGGCCGCGGTCATCGGCTGCCACTCTTCCCCAAGATCGGCAATGAAATCCATCAGCTCAGCCGACAGGCTGGCTTCGTCCCCAACTAGCAGAATACGCACGACACAGTCCCCTGGGTGACCACGGTGAAACGCACCGTGGACGGTGTTGAAGTCGCAATGTACCCAATCCGGCACAAAGAGTGATGTGCCGCATTGTAGAAACGTGATGTCCATCGCTCCGGCGGCGGGCGCCGGAGCGTGGTGGTTCAGACTCAGGCGTTGCTGGAGAGGTAGCGCTGGTGCGCTTCGACCAGGATCTGCTTGGCTTCGGCGGCGCCGCCCCAGCCGTCCAGCTTGACCCACTTGCCTTTCTCCAGGTCCTTGTAGTGCTCGAAGAAGTGGCCGATGCGCTCCAGCCAGTGCTTGGACACCTGCTCGATGTCTTCCACGTGCGCGTAGCCGCTGAACACCTTGGAGATCGGCACGGCCAGGATCTTCTCGTCGCTGCCGGCTTCGTCGCTCATTTTCAGCACGCCCACCGGACGGCAGCGCACCACCGAACCCGGCACCAGCGGCAGCGGCAGCACCACCAGCACGTCGGCCGGATCGCCATCGCCGCACAGAGTGCTCGGCACGTAGCCGTAGTTGCACGGGTAGCGCATCGGGGTGGAGAGGATGCGGTCGACGAAGATCGCGCCGGTTTCCTTGTCCACTTCGTACTTGACCGGCTCCGAGTCCTTCGGGATCTCGATGATGACGTTGATTTCTTCCGGCGGGTTCTTGCCGGGCGAGACGAGTTCCAGACCCATGGTGTGCTCCGAGAGGGGGGATGGCGCGATAAGACCTCCCATTTTATGCGTTTGCCGCCCGCCGTGCTGGCCGGCCGCCACTGACCCCGTCCGGCGGCGCTTCCCGACCCTCCAGCGCGGTGGTGGCTGATCCTCACCGCCGTGGCCCAGGCGCACCGTGGAAGCCCCTGGAACCCCGAGGCCGTCCATGCCTGCTACCCATTTCATGCTCCGCTGCCTGGTCGCCGGTGCCGCCGCGCTGTTGCCGCTCGCCGTGCAGGCCGCGCCGCCGCGCTACATCGACCTGGCCGACTGGCGGGGGCCCGGTGAGCCGCTCGGCGATAGTCCATTCCATGGTTTCAATGGGTGGATCATCTATGAATTCAATGACATATGCCCGGACTTCTTCTGTGAGGGGGGCTACGATAACTACCGCCTCCTGCGCCTCAGCTGCGTCGTTGATACCCGCACCGACAGCATCCGGGAGTGCCGGCTGCCGGTCGCGGCCAGCCGCGACCACGTCCACCCCGGCACCGGCGCCCTGCGAACCGACATCCGCCACTGGCGTTGCCCGGTCCCGTTGCCGCGCGGGCTGCCAGTGACCACCTTCCTGGCCGCGATCGACTGGCAGCCGGGCAGCTCGGGCCACCTGTTCAACCCCCTCCCGGGATCGGGTCGTTCCATGTTCGACGCGTTGCAGGCCTGCCTGCCCTGATGCCCGCTGTCCACCTTCAAGGAGTCATTCGATGATCAAGACGTCACTGCTGTTGCTGCCGGTACTGCTGGCCGCTGCGCTCACCCCGGCGCCGGCCGCTGCGGCACCCACCCACATCGACCTGGTCGATTTCCCCACGGTGCAGGCCAACTGGGACAGGTTCCATGACCTCGGTCGCCGGCTGGAACGCGGGTTCGACGATGTCTGTGCCGACACCTTCTGCGAAGGCGAGTTCAGCGACATCGAAGCCTTCCGGCTGCGCTGCGCGGTGGAGCGTGCCACCGGAACGGTCAGCGAGTGCCGCTGGGCGTTTGCCGCCAGCGAGGTCGAGGTTGACGAAGACACCGGCCGCATCGTGGCGCGGCAGCCCACCTGGCTGTGTCGGCTGCCGATTCCGGCAGGAACATCGATCGAGACATTGTTCAGCGCGTTGGCCGGACCAAACGCGATCTTCGCGCGCCTTCCCGGTGCCGATGCCAGTGTCTACGAAGCGGTGGGCGACTGCCTCACCCTGCACCAGCCGCCGTCCTGAGGTAACGCAAGACCGTGATCGCGGACGCGGGTGAGTGCCTGCGCTAGGCTGCGCCCATGGACTCACTGCTTGCCGCCGCCGCACGCGCCCTCGCCGCAGGCGATGTCCTGACCGCCCTGGGGAATGTGGCATTGCGTGCCGATCCCCCGGCGCTGGCACTGCGCGGCGTGGCCATGGCCCAGCTGGGTGAGCTGGAACGGGCCCGTGAGCTGCTTCGGCTGGCCTGGCGCGGCTTCGGGGTGGAGGAAGTGCTGGCACGGGCACGCTGCGTGGTGGCAGAGGCGGAAGTGGCCTTGGCACTACGCGATCTGGCCGGTTCCAGCACGCCGCTGCTGGCAGCGGCCGAGGCGCTGGAAGCGCGTGCCGATCCTCACAATGCGTTGCAGGCGTGGTTGATTCTGGCGCGCCGGTGGCTGTTGCTGGGGCGGCGGCAACAGGCGGCCGATGCATTGCAGAACCTGCAGGGACGCGCGCTGACGCCGGCGCTGGCGGCCATGGCTGCACTGACGGACGCGGCACTTGCCGCACACGCCCTGCAGATGCCACGGGCCGTCGCCGCCTTGGACACGGCAACGGCGGCGGCGCAGGCGTCCGGGATCGCGACGTTGCAGGCAGAGGTCGCGCAGGCTCGCCATCAGCTGGCACAGCCTGCCGCGCGCCGTACAGACGGCGGTGCCGAGCGCCTGCTGGATCTGGCGGCGGTGCAGGACCTGCTTGCATCGCCATGCTGCGTGATCGACGGGTGCCGGCGCGGCGTGTGGGCGGGCGCCCGCTGGCGTTCCCTGGCGCGGCGACCCGTACCGTTCGCGCTGCTGCGCGCGCTGGGTGAGGCGTGGCCCGATGGCGTTGACCGCGACGCGCTGATCGCCGATGTATTCCGCACACGCGATGCTGACGAGACGCACCGGGCGCGGCTGCGGGTGGATATCGGGCGGGTGCGCGGACTGGTGCAGGGGCAGTTGCAGATCGACGCGACCGCCACGGGTTACCGGCTGCAGGCGGCGCCCGGGCAGGCCGTAGTGGTGCTGGCGCCGCCGGTCGAAGGCGAGCAGGCGGCGGTGGCGGCACTGCTGGCCGATGGCGCGGCCTGGTCCACCTCGGCACTTGGCCTGGCGCTGGGCACCAGCCAGCGTACGGTGCAGCGCGCGCTGGCGGGGCTGGAAGCCACTGGGCGGGTGCGGGCGCACGGGCAGGGGCGAACACAGCGATGGCGGGCGGCGCCGCTGTCCGGATGCACGACAATCTTGTTACTCCCGGTATCCCTGCCGGGCGACTAGTGTCTTTCGCAGGCACCCATCCGGACGTGCCAGGAGATCCTGCAATGAAAACTGCAACCCTTGCCGATTCCGCCGGGCCACGCGTGCGCGATGCGGACGTAGTACGCGAGTACGGGCCCTTTGCCGGCGCCGAGTGCATCCATGGCGTCAGCTTCGATGGCCGGCAGGTGTGGGCAGCCACGGGCGCGGCGCTGCTGGCAATCGACCCCGACAACGGCCAGCCGGTACGTTCGCTTGCCGTGCCCTGTGACGCCGGCACCGCGTTCGATGGCACCCACCTCTACCAGATTGCCGGGTCCCGCATCGACAAGATCGACCCGCAGACCGGCGCGGTGCTGTCCTCGATTCCCGCGCCGGGCGCGGGTACCGACTCGGGCATGGCCTGGGCCGAAGGCTGCCTGTGGGTGGGGCAGTACCGGGAGCGTCGCATCCACCAGGTCGACCCGGCGACGGGCCGGGTGCTGCGCTCCATTGAATCGGATCGCTTCGTTACCGGCGTGACCTGGGTCGATGGCCAGCTCTGGCACGGCACCGATGATGGAGAGCAGAGCGAGGTTCGCCGTGTGGATCCAGACAGCGGGCGGGTGCTGGAACAGCTGCGCATGCCCGCGCACATGCATGTCAGCGGGTTGGAGTCTGACGGCAGCGATCTCTTCTATTGCGGTGGCGGGCGCAGCGGACGGCTGCGCGCGGTGCGTCGTCCCGCCCCTTAACGTGACTCATTCTCATTTGAGGGGTAACATGCCGCGGCTCCCTTCCCAGGCTTGACCGGCGCGGCCCGCCGCAACCGCATGTCGTCCAACGCATCCCTCTTGACCGAACTGCTGATCCGCGAACGCCCGGCGCTGCTGCGCCTGGTGCAGCGCATCCTGGGCACCGATGGCAGTGCCGAAGATGTGATCCAGGCCATCTGGTTCAAGGCGCGCGGCGTGGAGGGCGGCGTGGCAATCGACAACCCGCGCGCCTATCTGTACCGTCTGGCCACCAACCTTGCCACCGACCATGGCCGGGAGCGCAGCCGCCGCGCGCGGCTGCTCGCCGACCACTACCTGTGGGGGCCGGATGAGGTGTTGTCTACGGAAGAGCAGGCGATGGCACAGGATGCGCTGCAGCGGGTACTGACCGCGGCCGATCATCTGCCCGAGCCCACCCGCACGATCTTCCGCCTCAACCGGCTCCAGGGGCTGACCCAGGCGGACATCGCCCGGCGTCAGGGGGTGTCGGTGACCACCGTGGAAAACCATGTACGTGCCGCGCTGCGACGACTGGCGTGGGCACGCAACGCCTGACGCCGCCCCTGCCACGCCAGCCATGAGCCCGCCGCACATCACAACGCCACCACCATCGCCGCCTCATTCCGACCTGCTCGCCGAACAAGCGCAGGCCTGGATCGCATGGCTTGCGTCCGGCGCGGTGGATGAGCCGCGCATGCAGGAATTCGAACGCTGGCTGTCGGCCCCCGGGCACCGGCGCGCCTTCGAATTCGAGCGCCAGCTATGGCGCGCCGTGGGTGAGGCGCCGGCACAACCGATGCGGCCGCGTCGTCGTGTGGCGCGCATCGCCATGGCTGCAGCGGCGGCATTGGCGCTGGTCTGGGTCGCACCGGATGCCTGGCTGCGCCTGCGCGCCGACTACGTGACGACCACCGATGTGGCCACGGTTGCATTGCCCGATGGCAGCCGCGCGGTCCTGGATGCGGGGTCGGCGATTGCCGTGGATTACGACGACGCGCAGCGCACCATCCGCCTGCTGCGCGGGCAGGCCTGGTTCGAGGTCGCGCCCGGCCACCCGCAGCCGTTCCGGGTCACCGCCCAGGGCGGCGTGGTGGAAGACATCGCGACCGCGTTCGTGGTGACCCGCACGCCCCACGGCGTCGACACCGAGGTCTCGCAGGGCCAGGTGCGGGTCGCGGCAACCGGCGACGGCGGCTGGACCTACCTGCTGGCCGGGCAACGCGCCGGTTTCTCGCCCGGCGGCACGGTCCTGCGGCGCAGTGATGTGGCGCCGGACCAGATCGCCGCCTGGCGCGAGGGGGAACTGCTGCTGGATGCCAGCCACGTGGACGCTGCCGTGGCGCAGATCGCGCGCTATCGCGCCGGCCCCACCTTCGTGCGTGGCGACCTGTCGGCGCTGCCGGCGGTCAATGCCGCGCTGCGGGTGGACCAGCCCGAGCAGGCGCTGGATGCCTTGGCCGTGTCTGCCGGGCTGCAGATCACGCGCCTGCCGATGGGCGTGGCGATCGTGGCGCCTGCGGCGCGCTGAAGTGGTCTTGGGGAAGCACCTTTTCCATCCGTCTTACCCCCGAACGTACCCGCCGCCGCCACGTACGTCGCAGCGCCCGCACCCCGTGCGGGGACGCCGTGTCCACGGCATCGCCTTTTCAACAGGTTTCATCATGCGACTTACTTCCCGACCGGGCCGGCTTCCGCGCCCGTCCCGTCTCTGCATCGCGATGCTCGCCACCGGCCTGGCGTCGCTGACCGCGCTGCCCGCACTGGCCCAGTCTGCTGACAGCGGCGTGATGGCCGCCGCGCATCGCTTCGACATTCCCGCCCAATCGCTGGCCGACGCGCTGCGCAGCTACATGCGCCAGTCGGGCGTGCAGATCGCCTATCCGGCGTCCCTCGCCGCAGGCGTGAACTCCACGGCGGTGAGCGGCTCGCTCGATGCCCACGCCGCGCTGGCGCAGTTGCTGCAGGGCAGTGGGCTGGTGGTGCGGCAGGTTGGTCCCGGCGCGGTGACGCTGGAGCGTGCGCCGCCCGTCGCGCAGGCCGATGGCGTGATCTTCACCGACACACTGCGCGTGGCCGGCGACCTGATGGATGCCGGCAGCGATGCCGAACGCGCCCTGGATGTCTACCGCACCACCGGCTCGAGCGTATTCGTGCCGCGCGCCACCATCGAGCGCTTCCGCGGCACCTCCACGGCCGACATCGTCAAGGGTGTGGTGGGTGTCACCGCAGGCGACCCGCGCAGCGCCAACGCCCTGGACCTCAACATCCGCGGCATCCAGGGGCAGAGCCGCATCCCGGTGATCATCGACGGCGGCCAGTCCACGATGGATACCTATCGCGGGTATGCCGGGCAGTCGCAACGCACCTACCTGGACCCGGACCTGATCTCCAGCCTCACCGTCACCAAGGGCCCGAGCCTGGGCGCCAACGCGTCCGGCGGCATCGGCGGCGTGGTGGACATGGAGACGCTCAACGCCGGCGACGTGCTGCGCGACGGGCAGGACAGCGGCGTGCGCGTGCGCAGCGGCGTGTCCAACGGCAGCGCGCGTGACCTGCCGGCCTACGGCGGCACGCCGGGAACCCACCGCAACAGCCTGGGCGGGCAGTTCTTCAACATTGCCGGTGCCAAGCACTGGGACCGGTTCGACCTGGTCGCCGCCTACGCCTGGCGCGACACCGGCAACTACTACGCGGGCAAACACGGTTACGACGATTTCCCGCAGACCCGGCGCACGCTGGCACCGCTGAATCCGCCCAACACCGAGGTTTTCAACACCTCGTCCAAGTCCAACTCGGTGCTGCTCAAGGGCACCTGGCGGATCGATGACAGCCAGACCCTGGAAGCCGGCTACCGCCGTTACAGCGGCCGCCAGGGCGAGATCATGGCGTCGCAGATCATCCGTGTGGACCGCGACCGGGTGCCGCAGTGGGAGCCGGGCAGCGTGGACATGGATGCCTACAACCTGCGCTACCGCTTCAATCCGGACAATGACGCTGTCGATCTGAAGGCCAACCTCTGGTACACCGACGCCAACAGCCTGATGTACAACGGGCTGACCGGCATCACTCCGTGGTATTTCGACCGCCGCACGGAGTGGTATGACGGACCGACCTTCAATACCGACCCGGGCTACAAGGACGCCTACCGCAACGACATGACGCAGGAACGGTTCGGCCTGGACGTGTCCAACACCACCCACGTGGCCACCGACAGCGCCGGTCTGTTCACCTTCGACTACGGCGTGTCCTACAGCGACGAGGACGTCGGCCCGGGCCGCAACGCGCCGATCATGCATGACGACCTGATCAACAACCGATTCCTGCGCAATGCCGGGCGCAAGGAATACAGTGCGGTGGCCTCGATGAAGTGGCTGCCCGACGCGCATTGGGAACTGCTGGTGGGCGGGCGCTTCAACCGCGTCAGCATCCATGACCGCAATCGACTGGCCACCCCGGACGGCGAAGAGGTGATCGGGCAGTACCGCTACACCCAGCTGCTCAACGGCAACCCGGCGCTGCCGGCGTGGCGTGCGCAGCGCATCGCCATGCTCAACTGGTATCCGGATGCGAACGGCCAGTTCACCGAAGCCTCGCTGCTGGCTTCGCCGTACAAGAAGGGCATGGTGGCCGACATCAGCGGCTGGAACTTCCACGATGTGGCCGCCACCGAAGACCTGATCGTGCCCACCCGCTGGACCTGGTCGCAGCCGATCCGGCGCACCGACAACGCGTTCATGCCCACGGCCAGCGTCACCTACCGTTTCAATGACGAGACGATGGTGTACGTGAAGTACGCCGAAGGCGTGAAGCTGCCAAGTCTGTTCGAAAGCACGCTGGGCCTGTTCACCGCCGCCAAGCCGGTCGGCGACGAGCTCAAGCCGGAGCGCGCGGGCACCTGGGAAGTGGGCGTGAGCACGGTCAGGAATGATCTGTTCGGGGCGGGCGACCAGGCGGCGTTCAAGCTGGCGTACTTCAACACCCGCATCGACGACCTGATCACCCGCGACTACCGCACGCTGTCGGCGGGGTACATCCGCAACATCGACCGGTTCAAGGTGTCCGGCCTGGAATTCCAGTCCAGCTATGACGGCGGCAAGGTATTCGCCGACCTGTCGGCGCATTACTACTTCGAGGCCAAGACCTGCGCCCCGGACATCGCCGCCGAGCGTCGCGCGTACGGCGTGCAGCGCAAGATCGAGGAGCTGGCCAACACACCGGACTGCGTGGATGGTGGCTTCGAAGGCTCGTACAGCAACACGCAGAACCCGCCGCGCTACACCGCGAACCTGACGTTGGGCGCGCGCCTGTTCGACCAGCGGCTGAGCTTCGGCACCCGCGTCATCCACAACGGCGGCCCGATCAGCACCCTGGACAAGGAATGGAACGTGGGGCTGTCGGCGATCCAGCAGCTCTACCGTCCGGCCACCATTGTCGATGTGTTCGCCAGCTGGCAGGCCAGCGAGAGGCTCGCGCTGGACGTCAACGTGGACAACCTGACCGATCGCTACTACCTGGACCCGCTGGCGCTGGGCGTGATGCCGGCACCGGGCCGGATCATGCGGTTGGCCGTCACCTGGCGTTACTGATGGCGTAGGGCCACGCCCTGCGTGACCGCATCAACAACAGGGCGTGGCACGGCAGCGACCGTGCCCCGCCCTTGACCCGCGTCAGTGGCCGGTCTGGGCCGCTACGGCATCGACATGCAGGGCTTCGTTGAGCTCGTCGACGACGATGGCCCACTCGGCATCCGCCTTGAGCTGCTCGTTGAGGAACTGGCGCTGGCTGTCGCTCCAGAACGCCGCCTCATGCACCCGCACATCGGCCGCCAGCTGGTGCTGCTCGATGAACGCGGCAATGGCCGCCTCGCTCTCGTCCAGGCCCAACTGCTGGAACAGGGTCGTCATGCGCGTCTCGGTGGTGTCCATCATGGCAATCCTCGTAGGCGTGGGTAGGCGCCATTATCCGCATTGCCAGGTGACGAGCGCATCGCCGGAATGGGGGAGCGGGCATTCCGTCTTGGGGCTGCGGGTCTGGCGCACGTCTTATCCGCGTGTGCACACTGTCGGGGCATCCCCGGCGGCGTGCGGCGCGGCCGATCCCTTCCAGCATGAATGCCATGATTGCCACCGATACCGTAGAAGCCACCCGCAGCCAGCGCCTGAAGGCTGCCACCCGCGACAGCCATGGCGCGCTGGACAAGCGGATCATGGCAGGCGACATCTTTGCCGACCGCGCGAACTTCGCGCGGTTCCTGCGCGTGCAGTTCCGCTTCCATCGCGACATCGACGCGCTGTACGCAAACGCGGCGCTGGATGCGCTGCTGCCCGACCTTGCCGAACGCCGGCGCCTGCCGCAGGTCACCCGCGACCTGCGCGACCTTGAGCAGAGCCTGCCCGGACCGGTGCCGCTGCGGCTGGCCCCGGACCTGCCGCTGGCCTCGGCGCTGGGCTGGCTGTACGTCGCCGAAGGCTCCAACCTCGGCGGCACCATCCTCTACAAGATGGCGGCGCGGCTGGGCCTGGATGCCGATTTCGGCGCGCGCCATCTGGCCGCGCACCCGGACGGCGCCGCGCGTCACTGGCGCGCGTTCACCGCCGCGTTGGATGGCGTGGTCCTCAGCGAGGCGGAGGAACAGCAGGTGATCGACGCGGCCGACGCGGCGTTTCGCAGCGTCCACGACCACGTCGAGCTGGAATTCGCATGACCGCGCGCCGCCGCTTCGCCTCACGCTGATGCGCTGGCTCTGGTTCTGCCTGGGGTGGTTGATGGTGGCGCTGGGCGTCATCGGCGCGCTGCTGCCGGTGATGCCCACCACCATCTTCCTGATCCTGGCGGTGGGGTGCTTCGCGCGCAGCTCACCGCGCTTTGAACGCAAGCTGTTGGAGCATCCGCGCTACGGTCCGTCGCTGCGGGCCTGGCGTGAGCAGGGCGCGGTGAGCCGCAAAGGCAAGGCATTTGCCGCCGGCGGCATGGCCTTCGGCTTTGCGATGTTCTGCTGGGGGGCAAGGCCATCGTGGCCGTTGCTGCTGGGGGTGGGCGTGTTCTTCGCCGCAAGCGCGGCGTATGTGCTCTCACGCCCGACCCCGCTACCGTAGAGCCACGCCCTGCGTGGCTGCTCTCCGCTCCGGCACTGCGCAGCCACGCAGGGCGTGGCTCTACCGGGTTCGGGCACTGCGCAGCCACGCAGGGCGTGGCTCTACCGGGTTCCGGCGCCGCGCAGCCACGCAGGGCGTGGCTCTACCGGGTTCCGGCGCCGCGCAGCCACGCAGGGCGTGGCTCTACCGGGTTCGGGCACTGCGCAGCCACGCAGGGCGTGGCTCTACCGGGTTCCGGCGCCGCGCAGGGTAGCCCCCGACCGTGGGTCGGGGGCCCCGGAACCTTCTACAGCAACGGCACCAGCAACAGCGCCACGATGTTGATGATCTTGATCAGCGGATTGATCGCCGGGCCGGCGGTGTCCTTGTAGGGATCGCCGACGGTATCGCCGGTGACCGCCGCCTTGTGCGCCTCGCTGCCCTTGCCGCCGAAGTGGCCGTCTTCGATGTACTTCTTGGCGTTGTCCCAGGCACCGCCGCCGGTGGTCATCGAAATCGCCACGAACAGGCCGGTGACGATGGTGCCGATCAGCAGCCCACCCAGCGCGCGCGGCCCGAGCAGCAGGCCGACCACCACCGGTACTGCCACGGGCAGCAGCGAGGGCACGATCATTTCGCGGATAGCCGAGCGGGTCAGCATGTCCACCGCGCGGTCGTACTGCGGCTTGCCGGTGCCCTCCATGATGCCGGGGATCTCGCGGAACTGTCGGCGTACTTCTTCCACCACCGCGCCGGCCGCCCGGCCCACGGCCTCCATCGCCATCGCGCCGAACAGGTACGGAATCAGGCCGCCGATCAGCAGGCCGATGATCACCGTGTGGTCGGACAGGTCGAAGGCGAAGACCTCGCCGGGATTGGCCGCCTGCAGGTTGTGGGTGTAGTCGGCGAACAGCACCAGCGCGGCCAGTGCGGCCGAACCGATCGCGTAACCCTTCGTCACTGCCTTGGTGGTGTTGCCTACGGCATCGAGCGGATCGGTGATCTCGCGGATCTCCGGGGGCAGCTCGGCCATTTCGGCAATGCCGCCGGCGTTGTCGGTGATCGGCCCGTACGCGTCCAGCGCCACGATCATGCCGGCCATCGACAGCATCGCGGTGGCGGCGATGGCGATGCCATACAACCCGCCGTGGAAGTGTGCCAGCCAGATCGCCGCGCACACCGCGATCACCGGCAGCGCGGTGGACTTCATCGACACGCCCAGGCCGGCGATGATGTTGGTGCCGTGCCCGGTGGTGGAGGCCTGCGCCACGTGCTGCACCGGCTTGTACTGCGTGCCGGTGTAGTACTCGGTGATCCACACGATCAACCCCGTCAGGACCAGCCCGATCAGCGCGCAGATGTACAGGTTCAAGGCGCCATGCGCATTGTCCGGCATGAGCTGCAGGGTGATCGGATAGAACGCGATCGCGGCCAGCACGCCCGAGACGATCACGCCCTTGTACAGCGCGCCCATGATGGACCCGCCGGGCTTCACCTTGACGAACAGCGCGCCGATGATCGAGGCAATGATCGATACGCCGCCCAGCACCAGCGGGTACAGGATCGCGTTGCGGCCCGCTTCGGCGATCATCAGGCTGCCGAGCAGCATCGTGGCGATCACCGTCACCGCGTAGGTCTCGAACAGGTCGGCGGCCATGCCGGCGCAGTCACCGACGTTGTCGCCCACGTTGTCGGCAATCACCGCCGGGTTGCGCGGGTCATCCTCGGGAATGCCGGCTTCGACCTTGCCCACCAGGTCGGCACCCACGTCGGCGCCCTTGGTGAAGATGCCGCCGCCCAGGCGCGCGAAGATCGAGATCAGCGACGAACCGAACGCCAGCCCGACCAGGGCGTGCAGCGCCTCCGCGGTCTCCAGGCCCAGCCGCAGCAGCAGCGCGTAGTAACCGGCCACCCCGAGCAGGCCCAGCCCGACCACCAGCATGCCGGTGATCGCGCCGCCGCGGAACGCGACGTCCATGGCCGCACTCAGGCCGTTGCGTGCGGCCTCGGCGGTGCGCACGTTGGCGCGCACCGACACGTTCATGCCGATGTAACCGGCCGCGCCGGACAGCACCGCACCGATGGCGAAACCGATCGCCGTGTACCAGCTCAGGAAGATGCCGACGAGCACGAACAGCACCACGCCGGCGATGCCGATGGTGAGGTATTGACGGTTGAGGTAGGCGCGCGCGCCTTCCTGGATGGCGGCGGCGATTTCCTGCATGCGGGCATTGCCAGCCGGTTGCCGGAGGATCCAGCGTGCCGACACGATGCCGTAGAGAATCGCGAGAATGGCGCAGAACAGCGCCAGAGAAAGCCCATAACGTTCCAGCATGTCCCCTCCCGGGTGATGGATGGCATCCAGTCGACGGATGAACCTCACCACGCGGGGCACAACGGGCTGCAACTGTGGACCAACCCGTTCAGACCGTGCCCGGTCATCAAGCGTGTGGCTTTGTTCAGCAATCCCTGGTGGCCCGAGTATGCAGTGAAATGGAGCGAAACCACCACCTCACGTCGCCAGACACCCCACCCCGCGGCAAAGGCAACACGCGCGAGGGGGAGTGCCAGCCCATGGCGGGCAACCAGACACGTCCCACCCGGCGCGACGCCTTGCCACACCGTTCATCCACCCAATGCCAGCCTCCCAGCACCCAAACGGAGACTTATCCATGTCCCCACGCCACCTCATCCTGCTGGCCCTGCTGCCCACCCTCACCGCCACCGCGGCCGAGACCCCCGAGCTGCAGCGCGCGGTCGGTGCCCCCCAGGCCGTCAACGCCGCCCACACCCTGCGCCAGATCCCCGAGGCCTGCGCCCGCCTGGAAGGTGTGTTTACCGGTGACGCCGCGCAGCCCTACAGATTTGCCGTGGTGCGCACCAGCGAGCAGTGCCAGCCGCGCGCCCGCTTTGTCGATTACGACAAGGCACAGCCCAGTGAAGCCAAGGGCTGGAAACTCAACGACGTGATCCGGGTCCCCAGCGCCGCGTGTCCCGCGCAACAGGCCGTGGTCCGGGTCTGGCGGATGCCGGTCGCGCAGAAGACCGAACTCGACGGCCAGGGCCAGTCGCGCATCTACCTGGAAGACGCCAAGAAGCAGGCCGCCGCCGGCAAGATCGCGCAGGTGCCGATGTTCGCGGCGAAGCTGACGGTGGAAGGGAAGGCGTGCCGGTGAATGGAATCCCCCGTGCGTAGGGACACGCCGCGCGTGTCTGTTCTTCGTTCCGGGGTCATGAACGCCTGACGCACGGCTTCGGGAGGTCTGAACGTCGGTGGGGTGGCGGTTCACCGACGTTTGACCCGCGCGTCCCTCAGGCCTCGAACGCAGGCAGTTTTTTCTTCACCGCCACGTTCTTCAGCGTCACGTACTTCGGCAATCCATCGCTGCCATAGGGCAACGGTGCCTCGCCCTTGATCAACGGCGACAGGTAGGCGCGCGCCTTGTCGGTGATGCCGAAGCCATCGCGGCGGATGAAGCCGGCCGGCATCTTCTTCTCATGGTTGGCCACCTTGTGCAGCGGCGCCGGTTCGATCTTCCAGCGATACGGCGCGTCGCTGCTGCGCACGATCACCGGCATCACCGCGTTCTGGCCCTTCAGCGCGTACTGCACGGCCGCCTTGCCGACCGCCTGCGCCTGTTCCCAGTCGGTCTTCGAGGCGATGTGGCGTGCCGAGCGCTGCAGGTAGTCGGGCAGGGTCCAGTGCACCTTGTAGCCCAGCGCGTCCTTGACCCGGGCGGCCAGTTGCGAGGCCACGCCGCCAAGCTGGGTATGCCCGAACGAATCGGTGCCGCCGCCGGCATCGGCGACGAAGCGGCCATCGGCGGTCTGGATGCCTTCGGACGCCACCACCACGCAGTGGCCCACGCGGTCGACCACCTGCTTCACCTTGGCCAGGAACGCGGCCTCGTCATAGGCGCGCTCGGGCAGCAGGATGATGTGCGGGGCCTCGTCGGGGCCGTTCCCGGCCAACCCGGCGGCCGCGGCCAGCCAGCCGGCGTGGCGGCCCATGGCCTCGTAGACGAAGACCTTGGTGGAGGTTTCCGCCATGGCAGCCACGTCCAGGGCTGCCTCGCGGACCGACACCGCCGTGTACTTGGCCGCCGAACCGAAGCCGGGGCAGGTGTCGGTCACCGCCAGGTCGTTGTCGATGGTCTTGGGGACGCCGATGCAGGTCAGGTCGTAATCGAAGGCCTTGGCCAGCTGGGATACCTTCCACGCGGTGTCGGCCGAATCGTTGCCGCCGTTGTAGAGGAACCAGCGCACATCGTGGGCACGCAGCACCGCGAGCAGGCGCTCGTAGCGGGCACGGTCGGCCTCCAGCGATTTGAGCTTGTAGCGGCAGGACCCGAAGGCGCCGCCGGGGGTGTGGGCCAGGGCGGCGATGGCGGCGGCCGACTCCTTCGAGGTGTCGATCAGCTCTTCGCGGAGCGCTCCCAGGATGCCGTTGCGCGCGGCCAAGACCTTGATTCCCTTGGCCCTGGCGGTACTGATCACCGCCGAAGCGGTGGCATTGATGACGGCGGTGACGCCGCCTGACTGGGCGTAGAGGAGGGTACCTTTGGACATGGTGTGGCCTTGGTCTGGGGGAAGGACATTGCAGCGACATTACCGGTATGAGGTAAAGTGCGTGTATTGCGGTGCAGCGTGATTGTGGACAATCCCGGGGCGCGCGCCCTTCCGTTTTTTACCAAGTTGGAGTCAGGTTGATGCGATTGGTTCTGTTGGGACCGCCCGGTTCGGGCAAGGGGACGCAGGCGACGCGCCTGAAGGAACACTTCTCCATTGCGCACATTTCCACCGGTGACCTGCTGCGCGCCGAAGTGGCCGCCGGCACCGAGCTGGGCAAGCAGGCCAAGGCCGTGATGGACGCCGGCAACCTGGTGTCCGACGACATCCTGCTGGGCATGCTCGAGTCGAGGCTGGGCCAGGCCGACGTGGCCAAGGGCTTCATCCTCGATGGTTACCCGCGCAACGTAGCCCAGGCCAACGCGCTGGATACCGTGCTGGCCAAGATCGGCCAGCCGCTGGACGCCGTGGTGCAGCTGGATGTGCCGAGCGAGCTGCTGGTCGAGCGCATTGCCGGCCGTGCGGCCGAGCAGGGCCGCGCCGATGACAGTCCCGAATCCGTGCGCCAGCGCCTGCAGGTCTACACCGACCAGACGGCGCCGGTGGTGGATTTCTATGCGGGTCGCGGCACCCTGGCACGCGTCGATGGCGTGGGCGGGCTGGAAGAAGTGGAAGCGCGCATCCACGCGGCGATCAAGGGCTGAAGCCCTTCAACCTACACACGCACGCCCGGTCCTGTTGGATCCGGGCGTGCGGTGTAAGGCGCCAGCGATCGGGCTTGCTCAGAGCCCCACAATATGAGCCCCCCTGGGGATGGCCTCTTGGGGAGTAGGACCGTCGGGGGTACTGCGGCTGGCGCTGTGAATTGTGTCCGTCTTCACAGTACATCGCTATCGGGGATTCCCTGACAGGGGAGCGGCATCGCATGCGCGCTGTCGCCCCACGGTTCGCTGCGCAAACCATGGGCCCCTTCTTATCAGCCTCCAGACCCCGCCGCTTCGCGGCGGCCCCTGACTCAGGGGGCATGGTGCGCTACAGCCTCATCTCCCCAAGGTGGTGGGCTTTGGGCGACAATCGGGTATGAGCACGATCCACATTCTTGGTATTGCCGGCACCTTCATGGGCGGCGTGGCCGCGTTGGCGCGGGAACTGGGCCATACGGTCCGAGGCAGCGATCAGGCGATCTATCCGCCGATGTCCACCCAGCTTGAACAGCTCGGGATTGCACTGGACCCGGGCTATCGGGCGGACAGCGTTGGCCGCGACTGCGACGAGGTGGTGGTCGGCAATGCGCTGTCGCGCGGCAATCCCGCCGTGGAAGCGGTGCTGGACGCTGGCCAGCGCTACATCTCCGGTGCGCAGTGGCTGTCCGAGCAGGTGTTGCCCGGTCGTGACACGCTGGCCGTGGCCGGAACGCACGGCAAGACCACCACCACCACCATCCTCACCTGGCTGCTGCAGGCGGCCGGCCGTGAGCCTGGCTTCCTGATTGGCGGCGTCGCCGAGGATTTCGGCGTGTCCGCGCGGGTCGGGCAGGGCCGCGAATTCGTCGTCGAGGCCGACGAGTACGACACCGCCTTCTTCGACAAGCGCAGCAAGTTCGTGCACTACCGCCCGTTGGTGGCGATCCTCAACAATCTTGAATACGACCACGCCGACATCTTCCCGGACGTGGCCGCGATCCAGCGCCAGTTCCACCATCTGGTGCGCACCGTGCCCGCGCGCGGTCGCCTGATCGTCAACGGCGAAGACGCGTACCTGGCCGAGGTGCTGGCCATGGGCTGCTGGACGCCGGTGGAACGGTTCGGCTTCGATCCGTCGCTGGAATGGCACGCCGAACTGGTGAATGCCGATGGCAGTGCCTTCATCGTGCATCACCGCGGCGTGGCCCTGGGCGAAGTGCGCTGGTCGCTGCTGGGCCGCCACAACGTGCTCAATGGCCTGGCCGCGCTGGCGGCGGCGCATGCGGTGGGCGTGGACCCGGCCACGGTGATGCCGGCACTGGCCACCTTCCGCAGCGTCAAACGCCGGCTGGAGGTGATCGGTACCGCCGCCGACATCACCGTGTACGACGACTTCGCCCATCACCCCACCGCGATCCGCACCACGCTGGAAGGCCTGCGCGCGAAGGTGGGGGCGCGTCGCATCGTGGTGGCGATGGAGCCGCGCAGCAACTCGATGCGGCTGGGCGCGCATGCCGACGCGCTTGCGCCGTCGCTGGCGCTGGCCGACGCGGTGGTGTTCCTGCACCGCCCCGAGCTGGCCTGGGATGCGGCCGGCGTGATTGCCGCGGTGCGCGGGCAGGCGCATGCCGTCCCCGATACCGACGCGCTGCTTGCACAGCTGGGGCAGGTCGCACAGCCGGGCGACCAGGTGGTGTTCATGTCCAACGGTGGCTTCGACGGCGCGCCGCGTCGCTTCCTGGCCCAGCTGCAGCAGGCCTGATGGCCATGACCGATTCCACCGCCACCCTGCCGTTGTTCCCGCTGCACGCGGTGCTGCTGCCCGGTGCCGCGCTCGGCCTGCGGGTGTTTGAACGCCGCTACCTGGACATGCTGCGCGAGTGCAGCCGGCAGGACATCCCGTTCGGGGTCTGCCTGATCCTGGAAGGCAATGAGGTGGGCGCGCCGGCGACACCGGCGGCGCACGGGGTGGAGGCGCGCATCGATGATTTCGACATGGGCGCCGATGGCGTGCTGGTGCTGCGGCTGCGCGGCCACCGCCGTTTCCATGTGCGCCAGGTGCGGGTCCGCGACAACGGCCTGATCATGGCCGAGGTCGAATGGGCGCTGCCGGACCCTGACGACGAGCTGCGGCCGGAGCATGCGTTGCTGGCCACCGTGCTGGGCCACATCATCGAACAGGCGGGCAGTGCATTCGCTCCGACCCATCCGGCGCAGCTGGACGAGGCGGCGTGGGTGGGCTGGCGGTTGGCCGAGCTGCTGCCGCTGGAAGAATCGCAGCGGCTGCAGCTGCTGCAGCACGACGACCCGCACCAGCGCCTGGACGACCTGCTGCGCTGGATCCCGGCAAACTCGACCCGCATCGACGAAAACTGGTGATGCGCCACCCGGTCGATCAGGACCGGGTCGACCACACCTGCTAAATCACAACCGGGTCGCCCCCCGGTAGATCACGACCGTTGGTCGTGATGCCTCAATATGTCCTGACCCGCAACACCGGCATGCCGGTTTCCGGATGCGTTTCCACCTGCTGCGGCAGCCCCTCCAGCGCATCGCGCACCGCCTTCAGCGACGGATCGATGCCGCGCATCGGCCGCCACATGCCAATCAGGTGGAAGTGCTGCTGGTAGTGCAATGTCTGTGCACTGCCCAGCCACAGCGGTTGGTCGCCGGGCTGCAGCTGCGCGGGCGCCGGCCACAGGCGCAACGCGAAGATCTCGTTGGGGGCATTGCCCGCGCGCAGCAACAGCATCGATTCGACCTGGGTATCCAGCGTAGCGGGCAGTACCGGCACTTCTTCCGGCGTGGCCGACTTGTCCAGCATCAGCAGCGCCTGCTCCCAGCCGGCCTGCGGCTGCACGCGCCAGCCCTGGCTTTCCAGGCGCTGCCGCAGCGGCTCGAGCGGCCCGGCCACCTGCACATCCAGCGGCCAGCGCTGGTCATCGTCGAATTCGTTGCGGCGCGACGGCAGCTCGCGCCACTGCTCGCCCCACCACGCCTGCGCGGCTACATTGACCGGCGCCGGCTGGGCCGGCTCGAACCGCTCCAGCTTCACGGCGATGTTGCGCGGCGCATACCACAGCGCCGCCACGGCGAAGGTGCCGTAGAACAGCCACGAGACCGGCTTGACCCAGAACGAGCGGTTGAAGCGGCGGCGATAGGCGATGCCCAGCACCAGCAGCCAGAAGATGCCGAACAGCATGCCGCCGATCACATCGCTCAGCCAGTGCGCGCCGAGGTACAGGCGGGCAAAGCCGATCAGGCTGACGATGATGCCCGACAGCAGGTACGGCCAGACGCGCGTACGGCCGGGCAGCTCGCGGGCGATCAGCACCGCGAAGAAGCCGAACGTGATGGTGGCCATGGTCACCGACACCGACGGGAAGCCGAAGCCGCTGCTCGCATCCGGCGGGCGCACCACGTGCACGGTGGCACCCAGCAGCTTGGTCAGCGCCAGCCCGAAGGCCAGCGCGGCCAGCCAGTGTGCGGCCGCCATCCAGCGCCGGCGCCAGATCAGGTAGCCCATGGTCACCGCAGTGGCCGGCATCAGCACCTGCCAGGCCCCCAGCGACGCCAGCGCGGCCATCGGGTAGTCGGCCAGCGGATTGCGCAGCGCCAGCATCGCGTCATGTACGGCCAGGTCCAGCGTCAGCGGCTCGCCGTGCGCGACCACCGCCATCAGCAGCGCGAACCAGCACCAGCCGAGCAGCAGCAGCATCAGCGCCAGCATCGCCAGCGGCACCGACTCGCGGCGCTGCGGATCGAAGACGGAGACCGAATAGCGACCCAGGGTGGGATGGCGCTGCGACCAGCGCAGCAGGCTGGCCAGCCAGCTGTCCATGCGTGCGGCCGACCAGCGGTAGCCGTACAGCACGATGGCCCAGACCACGCCCATCACCACGCCGACCAGCGCCAGCACCATGACCAGCCGTCCGGCCACCGCCGCCACGGCGTCGTAGGCCTCGCCGAGCACCCAGCCCGGGGCCAGGAACAGCACGGCCCAGGACAGGCTGGCAATGGCGCTGGCCTGCACGTAGCGCATCGCGGGCATGTCCATCATGCCGGCGATGGCGGGCACGAACGGGCGGATCGCGCCGACGTAACGGGCCACCAGGATGCTCTTGAAGGCATTGCGGCGGAACATCGTTTCGCCACGGTCGAGCAGCTGCGGGTAGCGGCTGAAGGGCCACACCCCGCGCAGCCGGTCACCCCAGCGGCGGCCGATCCAGTAGCTGATGCCGTCGCCGGCGAAGGCGCCCAGCGCCGCGCACGCCACCGCATACGGCCCCGAGATCTGGCCCAGGCCGATGAATACGCCCACTGCGAACAGCAGGGGCAGGGCAGGCACGATGGCGCCCAGCACGATCACCGCATCGCAGAAGGCGATGAGGAAGATGACCGCGCCGGCAAGCACCGGGTGAGCTGAGATCCACGCAAGCGTGGCATCGATCCATGACGAGTCCATCGGTCGATTATAGGGGGAGCAAAGTGACTGACTGCCGGCCAGCGGCGGTCAATGTGCGGCATCTGTCGTCAATGAACGTGATCTGCCGCCTAGAATGGCGACCATGAATCGCCCGCTCCCGCCCGCCGCACACGCCCTGAAGGCCGACAGCTTCGGCCGCATCCTGTTGATGGAGCAGGACGGCCAGCGCTTCGTCCGCCGCGATCTGGGCGCCACGCCGTGGTGGTTGCGGCTGCCGGCGTGGTGGCTGGCCCGGCGCGAAGCGCGCGCGCTGGCGCATCTGGATGGCATGGCCGACACCCCTTCGCTGTTGGCCTGGAACGGCCGCTGGCTGGACCGCAGCTACATGGCCGGCGACGCCATGTACCAGCGCCCGCCGCGCGGCGACCTGGCCTACTTCCGCGCCGCGCGCCGCCTGCTGCAACGCGTGCACCGCCACGGCATCGCGCACAACGACCTGGCCAAGGAGGCCAACTGGCTGGTTCGCGAGGACGGCTCACCGGCGCTGATCGATTTCCAGCTGGCGGTGATCGGCAACCCGCGCTCGCGCTGGATGCGCCTGCTGGCACGGGAAGACCTGCGCCACCTGCTCAAGCACAAGCGCATGTACTGCCGCGAGTCGCTGACCCCGGTCGAGAAGCGCCTGCTCAAGCGGCATTCGTGGGTGCGCGACCTGTGGTTCCGTACGGGCAAGCCGGTGTACCGGTTCGTGACCCGGAAGATCCTGCATTGGGAAGACAACGAGGGGCAGGGGCCGAAGCCGTGATCGGGTGGATCAACCAGCCGGCAGCGCTTCGTTCGGGGGCATGAACGCCTGACGGGCGCGGCATAATGCGTTCCTACGTCCCGAGGAATTCCAGATGGCCAGTCTGCAAGGCAAGACCCTGTTCATTACCGGCGCTTCGCGCGGGATCGGTCTGGCCATCGCCCTGCGCGCGGCGCGCGATGGCGCCAACGTGGCCATCGCGGCGAAGTCCGCGGTGCCCAATCCCAAACTGCCCGGCACCATCCACAGCGCGGCCGAGGCCGTCACCGCTGCGGGCGGCCAGGCGCTGGCGCTGAAGTGCGACATCCGCGAGGAAGACCAGGTACGCGCGGCCGTGGCCGCTGCGGTGGATACCTTTGGCGGCATCGACATCCTGGTCAACAACGCCAGCGCGATCTGGCTGCGCGGTACGCTGGATACGCCGATGAAGCGCTTCGACCTGATGCAGCAGGTCAATTCGCGCGGCAGCTTCCTGTGCGCGCAGGCCTGCCTACCGCACCTGCTGCAGGCGCCCAACCCGCACATCCTGACCCTGGCGCCGCCGCCGAGCCTGGACCCGAAGTGGTGGGCGCCGCACACCGGTTACACGCTGGCCAAGGTGGGCATGAGCTTCGTTACGCTGGGCCTGGCCGCGGAATTCGGGCCGCAGGGCGTGGCGGTCAATGCGCTGTGGCCGCGTACGGTCATCGCTACTGACGCCATCAACATGATTCCAGGCGTGGATATCGGCGGCTGCCGCACGCCGGAGATCCTGGCCGACGCCGCCCACGCGGTGCTCACGCGGGATGCGGCCGGTTTCAGCGGGCAGTTCCTGCTCGATGACGAGGTATTGGCGCAGGCCGGTATCACCGACCTCAGCGGTTATGCGGTGGATCCGTCGCGGCCCTTGCTGCCCGACCTGTTCCTGTGACCTGCGCGCGGCGACCGGCATCGCCGTAGGCTGGTAGAATCACCTCTCTGGAAACGTTTTCAACACGGAGATGTTGATGAAGCACGTGGTATCTGCGGCCGTGCTGGCCGCTTCGATCGCCCTGGCCCTGGCGGCCTGCGGCGACAAATCCCCGGCCAAGGCCGATCCGGCCGCCGCGGCGGCTACCGGGCAGCTGGACGCGCAGCAGTCGTTGACGGTCAAGCTCAATGACTACATCGACTGCTACAACAGCATGGATGCCAACCTGCATCGCGGTATCGCGCTGTATACCGATTGGATCAAGGACGTAAACGTCGGTCCGACCGGGCGCGAATCGCGCGGTTATGGCCCGACGGTGGTGGACGACTTCCGGCTGAAGCAGTGCGACGAGAGCATCGCCCGCGCGCTGGCCGCCGAGCCGACGCTACCGGCACTGGATGCCGCCGCCAAGGACTACCTGGCACAACTGCACGCGATGGCGCCGTTGGCCAAAGACGCGCACGACTATTACGACCGTGAGGATTTCCAGGACGACGGCTTCGCCAAGGGCAAGCAGATGCATCCGCCGCTGATGGCCGCGCTGACCGCCTTCGTCACGGCCAGCGAGACCTTCAGTGACGCGCTGGAGAAGCAGAACGACCAGGCCCAGCGCGAGCAGCTGGCTGCGTTGGAGAAGGCCGAAGGGCGCACGATGGAGTTCTATCGCCTGTCGATGATGCTCGAAGCCAAGACGCTGGTGGAGACGATGGGCGAGGATGGCTTCGACGTGGCCGAAGGCGCCGAGCGGGTTGCGGCGTTCAACGCGATCTCCGACGAGGCGCATGCCAAGGTCAAGCCGGCGCAGAACGACACCAAGTGGTCCACGTTCGAGATGTCGGCCGAGCAGTTCCGTCGCGAGAGCAAGGAACGGCTGGCGCGCGTGCGTGACAAGACCCCGTACAGCAAGCTGGAAACCCAGTGGCTGGATCACCCGACCCTGGCCCCCAGCGGCTCGCCGCTGAGGCTGTTGAACAGGTACAACGACCTCGTCCAACGCAGCAACCTGCTGTAAGCCTATCGCGCAGACACGCGCGGCGTGTCCCTACGCACCACCCATTGCGTAGGGCGTTCATTGGTTGAACGTCTCCGGCAACCCATGCCCACACCGCCGGCAATGCTTCGCATCCGGCTCATGCCCTTCCAGGCCGCACTTCGGGCAGCCGCGCGCATCGCGGCGCGCGGCCAGATCGGCATCGCGCATGGTGCTGGCCAGTTCGGCGGTATAGATGCCGGTGGGCACGGCGATGATGCTGTAGCCGATCAGGATCAGCACCGAGGTGACGAAACGGCCCAGCACGGTCTGCGGCACGATGTCGCCGAAGCCCACC
Organism: Stenotrophomonas sp. KH_036_B; assembly: GCF_057839485.1. Classification (NCBI taxonomy): domain Bacteria; kingdom Pseudomonadati; phylum Pseudomonadota; class Gammaproteobacteria; order Lysobacterales; family Lysobacteraceae; genus Stenotrophomonas; species Stenotrophomonas sp. KH_036_B. Next base: position 3,536,575 of record NZ_CM174491.1, on the reverse strand, counting down.
GTGGCCATGGTCACCACGGCCCAGTACATGCTGCTGGGGATGCTGGTGAAGCCGTGGTTGGGACCCTCGATCACGTACATCAGGGTACCGGCGATGATCGTGATGGTGATCACTGTGAACAGGAACAGCAGGATCTTGCGCCGGCTGCGCCACAGCGACTCCATCAGCACGCCGCTTTCTTCGATGTAGCGGGTCAGCTTGAGGATGCGGAACACACGCAGGATGCGCAGCGCGCGCACCACCAGCAGGCTCTGCGCGCCGGGAATGAACAGCGACAGGTAGGTGGGCAGGATCGAGGCCACGTCGATGATGCCCCAGATGCTGAAGGCATACCGGAGCGGGCGCTTGACCACCGCCAGGCGCAGCACGTATTCGGCGGTGAACAGCAGCGTGAAGCCCCACTCGACCACGTACAGCCAGTCGGCATGTTCGATGTGGAAGCGCTGCACGCTGTCGAACATCACCACCAGCACGCTGGCGATGATGGCGTAGACCAGCAGCAGGTCGAAGTTGCGCGACGGCCGGGTGTCGTGGCGGTAGATGATGTCGAACCAGGTCCGGCGCCAGCCGGTCTCGGTGGCGGGATTGAGCTGGGGGGCACGGAAGGGTTGCATGGGCCGCATTGTGCCCCAGCCGGTGGAGGGGGAGAATGGACGCTTTCCCGGACCCCTGACCGCCATGACCGCCGCTGCCTCCGACCCGCTCCTGTCCTTGTCGCATTACTACCTGCCGGTCTACAAGCCGCGCCAGGTGGTGCTCGAACGCGGCCAGGGCGCCCGCGTCTGGGACAACCAGGGGCGCGAGTTCATCGACCTGGCCGCCGGCATCGCGGTGTGTGGCCTGGGCCACAACGATCCGGATCTGACGGCGGCGCTGATCGAGCAGGCCGGCAAGCTGTGGCACACCAGCAATGTGTTCTACAGCGAACCGCCGCTGCGCCTGGCCGAAGAGCTGGTGACCAGCTCGCGTTTCGCCGAGCGCGTGTTCCTGTGCAATTCCGGCGCCGAAGCCAATGAAGTGGCGATCAAGCTGGTGCGCAAGTGGGCATCCTCGCAGGGGCGCCCGGCGCACCAGCGCGTGATCGTCACCTTCCGCGGCAGCTTCCACGGCCGCACCCTGGCGGCGGTGACGGCCACTGCCCAGCCGAAATACCAGGAAGGCTACGAGCCGCTGCCCGGTGGCTTCCGCTACGTGGACTTCAACGACGAGGTGCAGCTGGAAACGGCGATGGCCGCCGGCGATGTGGCCGCGGTGATGCTGGAGCCGATCCAGGGCGAGGGCGGGGTGATGCCGGCCAAGCCGGGCTTCATGAAGCGCATCCGCGAGCTGTGCGACCAGCACAACGCGCTGATGGTGCTCGACGAGATCCAGGTCGGCATGGGCCGCACCGGCACGCTGTTCGCGCACTGGCAGGATGAGATCAAGCCGGACATCGTGACCCTGGCCAAGGCACTGGGCGGCGGCTTCCCGATCGGCGCGATGCTGGCCGGCCCCAAGGTCGCCGAGACCATGCAGTTCGGCGCGCACGGCACCACCTTCGGCGGCAACCCCCTGGCGGCCGCGGTGGCCCGGGTGGCGCTGCGCAAGCTGTCCTCGCCGGAGATCGCGCGCAACGTGAGCCGCCAGTCGCAGGCGTTGCGCGATGGGCTGGCGAAGATCAATGACGAGTTCAAGGTGTTCAGCCAGGTCCGCGGTCGTGGCCTGATGCTGGGCGCGGTGCTGGACAAGGACTTCGCCGGGCAGGCCGGCGCGATCCTGGATCATGCTGCCGAGCAGGGTCTGCTGACGTTGCAGGCGGGCCCGGATGTACTGCGCTTCGTGCCTGCGTTGAACATCACCGATGAAGAGATCGCGGAAGGGCTGAAGCGGCTTCGCGCGGCGGTGCAGTCGTTTATTGCGTCTCGCTGAGAAGGGCGTGGCGGTTGCGCAGGCGGGGTACCACCCACCCTCACGCCAACGCGTAGCGGCGCAGCACCTTCCCCACGCTGCGGCTGTCGCGCGCGGTTTCGGCGTGCAGGCCTGCCTGCCGTGCACCGCGCACGTTGACGAACAGGTCATCCACGAACAGGGTATGGCCGGGCCGTGCGCCCAGCCGTTCAATCGCCTGCAGATAGATCGCTGGATGGGGCTTGCGCCCACCCAGCTCGCCGCTGCACAGGATACGTCCCGCCAGCATCGGGGCCAGGCTGGGCAGGATGCGCGGTATCGTCTGCGCCATCAGTCCGCCATTGTTGGTGAGGATCGCGATCGGCAGGGTGCGTGCGATCTGCTGCACGCGCTCGATCACGCCTTCCTGCGGTGGTGACGCTGCAATCCGCGCCTGCTGCCACTGCGCCACGCTGACCGGCACGCCCAGGGCTTCGCCCAGCCGCTGCAGGTACACCGCGCTGTCCAGCCCGGCGTCGTGCTCCTGCTCCAGGCCACTGTCGAACAACGCGGCGTGCACCTCCGCCGACGTGCGCCCGCAGGCAGCGGCCAGATGGCGCACGCGCAGCTGCCGGGCGTAGTTGACCAGCACGCCATCGAAATCCAGCAGCAGGCAGTCCAGGGCGACCGGCATTGATGAGCTCACGGGCAGCGCGATGGTCTACGGTAACGCAGTGCTGCCCTGCGCTGCGACATCCCGTCGCACGTCACCTGCGCCGACGCTGTCTAGAATCGCTGCGACCGCTTGATGGAGAACGCTGTGAAACTGCTTGCCCCCGTGTTGCTCGCCGGCCTGATGCTTGCCCCTGTCGCGCATGCCCGTGTGTGTGCGGTCAGCGTCGACAGCACCGACCAGATGCGCTTCAGCCAGAAGGAGATCAAGGTCGCGGCCGACTGCAGCCAGGTGAAGCTGACCCTGCGCCATACCGGCACGCTGGCGGCCACGGCGATGGGCCACAACTGGGTGCTGACGAAGACCACGGACTACCCACCGGTGGCGATGGCCGGCATGCGCATGACGCTGGCCGACAGCTACCTGCCGAAGAAGGACGCGCGCGTCCTGGCCCACACCGCCGTGATCGGTGGCGGCCAGAGCACCAGCGTGACCTTCGCGACGGCCGCGCTGCGCAAGGGCGGCGACTACACCTTCTTCTGCTCGTTCCCCGGCCATTTCGCATTGATGAAAGGCCGCTTTGTCTTCGGGTGAAACCCGGAGACAAAGCGGCCGGTAGGTAACGACCGCAAACCCGCTTGCCGTTACCCCTTGGCCACCTTGAACGCTTCGCGTGCGGCTTCAAGGGTCGCGTCGATCACGCTGTCGTCGTGTGCGCTGGACAGGAAGCCGGCCTCGTACGCGGACGGCGCCAGGAACACGCCGCGCTCCAGCATCGCGTGGAAGAAGCGGTTGAACGCGGCGGTGTCGCAGGCGATGGCCTGCGCGTAGGTGTCCACCTTCTGGTCGGTGAAGAACAGCCCGAACATCGCGCCGACCTGGTTGGTGGTCACCGCCACGCCCGCCTCGGCGGCAGCGGCTTCCAGCCCGGCGCACAGGCGCGCGGCGGCGGCCGACAGCCGGTCGTGGAACCCCGGTTCCTGCACCAGTTCCAGCATCGCCAGGCCCGCGGCCATCGCCACCGGGTTGCCGCTGAGCGTGCCGGCCTGGTAGATCGGGCCGGCCGGGGAGATCTGCGACATCAGATCGCGGCGCCCGCCATAGGCACCCACCGGCATGCCGCCGCCGATGATCTTGCCGAAGGTGGTCAGGTCCGGGGTGATGCCGTAGTGGGCCTGCGCACCGCCCAGGGCAACGCGGAAGCCGGTCATCACTTCGTCGAAGATCAGCAGCGTGCCGTGCTGGGTGCACAGCGCGCGCAGGTGCTCCAGGTAGCCCTCGCGCGGCGGAATGCAGTTGGCGTTGCCCACCACCGGCTCGATGATCAGGCCGGCAATGTCCGCGCCCTGTTCGGCGAACAGCGCGGTGGCCGCGTCGAAGTCGTTGTAGGGCAGGGTCAGGGTGAGCTCGCTCAGGCCGACCGGTACGCCCGGCGAGGTGGGCACGCCCAGGGTCAGCATGCCGCTGCCGGCCTTGACCAGGAACGAATCGCCGTGGCCGTGGTAGCAGCCCTCGAACTTGACGATGCAGCTGCGGCCGGTGGCGCCGCGCGCGAGCCGGATGGCCGACAGGGTGGCCTCGGTGCCGGAGTTCACCATGCGCACCATCTCGCACGACGGGACCAGCCGGGTGAGGGTCTCGGCCATGGTCACTTCGGCCGCGCACGGCGCACCGAACGACAGCCCGTTGTTGATCGCATGCTTGACCGCCTGGCGCACGGTCGGGTGGTTGTGGCCGACGATCATCGGGCCCCAGGAGCCGACGTAGTCGATGTAGCGGTTGCCGTCGACGTCATACAGGTACGCACCGTCGGCGCGCTCGACGAAGAAGGGCTCGCCGCCCACCGACTTGAACGCGCGCACCGGCGAATTGACGCCGCCGGGCAGCAGCGCCTGGGCGCGGGTGAACAGGGCGTGGGACTGGTCGTGGTTCATGCGGAAGGATCCTGGAAGCAAGCGAGATAGGCGCGCTGGGCGGCGAGCGGGTCGGCCGCGGCGAAGACGCCGCCGACCACGGCCACCAGATCGGCGCCAGCGGCGATGATCGGGCCTGCATTGTCCGGCGTCAGGCCACCGATCGCCACCCGCGGTACGCCCAGTGCGGCGCTGTGCCGCAGCAGGTCCGGCGTGGCACGGCTGCGGGTGACCTTGGTGGTGGTGGGGAAGAAGGCGCCGAACGCCACATAGCTGGCTCCGGCGGCGATGGCCCGCTCGGCGTTGGCCAGCTGGTCATAGCAGGACGCACCGATGATGGCGGTCGGGCCGAGCAGGGCGCGCGCGTCGCCGATGTCGCCATCGGTTCCGCCCAGATGCACGCCGGCAGCGCCGACCGCCTGGGCCAGCACGGCATCGTCGTTGATGATCAACGGCACGCCATGCCCGGCGCACAGCGCCTGCAGGGCGATGGCCTGCTCGCGGCGCAGGCCGGCGTCGGCGGTCTTGTTGCGGTACTGCAGCCACGTCGTTCCGGCCAGCAGCGAGGCCACGCGGGCCAGCAGGCGGGCGGTGTCCGCGTCGTCGGGGGTGATCAGGTACAGGCCGCGCGGGCGGGCGGCGGGGGAAGCGGGGGCATTCATGGATGGCTACCGGTAGGGCGGCGGGAGTGGGACAATGACCATTCACCGTACTGTCCAGCCGCTGATTATCCGATGACCGACGCCACCGCCACCACCTTCCGCACCTGGATGTGCGTTGTCTGCGGCTTCATCTACCACGAGGTGGATGGCTTGCCCGAAGAGGGCATCGCGCCGGGCACCCGCTGGGACGACGTCCCGGAGACCTGGACCTGCCCGGACTGCGGCGTGACCAAGGACGATTTCGAGATGGTCGAGATCTGAAGCGCCGCCGGCGATCCCCGCGCGGTATCCCCGTCACCACCGCGCAGGTCGAACCCCGCTCAATGCAGACGCGGCAGGCGCCCGCCCAGTTCCACCAGTTTTTCGCGTACCCACTGCGCGTCGGTGGCCTGCCCATTGCGCTGCAGGTACAGGCGCAGGTCGCGGTGCGCGCCGGCCTGGTAGTCCAGTTGCAGGTAGGCCAGGCCGCGGTCGCGCAGGGCGTCGTCCTGTTCGGGGGCGAGCTTGAGCAGGCGGTCGGCGCTGCGTGCGGCGCGGTCCCATTCACCGCGCTCCACGTACACGCCGTGCAGGTTGCGCAGCATCCGCATCAGGATCGCGCGGGCCGGGGCGGCATCCAGGATCTGTGCCAGCACCTGGTCGTCAGGCACCTCGCCACCCAGGTGCGAACGCGCACGCTCGCGCAGTTCCTCCACGTCCAGCGGGCGCCCGCCGTTGAACGGGTCCATCACCAGCATCCCGTCGTCGACCGGCAGCCGCACCAGGAAATGGCCGGGGAATGACACACCGTCCAGCGGAATGCCCAGCCGCCGGGCCACTTCCATCTGCACCATCGCCAGCGAGATCGGGTTGCCCAGGCGGCGCTCGAACACCTGGTTGAGGTAGCTGTTGCGCGGGTCGTAGTACTCGCCGTGGTCGCCGCCGTAGCCCAGTTCGTCGAACAGGTGGCGGTTGACGGCGGCAATCTTCAGCGGCCAGGGCTCGATCGTGTCCACCTCCGTGCGGAGGTGGTCGGCATGGCTCTGGACCAGCGCGTCATACACCTGCGGGTCCAGGTCGGGGTACTCGTCCTGCGCGATCAGCAGCGCGGTCGGCAACAGCGGCAGCGCCTCGTCGTCCAGTTCGGCCAGGGAGTCCCACGCCGGCAATGTCATTCGCGCCTGCATGGGCACAGACTGGCGACAAATGCGCCGCGATTCAAGCGTCGTCGTGTGAAGCCGGCTCAGGGCCGATCGGCGATCCCCGGGCCGAAGGTGACAACGGCGCCGTCCTGCAGGCCCAGCTTCTCGGCCTGCCCGGCATTGAGCTCCAGCACGTACCGCGCCGGGCCACTGCTGGGGTAGGGCGGGCAGCGATCGCCGGCCGAGCACGGCGGCACGTCGCGCTGCTGGCTGACCAGGCGGCGCTGGTCGTCGAAATACAGGATGTCCAGGGCGATCTTGGTGTTCTTCATCCAGTACGCCTGCAGTTCCTGGCGGTCGTGCAGGAACAGCATGCCGTGGTCGGCCGGCATCTCGTCGCGGAACATCAGCCCGCGCGCGCGGGTTTCGTCATTGGTGGCCAGTTCGACCTGGTAGCGGGCACCGCCCAGTTCCACCCAATGGCTGGCGCCGGCACTGGCGCAGCCGGACAGGGTGAGCAGCAACAGCAGCGGCAGCAGCAGACGCATGAAGGGCATACGTAATCCTCGCGGTTGGGCCGGCACGGGCGTGCCGGCCAGGGCAATCAGAACACCTGGGGCGGTTCGCCGCCCACAATCACCACATCGGCCGGGCGCCGCGCGAACAGGCCCACGCAGACCACGCCGGGCAGCTGGTTGAGCTCGCGCTCCAGCGCGACCGGATCGGTGATCTGCAGGTGGTGGATGTCCAGGATGGCGTTGCCGTTGTCGGTCACCACGCCTTCGCGCCAGGCCGGCTGGCCGCCGGTCATGTCCATGATGCGGCGGGCGACCAGGCTGCGTGCCATCGGAATGACTTCCACCGGCAGCGGGAAGCGGCCCAGCACCGGCACGCGCTTGCTAGGGTCGATGATGCACACGAAGCGCTCGCTGGCCTCGGCGATGATCTTCTCGCGGGTGAGCGCGGCGCCGCCGCCCTTGATCAGGCACTTGTTGCCGTCGCACTCATCGGCACCGTCCACATACAGCGACAGGTTGCCGGTGTGGTTCAGTTCAAGCACCTCGATGCCGTGCTGCTTCAGCCGCGCGGTGCTCTGTTCCGAGCTGGACACGGCGCCCTTGATGCGGTGCTGGATGCGGGCCAGGCCGTCGATGAAGTAGGCCACGGTGGATCCGGTGCCGACGCCGACGATCATGCCGTCTTCAACGTATTCCAGGGCTTTTTCTGCGGCCAGGCGCTTGGCTTCGGACATGGCGGGACACTCTCTATGGCAATGGTGAAGAGAAAGGGGTCAGTGCTTTTCCAGCGACAGCAGCAGCTTCCACTGCGCCGCGGTCACCGGCAGGATCGACAGCCGGTTGCCGCGCGCGATCAAGGGGAAGCCCTCGCCCAGCGCGTCGGCATGCAGCTTGATTTCGTCCAGCGAAATGGTGTCGCGCAGCTTGCGCTCGAAGGCCACGTCCACCAGCAGCCAGCGCGGCGTTTCGCGGGTGGCCTTGGGGTCGTGGTAGTCGGAGGTGGGGTCGAACTGGGTTTCGTCCGGATAGGCCTCGGTGGCTACCGTGGCCACGCCGACGATGCCCGGCACCTTGGTGTTGGAGTGGTAGAACAACACGCCGTCGCCGACCTTCATGCCGTCGCGCATGAAGTTGCGCGCCTGGTAGTTGCGCACGCCGTTCCAGGGCTCCTGGCCTACGCGCTTCAGGTCATCGATGGAAAAGGCGTCCGGTTCGGACTTCATCAGCCAGTAACGCTTGCGTGCGGTCATGCGGGATCTGTCGTGGTGGGTACCGGCCGGGGGCCGGTACGCGGAAACTGGGTGAACGTCTCGGTGCAGATCGCATCCACACCCACGTCCCACGGTTGCACCGGCAGGTCGTCGACCTGCTGCAGTGCGAAGCCGGCCCCCACCAGCCACGGTGGCGCCGGGCGCTGGTGGCGGAAGGCGAAGCTGCGATCATACCAGCCGCCTCCCATGCCCAGCCGCCGGCACTGCGCGTCGAAGCCCACCAGCGGTGCCACCACCAGCGCCATCTGCTCGGGCGACAGGGTGTCGTCCAGCGCAAGGTCGGGTTCGGGAATGCCGAAGCGGTTGGCGGTCAGCGGCTGGCCCGGGCGCCACGGCGCAAAGCGCAGCGTGTCGCCGGCCAGCACGGGCAGGCAGTAGGTGGCGGTGTCGGGCAGGCGCATCTGCCAGCGGTGCAGGGCGATCTCGCCATCCAGCGCCCAATACCCGGCCACGTGGCCGTGCGATGGCGCGAATGGCAGTGCAAGCAGTGCATCGGCGAGCTGTTCGGCGGCGGCCAGGCGCTGCGCGGCGGGAATGTCTCGGCGGCGTTGGCGCAGCTGCTGGCGCAGTGCGGAGCGCGGGTCGGTCATGCCTGGGTCCGTTGGGGCCGGATAAAACAAGAGCGACGTCCCGATGGAACGTCGCTCTTGCAGGAATACTGCATTCTCCGCGGTGACGATGCGTGCGAAACGACCTTGAACCCGGGGTTCAAGTGGGTACGCTGGGACTCCATCGGGCTTCCCGCTACAAGGCGGACTTGCACTCCCGGCGCCGTCGCGCACCCGTGGTCGTAATTAAGGGACAAGGCGAATGTTTGCACACGCCGTCGTTCACAGCAGAGAACGCACGGCCATTATAGCCAACCGCGTCCCGAGCGATAGGCCGTTCGTCGGTCGGATTGCAGGTGAATTCAGATCGATGAAGACTGCGTATGCAGCGTCGGCGCGTCACGCGCCATCAATGGCACGATCCAGCCGCCGGTTCAGGTCGGCCAGCGTCTGCTGCAGGGCCACCGCCTGGCGCGCGTGTTCATCGCGCAGCTGCTGCAGTTCATGTGCCAGGTTCAGCGCGGCCAGCACGGCCACGCGGTCCACGGCCGCCATGCGGTTGTTTCCGCGGATCTCGCGCATCTTGGCGTCGAGCAGGCGGGCGGCGGCGGTCAGGCTTTCGCGTTCCTCGGCGCCCACGCCCACGGTGTACTCACGATCCAGGATACGGACACTGACCGGTTCGGTCTGGCTCATGTGTGCTGCTCCAGGGATTTGAGCCGGGTGATCATCGCTTCCACCCGGGAGCGGGCCTGTTCGTTCTTGGCCAGCAGCTGTGAGCGCTCGGCGACCAGCTGCTCCTGCTGATGGCGCAGGCTGCGGTTCTCCTCGGCCAGGCGCTGGTTCCGGTCCAGCAACGCCTCCACCCGGGCGGCGAAGGCCTGCAATTGGGTAATGGCGTCGAGGGGTTCCATGTCCGGCACGATAGGCAAGGGCGGTGGAGGCGGTCAAGCGAATAATAAGCAGGGGCGTCCGCCATCCGGCTGCCACCAGCGGATTGGTACACTGTGACGCTGCCAACCCGGGGTCGCCGGCTGCGCTGGCGCCCCACCTGATCGAGCCCAAGATGACCGAACTTCCCAGTGTTGACGACGTAAACCAGGCCAGCCAGGCATCGGGCCTGGGCGCCAATGCCGCTGAGCTCCACGGCGGCCTGTGCGGCTGGCTGTCCGCTGGCGGCGCGCCGGTGCGTGAATGGCCGGCACGGGTGCTGGCCGATGACAACCTGCCCACGCCCGTCGAAGGCGATGCGCTGGACCGCCTGCTGCATGCCAGCGTGGCACAGCTGGAAGACCGCGACTTCGCCTTCGAACTGCTGCTGACCGATGCCGGCGATACCGCTGCGCAGGCCGATGCGCTGTTCACCTGGGCGCGCGCGTTCCTGGGCGGTTTCGGCCTGGGCGCGGGCCGAAACCGCCCGACGCTGTCCGAGGAAGGCGACGAAGCCCTCAACGACCTGGCCAAGCTGGCCCAGGCATCGAGCGAGGACTTCGAAAGCGGCAACGATGACGACGAGGATGCGCTGGCCGAGATCGAGGAGTTCATCCGCGTGGCCGTGCTGATCCTGCACGGTGACGGCGTGATGGCGGCGCGTCATCGTCAACGCCTGAATTGAAATGTATATCCAGCCGCTGACCGGCATTTCCGCTGCCGAGTACGCGCGTCGTCGCCAGCAGTTGATGGAGATGGCCGGCGATGACGCCATCCTGGTGCTGCCGGCCGCCTCCGAGCGTGTGCGCAGCCTGGATACGCACTATCCGTTCCGCCAGGACTCGGACTTCTGGTACCTGAGCGGCTTTCCGGAGCCGGATGCGGTGCTGGTGCTGATCCCGGGCCGCCGGCATGGCGAGGTGATCCTGTTCTGCCGCGAGCGCGATGCCGACCGCGAAGCCTGGGACGGTGCGCGCGCGGGCCAGGAAGGGGCGGTGGCGCGGTACGGAATGGATGATGCCTACCCGATCGACGACCTGGACGACATCCTGCCCGGGCTGCTCGAAGGCCGGTCGCGGGTGTACTACCACTTCGGTCGTGACGCGGACTTCGACCTCAAGCTGATTGGCTGGGTCAACCGGGTGCGCGCGCAGGTTCGCCATGGGGCGCAGCCACCGCATGAGTTCCTGGAGCTGGGCCACCTGCTGCACGAGCAGCGGCTGTTCAAGTCCGAGGCGGAAATCGCGTTGATGCAGCGCGCCGCCGACATCACGGTGCAGGCCCACCGCGTGGCGATGCGGGTGGCGCGGCCGGGTATCCACGAATACGAGCTGCAGGCCGACCTGGAGCGCGAATTCCGCGCCAACGATGCGTGGGCCGCGTACGGCAGCATTGTCGGCGCGGGCGCCAACGGCTGCATCCTGCATTACCGCGACAACAACGCACGCAGCCGTGATGGCGACCTGGTGCTGATCGACGCCGGTGCGGAATACCGCGGTTACGCCAGCGACATCACCCGCACGTTCCCGGTCAACGGCCGCTTCACCGCCGAGCAGCGCATCCTGCACGATCTGGTTGGCGCGGCGCAGGCGGCCGCGCTGGCGCAGGCGCGCCCGGGGGTGCCGTACGAGGCCGGGCACCTGGCAGCGGTGCAGACGCTTACCGAAGGGCTGCTGCAGCTGGGCCTGCTCAAGGGCAGCCTGGAGGAAAACATCGCCGAGGCGCATTACCAGCGCTTCTACCGGCACAAAACCGGCCATTGGCTGGGCCTGGACGTGCACGACGTAGGCGACTACCGCTTGGCCGGCGACTCGCGCCTGCTGGAGCCGGGCATGGTGTTCACCATTGAACCGGGCCTGTACATCAGCGCCGACGACCGCAGCGTGGAAGCGCGTTGGCGCGGCATCGGCATCCGCACCGAAGACGACGTGGTGATCACCGACAGCGGCCACCACGTGCTGACGGCTGCGCTGGCACGAAGTGCCGACGAAATCGAAGAAGAAATGGCGAGCCGCTGAGCGCCGTGCCGGCCGCTGGCCGGCTCCACGCAATGTTCGATTCCATGGCGTAGTGCCGGCCGCTGGCCGGCTCCACGCAATGTTCGATTCCATGGCGTAGTGCCGGCCGCTGGCCGGCTCCACGCAATGTTCGATTCCATGAGGAGCCGGCCAGCGGCCGGCACTATTGCGGCATGTTCGATTCCATGAGGAGCCGGCCAGCGGCCGGCACTACCGCGGCATGTTCGATTCCATGAAGAGCCGGCCAGCGGCCGGCACTACCGCGGCATGTTCGATTCCATGAAGAGCCGGCCAGCGGCCGGCACTACTGCGGCAGTGTTCGATTCCATGAGGAGCCGGCCAGCGGCCGGCACTACGGGGGTCATCTGGCAAATTCCGGGCGGGTCAGGTTGTCGGCATCGCCGTCGGTGCACAGCACTTCGTCTTCGATGCGGATGCCACCGTAGGGGCGGAAGAAGTCCACGCGGCTCCAGTCGATGCTCTCGGCCTGGCCACGCTGCTTCACTTCGTCCAGCAGCATGTCGATGAAGTAGAGGCCCGGCTCGATGGTGACCACCATGCCCGGCTCCAGCACGCGGGTCAGGCGCAGGTAGGGGTGGCCCTGCGGGCGCTCGACCCGGCCGCCGCGGTCGCTGGCGGCGAAGCCGGCCACGTCGTGCACCTGCAGGCCGATCAGATGGCCCAGGCCGTGCGGGAAGAACGCCGCGCTGACGCCGGTGGCCACTGCGGCCTCGGGCGAGACCCTGAGCACGCCGACGTCCTTCAGGATGCCCATCAGCGACAGGTGCGCGTCGACGTGCAGCTGCTTGTAGTCCACGCCCGCGCGCACGCCTGCGCCCATCTGCTGCTGGGCGGCATCCACCGCGTCGATCATCGCCTGGAATTCGTCATGTCCGGTGGCGGCATAGGTACGCGTGATGTCGCTGGCATAGCCCAGCGCGCTGGCGCCCGCATCGATCAGGAAGCTGCGCAGCGGCTGCGGCGCCGTGCGGCCCAGGTCGGTGTAGTGCAGCACGGCCGCGTGTTCGTTGAGCCCGATGATGTTGCCGTACGGCAGCTCATTGGCATCCTGCCCGACCGCGCTGCAGTAGGCCATGTGGATCTCGAACTCACTGGCCCCGGCGCGGAACGCCGCTTCGGCCGCACGGTGGCCGCGCACGCCCAGGCGCTGGGCCTGGCGCATCAGCGCGATCTCGTATGGCGTCTTGTACGCGCGGTGCCAATCCAGGTAATGCAGGACCGGCTCGGGATTGTTGGGGATGAACGCGCCCAGCGCGCTCTGCGGCTCACCCAGGATCGCGCACCGCGCAGCGTGGGCCGGCAGCAGTGCCAGCGCCTGGTCCGGCGTGCGGATGATCTCGATGTCGACGTGCTCCACCCACCAGCCATTGGGCGCGTCGGGCACCACGTGCCAGTAGTCGAACGGCTGGTGGAAGATCACCTTCGGGCGCTGGCCCGGGGTGTATACCAGCCAGCTGTTGGGCACCTTGGTCAGCGGCAGCCAGGCCTTGAAGTGGGGATTCACCGCGTACGGGTAATCGCGGTCGTCGAAGGCCTGGTAGTGCAGGGTGCCGCTCGGAATGACCAGGTGGTCGAATCCGCCGCGCGCCAGCGCCTCGTCGGCGCGCTGGCAGAGCACGCTGAGATGGTGGGAATACAGGGCGGCGAGGTCGGGCTGGTTCATCGCGTGGACTCGTTCAACGGTGCGGATTGCAGCCCCTGATTCTGCCGCAATCGGCCCGCGCGCGCTGTGCCGGAACCGGCACTCAGACCGCCGATGATTCCTGCGCGATCCAGCTCCGCAGCTGTTCACGGTGCTCGCGCGCCAAGGTCAGGAAGCGGAAGCCCACCCAGGCCTGGCCCGGCGCGTGGGTCTGCTCGCACCACAGCAGGTGGGCACCCACGTCCAGCAGCAGTGGCTGACCTTGTGGGCCAGGAATGGCGAAGCGCAGCTGGTACAGCGCGTCCTCGTTCATCGGTACCGAGGCCAGCATCAACATGCCGGTCTCGGACACGTTGCCCAGCCGGCCAACCACCGCCTCGGCCATCATGTCGGTGACCGGCACCAGTTCGGCGACCTGGCGGCGTGGGGCGCGGCGGGTATCGGTGCTCATGGTGCGGCCTCCGCAGGGGTGCTGTTGCCCGCCAGTGATCGCAGGGTGCGCAGCGTGGCCTGCCAGGCGCGGTCGATCAGGCGGCTCTTGTCTTCACTGACGAGGCGCACCTGGCCGTGGGCCATGAGCCGCGCCAGCGCGTCCAGCGAATGCTCGCCGACCTTCTGCCCGCGCGGATTGACGAACAGCGCGTTGTCGGTGATCAGGCTGTACCAGGACAGGCGCTGGCGGCGCAGGTCGCCCTGCTGGTTGGTGGTGAATTCAAACCAGGTCCCGAACGGCAGGGTGCGCAGCTGGCGGTAGCAGTCTTCCTCGGCCGGCGTACGGGCCAGGGGCGCGACGCGACGGGTCTCGCCACCCTCGCTCTGTTCGCCCAGCCGGGTCCGCGCGCGGATGCGTGCGGTCAGCTCGGTGCGCGAACTGCTGTCGTCCTCCCCGCCCGGGGTGGACAGCCGGCGCGAGATCGCCGCGGCTTCGTCCTGGTGGTACCCCACCTGCAGCAGCGCCGCTTCGACCTGCTGGCCGAGTTCGGCATCGCTGTCGGCGCTGCCGGGCGGCTGGCAGGTGACGTCGGCGATGCGCGCGGTTTCCTGTTCGCGCAGGTGCCACTGCTCCGAGCCCTCGCCGTTGCGCAGCAGGGTCAGGGTCAGCACGTCCGACCAGGCCTGCTTCAGCAGCGACTGCACGAAACGCGGCGGTGCGGTCTGCGCGCACAGCTGTTCGATGCTGGCGCCGGCCTGCTGCTTGGCGGATTCCAGCCGTTCCTTGCCGCGCGCGGCTTCCACGTGCCGGCGCTCGGCCAGCTCGGCCTTGTGTGCCAAGGCGCGGAAGTGGTGTTGGATCTCGTCGTTGGCCGCTTCGAAGACCGCAGCGTCGCCCTCGTAGTCGCTGACCACCTTGTCGACGGCCCGGTCCAGCTTCTGCACCAGCTGCGGGTCGACGTCGTCCTCACCCAGCCAGTTGGCGCCGGCCTCGGCGACTGCATTGAGCAGCTCGCGTGCGGGGTGCTGGTCGCGGACGAAGAACGCCGGGTCCGACAACGCCGCGCGGGCGACCGGCACCTGCAGGCGCGTGAGCAGGTCGACGGCGGCCGCATCGGGCCGCACCTCGCGCTGGATCTGCCCGTACAGCATGTCGAGCAGGTCGAAGGTGTCGTTGTCCTTCACCGTCAGCGTCGCCTGCGGGCCGTGGTCGGCACGCATCTGGGCGAGCAACGCGTTGTGCAGGTCGGCCATGCTGCGGCGGACGGTGCCGGCGCTGGCCGACTGCGCTTGCAGCTTGGCCAGGGTGGCATGCAGGGTGGTGCTGGAGATCGCCACCGGGGCTGGCTGTTCCGCCGCCGCAGGCGTCGCGGACGGCGCGCTGTCCGTCCCGGTGCCGTGCTGCGCTGTCGCGGACGTGCCGCCGGACGCAACCGGTGCCGTGCCGGACGCGGCTGCTCCCGGGGCGCCGCCGGTTGTCTGGAGGGGCGCAAGGGCATTGGCGGCGCCTGCGCTGCCTGCGCCGCCCGTGCCGGCCTGGGCATGGCGTGCAGCGTCGAGCAGCTGGTGCAGCGCCGACAGCGCCGGCGCGTTCATGTCCGGGGTGGCACCCGTGTGCGCCGGCGCGGTGTCCGCGGCCGCGCCGCTCCCGACCGTGGCACCGCCCGATGCGGACGCAGGCGAGGAGGGCGGCGCCCCCATCGCCTCGCTGGTCATCGCCGCCCAGTTGCCGGCGCTGGCCGAACCACTCCAGCCCGTGAGCGGTCGGCCGCCGGTGCCCGGCTCGCGGGCAGGGCTGGTCGTACTGGCCCGATCGGCGCCCGGGCCGGTGACGATCCGTCGGGTCGTGGCCGAGCGTGCCAGGTAGGGGGTGTAGACCAGGCCGGGCAGGATGCCTTCATGCGCCAGCAGGATGTTGGCGCGTTCCAGCAGTTCGCTCAGCCGCTCGATCAACTGGCGGTCGAACACCCGGTACAGGGCCAGCTGGGCTTCCAGGCCGAGTCCGAACTGTTCACCCAGTTCGCGGGTGATGCGGCACATCACAACGGGCCCGAACGGCAGGTCCTCGACATCGAACTCGGGGCCCGCAGCGAGTACCCCGAAACGCTGGCCGAGCAGCTGCAGCGCGCTTGCGGAGCGTTGGGCCTCGCGGCGGGTGATGTCGGCCAGCACGATGTCGCGGTCGATGTCGGTATCGGTCACCAGGGTCAGCGTGGTCGCCAGCACCGGTGCGTTGGCGACCGGCAGGTGGCTCACGCGCGGTTCGCGCAGTCCGGCCAGGGCGGCGGCCAGTGCGTCCAGGAAGCGCACGGCAAACTGCGCGTTGACCTCCTGCAGGCGCCGGGTCTGGGCGAGGATATCGGCCTGGATCTGGCTGTTGCGCGCGCGCTCGGCGTCGCGGAACAGCTCGCGTTCGAGCTCGACAATGGTCAGCTTGAGCGGGTTGCCCAGGGTCTGCGCGGCCAATGCATGCAGCGTGGCCAGCAGGCGGCGCACGCGCGGCGGTGCGTTGACGCCGGCGAAGCGGGCCATGTCGGGCGGTGTTGAAGGTGCGGACGCAGACATCCGTTGTAGTTCCGGCTCCCCTGAGACCCCGGAATCTACCGTTTTCACACGATTCCCGGTAGTGCCGGCCGCTGGCCGGCCGCCCGGGCCAGACCTACGGCAGGAACAGCTCCACCACGTCATTGGTGAACCGACGCCCCAGCTCCGTGGGCTGCGCGTGTCCGCCTTCCAGGGTCATCCAGCCGCGTGCGATGGCCGTCTGCAACGGTGCGGCGATCTGCGCGCGGTCCAGCCCGGTGCGCGACTCGAAGTCCTTCAGCGCGAACCCTTCATGCAGGCGCAGCAGGTTGAGCATGTACTCGAACGGCAGCCGGTCCGCGCTGATCACATCATCGCCCCCGATCGCCGCCGCCGTGCCGGCGGTGTCCATGAACGTCTGCGGGTGCTTGTGCTTCCAGCGGCGCAGCACGTGCTGTTCGGCGCCGGAACTGATCTTGCCGTGCGCGCCGGCACCGATGCCCAGGTAGTCGCCGAAGCGCCAGTAATTCAGGTTGTGCTGGCTCTGCCGTCCGGGCCGCGCGTAGGCGCTGACTTCGTACTGCGCATACCCCGCCTCGGCCAGCAGACGCTGGCAATGCTCCTGCATGTCCCAGGCCGAGTCGTCGTCGGGAATGCCCTGGGGCGGCCGTGCGAAGAACACCGTGTTGGGCTCCAGCGTGAGCTGGTAGTGCGACAGGTGGGTGGGCTGCAGGGCGAACGCGCGCTCCAGGTCGTACTCGGCCTGCGCCAGCGTCTGCTCCGGCAACGCGTACATCAGGTCGATGTTGAAGTTGTCGTAACCGGCATCCTGGGCCAGCTTCACCGCGCGCTCGGCTTCGCCACTGTCGTGGATGCGGCCCAGCCGCTGCAGTGCCGCGTCGTTGAAGGTCTGGATGCCGAAGCTGATCCGGTTCACCCCGGCCGCACGGTAGCGGTCGAAACGGCCATGTTCGGCGGTGCCCGGGTTGGTTTCCAGGGTCACTTCCAGGTTCGGCGCGAAGCGCAGGCGTGCCGCGGCCGCCTGCAGGAAGCGGTCGATCGCCTCGGGCGGGAACAGGCTGGGCGTGCCGCCGCCGAAGAACACGCTGCTGACCACCCGTCCCCACACCAGCGGCAGGTCCTGGTCCAGGTCGCGGATCAGCGCATCGATGTAGGCCTCGAACGGCAGCTCGCCCTTGGCCGCATGCGAATTGAAATCGCAATACGGACACTTGCGCACGCACCAGGGCAGGTGCACGTACAGCGACAGCGGCGGGGTCACCAGCGACACACCATGGTCGTGGTCGCAGTGTTCGCCTGGGGGGCAATGGTCGTGTGCGGTGTTCACGGGTCGTGCCGGCCGCTGTCCGGCTTCCAGGAAAAGATCAGCATTCCAGTCACATCAGGGCCGGCAGCTTCTGCTTCAGCAACTGCAGTGCCTTGGCGCGGTGGCTCATGGCGTTCTTCAGGTCCGGTGCCATCTCGGCCGCGGTCTGCTGCAGCACCGGGTCGAGGAACAGCGGGTTGTAGCCGAAGCCGTGGCTGCCGCGCAGCGCATCCAGGATTTCGCCTTCCCAGGTGCCTTCACAGATCAGCGGTTGCGGATCCTCGGCATGGCGCAGCAGCACGATCACTGCATAGAAGCGCGCGGTACGGCGCTCGGGCGGCACGTCGCGCAATGCCTCCAGCAGCTTGGCGTTGTTGGCGGCGTCGTTGGTGGGGCTGCCGGCGTAGCGCGCGCTGTACAGGCCCGGCGCGCCGTCGAGCGCGTCCACGATCAGGCCCGAGTCGTCGGCCAGTGCCGGCAGGCCGGTACTGGCACTGGCGTGGCGGGCCTTGATCAGCGCGTTCTCGACGAAGGTCAGGCCGGTCTCCGGCACATCGCTCACGCCCAGGTCACCCTGCGCCACGATCTGCAGCGGCAGGCCGCCGAGCATGGCTTGAAGTTCCTTCAGCTTGCCAGCGTTGCCGCTGGCCAGGACCAGTTTCATGGCTTGGGCTCCAGCAGGTCCCACGTGTTGCCGTACAGGTCGCGGAACACCGCAACCGTCGCGTAGGGCTCTTCGCGCGGGGGTTCGAGGAACGCCACGCCGCGGGCGGTCATCGCGGCATGGTCGCGGTGGAAGTCATCGGTATGCAGGAAGAAGGCAACCCGCCCACCGGTCTGGTTGCCGATCCGACTGCGTTGTTCATCGTTGCTGGCGCGCGCCAGCAGCAGCGCGGCGGCGCTGCCGTCGGTCGGGCCGACCACCACCCAGCGCTTGCTGCCCTGGTCGATGTCCTCGATCAGGCTGAAACCGAGCATGCCGGTGTACCAGGCGATCGCCTCGTCGTACTCGGCGACCACCACGGTGGTCAGGGCAATGCGCCGGCTCACGACTGGGCCAGGGCAGCCTGCTGGGCCGCGAACAGGTCGGTGATGCCCTTTTCAGCCAGGGCCAGCAGCGCGTCCAGCTCGTCGCGGCGGAACGCGTGGCCTTCAGCGGTGCCCTGCAGTTCGATGAAGCCGCCGCCGTCGTTCATCACCACGTTCATGTCGGTATCGCAGTCGCTGTCCTCGGCGTAATCCAGGTCCAGCACCGGGGTGCCGCGGTAGATGCCGACCGACACCGCCGCGACCGCGCCGAAGATCGGGTTGCGCTTGATGTCGCCGCGCTTGAGCAGGAAGTTGACCGCATCCACCAGGGCCACGTAAGCGCCGGTGATGGCGGCGGTGCGGGTGCCGCCATCGGCCTGCAGCACATCGCAGTCCAGGGTGATGGTGCGCTCGCCCAGGGCGCCACGGTCCACGCAGGCACGCAGCGTGCGGCCGATCAGGCGCTGGATCTCCAGCGTGCGGCCGCCCTGCTTGCCACGGGCCGCTTCACGGTCGTTGCGGGTGTGGGTGGAGCGCGGCAGCATGCCGTATTCGGCCGTCACCCAGCCTTCGCCCTTGCCGCGCAGGAAGCCCGGCACGCGGTTCTCCACGCTGGCGGTGCACAGCACGCGGGTTTCACCGAAGCTGACCAGCACCGAGCCTTCGGCATGGCGGGTGAAGGCGCGTTCGATGCGCACTTCGCGCAACTGGTCGGCCTGGCGGCCGCTGGGACGGGGATCGGACATGGATGGCTTCCGGTATGACGGGGGATGCGGGACCGCGCCCGGACCGGTGACCGGCAGGCGAGGAGGCTCCAAAGGAACCGCTAGGGTACCATTTGCACTTTGAGAGCACCGGAAACCCCCCATGATTCGAAGCATGACCGCCTACGCCGGCGGCGAGCGCGCCACCCCGTGGGGCACGCTTGCCTGTGAGCTGCGCTCGGTCAACCACCGGTTCCTGGAGGTGGGCGTGCGCCTGCCCGAGGAGCTGCGTGCGCTGGAGCCGCAGCTGCGCGAACGTGTCGCGAACCGCTGCAGCCGCGGCAAGATCGATCTGGTCATGCGCCTGCGTGCGCCCGAGGTCACCGGCGCGCTGGTGGTCAACGACGCGCTGCTGGCCCAGCTCGGTGAGCTCGCCACCCGCCTGGCCTCGGGTTTCCCCAGCCTGCAGGTGAGCTTCACCGAACTGCTGCAGGTGCCGGGCGTGATGCAGGGCGAGGCGGTCGATGCCGCCGCGCTGCATGCCGAAGCGCTGGCGCTGCTCGATGCGGCCCTGGACGGCTTCGTCGCCGCGCGCGAACGCGAAGGCGACAAGCTGGCCACGGCGATCCAGGAAAGGGTCGACGGTGTCGAGCGCATCGCCGCCGAGGTCACCACGCTGATTCCGCTGATCCGCGAGGGCCAGCGCAGCAAGCTGGCCGCGCGCCTGGCCGATCTGCCGCATCCGGTCGACCCCGGTCGTGCCGAGCAGGAGCTGGTGATGTGGCTGCAGAAGCTGGACGTGGATGAGGAGCTGGACCGCCTGCGCAGCCACATCGTCGAGATCCGCCGGGTGTTCACGCAGCGCGAGCCGGTCGGCCGCCGCCTGGACTTCCTGCTGCAGGAGTTCAACCGCGAGGCCAACACGCTGGGCTCCAAGTCGGTGGACAGCCGTACGTCCAACGCGGCCGTCGAGCTCAAGGTGCTGATCGACCAGATCCGCGAACAGGTGCAGAACATCGAATGAGCAGCCAGCCCATCCAGAGCCCGGAAACGGCCCGCGGCACGCTGTACATCGTGGCCGCGCCCTCCGGGGCCGGCAAGAGCAGCATCGTCAACGCGACTCTCGCGCGCGATCCGCAGATCGCCTTGTCGATCTCGTTCACCTCGCGGGCGATGCGGCCGGGCGAGGTCAATGGTGAGCACTACCACTTCGTCAGCGCCCAGGAGTTCGAGCGGATGATCGCCGCCGGCGACTTCTTCGAGCATGCCTGGGTGCATGGGGACTGGAAGGGCACCGCGCGGCAGTCGGTGGAACCGCAGCTGGCCGCGGGCCAGGACGTGCTGCTGGAGATCGACTGGCAGGGTGCCCAGCAGGTGCGCCAGCTGGTGCCCGGCACGGTGACGGTGTTCATCCTGCCGCCGTCCAGGCAGGCCCTGCAGGACCGCATGCGCAAGCGCGGGCAGGACAGCGAGGCGGTGATCGCCCAGCGGCTGTCGGCGGCGCGCGAGGAGATGCTGCATTTCAACGACTTCGACTACGTCATCGTCAACGAGCTGTTCGAGACCGCCGTGGACGAGCTGTGCGCCATCTTCACGGCCAGCCGCCTGCGCCGGGAGGCCCAGAAGGTCCGCCACGCGGGCCTGATCCAGGCCTTGTTGACCCAGGATTCGGCGACAACTGACTGATTCATAAGGGGCGGGTAGCGGGTCGGCTTGATTTTGTCCAGCCCCCGCCGGTACAATCCGTCCCCTTTCCCTCATTCGATTGCGCAGCCCTTACCGGCTGCCGGGAGCCCGCATGGCCCGCATCACCGTAGAAGATTGTCTGGAAGTCGTGAACAACCGTTTCGAACTGGTCATGATGGCGTCCAAGCGCGCCCGTCAGCTGGCCAATGGCGTCCAGGCCACCCTGGACAACAGCGAAACCGACGACAAGCCGACCGTGCTGGCGCTGCGCGAAATTGCCGCCCGCAAGATCGACAACGCCCTGATCGACGAAGTCGAGAAGGCCGAGCGCGAGCGTGCCGAGCGTGAAGCGCTGGAGTGGGCTGCGGCGGAAGTCGTTGCCGACGAAGACATGTCCAAGAACGACGACTGATCGCTCACGCGATGGTTCGCTGGTATTCCAGACAGCCCGCCCTTGGCGGGCTGTCTGCGTTTCGTCTCGCGATTGACAACGCTTCTGCCCATCGCGCATGACGCAATAATTTGCCGATATCCCGTGGCTGGAATAGTCTTCCAGCCATGAACCCAGGCCCCTCTGCCAAGGTCGCCGCCTCGCCCGGCGCGGCTGTACCCGACTACGTCCTCCAGCTCGAACGCGCGGCACACTACCTGCCGCCCGATCAGTTGCCGCTGCTGCGCCGTGCCTGGGAAGTGGGTGCGTCGGCGCATGCCGGCCAGACCCGCAAGTCCGGTGAGCCTTACATCACCCACCCGGTGGCGGTGGCGCAGGTGCTGGCCGAACTGGGCCTGGACGTGGAAGCGCTGATCGCGGCCATCCTCCACGACACCATCGAAGACACCCCGCTGACCCGCGAGGAGCTGGCCGCCGAGTTCGGCGAAGCGGTGGCCGAGCTGGTCGACGGCGTCACCAAGCTGGACAAGCTGAAGTTCCGCGACCGCCAGGAAGCGGCCGCCGAGAGCTTCCGCAAGATGCTGCTGGCGATGTCGCGCGACCTGCGCGTGATCATGATCAAGCTCGCCGACCGCCTGCACAACATGCGCACGCTGGGCGCGCAGAGCCGCGAGGCGCGCGGCCGCATCGCCCGCGAAACGCTGGAAATCTACGCCCCGATCGCGCAGCGGCTGGGCATGAGCCTGGTCAAGAGCGAGCTGCAGAACCTGGGCTTCAAGGCCCTGTATCCGTGGCGCCACGCCATCCTGGAAAAGCACATCCGCAGCCAGCCGGTGGTACGCCGCGAGGCCATGGCGCAGGTGGAGGTGCAGCTCTCGCAGCGGCTGGCCAAGGAAGGTCTGGAGCACCGTCTGGTGAGTCGGATCAAGACCCCGTGGAGCATCTACAACAAGATGCGCGACGAGAACAAATCCTTCGACCAGGTCATGGACGTGTTCGGCTTCCGGCTGGTGGTGCGCAGCGTGCCCAACGCCTACCACGCGCTTGGCTCGGTGCACGCCACGTTCAAGCCGCTTGACGGGCGCTTCCGCGATTTCATCGCCATTCCCAAGGCCAACGGCTATCAGTCGCTGCACACGGTGCTGTTCGGGCCCTACGGCTCGCCGATCGAAGTACAGATCCGCACCGAGGAAATGGACCTGATCGCCGAGCGCGGCGTGGCCGCGCACTGGACCTACAAGTTCGGCGGCGACAGTCCCAACAGTGCGCAGAGCCGCGCGCATGCCTGGATCGTGGAGCTGATCGATTCGCAGCGGGCCGCCGGCTCGTCGCTGGAATTCCTTGACAACGTGAAGGTCGACCTGTTCCCGGACGAGGTGTACCTGTTCACCCCGAAGGGAAAGATCCTGGCGTTGCCGCGCAACTCCACCGCGCTGGATTTCGCCTACGCGGTGCATACCGACGTGGGCAACATGGCGGTCGCCTCACGCGTGGACAAGAAGCTGGTACCGCTGCGCACCAAGCTGGTCAGTGGCCAGACCGTGGAAGTGATCACCGCGCGTTCGGCCACGCCCAAGCCGCAGTGGCTGGAATTCGTGGTGAGCTCCAAGGCCCGCACCGCCATCCGCCACCAGCTCAAACAGCTGGAACACGAAGATGCCGTGCAGCTGGGCCATCGCATGCTGGACCGCGCGCTGGAAGCGATGGACAGTTCGCTGGAGCGCCTGCCCAAGGGCCGGTTGGATGCGTTCCTGGCCGAGCACCGCTATCCGCGCCTGGAAGCCCTGCTGGCCGAAGTGGCGCTGGGCAACTGGATGCCCAACCAGGCCGCGCAGGCGCTCATGGCCTATGCGGAGCTGCGCGGTGGCGCGCATTCCAAGCATTCTCAGGAGAAGATCCTGATCAATGGCAGCGAGCGCGGCGTGGTCAGCTTCGCCAACTGCTGCCAGCCGATTCCCGGTGACGACATCATGGGCTACCACACTGCCGGCAAGGGCATCGTGGTGCATCGCCTGGATTGCCCGAACCTGGCCGAGCTGCGCAAGTCGCCCGAGCGCTGGGTGCCGATCGGCTGGGACACCACCGTGTCCGGCGATTACGACACCTCGCTGGTGGTGGAAGTGGAGAACGGTACGGGCGTGCTGGCGCAGCTGGCCGCGGCGATCGCGCAGAGCCACTCCAACATCGAGCGGGTGGACTACCTGGACCGCGACTTCAATGCCGCCGTGCTCTGCTTCAACGTGCAGGTCCGCGACCGCAACCACCTGGCCGAAGTGATGCGGCGCCTGCGCCGGCTGTCGGTCGTGCAGTCGGTAAGGCGCCAATAGGCGCGTTGCCGACGGGGAGAGCCACGCCCTGCGTGGCTGGCCGCGCGAGGCGCGGCAATGATCGAAACCGATACAATGGCCACCATTGTTCGACATATCGAGGCACCCCATGTCCCGCCAGATCATCAACACCGAAAACGCCCCGGCCGCCATCGGTCCGTACTCGCAGGCCGTGCGCGCCGGCAACACCGTGTATTTCTCCGGCCAGATTCCGCTCGACCCGGCCACCGGCGACATCGTCGGTGCCGGTGACATCGAGGCGCAGGCACGTCGTGCCTTCGACAACCTCAAGGCCGTGGCCGAAGCCGCCGGCGGCTCGCTGGACAAGGTGGTCCGTCTGGGTCTGTACCTTACCGACCTGGCCGAATTCGCCAAGGTCAACGCGGTCATGCAGGACTACTTCCAGGCACCGTTCCCGGCCCGTTCCACCATCGAAGTCTCCGGTCTGCCGAAGGGTGCCAACTTCGAGGTTGACGCGGTGATGGTCATCGACTGACCTGCCACGTGGCGCGCAAGTCGGTCGCGACCCCGGCACTGGCGCCGGCCGGTGAAGCCACTTTGGCGATGCTGGCCGGGGTCGGCCCGGCCGTGGCCGGCAAGCTGCAGGCGCGGGGGCTGGTCACGCTGCAGGACCTCTGGCTGCACCTGCCGCTGCGCTATGAAGACCGCACCGCGCTGACCCGCATCCAGGACCTGCGCAACGGTGTGCCGGCCCAGATCGAAGGGCGCGTGGTGGCCGTCGAGCGCGGCATGCGCTACCGGCCGATACTCAAGGTGGCGGTGGAGGATGAAGGGCAGGGGACGTTGCTGCTGCGCTTCTTCCACTTCCGCCAGCAGCAGGTCGGGCAGTTCGCGGTCGGTACCCGGCTGCGCTGCTTCGGTACGCCCAAGCCGGGCCAGCTCGGGCTGGAAATCGTCCACCCCAGCTACCAGATCCTCGGCCGCACGGATGACCCGGCGCTGGGCGACAGCCTGGACCCGGTATACCCCACGGTGGAGGGCATGGGCCCGGCCACGATGCGCAAGCTGATCGGCCAGGCGCTGGACCGGTTGCCGGAAGAGAGCACGCTGGAACTTCTGCCGTCGGGCTGGCTCGACGGGCTGGCGCTGCCGTCGCTGCGCAGCGCGCTGCTGACCGTGCACCGGCCGCCGCCGGACGCCAACCTGGGCGCGTTGGCGGCCGGCATCCATCCGGCCCAGCGCCGGCTCGCGCTGGAAGAACTGCTGGCCCATCACCTGAGCCTGCGCCGTCAGCGCATCGCGTTGCAGGCGCACCACGCGCCGCCGCTGGCCGGGCCGGGGCGGCTGGCCAAGGCACTGCTCAAGCAGCTGCCGTTTGCCCTGACCGGCGCGCAGCAGCGCGTGTTCAAGCAGATCCGCGACGACCTCGCCCGGCCCAGTCCGATGCTGCGGCTGGTGCAGGGCGATGTCGGCTCGGGCAAGACCGTCGTTGCCGCGCTGGCGGCCATGCTGGCGGTGGAGCAGGGCAAGCAGGTGGCCCTGGCCGCACCAACCGAACTGCTGGCCGAACAGCATCTCAACAACCTGCGTGGCTGGCTGGAGCCGCTGGGCGTGCGCGTGGCTTGGCTGGCCGGCAAGGTCACCGGCAAGGCACGCACCAAGGTGCTCGAACAGGTGGCCAACGGCGACGCGCAGGTGGTGGTGGGTACCCATGCGCTGATGCAGGAAGCGGTGGTGTTCCAGGACCTGGCGCTGGCGATCGTCGACGAACAGCACCGCTTCGGCGTGCACCAGCGGCTGGCGCTGCGCGACAAGGGCGCTGGTGGGCGCAGCGTGCCGCACCAGATGGTGATGACCGCGACCCCGATCCCGCGCACGCTGGCGATGTCCGAATACGCCGACCTGGATGTGTCGGCCATCGATGAACTGCCGCCGGGCCGCACCCCGGTGCAGACGGTGGCGCTCAACAATGATCGTCGTCCCGAGCTGATCGAGCGCATCGCGCTGGCCTGTCGCGAGGGTCGCCAGGTGTACTGGGTGTGCACCCTGATCGAGGAGAGCGAGGAGCTCGACGCCACCCCGGCCCAGGCCACGTTCGAATCGCTGCAGGCGCTGCTGCCCGGCGTGCGCGTGGGGCTGGTGCATGGGCGGCTGAAGGCGAGCGAAAAGCTGGCCACCATGGTCGCGTTCAAGGCCGGCGACATCGACCTGCTGGTGGCCACCACGGTGATCGAAGTCGGCGTGGACGTGCCCAACGCCTCGCTGATGGTGATCGAGAACGCCGAGCGCCTCGGGCTGGCGCAGCTGCACCAGCTGCGCGGACGCGTCGGTCGCGGGTCGGCGGTGTCGCGCTGCGTGATGCTGTACCAGGCCCCGTTGTCGTCCATGGCGCGTGAGCGGTTGGAAACCATGCGCCAGACCAACGATGGCTTCGTGATTGCCGAGAAGGACCTGGAGCTGCGCGGCCCCGGTGAACTGCTGGGAACGCGGCAGACCGGGCTGGCCGGCTTCCGCATGGCCGACCTGGCGCGTGATGCCGACCTGCTGCCGGGGGTGCATGCGCTGGCCGAGCGCATGCTGGCCGATGCGCCGGAAGCAGCCGACAGCATCGTCCATAGATGGATTGGCAGCGCTGTTCGATACGCGGGCGCGTAGAGCCACGCCCTGCGTGGCCGCACCTGGACAGGGTCCGGATTTCTGATGCACTTCTTCGTTCTGGTCCAAACGTCGGCGAGTGGCCGTTTGCCTTGGTCTGCTGGCTCCGGAGGCGTGTGCCGCGCTGCGCGCGGTCTCCACGCAGGGCGTGGATCTACACCCGTTGTTCCGTGCCTGGCAGGCAGCATCAGCCGTCCGGGGCTTGCGCCCGGCTACATGGCCGGGGCTGGCCTTGTATTTGTCATGTAGGGGTGAGACATTCCGTTGCCGCTAATGAAGACGGCACGCATGACCAAGAAGATCCCGCTGTTGATCGACACCGATCCGGGCGTCGATGATGCCCTGGCCCTGTTGATGGCCTTTGCCGATGAACGCCACGACGTCGTCGGCCTCACCATTGCCGCCGGCAATGTCGGCCTGGACCACACCGTCCGCAATGCGTTGAAGCTGTGCGAAGTAGCCGGTCGTGACGACGTGCCCGTGTTCGCCGGCACCGCCGACCCGCTGCTGCATCCCTCCGTCGATGCCGCCCACGTGCACGGCGCGGACGGCTTCGGCGACGTCAACCTGCCGGCCGCAACGCGTCAGGCGGAAGCCGAACATGCCGCGCTGGCCATCCTGCGCCTGTCCCACCAGTACGCCGGCGAGCTGTTCCTGGTGGCGCTGGGCCCGCTGACCAACCTGGCCCTGGCACTCAAGCTCGACCCGACCCTGCCGCAGCGCGTGAAGCGCTTCCTGGTCATGGGCGGTGCGGTCACCTGCCACGGCAACATCACCCCGGCCGCCGAGTTCAACATCGCCTTCGACCCGGAGGCGGCGCACGTGGTGTTCACCGGCTTCCCGCTTATCGAAGTGGCCGACTGGGAAGCCACCGTCGCCCACGGCCTGCTGCACGCGGACGTCGAGCAGTGGCTGGCCGCCGACAGCGACAAGGCGCGCTTCTATGAGCTGATCTCGCGCCAGACCCGCCTGTGGTCTGAAGACAGCCGGGGCGAGCGCTGGTTCGCCGCCGATGCCCTGGCCATGGCCTGGGCGCTGCAGCCCGAGGGCGCGCTGCGGGTCGAGTCGCGGCCGCTGAACGTGGAACTGGCCGGCGTCCACAGCCGCGGTGCTACCATCGTCGACTGGAACCGCCAGACCGGGCAGCCGGACAACACCCAGCTGCTGATGGCGTACGACCAGGGGCGCTTCGAAGCCCAGGTCCGTGCCGCCCTCGGGGTCCAGTAAGGCCGCCACGGCGCGCCTGTTCATGTAGCGGACATCCCGGCTTGCCCTTGCAGGGCGCCGGGACTATAATGCCGCGCTTACGTTTTTCATACTCTCTACGGTGTGTCCATGAAGGCCGATATCCATCCGAACTACCGTGACGTCGTGTTTCAGGACGTTACCTCCGATTTCAAGATCCTGACCCGTTCCACCATGGCGTCGAAAGAAACCGTGCAGTGGGAAGACGGCAAAGAGTACCCGCTCGTCAAGATCGAAATCTCCTCCGCTTCGCACCCGTTCTACACGGGCAAGCACAAGGTGATCGACACCAGCGGCCGTATCGACAAGTTCCAGAAGCGTTTCGGCAAGCCGGCTGCGGCTGCTGCTGCCGAGTAAGCTGTCGACGCTGCTGCATGAGAACAACGGTCGCCTTGGCGGCCGTTGTTTTTTTATGCCTGCGGTAAACCCTGCTGGCGGATGAACGGCGATTCATAAATTGACCGGGCCTGCGCAACGCAGTGTCCATATCAGCCCGGCTGGAGGGCCGCCAGGCGTGCGCGGACAGGGTGGGGCGGCCCTCCGTCTACGACTTCCGTCCTAGGGCGTGGCAAATGTTGCTGTGCGATAATGGCGTGATCCACAGCACAGGCTGTGGACTTCTTTCACGTGCCTGCCCCATGCGCTTGGGTGGGCGCCTTCCCCTGAGGAGCGCACACAGTGTCCGATCTTGATCAGGTCACGCTCAACGCCGGCGAAAAGTCGGTTGTTCTGCCTGTCATCAAACCCACGCTCGGCAACGATTGCGTCGATATTTCGAAGCTGACCAAGGAAACCGGTCTCTTCACCTACGACTCCGGCTTCACCGCCACCGCCAGCTGCAAGTCCGCCATCACCTATATCGACGGTGACAAGGGCGTGCTGCTGTATCGCGGCTATCCCATCGAGCAGCTGTCGGAAAAGTCCAGCTACGTCGAAGTGGCCTACCTGCTGATCAACGGCGAGCGTCCGAGCGCCGAGCAGCTGAAGGCCTTCACCGACGAGCTGGCTGCCGAAGCCAACGTCGATGCGTCGATCAACACCCTGATCGGCAGCTTCGCCAAGGATGCCCATCCGATGGCCATCCTGACCGCCGCCATCGCGCAGCTGTCGGGTATCTACCATGCCTCGCTGGACCTGTCCGACGCCGAGCAGCGCCGCCAGGCCGCCGTGCGCCTGATCGCCAAGGTGCCGACCCTGTCGGCGCTGATCTACCGCCATGGCAAGGGCCTGCCGGCCAACACGCCGGACACCTCGCTGGACTACGTCAGCCGCTTCCTGAAGCAGACCTTCGAGTCGGCCGACGGCCAGTATGAGCTGAACCAGGATGTGGTGAAGGCGCTGGACCTGCTGTTCATCCTCCATGCCGACCACGAGCAGAACGCCTCGACCTCGACCGTGCGCCTGGTGGGCTCGACCGGTGCCAACCCGTACGCCTCGGTCGCCGCTGGCGTCACCGCGCTGTGGGGTCCGGCCCACGGCGGTGCCAACGAAGCCGTGCTGAAGATGCTCGAAGAAATCGGTTCGGCCGACAACGTCGAATCGGCCGTGCTCAAGGCGAAGGACAAGACCTCGGGCTTCCGCCTGATGGGCTTCGGCCACCGCGTGTACAAGAACTTCGATCCGCGCGCCAAGGTCATCGGCGAGATGACCGGCAAGGTGCTCAAGCAGCTGGGCGTGCAGGATCCGCTGCTCGACGTGGCCGTCAAGCTTGAGCAGGCCGCGCTGCAGGACGATTACTTCGTCGCCCGCAAGCTGTACCCGAACGTCGACTTCTACAGCGGCATCATCTACAAGGCGCTGCAGATCCCGACCGAGATGTTCACCGTCATGTTCGCCCTGGGCCGCACCTCCGGCTGGGTCGCGCATTGGCTGGAACAGCAGGTCGATCCGGAAATGAAGATCGGCCGCCCGCGCCAGGTCTACACCGGCAGCGACGTACGCGATTACAAGAGCTGATAAGCCCTCTGTAGTGCAGTAAAGAACGCCTCCGCACGGAGGCGTTTTTTTTGGGTAAAAGAAATTGCAGTGGCGCCACGATCGATTTGAGAATGATTGCATGGGTCGCTTCGGTGGCAATGACTACTCTGGTTTCGCTGCCGGTGAGGCATGCCTGCTCCGGCGGTGCTTTCGCAATGAAAGCTCCCATGTACATTTCGAGAGAGAAACCATGTCGCAACTCCTGAAGAAGGCTGCCTTGACGGTAGCGCTTGCCGCTGCCTCGTTGTCGGCCCACGCCGCCGTGGAAGCCAACATCACTGTCTGGGCGAATGTCGATCCGACGCTGTCACTGCTGAAGGCCGACGGCACCGCACTGCCGGACGCCGTTCAACTCGTCTACCGCGCAGGCGGGGCCGGTCTGGCGCCGTGGAGCGAGAACGTGCGCATCTTCAGCAATGATGTGGAAAAGAACGTCAGCGTGCGCCTGGCCGCCGCTGCCGTGCTCAGCCCGGACCTGGCTGCGCCCGGTGCCATCAACGTGCCGCTGACCGTGAGCCTCAATGGCCGCGCCCTGGATACCACTGCCATCGAGTTCAATGCGGACGACCTGTTCGAAAGCGCGATTCCGGGCGCGTCGATCGCCATGCCGCTGAAGGTGGCACAGACCACGTCCGGCGAAATCAATTTCGCTGGTCTGTACAGCGGCACCGTTGCGCTGGTCGTCGCCCAGGACGCCAGCAACCCGTAAGTCCCCCGTGCCGGCCCGTTCGCGGGCCGGCCGGCCATCGGTAATGCCCCCTGTGATGTCCCCATCTGCACCTGCCCTCACCCGGCTGGCGATGGCGCTTGCCCTGACGTTGGCCATACCGGCCGTCGCGGCGCGCCCGGCGCCTGCTGGTTTCGAAGACCTCGCCAGCGGCCAGTCCGAGCGCGTGGAGGTCCGCCTGTTCGGCCGCTCGGCGGGGCTCTGGTCGGCCTGGGTCACCCTCGACTCGGTCCAGCTGGACCAGCCCGTGCAGGTGATGGATGCCCTGCAGCTCTCTGCCGACGCGCAGCAGGCGCTGCGTGCGGCACTGTCGTCCCCGCTGCCGCGCAACAGCCATCTTGCATGTCCGTACGGGCAGCCCCAGCCGGGCTGCGGCTGGATCGACGCCCATGACGATCCGAACCAGCTGCGCGCCATCTTCGACGAGAGCGAAGGCGTGCTGATGTTGTTTCCTGCACGCCAATGGGTGCCGCAGGACGCCGCGGTGCGCTCCCCGTTCCACCAGGTCAGCCAGAACGCGCAGAACGCGTTGCTGCACCAGCAGACCCTCAATGTGAGTGGCGGCGATGGCTACCGTGCCCTGAATGTGCAGGGCAACGGCGCGCTCGGCGTGCTGCGCAGTGGCCACGTCGCGGGCAGCTGGAACTTCAGCCGCCAGGAACGCAGCGGCCACCTCGCACACGACCGCTTCCATCTGGATGACCTCTACTACCGTCACGACCTGGCCCAGCGTCACTACCTGCAGCTGGGGCGCATGGACCGGCGCAACCTGTCCAGCCAGCAGGGCGGCACCTTCAGCTTCGGCATGCTGCCGCTGGACCGCTTCGAAGGCCTGCGCGTGGGCACCACCCAGGCCTATGTCGACGCCGACGCCAGCATCGCCTCCACGCCGCTCACGGTGCTGCTCGGTCGAGACGCACGCGTCGACGCCTTCGATGGCGACCGCCTGCTGCAGACCTTCTACCTCCAGGCCGGCATCAACGACCTGGACACCCGCCGTTTTCCCGGCGGCACCTACACCATCACCCTGCGCATCTACGAAGATGGCCGCTTCGTGCGCAGCGAAGAAGCACCGTTCAGCCGCGGCGGCGACTGGTCCGACCGCAGCATGCAGTGGTTCGTGCAGGGCGGGCGGCGGCGCGCGCACAGTGCACGCGACGGCGACCCGGCCGCCTCCCATACCGCCGTGCAGGCCGGGCTGCGCATCCCGTTCGCGCGCGACTACGGCATGACCCTCGGCGTGGCCCGGCTGGCCGACACCGGTTACGGCGAAGTGCGGCTGGAAGGCCGGCAGCGGCTGCGCGATCATGACCTGCAGGCCACGGTCAGCGCGCTCAGTGGCGGCGATGGCAGCCACGGCACCCAGCAGCAGCTGAGTTACCGTCACTACGCCTCGTGGAACCTCTACCGCCAGCGCCTGCGCGGCGGCGCGTGTCGTGCCACCACGCCGGTGCGGGCGGACCGCTTCGGCTGCACCGATTCGCTCAGCGCGTCCGTGTCGCTGCCGTTGCTCGGCGGCAGCCTGTATCTGGGCCACACCCGGCGGCGCAGCTACACCCCGGAGTGGGCGCCTCCCGACGGCGCTGACGATGCCTGGAGCGGCCTGCCGCCCGGCCTGCTGCCGCCGTCGGTGCCGACGCTGCGGCCGGCGCAGACCGCGCGCAGCGTGCAGGCAGGCTACAGCCGGACCCACCCATGGCGTGGCCTGATTCTGGGCAGCCGGCTGGGCGTGTGGCAGCAGGACAACGACACCGGCAACGGCGCGGGGGCAAGCCGCGACCGCGGCATCTACCTCAACCTGGCCGTGTCGCGGCTGCGGCGGGCCGAGAGTGGCAGCCTGCAGCAGCGCATCGGGCTGGACATGCGGCGCCCGCAGCACGGCGCGGCGGACAACCGCCTGAGCCTGTCGCAGTCGCTGCGGCAGGAGCACGACGGCGACAACCGCGAGCTGGGCGGTGAACTGAGCGGACGCAATGAAGACCGCTACAACGCCTTGCTCACCGCGCGCGTCGACAACGCGATGGGGCAGACCAGCGCCGCGGTGTCCTACTACCGGCAGCCCGGTGACGGCGAGATGTCCTACAGCATCAGCCACACCTCCGGCGTGGCGCTGTCCGCGCGCGGTCTTTACTGGGGTGGCGCGCACGGTGCCGATGCCGGGGTGGCGATCAGCGTGGGCGATGCGCAGGACCTGGACCTGCGCGGCGCTGCCGCCGACGTCCGCGCCGGCAGCCAGCGCAGGCGCACCCTGCGCTTCGGCGAGCGCCGCCTGCTGCCGCTCGGCGGCTACCAGCGCCATCGTGTCGAAGTGCAGGACATCAGCGCGCATGACAGTGACGCAGCCGTGCGCGTGGCGCGGCTGGGCGCGGCGCAGCATGCGTTCCTGCCGCCGGGCAAGGTGATCGCCCTGCCGATCGAACTGGAGGTGACCTACACCTTCATCGGCAACGCGCGTGATATCGCCGGCGCACCGTTGGAGGGTGCCCGCATTCTCAATGCACCGGTGCCCTCGCTGGGCAGCGACGGCGGCTTCATCGCCGAATTCCCGCAGCGCGAACGGGTGCTGTACCTGCTGCAGGCCGAACGCCTGCTGCAGTGCCCGCTGACCGTGCGCGACCGCCGCAGCGTGATGCTGCTGGTCGGTGAGGTGCAGTGCGAACCGCTGGCGCTGGACCGGTTGCCGGGGCCGATCCGCAGCCAGGCCCGGGTGCAGCGGCTGTTGAACGAACACACCCCGGTGGCGAGCCGGAACGATGGCAATGCAATGGGAGAGGTGCGATGAAGACGTGGGTGCTGGCGACGGTGCTGGTGTGGAGTGTGTTGTCCAGCGCGGTGGCACACGCGCAGCGCCCGCCGCTCACCACCCCGGCCACGGGGGTGATTACCACCGAGGTGACGCGCAGCTTCGACCGTTCCGCGCCGGAAGCGCTGGAGCTGTGGGCGCGGCGCACGATGCTGGGGTACGGCGAAACGAGTCTGAACTACGGAAAGCTCCATCTGACCTGCGGGTCGGATCCTTCGTTGGGACGATGCCCTACGCGGGATACGGGAGGACCTCCGTCCAGAAGCACGATTGCTCTTCAGTTCCGTGAACAACGAAGCGGTCAGCACACAGAGGTCAACGTTACTGGCTGGCTGGAGCGTGCCGAATGGCAGCGCTACTGCAGCGCCGACTTCTGGGACCCGCGCGAGTACCCACTTTGGACATCGTTCAATGTCGATTGCCTGGTGCCACCAAGCGGTACTGCAGCAGCGCTTGGCGTGCAGCAAGAGGATCTCCATAAGCTGGTGGCAGGCCGCTGGCTGGCAGAACTGCACCTGCATCTGCGCATCGACCCGGATGGCCCGGTCATCGCCACCCATGTCTTCAAGTTCGACCTGACCATCACCGACCGCGACCGGGTAATGATCTACCTGCCCGAGTTCGGCATGGCGGCGCCGGTGGTCGGCCTCCAGCTCGACTATCGCCCGGTGCCGTACCCGGCCACGATCGGCGGCAGCACCGTGCTGGACATGTGCCTGTATGACGGCATGGGCTCACAGAGCGAGTTCCTGGGCATCACCGCACGCGACATGGGCCCGGCCGCTCCCGGCCGCCCGGAGACGCAGTACTCGGTCTGGCATCGCGATGGCGGCCGTGAGCTGCACGACCGCGTGGACTACCAGCTCACCCTCGCCCACAACGGCCAGCGCATCGCCCTGCGCAACAACGAGGAAGTCCTCCTGCGCGGGATCGACACCGCCGAACTGCGCCTGGTGATGCTGCCCGACATGAACCAGTGGGTGTACTGCGTGCCCACCCCGTTGACCCTCGACACGCCCCGGGTGCCCGCCGCCGACAAGCGCGAGGGCTACTACGAGGGCCGGCTCACCCTCGAGATGCGCCTGCCCACCACCCGCCTGTGACCCCCCGACTGGAACCCTGTCCGATGATCAAGATCTGCCTTGCCGGCGGGCTTCTGCTCGCCCTGTTGCCCGCTGCCCCCGCGCTGGCCAACCTCAACGTCCACCCGATGCGCGTGCATGCAGAAGCCGGCAGGACCGCCACGGTACGCGTGCACTCGCAGTCCCCGCAGCCGCAGTACGTGCAGGCCACGGTGAAACGCATCCTGGACCCGGCCACCGACCACGAACAGGAGGTCGACGAAGCCGTCGGCGCGGCCACGGTGATGGCGGTAACCCCGGGCAAGTTCGGCCTGGCCGGGGGCGGCAACCGTCTGGTGCGGATCATTCCGCTGCGCGCGGTGGAGGAGGAAACGGCGTTCCGCGTGTACTTCGAAGGCGTGCGCGGTCCCGACGACAGCGACCCGGGGGTGACCGTACAGGGGGCCAACGCGACGCTGGGCGTCAGCCTGGTCTGGGGCGTGCTGGTCAACGTGCTGCCTGCCGATGGGCGTGTGGAGATGCAGCTGGAGGGCGACCGCCTGGTCAACCGCGGCAGCCTGCGGCTGGGCATCAACCAGGTCCAGGACTGCGACGCGGACGGTGCCTGCATCACGCACGAGGTGAAGCGCAGCCTCTATCCCGGCGCCGCCATGACGCTGCCGTTCGTGCCGCAGTCCGGCGGGCGCGTGGACATCGACTACCGGCTCAGTCGCGCCGGCTACCGCGATCACCGCCACACCCTCACACCCTGATCCCTTCCTTCTTCCATCACAGGAGCACATCGCGATGAATCGCATTTTCCGTCTGATCTGGAGCGCTGCCAGGCAAGGTTGGGTTGTCGCCAGCGAACTGGGCGCGCGGCGCGGCAAGGCACCGCGGCGGCTTGCGCTGGCCTGCGCACTGGTCTGCGCGTTGCCGTATGCCGTGGCTGCAGACGACACTGTGCCCGACGATGAATTCCACTCGTCCTTGCCGCCCGTGGCGCTGCCGTGGCACCCGCTGGCCCCGGTGTCTGGCGCACGCGCCGGTGCCATCATTGCCCAGAACACGGTGTATCAGTCCGCCATCGTCACCGACCTCGACTACCGCAATGCGACCGCCAGTGGCGATCGCCTGATGGTGCTGGGCTCCCGTGCCAGCATCTCCGGCAGCCGCAGCGTGCTGTATGGCAACCATGCCAGCGTCAGCGGTTCGCGCTCGGTGGGCGTGGGCGACGGCGTGAGGGTGCAGGCTACCTCCGCAACGGCAGTCGGCCATGCGGCGCAGGCGCTGGGGGGCACGGCGCTACCGCGCTGGGCAATGACACCATTGCCGATGGTGGCAACGCACTGGCCTTGGGCAGCGGCGCGCAGGTCAGCACCGGTGGCGGGATCAACGGCATCGCCATTGGCGGCAACGCACGGGCAGGCAGCTACGGCTGGACCGGCGCCGTTGCGCTGGGCGGAGAGTCCCTGGCCGGCCATGACAGCGTCGCGCTCGGCTATGCCTCCCAGGCGACCCACAAAAGCTCGGTGGCGTTGGGGCGCGACTCGGTCACCACGGGCGATCGACAGATCTCCGTCGGCAACGCCAGCACAAAGCGCAGGATCGTCAACGTCGCGGATGCCGCGCTGAGCACCAGCAGCAGCGAGGCGGTCACCGGCAGGCAGCTGCACGCCACCAACCAGAGCGTCAGCACGGCGACCAACGCGGCCAACACGGCCCGCACCCATGCCGATCGCGCATTGACCGCCTTGGCCAGTGCGAAGACGGCCATCGGCCAGAGCGCGACGGCCGCAGGCAGCAATGCGGTGGCCGTCGGTTTCGCCGCCAAGGCCGAGGGAACCCACAGCAACGCACTCGGTTACCAGGCCAGCTCAGCGGGTTCCAACGCGGTTGGCCTGGGGACGCTGGCGACTGCCGCCGGCAGCGCCTCCGTGGCACTGGGTAACCGCAGTGGGGTCGATACCGGCGCTGGCGGCGGCGTCGCCCTGGGTGACCGGGCCCAGGTGGGGGCACAGGCAGGCAACAGTGTGGCGCTTGGTGCAGGATCGGTGGCGACCGCAGCCAATCAGGTCTCCGTGGGTAGTGCCACCCTCAAGCGGAAGATCGTCAATGTGGCCGACGCGACGCTGAGCACCACCAGCGCGGAAGTGGTCACGGGCAAGCAGCTGCACGCGACCAACCAGAACGTCACCACCGCCACCACCACCGCCACTACGGCGCGCACCACTGCCAACGATGCGCTGGCCAAGGCCAACGTGCTGGGCGGGCTGCTCAGCCAGAGCGCTGGCAACGGCGATGTGCGGGTGGGTGCCAGCAACACCGGTGGTGTCGTGGACATGCGCAATCAATCCAATGCCAACCGTCGGGTCACCGGCGTGGCCGATGCGGTACTGAGCACCAGCAGCACCGACGCGGTGAGTGGCCGCCAGCTCAACACCACCAACCTGAAGGTCAGCGCTGCCACCACGTTGGCCAATACGGCGCACACGGTGGCCAACCTCGCACAGACCACCGCCAACGACGCGCAGTCCAAGGCCATTGTGCTGGGGGGCCTGATCAGCCAGCTGGCGGCCAATGGCGATGTACGTCTGGGCGCCGGCAACGCGGGCGCGGTGCTGGATGTTCGCAACCAGAACAACCAGAATCGTCGCATCCGCGGCGTCGCCGAGGGCGTGCTGGCTGCGACCAGCAACGAGGCCGTCAGCGGCCGCCAGCTGTTCGCCAGCAACGTGCAGATCGCGCTCAACCGGGAGGATATTGACAGCCTGCGCAGCGACTTCGCCGACTTCGATCCGGATCTCAGCGGTGTCGTGCGCTTCGACGAGGAGGGTAGTGTGAGTCTCGACGGTGGGCGTCTGGTCGCGCTTGCCGAGGGTGACCTCAGTGACGGCAGCCGCGAGGCCGTCACAGGTGGCCAGTTGTTCGTGACCAATGAGCGGGTCTCGGTGCTGGAAGACGTCAGCAAGTACGCCGTTGTGGGGCACGACGAATACAGTGAAGGCGCACAGGCCGGTCTCCTGGCCATTGCGATGGGCAGCGATACCATGGCAATGGAAGAGGGGGCTACTGCAATCGGTAGCTATGCCAGGGCATTGGGCAAGAACTCTGTTTCGTTGGGCCGTGCCGCATTGGTAAACGAAGGCGCTGAAGATGGGTTCGCATTGGGTGCGCGCGCCCAGGTGCACATTCGCAATGGCGTTGCCCTGGGCGGAGGCAGTCAGGTGCAACCGGGGGCTGCAAACAGTGTCGCACTCGGACACGATTCGATTGCCTACGGCGCCAATGAGGTCTCGATCGGACACTCGGATCTCAAGCGTCGCATCACCAATGCAGCCAACGGCATCCAGGGGCACGATCTCACCACCGTCGATCAGCTCTCCGGCGTGGTCAACGCCCTCGGCGGTGGCGCGGGCTTTGCGGCCGACGGCAGCGTGATCGCACCGTCCTACAGCGTGCAGGGCGTGGCACACGGCAGCGTCGGCGCGGCGCTGAGCGCGCTCGATGTGGAAGTGAACAGCACCCAGAACGGGCTCGACGCGGTGGGCGAACGCCTGCACGCACTGGACCGGGCGCGTGCAGCGACCGACGCCACCGCCGTGCGTTTCGACGCTGACCGAAGCACGGTCGATTTCGGCGGAGCACACTTGGGCAACGTGGCCAACGGCTTGATCGCGGCGGGCAGCCGCGATGCGGTCAACGGTGGGCAGCTGCACGCGGTGCAGGAGCAGATCAACGGTCGCATCGACGGCTTGCAGTCGCAGATCGAGGGCCCCGCGACGGCCGGCAGCCGGCACGCGGCGGTGGACAGTCCGGCGGCAGGCGATGCACCGGCCGGTGCGCAGGCAGCCACCAACGCGGAGGCGCCCACCGCTGCACAGGCGCCCGCAGGCCCGGTCAAGGGGGCGCCAACCGTGGCCTCCGCTGATGCGCCCACGCCGGCCCCGCAAGCCGATGACCCGCTGCCGGCGGTGGACTCGCGTGCGGTAGACGAAGCGGTCAACCAGGCCAACGCGTATACCGACCAGGCAATGGCCAGCGTGGACCGCAAGCTGGACCGCATGGACAAGCGCCTGAACCGGATGGCCGCGATGGGCAGTGCGCAGGCGGCGATGGCGATGAACACCGCCGGCCTGCAGACCTACAACCGCCTCGGCGCGGGTGTGGGCCATGCCGACGGCGAGTCGGCGCTGGCGGTGGGCTACCAGCGCGTGCTCAATGAGCGCGGCTCAGCCACCTTCAGCCTCAACGGCGCGTTCACCAACAGCGGCGAACGCACGATGGGGGTGGGCTTCGGCGTGGGCTGGTAAGTCCTGCAGGGGCGGCGTCGGCTGGCCGCCCCGGATCAATCGACGCCCCGTGCGGTCCGCCGCACGGGGCGCTTTCGTTTACGCGCCTCGGCCCGGTCGGCGATCACGCGTCGCCAAGGTAACCGGCGATCTCGTCCTCGCTGAGCAGCTCACGCAGCTGGGTCTGCGAGGCACGGCGCATCGGGCGTTCGTCGATGGCCGACAAGGGAGGCTGGCGCAATGCGTCATACGGCAGTACGGCGATGTCGAAGGTCAGGTCTTCGGCGCTGAACACCCAGACCGGCACGTCCAGGCTGCGCTCGCGGTCCAGGCGCAGGCGGCGCGAGCGCGACTCGGCCGGAATGCGGTGGTCTTCCAGGAAGCGCTGTACCGCATCGGCGTCGTCACTGTGCACCTGCAGCTGGACGGGGCTGTTCGCATCGGCGGTGCCGTCCAGTACCGGTCCACACAGCCGTGGCGCGAAGCCATGCAGGAACTCCATCGCGCGCAGGGCCGCTTCGCGGCGCTGGCGCAGCTGCGTGCCGTGGCCGGCGCCGGCAAACAGGCGCTGGTACTCACGCAGGGCGTCTTCGATTTCGCTGTTGCGCGGCAGCGAGGCATCGTCGTGGATGCCCAGCCGCCCGGCGGCCTTCAGCTTGGCCTGGTGGTAGTCGCGGATGCCGCCTTCGGCCATCAGCCGGGCGGCTTCGTGCGCCAGACGGTGGCGGCGTTCGCGGGTCTGGCTCTCAGCGTGCTGTCGTGCCCGATGCATGCGCATTTCTCCCCATCAGACCTGCCACCGAATGTACACCGATCATGTGACGGCCAGGACACGCATGGCGTGTCCCTACGCGACGGGTGCCTGCGTTCAGAAAATATCGAACGCCGCGTCGTCAGCCTGCGGGGTCTGCGTGTTGAAATCGTACTCCGCCAGCTTCTCCATATCCTCGACCTTGACCCATTCGGTGGCGCCGTTGAGGGTGGCCTGGACCATCCCCGACGGCGGTTCGTTCTGCGCCACCGGGGTGTCCTTCAACGCCACGCGCATGTAGTCGATCCAGATCGGCAATGCGGCGCGACCGCCGTATTCGCGGTAGCCGAGCGAGCGGAAGTCGTCGCGGCCCACCCACACCGTGGTGGCGTAGGTCCCGCCAAAGCCCGAGAACCAGGCGTCGCGGTGGTCGTTGGTGGAGCCGGTCTTGCCGCCCACGTCCTCGCGGCCGAGCACCTTGGCTGCGGTGCCGGTGCCGCGCTGGACCACGTCGCGCATCATGGAGACCAGCTGGTAGGCGGTGCGCGCATCGATCGCACGCGGTGCCACGCGGGCATCCGGATTGACCGGACGCGCCGGTTCCGGCGCCTGCTCCGGCTTGGCCGGACCCGTGGCGGCCGTGGCGGCCGGCGCGGCGGCCGCGCCGAAGTTGAACCCGTCGACCACCTGGCTCACCGGAGCGCCGCCACTGGTACCGGCACAATCGCGGCAGGCCAGCGCCGGGTTCTCCTTGAACACCAGGTTGCCATCGCGGTCGGTGACCTGGTCGATCAGCCAGGTGTCCACGCGCGACCCGCCATTGGCGAACACGGCGTAGCCGCGCGCGACCGACAGCGGCGTCAGCGACGCGGTGCCGAGCGACATCGACAGGTTCGGCGGCAGTTCCGCCTCGGCGAAGCCAAATTCGCTGATGTACTTGCGCGCGTAGTCCACGCCCATGCCGTCGAGCAGGCGCACCGAGACCAGGTTGCGCGACTGCACCAGCGCCTCGCGCAGGCGCATCGGACCGCGGAACCCGCCACCGTCGTTCTGCGGCTGCCAGGTCTTGCCGCGGCGGTCACGGAACACCACCGGGGCATCCAGCACGATCGAGGCCGGGTTGAAGCCCTTGTCGAACGCCGCCGCGTAGATGAAGGGCTTGAAGCTTGAGCCCGGCTGGCGGCGCGCCTGGGTGGCACGGTTGAACTTGTTGCCCGAGAAGCTGAAGCCACCCACCAGCGCCTTCAGTGCACCGCTTTCGGCGTCCAGCGAGACCAGCGCCGACTGCCCGCGCGGGATCTGGTCCAGCAGCCACTGGCCTTCCTTGTCCCCGGCGCGCACGCGCACGATATCGCCGCGCTGCACCAGCTTGGCCGGGGTCTTGTTGGTCCACTTGGCCGCCGACGCCGGCAGCACGATCTCGCTGCGGTTGGCCAGCACCACGGTGGCGCTGCCGTCGGCCGCCGTGCCGGCGACAATCGCCGGCAGCAGCCCGGTCTGCGCGGTAATGCCACGCAGATGGGCGGCGAGGGCGGCGCTGTCATCGCCCGCGCCCAGCGCCACCTGCTGCTCCACCCCGTGCCAGCCATGGCGGTGGTCGTAGGCCAGCAGGCCATCGCGCACGGCCAGGTTGGCTGCCGTCTGCAGGTCGCCGTTGATGGTGGTGGTGACGTGGTAGCCCTTGTTGAGGACGTCGCCGCCGAAGCGGGCG
Organism: Stenotrophomonas sp. KH_036_B; assembly: GCF_057839485.1. Classification (NCBI taxonomy): domain Bacteria; kingdom Pseudomonadati; phylum Pseudomonadota; class Gammaproteobacteria; order Lysobacterales; family Lysobacteraceae; genus Stenotrophomonas; species Stenotrophomonas sp. KH_036_B. The sequence continues at coordinate 3,495,790 of NZ_CM174491.1, read as the reverse complement.
ATCATCTCCTGGCGGACCAGTTCGGCCACGTAGGGGGCCTCCACCTGGACCGGCGGCTCATGCGCGCTGGCGTGCATGGGCACGGCCTTGGCCGCATCGGCCTCGGCCTGGGTGATGAAGCCCAGGCTGGCCATGCGCTGCAGCACGTAGTAGTCGCGGCGTTCGCGCGCCCGTTCCGGGTTGCTGATCGGGTTGCCGCTGGACGGGAACTTGGGGATGCCGGCCAGCGAGGCCATTTCGTCCAGGTCCAGCTCGCCCAGCTTCTTGCCGTAGTAGAACTCGGCCGCAGCGGCCACGCCGTAGGCGCGATTGCCGAAGAAGCTCTTGTTCAGGTACAGCTCGAAGATCTCGTCCTTGCTCAGTTCCTGCTCGATTTTGCGCGCCAGCAGGATTTCGGCCAGCTTGCGGGTGTAGCTGTACTCCGAACTCAGGAAGAACTGGCGGGCGACCTGCTGGGTGATGGTGGACCCACCCGGCACCCGCTTGTCGTTGGTCGTGGCCAGCAGCCAGACCGCGCGCCCGATGCCCTTGTAGTCGACCCCCCCATGCTCGTAGAAACGGGCGTCCTCGGTGGCCAGGAAGGCCTGCTTGAGGCGCTCCGGGACCTCCTTCATGGTGATCGGGGTGCGCCGGGACTCGCCGAAGACCGCCATCAGCTTGCCGTCGGCGGCATAGACGTACATGGGCTCCTGCATCTCGATGTCGCGCAGGGTCTGGACGTCCGGGAGACGGGAGGAAACGGCGTAGTACAGGCCCCCGGCGACCGCGGCGCCGATCAGTGCCAGGACCAGGAAGGCGACCAGCAACCAGCGCAGCCAGCGGCGAAGGCGAGTCATCAGTGTCAGATTCCGATTGCGAATTTCGTGGCCGCAGAGTATAGATTACGCAAGGGAACGGCTGGGGTTGTTCCCGGGGAGCGCATTTCGATCACCGTCAGGGGACGTGTGAAACGTGCCGCAGTGCACGCTTTGCATGTTGATGGTTGCGATTTGCAAAAAAAACGTTATTAATGCGCGGGCGCAGGTTATGCGTCCAAGTGCCCGTCGGCAGGGGAGAAACCGTGGGGCTTATCCCAAAAAGCCAGTCGCCGCTTATTGGCGTCGATATCAGTTCGACTGCAGTAAAGCTCTTGCAGCTTTCCCGCAGCGGCAATCGTTTCCGTGTGGAACACTATGCTGTGGAACCACTTCCGCCCAATGCGGTGGTGGAGAAGAACATCGTGGAAGTGGAGGCCGTGGGTGAGGCCATCCGCCGCGCGGTGAACCGTTCAGGCACCAAGGCCCGGCATGCTGCCGCGGCCGTGGCTGGCTCGGCGGTCATCACCAAGCTCATCCCGATGCCGGCCGACCTGGACGAGAACGACATGGAAGCCCAGGTCGAGCTCGAGGCGGTCAACTACATCCCGTATCCGATCGAGGAAGTGAACCTCGATTTCGAGGTGCTGGGCGCCATTCCCAACAACCCGGAGATGGTCCAGGTGTTGCTGGCGGCCTCGCGCTCGGAGAACGTGGAGCTGCGCCAATCGGCGCTGGAGCTGGGCGGACTGACCGCCAGGGTGATGGACGTGGAGGCCTTCGCGGTCGAAAACGCCTTCGCGCTGGTCGCCAGCGAACTGCCGATCGCCAGTGATGGCGTGGTCGCGCTGGTGGACATCGGTGCCACCATGACCACCCTGAACGTCCTCCGCGGCGGGCGCAGCCTGTACAGCCGTGAGCAGGTGTTCGGCGGCAAGCAGCTGACCGACGAGGTCATGCGCCGCTACGGGCTGACCTACGAGGAAGCCGGTCTGGCCAAGCGCCAGGGCGGGCTGCCGGAAAGCTACGAGATGGAAGTGCTCGAGCCGTTCAAGGAAGCCACGGTCCAGCAGATCAGCCGCCTGTTGCAGTTCTTCTATGCAGGCAGTGAGTTCAACCGGGTCGACCACATCGTGCTGGCCGGCGGTTGCGCGGCGCTGGCCGGTCTGCCGGAGATGGTGGAGGAGCAGCTGGGTGTGGCCACCGTGGTGGCCAATCCGCTGGCACAGATGACGCTGGGTCCGAAGGTACAGGCACACGCCCTGGCCCAGGACGCCCCGGCGCTGATGATCGCCACCGGTCTGGCGCTGAGGAGCTTTGACTGATGGCAAGAATCAATCTATTGCCCTGGCGCGCCGAGCGGCGCAAGCAACGCCAGCGCGAGTTCATGACCATGCTTGGCTTTGCGGCCATCGCGGGCGTCGTGCTGTCCGCGCTGATCTGGTTCTATTACGACCGCCAGGTCAGCGGGCAGGGGGATCGCAATACCTTCCTGCAGGCCGAGATCGACCGGGTCAAGGAACAGAACAAGGAAATCGACCGCCTGGATCGCCAGAAGGACCGCCTGCTGGCGCGCAAGAAGGTGATCGAGCAGCTGCAGGCCAAGCGTTCGCAGATGGTGCACCTGTTTGACGCCCTGGTCCGCACCATTCCGGATGGTCTGGTGCTGACCGGCATCAAGCAGGAAGGCGACATCCTGACCCTGGAAGGTCGTACCCAGTCCAATGCCCGGGTCAGCGCGTACATGCGCAACCTGGAGAATTCGGGTTGGATGACCAAGCCGGAACTGTCGGTGATCGAAGCCAAGAAGCCTGACGAGGACAAGGACAAGCCGATCGGCCCGGTCTCGGACATCTCGGCCCTGCCGTACATGTTCGTGGTCAAGGTGACCCTGCCGGCGCAGAGCGAAGCCGTTGACGGCATTGCGCCGGATGGCAGCGTGGTGGCACCGGGTACCGATCCGGCCGCTGCACCGCCGGCTGCGCCCGGTGTAGCGCCGCTGGCACCTGCACCGGCTGATGGCAGTGCGCCCGCAGGCCCGCCGCCGGCACCGCCGGCGCCATCGGGCAGCCGCATCGTCCCCGCCCCGACCGCACAACCGGCCGCGTCGAGCACGCCGCAGAAGGGGGCCGCATGAGCCAGAAGAAAGTCAATCTGAAGGACCTGGATTTCAACAACATCGGCAGCTGGCCGCAGCAGGCGAAGATCGTCTTCTGTGCCTTGCTGGCCGTGCTGATCATTGTTGCCTCCTGGTTCGTGCTGATCAGTGGCAAGCGCGACGAGCTGGCCTCGCTGGAACAGACCGAGGTCGGCCTGCGCGCGGACTTCGAGAAGGAGCAGGGGCGTGCAGTCAACCTGGAGCCGCTCAAGCAGCAGCTGGCCCAGATGGAGCAGGTGCTGCAGCAGATGCTGCGCCAGCTGCCCAGCAAGACCGAAATGCCGGACCTGATCATCGACATCTCGCAGACCGCGTTGTCCAGCGGCCTGGTCAACGAGCTGTTCCAGCCGGGTGAAGAAGTGCCGAAGGAGTTCTACGCCGAGAAGCCGATCGCTCTGCGCATGGTGGGCAGCTACCACCAGTTCGGTGCGTTCGTCAGCGGCGTGGCCTCGCTGCCGCGCGTGGTCATCCTGACCATGCACGACATCAACCTGAAGCCCAAGGACCCCAAGACCGGCATCACTGCCCGCAGCGGTGCGCTGGAGCTTTCCGGCACGGTCAAGACCTACCGCTACCTGGACGACGTGGAAATGGAAGCGCAGGAGAAAGCCGCCGCACAGGCAGCAGGCCCGAACGGAGGCAAGCCATGAACCTGGTTAGCACCGCGCGCATCTGCGGCCTGCTGATGCTGGTCCTGCTGGCGGGCTGCGCACGCAGCACCACCAGCACCCCGGGCGACGCGCCGAACCTGGAAAAGTGGGTCGCCGACGTGCGCGCCCGCCCGGCGCCACCGCTGGAACCGCTGCCGGTAATGCAGCAGTTCGAGACGTTCGAGTATTCCGCGCAGGGCATGCGCGATCCGTTCACCGACGCCTGGGCCAACCCCCAGGCCGGTGGCTCGGGCCTGCGCCCGGATCCGAACCGCCGCAAGGAGCCGCTGGAAGCCTTCCCGCTGGACGCCTTGGACATGGTCGGTTCGATTGGCAAGGGCGGCGCACTCGTCGCGCTGGTGATGGCGCCGGACAAGGTCACCTATCGGGTGCGTCCGGGCGTCTATCTGGGGCAGAGCGACGGCCGGGTGACCGGGGTCTTCGAAGACCGGATCGAACTGATTGAACTGGTGCCGGATGGCGCGGGCGGCTGGCTGGAACGGCCTGCATCGCTTGCGCTTGAAGATCAATGAATGATTATGGGGATAGCACGATGACCTTTTCCAACGCCATGCTGCAGCGTCCCGCCCGGCGCCCGAAGCTGATCCACCTGTGCGCGCTGGGAGTCGCGCTCATGGTGGCCAATGGCACGCTGATGGCGGCAACGCCGGCGGCACCTGCCACCACTCCGGCGGCTGGCGCTGCGCCGGCCACCGCACCGGCTTCGCTGGCGGTGTCCAAGATCGACTTCAAGCGTGGTGAAGACGGCGCGGGCCGGCTGATCCTGCAGTTCGACGGCAAGGGCGCCAATCCGGACCTGCGCAACCAGGGCAACAGCGTCGTGATCGACGTTGGCAACGCGACCCTGCCGGAGAGCCTGCAGAAGTCGATCAACGTGACCGACTTCGCCACCCCGGTGCAGCGCATCGAGCCCAAGCCCTATGGCGGCGGCACGCAGCTGGTGCTGAACACCAACACCGCGTTCGACTCGCTGGCCTACCAGACCGGCAATGAGTACGTGGTCGAGATCACCCCGCGCAAGAGTGCTCCGGCCTCCGGCGCGATGAACGCGACCACCGTGACCCAGGCCGCGGCAGCAGTGGCCCAGCGCGGCTACAGCGGCAAGCCGGTGACCTTCAACTTCCAGGACGTGCCGGTACGCACCGTGCTGCAGTTGATCGCCGAGGAGTCCAACCTGAACGTGGTGGCCTCCGACAGCGTCGAAGGCAATGTCACCCTGCGCCTTGTCAACGTGCCGTGGGACCAGGCGCTGGACATCGTGCTGCGCGCCAAGGGCCTGGACAAGCGTCGCGAAGGCGGCGTGATCTGGGTGGCTCCGCAGCCGGAGCTGGCCAAGTTCGAGCAGGACAAGGAAGACGCCCGCATCGCGATTGAAAACCGCGAAGACCTGATCACCGACTACATCCAGATCAACTACCACAACGCGGCGGCGATCTTCAAAGCGCTGACCGAGGCCAAGGGTATCGGCGGTGGCGGTGGTGGTGGCGGCAGCGGTGGTGGTGGTGGTGGTTCGTCGCAGGAAGACAGTGGTTTCCTGTCCTCGCGCGGCCGTATCGTCGCCGACGAGCGCACCAACACGCTCATGATCAGCGACATCCCGAAGAAGATCGCGCGCATGCGTGAGCTGATCAACGTGATCGATCGTCCGGTCGACCAGGTGCTGATCGAAAGCCGCATCGTCATCGCCACCGATACGTTTGCGCGTGAGCTGGGTGCCAAGTTCGGTATCTCCGGCAGTCGCAACAACGTGTGGTTCGGCGGCAATACCGATCAGAACCACAAGAACATCAATGACAACTCCGAGGCCAACGCCGAGTACCAGGAAGCACTGGCCGAATACAATGCCAATGGCGGTCCGATTCCGGTGGCACCGGGCCGGGTCTTCAACACCCCGAACCTGAACTGGAACCTGCCGGTTGCGGCGGCCAGCAACCCGGGTTCGCTGGCGCTGTCGATCCTCAACGCGGGCTACCTGCTCGACGTCGAACTGTCGGCCATGCAGCAGGAATCGCGCGGCGAAGTGATCTCCAACCCGCGTGTGGTCACCACCAACCAGCGTGAGGCGGTGATCAAGCAGGGTAAGGAAATCGGCTACGTGACCATCACCGGCGGTACCGGTGGCCAGGCTGCCACGCCGAACGTGCAGTTCAAGGAAGTGCTGCTCGAACTGAAGGTCACCCCGACCATCACCAACGACAACCGCGTGTTCCTGAACATGTCGGTCAAGAAGGATGAAGTCGAGAGCTACATCGTGCTGGACGGCTACGGCCAGGTCCCGTCGATCAACCGCCGTGAAGTGAACACCGCCGTGCTGGTGGATGACGGCCAGACGGTTGTGATCGGTGGTGTGTACGAGTTCACCGACCGCAACAGCGTCAACAAGGTGCCGTTCCTGGGCGACGTGCCGTTCCTCGGCAACCTGTTCAAGAAGCGCAGCCGCAACAAGGACAAGGCCGAACTGCTGGTCTTCGTCACCCCGAAGGTGCTGCGCGTGGCCAAGACCAACTAAACCACTTCAGCGCAGTTTCTGATTGTCAGAGAATCCGATGCGGCTGTTGCTGCATCGGATTTTTTTTAGCCATTGGCAGCCAAACCGGGCATGAGATGAAGGCTGGCTGGTGACCGGTTGCTCGGTTTGGCAGTGGCGGGTAGTTTCCCTACACGCCCGGAGGGCAAAGCCTTAGGAGAGCAAGTCGTCATCATCAATAGCATCTCTGGATAGCACACCGGAGATCCACATGATGAAGTCATCTTTAATCGCAGCGGCCGCTGCAGCTGTTTTGGTGGCATTGGTTCCAAACAATTCAGCCTCTGCGCAGTCTGCTGGGATAAGGGCTGCAGCGCTCAGCTGCGGTGCCGCCCAGTTCACGTCCATGTCGAGTCTTTCTGCAACACTCGCCACGCGATCCTGTGATGGTGCCCAGGTGTACGGCATTGGGGTGTCGCATGAGGAGGCCCTGCAGAATCTTGCAGGCTTCCTGGCGGTCAGGGAGGCCGGCCTCAACTGCTCGGCGAATACGGGCAGCGTTTCTACGGGAAGCTACGGAGTCGGTGTCTACGCAAATTTCTCGTGCGGAGGACGTCCGATCACGGCAGTAGGCAGCTCCCCGACGATCGCAGCGAACAATGCGTTGGCGATCGCGACTGAAATGGCAGCAACGGGTGCCTATTGCAGTGCCCCCGCGCAGGGCGCGTATTACCCCGAGCTACATGGATTTCGATTCACCTACAGCTGCGGGAAGTCAGGAGGGGGCAGCTGGTCCGTCGCTGGCCTGGGGTCGAGTATTGATGATGCAAACGCCGCTGTGGTGCGCATGCTTCCGTCCAGTGCAGGAACCCGGCGTACGTGTCGGTTTGAGCCTGCAGAACTCAATGGAGTCATCTTCCGCGCTCGGCTTAGCTGCAACAGCAACGCCTACAGCGGATACGGAAGTTCGATTACGTCTGCCGTGAATGACGCATTGGCGCAGGCCGGGGTCCCCTGATTCGACGTTCCTGATCGTTCGTGGCGGTGCGCCCGACCTGGTCGGGCGTACCCTTCGTGCCCACTCAGGGCCGTTCGTCCTCACCCGCGTGGCGGAACCGCGGGGAGGAAGTGCATGGATATGGCGGCAACTGCCTTGGGAAACCTCCGCGCAACTCCTGAAATGTTGCCGAAAGTTGGTTGCTCCAACCCTCGAATACCTAAGAAAGTGAGAAGCCTGTCGGTTTCAACCTTGACCAGGCAGCCCTTCGATTCATACCTTGCCGGCACTCGTCGCCGCCCAGCCGGAAAGCTGCGCACGTCGACTCAAACGCCCATCTCAATCAACGAGCAGTTCCCCTCCAGGAAGGAGCACCGGAATGTCCCGCTTCGTGCCGTATACGCCGCGCCAACGCGCATTCGTGGTCCTCGTCGCCCTCTCATCAACCCCGCTTGCAGGCGCGCAGGAGGTCGGAAAGAAATGGGAGACCATCGCAGCCTACGGCCAGGCGCTCACAACTGAGGGCGAGGCCCAGCGGGCAATCGAAAAGAATTTCTCCGTGTATGAGCAGGCTGGTCCTCTCACATGGCACGTTGCCGGCTCCAAAGTGGGCAAGGATAAGGTCGCTTACGACTACCAGATAAAGCCTGTCAAGCTGGTAATCACCGACTGGGTCTACACGTTCAAGAGCCAGAGTTACGCCACCGAGCAGGCGGTCATCGCTGCCATCAAAGCAGACAGGATCTCCGCACCGGGTTGCCCGGCTACAGAGGTCATACCCGGCCCATGGTCCGGCATCCCCGGCGCTGGCGAGGGTGAAGGTGCAGATGGCAGCAACACTGGCGAGTCCGCCAAGTATGCCACCCCGTACTACCTGACCAACCCAGACACTGGTGGCTGCGACGTAGTTCAGGCGACTGTCTCGTTGTTGCGCAAGCGCACAGTGCAGTGCCCCAACACCATGCTCATGGCTTGGCGTCCGGAATTGAACGCCTGCGGCATGGATCCACGGCAGGAGCAGGCCGCGCAGATGCTGCTCCACTACTCCACTACGCCGCTGACCCAGCAATGCCCGGTAGGAAACCCCTGCGAGCCGACCACCGGCAACAAGACGCAAGCCGAGCCTGACCTGGACCTGGGCTGGATCCAGTTTGTGCGCCACTTCAACTCCATGACCTCCGCACCCGCGGGGGGCTTCGGGCCCAACTGGACCCACTCGCACAACATCCGCCTCGCCATCGGCGTGGACAGCGGCGGATTCCCGCCCAGCAACACGCTGCTGGTGGGCATGGTGGATATTGACGGCACGCATACCGCGTTCAACCAGCTCGGCACCAGCTATGAAGCCATCAATGGCAGCGGTGATCGCCTCGTTCAGCAGGGCACCACGTGGACGCTCTACCGCGCCGACGAGGTAATGACGTTCGATGCCGACGGCCGCCTGCAACTGCGCGCCCGCGAAGACGGCACGACCTTGGTATATCTTTACGACCCGCGTGGCCGTCTGCTGTCCATTACCCATTCAAGCGGGCGAGCCTTATTGTTCCACTACGAAGTGGCAGGCGACGAGGCCCTGATCAATGCGCTTTCGGTGGGCGGCCAGCGGGTCGCCAGCTATACCTACAACGCCAATGGTCAGGTAGCAAACGTGGCATACGCCGGTGCGTCGTCCCGCGTGTACCACTACGAAAACACCAACTTCCCGCGTTATCTCACCGGCATCACTGCTGAAGACGCACGCCGCTACAGCTGGTACAACTACGACCCCAAAGGCCGTGTAATCTGCAGCCGTCACTCCGGTGACTGCACTCAGGCCGATGTGGGCATCGACGGCACGCGGCTGGTCTACACGCCCGCCGGCACCACCGTCGTCACCGATGCCCTTGGCCACGTCACCACCTATGGCATCAGCGGGACTGCCGGCGAGGGCTATCCGCGCAAGGTGACCGGCGTGACCGACACCCAAGGCGCCGTAAGCCGCACCTACTATCCGGCCGCGCAGGACTTCCGTCGCCGAGTCAACACCGTCACCGACCGCCGTGGCATCCAGACCAAGTACGTATATGGTGCCGGCACGGACGCGGTGAGCGGGCAACCGGTCAGCGTGCAGACTGCCACCGAGGCGGTCGGCCTGCCCGAACAGCGCGTCATCGAAACCCATACCGTCGTGGCCAGCAACCGGGTGGCGCTCAGCCGCGTTGGCAACCGCGAAACGCACATTACCCGCAACGCACGCCTGCAGCCGGCCACCATCGCCGTACGCGACACCACCACCAACCAGGTGCGCACCACCACGTTGAGTTACTGCGAGGCGGCCGATGTGGCTGCTGGCGGTACCTGCCCGGTGCTGGGCCTGCTAAAGCAGGTGGATGGCCCGCGCACCGACGTGAGCGACGTGGTGACCTACAGCTACTACGCCGCCGACGATGCCGGGTGCGCGACTGGCAGCACGGGCAGCTGCAGCTTCCGCAAGGGCGACTTGCTCAGCGTGAGCAACGCACTGGCCCAGACCGTGCAGACGCTTGCCTACGACACCGTGGGCCGCCCGCTCTCGGTAGTGGACAGCAACGGCGTCGTCACCGACTACACCTACCACCCGCGCGGCTGGCCCACCTCGGTCAGCGTGCGCGGCGACACGCCGGCCAGCAACCGCACCACCCAGATCAGTTACTGGCCCACGGGGCAGGTGCAGGAAGTCACCGAGCCCGACGGCAGCACGGTCACCTACGTCTACGATGCTGCCCAGCGCCTCACCGACATTGCCGACAGCGCGGGCAATACCGTCCACTACACCCTGGACAACGCCGGCAACCGCCTCAAGGAAGATACGGTAGACACCGCCGGCACGCTGCGCCGCACGCTGGCCCGTATCTACAACACGCTGGGCCAGCTGACCACGTTGAAGGACGCCGGCAATCACGCCACCGCCTTCACTTACGACGCAGAGGGCAATCCGGCCAGCGTGACCGACGCCCTGCAGCGGGTGACCACCCAGCAACACGACCCGTTGAACCGTCTCGCCCGTACCCTGCAGGACGTGGGCGGTATCGAGGCGGAGATCACATCCAGCTTCAACGCGCTGGATCAGGTCACCCAAGTCACCGACCCCAAGGGCCTGCACACCAGCTATGCCTACAACGGCCTCGGCGACCTCACCGGGCAGGCCAGCCCGGACAGCGGCGGCACCGGCTTCACGGTGGATGCAGCGGGCAACCGCAAGACCCGCACCGATGCACGCGGCGTTACAGCCACCTACTACTACGACGCGCTCAATCGCCTGACAGGCATTGCGTACCCGGACCCGAACCTTGGCGTGGGCTATACGTATGACACAGCGCCTGCGGCCTGCGAGGTCAGCGAGCGCTTTGCGAAGGGCCGCCTGGGCCAGGTGCTGCACGCAGGCGGCAGCACGGGATACTGTTACGACCGCTTCGGGCAGGTCACCCGCAAGGTGCAGATCGTCAAGGGTGTAAGCACCACCTTGCGCTATGGCTACACCAGGGGCGGCCGCCTCGCGCAGCTGACCTATCCCGATGGCAGCGTTGCCGACTACGTGCGAGACAGCCTTGGTCGCATCAGCCAGATTGGCCTGACCCGTCCCGGGCAGTCGCGCCAGTTGGTGGTGAGCAACGTCACGCACGCGCCCTTTGGCCCGGCAACTGGCTGGACGTACGGCAACGGTCGGCAGCTGCAGCGCCCGGTGGACACCGACTACCGCCCGCAGGCGGTGCATGACCCCGCCGCCGGCGGCCTGTCGCTGGGCTTCGGCTACGACCCGGTCGGCAGCATAACCGAGCTGAAGAACGGCACCGGCTCCGTAGTTCAAGCCAGGTATGGCTACGACACCTTGGGCCGGCTCACTCAGACCCAGGACGGCCCCACCAGCACGCCGATTGAGACTTACGCCTACGACGCCACCGGCAACCGCACCTCGCTGACCACCGCCAACGGCACCGCAAACTACACGTACCCGGCCGACAGCCATCGCCTGCTGGCGGTGGACGGTGAGGCGCGCAATCACGATGCGGCCGGTAACACCGTCAGCATCGGCGGTAAGGAGTACCTCTACAACGACGCGAACCGCATGAGCCAGGTGAAGCAGGGGGGTGCCGTTTTGGAGGCGTATACCTACAACCACCGTGGCGAGCGGGTGCTGCGCGCGCCGACGGCAGGTGACGCGCAGCTCACTCTGTATGACGAGGCCGGCCAGTGGCTGGGCAGCTACGCCGCTACCGGCGCACCGCTGCAGCAGGCGATCTGGCTGGACACCTATCCGGTGGCGTTGCTCAACACCGCGGCCACTGGTGTGCCGGAGCTGTCCTACATCCAGTCCGATCACCTGGGCACCCCGCGCGTGGTCATCGACCCGGTGCGTGACGTGGCGATCTGGGAGTGGAGCAACAAGAGCGAGGTGTTCGGGAACCAGATCCCGAGCAGCGATCCGGATGGGGATGGAGTGGCATTCGATCTGGCGCTGCGGTTCCCTGGGCAGCAGGCGACCGATGCAAGTGGGATGTTCTACAACTACCAGCGGGACTATGATCCGGTGGCGGGTCGGTATTCGCAGAGTGATCCCATAGGTCTGATTGGCGGGCTGAATACCTATGGCTACGTGTCGGGCAATCCAGTTGATCGGATTGATCCTTGGGGCTTGAAAGACTACAGCGCTTGCGAGACGCGAGCGATCCTTGATGAGGCGAAACAAGACATGTCTGCTCCGTTGCCGCAGCGAACAGCCAACGCACTCAGTAATCACGGGGGATTTGGCAAGTTTGATTTCAAGATGAATCAGTCGAACAGCACTTTTGTGGCGCCATTGGTCGGGAAGCTATCTGCTGCCGAGTTTGGCAACTTCATAGCCGGCTATTCTGGAATTCACTACGGTGGCCGTACAGGTCTAGCGTTGGTGATCGCTGGTGGCATCTATTTCGACGCTACAGATGCGATGGGCGGGAGCGGCAAGTTCGATTTTGATGCGGACAGCCTTAAGGATATTCACAATGGTGCAGTCATCGCCAATATGGAAGTCAATGGCTCGCCGATCGCATTGTGCGGGTGCCCGAAATGATGAGTGCTACTGTCGCGTTGATATCACTGGCAGGCGTTGCGACCGTCGTGGGATTGTTTGCCTCCCGACCATGGTTGCGACAGGTAGCCGTTGCCTTCTTGGCTTCTATAGCCATTTTTACGGTCGTCTTCACTATGAACGACATGCGAGCGCATGGCTCTGAAGCCAAGGGAGCGGGGCGCTCGCCAGACTTCATTGCTGGAATGGTAGAGAGGGATCAACAGACCATTCCTCGCCGCGCCGTCATCTTCTTCAGCGTGGTTGGCTTGGCTCTGCTTGCGTCATCCGGAACGAGAAGAAAGCGGTGATCTCGGTGTATGGCAGCATTTTCCGGACACGTCCGCGTCGCGCTTGGGGACCTTGCTTCTGTTGTAGCCCGCTTCCCCGAAGCCGCGTTTCAAGGTGAGTGGCTTGAAAGCTAGAGCGGACATCCACGATTTTGAGAGCACGGCAATACGTAACCCGGGAATGCACGAGATCTACCAGGTTGCTGCCTGCAAAACGATCAGCATCGGCTGTGTTTGTTTTGGGTCTCGTTCGAGCTTCAGGCCGTCCGCGTGCGGCCCTCCATTCAGGCCCGCGGGTTCGTGCTTCACGCTGCATTCCGGGACCGGCGGGCATCGTGCCGGTCGTGCCGATCCAAGCAGGTGATCCACATGGCGGCAGCAAGCTGCTCGAAATGCATCGCCCAGTGCTGTCGGTTGACCGTCGTGCTGGATGCATCCTCCGGGCACATTCCACCGCATCTCACCACCACGCTGTCAGACGGCGTGCGGGTGATGGCCAAGGCAGCGGATGGCTGGTGCGTCGCGCTGGATCGCGTCAACAGGAACTGCGGGATCTACGACAGCCGCCCGACGGTGTGCCGTAAGTTTGTGATGGGCGGAGCGTATTGCAGGGCCATCTTCACCGACCGCGGTGCCGAGGCTGCCTCCGAACCGCGCTAGGTGCCGGCTCGCAGGTGAGGTCGAGGCGCTTGCGTTCAGGCAATCTTGATACCGGCCCGGCTCCCAGCCTGCCATCATGTAGGCGGAACCTTACGCCTGTTGCGTGGGTCAGATGGACGCCATGAACCTGCCACCCCCCATGCCCGGACTCGACGCCCCTCCTTCCTCCTCCACCGCTGTGGACCACGATCGCCTGCATGACGGCTTCCGTGCCCTGCGCGACGGCCTGTCGGCCGAGATCGTCGGCCAGGCCGAACTGGTCGAGCGCCTGCTGACCGCACTGTTGGCCGATGGCCACCTGCTGGTCGAGGGCGCGCCGGGCCTGGCCAAGACCACGGCCATCCGCGCCCTGGCGGCGCGGCTCGAAGCAGACTTCTCGCGTGTGCAGTTCACCCCGGACCTGCTGCCGTCCGACCTGACCGGTACCGAGATCTGGCGCCAGCAGGAAGGGCGCTTCGAGTTCGTGCCCGGCCCGATCTTCCATCCCATCCTGCTCGCCGACGAGATCAACCGTGCCCCCGCCAAGGTGCAATCGGCACTGCTGGAGGCGATGGGCGAACGCCAGGTCACCGTGGGGCGCCACACCTACGCGCTGCCACCGCTGTTCCTGGTGATGGCCACCCAGAATCCGATCGAACAGGAAGGAACCTTCCCGCTGCCCGAAGCGCAGCTGGACCGGTTCCTGATGCACGTGCGCATCGGCTACCCCGATTCGGACGCCGAGGCGGAGATCCTGCGCCTGGCCCGCGAACGCGCCCGCGATGCGCTGGGCACGGCCCCGCCGGCGCCAACGCGGATGCCGCTGGACGACGTGTTCGCCGCGCGCAAGGCGGTGTTGTCGCTGCACATGGCCCCGGCGCTGGAGCGCTACCTGATCGAACTGGTGCTGGCCACGCGCGACCCGGCCCGCTACGACGCGGCCTTGGCACGACGCATTGCCTGGGGCGCCAGCCCGCGTGGCTCGATTGCATTGGAACGCTGCGCCCGGGCGCGCGCCTGGCTTGCCGGCCGCGACTTCGTCACGCCCGACGATGTCCGCAGCGTGGCCCCTGACGTGCTGCGCCACCGCGTGCTGCCCAGCTACGAAGCCACTGCCGAAGGCTGGGATGGTGAGCGGCTGGTGGCCGAACTGATTGCCCGCGTGCCGGTGCCCTGAGTCGTCGATGACGTCTCCTGATGACAATGGTGCGGCGGCGCTGCTTGGCCATGGCGTGCAGCCCAGCCTGGCGGAGCTGGTCGCGCTGCGGCGCAGTGCACACCGGCTGGCGCCGGCCCGACGCGGTCGCATGGCGCACGCCGGGCAGGCGCCTTCGCCGATGCGTGGGCGTGGCATGGAGTACGCCGAGTCGCGCGAATACGTGGCCGGTGACGATGCGCGGCACATCGACTGGCGCGTGACCGCACGTACCGGTCGTGCGCATACCAAACTGTTCCAGGCCGAGCGCGAGCGGCTCACGCTGCTGGTGGCCGACACCGACCCGGTGCTCTATTTCGGTACCCGGGTCCGCTTCAAATCGGTCCAGGCCGCGCGGGTGGGCGCCGTGGCGGCCTGGCTGGCGCAGCGCCAAGGCGACCGCCTGGCCGCGCTGCGCGGCAGTCGCAATGAAGCGCCACTCAGCCCGGCGGGCGGCACCCGCGGCGTGCTGCGCGTGCTGGACGCGTTGACCCGCTGGTATGCCGCGCCGCCGCCCGACGATGCCGGCCTGGACCACGCCCTGCAGCAGGCGGCCCGCCTGCTGCGGCCCGGCGCACGCGTCGTGGTGCTGGCCGATCCTGCACGTGCGGCCGCCATCGACGCGGCCCGATGGTCGGCATTGGCGCTGCACCATGAAGTACAGCTGATGCTCTTCGTCGACCCGCTTGAGCTGGAGCCGCCCGATGCGCTGCTGCCGTTCCTGTCGCAGGGGCGACGGGTGGTGCTGGACCTGGACAGCCCCACCGTACGCCAGCACTGGCATGACCGCTTCGTTGCCCCGCTGGACGCACTGCAGCAGACCCTTGGCGCGCGCCGCGTGCAGGTGCACGTGGTCAGCAGCGACGATGCCAGCGATGGGTGGCTCGGTCCGTTGCCGTCGGCGGTGGTCGCATGAGTGCCGCCACCTCGCTGCCGCTGCGCGACGTGCATCTGCCGGCCGTGCCGTCGTGGTGGCCGCTGCCCCTGGGCTGGTGGGCCGTGCTCGGCGTGGTGGTGCTGTGTGCGCTCATTGGATGGGCGTGGCACGCGCATCGCCGTCGCCAGTACCGGCGTTGGTCGGGCATCTTCGACACCGCACTGGCCGCCGCCGCAACACCGGTTGAAGAAGTGGCCGCGATCGCCGAACTGCTGCGCCGCGCCGCACGCCAGCGCCAGCCGGGCGCCGAACTGCTGCAGGGCCAGGCGTGGCTCGAGTTCCTGGATGCGCCGGGCAGCCGCGCGTTTTCCGATGGCGAGGGTCGGCTGCTGCTCGATGGCGGGTATCGTCGCGCCCTCGACGCAGAGTCCGTACAGCGCCTGCGGCCGCTGGCGCGCGAGCGCTTCCTGCACCTCACGCTCGGGCGCGCGGCATGATGGCCGTGGCACTCCCCGCCTGGCTGCCCTGGTTCGATGCCCTGGCCTGGCCGTGGGCGCTGCTGGCGCTGCCGCTGCCCCTGCTGATGCACCTGTTGCCTGCACGCGCGGGTACGGCCCCGGCACTGCGCGTGCCCTACGCCGCTGAACCGCTGGCCTCGCTTGGTACGGCGGGTGCGGCGGTGGCCCTCCGCGCCGGACGACTGCTGCTGTGGCTGGCCTGGATCAGTCTGTGCATCGCGCTGGCGCGACCGCAGCAGCTGGGCGAGCCGGTCACGCCGCCCCAGCAGGGTCGGCAGATGATGCTGGCCGTTGATGTGTCCGGCAGCATGAGCGAGACCGACATGATGCTCGGCAACCAGGTGGTGCAGCGCCTGTCCGCCGCCAAGGCGGTCCTGGCCGACTTCCTGGATCGGCGTGTCGGCGATCGGGTCGGCCTGCTGATCTTCGGCGAGCGCGCCTACACACTGACCCCGATCACCGGCGACCTGACCACGGTGCGCAACCAGCTCAACGACAGCGAGGTCGGCCTGGCCGGCCGCGACACCGCGATCGGCGACGCCATTGCGCTGGCGGTCAAACGCCTGCGCGAACAGCCCGAGGGCCAGCGCGTCCTGATCCTGCTCACCGACGGGGTGAGCAATGCCGGCGTGCTGCAGCCACTGCGCGCGGCCGAGCTGGCCCAGGCCGAAGGCGTCCGTGTGTACACCGTGGCCTTTGGCGGCGATGGCAGCTACCGGCTGTTCGGCATGCAGATCCCTGGCGGCGACGACCCGGTGGATGAAGCGACGTTGCGCCGGATCGCCGACCTCACCGGTGGGCGTTCGTTCCGGGCGCGCAACACCGATGAGCTGGCCGGCATCTACGCCGAGCTGGAACGCCTGGAGCCGGTCGCCGCGGCCGGCGCCGCCGTGCGCCCGCGGATCGAACGCTATGCCTGGCCACTGGCGCTGGCCATGTTGTTTGGCGGCCTGGCGTGGTTGCTGCCGAGGCGCTGGGCATGAACCTGTCGCTCGCTGCCGTGCATTTCGCCCGACCGGAGGCGCTCTGGGCGCTGCTGGCGCTGCCGCTGATCGCACTGCTGTGGCGCTGGCGGCGTCGGCGCAGCAGCGTCTGGCGGCAGAACGTGGACGCACACCTGCTGCCGCACCTGCTGGTGGCCGGCAATGGCCGGGGCCGTGGCTGGGCTGGCCTGTTCCTGCTGCTGGGCGGGTGGGTACTGGCGGTGCTGGCGCTGGCCGGGCCCGGATGGCGCCAGCTGGCCCAGCCGCTCTGGCAGTCGCCGGCACCGCTGGTGGTGGTGCTGGACCTGTCCTCGCGGGTGACCGCGACCGATCTTCCGCCGTCGCGCCTGCTCCAGGCAAGGGCCAAGCTGGCCACCCTGCTGCGTGAGCGCAAGGGCGGCGAGCTGGCCCTGCTGGTGTATGCCGACGATGCCTTCACCGTGGCGCCGTTGACCCAGGACCACGCCAACGTCGCGCTCTACCTGGACGCGCTGGCGCCGGAGGTGATGCCGCGCGACGGCCAGCGTGCCGACCGGGCGATCGAGGCGGCGGTGTTGCTGCTGCAGCAGTCCGGTGCCAAAGGCGGCGATATCCTGCTGCTCACCGACCAGGCCGATGACGCCGCTCGCGCAGCAGCAGCGGCGGCGGCGGCGCAGAACATGCAGGTGTCCGTGCTCGGCCTGGGCAGCCAGGCCGGTGCCGCCTATCGCGCCGGCGATGGCCAGATCGCCCGGGCGCAGCTGGATCCAGACAGCCTGCGCGCACTGGCCGATGCCGGTGGCGGTCGCTATGCAGGTATCGCCGACGATGATTCGGATCTGCGGGGCCTGGGCGTGCTGACCCCGCGCAGCGGCACCGGCACCGGCGAGAGCCGGCAGGGGCAGGGCATGGCGTGGCGCGATGAAGGCTTCTGGCTGCTGCCGCTGTTGATGCTGCTGTCGCTGTGCGCCTTCCGGCGGCGCGGACTGACCGCGCTGGCCGTGCTCTGCGTGATGCTGCCCTTGGCCGCACCGGTCCCGGCGCAGGCCGCGGAGCGCTCCTGGTGGCAGCGCGATGACCAGCGTGACCAGGCCACCCAGTCCGGTGGCGTGGAGGCGTACCGCCGTGGCGATTTCCAGTCGGCGCAACGCCGGTTTGAGAACGTGCACGACGCCGAAGGCCGCTACAACCTGGGCAATGCGCTGGCCCGCCAGGGTCAATACGACGCGGCCATCGCCGCCTACGACGAAGCGCTGAAGCTTCGCCCGGGCATGCCCGACGCGGTCGCCAACCGCGCTGCGGTGGACGCGGCGCGCAAGCGCACGCCACCGCCGGGCGCGGGCCAACAGCAGCAGTCGCAGCAGCAACCATCGCAGCAGCAATCGAAGCAGCCATCCCAACAGAAACCCCCGCAGCAGGGCGAGCAGGGCCAGCCGCAGCAAGGGAAGGGCCAGCCACCGCAGCAACCGGATCCCGGCAAGCCCGATCCAGCCGAGCAGGCCCGTGCCGACGCCGCCCAGCGGCAGCAGATGCGCGAGGCGTTGCAGCGACAGCAGGGCGAGGCAGGAAAATCGCCGGCGCAACGCCGCGAGGCCACCGAAACGCCCCAGCAGCGCGAACAGCGCCAGGCGGTCGAGGCGTGGATGCGGCGGGTCCCGGACGATCCTGGCAGCCTGTTGCGCAGCAAGTTCCAGCTGGAAAACGAACGCAGGAAACGGGAAGGAAAATGAACGCAGCGATCTCCACGCGACGTTGGTGGCGCGCCTGCGTCTGGCTGCTGCTGGGCGTGAGCGGCGTGGCCAACGCGCAGACCCGGGCCTGGCTGGACCGCGATGCGATCAGCGACACCGACACCGTCACCCTCACCATCGAGACCGATGCCGGCGCGCCGGACTATGCGCCGCTGCAGGCCGACTTCGAGCTGAGTGGGCAGACCAGCAGCCGGCAGGTGCAGTGGAGCCAGGGCGCGATGAGCGCGCGTTCGCGTTACGGCATCGTGCTCAGCCCCCGGCGCAGCGGCGTGCTGACCGTTCCCGCGCTGCAGGTGGGCGCGACGCGCACCACGGCCCTGCCGTTGACGGTGTCCGCCAGCACGTCGGCCTCGGCTGCCGTACCGGGCAACGCCACCGCGTTCGTCGAGACCGAGGTGGACGATGCCAATCCCTATGTGCAGCAGAGCGTGGGCGTGGTGGTGCGGCTGTACTACGCCTCGCAGCTGCTGTCCGGCGAGCTGGGCCTGGATACGCCGGAGGGAGCCTCGCTCCAGCGCGTCGGCGAGGACCGCAGCCTGGTCCGCGAGGTCAACGGGCGCCGCTACAACCTGGTGGAGCGCCGCTACCTGCTGATTCCCGAGCGCAGCGGCCCCTTGCTGCTTGCAGGCGCGCGCTTCAACGGGCGCAGCGTCGGCGGCTTCTTTGACGACATGTTCGGGGGCGATGGGCGGCTGCGCGCCAACGCGCCGGACCGTACCCTGCAGGTGCGTGCGCAGCCCGATGCGGCGCCGCAGCCGTGGCTGCCGCTGCATGACCTGCGCCTGCGCTA
Organism: Stenotrophomonas sp. KH_036_B; assembly: GCF_057839485.1. NCBI lineage: Bacteria > Pseudomonadati > Pseudomonadota > Gammaproteobacteria > Lysobacterales > Lysobacteraceae > Stenotrophomonas > Stenotrophomonas sp. KH_036_B. The sequence continues at coordinate 3,476,616 of NZ_CM174491.1, read as the reverse complement.
TACGGCGGCGCCGACCCGCGCCCGTGCCGGCGAGGCGGCCACGGTGGTGGTCGAGGCGGTGGCCGACGGCGCCACCCGCGCGCAGTTCCCGGAGCTGCCGTCCCTGGACGTGGGCCCGGGCGCGCAGGTGTTCGCCGAGCCGCCGCAGTACGACGAGGCCTTCAACGGCAGCACGCCGCGGCTGACCCTGACCCGGCGCTATTCGGTGGTGCCGCGGCAGGCAGGCACCCTGGTGATACCCGGCCCGCGCATGGCCTGGTGGGACGTGAAGGCAGGGCAGCCGCGCACGGCGACGCTGCCCGACCTGACCCTGGCGGTCGCCGCCGGGGTCCCCGGCAGCACCCCGGCGCCCGTCGCGGTCGACACCACGGCGGCACTGCCCGGGACCCAGCAGACCCCGTCCGATGCGGTCGCTGTCACCGCCGTGCATGGCCGCCCCTGGGGTTGGATCGCCGCTGCGGCCGGGTTCGCCGTGCTGTGGCTGCTCACCCTGATCTGGGGCTGGCGACGTAGCCGCAGGGGCGCGCCGGCCGCCACGGCGGGCACCGCGACCCCGTTGCCGGCGGCGCCGTCGCGCGCGGACCTGCGGCGCGCGCTGGACACCGGCGGGCTGGACGAGATCGTGTCCCTCCTCGGTGCGATGGGCGGCGTACGCGGCCTGGATGCGCTGCTCGCGCGCCTGGCCGACGAGGCACAGCGCGACGCGTTGCGGGCCATGCAGGCGGCCCGCTGGAGCCGCGACGGGGGCGATGTGGCGCCGGCCCGCCAGGCGCTGCGCCGGGCCTTCCATGACGGACCACACTGGCGTCCGGTGGCCGGCACGGAGAAGACTGGGCTCGAACCGCTGTATCCCCCGGGCCGCTGAGGCCCACGCCGGGCCTGGGCCCGGCTTTGCTAAGCTGATCGATCTTCAAAGGAACACCGCCCATGACTGAGGCCGCAACCCCCCGGCAGAAGCTGCCATTGCATTGGAAAATGGCCATCGGCTTCGGGCTCGGTCTGATCCTTGGGCTGATCGTGCACGCCATCGGGCCGGGTATTCCCTGGCTGCCCGACGCCGCCCGCGCGGTGATGACCTACCTGACCACGCCGCTTTCGGGCCTGTTCCTCAACCTGATCTTCATGCTGATCGTGCCGCTGATCTTCTCGGCGCTGGTGATGGGCGTGTCCGAAATGGGCGACATCCGCTCGCTCGGCCGGATCGGCTGGAAGACCCTGGCCTACACCGTGCTGCTGTCGGGCATCGCGGTGGGCCTGGGCCTGCTGCTGGTCAACCTGCTCAAGCCCGGCGTCGGCGTGGACCCGGCCATGGCCGCGCAGCTGCTGCACGAAAACGTCGAACGCAGCCGCGAGATCGTGGCCAACATCGGCGAGCAGCCCAAGGGCATGGACATGCTCCTGTCGATCGTGCCCAGCAATGTGCTGGCGGCGGCCTCGAGCAATGGCGCGATCCTGTCGCTGATGTTCTTCGCGCTGATGTTCGGCATCGGCATGGTGCTCTCGCCCGACGAGAAGACCGCGCCGCTGCGCAAGGTGATTGAAGGGGTGTTCGAGGTCTCGATGACCCTGATCAACCTGGTCATCCGCCTGGCGCCGTACGCCGTGGCCTGCTTCATGTTCAACCTGGCGGCGATCTTCGGCTTCGACCTGCTGGTGCGCCTGGGCGCCTACGTGGGTGTGGTGGTCCTGGCGCTGGGCCTGCACATGGTGGTGACCTACGGCGCGGCGGTGTGGCTGTCCGGGCGTTCGCCGATCGCGTTCTTCCGCGATACCCAGGAGGCCACCGTGATGGCCTTCTCCACCGCGTCCAGCAACGCCACGCTGCCCACCGCGCTGCGCGTGGCCGACCAGATGGGGCTGCCGCAGAAGGTATCGCGCTTCGTCCTGACCGTGGGCGCCACCGCCAACCAGAACGGCACCGCGTTGTTCGAAGGCGTGACGGTGATCTTCCTGGCGCAGTTCTTCGGCGTGGACCTGAGCATCACCCAGCAGCTGATGGTGATGGCGGTCTGCATCCTGGGTGGCATCGGTACCGCCGGCGTGCCGTCGGGTTCGCTGCCGGTGGTGGCGATGATCTGCGCCATGGTCGGGGTCGACCCGATGGGCATCGGCCTGATCCTGGGCGTGAACCACTTCCTCGACATGTGCCGTACCGCACTCAATGTCACCGGCGATCTTGCCCTGACCACCCTGGTGGCGAAGGGTGAGAGTGATGAAAGTCACATTCCTGGACCTGTCGCTTCCCGCGATTGAATGCGCAATCGATGCCATGGATACTGACCCCGCGCATGGAAGGCGCCGGGGTTGGCGTCGTGCGGGGAAAGGAGCAAGTCAATGAGGAAGATGTACCTGATCGTGGCCGTACTGGGCATGGTGGCGTTTGACGTCAGCGCGAAATCGGACTGCGCGAACTACCAGGTGGAAGGCAGCTATCTGGCCGGCCGCCGGTTCAGCAACTGGGACGTGGTCCCGGTGAGCGCCGAGGTGGCCTTCAAACGCATCAAGATCGAGGGTGTGACGTCCGGTCTGACCGTGAAGTCGGAAGACAAGGAATCGGGCCTGCTGATGTTCGAGCAAAGCGTGTCCGGTGGCCGAGGGAGCCAGATCACGCTTCCCTGGAATGTGGTGATTACCCCGAAGGACAAGAACTCATCCACGGTCAAGATCGTCAAGACCACCCCGTCGGGCTACATGACCGGCGAAAAGTTCCAGCGCGAATCCATGTGCGCCGTGATCAACGCGGCCACCGGCGAGGCCTGATCACCTCGCCTGACCCGAAAACGCCCCGCCCACCAGCGGGGCGTTTTTTGTTTCTGAAGCGGACAGGGTTTGTTTACAAATGTGAAGATTGAGCGCGATTCGTCGGGTGGCACAGCCCCCTTCTGTTAAGGGGGCGCGCCGACAGGCGCGGGGATACGAGGCATGCCCGGGGGCCCGCGTTTCGCCTGGCGAAACGTGGGCAGATGTTGTTGCAGCGCAAGCGCGTGAGCGCTGGAGCTGCGACAATATCTAGCCCGCAGCTCCGCGGGAGCCTCCCGACCCGACAGAACCATGACGCAGCCTACCCGCCGCCAGTTGGCCAACGCCATCCGCTTCCTTGCCGCTGATGCGGTCGAAACCGCCAAGTCCGGGCATCCCGGCATGCCGATGGGCATGGCCGATATCGCCGAAGTCCTCTGGAACGATTATCTCCGTCACAACCCGAACAACCCGAAGTGGTTCAACCGCGACCGCTTCGTGCTGTCCAATGGCCACGGCTCGATGCTGCAGTACGCACTGCTGCACCTGAGCGGTTATGACCTGCCGTTGGAGCAGCTCAAGCAGTTCCGCCAGCTGGGCAGCAAGACCGCCGGCCACCCGGAACACCATGAAACCCCCGGGGTGGAAACCACCACCGGTCCGCTCGGCCAGGGCCTGGCCAATGCGGTCGGCTTCGCGCTGGCGGAAAAGCTGCTGGCCCAGCGCTACAACCGCCCCGAGCACGCGATCGTCGACCACCGCACCTGGGTATTCCTGGGCGACGGCTGCCTGATGGAGGGCGTGTCCCACGAAGCCGCCTCGCTGGCCGGCACCTGGGGCCTGGGCAAGCTGGTCTGCTTCTGGGATGACAACCACATCTCCATCGACGGCAACACCGCCGGCTGGTTCACCGACAACACCCCCGAGCGTTTCGAGGCCTATGGCTGGAACGTGGTGCGCGGCGTCGATGGCCACGATCCGGAGAGCATCAAGGCCGCCATCGACAGCGCGCTGGCGCAGTCGGACAAGCCCAGCCTGATCTGCTGCCGCACCACGATCGGTTTCGGTTCGCCGGGCAAGGCCGGCAAGGAATCCAGCCACGGCGCGCCGCTGGGCAAGGATGAGCTGGAAGCCACCCGCAAGCAGCTGGGCTGGAACTACGGTCCGTTCGAGATTCCGGAAGAGATCTACGCCGGCTGGCGTGCGGGCGGTACGGGCACGCTGCGCCAGGCCGAATGGGAGCAGCAGTTCGACAAGTACGCGGCGCAGTTCCCGGCCGAAGCCGACGAGCTGACCCGACGTTCGCACGGCGAGCTGCCGGCCGACTTCATCGCCAAGGCCGACGCGTACATCGCGCAGGTGCAGGCCGATGGCCAGACCATCGCGTCGCGCAAGGCGTCGCAGCTGGCGATCGAGGCGTTCGCGCCGCTGCTGCCGGAGCTGGTGGGCGGTTCGGCCGATCTGGCGCACTCGAACCTGACGCTGTGGAAGGCGAGCAAGTCGGTCGCCACTGACGATCCGAACGCGAACTACGTGTACTACGGCGTGCGCGAGTTCGGCATGACCGCCATCGCCAACGGCCTGGCCCTGCACGGTGGTTTCATCCCGTTCGACGCGACCTTCCTGGTGTTCAGCGATTACGCGCGCAACGGCGTGCGCATGAGCGCGCTGATCCCGGCCCACGCGATCCACGTCTACACCCATGACTCGATCGGTCTGGGCGAAGACGGCCCGACCCACCAGCCGGTGGAGCACTTGGCGTCGCTGCGCTACATCCCGAACAACGATGTGTGGCGCCCGTGCGATGCGGTCGAGTCGGCCGTCAGCTGGAAGTCGGCGATCACCCGCCAGGACGGTCCAAGCTGCCTGGTGTTCAGCCGCCAGAACCTGCCGCACCAGCCGCGCAGCGCCGGGCAGGTCGCGCAGATCGCGCGCGGCGGCTACGTGCTGGCCGACGCCGAAGGCGGCACGCCGGACGTGATCCTGATCGGTACGGGTTCGGAAGTGGGCCTGGCCGTGGCGGCGAAGGCCGAGCTTGATGCAGCCGGAATCAGGACCCGCGTGGTCTCGATGCCGTCCACCGACGTCTTCGAACGCCAGGACGCGGCCTACCGCGAGTCCGTGCTGCCGAACGCGGTGCGCAACCGCGTGGCAGTGGAAGCCGGCGTCACCGGTTTCTGGCGCCAGTACGTGGGCCTGGACGGCGCCGTCATCGGCATCGACACCTTCGGTGCCTCGGCACCGGCCGAAGCGCTGTACAAGCACTTCGGCATCACCACCGACCACGTGGTGGCTGCAGCCAAGGCACAGCTGGCGAACTGATCGCCTGCTGCCAGGTGATGCAAGCAAGAGCGGCGCTTCCCGAAAGGGGAGCGCCGTTTTTGTTTGTTCCGCGCCTGGGGGCGTCAGATTGCAGTTGATCCCAGAGTGCCGTGCTGCACACGGCAGCTTCATGCATTGGGGCGAACAGCCATCGACGTGATGCATTGCCCGAGCTGGGCCGGCGGGTGCGGGTTGGCGGGACACGCCGTGAATCCGTCCATGGAGCATCGCCTGCAAGCAGGATGCGCCTTACGCCGTCCGCGCCAACCCCAACCGCACCAGGCGCGCTTCGATACGTTCGCCGAACGTGGTCGGTGCCTCCAGTCCCATGCGCTGCAGGTACACCACATCGCCGTCGGCTGCGGGCTGGGTCAACGCGGAAAGTACCGTGCGCAGCTTCGCGCCGCGGGTCTGGGTGTTCTGCTTGAGCCAGCCCAGCGCCTTGACCAGGTGCTGCTCCACGTCAGTGAAGTCGCTGCCCAGCGGGTAGTCGGGCAGGGCGCCCGACTGGCGGAACGACGCCAGCGACGCGCTTACCGCGCGCGCGGTATTGCGGCGCGCCCAGTGCTCGGGCGGCACGAAATCGGTGGCCAGCTTCTTCGACGATGTCGCGGTCTGCAGCAGCTGGGGCTGGAACGCCGCGTCGGTGATGCCCGCCATGCCGATCACGCAGTCCTCGTCTGTGAGGTTGCGCAGGTCGGCGATGCCGTATTCGTTGATGTAGATATCGCGCAGATGGCGCGGAATGGTGGTGTGGCCGTAGTTCCAGCGCACGTTCGACTGCAGCGCGCCCTTGTCCTCGCGCACCGCCCGGAACATCAGCGCGCTGCGCGCCTCCGGCAGCGCGTGCGCCATCGCCACGAAGTTGTACTGCCCGCCCACCCCGGACACCACGCGGCCATCTTCCAGCGCATCGGAGACCGCCGCGCCCAGCGCCGTGGCCATCATGCAGGAATTGAAGAATCGCGCATGCCGGCGCTGCAGCCGCTCCAGTGTTTCGTTGCCGCCGTACAACTGGTTGATCTCGCTGATGCGACGCATGCCGATCGCACGGCGCTCGTCCTCCGGCAGCTCGCGCAGCCATTGGTAGAACTCCGGCGAACCCAAATAGAACGCCCCATGCAGGTACTCGCCTTCCGCATCGAGCGTGGCGTGGTCGATGGTCAGCGTGCTGCCGCTCTCGATCCGCTCCATCAGCGCCAGGTCATCGTGCACCTTGCGTCGGATCACACCCGTCTGCACCAGCCGGCGGAAGCCCTCGTTGAGCATCTCGCTGCACCCGTACAGGCCGATCTCGAACGGCTCCAGCCCGCCGCATTCCAGCACCGTTGGATGGCTGGCCAACGTCGGGTCCAGCGCGTGCAGGATCTGCCGGTAGCGCGCGTTGTCGGTATGGCGGAGCACCAGTGCGTGGCTGATCGCGTCGGCGAGCGTGCCGATGCCGATCTGCAGCGTGCCGCCGTCGCGCACCAGCGCACTGGCATACAGACCGATGGCGTAGTCGGCATCGCTGACCGGCTGGCGCGGCAAACCGAACAGGTCCGGGTAGGGGCCGGGCGGCGTGATGACCAGATCGAAGAACGACACGTCCACCGTCGCCGTGCCGCCGAGGTAGGGCAGGTTCGGGTCGATTTCGGCGATCAGCAGCGGGCGCGGCAGCCCGCGCGCGGTCATGGCATCCAGCGTGTCCTGGGTGATGTCGTTGTTGCACGACAGCGACAGGCGGCGGTCGTCGGGACGCATCGCCACCTTCTGCACGATCGCATTCGGCGCGCGCTGCGCCACCGCGTCGGCGGCATGGGTGTAGTTGAGGCTGGTGTAGCCCCGCTGCGCCTGCGTCGAACCCAGCAGCGCGCCGGACTGCATGTAGAACTCTTCCACCTGCACGTGGGCAGGCAGGCGGTCGCGCGCCACCGCATCGGCATAGGCCAGGCGCGGGAAGTCCGCACCGAAATGGCGTTCGGCAAACGGTGCCATGAAACGCCCTTCAAGCCCGCCGGGCGCGGGGCGGGGCGGGTTCAACGACAGCGCCGTGTACAACTGCAATGGCCGCGACGGGTCATTCTCCACCCGCGCATACAGCGCGTTGAGGAGCCGGTGCGGCTTGCCCAGCGCCAAGGGCGCGCCAATGCGCAACGGGCCGTCGACCCGTTGCAGCAGCCAGTCGATCGCCGCGTCGAGGTCGGTGAGGTGCTCGGTCATCCAGCGCCATCCTGCAGATTCATTCGCACCATTACAGCATTTCCGTCTTGAACAGACCGCGACGCGACCGTTCCCTGCTGGACACCATGAGCGCGCGCGCTCCGCGCGGGTGCCCTGTATGCGACAGGGCGTGCGATGCATCGGATGCCCCGACGCAGGGTTGACACGCGAATTGATTACGTGCGTAATCGGACTGTCGATTACGGATGTAAATGATGAGCCAGATCAGCGAAGCCGAAGCCGTGGTGATGGAAGTACTGTGGGGGCGCCACCCCTTGGGCGCCGATGAGGTGGTGGCGGCGCTGGCCGGGCGCGACTGGGCCGAGCCCACCATCAAGACCCTGCTCAACCGCCTGCTGACCAAGGGCGCGATCAGCGCCGCCCGCGACGGCCGCCGCTACCTGTACTCACCGGTGCTGCAGCGCCAACGCTGGGTGGCCGAACAGAGCAGCGGGCTGCTGGACAAACTGTTCGACGGCCGGGTGGCCCCGCTGGTGGCGCATTTCAGCCAGCGCGGCGAGCTGAGCGCACAGGACATCGCCGAACTGAGGACGCTGATCGAGGCGCTGGACCATGACTGACCTGCTCGCGTCCCTGATGTTGGCCAGCGTCTGGCTGGCGATCGCCGTGCTCCTGCTGGCTGCGCTTCGCCCCGTGCTGCGCCGCCTGGGCGGCGCGCCCCTGGTGTACCGCAGCTGGTGGCTGCTGCCGCTGGTCCTGGTGGCACCGCTGCTGCCGGTGCCGCGCCTGCCGCTGGCCGACAGCGCCCCGGTGCTGGCACTGGGGGCGGTGCTGCGGGCGCCGGCGCTGCCGGCCGATGCATCGGCGTGGCCGGTCGTGCTGGCGGCTCTCTGGATGGCGGGCGCGGCGCTGCTGGCCGGTCGCTACTGGCGGGCACAGCGGCGTTTCGAGCGACAGCTGGGCGTGCTGCAGCCGCGGCAGGATGGCAGCTGGCAGGCCAGCGCAGATCCGGGGCTGCCTGCCCTGGTGGGCGTCTGGTCGCCCCGCATCGTGGTCGGGCCCGACTTCGACGCCCGCTTCACCGTGGCCGAGCGCGACCTGATCCTGCAGCACGAACGCAGTCATCGCCGGCATGGCGACCCTATCGCCAATGCCGCCCTCGCGGTGCTGCGCTGCCTGTTCTGGTTCCATCCGCTGCTGCCGTGGGCGGCGCGCCGCTTCCTGTGCGACCAGGAGCTGGCCTGCGACGCGCGCACGGTTGAACCGTATCCGGCATTGCGCCGGCTCTATGCCAACGCGCTGCTGAAGGCGCAGTTGGTCCACCCGGTTGCGCCGATGGCCTGCCACTGGCGCAGCCAACCGCTGTTGAAGGAGCGTATTGCCATGTTGAAGGAACACAGGACGAAGGCGTTGCCGTGGCTGTCGGGCCAGGTGCTGGTGCTGGGAATGTGCGTTGGCGTGGGAACGGTGGCGTGGGCCAGCCAGGGGAGCGCGGGTGGCAGCCCGCCGATCAGCACCCATTCGTTCCAGTCCACGCAGGACGATACCTCCGGCGCCGCGCTGGAACGGCCGGTGACGGTCGAGAACATGCCGCCGCCGAGCTACCCGCGCAGTGCGTTCGAAAACAGCCAGACCGGCCAGGTGATGCTGCGCGTGGACGTCGATGCACAGGGGAAGGTCAGCGACGTGCGCGTGCTCAGCGCGACCAATCCGGGCGTGTTCGAGGAGGTGTCGATCGCTGCGGCACGGCAGTGGACCTATCGGCCGGCGCTGAAGGATGGCAAGCCGGTCGCAGCGGCGGTACGCATTCCGGTGACGTTCGCCATGGATGAAACGGTGACCGAACAGTGAGGCACTGTCTGCCGGCGGTTGCGTTGCTGGTGGGGGTGGCCGGCTGTGCCGGTCACGACCGGCTCCGTACGGTCGATACGCGTGCGGAGACGGTCGATCTGCAGCAGCTCAGGCCTGAAGGGGGCGGCGGTGCAGGCCGGGTCGAGGCGTATGTACTCAATGCCGGGGAGGGCTACCGCATGCCGCAACTGTATGCGGCACCCGACCCGGTCCTGGGCGATCGCGATCCACGCCGCGAACTGGCGCCGACCAAGGTGTGCCTGCAGGTGGTGGTCGATGCGGAGGGCAACGTGCAGCGCAGCCTGCCGTTGACCGATCGCGACGACTGCGCCGCAGGCAAGGCGCCGGAGAACGCAGCGCTTGTGCAGGCCGCGCAGGACGCGGTGGCGATGTGGCGGTACACACCGGCGGCCGTCTGCCGGTTCGCAGCGGGCAGGGGGCCGGCATCGAACGGCGGCTGTACCGGTGCGGAACAGGTTGAGCCGGTGCCGGTGAGCCTGTTCTACGCGTTTACGTTCGAAATCGTGAAGGGCACGCAGACCATCACGACCCGGTAGATCCACGCCATGCGTGGCGTGTTGCTTCGCCAGGCGCCGCGCAGCCACGCATGGCGTGGCGCTACGGTTCCGGGCCGCCCTGCAGGTTGGCCTTCACCGACGCGTGCATCAGCGTCGGCTCGGCCAGGGTCGCATCGCGGGCCTGGCGGGTCGCGACGAACTCCGCTTCGCTCACCCCTGCGTGCAGGTGGATGTTGCGCGCGCGCTGCTCGCCGATGGTGGTCTCGTTGGCGACCTCGCGACCGCCCGGGCCGTAGTCGTGGCAGATGAACACCCGCGTGGCATCCGGCAGGGCCAGCAGGCGCTGGATGGAGCGGTACAGCAGGGCGGGGTCGCCGCCCGGGAAATCGCAGCGTGCCGTGCCGCCGTCGGGCATGAACAGCGAGTCGCCGGTAAAGACCGCATCACCGATGCGGTAGGCAACGCTGTCGCTGGTATGTCCGGGCACCGCGATGACCTCGGCCTCCAGAGTGCCCAGCGCGAAGCGTTCGCGGTCGGCGAACAGCCGGTCGAACTGCGAGCCATCGGTAGGCACGTCCAGCGCGTAGCGCGGCGCGAAGGTCTTCTGTACCTCCACGATGCCACGGCCCATCGCCAGCATGGCGTGCGGCCATTGCGCCTTCAGCCAGCGCCCCGCACTGACGTGGTCGGCATGCGCGTGGGTCTCCAGCAGCCAGCGTACGTCCAGCGCGTGCTGGCGCACATGCGCCAGCAGCGGCTGCAGCGGCTCGCCACCCAGCACGTCGGTGTCCGGGTCGTAATCCAGCACCGGGTCGATCACTGCCGCCTGCCGCGTGGCCGGGTCATGCACCACGTAACTGAAGGTGTGGCTGTCCGGATGGAAGAAACTGGCGACGAGCAGTGGCATGGTGAAACCTCAGCGTTTACCCAACGTGTCGTTGAGCAGCACCGCCAGGCGTTCCCCGGCCAGGCGCAGCTCGGCGTCGGCCACGGGCAGGTAAGTCGCGGTGTACTCGGGTGCCAGCCTACGCTGGGCCGGGTAAACGCCAGGTGCAATGGCGATACGGCAGCTGGCTTGAGCCCACTGCACCGCATCGGTGGCAATGACCGAGCGCTTGGCTACCCTGGGTGCCTTCAGGGCGGAGAGTCGCTTGGTGTAGGCGTCGTCGTCCAGCTTGAGGGTGTTGAGCATGCCGCTGTCCCACAGTGAATGCAGGTTGGTGCCGCGCCCGTTGAACTGCACCTGGAAGTCGTTGCCCCCCTTGTCATGCCCGTAACCGGCGTGCATGGGTTGATGGATGTCGCCGACGAAATGCACGACGAACTTCAACGCCTGCGCGCGTTCGGCGTCGGAGCGGCTGCGGTCGCCGAGGATGGCCGTCTGCGTCTTCAGTGCTTCCACCACGCAGTTGCCATTGCGGCAGTTGCGTTCGACCTCGTAGTGGCAGTCGTCCTCGCCGATATTCACGTAGTGCCAGCTGGCCGAACGCTTGCCCAGGCCAGGGTCCTTGGCGCGCAGTTCATCGGCCCAAGGCGCGATCGCGGCCAGGGTGGGGGTGGGCTCATTGGCCAGCAGCCGGGCGACTTCGGCACGGGTCTGCGGGGTCAGGCGCGGCTCGGCGATGCGGGCGACCAGTCGGTGGCCTTGGGCGCCCCAGGCGAGCGCATCGGTGGAAACCAGGGTGAGTGCCAGGGCGAGGGCGCCGGCATGAAGCAGGGGAGCAATGTTCATCGTCTGCATTCTAGCGGGCCGACCGCGGCGGGTCCTTGCCAGGATCTGGCCGGATGGCCGCTGATGGCGTCGCTATGCGGGCGGCTTGACGCGGCGGCGGCAACGCCCGCCGGTGCAGCACAAAAAAAAATCCCCGGCCGGAGCCGGGGAAATGCGTTGCTGCGAGCGGTGTTGCTTCGCTGGTTCAGATCCGCCGATCAGAACTTGAACACGTATGCCACGCCGTAGGCGAGCGGGTCGATCTTGACGGTGCCCAGCTTGGTGCCGTCCAGCGAGACGTCGCTGTCGATGTCGATCCAGCGCACGTCCACGCGCAGGGAGCCCTTGTCGGCGATGGCGAAGTCCAGCCCGGCATGCGCGGCCAGGCCCCACGAATCGTCCAGCTTGAGCGTGCTGCCGGCCAGCGCGCCCGTGGTGTCTTCGCTGAAGAAGGTGGTGTAGTTCAGGCCGGCACCAATGAAGGGAGAGACCTTGCCCTTGCTGTTGAAGTGATACTGCAGCGAGACCACCGGCGGCAGGTGCTTGGTGCTGCCGACGCGGCCGAGGCCGTCGATGTTGATGTCGTGCTTGAACGGCAGCGCGGCCAGGATCTCGATGCCGAGGTTGTCGGCGATGAAGTATTCGCCGGTGATGGTGGGCTTGATGTCGCTGTCCACGTCGACCTTGAGGCCGCCGGCGAGGGTGCCGTTGTTGGACGTGGGGGCCACCTGGTGCACGCCGGCGGCGATCGTCCAGTCGCCCTTGGACTGGGCCATGGCGGGGCTGGCGGCCAGGACCAGGGCGGCGGCGAGGCTGGCGGGCAGGAGGGGGGAGGTCGTGCGCATGTGGCGGTCTCGTGGCGGGGTGGAATGGGGCCAGTTTTCCCGGGCCGGGCCTGCGGCGCCTTGATCCGGATCAATCCTGGGGTTTTCGGCATGTAACCGCTTCCCGGGGCGATGCCGGGGGCCGGGCAGGGTCCGGCTTTGATAGAATGGCGGCCCTTTCCATCGGCGCCGCACTGTCGCGGCTGCAGGAGCTTGTGAACATGGCAATCAAGGTTGGCATCAACGGTTTCGGTCGCATCGGGCGCAACGTGCTGCGTTCGGCGGTGCTGAATTTCGGCAATGACATCGAAATCGTCGCCATCAACGATCTGCTGGAGCCGGATTACCTGGCGTACATGCTGAAGTACGACTCGGTGCATGGCCGCTTCAAGGCCGACGTGGAAGTGTCGGGCAGCGACCTGCTGGTCAACGGCCGGAAGATCCGCCTGACCCAGGAGCGCGATCCGGCCAACCTCAAGTGGGACGAGGTGGGTGTGGACGTGGTGATCGAGTCCACCGGTCTGTTCCTGACCAAGGAAACCGCGCAGAAGCACATCGATGCGGGCGCGAAGAAGGTGATCCTGTCTGCGCCGTCGAAGGACGACACGCCGATGTTCGTGTTCGGTGTGAACGACAAGACCTACGCTGGTGAGGCGATCATCTCCAATGCGTCGTGCACCACCAACTGCCTGGCGCCGTTGGCCAAGGTGATCAACGACAAGTGGGGCATCAAGCGCGGCCTGATGACGACGGTGCATGCGGCTACTGCGACGCAGAAGACCGTCGATGGTCCGTCCAACAAGGACTGGCGCGGTGGCCGTGGCATCCTGGAAAACATCATTCCGTCCTCGACCGGTGCGGCCAAGGCCGTTGGCGTGGTGATTCCGGAACTGAACAAGAAGCTGACGGGCATGAGCTTCCGCGTGCCGACGTCGGACGTGTCGGTGGTCGACCTGACCGTCGAGCTGGAAAAGGAAGCGACCTACGCCGAGATCTGCGCGGAAGTGAAGGCGCAGAGCGAAGGCGCGCTGAAGGGCATCCTGGGCTACACGGAAGACAAGGTCGTGGCGACCGACTTCCGCGGTGAGACCCACACCTCGGTGTTCGATGCCGACGCCGGCATCGCGCTGGACAGCACCTTCGTGAAGCTGGTGTCCTGGTACGACAACGAGTGGGGCTACTCCAACAAGTGCCTGGAAATGGCCAAGGTCGTTGCCGCGAAGTAATCGCGGCTCTGTGATCCTGAAGAACGGCGGACCTTGGGTCCGCCGTTTTTTTTGGGCGCACGGTCTTCGATTGGAGCTGCCGCGAGCGTTGAGGGCCCCGTCGCGGCCGGCAGGCCCCTATGCAAATGTCCCCCGGCGTCGGCCTGCGCCGCCGCCTCCTCCTTTACTTTGCCAGGGACCTACCGCCCGCGACGGGGCTGCACTTGCGGTTCGCAATGGCAAAGCGGAAGTCAGGGTGCAACGCCGGTGGGTCGAGCGCCGGGTCGGCTTGCCCTTGTAGGCGAAGTAAAGGAGGAGGTGGCGGCCGCAGGCCGACGCCGGGGGACATTCGCCGGAAAGGGTAAGGCGACCCGGCGCTCGATCCACCGGCAGCCGCGTCTGGTTAAGCGCCCGCCCCCGATTCAGTTAGCATGTCGGCGTGCCGCTGGCGCCACGCTTGTCCAGGTGGACCGTGGCGTTCCCTTGAGGATGACGCGGAATGGAAGCTTTGATTGTCCTGGCGGTACTGCTGCTGTTGGCCGTACCGGTGTTGCTGGTGGTGGGGTTGGTGATGATTGCCGGCCTGCGTCGGCGGGTGGCAGCGCTGGAACAGGCGCGCTTCGACGCTGCGGTGCCAAGGCCAGAGCCCGTTGCCGACGCTGCGGTGCCGTGGGTGGGGCGCCCTTACGCGCCCGCGCCGGTGGCGACGCCATTGGCCACCGAGCAGCCCTCCATCGCAGAACCGGTGGTTGCCGCGCGCGCCGCGACCGCCGCGCCGCCACCGCTGCCCCCCACGCCAACGCCCGACGCGCAGCCGTTCATTCCGCCGCCGCCGCGCGGGCCGGACCTGGGCGAGCGCATCGTCGGCACCATCAAACGCTGGTTCACCGAAGGCAACGTGCCGGTCAAGATCGGCATGCTGGTGCTGCTGGCGGGTGTGGCGGCGCTGCTCAAGTACGCCAGTGACCAGGGCTGGCTCAACGCGCCGATCGAGCTGCGGCTGGCGGCCATTGCGGCGGGTGCGCTGGGCGGGCTGGTGTTCGGCTGGATGCAGCGCGAACGCCGGCGTCTGTTCGCGCTGGCGCTGCAGGGCGGCACGATCGGCATCCTGTTGCTGACCATCTTTGCCGCGTTCAAACGCTACGATCTGATCGACCCCGGCATTGCGTTCGCGATGAGCATCCTGCTGATCGCCGGGATGGGTGTGCTGGCGGTGGTGCAGAACTCGCGCACGCTGGCGGTGCTGGGCGTTCTGGCCGGCTTCATGGCGCCGATCTGGCTGTCTACCGGCAGTGGCAATCACGTGGCGCTGTTCACCTACTACGCCGTGCTCAACGCGGCCATCCTGGCCATTGCCTGGTGGCGGCCGTGGCGCGTGCTCAATCTGCTGGGCTTCGCCTTCACCTTCGGTATCGGGACCACGTGGGGCGTGCTGCAGTACAACGCCGACAAGTTCGCCAGCACGGAGCCGTTCCTGCTGCTGTTCTTCGGGTTCTATCTGCTGATCCCGATCCTCTACGCGCGCCGCCAGCCGGCGGAGAAGCGCGATCTGGTCGATGGAAGCCTGGTGTTCGGCACGCCGCTGATCGCGTTCTCGCTGCAGGCGGGCATGCTGCATGACGATCGCCTGGTGTTGGCGCTGTGCGCGTTGGGACTGGCGGCATTGTATGCCGGGCTGGGGTGGGCGCTGATCCGACGCGAGCGCTATGCGGCGTTGGGGCAGTCGCATGCGGTGCTGGCGGTGGGCTTTGCCACGCTCGCCGTGCCGCTGGCATTGTCCGCGCGTGCCACCGCCAGCGTGTTTGCGCTGGAAGGTGCGGCGCTGGTCTGGCTGGGCCTGCGCCAGCAGCGGCTGCTGCCGCAGATCGCCGGGGCGCTGCTGCAGCTGGGGGCGGCCTTCGGGTTCGTGGTGGGCGCGGACTACTGGCTGCACGATGCCACCGCCATCGCCAACCCCACCTTCATGAGTGGGCTGCTGCTGGCCCTGGCCGGCTTCGCCTCGGCCTTCAGCTACCGGCGTGCCGGCCGCACCGAGCCGGCGGTCGTCTATTACGGATGGGGCCTGCTCTGGTGGCTGGGTGTGGCGAGCCACGAGATCAGCCGCTTCGTGGCGGCCGACAGCCGTCCCGACGCGCTGCTGGGCGTGGTTGCGGTCACGGCGTGGCTCGCGGCCGAAGTGCACCGGCGCATGCCGGCGCGTGCGCTGGTGTTCACCACGCTGGGCATGCTGCTGGCGGCGTTCCCGCTGGCGCTGTGGCAGGTGGATGCGCATGGGCAGCCGTTCGCCGGCTGGGGCGTGCTGGCGTGGGTGGCGTTCGCGGTACTCGGCGTGCGCAGCCTGTGGTGCCTGCGCGGCGGGCAGGACCGCGCGGCGATCGCGGCACAGTTCATCTGGTGGCTGCTGTGGCCCACGGTGCTGTCGCTGGCCGCGTCGTGGCTGGCCGACCGTTTCGCATTGGCACAGGGCTGGGCGCTGGCCGCCGCGCTGCTGCCGTGGCTGGCCGTTGTCGCCGTGTCGCTGCAGCGCTGGCGCTGGCTGGCGGTGCCGCTCGGCGAGCGCTTCGACGCCGCGCGGCACGCGTTGCAGGGCACGTTGTTCGCGATACTCGGGGGGGCGTGGTTGGGCTTCCTGTTCGCGCCCGGTGCGGCCTCGCCGCTGCCGTGGGTGCCGCTGGTGAATCCGCTGGAGCTGGCGCAGCTGGCCGTGCTGGCGCTGCTCGCACGCTGGCTGTGGACCGGCCAGGCGCCGGCGTCGCTGCAGGCCCGGCGCATTCCGCTGCTGGCCGTGGCCGGCTTCGTCGCCCTCACCAGCATCACCCTGCACGCCGTGCACCATTGGGGTGGGGTGCCGTGGAACGACCGGCTGTGGTCGTCCACGCTGGCCCAGACCAGCCTGACCGTGGTCTGGAGCGTGCTTGGGGTGATCAGCTGGGTGTGGGGCTCGCGTCGCGGGCAACGCGCGCTGTGGCTGGTCGGTGCGGTGCTGATGGGCGTTGTGCTGGCCAAGCTGGTGCTGATCGACCGCCAGCATCTGGGCAACCTGCTGGGTATTTCTTCCTTCATCGCCTATGGCCTGCTGTGCACGGTCGTGGGTTACCTGGCACCGGCGCCGCCGCGTGCACCGGACATCGCCGTGGAGTCGCCGCCGTGAACAGTCTTCCTCGCCTCATCGCAGGCCTTTCGCTCGCGCTGGCCGCCCCGGCGCTGTGGGCGGCCGATGCCCGCCAGGACTACCGCGAGCAGTGGCCCCTGCAGTTGTCCGCGCCGCAGGCCGGCGCCTACCGGCTGATGCTGGGCGAGGCGCAGTACCGCAGTGCGGTGTCGCCCGAACTGGCCGATGTACAGGTCTTCAACGCACAGGGGCAGGCGTTGCCCGCGGCGCTGTTCTCGGCGGACCAGCCGCTGGCCCAGGCGGCGCAGTGGCAGACGCTGGCGTGGTTCCCGCTGCCAGCCCAGGGCGGTGGGGCCGGCGACGACCTGCAGCTGCTGACCGAACGCAATACCGATGGCAGCGTGCGCCGGGTCGAGGCACGGCTGGGCCGCAGCGTCGGCGGCGCCGGGCCGGGCGGCTGGCTGGTGGACGCCAGTGCGCTGCGCACCGGGGTGCAGGCGCTGCGCCTGGACTGGCAGGCCTCGCAGGCACTGCAGGTGCGCGTGCGCGTGGAGGCCAGCGACGACCTGCGCGACTGGCAGCGCGTGGCCGATGACGTGGCGCTGGTGGACCTGCAGCACGAGGGGCGCCGCCTGCAGCAGCGGCGCATCGAGATCGGTCGCCAGGCGAAGTATTTCCGCATCGTGCCGGTGAGCGGCGATGCGCTGCCTGCCTTGTCGTCGGTGCAGGCCGAACGGGTGCCGGTCGCGCAGGCAATCGACTGGCAGTGGCGCGCCCTGGCCGGCAGCGCCGGCAAGCCGGGCGAGTTCGAGTACACGCTGGACGGCCGCTTCCCGATTGCCCAGGCGGATATCACCACCGCCGACAACAGCGTCGTGCAATGGACGCTGCTCAGCCGCGATGATCCCAACCAGCCCTGGCAGGTGCGCACCGGGCCGTGGGTGGCCTACCAGCTGCAGGACATTGCGCAGCGTCGGCAGTCGCAGGCACAGTCGCTGGCGGTGCCCACGCGCGACCGTTACTGGAAGCTCACGGCGTCGCAGGCGCAGGTCGCGGCCGCACCGACCCTCAAGCTGGGCTACCAGCCCGAGGCACTGGTGTTCCTGAGCCAGGGCGAGGCACCGTTCAGCGTGGCGGCTGGCAGCGTACGTGCCGCCCGCATCGACGCACCGGTGGGCACGGTGATCGCGCAACTGCGCGAGCAGCAGGGCGCGCAGTGGCAGCCCGCGCTGGCCACGGTGCAGGGGCCAGCGCAGCCGCTGGGCGGCGACGCCGCAGTGCAGGCCGCGCGCGACTGGAAGCGCTGGCTGCTGTGGGGCCTGCTGCTGCTGGGGGTGCTCATCGTAGGCGGGTTCGCCATGAGCCTGTTGCGGCAGAAGCCGCAACAGAGCGGGTGATCACCCACGGTGATCACCTGCCGGTCGGTTTCCGTGCCGGTCGGTTTCCGCGGTAGGTAGCGACCGTTGGTCGTTACGCGACGGGGGATCGTTACAATGGGCGTCTGCGCCGTGCGCGGCGCCCTTTCCTTTTCCGCCAAAGAGTTGCTGCCCCATGTCCATCGTTCGCATGACCGACCTCGACCTCTCCGGCAAGCGTGTGCTGATCCGCCAG
This sequence comes from Stenotrophomonas sp. KH_036_B, assembly GCF_057839485.1. Taxonomy (NCBI): domain Bacteria; kingdom Pseudomonadati; phylum Pseudomonadota; class Gammaproteobacteria; order Lysobacterales; family Lysobacteraceae; genus Stenotrophomonas; species Stenotrophomonas sp. KH_036_B. Next base: position 3,458,560 of record NZ_CM174491.1, on the reverse strand, counting down.
GACCTGAACGTGCCGATCGAAGATGGCCGCATCACCTCCGAACAGCGCATCACCGCCTCGCTGCCGACGTTGAAGCTGTCCCTGGAAAAGGGCGCGGCGGTGATGGTGACCTCGCACCTGGGACGGCCCAAAGAAGGCGTCTGGAGCGAAGCCGACTCGCTGGCGCCGGTGGCGCTGCGTCTGTCCGCGCTGCTGGGTGTTGACGTGCCGCTGGTGCGCGACTGGGTCGACGGTGTCGACGTTGCCCCCGGCTCGATCGTGCTGCTGGAAAACTGCCGCATGAACGTGGGCGAGGGCAAGGATGACGAGACGCTGGCGCGCAAGTACGCCGCGCTCTGCGATGTGTTCGTGATGGATGCCTTTGGCACCGCGCACCGCGCCCAGGCTTCCACCCACGGTGTGATCCGTTTCGCCCCGGTCGCCGCCGGCGGTCCGCTGCTGATGGGGGAGCTGGACGCCCTGGCCAAGGCGCTGCACGCGCCGGCACAGCCGCTGCTGGCCATCGTGGCCGGCAGCAAGGTCAGCACCAAGCTGGAACTGCTGGCCAACCTGGTCGGCAAGGTCGACCAGCTGATCGTCGGTGGTGGCATCGCCAACACCTTCATCGCCGCTGCCGGTCATCCGATGGGCAAGTCGCTGTACGAACCGGACCTGCTGGAGACCGCGACGAAGATCGTGGCCGATGCCAAGGCCCGTGGCGCGGAGATTCCGCTGCCGACCGACGTGGTGGTCGCCAAGCAGTTCCATCCGGACGCCGAAGCCACCGTCAAGGCGGTCGACGCGGTGGCCGAGGACGACCTGATCCTCGATATCGGCCCGCAGACCGCGCAGCACTATGCCGGGCTGATCGCCAAGGCCGGCACCGTGGTGTGGAACGGTCCGGTCGGCGTGTTCGAGTTCGAGGCCTTCAGCCACGGCACCCAGGCGCTGGCACAGGCCATCGCGACCTCGCCGGCCTTCTCCATCGCCGGCGGCGGCGACACCCTGGCCGCGGTCGACAAGTACGACATCGCCGACCAGGTCAGCTACATCTCCACCGGCGGCGGCGCGTTCCTTGAATTCCTGGAAGGCAAGACCCTGCCGGCCGTAGCGGCCCTCGAGGCCCGCGGCGCATGACCCACGGAGTAGTGACGACTGTTAGTCGTCAAGTAGTGACGACTGTTAGTCGTCAAGCTCCAGGTCCTGAAACCAAAGAAGAGCGAACAACGCTCTTCTTCGACCTCGACGGCACCCTCATCGATTCGGCGGTCGGCATCACCCAATGCGTGGCGCACGCGCTTACGCAGATGGGGCGCCCGGTCCCGCCGCAGGAAGAGCTGCGGCGCTGGATCGGCCCGTCGCTGCGCACCAGCTTCGCGCCGCTGTTCGAGGATCCGGCACAGGTCGAGCAGGCGGTGACGTACTACCGCGAGCGCTTCGATGTGGTCGGCTGGCGCGAGCATGAGGTCTACCCGCGCATCGGCCAGGTGGTGCAGGACCTGCATGCACGTGGCCACCGGCTGGCGATTGTCACCGCCAAGAACGAGCCACATGCGCGGCGTATCGTCGAGCACCTGCCGTTTGGCGGGTGCTTCGAGGATGTGATCGGCGCGACCCCGGACGGCAGCCGCAGCGAGAAGCCGCAGCTGGTGGCCGAGGCGCTGCGCCGGCTCATGCTGCCGCCACAGCAGTGCTGGATGATCGGTGACCGGCGCATGGACATCGAAGGCGCGCGCCACCACCAGATGCGCAACGTCGGCGTGCTGTGGGGCTTTGGCGGTGCCGAAGAGCTGCAGGCGGCGGGCGCGCAGCACCTGGCGGCCACCCCGGATGCACTGCTCTCGCTGATCGACTGAACGGTGCGGCGGCGTTCCGTACGCCGCCGCATGTCGCATGCGCGTCCATCGCTGTCTGCAGGACATCGGCGAAACCCAGACGCGACAATGCTGTAAACGTATTCATGGGACGTGAAGGGTGTGCTAATTTCCCTCCTTTACCGGGAGCCCATTTACCATGATTGAGCGTCAGCGCCGTACCAAGATCCTTGCCACCCTCGGACCGGCAACCGACCCGCCGGGCGTGCTGGAGGATCTGTTCCGCGCCGGCGTGAACGTGGTCCGCCTCAACTTCAGCCACGGCGATCCGTCCGGCCAGGCCAAGCGTGCCGCCGACGTCCGTGCCGCCGCGCAGCGCGTGGGCGTGGAAGTGGGCATCCTGGCCGATCTGCCGGGCCCGAAGATCCGTATCGAGCGTTTCGCCGAAGGCAAGATCAAGCTCAAGGCGGGCGACCGCTTCGACCTGGTGGCCTCGGCCAACCCGCCGCCGGGTGACACCACCCAGGTGGGCGTCAGCTACCTGGGCCTGCCGCAGGACGTGGTGGCCGGTGACGTGCTGCTGCTCGACGACGGCCTGATGCAGCTGCAGGTCATCGAAGTGCAGGGCGAGCGCATCATCAACACCGTGCTCAACGACGGCGTGCTGTCCGACCGCAAGGGCCTGAACAAGCAGGGCGGTGGCCTGTCGCTCGGCGCGCTGACCGAGCGCGACAAGGAACTGATCGGCATCGTGGCCAAGATCGGCGTCGATTTCATCGCCGTCTCGTTCTGCCGCAACGCGCAGGACATGAACGACGCCCGCGCGATCGCCGAATCGCACGGCTGCTATGCCGCGCTGGTCTCGAAGATCGAGCGCACCGAGGCGATCGAGAACCTGGAAGAGATCGTCGACGCCAGCGACGTGGTGATGGTGGCGCGTGGCGACCTGGGCGTGGAAATCGGCGATGCCGAGCTGCCGGGCCTGCAGAAGAAGATCATCAAGGCCTCGCTGGCGCAGAACAAGGTGGTGATCACCGCCACCCAGATGCTGCAGTCGATGGTCGAAAGCCCGATCCCGACCCGCGCCGAAGTGCTGGACGTGGCCAACTCGGTCATCGACGGTACCGATGCGGTGATGCTCTCGGCCGAAACCGCTGCCGGCGCCTACCCGGTCAAGGCCGTGGAAGCCATGGCCCGCATCTGCCTGGGTGCCGAACGCCAGTTCCAGACCGAAACCGACTTCGGCGCCTCGCCGCGCAACCTGGAACGTGCCGACCAGGCCATCGCCATGGCCACCATGTTCCTGTCCCAGCACGTGGGCGTGCGCGCGATCGTGGCCATGACCGAATCCGGTGGCACCGCGCGCTACCTGTCGCGCTTCCGTGCCTCGGCGCCGGTGTTCGCGGTGACCCGTCATGACGGCGCACGCCGCCAGATGGCGCTGATGCGCGATGTGTTCCCGATCAACTTCGACAGCCGCGGCTTCACCCCGCGCGAAGCCGCTCGCGGCAGCATCCGCCTGCTGGTGGAAGCCAACCAGCTGCAGGCCGGTGACCGCGTGGTGTTCACCAGCGGTGAGCACATGGAAACCCACGGCGCCACCAACACCCTGCGCCTGCTGGAAGTGGGTGAAGACGGTCGCGCCAGCGGGCTGGGCGACCTGTAATTCCGGGGCGGGTAACGCCGGGCGCCGCCCGGCGTTACCTATGCGTCAGGGGACGGCTGAAACCGTTCCCGGATTCTAAATTCCAGCAGAATCAATTGGTTCTGTGAAGCGGTTTCACCGCGTGTGCGGTTGCGGATGGACGCGTGGGGACGCGTTCACCGGTTTGGCGCGTCCGTGACACTGCGGCCCGCTATAATCGGCGTTTTCCCGCACCCGCCACAGGAAATACATGAGCATCGAACAGCTGGCCGAAACCGCCCAGGCCATGGTCGCCCCGGGCAAGGGCATCATCGCCATCGACGAATCCACCGGCACCATCGGCAAGCGCTTCGCCAGCGTTGGCCTGGAGAACACCGAGGAGAACCGTCGCGCCTACCGCGAAATGCTGCTGACCACGCCGAAGCTGAACGAGCATGTCTCCGGCGCGATCCTGTATGACGAAACCATCCGTCAGTCCACCAAGGACGGCGTGCCGTTCGCCAAGTACATGGCCGACAACGGCATCATTCCGGGCATCAAGGTCGACAAGGGCGCCCATGCGCTGGCCGGCTGCCCGGGCGAGCTGGTCACCGAAGGCCTCGATGGCCTGCGTGAGCGCCTGCAGGAGTACTACAAGCTGGGTGCGCGTTTCGCCAAGTGGCGTGCGGTCATCAACATCGGTGAAAGCATTCCGTCGGGTACCTGCATCGAGTCCAACGCCCACGCGCTGGCCCGTTATGCGGCCCTGTGCCAGGAATGTGGCCTGGTGCCGATGGTGGAGCCGGAAGTGATCATGGACGGCGACCATGACATCGAGACCTGCTACGAAGTGACCGAAGCCACGCTGCGTTCGCTGTTCGACGCGCTGTACCAGCAGAACGTGCTGCTGGAAGGCACCATCCTGAAGGCCTCGATGGTCATCTCGGGCAAGGGCTGCGACGAGCAGGCCGACGTCGAGGAAGTGGCCGAATCCACCGTGATGTGCCTCAAGAGCACCGTGCCGGCGATCCTGCCGGGTGTGGTGTTCCTGTCCGGCGGCCAGGGTGACGAGCAGTCCACCGCGCACCTCAACGCGATGAACCAGATGGGCAACCTGCCGTGGCCGCTGAGCTTCTCCTACGGCCGCGCCATGCAGCAGGCCGCGCTGAAGCTGTGGGCCAAGGACACCAAGGCCAACGTCACCAAGGCGCAGCAGACGGTTTACGACCGCGCCAAGGAAAACGGCCAGGCCGCGCAGGGCAAGTGGAACGGCTGATCCGCCCCGCTCGCATGCAATGAAGGAACGCCGGCTCAGTGCCGGCGTTTTTTTTCCGCCTTTCGCTCGTAGAGCCACGCCCTGCGTGGCTGCTTTGCTTGCGCTCTGGCACCCTGTGCAGCCACGCAGGGCGTGGCTCTACAGGGAGGGTGTATTGATGCGTGCGGAATGGATGGTGCTGCTGTTGTTATCCACCTCCGGCGGGGCCCATGCCTCCGCGGCGCGCGGCTTCGACGTGCTGCATTACGACGTCGCGCTCGTGCCTGACATCGCAGGCAAGCAGGTGGCCGGCACACAGGCGATACAGTTGCGCTCTGAAAGCCCCGGGTTGACCCAGGTCGTGCTCGACAGCGGCGAGCTCAAGGTCAGTGCGATCAGCGTCCAGCGCCGCCCGCAACGCTTTGAGCAACGCGAGGGAAAGCTGCAGATCACCCTCGACCGCGCCCTCAAGCGCGATGCGGTCGCAACGCTACAGCTCACCTATACCGGCAGCCCGCCGTACGGCCTCGAATTCGCCCCCGAGCGCGACGAGGTCTACACGATCTTCTCCACCCGCCAGTGGATGCCGTCGGTGGACGCACCGGACGAGCGCGCAACCCTGCGCCTGTCGGTGACACTGCCGGCGGGCCTGCTCGCCACCGGTACCGGGCGCGCGCTGCCAGCGCGCACCTTGGCTGATGGCCGCGTGCAACACCGCTGGCAGCTGGATACGCCGATGCCCGGCTACGTGTACGGCTTTGCTGCAGGGCGCTACCAGCAGGCGCAGGCCAAACAAGCGGGCATTGCGCTGCGCTTCCTGTCCGCCGAGCGCTCGCCGGAACAACTGCAGGCGATCTTCGCGCGCACCGGCGGCATGCTGGACTTCTTCGCCGCACGGGCCGGCCTGCCGTATCGGGGCGATTACCAGCAGGCGCTGGTGGCCGACACCATTGGGCAGGAAATGGCCGGGCTGTCGCTGATGTCCGAAGCGTATGGGCAGGAGGTGCTGGATGACCCCGACCATGTCGCACTGATCGCGCATGAGGCGGCGCATCAGTGGTGGGGAAACCGCGTGACCTGCGCAAGCTGGGAGCACTTCTGGCTCAACGAGGGGTTTGCCAACTTCATGACCGCGGCGTACCTGCAGCAGTCACAGGGCGAAACCGCGTACCAGGCGCAGGTGCAGCGTTGGCGCAGCCGGTTGGAGGCGCTGCGTGCCAATGGGGCCGATCATGCGCTGGTGTACGACAGCTGGAACGCGCCTACAGCGGACGACCGTGCGGTGGTCTACCAGAAGGGCGCGTATGTTCTGCACCTGCTGCGAGCCGAGCTGGGAGAGGAGGCCTTCTGGCGGGGTGTCCGCGACTACACGCGCCACCATGACGGGCAGAGTGTGGTGACCGCCGATTTCCAGCACGCCATGGAAAAAAGCGCGGGCCGTTCATTGCAGCCGTTCTTCGCGCAATGGGTGTACAGCGCCACCCCGTAATACCGCGCCGGGTTATCCCAGCGCGGCCGGAGGCAGCGACATTTCCAGCGTTGGCAGGAAGGCCGTGGGCGTTGCTTCAAACGGCTGCCCCTGCGCGGCCAATGCGGATTGGTAGGCCTTGAACGTGGCCGAGTTGTAGGCCACCAGGATGATCCGCCGCGGTTCGCGGTGCGAACGCTGCCAGGCGACGGTTTCCGTCGCCGCGATCTGTGCCGCCTGGTGCAGCGGGTAGCCGAACACGCCGCAGCTGATGGCCGGGAAGGCGATCGACTGCAGGTCCAGCTTTTCCGCCAGCTGCAGCGACTTCCAGTAGCAGTTCGCCAGCAGCGCCGGTTCGTCACGCTGGCCGTCCTGCCAGACCGGGCCGACCGTATGGAACACGTGGCGGGCGGGCAGGTTGTAGGCGCCGGTGGCGCGCACCTCGCCTGTTGGGCAACGCACGCCGGCACGCACCTGCGGCAACGCCTCGCATTCGGCCAGCAACTGGGGGCCTGCGGCGCGATGGATCGCCCCGTCCACACCCCCGCCGCCAAGCAGGGACTCGTTGGCCGCATTGACGATCGCATCCACCGCCAGGGTCGTGATGTCGCCCTGCCACACTTCGATCTTCATGCGTACCGCTCCTTCTTGATACCGGGTCCATGCAACGGAATGTCGCCAACCTGCCTGCACCGTACCCGGCAGGGAGTCTAGGCTGCGTCATCGTCGTCTCAGGCGGTGCGACCCGGCAGGTACCGACCGATGGCCCTACCTTGCGGCGCGCCGGCTTCACGGCCCATGAAGGCGGCGCTTCAAACGCAGACGCCCACCGCAAGGGTGGGCGTCGCGTTCATCTTCAACAACGCAGGGGTCAGGGCAGGCCGGCCAGCCAGTCGTCGTCCGAGCCTTCGTTGATGTCGGCAAACAGCGGGGTGGAGAAGTAGCGCTCGCCGGTATCGGGCAGCATCGCCAACAGCACGCTGCCCGGCGCGGCCCGGGCCGCTACGTCCAGCGCACTGGCGACGGTGGCGCCGGCCGAGATGCCCACGAAGATGCCTTCCTCGGCGGCCAGCCGGCGCGAGGTCTCGATCGCGCGGGCATCGTCGATGGTCAGCAGCTCGTCGAAGATCCCGCGGTTGAGCACCTCCGGCACGAAGTCCGGGGTCCAGCCCTGGATCTTGTGCGGCTTCCACTCGGCGCCGCCCAGCAGCGCCGCACCTTCCGGTTCGGTGGCGACGATCCTGGTTTCGGGGCGGGCCACCTTCAGCACTTCCCCCACGCCGGTCAGGGTGCCGCCGGTGCCCCAGCCGGTGACGAAGTAGTCCAGGCGCTTGCCGGCGAAGTCGCGCAGGATCTCGGCGGCCGTCGTATTGCGGTGGTAGGCCGGGTTGGCGGGGTTGGTGAACTGGCTGGCGAGGAACCAGCCATGTTCCTCGGCCAGCTCGCGGGCGCGGCGGACCATGCCCGAGCCGCGTTCGGCGGCGGGGGTCAGGATCACCTTGGCGCCGTAGGCGCGCATCAGCTTGCGCCGCTCGATGGAGAAGGTCTCCACCATGGTGGCCACGAAGTGATAGCCGCGCGCGGCGGCCACCATGGCCAGCGCCACGCCGGTGTTGCCGGAGGTCGCCTCCACGATGGTGTCGCCGGGCTTGAGCAGGCCCCGGGCTTCGGCGTCGAGGATGATCGCCAGCGCCAGGCGGTCCTTGATCGAGCCGCCGGGGTTGAACGACTCCACCTTGGCGTACAGGGTCACGTGCTCGGGGGCGAGGCGGTGGAGGCGCACCACGGGGGTATTGCCGATGGTGTCCAGGATCGAGTTGTACAAGGCCATGGGAATGCTCCACGGAGAGTCGAGGGTACGCCGCGGACGCGCCGGGGCGGGGGAGGGGTAAGGCAGCCGCTGTTGGCGCGTGCCGGGCGCGACCGGGTTCCGGCAGACCGTAGCGCCGGCATATGACCGCGCGAAATGACCTGATTACCTTCATAAACAACATTTGGTTATAAGCTGGTGACGGCAACTGCCTTACAGTCCAGTGGCCCCTCCCTTCGCCTGTGCGCACGCCCATGACGCTGACCCAACTCCGTTACCTGGTCGCCATCGCCGACGCCGAGCTCAACATCACGCTGGCGGCCTCGCGCGTGCACGCCACCCAGCCCGGCCTGTCCAAGCAGCTCAAGCAGCTGGAAGATGAACTGGGCTTCCTCCTGTTCGTCCGCAAAGGCCGGAGCCTGGAGGCCGTCACGCCGGCCGGCGTGGAGGTGATCGGCCGCGCCCGCGCGGTGCTGTCCGAAGCCAACAACATCCGCACCTACGCCGCCAACCAGCGCCGCGAGAGCCAGGGCCAGCTGATCCTGACCACCACCCACACCCAGGCGCGCTTCGTGCTGCCGCCGGCGGTGGCGCGCATCAAGCAGGCCTACCCGCAGGTCAGCGTGCACCTGCAGCAGGCGGCAGAAAGCGACGCGCTGGACCTGCTCAGCCAGGGCGACGCGGACATCGCCATCATCAGCACCGCCGGTGCCGAGCCCACGGCGGGCATCGCCATCCCGCTGTACCGGTGGCGCCGGCTGGTGCTGGTCCCGCGTGGGCACGCGCTGGACCGCCCCGGTGCCGCGCCGGACCTGCAGGCGCTGTCGACCCAGCCGCTGATCAGCTACGAATCCTCCACGCGCGGCAGTTCCTCGCTGCAGCGCGCCTTTGCGGCATCGGGACTGACCCCGGACATCGCGCTGACCGCACTCGACGCGGACCTGATCAAGACCTACGTGCGCACCGGCCTGGGCGTGGGGCTGCTGGCGGAAATGGCGGTCAACGCCAGCGACGAGGACCTGCGTTCCTGGCCGGCACCGGCGCCGATCGACGAGTGCATCGCCTGGGCGGTGCTGCCGCGCGACCGGGTGCTGCGCGACTACGCGCTGGAGCTGGTGCACGTGCTGGCGCCGCAGATCGACACGCGCGACCTGCGCCGGGTGATCGACGGCAACCAGGAAGCCAACTGGCCGGTGCCGCCGACGTGGGAGTCGTTGACGCAGACCATCACCGTTTGAAAACGGTGATGGTCCGCGCATTCCACCTCCACCCCGCCCCGTTGGCACGCAGCCGGATTCCGTAGTGCCGGCCGCTGGCCGGCTCCTCAAGATGCCCCGGAGCCAAGCACCCGCCGGCCGCTGGCCGGCTCCTCAAGATGCCCCGGAGCCAAGCACCCGCCGGCCGCTGGCCGGCTCCTCAAGATGCCCCGGAGCCGTGCACCCGCCGGCCGCTGGCCGGCTCCTCAAGATGCCGCAGAGCCGAGCACCCGCCGGCCGCTGGCCGGCTCCTCAAGATGCCCCGGAGCCGACCACCGCCATCAGCGAAGGTAGGTGCCAACCGTGGGGCGGCACGCCTGCACGTGCGACGGTTCGTCGCAGTGACCCGTTCAGCGTCATTGCCGTGAAGGTCGGCCGCTACAATCGCACCGTGAACCGCTGCCGTGCCCCGTATGCCGTCCTGCTCCAGCTCGCCTTCGTGGCGACGCTGCTGATGGCGTTGGCGCCGTTGGTCAGCCGCTGGCAGCAGGCGCAGGGCCCTTCAATCATGCTGATGCCCGGTGGCATGGCCCATGTGATGCCCGGCGCTGACGTTGCCGGCAGCCCGCCACCGCACGCTGCCACGCACCACAATGTTCCCCAGCCGGGCATGTCTCACCACGGGATGGCCGATCACGACATGACCCCGCAGGCGATGTCGACGCACGACATGTCCCTGCACGCCGGGTCAGCGCATTCCGCTGCAGCGGCCGACACTGCGCCCGCCGCACCGGTCGACCCGCATGCCGGGCATGGCGAGGCGTGCGAATACTGCATGATGGCCTCGCGGCTGATGCCGTGGCTGGCGGTACTGATCCTGTTGTTGCCGGCCCTGCCGGTGATCGCCCCTGCGGTGCTGCGCGCCGTCGCCGCGCCGCGCAGCCTGCGCTGGCCCGCACACGGCGCGCGTGGTCCACCGCTTCACGCCTGAAAACCGCCCCGTTTCATTTTCCTGCCGCGCGACGCCGTCATGGCGCCGCGCGCCTGTGCGTTTTCCGGAGTTCCACCATGACCATGTCTTCCCGCAGTGCGGGCGCATCGACGCGCCTGGCTGTTTCCCTGTCGCTTGCGCTGGCCGCCCTTCCGCTGCAGGCCGCTGAACGCGACGATGCGCGCACCCTCGACACCCTGGTGGTCACCGCCAGTGCGCCGTCGTCACCGCTGCACTGGGTCACCGACCCACGCCTGCCGCGCCAGCCGGTGCCGGCCAGCGACGGCGCCGATTACCTCAAGACCGTGCCCGGCTTCGCTGCCATCCGCAACGGCGGCACCAATGGCGACCCGGTGTTGCGCGGCATGTTTGGTTCGCGCCTGAACATCGTCAGCAATGAGGGCAACCTGATCGGTGCGTGCCCCTCGCGGATGGACAACCCGCTGTCCTACATCGCGCCGGAAACCTTCGACCGCCTGACCATCATCAAAGGCCCGCAGAGCGTGCGCTGGGGCGCCGGCGCATCGGCCGGCACGATCCGCTTCGAACGCGATACGCCGCGCTTCGATGCGCCCGGCATCGACCTGGACGCCAGTGCGCTGGTCGGCTCGCGCGACCGCAACGACCAGGTGCTGGACCTCACCGCCGGCGCGTCGCAGGGCTACGTGCGGGTCAACGGCAACCGCTCCGAAGCCGACGACTACAAGGACGGCAATGGCGACGTGGTGCCGTCGAAGTGGCGCAAGTGGAACAGCGATGTCGCCGTCGGTTGGACGCCCGATGCCGATACGGTGCTGGAACTGTCGGCCGGCACCGGCGATGCCATCGCGCGCTACGCCGGGCGCGGCATGGACGGTGCAGCCTTCAGGCGCACCAGTTACGCCGCGCGTTTCGAGCGCGACAACCTGCCCGGTGCATGGGACACGATCGAGGCCAACGTCTACTACAACGACGCCGACCACGTGATGGACAACTACACGCTGCGCGACCCCAACCCCGCCAGCAGCATGCCCATGCCGATGGCCTCGAACGTGGACCGGCGCACGACGGGCGGCCGCATCGCGTCCGAGTGGCGCTGGCAGGACATCGCCATCGTTGCCGGTGTCGATGTGCTGGACAGCCGTCACCGCAGCCGCAACGGGATGGGCCGCAATACCTACCGGCAGACGCCGTGGAGCACCGATGCGCGCCAGCAGAACCGCGGCGCGTTCACCGAGATCACGCTCGGCGAGGGCACGCCGCAGCGCTGGGTCGGCGGGCTGCGCATCGACCGCGCCGAGGTGACCGACGAACGGGCGACCCGCGGCATGATGGCGATGCCGAACCCGACGGCAGGCCAGCGCAGGCGTGAGGATCTGGGCAGCGGCTTCCTGCGCTACGAACACGACGCCAGCAGCGCGCTGACCGCCTATGCCGGCGTAGGCCGCAGCGAGCGCATGCCCGATTACTGGGAGCTGTTCTCGCCCACGATGGGCCCGGCGGGCAGCATCAACGCATTCAGCGCGGTGCAGCCGGAGAAGACCACCCAGCTCGATGTGGGCCTGCAGTACCGCGACGAGGGCATGAACGCGTGGGTGTCGGCCTATGCCGGGCGCCTCCAGGACTACATCCTGTTCACCTACCGCGACGGCGGCATGATGGGCAGCACGACGCAGGCCAGCAATATCGATGCACGCATCGCCGGCGCCGAAGCCGGCGCGGAGTTCGCGTTCGGGCAGGGCTGGAAGCTGGGCGGCACGCTGGCCTACGCATGGGGCGAGAACCGCACGGATGGCGGTCCGCTGCCGCAGATGCCGCCACTGGAAGCGCGCCTGAGTACAGGCTGGGAGGGCGCGCGCTGGAGCGTCGGTGCACTGGCGCGGGCGGTGTCGCGCCAGCACCGTGTGGCCACCGGGCAGGGCAATGTAGTCGCCCGCGACCTGGGCCCCAGCGCCGGTTTCGCCACGCTGGCGCTCAACGCGGGCTACCGCATCAGCGATGCGCTGCAGCTCAGCGCCGGCATCGACAACCTGTTCGACCGCGCCTACAGCGAACACCTCAACCTGGCCGGCAGCGCCGATTTCGGCTTCCCGGCCGACCCCGTCCGCATCAACGAGCCCGGTCGCACTGTCTGGATGAAGGTGAACTACCGGTACTGAGGCAAAAAGCAAAAGCCCTTGGTCTGCGAGCGTGCCTGGCTTGGGCCGGCGGGTGCGGGTTTGCGGGACACGCCGTGAACCCATCCCTGGGGGCTCGTAGAAAACTTGCTCGTGTACGCAATCCTGCGTACACGGCAAGGCCTGGGTTGGGCGTCCTGCCCAACCCGCCCGGCGCATGCGCCGGGCCCATGTTTTCTACGGTCCCGCAAACCCACCCCCGCCGACCCTTAGACAGTGTGCCGGTGGCCATGGGAGAGCACAAAACCCCGGCCACGGCGAGCTGTTACACGCGTAGGGATACGCCATGCGTGTCTGCTCTTTCCCACCCCACGCAGCCAACTGTCGGGGGAGGCCGGCGGGTGGCCCCCGTAGGGACTGTCGAAAACATGGATGTTTTCGCCAAGCCCCCATGGATGGGTTTACGGCGTGTCCCGGAGCGGGGCCACCCGTCGGCCTCCCCAGCCCGTCGCAATGGAAACGCAGCGCTTTTGCAGTTGACCTTGACCTTGCCGCTGACCAACGACGTAATCCGACATTCGCTGACACACGCCGTTACACACCCGCAATGCCCCAGCACGAAAGGGGTTGCGCGTGTAACCCGGCAATGTGAAGGCGCCGGTAAACGCTTGGCACATATGCCTGACGCAACCCATGGCTACACTTGGCGGTCGTGGAATACCAGGGATTCATCTTCATGTTGGGACGCATCACCGCGCGCATCGCCGTTGGCCTCGGCCTGGTCATCCTGGCCGGGTGTGGCAGCAAGGAGGACGGCGGCCGCCGACAGGGCGCCGACGTTGTGCCGGTGACCACCCAGGTGGTGCAGACCTCCGCATGGAGCGACACCCTCCAGGCCCTCGGCACCGCCAAGGCCCGAGAGTCGGTCACCATCACCGCCAAGGTCAGCGAGATCATCGAGACCGTCCACTTCGAGAGCGGCCAGCAGGTCTCTGCCGGTACCCCGCTGGTCACCCTGCGCGGCCAGGCCCAGGAAGCCGCTCTGCTCCAGGCACAGGCCACGTTTGCCGAAGCCGACCAGCTTTACAAGCGCCAGCGCGAACTGGCCGCCCAGCAGCTTGTCGCCAGCGCCACCCTCGATACCCAGCGCGCCATCCGCGATGCCGCCGACGCCCGCGTGCGTGAAATGCAGTCCGACATCGGCGATCGCCGCGTCCGCGCGCCGTTCGCCGGCGTGCTCGGCATCCGCCAGGTCAGCGAGGGGTCGCTGGTCACACCGACCACCGTCATCGCCACCCTCGACGACATCGAGCGCATGCACGTCGACTTCCAGGTGCCCGAAGCCGAGCTGGCCTCGCTGTCCAACGGCGACAAGGTCAGCGCCACCAGCGTCGCCTACCCGGGGCGCACCTTCGAGGGCGAGGTGGCCACCATCGACACCCGTGTCGATCCCGGCACCCGTGCCGTGACCGTCCGTGCCGACTTCATCAATGCCGACCACGCCCTGCGCCCGGGCATGCTGCTCGACGTGCACATGTTCCGCCCGGAACGCCAGGCCGTGGTGATTCCCGAGATCGCCGTGGTCCAGGTCGGGCGCGATTCGTACGTGTTCCGCGTCAAGGCCGACCATACCGTCGAACGCCTCGACGTGGTCAGCGGCGCGCGCCGCTCCGGCGTCGTCGAGATCCGGGAAGGACTGAAGGCCGGTGATCGCATCGTCGTCGACGGCACTGGCAAGCTGCGTCCTGGTCTGAAGGTCAATGACAGTGCCGCGCCGGCAGCTACCCCGTCGCCGCCCGCGCCTGCCGCGTCTCCTGCGGCACCCCCGGCCGATGCGCCGGCTGAAAAGGCCACCGACCCCGCGCCCGCAGGCACCGTCCGCGCCCCGACCGGCGCGACCGCCGTTGTGGCCCCCACCGGCACTGCCGGATGAAGCTCTCCAACATCTCCATCCAGCGGCCGGTCTTTGCCGTGGTGATGAGCCTGCTGCTGGTCGTGCTGGGCATCATGTCGTTCACCCGCCTGACCCTGCGCGAACTGCCCGCGATCGACCCGCCGATCGTCTCGGTCTCCGTCGACTACACCGGTGCCTCCGCCGCCGTCATCGAAAGCCGTATCACCCAAGTGCTCGAAGACGCGTTGGCCGGCATCGAGGGCATCGACACCATCAACGCGCGCAGCTCCAACGGCCGCTCGCAGGTCAGCATCGAGTTCACCTCCAACCGCGACATCGAAGCGGCCGCCAACGACGTCCGCGACGCGGTCAGCCGCGTGGCCGACCGCATGCCCGAGGAAGCGCGCCCGCCGGAAATCGCCAAGGTCGAGAGCGACGCCGATCCGATCATCTGGTTCAACATGACCTCCTCCAGCATGGACACGCTGGAGCTGAGCGATTACGCCGACCGCTACGTGGTCGATCGCTTCTCCAGCCTCGACGGCGTGGCCCAGGTGCGCATCGGCGGCCGCCAGCGCTATGCCATGCGCATCTGGCTGGACCGCGACCAGCTGGCCGCGCGCGGCCTCACCGTCGGTGACGTGGAAACCGCGCTGCGCAACGAGAACGTCGAACTGCCCGCCGGCCGCATCGAATCGGCCGACCGCGACTTCACCCTGCGCGTGGAGCGCAACTATGTGAAGCCCGAAGACTTCGCCACCATTCCGCTGGGCAAGGGCGCCGACGGCTATGTGGTGCGCATGGGCGACGTGGCCAAGATCGAACTGGCCTCGTCCGAACGCCGCGCGTATTACCGCAGCAACGGCGAGCCGGGCATCGGCCTGGGCATCGTCAAGACCTCCACCGCCAACTCGCTGGACGTGGCGCGCACCGCGCGCGCCGAGGCCGAGCGGGTCGGGCAGACCCTGCCTGAAGGCACCCACATCTTCGTCGCGTTCGACAACACCACCTTCATCGAAGCCGCCGTGGACCGCGTCTACGCCACGCTGGTGGAAGCCATGCTGCTGGTGCTGGTGGTGATCTGGCTGTTCCTCGGCAGCTTCCGTGCCGCCCTGATTCCCGCCGTGACCGTGCCGGTGTGCCTGGTCGCCGCGTTCATCGCCCTGTACGCCTTCGGTTTCTCCATCAACCTGCTGACCCTGCTGGCGCTGGTGCTGTGCATCGGCCTGGTCGTGGACGATGCGATCGTGGTGGTGGAGAACGTGCAGCGCCGCATCGACCTGGGCGAACCGCCGCTGGTCGCCTCCAAGCGCGGCACCGCGCAGGTGGCGTTCGCGGTCATCGCCACCACCGCCGTGCTGGTGGCGGTGTTCCTGCCGGTCGGCTTCCTGGAAGGCAACACCGGCCGCCTGTTCCGCGAACTGGCGGTTGCACTCGCCGCCGCCGTGGCGCTGTCGGCGTTCGTGTCGCTGACGCTGACCCCGATGATGGCCTCCAAACTGCTCAAGCCGCATACCGGCCAGCCGCCGAAGGGCCTGCACGGGTTGATCAACCGCAACCTGGACCGCGTCTCTGCCGCGTACGGGCGCTTCCTCGACGCGCATGTCGGTCGCATCTGGATCTACGTGGTGGTCATGCTGCTGTCGCTGCTGGCCAGCGCGCTGCTGCTCAAGGTGCTGCCCTCCGAGCTGGCCCCGGCCGAAGACCGGGGCTCGTTCCAGATCATGATCGACGGCCCTGAAGGCGCGGGCTACGACTACACCGTTGCCCAGGTGCAGCAGGTGGAGAAGGTCGTGGCCGGCTTCGTCGGCAACGACAAGCCGATCGTGCGTGCCAACCCGCGCGTGCCCGGTGGTTTCGGGGCCAGCGAGGAAATGCACACCGGCCGCATCAGCGTGTTCCTGCAGCCGTGGCGCGAACGCACTGCCGCCACCCCCGACGTGGCCGCCGAGCTGCAGAAGGACCTGGATGGCATCCGTGGCGTGCGCGTGCGCACCCAGGTCGGTGGTGGCCTGGTCCGCAGCCAGGGCCAGCCGTTCCAGATCGTGCTGGGTGGGCCCGAGTACGCCGAAATCGCGCAGTGGCGCGACCGCATGCTGGAGCGCATGGCCGACAACCCCGGCCTGGTCGGTCCCGATTCGGACTACAAGGAAACCCGGCCGCAGATGCGGGTGAATATCGACCGCCAGCGTGCGGCCGACCTGGGCGTGTCGGTCACCGCGATTGGTTCGGCGCTGGAAACCATGATGGGGTCGCGCCGCGTCACCACCTTCGTCGACAACGGCGAGGAGTACGACGTCCTGGTGCAGGCCGGCCGCGACGGGCGCGCCAGCCCGGACGACCTGGCCGCGATCCGCGTGCGCGCCACCAACGGCGAGCTGGTGCCGCTGTCCAACCTGGTCACGCTCAGCGAAGTGGCCGAAGCGGGCAACCTCAACCGCTTCAACCGCCTGCGTTCGATCACCATCACCGCCGGCCTGGCGCCGGGCTATCCGTTGGGTGAGGCGATTGCCTGGGCCCAGCAGACCGCCCGCGAGGAACTGCCGCAGCACGCGCAGATCGACTGGAAGGGCGAATCGCGCGAGTACCAGAACGCCGGCAGCGCGGTGCTGCTCACCTTCGCCATGGCGCTGCTGGTGGTGTACCTGGTCCTGGCCGCGCAGTTCGAAAGCTTCATCCATCCGCTGGTGATCATGCTCACCGTGCCGCTGGGCGTGCTCGGCGCGTTGCTGGGGCTGTATGTCAGCGGGGGCACCATCAACCTGTTCAGCCAGATCGGCATCGTCATGCTGGTCGGGCTGGCGGCCAAGAACGGCATCCTGATCGTCGAGTTCGCCAACCAGCTGCGCGACGAAGGCCGCGATGTGCACCGGGCCATTGTTGAATCGGCGATGGTGCGCCTGCGTCCGATCCTGATGACCTCCATCGCCACCGTGGTGGGCGCGATCCCGCTGGTGGTCGCCGGCGGACCTGGCTCGGCCAGCCGCGGCACCATCGGCATCGTGGTGATCTTCGGCGTCACCGTGTCCACCTTCCTCTCGCTGTTCGTGGTGCCGGCCTTCTATGCGCTGCTGGCGCCGTACACGCGGTCGCCCGAAGCGGTGGCCCGCGAGCTTGAGCAGCAGGAGGCCGACACGCCGTCGGTGGGTGGGCATGCCTGACGGGTTGCCGCGGCTGCAGGGTGACGGGTTCGTGCTGCGCCCCTGGCGCGGCGACGATCTGGACGCGCTGCTGCGGCATGCCAACGATGAAGCGGTCTCGCGCGGCCTGCGCGACCGCTTCCCGTTCCCGTATACCCGTGAAGACGGCGAAGCCTTCCTGGGCGGGCGGATCCTGGCGCCGAGTACCCTCAGCCTGGCCATCGAGATCGATGGCGCGGCCTGCGGCAGCATCGGAGCCCTGCCGGGCGTGGCCGAGCGCGCGCATGCGGCCGAGCTGGGCTACTGGCTGGGTCGCGCCTATTGGGGGCAGGGCTGGATGTCGCGCGTAGTGGCCCTCTTCGCGCCGTGGGCGATGGACGAACTGCGCCTGTTCAGGCTGCAGGCCGAGGTGCTCGCGTTCAACGAGGGCTCGGCCCGGGTGCTGCTGGGCAACGGGTTCGTGGAGGAAGGGACGGCCCGTGCCGCCGTCTTCAAGCGCGGGCAGCTGCACGATCTGCGGCGGTTCGCCCGCGTGCGCGACCGGCTGCCCTGAGGGCCGCCGGCCTTCGTCCCGACCGTTGGTCGTGGCGCAACGGCCGGCGTGAGAGATCGGCCCTATCGGGTTGGCCCGCGATGATGGAGAATCGACCCGGTCCCTTCCAGCCGACGGGACGTCCTTCATTTTCCGCCGACTGGAGAGAGCGCGTGGAAGCAGTAGTTGATTTCATCAATGGCATCATCTGGAGCAAGGCGCTGATTTTCCTGTGCCTGGCCGCCGGCCTGTACTTCAGTGTGCGCACCCGCTTCATGCAGCTGCGCGGGTTCTTCGAGATGTGCCGGCTCACCGTGCAGGGCGAAAAGTCCGAAGCCGGTGTGTCGTCGTTCCAGGCCTTGGCCATGTCCATGGCCGGCCGCATGGGTATCGGCAACATCGCCGGTGTCGCCACCGCGATCGCCTTCGGCGGCCCGGGCGCGATCTTCTGGATGTGGGTGATGGGCTTCCTCGGCGCATCCACCTCGTACGTCGAGTGCACCCTGGCCCAGATATACAAGACCAAGGACGCCGAAGGCCGCTATCGCGGTGGCCCGGCGTACTACATCGAAAAGGCCATGGGCCTGAAGTGGTATGCGATGGCCTTCGCCATGGCGACGATCGTGGCCGCCGGCTTCCTGATGCCGGGCGTGCAGGCCAATGCCATCGCCGACAGCATCATCAATTCCTGCCGTGGCGGCGCCCTGTGCGGGCCGCTGGATGGCCAGTTCATGGGCATGGAGACGGTGCAGGCATTCAAGCTGGGCATCGGCGTCGTGGTGGCCCTGCTGCTGGGCGTGGTGATCTTCGGCGGCGTCAAGCGCATCGCCAATTTCGCTGAAGTGGTCGTGCCGTTCATGGCCGCCGGCTTCATCCTGATGGCGATCGTCATCATGATCCTCAACTACGATCGCGTGCCGGACATGTTCCGTACCGTGTTCAGCAGCGCCTTCGGTGCGCATGCCGCCTTCGGCGCGATGATGGGCCTGGCGGTGGAGTGGGGCGTCAAGCGCGGCATCTACGCCAACGAAGCGGGCCAGGGTACCGGTCCCCACGCGGCCGCCGCCTCGGAAGTCTCGCACCCGGCCAAGCAGGGCTACGTGCAGGCCTTCGCGATCTACTTCGACACCATGATGGTGTGCACCGCCACCGCGTTCCTGATCCTGGCCGCGGGCACCTACAACGTGTATTCGCCGGTGGCCGGTGCCGAGCCGGTGTTCGCCGGCCTGGCTGGCGTGGCCGAAGGCGCGGGCTACGCCCAGGCGGCGGTGGAAACCGTGCTGCCGGGCTGGGGCTCGGGCTTCGTGGCCATCGCGATCTTCTTCTTCGCGTTCACCACCATCATGGCCTACTACTACATGGCCGAAACCAACCTCAGCTACCTCAACAACAACCGCAAGCGCCCGCTGACCGTGCTCGCGCTGCGCCTGGGGATCATCGCCATGGTCGTGTTCGGTGCCTTCCACAATGCCAAGATGGCCTGGGCACTGGGTGACATCGGCGTGGGCCTGATGGCGTGGCTGAACATCGTCGCCATCCTGATCGTGCAGAAGCCGGCAATGCTGGCCCTGCGCGACTACGAACGTCAGAAGAAGCTCGGCCTGGATCCGACCTTCGACCCCGATGCCCTGGGCATCAAGAACGCCGATTTCTGGCGTAACCGCAAGCTGGAGCCGTCCCGTAGTGAATGATCCCTGGAAGAATGCCCGCCGGCCGTCCGCACGGCCGCCGCGGGCGACCCCGTTGCCGCCCCGTGATGGCGGCCCGCCGCCGCCGCCGGGTCGTGGCAACGACGAGCTGCGCCTGTATGGCTGGAACGCCGTGCAGGCGCTGTTCGAACGCCGTCCGCAGGCGCTGCGCAAGCTGTACCTGGCCGAGGCGCTGATCCCGCGCCTGCAGCCGCTGCTGAAGTGGTGCGTGGCCAACCGGGTCGGTTACCGCGTGGTGGAGGAGGGCGATCTCAACAAGCTGGCCGCCACCACCCACCACGAGGGCGTGGTGGCCGACGTGCTGCGCGCGCCGATGCTGGCGCTGGATGCGTGGCTGGCCGGCCTGCCCGCCGACCAGCCGGTGCTCGCACTGTGGCTGGACGGCGTAGGCAACCCGCACAACTTCGGCGCGATCCTGCGTTCGGCCGCGCATTTCGGCGTGGCCGGCCTGCTGCTGCCGCCGGAGGCCACGCTGGCCCTGTCCGGCGCGGCCGCGCGCGTGGCCGAAGGCGGTGCCGAGGCGGTGCCGCTGGTGCGCCTGCCGGCGGTGCCGCAGGCGATGGACGCGCTGCGTGACGCCGGTTTCGGCCTGGCCGCCACCCTGGTGGAGGGCGGCGACACCCTGTTCGCCAGTGCGCTGCCGGCGCGGCTGGTGTACGTGATGGGTGCCGAAGGCGAGGGCATGGACCGCGCGTTGGCGCAGGCCTGCGACCTGCAGGTATCCATTCCCGGCAGCGGCGCGGTGGAAAGCCTCAACGTGGCATCGGCAACGGCGGTGTTGTTGTCGCATTGGTACGCGCAGCAGACGAGATAAGCGGGTGGGTAACGGCGTTGCCGTTGCTGACCTCGCTGTTTGACCGGGGGCAGCGCATGCGCGCGCGGCGCCTCGTGGTGTGATCGACTGCTCCAATGAAAAGGTGACTACAGTCGATTCGGATTTTTCGCATTGTGGCGAGCTTTGGCGCTGCGTCACAGTGCAAATCGGCGCTGTACTGTGTAGGTGAGGAGAGACACCCACCCAGTGCGGCGCCGTTGTCCGGATCACGGTTGTCCGTGTCGCTCACCGCGTGGGGTGTGATGAATCCCGGTAGCCCGGCCCAGTGTGGCCGGGCTTTTTTTTTGTGCAGGCATCTTGCGACATGCGGTTGCGTTGAATCGCGTGTGCGTGCCGCATCCGCCACCCCATCTTCATTGCCGAAATGTATTGAAAAACCAGGCGCTACGCACGCTATCTATGGAGTGAGGGCTGCCTATGGCGTGATGCGCTCATTGGTGCGTGCGTTGGTTCACACATTCGAATAGTCGCGGGATTTACCGATTTTTCCCTTGGTGCTTCGTGTGCAGATTGCCCCTGCGGCGGGCTGGCCTGCCGCATCACTACTGCCACCAAGGAAACTCACCATGACGCCCACCGCGCTGCGCTCCCCGCGCCTGATTCCTCTCGCCCTGATCGTCGGCCTGTGCGCGCCTGCACTCGCCGCTGCCACCGGGCACAGCCTGGACGGTGTCAATTTCACCGGCCCGCTGATCACGCCGAACCCGGCCGGCATGCCCAAGGGCCACGCCTATGTCGAGCCGTACCTGATCCGCATCGACAGCGACCGCTACTTCGACGGTGAAGGCCGCCGCCACGACAGCGCCGCGCGCAGCAGCGCGTGGTTGACCGTCGTTCCGATTGCCTACGGATTGGGCCAGCGCGTCACTGCCCAGGTCAACCTCAGCGCCGCGCGTGCCGAGACCGGCGCCGAGCGCAGCCGCGGGTTCCGCGCCGGCGATACCACGGCGATGATCCAGTACCTGCTGCAGGCGCCGAACGAGGACGGGTCGCGCCCGGCGGTATCGGTGTCGCTGAGCCAGCGCTATGCCACCGGCAGCTATGACCGCATTGGCGGCAATCCACTCAACGCACAGGGCGATGGCGTGCAGCGCACCACCTTCGGCCTGGGCGTGCAGCAGGTGCTGTGGCTGCCCAACGGACGCCCGCTGCGCTGGCGCGGCCAGCTCAGCGCCAGCCCGGCTCCGGCCCGCGTGGCGCTCAACGACAACAGCGTCTACGGCACGCCGGAAGGGTTCCGCGGCAACGTCGCGCCCGGGTCGCTGGTGGGCCTCTCCGTGGCCGGCGAGTACAGCGTCAACTCACGCTGGGTCGGCGTGTTCGAGGTCGCCGCCAGCCGCCAGAGTGATCGCCACATCAGCGGCTATGCGCCGGCCGAGGACGGTTCGGCGCAACGGATCGACCTGCGCCTGCCGGGAAGCCGCAATCTCACCCTCGCCCCTGCGGTGCAGTACCACTTCAGCCCGAATGTCGGGTTGATCGCCGGCGTCGAGTTCACCGTCGCAGGCCGCAACACCGGCAGCTACATCAATCCCCAGGTCGCCTTGGGGATGTTCTTCTGATGCCGGCAAGGAGCGGATCATGAACATCGAAGAGATCGTTGCCCGCGTGCTGGGCATCGTCTGGAGCCCCATGCTGGTCACCCTGTGCCTGGTGGTCGGCCTGTACTTCAGCGTACGCACCCGCTTCATCCAGCTGCGCGGATTGCCGGACATGCTCAAGCTCATGTTCCAGGGCCGCAGCTCGGCATCCGGTGTGTCCTCGTTCCAGGCATTGAGCCTGTCGCTGTCCAGTCGCGTAGGGGTGGGCAACATCGCCGGTGTGGCGATAGCGATCGCCTACGGCGGGCCCGGTGCGATCTTCTGGATGTGGATCGTTGCGTTCCTGGGCGCGTCGAGCGCCTTCGTCGAATCCACGCTTGCGCAGATCTACAAACAGCGCGACGGCACCGGCATGTATCGCGGTGGACCGGCCTATTACATCGAGAAGGGCCTGGGACAGCGCTGGTATGCC
The DNA here is from genome assembly GCF_057839485.1 of Stenotrophomonas sp. KH_036_B. Lineage (NCBI taxonomy): Bacteria > Pseudomonadati > Pseudomonadota > Gammaproteobacteria > Lysobacterales > Lysobacteraceae > Stenotrophomonas > Stenotrophomonas sp. KH_036_B. The sequence goes on along the minus strand of NZ_CM174491.1, from coordinate 3,436,204 downwards.
GTGCTGTTCGCGCTGAGCACCGTGGTGGGGTGTGGCTTGATGTTGCCGGGCACCCAGTCCAACGCCATCGTCAGTGCACTGGACCAGGCGTGGGCCGTGCCCGGGTGGGTCAGCGCCGCCGGTATCGGCACGGTCGTGGGTCTGGTCGTGTTCGGCGGCGTGCGCCGCATCGCGCAGGTCGCCCAGGTGATCGTGCCCTTCATGGCGCTGGCCTACCTGGTGGTGGCGGGCGTGGTGATGGTGCTCAACCTGGACGCCGTACCCGAGATGTTCCTCCTCATCGTGCGGAGTGCGCTCGGGCAGGATGCCGCGTTCGGCGCCATGATCGGTACCGCGATCCAGTGGGGTGTGCGCCGCGGCGTGCTGTCCAACGAAGCCGGCATGGGAAGTGGTGCGCATCCTGCAGCGGCGGCGGAGGTCTCGCACCCGGTCAAGCAGGGCCTGGTGCAGGCGTGCTCGGTCTACATCGACACCTTGGTGGTGTGCAGTGCCACGGCGTTCCTGATCCTGTCCACGGGCGCGTACAACGTGTATGACCCGGCCGCGCCGACGCAATGGGTGGTCGCCAATGTGCCAGCGCTGGAGGCGGGCCCGGCCTTCGTGCAGCACGCGGTGGAGTCGGTGTTGCCGGGCTTCGGCAAGTCGTTCATTGCCCTGGCGATCCTGCCGTTCGCCTTCACCACCATCCTGGCGCTGTACTACAACGCCGAGACCAACGTGGTGTACCTGGGCCGCAATCGTCCGTCATGGCTCGCGATGGGGCTGTTCCGGGTCGCTTTCATTGGCGCCATGCTCTATTCGGCATTGAACACGGCCACGGTGGCCTGGTCGTTGGGCGACATCGGCGTCGGCTTGATGTGCTGGTTGAACATCATCGCGTTGCTGCTGCTGCAGAAGCCGGCGTTGGCCGCGTTGCGCGACTATGAGGCGAGCAAGCGCGCGGGCCGGGACCCGGTCTACCGCCCGGATACGGAGCAAGGGCCCGCCACCTGCGTGTGGACCGCGCATCCGGTAGAGCCGTCTGCTGGACGGCGGCCGTAAATGCCGGGCGTGGCCCAACCCGGTAGAGCCGTCTGTTAGACGGCTGCTGTTGATGCCGGGCGTGGCCCAACCCAGGTAGAGCCGTCTGTTAGACGGCTGCTGTTGATGGGGGACGTTGGCGGATCGGCGGCGGCGGATCAACGGCGGCGGATCAATGGCGGCGGATCAACGGCAGCGGACTAACAGTCCGCTCTACACAGGTCCGCTCCGCGAGTGACAGCGCGTCGCGCTGTCACTCGTTCGGCGGTGTGGTCGCCTTGGCTTCGCTGCCGAAGCTCCCATCGGCTTCCGCAGCCAGGTAGGCGAAGACCGTATACGCGGCCACGTTCTGCGCCAAGGCGGCCGGGTCGATCTTGTCCAGGGTGTCGTCGGCGGTGTGATGCAGATTGAAATAGTCGGTGCCGTCCTGCGCCAGCCATGCCCACGCACCGCCCTTGGCCGCCAGCGGGCCCACGTCCGGGCCCGGGCCGCCCTTGTCCGGGGCGTACTCGATGCCCAGCGGCTTGAGCGCCTCGGCAATCTGGCGGGTCGCCTCACGCGACTGTTCCGGGTTCGGCGAGCCGGTGTTGAAGGCATAGATGCGCCCCGCACCGAAGTCGCTCTCGGCGGCCAGCTGGTGCAACACCACATCCTTGGCATGCGCCTCGGCGTACGCCTTGCCGCCATACAGGCCCTGCTCTTCGTTGGCGAAGGCCACCACGCGGATGGTGCGCTTCGGGGCCTGCTTGAGCTGGCCGATCAGATGGCCGGCAGCCATGGTCAGGGCCACGCCGGCGCCGTCGTCGATCGCACCGGTGCCCAGGTCCCACGAATCGAGGTGCCCACCGATCACAACCACTTCCTTGGGCAGGCTGCGCCCGGTGATCTCACCGATCACGTTGTACGAGGTCGCCGTGCCGTCCCAGCCACAGTCGAGGTCGAGCGTGATCCGGGTCGGCCCCAGCGCGACCAGGCGCGCCAGCTGGTTGGCATCGGGCACTGACAGCGCGGCCGACGGCACCGGCGTCAGGCCGTCATCGAAGCGGGTGATGCCCGTGTGCGGCACGCGGTGCGAATCGGTCCCGGCCGAACGCATCACGAACCCTACGGCGCCCTTGCGGATCGCCTCGGAGGGGCCCTTGCTGCGCACCGCGCCGCCCTTGCTGTAATCGCGACCGTCGCGGTAGGCGGTCATCTGGTAATCGACGAAGGCGATCTTGCCCTTGAGCGAGCCTGCCGGCGCTGCCTGCAGCGCAGCCAGATCGGCGAAGCGCACCACGTCGGCCTCCACCTTGCCGCCCGGGCTGCCGCCCAGTGCGGTGATGGTCAGTGGCTGGGCATGCGTACCGATGACGTGGGCCTGTTCACTGCGACGTTCCCACTTGGGGAAGGTCACCGGTTCTTTCCACACCTTGTCGAAGCCCAGTGCCTTGAACTTGGCTTCGGCCCAGGCCACGGCGCGGGCATCGGCCTCGCTGCCGGCGATGCGCGGCCCGATCTCGGTCGTCAGCGACTCCACCACCTTCCAGCCGGTGTCATCCTTGAGCGCCTGCTCGCGCAGTTCGGCGGCCGTGGCCAGCGACTTCGGGGGCAGCGTGGTGGTGCCCGTCGCCGCGAACGCCGGGGCGGCCAGCAGGGCGAGGGAAGATGCGAGGGCAAGGGCGCGGCGACGCATGGGCGAACTCCGGGGGAGCAGGGCAGAAGCGTTCGAGCTTAGCAGCCTGTCCGCGCCGCACATGGGCGGGAGGTCATGGTTGGGCGGACGCTGTTTTCCACAGACACCCCGCGCGACGCGGGCAGGGCCGGCCAACGGCCGGCGCTACCGGGTCGGTGCCTGCCATCGGCAGGCGTGCGGTCAACGCTTCAGGTTGTCGCGGATCTCGCGCAGCAGCACGATTTCTTCCTTCGGCGCGGCGGGCGCGGCTTCCTTCTTGCGGGCCAGGCGGTTGATCACCTTGACCACCATGAAGATCGCGAAGGCAACGATGATGAACTGGACCAGGGTGTTCAGGAAATCGCCATAGCCGATCACCACGGCGGGAATCTCCTGCCCGTCCGGGCCAGGCCGTGCCGGGGCGAGTGTCCACACCAGTTCGGAGAAATCCACACGACCGATCAGCCACCCCAGCGGCGGCATGATGATCTTGTCCACCAGTGCGGTGACGATCTTGCCGAACGCAGCACCGATGACGACACCGACCGCCAGGTCGATGACGTTGCCACGCATGGCAAATTCCTTGAACTCAGTCAGCATTCCCATCGGGTTCTCCTGTTTCGGGGTAGCAAAGGACGCCGCAGCCTAACCCAGCCAATGTCATCCAGCGATGATGCCGTGACGCTCGGCGACGTTCTCGAGCCGCGCGCTGAAGCGATCGCCGGGATGCAGCGCCGCTACGCCGGCAGGCGTGCCCATGAAGACCAGATCGCCCGCGCGCAGTGCCCAGAGCTTGGACAGCTCATGCAGGATCTCCGGCACGTTCCAGATCATCTGGTCCAGCAGCGACTGCTGGCGCACCTCGCCGTTGATCTCCAGCGACAGGTTCAGCGCGGACAGGTCACCCACTTCACCGGCCGGCACCAGTTCGCTCACCGGCGCGGAGTGATCGAAGCCCTTGGCCGGATCCCACGGGTGGCCCTTGGCCTTCGCGGCGGCCTGCAGGTCACGGCGGGTCAGGTCCAGGCCCACGCCGTAGCCGAACACCAGTGCCTCGGCCTGGTCGACCGGCAGCTCGCCCTCGGGCGCGTCGCGGCCGATCGCCACCACCAGTTCCACCTCGTGGTGCAGGTCGTGGGTCGCCGGCGGATAGGGGATCACATCGTCGTGGCCGACCACGATCGCATCGGCCGGCTTGCTGAAGAACATCGGGCGGCCGCGGTCATCGGCGGCGGGAACCGCTGCACCCATTTCCTTGGCGTGGTCGGCAAAATTGCGGCCCACACAGTAGATGCGCCGCACCGGAAACGTGCCACCACCCGCAACCGGGATGCGGGGTTGTTCGGGTGTGGGGATTACATCGGTCATGCGCGCGTCCTGTATCTGACAAGGTTCACGCGAGTGTAGCGCCGAGGTAGCGCCGACTGTAGTGCCGACTGTAGCGCCGACTGTTAGTCGGCAGACCAATCGGCAAACGAACCGGCAAACGAACCGGCAAACCAAACAATCATCAACGCGACAACGGAAGCGCCGGCTTGCGAACCACGCGGTACTCGCCCTCGACGATCTGCGGATCGGCGGCGTTTGCATTCTGCTTGCGCTGGGCGAGCAGCTTCCACGCTACCCCGGCGATGATCATCGCCGCACCCACGAACACCCCGACGAACACCAGTGCCGCCAGGATCGCCAGGCCCAGCAGACCCACGGCGACGCGCACGAGCGGGTGGCGCGGCTTGCGCGGCGCGAACAGGGTACGGAACTGGTTGAACTGGAAGCGGTTGTACATGGCGGTTCTTTGGCTGAAGTCAGCGAGATGTCAGTATCCGGGCTGGATTCTGCCATTGAGTGAAAAAGTCGTTAAATCGGATTGCCGTTCATTTGAAATCAATCACTTGTGTTCATCGCAGAGCCAGCCACGTGACGGCGTGCGACACTACGCGTCCTCGCTGAAGTGCCGTTGCCCATGTCCATTTCCGATCCCGCCGCACCCCCGCTGATCGCGCTCGAGCGTATTGCCGACGGCGGATTTGCCGAGGTCGAAGCGGGAATCGATGGCGATTTCGAGTCGCTGGTGCTGTACCGCGATGGCGGCAGCGTGCGCGGCTGGCTGAACATCTGCCCGCACGCCGGCCGCCGGCTGGATTGGGCACCGGGCCAGTTCCTGAAGAGCAAAGATGGGCATCTGGTGTGCGCAGCGCATGGTGCGTCGTTCTCGCTCGACGACGGCGGCTGCGTGGCGGGGCCGTGCAAAGGCGACCGGTTGCGCGCCGTGCCGCTCGACGTCCGCGATGGAAGCGTCTATCTGGCCGGCAGTACGCTCTGACGATGAACATCACCGGGAGCCGGCCAGCGGCCGGTGCTACGCCTTGACGATGAACATCACCTGGAGCCGGCCAGCGGCCGGTGCTACGCCTTGACGATGAACATCACCTGGAGCCGGCCAGCGGCCGGCACTACGGGTGACAGGTCCTGACGGTGGGGGCAACCATTGGTCAGTACGCTGTCAGAACATCAGATTGATCATCACCACGACCACCATGGTGTAGATCAACGACAGCGGTGCGCCCACCCGCCACAGTTCGCGGGGCGTGTAATTGGCCGGCCCGGTGATCATCGAGATGACCGGGTTGGACGCCGTCATCAGGTTGTTGGATGCCGACAGCGCCACGATCAGCGCGAATGCCGTCGGGCTGCCGCCGGCCGCCAGCGCCAGGTTCACCGCGATCGGCACCATCACGATCGTTGCGCCCACGTGGCTGATGACCAGCGAGAACACCGTGGTCAACAACGCCAGCGCGATCTCCAGCACCCATACCGGTATGCCGGTGGGCAGGCGGTCGATGGTGTGGCCCGCCACCCAGGCCGCCGCGCCGCTGCTGTCCATGGCCCAGCCCAGCGGAATCAGGCCGGCCATCATGAACACCGTCTTCCAGTTGATCGACGCGTAGGCCTCGTCCATGCGCAGCACGCCGGTGAGCAGCATGCCGGCCACGCCGGTCATCAGGGTCAGCGCGACAGGCAGCTTCGAGGTCAGCGCGATCAGGATGGTGATGGCGAAGATCGACATCGCGATCTTGAACTTGTGCGGCCGCTGTTCGCCCTTCGGGTAGTCGGTGACCACCACGAAGTCGCGGCTCTTGGCGGCCTGCGCCAGGTCGGTCCAGATGCTGTGGAACACCAGCATGTCGCCGGCGCGCAGCGGAACATTGCGCACGTCTTCGCGGATCACCTGCTTGTCGCGGTTGATCGCCAGCAGGCTGATCCCGCGCTGCTTGCGCAGGCGCAGTTCGGAGGCGCTCTTGCCGATCACTTCGGAGGTCGGCGGCACCACCGCTTCGGAAATACCGGCGCGGCTCGGGTTGAACAGGTCGCCCAGATGCTTCAGGCGCGAGGACATGCGCAGGAACTGGTTCTGCGCGAAGTCGGTGACCTGCTGGCGGCTGCCCATCACGCCCAGCACGCTGCCGACCCAGATGCGCATCTCCGCCGGCGGCGCCAGGCGGGTGTCGTTGCCGGTCTTGAGCGCCAGCAGCAGCGGCGCGTCATGCACGTTTTCGGCCTCGCCCAGGGTCATGCCCACCAGCGGGCTCTCGGCGCTCACCACCAGCTCGAAGACGTCGCCTTCGATGCCGTAGGTCTTGGCGAAGTAACTCTCCGTCCGCGCGGGCGTCACCCCATCGTTGGCCAGCGTTTCCTCCTCCACCAGCTTGCGGTCGCCGAAATAGCGGAAATACAGCAGCGAGGCGGCCAGCAGCGCCACGCCGATCGGCAGCGGCGCGAACATGCGCAGCGGTTCGATGGTGGCCAGGCCCGAGGGCAGGTTGTTGTTGGCCGAGGCCAGCAGATCGTTCAGCAGGATCAGCGGCGAATTGCCGACCATGGTCAGCGCACCACCCATCACGATCGCTGCGGCGATCGGCAACAGCAGCCGCTGCAGGGTCAGCCCGGTGCGCGCCACCAGCCGTGAGGCCACCGGCAGGTACAGCGCCATCACCGACGGGTTCTGCATAAAGGACGAGTTCAGGCCGGCGATGGCCGTGGTCATCATCAGCAGCCGCGTTTCCACGCCATGGCCGCGCCGCAGCAGCCACGCAGCCAGCCGGTTCAACGCGCCGGTACGGTCAAGGCCCGCACCGAGGATGGTGGTGGCGATGATGCTCATCACCGCGTTACCGGAGAAGCCGCCGAAGATTTCCTCCGGCGCGATCAGGCCCGTCACGCCCAGCACCACCAGTACGACCAATGCCACCACGTCGGCACGGATGCGCTCGAACAGGAACATCGCCATCGTGAAGCCCACCAGCCCGAGAACGAGCTTCATGTCGGTGGTCAGCGTCAGCGTGGTGTCCATGGGGTGGTGCGGTTCCTTGGGGTGGGATCAGGTACGGTCGTACAGCAGGTCCCACACACCGTGGCCAAGGTTCTGGCCGCGGGTCTCGAAGTGCGTCTGCGGCCGCCACGCCGGTCGTTCCACCTGGCCGCGCGGACCGGCGCGGTTGACCAGCCCGGGGGTTGCGTCCAGCACGTCCCACATCTGCTCGGCGTAGTCTTCCCAGTCGGTGGCGCAGTGCAGCCGGCCACCCGCGCGCAGCTTGCGCACCAGCAGTTCGGCAAAGGCCGGCTGGATCAGGCGACGCTTGTTGTGCCGCTTCTTGTGCCACGGATCGGGGAAATAGATGCGCACTTCATCCAGCGCGCCATCGGCGATTTCCTTTTCCAGCACCTCCACCGCATCGTGGTGGTACAGGCGCACGTGGTCGGCGTTGTCGTCGGCCAGTGCATTGAGCAGGCGGCCCACGCCGGGGGCATGCACTTCCAGCCCGATGTAGTCGCGGCTGGGATCCTGCTGCGCGGCAAAGCGCAGTGCGGCGCCATTGCCGAAGCCGATCTCCAGCACCTTGCGTGCATCACGCCCGAAGGTCGCATCCAGGTCGCGCGGTTCGCCGGTGAAGTCCAGCCCGAAGCGCGGCCAGCGGTCGTCGAACGCGCGCTGCTGGGCAGGGGTGAAGCGGCCCTGGCGGAGCACGAAGCTGCGCACCTCGCGGCGGCCTTCGGTCACGGTGAAGGGCTTGGGCGGCGCCTTGGCGCCTGCGCTGTCGAAGGGATTGGTCATCAGCCGATCATCCCGTCCACCGGCGAGGATGCGCTGGCGTAGCGTTTGCGCGGAATGCGCCCGGCCAGGAACGCCTCGCGCCCGGCCTCGACGGCCTTGCGCATCGCGCTGGCCATCAGCACCGGATGGCGCGCGCCGGCAATGGCGGTGTTCATCAGCACGCCGTCGCAGCCCAGTTCCATCGCGATCGCCGCATCCGACGCGGTGCCCACGCCGGCATCGACGATGATCGGCACCTTGGCGTTCTCGATGATTTCCAGCAGGTTGTAGCGGTTCTGGATGCCCAGCCCCGAACCGATCGGCGCGGCCAGCGGCATCACCGCCACGCAGCCGATCTCTTCCAGGCGTTTGGCCAGGATCGGATCGTCGGAGGTGTAGACCATCACCTCGAAACCGTCCTTGACCAGCGTTTCGGCGGCCTTGAGGGTCTGCACCACGTCCGGGTACAGCGTCTTCTGGTCGCCCAGTACTTCCAGCTTGGTCAGGTTGTGGCCGTCGAGCAGCTCACGCGCCAACCGGCAGGTGCGCACGGCGTCGTCGGCGGTATAGCAGCCGGCGGTGTTGGGCAGGATGGTGTAGCGGTCCGGCGGCAGCACGTCCAGCAGGTTGGGCTCGCCCGGGTTCTGCCCGATGTTCGTGCGGCGGATCGCCACGGTCACGATCTGGGCCCCGGCCGCCTCGGTGGCGATGCGGGTTTCGTCCAGGTCCTTGAACTTGCCGGTCCCGGTCAGCAGCCGGGAAGCGTAGGTCTTGCCGGCGATCACCAGCGAATCGGGGGAAGAATGAGCAGTCATGCGGCGAATTATCGCCCAACCCGACCATTCCTGTCCGGTCGCCTTCGCCCCCACCGAACGGTAGCGCCGGCCGTTGGCCGGCCCGGGCGGTCCCACCGTCAGCCGCCGCCCAGTGCGTGCACGATCTCGACCACATCGCCTTCCTTGAGCAGATGGCTTGCATGCAGGCTGCGGGTGACGATCTCGCCGTTGACCTCCACGGCCACCCGGCGCTCGGTGAGGTGTTCGTTGTGCAGCAGGTCCAGCACGGTGGCACTTTGCGGAAGCTGGCGGGGTTCGCCGTTGAGCGTGATGTTGACGTGGTTCATGACGGGATTGTCCCCCAAAGTCGCCGGTTCTGCGTACCCTTGCGCCCCTGCCGATGCCGGCCTCGATGCGTCCTGTCTGCTGTCTGCGCGCCCCTGGCCCTGTCCATGCCGCAGCGCAGCGTGATGTCGCCGGGGTGCAGTGAAACCATGGCACCGTGCGCCGGCGTACGTCGGCCGTTTACACCCTCAAGGAGTCTTACATGTTGCTCAGCAAGCGTCCCCTCCGTTCCCTGTTGGCCGTGGCCATCGCCTTGGCCGCCGTGCCCGCGATGGCGCAGTCGCCGTATTCGAAGACCGTCTTCATCGGCGACAGCCTGACCGACCAGGGCTACTTCCGCCCGCTGCTGCCGGCCTCGGTCCAGCCGGTCACCGGCCAGTTCACCACCAACCCGGGTTGGGTCTGGGCCCAGTACGTCGCCGACTACTACGGCACCAATGCCACCGCCCACGGCAATGGCCAGAACGGCGACAACTACGCCATCGGTGGCGCCCGCGTCGGCGTGGACACCACCCAGACCCTGGCCCCGGGCACCCCGGCCATTCCGGTCTACTCGCTCAAGACCCAGACCGCGCAATACCTCGCGGCCAACGGCGGCAAGGCCGACGCCAACGCGCTGTACACCGTGTGGGGCGGCGCCAATGACCTGTTCGCCATCCAGGCCGGTGCACCGCTGCAGGCCACCCTCGGCGCGGCCGTGACCGACCAGGTTGGCATCGTCGGCACCCTGAAGGCCGCTGGCGCCCAGTACATCGTGGTACCGACCCTGCCGGACATCGGCCTGACCCCGGCCGCGCGCGCCGGCGGTGCCGTGGGCATGGCGCAGGGCACCGCGCTGGCCAAGGCCTACAATGACGCCCTGTTCGGTGGCCTGAAGACCGCCGGCCTGCAGGTCATTCCGGTGGACACCTTCCACCTCCTGCAGGAAATCGTCGCCAGCCCGACCACCTACGGCTTCGTCAACGTCAGCAGCCCGGCCTGCACCACGGCCTCGTCGCTGACCTGCAACCCGACCGCCTACGCCAACCCGAACGCGGCCAACAACTATGTGTTCGCCGACGGCGTGCACCCGACGACCGCCACCCACCAGATGCTGGGCCAGTACACGCTCTCGATCCTGGAAGCACCGCGCAACCAGCAGATCCTGACCCACTCGGCGCAGACCGTGGGCCGTGCGCGCGCCGACCAGGTCAGCGGGCATCTTGACGGCCGTCCGGCCGATGGCCTGAGCTGGTGGGGCGGCCTGCGTGGCGACATGCAGCGTTACGACCACGCCGACCTGTACGACGGGCTGGCCCCGGCCGGCCTGTTCGGTATCGACTGGGCGAAGGACGGCATGGTCGTCGGCGGCTTCGGCGGCTACGGTCGCATGGATGCCGACTTCGGCAACAGCAAGGGCGACTTCACCCAGTCCGACGCCACCGTGGGCCTGTTCGCCGGCTGGTATGGGCAGAACATGTGGGTCAACGGCCAGGTCAGCTACAGCTGGCTGGACTACGACGTGACCCGCCGCCTGCAGCTGGGCCCGGCCGAGCGCGTCCACACCGGCTCGCCGGAAGGCAGCAACCTGACCGCCGCGCTGAACGCCGGTTACGAGTTCGGCACCGAAGGCGGCTTCCGCCACGGCCCGGTTGCCGCCGTGATCTGGCAGAAGGTCAAGCTGGACGGCTACACCGAGTCCAACCCGAGCGCCACCGCGCTGGGCTACGCCAACCAGGACACCGATTCCACCGTCGGCCGCCTGGGCTGGCAGGCCCGCTTCGACGGCGGCAGCGTCAAGCCGTACGTGCAGTTCACCTATGACCACGAGTTCGAAGACGGCAAGCAGGCCAGCGCCTGGCTGCAGTCCATGCCGGACGTGGGCATGTACAAGGTGCCGGGCCTGGAGTTCGACAAGAACTACGCCACCGCCGTGCTGGGTGCGCGCATGAGCGTGTTCGGCCTGAACAGCAACATCGGCATGAGCACCACTGCGGCGCAGAAGAACGCCCGCGACATCAGCCTGTTCGCCACGGTCAGCGGCAGCTTCTAAGCCTGAAGCCGGCGGTGCACGGCCAATTCGCCGTGCACCGCCCGGTAGGGCACGACCGTTGGTCGTGCCGAATGCAGCGGGCGGCTCGTGCCGCCCGTTGCCTTTTTACCGCCCCGGCGCATAAACTTGCGGGGTACCACGCGGGTGTAGCTCAATGGTAGAGCTGTAGCTTCCCAAGCTACTGACGAGGGTTCGATTCCCTTCACCCGCTCCACGGTTTGCGCGGCAAGCCGATGGAGCGTGGCATTGCATGCCTCCAGATCCCCGCGCCTGCCGGCGCGCGCCCTTGACTCCAGGGGCCTGTTACGTCGATCTGATACCCGTTGCGCTATTGACCTGATTGCCCGGACGGCAGCGTCTGCACCTGCATCGGGTGGGTTCAATGGGCCCCGCCACTCCGGCTTATCGTCCCGAAAGCGTCTCCGCCAAGCTTAGGCGCGCCTGTATGGCAATTGGTGCCACTGCGGTAACGCAGCCTGTGGCAGTCATCAGTCCAAGGCCTGCGATCCAGTTCATCGCCGACAAAGGTGGAAGCGAAAGCATGCCTTGGCTGAGGCTTGTTGCCAGGAGTGCCGTCAATGATGCCAAGGCCAGACCCGATAGTCCCCCGATCAACATGATCGCCACAGACTCGGCCAGTATCAGCCCTGCGACTGTCCCCATGGAGAAGCCGATGGCGCGCATCAGCGCGAACTCGTGACGTCGTCCTCTGATCGACTGCATGATCGTGGTTGCCGCCACAAGCAGCAGGCTGAAGTACACGGCAGCCATGATGGAGCGTGTGATCAGATCGATATCGGCCACTTGACGGAGTCGAGACGCAAACAGTGCGTTCTCAGACATCGTTCGCGTCTCGTGAGCTGAATTCTGCGAAAGCACATCGATTCTCTTGGCGATCGAATCGGAGCGGCCAACATCCTCGACAGTAGAGATGTACCAGCCAACTCGATGGTTTACGTAGGGCGAGGAGGTGGAGAGCAGTTCCCAATGCAGGAGGATCGTGTTTTCGTAGTAGGTGGAAAGCTCGGGGACGTTGGCGCGGATGTGACCGGCCACAACGAATGGCCAGACGTTGCTGCCATCTCCATTGACGAAGAAGCCCGAGCGCAGTGGAATGCGATCGCCCACCTTCCAGCCATGTTTCCGGGCGATTCTCTCGCCCACCAGAATCGCGTCACGCGCCTCAAAGAACGCGGTCCTTGACCACGGATCAACGTCTATCTCGGGAAATACCTCCAGATAGCTATCGGATACCGCATAAGCGTTCAGAGGATTTTGCTGGTTTCGGTAATAGCCAGAGAACCATGTCGCATGGGCGGTGCGGTCCACGCCCTGCACTGCGGAAATCCTATCGCCAAGGACGAAGGGGAGCGGGTCTGTCATGAAGGCGCGCGAACCGGTAATCAGCCGCTTGGCGCCATGCGCACTGTCGCCTGCGCTGAGAAATCCTGCGCGCGCGCTGCCCAGCAGGCCAAACAGAAGAAATGCGGTTGCAATGGAGGCGATGGTCAGGCCAGTGCGAATCTTGTTCGTGACCAGCGCAGCACGCAGCAGACTTGCCAGTGTCATCGTATCCGCCTCCTCGTCACCAGTCGTCCGGCGAATCAGCCTTTGCGGTAGCCTTGGCACGAGACCGAATAAAAAGAAGGACGCAGGGAATCACAAGCAGCGCAAGTAACAGCGCGCCTCCCAGCCATATCGTCCCGGCGGGCAACTGCTGCCATTGCCCGGACTTGATCGCCGGCTTGAGAATGCCGACATAAAAGCCTGCCAGCGTGCCAATCGCGCCGAGGATGGCGCCGATGATGATGCCAATCCGGGCAGCGCGGCGGGCTGCATTGTCAGGTGTGCCCTTCTCGGGAATATTCATTGTCAGTGGTCCTCGCTATAAATCATTGGACGTTCAACCCGAGCAGCGATGCTGTTGAATAGATGCAGGCGACCAGTAGCGCAATCGAGGTCGCGCGATAGGTGCCCAACATCACGCGTCGAAGGCGGCAATCGTCAACCAGGGACAGGGATTTGCCGCAGTCCGAGAGCGCAGTCGGCCACACGTTGCACATCAAGCTCAGCGTGGCGCAGAGTGCGACGAGGCGGACTGCAGGATGTTCATTCCCGGTGCTCTGCAGCACTGTGAAGCCAAGCGCCAGGGTTCCATCAAAAAATGGGCCCGCCAACAACGCCAGTCTGGTTGCGAGTGTGGATGGTGAGGGTTGGGCTGGAACAAGCAGGCAGCGCGGTCGGAACGTTCCTCGATGCCACATTTCCATGAAGGCCCGAAAGCCGAGCAGTCTCGCTGCAACGTAATGCCCAAGCTCATGAGCGAAGCCAGTCAGGTAGATGCAGGGAAGCAACAGCAGCCATCCCCAGCCTGGCATCAGTTCGGTACCCTCGCTCGAGATCAGGATGCCGGCCGTCGCGGATGCGGCAGCCAACACGATCACAGCGGCATCACTCCAGCAGGTACGCGTCGTCTGGGCTGCAGCGGGTCGACTGCAGCCAGCAATGCAGGGCTCTCGCCGCTGGGAAGCTGTCTCAATCAATCCCAACTCGTTCAGTGCGATTTCCAGCCGGGAGGCGTAAGGATTCGCGCAGACAAGCGTGCTCCAATCGCGCTCCGAAATTCCCTCCTGGAGATGTAGCGCAACCACGCCGATGGAGGGTCCGAGCTGCATCGACTCTCCGCCTCCCAACGCGATCACGAACGAACCGTCGTTCATGCAAACGAGGGACCTTTCATCTTTCAGACGAAGGTACGTCATTGCGCCGGGCGACCCGCAACAAAGCTCGCCAGCACACTCAAGTGTCGGTAACCGGGGGGCAGGGCATCCCGCAGCTCTGTCTCGACGGGCGCGCCGCAAGGACACCCCGCCAACGCGTGCGAAGACAATGATTGCCATAGCCGACCAATCCATTCCCCGCACAGCAGGGTGGACGTGTCCAGTCCGTATTCGGACTCGAGGAGGAGCACTGCATGAAGATCTATAGCCAGGAAGAGCGCCAGTGGCGCTCTGTTGAGGCTCTTCTGCAGGAAGAGCTCATTGGGCTGGGCGGCCATTGAGACCTCCACGGCGCCATTCCGTCCTGTCGCGTGGAGTGACTGCCGGCCATCATCTATAAGCCGCACCAATGGAACGACCGCATTCAACAGCAGTTCCTCCATTGGCGTTGTGGGCGATGGCCTGGAACTGCTCACCAGCATGTTGAACTGCGACAGGTCTGGGGCAGATATATCAAATGTCCTGACGGACCGCCGTTTCGCCAAGGCCGACGCGAACCGGTGCTGCCGACGTGCATGCATCGCGTGCAGATTGCTCTTGGCGAAAGGGGCCTCAACCAGAAATGCCCATGGTGCAACATAGTGGTAGCTGCGATCGTTGATGAGTTTGCAGATATCCTCTGGAACATCGCCTTGCAGAGAAGCCGTTTGAAGCTCAATGGACAGGCTTTCTGCGGACGCCCGAAAGAAGGCCCGTGCAACCCCGGCGTCCAGACCGACCAAAGCGTTGCCCAAGGGGCCATACTTTCGGCAAAGCTTTTCCTTGTTTCCCAGGCAGATGATCCCGGTTGATACCGCTGATCCCGTTGCCGCACGCGTGCCGAGTACCTGCTCAAGCTCGTTGGAAAGCGGCAGGTGCCGATACACGTGAAGGGCGCCGGCTGCATTGACCCAGACAAGTGCTTCGGGCGACCCGAGGTTGCCCCCGGACGGGCAGTTTCGCCGATGCGATCCGTCGGGTTGGCGCGAGTATCCAAACGCCATCGACAGAGCAGTGAGTACCGCGTCATGTGAATGCCTGTTGTGGCAGGGAAGCTGCGTGCAGGGAGTGCCACCTCCGCGCTGCAGTTCAAGCGAGGTCAGAATGTTCCGTCTGGAATGATGGGACTCGTGGGCTTTGGTGCCAACATCCCTCAACGCGGGAATGGCGCCGGCCGCTCGATCGGAGAGCCTCCGCAATACCTCCTCCGAGAACGAATTCAGATGCGTAAAGTGGACCGACACGGGTATGCGCTCGGTGCGCAGGCCTGACTCGTCCGTGGTAATCCGGTGCAGGCTGGACGGTATGACAACCGGCGTTGTGTTGCCCAGAATCCCGGTTAGCGTGTGGGCGCACAAAGCCTCCAGTACGTCGATGGCATCCGGCTCGACTGTGCGGATGCCTTCGTTTGTGATGTGGTGTTGGAGGGCGCGCATAGTGACCAGTGACTCGGAAGCCAACCAAGGGCCGATATCGACGGATCTGCCGTGAAACCTCACTGGAAGTAGTCGACCGCCCGTGATGGTGTTCAGTGTGTTGCACGGCCGCCCTGAACAGTCGAGGACTACGACCTGCAAGGCGGGGTGGGCACTGATTGGGTTCTGATCAACAGGTATCCCAGCGGAGGCCATGGCCATGCCAAAGGACGCGGTAGCGCCCGCCAGATGCACTGATCGTGTGCTTGCCGCCGCAGCCTGCGCTCGATCACCATGCAAGCGCGTCTGGTCCATCGCTAGAGCAGCGAACGCGGTGGCGCAGCCAGGTGGAACGCGACCGTCTTCGATCATGCCCAGGCGGAACAGGAGACGCAAAAGTTCACGCAGGCTCGCGGAGTGCGGGGTGCCGTTGTCCAGCAGCTCATCCAGACTCGCCTGCCCGTCCAGACGACTGACCAGTTCTGTCAGTGGTGCTCCCCCTATCTGGGCCGGGAGCATGAGGGGGTCAAGCGCACCCGCAGGTACGACCTTCGCCTCCGACACCGCCAGCCACGTGATCTCGGGAATGACCCGTGGAAATCGGGGTACGCACGCATCCAACTCAGGGTCGCCGGTCAAGGCAGCGAAACGTGACTGGCTCATCAGAACAGCTCCCTGTGAAATGAGATGAAGCGTCCAGGGCCTGGGCGGTCTCCCCGGCAGATACATCCGTGAACCGGGACGAGTGGGGCGCTGAGGTGACGCATGCCTGCCTGATCGATCAGCAGGGAGAGTCGCGAGCGGCATCCCAGTTGCTTCTGCAACAGCGCCACTGCAACTTGGGGGAGCGCAGGTGCGAAGGCAGGAGCATCGAATCCGCTTCCGGCTCCGGCGCAACTGGTCATCGCCAGAACAGTCTCGGAGTCAATCCCCGGCGGAGGACTGCTGAGGAATCGCTTTGAAAAACAGATCGGGCACGCGGCGTCGATGCCGAAGCATGGGGATATCACCAGGTAGCGGCCGCATAGGAATGCAGCAACCGAGCGTCCTGCCGCATGGGTGGCGGCGCGCACGACGAAGTCAAGATCGGTCTGCCCCGTAGCGATGAGAGTCGCCCCCTGCAGAGGACGGCCAACGGGCTCTGCCTTGCGGCAAGAGCTGCCGAGGGGGCGGGACTCATGGCACGCCCGGACGGCCAAACCAAAAGCACCTTGATCCACGAACTGGTAGCTCATCGTTGAAGTTCCTATGAGAATGGCTGTGGCCACGGAGTGATGCGCTGCGCCAGAGTCCCTGGGAGCGACCAGTACCTGTGCATCTGAGCAAGCCGCGCTGAACCAAGGAACCTCGATCTATGCACGAAGGACAGGGGCATCAGGCCAGGAATTACTGCCCTGAATGCGCGCAGTCCTGCTTCCAGAATCTCATCGCAGGAAATGTCCGTGAGGTATACGGGTTGCTCCCGTTGCGCCAAGCGCTGGATCACCCACTCCAGTTGGGCTTTGGTGCTTTTACAGGCGGCGCCGGCGGGCGTGAGCAGCTCTTCGAGAGAAACCTCGTTGGCAGCATCCAGATAAGAGAAGGCGACTGCGCTGTCTGGATGCATCATCATCATTGCTCCATCAACGAGGTGATGACAGTCCGAGGGAATCTTCGGGGGGCGATGCGGATTTGCATCCAGGGCATGGCCGATCATGATTGCCTCTCGCGCCGCCTTGTCCAAGGCCGCGCAGAGGTCCAGGCTGGAAGAGCATCCGAAGACATTGGCACTTGTCGGATGCGCCGGTCGATGGCGTCTTGCATAGACGGTAGGTACGCCAATATCCGTAGTTGCGTCATAGAAAACGAGGTCGGTGCGATTCAGGAGCTGCCACGTGGAATCGTTGAATAAATCTTTGTGGTGCGCTTCAATTCGAATGCGTCGAAGTGGACGTTGGAGTATCCAGTTCAATGCCAGGGCGTCCCGCTCGATTACCTCAAGAACTGCGGACAGCATTGCTTGGAATGGATCGGGGTGGAGGGCGGTGCCCGTGGAAATGGGGAATGCGAAGCGCTCGCTTGTCCACGCCCTTGGATAGAGATGAGTAAGGATCAAGGGGACGTATGCGAGCGTCTGCGCGTGCATGTCCATGGACGGGATCCAGCGGATGCTATGGCTCTCGTCAAAAGGATGAAGTGTCTGCCGTGGATCGCAGCGCTCTTCGGTGGAAAGTCTTGGCAGCCGTTTCCATTGGAATGCCTGGGTTCCAAGTTCCATGGCTGTGGAGATCAGCAGGTCGGAAGTGCTGACGGCGGCGCTCGTGTATCGCTCGGCGGCCTCTCCCATTGCCTTGAGCTCAGCATTCACAGCGGAGAACTCGCACGCTGCACCGTAGAGGCCTCCGTTCAAGGCTTCTTCCCCACTCCAGTCCCTCACATAGTTGAATAGTTGGGACATGCTTGCGCCCTTGCATTGAACCGCTACGAGCGCCCGGTCGCTGAAGTGCAGTAGAGGCAGTCTCTCTGGCACGCCCAGCACAGACAGGAAGGGGCCACTCAACATCTCAATGCCCATTGCACCTCCGATGGCGGGGATTCGCTGACTGTGCCGCGACAAGCTTGAGGTACGCCTGCTCATCCGGTCGGAATGCAAGGCAGCTCAACACAGTCAGAAGCATCCGTTCTCTCTTCCGATGCGGCAGGCCTAGCAAGGCATTCCTGACGGCATGGCGGGTTCCGCGAGCCTCCGCAGTGCCCTCGCTGAGCCGGACCGGGCTGTTGGCTATATCCCATGCCTGCCTTCGTGCTGTCTCGGGAATGAGGTCCAGGAGCGCTTCCGGAGCAGGGCGTAGGTCGGGATGGTCTTGGTAGGAATCGCGAAGAATGTGAAGGGAGATGTGCTTCAACGCCCTTCCCCCCGTACCCAATTGCCGCACAATCATTCTGCGTACCTCAGGATCCAGTTGATCAGCCATGAGCTCAGGGTCTCGATGAGCACTCACGTGAACAGAAAGCCGCCGGCTTCCTCCCGTGCCGGTCCAATCAATCAGGGGGGCATCGTCCCAGGGGTGGCGACTCATGACATCATCCAGCGCGTACTCCGCCATGGTGATCATTCGTGTATGGCGGGGATCGTCGCCAGGGCACCCCGGCAGCCGAATGCGAAGCATTGGCTGGTCCATGTTCCAGTCAAAGCGAAAGGCGACCATCGTCGCTCGATTGGTGTCCTGACGATCCAGTAGTTCCGGGACGAGGTGCCGGAGGGCCCGCCGCCGACCGCCCGCCTGAATCTCAAGATACGCGGCTGAAGTCATTTGCTTACTCCCGTGTCTTGTACTTGAAGGTCCGGATGGCAATGGCGAGTGGCGCAAGCAGCCAAGCAAATAGGACTGAAAGCGACGTAGCCACGGAGAAGCGAAGTTCGCTCTCGAACATCGAATGACGAAGTAGATCCATTGCGTACGGGGTCGGGAGAGTCAGCGCGATCCAGCTGGTTGCAGGGAACTTGCTTGCGGAGAAGAACAGGTCTCCCAGGAACAGAATCAGCAGATTGCATAGCGTGAATGCATGTATGCCGATGGAGTGGCTGGAGAGCGTGCTTGCCAGCACGATGCCGATCGTTACGAATACAGACGCAATGAGCATTGAGACAAGGGACGTCTCAAGTATCTGGTGCCACGTGAGTGACACCCCGAAGATCGCCATTCCGGCAGCCAGGTAGCACGCGATCAACGTCGCTGAGACGATCCACTTTGTCGTGAGTTCTGCAAGGAAGTACCAGCCTATTGAGATGGGAAGCATTCGAAGCATTCGAAGCGTTCCCTGTGATCGCTCGCGAAGCAGCTTCGTGCCGGCAGTGAAGAGCCCAACGTTGAGTAGTGCCATCACCATGATGGCGGGAAGCATCAGGAAAGGTGAGTCGTCGGGGTCGACCAGATGCAGCCTATCGTCAATGTCAGAGTGCTCTGTCGCTGTAGCATCCAGGGCGCGGACAAGAAGTTGGGCGACTGGCTTCCAGTACGGGGAGGAGTGCGCGATTGCCTGCCCGGACTCCGGATCCCTGTCGAGAACAATCGCCGTGTTCCCTTCGCGGATGGCTGACACCAGCTTTTCTTCTTCGATATCGTTGATCTTGAAGCTTTCTGAGGGGAGCGCTGTTCTCCACTCCTGCGTATGCGCTGCGGCGGGAAGCAGGCCGACGGATACGCGCCTTTCCGGGGATCCAAGAAGGTGCGCGTAGCCGTACATCAGGATGAACAAGAGTGGTACGGCCAGGGTCATCGCCACGCCTACGCCGTTCCGAAGAAAATGCGAAAGGGACATGGATACATAGCTTTGGTATGCCGCCCAATGCAGGGAGAAGCGTGGAGGTCTGGACATATGAAGTCGAATCAGTTTGCGGTGGTTACATGCTCGAAGTAGGCTGATTCCAGGCTGCGCTGGCCAAGCTCAAGTCGAGCGTCGAATCCCATCGTCGTCTCGGCAGACAAGATGGCGGCGACAAGGTCGGAGGCCCTTTCTTTTGGGCAGTACACCCGGTAGCGGTTCAGCCCCGGCGTGGCATCAAGCGAAAGATCGCTGAAGATCTGGTGAGAGTCGAAGATCTCACCCGGGGCCCAGAACGCAAAGGACAGGTGTAGGGACTCCAATGCCTCACTAGTCTGGAGGGATGCACAAATTCTTCCACTCTCGATAAAGATGATGCGATCACACAGCGTCTGGGCTTCAGCCATGTCGTGCGTTGCGATAAGACCAGAAAGTAGACCCTCACGTTTCATGTCCAGCAGCACATCCCAGACTGCGCGCCTGGACCTTGGGTCGAGCGCGGCGGTGGGCTCGTCCATCAAGATCAGTCGTGGAGAACCCGCCAGTGCTGTGAAGACCGAGGCTCGTTGGCGTTGTCCAACAGACAGTTCCCCGACAATACGCGTCGTGAGGTGCGCGAGCCCCAGCCGTTGAGCGAGCTCTTCAATGCGTTCGGTCGATCCGTGAACGCGCTTGTACAGAGTCAGAAGCTGCGAAACCCGCACATGCTCTGGAAGGGCATTCCGTTGGAAAACGAAGCCGGTTGCGGCTCTGACATGAGCAGGGATGGATCGCGGAGGGTGCCCGAACAGGAAAGCCTCGCCTATGGCTGCGCGTTGCACACCTTCGATCACTTCGAAGAGCGTTGTCTTTCCTGCACCATTCGGGCCCAACAGTCCGACAATCTCACCAGCTGCAACGTGTAGTGATACGTCCTGCAGTGCTGTCGTATCACCGTAGCGACATGTCAGTGCGTGGATTGAGAGGGGCAGGCTATCCGACCGGTGCGCGACCATGGTGATCTCTGCAGTTTGTTTGATCAGGGCGGGGGCTGGGGCCGCCGCAGTCATCGTCCGACTTGGGCAGCCCCATGGATGGCGTCGGGGGTTATTGCTCTGGCTTGTCGGTCCCGCCGCCATCATCACCACCGCTGCAGCCGTAGGTTCCGGCAGAGCCTGCCGTGCCCATGCAGCCCGTCGCCGTTCCCAGCGTCCCCGCCGTACCAAAGGTGCCGAAGCAGTTGCTTTCAAAGGCAGTAATCGAGCCCGTTGCGATTTCTTCAATTCGGGCCGGGGTGGTGATCATTCGAATGTCGTACTCCGATCCGCCTGCTGCTCCAATTGCATTCATTTCGTAGCCTCCATGTGGTGTCATTTTCACTACAGTCGTGTCCTGCAGCCACAGCGAGGGTAGCTGCCGCGCTTTCGGCCCGAGATGCTTGAGTTGGCATTTTCGGAGTAGGAAAAGTTGCAGAGCGCGGTTGATGTGAAGCACGCACGGTTTCCCGGGCGGGACTGAGCGACGGCCTCCCTTGGCCCCGTGAAGGTTGGCTGTCGATGAGGTAGGGGTGAAGAGAGAGGGAGCCTGTACAGTGGATCGGGCCCCAGGGTATTCATATACGGAGGGGGGGCTCTCCTGCGCGTCACTGGCGCGCGCTATGCTTCGCGCTTCCCACACCCTGCATGCCGCGATGAAACTGGCCATCCTCTCCCGCAACAGCAAGTTGTATTCCACCCGGCGGCTGGTGGACGCGGCGCGCACGCGCGGCCATACCGTGCGGGTGCTTGACCCGCTGCGCTGTTACATGCGCATTGCGGCCGACGGTTTCACCATGCATTACAAGGGCCGGCCCATTACCGGGGTGGACGCGGTGATTCCGCGCATCGGTGCCTCGGTGACCCGCTACGGCACCGCCGTGCTGCGCCAGTTTGAAATCATGGGGGCGTGCACGCCCAATCCGTCCGACGCCATCCTGCGCGCGCGCGACAAGCTGCGCGCGCACCAGATTTTGGCGTCCAAGGGCATCGACATGCCCGTGACGGTGTTCGGCGACAACCCCGACGACACCGTGGACCTGCTGTCCATGCTGGGCCCGCCGCCGCACGTGGTGAAGCTCAACGAGGGCACCCAGGGCCGCGGCGTGATCCTGACGGAGAAGGCCAGCGCCTCGCGCGGCATCGTCGAGGCGCTGCGCGGGCTGTATGCCAACTTCCTCATGCAGGAGTTCATCGGCGAGGCGCAGGGCGCGGACCTGCGCTGCCTGGTGGTGGGTGACCAGGTGGTGGCCGCCATGCAGCGCCAGGCCCCGGAGGGGGACTTCCGCTCCAACCTGCACGCCGGCGGCAGCGCAGGCGCGGCCAAGGCGACCCGCGCCGAGCAGCAGGTGGCCGTGCGTTCGGCCAAGGCACTGGGGCTGGGCATCGCCGGGGTCGACCTGATCCGCTCCAGCCGGGGCCCGCTGGTGCTGGAGGTCAACTCAACGCCCGGGCTGGAAGGCATCGAGGGGATCAGCCAGGACGATCTGGCGGGGCGCATCATCGAACACGTCGCTGGCCAGGTGGCCTTGATGAAAAAGCCTTTAAAATCAAAGGCCTGATAATTTTTCGCGCGCATTTGCCGGTTTTAACACGGGTTTAATCGCCCCCGGCGTAGGCTTCAACGGACCGCAGCTCTGCCCTCCTCAGCAGAAAACGGTAATCGGGAATGACTTCAGGCCCAGGCGGGATCCGTCTGGGCCTTTTTCTGGACCTGCCGAAACTCACTTGCTGCGGCGTCGCCCGCAGCGATACATTCGGCTTCTTCTACTGACTAGGGAATGGTTGTAATGAAGCGAATGATGGTGATGGCCGGAGCTGCTGCGCTGTTGCTGGCTGTCTGGACGGCGCAGGCCGGTCCGAAAGCGGGGGAGGAGGTGTTCACCCCCGGCAAGCCGCTTGCTGAACAGATTGATCGCATCGAGAAGCAAATGAACGATGGCGAGACCTATGTAGAGCTCAAGGGGGATGACCGCAGCCGCGTGCGCACCTCCTTGTCGCGCCTGCGTGCCATCACCGAGCGCTACCCGCAGGGTACGTCCATCCCGGAGTCAGCCAAGGTCGAGCAGTTGAACGACCAACAAATTGTGAACACGGTTTTGACGCAGGCGCGCGAAGATAGCCGACTGATCTGCAAGCGTGAGAAGGTGACGGGATCCAACCGGGCCACGACGCAATGCATGACCGTTGCCCAACGTGCGCGCGCCAAGGAAGCGGGTCGAAATACCCTCGATGACGCGCAGCGGATGGGCCAATTCAAACAGTAGAGGTCACATGCGAATTCTAGTAATTGAAGACAACAGCGACATCGCCGCCAATCTGGGCGACTACCTCGAAGACCGCGGCCACACCGTGGACTTCGCCGCCGACGGCGTGACCGGCCTGCATCTGGCGGTCGTGCACGAGTTCGACGCGATCGTGCTGGATCTCAATCTGCCGGGCATGGATGGGATCGAGGTCTGCCGCAAGCTTCGCAACGAAGCGCGCAAGCAGACCCCGGTGCTCATGCTGACCGCACGGGATTCGCTGGACAACAAGCTGGCCGGGTTCGATTCCGGTGCCGATGACTACCTGATCAAGCCGTTCGCGCTGCAGGAAGTCGAGGTCCGTCTGAACGCCCTGTCGCGCCGCGGCAAGGGCGTGCAGACGCGGGTGCTGGAAACCGGCGACCTGGAATACAACCTGGATACCCTGGAGGTCCGCCGCCAGGGCAAGCTGCTGCAGCTCAACCCCACTGCCCTGAAGATCCTGCAGGCGCTGATGGAAGCCGCACCGGCCGTGGTCACCCGCCAGGAGCTTGAAACCCGCGTGTGGGGTGAAGAGCTGCCGGATTCCGACTCGCTGCGCGTGCACATCCACGGCCTGCGCGCCGTGGTGGACAAGCCGTTCGAGGTACCGCTGATCCAGACCCGCCATGGCATCGGATACCGCATCGCCGCCCCGGAAGCCTGATCCGGTGAGGGCCAGGGGGGAGCGTCGCCGCGCGCCATACCGGCGGCGGCTGCGCAGCCGCATCATCGTCTCGTTCGTGTTGTTGGGCTTCTGCCTGACAACACTGTTCGCGTTCGCCACGAACTGGACCCGCGCGCGCGTGGAGAACCAGCTCGTCGAAGACGTAATGAACCGCAACATCGATGAGTTCGCGCGGCGCTTCCAGCTGGATCCGTCTCGCAGCCCGGACCTGCCGGTGCAGCAGATCCGTGCATTTGCCTATCCCAGCGACAAGTTCGACCGGGTCCGCGAAGAGCGCCCGGAGTGGGCGGCATTCTCCAATGGCAACTACAGCGTCAGCGGCATGGACGAGCAGAACAACCCGTTCTCGTACAAGCTGGCCGTGCGCAAGACCCCCGACGCCTGGTTCTTCCTCGCCTACGACATGACCGAGAGCCTTCGCGGCGAAGCGCAGTTGAACCGCGCGCTGTTCTTCTCGGTACTGGTCTTCAGCGCGCTGTCACTGGTGCTGGGCTGGTGGTCGGCTTCCAAGGTCATGAAGCCGGTCTCCGACTTGGCCGCTCGGCTGCGCGCCTATCGCGGTGGCACCAGCGAACCTGCGCCCTTGGCACCGCGCTTCCCGGACGATGAGGTGGGGCAGCTGGCCCAGGCATTGGACGACTACTCGGCCAGGCTCACCGAAGTGGTGCAGCGCGACCGCGAGTTCAACGCCGACGTCAGCCATGAGCTGCGCACTCCTCTGGCGGTGATCCGTGGCGCCACCGAGCTGTTGCTGACCCGCCCGGACCTGGACCCCAAGGTGCTGCAGCGCCTGCAGCGCATCCAGCGTGCAGAACAGCAGTGCACGGACCTGATTGGTGCACTGCTGCTGCTGTCGCGCAATGAGCGCGGGCAGGGCAGCAGCAACGTCGCGCGCGTGGCCGAACAGCTGCTGGATGCCCACCGCGCCCAGCTGGGCGGCAAGCCGCTTGAGCTGGTGCTGGAGGGCGACCGCGAGTTGGTCATCGACGCACCGGAGTCGGCGTTGTCGGTGGCACTGGGCAACCTGATCGGCAACGCCGTGAAGTACTCCCAGGAAGGCTCGGTCCGGGTGCTGGTCACCGGCAACCGGGTCGAGGTGACCGACAGCGGTCCGGGGCTCAGTGCGGAAGATGCGGCCAAGCTGTTCCAACGCGGCTACCGTGGCACCCACGCCGGCCACTCGCAGGGCGGCGGTATCGGCCTGTCGATCGTCAGTCGCCTGTGCGATCTTTACGGTTGGCAGGTGAATGTGCGTCCGGGTGAAGCGCGTGGCGTCGTGGCGACGTTGACGTTTTCGCCGGCGGGCTGACGGATCACCTTTGCGTAGAGCCACGCCCTGCGTGGCTGCTCTTCGCCGGGGAACGCGCAGCCACGCAGGGCGTGGCTCTACCGCGCCAGGGCTCTGTACGCCTGATCCAGCCGCACCACCTCGGCCTGCAAATGGTCCGGGTGGCCATCATTGACCACCACGTCATCCGCCAGCGCCAGCCGCGCCTCGCGGGTGGCCTGCGCCGCGATCATCCGATCGGCCAGCCCGGCATCGATGCCGTCGCGCTGCATCAGTCGTGCGTGTTGCACCGCCACCGGCACATCCACCACCAGGATCCGGTCCAGCCAGGGGTACTGTTGCCGCCCGCCGGCCTCGGTCAGCAGCGGAATCGCGGCAATCGCATACGGCCCCTCGGCCTGCTCGCAGGTCTGCCGCAGTAACTGGCGAATGGCCGGGTGGGTGATGGCTTCCAGCGCCTGCCGCTCCTGCGCCGAGGCGAAGATGCGCGCGCGCAACGCGGCACGGTCAAGCTGGCCGTCGGCCAGCAGGATAGGGGAACCAAAATGATCGACGATCCGCGCCAGGCCTTCGCTGCCGGGCGCCACCACCGCGCGGGCGGCCACGTCGGCGTCGGCCACCGTAATGCCCAGCGCTTCGAACCGACGGCTGATCTCGCTCTTGCCGGCGGCCACGCCGCCGGTCAATCCAATCACGAACGCGCTCATCGGCGTGCCCTCAGCGCAGGCCGGACAATCTCAGGTAGGCGTTGATCAGCGGCTCGCCCCACATGAACACGATCCAGCCGGCAACGGCCAGGTAAGGGCCAAACGGGATCGGCGTGGCGCGGTCGCGGCCCCGCGAGTACAGCCAGATCGAGCCAATGATCGCGCCCAGCACCGACGACAGCAGGATGATCGGCAGGATGCCCTTCAATCCACACCAGGCCCCCAGCGCCGCCAGCAGCTTGAAATCGCCGTGGCCAATGCCTTCCTTGCCGGTGATCTGCTTGAACAGCCACCACACCGACCACAGCAGCAGGTAGCCGGCAATCGCACCCAGCAGGGCGGGCTTGGCCGGCATGTACAGGTTGTCGATGCTGCCTATCAGCCCCAGCCACATCAGTGGCAGGGTGAGCTGGTCGGGCAGCAGCTGCGTGCGCAGGTCGATGCCGGACAGGGCGATCAGGAAGCAGCTGAGCACGATCGCCCCAAAGCCCTGCCAGCCGAACCCGAACTGCCACACGCTCGCCACCACCAGCAGCCCGGTCAGCAGTTCGACCAGCGGGTACTGGATGGAGATGGGCGCCTGGCAATGGCGGCACTTGCCGCCCTGGATCAGCCAGCTGAACAGCGGGATGTTCTCGTACCAGGACAGCTTGTGCTTGCAGTGCGGGCAGTGCGACGGCTCGACCACGATCCCGGGCGGGGGTGGCTCGTAGATGTCTGGAAGCTCGAGCACCTCGCGGGCGTCGCGCTTCCACTGCCACTCCAGCCGCTTGGGCAGGCGCAGGATCACCACATTGAGGAAGCTGCCGATCAGCAACCCCAGTGCGGCCGCGGCGGGATAGCCGAGGCCGGGATGCTGGTCGAGAAATGCCATTGATTGATTATCCGACTACGGAGGCCAGCTTGAAGATGGGCAGATACATGCCGATCACCATGCCGCCGACGATAGTACCAATAACCACCATGACGAACGGCTCCAGCAGGCTGGCCAGCGCATCCACTGCGTTGTTCACTTCCTGCTCGAAATACTCGGCCACCTTGAACAGCATGGCATCCAGGGCGCCGGCCTCTTCGCCGATGGCCGTCATCTGGATCACCATGTGCGGGAACAGGTTGACCTGCTTCATGGCCATGTTGACCGGGAAGCCGACCGACACATCGTCGCGCATGCGCAGCACCGCTTCTTCGTACACCTTGTTGCCGGTGGCGCCGGCCACGATGCCCAGGGCCTCCACCAGCGGCACACCGGCCTTGAAGGTCACAGCCGTGGTGCGGGCGAAACGGGCGATGGCGCTGTTGTGCATCAGCTGGCCGATGACTGGCACCTTCAGGATCAGGCGATCCATGGTGTGCTGCATGGTCGGTGATCGCTTGTACGCGGCTATGAAGCCGACGGCGGCGCCTACAGTGACAATAAGGATCAGCCACCAATAGGACACCATGAACCGGGACAGGTTCACGATCATCTGGGTGAAGGCGGGCAGGTCGGCGCCAAAGCCCTTGAACACGTCCTCGAACTGCGGGACAACCCACACAAGCAGGATGCCGCTGACCAGCAGGGCGACCGCAAAAACCATGATCGGGTAGAACAAGGCCTTCTTGATCTTGCCCTTCAGTGCCTCGATGTTCTCTTTGTAATTGGCTACGGTGTCCAGCACCGTTTCGAGCACACCCGCGCCTTCGCCGGCCCGCACCAGGTTCCGGTAGAGCTCATCGAACTGGACCGGGTGCCTGCTGATGGCCTCATAGAGGGACGAGCCGCCCTCGATGTCGGTCTGGATGCTCTTCACCATCTTCTTCATGCGGGGGTTCTTGTGCCCGCTGCCGATGATGTCCAGTGCGCCCACGATCGGTACGCCGGACTTCATCATGGTCGCCATCTGGCGACTGAAGAAGGCGATGTCCTTGGCGCTGATCGCCTTGCCTGCTGCCCCGAACATCGGTTTGGGCTTGGGCTTGACCACGTTAGGCGTAATGCCCTGCCGCCGCAGCTCGGCGCGGAGCAGGTTGGCATTCTTGGCGGGCTGTTCGCCCTTCATCTTCACACCCCGCTTGTCGGTCCCCTCCCAGACAAACGGCTGCAACTCCATGGTGCTACGCGCCACGGGCTCTTTCTTGACTGCACTACGGCTGACAGACATACAGGCTCCCCAGCCACGCCATCCCCAGGCGGGCTTCTGCGCCGAATGGTAGCCGGTTCCGGGCCGTCATGGCATCCCTCCCTGACGACAATCCGTGACCGGGGTCCAAGACCGCCTCCGTCAGAAGGTGACGCAACGCGTCACAATGCCATTCGGGTCGCAAAATGCTGTGAGGGGGGTTCCAATCCTGAAGATTGCTGCCATCATTGCGCCGGGGAATGCT
This sequence comes from Stenotrophomonas sp. KH_036_B, assembly GCF_057839485.1. Classification (NCBI taxonomy): domain Bacteria; kingdom Pseudomonadati; phylum Pseudomonadota; class Gammaproteobacteria; order Lysobacterales; family Lysobacteraceae; genus Stenotrophomonas; species Stenotrophomonas sp. KH_036_B. Next base: position 3,408,461 of record NZ_CM174491.1, on the reverse strand, counting down.
GGGGAGCATTGCTGAGAAGTTGGCACGCAACCTGCTTTCAACCACCCGCACGGGCGATTGCCTTGCTCAGCCGGTCGACCGGCTAGGCTCGACCCAGTGTTCATTTTTCAAACCACCTCTAGGGGATGTACTCATGAAGAAGCAGCAGGGCTTTACCCTCATCGAACTGATGATCGTTGTCGCGATCATCGCCATCCTGGCCGCCATCGCTCTGCCGATGTACCAGGATTACGTCGCCAAGTCGCAGGCCACCGCTGGCCTGGCTGAAATCACCCCCGGCAAGACCCAGGCAGAAGTGCTGCTGAACGAAGGTAAGGACGTGACCCTTGCCACCGTCGGCCTGACCGCTACCACCCAGCGCTGCGACATCACCGCTACCGGCACCGCATCGGCTGGTACCGCGTCGCTTGCCTGCGCACTGAAGGGCAATTCGAAGGTTGCCGGCAAGAGCATCGTGCTGAACCGCACCGATGCTGGCACCTGGGCTTGCACCACCACCGGTGGCCTGGACGCGAAGTACATCCCGGCTGGCTGCGCAGCTCCGTAATTCAGGCTTTCGTCTGAGTTGAGAAAGCCCCGCATTGCGGGGCTTTCTTTTTATGAGGGTTGTAGTTGGCACGGATAGTGCTTCAGAGGCTGGCGGCCGCGACGAGTCGATCATCAGGGGGAACATTCATGCGTAGGAAAAGGCAATCAGGCTTTACGTTGATCGAACTGATGATCGTGGTAGCGATCATTGCCATCCTGGCGGCCATTGCGCTGCCGCTTTACCAGGATTACATGGCAAAGGCCCAGTTGGGCGCGGCGTTGGCTGAAATCCGCCCCGGCAAAACCATGCTCGAAGCTGTCGCACAGGACAGTAATGATGCGAGCGTGGTGTCGCCCGACTACATCGGCCTGCGGGTCAGTGAGCGCTGCCCTGTGGTCGCGGCAGACCTTAATGCAGCAGGTGTGGGTAACATCAGCTGCACCGTCAAGGGGGGCGCGCCTGTCAATGGTAAGAGTTTGGTGCTTCGGCGCAGCGCAGCCGGCGTCTGGACCTGCGACGGTAGTGCATTCGACGCACGCTATCGTCCAGCCGGGTGCTAGTAGCCGGCGCTCAAGCTGGCCATAATGCAGGCTCGTACTGAAGGATTCGGCCCATGAATGCCGTCGTCACTGCCAACCTCGTCGGGATCACCGGCATCGCTCGTCGTCTGGTGCAGGACGGGGCGTTGGATGAAGCTGCCGCCCGGGATGCGATGGCCAAGGCCGCAGCAGCCAAACAACCGCTGCCGCAATACTTCGCCGACAAGAAGTTGGTCTCCGCAGCCCAGTTGGCGGCGGCCAACGCCCTTGAGTTCGGCATGCCTCTGCTGGACGTTAGCGTTTTCGACAGCGCGCAGAGTGCCATCAGCCTTGTAAGTGAGGAGCTGCTGCGCAAGCATCACGTGTTGCCGCTCTTCAAGCGCGGCGGCAAGCTGTTCGTGGGCACCAGCGATCCGACGCATTCGTTGGATGAAATCAAGTTCCACACCAACCTGGTGGTGGAACCTATCCTTGTGGACGAGGAGCAGATCCGCCGCACCCTTGAGCAATGGCAGTCCAAACATGACGCCTTGGGTGGTTCACTGGGGGGCGGCGATGATGATGGCATGGGCGATCTGGACGTCTCGTCCGGCGACGAGGAGGGGGGAAACGCCGACTCCGGTCACGATGCCAAGGGCGACGATACCCCGGTGGTCAAGTTCGTCAACAAGGTCCTGGTCGACGCGATCCGCAAGGGCGCGTCGGACATTCACTTTGAACCGTACGAAGACGACTACCGCGTACGCTTCCGTATCGATGGCCTGCTCAAGAACGTGGCCAAGGCCCCGGTCAAGCTCAACCAGCGCATTGCCGCACGCCTGAAGGTGATGTCGCAGCTGGACATCGCCGAAAAGCGCGTGCCGCAGGACGGACGCATCAAGCTCAATCTGTCCAAGACCAAGCAGATCGACTTCCGCGTCAGCACGCTGCCGACGCTGTTCGGCGAAAAGATCGTGCTGCGTATCCTGGACGGCAGCGCCGCCAAGCTGGGCATCGACAAGCTCGGCTATGAAGACGTGCAGCAGAAACTGTTCCTGGAGGCCATCCACAAGCCGTACGGCATGGTGCTGGTCACGGGTCCGACCGGTTCGGGCAAGACGGTGTCGCTGTACACCGCGCTGGGCATCCTCAACGACGAAACCCGTAACATCTCCACGGCCGAAGATCCCGTTGAAATCCGGCTGCCCGGTGTGAACCAGGTGCAGCAGAACAACAAGCGCGGCATGACCTTCGCCGCCGCGCTGCGCTCGTTCCTGCGTCAGGATCCGGACATCATCATGGTCGGCGAAATCCGCGACCTGGAAACGGCCGAGATTGCCATCAAGGCCGCCCAGACCGGCCACATGGTGCTTTCCACGCTGCATACCAATGATGCGCCGCAGACCATCGCGCGTCTGATGAACATGGGCATCGCGCCGTTCAACATCACCAGCTCGGTGACGCTGGTCATCGCCCAGCGCCTGGCGCGTCGACTGTGCAACAACTGCAAGCGCCCGGTCGATCTGCCCGCCAATGCGCTGCTGGCCGAAGGCTTCACCCAGGCCCAGCTGGATGCAGGCATCACCTTGTACGAGGCCGTGGGTTGCGAAGAGTGTACCGAGGGATACAAGGGTCGTACCGGCATCTACCAGGTGATGCCGATGAGCGAAGAAATTTCGGTCATCGTCCTTGCCGGTGGCAATGCCATCCAGATCGCAGAGGCTGCGCAACGCGCGGGCGTCAACGATCTTCGTCAGTCTGCGTTGATGAAGGCCGCGGCCGGCACCACCAGCCTGGCAGAAATCAACCGCGTCACCAAGGACTAAGCCTGCCGTTGCACCTGGCGCAACGGGGCATGTCCCACGCGTAGTGCCCGGCCATGTCGGGCAACCACACAGCGCGAGCCGCAACCGGCTGCGCGCTGTGTCTCAGTCTGTCCCCGCCGATCCTTGCCTTGGGCCGCAGACGCGATGATCGAACGGCGATCACCTGCTACCATCCAAGCGCAACATTGCCCGGCGGGGAGCTGGGCCCAACCTTCGATTGCCAGGCGCTGCCGCCGCTTCAATGTGGTGCCGTGCTTGGCGACAGACTTCAATGCAGGCCGTTTGGCCTTGTGGCAAGCGATGGGGATGCACGCATGGCGTTGGCAAAGAGCAGGGCAGGTACGTGGCTGTTGTGGATATTCGTGCTTTCAGGGTTTTCCGGACTGATCTACCAGTCCATCTGGACGCAGTATCTCGGCCTGTTCCTCGGCCACTCCTCATATGCTCAATCGCTGGTGCTGATCCTGTTCATGGGTGGCATGGCGATTGGTGCCTGGCTGGTAAGTCGCTGGAGCAGTAGAGTGCGACGCCCACTGCTGGCGTATGCGCTGATCGAAGTGCTGATCGGTGTGCTGGGCCTCTTCTTTGACGGCATCTACCAAGGCTTGACCGGTTGGGCCTATGAGCAGTTGTTGCCGATGCTTCCGGCCGGGCAACTGCAAAACGTGCGGTGGCTCTTGGCGGCGGCCATGGTGTTGCCGCAGTGCATTTTGCTCGGGGCCACATTCCCGTTGATGAGCGCCGGCTACATTCGGCTGCAGGAACACGGGCAAGGTCGGGTGCTGGCGGGCCTGTACTTCTCCAACAGTCTAGGCGCTGCGATCGGCGCACTGGCATCTACGTACGTAATGCTGCCCGCAATCGGTATGCCTGGTACGGTATTTACGGCAGGCCTGATCAACATCGCCGTGGCCATTCTGGTTTACCCGCTGAGCAAGCGGGAGCTGCCGGAGCCTATAGCAGATATGACTGCCGGGCCGTCGCCCATAGATACAGCGAAAGGCAGTGCACTGTCGTCGCCAGTATTAATCCTGCTGGCTGCGGGTCTGACGGGGGCAGCCTCGTTCGTCTATGAGATCACCTGGATCCGGATGCTGTCGCTTGCACTGGGTACCACCGTACATTCCTTCGAATTGATGCTTGCCTCATTCATCATGGGAATCGCGCTGGGTGGGCTGTGGCTGAAAAGCCGCGCCGATAAATTGGTATCGCCGCTGGCAACCGCTGGCTGGATCCAGGTGTTGATGGGTATCGCAGCGCTCGCTTCAATGTTTGTCTATGCCAACGCGTTCGAGTGGGTTGGCTGGTTGATGAGGGTTATCGTTCGCAGTGCCGAGGGCTACGGCCTCTATAACCTTGCCAGCGCAGGCATCGCATTGCTGGTGATGTTCCCGGCAGCGTTCTTCGCAGGAATGACGTTGCCACTGCTGACGCTTGCTCTGCTGCGCCAAGGGCATGGGGAGAAGGCGATAGGTCAGGCCTACGCGTTCAACACCGTAGGCGCGATCATTGGCGTTCTGGCGGCTGTGCACCTGCTGATGCCGTTGTTCGGGTTGAAGTATGCGCTGCTGATCGCTGCAGTGATCGACATGGGGTTGGGTCTGGTATTGCTCGCGCGATATGCACCGCCTCTCACCGATCGAAAGCTGCCTTCGTTCCTGCCAGCGGTGATTATGTCTGCGGCGGCCGTGGTGGCTTCGGTCATGTTGGTCACCTTCGATCCCGCAGTGCTCAACTCGTCGGTGTACCGGACGGGTGCAACTTCGCTGGGCGGAACGGCCAAGCCGATCTTCTTCAAGGACGGAAAAACCGCAACGGTGGCCGTTTTCGAGTTCGGTGAGAAGGGGCAAGAGATCCGCATGATTTCCACGAATGGAAAGGTGGATGCGGGTCTTGGTTACAGCGATGTTTCGGTGGTGCCTCCCGATGAGACTACGATGATGCTTGCGGCTGCTCTGCCCTTGTCGATGCGCGACGGCTTCGACAGAGTCGGCGTGATCGGCTTCGGCTCGGGAATGACCACACACTCTTTGCTGGGGCATGGCAAGGTTGGGCGCGTCGATACCGTCGAGATCGAGCCTGTGATGGTGGAGGGAGCGCGCCACCTTGGCAATCGTGTCGAGCGGGCCTTCAACGATCCACGGTCACACGTCGTCATTGACGATGCCAAAGCCTACTTTGCTTCCGTACCGCAGAAGTACGACTTGATCATCTCTGAGCCATCCAACCCATGGATGGGAGGCACTGCCTCGCTCTTTAGTATGGAGTTCTATCAATACGTTCCACGTCAGTTGAACGAGGATGGTTTGTTCGTGCAATGGGTGCAGCTATACGAAATCACGCCAGAGCTCGTGAATTCGGTACTGTCTGCTCTGTTGCTCAACTTCAAGGACGCAAAGGCGTTCCTGGCCAATGACACCGATCTCATTCTCGTGGCGTCGCCGCACGGCAAGGTGCCAGATCTGAGTTCGGCTGTCTTCGAGCAGCCACCGCTTGCCAAGGATCTAGCCCGCATCGGCGTAGACAACCTTCGTGATCTGCAGGACACGATGGTCATGGATCGCAGAGGGCTTGAGGCATACCTCGGGCTATATCCGCACAAAGTGAACTCCGACATGTTCCCGGTCTTAAAGCTCGAGGCGCCAAAGGCTCGCTTCGAGAATGCACTGACCGACGACTTCTATGATCTTAAAAGGGCGCCGTGGCCCATCATTCATTACCTTGGCGGACCCGAGCCGGGGATGGATCCTGCAGCCGATAAGCCGTACTCGATGCCGCTCGAGGCCGTAAGGAAGAGCTCTGAGTCGAATCGGATCTTCACTGCACTGGTAGAGCCGGGCGTCGGCGCTGGTGAGCTGCCGTCTTCCTTCAGCGGCCTTCAGGTGGAGGCCTTGCGGGGGCTGGCTGCTGCTTGCACCTTGGGCGCGCGCCCAGAGCGCGATACGACGATGATCTTCTCGCTTGGCGGCGAGACAGCTGCACGCCTGGATCCGGCGCGATTGCAGCGTATGTGGGGTAAACCCGAATGGTTGCGCTGCACTTCGGGTGACGACACGGTAGATGGAGCGCTGGCGCTGATGTCAGCGGTAGCCGGGAATCGTCATGTTGAGGTGATTCAACGTGGCGTGTCCTTGTTCGAGGGAGAGCATGGCGAAGCACTATTGGCGGATCCTGTTTCTGGCCGCTACGTGTTCGGTGCGATGCAGTATGCCGCGCTTTCGGGGCGCGATTCGCAGGTGGCTGAACGGTTGGTCGAGCGTTACTGGGCTCGTCTGAATCGACGCTCACAAGGTGACGCGCCGTTGCGCCTGCTGACGTTGCTGGCGACGAGGGTAAAAGACGAATCCGCCCCGTGAGATCGCGTTGTATTGCCGCGCCGTCGTTCGTTATGGGCTTCGCGCGTGAGCTGGCGGCTGCGCAGTCGAGCGATGGGGCTCATGCGCTTCCGTCCGGCTGTTCTGATGGTGGACGAGGTGGGCTCCAGCGGTAGTCGCGTCGATAGGTTGCCTAGGCGCAGCCGGGCTCGCAGCTGCGGCGTCGCTGGCGAGAGATAGCGCAAAGACTGAGGATGCGTGCCCCGTACAAGATAAGTGTGAAAAAATCTACGCGACGATCCGGACCATCCTTGCGGTTGTAAAGAAACGATACTGGGATATGCGCGAGGATGGCATGGACCTTTTCACAACTCGGCCAACCGGAAAGATGTCATGGGCGGGGCACCAGCAGCAGTTCCGATCTTGGCAGGTCAACCTCCGCGGATACCTTGAGGTGGCAGACGCAATGAATTGCAAAGGTTATCCTTCCGATGCTTGGGAATGGGCAACGAAGCCAGTCCCCAATCAGCCTGCACCGAGGTAGCTTTTAATGGAATTTTCGAAGAGACAAGCTTTGGCGAGTGCTTGGGTCGCCTTGCAGGGCGCCACTGATGGGTCCGCTTTACAAGTTGACTCCCAATGGTCCGCCAGTGAGCTCAATATGATGTGTATTGAGGAGCCGGAACAGGCATGGGGACTGGTTGTCGAGATCTTTGAATCTTGCTCCGACCCTTGGGTACTGGAGAATTTGGGTGCTGGCCCTGTGGAAACTCTGTTGAGCTTGCATGGCCAATTCACATTGAAAGCCATTGAGTCATACACGTCGGAGAAGAACGCCTTCTCGGGGGTCTTAGTCCATGTATGGCCACATGCACTGTCGCCAGAAGTGGCAAAAGGGTTAGCGTCCTTATCAAAGCGGGTGTGAAAGCTCATGGATTCACTGCCGTTGGATGTGTGATGAGAAACGTTGTTCGCTGAGAAGAGTTCAACGCACCATCAGCGGCAAGGCGTTTCCGATGGCAGCCTGGACGTGATGTGCTGGGTTCCCGCGGCGTCCACGGCAGGCGATTAAATGGCTTGACGTTTGCCGCAGGCTGATCAGGGCAACAGTTACAAAAGGTGCATTGGAGGCCCATTTTCGTCTAACACTACCTAACCAACTGATGCTTCTGCTGCAGCGCCATCCATAGCCGTTGCGAGGTGCGGCAAAACGGCCCCAACCGTTGTGCGATGTCTAGATCCACATCATGGTCGCCGGCCAGGAAGCATTCGGCCAAGTCCTGCGATACGCCGATGGCGTGGGCGAAGTCCAAGGAGGAGTCGCCCATGGGGGCGAGGATTTTTTCGCGCACCAGCCAGCCGGGATGTTCGTGCACGGCGTATCTAGCCGCCTTTGTGCGGTTGCGGTTGGCAAAGTGTCTTTCGAAGGCGGTGGAGTGGCGCTGCCGGTCTCCTTCGGGGAGTTCTACCAGCGTGATCACCAGCTGGCCGATGGTCGCTTCGACAATTGATTGACAGTAGACGAACAACGAAGTGGAATTCGCGCAACTAACTCGTGCAGGCTCTGAAGTCTGGCATCACCATCGCTGAGTGCCGCTACGATGCACTTGGACGTCGTGTCGGCAAGAGCGAAAGTGGTAGAAGCTCTGCCCATCTATACGAAGGATGTCCGTGATTGATGTACTAAAGCGCCTCCTAGGCATGCGTCTGAAGCTCTCCAGGTTGGAGATGGCCATCCTGGGATCAGTCGGTCGAGAGCTGCGTGAAACGGAAGCTCGGCTGTGGAATGCACAGGTTGCTGCACTCAACAAGGTTCATCGCAGCCCAGACGGTAAAGAGGTCAACTTTTGGGTGTTGGGATGGCGAGGAGTGGATTTCCCCAAAGAACTTTGCTTTGAGCGATCTGACGTATTCAAGATGGCCGTGGTCGATGTCACTTCAAACGCTGGCGCGTTGGTGCTTCGCGGCAGAGTGTGGTGTGTCGACGGTCATCTGTTCTCGATCGAGTATAAGAGATCATTCAGAGAGTTTGAGCGATTGGCTCAGGGTGACTGGCAAGTGCATTGCCACATTGATAGTTATCCCAGTCAGGGGATAGGTCGCAGGTGAGCCAGTCGTACACAGTCTCTGCTGTGCACCGATCCACGGGTCTGGCTGACTCGTTAGGTTGTCACGGGGTCGAAGTCAGACGACCCGGTGGATTTCAAAGGTTGCCGCTCTGGTCAAGGTGACAACTCAATCGCGGAGCAGCTCCACAAGAAGTATGGATCATCGACTCGGTGGGGGGGGGCTACGGAGTTCATGTGGTTCAACTATGATGGAATTAAAGGCATCTACAACAAGGTACCCTTCTCTGGGTGGAAAAATCGATTTGCGTCCGGATACATGCGTGAGTTCCATGCGCCGCCCCGACCCCTTCCTCCACGATCCAAGAGGTCATCATGACCCGGAAATTGCGATGGGCCGCATTGGTACCTGCTGCCTTCGTTAGTTTCATTGCAATGTTCATCCTGCTGGGATCGCTTCACGGATTGTTAATGCAAATTTGCCCTGCCCATTATCGAAGCAGGGAGTGGACCACTGATCTATCGCGGCCCGACCCCGCAGTGAGCGTGCCAACCTGTTCTGCGGCGTGGTTTCCTGGCGCCGAGATGGCGTTGTTGATGTTCGCGTTTGTGGCTGCGGTAGCTGCGGCTGGTTGCGTGGCTGCATGGGTGGCGCCGACTAGAAAACTGGCATGCGGGTTGTCAGTAGCGGGTCTGGTCGCCCTGTGTATGTATCTACTGTCCCGCCTCTCATGACAAAGTGCCATGCCCATTCGGCGCTGCCAGTTGATGTAGTGGCCGCAAGCTGTCGCCTCGGGCGGCACTCGTTGGCCGGCGACGGGGCAGAGCAGCCAGCTAGGGCCCTGCTCTACCGCACTGGCCGATGCCTGTGCTGTAGTTCCAGCCAGAGCCTTTGCGAGGTGCGGCAGAACGGCCCCAAACGTTGAGCGAGGTCTGTGTCTACATCGTGGTCCCCAGCCAAAAAGCATTCGGCCAAGTCCTGCGAGACACCGATGGCGTGGGCGAAGTCCAGGGTGGAGGCGCCCATGGGGGCGAGGATTTTTTCGCGCACCAGCCAGCCGGGATGTTCGTGCACGACGTCGCTGGCCGCCTTTGTGCGGTTGCGGTTGGCAATGTGTCTTTCGAAGGCGGTGGAGTGGCGCCGCCGGTCTTCCTCGGGGAATTCCACCCGCGTGATCACCAGCTGGCCGATGGTCGCCTCGACACTTACGCTTGCGCCGATCTTGAAGCCCGCACTTCCCAGCCAGTGGCCGTGTACCGATAGGCAGGGCACGGTGCCGCCGCTGAAGGCGTCCATCCACGCATAGGTGTGGGCGCGCACGGTGTAGTGGCGCGGTCGTGCGGCTGTGGGTAGATGGACTTCGGGGAAGAGTGCGGTGTCGCGTGCCGAGCGCATGGGAAGCCTCCATGGGGAAAATCTCCCTTGCCGGTAGGGCAAGGGAGCCGGGAGGTTCAAATCCGCGTGCGAGCGTGCGGCGTGGCGTATTTCCCCGGATGAGGGGTCTTGTATTAGCCACCCTCCCGACATGGGACGTCCATAATTTTGACCGATCTTGGAGATTCGAAGCTCCGTCGCACACCATGGGCTGTGATGTGATCGGTGGCTAATTGGTTGTGTCTGTTGGTTCTGCAGGGTTTGGTAGGCGTTGCCCACAGCATGTCGCGACCGGCTTGGGTTTGGCGGACAGTGCGACGGCGGTGCCGTTTTGTTGGGGTGTTGGCGTCATGTTTGCCGGACATTGCGAGGGACACGCATGGCGTGTCACTACGCGGGTGACGGCGTCCAAGTGACCGGTAGCGACACGCCGTGCGTGTCCATCGTAATGCCCGGTGTGCACGTAACCGGTAGCGACACGCCATGCGTGTCCATCGCAATGCCCGGCGATGCCGGTCCGGTTGGCGGCCGTTGGATTGAGGGTGTTGCGTTTTTACGTGGCAGCCACGCAGGGCGTGGCTCTACGGTCAATGGTGCCGCTTAATCCATTCCCAACTTTTTAAGCTTGTAACGCAACGCCCGGAACGTAATCCCCAGCTGCGCCGCCGTCCGCGTCTTGTTCCAGCGGTTCTCTTCCAGCGCCTTCTGGATCGCGGTGCGCTCCATCTGCTCGATGTACGACGGCAGCGCGCCATTCCCGGCCGGCAGGTCCACCACCGCTTCTTCATGCGGCGCTACTGGCGCACCGCCATGCCGGGGCACACCCTGCTGCGGCAAGCGCAGGTCGGTCGCCCCGATGGTGTCGCCCTCGGCCAGCGCCAACGCGCGCTCCAGAATGTTCTCCAGTTCGCGCACGTTGCCAGGGAAGTGATAGGTGCCCAACGCTTCCAGCGCGGACGGCGCCAGCAGCGGAGTCGGGCGGCCATGCGTCTTTGCCAGCCGCGCGAGGATCGAGGCGGCCAGCTGCGGCAGGTCGCTGCGGCGCTCGCGCAGCGGCGGCACGCGCAGTTCGATCACGTTGATGCGGTAATACAGGTCGTGGCGGAAGCGGCCGTCCTCCACCAGTTCGCCCAGGTCCTTGTGCGTGGCCGAAAGGATGCGCACGTCCACCGGTACTTCGGCAGAAGCGCCCACCGGGCGGATCGATTTTTCCTGGATCGCGCGCAGCAGCTTCACCTGCATCTGCAGCGGCAGTTCGGCCACTTCGTCCAGGAACAGGGTGCCGCCATGCGCGGCCTGGAACAGGCCCGGCTTGTCGGCGTGGGCGCCGCTGAAGCTGCCCTTCTTGTGGCCGAAGAATTCGCTCTCCATCAGCTCCGACGGAATGGCGCCGCAGTTGACCGGCACGAAGGTGCCGGCCGCGCGTGCGCTCTGGCCGTGGATGGTGCGGGCGACCAGCTCCTTGCCCACGCCCGATTCGCCCAGGATGTACACCGGTGCCTGGCTGCGGGCGACCTTGGTGATGGTGTTGCGCAGCACGTCCATGGCCGCCGAATCGCCCAGCAGGCGCGCGGTGGTGTCGCTGGTCAGCGGCGGCGTGGGGCGCTCGGTGTTGTTGAGCTCCAGTGCGTGCTTGACCAGGCCGCGCAGCACCGAGATGTCCACCGGCTTGCTGACGAAATCGAACGCGCCGGCCTTCAATGCTTCCACCGCCAGGTCCATGCTGCCGAACGCGGTGATCATCGCCACCGGGGTGCGTGGATAGTGCTGGGCGATTTCAGTCACCAGCTCGATGCCGTTGCCGTCGGGCAGCCGCATGTCGGTGATGCACAGGTCGTAGGGGTTGCTGGCCAGCAGCTCGCGCGCTTCGGCGAGGTTGGCGGCAGTACTGATGCGCAGGCCCATGCGGCCCAGGGTCAGTACCAGCAGTTCGCGGATGTCGCGTTCGTCGTCGACGACGAGGGCGCTGCGGTTTTCGTTCATATGGGGGAAAGATAGCCGAGTGCGGTTGATAACGACAAACATTTGACGCCAGCAGCGTAGCGCCTCATTGCGGCAACATCGTGTGCGGGCCGGCCAGCACCAGGCGGAAGCAGGCGCCGCCGGCCGGCACGGACACATACTCCAGGCTGGCCTGGTTGCCCTTGCACAGCTCGCGGGCGATATACAGGCCCAGCCCGGTGCCGTGCTCGGAGGTGGTGTAGAACGGGCGGAACAGCTGCTCCACGACCTTTTCAGGGATGCCCGGGCCGCGGTCCATCACGTCGATCACGGCCGAGCGGTCCTGGCGGGCCACCCGCAGCCGCACGCGGGCCGGGTCCTGGCCGGTGCGGCCGTACTTGAGCGCGTTGTGGACCAGTACGGTGAGGATCTGGTGCAGGTGGCGCGGGTCCACCAGCCCATGCACCGAGGATTCGCTGATGATCGGCTCGATGCTGTCGGTTTCCAGGGTGAGGCTCTGCTTGTACTCCAGCACGAAGCGGCGCACGAAGGCGGCCAGGTCCAGGTTCTCGGGGTTGGCGCGCTCGCGACGGGCCAGGCCCAGCACGCTTTCGACGATGCCGTTGGTGCGCTGGCACTGCTGGTTGATGATCTGCAGCAGGCGGCGGTCGGTGTCGCCGATGGCGGCGGACTCTTCCAGCAGCTGCGCGGCGTAATTGATGGCCGCCAGCGGGTTGCGGATCTCGTGGGCCAGGCTGGCCGAGAAGCGGCCCATGGCCGAGAGGGTGAGCGACTCGGCGCGGCGCGAGACCACGCTGGAATCGTCGAGGAACACCAGGGTGAGGTCGCTGCCGGCCAGCAGGCGGGCGAAGCGGGGCTGCACTTCGGGCTGGTCGGGCGAGAGCTGCAGCGGGGTTTCCTCGTTGTTCCAGCCGTTGCGCCAGCGCTGCAGGCGGCGGCTGAGGTCGGGCGAAGCACTGCCCAGTTCCAGCCGGCCGGTGCCGCTGTTGCCGTCGTTGTCGCCGATCAGGGTCGAGGCGGCCTCGTTGGCCAGGGTGATGCGGTTGGCGGCATCGACCACCAGCACGCCGGTGCGCATGCGGCGGATGATGAGTTCGTTGATCTCGAAGAGGTTGGCCACCTCGTCGCCGCGCTGGTTGGCCAGCTGCTGGTTGCGACGGGCGCGGTTGCCGACCTGGTAGCTGATGAAGGCCAGGGCCAGAAAGCTGGTGATGAACATCGCCAGCTCGGCCAGGGTGCGGTTGGGCTGGCCGTTCTCGAGCAGGTTCCAGGCGTACTCGCCGGCGGTGGCGACGCCGGCGGTCACGGCGATGGCGATGCCCATCGACAGCGGCAGCAGCGTGGCGGCGGCGGCGATGTTGAACAGCAGCGCCATCGACAGGCCGGCGCTGGCGCCGGGCAGGGCATGGGCCAGCAGCACGGTGGCCAGGATGTCCACGGCCAGGCTGCCGACCACGATGGGGCGCAGCCAGCGGTCGTTGCGGCCGCCGATCAGGATCAGCATCGACAGCGCCAGATAGCTGCCGCTGACCACGGATGCCAGCCGGGGGTGGGTGGATTCGCCCACGAGCCCGCTCAGCGGGCTGAACAGCAGGGCGGCGATCACCGCCGCGATCAGCACACGGTACAGGGCGAAAAAATACAGCTCCCGCTTCGGCATGGACTCGATGCGGTCGATCAGTGAAGCATTGGGTGACACGCCGGAACTCCCCTTCTGGCTGCCCTTGGTAGAGCCGGGCCATGCCCGGCTGCGTCAACGGACCGGGCCGGCCCGTTGTGGGGCCAGTATAGGCACGCCATCCCCGGATCGGGCCAGCCCCGGGCGCCGGTCGCGCATTCTGCCCATTCCCGACCCACCGCCGGCATGCCGCCACCCGCGCAACTGCCTGAATGACCGTGAAAAACTCCGGCTCTTCACGCCACAGGCCGGGTTTCTTTGCGCCTGCGCGCCGGCTCGTCCACAATAGTGGGCCCGCCGCGGTCCGTGCCGGTGACCCGTGAGGGAGCCTTGGAGATGCGTGCGGTCGTTCCTATTCCCACGGTGACGCATGAATTTCCACGAATACCAGTCAAAACAGCTGCTTGCCGAGTACGGCATTCCCGTCCCGGCCGGCAAGGTCGCGGCGACCCCGGATGAAGCGGTCGCTGCCGCCAACGCCCTGGGCCAGGGCCCCTGGATGGTGAAGGCACAGATCCACGCGGGCGGTCGCGGCAAGGCTGGCGGCGTCAAGTTCTGCAAGACCACCGACGACGTGAAGGCCGCTGCGGCCAAGATGCTCGGCACCAAGATGGCCACCTACCAGACCGCCGGCGTCGAGCTGCCGGTCAACCTGGTGCTGGTGACCACCGCCGGTGAAATCGTCAAGGAACTGTACCTGTCGGTGCTGGTTGACCGTGGCACCAAGACCATCACCTACATCGCCTCTTCGGAAGGCGGCGTGGAGATCGAGCAGGTTGCCGCTGAAACCCCGGAGCTGATCCACTCGCTCAACGTCGACTTCGTTGAAGGCGTGCAGGGTTACCACGGCCGTGATTTCGGCTTCAAGCTGGGCCTGACCGCCAAGCAGGCCGGCCAGTTCGCCAGCATCATGGTGAACCTGTACCGTCTGTTCAACGAAAAGGACCTGGCGCTGGTTGAAATCAACCCGCTGGCCATCCTGGACGACGGCAACCTGTACGCGCTGGACGGCAAGTTCGACAGCGACGACAACGCCGCGTTCCGTCAGAAGGCGCTGGTTGCCATGCGCGACAAGACCCAGGAAGACGAAACCGAAGTGACCGCTTCGGAGCTGGACATCAACTACGTCACCATGGACGGCAACATCGGCTGCATGGTGAACGGCGCCGGCTTGGCCATGGCCACCATGGACGTCATCAAGCTCAACGGCGGCGAGCCGGCGAACTTCCTGGACGTGGGCGGCGGTGCGAACAAGCAGCGCGTCATTGAAGCGTTCAAGCTGATCCTGTCCTCGGACAAGGTCGAAGGCATCTTCGTCAACATCTTCGGCGGCATCGTCCGCTGCGACATGATCGCCGAAGGCATCATCGCTGCGGTCAAGGAAGTGGGCGTCAAGGTTCCGGTCGTGGTGCGCCTGGAAGGCACCAACGTAGAAGAAGGCAAGCAGCTGCTGCGTGACAGCGGCATGGCCATCATCCCGGCCGACAACATCAACGACGGTGCCAAGAAGGTCGTCGAAGCTGTCAAGAACGCCGCCTAATTCTTACGGCATCGGATCGCTGGCAGAACCGTGATTTGCCCCCTTGAGTCAAGGGGGCTGGCACTCCGCAACGCGGAGTGACGGGGGTTCTGGTGGCATGCGGTACGGACATCGACCAATGGGCGATGTCATCCCATCCGAAGCCGGTCCAAATAATTTACGAAGGACTTCAAGACATGTCCGTTTTGATTAACAAGAACACCAAGGTGATCGTGCAGGGCTTCACCGGCCAGCAGGGCACCTTCCACGCCACTCAGATGATCGAGTACGGCACCCAGGTTGTTGGCGGCGTGACCCCGGGCAAGGGCGGCACGACCCACATCGACCTGCCGGTCTTCAACACCGTTGCCGACGCCGTGAAGAGCACCGGCGCGAATGCCTCGGTCATCTACGTGCCGCCGCCGTACGCGGCCGATGCGATCCTGGAAGCCGCTGCTGCCGGCATCAAGGTCATCGTGTGCATCACCGAAGGCATTCCGGTGCTGGACATGCTGCGCGTGAAGAACGTGCTGACCCGTGCCCATCCGGACACCGTGCTGGTTGGTCCGAACTGCCCCGGTGTGATCACCCCGGGCGAGTGCAAGATCGGCATCATGCCGGGCCACATCCACAAGCCGGGCAAGATCGGCATCGTGTCGCGTTCGGGCACCCTGACCTATGAAGCGGTCAAGCAGACCACGGAAGTGGGCCTGGGCCAGTCCACCTGCATCGGCATCGGTGGCGACCCGATCAACGGCCTGAACTTCGTTGACTGCCTCAAGCTGTTCAACGAAGACCCGCAGACCGAAGGCATCATCATGGTCGGCGAAATCGGCGGCGACGCCGAGGAAGCCGGTGCGGAGTACATCAAGCAGTTCGTGAAGAAGCCGGTGGTTGGCTTCATCGCCGGCGCGTCGGCTCCGGCCGGCAAGCGCATGGGCCACGCCGGTGCGATCGCATCGGGCGGCAAGGGCACTGCTGAAGGCAAGTTCGCCGCCATGGAAGCTGCCGGTGTGGTCACCGTCCGCTCGCCGGGCGACCTGGGCGCTGCCATCGCCAAGCTGGTGAAATAAGCGCGCCGGCCGCAACGCGGCCGACAACGCGTAGCGCCGACTGTTAGTCGGCAAAGGAAAAGCCGCCCCACAAGGGCGGCTTTTCTGCTTTCAAGCGTAGTGCCGGCCGCTGGCCGGCTCCCCAAGATGCCGCCCGCCCCAAGGTAGTGCCGGCCGCTGGCCGGCTCCCCAGGATGCCGCCCGCCCCAAGGTAGTGCCGGCCGCTGGCCGGCTCCTCAAGGTGCCGCCCGCCCCAAGGTAGTGCCGGCCGCTGGCCGGCTCCCCAAGATGCCGCCCGCCCCAAGGTAGTGCCGGCCGCTGGCCGGCTCCCCAGGATGCCGCCCGCCCCAAGGTAGTGCCGGCCGCTGGCCGGCTCCCCAGGATGCCGCCAGACACCGCGGGGAGCCGGCCAGCGGCCGGCACTACGTGGCCGATCAGACACCGCGGGGAGCCGGCCAGCGGCCGGCACTACATGGCCGATCAGATGCCGCGGGGAGCCGGCCAGCGGCCGGCACTACATGGCCGATCAGACGCCGCGGGGAGCCGGCCAGCGGCCGGCACTACGCGGCCGATCATTGCCGCGAAACGCCTACAATGCCCCATCGCAACCACAGGCTTTACCCCATGACGTCGATCCGCATCGCGATGGCGCAGTTTGATTTCCCGGTAGGCGCCGTGGCGCAGAACACCGACACCATCATCGCGATGATCGCCGAGGCGCGCGATGAATACGGCGCCGAGCTGGTGGTGTTCCCGGAACTGGCCATCAGCGGCTATCCGCCGGAAGACCTGCTGCTGCGCCCCGGCTTCCTGTACGACTGCCAGCAGGCCCTGACCCGCATTGCCGAAAGCACCCAGGGCATCACCGCCGTGGTGGGGTGGCCGCAAGCCGCAGGTGCCGTCGTGTACAACGCCGCCAGCGTGCTGCGCGGGGGCCGCGTCGAGCACACGTACCGCAAGCGCGAGCTGCCCAACTACGCGGTATTCGACGAGCGCCGCTACTTCGACGTGGACCCCGACGGTGGCAGCTGCGTGTTCGAGCTGAAGGGCGTGCCGGTGGGCGTGCTGGTCTGTGAGGATCTGTGGTTCGCCGAGCCGCTGGCCGACACCGTGCGCGAAGGCGCGCAGCTGGTGGTGGTGCCCAATGCATCGCCCTACGAACGCGGCAAGCATGCCCAGCGCGATGCACTGCTGGCCGAGCGCACCCGCGAAAGCGGCGCGGCCATCGTCTACCTCAACATGGTCGGCGGGCAGGACGCGCTCACCTTCGATGGCGCCTCGGTCGTGGCCGATGGCGACGGCACGGTGCATCCGGCCGCCGCCGCATTCACCGACCAGTGGCTGGTGGTGGACTACGACGCACCGACGCGCCGCTTCCAGCCGCTGGAGTGGATCGACGACGGCGATGAAAGCATGGACGCGCTGGCGTGGCGCGCGGTCACGCGCGGCATCAAGGATTATTGCGGCAAGAACGGTTTCAAGAAGGTGTGGTTGGGCCTGTCCGGCGGCATCGATTCGGCGCTGGTGCTGGCCATGGCGGTGGACGCGCTGGGTGCGGACAACGTCACCGCGGTACGGCTGCCGTCGCGCTACACCGCCGGCATGTCCAACGACCTCGCCGCCGAGCAGTGCCGCGCGCTGGGCGTGAAACTGGAAGCGGTATCGATCGAACCGGTGTTCGAAGGCTTGATGACCGCATTGGGCCCGATGTTCGAAGGCCAGCCGGCCGATGTGACCGAGGAAAACCTGCAGTCGCGCGCGCGCGGCGTGATCCTGATGGCGCTGTCCAACAAGTTCGGCGGGCTGCTGCTTACCACCGGCAACAAGAGCGAGTACGCGGTCGGCTACGCCACGATCTACGGCGACATGTGCGGCGGCTACGCGCCGTTGAAGGACCTGTACAAGACCGAGGTGTTCGGTCTGTCCAAGTGGCGCAATACCGTGGGCGGTGCCCCGGTGATTCCGCCAGCGGTGATCTCACGTCCGCCATCGGCCGAGCTGCGCGCCAACCAGACCGACCAGGATTCGCTGCCGGCCTACGATGTGTTGGACGGCATCCTGTACCGCTACGTGGACCAGGAGCAGTCACGCGAGGAAATCGTCGCCGCCGGCTACGCCGCCGAGGTGGTGGACCGCGTGCTGCGCCTGGTGCGCACCAGCGAGTGGAAGCGCCACCAGGCCGCACCGGGCCCGAAGGTCTCGCGCCGCGCGTTCGGCCGCGAGCGGCGCTACCCGATCAGCAACGGCTACAAGGGCTGAATGATCTACAGCGGGGCGGGGCGTACAACACGCCCTTGATGCGTTCTTGAAAGTGGTGGGGAGGGTCTGGACCTAGAGTGCCGGACTCTCTGTTATTGGGCCTCCCCCGTGTCCACCATCATCAACACCAGGTTCCATACGTTCGGCCAGGCGCTGGCGTGCAAAGCCGAAAAGTCAGAAAGCTACGAGCCGTCGAAAGTCACCGTGATGAAGCTGACGGAGATATTCAATGGTCAGTTCAAGCAGTTGGGCGGTGCTCGCGGCCTGCAAAAGGAGATCACCGGCGAGCTTGATGGTCTCCGTTCGCCTCGCCTGAAGCAGCTTGCGATTGAATTCCTGAAGCAACTGCCTGTCCCGGGTGTACAGATGGCCGAGGCCCGGACGCCGACTCCCATTGCGCGCCCGGATTCTCAGCCGAACAAGCAGGCTGCGGTGGCTCAGTGGCCCGCTGATACTCGCCCGGTTCCGACGCCAGACTATGATCAACCAGAGACTGGACTGAGCATCGCTTCCCCCAATGATGTGTCGTCACCGGTCACACACACGACGCCTGACGCTGACTCCAACGTGGACCCTGAGCCGGACTACGATGACGAGGCGCCGTCACTCGTCACCAAGAGCACCTCCAAGCCGAAATCTGAGCGCGAGGCTGATCCTGAGACTGTCAGATCAATACTCAAGCCGTCCCTACCTGCGCCGGACTATGAACCTGTACCGGACTATGAACGTGCGGAGGTTGTCCCGGACTATCAGCGGGTTGAATACGGTTCTTTGGCTACCGTCGTGGGCGGGAAAGCGCAGAGCTACCGGGTGCAGACTCGACGCGAGGATGGCGGTAGCCCACCGAGGCGGGTGGCACAGCCCGATGGCGGCTCGACAGGCGTGGTGAAGGACGCGCTGGTGCTCAAGCAATTTGCGGAGGAGGGCAGTGCAACGCGCTTCTCCACCGGCGAAATGACCCGCTTCTGGGAGGCGGCACTGTCCGTGCCTGAGATCAGCGCCGTCATCCCGCGAGAGACGCTGGACGACGTGATCCGCCTGCTTGAACACCCTGGCGCCTGGTCGAACTACCAGCTTGGCGTTTCCGCGGTTCGGCCGGAAGCGCCGGTACCGCCGTCGGCAACGGTGCTTGCTGCGGTCATCAAGGCGTCTGGGCTCAGCTTCGACTGAGCGGAAGCAGCCGGGCAGGGCCCGGCTCGACAGCGAAACAGAAAAGGGTCCCTCGCGGGACCCTTTCTGCATCAACACCGCGCTGTATCAGCGGCGATTCAACGTCGCATTGCGCTCACCGGTGCTGGCGGACTTCTCGCCGGCGAACGGGTTCAGCTTGCGGATCATCCACGGGTAGTTCGGCCAGTCGCCCTGCAGCCAGGGGTGGTCGGGCTGGTTCAGCTCCAGCACGCGGCGGGCGTCGTCGGCGAGGACCTTGTTGCCCAGGTGGGTATAGGCCTCACCCAGGGTGGCCACCGCGTCGTACTGGAAGGCGCTCTGCGGGTAGGTCTCCAGCAGGTAGTTGGCGCGGCCGGCGGCCGACACCCAGGCGTCGCGGCGCAGGTAGTACAGGGCGTTGTCCAGCTCGTGCTGGGCGAACACGTCGCGCAGCTCCAGCATGCGCTGGCGCGCGTCGGGCGCGTAGCGGCTGTTGGGATAGCGCTCGACCACGATGTTGAAGTCGGCGTAGGCCTGGCGCGGGGTGGACAGGTCACGGCGGCTCGGGTCCAGCGACCATACGCGGCGCAGGAATACCGTATTGCGGTTGCCGTTGGCCAGCCCGCGCAGGTAGTACATGTAGGCGATGTTGCGGTGGGTCGGGTAGGTACGGATGAAGCGGTCGATGCTGGACACCGCGTCATCGTGCTTGCCGGCCTTGTACTGCGCGTAGGCGGTTTCGATCATCGCCTGCTCGGTGTACGGACCATACGGGTACTGGGCGATGAGGCGACGGAAGGTGGCTTCCGCCCCACTCCAGTTGCCCTTCTGCATCAGGCCGTGGCTCTTTTCATAGATCTGTTCGACCGGCTGGCCTTCCTCGGGGTTGTCACCCTTGGCGCCACGGTGGCAACCGGTGGAGACGAGGGCCAGGACCAGCATCAGGGCCGCGGTGCGGACGGGCGCGGACAGCAGGGAAGAGCGTCGGATCATGGGGTCTGGGCGGGACGCGGCTGGAATACGAAGGGTCGATGATAGCCTAGTGGCCTGTCCCGCGACTGAAACTGGTCGACCGGACCCCAAAATTGTCTCCCTGCGGTGTGCTCCCCATGTCCGATAACGCTTCTGAATCCGAATCCACCCGCCAGGCCATCGTGCCTGACACCGCCGCCGGACGGCGCTTCGACGCCGTCCTGGCCGAACTGTTCCCCGAATTCTCCCGATCCAAGCTGACCGAGTGGATCAAGTCGGGCGACGTCCTGCTGGACGGCGAGCCCGTGCGCGGCCGCGCCCCGGTCCGCGGCGGCGAAGTGGCCAGCCTGCATGTCGTGCTCGACACCCAGACCCATGCCGAGCCCGAAGACATCCCGCTGGACATCCTGTACGAGGATGAGCACGTGTTCGTCATCAACAAGCCGGTGGGCCTGGTGGTGCACCCGGGCGCGGGCAACCCGACCGGGACCCTGGTCAACGCGCTGCTGTTCCGCGATCCGGGACTGTCGGTGTTGCCGCGCGCCGGCATCGTGCACCGGCTCGACAAGGACACCAGCGGCGTGATGGTGGTGGCGCGCACGATCCAGGCGCAGACCGCGCTGGTGGAACAGCTGGCGGCGCGCAACGTGCACCGCCAGTACCTGGCGGTGGTGGTGGGCGCACTGGTCTCCGGCGGCACCGCCGATGCGGCGATCGACCGCCACCCGCGCGATCGCATCCGCATGGCCGTGCGCGAGGATGGCAAGGACGCGGTGACCCATTACCGCCTGCGCGAGCGCTTCCGCGCGCACACCGCCCTGGAATGCCGCCTGGAGACCGGGCGTACCCACCAGATCCGCGTGCACATGGCGCACCTCAAGCATGCCATCGTGGGCGATTCGCTGTACGGCGGCGCGTTGAAGCTGCCCAAGGGCGCCACCGACGACCTGGTGGCGCAGCTGCGCAGCTTCAAGCGCCAGGCGCTGCACGCCGAGACGCTGGAATTCGCGCACCCGATCACCGGTGAGCCGATCCGCAACAGCGCGCCGGTGCCGGCCGACATGCTGGCACTGCTGGAGGCGCTGCGCGAGGACAGCAAGCGTTTCGCCGAACTGGAGCGTGGTCGCCGCTGATGGTGACCTCGCTGCCGCACCCGCCGCCCGACGCCGCACCTGCGCAGGTGCCGGTGCTGGCAGCCGACTGGCCGGCGCCGCCCGGCGTGCACGCGCTGACCACCCTGCGCTTCGGCGCAGGCGGTTCGCGCGCGCCGTTCGACCAGTTCAACATGGGCAACCGCCACGCCGCCGATGGCGACGACCCGGCCCAGGTGCAGCACAACCGCGACCTGCTGCAGGCCGGCCTGGCGTTGCCGTCGGCCCCGCACTGGCTGCGCCAGGTGCACGGCACCGAGGTGCTGCGTTTCGACGCCGCGCCCGGCACCAGCGGACTGGACAGCGAGCCGACGGCGGACGCGGCGGTCACCTCGGTGCCCGGCGTGGTCCTGGCCATCCTCACCGCCGATTGTCTGCCGGTGGTGATTGCCGCCCGCGATGGCAGTGAGATCGGGGCGGCGCACGCCGGTTGGCGCGGGCTGGCCGACGGCATGCTGGAGGCGACCGTGGCGGCCATGCACGCCGAGCCTGCGTCGCTGCAGGCCTGGTTGGGCCCGGCCGCCGGCCCGGCCCACTATGAGATCGGCGAAGACGTGTTCACCGCGTTTGTCGACCGCGACGCGGCGGCGGCCGCGGCGTTCAGCGCCACCCGGCCGGGGCATTGGAAGGTCGACCTGTATGCGCTGGCCCGCCGGCGCCTGGTCGGTGCGGGGCTGGACCCGGCCGCGATCAGCGGCGGGCAGTGGTGCAGCATCGCCGACCCGCAGCGGTTCTATTCGCACCGCCGCGACCGTCGCACCGGCCGCATGGCGACCCTGGCCTGGATCGCAGGGTGAACACGGCGGGCGGACCGGTGATCGTGTTCGACGGCGTCTGCGCCCTGTGCAGCCGCTGGGTGCGCTTCCTGCTGCGTTTCGATCACCGCGGCCGCTACCGCTTCGCGGCCATGCAGGGCGTGCAGGGCCGGGCCCTGCTTCAGGAGCATGGGCTGGACCCCGACGACCCGCTGTCGTTCCTGCTGGTCGAGCAGGGCCGCGCCTGGTCCGATACCGACGCCATCGTGCAGGTGCTGGCCGGTCTGGGCGGTGCCTGGCGGTTGGCCCGCCTGCTGCGGCTGGTGCCACGGACCTGGCGCGACCGCGCCTACCGGACGCTGGCACGCAACCGTTATCGCTGGTTCGGCCGGCATGACGTGTGCGCGCTGCCGGCGCCCAGGCAGGTGGGACGCTTCCTCGATTGAGAGACAAGGGGCGTGCCGATCACCGCGAAGCCGCGCATGGCGTGGCGCTACGCTGATCGGGTGCGCGATCCGCCCAGCGTGGCACCCCGTCGATCACTCCAACACGGAATACTCGATCCGCCGGTTGCGTTCGCGGCCGGCTTCCAGGCGGTTGTCGGCCACCGGCTGCTCTTCGCCATACCCGCGTGGGACCAGCGCACTGGACGGCACGCCCAGCGCCTGCAGTTCGGCCACCACGGCCTCGGCACGCTGCTGGCTCAGGCGCAGGTTGCTGTCCGCGGTGCCCAGGCTGTCGGTGTGGCTGGCCACTTCCAGGCGCAGCGCGGGGTCGGCGGCACGGATCGCCAAGGCGCTGGCGCGCAGCATGTCCATGCCGTCGGCACGCACCACCGGCGACTTGTGTTCGAAGCGGATCGCGCCCTGGTTCAGCGCGTCCACCAGCCGGCTGGGTTCCGGGGTGGCGGGAAGCCGCGCCAGCGCGACCCGGCCCGGGTCCCACAGCCCGGTGACGTGCAGATGGCCGAAGCCACGCCGCAGCGTCTCGGAGACGGCCACGCGGTCGGCGTCCGGCAGCCCCGACATGTCCACGTGCAGGGTGTCACCGCTGAAGGACAGCGACAGGCCCGGATGACGCAGCACCGGGGTGAGTGTCAGCAGCCGGTCCAGCCAGCGCGGTGCCTGCGCATGCGGATCGCGCTGGATGTCGCCGCTTACCCGCGCCTGGCCGTACTGCCCGACCAGCGCGCTCCAGACCTTGCGCCGGTCTGCCTCGCCCGGCAGGCGGCCGCGGACATCGATGATCCCGCCATGATTGACCAGCGACAGCCGCGGCGATGTCTGCCGCTCGGCCGCCGTCGTGCCGGCGGGAATGACCCGGGTCTTCTGGTGGATCCAGCCGGTCAGGCACAGCAGGGCACCGGCCACCAGCACCCACGACAGCCCGCGCAGCACGCTGCCACGCACCGCGCTCGGCACCGGCGCAGGGCCAGTGCGCCGGGTGCGCGCAGCTGCCTCCAGCGACTGCACACGCCGTGCATCCTGTTCCATCACGTCGAGCAGGCCCGGCAGCAGGTCGGCGGCGACCACCGCGAACATGCCGGTGGGGAAGGCGGCGCGGCGGGCCAGCACGGCCAGTTCGCCGCGTCCGATCGCAGATTCGAGCTGGCTGGCGAGCAGGCGGTGGGGCCGGCCGGTAGACGGGAATTCCGCGCCCAGGCCGACCGCGTCGAAGCGCCGGCGCAGGCCGTGCACGCCGTCGGGCAGGCTGCGGATGTAATCGACCAGGACCTCGATCAGGTTGCGCGCGCGGTGCCCCAGGCCCATGTGCAGGGCGGTGTTTTCAATGTATCGGTCCAGCAGTGACATCAATCGGATTCCCGGATTCAGGACCGCGCAGGCAGGCCTGCGCAGGTCGCCCCATGCGGCATGCATGGGCTCTGCGGGGTCAATGTCGTGAGGACCTGTCAATGCGAAATGAAAGTTGCAGCGGCCGAAGGTTACGAATCTGCGGGCCGCTACAACCATCTAGGACGCCTATCAAACAGGCGTCTTGTCACAGGTGGGCTTTGCATTCGCATGGTGTCTAAAGCGACACGTTCCTAAACGCACTGCAGCAACGCGATTGATGCGCAGCGCAGCGGCGAAAAGGTGGTGATCGCGACATCACGCGCGATCACAGGGCTGTCGTAATCAGCCGCTTTCCAAGGCATCCAGATAGGACTGCCGCCAGTGGTTGATGTCGTAGGTGCGCAGGTGTTCCATCATCGCCTGCCAGCGTTCCACGCGTTTGCGCAGCGGCATCGTGGCCGCAGTGGCGATGGCATCGGCCACGCCGTCCAGGTCGTGGGGGTTCACCAGCAGCGCCTGCTTCATTTCATCGGCGGCCCCGGCCAGCAGCGAAAGCACCAGCACGCCGGGATTCTCCGGGTCCTGCGAGGCCACGTATTCCTTGGCCACCAGGTTCATGCCGTCGCGCAGCGGCGTCACCAGCCCCACGGCGGCGGCGCGGTAGAAGCCGGTGAGCGTGGCATGGGCGAAGTTCTGGTTGACGTAGCGCAGCGGGGTCCAGTCCGGCTCGGCATACCCGCCGTTGATGTGGCCGGCGATCTGTTCCAGCTGGCTGCGCAGCTGCCGGTACTCGGTGACATCGCCGCGCGAGACCGGCGCGATCTGCAGGTAGGTCAGGCTGCCGCGCTGATCGGGGTGGCGCTGCAGGTAGCGTTCGAAGCCCTGGAAGCGCTCGGGCAGCCCCTTGGAGTAGTCCAGCCGGTCCACGCCGATGGCCAGCTGGCGGTTGCGCAGGCTGTTGCGCAGGTCACGCACGGCCGGCTTGTTGGCACCGGCTTTGGCCTGGCGTTCGATGTGCGCGGTATCAATGCCGATCGGAAAGGCCGCCGCACGGAAGCGACGCCCGCCGGGCGCTTCGAGCATGCCGTCGGCCAAGGCGCGGCCGCCGCCGAACAGGCGCACGTAGGACTGGAACCGGTCGGCATCGCGCTGGGTCTGGAAGCCGACCAGATCGTAGGCATACAGGCTGGAGAACAGGCGCAGGTGGTCGGGCATCGCCTGAAGCAGGTCGGCCGAGGGCATCGGCACGTGCAGGAAGAAGCCGATGCGGCAGCCGATGCCACGCTCGCGCAGCAGCGACGCCAGCGGGATCAGGTGGTAGTCGTGGATCCAGACGATGTCGTCTTCGCGCAGCAGCGGCGCCAGCTTCTCGGCGAACAGCGCATTGACGCGGCGGTACGTCTCGCGGGTGGCACGGTCGTAGTCCACCAGGTCCAGGCGGAAGTGCAGCAGCGGCCACAGCGTGCGATTGGCGAAGCCGTTGTAGTAGCCATCGACGTCACGCTTGTTCAGGTCCATGGTGACGTAGCGGATGTCACCCTCGGTCTGCTCGTGCAGGCTGCCGCTGGGGTCGCGCACCGATTTGCCGCTCCAGCCGAACCACAGCCCGCCGCGTTCCTTCAATGCAGCCAGCAGGCCCACCGCCAGCCCGCCGGGTGCGGCGACACCTGGCGCGGCCACCCGGTTGGATACCACCACCAGACGGCTCATGACGCCTCCTGCCAGCTGCGCGACAGGCGCATGGCCGCCGTCACCAGGCCCACGTGCGAGTAGGTCTGCGGGAAGTTGCCCCACGCCTCGCCGTTGTCGAAGGCCAGGTCCTCGGAGAGCAGGCCGAGGTGGTTGCGGCGTTCGAGCAGCGTCTCGAACATGTCGCGCGCCTCGTCGATGCGGCCGATCGCGGCCAGCGCATCGATGTACCAGAACGTGCAGATGGTGAAGCTGGTTTCCGGCTCGCCGAAATCGTCCGGGGCCACATAGCGGTACAGCGCGTTGCCATGCTTGAGGTCGCGGCCGATCGCTTCGACGGTGGCCACGAAGCGCGCATCGTCAGCGGCGATGAAGCCGATGTCGGCCAGCAGCAGCAACGAGGCATCCAGACGATGGCCACCGTAGGTATCGGTGAAGTGGCCCAGTTCCTCGCTCCAGGACTCGCGCATGATCCGTGCATGGATGGTGTTGGCGCGGTCGCGCCAGTACTCCGCGCGGTGGTCCAGCTTCAGCCGCACCGCGATCTTGCACAGGCGGTCGCACGCGGCCCAGCACATCGCGCTGGTGTAGGTATGCACTTCGGTGCGGCCGCGGAATTCCCACAGCCCGGCATCGGGCACGTCGTGCAGGGCGAACGCCTGCTCGCCCAGCGGCTCCAGCCGCGCGAAGGTATGGCTGTCGCCGGGGTCCTGCAGGCGGCGGTCGAAGAACAGCTGGGTGGAGGCAAGCACCACGCTGCCGTACACGTCGTGCTGGCGCTGTACCCAGGCCAGGTTGCCGCGCCGCACCGGGCCCATGCCGCGGTAGCCGTCCAGCGAGGCCACCTCGCTCTCTTCCAGCTTCGCCTCGAAGCCGATGCCGTACAGCGGCTGCAGGCTGCCGTCGGCCGTGGCGAGGTTGAAGATGTAGCCGAGGAACTGTTCCATGGTGCGGGTGGCACCGAGGCGGTTCAACGTGCGTACGACGAAGGCCGCGTCACGCAGCCAGCAATAGCGGTAGTCCCAGTTGCGGATGCTGCCGGGTGCCTCGGGGATCGAGGTGGTCATTGCCGCGATGATCGCGCCGCTGTCTTCGTACTGGCACAGTTTCAACGTGATCGCACTGCGGATCACCGCGTCCTGCCACTCCAGCGGAATGGACAGGTAGCGCACCCATTCGCGCCAGTAGTCGCGCGTGCGCTGGAACGATTCCTGCACGTAGCCGCTCAGCGAGCGGTTGAGCGATTCGTCCACGCCCAGCACCAGGTGCACCGGATGGTTGAGCACGAATGGCAGTTCGTCACGCACGAAGCGCAACGGCACATCGGTGGTCAGGCGCAGCACATGGTCCGGCAGCACCCAGCGGATGTGGTTGCTGCCCCAGGTGGCGTCGGGCACGCGCGCGCCCCAGTCGGCCAGCGGCCGCGCGCGCACGATGATGCGCGGGGTGCCGGACAGCGGTCGCACCTGCCGGATCAGGCTGACGGGACGGTAGAAGCGGTCGTTCTGGCGCCAGCGCGGGGCGAAATCGATGATCTCCAGCGAGCCGCCGTGCTTGTCGTGCAGCACGGTGCGCAGGATCGCGGTGTTGGTCAGGTAGGCCTGCTCGCTGCTGACCATGTCTTCCAGTTCGATGGCGAAATCGCCACCGGTCTGCTGGTTGGGCTGGAGCAGCGCGCAGAAGGTCGGGTCGCCGTCGAAGGTGGGCAGGCAGCTCCATACGACCCGCGCGTTGCGGTCGATGAGTGCGCCGAAGCTGCCGTTGCCAACGACGCCAAGGTCCAGATTGGGTTCAGTCATGGTGCGTGGTTCTCTCAGACATCAGTAGGCGTTTTCGCGCAGCCAGCCATGTACGGTGTGCACGTGCGGCAGGGCGAACACGGCCGCGCTGGGCTCGCGCTCGCCCACCAGGACACTCCAGCCGTGCAGCGTGTTGGCCGCGTCGAAACCGTATTCGTCGGTGAGGTCGTCGCCGAGGAAGACCGGAATGCGGCCACGGAACGGCGACTGCTGCATCAGCTGGCGGATGGCGCGACCCTTGTCGGTGCCTTCGGGAACGAATTCCACCACGTGGTCGCCCGGCTGCAGACGGTAGCCGCCATGGCCGCGGATATGCCGTTCGGCGAACGCCTGGACATCACGCGCGGCATGCGGCGCGCCACGCCAGTGCAGGGCCAGGCTGTGGCCCTTGTCTTCGACCAGCACGCCCGGATGGCCGTGTGCGAATCGCATGGCCTGCTGGTGCACGGCGTGCAGCCACTCGCTGGTGGTGTCATCGTGGTCGGCGTTGACCGCGTGGGTCTGCCCGGCGAAGCCGCGCACCTGGTGTCCGTGCAGGCCGGCGGCTGGCAGGTGGAGCGGGGCGAACAGCCGGTCCAGCTGCTCCAGCGGGCGCCCGCTGATGAGTGCTACCGCACCCTCCAGGCGATCGCTGATGCGCCCGATGGCTTCACGCACCTCCGGCAGCAGGGTGACCGCCTCGGGATTCTCGGCGAATTCGATCAGGGTGCCATCCACGTCCAGGAACAGCGCGCACGCATCGTCCAGCAGTGGTGGCGGCGGACGTTGGGGGAAGTCGTTGGCCATGGTCGCCAACATGCCACCGCGTATGTGATCGCCGGGTAACGGCGTTCACACGCAGATGCGCGGCAGGTAACGACCGTGGGTCGTCACGCGCACGGGGCGGAGTGCGGCGTCGCCCGACCAACGGTCGGGCGACGCCTGCACACCGACGGCGGCGGACCGCTGGTCCGCACGCATCCTAGAACGTGTAGCGAACGCGCCCGTAGTAATAGGCACCATTGCTGCCAATCGGAGACAGCACGTCATACGGCAGGTTGCCGTAATAGTAGATGTCCTCGTTGGAAAGATCCGAATAATTGTCGGTCAGGTTCTGCCCACCCAGCGCCACGCTCCACTGCGGGGTGATGCGGTACTCGACCTCGGCATCCAGCTGCCATTCGGCACCATAGGTCTGGCGCGGCACGAAACCGTCACCGAAGTTGAACACACGCGTCACGCTGCCGTACCGGCTGACACGGCTGCTCAGCGTCCAGCGGTCGTTGGCCCAGCTGGCGGCCAGCTGCGCCCGCGTACGCGGGGTGGCGTCGGTGAGCGTGTTGGTCTCTTCCACGCCGAAGAGCACGTAATCCGGATCGAGTGCGAGCAGGCGCGCCGGCGTGGGCAGCACGTTCTTCAGCGTGGTCTTGTTGTACGCATAGGTGCCGGTCAGCAGCAGCTGGCCATCGCCCAGCGCCTGGCGCCAGTTGGTCACCAGTTCGGCGCCGCGCGTGCGGGTGTCGGCAGCATTGACGAAGAAGCTGGCGCTCTGCAGGCCGCTCACGCCGAACTGCTGCAGCACGGTGTCGGTGAGTGCGTCGCCGGTGATGCTTTCGGACAGTGCAATGCGGTCATCGATGTCGATCTGGTAGAAGTCCAGCGACAGATCGAAGTGCTCGCCGATGCGGCTGGTGAAGCCCAGGCTGGTGTTGAGCGACTTCTCCGGCTTGAGGTCGCTGGCGCCCAGTGCGCGCGCGATCGGATTGTTCACCGAGAGCACGCGGCCTTGGACCAGCTGGCCAGCGGCGTTGTAGCCGGTAGAGGTGGATTCGTAGCCGATCTGCGCCAGCGACGGAGCGCGGAAGTTGTTGGACACCGCGCCACGCAGCGCGAACGCCGGGGTGAACTCGTAGCGCAGGCCGAGCTTGCCGGTCAGCTCGCCGCCGTAGTCGTCGCTGTGCTCGTAACGGGCCGCGACGTCGCTGGAGAAGTGCTCGCCGAACTGGCTGGACAGGCTGGCATAGGCGCTGGCCACGTCGCGGGTCAGCGAGGTGGCGTCCTGCGGGGTCAGGCCACCACCGGCCTGCGAACCGGTCGGGCGGTCGGTGTAGGGGCCGGCCGCGTAGCTGGCCGGATCGCCCGGGCGGGTCTGGAAGTGGTCGCGGCGCGCTTCGACGCCCAGACCCAGGCTGTGGCTGTTGTTGCCCTGGGTGAACACCCGGCCGAGATCGAAGTTCCCCACGGTCAGTTCATTGCGGTAGTCGCCGGTCTTGAACGTGGTGGGGCTGGTGGGGCCCAGCGAGGCGTTGAGCGAGTTGCGCAGGCGATAGGTGAACGCATTGAAACCGTAGTCCAGGCTGGCGTCGTAATTCCACTCGCCCCACTGGCCCTTGGCACCGGCCACGGCCTGCACGTCGCGGTTCTCGCCCTCGGAGATCGGGCGGTAACCGTTGGGATAGATCTGGGTCCAGTTGGCGTCGCTGTCCGGGTAACGGAAGTAGTTGGCGCCTTCGCTGTCGCGCTGGTTGAAGGTGCTGAAGAAATAGAACTTGGACGTTTCACCGAACGGCAGTTCGGTGTTGATCCACGCATTGAGGTCCTTCGTGCTGCCATCGCCGAGCACGTAGTTGCGCTGTCCCTGCAGGGCCAGGTTGGCATCGCTCTGGTCCCACGGCGGAATCTGGTCGAAGCCGGCGCGATTGGTGCCTTCGCGGTTCTTCAGCTCCAGGCCGACGCGCAGGAAGCCGCCATCTTCGCCCAGCGCGGTACCCACCTTGGCGCTGACGAAGCTGGTCTGGCCGTCGGTGATGGTGCGGTCGATCGGCTCCAGATCGGTGTGGTGGGCGCCGAAGCTGGCTTCGATGGCACCACCTTCGGGCGCATCGTCGAGGATCACGTTGATCACCCCGGCGACCGCATCCGAGCCGTACAGCGCGCCGGCACCGTCACGCAGGACTTCGATGCGCTTGATCGCGCTGACCGGGATGGAATTGAAATCGACGGGCGTGGTGCCCTTGCCGATCTTGCTGTCGGCGTTGACCAGCGCACTGGTGTGGCGGCGCTTGCCGTTCACGAGCACCAGCACCTGGTCGGGCGAGAGCCCGCGCAGCTGGGCGGCACGGACGTGGTCGGCACCGCCGGAGTTGGACTGGCGCGGGAAGTTGAACGATGGCAGCAGTGCCTGCAGCGCGCTGCCCAGCTCGCCATTGACCACGCCGGCGCGGCGGATGTCCTCGGCGGTCAACACGTCCACCGGCGAGGTCGACTCCAGCACGGTGCGGTCGATCGCGCGGGTACCGGTGACGATCACCGTGTCCAGCGTGGTGGCGGTGGCGGGCGCGTCCTGCGCGTGAAGGTCCTGGGCCAGCAGAGGGGAGGAAAGGACCAAAGCAATGGCAAGGCCAAGGCGCGACGCGGACGGACGGGACATGCAGGCTCCAGCAGAACGACGAGGGGGGAGGGGAGGGTTGGATATGTATGTACCAATCCATCCGGATGAAGCGATATATTATCTTGGCGTGACGGGGCCTTGTGATGCAAGTCCCAGTACGCCGGGGCATCAGCTCATAGCCGTTCGGCATCTATGCTGGCGGCCGATGTCCCTAAGGTAGCGACACGCCATGCGTGTCCCACGCAGCCCCAACCGCCCCCGGAGATACCCGCAACATGAAGTCCCATCCCCTGCTGCTCGCCGTGCTGTTGGCCGTAAGCGGCTGCGCAACCACCGCCCCGCTTGCCCATCAGGCCCAGCCCGCCACCACGTCAACCACCGCCAGCCTGCAGGGCGACGCCGCCCGCCCGGACGCCGCCGCCGGCTGGGTGCGCAGCGAGCTCTACTTCGGCGTGGGCGAAGAGAGCGGTGCGTCCGCGCGCGAGCAGACCGACGCCATCACCGAGGCGCAGTGGCGCGCGTTCCTCGACAAGGAGGTCACCCCGCGCTTCCCGGATGGCCTGACCGTGTTCGATGCCTACGGCCAGTGGCTGTTCCGCGGCGCCGCCGAGCCCAACCGCCTGCGCACCAAAGTGCTGGTAGTGCTGCACGAAAACTCCCCGCAGCGCCGCGCGGACATCGAGGCGATCCGCCTGGCATGGAAGCAGGCCACCAAGCACCAGTCGGTCCTTTGGGCGCAGCAGGCGGTGGAGGTGTCGTTCTAAACGGCGTACCGACCCACGGTCGGTACCTACCTTGGTATGAATCGCGCGGAATCGCACGCCGGTGTCACCTGCGCGGGTCTAGGCTCGCACTTCCCCCTGAGCGTGGAAGTGCCGTCATGAGCAAGCGCGTTGCCGAAATCGTCGTCGATACCCTGCAGGCCGCCGGTGTGCGCCACTGTTACGGCATCGTCGGTGACACCCTCAACCATGTCACCGATGCCCTCCATCGCAGCGACATCGACTGGGTGCACGTGCGCCATGAAGAGGTGGCCGCGTTTGCCGCCGGGGCCGATTCGTTGATCAGCGGGCAGCTCACGGCCTGCGCCGGTTCCTGTGGCCCGGGCGGGCTGCACTTCATCAACGGCATTTTCGAGAGCAACCGAAACCGCGCGCCGCTGGTGCTGATCGCCAGCCAGGTAGTCACCCCCGAGCTCGGCATGGAGTTCCCGCAGGAAGTGGACTTCAAGGCGGTGTACGCCAGCTGCAGCGTGTTCTGCGAACAGGTCTACAACCCGGAACAAGCGCGGCGGGTGGTGGCGCTGGCCTGCCAGGCGGCGATCAGCCGGCGCGGCGTGGCGGTGGTGATCCTGCCGGCCGACATCAGCGAAGCGGAGGTCAAAGACGACCGGCCGTTCTCCGTGCACTACGCCCAGCCGGTGCTGCGCCCCAGCGATGACGAACTGCAGCGCATTGCCGCGCTGATCGGCGAGGGTAAGCGCGTGGGCATCTACGCCGGCGCGGGCTGCGAGCATGCGCACGACGCGCTGGTGGCGTTGGGCGCCCGCCTCAAGGCACCCATCGCGCACACCTCGCGGGCCAAGGATTTCGTCGAGTACGACAACCCGTACAACATGGGCATGACCGGCATCTTCGGCATCGAGTCGGGCTACCACACGCTGATGGCCTGCGACACGTTGCTGCTGCTCGGGGCCGATTTCGCCTGGGGCCAGTATTACCCGGACAAGGCCACGCTGATCCAGGTGGATCGCGATGGCAGCCATCTTGGCCGCCGCCACCCGGTGACGCTGGGGGTGGTGGGCGATATCGGGCCGAGCCTGGAGGCACTGCTGCCACTGCTGCCGGAGCGCGAGGATCGCAGCTTCCTGGACGAATGCATCGGTCACCGGGAGAAGGCGCTGGCGACCCGTGCGAAGGAGGAGGAACCGGGTGAGGGCACGCTGATCCACCCGCAGCACCTCACCGCACTGATCGACCGCCATGCCAGCGACGATGCGCTGTTCACCGCCGACGGTGGCTCGCCGATGGTGTGGATCCTGCGCCACATCCGCGTCAACGGTCGCCGCCGCACCCTGACCAGCCTGCTGCATGGCACGATGGCCAATGCGATGCCGCAGGCGCTTGGCCTGCAGAAGGCCTATCCCGGCCGCCAGGTGATCTCGCTGTCGGGCGACGGTGGCATTGCGATGCTGCTCGGTGACCTGCTGACGGCGGTGCAGGAAAACCTGCCGATCAAGGTGGTGGTCTACAACAACAGCTCGCTCAACTTCGTCGAGCTGGAGCAGAAGGTGGAAGGCCTGCTGGATAACTACACCGATCTGAAGAACCCCGATTTCGGCCGCCTGGCGGAGGTCATCGGCTTCTACGGGCGCACCGTGACCCGTTCGGAGGACCTGGAGCAGGCGGTGCAGGACGTGCTGGCCCATCCAGGCCCGGCGCTGCTGGACGTGCATACCAGCCCGACCGAGCTGGTGATGCCGCCGCAGGTGGAGGCCAAGCAGGTGGCCGGCACCGCGCTGTATGCGGCCAAGGCGCTGCTGCACGGTCGCGTAGGGGACGTGCGCGCCCTGCTGGCGAACAATTTCCTCAATAAACCGTAGTGCCGGCCGCTGGCCGGCTCCACGTGATGCGGGGTTCATGGGGAGCCGGCCAGCGGCCGGCACTACCTGTTGCTTGATGGGGGTGCATGGAGCCGGCCAGCGGCCGGCACTACGTGTTGCTTGATGGGGGTGCATGGGGAGCCGGCCAGCGGCCGGCACTACGGGTCGCTTGATGCGGGTGCATGGGGAGCCGGCCAGCGGCCGGCACTACGTGTTGCTTGATGGGGGTGCATTGGGGAGCCGGCCAGCGGCCGGCACTACGGGTCGCGTGATGCGCGGTCCATGGGGAGCCGGCCAGCGGCCGGCACTACGCTGTATGTCGGTGTTCCACCGGTGTGTCTGTTGCCCGGGGCAATGAACGCCTACCATCGGGTACCCCCCACCCCCGTGCCCCCTCGCATGCCTGCATCCGCTCCCGTCTCCGGACGCCCCCGCTGGTTCGTTGCCGGCGACTTCAACGGCTTCTTCGGCCTGGTGGTCGACAATCTGTCGATCCTCGGCTTCATCGCGATGGCACTGGTCGGCATCTTCCAGTTCCCGCCGGACGTGGTATTCGGCCGCATGTTCCCCGGCACCGCCTTCGGCGTGCTGGTCGGCAATGTGCTCTACACGTGGATGGCGCGGCGCCTGGCCATCCGCACCGGCCGCGACGACGTGACCGCGATGCCGCTGGGGCTGGACGCACCCACCAGCATCGGCATGGCCCTGCTGGTGCTGGGCCCGGCGTTCCTGGCCTTCAAGGCCAACGGCCTGGCCCCGCACGACGCGGCCATCGCCACCTGGCAGCTGGGCATGGCCTCGCTGGTGATCATGGGCGTGCTCAAGGTCGTGCTGTCGTTCTTCGGCGAGGCGGTGACCCGCGCGCTGCCGCGGGCGTCGCTGCTGGGCTCCATCGCCGGCATCGCCATCGTGCTGATGGGCTTCCTGCCGCTGCTGGAAACGCTGCGCTCGCCCGTGGTCGGCTTCGTGACCCTGGGCCTGCTGCTGTACGTGCTGGTGGCCAAGCGCAAGCTGCCGATCCGCGCACCGGGCGTGCTGGTCGCGTTCGTGTTCGGCACGCTGCTGTATTACGCACTGGGCCTGGCCGGGCTGGGCGCGCCGGGCTTCAAGGTGCCCGACTGGACGCCGCTGCAGGTGGTGCTGCCGTGGCCGACGCTGGGCTTCATCGACGGCCTGCCCACGGCCATCACCTACCTGCCGCTGCTGCTGCCGTTCGGCCTGCTGATGGTGGTGGGCGGCATCAACGTCTCGGAAAGCGCCCGCGCGGCCGGCGATGACTACCGCACCCGCGACATCCTGCTGGTGGAGGCGGTGGCCACGCTCGTGGCCGGGCTGTGCGGCGGCGTGGCGCAGACCACCCCGTATATCGGCCAGCCGGCGTACAAGCACATGGGTGCCCGCAGTGGTTACACGCTGCTGACCGGCCTGTTCGTGGGCATCGGCGGCATGCTGGGCGTGATCTCGGGCCTGGTGCAGTGGCTGCCGCTGGCGGTGCTGGCCCCGATCATCGTGTACGTGGCCATCGACATCACCACCCAAGCGTTCCAGGCCACGCCGCGCGAACATGCCGGGGCCATGGTGCTGGGCTTCCTGCCGTCGGTGGCTTACCTGCTGGCGATCAAGGCGCCGGGCTGGATTCCGCCCGAGCAGCTCGTTGCGATGACCACCACGCTGGACGGCCACGGTTTGCCGGAGCTGGCGGTGATCTTCACGCTGGGCAATGGCTTCATCATCACCTCGATGCTGTGGATCGCGGCGGTGGTGGCGATGATTGATGGACGCCTGCTGCGCTCCTCCGGCATCCTGCTGGTGGCGGCGGCGCTGACCCTGTTCGGGTTGATCCACTCTGTCGATCCGCGCGGGGGCATCTACCTGCCGTGGCAGCTGGACGGCCTGCCGAAGCTGATCATGTGGCAGTTCGCCGGCGCGTACGTGGCGCTGGCCGCGCTGCTGGGCCTGTTGTCCCTGCAAAAAACCGACCCCCGGTAGTGCCGGCCGCTGGCCGGCTCCAAGCGGGCCCAGACGCCCAGCGTAGTGCCGGCCGCTGGCCGGCTCCAAGCGGGCCCAGACGCCCAGCGTAGTGCCGGCCGCTGGCCGGCTCCAAGCGGGCCCAGACGCCCAAGGACGTCCCGGCCGCTGGCCGGCTCCAGGCGATACAGGTCGATGCGGAGCCGGCCAGCGGCCGGCACTACGCCAACCGGAAACGTTGCATCCGCTTGTCAATCCGCGGCATCCAGCGCCGGGTAATGCCGGAAAATGCCGTTGGTGTTGAACGCCAACCGGCGCTCTGAGGCCAGGTAGGCGGCGATGTTCGGCCGCCGCTCCAC
Organism: Stenotrophomonas sp. KH_036_B; assembly: GCF_057839485.1. NCBI lineage: Bacteria > Pseudomonadati > Pseudomonadota > Gammaproteobacteria > Lysobacterales > Lysobacteraceae > Stenotrophomonas > Stenotrophomonas sp. KH_036_B. The sequence continues at coordinate 3,372,756 of NZ_CM174491.1, read as the reverse complement.
CCGATCCTTCAATGCGTGCAGCAACGGCAGCGTTGGCCGTAGCGACTGCATGCGTTTCGGGAACATGTAGTCCAGCCCGCTGACCAGCTGGAACAACGACAGATCCACGTAGGAGTGTTCGCGCAACGGGTGCAGCCCGCCATTGGCCTCCAGCACGCTTTCGAACCAGCCGAGGAACTTGGGCAGCCGCTCGCCACGCATGGAGGCGGCGCGTGCCATCGCTTCCCGCTTCTGGTGCTCGTAGTACTGCGAGGCGGCAATCGGGTGGTGGGTGTCATGCACCTCGGACACCAGGTCGGCGATGGTCAGCTGCAGCTGCAACGCCTGCGCGCGACGTGAGGCGGCCTCCGGCACCAGGCCCAGCTCGGGGCCGAGATGCGCCAGGATCGCGCCTACCTGCGCGATCACCTGCCGGCCGCTGACCAGGAACGGCGGCGCGAACGGACGCAGTCCCTCGACCTTGCCGTCGAGGAACGGCTGCATGACCTTGTCGCCGTGCACGCGGGCCATGTCGGTATACGCTGCGCCCGCGTCTTCCAACGCCAGGCGGATGAACTCGCCACGGCCCTGGATGCCGGTCCAATAGTAAAGCTCGTAGTGCATGCGCGTGCTCCGTGGCGGGAGCCCCCAGCCTGCGGAATCCGCTGCCAAGCAGCCGTGAGGGGAATGTCACCGCGACGTGGGCTGACGGCTGAATGCGTTCTCATCCCCCCTTGAAACACGCCTGCATAACCGCATCTGTCAGATAGTGCTGGCTCGGCCAGCGGCAATTGATCGAGGATCTGACCATGCGGATGGACAAGCTCACCTCGCGTTTCCAGCAGGCGCTGGCGGACGCGCAGTCGCTGGCCGTGGGCCGCGACCACAACATCATCGAACCGGTGCACGTCTTCACCGCGCTGCTGGAACAGCAGGGCGGCAGCACGCGCCCGCTGCTGGCCCAGGCCGGCGTGAACGTGCCGGTGCTGCGCGAGCGCCTCAACGAGGCGATGGAGGCGTTGCCCAAGGTATCGGGGCAGGAAGGCAACCTGTCCATCGGCAACGATCTCAACCGTCTGCTCAACAACACCGACAAGCTGGCCCAGCAGCACGGCGACGCGTTCATCGCCAGTGAGTGGTTCGTGCTGGCTGCGGTCGACGACGGCGGCACACTGGGCATGGCACTGCGCGCCGCCGGTGCCGACAAGACCCGCATCACGGCGGCCATCGACAAGATCCGCGGCGGTGAAAGCGTGCAGTCTGAAAATGCAGAAGAACAGCGCCAGGCGCTGGAGAAGTACACCATCGACCTCACCGCGCGTGCCGAGAGCGGCAAGCTGGACCCGGTGATCGGCCGTGACGAGGAGATCCGCCGCACCATCCAGGTGCTGCAGCGCCGTACCAAGAACAACCCGGTGCTGATCGGCGAGCCGGGCGTGGGCAAGACCGCGATCGTGGAGGGCCTGGCCCAGCGCATCATCAACGACGAAGTGCCCGAGGGCCTGCGCGGCAAGCGCGTGCTGTCGCTGGACATGGGCGCGTTGATCGCCGGTGCCAAGTTCCGCGGTGAGTTCGAGGAACGCCTCAAGGCCGTGCTCAACGACCTGTCCAAGAGCGAAGGCCAGATCATCCTGTTCATCGATGAGCTGCACACCATGGTGGGCGCGGGCAAGGCCGACGGTGCCATGGACGCCGGCAACATGCTCAAGCCCGCGCTGGCCCGTGGCGAGCTGCATTGCGTGGGCGCGACCACGCTGGATGAGTACCGCAAGTACATCGAGAAGGACGCCGCGCTGGAGCGCCGCTTCCAGAAGGTGTTTGTCGGCGAGCCCAGCGTGGAAGACACCATCGCCATCCTGCGTGGGCTGAAGGAAAAGTACGCGGTGCACCATGGCGTGGAAATCACCGACCCGGCCATCGTGGCCGCGGCCACGCTGTCGCACCGCTACATTGCCGACCGCCAGCTGCCCGACAAGGCCATCGACCTGATGGACGAGGCTGCGTCGCGCATCCGCATGGAGATCGATTCCAAGCCGGAGGAACTGGACCGGCTGGAGCGTCGCCTCATCCAGCTCAAGATCCAGCGCGAGATGCTGAAGAAGGAGAAGGACGAGGCATCGCGCCAGCGCCTGGCCGACCTGGAAGCCGACATCGATACGCTGGAGCGCGAGTTCTCCGACCTGGATGAAATCTGGAAGTCGGAGAAGGCCGCGCTGCAGGGCACGACCCGCATCAAGGAGCAGATCGAGCAGGTCAAGCTGGAACTTGAAGCCGCGCAGCGGCGCCAGGATTTCGGCCGCATGAGCGAACTGCAGTACGGCCAGCTGCCGCAGCTGGAGAAGCAGCTGCACGCCGCGCAGGAGGCGGAGAACACCGAGTTCAAGCTGGTCCAGGACCGGGTCACCGCCGAAGAGATCGCCGAGGTGGTGTCGCGCTGGACCGGCATTCCGGTCAACCGCATGCTGGAAGGCGAGCGCGACAAGCTGCTGCGCATGGAAGACATGCTGCACCAGCGCGTGGTGGGGCAGGAAGAGGCGATCAAGGTGGTCTCAGACGCGGTACGACGTTCGCGCGCCGGACTCTCCGATCCCAACCGCCCCAGCGGCTCGTTCCTGTTCCTGGGCCCGACCGGCGTGGGCAAAACCGAGCTGTGCAAGGCGCTGGCCGAGTTCCTGTTCGACAGCAGCGACGCGATGATCCGCATCGACATGAGCGAGTTCATGGAGAAGCACAGCGTGGCGCGGCTGATCGGTGCGCCCCCGGGCTACGTTGGGTATGAAGAGGGCGGCTACCTCACCGAGGCCGTGCGCCGCCGCCCGTATTCGCTGATCCTGCTCGACGAAGTGGAGAAGGCGCATACCGACGTGTTCAACATCCTGCTGCAGGTGCTGGACGACGGTCGCCTCACCGATGGCCAAGGCCGCACGGTGGACTTCCGCAACACCGTCATCGTGATGACCTCCAACCTGGGCTCGCACCAGATCCAGGACATGTCCAGCGACGACAGCCCGGAGGCCTACACGCAGATGAAGGCGGCGGTGATGGGGGTGGTGCAGGCGCACTTCCGCCCGGAGTTCATCAACCGGCTGGACGACATCGTGGTGTTCCACCCGCTGGACAAGGTGCAGATCAAGCAGATCGCGCGCATCCAGATGCAGGGGCTGGAGAAGCGGCTGGCCGAGCGTGGCCTGCGCATCGAGGTCAGCGACGCGGCGTTCCAGCTGCTGGGCAACGTCGGCTTCGACCCGATCTATGGTGCGCGCCCGCTCAAGCGTGCCATCCAGGCGCAGCTGGAGAACCCGCTGGCGCAGAAGATACTCTCCGGCGAGTTCCTGTCGGGCGATGTGATCCAGGTCGATGCGGGCGAGGGGCGGCTGCTCTTCGACAAAGGCTGACCGGCGCGCGGGCACGGCTGATAACCGTTCGTGCTCAGGCCATGCTGCATGACCATCAACCCCCGCCACGGCGGGGGTTTTTTGTCCGGTATGGTCCGTGTTCAACCGGAGGAGGCGCGATGTCAGAGCACGGCAGTCCCCAATCATCGTGGCGCGCGGAGACCATCGCCGTGCACGGCGGCTACCGGCCCGATCCGACCACCCGCGCGGTGGCGGTGCCGATCTACCAGACCGTGGCCTACGCCTTCGACGACACCCAGCATGGCGCGGACCTGTTCGACCTGAAGGTGCCGGGCAACATCTACACCCGCATCATGAATCCCACCACCGATGTGCTGGAACAGCGCATCGCCGCGCTCGAAGGCGGCATCGGGGCGCTGGCACTCGCGTCGGGCCAGGCGGCGATCACCTATGCGATCCAGACCATTGCCGAGGCCGGCGACAACATCGTCTCTTCCAATGCGCTGTATGGCGGCACCTACAACCTGTTCGCGCATACCCTGCCGCAGTTCGGCATCGAGACCCGCTTCGCCGACTACAACGACCCCGATGGCTTCGGCGCGCTGATCGACGCGCGTACCAAGGCGGTGTTCGTCGAGTCCATCGGCAACCCGCGCGGCAACGTCACCGACATCGAGGCGGTGGCGAAGATCGCCCATGCGCACGGCGTGCCGGTGATCGTGGACAACACCGTGGCCACGCCCTACCTGCAGCGCTCGTTCGACTTCGGCGCGGATATCGTGGTGCACTCGCTGACCAAGTATCTCGGCGGCCACGGCACCAGCCTGGGCGGGGTGATCGTGGATTCCGGACGCTTCCCGTGGGCCGAACACGCGCAGCGCTTCCGCCGCCTGAACGAGCCGGACGTCAGCTACCACGGCGTGGTCTATACCGAGGCGCTGGGGCCGGCGGCCTACATCGGTCGCGCGCGGGTCGTGCCGCTGCGCAATACCGGGGCGGCGATCTCCCCGTTCAACGCCTTTCTGATCCTGCAGGGCATCGAGACCCTGGCCTTGCGCATGGACCGCATCAATGCGAACGCCCTGGCGGTGGCAACGTTCCTGCGCGACCACGCCAAGGTGGACTGGGTGAACTATGCCGCGCTGCCCGATCACCCCGAGCACGCGCTGGTGCAGAAGTACCTGCGCGGGCACGGTTCGGGGGTGCTGACCTTTGGCCTGCCGGGCGGGCGCGCCGCCGGCGCGCGCTTCCTGGATGCGCTGCAGCTGTTCACCCGGCTGGTGAACCTGGGCGACGCCAAGTCCCTGGCCACCCATCCGGCGTCCACCACGCACCGCCAGCTCGACCCGGCCGAGCTTGAAAAGGCCGGCGTCAGCGAGGACACAGTGCGCCTGTCGATCGGCATCGAACACATCGACGACCTGTTGGAAGACCTGCAGCAGGCGTTGGCAACCGCGTAGAGGTGGGACCCACCCTGGCCGGTGCGGGCCGGCCGGGGTGGGGTTGTATGCTGCGCAAGATCGGCCACGCGCCGAGGCGGGGACCGACGCATGCTGAGCGTCACCCCGACACGGAGCCCGTCATGAGCCGCATCGCCCAGCTACGCCACCGCCACGGTATCGACCGTGTCATCGCACACCTGCAGGACTGCCTGCGTACGGGCCAGCCGTTGCCCGACCTGGACGCACTGGCGGCAGTCGCGCATCAGTCACCCTTCCACTTTCACCGGCTGTACCGCGCGCTGACCGGCGAAACCCCGGGACGCACCGTGGCCAGGCTGCGCCTGTTGCGGGCACTGCAGTTGCTGGCGCAGGCAGACAGCCGCGTCACAGAGGTCGCGCTGGAGGTGGGCTACGAAAGCTCGCAGGCGCTGGCACGGGCCTGCCGACAGGCGCTGGCGACCACGCCCAGCGCATTGCGCGACGACGCGGTACTGCGCACGCACTGGCAGCAGCAGTTGTCGTTGCCTGCGGGAGACAGCGCCGATGACAGCGCCCCGCTGCAGGTGCGGGTGACCACCCTCGAGCCGTTCGACGTGGTGGTGCTGCGCACGCGCGGCGCCTTCGATGACCTCGACCAGGCGTTCGGCCAGGTCTATGCATGGGCCGCAGAGCAGGGCATCGCCGGGCAGCTGCAGGCGCTGGTCGGCATTGCACTGAACGACCATCGCGATGTACCCGCCGATGCGTGCGAATTCGACTGCGGCATGGGCTTTGGCCGTGCGCTGGCAACGGTCCCGGCACCGCTGCGGTCACTGCGTCTGGGCGGCGGCCAACACGCGGTGCTGCGGCATGTGGGCAGCTACGCCGGGCTGGAAGCGGCTACCGATGCGCTGCTCCGGCAATGGCTTGGCGGGAGCGGCCACGCGTTGCGCGATGCGCCGCTGTACTACCACTACCTCGATGATCCCGAAGCGGTGCCGGAGGCCATACTGCGCGCTGATATCTGCGTGCCGCTGCAGGCGGCGCGCTCCGTTTAACCTGGCACTTAGCCGCTGCTCCCTGGAGGCGGCGGCCGTTACGGAGCCGGGTTTGCCAACCAGGCATGGACGGTGCGGCGCACCACGTCCAGCGTCTCCAGTGCGGCACGGGGTCGTATCTGGCCCATCTGATCGTGCCCGTTGTGGACCGTGCCGCGATAGGCGGAATCGCCGAGCCGACGGTACTGCCGGCTGACGGCGGCATGCTCGGCAAGCCGGTCGCGCATGTCGTCGCTCTCGATGCGGCTGAGCCGACCATTGAGATAGTCGTCCATCCGCGTCCAGTCCACGGCCGCATGCCTGCGCAGCAGCTCGGCATAGGTGGCCTGCCGGTGCGCCTCCGCACGCAGCTCCGCCGCGTTCATCCGGGTGAGGCCCAGCGCCGCGATGCCTTCGCGCTGGAACGGAAGGTGATCGGACACCTGCGTCCATGCCGTGTAAGGGTGCTGCCGGACCCCGAGGTCCGTCGCTGCCCGCTGCAGCAGCTGGCGCAGGTGGGTCTCGTGCGCGTCGACCGCGCCGGGGTGCCGCTGATCGGTCCGCTGCGTGTCCATGACGAACAAATGGCGCTGTTCGGAACCGCAGATCGCCAGACCGTCGCCGTGCCCCAGCATGTCCAGGTTGAGCACCGCGTCCGGGCAGTTCCGCTGCGCCAGGCAGCGTTGTACATGCGCCTTGGCCCCCATCATGCCGCGCTCGCCCTGGGCGGTGACCAGCAGCTGCACCTGGGTGCCGCGTGGCAGATCGGTGTCGTGCAGTTCGCGCGCGAGCGCCAGCAGCGCGGCCACGCCGGTGCCGTTGTCCAGTGCGCCGCTGGAGCCGGTATCCGTACCGGTCATGTCGCCATGCGCCACCAGCACCAGCGTATGTGCAGGCGTACCGGGTCCCGCAAAGGTCAGCAGCAGGTTGCGGCCCCAGGCGGTGCGGGGCACCCCGCGCAGGTCGTGCGCGCTGAGGGTGAACGGGAGCGATTCAAGTGGATGCCCGGTGGCGTTGAACAGCGCTTCGATGGCGGCGCTGCGTTGCTGGTTGGCCACCACCTCACGGGTGCCACGCGGTTGCCCGGACTGGGCCTCCATCGTGGCCTGCGCGATGTATTCCAGGTCCAGCAGGTAGGCGGCCCGGACCGGATCGTAGACGCCTTCCAGCAGTGCGATGGTGGCGTCCACCCAGGCCAGCGGCGAGGGCGGTGCGATGGCCTGCGCCGCAGGCGGCCAGCCTGCCGCCGGGGTATCGGGCGTGGCCGCGGCCACGGCGTGCTTTATGCCCTGCTGCGCCTGCGCGGACAGTGACAGCAGCAGCGCCCGCAGCGGCGCGGTGCAGGTGGGTGCGTCAGCGCAGTCGCGCAGGAGGGTCAGCAGTGCCCGGCGATCGTGGGGCAGCAGCTGATCCAGCACGCGGCCGGCCGCATCGTAGTGCGCGACGCCCGGCGCCAGATCGGCGTCATCGGCGGTGCGCCACAACGCCTCCACGGCGCTGTCGACGGCCGCGCCGGCCAGGACTGTGGCGCCAGCAAGACTCGACACCAGCAAGGCCTGTGGACACCGGCGGGGCGCTGCGACGCAGGTGCCCACGGCGGCGTTGCCGATCGACACCAGGCTCGCCGCGGGACCGCCGGCGCACGGCGCGATCTGGTTCACCGGGACGAGATGCTCAAGGACCTCATTGAGGGTTCCTCCCGCGGGCGTGCCGGGCGCTACGCCCTGCGCCCCGGGCAGCAGCGCAGGCCCGGTTCGGGGTGCGAGCACCGACAGCAGCAGCGACGCAGTCACCAGCGGGTGGGCGTTGCAGATGCGCAACCCCGCCTGCGCCAGGGGTCTCACCAGCGGCCTGTACGCCTCCGCCGCGGCGGGAAGCCTCGCACCCCGCTGGACGGCGAACCGGCCTTGCGCACGGCGTGCCTGGCTCACGGTATCGATCAGCATCGTCATCAGCGCCGCAGGAAAGAGGCGCTCAGGGTTGCACCTGCGCGCACGCGGCTCCTATAGGAAGCGTTGCAATCTGCACGGGCTCAACGCCCGTGGTCGCTCACACCACCGGAATGGTGTGCTTGCCGAGATTCCGGTACGGGGGCGTGGCCATCACCATCTCCGCCAGCGAATAGGCCAGTTCGCGCTCGGCCATCACCGTGCCATCGGCACCGTGATCGAGCAGGTGCTTCACTTCGGCGTCGCTGTGCGCGCGCGCCAGCAGGGTCAGCCCGGGGTTGATCGCGCGCAGCTTGGCCAGCGTCTCACCGGCTTCCAGCGGCTGCGGAATGGCCAGTACCGCGATCTTGGCGCGTTCGGGATGGGCTTCGGCCAGCACGCGGTCGGAGGCGGCGCTGCCGCGGATACCGGGCAGGCCGGCGGCATGCGCCTCGGCCACGTGTTCCTTGTTGTCATCGATGATCAGCACCGGCACACCACGGTCGCGCAGCACCTGGGCCAGCGCACTGCCGACGCGGCCGAAGCCAATGACGATGGCATGGTCGTGCAGGTCCAGCGAGGGCCCGGGGGGCAGTTCGGTTTCGACCGCCGCCGGGGTGGTCTGCTGATGTTTGAGCAGCCAGCGGTCGAGCAGGCCGAACACCAGTGGATTGAGCATGATGGAGATCAGCGCGCCCGCCAATACCAGCGCCTGCCCGGTGGGCGGCAGGATCTTCAGCGTGACGCCCAGACCGGCGATGATGAAGGCGAACTCGCCGATCTGCGCCAGGCTGGCCGAGATGGTCAGCGCGGTGCCGGTGGGATGCCCGAACGCGCGGACGATGACGAATGCCGCGGCGGACTTGCCGAACATGATGATGGCCGCGGTGGCCAGCACCTGCCAGGGATGCTCGACCAGGATGTTGGGGTTGAACAGCATGCCGACCGAGACGAAGAACAGCACCGCGAACGCGTCGCGCAGCGGCAGCGAGTCGCTGGCGGCCTTGTGGCTGAGCTCGGATTCGTTGAGCAGCATGCCGGCGAAAAACGCACCGAGGGCGAACGACACCCCGAACAGCATCGCCGAACCGAACGCCACGCCGAGCGCGATGGCCAGCACCGCCAGGGTGAACAGCTCGCGCGAGCCGGTACCGGCGATGCGCTCGAGGATCCATGGGATCACGCGCCGCCCGACCACCAGCATGACGGCCACGAACAGGCCCAGCTGCACGAAGGTCCAGCCGATGCTGGCCAGCACGCTGCCGATCGTGTGGGTTTCATTGGCCGCGGCCGGGCCGAACACCCCGGCGAGCACCGGCATCATCACCAGCGCCAGGACGCAGGCCAGGTCCTCGACGATCAGCCAGCCCACCGCGATCTTGCCGCGCTGGGTGTCCAGCAGGCGGCGTTCCTCCATGGCGCGCAGCAGCACCACGGTACTGGCGGTGGCCAGCGCGAAGCCGAACACCACGCCATGGATGACCGGCCAGCCCATCAACGCAGCCAGTCCCCAGCCGAGCAGGGTGGCGACCAGGATCTGGCCAACGGCACCGGGAATGGCGATCGCCTTGACCGCCATCAGGTCCTTCAGCGAGAAGTGCAGGCCCACGCCGAACATCAGCAGCATCACGCCGAGTTCGGCCAGCTGGTTGGCCAGCGCCCCGTCGGCGACAAAGCCGGGGGTATACGGTCCTACGCAGATGCCCGCCACTAGATAACCGACCAACGGAGACAAACGCAGCTTGTTGGCCAGCGCACCCAGGATGAAGGCGAGCCCAAGGCCAACGGCAACGATGTTGATCAGGTCGGTGTCATGGTGCATCGGGGCTCGCAGATTGGGGGATGCCCCGATTTTCACCGATGCGGCCGGTTCCGGCAAACCGGAATGTGGCTTGACCGCGAAGGTGTTGTCACTCCGGCCTAACGCCGCCGGTTCCTGGTGGGAGCCTTTCCACCGGCTCGCTGTGGCGCGGGCCAGCAGCCGCCTCGTGGGGCGGAACCTTTCCACCCGCCGAGGCTGGATATCTTCAAGTACCTGGGTAGGGTCGGCGATCGTGGGTGTAGCCTGCTGGCGGTCCATCTGCTTCAGATGAACCAATTCGGTCACTTAACAACTGATTGAACGAGCCTGCATGTTGTGCAGTGCCTTCTCAGTGATGGTGCATCATTGCGGAAAGACCGGTTCTTCGCCGTCGACGAAGACCATTGCAACGACAGGCGCCAGCAGGGGAATATCCTGCACTGCAGGCTTGGATGGGCCTGGCGCGATGCGACGGCGCAGCATGGTCGCGCAGTTGCCGGAAATCGGACAACGGTCGATGGTGATCTTCATGATGCCCGCTTCAACTGAGTAGCTGATTCCCCCAGCGTAATACATGCTTTCAAGTGGATTGTTGAACTGCACCCGCAGAGTCGAGTCGGACACCTTCGTCACGACGACAGGCTCAACGCTCGCCTTGGAGTAGCTCGGCTTCACGTGATCTCCTGCACACCCGGAAAGCGGGACGGCCGCCAACGTTGCCCACGTCAACGCAGAAACGACAGACCGGCGTGCGCTGTTGGGAATTGTCATTGGACGGCTCCATGATTCATGGTTCGATCATGGCATGCGCCGATAGCCAATAGGGTGCCCCGGGGCACAGTTGGCAGGAGTACACGAGGCTTTCGGGGCAAGCACGACAGGCGCCAGGGCCTGCCGTGCCGGATGCCCCGGCGGTATCACCACTTGTAGGCAACGCGCCCGTACACATAGGCGCCGTTGAAGCCGTACGGCGAGTAGTTGCTGTAAGGCAGCATGCCCCAGGTGGAGTTCTGCAGGTCCACGGTGCGGTCCGGGTATTCGTCCAGAATGTTGTCCGCGCCCAGGGTGAGGGTCCAGTTTTCGCTGGGCTTGAAGGCCACCGACGCGTCGAGCACCCATGAGGCGTCGTAGGTCTGGTCGCGCAGCGCCGTCGCCGAGTTGCGCACGGTGAAGCTGCCGTAGCGGGTGGCGGCCAGGCTCAGGTCCCAGCGGTCCGAGCGCCAGGTGCCGCTGAGGATGGTCTTGTCGCGCGGGTAGCTGTCTTCGATGCGGCCGATCTCGTCGCGCCCGATCAGCGACTGGGTGATGCCCAGCGTGCCGAACACCGCCGGCGAGGCGATGAACTTCTTCACCTCTGTTTCGTTGTAGCTGTAGGCGGCGGTCAGCTCCAGCGAGCTGGCGGCGAACGGAATGGTGTAGCTGGACACGGCATCCACACCGCGGGTGCGGGTGTCCACGCCATTGGTGAAGTACGAGAACGCGGTGACGCCCGGCAGGCCCAGCCCCGCCAGCAGCGAATTGGCGGCGGCATTGGTGGTGATGTTGGTGGAGAGCACGATGCGGTCGTCGATGTCGATCTGGTACGCATCCACGGTCAGGTAGAGGCGGTCGATCGGCTGCAGCACCAGGCCCACGCTGTAGGACGTGGAGCTTTCGGCCTTCAGCGGGCTGGCACCCAGTGCCTGCGCGGCGGCGCTGGTGGTCGGGAAGGTGCCGCGTTCGACGAACACGCCGTTGACGATCGTGCTGGTCACGGCCTGGTAGCTCTGCTGGGCCAGCGACGGGGCACGGAAGCCGGACGAGGCGGTGGCGCGCAGGGCGACCTTGTCGGTGAACGCGTAACGCGCCGACAGCTTGCCGGAGAACTTGTCGCCGAAGTCCGAATAGTCTTCGTAGCGCCCGGTCACGCCGGCGGAGAACTTGTCGGTGAGGTCCGCTTCGAGGCCTGCGTACACCGCGTAGTTGTCGCGGTCGGCGTCGACGGCGTTGAGCGGGGTGAAGCCGCCGAAGCCCTGCGCGCCGCTGCCGAAGTAGGAATTGGGTTCGCCCGCGTTCTGTTCCCACGTCTCGCGGCGGTACTCACCGCCGAAGGACAGCGTCACCGGATACGCCAGCCCCCAGTCCAGGGTCTTGGTGATGTCCACATTGCCGATGTCCTGGGTATATTCCAGCGCGCCGGCGTAGAACGAGCGCGGGCTGTCCAGCCCCAGGCTGTAATTGATGCTGTTGCGGGTGTGGAAGTCGATCGTGTTCTGGCCGTGGTTGTAGCTCACGTCCCAGGTCCAGCCGCTTTCGGTATCGCCCTTGACCCCGGCCACCAGCGAGCGGTCCTTGGAGTACTGGTTGATCTCCGGTACGAAACCGTCCGGGTAGGTCTGTGCGAGCAGCGGCCCCTGGTTGTTGTTGGTGCGCGAGCGGTAGAACGCGAACGAGGTGATGTCGCGATTGCTGGCCAACGCAGTGGCATAGGCCGAGACGTGATCACTGAACTGGAAGCTCGCGTTGACCGACGCGGCGGTGGCATCCACCTGCGGATCGCCGACCACGAAGGCGGTCTCGCCGATATCCGGGTAGTTGACGGTGTTCGGCGTGGTGCCCTGGTACGGGCCGGCGCGGTTGCTTTCGTCCTGCTGGAGGATCTGGCCGGCCACATGCACGCTGCCGCGGCCGTCGGCGAAGCCGATGCCGGCATCGCCGGAGAGCTGGTACTTGTTGCCATCGCCCGCCGAGTACTGCCCGGCGTCGAGCGCCAGGCTGCCGCCCGCCGACGAGCCCTTGAGCACGATGTTGATCACGCCGGCGATGGCGTCGGAACCGTATTGCGCCGAGGCACCATCGCGCAGCACTTCCACCCGCTCGATGGACGAGATCGGAATGGCGTTGATGTCCACCGCCGACGACCCACGCCCGATGCTGCCGTTGACGTTGATCTGTGCCGAGGTGTGGCGGCGCTTGCCGTTGACCAGCACCAGCACCTGGTCGGGCGACAGGCCGCGCAGCTGCGCCGGGCGGATGCCGCTGGTGCCATCGGTCAGTGCCGGGCGCGGGAAGTTCAGCGAGGGCAGGGCGCGCGACAGCGCGGTGGCCAGCTCGGTGGTGCCCGTGGACTGCAGCGCCTCGGGGGTGATGATGTCGATCGGTGACTGCGACTCGGCCACCGTGCGGTCGGCAACCCGGGTGCCGGTCACGATCACGGTGTCCAGGGTGTTGGCGGTGGCCCGGGCCGGGGCGTCCTGGGCGGCGGCGGCAAACGCGGAGCCGCCGAGAACGACGGCGACGGCGGCGGCGAGCGTACGGGTCTTGCGGTTCATCAGGATGTGGCTCCGGTTGGGACGAGGTGGCACCGAGGCGACATCACGACTGCGGTGAGGCGGGTCTGCGAGGACGGGTGTTGCGGTGCGCAAGGAACGAATTAACGGAAGATTTACGTGCTGTCAAATCGACGCCGGCAGAAAAAACGTTGCAAAAGCAACAATTTAGGTGATGTTGGCGGATCTGGCGGTAGGGTCCCGGGGAGGGCGCAGGCAGGATCGTGGGAGAGAGAACGAGCCGTGCCGCGCATCCCGGGGCCCGTCAAGTATTCGTTAACGCTAGAATTGCGTCGCAGGAAAGGTGCTTACCAGCACATTCCATTCCGTTATATGGACTCCCCCAGATGATCTCCCTTCGTAACTTCGCCTTGCGCCGCGGCGAGCGGCTGCTGTTGTCCAATGTCGACCTGACCCTGCATGCGGGATACCGCGTGGGCGTGGTGGGCCGCAACGGGGCCGGCAAGTCCAGCCTGTTCGCGGCCGTGCAGGGTGAGCTGGAGGCCGACAAGGGCGATGTCGACCTGCCCGGCAAGATCCGCATCGCCAGCGTGGCCCAGGAAACACCGGCGCTGCTGGACCCGGCGCTGCAGTTCGTGCTGGAAGGCGACACCGAGGTCGCTGCCGTGCTGCGCGAGGAGGCCGAGGCGACCGCGCGCGAGGACTGGGAGGCGGTGGCCAATGCGCACCAGAAAATGGCCGAAATCGGGGCGTACGATGCCGAGTCCCGTGCGGGCAAGCTGCTGCACGGCCTGGGTTTCCCGTCCGACACCCACTCACGCCCGGTGTCGACGTTCTCCGGTGGCTGGCGCGCGCGACTGAACCTGGCCCGCGCGCTGATGATGCCCAGCGATCTGCTGCTGCTCGACGAACCGACCAACCACCTCGACCTGGACGCAGTGTTCTGGCTGGAACAGTGGCTGCTGAAGTATCCCGGTACGCTGCTGTTGATCTCGCACGACCGTGAGTTCCTCGACAACGTGGCCACGCACACGCTGCACCTGCATGGCGGCGGGGCCAAGCTGTACCCCGGCGGCTACACCGACTTCGAGCGCCAGCGCGCCGAGCAGCTGCGCCAGCAGCAGATCGCCCACGACAAGGAACAGGCCGAGCGCGCCCACCTGCAGAGCTTCATTGATCGGTTCAAGGCGCTGGCCAGCAAGGCGACCCAGGCGCAGAGCCGCATGAAGCGCCTGGCCAAGCTGACCGGCACGGAAGCGGTGCGCGCCGAGCGCGAGTTCCGCATCGAGTTCGCGCCGCCGTCCAAGCTGCCGTTCTCGCTGATCCGGCTCAACGATGTGGAGGCCGGCTACAGCCCGGACGCGGTGATCCTGCACAACGTCGGCTTCGGCCTGGAAGCTGGCCAGCGCATCGGCCTGCTGGGTCCGAACGGCGCGGGCAAGACCACGCTGGTCAGGACCCTGGTGGGTGAGCTTGACCCGGTGGCCGGCGAGCGGTCGGCGCACCCTGACCTGCGCATCGGCTACTTCGCCCAGCACACGGTGGAGTCCCTGCACGAAGGCCAGTCACCGATGGATCACTTCCGGGATATTTCGCCGGATGGCAACAATCAGGCGTTCCGCGATTTCCTGGGCAAGTGGAACTTCGCAGGCGACCGTGCCTTCGAGCCGGTGGACGGCTTCTCCGGCGGCGAGCGCGCGCGCCTGGCGCTGGCGATGATTGCCTGGCAGCAGCCGAACGTGCTGCTGCTCGACGAACCCACCAACCACCTTGACCTGGAAATGCGCGAGGCGCTGGCCGAAGCATTGGCGACGTTTGAAGGGGCGATCGTGATGGTCTCGCACGACCGCCATCTGATCGGCCTGGTCTGCGACACCTTCTGGCGTGTTGCCGACGGTGTGGTCGAACCGTTCGACGGCGACCTGGACGAATACGCGGCGTGGCTGCGTTCGCGCCCGGCCGCGCAGGGTACCAAGCAGAAGATGGCGGCTGCGGCGCCCGAGCCGGTGCCGCCGACCCCGCCGCTGCCGCCGAAGAAGACCGTCAACCCGGTCAAGCTGGCCGCCGCTGAAACCAAGGTCAACCAGCTGGAAGGCCAGCTGGCCGATCTGGATCGCCAGCTGGCCGATCCGACCAACTACGCCGATGCCACCCGCATGGCGGTGCTGGGCCGCGACCGCGAAGCCACCGCGCAGCAGCTGGAAAAGGCCGAAGCGGCGTGGATGGAGTTGATGGCCTGACGAGCAACGCCCCTGTCGGTCAACGTCGGCACGGGCATTCCGTAGACCCACGCCCTGCGTGGCTTCGCGATCCCGTAGAGCCACGCCCTGCGTGGCTTCGCGGTGCCGGAACGAAGAGCAGCCACGCAGGGCGTGGCTCTACGACTGCGCTTCCAGCCATTCCCTGAACCGCTTGCCTGCCTCGCTCTCCACGCGCGAACGCAACCGCGTCAGCCAATAGCTGCCCAGCTCCAGCGTCGGCGCAAACGGCTGCACCAGCCGGCCCTGCGCCAGGTCCTGCTCAAACATCTTCAGCGGCAGCAGCGCCACGCCTGCGCCCGACGCTGCCGCGCTGGCCAGCGTCAGCGACGAATCGAATACCGGTCCGCGCGCCTCCAGCTCAGCCACGCCGGCCGCCTGCAGCCAACGTGGCCACTCGTCGCTGCGATAGGAGCGCAGCAGCGGTACGTTGGCCAGATCGCGCGGCTGTTTCAGTGTGCGCGCCAAGGCGGGAGCGCACACCGGCGCGAACGGCGCGGCCAGCACCGGCGTGGACACCTGCCCCTGCCAGTCGCCGTCGCCGAAGCGGATGGCAAGATCCAGGCCTTCGCCGGCCAGGTCGATGCGGTTGTTGTGCGTCTGCAGGCGCAGCTCGATGTCCGGGTGGCGTGCATTGAAATCGGCCAGCCGCGGCAGCAGCCAGCCGGTGGCGAAGGTGCCCACCACGCCCACGCCCAGCACCTCGCGGAAATGGCCGCCGACGAAGCGGTCCAGGCTGATCGCGATGCGGTCGAAGGACTCGTTGAGCACCGGATAGAGCCGCGCGCCCTCGTCGGTGAGCGCCACTCCGCGGGGCAGCCGATGGAACAACACGGCACCGAGCCGGTCCTCCAGGCCGCGGATCTGGTGGCTGAGCGCGGCCTGGCTCACGCACAGTTCGAGCGCGGCGCGGGTGAAGTTCTGATGGCGGGCTGCCGCCTCGAAAGCACGCAGCGCGTTGAGTGGAAGCTGGGGGCGGAGCATGGCCAAGCCGTGAGCGGGGTTGATGGATCATCGCAGATGGCGGCGCCGGCCGCTGGCGGGCATTCTCCTGATGCCGCCTGTACGGGTGGTCCCGGCCGCTGGCCGGCTAGTCCTGATGCCGCCTATACGGGTAGTGCCGGCCGCTGGCCGGCTCGTCCAGATGCTGCCTATGCGGGTAGTGCCGGCCGCTGGCCGGCTCGTCCTGATGCTGGGTCGCCTGGAGCCGGCCAGCGGCCGGCACTACCGGGATCGTTATCGCCTGGAGCCGGCCAGCGGCCGGCACTACCCATTAGGGAGGCTCATGGCTCTTGATGAAAATCCGCGCTGGTGGGGGCGGTCGTGGCATGCCGATACTGCGGCCCTGCCCACCAAGGAAACGCCCATGCTTGCCCGCCGACAGTTCCTGCAGATGACCGGTGCCGCCGCCGCGTCCGCCCTGGCCGCCACCGTGCTGGCCAAGGCGCCCTCCGGTGCGTCCGGCGACGACACGGCGCCGGCGCAGGCCGCCGATTTCGCCGCGTTGGAGAAGGCCAGCGGCGGCCGCCTCGGGGTGACCCTGTTGAATACGGCCACCGGCCACCGGGTCGGACATCGCCAGGATGAGCGCTTCCCGATGTGCAGCACCTTCAAGTTCGCGCTATCGGCCACGGTGCTGCACCTGGCCGACCGCGGTACGCTCTCGCTCGACCGCCGCCTGCCGGTGCGCGAAGACGACATGCTCGCCCACGCCCCGGTCACCCGGCGCCATGTGGGCAAGGATCTGACCGTTCGTGATCTGTGCCGCGCGACCATGGTGACCAGCGACAATTCGGCCGCGAACCTGCTGCTCGACGTGGTGGGAGGCCCGGCCGGGGTGACGGCGTTCCTGCGCGGGCATGGCGATGCGGTGACCCGCAATGATCGCCGGGAGCCGGAAATGAACCGCTTCGAGGCCGGCGACCCGCGCGACACCACCAGCCCGGCCGCGATGGCCGGCAGCCTGCAGCGCTTCGTTGTGCAGCACGAGGTGCTGACGCCGGCCTCGCGCCTGCAGTTGGCCGACTGGCTGATCGACAACGAAACCGGCGACGCGCGGTTGCGGGCGGGGCTGTCCAAGGCGTGGCGGGTAGGCGACAAGACCGGCAGCAACGGCAAGGACACCACCAACGACATCGCGATCCTGTGGCCGCTGGCCGGTGGTGCGCCGTGGGTGTTGACCAGCTTCCTGCAGGGGGCGCCGGCAGGCGACGATGTGCGCAATGACGTGCTGCGCCAGGTGGCGGTGATTGCGGAGCGGATGATCCGAGGGTGATGCACCCGCGTAGAGACACGCCGCGCCCTCTGACCAATGGGCGCCGACGCAATGAACGCGTCGCTACGCGCCCGGGCGTTGCCGCGCCCGCTAGGGACACGCTTGGTGGCGTGTCCCTCGCGGGCTTGGATCGGGCATTGCGAGGGACACGCATGGCGTGTCGCTACGCGGGTTGGCCTGTTTCCTTCACCGCCTCCAGGAACTCGCGTCCCCAGCGGTCCACGTCGTGGTATTCCACGCTGCCGAACAGCTGGCGCATGCGTCCGCTGGCCTCGTCATCGGGCATCGACAGCGCCTGCAGCAGGCCGGCGGTGAGGTCGGCCGGGTCGTGCGGGTTGGTCAGCACCGCGCCCTTCAGTTCCGCCGCCGCGCCGGCAAACTCGCTCAACACCAGTACGCCGCTGCTGCCCTCGATGCCATGGGTGGCGACGAACTCCTTGGCCACCAGGTTCAGGCCATCGCGCAGCGGGGTGATCCACATCACCTGTGCCGCGGCGTAGTGCGCCACGACGTCCTCGAATGGCAGCGCCTGGGCGAAGAAGCGCACCGGCGTCCAGTCCAGGCGCGAGAAGCGGCCGTTGATCCGGCCGACCGCCTGTTCGATCTGGTTCTGCAGCGTGCGGTACACCGTCATCTCGCGCGCGGCCGGTACGCAGACCATCAGCAGGGTGACCTTGCCCTGTCGCTCCGGGTGCTGTTCCAGCAGCCGTTCAAAGGCCTCCAGCTTGGCCAGTGTGCCCTTGGTGTAATCCAGCCGCTCCACCGACAGCACCAGCTTGCGTGCGCCGATCTCGCGACGCAGTTTGAAGATGTCGTTGCGCACGCCGGGGCGGGCCAGCACGTCGTGGATGCGGCGCAGGTCGGTGCCGACCGGATGTGCGCCCAGCGCGACCTCGCGATCGCCCACGCGCAGCCGGGTGGTCATGGTGTCCAGGCCCACCGCACAGCCGTAGGTGAGGAAGCGCGGCGCGCAGCTTTCCCAGGCCAGGCGCTCGGCCGGCATCGCACCGCGCACCACGTCGACGAAGTTCTCCACCTGGCGCGGGATGTGGAAGCCGATGTAGTCGCAGCTGAGCAGGCTGCCGATGATCTCGCGGCGCCACGGGACCACGTTGAACACGTCGGCGGACGGGAAGTAGGTGTGGTGGAAGAAGGCGATCTTCAGGTCCGGGCGCAGCTCGCGCAGCGTCGCCGGCACCATCCACAGGTTGTAGTCATGGATCCACACCGTTGCGCCGTGCGCAGCCTCGGCGGCAGTGGCCTCGGCGAAGCGGCGGTTGACCTTCAGGAATACCTGCCAGTCGTCTTCGCGGAACCGCGCGCGTTCCCAGAACACATGCAGCATCGGCCAGAACGCTTCCTTGGAGAAGCGCTTGTAGAAGATATCCACTTCCTGGCGGGTCAGCGGAACGCGCGCGGCGGTCAGGGTGGGGTAGCGGTCCGCATCCACCGCCAGGTGGGTCTGGAACGGGCCGCGCTTGGGGTCGTCGATCCCCCACGCCACCCAGGAGCCCTTCTGGCCGCCTTCGAAGAAGCTCAGCAGCGAGGGAATGATGCCGTTGGGCGAGCGCGGTGGGCGCTGCACCAGCACGCCGTCTTCCATGACTTCGTCGAAGGGCAGGCGGTGGTAGACCATCACCAGATCGGCGCCTTCCGCACGTGCCTGCGCCGGCGGCTGTAGCCAGGCGTCATCGGCGGGGAGCAGGCCGAAGTGCTTGATCGCTTCGAGGATGCCGCCGCAGCCGGGTGCCTGCGCATGGAAGGTGTGGTCGAGTGCGGCCGTGGCGGCGGTGAGCGCTGGCTCGGAGTCGCCCACGCACACGCCGCGGAAACCGGCGGTGTACATGGAGAGGTCGTTGAGGGTGTCGCCGGCCACCAGGATGCGATCGCGCGGCAGGTCCAGCAGGCGCGCAAGCGCGGCCAGGGTGCGGCCCTTGTCGGTGTCCGGCGGCAGGATGTCCAGGTAACGGTCGGCCGAATACAGCACATCGCAGCCCAGCGCCTGTGCGGCGGCCTGGATCTGCGCGCGCAGGGGCGCCAGCGTGGCCGGGTCGCAGAAGTACGAGCAGCGCCGTTCCTGCGGTACGTCCTGGCGCTGCAGCGCGGTGAACGGCCGCATCGCGGCGGCCACGACCTGTTCGCCGGGCCAGTGCGCGTCGATCATCGACTGCAGGGGTTGCAGCGGCTGCAGCGTGTGGCCATCGACCACGGTGGCGCCGACATCGCAGACCACGTAGTCCGGGCGCGGAATGGCGGGATCGGAAAGCAGTGGCATCACCGCTTCAAGGCCGCGGCCGGTGATGAAGATCAGGCGGATACCGGGGTGCTGGTCGACCAGCCGGTACAGGCGGTGGCGCGCGGCGGCGTCGCCGGCGAGAAAGGTGCCATCCAGATCGGTGGCGAGGATCAGTTGCGGTGCCGGCTGCGCCGGCGGCTTGCGGGGTGAGGTGGGCAGGGCGGGTGTCGAAACAGTCAATGCACTTCCTTATCGGAGTCGATGGGTGAGGGAGGAGGGGTGTCGGGCGGCGCGACGGCATCCGTTTCCGGCATCAGTTCGAGTGCCGCCGGGGTGGTGCGCAGCATCAGCCGGAACACCACCGGGTGCGTGCGCAGGCGGGCGAAGCTGAGCAGCCGTGCGGTGGTGAACAGGGCCAGCACGCCCAGCACCGCGGCGAAGTACAGCGGCAGTGCCGCTGGCCCGAACTGCTGCATGGCCGCGCCGGCCAGCGCCGGGCCGATCGCGGCCCCCACGCCGTGCACCAGCAGCAGGCTGGAGCACCCGGACAGCAGGTGCTCGCGCGGCAGGTAATCGAGCATGTGGGCCACGGCGAACGGATACAGCGCGAATGCCAGGCCGCCATAGAAGAAGAACAGCGCGAACAGCAGATGGGTCTGCATCTGGATCATCGGCAGTGCCGCGACCACGGCGATGCCGGCGGCGGCCAGGCACAGCGCGACCAGTCCGATGCGGCGGTCATGGCCATCGCTGATATGTCCCAGTGGCCATTGCAGCAACGCACCACCGGCAATGGCGGTCAACATGAAGCGCGCCACGCCGTCGTCGTCCAGCCCGACCTCGCCGGCATACACCGGCAGCAGGCCCCAGAACGCCCCCATCGCCAGGCCGGACAGACCGGCGGCCACGGTGGCCACGGGCGCCATGGCATACAGGTGGGACAGCTTCAGGCGCGGCACCGAGGGGACGTCCGGTGGAGTCAGGCGGGTGGCGGTGATCGGCAGCACGGCGGCGCAGACCAGCATGGCGATCAGCATGAACATCGACATGGCCGGGGCATTGCTGACCATCAGCAGGATCTGGCCCAAGGCCAGCGCCGACAGGTTGACCACCATGTACAGCGAGAACGCGCGGCTGCGTTGGCGGGGGTCGGGCTCGGCGTTGAGCCAGCTCTCGATCACCGTGTACAGCCCCACCAGCGCAATGCCGGTCACGATGCGCAGCAGTCCCCACAGCCAGGCGTTCAGCCACAGTGGATGCAGCAGCACCGCGATGGCGGCGAGGGCGGCGAAGAAGGCGAACGCGCGGATATGGCCAATGCGGCCTATCAACGACGGTGCAAAGAAGGTACCCATGAAGAAGCCGGCAAAGTAACCCGACATCACCAGGCCCAACGTACCGGCACCAAAGCCGGCCTCACCGCCGCTCACCGCCAGCAACGTGCCCAGAAGCCCGCTGCCAGTCAACAGCAGCGCTACTCCCGTCAGCAGGGCGGTCAGCCGCAACACGCGTGCGACCTTCGTGGGGAAGGCGAACCGGTCACGACTATGACCCTACCACAGTCGCAATAAACACCATGTCCGGAGCGTGCATGTCGGGAATGACGTCCGAATTTGCGCTGCGCACGCATGCGGGCTAGGGTGGGGCATGACTGTGTACACGTTCCTGCCGCTCGCGGCTGCCATGCTGCTCGCCGCCTGCACGGGCCAGCGCGACAGCGTTGCCCATGACGTTGCAATGGCCCCGGCCGATGCATTCCTTGCGGCGGTTGCCGCTCACTGTGGCAAGGCCTTTGAAGGCCATGTCGCCGTCAACACGCCACGTAGTGCCGCGCCGGATCCGTTCGACGGCAAGCGGCTGGTGATGCATGTGCGGGGGTGCGAGGATTCGGCGCACGAGCTGCGCATCCCGTTCCATGTAGGCGATGATCATTCACGCACCTGGGTGCTCAGCCGCACCGACACCGGTCTGCGCCTGAAACACGACCACCGCCATGCCGACGGCAGCCCCGATGCGGTCACGATGTACGGCGGCGACAGCACACCGCCGGGCACCGCCCAGCGGCAGGCGTTCCCGGTGGATGCCGATTCGGTGGCGATGTTCCGCAAGGCCGGCATGGAGGCCTCGGTGCGCAATACCTGGGCGATGGAGGTGGAGCCTGACGAACGCTTCGTCTACGAGCTCACCCGGCCCGATGGCCGTCGCTTCCAGGTGGTGTTCGACCTCGGCAAGCCGGTGGCGCTGCCACCGGCCCCGTGGGGTGCGGAGGCGCCACCGGCGCCGTAGAGCCACCGCATGGGTGGCTGTTCTTCGCCCGACCATTGGTCGGGCCGCCGTCGCCTCAGCGCGCGCCGAATCTCGCCCGGCAGCCGCCGCTGACCCACAGCGTGCCATTGCGATAGCCCCAGCTGCGGCCTTCCACGCAGGCGGTACCGGACAACTGCTGGACCACGACCGGCCGGCCTTGGCGCGAATCCCAGGCGCAGGTCTGCTGGCGCTTGTCGTTGCTGCTGCAGGTCACGCTGTAGTTGCTGTTGCCGCCGCCACCGCCCCAGTTGCCGCGTGATTCGGCAAATTCACCGCGGCAGCCGCGATTGACCCAGATCGCGCCGTTGCGCACGCCCCAGGTCTGGCCCTCCACGCAGGCCGTGCCGGAGATCTGCCGGACCAGGGTGGCATTTCGCCAGCCGGTGGAACAGGTGCGCTCGCGGTTGTCCTGGCTCTCGCAGCGGATGGTGCCGCCGCTGCCGCCCGGGCCGCCAATGCTCCCGCCACGGCCTTCGGCGAATTCGGCCCGGCAGCCGCCGCTGACCCAGACCTGCCCGTTGCGCGACCCCCAGTTGCTGCCTTCCACGCAGCGGGTGCCGGAAATCTGCCGGGACAGCCGTGCGCTGCGCCAGCCGGTGGTGCAGACCCGCTGGCGGTTGTCCTGGCTTTCGCAGCGGACCGTGCCGTTGTTGCCGCCGCCACCCCCCCCGTTCCAGCCGCCGCCGGACCCCGAGCCGCCCAGCGAGGTGGCGATGTCCTGCTTGATGCGCGAGAACCCCCAGCCGGAGTTGACCTGGGCCAGGTAGAAGCGCAGCTGGTCGTCCGGGATGCGCCGGCCATTGGACTGGTCGGCATATTCCTCGGAAATCACCCGGGCGCGGTCGTTGGAGGACAGCTGCGACAGGTTCTCCGGGGCGTAGGCGCGGGTGCCCATCTGGGCGTGCAGGGCCGGGGCGGTACAGGCCAGTACGGCGGTGAGGCAGGCGACGGTCAGGCGGCGGTTCATGGCGACTTCCCCTTGCGGTCGTTGGTGCGCGGACTATATGTCTGGGCCGGATCAAGCCCGCGTGACCATCCCGATTTGCCCGATCGGGTCGGCGGCCGCAGAATAACGGGCTGACCGGTGCCGCCTGGCGCCGGCAATCTCCTGCGGAGCTTTACCCCCATGCGTACCCACTTCTGTGGCCTGGTCGACGAGACCCTGATTGGCCAGACTGTCACCCTCGCCGGCTGGACCGACGTTGCCCGCAACCTGGGCGGCGTGTGCTTCATCGATCTTCGCGATCATGAGGGCATCGTGCAGGTGACCGTTGAGCCAGAAAACGCGGAGGTATTCAAGGTCGCCGCCAGCCTGGGCTACGAGGACGTGCTGCAGGTCGAGGGCGTGGTGCGCAAGCGCCATGCGGTGAACGACAAGATCGCCACCGGCCAGGTCGAGATCGTGGCCAGCCGCATCACCATCCTCAACAAGGCCGAGCCGCTGCCGTTCCACGCCCATGAGAACCCGGGCGAGGAAACCCGCCTCAAGTACCGCTACCTGGACCTGCGCCGCCCCGAAATGCAGCGCATGCAGCGCACCCGCATCAAGCTGGTGCAGGCGCTGCGCCGCCACCTGGATGGCGAGGGCTTCCAGGACATCGAAACCCCGATCCTGACCAAGGCCACTCCGGAAGGCGCGCGCGACTTCCTGGTGCCGGCGCGCATGCACCCCGGCGAGTTCTACGCCCTGCCGCAGAGCCCGCAGCTGTTCAAGCAGATCCTGATGGTGGCCGGCTTCGACCGGTACTACCAGATCGCGCGCTGCTTCCGCGACGAGGCACTGCGTGCCGACCGCCAGCTGGAATTCACCCAGCTGGACATGGAGTTCGCCTTCGTGCGCGAGCGCGACGTGCAGGACTTCGTGGAGGGCATGATCCGCGCCATCTTCAAGGAGGTGGTCGATGTGGAGCTGGCCGCCAGCTTCCCGCGCATGACCTGGGCCGAGGCGATGCGTCGCTTTGGTTCGGACAAGCCGGACCTGCGCATCGCGCTGGAGCTGGTGGACGTGGCCGACCTGGTCAAGACCAGCGAGTTCCCGGTGTTCACTGCGGCCGCCAACGATGCTGACGGCCGCGTGGCCGCGCTGCGCATTCCGGGCGGTGCCAGCCTGTCGCGCAAGCAGATCGACGACTACGCCGCGCATGCCGCCAAGTACGGCGCCAAGGGCCTGGCCTACATCAAGATCGCCGAGAACGGCGAGGTCAGCTCGCCGATCGCCAAGTTCTTCAGCGAAGACGCGTTTGCCGCGCTGGTGGCCCACGTCGGTGCCGGCAACGGTGACATCGTGTTCTTCGGTGCCGGTGGCTACAACAAGGTGTCGGACTTCATGGGCGCCCTGCGCCTGAAGGCCGGCAAGGACTTTGGCCTGGTCGCCGCCGGTTGGGCGCCGCTGTGGGTCACCGACTTCCCGATGTTCGAGTACGACGACGAGGCACAGCGCTACGTCGCCCTGCATCACCCCTTCACCGCGCCGGCGGTGGACGACATCGCCGACCTGCGCGCCAATGCGAAGACCGCGGTTTCGCGCGGCTACGACATGGTGCTCAACGGCAACGAGATCGGTGGTGGCTCGATCCGTATCCACCGCTCGGACATGCAGAGCGCGGTGTTCGAACTGCTCGGCATCGGTGCCGAAGAGGCCGAGGCCAAGTTCGGCTTCCTGCTCGATGCGCTGCGTTTCGGCGCCCCGCCGCACGGTGGCATCGCCTTCGGCATCGACCGCATCGCCGCGCTGATGGCCGGTACCGAATCGATCCGCGACGTGATTCCGTTCCCGAAGACCACCGGCGCGCAGTGCCTGATGACCGGCGCCCCGTCGCCGATTCCGGATGAGCAGCTGGCCGAAGTGCACATCCAGGTCCGCCCGCGCAAACAGTGATCCTGCAATCACCCAGTGCCGGCCGCTGGCCGGCTACCATCGGGCCACACGATCCGGTAGTGCCGGCCGCTGGCCGGCTCCCATCGGGCCATACGATCCGGTATTGCCGGCCGCTGGCCGGCTCCCATCGGGCCACACGATCCAGTAGTGCCGGCCGCTGGCCGGCTACCATCGGGCCACACGATCCGGTAGTGCCGGCCGCTGGCCGGCTCCCATCGGGCCACACGATCCGGTAGTGCCGGCCGCTGGCCGGCTCCCGTCACACACACATCGTCCAGGAGATCCAGGCAATGACCGAGTTTGCGTTCGTGTTGGAATGGGAAAAGCTGGGCAATGAAGGCGCCGATGCCAATCTGGTGACCGAACGCGCCCGCGTGTTCGGTGGCTGGCTGGTGCGCGTGGGGACCAACCCCGCCGCGATGGCGCTGACCTTCGTCGCCGACGGCGAAGGACGCTGGGACGGTGAAGACTTCGGCGTCGAGGATTACGAGGACGACGAAGAGGACGAGGAAGACGGCGAAGAGTACGAAGAGGGCGACGAAGAAGGCGAGGAAGAGGACGAAGACGAGGAAGAGTACGAGGACGAGGAAGACGAGGACGGCGAAGAAGACGACGCCGCCAAGGGGACGCAGGCCTGAGGCCTGCCCCGATCCCGTCCATGTACACCATCCGCCGCGCCGGCCCCGAGGACGCACCGACCCTGTCGGTGCTGGCCACCCGTACCTTCGTGGAAACCTTCGGCCACCTGTACCCGCCCCAGGACCTGCAGGACTTCCTGGCCGAGTCCTACGCGGTGGAGCGCCAGCGCGTGATCCTGTCCCACCCGGACTACGCGGTGTGGCTGCTGGAGCTGGACGGGGAGGCCGTGGGCCACGCCGCAGCCGGCCCCTGTGGACTGCCGCATCCGGAGGTGCAGCCCGGCGACGGCGAGCTCAAGCGGCTGTACCTGGTCAAGGACCAGCAGAGCTGTGGCTGGGGCAGCCGCCTGCTGGAAACCGCGCTGACCTGGCTCGAACGCGACGGTCCGCGCACGCTGTGGCTGGGCGTGTGGTCGGAGAACTTCGGCGCGCAGCGCTTCTATGCCCGTTACGGGTTCCAGCGGGCGGGTGAGTACCTGTTCCCCGTGGGCCAGATCAACGACCTCGAGTTCATCCTGCGCCGTCCGCCGCGGGCCGCCTGAACGGCGCGCACCCCCTCACTGCCTGGCGGCGACGGCTTCACTCGCCGTTTCCCGGTCCATTTGTCTAATAGAACCGTATCCAATCACTGGAACGGTTTCGCACCGGCTACGCTGAGCATATGAATCCCCCCGTTTTACTGCTGCACGGCATCTGGAATGCCCGCGCCTGGGTTGGTCCGTTGGCCTGGCGCCTCCGCGCCCGCGGGTTCAGCGTGGACACCTTCGGCTATTCGAGCGTCTTCGGCGGGCCGGATGTCGCGGTGCCGCAGCTGCTGGAGCGCCTGCAGGGCAGCGGTCCGGTGTCGCTGGTCGGGCACAGCCTGGGTGGGCTGGTGGCACTCGAAGCGCTGCGCCGCCAACCGGACCTGCCGGTGTCGCGGGTGGTCTGCCTGGGCTCGCCGCTGCGCGGCAGCGGGACGGCGCGCTCGCTGGCCGACCACGGCTGGGCACTGGCCCTGGGCCGCAGCAGTGGCATGCTGCTGGACGGCCTGCCGGCCTGGGAGGGCAGGGCGCGGGTGGGCCTGGTGGCCGGTTCGGTTCCGCACGGCCTGGGTAGCCTGCTCGGGGCCATTGGCGACGCGTCCGACGGCACCGTGGCGCTGGACGAGACCCGCCTGCCGGGCCTGGCCGACCATTGCGTGGTCCCTGCCAGTCACAGCGGTCTGGTGTTTTCCCCGGACGCGGCGCGCCAGACCGCCGCTTTCCTGCGCGACGGCTGCTTCCGCCACGACCGGGCGGCACACGCCGCCTGAGGGTGCGACACCCTGCTGCGGGGGGATCTAACACGTTGCCACCGGCCGATCAGGTAGAATCCGCGCCCTGTTCCTGACGCAAGCACGGAAACACCCATGGGTAGAGGCCCTTCCATCGAAAACCGCAAAAACGCGTCTGACGCGAAGCGCGGCAAGATTTTCACCAAGATCATCCGTGAGATCGGCGTAGCCGCGCGCGGCGGTGGAGGCGACCCCAACAACAACCCGCGCCTGCGCGTGGCCATGGACAAGGGCCTGGCCTCGAACATGTCCAAGGACGTGATCGAACGCGCCATCAAGAAGGCCACCGGCGAGTTGGAAGGGGTGGAGTACGAAGAGATCCGCTACGAGGGCTATGCGCCCGGTGGCGTGGCGGTGATCGTGGACTGCCTGACCGACAACCGCGTGCGTACCGTGGCCGATGTCCGCCATGCGTTCAGCAAGTGCGGCGGCAACATGGGCACCGAAGGCTCGGTGTCCTTCATGTTCAAGCGCTTGGGCGTGCTGCACTTCGCCGCGGGCGCCAATGAAGAGACCATCACCGAGGCGGCCATCGAGGCCGGCGCGGACGATATCGTGGTGTACCCGGAAGACGGCGCCATCGACGTGCTCACCGCCGCCGACAGCTACCACGCGGTCAAGGAAGCGCTGGAAGCGGGCGGGTTCAAGCCGGACCACGCCGAACTCACCTTCCGCGCCGACAACGACATCAAGGTCGAGGGCGACACCGCCCTGCAGGTCAAGAAGCTGCTGGACATGCTGGAAGACCTGGACGACGTGCAGGACGTGTTCTCCAACGCCGACCTCGGCGCGGACGCCTACGCCTGACCGTTTCGCCCCCGTCTCGCCAAGTGCGACGCGGGGGCGGACAATGCGGACCATGATGACTCCTGACGTTCCCTGCCATCGTTTCCGCACATCTCCGCTCCGGACCGCTGGCGGCCGGGTGCGCCGCGCATGATCCGCATCCTCGGCATCGACCCCGGTTCCCAGCGCACCGGGGTGGGCATCATTGACGTGGACCCGACCGGCAAGGTACTGCACGTGCACCACCTGCCGCTGGTGCTGCTGGGCGCGGACGACTTCCCGCAGCGGATGAAGGTACTGGTCGTGGGCCTCAATGCGCTGGTCGAGGAGTACCGGCCGGACGAAGTCGCCATCGAGAAGGTCTTCATGGCGCGCAATCCCGATTCGGCCCTGAAGCTGGGCCAGGCGCGCGGCGCGGCCATCTCGGCGGTGGTCATGCGCGACCTCCCGGTGCACGAGTACGCGGCCAGCGAAATCAAGCTGGCCGTGGTCGGGCGCGGCGGTGCGGAAAAGCAACAGGTCCAACACATGGTCGGGCTTATGCTCAACCTGAGAACCAAGCTGCAGGCCGACGCCGCCGACGCGTTGGCCGTGGCCATCACCCATGCCCACGTACGGGCGACGGCACAGCGGCTGGGCGTCAATACGCGCCAGGCGTGGAGCCGGAAATGAGGACATCTGCATGATTGGTCGTCTGCGCGGGATCGTGGCGTACAAGGCGCCGCCGTGGCTGCTGATCGACGTCAACGGCGTCGGCTACGAACTGGAGGCGCCGATGAGCACCTTCTACGACCTGCCCGAGCTGGGCCGCGAGGTCACGCTGTTCACCCACTACGCGCAGAAGGAAGACAGCGTTTCGCTGTACGGCTTCCTGCGCGAGGGTGAGCGCCGCCTGTTCCGCGATGTGCAGAAGGTCAGCGGAATCGGGGCCAAGATCGCGCTGGCGGTGCTGTCGGGCGTGAGCGTGGACGAGTTCGCGCGGATGGTGCAGGCCGGTGACATCACCGCGCTGACCCGCATCCCCGGTATCGGCAAGAAGACCGCCGAGCGCATGGTGCTGGAGCTGCGCGACCGTGCGGCCAACTTCGGGGGCGGCGGTGCGCCGATCGCCGGGGCGGTGGCCACCGACCCGGTTTCCGAGGCCACCGTGGCCCTGCAGCAACTGGGCTACAAGCCGACCGAGGCCGCCCGCATGGCGCGCGATGCCAATGCCGACGGCGACGATGTCGCCACCGTGATCCGCAAGGCCCTGCAGGCCGCGCTGCGCTGACCCGCGCGCCGGCCCTTTCCCTTACCGACCGACGTCTGTCCGGAGCTCCATGTCCACCTCTCCCACCCAACACGACAACGGCCATGCCGGGCACGGCCACGCGCCGGCCGCCGGTGGTCTGGCGCTGATCGTCGGTGCCATCGGCGTGGTGTTCGGCGACATCGGCACCAGCCCGCTGTACACCCTGAAGGAAGCGTTCTCGCCGCATTACGGCCTCAACAGCGACCACGACACCGTGCTGGGCGTGCTGTCGCTGGCGTTCTGGGCGTTGAACATCGTGGTGACGCTCAAGTACGTCACCATCATCATGCGCGCCGACAACGACGGCGAGGGCGGCATCATGGCGCTGATGGCGTTGACCCAGCGCACCCTGCGCCACGGGTCGCGCTCGGCCTACGTGGTGGGCATCCTGGGCATCTTCGGTGCGTCGCTGTTCTTCGGTGACGGTGTGATCACCCCGGCCATCTCCGTGCTGGGTGCCGTTGAAGGCCTGGAGGTGGCCGCGCCCGGCCTGCATGCCTTCATCGTGCCCATCACCGTGGTGGTGCTGCTGGCGGTGTTTGCCGTGCAGCGCTTCGGTACCGAGAAGATCGGCAAGCTGTTCGGGCCGATCACCTCCATCTGGTTCATCTCGCTGGCCGCGATCGGCATCTGGAACATCATCGATGCGCCGGAAGTGCTCAAGGCGTTCAACCCGATGTGGGCGCTGCGCTTCTTCATGGACCACGGCTGGCACGGCGTCTTCATTCTTGGCGCGGTGGTGCTGGCGGTGACCGGTGGTGAAGCGCTGTACGCCGACATGGGCCACTTCGGTGCCAAGCCGATCCGCCACGCCTGGTACTTCTTCGTGCTGCCGTGCCTGGTGCTGAACTACCTGGGGCAGGGCGCGCTGGTGCTCAACAACCCCGAGGCCGTGAAGAACCCGTTCTTCGAGGCCGTGCCGGAGTGGGCGCTCTACCCGATGATCATCCTGGCCACCATGGCCGCGGTGATCGCCTCGCAGTCGGTCATCACCGGCGCGTTCTCGGTCTCGCGCCAGGCCATGCAGCTGGGTTACATCCCGCGCATGCGCATCACCCACACCTCGCACGACACCATCGGCCAGATCTACATCCCCGGCATCAACTGGGGCATCGCGGTGATGGTGATCGGCCTGGTGCTGGCGTTCCGCAGCTCGTCCAACCTGGCCGTGGCCTACGGCATCTCGGTGTCGGCCACCATGCTCATCGACACCCTGCTGCTGGCGCTGGTCGCCCGCGCGCTGTGGCCGACCTCGCGCTACTGGATCATTCCGCTGTGCGTGGTGTTCTTCATCATCGACCTGGGCTTCGTGATCGCCAACGGCGCCAAGCTGCTGCAGGGCGCGTGGTTCCCGGTGGTGCTGGGCATCGTGCTGTTCACCATGATGCGGACCTGGCGCCGTGGCCGTGAGCTGCTGCGCGATGAGATCCGCAAGGACGGCATCCGCATCGACACCTTCCTGCCGGGGCTGATGCTGGCCCCGCCGGTGCGCGTGCCCGGCACCGCGGTGTTTCTCACCGCCGACCCGTCGGTGGCCCCGCATGCGCTGATGCACAACCTCAAGCACAACAAGGTGCTGCACGAGCGCAACGTATTCCTGCACGTGAAGACCCTGCCCATTCCCTATGCGATGGAAGGCCAGCGCCTGAAGATCGAATCGGTGGGCGACGAGTTCTACCGCGTATACGTGCGCTTCGGCTTCATGGAGACCCCGGACGTGCCGCTGGCGCTGATGCGATCGTGCGACCACGGCGGCATCTATTTCGATCCGATGGACACCACCTTCTTCGCCAGCCGCGAGACCATCGTGGCCACCGCCAACCGCGGCATGCCGATCTGGCGCGACAAGCTGTTCGCGCTCATGCACCGCAATGCGGCCCCGGCGACCGGGTTCTTCCGGATTCCGGGGAACCGGCTGGTCGAACTGGGCGCGCAGGTAGAGATCTGAGGGCGTCGGCGCGCTACAGGGACCGCGGGCGGCACTCCGCCTTCGGCGCAGGGACACCGGTAGTGCCGGCCGCTGGCCGGCTCCTCACGACGCCCGATGCAGTCCGGGTAGTGCCGGCCGCTGGCCGGCTCCTCACGACGCCCGATGCAGTCCGGGGTAGTGCCGGCCGCTGGCCGGCTCCTCACGACGCCCGATGCAGTCCGGGTAGTGCCGGCCGCTGGCCGGCTCCTCACGACGCCCGATGCAGTCCGGGTAGTGCCGGCCGCTGGCCGGCTCCTCACGACGCCCGCATCGCGCGGAGCCGGCCAGCGGCCGGCACTACCGGCCGCGGATCGCGCCGCTTTTGCCGCATAATTGCGGAATGACCGACGACCGCATCATTGGCGCCGGTGCCACCCGCGAGGATGACACCACCGACGCCAGCATCCGCCCCAAGCGCATGGCCGATTACCTCGGCCAGGCCCCGGTGCGCGAGCAGTTGTCGATTTACATCGAAGCGGCCAAGGCCCGCGGCGACGCCCTCGACCATGTGCTGATCTTCGGGCCGCCCGGCCTGGGCAAGACCACGCTGAGCCACGTGATCGCCAACGAACTGGGCGTCGCGTTGCGCGTGACCTCCGGGCCGGTGATCGAAAAGGCCGGCGACCTGGCCGCGCTGCTCACCAACCTGCAGCCGCACGACGTACTGTTCATCGACGAGATCCACCGCCTCTCGCCCGTGGTCGAGGAAGTGCTGTACCCGGCAATGGAAGATTTCCAGATCGACATCATGATCGGCGAGGGCCCTGCGGCCCGTTCGATCAAGATCGACCTGCCGCCGTTCACCCTCATTGGCGCCACCACCCGGGCCGGCCTGCTCACCGCGCCGCTGCGCGACCGTTTCGGCATCGTGCACCGGCTGGAGTTCTACACGCCCGAGGAACTGACCAGGATCGTCCGCCGCTCGGCAGCCATCCTCGGCATCGACTGTACCGGCGACGGCGCGGCCGAGATCGCGCGGCGCTCGCGCGGCACGCCGCGTATCGCCAACCGGCTGCTGCGCCGGGTCCGCGATTTTGCCCAGGTCCGCGCGGCCGGGCATATCGACCAGGACGTGGCGCAGGCCGCCATGCAGATGCTCAAGGTCGACCCGGAAGGGTTCGACGACCTCGACCGGCGCATGCTCAGGACCCTGATCGATTTCTTCGACGGCGGCCCGGTCGGCGTGGAATCCATGGCCGCGGCGCTGTCGGAAGAGCGCGGCACCCTGGAAGACGTGGTGGAGCCGTACCTGATCCAGCAGGGCTTCCTGGTGCGCACCGCGCGGGGCCGCATGGCCACCCAGAAGGCCTACCGGCATCTGGGGCTGAAGCCGAAGAATCCGCCTGCGGACCTGTTCGCGGAGTCGATGAATGGCGATTGATCCCCGGTTCAGTTGGCCGACACGCATATATTGGGAAGATACCGACGCTGGCGGGGTGGTCTACCACGCCCGCTACGTGGCCTTCATGGAACGGGCGCGCACCGAATGGATGCGGGCCCTGGGCTTCGGCCAGGAGCGCACGCGCATCGAGCATGGCCTGGTGTTCGCGGTGCGTTCGATGACCATGGAGTTCCTCAAGCCGGCGCGGCTGGATGACGCGCTGGACGTGACCGCCCGGCTGGTGCAGTGCAAGCGCGCCAGCATGGTGTTCGAACAGGCGGTGTGTCGCGGCGATGAAACGCTGCTGACCGCGCAGGTGAAGATCGCGGCATTGGACGCCTCCACATTCAAACCGCGCGGCATGGACGATGCTCTCCATGCCGTGTTGAAACCCCACGTAATTCAAATAGACGCATATTGAGGAACAACGGATGATCGGAATGCTCCTGGCCCTGCAGGCCACGGTGGTCGAAGCGCTGCCGCAGGAAGTCACCAGCGCCGCGTCGCAGACCGTCGCGCAAGCCGCGCATGGCGGTGGCATCAATTACCTGGACCTGATGATCAAGGCCAGCCTGCCGGTGAAGATCATCGTGCTGCTGCTGCTGGCCGGTTCGTTCATCAGCTGGGTGATCATCTTCCGCAAATCACGCGTGTTCAACGTCGCCAACCGCGAGGCCGACGAGTTCGAAAGCCGCTTCTGGTCGGGCGCGGACCTGGGCAAGCTGTACAGCGCTGCCACCGACCGCAACCGCAAGGTGGGTGGCCTGGAGGCGATCTTCGAGGCCGGCTTCCGCGAATTCACCCGCCTGCGCGACAAGCGTCGCCTGGACGGCCGTGCCCAGCTCGAAGGCGCCCAGCGCGCCATGCGCACCACCTACACCCGTGAAGTAGACCAGATGGAGCGCAGCCTGGAGCTGCTGGCCAACATCGGTTCCACCGCGCCCTATGTGGGCCTGGTCGGCACCGTGTTCGGCATCATGGTGACCATGCACGACATGATCAACAGCGGCGAGCAGGCCGGTATCGCCTCGGTGGCGCCGGGTATTTCCGAAGCGCTGTTCGCCACCGCCATCGGCCTGTTCGTGGCCATTCCGGCGGTGTGGGCCTACAACCGCTTCACCACCCGCGTCGAGCGCATGTCGGTGCGCTTCGAGACCTTCGCCGAAGAGTTCAGCTCGATCCTGCAGCGCCAGTCCGCAGGCGACGAGTAAGCGCCGAGCACAAGGATCCTGCCATGACTGCTGCCATCGGCCGCCGCAAGCGCCGCAAGCTAAAATCCGAAATCAACGTCGTGCCGTACATCGACGTCATGCTGGTGCTGCTGATCATCTTCATGGTCACCGCGCCACTGCTCACCCTGAGCTTTGAAGTGGACCTGCCCAGCTCGCAGGCCAAGGCCCTGGAGAGCAAGCAGGACCCGGTGATCGTCTCGGTTCGCCTGGACGGCCAGCTCAGCCTCAAGCTGCCCGAGGCCAAGGAACCGGCACCCATGGACGCCGCCCAGCTGCAGGCGCAGCTCGCTGCGCTCGCCGCGCAGGACAAGAACCTGCGGGTGATTGTCGCGGCTGACAAGGCCGTGGCGTATGAAAAGGTGGTCGCGGCCATGGATGTGATCAAGCGCGCCAACGTTGAAAAGGTGGGTCTGGCGACCGATGCACGCTGAAGCCCTGCCACCGCAGCGCCAGCCGGAAGGCGAGTGGGGCCTGCCGCTCGCGCTTGCGATCCTGGTCCATATCCTGCTTGCACTGGTGTTCATCGCCGCGTGGCTGTGGTCGCCACAACGCAGCACCGAGGCCGCCGCCGGCGACCCGGCCATCGAGGCCAGCCTGCAGCTGTCGGCCTCCGAGGCCGCCGCCGCACGCCAGGCCCTGCGCGCCTCCGAAAAGCTGCCTGACCTGCCCGAACCGGTCGCCGAGCCGACCCCGGTGGAAGAAGACACCGTGCCGCCGCCGCAGCCGATTGCCGAGCCGCGCCCGCAGGACGCACCCACCCCGCAGCAGTCGCAGGCCCAGGAACGCATCGCCCAGCCGGATACGGTGGACCAAGCCGCGGTCAACGCGATGTCGATCTCGGCCGAGAAGGCCAAGCAGGAGCAGGAAGCCAAGCGCCGCCAGGAGCAGATCGACCTGACCGAGCGCAAGCGCGTGGAAGAGGCCGAGCAGAAGCTTCGCCTGGCCAAGCAGCAGCAGGAAGCGGACCAGAAGAAGAAGCTGGCCGAACAGGAACAGAAGGCCAACGACGCCAAGGCGGCGGAAACCGCGAAGAAGCTGGCCGAGCTCCGCGCCAAGCGGGCCCAGCAGGAAAGTGAAATCAAACGCGCCGAGGCGAAGCTCCGGGAGGTCACCGCCGCGCGGGCGGCCGCAGGCGCATCGACGGCGGGCTCAAGCGGGGCGGCGCAACCGGCTGCCGGTGGCGGTGGCACCAGTGACGACCTGGCGGCCAAATACGCTGCCGCCATCCAGCAGAAGGTGCTGGCGCAGTGGCAGCGCCCGGATTCCGTGCCGCAGGGGCAGAGGTGTCAGATCGTGATCACCCAGATTCCGGGTGGTCAGGTGCTGCAGGCCAAGGTGAGCCCCAGCTGCCCGTTCGATGAGGCCGGCAAGCGCTCGATCGAAGCGGCCGTATTGAATGCCCAGCCCTTGCCCTATCGCGGGTTCGAGACGGTCTTCGCGCGCACGATCAACTTCAACTTCACCGCCCAGGATCGTTGATTCCGGGCGGGTATCGGCACGGCCGCGCTTGTCGCAGGTGCTTCGGCGGGGGTCAGTTCTGTTAATGAACCGTGATTTTCCGCAGGGTGAGCACTCGGATTTCACACCCTGTTGGTTCATGATTGCGAAACTGTTCACCGCACTGCTGTTATCCCTCGTTCTGGTTTTCCCCCTATAGAGCGCCCATGAAGAAGATGCCTCGCTGGTTTGCCGTGTTCGCGGCCTTGTTGTTACTGCCTTTTGCCGCCGTCGCGCAGCAACGTGGCCTGGATATCGACATCATCGGCGGCAATGCCTCCGCCCTCCCGATCACCGTGGTGCCCATGGCCTACCATGGCTCGGCGGGTGCGCCGCAGACCGACGTGGCCGCCGTGGTGCGTGCCGACCTGGAGCGGTCCGGCCAGTTCCGCAACCTGCCCGAAGCCCAGATCATCGAAAAGCCCACCCGTGGCAGCGAGATCCAGTTCGCCACCTGGCGCGCGCTGAAGCAGAACTACATCGTCGTGGGCCGCGTGATGGACGCCGGTGCCGGCGCCTACCGCGTCGAGTACGAGCTGTATGACGTGCCCAAGGGCGAGCGCCTGCTGGGCCTGGCGATGACCGCCCGCGGCAATGCCATGCGCGACGTTGCCCACCAGATGGCCGATGCCATCTACGAGAAGATCACCGGCGTTCGCGGTGCCTTCTGGACCCGCATCGCTTACATCACCTCCAGCGGCAAGGGCGACGCCATGCGCTACGCGCTGATGGTGGCCGACTCGGACGGCTTCAACCCGCAGACCATCGTCCGCTCGGCCGAGCCGCTGCTGTCGCCGTCGTGGAGCCCGGATGGCAACCGCCTGGCCTACGTCAGCTTCGAGCGTGGCAATTCGGCGATCTACATCCAGAACATCTCCACCGGCGCCCGTGAGCTGGTCACCAGCTTCCGCGGCATCAACAGCGCCCCCTCGTTCTCGCCGGACGGCCGTCGCCTGGCCCTGTCGCTGTCGCGCAGCGGCAACCCGGAAATCTACGTGATGGACCTGGGCAGCAAGCAGCTCACCCAGCTGACCAACCACTTCGCCATCGACACCGAGCCGACCTGGAGTGCCGACGGTTCCAACGTCTACTTCACTTCCGACCGTGGCGGTCGCCCGCAGATCTACCAGGTGCCGTCCAGTGGCGGCAGCGCCTCGCGCGTGACCTTCCAGGGCAACTACAACGCCACCCCGAGCCTGTCCTACGACGGCAAGAAGCTGGTGGTCGCCCAGGGCAGCGGCAACACCTACAAGATCGCGATGATGGACAGCAGCCTGGGCTCCCCGCGCTGGAGCACGCTGTCGCCGGGTTCGCTGGACGAATCGCCCAGCTTTGCCCCCAACGCAAGCATGGTGTTGTACGCCGCCCGCGAGGGTGGACGTGGCGTGTTGTATGCCGTCTCGGCCGATGCGCGCGTGCGCCAGCGGCTGGTGCTGGCTGACGGTGATGTTCGTGAGCCTTCTTGGTCGCCATACCGTACAAAGCGCTAACAGAGTGTTAAGATTTCCACCGTATTCATCCCACATCCGGCTTTAGGAGCCTCAAAAGGTATCGCTATGAACAAGACCTCCCGTGTTCTGCTTGTCTCCCTGTTGTCCGTGGCTGTCCTGGCCGGTTGCTCCAAGAAGGTGAAGGAAGTGCCGGCTTCGTCGGTTGACACCGGCAGCAGCACCACCCAGCCGTCGGGTCCGTCGACCTCCGGCCTGTTCGGCCCGGGCGACCTGGACACCAACGCCTGCCTGCGTCAGCGCGTGGTCCTGTTCGATCTGGACCAGGACACCCTGCGTCCGGAATTCCAGGAAGTCATGGCGTGCCACGCCAAGTACCTGCGTGACCGTCCGTCGGCCCGCATCACCCTGCAGGGCCACGCCGATGAGCGCGGTTCGCGCGCTTACAACCAGGCCCTGGGCGAGCGTCGTGGCAATGGCGTGTCCTCGGCTCTGCAGGCCAACGGTGGTTCGGCTTCGCAGCTGACCGTCGTGTCCTACGGTGAAGAGCGTCCGGTCTGCACCGAGTCGAGCGAAGGTTGCTGGTCGCAGAACCGTCGCGTCGAAATCGTCTACACCGCGCAGTAATCCATGCGCATTGGCATCAAAACACTGATGCTGGTCGTTGCGGCAGCCCTCGTGGCTGCCGCACCGGCGCAGGCCCAGCGGCAGAGCCTGGCCGATCGCGTGGGCGCGCTCGAGCAGCAGGTCAACAACAACAGCTCCGCCCAGGATCTGTTGAACCAGGTGACTCAACTTCGCCAGCAGATGCAGCAACTGCAGAGCACCGTTGAGCAGCTCCAGCACGAAAACGCCCAGCTGAAGCAGACCTCGCAGGACCAGTACCTGGACCTCGACGGTCGCCTGAACCGTATTGAAGGTGGTGCCGCTCCGGTACTTCCGGCCGCTCCGGCCGCGAACGCCCCGGCTGCCCCCAAGCCCGCCGCACCAAAACCGGCAACGGCCGCTACCGAGCGGCCGCCGTCCGTCCACGGAGACCCGGGCAGTCTCGCCGCCACCGGCGACGAGCGGACCGCGTACAACGTTGCCTTCGACTCGCTCAAGGCCGGCAAGTACGACGATTCGGCCCAGTTGTTCCTGAGCTTCCTCGAGCTCTACCCCAACGGCGTCTATACCCCCAACGCGCTGTACTGGCTGGGCGAAAGCTACTACGCCACCCGCAATTTCCCGCAGGCTGAGGCGCAGTTCCGCGACCTCATCTCGCGCTATCCGACCCACGACAAGGCGTCCGGTGGCCTGCTCAAGATCGGCCTGTCGCAGTATGGCGAAGGCAGGATCGACGAGGCCCAGGCGACGCTGGAGCAGGTCACCAGCACCTATCCCGGCTCCGACGCCGCGCGCACCGCGCAGGACCGCCTGCAGGCCATCCGCCTCGGCCAGCAGATCCGCTGAGGCCCCACCGGCCAAGGCCGGTATAATCGTCAGTTACGCGCCGGCCAAGCCGGCGCACCCGTGCGGCTGAAAACGCCCGCGCGGCCCCGTAGAGCCAGGCCCTGCCTGGCTGCTCTCGTTTCCGCAACCGCATTTCCAGACGCCCACGATGACCACCACCCTGTCCGCCGCCGCCGCGCTCCCCAGCGAGATCGTGCAGTCGCCCCTGCCACGGCTGAAGATCACCGAGATCTTCACCTCCCTGCAGGGCGAAGCCGATACCGCCGGCTGGCCGACCGTGTTTGTGCGTCTGACCGGCTGCCCGTTGCGCTGCACCTATTGCGATACCGCCTACGCCTTCCATGGCGGCACCTGGTGGGACATCGACGAGATCGTGCGCGAGGTGTTGGCCCAGGGCGTCCACCATGTCTGCGTGACCGGCGGCGAGCCGCTGGCGCAGAAGCGCTGCCTGGTACTGCTGGAGAAGCTGTGCGACGCGGGTTTGGACGTGTCGCTGGAAACGTCGGGCGCACTGGACGTCAGCGCCGTGGATCCGCGCGTCTCGCGGGTGGTCGACCTCAAGACCCCCGGTTCGGGCGAGATGGCGCGCAACCGCCTCGACAACCTGCCGCTGCTGACCCGCCGCGACCAGATCAAGTTCGTGCTGTGCAGCCGCGAGGACTACGACTGGGCCCGCGCGATGGTCCGCGAGCACCGGCTGAACGAGTGCTCGATGGTGCTGTTCTCGCCCAGCAAGGGTCAGATCAGCCCGCGCCAGCTTGCCGACTGGATCGTCGAAGACCGCCTGCCGGTGCGCTTCCAGATGCAGCTCCACAAGATTCTCTGGGACGACGAACCTGGACGATGACCGGCTACCGAGCGGCCGCCAGGCGGGCGCGGCCGGTGCTCGGAATCCTCATGTACGCTTTGTACACTCCGGTTCCTCCGCGCCGTCCGCACCCGCCTGACGACCGCTCGCTACGCCTTGCTTTTTGATTACCTCCGGCGCGGGACAGCGTGCTGGCTTTCCCGCAACCCACCGGAAACACCCCCATGAAGAATGCAGTTGTCCTCCTGTCCGGCGGCATGGATTCCGCCGCTGTCGTCGCCATCGCCCGGGAGCAGGGCTTCGCCGTCCACGCGCTCAGCGTGAGCTACGGCCAGCGCCACACCTCCGAACTCGACGCGGCGGCCACCGTCGCCAAGGCACTGGGCGCGGTAGCGCACAAGACCGTCAACGTGGACCTGCGCAGCATCGGTGGCTCGGCCCTGACCGACGACATCGACGTGCCCGAAGCGGGCGGCGAGGGCATTCCGGTCACCTACGTGCCGGCCCGCAACACCATCATGCTGTCGGTCGCCCTCGGCTGGGCCGAAGTGCTGGGCGCCAACGACATCTTCTGTGGCGTCAACGCCGTGGACTATTCGGGCTACCCGGACTGCCGCCCCGAATTCATCACCGCCTTCCAGACGCTGGCCAACCTGGCTACCAAGGCCGGCGTGGAAGGGGCGGGCATCCAGGTGCATGCGCCGCTGCAGTTCCTGAGCAAGGCCGACATCGTCCGTGAAGGCGTGCGCCTGGGCGTGGACTTCGGCCTGACCGTGTCCTGCTACAACGCCGACGCCCGTGGCGCCGCCTGCGGCCACTGCGACGCCTGCCGCCTGCGTGCTCAGGGCTTCGCCGACGCCGGCGTGGCCGACCCCACCCGTTACGCCTGATCCACACGGGCTACGCCTGCGCGGCAAGATGGGTTAGAATGCGCACCCCCGGCGCGAAGTCGGGGCATGCAATGGGCCGTTAGCTCAGTCGGTAGAGCAGAAGACTTTTAATCTTTTGGTCGATGGTTCGAATCCATCACGGCCCACCAATTGCATCAACAACTTAGGCGCCCTCAGGGCGCCTTTTTTATGGCTGCTGATACACCGTGGTCCATTGGCGTTGGAGATCAGCGCCGAAGATCGTGCCAGTACCCTCTTTCTGGTCGCCGGGCTCAACGAATTGCTGTTCTTTCAGCAGTCTGGAGTGACTTCCACGCTGCGATGAGAGCTTTCTGATAGCGAAGCGTCCCCGCTGAGTGCGTCATAGGGCTCCCGCTGGAATCGTTCATCGGGCGTTTGGATCGACTCCGGATAGCCGAACAGTTGTCGCTACCTCCGCGCGAGGTGCGCAGCGTTGATGGCTCTCCATACTTGACGCAAGAGGGAATCAAGGATGTACAAGAGGACACTGGCTACGGCCATCAGCACCATCCTGATGGTCGCCGCAGCGGCCACGGCGCAGGCTCAGGACGCAGGGCAGCCCACCAACGAAAGCTCCGACATCAAACGACTTGATGCAGTAACGGTCACCGGCTCGCGCATTCCGAGGGTGGACTACCTGTCGGCCTCTCCGGTCGGCACGCTGACCGCCGAAGACATCCGCGCCACCGGTGCAGTGACGCTCGGCGATGTGATCAACGCGCTGCCGCAGATGTCGACGACCTATTCGATGGGCAACTCGACGCGGTTCATCGGCACCGCCGGCCTGAACCTGCTGGACCTGCGCGGATTGGGCGTGGACCGCACCCTGGTGCTGGTCAACGGTCGTCGCCACGTCGCCAGTGCCGCGGGCTCATCGGCCGTGGACATCAACACCATTCCCGCTGCGCTGGTGGAGCGTGTTGAGATCCTTACCGGTGGTTCCTCCGCCATCTACGGCGCCGACGCTGTCAGCGGCGTCGTGAACTTCATCCTCAAGAAGTCGTTTGGCGGCACCGTCGTGAACGCCCAGATGGGTCACTCCGAGGAAGGCAATTTCAACGAGCGGTCGGTCAATGTGGTGAGCGGCGGCACGTTTGCGGACGACCGTGGCCAGTTTGTCTTCTCGGCTGCATTCAACAACCAGGATCCGCTGTACCTGCGCGATCGGGCCTTCAGCCGCGAGTCTCAGCGTTATCTGACCGATCCCGACGATCCGACCCAGACCCGCACCATCCTGGCCCGCAACGCCAGCGTCTACAGCTATACCGACGGCGGTGTGTTCGATCTCGACGGTCGCAGTGCCACTACCGGCGATCGCTACGTATTCGACCCGGATGGCAGCCTGCGCCCGCAGCGCTTCGACGGAATCATCGACACCACGCGTACCGGCTGTTCCGACTGCGACAACCTGGACCCAAACCAGTACGGCCAGATGCAGCCGAGCAACAGCACCGGTGCAGTCAATGCCAACGTCGGATTCGACCTCAACGACAACCACCGGATCTTCGTCGAAAGCAAGTGGGTGCAGAGCAGCAACAAGGCGTTCTCCACGTCCGGGCCGTCGTTCGGCACGTACCTGGTTCCGCGTGACAACGCCTACATCAGCGACGAGCTGGGGCAGTTCATGGACGACAACGGACTCACGCGTCTGCGCATCAGTCGCAACAACACCGATGCCGGGTTCCGCGGCGAAGACACCAACCGCAAGACCGGGCGCGTCGTGGCAGGTATCCAGGGCGTGTTCGGCTCGGACTGGTCGTATGAGGCGAGTGCGAATTATGGACGAACGGTGGAGACCCGGACGAATCTGAACAATCAGATGCCCGACCGTTTCAACGCCTCGATCGATGCCGTGTTCGACGACGACGGCAACATCGTGTGCCGGGCCACCCGCGATGGCGTGGCCGGTCCGGAGAATCCGGTCACGGGTGGCGACCTGCTGGCGGGTTGCATCCCGACCAGCATCTTCGGCGCAGGTGCGGTCTCTCCGGCCGCGGCGGCGTGGTTCAACACCCGTACCCCCAGCCGCACCGAACTGACCCAGCAGGTCTTCTCCGCCAACCTATCCAAGGGCGAACTGTTCGCGCTGCCAGCCGGCTCCGTGGGCTTTGCCTCGGGCGTTGAGTTCCGCAAGGAAACAAGCCAGCAGACTACCGACCCGCTGCAGCAGGCCGACCTGACCTTCCTCAATGCGATCCAGAACCAGCGCGGCCAGTACTCGGTCCGCGAAGCGTTCGCAGAAATCAACGTCCCGTTGCTGGCCGACCTGCCGTTGGCGAAGAACGTCAACCTGGACCTGGCGGGCCGCGTCTCGGACTACACGACCGTCGGCACCACAGTCAGCTGGAAGGCGGGGCTGGACTGGGCCTTCAATGACGCCCTGCGCCTGCGCAGCACCTTCTCCAACGCGGTGCGCGCGCCGAACATCGCCGAACTCTACGACCCGCAGTCGGTGAATTTCTTCTCCATCAGCGACCCGTGTTCTGCCGCCAACATCGGACGCGGCGCGGATCCGGCCGTGCGCCAGGCCAACTGCAGCGCACTCGGCGCGCCGGTGGGCTGGACGCCCAACGACACCTCTACGCGGCGCGGGCTGTCCGGCGGCAACCCGAACCTGTCGGAAGAGACCAGCAGGACGTTCACGGTGGGCGCGGTCTTCACGCCGGCCGCGCTGCCAGGCTTCGGCATCACGGTGGACTACTGGGACATCCAGATCCAGGACGCCATCAGTTCCGTCAGCGGCCAGCAGTTGGCTGACCGTTGCGTGGACGCGGCGGGCGGCATCGACAACGAGTTCTGCGCCAGCATCACCCGCGACATCGCCGGCGCCACGGACGATCCGTACGCGATTTCCGGACTGGAAGTGCTGCCGCTCAACATTTCGAAACTGCGGGCGCGAGGCATCGACTTCGGCATCGACTACGCGGTCGAGAATGTGTTCGGTGGGCGTCTGACCACGAAGCTGGAGGGGACCTACCTCAAGGAGTACCTCAGCTACCCGTTCCAGAGCTTCCCGGACGAAGTCGAGGATGAGCGCAATGTGCTGGGCACGCCGACGTGGAAGGGGACCCTGACCATCGGTTATGCCCGCGGTGCCTGGGATCTCAGCCTGCGCACCCGCTATGTCGACAGCCAGATCCTGGTGTCGAACGAACAGTACGCGACCAACCCGGACCTGCAGGATCCGATCAGGGTGTCCTGGATGACCTTCACCGACGCACGCGTCGGGTACAAGGCCACCGAGCGCCTGAATGTCTATCTGGGCGTGCGCAACCTGTTCGACCGCGAGCCGCCGTACAACC
The DNA here is from genome assembly GCF_057839485.1 of Stenotrophomonas sp. KH_036_B. Taxonomy (NCBI): domain Bacteria; kingdom Pseudomonadati; phylum Pseudomonadota; class Gammaproteobacteria; order Lysobacterales; family Lysobacteraceae; genus Stenotrophomonas; species Stenotrophomonas sp. KH_036_B. Next base: position 3,329,981 of record NZ_CM174491.1, on the reverse strand, counting down.
TCTACGGCACCGGCCTCGGCAGCGCGCAGTATGACAACGTCGGGCGCTTCTTCTACACAGGTGTGAACTACCGGTTCTGATGTCGCGTGGGTAGGCTGGCCCCGTCATGGGGCCGGCCTGCGGTGTGTGGATGCCAGCAGGGGATCAAGGCTGAACATCTCACCGCTGCAGATTGAATCGAAGATGGAGCGCTGTTTGGCGACACAAATGTATCGCTTTTTCACCAGCATCCTTTCTGTAGACTAAAGTGCGCAACATTCCGAATAGATTTGATCTGATCGCGTTTCTGCTTCTCTGACCTCCTGTGGTGACATTCGAACTCTGAGGTTTTGCAGGTCCTCGCTCGCAATTTGCGTGGGATCGGCCCTCTGCACAGTTCGCTTGTACGCGTAGCTCTGCACGACGTCTTCGGTGGCGCCAACGCTAGTGCCGTAGATGTGGCCCAGCGCCGCCAGGGCATCCAGGCTGCCTTCAGATGCCGACTCCTGCAGATAGCGCGTTGCTTCTTCTCTATGATTTTCAATCTGCTGAGGCGTGGCCTGGGAGAACGCGTCCACCCCCATGAATTCTTCTGGTGCCATCGCGTATATCAATCGTGCCTCTGTTGAGCCTTGCTCCGCGGCGACGGCAAGCCAGTTGTGACCCATCACCTCGGAATGGGAAGCAAGTTCTCGACATTGTTTGAGTGTGCGTTCAATGCCGCTCGCGTACTGGGCCTCCATGCCGATACGTCCGTAGGCTTGGAAGAGCTCGGGATCGTTTGGTGCGATTGCGCGTCGACAAGCGCTGACCTGCATATATATCTCGTAGGTCGCTGAAGAGTCGCCAGATCTCGAGGCCGACTCGCGTTGTTTTACGTATTCCAGCGCAGGGATGTTGTGCCTCGGCAAATGCGACGCGAGACGGAATGCTCGCGTGCCGGAGAGTTCAGTTCTGTGCTCCTGGGGCTGTGGATGGCGTGATGATTCAGTGGAATGCAGTGTCGTCATCGGGGGGCGAGGCGTAGGCGACTCGATCTGCTGCGTTGCGATATCCGTAGTGCCACTGCGGCCGTGGAGGGACAGGCCTGTTCCTGCGGCGACCGAGACCAATACCAGTGTCAAAGGTAGTGATCTCGAGATCCTTTTCGGCTTCATCCTTTCGCGATTCCCTTGCTCGATTTCTTTGTCTACTGCCGGGCGCAATCGCCACTCGATTGCCTATTCCCCGCGGGAGAACTGGAACACGCCGTTGTGAATGCTTACGAGAGGCAGTGGCGACAATGTGCTCGATGACATCTCGAATCCTTGAGCTGGGTTGATGCTGGCAATGTCATGCGTTCGCCTCAGCGGGCGCTGGGTTCAGGTCAAATGTATCTGCTGCGCGCCCCCAACCCCCTCGTCCCGCGATGCGCGCCACCGGTGTCATTCAGAGCGCAGAATTTCCATATCCACCCAACTCGCTACAATCCCCACATCCCGGTAGCTCCCGGGCGCTGACATGTGCCTACCAGTGAAGATTCTCCTGACAGGAAGTTCAGGCCGGGTTGGTCGCGCCATCTTCGGCGCGCTGGCCGCCCGCCACGACGTGGTCGGTATCGACCGCAGTCCCTTTGCGACCACCCGCCACGTGGCCGATTTCACCGATACCCGCACCCTGGCCAAGGCACTGCAGGGCGTGGATGCGGTGATCCATTCCGCGGCGTTGCACGCACCCCACGTGGGCCTGTTCAGCGACAGCGAATTCCAGCGCATCAATGTCGAAGGCACCCGCACGCTGGCCATGCTGGCGCGCGAGGCGGGCGTGCAGCGTCTGGTGTTCACCAGCACTACGGCGCTGTATGGGCATGCGATCGTGCCGGGGCGTTGCACGTGGGTGGACGAACACACGCCGCCACAGCCCCGTACGGTGTACCACCGCTCCAAGCTCGCGGCCGAACATTGGCTGGAGCAGGCCGCCGGCGACGCGCTGCAGGTGCGGGTGGTCCGCATGTCGCGCTGCTTCCCGGAAACGCCCGACCGCCTGCTGCTGTACCGGCTGCACCGCGGCATCGACGTGCGCGACGTGGCCGATGCGCATGTGGCCGCGCTGGTCAACGATGGGCCAGCGTTCCAGCGCTATGTGGTGAGTGGCCGCACGCCGTTCCTGAAGGACGACTGCGAGGCGTTGGTGAGTCGTCCCCGCGAGGTGCTGGCGCTGCGGTGTCCACAGTGGCTGGCCGAGTACGATCGGCGTCGCTGGACGTTGCCCGTGGTGGACCGCATCCATGATGCGCGCGCGGCCAGCATCGGCCTGGGGTGGCGCAGCCAGCGCGGGCCGGAGTCGGTGCTGGCGCAGCTGGCCGCCGGCAGCATCGAGGTGCTGCCCGATACGGCGCAGGTGGCCGATTGCACGATTGAGTAGGCCATACACGCGGCGTGAGCGGCGCGGCGGGCACACTGTGCCGGTCTGCAGTGAATGTCCTGTTGGAGGTGCCATGAACCGTTTCATCCTTCTGGGCCTGTCCGCGCTCGCGCTGGCGGCCTGCTCCAAGCCGGCGCCGACCGACCCGGCTGCACCGGCAGCTCCGTCGCCGCCGCCGTCAGCCTCGACTCCCGCCACGCCGGCAGCGCCCGCTGTTGCGCCGGGCACGGGGACCGGCGAGGCGCAGGGGCCGTCGTTCGACTGCGCCAAGGCCGCGTCCGATGCGGAGACGATGATCTGCGCCGATCCGGAACTGTCTGCGCTGGACCGCCAGCTTGCCGGGCTCTACAAGACCCTGCAGACCAGCCCGGACGAGCTGGATATCGCCGCCGAACAGCGCGGCTGGGTGAAGGGCCGCAACGCCTGCTGGCAGGCGGTGGACGCCAACCGCTGCCTGGTGGAGTCCTACCAGACCCGCATCGTCGAGCTGCGTCTGGCGGCGGCGACGGGTCCGGCACCCACTGCGGTGCAGTACCGCTGCGACGACGCCAGCAAGCCGCTCTCGGTGGTCTTCCACAATGAACTGGACCCGCAGGCGGCGGTGATCCGGTTGGGCCGCGACCAGGCGATCGCCTTCGCCGCACCCTCGGCAAGTGGCAGCCGCTACACGCGCGAAGGCGTGGAATTCTGGGAGCACCAGGGCGAGGCCACGCTGGCGTTCTACGGCACGCGGCTGAGCTGCAAGGTCGGCGGCTGAGTCAGGTGCCGGCGCGCCGCCGGCACCCGGGCACGGCTCAGCGCACGCGGCGGTAGCGCACTTCGTTCTGGCGGTCGCCGACCTCGGTGGTGACGAAGCCATCGCGACTCTGGTCGATGTCGAACACGCTGTTGCCGACGTTGAGCTGCGCACCGTTCACCCAGCCCGACAGGTTCTGGCCGCGCGCCTGCGCCGACATGCGGCCGTCGGACTCGATCCGCATGCGGATGTCGGCGTTGTACATCGGGTTGTAACCCTCGAACTCGCCGACCATCCAGTTGGGCACATACGAGGTGTGCCGCGCGCCCTGGTAGTTGTTGTCGTCGTAGCGCTCATCCTGCTTGTTGGCGTTGTGCACCAACGCGCCGAGGATCGCCGCGCCCACCAGCACGCCGGCGGCCACCTTGGCATCATGGTTGTCGTCATCGCGGTCATGGTGACGGTCGTCGCCGCGCACCCGGAACGACGCACGGCAGCCGTCATCAACCCACACGTTGCGGCGGTCGTAGTCCCAGCTGCGCCCTTGGCGGCAGTCGGCGCCGGAGAGCTTGCGGTCCAGGCTCACGTAGCCGGCGTAGGGCAATGCACAGGACTGATAGCGGTTGTCGCGGCTTTCGCAGGTGACGAAGTCATCGGCGCGCGCGTCGGCGAGCGTGGCCAGCAGCAACAGGGGAGTACCAAGCAGCAATCGGGTCTGCATGTCGAGGATTCCGGCAGGGAGGTCGGTCGGGATGCAACGCGTCCCAGGGCCGGGCATCCGTCCCTGTTCCGCGCACGATGCGCAGTGTTCGATGAAATCCTGATGAAAGCAGCGCGCTCCGCGTGCCCTGCCGTTGGCGCCGCTCAGGCGGCGCGATCGACGTCCTGGTCGCGGAAACAGGCGCGGATGGCGTCCAGCAGCTCGCTCATGGAGTACGGCTTGGGCAGGAAGTGGATGCCTGGCGCGAGCTGGGGGGTGACCCGGTCCGGCTGCAACCCTGAGGTGACCAGTACCGGCAGGCTGGGCTGGTGCTGGCGGATACGATGGGCGGCTTCGATGCCGCTCAGCCCGCCCAGGCAGACGTCGGTGAACACCAGGTCGAAGCGCTCGCCGGCCTGCAGCAGGCCCAGGGCGGCTTCGGCGGAGCTGACCGCAGCGACTTCGCAGGCCTGGCTTTCCAGCGCCATGCGGCTCAGTTCGCGGGTGTCCTCGGTGTCTTCGATCAACAGCACGCGCGGTGCAACATGGCGCTTGGACAACAACATGACGCGGGTTTCCCGTGCAGGATGGGTGGAAAGGCGGCGCAGTATGGGCAGCGGCAGGTGAGGGGATCGTGCAAATGATGTAAGCCCGGGGTTGGCCCGTTGTGCGGCGGTCAGCTGGCACACGGTACAGTCGCTTCCTGACCCCGAATGGAGCCATATCGATGCAATGCCCCGTATGCAACACCCAGGCGCTGGTGATGTCCGAGCGCCAGGGCATCGAGATCGATTACTGCCCGCAGTGCAGAGGGGTATGGCTGGACCGTGGTGAGCTGGACAAGATCATCGAGCGCTCGGCCGGTGCTGCCGCCCCGGCGCCGGTGCGTGCAGCCGCTCCTCCGCCGCCGCCGCAGCACGTGCAGCACCGCGACACCCGCCATCTGGGGCAGCAGCCGTACGGCGACCAGCACGGCTACCGCAAGAAGAAGAAAGAGAGCTTCCTGTCGGACCTGTTCGACTTCTGACCGCCGCAGGACGATTGCGCCGGTCCCGCTCAGGGCCGGCGCAGGATGAACTCGAGATCGCGGCTCTCGCCGACGACGAACGTGTACTCGCCGACCGGGACACAACCGTAGCGTGCATAGAAACGCTGCGCACCGTGGTTCTCCGACCACACGCCCACCCATAGGGTGCGGCGTGCGGGATGATCCAGCCAGCCAAGGAATGCCTCCATCAAGCGCGCGCCGTGTCCGCCGCCCTGGTGGCTGGCCAGCACGTACAGCCGCTTGAGTTCGATATCGCCTGGCTGTGCGTCGGCGTGCGGCAGCCCGTTCGGGCCGGCCGCCAGATAGCCCACCGCGCGGCCGTCGTCTTCCAGCAACCACACCGCACTCTGCGGATCCTCCAGCTCGCGCCGCTGCGGCAACGGGCTGTAGTGGTCGTGCAGAAACTGGCTGAGGTCCTCGGGCGGATACGAGTCGCCGAAGGTGTCGGTGTAGGTCTGGATGGCAATGGACGACACGGTGTTCGCATCGTCCACGCCAGCGCGGCGGATCTGCAGGGTCATGCCTAGAACCATACCCGTACGCCGGCCACCCAGCGGGTATCGCGCGCGTCCTCGCCTGCCGCCTCGTGGTAATCGGCGGTATCGCCGAACAGGCGTTCGTGGCTGATGCCGACATACGGTGCGAAGCGGCGGTTGAACTCGTAACGCAGGCGCAGGCCGGCCTCGACCTTGTTGAGGCCGGCGCCGTTGCCGTAGGCGGGTTCATCCCTGGCCGAGAACGTGGCCTCCACCAGCGGCTGCAGGATCAAACGGTTGGTCAGCAGCAGCTCGTACTCCACTTCCACCGTGGCAGCGACCTGGCCGCCCTCGCCGATGTACGCGGTGGCGGATGTCTCGAACTTGTACGGTGCGAGGCCCTGGATGCCGAATGCGGCCCAGGTGCGCGAGTCCGCCGGACGGAAGTCCTGCTTCACGCCCACCAGCACGTCCCACCAGGGCGACACGCTGCGGCCGTACAGCACTTCCAGGTCCGACGATCCGGTGCGCCCACCGCTGCGTTCGCCTTCGCTGCGCAGCCACAGGCGGTTGATGTTGCCGCCTACCCAACCGGACGCTTCCCAGGCCTGGCCGGCGCCGTGCTGGCCGTCCCAGTGTTCCAGGCGGTTGAGCAGCACCAAGCTGTGCACGTCCGGGGCATGCTCCATCGCACCGTGGTCGATCGGCGGGAACGCGGCGGCGCGGTCGGCGTCGGTGACCACGGGGATGGGTTCGCGCGGTGTGCCGGGCGGTGTGCCATGCCCCATCGTGGAATGGTCCATTGTCGAATGGTCCATCGCCGCGTGGTCAACCGCAGGCGGCTCAGCGGGGGCATGCCCCATTGCCGAGTGATCCATGCCGCCGTGATCCATCTTCGAGTGATCCATCTTCGAGTGATCCATCGTCGCCTGGTCGACCGGTGCCGGGGTGTCGTTCGCAACTGCATCAGCGTGTGCATGCGCTTGCGCCCACGCAGGGCCGCACAGCGTTGCCAGCAGCGCGGTGCCGAGCAGGCGTGGGGTGAGGGAACGAATGGCGCTCATTCTTCGATCCTCACTTCGCGCATCATGCCCGCTTCCATGTGGTACAGCAGGTGGCAGTGGTATGCCCAGCGGCCCAGCGCATCGGCGCGTACGCGGTAACTGCGGCGGGTGCCCGGCGGCATGTCGATGGTGTGCTTGCGCAGCTGGAATTCACCGTCGGCGTCTTCCAGGTCACTCCACACGCCGTGCAGATGGATCGGGTGCTGCATCATGGTGTCGTTGACCAGCACGATGCGCATGCGCTCGCCATAGTTCAGGCGCAGCGGTTCGGCGCTGGCGAAGGGCACGCCGTCAAAGGACCAGCTGAATTTCTCCATGTGGCCGGTGAGGTGCAGCTCGACCTCGCGCCCTGGCTCGCGTCCATCCGGATCGGCGAACAGGCTGCGCATCGCGCCGTAGGTGAGTACCTGGCGGCCGTTGTCGCGCAGGCCGACGCCCGGATCATCAAGCTTGGGATCGGTGGCCATGCTCTGCATGTCCACCAGCGGATTTCCCTTCTCGCTGGCTGGATGACGGGGCGGGGCGGCGCCGTGTGCGGCGTGGACCATGCCGTGGCCGCCGTGCATGCCGGCCATGTCATGCCCCATTCCAGCCATGCTTCCCATGTCGCCCATGTCATGTCCCATGTCGCCCATCGTCAGCAGCGGGCGCGGATCGCGCGCGGGGATCGGCGCCTGCAGGCCGTGGCGCACGGCCAGCGTGCCGGCGGCGTAGCCGGTGCGCCCCATGTCCTGGCAGAAGATCGTGTAGGCGTCCTGGCCGCTGGGTTCGACGATCACGTCGAAGGTCTCGGCCGGGGCGATGCGGAATTCGTCGATGCTGACCGGATGGATGTACTGGCCGTCGGCGGCGACCACGGTCATCTTCAGGCCGGGAATGCGCACGTCGAAGTAGCTCATCGAGGCGCCATTGATGAAGCGCAGCAGTACCTTCTCGCCGCTGCGGAACAGGCCGGTCCAGTTGCCCGCCGGCGCGGTGCCGTTGAGCAGGTAGGTATAGGTGTGGGCGTTGATGTCGCTGATGTCGGTCGGCGTCATCCGCATGCGACCCCACATGCCACGGTCGGCGGTGGCCGCGGCCCAGCCCTCGCGGCGCACATCGCGCAGGAAGTCCGGCAGCGTGCGCTTGTAGTAGTTGTCATGCTCGGCCAGCTTCTTCATGCGCCGGAACAGCGCCCCAGGATCGAGGTCGGTCCAGTCCGACAGCAGCACCACATGTTCGCGATCGAACCAGTACGGCGCAGGCTGCAGCGGGTCGATGATGAGCGCGCCGTACAGGCCGGCCTGTTCCTGGAACATGGAATGGCTGTGGTACCAGTACGTGCCCGACTGCTTGAGGGTGAAGCGGTACTGGTAGGCCTCGCCGGGCGCGATGCCGTTGAAGCTCAGGCCCGGCACGCCGTCCATGTTGGCCGGCAGCAGGATCCCGTGCCAGTGGATGGAGGTGGGGTGCGCCTGCAGCGTGTTGGCGACGCGGACGCTTACCGTGTCGCCTTCGCGCCAGCGCAGGATCGGCGCGGGCAGGCTGCCGTTGACGGTGATGGCCGGGCGCGTACGGCCGGTGAAGTTGGCCAGCGATTCACCGATGCTCAGCTGGAACTGCTGGCCGCTGAGCACTTGCGGGGACGCGGCCAGGCCTGGGCCGGCAGCGGCAAAGGCGCGCGCGGGCAGGCCGCTGGCGGCCAGGCCGGCGACCACGCCGCCGGCGGCCACACCTTGGACGAACAGGCGTCGCGACGGCAGGGGCGGGGCGCCCGGGCCGGGAAAATGGGGGTGGGACATTTCAACTCCACATCGAATCTGAAAGGCACGCAGGGTGGCCGGCAGGACGCGCGTGCGGCAGGCACGGCATCGCGGGGCGCAGGTGTTCGCAGCGAACGTGCGGTCAGGCGATGGGAGGGCGGGTGATGCGGTCCAGCGGCGGGGTGGGCAGGGCCGGGTGCGCGCTGGGAAGCGGCTGCCGCCACAGCGGCGGCGGGACCGCACGCCAGGCGACCTGGGCGGTGAGGCCGGGTTGCTGGGCACAGCTGCGCAGGCATTCCTTGATGCGGCACTCGTCGCCGTCGTGTGCCGCCTGTGCGGTGGGTCCGCTCGCCAGGGGAGCGTGGTGGTCGTGTCCGGCGGCGACCGGTGCGCGGGTGTGGCAGGGCGGTGCGCCGGCCTCGGCCTCGGCGTGGGGGGCCGGGGCCATCGCCATCGCCATCGGCCCGGCCATGGCCACGTTCAGCCCGTTGAGCAACAGGCTGAGCATCAGTACCACTCGCAGGAGCAGGCCACCGGCGGACATGGGCGCCACCTTAGCGCCAATGCGAGGGCGGCGCATCCGTGGCTGAATGCCGGGTTCAAGTCTGGAGCCCGGTCCGTCGGGGCGCGTGGGCATCAGCCTTCCTCGCGGACGATCTCGACCAGCCGCTCGCCGTAGCGGGACAGCTTGGTGCCGCCGATTCCACCCACCCGGCCCAGCGCGTCGACGCTGGTGGGGCGCTGTTCGGCGATGTTGCGCAGGGTGCTGTCGTGGAAGATCACGAAGGCCGGCACGTTCTGCTCGCGGGCCAGTTCGGCGCGCAGGCCACGCAGGGCGTTGAACAGGGCCAGGTCCTGCGGCAGCACCGACAGGCCGGTGCGTTGCCCGCTGCGCTCGCGTTCGCGGGTCTTCGGGCTTTCCCGGCGCATCATCACCTTGCGCTGGCCCTTCAGCACCTCGCGGCTGCCGTCGGTCAGGCGCAGGCCGCCGTAGGCGTCGCTGTCGACCTCCAGCAGGCTGGCGGCGACCAGTTGGCGGAACACGCTGCGCCAGGTGCGCGCATCCAGATCCTTGCCGATGCCGTACGTGCTCAGTTCGGAATGCCCGAACTGACGGATCTTGTCGTTCTCGCCACCGCGCAGGATGTCGATCAGGTGGCCCACGCCGAACCGCTGCCCGCTCCGGTACACGCAGCTGAGCGCCTTCTGCGCAGCCACGCTGGCGTCCCACGCATCGGGCGGCAGCAGGCAGTTGTCGCAGTTGCCGCACGGCTGGGGGTAGGTTTCACCAAAGCCGGCCAGCAGTACCTGGCGGCGGCACTGCATGGATTCGCAGTAGCCGAGCAGGTGATCGAGCTTGGAGCGTTCCAGCGCCTTGCGCTCTTCGCCGGCCTCGGACTGCTCGATCATCTGCTTGAGCAGCACCACATCGCCCAGGCCGTAGCAGAGCCAGGCTTCGGCGGGTTCGCCATCGCGGCCGGCACGCCCGGTTTCCTGGTAGTAGCCTTCCATCGACTTGGGCAGGTCGGTGTGCGCGACGAAGCGCACGTCGGGTTTGTCGATGCCCATGCCGAAGGCGATGGTGGCGCACATGACGATGCCATCCTCGCGCAGGAAGCGGCGCTGGTTGGCGGCGCGGACCTCGGCGGGCAGGCCGGCGTGGTAGGGCAGGGCGTTCATGCCCTCCTTGCACAGGAACTCGGCGGTCTCTTCGACCTTGCGCCGCGACATGCAGTAGACAATGCCGGCTTCGTCGCGATGACCGCGCAGGAAATCGAGCAGCTGGCGCTTGGCGTTGTCCTTCTGGACCACGGTGTAGCGGATGTTGGGCCGGTCGAACGAGCTGACGAAATGCTGGGCGGTGGTCAGGTCCAGGCGTTCGGCGATCTCGCGCTGGGTCGGCGGATCGGCGGTGGCGGTCAGCGCGATGCGCGGCACGTCGGGCCAGCGCTCGTGCAGGACGGTGAGCTGGCGGTACTCGGGCCGGAAGTCGTGCCCCCACTGCGAGACGCAATGTGCCTCGTCGATGGCGAACAGGGCGATCCGGCTGCGCGACAGCAGCGACAGGAAGCGGCCGGTCAACAGCCGCTCGGGCGCGACGTACAGCAGTTCCAGTTCACCGGCGAGCAGCTCCCGTTCCACCCGCGCGGCGGTTTCCGCATCCAGGGTGGAATTCAGGTATTCGGCGCGCACGCCCAGCTGGCGCAGGGCCTCGACCTGGTCCTGCATGAGCGCGATCAGCGGCGAGATCACGATGCCGGTGCCGTCGCGCAGGAGGGAAGGCACCTGGTAGCACAGCGACTTGCCGCCGCCGGTGGGCATCAATACCAGTGCGTCATTGCCGGCCGCGACATGTTCGACGATCGCCTGCTGCGGACCGCGGAAATCGTCGTAACCAAAAATGCGGTGAAGCAGCTCGTGCGCGGGGCGGGATGACATCGCGGTAGTTTACAGGGCTGGGCGACCCGAGACAGGTCATCCAAACCCGGATATGAACGTAGGCGGGAGCCATCAAGCCCCGGTACTGCCGGCCGCTGGCCGGCTCCCGGGAATGCAGGGTGCGCCGGGAGGACCCGGCGTCACCAGAGAAAAACAGCCGGCCAGGGGCCGGAAAAGAAGAGCAGCGGGCCGGCGGCAGGAAAAGAAAAGCAGCCGGCCAGCGGCCGGCACTACTGGAGCAGGGAGCGGAGCATCCAGGCGTACTTTTCGTGGGTCTGCAGGCGTTGGGTCATCAGATCCTCGGTCGGGGCGTCGTCGGCGTCGTCGGCCACGTCCAGCACCTTGCGGGCGGTCCGGCACACGGCCTCGTTGGCGGCGACCAACTGGCGTACCATTTCACGCCAGTCCGCGCTGTCGGTCAGGCCCGGTTCCTCGGCGATCGAGGTCAGGGCGGCGAACTCGCGGTAGGAGCCCGGGGCGTTGAAGCCCAGTGCGCGGATGCGTTCGGCAACGTCGTCCAGGGCTGCCCACTGCTCGGTGTACTGGGTTTCGAACATGGTGTGCAGCGAGTTGAACATCGAGCCCGTCACGTTCCAATGGAAGTTGTGGGTCTTCAGGTAGAGCGTGAACGCGTCCGCCTGGAAGCCCGCCAGCCCGTCGGCAATCTTCTTGCGATCGCCTTCCTTGATCCCGATATCAATGTTCGGGGCCGACGGAGCCGCCGTTGCCAGTTTCTGCTTGCCGGTCTTGGGTTTCGCCGGCGTCTTGGTCTTCGCCATGGGAGAGTGCTCCTTGTGGATTGGATGGCCTTCACAATAGATCAGACTACTCTTCAAGTAGTACTCAAAGTTTTAAACGATTCGATTGATGACCTCTATCAGCAAACCTTCCGCTTCCACCCTGCACCTGCAGCAGACCGCCATTGACGGGGCCATGAGCCGCGATCGAGGTCGATTGCTGGGGATGCTCTCGCGCGTGCGCGCCAAACCGACGGATGCGGGCGCGGCAGCGGCGTTCGAGCAGGCCCTGCAGGCGTCGGTACAGCGGCGGGCGGCGCGGGCGCTGAACCAGCCGTCGATCAGTCTGGACGACAGCCTGCCGATTGCGCGTGAAGCCGAGGCCATCACCGCCCTGATCCGCGACCACCAGGTGGTGGTGATCGCAGGCGAGACCGGTTCGGGCAAGACCACCCAGCTGCCCAAGCTGTGCCTGGCGGCCGGTCGCGGCGTGGCCGGCATGATCGGCTGCACCCAGCCGCGCCGGATCGCCGCGCGTGCGGTGGCCACCCGCGTGGCCCAGGAGCTGACGTCGGAGCTGGGGACCACCGTCGGCTACCAGGTGCGGTTCACCGACCGGGTCGGCGACGACACCCGCATCAAGTTCATGACCGACGGCATCCTGCTGGCTGAAATCAGCAGTGACCGCTGGCTGTCGCAGTACGACACCCTCATCGTCGACGAAGCGCACGAGCGCAGCCTCAACATCGACTTCCTGCTCGGCTACCTCAAGCAGCTGCTGAAGAAGCGGCCCGACCTGAAGTTGATCGTCACTTCGGCGACCATCGACACCTCGCGCTTCGCCCAGCATTTCGACGATGCCCCGGTAATCAGCGTCGAAGGCCGCACCTTCCCGGTGGAGGTGCGTTACCGGCCGCTGGAAGGCGAGGGTGGCGGCGATGAGGACGGCGGTCGTGACGGCGAACGCACCGTCAATGAAGCCGTGGTCGGTGCGGTGGACGAGATCACCCGGCTGGATCCGCGTGGTGACATCCTGCTGTTCTTCCCGGGCGAGCGCGAGATCCGCGACGCCCACCAGGCCCTGGAGCGGCGCAAGTACCGCGAAACCGAGGTGCTGCCGCTGTACGCGCGGTTGTCGGTGAAGGACCAGGACCAGGTCTTCAATCCCGGCAGCAAGCGACGCATCGTGCTGGCCACCAACGTGGCCGAGACCTCGCTGACGGTGCCGCGCATCCGCTACGTGATCGACCCCGGCCTGGCCCGCGTCAAGCGCTACAGCCCGCGCCAGAAGCTGGACCGGCTGCATATCGAAGCGATCTCGCAGGCCAGCGCCAACCAGCGCAAGGGCCGCTGCGGTCGCGTGTCCGAAGGCATCTGCTACCGGCTGTATTCGGAGGCGGATTTCCAGTCGCGCGCCGAGTTCACCGACCCGGAGATCCGGCGCTCCAGCCTGTCCGGCGTGATCCTGCGCATGCTTCAGCTCGGCCTGGGCCGGATCGAGGACTTCCCGTTCCTGGAAGCGCCCGACGAGCGTGCCGTCGCCGATGGCTGGCAGCAGCTGGGCGAACTGGGCGCGATCGACGCCGAGCGCCGCCTCACCCCGATCGGCCGCCAGATGGCGCGCTTGCCCGTGGACGTCAAGCTGGCCCGCATGCTGGTTGCCGCGCAGGCGCAGGGCTGCCTGCGGCCGATGCTGGTGATTGCCTCGTTCCTGGGCATCCAGGACCCGCGCGAGCGCCCGCCCGAGGCACGCGCCGCAGCCGACAACGCGCACGCGCTGTTCGCCGATGGCCGCTCCGAATTCGTCGGCGTGCTGCGCCTGTGGGAAGGCTACCGGCAGGCCCACGAAGACCTCACCCAGTCCAAGCTGCGCGGCTGGTGTGAACGGCACTTCCTGGGCTTCCTGCGCATGCGCGAATGGCGCGAGCTGCACCGCCAGCTGCGGGTGCTGTGCGAAGAGCTGGGCTGGAGCGAGGAGCCGCTGGATACCGCCATGGCGCCGCTGCTGGCCGGCTCGTCCGCGCCCGCAGCGGCGCGCGACGACGAGGCCAAGGCCAAGGCGACCCGCGGCCAGCAACATCGCGCCGCGCGGCTGGCCCGTGAGGGCAAGAGCGAATCACCCGCCGCCGCGCCGGTGGTGGCGCCGGTCGCAGTGCAGGAAGACCGGGGCGGTTTCAGTGAGCGCGTACGCGCCAATGCATACCAGACCCTGCACCGCGCGCTGATCGCCGGCCTGCCCACCCAGATCGGGCACCGCAGTGACAAGGGCGATTTCCTGGCGCCGCGCCAGCGCCGGTTCCTGCCGTTCCCCGGCTCGGTGCTGGCCAGGAAACCGCCGCCGTGGTTGCTGGCGGCCACCCTGCTGGATACCCAGAAGGTGTGGGGCATGACCAATGCCGCGATCGAGCCGGACTGGGTGATCGCCGAACTGCCGCACCTGCTGCTGCGAAAGCACTTCGACCCGCACTGGTCGCGCGCGCAGGGCCAGGTGCTGGCCTCCGAGCAGATCAGCCTGTTTGGCTTGGTGCTGGCCCCGAAGAAGCCGGTCCACTACGGGCGCATCGCGCCGGGCGAGGCGCATGACATTTTCGTGCGTCAGGCGCTGGTGACCGGCGAGATCAACACCCGTGCCAGTGTCGTCGCCGACAACCTGAAGGTGCTCGATCAGGCGCGCGAGGAAGAGGCCAAGCTGCGCCGTGCCGGCATCGTCGCCGATGAAGGCTGGCAGGCGCGCTGGTACCTGGACCGCGTGCCATCGGAGATCCACTCCGCGACCGGGCTGGATACCTGGTGGAAAGGCCTGGCACCGGACAAGCGGCACGCACTGGCATGGTCGCTGGCCGACCTGCTGCCGGGCGAGGGCAGCGACGCCGAGCGCTATCCAGCCTACCTGCCGCTGGGCGACGCGCGGTTGGCGCTGCACTACCGCTTCGAACCGGGCAGCGAGGAGGACGGTGTGAGCCTGGATGTGCCGCTGCACCTGCTCAACGCGCTCGACCCGGCGCGGCTGTCGTGGCTGGCGCCCGGCTTCGTGGCGGACAAGGCGTCGGCGCTGATCCGCAGCCTGCCCAAGGCGATGCGCCGCAACTACGTGCCGGCGCCGGATTTCGGGCGTGCCTTTGCCGAGGCCTTCCCCGCGCCGTCCGCCGATGACCTGCGCGGCGAGCTGGCGCGGTTCCTGTCGCGTGCGACCGGTGTGCAGGTGGCGGCGACCGACTTCGACGAGGGCGCGCTGGAGCCGCACCTGCGCATGAACCTGCGTCTGCATGATGCGCAGGGCACGTTGCTCGCCGCCTCGCGCGACCTGGACGCCTTGCGTGCGCGCTTCGGCGAGAAGGCCGGCGATGCCTTCGCTGCGCGGGCCGGGCGTGCACTGGCCGCCGAAGGGCTGCGCGACTTCCCGGCCACGTCGATCCCGCTGCAGGTGCCCGGTGAGGCGGGCGTGCCAGCCTACCCGGCGCTGGTCGACGCCGGCGAGTCGGCGTCGCTGCGCATCTTCGCCGATCGCAACGAGGCGCTTGAACAGCATCCGCGCGGGGTACGCCGGCTGCTGGAGATCGCGCTGGCGGAGAAGGCCAAGCACGCCCGCAAGCAGCTGCCGGTGCCCGCCAAGACCGGCTTGCTGTACGCGTCGATCGAGTCGCAGGAACGGCTTCGCGGCGACCTGGTGGATGCGGCGATGAATGCCGTGCTCGCCGACGGGCTGGGGGAGATCCGCGATCCGGCGGTATTCGCCAAGCGCCGTGATGCGGCAGGCCGTGAGCTGTTCGGCGAGGCGATGGCGCGATTGAAGCTGGCCGAGAGCATTCTGTCCCACGTCGCCGAGCTCAAGCCGCTGCTGGAGTCTCCGCTGATGGGCTGGGCGCGCGGCAACCTGGACGATCTGGAGCAGCAGCTGGCGGGGCTGGTACATCCCGGGTTCCTGCGCGAGACCCCGGCCAATGCCCTGGCCCAGTACCCGCGCTACCTGCGCGCGATGATCCTGCGCAGCGAGCGTGCCAAGCGCGATCCACCGCGCGACCAGGCGCGCATGCTCGAGCTGCGGCCGTTCATCGACGCGTTGGCCGACGCCCAAGCGCGCGGCCTGCGCCAGCGCACGCAGTGGCAGGACCTGCGCTGGGACCTGGAGGAACTGCGGGTGTCGCTGTTTGCCCAGGAACTTGGGGCTCGCACCGGCATTTCCGCCAAGAAGCTGGCCCAGCGCGTGGCGGCGCTGCGCCAGGCCTGACCCACCCATACGGCCCCGTGCCCTTGCGGCGCGGGGCCGTACGCTTACTTGACGCGCTGGACCTTGGCGCGGGTGTTGCTGCCCTTCACCTGCATGTACCAGGTGCCGACCACGCCCGGCGAGATCGACACTTCCGGGTTGGTCTTGCGCACGCCGGCCAACGTGACATCGTCGGTCTGTTCCCATTCCTGCTTGTTGGCCAGCACATAACGGCGGCCCTTGCCGAAGCCACGGAACTCACCTTCCAGCGTGCTCACGATCGGCTCCTTGGTGCCGAACGCGAAGAACCCGCGGTTCTTCACGATCACTTCCTGGCGGCCTTCTTCGCGCGCTTCCTCGCGCACCTGTTCGCGGACCTGCTCGCGCACGTCGGCGCTGACCGCAGCTACCTTGCCCTGCAGCCAGCCGTTGAGGGCGGCCAGCTCGGCCGGGCTGAGCTTGTCCAGGCCGGCCGCCTTGAATTCGGCCGACGACATCTGCTGCTGCAGGTCACCTTCGACCACGCGCTGGGCCAGGGCCGGGCCGGCCATGCTCAGCAGGACGGCCGCACTGGCCAACATTCTCAGACGGGAAAAACGCATGGCAGGTCTCCGTAAATGGGATGGCGCCGGATGTTGTCCGGCAAAAAAACATTGCAAACGCCGGTGGTGATTGTCCGGCAGCGGTACCGGCGCTAGTGTAGGGCTCTCTGCCTTGTCTGCACGATGCTGTGAACCGCGCTTCTCTCCCCGGCCTGGATGCCCTGTTGAACCGACCCTCGGCGGCATCGCTGCCGCCTGTGCTGCGCGAGGCGCTGCTGCAGCGCTGGGGCGCGGACGATGCCGACCACGCGATGCAGGCCGGCTGGCCGGTGCTGGCCGACACGCTGGATGCGCTGGCCCTGCTGTCGGCCGACGACAGCGCGCTGCTGGCCGCGCTGCTGTTCGACCTGCCCGGGCTGCGCACCGGGCTGGACGCGCTGCCGCTGGGCAACCACAAGGCCGGCGTCGTCGGGCTGCTCGAGGGGCTGGATGCCGCCGACCAGGTCTGGGCGCTGCATGCGGGGCGCGACGCGGGGCGCAACAGCGAAGGCCTGCGCCGGCTGCTGCTGTCCATCATCCAGGACCTGCGGGTCGTGCCCATCCTGCTGGCGCGGCAACTGGCACGCATGCGGGCGGCCGACCGGCTGCCCGAGGAGGAGCGGCGCGCCCTGGCCCAGCTCACCCGCGACATCCACGCGCCGTTGGCCAACCGGCTCGGTATCTGGCAGTTGAAGTGGGAGCTGGAGGACCTGGCGTTCCGTCACCTGGAGCCGGATACCTACCGGCGCATCGCACGCGAGGTCGATGAAACGCGCCTGGCGCGCGAGCGCTACGTGGAAACGGTGAAGAAGGTGCTCTCGCGCGAGCTGCTGGCGCAGGGCCTCCAGGCCGAGGTCAGCGGTCGGCCGAAGCACATCTACAGCATCTGGCGGAAGATGCAGAAGAAGCGACTGGCCTATGAGCAGCTGTACGACATCCGCGCGGTGCGCGTGATGGTGCAGGACGTGGCCGCCTGCTATGCCGCGCTCGGCGTGGTGCACTCGTTGTGGGCGCCGGTGCCAAGCGAGTTCGATGACTACATCGCCCGGCCCAAGGCCAACGATTACCGGTCCCTGCATACCGCCGTGATCGGCCCGGAAGGGCGCACCATCGAAGTGCAGATCCGCAGCCACGACATGCATGCGCAGGCCGAACTCGGCGTGGCCGCACACTGGCGCTACAAGGAAGGCAGCAAGGGCGCGGAGAAGGCGTTCGACCGCAAGATCACCTGGATGCGCCAGTTGCTGGAGCAGTCGCAGGAAGGCCACGGGGGTGAGCTGGCCGGTGCGCTGGACGCCGAGCTGACCGAGGACCGGGTCTACGCGTTGAGTCCGAAGGACGAGGTGATGGACCTGCCACAGGGGGCCACGCCGCTGGATTTTGCGTACCACGTGCACACCATGGTCGGGCATCGCTGCCGTGGCGCGAAGGTGAACGGCCGCATCGTGCCGCTGACCTACCGCCTGCGCAGCGGCGACCGCGTGGAGATCCTCACCGGCAAGGAGGCCGATCCGCGCCGCGACTGGCTGCTGGCGTCCAACGGCTTCCTGGCCAGCAACCGTTCGCGCGACAAGGTGCGTGGCTGGTTCCACAAGCTGGACCGCGCGCGCAACGTGCAGGCCGGCCGCGACCTGCTCGACCGCGAATTGAAGCGGCTCGGCCTGCAGCACGCCGACCTGGCCGTTGCCGCCAGGAAGTTCCATGCCGACAGCGTGGATGACCTGTACATCCAGGTCGCGCTGGGCGACACCGGCCCCAACCAGGTCAGCCGCGCGCTGCTCGAAGCCGAACGCGCGGCCAGCCAGCCGGCGGCGCCCGCGCTGCCGCGCCCGACCGCACGCCGGGACGGCCTGGGCAAGTCCAAATTCACCGTTCAGGGCGTGGGCAACCTGCTGGTGCAGTTGGCGCGGTGCTGCCAGCCGGTCGCCGGGGAGCCGATTGTCGGCTACCTGACCCGTACCCGCGGCGTCACCGTGCACCGCACCGACTGCGCCGCGCTGGCGCGCCTGTCGGCGGCCAGCCCGCAGCGCATCCTTCCTGTTGAGTGGGGGCAGGCGGGCAGCGGCTACGAGGTGGACGTGGTGGTCGATGCCGTGGACCGGCGCTGGCTGCTCAAGGACATCACCAACCTGATCGCCCAGGAAGACGCCTATGTACTCGACATCCACAGTGACAACGTGCGCAACAGCGGCCGCGCGCACCTGCGCCTGCGCCTGAAGGTGAGCGACTACGGCCAGCTTTCCACGCTGCTGGGCAAGCTGGATGCGCTGCCGGGCGTCAGCGACGCGCGACGTCTGGGCTGAAATCACGTGAACAGCGCCAGGCTCACGGAATGAGCCATCACCCCGACCGCCAGGACGCCGCGCATGCAGCGCTCCGCCGCGTGCGCCGTGAAGGACGCTGGTGGTGGCTGCAGGCGTGGCACACACGGAAGATCTGGCGGTGGGCAGCGCTTGTGGCCGTGCTGGTGTTCGCCTTGCTGGTGCTCGCGAGGCGTCCGTTGGCGAACTGGTTCTGGAACGAACCGCAGGTGGAGCAGCTGCTGGATCGCGGTGACCGTGCGCTGGCCGCCGGGCGGCTGAGTGCGGCCGATGGGAGCGGTGCGCGTGAGTGGTACCAGGCGGCGCTCGCGCTGGATGGCGACCGCACGCAGGCGCGCACCGGCCTGGTGCGCACCGCGCAGGCCGCGCTGCAGCAGGCGCGCGATGCCTTGGCCGCAGGCGATCCCGACGCGGCGCAGCGCGCCCTCGCCCTGGCCCGCGAACTGCAGGTGCCACAGCGCGACGCGGACGCGGTGGCGCGCCTGCTGCGCGAGCACCAGCAGAACGGCGCCGGTTTCGGTGTGCTGCTTGGCCGCGCAGAGGCAGCGTTGCAGGCACAGCGGCTCGATGGCAGCGACGACACTGCGCTGCCGTTGTTCCAGCAGGCGCTGGCACTCGCGCCCAACCACCTGCGCGCGCTGGAAGGGCGCGAGGACGCGTTGTCCGACCTGCTGCAGAGGGCGCGCGAGGCGGCCGCGCGCGGTGATGTGGCGCAGTCCTCGGCAGTGCTGCAGCGTGCGCGCGGCTTCGATGCCGGCCATGTCGACCTTCCGGCCAGCGAGGCCGCACTCAATACCGCGCTGGAGCAGCGCCAGCGGCAGGGGCAGGCGGCCTTGAACCGACAGCGCTGGGAGGCGGCCGGGTCCGACTTCCAGGCCGTGCTGGCCGTCCGCCCCGACGATCCGGCGGCACAGCAGGGCCTGCAGCGCGTTATCGATGCGTTGTTGGCCGCGGCGACGCGACAGGCCGCGGATTTCCGCTTCGGCCCCGCCGAGCAGGCGCTGGAGACGGCCCAGTCGCTGGGTGCCTCCGACCGCGCGCTGGTGGCGGCGCGGCAGGCGATGGCGCAAGCGCGCCAGGCCGAGCGCGCATTGAATACGCCGGCCGGCACTCCGGCGCGGCGCGAGCGTTCATTGGCGCAGCTGCTGGAGAATTTCGCCGACGCCGAATCCCGCGGTGACTTCCTCGCCCCGCCCGGCCGCAGCGCCTACGATGCGTTGCGCGAAGCACAGGCGCTGGCCCCCCGCGACGCGCGCGTGCGCGCGGCAGCGCAACGCCTGCTGCCTGCAACCCGCGCGTGTTTCGAGGACCGGCTCCGCGAGAACCGCGTGCAGGCTGCCGGCGCCTGCCTGGAGGCATGGCAGACCCTGGCTCCCGGCGCGGACGCGATCGGCCCCGCCCGGCAGCGGCTGGCCCAGCGTTGGCTGGCCATCGGCAGCGAGCGGTTGGGACGGGGCGATGTCGAGTTTGCCCGTACGGCATTGCAGGCGGCCAAGGCGTTGGGCAGCAGCGCAGCGTCGGCCGACCACCAGGCGCTGCAGCAGCGGTTGAACGACATCGACGCGTCGCGCTGAGGCCGCGGCGGGCCTCAGCTATAGTATGGGGTCCATATCCAGCTGGGGCCGGCATGACCGTCCTTGTTTCCGGTGCGACCAGTCAGATCGGCCGTTTCCTGCTTGCACGCCTGTCGATGGCAGGGATTCCGGTGCTGGCCATCAGCCGTAAGCCACAACCTCCCCAAGAGGGAGTGCAGTGGCGCATGGGTGATCTCGAGACGGTCCTGGCAGCACACCCCGGAGAAACCTGGCAGGCGATCGTCAGCTTCAGCCCGATGGAGGCCTGGGCGGACTGGCTGGCCGGTCAGGCGCTGGCACCGGCGCGGAAGATCATCGCCACCAGTTCGATGAGCGTGGTCACCAAGCAGGCGTCCGCGCAGACCGATGAGCTGCGCGTGGTTGCCCGGCTGCAGCGGGGCGAGCAGGGGCTGGCCGAGCAGGCCGGGCGGCTGGGCATGCAGTGGACCGTGCTGCGGCCCACATTGATCTACGGTGCCGGTATCGACCGCAGCCTGAGTCCGATCGTGGCGCGTGCACGGCGCGTGCGCATGTTCCCGATCCCCATGACCCACGGTCTGCGACAGCCCGTGCATGCCGACGACATCGCCAGGGCGGTCATGGCCGCGCTGGACACCGATGCCGTCGCGTCGACGGTGCTGGAGATCGGCGGCGGCGAGCGCCTGCAGTACCAGCGCATGTTCCAGCGTGTGCGGGCAAGCATGGCCGAGCGGACGTTGCCGTTGTACCTGCCGGCGCACGCGCTGCGGCTGCTCGCGGCGCTGCTTCCGCGCGCCCGCGGGCCGGTTTCCCGGCTGGAGCAGGACCTGGTTGCCGACAACGCTCCGCTGCAGCGCCTGCTGGGCGTTCATCCGCGGCCGTTCCAGCCCGATGCGGCTACGTGGTCGCCGATGCCGCTGTCGGCTGCCGGGGAACGCATCCGCCTTGCGCCGCAGCAGCAGGGTGCCGCCTGATGTCCAGTGCCCACACCGGTTCCGCAGCGGCGCCTCGGTTCGGCGTGGCGATGTGCACGTACAACGGCGCGCGTTACCTGCAGGCGCAGCTGGACAGCATTCTGGCGCAGACCGTGCCTGTGGATGAAGTGGTCGTGGGTGACGATGGCTCCTGCGACGCTACGCTGGCCATGCTCGATGCCTTCGCCGTGCGTGCATCGGCCCGCGGCATCCGGGTGGAGGTGGTGCAGCATCCCCGGAACCTGGGTTATGTCGCGAACTTCTCCGACGCGCTTCAGCGGTGTCGCGCCGACGTCCTGTTTCTGTGCGACCAGGACGACGTCTGGGATCCCGATCGCGTGGAGGCGTTTGCCAGCCGATTCGACGCGGATCCAACGCTGCTGATGCTGCACAGCGATGCGCGCCTGGTTGATGGCGAAGGCGCGCCGCTCGGCGCCACGCTGCTGGAGGTGCTGCGGGCGCATCCAGCCGAGATCGCGCTGGAGCGCTCCGGACAGGCGATGGATGCCATTCTGCTGCGCAATTTCATCACCGGCGCCACCTGTGCGCTGCGCCGCTCGTTGTTGGCGGAGGCCCTGCCCGTCGCGCCGCGCTGGAGTCATGACGAATGGTTGGCGGTGATCGCATCGCTGAAGGGTGGGCTGGACCTGCTGCCGCGCTCGACCATCGACTACCGCCAGCACGGTGGCAACCAGATTGGTGCATCGCGGCGCTCGATTCTGCATCAGTTTCGTGCGTTGAATCTGCGTGATCGGGGCGGGCAACAGCGCACCGCCGAACGACTGCGCGGCTTGCAGGCGCTGTTGCAGGCGCGTGGGGTGACGTTCGCACCCGACGACCTGCAGGGGCTGGCCGCGGTCGCATGGCGCATGGCCTGGTCGCGCCTGCACGTGTATCGCCGGGTGGATGTGGACTGGCGCTGGATCGCCCATGACGCGCCGCGGCTGGTGGCGCGCATCGCCAATGCCTGCCTGGCGGGCGGTGGCTGGCGGGGCGGGGTTGCCGCCTGCAGGGGTGCCTGGACCGGCTGGCGGGGCGGGGTTTGACCTGATTGAACTGCGGTGAAACGGCGGATCGCCTGGCGCCTGCTGCAGCGGCAGCTGCGCTAGACTCGGCAAAGTTTATTCTTCCGAATGCCCGTGCCCCCACGCTACGATTCCGACGACATCGACGAGTTCGAGGACGACACCGAAAGCCGCTGGCCGCGCTGGCGTCGTCGCCTGATCACCTGGGGCATGGCCGCGTTCGCGCTGGCGCTCGGATTCCTGATCCCTTACACGGTCTACCTCAATACGCAGGTCACGCAACGTTTTGGCGAACTGCGCTGGCAGATCCCGACGCGTGTCTACGCGCGACCGCTGGCGCTGGCGCCGGGCGTGGCCATGGACGTGCAGACGCTCAAGACCGAGCTGGCGGCATCGGCGTACCGGGATGACGGGACCGGCAAGTCACCGGCCACGTTCAGCCAGGATGGCGGTCGCTTCGTCATCTCCAGCCGCGGCTACAACGACGTGGACGGTCGGGTCGCGCCGCGTCGGGTTGAACTGAGCGTCTCCGGCGGTCAGATCGCCTCGCTCCGCGACGCCGACAGCCGCAAGGCAGTCAAGGCCGCACGCCTGGATCCGGCGCGTATCGCCACGCTGTACGGACAGAAGCAGGAAGAGCGCCGCTTGGTGCGCCTGGAGGAAACGCCGGAGCTGCTGGTCACTGGCCTGCAGGCGGTGGAGGACAAGGACTTCAATCGCCACCACGGCATCGACCTGAGTGGCATCGCGCGCGCGGTGTGGGTCACCATTCGTTCCGGCGGCCAAAGCCGCCAGGGCGCCTCCACGCTGACCCAGCAGCTGGCCCGCAGCGGCCTGCTGGGGATTGGCAAGGAACAGACCGTCACCCGAAAATTCAACGAAGTGCTGTACGCGCTGATCATGGAGGCGCGCTACGACAAGCGCACCATCCTTGAGGCTTACCTCAACCAGGTTTACCTGGGCCAGCGCGGCAGCCAGGCGATCCACGGCATGTCCTCGGGTGCCGAGTTCTGGTTCGGGCGCGATCTGTCCTCGCTCAATACCGAGCACGTCGCGTTGCTGATCGGCCTGGTCAAGGGCCCGTCCTACTACGACCCGCGGCGCAACCCGGAACGCGCGCTGGACCGGCGCAACTTCGTGCTGGGCAAGCTGCACGAGAACGGCCTGATCGATGACGCCGAGCTGCAGCGTGCGCTCAAGGCGCCGCTCGGAGTGCCGAAGAATCCGGGGCTGATCGCCGCCAACCGCTTCCCCGCCTATGTCGACCTGGTGCGTCGCCAGCTGGGCCATGATTACCCGGAATCGGTGCTGCAGGGCGCCGGGCTGAGCGTGATGACGGGCATGGCGCCGTCGGCGCAGGCCTATGCCGAAGGCGCCGTCACCAAGACGCTGAAGTCGCTGGAAAACAAGCGACGCCCCGAACTGCAGGCCGGACTGGTGCTGACCGACGTGCACAACGGCGACGTGCTGGCCGTGGTCGGCAGCCGTGATGTATCCGAGCCGGGCTTCAACCGCGCCATCGAGGCGCAGCGGCAGGTGGGTTCACTGCTCAAGCCCTTCGTGTATCTGCTGGCGCTGGCGCAACCGGACAAGTATTCGCTGGCCAGTTTCGTCGATGACTCCCCGGTCACCGTGCAGCTCAGCCGCGGCAAGCGCTGGACCCCGGGCAACGCGGACAATCGCAGCCACGGCACCGTGCGGTTGATCGACGCGCTGGCCAACTCCTACAACCAGGCCACCGTGCGCGTGGGCATGCAGGTGGGCCCGGAGCGGGTCACCCAGCTGATCCATGTGCTGGCCGGACTCAAGGCGGAGAGCAACCCGTCGGTGATCCTGGGCGCGACCGACCAGAGCCCGTACGCGATGGCCCAGCTGTACCAGTTCCTCGCCTCGGGTGGCGAGATCCAGCCGCTGCACGCCGTACGCGGCGTGCTCGACCCGCAGGGCAAGCTGCTCAAGCGCTACGACAAGACGCCCGCGCCGGCGCAGGAGGGCGACTCCATTGCCGCCAACCTGATCAGCATCGGCCTGCAGCAGGTGGTCTCCAGCGGCACCGCGCAACGGCTCAACGCCGATGGCCTGGGCCGTCTGCAGGCCGCCGGCAAGACCGGTACCTCCAACGACGGGCGCGACAGCTGGTACGCCGGCTACACCGGCGACCACCTGGCGGTGGTCTGGATGGGCAACGACAAGAATGAACAGACCGGCCTGTTCGGTGCGACCGGTGCGATGCGGGTCTGGTCGGGCATCTTCAGCCGCCTGCCGAGTTCGCCGCTGAAGGTCAGCAACAAGGGCCTGGACTGGCAGCCGGTGGAGGCCAGCGGCACCGCTGCCACCGACGAATCCTGCCCGGGTGCGCGTCGCTTCCCGTTCGTGGTCGGCTACGCGCCGGCCTATACCGCCTGCGTGGCGCCGACCGCCTTGCCCGAAGGTGAGGGGGGCGAAGGCAATGAAGGCGGCGGCTGGCGCAGCTGGTTCGGTCTGGACAAGAAGCCCGAGCCGGCCGCAGAGCCGGCCCAGGCCGCGCCCGCGGCCACTCCCCCCGCTCGATGAACCGCACCAGAGGCTGGCCCGCATGATTCCTTCCCGCACCGTGATCCGTACCTCTGCCGTGCTTGCGCTCGGCGTCGCCCTGGCCGCCTGCGTGTCCACCGCGCCGCCGGTCAAGGTGCCGGTCGACACCACCACCCCGGCCCAGCGGCTGGCGGCAGTGGACGCGGCTGCCGGCAACGATGACAAGGAACTGGCCGTGCAGCCGCTGCGCGATGCGGGTATCGAAGACCTGCGCGTGATCGCGCTGGCCAAACGCCAGGCCAACGACCTGGCCGGCGCGGCTGAAGCGCTGAACGAGGCGCTGCTTATTTCCGAAGGCGACCCGTCGATCCTGCAGGAACGTGCCGAGATCGCCCTGCTGCAGGGCGATTGGGCCCGCGCCGAAACGCTGGCGCGCAAGGCGGTGGACCTGGGCTCGAAAACCGGCCCGCTGTGCCGCCGCCACTGGGCCACGATCGAGCAGTCGCGTCTGGCCCGCGGTGAGAAGGAAAACGCGGTATCGGCGCACGCCCAGCTGGAAGGCTGCACGGTGCCGGCGATCAAGCGCTATTGAGGGTAGTGCCGGCCGCTGGCCGGCTCCTCAAGCGCTATCGAGGTAGTGCCGGCCGCTGGCCGGCTCCTCAAGCGCTATTGAGGTAGTGCCGGCCGCTGGCCGGCTCCTCGGTGAAGTCCGGATCGTGCAGAGCCGGCCAGCGGCCGGGCTCTTCGGGTTGCCATTGTTCCGAGGAGCCGGCCAGCGGCCGGGCTCTTCGGGTTGCCATTGTTCCGAGGAGCCGGCCAGCGGCCGGCACTACAATACGTTCATGTCACGTCTCGCCCATGCCAGCAGTGAAGCCCTCAGCGAGGGCGGCACGCTCGCCAGCCAACTCGATGCCTTCGTCGCGCGACCCGCGCAGCTGCGCCTGACCACGGCCATCGCCGAGGCATTCGACCAGCGCGAAGTGCTGCTGGCCGAAGCCGGTACCGGTACCGGCAAGACCTTCGCCTACCTGGTGCCGGCGCTGTTGTCCGGGCTCAAGACCATCATCTCCACCGGTACCCGCGCCCTGCAGGACCAGCTCTACCACCGCGACCTGCCGCGCGTGCGCGCCGCGCTGGGCGTGGGCCACAGCAGCGCGCTGCTGAAGGGGCGCGCCAATTACCTGTGCCGCTACCGCCTGCAGCAGGCGCGGGGTGAGCCCCGCTTCGTCTCGCCGGAACAGGTCGCGCAGTTCCAGCGCATCCTGGCGTGGTCGGGGCGCACGAAATTCGGCGACATGGCCGAGCTGGATGCGCTGCCGGAAGACTCGCCGCTGTATCCGATGGTCACCTCCACGGTGGACAACTGCCTGGGTACGGAATGCCCGTTCTGGGACGACTGCTTCGTGGTCCAGGCCCGGCAGCGTGCGCAGGCGGCCGACGTGGTGGTGGTCAACCACCACCTGCTGCTGGCCGACCTGGCGTTGAAGCAGGAGGGCTTCGGCGAGATCCTGCCCGGCGCGCAGGCGTTCGTGATCGACGAAGCGCACCAGCTGCCCGAACTGGCCGCCAACTTCTTCGGCGAGAGCTTCGGCATGCGTCCCTGGCAGGAGCTGGCGCGCGACTGCCTGGCCGAAAGCCGCAGCGTGGCGGGTGCGCAGGCCGCGTTGCAGGCATCGGCGGCGACGCTGGAGCAGACCCTGCGCGACCTGCGTGAGGCAATGGAGGGGCTGCCGCCGCGGGGTACGCAATGGCGTGCCCTGGCCGTGCCACAGGTGCGCGATGGATTCGATGCGGCGATGACTGCGCTGGTGACGGTGCGCGACGCATTGGACGGGGTGCGCGAGGCGTCGCCGGGGCTGGATGCCTGCCATGCCCGCGCGACCGAAGCGGTGTCGCGGCTGTCGCGCTGGCTGGGCGACGATGCGCCGCTGCTGGACTTCGACGCCGAGCCGGATGACGCGCCGGCAGCGGCCGAGGTGCTCTGGTACGAGCTGACCCCGCGCGGTTTCCGCTGCCAGCGCACGCCGATGGATGTGTCGGGGCCGCTCCGCGAGCACCGCCAGAAGTCGATGGCCGCCTGGGTATTCACCTCCGCCACGCTTACCGTGGATGGGCATTTCGAGCACATCGCGCAGCGCCTGGGCCTGGATGACCCGATCACCCTGCTGCAGCCCAGTCCGTTCGACTGGTCCCGCCAGGCGCTGTGCTATCTGCCCACCGATCTGCCGGATCCGGCCGCGCGCGGCTTCGGTACCGCGCTGATCCGGGCATTGACGCCGGTGCTGGAGGCGTCCGCCGGCCGCGCGTTCCTGTTGTTCGCCTCGCATCGTGCGCTGCGCGAGGCAGCCGAGGCGCTGCGTGATGCGCCCTGGCCGCTGTTCGTCCAGGGCGAGGCGCCGCGCGCCACGCTGCTGCAGCGCTTTCGTGAGTCCGGCAATGGCGTGCTGCTGGGCTCGGCCAGCTTCCGTGAAGGCGTGGACGTGGTCGGCGATGCGCTGAGCGTGGTGGTGATCGACAAGCTGCCGTTCGCGGCGCCGGACGACCCGGTGTTCGAAGCGCGGCTGGACGCCATCCGCCGCGACGGCGGCAACCCGTTCCGCGATGAGCAGTTGCCGCAGGCCGTCATCGCGCTCAAGCAAGGGGTAGGGCGGCTGATCCGCAGCGAGACCGACCGGGGGGTGCTGGTGCTGTGCGACCCGCGCCTGGTCAGCCGCAGCTATGGGCGCACCTTCCTGGATTCGTTGCCACCCTTCCGCCGCACCCGCGCGCTGGACGATGTACGTGCCTTCTTTGCGCCACAATGGGCTGTCGCCGATCCGGCCGCCGTTGCCGCTGCACCCGTCTCCGCGCCGGTGCCGGCCACCGCCGACGATGTCTTTCCCACTTCCCTGTTCTGACCGCCATGAAACTGCTCGCCTTTGAAACCGCGACCGAAGCCTGTTCCGTTGCCCTGTACGTGGATGGGCAGGTGCTTGAGCGCTTCGAGATCGCCCCGCGCCGCCACGCCGAGCTGAGCCTGCCGTGGGCCGAGGCGCTGCTGGCCGAGGCCGGCCTGGCGCGCGGGCAGCTCGACGCGATCGCGCTGGGGCGTGGTCCCGGCGCATTCACCGGGGTGCGGCTGGCGATCGCCATCGCCCAGGGCATCGCGCTGGCGCTGGACCGCCCGCTGATTCCCGTGTCTACCCTGCAGGCCCTGGCGTTGCGCGCGCCGGCGGATGCCACGCACGTGCTGAGCAGCATCGATGCGCGCATGGGCGAGGTGTACGTGGCGCGGCAACTGCGCGTGGACGGCCAGTGGCAGCTGCAGGGCGAAGAAGTGGTGTGCGCGCCCGAATCGGTGGAGCTGCCCGATGGCAGCCGCTGGTTCGGCGTGGGCACCGGCTTCGGCGCGGCCGAGGGCCTGCTGGCCACCCGGTTGGCGAATCGCCTGGATGGCGTGGATGCGCAGGCCCTGCCGCGCGCGTCGGACGTGCTGGCGCTGGCGGTGCCGATGTTCGAACGTGGCGAGGCGATGGCCCCGGAACGGGTCGAGCCGGCCTACCTGCGCAACAACGTGGCCCTGACCCTGGTGGAACAGCAGGCCGCACGGGCGGCGAAACAATCCGTGTAACGCCCCAGCCACGCAGGGCGTGGCTCTACGCGCGGCGGGTGCTGCATCACCGGTCGTCGCGCAATTCGCCACCCGGCAGGAACACCCATGTCCGCGTGACCTGCAGGATGTCCACACCGTCATCGGTTTTGGGCAACGGCGGGAACGGCTGGGCCAGGCGGATGACCCGCAACGCCGTCTCATCCAGCAGCGGGGTGCCGCTGCTGCGCAGGATGCGGCTGCTTTCCACGCTGCCGTCGCGGCGCACGCCCACCGTGATCACCACTTGGCCGCCGAGCCGGCGCTGGCGGGCCTCGTCGGGGTAGTTCAGGTTGCCCACGCGCTCGGCGCGATCTACCCAGGCACGCAGGTAGCCGGCGTAGGCGTACTCACGCGTGCTGGCCGAAACGAACTTGCGGTTCGGGCGCTTGGCGTACTGCGCCGAGCGCAGGTGCACTTCGGCGGCCAGGCGCGCCATGTCGGCATCACGCTGCTCGCGCGCCGTCATGGGGGCGTCCGGTTGCGGGTGGTCCGGCAGCGGCTGCGGCTGGGCGTCGGCCATCCGGTCGGGACTGTTGCGGGTGGACACCACCCGCGCCTGCGGCGGCGGCGGGCTGGCCGCATCCTGGCGCCGCTGCGGCACTGGCGACACGCCGGCCTGCGGCTGCGGCACGATACCGGTCTGGTTGTCGCGAGGACGCTGCGCCTTGTCGTGGTCGCCGCCACCCTGCTGGTTGGCCTGCGCCAGGAAGTCGGCCTGCTTCGGCGTCAGCGGTGTCTGGGTCTGGCTGAAGATCACATCCAGGGTCGGCACCAGCGCGGCGTTGTCGCTCACGGCAAAGCCCACGCCGAGGATCAGCAGCGCATGCACCAGTGCCGACAGCGCCAGGGTGGCACCCAGGCGCTGCGATTCGCGTGCCTGCAACGGCACCATCGGCGCGACCACGGTGCTCATCGCGGCAGGCCGGCCTCGATCGCGTCGAACAGGGTGCCGGCGATGTTCAGGCCGAACTGGGCGTCCAGCTCGCGCACGCAGGTGGGGCTGGTGACATTGACCTCGGTCAGGTAGTCGCCGATCACGTCCAGGCCGACAAAGCGCATGCCGCGGCGCTTCATCTCCGGCCCGACCTGGGCGGCGATCCAGCGGTCGCGCTCGCTCAGCGGGCGGCCTTCGCCGCGGCCGCCGGCGGCCAGGTTGCCGCGGAACTCGTCGCCCTGCGGGATCCGGGCCAGGCAGTAGTCCACCGGCTCGCCGTCGACCAGCAGGATGCGCTTGTCGCCGGCGGTGATGTCCGGAATGAACTTCTGCACCAGGGCCAGCTTGCGCTCGCCGTCGGTCAGCGTCTCCAGGATCACGTTGAGGTTCGGATCGCCGGTGCCGCTGCGGAAGATCGAGCGCCCGCCCATGCCGTCCAGCGGCTTGAGCACGGCCTGGCCGTGTTCGAGCACGAACGCCTTCAGGTCGGCATGGCGGCGGCTGACCAGGGTCGGCGGGCAGCACTGCGGGAACAGCAGGGCGGCCAGCTTCTCGTTGTAGTCGCGCAGGCCCTGCGGGTCGTTCACCACCAGCGCGCCGGCCTGCTGGGCGACGCCCAGGACCTGCGTGTCGTAGATGAATTCGGCATCCACCGGCGGGTCCTTGCGCATCAGCACGACCTGGCCGGGGCCGAACGTGGTCTGGCTGAATTCGCCCAGCGTGAACCAGTCATGCGCGTCGTCGCGGACCTGGAGCGGGGCGGTACGGGCGACCGCCACCCCGTCACGCAGCGCCAGCCCACCGGGGCTGACGTAATGCAGGGCGTGGCCACGGCGCTGGGCCTCCAGCAACATGGCGAAGGTGGTGTCCTTGGCGATCTTGATATGGGCGATGGGGTCCATCACCACGATGACATTCAACGGCATGGTCGCAACCTGGCGGGCAGGCGCTGATGGTAGCGGCAATGCGCCCGCGCTGCCTGCCCTGGCGACCGGAACGCAGCGTCCGGAGGCCTTCACGGTTTGCGCAATTCCGGGCGCGGCGCCGACCCGGGGGGCGCACCCGGCTTGGCTTGGGAAGCACACCCTTGATGACGGCCGCGTGGTGGGATATAGATACGCTTTCGCAGCGGCGCCGGACCAAAGCAGAAGCGTCGCGCGCTCGGGGAAAGGTAATGACTGAAAACATGGCTGCGGGTGGGGAACTCGCAGGGCTCAGAGTCATGGTCATCGATGATTCGAAGACCATTCGCAGGACCGCGGAAACACTGCTCAAGCGCGAAGGCTGCGAAGTGGTGACTGCGACCGATGGTTTTGAGGCGTTGGCCAAGATTGCCGACCAACAGCCCCAGATCATCTTCGTGGACATCATGATGCCCCGTCTCGACGGGTATCAGACCTGCGCGCTGATCAAGGGAAACCAGCTGTTCAAGTCCACGCCGGTGATCATGCTGTCCTCCAAGGACGGCCTGTTCGACAAGGCGCGCGGACGCATCGTGGGCTCGGAGCAGTACCTGACCAAGCCTTTCACACGTGAAGAACTGTTGGGTGCCATCCGCACATACGTAAACGCCTGACCAGGGGGGAAAGGCACAATGGCTCGAATCGTTCTGATCGAGGACTCACCGACCGACCGGGCGGTGTTCATCCAATGGTTGACCAAGGCCGGGCACGAAGTGTTCGAGGCCGGCAACGCCGAGGACGGCCTCAAGCTCGTCCACGAGCTCGACCCACGGCCGCAGCTCGTGCTGATGGACGTGGTGCTGCCCGGCATGAGTGGCTTCCAGGCCACCCGCGCGCTGAACCGTGACGAGACGACCAAGGGCATCCCGGTCATCATCGTGAGCACCAAGGCGATGGAAACCGACAAGGCCTGGGGACTTCGCCAGGGCGCGTCCGCCTACATGGTCAAGCCACCGCGCGAGGACGAGCTGATCGCGCAGATCAACGAACTGGTGTCCTGATGCGTTCTCCTTTCGACATCCTCGAAGCCTACGAACGGCGCAGCCTGGCCCATGCGGTGCAGCTGCCCGAACGGCAGTTCGCCCAGGACCTGTGGCGCGGCGTGGGGTATCGGGTCGGCA
Source organism: Stenotrophomonas sp. KH_036_B (assembly GCF_057839485.1). Taxonomy (NCBI): domain Bacteria; kingdom Pseudomonadati; phylum Pseudomonadota; class Gammaproteobacteria; order Lysobacterales; family Lysobacteraceae; genus Stenotrophomonas; species Stenotrophomonas sp. KH_036_B. The sequence goes on along the minus strand of NZ_CM174491.1, from coordinate 3,298,834 downwards.
AGCGCCACCTCGTTTCGGACTTCCGCGAAGTGGTGGAAATCGTGCCGATGCCGCCCATCACCCCGGTCCCCGGCGCACAGCCGTGGCTGCTCGGCGTGGGCAACCTGCGCGGCAATTTGTTCCCGGTGGTCGACCTGAAGTACTTCATGGAAGGCGAGCGCACCGTGCAGCAGGAAGGCCAGCGCGTGCTCATCATGCGCCAGGCCGGCGGCGACGTTGCCCTGACCATCGATGAACTGTTCGGCCAGCGCAGCTTCGAGCAGGAACAGGACACCGGCACCGGTGACCTGGCCAGCGGTCGGTATGCCCACTTCATCGACCGCGCGTTCCACGGCGACGGCCATGACTGGGGCGTGTTCTCCCTGTCGCTGTTGTCGCGTACCCCCGAATTCAGGCAGGCCGCGGCGTGAACGCTGCTGCCTGCCTCACTGCATTTGAAGATCGAGGTTGAACGATGAGTACTACTTCGGAAACCGCCAAGGCCGGCAAGCTGGGCACGGTGGGAACCAATTTCTGGCTGGGCCTGCTGGCCGTGTCGATGATCCTGTTCGGCCTCAATACCGGCGTGGCCACCTGGCAGGGCAGCCGCCTCGCCGGCGCCAGTACCGGTGCCGCCGATCTCCAGGTGTTGTCCCAGCAGCTCGCCAACCAGGGGCGTGAAGCGGTTTCGGGTAACGCCCAGGCGTTCACCGCCTTCAAGGACACCAAGACGCGCATCGAAAGCACCGTGAGCAGCCTGCAGGGGCGCTACGGCAGCGAAACCAACGTTTCCGGACCGCTCAACCAGCTCAGCCAGACCTGGGAGCCGCTCGGCAAGAGCGCCGCCCAGCTGGTGGCCAGTGAGCCGGCCGTGCTGGCCCTGGCCGGCAACGCCAACAACTTCGTCAACGGCGTTCCGGCGCTGCAGGCACAGCTGAACGAAGTGGTGCGTGCCATGTCGGCCGGTGGTGCACCGGCCTCGCAGGTCTACAACGCGCTGCAGCAGGTGGTGGTGGTGGGCTCCATGGCCCGCCGCGTCACTGAAATGCGCGCCGGTGGCGCCAATGCCGCCGCCGCCGGCGACGCACTGGCGCGTGACTCGGTGGTGTTCACCCAGGTGCTTGAGGCGCTGCGCAACGGCAATGAAGAGCTGGGCATCGCCCCGGTCCGCAATGCCGGCGCGCTGGCGGCGCTGGAGCAGTCCCAGAAGCAGTGGGACACCATGAAGCAGGACGCCGACGCGATCCTGGCCAGCTCGCGCCAGCTGTTCTCGGCGCAGTCCTCGGCGGCGGCCCTGACCGGTGGTTCGGGCAAGATGCTGGACGACAGCAAGAAGCTGTTCGAGGCGTTCTCTTCGTTCGGCTCGGTGCGCGACACGCGCCCGTTCCCGAACTTCTGGCTGGGCGTGGTGTCCGGTGCGCTGTCGCTGTTCGCCATCATCGGCTTCGTCAGCAGCACCGTGCGCAGCCGTTCGCGTGAACAGGAACTGCGCTACCAGACCCAGGTGGAATTCAACAGCCGCAACCAGCAGGCCATCATGCGGCTGCTGGACGAAATCAGCTCGCTGGGTGAAGGCGACCTGACGGTGAAGGCCTCGGTGACCGAGGACATGACCGGCGCCATCGCCGACGCAATCAACTACGCCGTGGACGAACTGCGCCACCTGGTGACCACCATCAACGACACCTCGGCCAAGGTCGCCGTGTCGACCCAGGAAACCCAGGCAACGGCGATGCAGCTGGCCGAAGCGGCGGGCCACCAGGCCAACCAGATCACCTCGGCGTCGGACCGCATCGGCGAAATCGCGTCGAGCATCGAACAGGTCTCGCGCAACTCGGCCGAATCGGCCGACGTGGCACAGCGCTCGGTGGTCATCGCCGCCGAAGGTGCCGGCGTGGTGCGCGAAACCATCCAGGGCATGGACCAGATCCGTGACCAGATCCAGGAAACCTCCAAGCGCATCAAGCGCCTGGGTGAGTCGTCGCAGGAAATCGGCTCGATCGTGGAACTGATCAACGACATTTCCGAACAGACCAACATCCTGGCGTTGAACGCCGCGGTGCAGGCGGCCTCGGCCGGTGAGGCCGGTCGTGGTTTCGCGGTCGTGGCCGACGAAGTGCAGCGCCTGGCAGAACGCACTTCCGGTGCGACCCGACGGATCGAAGGCCTCGTCCAGGCCATTCAGGCCGATACCAATGAAGCCGTCAGCTCGATGGAGCAGACCACCGCTGAAGTGGTGTCCGGTGCGCGCCTGGCCGAGGATGCCGGTACCGCACTGACCGAAATCGAACGCGTGTCCAACGCGCTCAACAACCTCATCAAGAACATCTCGATCGCCGCCCAGCAGCAGTCGTCGGCCGCGTCGGACATCACCCGCACCATGGGCGTGATCCGGCAGATTACCGGCCAGACCTCGCAGGGCGCGGGACAGACCGCCGAGTCGATCGGTCATTTGGCACAGCTGGCGGCCGACCTGCGCCGCTCGGTTGCCGACTTCAAGCTGCCGGCGTGAGCCGCGGGCAGGGCGGAGAGGGAAGGAATCAGCAGATGATGCATCGCGAGAAATCACAGCACGACACGCGCGCCCACCTGCCGGGAGACCCGGCATGAGCACGCTGCGCGATGCCATGAGCCACGCCGCCCTGGGCTGGGTCAAGCCGGAGCTGGACGAGACCCTGCGCCAGGTGCGCAACGAGGTCGAGTACTACGCCGAAGATCCTGCCGATGGCAGCCGTATGCGCTTCTGCGCCGGTTACCTGCACCAGGTGCAGGGCACCCTGCGCATGGTGGAGCTGTACGCCCCGGCGATGGTGGCCGAGGAAATGGAGCAGCTGGCCAACGCCATCGGCGCCGGCGAGGTTCCCGACCGCGACGAAGCCTGCGCCACCCTGATGCGCGGCAGCGTGCTGCTGCCCGACTACCTGGAGCGCCTGCAGAACGGCCACCGCGATATTCCTATCGTGCTGCTGCCGCTGCTCAACGACATCCGTTCGGCGCGTGCTGCGCCGGGCATCAACGAAAGCGTGCTGTTCGCCTTCGCACCGGACAGCGCCAGTGCCACCGAGGCTGAGCTGGACCATGCGCGCGGCAGCCTGAGCGGCCGCAACCGCGAGCTGCTCGACACCGTGGGCAACGCGGTCAAGGAAGAGCTGCTGCGCATCAAGGATGCGCTGGACCTGCACCTGCGTACCAGCGGTGACCCGACCCAGCTGCAGACCCAGGTCAATGAACTGGGCGCGGTCGCCGATACCCTGGGCATGATGGGCCTGGGCGTTGCCCGTGGCGTGGTCGTGCAGCAGCGCGACGCGCTGCGAAGCGTGGTCCAGGGCGACCAGCAGATCGATGAAACCCTGTTGCTCGATATTGCCGGCGCGCTGCTGTACGTGGACGCGTCGCTGGACGACCAGGTCGCCCACCTGGGCGCCGGCGGCAGTGGCGAAGACGACCCGAGCGCGGTGGAAGGCCGCCGCACGGTCGAAGTGCTGGCCCACGAGGCCATCGCCAACTTCTCCGCGGCCCGCGAACACTTTGTCGCCTTCATCGAGACCAACTGGAACCACCAGCAGCTGCATGAAGTGCCGCGCCTGCTGGGTGAGGTCGCCGGCGCACTGCGCATGCTCGACCTGGGCACCCCGGCGGACTACCTGCAGGGCGTACGCCAGTACATCGCGGTCGAGCTGATCGGCCGCCAGCGCGTGCCCAGCGGCCGCCAGCTGGACACCCTGGCCGACGCCATGGCCAGCCTGGAGTACTACCTCGAAGCCCTGCGCGAACGCCGCCCGGGCCGGGAGGAAATCCTCGACATCACCCGCACCAGCCTGGAAACCCTGCGTTACTGGCCGCTGCCGGATGAGCACGCCGCGCCGGCCGATGTCAGCGCGGAAGCGCTGCCGGTGGCACCGGAGCACGTGGAACTGAGTGCATGGGACGAACCGCCGTCGCTGGCCCCGGTAGAGACGCCGGTGACCGCGAGCGCGCCGCCGCCCGGCAGCGTGGCGGACCTGCCGCTGCCCGATTTCACCTTCGAGCCGCTGCCCGACGTGGCGCCGCAGGCACCGGCCGAGCCGGTCGCCAAGGCGATGCCGACGCTGGTCTTCGAGGCGTCCACTGCACCGGTCGCCGTCGATGCGCCGCAGTGGACCCTGTCCGCCGAAGCCGCGCGTGATGATGCGGCACCGACCTTTGCCAGCTTCGATCCGGTGCTGGCCGAAGACGCCGGCAGCGCCAGTCATTGGGACGCCGCACCTGCGGTCGAGATCGCGCCCGTGGCCCTGGATGGCTTCGACACGGGGGCGGCCGACATCGAGAGTGTCGACGCCTACATCGCACCGACGATCACCGCTGGGTCGGCGTTCGATCCGGTCGCCGCAGAGAGCGACACGCTCGAGCTGAGCGACGAGCCGATCGAATTCACCGTCGATGACGCCCTGCACAATGCCGGCGACGTGTTGTCGCTGGCCATTGACGATACGCCGGACGCGTCGGTCAGCGTTGTTGTGGACAGCGTGGACATGGATGCGGCCAGCGGCACCGGGCTGGACGTCCAGGCCCTGCCGGCGTTCCTGCAGGCGCAGGCCGAACCGGCCGAAGCGCCGGCGGTGGTCAGCGCCGAGCAGCCGATCGACGACGTCGTGGCAGCCGCCGACGACGCCGTTGCCGCCCAGGAAGAGATCCTCCCGGTCGACACCGCACCGGTCACCACGTCCGCCGTTGGCGGCGTGCACGAAGCGGTCATCGGCACGATTGAACTGGACGACGAATCGACCCGGTTCCTGGCCGAGCTGGATGCCGCGGCTGCTCAGTTCAGCACCGCGCCGGTGGTCGAGGCCGCGCCCGTTGCCGCGAGCGAGGCCAGTGCGGTCGATGCCGCGGCCGACGAGGTGGGCAGCATCGAAGCGGGCTTCGAGGACGATGGCGAGAACATCGACCAGGACATCCGCGAAGTCTTCATCGAAGAGTTCGACGAAGAACTGGTCAACCTGGGCAACCTGCTGCCGGTCTGGCGCATGGCCCCGGACAACATGGACCGCCTGCGTCCGATCCGCCGCGTGTTCCACACCCTCAAGGGCAGCGGCCGACTGGTCGGCGCGCGCACCCTGGGTGAGTTCAGCTGGAAGGTCGAAGGCATGCTCAACCGCGTGCTGGATGGCAGCCGTCCGGCGTCGCCAGCGGTGGTGGCCATGGTCACCCAGGCCTACGAAGTGCTGCCGCAGCTGAATGCCGCGCTGCGCGACGGCAGCCGCGTCACCGCCGATCTGCAGGCCATGCAGGCCATTGCCGACCGCGTTGCGGCCGGCGAAGAAACCTTCCACGTCCCGCTGCAGCGTGCCGTGCCTGTCGCCGCCGCTCCCGAAGGCATCGTCGTCGAGGACACCCTCGCCGCCGACGCCGTGCAGGAGGCCCCGGAAGCCACCGGTACGCCGGCCAACATCGATGAAGTGCTGCGCGAGATCCTGGAGGCCGAAGTCGAGGCCCACCAGGCCACGCTGCAGGCCTGGCTGCAGGAGGCCAACGTGGCGCCGCAGCCGGTCACCGACTCGCTGCTGCGCGCCGTGCACACCATGAACGGCGCGTTCGCGATGACCGACGTGCCGGAGATCACCGCCGTCACCGGCGGCGCGGAAAGCTACATCAAGCGTTCGCTGGCGGCCGATACCACGCCGGATACCGAAGGCGTCGAAGCGCTGTCGGCCACCGCCGCGGCGATCCGCGCCACCATGACCGCCCTGCAGGCCGACGCGCCGCGGATCCCGTCGCAGCATGCGCTCGCCGCGCGTCTGCAGGCGTTGGCCGATACGCTGCCCGAAGCCCGCTGGCCCGCGTTGGCCACCGACGATGACCTTGACCTGGACGCGGACGAGGCAGAGGCGCTCGACGTCGATGCCATCACCGTGGAGGAGGCGCAGGACGTCACCGCGCAGGAACTGGCCGCGCTGTCGGCGCAGTTCGAGACGCGCGACGGTTTCGCCGTTGCCGACGACAGCACCGATGCCGACGTGCAGCAGGCCATCGTCGACGCCGATGGGTTGTCGGTGCTGGAGTCCGATGCCGCAGTGGTGGAAGAACTCACCGGCAGCGACGATCTGTCCGCCTACTACGATGCCGATCTGCCGACCACGTTCGACGCCCCGGCCGTGGTGCCGCAGGCAGACGACGTGGTCGCGGCGGAGGCACCGGCCAACAGCGGGCTGGACGCCGTTGAGCTGACCGGCGCCGACGACCTGTCGCGCTTCTACGAACACACCCTGCCGACCTTCGGCACGCCGACCACTCCGGTGGCCGACGCCGCCGACAGCGAGCCGGCCGCGGACGCCGCTGGCGCCGTGGTTGCGGACGACAACGTGCATGCGGTCGAGATCTCCGTCGAGCAGGAACAGGCGATTGAACTGCAGGCGGCCGAATCGGATGCGCTGCAGGATCACGTCGCGCTCGACGCGGTGCCTGCCGTGGATGACGTCGTCGCGCTGGATGCCGATGTTGATGCGCCGGCCGACAGTGGTGCCCAGGCCGAGCTTGAGGCCGAGACCGAGGTTGAAGCCGACGCCGAAGCCGCCGTTGAAGCCGAGGCCGATGTTGAGCCCTCGACCGACACTGAGTCCCAGGCCGACGTTGAAGCCTCGACCGACACTGAGTCCCAGGCTGACGTTGAAGCCTCGATCGACACTGAGCCGCAGGCCGACGTGGAAGCCGGCTCCCTGCCCGGGCAGATGGACGAAAACAGCCTTGACGGGGCCGCCGGCGATGACGTCGCCGAGAGCCTGGACGAGGTGCTGCCGCCGACGCCGGCGTTCGGCGAGGCCGTGGATGAGCAGCAGGCGCTGGACGATGGCCTGACCATCATCGACGCACCGGATGCAACGGCCGACCAGGCGAATGCCGACGACACCGGCTTGCTTGGCCTGGATGCCACGCACGAGGGATTGGACGAAGGCGATGCCTTCGCCGAAGACGACGTGGACGCCGAGGCGGCCGCGGACGCGCGTGCCCCCCTGTTCGAACTGGAAGACGCACCGGTGGCTGCGGTCAGCACGAGTGCTGCGTCGGCCGACGAGGCCGGCAACGAGCCGCTGGATGACGCCGAATCGCTGGACTTCACTGTCCTGGATCGCGAGCTGGTCGACATCTTCGTCGAGGAAGGCAAGGACCTGCTGGACCATTGCGACGGCCTGATCAGCGAGCTGCGTGCAGCACCGCAGGATCGCGAAGCCGTGGCCGGCCTGCAGCGCGACCTGCACACCCTCAAGGGTGGCGCGCGCATGGCAGGCATCAACCCGATCGGCGACCTTGGTCACGGCATCGAATCGCTGCTGGAAGCTGTCGCGGCCAACCGCACCGACATCGACCGCAGTGACGTGCACCTGCTGGAGCGTGGCTTCGACCGCCTGCACCAGATGCTGACCCGCACCGGCCTGCACCGCAGCGTAGCGATGCCCGACGACCTCATCGCCGCGTTCGAACAGCGCACGCTGGGCCGTGTCGAAAGCGTGGACACGCAGGACGCCATCGATGCGCCGGCCCCGGTCGGGCCGGTCGAGGTGGATGCCGCCGTCGCCGCCGCGCCGCTGTCGGCGCCGGTGCCGCTGGATGCCGCCACCGACGACGACAGCCTGGCCCGTCCGCAGCAGGAACAGGTGCGTGTGCGCGCCGATCTGCTCGACCGCCTGGTCAACCACGCCGGTGAAGTGGCCATCTACCGCTCGCGTCTGGAGCAGCAGCTGGGTGCGTTCCGCGGTGCCATGGGCGAACTGGATCGCACCAACGCCCGTCTGCGCGACCAGCTGCGTCGTCTGGACCTGGAAACCGAAGCGCAGATCGTCGCCCGCTACCAGCGCGAACAGGACCAGGCCGACCACAAGTTCGATCCGCTGGAACTGGACCGGTTCTCCACGCTGCAGCAGCTCAGCCGTGCGCTGAACGAGTCCGCGGCCGATCTTGGCGGCCTGCAGGGCGTGCTGGACGATCTGTCGCGCCAGTACGACGTATTGCTGCAGCAGCAGTCGCGCGTCAGCTCCGAACTGCAGGATGGCCTGATGCGCGCGCGCATGGTGCCGTTCGACGGCCTGGTGCCGCGCCTGCGCCGTGTGGTGCGCCAGGCGGGCCAGGACACCGGCAAGCAGGTCCACGTCACCCTGGAAGGAACCCACGGCGAACTGGACCGCAACGTGCTCGACCGCATGGTCGCGCCGCTGGAGCACATGCTGCGCAACTCGGTCGCACATGGTCTGGAAACCCCGGACCAGCGCCGCGCTGCCGGCAAGCCGGAGGAAGGCGAAATCGCCATCCGTCTGCGCCGCGAAGGCTCGGAAATCGTGCTGGAAGTGGCCGACGACGGTGCCGGGCTGAACCGCGAGGCGATCCGTCGCCGTGCCGAACAACGCGGCCTGATCGCCGCCGAGGCCGTCCTGAGCGAAGCCGAACTGGACGCGATGATCTTCTCGCCCGGCTTCAGCACCGCCGACCAGGTCAGCCAGCTGGCGGGCCGTGGCGTGGGCATGGACGTGGTGCACAACGAAGTGCGCCAGCTCGGCGGCTCGGTGGACATCCACTCGGTGCCGGGCAAGGGCGTCACCTTCACCCTGCGCCTGCCGCAGACGCTGGCCGTCACCCAGGCCGTGTTCGTGCAGATCGGCGAGACCACGTTCGCGGTGCCGGTGGCATCGGTCAGTGGTATCGGCCGCATCTCGCGCGAGCGCTTCGAATCGGCCAACGGCGGTTACCACTACGGCGGCGAAGAGTTCGCGCTGCATGACCTCGGTACGCTGGTCGGCCAGGGCCAGGCCCGCGCCGAAGGCCAGGCCCAGGTCCCGCTGCTGCTGGTGCGTGCGGGTGAACTGCGCGCGGCCGTGGCGATCGACCAGGTGGTCGGCAACCGCGAAATCGTGGTCAAGCCGGTCGGCCTGCAGATCGCGTCGGTGCCGGGTATCTACGGCGCCACCATCACCGGCGATGGCCGCGTGGTGGTGATCCTGGACGTGGCGCCGCTGGTGCGTCGCTTCCAGGCCAACCCGCTCAAGCCGGTTGCCCCGGCCGCCCAGGCCAGCGACCGCCAGGCACCGGTGGTGATGGTGGTGGACGACTCGCTGACCATGCGCAAGGTCACCGGCCGCATCCTGGAACGCCACAACTTCGAAGTGGTCGTCGCCCGCGACGGCATCGAAGCGCTGGAGCGTTTGGACGAGCGCGTGCCCGACCTGATGCTGCTGGATATCGAAATGCCGCGCATGGATGGCTATGAACTGGCCACTACCATGCGCGCCGACCCACGCTACAAGGGTGTTCCGATCGTGATGATCACCTCGCGCAGTGGTGACAAGCACCGTCAGCGCGCCTTTGAAATCGGTGTCCAGCGTTACCTGGGCAAGCCGTACCAGGAGCTGGACCTGATGCGAAACGTGTATGACCTGCTGGGGATCGCCCGTGCCCGTGAATGACCTGACCTCGCTGTTGTCGGTCGCGCTGTTGGCGCGGGTCGGCCCGGCGCGCGATCGGCTGCGCGACGCGCTGGTCCAGGCCGGCGCCACCGTGGTGCTCGAAGAAGATCCCAACAGCCTGCAGCCCGAAACGCTGCGCGATGCGGACGTGGGCGCTGTGCTGATCGCGCTCGAGCCGGCGATTGAAGATGCGCTTGAACGCCTGGATCCAGTGCTGGCCTCGCCGGGGCTGACCCTGATCTTCGACGAGGCCGAACTGGCCGCGCGTCGCGAAGGCTGGGAAGCGCAGCGCTGGGCCCGCCACCTGGGCGCCAAGCTGCACGGCCATCAGGATGTGCTGCCGCCGGGCTCCGAGCAGGACGGCCTGCTGCAGCCCGAACCGGGCCTGCCGGTCACGCCGGCCGAACTGCACGCCGATGCGCCGCTGGAATTCCACGTGCGCGAAGCCTTCGACGCCGCCACCGACGTGCCTGCCGACGGCCTGTACCAGGCCCCGGAAGGCTACAGCGAGCCGATGTCGCTGGAAGAGGCACTGGCCGCCATGCAGGCGCCCGCCGCGCCGCCGCCGCCCAGCGTGCCGCCGCCGGTGCCTGTCGCGCCGCCCGCACCGCTGGGCGACCACAGCAGCTGGTCGCTGGTGGATGAAGACAGCACGGTGGCCGCTGCCCCCGCGCCGGCAACACCGCCGCCGAGCGCGCCGGCCGTACCCACTGCATTCGATATCGAACGCCTGTCGCTGGTCGAGCTGGAGCCGGAAGGCATTCCCAGCGACGCCGCGCCGGGCGCGGTCCTTGTACTGGCCGGCATTGGTGGCCCCGACGCGCTGCGCCGCCTGCTGGCCGCGCTGCCGGCCGGGCTGGCGGTGCCGATCATGGTTTACATGCGCCTGGATGGCGGTCGTTACGGCAACCTGGTCAAGCAGATGGCGCGCGTGTCCGCGCTGCCGGTGCTGCTGGCCGAAAGCGACCAGCCGGTCGTGGCCGGCAATGCCTACATCTTGCCCGACGACGTGGGGGTGGCGGTGCAGAACCGCGGCCTGCATTTCAGTGCCGATGCACAGGGCATCCGGGTCGATGCGTTGCCGCCCGCGCACAGCGGCGTGGTGATGCTCAGCGGTGGCGACGCCGCGCTGGTGGACGATGTGCTGGCGCTGGCCGTGGCCGGCGCATGGGTCGCCGGCCAGACCGGTGATGGCTGCTATGACCCGCTGGCCGCCAGTGCCGTGATCGCCGCCGGCATGGCCGCCGGTGATCCGCCGCAGCTGGCTGCCGCCATCGCCGAACGCTGGGGCGTGAGCGAGTAATCGCCGCGCCGTACCCCCTTCCAGGAATCAGATCATGAGTTACGCCAGCAACGACGAAATCCGCGGGGTCCTGATCCAGGCCGGGCACGAACGGGTACTCCTGCCCAACGCAACCGTGGCCGAAATGATGTCCAAGGTCGCCGTGCAGCCCATTCCGGACACTCCAGCATGGCTGGTGGGTCAGATCGGCTGGCATGGCTGGGAGGTGCCGCTGCTGTCCTTCGCACGCCTGTCCGGGCTGGGCGACGAGCAGGTGCTGAGCAACAACAAGGTGGTGGTGCTCAAGGCGCTGGGCGGCAATGCCAAACGCCCGTACTTCGCCCTGCTGACCCAGACCTTCCCGCAGCTGATCGCGGTACCGCGTGACGGCCTGCTGGCCGACGCCTCGGAAGAAACCCTGCCGCAGGGCGTGCACATGCGCGTGCTGCTGGGCGAGCAGAGTGCCTTGTTGCCGGATCTTGACGCGCTGGAAGCGGCGCTGGATGAAGCGCTTCCCGTAGTTTGACATCGCCTGCAGCCACGCAGGGCGTGGCTCTACGGGCGATGCGGTAGAGCCACGCCCTGCGTGGCTGCGCGGCGCCGAATCAGCCCAGATCCCCGAACCGCGCCTGCAAGGCCGCAATCGCGGCCAGGCCGGCGGTCTCGGTGCGCAGGATCCGCGGCCCCAGCTGCAGGCCCTGGAAACCGGCCGTCGCCAACGCCTGACGGTCGCGCGGCGACCAGCCACCCTCCGGGCCGATCGCGATCACCACGCCGTGTGGCGCCGCGTCCAGCGTGGACAGCCGGTGCTCCCCCTCCGGATCCAGAGTCAGCTTCAACGCCTCGGCCGGCACGCGGCGGGCCGCCTCCAGCACCCCCTGCGGCGCTTCCACGCCTGGCACGCGCGCACGCCCGGACTGGCCACACGCCGACACCACCACGCTGCGCCAGTGCGCCAGGCGCTTCTCCGCGCGCGCCGCGTCCAGCTTCACCTCGGTGCGCTCGGCGTTGACCGGGACGATGGCGGACACGCCCAGCTCGGTGGCCTTCTGCAGGATCAGGTCCATCTTCTCGCCGCGTGCGATGCCCTGCAGCAGCGTGATCCGCAGGGGTGATTCATTGTCCAGTCCCGAGGCGGCCTCGATCCTGACCTGCGCATCGCGCTTGCCCATCACGGCCAGGGTGGCGCTGTAGTCGTGGCCATCGCCATTGAACAGCACGCAGGCGTCGCCCTCGCGCAGGCGCATCACCCGCACCAGGTGGTTGGCCACTTCTTCTGGCAGGTACAGGGTCTGGCCCACGGCCAGCGGGGCATCCACATAGGAACGGGTCACGCGCATGCGACAGCTTCCTCGATCGCGGCCAGGGTGGTCTGGGCCAGCAGGTCCAGGTGTTCGTCCTCCACACAGTACGGAGGCATCCAATACAGCACATTGCCCAGCGGGCGCAGCACCACCCCGCGCCGGAGCGCGGCATTGTAGGCATGCAGCCCCACGCGGGCGGCGGCGGGGAAGGGCGTGCGCCGGTCGCCGTTTCGGGTCAGCTCGAAGGCAACCACCATGCCCGCCTGGCGCACGTCGGACACGTGGGGGTGGTCGGTGAAGGGCGCGGCCAAGGTGCGCATGACCTCCGCCGTGCTGCGGTTGCGGGCGATCACATCGCCGGTGGCGAAGATGTCCAGGGTCGCCAGCGCCGCCGCACAGGCCAGCGGGTTACCGGTGTAGCTGTGCGAATGCAGGAAGGCGCGCTCGCGGCTGTCGTCCAGGAAGGCGTCGTACAGCGCCTGCGTGGCCAGGACCGCGGCCAGCGGCAGGAAGCCGCCGGTGAGTCCCTTGGACAGGCACAGCAGGTCGGGCATGACCCCGGCCTGTTCACAGGCGAACAGCGTGCCGGTGCGCCCGAAACCGGTGGCGATCTCATCGGCGATGAGGAAGGCGCCATTGGCGTCGCACAGCTCGCGGGCGCGCTTGAGGTAGACCGGGTCATGCATGCGCATGCCGCCGGCGCACTGCAGGCGGGGTTCCAGGATCACCGCACAGATCTCGCCGGGATGCTGGTCGAACAGGTCGGCCAGGCGGTCGGCGGCCTCGTGCGCGCGCTGCGCGGCGCTCTGGCCCGGTTCGGCCAGGTAGGCGTCCGGCGAGGGCGCGAACAGTGCCTCGGTCAGCAACGGCGCGTACACGCGGCGGTACAGCGGAATGTCACCCACCGACAGCGCGCCCAGCGTTTCGCCGTGGTAGCCGTTCTCAAGCGCCACGAAGCGGGTGCGATGGCTCTCGCCGCGGTTGTGGAAGTAGTGGAAGGCCATTTTCAGCGCCACCTCGACCCCGGCCGAGCCGTTGTCGGCGTAGAAGACCTTGGCCAGCGGCGCACGTCCGGCCTGGCGCGGGGCGATCGCCAGCAGGCGTTCGGCCAGTTCCACCGCCGGCTCGTGGCTGAAGCCGGCCAGCATCACCTGCTCCAGCCGGGTGGCCTGGGCGGCAATGGCCGCGCCGATGCGCGGTTCGGCGTGGCCGAACAGATTGGTCCACCAGCTGCTGACCGCATCCAGATAACGGTGGCCGTCGTGATCGATCAGCCAAGGCCCCTCACCGCGTGATATCGGCACCAGCGGCAAGGTGTCGGGGTGCTCGCGCATCTGCGTGCACGGATGCCACAACACGGCCAGGTCGCGTTGCCGCCACCGGTCGGCCAACGTAAGGGGGGCTGGGTCTGCTAGCATTTCAAGCTCATGAACACGTTTTCACCTGCCTGCATTCTATCGGTCTCCAAGAGTCAGTTCGCATGAGCCGTCCGCTGCCCACCATTCACCAGATCACGGACGAGGAAAGCGGCCCGTTTCAGCGGCAGCATCTGGACCTGGAGTTCTCCAATGGCGAACGCCGGCGCTTCGAGCGCCTGGTGAGCCATGGCCATGGTGCGGTGGTGGTGGTGCCCATGCTGGACGACGAGACCGTGCTGCTGGTCCGTGAATACGCGGCCGGCGTGCATCGTTACGAGCTGGGCCTGGTGAAAGGCCGGATCGACGCGGGGGAAACCCCGGTGCAGGCGGCCGACCGCGAACTGAAGGAAGAAGCCGGTTACGGTGCCCGGCGCCTGGACGTGCTGCGCGCCATGACCCTGGCCCCCACCTACATGAGCCATCAATCGTGGCTGGTGGTGGCCCGTGACCTGTACCCCGAGCGGTTGGTCGGCGACGAACCGGAGGAGCTGGAAGTGGTGCCCTGGAAGATCGCCGAGCTGGACCAGCTGATGTTGCGTGAGGACTTCTCCGAAGGTCGCTCGCTGGCGGCGCTGTTCATCGCCCGGCAGTGGTTGGGACGCGGGGAATGATCAAACTCACCACCGATCTGCGCGAAACCGTCATCGCCATTGCCCAGGACGCGGCCGACGCCATCATGGCGGTGTATGCCACGCCGTTCGATGTCGAGATCAAGTCCGACCGCAGCCCGGTGACCGCGGCCGACCTGGCCGCCAACGCGGTGATCGAACGCGGCCTGGCCCAGCTCACGCCGGACCTGCCGATCCTGTCCGAGGAGTCCGCCCAGGTGCCCTGGGACGTACGCCGGCACTGGGGCGCGTACTGGCTGGTGGATCCGCTCGATGGCACCCGCGAGTTCGTCAAGCGCAACGACGAATTCAGCGTCAACATCGCGCTGATCTACCAGGGCGCACCGGCCTTCGGCGTGGTGCTGGCGCCGGTCAGCGGCGTTGCCTGGCACGCCATGCGGGGCGAGCTGGCCTACCGCCGCGACGGCATGCATGACTCGGTGCTGCGCACGCGCACCCCGGCGTTGCCGCCGTTGCAGGTCGCCGCCAGCCGCTCGCACCGGAGCGCGGAAACCCAGGCGCTGCTCGACCGCATGGGCGAGATCGACGTGGTCGCCCAGGGCTCGTCGCTGAAATTCTGCCGGCTCGCCGAAGGCACGCTGGACGTGTACCCGCGGTTGGGTCCCACGTCCGAATGGGATACCGCTGCCGGCCAATGCGTGCTGCACGCTGCCGGGGGCGCGGTGCTCTCGGCCGCCACCGGCAAGCCGTTCCGCTACAACCGCCGCGAAACCCTGTTGAACGGCGATTTCATCGCGCTGGGCGACTCCCGCCTGCCGTGGCGCACCTGGCTTACCGCCTGACCGGAGCACCGATGTCCGCATCTGCCGAACTGGACCGCCTGCTGGGCATCATGGCGCGCCTGCGCGACCCGCTGCAGGGCTGTCCCTGGGACCTGCAGCAGGACTTCGCCAGCATCGCCCCGTACACCATCGAAGAAGCCTACGAGGTCGCCGACGCGATCGACCGTGGCGATCTGGACGACCTCTGCGACGAACTGGGCGACCTGCTGCTGCAGGTCGTGTTCCATGCGCAGATGGCCAGCGAGCAGGGCGCCTTCGCCTTCGCCGACGTGGCCCGTGCGATCAGCGACAAGATGCAGCGCCGGCACCCGCACGTGTTTGCGCAGGTGCAGGTCGATGGCGCTGAAGACGTCAACCTGAACTGGGAAGCGATCAAACGCGCCGAGCGGGCGGCCAAGGGCGAGTCCGATATCTCGGCGCTGGCGGGTATCTCGCGTGGCCTGCCGGAGTGGCAGCGTGCGCTGAAGCTGCAGTCGCGCGCGGCGCGGGTGGGCTTCGATTGGCCGGGACCGGCGCCGGTGCTGGACAAGGTGCGCGAGGAACTGGACGAGGTGGCGGCTGAGTTCGCCCGCGGACCGGTGCAGGACAACCACGCCCGGCTGGAAGAAGAACTGGGCGACCTGCTGTTTGTCTGCGCCAACCTGGCCCGGCATGCCAAGGTCGATGTGGGCGCGGCGCTGCGCCAGGCCAACCACAAGTTCGAGCGCCGTTTCCGCGCGATGGAGGCGCAGGTCGCTGCCGATGGCCAGCACATGGCCGAGCTCGACCTGCAGGCGCAGGAGCGGCTGTGGGCGCTGGCCAAGGCGGCCGAAGCGAAGCCGTGAAGACGGCCCTGCTGTTCCTGCTGACGGCGGTGGCCGAGATCGTCGGCTGCTATCTGCCCTGGGTGTGGTTGCGCCGCGATGGCAGCGCCTGGCTGCTGTTGCCGGCGGCGCTCAGCCTGGCGCTGTTCGCCTGGTTGCTGACGCTGCACCCGGCCGCCAGCGGACGCGTCTATGCCGCCTACGGCGGCGTCTACATCGGCACGGCGCTGGCATGGCTGTGGGTGGTGGATGGCATCCGTCCCGATAAATGGGACCTGCTCGGGGTCGGGCTGTGCCTGGCCGGCATGGCAGTGATCATGTTAGCCCCGCGCGCCGCATAAAAAGGGGACGGAGGACGTTAAGTGGAGCACTTAACGTCCTCCGTCCCCTTTTGTGAAGCGGTATATTCGGCGTGACCCAGGGAAAGGAGTGCGTGATGTTTCCGACCGTGCTGTTCTCGTTGATTCTCGCGTTCGTCGCCGTGGTCATTCTGTTCAAGGCGGTGCGGATGGTCCCGCAGGGCTATGAGTGGACGGTGGAACGCTTCGGCCGCTACACCCACACCATGTCGCCCGGCCTGCATTTCCTCATCCCCATCGTGTACGGCGTGGGGCGCAAGGTGAACATGATGGAACAGGTGCTGGACGTGCCTGGCCAGGAAGTGATCACCAAGGACAACGCTGCGGTGCGCGTGGACGGGGTGGTGTTCTTCCAGGTGCTGGACGCCTCCAAAGCGGCGTATGAAGTGGCCAATCTGGAGGTCGCGATGATCGCGCTGGTGCAGACCAACATCCGCACCGTGATCGGTTCGATGGACCTGGATGAATCACTCAGCCAGCGCGAGGTCATCAACGCCAAGCTGCTGAGCGTGGTGGACCATGCCACCAACCCGTGGGGCGTGAAGGTCAACCGCATCGAAATCCGCGACATCCAGCCGCCACGCGACCTGCTGGATGCCATGGCGCGGCAGATGAAGGCCGAGCGCGAAAAGCGTGCGCAGGTGCTGGAAGCGGAAGGCTCGCGCCAGTCGGCGATCCTGCGCGCCGAAGGCGAGAAGCAGGCGGCGGTGCTGGACGCCGAAGGCCGCAAGGAGGCGGCTTTCCGCGATGCCGAGGCGCGCGAGCGCTCGGCCGAAGCAGAAGCCAATGCCACCCGGATGGTGTCTGACGCCATCGCCCACGGCGACGTGCAGGCCATCAATTACTTCATCGCGCAGAAGTACGTGGAAGCGTTCAAGGAACTGGCGACCTCGCCGAACCAGAAGCTGGTGCTGATGCCGATGGAGGCCAGCGGCGTGATCGGCTCGATCGCCGGCGTGGCCGAGCTGGCCAGGGAAGCGTTCGCCAAACAGGAAGAGAAGAAGTCCGCCCGCGCGGTGCCACCGCGCATGGGAGGCTGAGATGCGCTGGGAAGTTGTGGGATGGGGCGCGCTGGCGCTGCTGCTGTTCGCCGCCGAGGCGTTGGCACCGGGCGCCTTCATGCTCTGGATCGGGCTCGGCGCGGCGGCCGTGTTCGTGCTGGTGGCGGTGTTCGCCGATATTCCGCTGCTATGGCAGGTGGTGGCCTTCGTGCTGCTCAGCGTGGTCTCCATCCAGTGCTACCGGCAATGGGGGCGCACGCGTGCGCGGGAAACCGACGCGCCGCTGTTGAACCGCCGCGCCGAACAGCTGGTCGGCCGGGTTGTCGCGCTCGACCAGCCGATCGTGGCCGGCATCGGTCGCGCCAAGGTCGACGATGCGTTCTGGGTGGTCGCCGGTCCGGACCTGCCGGTGGGGGCGCCGGTGCGCGTTGTGGCGGTAGACGGCATGACGTTGAAGGTGCAGCCCGCCTGATGGCGCAGCCACGCAGGGCGTGGCTCTACCCATGCACGGTTTGGCGCCGTAGAGCCACGCCCTGCGTGGCTGCGCCGTGCCGGATATCCCGCGATGGCGCACCGCCGCAGGCGTTGATGGGGCGCTTCTGGGATAATCGCGGTCTTGCTTTCAATCCCCCGGAATCCGGTCATGACGCAGAAGACGCTTCTCAACGATACCCACCGCGCGCTCGGCGCCAAGATGGTCGATTTCGGCGGTTGGGACATGCCCATCCACTACGGCTCGCAGCTCGACGAACACCACCTGGTGCGCGCCGGTGCCGGCATGTTCGACGTCAGCCACATGACCGTGGTCGACCTGCGTGGTGCGCAGGTGAGGCCATTCCTGCGCCGCCTGCTGGCCAATTCGGTGGACAAGCTCAAGGTGCCGGGCAAGGCGCTCTACTCGTGCATGCTCAACACCGGCGGCGGGGTCATCGACGACCTGATCGTCTATTACCTGGCCGATGACTTCTTCCGCATGGTGGTCAACGCGTCCACCCGTGAGAAGGACCTGGCCTGGATCCGCGAGCAGGCCGCCGCGTTCGACGTGCAGGTCACCGAGCGCGAAGACCTGGCGATCATCGCGGTGCAGGGCCCGGATGCGCGCGAGCGCGTGATCGGCCTGGTCGGCGAGGGTGACCGTGCGGCGCTGCAGACGCTGGGCCGGTTCGCCGCGATCGACGCCACCGGTGCAGCGGGCGAGGCCCTGTTCGTGGCGCGCACCGGCTACACCGGCGAAGACGGCTTCGAAATCCTGGTCGCCCAGGACAACGTGGTGGCGTTCTGGAACGCGCTGGCGGCCGCCGGGGTGAAGCCGGCGGGGCTGGGTGCGCGCGATACGCTGCGCCTGGAAGCCGGCATGAACCTGTATGGCCAGGACATGGACGAAACCATCAGCCCGTACGAGGCCGCGCTGGCCTGGACGGTGGCACTGGATGAAGGCCGCGACTTCATCGGTCGCGACGTGCTGGAGGCGCAGAAGGCGGCCGGCACCGCGCGTCAGATGATCGGCCTGGTCATGGACGAGAAGGGCGTGCTGCGGCACGGCCAGGTCGTGCTGACCGCAGGCGGTGAGGGCGAGATCCTCTCCGGCACCTTCTCGCCGACGCTGGGCAAGGGCATTGCGTTCGCGCGCGTCCCGGCCGGCGAGCTGGGCGAGGTCCGCGTGGACATCCGTGGCCGGCACGTCCCGGTGCGCGTGGTGAAGTTCCCGTTCGTGCGCGAAGGCCAGGCCCAACCCGGCGTGCTGGTCGACGGCTGAGTGCTGCAGTTCCCGGCGCGGCCTGTCAGCGGTCCGCACCGGTTGGTTACACTATCCCCGTTTTCTTGACCCCCTGAAATTCTTCGGAGCAGTCCCATGAGCGAGATCCCCGGCGACCTCAAATTCCTCAAGTCCCACGAGTGGGCGCGCGTTGAAGGCAACGGCCGCGTCACCATCGGCATTTCCGACCACGCCCAGGGCCTGCTCGGCGACCTGGTCTATGTCGAGCTGCCGGACGTCGGTGCCGAAGCCAAGGCGGGCGAGCAGATCGCCGTCGTGGAATCGGTCAAGGCGGCCTCGGACGTGTACAGCCCGGTGTCGGGTACCGTGGTCGAGGTAAACGCCTCGCTGGCCGACAAGCCGGAAACCATCAACGAAGACGCCTACGGCGATGGCTGGATCTGCGTGATCGAGTTGTCGGCCAAGGAAGAGTTGAACGACCTGCTGGCACCGGACGACTACGCCGAAGTGCTGGAAGACGACGACCACTGATCGTCGTCGTCCCGACGAAGACGGCCGCCACGTGCGGCCGTTTTTTTTTGCGCGCGCGCCGGCGGCGTTAGTGGTACGTGATGATCAACGCGGCGCGCGGCAGCGTTCGGCCAGGTGCACCCACGCTCATGACGATCGGTTGGATCTCGACGTGGTCGCCTCATGAGCGTGGAACGGACGCCGACAAGGACGACGCGAAGGCATCGCTGCATCCACTCGAGGGTGCCCGAAGGCGATCAACGCGGTCGGAAGAGGTGGTCGTGGACCGGGAAAAGTTTGCGCAGTTGCGCGAATCCGGCGTCAAAAAACGCGCCGGCGTGTGAAAAGTTTTGCAGTCTGTTTAGCGCCCGCTCGGGTGGTCGCGGCGGGCGCACGCGCGCACCGCGACGGTGCCGGCCGTTGCGCGCGCGGTTTGCAGGGGCGTTACACCAAAGTGCTTCTTTTAAGTGCTTTTCTTTTCAACGTTGTGGCCATGGTGGCGATGCGGGGGTTCGCCGAAGGGTGGTCGCGGTGGCGTGCGGGAGGTCGGCGAGGGCGTTCGAGGCGGTGCGCGACCGAGCTCCGGCGTGAAAATTTTTCGCCGGGGTTGTTGACAGTGAAAAAAAGCGTGATTAGGTTTCGCCCAGCAGACCTTGCCTGCGAGCAGAGTGAGCAGAATCGACATCAAGTCGCGAAGCACAACCTGGACATCCACCTCGCGTCCGATGACGGTGGAGATGGCTTCGCTTCCTTCGGCGAACCGCACCCCCCTTTCTGATTCGACACCTGCCCGATCGGTCACGGCAGGTGTCCCCGTATCCGTCACGACGCGCACGACGCGACGGCGGTCCCCGCGCAGCACCATTGGCGGGTTTGCTTTACCTGGGCGTTTCAACTCCATAGATCACTGACGAGGAGCCATCCCATGGCAACTAAGAAAGCTGCGAAGAAAAAGCCGGCCGCCAAGAAGGCCGTGAAGAAGGTCGCCAAGAAGGCGGCTGCCAAGAAGGCCGTGAAGAAGGTCGCCAAGAAGGCGGCGGCCAAGAAGACGGTAAAGAAGGCAGCCAAGAAGGCGACTGCCCGCAAGGCAGTAAAGAAGACGGCAAAGAAGGCGGTCCGCAAGGTCGCCAAGAAGGCCGCCGCCAAGAAGACCGCGAAGAAGGCAGTGAAGAAGACGGCGAAGAAGGCAGTCCGCAAGGTTGCCAAGAAGGCCGCCGCCAAGAAGACCGCCAAGAAGGCCGTCCGCAAGGTAGCCAAGAAGGCGGCTGCCAAGAAGACCGCCAAAAAGGCTGTCCGCAAGGTAGCCAAGAAGGCCACCGCCAAGAAGGCCACCGCGCGCAAGCCGGCAGCCAAGAAGGCCTCGGCCAAGAAGGCAGTGAAGAAGGTCGCCAAGCGCAAGCCGGCGGTCCGCAAGAAGAAGGCTGCACCGGTCGCCCTGCCGGCAACCCCGGCACCGCTGATCTGATCCATTCCCGATAGCCGTACCTGAAACCCCCTTCCCGGCAGCCCAGCGGGAGGGGGTTTTTTTTTGCAGCGCAAAAAAGGCCCCTCCCGCGAGGGATCAACGAATGTTGATCCCGACATGTAGCGCCGGCCGCTGGCTGGCCCAGGCGGTGTCGGGAGCCGGCCAGCGGCCGGCACTACCCTGGTTCAGACGATACGATGCGCCGGCCAGCGGCCGGCACTACCCTGGTTCAGACGATACGATGCGCCGGCCAGCGGCCGGCACTACCAGACGAAAAAGGCGGCCATTGGCCGCCTCGTTCTTTTCATCCGTCCAACGTCGCTTACCTCGGCGACGCCACCGCGCGATCCGACGACACACCCTTGCGCTTGCCCGGGCCCGGGCTGCTGTCTTCGGTCATCAGGTTGTCGCTGCCGAAGTCGGTGTCCACGTCCAGCCAGCGCTGGCTCGGCAGGCCCATTGCCGCGTCCAGCACGGTGGGGAGCAGGCCGCTGGGCAGGCTGCTTTCGCCGTTCCACATGATCGCGATGCCGAGGTCGCGTTCCGGGATCAGGGCGACCAGGCCGCGATAGCCCTGCACCGCGCCGGCATGGAAGATCACTTCATGCCCGGCGTAGTCGAAGTTGCGCCAGCCCAGCGCGTAGCCGGCCGAATTCAAGCGTTCGCGGCGCCAGCCCGAACGCATCTCGCCGGGCGTGTTGATCAGGGTCGAATGCAGCGTGGCCAGCAGCGGCGCGGGCAACACGTCGGGGCGGTGGCCGGTGTGGGCCAGCAGCCACTGCGCCATGTCGCTGGCACTGGCGTTGACGCCGGCCGCGGGGGCGAGGCGGTAGTACGTCGGCTTGGGAGACAGCGATACCCAGCCGTTGCGGCTGCGTACGTGCGGACGCGCCCAGCGCGAACTGGCCTGGATGCCGGCCAGGCCCAGGCTTGCATCGTCCATGCCCAGCGGCTTGAACAGACGGCGCTCGACCGACTGCTCGTAGAAGCTGCCGGAGGCGGCGTAAACCACGTCGCCGATCAGGCTGAAGGCCACGTTCTGATACGCGTAGCAATCGCCCGGCTGGCACTTGAGCGAGGTCGAGGCCAGCTTGTGGGTGAGCGTGTAGTACTCGGCGTTGGCCTCGACATCGCGGTCGTAGGCGTTGTACGGCAGGCCGACGCGATGGCTTAGCAGGTCGGCGACGGTCAGCCGCTCGGTCGCCTCCGGCGAGCTGAGCTGGAAGCCCGGCACGTAGTCGGTGACCTTGCTGTCCCAGCGCAGGGTGCCATCGTTGACCAGCAGGCCGGCCATGGTGCCGGCGAACGCCTTGGACAGCGATGCCAGGCGGAACACGGTGTGCGCGTCGACCATCTGCGGGTTGTTGACGTCGGTGACGCCGTAGCCGCGCGCGCTGAGCACGCGGCCGCCCTGCACGATCGCCACGGCCATGCCCGGCACGCGCTCGCCATAGGTGAGCTGCTGGGCCATCGATTCGATCGCGGCGACGTTGAAGCCGGGCGCCGGCGGCAGCACCTTCGGGTTGGCCACCGTGGCGCGATAGGCGGCCGGCTGGGTGTGCGGCACGTTGGCCGCGGCGCTGTTCTCGATGTTGACGGGGAACGCGGCCGGCGCGGCACTGGACGTCTGTGCGGTGGAAGACATTGCGATGGGCATCAGCATGCCCAGCAACCCGGTTGCCGCCGAACGGATCGGTCGGCGCCTGCTGTTCTGTTTCATCGTGTGGGGCCCGTGCGCAACTGCTGTGACCGATTCTAGCGCTGCTTTTCCTGATTGCACAAACGAAGCGAAGATGAATGCGTATCGCATTGAAAAGGCCCGGTTTTTGCATCGAATGGGAGGGGCTCGAGCCAGCGTCGCGGCGCAGCCCTGTTCAGGTTGGCGTGGCGGCCGCACGGATCCAGTGCGCGGCCCGCTCGGCCAGCATCAGGGTGGGCGCGTTGGTGTTGCCGCTGACCAGCTGCGGCATCACCGAGGCATCCACCACGCGCAGCCGGCGCAACCCGTGCACGCGCAGGTGGGGATCGACCACGGCGTCGGCATGGGTGCCCATCGCGCAGGTGCCCACCGGGTGGTAGATGGTCTCGGCCTTGGCCCGGATGAAGGCGGCCATCGCGGCACCGTCCAGGTCATCGCGGTCCGGGAAGATCGGCGCGCCCCGCCAGCGGTCGAACGCCGGTTGGCGCAGGATCTCGCGCGACATGCGCACGCAGGCCTTCATCATCGCCATGTCGTGGCCGTCGGCATCGCCCAGGTAGTTGGCCTCGATCCGCGGCGGCGACGCCGGGTCGGCATCGCGCAGCTGGATGCGTCCGCGGCTGCGCGGATGCAGCGCGCAGGCGTGCAGGGTGTAGCCATCGCCAGGCAGGCGGTGGCGGCCGTGGTCATCGAGCATGGCCGGGACGAAGTGGAACTGCACGTCGGCGCGGGCGTCGGGCGCCAGCGGCGAGCGCGCGAAGCCGCCGGCCTCGGCGATATTGCTGGTGCCCGCGCCGCGCCGTCCGCGCAGGAAGTAGTCGAAGGCGATGCGTGCCTGGTTGCTGCGGTCGTAGCTGACGCCGGGCCGGGTGTGCACCAGCGTGCAGATATCCAGATGGTCCTGCAGGTTGCCGCCGACCCCGGGCAGGTCGACGCGCGGGGTGATGCCGTGGCTGCGCAGGCGCCGTGCCGGGCCGATGCCGGACAGCATCAGCAGGTGCGGGGAGTGGATGGCACCGGCGCTGAGGATCACTTCGGTGCTGGCGCTGGCATGCCGGTGCGCACCGGCATGGCGGAAGTAGATGCCGCTGGCGGTGTCGCCCTGGAAGGTCAGCATGCGCGCGTGGGCGCCGGTCAGCACGGTGAGGTTGCGCCGTCGGCGCGCCGGGCGCAGGTAGGCGGTGGCGCTGGAGCAGCGGGCGCCGTCACGCTGGGTGACCTGATACAGGCCCACGCCGAGCTGCTGCGCGCCGTTGAAGTCGTCATTGCGCGGGTGGCCGGCCTGCACGGCTGCGTCCAGGAATGCGTCGGAGAGGGGGTTGTGGTGGCGAAGGTCGGACACCGACAGCGGTCCGGCATCGCCGTGCAGCGCGCTGGCACCGCGGCTGTTGGCCTCGCAGTGCAGGAACCACGGCAGGACCTGCGCCCAGTCCCAACCGAGGGCGCCGTCCGCTGCCCAGGCGTCGTAGTCGGCCGGCACGCCGCGGACGTAGCACATTGCGTTGATCGAGCTGGAGCCGCCCAGCACCTTGCCGCGCGGCCACCACAGCCGCCGTCCGTCCAGCGCCGGTTCGGGTTCGGTGTACAGGTTCCAGTTGATGCGCCGGTTGTTGACCAGCCGGGCCAGCCCGGCCGGCATGTGGATGAACGGGTTGCGGTCGCGGGGGCCGGCTTCGAGCAGCAGGACGCGGCACTGCGGGTCCTCGCTGAGCCGGTTGGCCAGCACGCAGCCGGCCGAGCCTGCGCCGACGATGATGTAGTCGTACATGTCCGTTCCCCAACGGTGATGCCACGAGCATAAGCCAGCGCGCGGCACTGCGTTGCACGGGTGCGCACGCCGACCACTGGCGATGTTGCGGTGCATCGTTTACCTTGCGCGCTTTGCTGCCCGGAATCCCCACGATGCTGCCGTTGCGACGCCGCCTGCGCGGGACCCGCGTGCAATGACCGCCCCGGTGCCTTCCCCGTCCGCGCGCCCGGGCCTGCGCGCGTCGCTGCGCCAGTCGCCGCCGCTGCTCTGGGCCAGCGTGTACTTCTTCTGCCTGCTCAGTGGCTACTACGTGCTGCGGCCGGTGCGTGAGGCGATGGCGGCCTCGGCCGACCTGCAGACGGTGTTCCCGGCGTCGTTGATAGGCTGGTTCTCCGCCCACGGCATCGCGCTGCAGGACTTCGTGCTGCAGTTCCTGTTCACCTGTGTGTTCGCGATCATGCTGGTGCTGCAGCCGCTGTACGGGGCGCTGGTGAGCCGCTACCCACGCCGGGTGTTCCTGCCGGTGGTCTACGGCTTCTTCATTGTCACGCTGCTGGGCTTCTACGCGCTGTTCGACAGCGGGGTGCCGGGGCGAGGCATGCTGTTCTTCTTCTGGATCACGGTCTTCAACCTGTTCGCAGTGGCGGTGTTCTGGAGCTTCATGGCCGATGTGTTCTCCAATACCCAGGCACGCGCTTTCTACGGTTATATCGGGGCGGCGGGCACGATCGGGGCGTTCCTCGGCCCAACGTTGACGTCGACGCTGGTGCAGCGGGTGGGCATCGCCAACCTGATGCTGGTATCTGCGGGGTTCCTGAGTGTGTGCCTGCTCTGCATCTGGCGGCTGCGGTTGTGGGCGGTGGCGCGCGAGCGTGAGGAAAACCGGGTCTCGGGTGAGACCCCGATGGGCGGCGGGGTGCTGGATGGGCTGAAGCTGATCGCACGCGAGCCGCTGCTGCGCTGGCTGGCGGTAATGGTGGTGTTCGGGGTGGGCATCGGCACGCTGCTGTACAACGAGCAGGCGTCCATCGTGCGCAGGCTGTACACGGACCCGGCGGCCAGTACGGCATTCTTCTCGCGTGTGGACCTGGCGGTCAATGCGCTGACGCTGGTGCTGCAGCTGGGGCTGACCCGCTGGCTGCTGTCGCGTTACGGAATCGCGCCGGCGCTGTTGATTCCGGGCTTCGCGATCATCGTCGGTTTTTCGGTGCTGGCTGCGTCGCCGCTGCCGTTGATGGTGGCGATGGTGCAGGTGATGACGCGCGCCAGCGAGTTCTCGCTGGCCAAGCCGGCACGCGAGACGATCTACACGCGTGTGGACCGGCAGTGGCGCTACAAGGCCGGTGCGGCGATCGACACGGTGGTGTACCGCGGTGCGGACCTGACCTTCGCCTGGGTGCACAAGGGGCTGTCGCTGTTCGGGTCGCACGCGGTGTTCGCGGGCGGGCTGGCGGTGGCGGGGATCATGACCGCGGCGGCGTTCCGGGTGCTGCGCGAAGAAAAGAAGCTGCCGGCCGAGCGGCCGGAGTAAGCTCTCTTCATCTTGTTCGAGGGTTGCGCATGTACTGGACCGCACTGATCCTGACCCTGGTGGTCGCGTTGTTGCACGTGTACTTCCTGGTGCTGGAAATGTTCCTGTGGACGCGTCCGCTGGGCCTGAAGACGTTCCGCAACACGCCGGAGAAGGCGGAGCTCACGCGGGTGCTGGCGGCCAACCAGGGGCTGTACAACGGCTTCCTGGCCGCCGGTCTGTTCTGGGGACTGTTCGACCACCTGCCCATGCTGGTGAACTTCATGCTCGGCTGCGTGATTGTGGCCGGCTGCTACGGCGCGTACAGCGTCAACAAGCGGATCTTCTTCATCCAGGCCGTCCCGGCGATCCTGGCGGCTATTGCCTGGCAGTTCGTGCCGGCCTGAGGGCGCCGGTCGTCGGTCGTCGGTCTCGGGTAGGTACTGACCGTTGGTCGGTACGCGCTAAAAGCCGAGGGCTGCGAACGTGCTCGCGCTGGGCCGGCGGGTGCGGGTTTGCGGGACACGCCGTGAATCCGTCCATGGAGGCTTGTAGAAAACTTGCTCGTGTACGCAATCCTGCGTACACGGCAAGGCCTGGGTTGGGCGTCCTGCCCAACCCGCCCGGCGCATGCGCCGTGCCCATGTTTTCTACAGTCCCGCAAACCCACCCCCGCCGACCCTTTGACGGTTGGCGGGTGGCCTATGGAGATCAACGGCGACGGCGGTTTCCGTTTTTTTAGTCGTCGCCATGCGATCGGCATCGCGGGCGGTTGTTTGGGAAGCAACCCTACCGGGCACGCGTGCGCGAGCATGCGTGATGCTGCCGGGGTCGCGGTGGGCTCGGCGTCCCTCGTAGAGACACGCCATGCGTGTCTGCAGTTCGTTCGCGGACCCTGCTGGGGGAAGAGCCCCCTTCTTGTTGAAGGGGGCGCGCCAACGGCGCGGGGATGAGGTGGAATGCGCGGATATCGCGGGCCGAAGGCACGGGATATCCCGGAGCGGGGCTGCCCGACGGCCGCCCCAGCTCGTATGAATTGAAACGCTGCCCTTCGCGTGGAGCCTCAAGACTTCTTGACCGGCGACACCCACATATCAATCCGCGCGTCGAACACCGCAGTGCCCGAGGTGTCGCGGATCTGCACGTTGACCGGCAGCGCGTAGCCGGCGTCGGCAGCGACGATCGGTTGGGCCGGCGTAGCCACCGCCTGCTGCGGGCCGGTGGCCTTGGCCAGGTACTTCACTTCCATGCCCTTGGGGATCCAGCGCATGCCTTTGGGCAGCGAGGCATCCACCATGAGGCCCGCCGTGAGTTCGGCCAGGTTGCACAGCGCGATCGCGTGCACCGTGCCGATGTGGTTGGTGACCTTGCGCCGGTGCGCGATGCGGCCCTCGCAGCGACCGGGTTCGAGCACCGTGATGCGCGGCGCGATGCTGGCGAAGTACGGGGCCTTGAAGCAGACCGCACGTGAGAAGAGCCATTGGCCGGCCGGCCAGCGCTGCATGCGGTGGTACAGGTTCAACAGGGGAGCGGCCATGGATGTGTCTCCTCAAAAAAAACGGCGGACCGAAGTCCGCCGTATGGGGTGCGTCGATGCGGATTTACGCCGCTTCGGACTGCACGTCCTTCTGTTCGCGGTCGTAGTACCCGGCCGAGCGCAGTTCCTTCGGGTCGAAGTCGTCCACCGTGATCGTTTCCAGGGTGATGGCACGCAGCTCTTCGAGCAGGGTGCGTTCGTCCTGGGTGATCACGCCTTCGGCCACGGCTTCGTCCAGCTGCGTGACGAAGTCCAGCGCCTCGATGCCCTTGGTCTTGAGCGCCTTGATGAACTTGCGCTCCACCGGCTCGGCCATGATCGCCTTGGACAGGTAGCTGTTGATGCGGCCGCCCGGGTTGTTCTCGCACGGGGTCAGGAACACGCCATTGGCCAGACGGTCGCGGGCTTCGTTCGGGGCCATCAGCAGCGCCGCCACACGGTGGCCCAGGCGGTCGCCCGGCGCTTCGGCACGGCGGCCGAACGGGAAGATCAGCAGCCACATCAGCCAGCCGATCGGACGGATCGGGAAGTTGCGCAGCGCTGCAGACAGCGACTCTTCGATCTTGTGCACGCTGTCATGGAAGGCCCAGGCCAGCAGCGGCTGGTCGGCCGTCGGTGCGCCTTCGTCGTGGTAACGCTTGAGCATGGCGCTGGTCATGTAGATGTGGCTCAGCACGTCGCCCAGGCGGCCGGACAGCGATTCCTTGAACTTCAGCTTGCCGCCCAGCGTCATCATCGAGATGTCGGCCATCAGCGCCAGGTTGGCCGAGTAGCGGTCCAGCTTGCGGAAGTAGCGGCGCGTGTAGGCATCGCCCGGAGCGGCGCCGAAACGGGCACCGGTCAGGCCGAACCAGAACGAACGCACGGCGTTGGAGATGCCGAAGCGGATGTGGCCGAACAAGCTGCGGTCGAATTCCTGCAGGCCGGCACGGGTGTCCGGATCCTGCGCGGCCTTCATTTCCTTCAGCACCCACGGGTGGCACAGGATCGCACCCTGACCGAAGATCAGCAGGCTGCGGGTCATGATGTTGGCGCCCTCGACCGTGATCGCGATCGGTGCGGCCTGCCAGCTGCGGCCGGCGAAGTTGCGCGGCCCCAGGATGATGCCCTTGCCGCCGATCACGTCCATCACGTCCGAGATCACCTCACGGCTCATGCTGGTGCAGTGGTACTTGGCGATGGCAGAGGGCACCGACGGCACGTCGCCGCGATCCACCGCAGCGGCCGTGGCCTGGCACAGCGCGCTGATCGCATAGGCCTTGCCGCCGATGCGGGCCAGCGCTTCTTCCACGCCCTCGAAGCGGCCGACCGACAGGCCGAACTGCTTGCGGATGCGTGCGTAGGCACCGGTCACCACCGCGCCGGCCTTGGCACCGCCGCTGGCGGTGGAGGGCAGGGTGATGGAGCGGCCCACGGCCAGGCACTCGTTGAGCATGTTCCAGCCCTTGCCGGCCTTCTCGGCACCGCCGATCAGCTGGGTCAGCGGGATGAAGACATCCTTGCCGCGGATCGGGCCGTTCTGGAAGGTCGAGTTGAGCGGGAAATGGCGACGGCCGATTTCCACGCCGGCGGTATCACGCGGCAGCAGGGCCAGGGTGATGCCGATGTCGCGGGTGGTACCGATCAGGCCATCCGGGTCGTACATGCGGAAGGCCAGGCCGATCAGCGTGGCCACCGGGGCCAGCGTGATGTAGCGCTTGTCGAAGGTGAGCTTGACGCCCAGCACCTGCTCGCCGTTCCACTCGCCCTTGCAGACGATGCCGTAATCGGGAATGGAGGTGGCATCCGAGCCGGCGAACGGGCCGGTCAGGCCGAAACAGGGTACTTCACGGCCATCGGCCAGGCGCGGCAGGTACTGGTCCTTCTGCGCCTGGGTGCCGTAGTGGTTGAGCAGTTCACCGGGGCCGAGCGAGTTGGGCACGCCGACGGTGGAGCTCACCACGCTCGACACCGACGCCAGCTTCTGGATCACCTTGTGGTGGGCCAGCGCGCTGAAGCCCAGGCCGCCGTATTCCTTCGGGATGATCATGCCGAAGAACTTGTTCTTCTTGATGAAGCTCCACAGTTCCGGCGGCAGGTCGGCGTAGACGTGGGTGATCTCCCAGTCGTTGACCATGCGGCACAGCTCTTCCACCGGGCCATCCAGGAAGGCCTGTTCTTCGGCGGTGAGCTGCGGCTTGGGGTAGCTGAGCAGGATGTTCCAGTCCGGGTCACCGGTGAACAGTTCGCCTTCGAAACCGACCGAGCCGGTTTCCAGCGCGATGCGCTCGGTCTGCGACAGCGGCGGCAGCACCTTGCGGAACACCTTCATCATCGGCGCGGTCAGCAGCGGCTTGCGGATGAACGGCAGCAGCAGCGGCACGGCGATGACGGCGACGATGGCGGCGGCCACGATCGTTGCGGTCTGGTTGATGTAGGGAATGAACCAGCAGGCCGCCAGCAGCACGAGGCTGGTGAGCGTCCAGGTGATCAGCCGCATCCGATGGTAGGCGACGACTGCGCCTGCCAGCAGGATGGCGAGGAAGGGGACGACAATGCTCATGAGCGTGCTCCGGTGACGTGCTCGGTTGTGGCGGACTGTGCCACGGCGGAGGCCGAGGGCAACACGTCCAGATAGTCCAACACAGTAGCGGTAAAGGCGTTGTTGTCGTCGCCGGCGACCATATGCGTGGCCTCCGGCAACTGCACGTGGCGTGCGTGCGGCACCAACGCGAGGAACTCGGCCACCGTTTGCGGGGTGACCAGGGTGCTGCGCCCGCCGCTGACCAGCAGCACCGGGCATTTCACCTGGCGCGCCGCGTCGGCGAGCGCATCCTGGTGGTGTTCACTGTCGCGCGCCAGTTCGGCGACCAGACGCGGGTCCCAATGCCAGCGCCAGCGTCCCTGACCGTCCTCGCGCAGCAGGGCGCGCAACGAATCATCGGACTTGCGTGGACGATGCGGCATATAGGCGGAAATCACGTCGGCCGCCTGCGACAGCGAGGCGAATCCGTCCGGATGGGCGGTCATGAACATCAGGATGCGTTCGACCCCGGCCGTGTCCCAGCGCGGGGTGATGTCGACCAGCACCATCGCCGAGAACAGCCCCGGCCAGCGTGCCTCGGCGAGCAGGCCGAACAGCCCGCCCATCGATGCTGCCACCAGAATGGGCGGCTGCGGCTGTTCGCCGGCCAGCACGATGAGGTCGTCGGCGAATTGTTCGCCGTGGTAGGGCAGGTCCGCCGCGTTCCAGTCCGAATCGCCGTGACCACGCGCGTCGTAGGCCAGCGTTTCATAGCCGGCCCTGGCCAGCGACTCTGCAGTGGCGGTCCATGCATGACGGGTCTGGCCAAAGCCGTGCGCGAACAGCACGGTGCCGCGACGACCGGGGCCCGAACGGGTGGCGGCCAGCACGGCCTCGTGAGCGGCGGTCAGCCTCTCGTCGGTGGTGGCGGGCAGGGAGGGGGTCGGGGTTACCATACTTGCTAGTATGGACCTGGCTTTTGGCATGTCAATACTCTCTAGTATGGTTGGGGTGGCGGGGCAGCCACGCAGGGCGTGGCTCTACAGGGTCTGGGGTCCCATGGGCGCGCAATTCCATACAAACCGACCCCGGCGTATGGTTAAATCATGGTCATGAATGAACCTGACGCTTCCGCCGGCGAGCCACGTGCCGGCCGCAACAGCCGCCTGAGCGCGGAAGACTGGGCCCAGGCCGCCCTGGACCTCATCGCTGAACAAGGCGTCGGTGCGGTGGCGGTGGAGCCGCTGGCCCGCCGCCTCGGCGTGACCAAGGGCAGTTTCTACTGGCATTTCCCCTCGCGCGACGCGTTGCTGCAGGCCGCGCTGGAGCGTTGGGAGCTGTTCGAACAGGAACAGGTGTTCGGCAGCCTGGAAGACGTACCGGACCCGCGTGCGCGCCTGCGCCAGCTGTTCCAGGTGGTGGCCCATGAAGTGCAGCCGCACATCATCTACAGCGAACTGCTGAAGGCGCTGGATCACCCGATGGTGCGCCCGGTCATCGACCGCGTCTCGCACCGCCGCCTGGAGTACCTGGTGGCATCGTTCCGCCAGGCCGGGTTGAGCCGTACCGATGCGCAGCATCGCGCGCGTCTGGCGTACGCCGCCTATGTGGGCTTCCTGCAGTTGTCGCTGCAGCTGCAGCAGCCCAAGCCGGCGCGCGAGGACTTCGAGGCGTATGTGGAGCACGTGATCGAGACGTTGATTCCGATCGGTTGAGTTGCCGCCGACCACGATGCAGACGAGAAACGGCCCGCGAGGGCCGTTTTTTTTCGTCGCGGTGCTCGGAGCACTGCCTGCCGCACAAACAACAACGGCCCCTTGCGGGGCCGTTGTCGTCCAACACTACACGGTTACAGCCAGATCAGAACTTCTGGTTGTAGCGCATGTAGAGGAAGCGACCCGGGATTTCATACTGCGGGTCGAAGCTGTTGGCAAACGTGGTGTACGACTTCGGCGGATCGCGGTCGAAGGCGTTGTTGACACCCACGGTGATGCGGGCGTTCCACGGCGACTGCCAGTAGGCGCTCAGATCGGTGTACGTGACGCTGGAGATCTTGCGCTGCGGATCCGCATCGCCACCCAGGCCAATATGATCGGCGTCCGAGCACAGCAGAGCGAAGTTGGCGCCACCGAAAGCGGTGCCGGTGCAGTCTTCGTTCTGACGCGAGTAGTAACGTGCCGATGCGGTCGCACCGAAGTCACCCAGCTGCCAGGCAACCAGCAGGTTGGAACGCACACGCCAGTAGTTGTCGCGGCTCAGGTAGTTGCCGACGCGGTTGTAGCCTTCGGTCACCGGATCTTCGATGGTGTACTTCGAGGTGTACGCGGTATCCAGCACGAAGCTGAAGCTGCCGTAGGTGGTATCCGGCAGGCGGTAACCCAGGGTCACGTCCCAGCCTTCCACTTCCATCGTACCGACGTTGCTCGGCACGGCCAGCAGGTTCGAGATCTGGCCGGTGCTGTCACGCTCGATCAGGTCGCACTGCGAAGCCACGCCCTGGTCATAGCAGGAGTCCAGCGTCTGCTGGGCGGTCTGCGCGTAGATGGCACCTTCGATCTTGATGTTCCACCAGTCAACCGAAACGTCCAGGCCCGGTGCGAAGCTCGGGCTGTAGACGAAGCCCAGGGTCTTGGAGGTCGAGGTTTCCGGCCCGAGATTCGGATTGCCACCGGTGGTGGTACGGATCTGCGAGTTGGACTGGTTGTACGCCGGCACGCCTGCGCAGCTGGCCGGCGGGGTGTTGGCGTTGCCCGTCTGGACGCCGGCGCAGGGATCGGCCACGTCTTCGAAGGTGTCGCTGATGCCCGAGTACAGTTCGCTGATGGTCGGAGCGCGGAAGCCTTCGGACCAGTTACCACGGATCATCAGGTCGTTGATCGGCTTCCAGCGGAAACCGAACTTGCTGTTGGTCGTGTTGCCGAAGTTGCTGTAATCAGAGAAGCGGGTCGCCACGCTGAAGTCCAGCAGCTGCGCGCCGGTCACGCCGGACAGCAGCGGGATCGCCAGTTCGAGGTACGCTTCGTCCAGCTTGTAGCTGCCGTCGGTCGCAGTACGCGCATTGCCGGTGGTGTCGCCGGAGTTGATCAGGGCGTCCGGGCCGTCAAAGCCGGACTCTTCACGGTGTTCGGCACCCAGCGAGAAGGCGAACGCGCCACCCGGCAGGTCGAACAGCTCGCCACCGATGCTGCCGTAATAGGTCTTCTGCTCGTAGCCGTAGACGTCATGCGCGGTGAAACCGGCGTAATCGATCATTTCCGGGGTCAGAGAGCCGGCGCCGCTCAGCATGTTCATCGGCACGCAGCCGTCGACCGTGTTGGCTGCGGTGCCGCAACGTGCCACGCCGCCAGCATCGATGAACGACGGGCCCAGGGCGTTACGCAGCGCGGAGATGTTGAAGAAGCCAGTGGTGACGTCGGTCTGGTCGTTCTTGCCGTAGAACATACCGGTTTCCCAGTTCCAGAACCGGCTGCCGACTTCGAAGTCACCTTCGAACGCACCGTTGAACGCGTAGGTCTTCACGTTCTGCTTGTAGATACGACCGCCAGTCTCGTTTGCACGGTACTGGATGTAGTCGATATCACGGCCGGTGTTGTTGTAGATGTTGTCGGCGTCGATGACGATATTGGCGCCGTTGGTGCCCGGTGCGGCGCGACCCAGCACGATCGGCATGGCCGCCAGGATCTGCTCGGACTCACGCTCGTTGTAGGTCACCGTGGTCTTGAAGCGCACGTTGTCGGTGATGTTCAGACCGGCGTCGGCGAAGATCGAGGTGCGTTCCTGCGGGGTGATCAGCAGGTTGCCCGGCGCGTGGTTGAAGCTGTCGGCCTGGGTGTAGTTACGGAAGGTGCTGCCACCGTTGCCGGTGATGAAGTAGCCTTCCGTGCCATTCGGACGCGCAGCGCCGAAGCGCGGCGAACCGTCGGGGTTGGTGCCGACCTGCTGGTAGAAGCCGAAGCGGCCTTCCGGGGTGGTGGAGCTGTTGCCCGTGTACGGCACTGCGCCGTAGACCGGCACGGAGGAGATGGCACGGTCGCCCGCCCACACGGCCTCTTCCTTCACGTAGCCGACACCCAGGGTGGCGTGCCACTTGTCACCGGCCGAGCCGATGGTGAAGTCATAGGCTTCACGCGAACCGTCGCCCTTGTCGTACTGACCAAAGTAGGCGTTGGCTTCGGCGCCGTCGAAGTTCTGGCGCAGGATGATGTTGACCACGCCGGCGATGGCGTCCGAACCGTAGATGGTCGAGGCGCCGTCCTTCAGGACTTCCACGCGCTCAACAGCGGCCGACGGAATGGTGTTCAGGTCGACTGCGCCACCCAGGCCGGTACCACCGACCCAACGACGACCGTTGACCAGCACCAGGGTACGGCTGGAACCCAGGTTGCGCAGGTTCACGCGGGTTTCGCCGTTGCCGCCGTTGTTGTAGGTGCTGTTCAGCGTCGAGCCGCTGGTGGCGATGTTCTGGATGATGTCGCCGATCGAGGTCTGGCCCTGGGCCTGGATCTGCTCGCGGCTCATGGTGAAGACCGGCTGCGAGGACTCCAGGTCAGCGCGCTTGATGCGCGAACCGGTGACTTCGATCTTGTCCAGGGTCTGGGTGTTGTCCTGTGCGAAGGCGGCGCCGCTGCTGCCAGCGGTGACCACCAGCGCGAACGCGATGGCGTCGCGCAGCTTGTTTGTCCTGCAATTCATTGGCTCTCTCTCTCCAAGGGGACTTGGGTGCTACGTGGTATTGGATGGGCTTCGACGCGGAGGCGAAAGGCGACTCCAAATCGTGAAGCTGACTCGATAGTAACCACGTCGTCAGAGAAATTAAAGACCCGTTAATACTTCATGTGTTTTGGGTGAAATTCGGCAAAGTCCTTGCGGGACAAGGCTTTCCGTCACCGAGGGGGGCAAATGGGGTCTTGAGGGGGTCAACTTGAGACATGACTTTCAGCACATTTTTTCAAATCTGGCGCCATCGGCCCTATCTGAATGGAGGGCCGGTCACAGGCGACGCGCAGAAAAAAGGCGCGTCGGAGACGCGCCTTGGTCAGCAGACTGGAGGGGCGACCCTCTCAGAGATCCTGTTCGTAGCGGACGTAGGGCACGGTGCCCTCGTCGGTGCTTTCATTGCGCGGGGCGAAAGGGTTCTTGCCGCGGGTGATGACGTTCTCCGCACCCACGGTGAGCTGGCCGCTCCAGGGCGTACGCCAGGTCAGGCCGACGCCCAGGCCTTCCCACTTGCCGGGCTGGCCCGGCACATCGACCACGCGGCCGATGATGTTGCCGCTGAAGTTGCCATAGCCGGCACCCAGAGTGAGGCTCTTGCTGTCCCAGCGGTCCACCAGGGCAGGGGAGACATCGGACAGGGGCACCAGGCGCGCCTTGGCGTAGGTGCCGCCAATGGATACGAAGCCCTCGCGGCCGATGTTCTTCTGGCCGAACACGGTCAGGTCGTTCTGCTCGGCGCGCAGCGCCGGCGACTTGTTCGGGCCGGCCAGCCAGGCCGGGAGCGTGTCCTTGCCGGTCCCGGCGGTGATGCCGAGGCGACCGCCCGGGCGGTTGAACGCCGCCGTGCCGGTGACCCGGCGACTCAGGGTGTTGTCGTCATCGTCGCCCAGGCTGGCCAGCATGCAATGGCTGGCCAGTCCGCTGATGCTGGTGCCGCGGCTGCTGTTGCACAGCAGGCCCAGCGAATCGCCGGAGGACAGCCCGAAGGCCGCGTCCAGCGAGCTGCGCCCGAAGTGCCAGCGCGCGCCGGCCGCCTGCTCACCGGTGGGTTCCAGGTACAGCAGGGCCTCGACCTTGCCGCTGCCCTTGTTCCACACCGGAATCACCGTGCTGTCCTGGCGTGCCTTGGATTGCGCATGCGCGCCCGGGATCGCGGCGAGGGCGATCATCAGGGCCAGCGGTAGACGCAGAAGGGCACGCATGGGAACTCTCAGACAGCGGTGATGAACACAAGTTCCCGCCGAAGCGGGACACTGATCCTAGGGCGTTTATGATTTCTTAACAAGTCTTGGTTCTCCCCAGAACAAAACTCGCGCGGCGATTACTGAAGCCGTTCAGGTGCCGGCGATGAAACGACGGCGTCGCTGAACAGTATGTCGAATTCCGTCAAGGGAAAGTGATACTCCTGTCCGCAGAATTCGCAACGGATATCGACTGAACCGGTGGCCTCGGCGGAGGCCCTCGCTTCCTC
This sequence comes from Stenotrophomonas sp. KH_036_B, assembly GCF_057839485.1. NCBI lineage: Bacteria > Pseudomonadati > Pseudomonadota > Gammaproteobacteria > Lysobacterales > Lysobacteraceae > Stenotrophomonas > Stenotrophomonas sp. KH_036_B. The sequence goes on along the minus strand of NZ_CM174491.1, from coordinate 3,262,968 downwards.
CTCGCCCAGCGACTGCAGCATGCTCTCCACGCGCTCGCGCGAACAGGAGCAGGCAAAGCGCAGCGGGCGGGCACCCAGCAGTTCCGGGTTCTCCTCGTGGAAGAGACGCACCAGCAGCGTTTCGGCGTCCACGTCGAGCAGTTCCTGCTTGCCGAGGGTCTCGAACAGGGCGCTGGCGCGGACCCAGCCATCCTCGTCACCCCCGTCGCCGGGCAGCTTCTGCAGCAGCAGGCCGGCGGCGCGGGTGCCGTCGGCGGCCAGCAGCAGGCGCGTCGGCAGCTGTTCGGACTGGCGGAAGTAGTCTTCGAACGCCTCATCCAGGCCCGGCGCGCCCAGTCCGACCAGGCTCTGGTAACGCTGCGGCTCGCGCGGGTCCAGGCCGGGGTTTTCGATGGTGATGGCCAGCAGCGCGTCGTCGCCCAGGGCGGTCAGGTCGCGTGGGGCATCGCCCTCGTCGGACATCTGCACGATCCCGCGCAGGGTCCCGGCGGCGGTGCACTCGGTGAACAGGGTGCGCATGGCGGTGCTGCTGCGCAGCTGGATGGACAGGCGTCCATCCACCTTGGTGTGGCCGGTGAACAGGGCCGAGGCCACGCTGGCTTCGCCCAGCAGTTCAGCCGCCACGGGCGGATAGCTGGCGTGGGACAGGATTTCCTGCCAGGTGGCGTCGAGGTGCACATGCACGCCGCGGACGCCGGCATCGGGGAGCAGGAAGCGGACGAGGGAATCGGTCTGGGCGGTCATCGGGTCGGTGGCTGCGCTTATTTAAATGGGGGCGTGTTGCCGGATAATGCGCCGACAACCATGCAAGCAGAGGATGCACCAGTAATGGGGGCAGAGCGCAGCAACCACAAGGCCGATCCGGGCCTGGAACCGTCACGCCCGCGCCGCTGGCGCTGGAAGTACCTGCTGTGGCTGCCCGTGCTGTTCGTGGTGGGCAGCGTGCTGCAGGTCGTGGTGCTGCGCGTGGTCGATCCGCCGCTGTCCACGGTGATGCTCTGGCGCTACGGCGAGGCGCTGGGCCAGGGCGACTGGCGCTACCGGCTGCATTATCAGTGGCGCGACCTGGACCAGATGGCGGCCAGCCTGCCGATCTCGCTGGTGGCAGCGGAGGACCAGCGCTTCCCGGAGCACAACGGGTTCGACCTGCAGGCGATCGAGAAGGCGCGTGACCACAATGCGCGCGGTGGCCGGCTCCGGGGCGCCAGCACGATCAGCCAGCAGGTGGCCAAGAATCTGTTCCTGTGGCAGGGCCGCAGCTGGATCCGAAAGGGCCTGGAGGTCTGGTACACGGTATTGATCGAGGCGCTGTGGCCGAAGTCGCGGATCCTGGAGATGTACGCCAACATCGCCGAGTTCGGCGATGGCATCTACGGCGCCCAGGCCGCGTCCCGGCAGTTCTGGAACAAGGACGCGGCGCGCCTGACCCCGGGCGAGAGTGCGAAGCTGGCGGCGGTGCTGCCCGCGCCGCGCCGCTACAGCGCCGCCAGGCCCGGGCCCTACGTACAGCGCCGCGCTGCGTGGATCCAGCGCCAGGCACGCCAGCTGGGAGGCGGTGCCTACCTCGATGACAACTGACGATGCATGCGCGTGACGGCGCAACGGTACACTCCGCGCATGCCTGCCCAACGCCTGACCCTGGTCATTGCCGCCCACAACGAAGCCATGGCGCTGCCCCTGCTGCACCCGCGGCTGCGTGCGGTGCTGGATGGGCTGGACGGTATCGATGGCCGGATCGTCTACGTGGACGACGGCAGTACCGATGCCACCTGGCGGGTGATGCAGCAGCTGGCGGCCGATGATGCGGCGGTGGGCCTGCTGCGCCTGTCGCGCAACTTCGGCAAGGAAACCGCCTTGACCGCTGGGTTGGACAGGGTCGAGGACGGTGCGGTGATGATTCTCGACGCCGATGGCCAGGATCCGCCGGAACTGATTCCCGACTTCGTCGCGCTGTGGCAACAGGGGTACGACAACGTCTACGGGACGCGCCTGGTGCGCGACGGCGAGGGCTGGCTGAAGCGCAGCACCGCGGCGGCGTTCTATCGGGTGATCGGGCGTCTGTCGAAGACGCCCATTCCGGCCGATACCGGCGATTTCCGCCTGCTCTCACCGCGTGCGCTGCAGGCGCTGGGTCAGTTGCGTGAACGCCACCGGTTCATGAAAGGGCTGTTCGGCTGGGTCGGCTTCCGGCGCAAGGCGCTGCCGTACCACCGGCAGGCGCGGATGGTCGGCAACAGCAAATTCGGGCTCTGGAAGCTGTGGAATCTGGCGCTGGAAGCGATCACCAGTTTCTCCACGGTACCGCTGCGCGCCGCCACCTATCTCGGGCTGGCCACGGCCACCGCCGCGTTCGTGTTCGGCATGTGGGTGGTGGTGAAGGCGGCACTGTACGGCGACCGGGTGGCCGGCTATCCCACCATGATGGCGGTGATCCTGTTCCTGGGGGGCGTGCAGCTGATCGCGCTGGGCCTGATCGGTGAATACCTGGGCAGGCTGTATGAGGAATCCAAGCAGCGGCCGCTGTACCTGATTGACACCTGGCAGGCACCGTTCGTGGCAGACTCGGCCCTGCATCCCATCGGTGGAGAGCAGCGAGATGACCACGGTACGACAGCTGTTGGAAGGCAAGTCCCCTGAGGTTTTCGCAGTAGCCCCGGAATCGGCGGTGATCGACGCGATCCGGCTGATGGCCGAGAAGGGCATCGGCGCGGTGCTGGTGATGGAAGGCCGGCAGCTGGTCGGCATCCTGTCCGAGCGCGATTACGCACGCAAGATCGTGCTGCACGAGCGGTCCTCGCGCACTACCCGGGTCAGCGACATCATGACCGCCAAGGTCGTCACCGTTGCGCCGGGCGAGCAGGTGGAGCACTGCCTGCAACTGGTCACCGACTACCGCATCCGGCACCTGCCGGTGGTGGACGGCAGCGGCGTGATCGGGGTGATCTCGATCGGCGATCTGGTGAAGTCGGTGATCGACGAGCAGGCGCAGAAGCTGGACCAGCTGCAGCAGTACATCGTGGCAGGCTGATCGCCGCCCGCCAGCGCCGGTCGTGGACCGGCGCGCGGGACGTGTTCATTTCGCGTAGCGGCCACCACAGTTCGAATCTTCACCCGGCCCGGTTTCGATCGTGGCCAGCAGGGCGGCAGGCGGGGCGATGCTGCCCAGCGTGAGCGCGATCACGCCGCGCACGCCCAGTGCCTTGAAGTCGGGGCGGAACGAGGGATCCTTGAACGTGCCGCCGATGCGCAGCGGCGAACGCAGCGCCAGGATGCTGATGTCCTTGGGGCGCGGACGCAGCAGCAGGTCGAGCTTTTCCTGCTTGAGGTCCACTGTGCCTTCGCCAAGGATCAGCGTATCGGTGGTGTCGAAGGCCAACTGCTGCGAGGTCATGACGCCACGTGCCACGCCGAAGTCGCCCCAGGCGCAGCGCAGCGGAATCTGCTTGTCGCCGGTGAACAGGAACTTCAGCGATTCGGCCACATCCAGGCCGGCCAGCTCCATGATCAGGTTGCCGACATGGCCGCGGCCGATGCCGATCGCAACGGAGCCATCCGAGCTGCCAAGCATCGCCGCGACGGAGTTGCCGGTCCCGCTCAGGTTGACCTCGCCACTGATGCCGCCGGACGCCTGCTCGGCAAGCTTGGCATCGGGGAACAGGCCGCCGAGCTGCACCTTGCGGATGCTGGCCTTGAATTGGGTGGCAATGGTCGGCTTGCGCGCATCCATGCGGATGGTGCTGCGGATGTCGCCGCCCGCAACGCCGAAGTTCAACGGCTCCAGCCGCAGCAGGCCGTCGTCGAGCTTGAGGTGCGCATCCATGTCATCCAGCGGCAGTACCGGAGAATTGATGCGCTGTGCCTTCCACCGCACATCGGCGTCCATCGCGCGCAGCTTGCCCAGGTTGTACGGCGTATCCGGCAGTACCTTGGCCTTCACGGCGAGCGCGGCGGCCTCGGCCTTCTGCTCGGCGTTTGCCGATTCACCGGCACCGGTCTTGGGCGGTGCACCGATGAAGCCGGCCAGATCGTCGAAGTCGAGCCGCTTGGAGACCAGATCGGCCTTCAGCAACGGGCGATCTCCACCCACTTCGATCTGGGCGGTGCCGCCAAGATCGCTGTCACCGGCCACGCCGGTGAAGTTCTCGTAGCGCCAGATATCGTTGTTGCGCTTGAGCCTGCCCTTGAGCCGGTACGGTGGGGTGGACGGAATCGCCAGGCCGATCAGCGGATACAGGTCTTCCATGTCCTGGCCACTCAGGGCCAGATCAAGATCGAAAGTGCGCAGTGCAAACGGGTTGGTGAGGGTGCCGCTGGCAATGGCGTGGGTATTGCCGGCGCGGCCGTCCAGGTGGATGCGGAACGGATGATCGCTGTTGGTCAATTCCAGCGGCGATTCGGTATTGCCGTCCAGGGTGAACGGATTGCCCTGCCAACGGCCCTTGCCGTTGACCAGCAGGGGCGGGGCACCATCCGCGTTGCGCGGCTTGCCGCTGGTGAGGGCAACGAGAATGTCGGTCTTGCCGGCAGCATCCAGGAACTGCAGTCTGCCGTCCTCGACCAGCAGACGACGCAGCACCGGCGGGTTGCCGTCGCTGGGCCCCAGGAAATCCCAATTGCCGGGCTGATCCTTGCCGGGCGCGGTTTCAAGCAGCAGGTCCGGGCGGGTCAGGCGAATTTCGGGAATCTGGATGTCACCCCGCAGCAGCGGCCAGGCGCGCAGATCAATCTCGGCCCGGTCGGCACTGGCCATGCGCGGCTTCTTGGACCATTCGGCGTTGGCAAAGGTCAGCCCATCGGCGCGCACGGTCAGGGTGCGCCCCAAGTCAACATCCAGGTTGCCGCCAATACGGAATTCGCGCCCGGTTTTGGCCTGCACGGCGCGCTCAACCGGCCCCTTGAACCAGTTCCAATCCCACAGCGCGATGACCACCAGCACCAGCGCAAACAGGAACACCAGCACCGCCAGCCAGCGTTGCCCCCGCTTGCCAGGGCGGCGCAGGCGCCAACGTGAGCGGGAGGAGGGAGTAGGCGACGCAGGAGCGGGAACGGTATTCACCCACCCATCCTTGCCCGTTCTTCGTGCACGTAACGCGAAGCTTACGTAAGCGATACGTCAGCGAGGTGAGCTTGCAGAACGTGCAAGCCCCCTTTTGTTAAGGGGGCGCGCCTACAGGCGCGGGGATAGGTGGCACGCCCACGGGGCCCAATCCTGCGAAGCAGGATTGGGTGTCACTTCATAGCGGAAACCGCGCCGGTGCTACAGCACCTGCGCGGTTACCGCTATGAAGTGACAGACGCTGCCGCCGATGACGAACAGGTGCCAGATGGCGTGGGAGTAGGGGATCGATTCGCGGTGGTAGAAGTAGGTGCCGAGCGTGTAGGAGAGGCCGCCGGCGAACAGCCAGCCCAGTGTCCAGCCGTCGATCGAGGACCACATCGGCTTGATCGCCACCAGCACCATCCAGCCCATCGCGATGTAGATGATGGTCGAGAGCAGCTTGAAGCGGCCGGTGAAGAAGAGTTTGAAGATCACCCCGGACACCGCGAGCGCCCATATCGCCGTGAACATGCCCCAGCCCCAGGGACCGCCGCGCAGGCCGATCAGCGTGAACGGCGTGTACGTGCCGGCGATCAGCAGATAGATCGCGCAGTGGTCGAACACCTTCAGGCGACCCTTGGCGACCGGGTGCTGGATCGCGTGGTAGAGCGTGGAGGCCGTGTAGAGCAGCAGCAGGGCCACGCCGAACACGATCGCGCTGGCCAGCTGCCAGGCGTCGCCGTAGATCGCGGCAAGGGTGATCAGCACCGCGCTGCCAGCCAGTGCGGCAACGGCGCCCAACCCGTGGGTCAGGGCGCTGGCGATTTCTTCACGTACGGAAGCAACTGAGGTCATGGCGATGAGATTGCGCGGGGAGGGGGACCCGCTCCCCCCTATCATCGCCGTGATGACGCGCGCTTGCACGCGCCATCGTCCAACGCCCGGTCAGCCGTCAGCCGACCGAGACGCTGTGGGCGGCTTCGCGGGTTGCCGCGAAGCGCACGTCCGGCGCGCGTTCCTGCGCCAGCTGCAGGTTCACCCGGGTCGGGGCCAGGTACACCAGCTGGCCGGCAGCGTCGATGCTGAGGTTGCTGGCGTTCTTTTCGCGGAACTCTTCCAGCTTCTTCTCGTTGCTGCAGGTGACCCAGCGCGCCGTCGTGACGCTGACCGGCTCGAAGCTCGCTTCCACGCCGTACTCGTCCTTCAGGCGGTAGGCCGCCACGTCGAACTGCAGTACGCCGACCGCGCCCAGGATCAGATCGTTGCTCATGAGCGGGCGGAAGAACTGCGTGGCGCCTTCCTCGGACAGCTGCGCCAGGCCCTTCTGCAGCTGCTTGAGCTTCAGCGGATCGCGCAGCCGCGCGCGGCGGAACAGTTCCGGGGCGAAGTTCGGGATGCCGGTGAAGCTCACCGCCTCACCCTCGGTGAACGTGTCGCCGATGGAAATGGTGCCGTGGTTGTGGATGCCGATGACATCGCCCGGCCAGGCCTCGGCCGCGATCTCGCGGTCGCTGGCCATGAAGGTCAGCGCATTGGCCAGCTTCATGTCCTTGCCCGTGCGCACGTGGAAGGTCTTCATGCCCGCCACGAAGCGGCCCGAACAGATCCGCATGAAGGCCACCCGGTCGCGGTGCTGGGGGTCCATGTTGGCCTGGATCTTGAACACGAACCCGGTCAGCTTGTTTTCCTGCGGGGCGATTTCGCGGCCCGTGGTGGCGCGCGGCTGCGGCGACGGCGCGTGCTCGACGAAGAAGTCCAGCAGCGGCTGCACGCCGAAGTTGTTCACGCCCGAGCCGAAGAATACCGGCGTCTGACGGCCCGCCAGGTAGGCCTCCAGATCGAACGGATGGCTCGCACCCTGCACCAGTTCCAGTTCGTCGCGCAGATCGGCCAGCATGCGCTCACCGATCTTCTCGGCCAGGCCGGGCGAGTCGATCGACGGGAAGATGGTCGAGTCCTGGCGGGTGAAGTTGCGGCCCTGTTCGTACAGATGGACTTCGCCGCTGATCAGGTGCACCACGCCCTTGAGGCGCTGGCCCATGCCGATCGGCCAGGTCACCGGCGCACACTGGATGCCCAGCACGCTCTCGACTTCATCCAGCAGGTCGATCGGCTCCTTGCCTTCGCGGTCGAGCTTGTTGATGAAGGTCATGATCGGCGTGTCGCGCAGGCGGCACACCTCCATCAGCTTGATTGTGCGCTCTTCCACGCCCTTGGCGACGTCGATCACCATCAGCGCCGAGTCGACCGCAGTGAGCACGCGGTAGGTGTCCTCGCCGAAGTCGGCGTGGCCCGGGGTGTCGAGCAGGTTGACGATCTTGCCTTCGTACGGGAACTGCATCACCGAGGAGGTGACCGAGATTCCGCGTTCCTTTTCCAGCGCCATCCAGTCGGAGGTGGCATGGCGGGCCGCCTTGCGGCCCTTGACCGAACCGGCCATCTGGATCGCGCCGCCGAACAGCAGCAGCTTTTCGGTCAGCGTGGTCTTGCCGGCGTCAGGATGGGAAATGATGGCGAAGGTGCGGCGGCGCGCAGCTTCGGTAGCGACTTCGGACATGGCGTGACGCGCCCGCCCGGGGCGCTCTTCAAAGAGATAAGCCGGCGATTATACCGGGCCGCCGCGGTCGGCGGGTCAGGGCGACGCGGCCCGGCCGGGGTCGGTCTCTTCACGCGCGAAGTGGAGCTCACCCTGCGGGGCCACGATCCGTACCGGAATCGAGCGCAGCTGCATGCCCACATTGGCCTGCACCACGAAGTGCAGGTGCGGCGCGGTGCTGTAGCCGGTGTTGCCCGAGACCCCGATGCGCTGGCCGGCCTCGACCCGTTGCCCGCTGCGGACCAGCACCCCGTTGGCCTGCAGGTGGGCGTAGACGGCCATGCTGCCGTCTTCGTGCAGCACCCGGATGAAGTTGGCGCGCTCGCGGTCGCGCGCCGGGTCGCGGCCATTGGCGGTGAAGTTGCCCTGTACCTGCATCACCTTGCCGGCGCGTGCGGCCAGCACCGGCGTGCCTTCCGGCAGCGCGAAGTCGACCGCGTCGCGGTTCTCGGCGTCGGTATGGCTGAATCGTCCCTGCGGCGCCTGGGTCACCTGGAAGCGCTTGGCGTCGAAGGGCAGCTGGTAAGCCACGTCGCGCGGCTGCGCGGCCGGGTCGCCCGGTACCGCATCCAGCAGCAGGTTGAGGCCCTGGGTGTCTGGGGGCAACTGCAGGCGCACCACCACCACGCTGGCCGAACCGGGCAGCACCGCCTGCATCGGCAGCCCCGGCAGCAGCGCGGCCCCGCTGTCCTGGCGCAGGGCGACCTGCACCGGCCCGGCCAGATGGTTGTCCACCCGGGCCTGCCAGCGGCTGGCGCCGCCTTCCAGCTTGATCGACGCGATGTTGCCGGCGGTCGGACCCTGCGTGGCCCCATCGGCCGGCCTGACCAGGCCCCAGCCGGAGCGCCACTCGGGTGCCGCAGTGGTGCCGGCCGCCAGCGAGACCAGCGGGCACAGCATCAGGGACAGCAGCAGGATCCGGCGCATCGTCGATCTTCCAGTGAGGGTGCGCGGACTCTACGCAACTGCATTCGTTCAGGAAAGAGGCCCGTTAGCCGCCGCATCCGGCCTGATGACAAAAAACTATATCGCTTCATCCCGATGAAAGGATTGACACGCTGCCGGGAGGCTGGCATCGTGGCTCCACCATCGAGACCGGCAGAGGGACAGGCCCTTTGAAGCCGGGGCAGCCCGCAGGCGCGCAAGCGACCTGCGTAGGTGCCAAATCCTGCGGGGACCGTGGTGTCTTCCGAAAGATGGTTCGAACCGTGCACCGTACGTGCACTTCGAACGCGAGCTCCGCGAAAGCTCGATGGCCGTTTCTCCTTATCGGGATACCGCCATGAGCTTCGCCACTGCCGCTGTTGCCACCGACTCCTTCGCCCCCTTGAGCGTTCCGGTTGATGCCGGGCGCAGCGCCGTGCGCGGTGAACTCGGCGCGATCCTGTCGATGCGCCATGGCGGCCCCCGTCCGGTACGACTGCGCTACGAACTGGTGGGCCGTGCCGACGCACCGGTGGTGGTCCTGGCCGGTGGCATCTCGGCGCACCGCCACGTTGCCGCCAACACCGAGTTCCCCGAAAAGGGGTGGGCCGAGGGCCTGGTCGATGCCGGGCGCACGCTCGATCCGGCGTCGCTGCGCATCCTTGCCTTCGACTTCATCGGTGCCGACGGTGCACTGGACCTGCCGATCGATACCGCCGACCAGGCCGATGCGCTGGCGCTGCTGCTCGACCATCTCGGGATCGCCCGGTTGCACGCCTTCGTGGGCTACTCCTATGGCGCGCTGGTCGGCCAGCAGTTCGCGGTGCGCCATCGCCAGCGGCTGCTGAAACTGGTGGCGGTCAGCGGCGCGCATCGCCCGCATCCCTATGCCGCCGCCTGGCGCGCGCTGCAGCGCCGGGCCGTTGCACTGGGCCAGCTGCAGTGCGCCGAAAGCCATGGGCTGGCGTTGGCCCGGCAGTTCGCCATGCTCAGCTACCGCACGCCGGAAGAATTCGGCGAGCGTTTCGATGCGCCGCCGGAAGTCGTCAACGGCCGTGTACGCGTGGCCGCAGAAGACTACCTGGATGCGGCGGGCGCGCAGTATGTCGCCCGCACGCCGGTCGAGGCGTACCTGCGGCTGTCCGAATCCATTGACCTGCACCGGGTCGACCCCGCGGCGATCAGCGTGCCCACCGTGGTGGTGGCCGTCGAAGGCGATCGCCTGGTGCCGCTGGCCGACCTGGTCAGCCTGGTCGAAGGGCTGGGCCCGCGCGGCAGCCTGCGCGTGCTGCGCTCGCCGTACGGCCACGACGCCTTCCTGAAAGAAACCGATCGCATCGACGCGATCCTCGCCACCGCATTTCGTACCCCGGGAGAAAACGCATGAGCCTGTCCGCCGGTTCCGAACCGTCCTGTAGCCGTGTCACCGCCGCCGTGCGCGCCGGTATCGACCGCGATACCGCGCATGGGGCGGTGACCCCGCCGATCGTGCTGTCGTCGAACTTCAGCTTCGACGGCTTCGGCAACAAGCGCCAGTACGACTACACGCGCAGTGGCAACCCGACCCGTGACCTGCTGGGCGAGGCGCTGGCCGAGCTGGAAGGCGGTGCCGGTGGCGTGATCACCTCCACCGGCATGGGCGCGATCAACCTGGTGCTCAACGCGCTGCTGCAGCCGGGCGACACCCTGGTGGTACCGCACGATGCGTATGGCGGCAGCTGGCGCCTGTTCAACGCGTTGGCCAGGAAGGGTCACTTCAACCTCGTCACCGCCGACCTGACCGACCCGCGTTCACTGGCCGACGCGCTGGCCGGGTCGCCCACGCTGGTGCTGATCGAAACCCCGTCCAACCCGCTGCTGCGCATCACCGACCTGCGCTTCGTGATCGATGCCGCCCACAAGGCCGGCGCGAAGGTGGTGGTGGACAACACCTTCCTGTCACCGGCACTGCAGCAGCCGATCGCCTTCGGGGCCGATGTGGTGCTGCACTCGACCACCAAGTACATCAACGGCCATAGCGACGTCGTCGGTGGTGCGGTGATCGCGCGCGAGCCTGCGCTGCACGAGCAGCTGGTGTGGTGGGCCAATGCGCTGGGCCTGACCGGATCGCCGTTCGACGCGTTCCTGACCCTGCGCGGACTGCGCACGCTGGGCGCGCGCCTGCGCGTGCACCAGGAAAACACCGTTGGCATCGTCGCGCTGCTCACCGCCAGCGATGCGGTGGCGAACGTGTACTACCCCGGCCTGCCCGAGCATCCGGGCCATGCCATCGCTGCACGCCAGCAGAGCGGTTTCGGCGCCATGCTGTCCTTCGAACTGGCCTCGTGCCCGGGCGACGATCCGCACGCGGCGGTGCGCGCCTTCGTCGATGGCCTGCGCTGTTTCACCCTGGCCGAATCGCTGGGCGGCGTGGAAAGCCTGGTGGCCCATCCGGCCACCATGACCCACGCGGCCATGACCGCCGAAGCGCGTGCGCACGCCGGCATCGGCGAGGGCCTGCTGCGCCTGTCGGTTGGCATCGAAGCCGTGGAAGACCTGGTCGCTGACCTGCAGGCCGGGCTGGAACGCGCGCAGGCCGTGATCGACCTGCAGTCGCAGGCGGCACGGCGCAAACAGGTGGACGCATGAGCGCGGTGATCCCGTTCGCCCGTGAGCTGCCGCGACGCCTGGCGTTGCTGGGCACCGGCACGGTCGGTACGGCGTTCGTGCATCGGTATCAGTCGCTGCAGTCGCGCGGCATCGAGCTGCCGCGGTTCTCCTGGCTGGCCAATTCGCGCACGGCACGTGCCTGCGAACAGTTGCCCGAACATGCGCTGGAACAAGCCAACCGTGCCCAGCGCGGCACGCCGGCGCTGCAGCCCTGGGCCGAGGCCGACGGCCTGCAGCGTGGGGACGTGGTGGTGGATGCCACCGCCAGTGACGAGGTGGCCAACTGGCACGAGCACTGGCTGGCGCGTGGCGTGCACGTGGTCACCGCCAACAAGCTGGGGCGGGGCGCGCAGCTGGCACGGGCGCAGGCCATCGCCGACAGCGGCCATGGCGGCGGCGCGCGCTATGGCGACAGCGCCACCGTGGGCGCCGGCCTGCCGCTGCTCAGCAGCCTGCGCAGCCTGGTCGCGGGTGGCGACCGCATCCACCGGGTGGAAGGGGTGTTGTCCGGCTCATTGGCCTGGCTGTTCCATCACTACGACGGGCAGCGTCCGTTCTCGGCCTGGGTGCGCGACGCCGTCGACGCGGGCTATACCGAACCGGATCCGCGGGTGGACCTGTCCGGCGAAGACGTGCGGCGCAAGCTGCTGATCCTGGCACGCGCCAGTGGCATTGCGCTGCGGGCCGAGCAGGTGCAGGTCGCATCGCTGGTTCCCGATGCACTGGCCGTGTTGCCCGTCGCCGCGGCCATCGACCAGCTGTCGCTGCTGGATGCACCACTGCAACGGCAGTGGGAGCAGGCCCAGGCGCAGAACGGCTGCCTGCGCTTCATCGGCGGCTTCGACCGTGATGGCGCCCGTGTCGGCCTGCGCATCGTGGCGCTGGACCATCCCCTGGCCGGCGGCGCCCAGACCGACAACCGCGTGGCCATCCACAGCGACCGCTACAGCGCCCAACCGCTATTGATCCAGGGGCCAGGTGCAGGCGCCGACGTAACCGCAGCGGCGCTCCTCGACGATGTGCTGCGGATAGCTGGCGCGTAGAGCCACGCCCTGCGTGGCTGCTCTTCGTTCCGGCACCGCGCAGCCACGCAGGGCGTGGCTCTACGCCCGTGGTAGTCCGGACACTGCGGAGGCGGACGCGATCACTTCCTGCCCGACAACGCCTTCAACAGCGCCGCATTGAACCGCTCCGGATCCTGCACCTGCGGCGAATGGCCCAGATCGTCGAAGCTCACCAGCGTCGGGTAGTCGCCCAACGTGGCCTTCAACCCTGCCGGTGCGAGGTCACGGCCGATCGCGGTCCGGTCCTTCTGGCCGATGAAGAGCGTGGTGGGCACCGTGATCCTGTCCAGCTCGTAGACCACCGGCTGGTTGAACACCATGTCCGAGGTCAGCGCCTGGCTCCACGCAACGGCTTCTTTACCGGGACCGGCGTACATGCCGGCCTGCATGCGTGCCCAGTGCTCGTACTCCGGCGTCCAGTCGCCGTTGTAATACACATCCAGCTGATACTTCTTGATGCTGTCGAAGCTGGTCTTCAGCTCGTTGGCATACCACGCATCCACGCTGCGCCACGGCACCCCCTTGGCCTTCCAGTCCTCCAGGCCGATCGGATTGACCAGCGCAAGCTGGCGCAGCCGCTGCGGGTACATCAGCGCATAGCGTGCCGCGAGCATGCCGCCCATCGAATGCCCGACCAGGTCCACCTGGGTCGTGTCCAGCTTGAGATGGGCGAGCAGGGCCTGGGTATTGGACGCCAGCTGGCCGAACGAATACTGGTAGCGCAGCGGCTTGCTGGACTTGCAGAACCCGATCTGGTCAGGCGCGATCACCCGGTACCCGGCCGCGCTCAACGCCTTGATCGTGTCGCGCCAGGTGCCCGCGCAGAAGTTCTTGCCATGCAGCAGCACGACGGTGCCGGCCATCGCCCGGCCGGCCGGCGGCACGTCCAGGTAGGCCATTTCCAGCGGCTGGCGCTGCGATTCGAAGCTGAAGGTCTTGACCGGCCAGCCGTAGTCGAACGTCTGCAGGCGCGCGTCGTAGGTGTCGGCGGCAAGGCTGGTCAGGGGCAGGCAGGCAAGCAGGGCGGCGGCCAGGATGCGCATGGCGGTCTCCAATGGGGGAGCCCCGAGGATAACCGCCTGCCGCGACGCGCGGCAGCCCGCGCGTGACCGATCAGCACTCGATGACGTTCACCGCGAGGCCGCCGCGGCTGGTTTCCTTGTACTTGTCCTGCATGTCGCGGCCGGTGTCGCGCATGGTCTTGATCACCTTGTCCAGCGACACCTTGTGCTTGCCGTCGCCGCGCATCGCCATGCGCGAGGCGTTGATCGCCTTGACCGCGCCCATGGCGTTGCGCTCGATGCACGGAATCTGCACCAGGCCGCCGATCGGGTCGCAGGTGAGGCCAAGATTGTGCTCCATGCCGATCTCGGCGGCGTTCTCGATCTGGCTCGGGTTGCCGCCCAGCGCGGCGACCAGGCCGCCGGCGGCCATCGAGCAGGCCACGCCGACCTCGCCCTGGCACCCTACCTCGGCGCCGGAGATCGAGGCGTTTTCCTTGTACAGGATGCCGATGGCGGCAGAGGTCAGCAGGAAATCGAACACGCGCTGCTCGTTGGCGCCCGGGCAGAAGCGGTCGAAGTAATGCAGTACCGCCGGCAGCACGCCGGCCGCGCCATTGGTCGGCGCGGTGACCACGCGGCCGCCGGCGGCATTTTCCTCATTGACCGCCAACGCGTACAGGTTCACCCAGTCCAGCGTGGTGAGCGGATCCCGCATGGCCGCTTCCGGCTTGGACGACAGTTCGCGGTACAGCGCCGGCGCACGGCGCGAGACCTGCAGGCCGCCGGGCAGGGTGCCTTCCTGGCGGATGCCGCGGGCCACGCATTGCTGCATGGCCTCCCAGATCTCGCGCAGCTGCTCGCGGATCTCGTCTTCGGTGCGCCAGCATTTCTCGTTCTCGAACATCATCTGCGCAATGCTCAGGCCGCTGCGGGCGGTCTGTGCGAGCAGCTCGTCACCGCTCTTGAACGGATAGGGCAGCGGTGTTTCATCCGGCACGATGCGATCGTCGGCGGCGTCGTCCTGGTTGACCACGAAGCCCCCGCCGACCGAGTAGTAGTCACGGGTGGCGATCACCTGTTCCTGCGCGTCATACGCCGTGAAGCGCATGCCATTGGTGTGGTACGGGAGTTTCTGGCGCTTGTTCAGGCCCAGGTCGCGTTTCTCGTCGAAGGCGATCTCGTGGGTACCCATCAAGCGGATGCGCTTGCTGCCGCGGATGCGTTCCAGGGTGTCGGGAATGATGTCCGGGTCGATCAGGTTCGGGCGCTGCCCCTCCAGGCCGAGCAGGACCGCCTTGTCGGTGCCGTGACCGCGGCCGGTCAGCGCGAGCGAGCCGTAGACGTCGGCGCGGATGCGCACCACGTCCTGCAGGCAACCGGGGTCCAGCAGCCAGCGGTGCACGAAGCGTTCGGCGGCCTTCATCGGTCCCACAGTGTGCGAGGAGCTCGGGCCAATGCCGATCTTGAAAACGTCGAACGTGCTGACAGCCATGATTGCCAAACTGCGGGTATCGGATGGAGCGCTATTCTATGCTCTTCGCGGCAGCCACCCTGGCTGCGGCGCACCATTTCGGCGTGCCGCCTTCCCCGGGTGCCACGGCCTGCCTGGCAAGGACCCGACCGATGTTCACCCTCTACCAGCGTGACGACTGCCATCTGTGCGATCTGGCCCTCGCGGTTCTGGCCGAGGCGAGGGTGCGTGGGCTGAACAGCGTGTTCATCGACGAGGATCCGACGCTGGACCAGCGCTACGGTGCGCGCGTCCCGGTCCTGCGTGACGCGCAGGGCCGGGAGCTGGATTGGCCCTTTGACGCCCGCGCGGTGGCTGCGTTCGTCGCGGTGGTGCCGGCCGGGGGCCGGCTCGCCTGATCGTTGACCGCGGGGAGCCGGCCAGCGGCCCCACCGGGTTTACTTCGCCTGCAGTTTTACGATCGTGCTGATGGCGGTGTCGTCCGGGATGGTCTTGGTGTCCTTCCAGTCGCCTTGGCCCACGCCGAAGTCCAGGCGCTTGACCGTGGCCTTGCCGGTCAACACCGGGTTGGCGCCCGGCGTCCACGCGAAGGTGAAGGTGACCGGCTTGCTCACGCCGCGCAGTTCCAGCGTGCCATTGGCCACGTACGTGTTGTCACCGCTCTTGGTAAAGCCCTTCGCGGTGTACTTCGCGGTGGCGAACTGAGCCACGTTGAAGAAGTCCGCCGTCTGCAGGGTCGAATCGCGGTCACCGTTGCCGGTCTTGGCGCCCGCCAGCGGAATGGTCACGTCCAGCGTACCGGCGGCGGGCTTGGCCGGATCGAAGCTTACCCGGGTGGAGAAGCCCGGGAAGCTGCCGGAGAAGACTTCGCCGTCGTACTTGGTGGCGAAGGCCAGGTGCGAACCTGCGCCCGGCGCCTGCACGTAATCGGCGGCCAGCACCGGGGCGGTGGCCATCAATCCGGCCAGGGCAGCGGCGACGGCCGCGGGAGAGGTGAGCTTGATGTTCATCGTCAATCCTTCTGGGGGGAAGCGAGCCAGCCCTGCGGCAACATGCGCGCAAGGGTGGCATCGCGTTGGAAGAGGTGGTGGTACAGCGCGGCACCGGCATGGGCGACCACCACGGCGATCAGCACCCAGAAGCCCCACTCGTGGATGGCATGGGAGATATCACGCGCGGCCGGATCCGGGGCGACCAGCTTCGGCACATCCACCAGCCCGAACCAGCGGAACGGACGCAGGCCACTGGCCGAATCGTAGATCCAGCCGGACAACGGCAGCGCGAACATCAACACATACAGCAGCCAGTGCGTGGCCGAGGCGATACGTTCCTGCCACGTGGGCGTGCCGGGCACCGGCTCGGGGGCGCCGGCATACAGGCGCCAGCCCAGGCGCAGCGCCACCAGCGCCAGCACGGTGATGCCCAGCGACTTGTGCGCGGTGTAGACCCAGAAGTACTTCGGGGTGCGCGGCAGTTCGCCCATGGTCAGGCCGACGATGCCCAGCGCGAGAATGAGCAGCGCAATGAGCCAATGCAGGCCCTGGCTGATGCCGCCCCAGCGGTCACGGGTGTTTCGGGTGGTCATGGCGAGCGCTTCCGGGCGGGCGAGGAGGATGGGGTGTCGGAGTCATCGGCCGGTGCGGGAGTTCCCGCGTCGTCGACGGACGGTGTGTCCTGCGGATCGGTGGCGTTGCGGTCGCGCAGTGCTTCGGCCTCGATACGCAGCTGCACGTTGTCGCCGATCATCGACGGCCACCCATCCACGCCGAATGCGCTGCGGCTGAGCGTGGCGGTGGCCGAGAAGCCGGCGGTACGACGAAACGGCGGCAGCGGGTGGCGCTTCAGTGCATTGAGGGTGACGGCCAGCTCGACCTCACGGCTTACCCCGTGCAGTGTCAGCTGCCCGATCACGCGGGCGTGCTGCGGATCGACCGGCTCGACGCGGGTGGAGACGAAGGTTGCGTCGGGATGGCGCTCGGCATCGAGCAGGTTGCGCGCCAATGCGGCCTTGTTCCATTTGTCATCGCCCAGATCGAGCCGCTGCAGCGGCACGCGCACCGACAGGCTGGCCGTGGTCCAGTCGTCCGGATCGAACGACAGCGTGCCTTCACTGCCCGACACGGTGCCCAGCGCATGCGAGAAGCCGGCATGTTCCACCGCGAACATCACCCGGGTATGCACCGGGTCCAGACGATAGGTTTCGGGCGCGGCGGCGGCCGCCGTCGAGGCAGCGCACAGCAGCAGGGCAAGGGTCAGGCGTTTGATCACGGCCGGCTCCAGAAGCGGTCGGGCCGATAATACGCGCTGTTCCGTGATGGCTGGCAGCTCCATGGATGCAACAGATCGTGGTGGCCCCGGCGCGTCCAGCGGGACGTTGCAACGGCCGCTGTGTGACAATCGCAGGCTACAGGGAGAACTCGATGGCAGTGGGCACGCGCGGCTGGCGGGCAGGCATCGTGCTGCTGGCACTGGCGTTGTATTCGGTGTCATCAGTGTTGTGGGCCGCAGGGACATCGGCAGAAACACCCCGGATGCGCCGCCTCGGTGCGGCCGAAGGCATGCCCTCGCGCATGGTGCTCGCGCTGGCGCAGGATCGCCAGGGCTATATCTGGGCGGCCACCGACGATGGCCTGGCCCGTGTCGATGGCGTGGGCCTGCGCGTGTGGCGGCATGAGCCGGACGACCCGGGTTCGCTGCCCGGCAATGAGATCGAGACGCTGCTGATCGATCCACTGGACCGGGTCTGGGTTGGCAGCAATGGCGTCGGGCTGAGCATGCTGGGACCGGGGCGCGAGCGCTTCGAGCGCTTCCCCGAGCTCAACGAGCGCTGCGAGGGACAGTTCTGGTCCCTGGCCTACGCGGCCAAGTCGCTGTGGATCGGTACCAACCGCCATGGCATCTGCCGGCGCGACGAGGACGGCACGCTGCTGCAGTACCGCGCCGATCCAGCCGACCCGCGCAGCCTTCCCGACGACACCATCTACAGCCTGCTGACCGATCCCCAAGGGCGCGTGTGGGTGGGCACCGGCAGCGGCGTGGCACGGTGGGACGGCCGTGGCTTCACCCGCATCGCACCGGCCGTGCTGGGCAGCAAGAGCGTGTTCCGCCTGACCCGCGACCCGGACGGCACGGTCTGGGCCGGTACCGAAGGCGGCCTGTTCCGTATCGGCGTCGACGGCAGCGTGCGCCCGGCACCGTGGACGCTCGGTGCCGACGTGCGCGCCGCCACGGTCGTGCATGACCGCAACGGCGGCTACTGGCTGGGCACCGCAGACGGCCTGTATCGCGGCGATGAGCACACCCTTCGCCTGCTTGCCGGCGATGGTGGCAGTGGCTTCCTGACCGAACGCAGCGGCGTGCTGGACATGCTGCAGGACCACGAAGGCGGCCTGTGGGTGGCCATGCTGACCCAAGGCCTGGCCTACCTGCCACCGGACTGGAAGCGCTTCTCGACCTGGTACCAGCTCGAGGGCAAGCCGCTCGACAGCGTCTACCTGCTCGGCGTGGCCGCCGCGGGCAACGCGTATTACATTGCCGGCGCGCATGGGCTGTACCACCTGGACGACACGGGGCGCCTGCGCCAGATCGCCGACGACAAACAGCTCGGTGTGGGCGCCATCTGGTCCGTGCTGCCGCGTGCCGACGGCGCGCTGTGGATCGGCCGGGCCGGCCGGCTGGGCTTGTACCAGCCACAGTCGAAGCAGCTGCGCGAGTGGAAGATCGGCGGGGGAGCCGATGTGCGCCAACGCATCGACCTGATCCGCCAGGCGCCCAATGGCGACCTGTGGCTGTCGATCATGAACTTCGGCATCCAGCGCCGCGACGCGCAGGGCAACCTGCTCGACTCCATCCGTATCGAAGAGGGCCGGGGGTTGACCGAGAACCCGGTGGAGCAGATGGCGTTCGACCCGCGCGGCCAGCTGTGGATCATGGGCGACATGGGCCTGATGCGCTGGCAGCAGGACCGTTTCGAACGCGTACCCGGCGTCTCCGAGGGCATGGTCTACGACATCGCGTGGGCGGGTCCGGATGACGTGTGGATGGCGCGCGACGGCAGACTGGAGCGCTACCGCTGGGACGGATTGAGCATGACCCTGCGCGAGCGCGTCGGGGCCGCGCAGGGCCTGCCGCCGGTGTCGATGGGCGGTGTGGTGCTCGGTCGCAATGGCCAGGTCTGGGCGACCACGCCGCGTGGCCTGGTGTGCTGGCATTCCACGGAGCGGCGCCTGCGGCTGTACGGCGAACGCGATGGGCTGCCGGATGTCGAGTTCAGCGGACGCCCGCCGGTGCGCGCCGCCGATGGGCGGGTGCTGGCCGTGACGGCGACCGGGCTGGTGGGGTTCGACCCGGATGCCGCCGACCTGCAGCTGCCGCCCTCGCAGCTGGTGATCGACACCATCCAGGTGCGCCGCGACGACGCCGAGGGTCAGCAGTCGCTGCCGGTCAATGCGCCGGTGCTGCTGGGGCCGGACGATCGCGACCTGATCATCTCCGCGCGGTTGCTGTCGTATGCCAGCCCCATGGGCAACCGCTACCGTTACCGCGTCTCGGGCTACGACCAGAACTGGGTGATGCAGAGTGCCGAGGGCGAGCGCCTGCTTTCGCGGCTGCCGTCAGGCCAGTACGCCATCGACGTACAGGCGGCCACGCCACACGGCGCGTGGACGCCGTCGCGCACCATCAGTGTGCAGGTGCAGCCGCCCTGGTGGCGCAGCGGCTGGGCCATTTTCGGTTACCTGATCCTGTGGCTGCTGTTGATCGCGGTACTGCTGCTGGTCGCACGCGCACGGCTGCGCCGACGCCAGCAGTGGCAGTTGACCGTGCACAAGCAGCAGATCGCCGAACAGGCCTCGCAGGCCAAGAGCCGCTTCCTGGCCACTCTGGGGCACGAAGTGCGTACACCGATGACCGGTGTGCTGGGCATGAGCGAACTGTTGCTGGCCACGCCGCTGGACGAGCTTCAGCGCGGCTATGCCGCGTCCATCCAGCACGCCGGCACCCACCTGCTGCGGCTGGTCAACGATGCGCTGGACCTGGCACGCATCGAGGCGGGCCGGCTGGAGCTGGACATCCGTCCGTTCGACCTGATGTCGATGCTGACCCAGGTGGAAGCGCTGATGGAACCGATGGCGCATCACCGCGGCCTGGCCTTCGAACGCAGCTTCAACCTGCCCGGTCCGGTGCAGGTCAGCGGCGATGAGATGCGGGTCCGGCAGATCCTGATGAACCTGCTGGGCAATGCCATCAAGTTCACCGAGCAGGGCCACGTCGGCCTGGGGATCGAACTGCTCGGCGAGGGCCTGGGCGTTGTGTTCGAGGTGTCCGACACCGGACCGGGCATCAACGAGGACCAGCAGCATCGGCTGTTCCATCGCTTCGAGCAGGCCGACGGCCCGCGCACCGCCTCGCGCTATGGCGGCAGTGGGCTGGGCCTGGCCATCTGCCAGGAGCTGGCGGTGGCGATGGGCGGACGCATCGGCATCGACAGCCAGCTGGGGCAGGGCGCGCGGTTCACCGTACACCTGCCCCTGCCGTGGCGTGTCCGGGGCGGTGCGGACAACCATGCCCCTCAGGATGGGGCGCGGATCGAGCTGCCGCCACTGCGCATCCTGCTGGTCGAGGACGACGCCACGGTCGCCGAGGTCATCGCCGGCCTGCTGCGCGCGCGCGGGCACACCGTGGTGCACGCGTTGCATGGTCTTGCCGCGCTGTCGGAAATAACGGCTGGCGCCTTCGACGTGGGTCTGCTCGATCTCGATCTGCCCGCGCTGGACGGCATTGCCATTGCCGGGCAACTGCGGGGGATGGGCTATGAGTTGCCGCTCATCGCGGTCACCGCGCGCTCGGACGCGTATGCCGAGCAGCAGGTGCTGGCAGGCGGCTTCGACGGTTTCCTGCGCAAGCCGGTCACCGGCGACCTGCTGGTCGATGCCATCGCGCAGGCCCGTGCGTCCCGCGCGGCCCGCATGCCCGACCGCTGAGCGCGGGCGTCGCCCTTTCATAGTCTGCGTGTTGTCGAATCCTGCAATTGATTTGAAACTTGATTCGCGCTGGTGTGATCTCTTTACAGAACGCATCGTGCAACCTGGCACGGGTGCCTCTACCGTGGCAGGAATGAGAATGATGCCGCTGCGTTAGACGGTGACGCGTCCGCGAGTCGCCCCGCGTGGGCAACTGGCCACCCTGCTGCTGGTCGCGGGGTTGGCCTGGCCGGGTCTGGTCTCCGCCCTCGTCGTGCAGGTGCCGTGGCCGCGCCAGCTTGGCGCCGCCGATGGCCTGCCCGATCCCCACGTACGGGAGATCGCCGAAGATGCGACCGGCTATCTGTGGTTGGCCGGCAGCGATGGGCTGATGCGCTTCGATGGCCAGCGCTACCGTCTTTGGCGGCACGACGAAGGCCTGCCGGACGCCGACGTTCGCACGCTGCACGTCGACGCCCAGGACCGGCTGTGGCTGGGCACGGCGACGCGCGGCCTGGTGATGATGGGCCCCAGCCGCAATGGCTTCCAGCGCGTCGATGCGTCGGCACCGGCGGCGATCCGTACCGGTCACGTGCGTCAGGTGACGAGCACGCGCGACGGCTGGGTCTGGGTGATCGGCGACGACCGGCGCCTGTATGGCTTACCCCCGCGGCAGGCGCGCTGGCAGCATCATCCGTTGAAGGACGACGCGGTGGGCATGCTCGCCCGCGATGCCGCCGGCGCGCTCTGGGCGGGCGCAGGAACGACACTCTGGCGCTGGGACGGGAACGCGTTCCTGACTGTCCCGCTGCCGGTGGTGGCGCCGGTGCAGTCGCTGTGGCCGGACCCGCAGGGCGGCATCGAAGTGGGCACCGCGCGCGGAACCTGGGCGCTTGATGCCGGGCAGCGGGTGCGGGCCGGGCCGCTGCGGACGCGCAGCGTGCTGCGCAGCGCGGATGCGGTCCTCTGGCAGCAGCGCGATGGCGTGCTGCAATGGCGCGATGGTGACCAGGCGCGTCCGGTTGCGCTGCATCCGGCGCCCGGGCCGGTGGTCGTGCGCCAGGCACTGCAGGACCGCCATGGCGATCTGTGGTGGGTGACCGAGCGGCATGGGGTGTGGTGGCTTTCCGCGCGCTGGCGGCAGTTCAGCGCATTGCCTGGCGTGCAGGCAGGCGGGCCTGGATTACGCAGCCCGCCCGCAGTGGCGCTGGCCGCATCGGGCGAACACCATGCCTGGGTGATGGGCAGGGGGGGCCGCCTGCAGCGGTTGGACCTGCGCGACGGGCGCAGCAGCGAGCACATCGGTTACGCGCACGCAGGTGACGGCGCGCTGGCGATCGGCCTGACCGAAGACGCTGCCGGCCGGGTCTGGACGGCCAGCGCGGACCGCCTGGCCCGCTACGATCCCGCTCGCCGCCAGTGGCAGGAATGGCGCACGGGGCTGGGTACGCGCCACGCCGCGATCACCCTGCACCGCTGCGCGGACACGCAGCTGTGGTTGTCGCATCCACAGGCGATACAACAGTGGTCGGCCGCGGGAACGTTGCTGCGCAGTACCGTGCCGGCGGCGCTCGGATTGACCGCCGACGTGCCGGCGCGGCAGCTGCTGTGTACCCGGGATGGCAACGTGTTCGCCACCGATCCGGAGGGAATGATGCGCTGGTCATCGGGCCGTGAGCGGTTCGAGCCGCTCGACGGGGACAGCGGGGGCATGGCGGCGGCAGTAGCCGAAGCCGACGATGGCACGCTATGGGTCAGTCGCCACGGCGCATTGGAACACTATCGCCTTGATCGGGGCCGCCTTCAGCGGCTGCGTCGTGTGGCTGCGGCGGAAGGTTACCCGCAGCTGCGTGCGGACGCGCTTGCGGTAGGCACCGACGGCGCCGCCTGGGCAGGCACGGCGCGTGGACTGGTGCGGGTAGGACCACGCCGGGGCGACGTGCGGCTGCTGGGACATGCGCAGGGCCTGCCGGTGCAGGAAGTACTGGGCCAGGCGCTGCTGCGGCTGGGGTCGGGCGCGTTGCTGGCGAGGATGGGTGAGGGTGGCCTGCTGGCCTTTGATCCGCGTGCGCTGCGTGAGCCCGATCAGGTGCCGGTGCTGGTGGTGGAGGCCATCAGCCGGCGTCGCCAGGGCCGTCTCCTGCCGGTACCGCTGGATGCAGTGCCGGTGTTGCTCAGCACCGCCGATCGCACGGTGCGGGTGGCCGTCAGCCTGCTCGGTCGCGGCGATCCGGATCGCATCCAGTACCGCTTCCGGCTGCTCGGGCAGGACCCCGGCTGGATCGATACCGGTCCGGTCGCCCAGCGACTGTTCGCGCGGCTGCCGCCGGGCGAGCACGTGCTGTTGATGCAGGCACGGCATGCCGAGGGACCCTGGTCGGCGGTGCGGCAGGTATCGCTGCGGGTGGTGCCGCTGTGGTGGGAGACCGGTGCCGGTCGCGCGACGATCGTGGGTGCGCTGTGCACGGTGGCGATCCTGCTGGCCCGCCTGCACCAGCGCCAGCGTCGGTGGCGCGACCGGCGAAGGCAGGCGCGCGCCGGGCGGATACGCGCCGAACAGGACTCGGCGCAACGCAGCCGCTTCCTGGCCGAGCTGGGCCGGCAGGTCCGTTCCCCGCTTACACCCGTGCTGGGGTGGAGCGAGTTGCTGCTGCACTCCCCGCTGTCGCCGATCCAGCGCCAACAGATCGGCAGCCTGCAGCAGGCGGGCCACCACCTGCTGCACCTGATGGACGATGCACTGGACCTGGCCAGCATCGAGTCGGGCCGGTTGCAGCTGCAGGGCGCGCCGTTCGCACTCGAGCCCTTGCTGCGCGAGCTGCATGCGCTGCAGCTGCCGGTCGCACACGGCAAGGGGTTGTCACTGCACTGGAGCAGCACGTTCGATGGGGACGCGTGTTTCCACGGCGACGTGCAGCGCCTGCGCCAGATCCTGCTCAACCTGCTGGGCAACGCAGTGAAGTTCACCGCCCGCGGGCAGGTCTGCCTGAGCGCGCGCGCGGGCCGCGATGGGCAGGGGGTGGTGCTGGGCGTCGACGACACCGGTCCGGGCATGAGCGCCGACCAGGTGCACGGGCTGTTCCAGCGCTTTCGTCAGGCCGAAGGCGCGCAGACGGCGGCCCGGCACGGCGGAAGCGGCCTGGGGTTGGCCATCAGCCGCGACCTCGCGCGGGCGATGGGCGGCGACATCGAGGTCGAAAGCCATCCCGGGCGTGGTACCCGGTTCCAGCTCGTATTGCCGTGGTCGCCAGCGCCCTCGTTGGTGGCGTCGTCGGCGGCGACCGAGACGGCAAGCGGCGGCGACGCGGAGGCGCGCAGCCTGCGGGTGATGGTGCTGCTGCCGTCGGCCGATGCCGCCGACGTGGTCTGTGCGCTGCTGCGTGCACAAGGTCACCGGGTGACCGGGGTGGACGACCTGGACGGATGGATGCGCGATGTCGACCCCGGACCGTGGGACCTGATCGCCGCCGACCCGGACATGCTGGCCGGCGGCGCGCGGCTCAACGCCCGGCTGCCGTGGCTGTGGCCGGGCGTGCCTCGGCTGGCCCTGACACCGCGGGCCGACGCATGCGCCGAACGGGATGCGCGCGCGGGAGGCTTCGATCTGTTCCTGCGTCTGCCCTTGACCAGCGCGCGACTGGCGGCCGGTATCGCGCGATGCCGGGCGCCCGCGTGAGGGAGACATGGGCTGCCGTCGGGAGGACGCTGTGCGGCGTGCTGCTGGGGCTGGCGCTCAGCGGCGCGGCACATGCGACGCCCCACGACGCACAGCGCTTCACCAGCGCCGATGGGCTGCCCTCCAATGCCGTGCACCAGATCGTGGAAGATCGCCATGGTTATCTGTGGTTCGCCACGGAGGACGGCTTGGCGCGTTTCGATGGCCATCGTTTCAAGGTCTGGCGGATCGAGCAGGGATTGGCCGACAACCAGCTGCTGGCCATTGCCTCCGACGCACGCGACCAGTTGTGGATCGGTACCGGCGATGGCCAGCTGATGCGGATGTCTCCCGATCGGGGGCATGTCGAGGTGTTCGACGGCGCGCGTTTCCCGTCGCTGGCGGGCACCGCGATCAGCGTGGTGCTGCCCGCCCCGGACGGCACGATCTGGTTCGGCACGCGCGACGCAGGCCTGTTCCGGCTGGGACCCGAGCGGCGGCTGCGCCAGTACCTGCCCACCCGGCGCGGCGATGGCGTGCCCGATCGCACGGTCGAGCACCTGGCCATGACTGCCGATGGCTCACTGTGGGTGGGGACCCCTCGTGGGCTGGCGCGCTGGCGCGACGGACGCTTCTTCGCGACTGAACCTGGCCTGCTGGGCACCGCGCCGGTGACGGCGCTGGTGGTCGATGCGACGGGGCGGCTCTGGGTGGGGGGCGCGGCAGGGCCGTGGCGATCCGTGCAGGGCGGGCGCCTGGAGCCAGTGGATGCAGGCACCGACGCGCGCGCGCTGGGCGCCGCACGCCGTGGCGGGCCTTGGCTGGGTGACGGGGCACTGCTGTGGCACAGCGATGGCGGACCGCTTTCCGGGGTGGCCCTTGCGCCGGCCGGCAGTCCCGTGCCGCAGTTCCGCGCAGCCCTCGAGGACAGGCACGGCGGCGTATGGCTGCTGGGCGTCCAACGCGGCGTGTGGCGTTTGCCGCCGCACTGGCAGCACTTCATGCCGGCCGAGGCTGCCGTGTCGGCACGGCCGGCCGTGGCGGGGATACGGCTGACACCCGGGCAGCCGATGCAGGCGCTGGTCTGTACCGATGGCAGCCGCTGGCGGATCGGCACGCGGGAGATGGAGCGCCTGCCCCCCGGCGGTGCGCGGGTACGGCGCTGGGCCCGGGAGGATCCGGACAACGCCTGGCCGGAAGGCGCGTCGGCCGTGCACTGCGATGGGGCGCAAGGCCTGTGGTGGGGCGGGCGGCATGGCCTCGCGCGCTGGAGCGCAGGGCGCTTCCATCCAGTGGCCGGCGTGGAGGGCGAGATCAGTGCGCTGCACGTTGCCGACGACGGGGCGCTGTGGGTGGCCGGCGCGGGCCGCGTGGTGCGCTACCAGATCAACGGCAACGTGGCGCGACCCGGCGTGGTCGTGGATGCGCGGCACGGCCTGCCGATGGTGCAGCTGAACGCGTTGGCGACCGACGCGCACGGCGCGGTGTGGGCCACCAGCGCGCGAGGGCTGCTGCGGCTGCGCCCGCGCGAGGGGCAGGTGCGGCTGTACACGCGCAGCGATGGTGTTCCCGAGGCCGTGTTCAACGCAGCGTTGCGGGCAGACGGTGCACATATGCTGGCGCTCCCGGAGGAACGCGCGGCGGTGCGCTTCGATCCCGCAGGATTGGCTGCGTGCCCCGGCGAACCCGCGCTGGTGGTCGAGCGGGTGCAACTGCACCGCGATGGGCAACTGCAGGTGCTGGCGCCGCAGCCCGTGCTGCAGTTGCGACCGGGCGACCGCGACATCCAGGTCGGCATCCGGTTGCTCGGCACGGCGATGGAGGCGGGCCAGCAGTATCGCTTCCGCCTGGGCGGGCTCGACCGCGACTGGATACGCGTGGGAACTACCGGCACCCGCGGATTTCCGCAGCTGCCGCCAGGCGAACACCGCCTGGAGTTCCAGGCACGGCTGCCTGGCGGCGGCTGGTCGGCCACCCACTCCTTGCTGCTGCAGGTAGACCGTAGCGGCTGGCATCACCCGACGACTGTCGGCTTGCGCGCGACTGCCGGCGCATTGCTGCTCGGGGGTGGTTCGTGGGCCGCACTGCGGCGACTGGCGCGGACCCGTCGCGCGCAGGCCTCGGAGCAGCGGCTGGCGCTCGCGCTGCGCACGGCGCACGCCAAAGAGCAGTACCTGGCCACGCTGGGCCATGAGGTGCGGACGCCACTGACCGGCATGTTGGGCATGAGCGAACTGCTGCTCGCTTCTCCGCTGCATGCCACCCAGCGGGCGCAGATGGAGCGCATCCGGCAAGGGGGGCTGCGCGTGCTTCAGCGGGTCAACCAGGCCCTGGACGAAGCACGGCTGGAAGCCGGCTGCGCGCCCGTGCAGTCGTTGCCGTTCGATGTGGCGCAGGTGCACCGCCAGTGGCTGGCCCGGCGGGTGCTGCCCTCGTGCAGGCATGGCACGGCGTTGAGCCTCTGCGTGCATGTGGCGCCGGGGGCGCGCGCGCACGGTGATCCTGACCGTCTGGTCCAGATGCTGGACAGCGTGTCACGCACACTCGGGTCGCGGACGGGGGCCGGGCGCATCATCCTGCAGGTGGGGTGGCGGCCAGGTCGCGAGGGCCTGCTGCTGGACTTCGCGGCCAGCGGAACGGCCGGTCGCCGGATGCCATTCGGACCCGGTGCGGGGAGGGCCATACCGGCGCCGTCGCCGGCGGCCTTGTCCACGGCGTTGGCGCGCGCCAGGCGCATGGCCCGGGCGCTGGGAGGCACGCTGCGTGTCCATGCCGGTGCGGGGCGGCAGTGGCGGGTGCTGGTCAGCCTGCCGATGCCGGCCGACGCGTGCCTGCCGGCGCAGTGTGGGGCCCACGCCGTGGCCCCCTCCGGCCCGGGTCGCCGGGTGCTGCTGGTGGACGGTGATGCGGCCGCCGGCGCGCGCGTTTGCGGGCTGTTGGCCGCGCAGGGGTACCAGGCCGTGCATGCCGCGCACGCGCTGGCGGCGTTGACCGAACTGGCGTCCGCGCCCGTGGACCTGGTGCTGTTGGATCTGGCGTTGCCCGGTGTCGACGGGCTCTCGCTGCTCGGGATGCTGCGCGCCCAAGGGGTGAGTGCCCCGGTGCTGGTGATGAGCGACCGGGACACGCCCGGGCTGGAGGGGCAGGTCACCGCCGCCGGGGGCGCGGCACTGCTGCGCAAGCCCGCCTGCACCGCCACGCTGCAGGCCGCGCTGGACAAGGCCTGGCCTGGCTGACGGTTCGTCGCCGCCGGGCGAAGCGTTTACCATCTACCCCAGCGGGCCCGCGCCACGTGCGGCGGGTCCTGCCCGGTCGGCCGTGCTGCGCGGCCCGACCTTGAACCGCTCCGGGAGATCCATTGGTGGTGCCTACGCGTTGGCTGCTCCTGTT
The DNA here is from genome assembly GCF_057839485.1 of Stenotrophomonas sp. KH_036_B. Lineage (NCBI taxonomy): Bacteria > Pseudomonadati > Pseudomonadota > Gammaproteobacteria > Lysobacterales > Lysobacteraceae > Stenotrophomonas > Stenotrophomonas sp. KH_036_B. Next base: position 3,235,217 of record NZ_CM174491.1, on the reverse strand, counting down.
CGGGATGCTGTGGCTGTGGCCGTCGCTGGTGGCGGCGCAGCCTGTACCGCCGACGCCGCGACAACTGACCGTGTTCGATGGCCTGCCGTCCAACACCGTCAACCGCATGGCCGAGGACGGCTACGGGTACCTGTGGCTGGCCACCAATGACGGGCTGGCGCGGTTCGACGGGCGCAACTACCGGATATGGCGCGCCGAAGATGGTCTGCGCGACAACCACGTATGGAGCGTGCACGTGGATGCGCGCAACCAGCTGTGGATCGGTACGGAGAACGCAGGCCTGGCGATGATGTCGGCAGACCGGCGCGAGCTGCGTTTCTTCGACCGCACCAGCAACCCGGTGATCGGCAGCAACACGATCTGGAGCCTGGCCTCCACCGGTGACGGTGCGCTGTGGTTCGGGACCTATGGCGGGGGGCTGCACCGGCTGGATCGCAACGGTGCGATCACCCGCTTCATGCCCGAGCCGGGCAATCCGCGCAGCCTGCCGGCGGACTCGATCTCGCACATGGCCACCACCCGCGATGGCAGCCTGTGGATCGGCACCAAGGCCGGTCTGGCGCGCTGGACCGGGCATGACTTTGAACGGGTGCCGGCATCGAAGCTGCCCACGCCGGTGGTCAACGGACTGACCGCCGAGCTGGACGGCAGCCTGTGGATCAGCACCAATGCCGGGGTGGTGGTGCGGCGCCCCGACGGTCGCTTCGAACCTGCGCCGTGGAAGGTGGGGGAGGGCGACCAGGTGCTGGGCATGATGCTGCGCGACGAGCAGGGCGGGCACTGGCTCGACACGCGCTCGGGACTCGGCCGGGCCTACCAGAACCAGTTCCAGCAGGTGCCGCTGTACAGCGCGGTTGCACGCGGCCAGGTCCGGCCCAACTGGACCGGCGCGTATGAAGACCGCGAGGGCGGCATCTGGCTGGCCAGCACCAACAGTGGCCTGTGGCACCTGCTGCCGCGCTGGTGGCAGTTCTCGGTGCTGTCGCGGCTGGAAGATGATCCCGCCTCGCTGCGCAACGGCTATGTGCTGGGCATGGCGCCGTCGTCCAACGGCGGGGTGTGGACGGTCGGCACGCATGGTGCGCTGGACCGTTTCGACCCGGTCACGGGCCGCGTTGAACAGCATCGCACCTGGGTGGACGGCTCGCAGTGGTTGCAGTCGGTGGTGGAAGACGCACGCGGCCAGGTGTGGATCGGTTCGCATGATGCGCTGCTGCGCTATGACCCAAGGGATGCCTCGTTGCGTCGCTGGGGGCGTGATGCGCCGGCGGATGCCGTGCTGGAAGGCGTGGTGGAAACGCTGGTGCTGTGCGATGGGGGAACGGTGTGGAGCCATGCGTCCGGTGGCCTGCAGCAGCGCGACCTGGACGGACGCGTGCTGCAGCAGATCGGGCCCGGCCAGGCCGGCCTGGCGGCAGGGCAGCTGGTGCAGGGCCTGATGTGCGGCCCGCAGGACGAACTGTGGCTGGCCACCAGCCAGGGCGTGATGCGGTGGGTATCCGCGCACGCGAACTTCGCGCCGATGCCCGGCGGCACCACGACCAGCATCCTTGCCATGGCGCGTGCCAACGACGACAGCGTCTGGGTGTCCGAGGAAGGGCGGCTGACCCGGTACCGCTGGAGCGGCGGCCGGCTGCAACGCCTGGCGCAGATCGGTGGGGCCGCCGGCTACCCGGAGCTGTCGGCGACGGGCCTGGTGGTCGACACACAGGACATCGTCTGGGCCGCCAGTGCGCGCGGCCTGATCCGGGTGAACACCAAACAGGACAGCGTGCGCCAGTACGGCGTGCGCGATGGCCTGCCGAGCCAGGAATTCCGCCGGGGCACGTTGATCCGGACCGCCAGTGGGCACATCGCCGGCGGTACCCCGGCCGGCGTGGTGCTGTTCGACCCGGACCAGGTGCGGCCGGCAACGCGGCGGGCGCCGCTGGTGATCGAGCGGGTGGAAGTGCGCCGTGGCGAACGCGTGCTCGACCTGACCCATCTGGCCCCGCTGGAGATCGCAGACGCCGATCGCGACCTGCGCATCGTGGCGCGGCTGTTGTCCTTCGCCGATTCGTCGTCCAACAGCTACCGCTACCGCCTGGCCGGCTACGACCCGGACTGGGTGGACGTCGGGCCCGGTGGCGAGCGCGTGTTCTCCAGCCTGCCGCCGGGGCGCTACCGGCTCGAAGTGCAGGCGCGCTCGGCCGACCTGGTCTGGTCGCGCGTGCAGGTCCTCGATTTCCGCGTGTTGCCACCCTGGTGGCGCAGCCTGTCCGGCCTGCTGGTGCTGACCTCCATCGCGCTGCTGCTGATGAGCCTGTTCGCGTGGCTGTACCGGCGTCGTCTGCAGCGTCGACATGCGTACCAGCTGGCGCTGCAGAAGCAGGAACTGGCCGAGCAGGCATCGGCGGCCAAGACCCGCTTCCTGGCCAACCTGGGCCACGAGGTGCGCACGCCGATGACCGGCGTGCTGGGCATGAGCGAACTGCTGCTGAGCTCGCCGTTGAGCCCGCAGCAGCGCAGCTATACCGAGTCCATCCGGCATGCCGGTGAGCACCTGCTGCACCTGGTGAACGATGCGCTGGACCTGGCACGGATCGAATCGGGGCGCCTGCAGCTGCAGACGCAGCCGTTCCCGCTGCAGGGATTGATCGACGATGTGTGCATGCTGATGGCGGCGCTGGCCGAGCAGAAGAAGCTTCGCTTCGTGGTCGACAACGCATTGCCACCCGGTATCTTCAGCGTGGGTGACGCGGTGCGGGTGCGGCAGATCCTGCTCAACCTGCTGGGCAATGCGGTGAAGTTCACCAGCCACGGCGAGGTGCGCCTCGCGGTGCGTGCGGCGTCGCCCGAGCGCGGGCTGTATTTCGAGGTGTCCGACACCGGGCCGGGCATCAGCAGCGACCAGCAGCAGCGGCTGTTCCGACGCTTCGAGCAGGCCGACGGTGCGCGAACCGCGGCGCAGTATGGTGGCAGTGGGCTGGGCCTGGCGATCTGCCGCGAACTGGCGCTGGCGATGCAGGGGCAGATCGGCGTGGAGAGCCAGTTGGGCGTGGGAACGCGTTTCAGCGTGAGCCTGCCGCTGCCGCTGCAGATGGCGGACGCGAGCGTGGGCGCGGCCGGTGTTTCCGAAGGGCAGCCGCTGCCGCCGCTGCGCATCCTGCTGGTCGAGGACGACGAGACGGTGGCGAGCGTGATCGTGGGCCTGCTGGGCGCGCGGGGGCATGAGGTGGTGCATGCCATGCATGCGCTGGCGGCATTGCGCGAAGTCAGTGATGCACCGTTCGACGTGGCGCTGCTCGACCTTGACCTGCCTGGACTGGGCGGGATGGAGCTCGCCGGGCACCTGCGCAACCAGGGCTATGACATGCCGTTGGTGGCCGTCACGGCGCGCACGGACCCGGGCATCGAACAGCAGGTGCGCGATGCCGGCCTGCAGGGCTTCCTGCGCAAGCCGGTGACCGGCGACCTGCTGGAGCAGGCAATCGCGCGGGTTCTGGTGGACGCGCGGTTGTAACGCATCGGACCGAAGGTCCGATGCCGTTCAATCCGGCCTTGGCCGGTTATTCCGCGACTTCCTCCACGTCCCGCGGGGAGGGGCGGGTGTCGGGGAGCTGCCAGAAGATGACGGTGGAGGTCAGGGTGATGGCGCCCACGCAGACGAAGGTGGCGTGCAGCGCGGCCGTCGCCCCGTGCAGGGTATCGAGGTGTTCGAAGGCGGCCAGCAGGCTGCCCGCGGCGGCGGCGCCGAAGCCGGTGGCCAGCATCATCACCATCGACAGCAGGCTGTTGCCCGAACTGGCGAAGTCGCGGTCAAGGTCGCGCAGGGTTACGGTGTTCATGACGGTGAACTGCAGCGAGTTGACCGCACCGAACACGGCCAGCTGGACCACGCGTACCCACAGCGGCTGGCCGGGCACCATGAAAATGAAGCTGGCCATGGCAAGGCCGACCAGCACGGTATTCACCATCAGCACACGGCGGTAGCCAAACCGCTCCACCAGCCTGACCGCGTAGCGCTTGGCCAGCATGCCGGCGGCGGCGACGGGGATCATGAGCAGCCCGGCATTCATCGGGCTCATGCCCATGCCCACCTGCAGCAGCAGCGGGATCAACAGCGGCATGGCACTGCTGCCGATGCGAGAGAACAGATTGCCGAGGATGCCGATGCGGTAGCTGGGCACGTGGAACAGGGCCAGCGAAAACAGCGGGGCGGTGGAGTTGGCCGCATGCAGCCAATAGCCGACCAGCGCGGCCAGGCCGGCCACGGTCATCAGCATGACCAGCGCGTGCGGGGTGGCCATGCCGGAGATGCCGTCCAGCGCGAGGGACAGCACCACCATGCCGAAGGCAAGCATCAGGTAGCCGGCCATGTCGAAGCGGGTGCGGTGTTCGGCGTAGTGGTCGGGCATGACCTTCACTGCGGCGATGTAGCCGATGACGCCGATCGGCAGGTTGATCAGGAATACCCAGTGCCAGGACGCCACTTCGACCAGCCAGCCACCGAGTGTGGGGCCGATCAGCGGGCCGATCAGGGCGGGGATGGCAATGAAGCTCATGGCGCGCAGGAACTGTTCGCGCGAGACCGATCGCATCACGGCCAGGCGGCCCACCGGCAGCAGCATGGCGCCACCCACACCCTGCAGGACGCGGGCGGCCACCAGCTGGTGCAGGGTCTGGGCGAGCGCGCAGGCGAGCGAGCCCAGCGTGAACAGGATGATGGCGGCAAGGAATGTCCGCCGCGTGCCGAAGCGGTCGGCGATCCAGCCGGAGGCCGGAATGAAGGTCGCCACCGCCAGCGCGTAGCTGAACACCACCGACTGCATCTGCAGCGGGCTCTCGCCGAGGCTGCGGGCCATGGCGGGAAGGGCGGTGTTGACGATCGTCGAATCCAGCATCTGCATGAAGATCGCCAGCGACACCAGCCACAACAGGGGCCGGAACGAGGCGTAGCTGGGCGTCGTCATCGTGTGCACCGTCATCAACGAGGTGCACATGATCGCAGAAGCAGGGCAACGTCCGGTGACGGACGCCCTGGACACGCATGGCTCGGTTACGTGCGCAGGATCATGGCGTTGACACGCATGGCGTGTCACTACGATCCTTGGTCGACCGGGTTGGGGGTCGAACGTTGATGTTTGGCAAGGTCCGGCCTTTCGATCAACGTCGGCTGTGGGCGTGCACCGCCTCCACCAGTACCTGCACGTGCTCGGGATTCATGTCCGGCGACATGCCATGGCCGAGGTTGAACACATGACCCTCGCGCGAGCCGCCGTTGCCCTGGGCGTAGCTGTCCAGCACCTTGCCCGCCGCGCGTTCGATCGCCTCCGGGTTGCCGTACAGCGTGGCCGGGTCAAGGTTGCCCTGCAGTGCGACGCGGCCGCCGGTGCGGGCCACCGCGTCGGCCAGGTCGAGGGTCCAGTCCACGCCCAGCGCATCGGCGCCGGTGTCGGCCAGGTCGGCCAGGTGCAGGCCGGTACCCTTGCCAAACAGGATCAGCGGGGTGCGCTGGTCGCCGTCGCCACGCTCAAGTTCGCGGGCGATGCGGGTCAGGTAGCGCAGCGAGAATTCGCGGTACATCGACGGGCTGAGCACGCCGCCCCAGGTGTCGAACACCTGCAGGACCTGGGCGCCGGCCGCGCGCTGCGCGGCGAGGTAGGCCACCACCGCATCGGTCACCACCGACAGCAGCTGGTGCAGCGCGGCCGGCTCGTTCAGCGCCATTGCCTTGATGCGGGCGAAGTCCTTGCTGCCGCCGCCTTCGACCATGTAGCAGGCCAGCGTCCACGGGCTGCCGGAAAAGCCGATCAGCGGCACGCGGCCATCCAGTTCGCGGCGGATCACGCGCACCGCGTCCATGACATAGCGCAGTTCGGTTTCCATGTCCGGCACGGCCAGCCGGGCGATCGCGGCGGTATCGCGCACCGGGTGACGGAACTTCGGACCCTCGCCCTCGACGAAGTACAGCTCCAGGCCCATCGCATCGGGAATGGTCAGGATGTCCGAGAACAGGATTGCCGCGTCCAGATCGAAGCGGCGCAGCGGCTGCAGCGTCACTTCGCAGGCAATGTCGGGATTCTTGGCCATGGCCAGGAAGCTGCCGGCCTTGGCGCGGGTGGCGCGGTACTCCGGCAGGTAGCGGCCGGCCTGGCGCATCAGCCAGATGGGGGTGCAGTCCACCGGTTCGCGGCGCAGGGCGCGCAGCAGGCGATCATGGCGGGAAGGGCTGGTCACGGGATGCTTCCTTGGAATCGGGTGGCGCAGGGCCGGGTGAGGGCGGGGCGCGGCGCGCGGTTCAGCGCGGCGGCACGCCACTGGTATAGGTGATCTGGTAGCCGCGTTTGAGTTCGGCATCGCGCGCCTTCTCGAACGCGCCCTGGGCCTGGTCGACCTGCAGGAACAGCTCGCGGCGAAGCTTGGACGCGCCGCCGAGCACCCCCGACTCGCGCAGCAGCTCCCAGCCACCGAACAGGTCCGGTTGCAGGGTCAGCTGGAGGTATCGGGCCGGATCGGCCCCGCCCGGGGATTGCTGCAGGAAGACGCGCATGCCGGCGATTGTAGCCGCGAACCGCGAACGTGGCCGTCACCACGCCGCTGGGCGGCTGCGGCCAACGGTCGCAGTTCAGCCCGCGCCGAGCACGCGCAGGACGTCGGCTTCGTCGACGTCAGCCACCACTTCGGCGCGGCCGATGCCCTGCCACAGCACCAGGCGCAGGCGGCCGGCCACGTTCTTCTTGTCCAGGCGCATCCGCGCCAGCAACGCCTCGGCGGACAAGCCGGCGGGAATCTCCACCGGCAGTTCATAGCGCAGCAGCAGCTCGCGCAGGCGGCGGGTATCGTCGTCGTGGCTCATGCCGAGCTGGGCCGACAGGCGCGCGGCCAGCACCATGCCGACCGCCACCGCTTCACCGTGGTTGAGGTTGTCGTTGTCCGGTGCACCGTAGCCCTGTTCGGTTTCGATGGCGTGGCCGAAGGTATGGCCCAGGTTCAACAACGCGCGCTCACCGCGTTCCAGTGGATCGCGCGCGACGATCTCGGCCTTGTGCTCGCAGCTGCGGGCGATGGCCTGGGCCAGTGCGGCATCGTCGCCGGCCAGCAGCGCAGCCTGTTCTGCCTGCAGCCATTGGAAGAAGAGCGGGTCGCGGATGGCACCGTACTTGATCACTTCGGCCAGGCCGGCACGCAGCTCGCGCGGCGGCAGGGTCCGCAGGGCCGCCGTATCGGCAATCACCGCACGCGGCGGATGGAAGGCGCCGACCAGGTTCTTGCCTTCGGGGATGTCCACGGCGGTCTTGCCGCCTACCGACGAGTCGACCATGGCCAGCAGCGAGGTCGGCAACTGCACGCAATCCACCCCGCGCATCCAGCAGGCGGCGGCAAACCCGGCCAGGTCGCCAACCACGCCGCCGCCGAGCGCCAGCACGCAGGCGTCGCGGGTGGCGCCCAGCGTGGCCAGCGCGGTGACTGCCGCGCCGAAATTGGCCAGGGTCTTGGACGCTTCGCCGGCGGGCAGCACCAGTTCGCCCACGTGCAGGTCGGGGCGCTCGCCGAGCAGTGCCTGTTTCACGCCGGCCAGGTACAGCGGCGCCACCGAGGTGTCGCTGAGCAGCAGCACGTGGCGGCCGCGCACGTGACGCGCCAGCAGGTCGCCGCGGGCGAGCAGGCCCGGGCCGATGTGGATGGTGTACGGCGTTTCGCCGCCGACGGCGACGGTGCGGGGGGCGGATGTCATGCGGAAGTGTCCAGTCGCTGCCACTGCGCGGCCAGGCGCAGTACCAGCTGCGCGGTGGCCTCGGCGGGCGTGTAGAGATCGGTGTCGAGGGTGAGGTCGGCCAGGCCATGGTAGAGCGGGTCGCGGGCCGCGGCCATGTCGTGCAGCACCGCCTCGCGGTCGGGGCGTTGCAGCAGGGGGCGGCCACGGTCGCGGGCCAGCCGCTCCAGCTGCGCCGGCACGCTCACCCGCAGGTACACCACGAAGCCGCGGCGCGCGATGGCCTCGCGGTTGCCGGCGTCCAGTACCGCACCGCCGCCCGTGGAAATCAGCTGGCCGGTGCCGGCGAGCAGGTCCTGCAGCACCTCACGCTCGTGCTGGCGGAAGCCGGCCTCCCCCGAGTGCTCGAAGATGGCCGGGATGCTTGCACCGGTCGCGTCGACGATGGCCTGGTCGGCATCGACGAAGGCCAGGGTGAAGCGCTCGGCCAGGCGGCGCCCGATGCAGGTTTTGCCGGCGCCCATCGGGCCGATCAGGATCAGATTCGGAGCGGGATTCATTACCCGCGATGCTAACACCTCCGTGTCGGCCTCTTTACGCGCGCACGCGCAGGATGGGCCGGCGCGGAATGTCCCGCGCGCACCCGGAGCATCCCAATGTCGGTAGCCAAGATCATCGAGATCAACGCCTCGTCCTCCACCAGTGTCGAAGACGCCGTGCGCAGCGGGCTGAAGAAGGTGTCCGAAACGGTCAAGGGCATCCAGGGCGCCTGGATCAACGAGACCAAGGTCGTCACCGATGGGGAGGGCAACATCACGGAGTGGCGTGTCAACCTGCGCGTGACCTTCCTGGTCGGTTGAGCACGCCGCCACCGGCGTCAGCCGGGAGGCGGCAGCACACGGCGCTGTTCGTCCAGCACCACGATCCGGTCGGCCAGGGCGGGCAACGTGCGCAGCGCCTGCCGGCTGACCCGTTCGTAGTACTGCACGAACCGTTCCAGCTGGGCGCGGCTCATGCTGCTGCGCCCGGGCTGGGCGGCCTGGAGGTGCTGTTCCTGTTGCCAGCGCCAGCGCGGCACCACGGCGAAATCCGGTGGCTGCAGGAACCACAGCCGGTCGCAGCGCTGCCACAGCGCGGGATAGCGTTCGGCCAGCGCCTGGTTGCACCAGTGCCGCCAGCGCCCATCCGCATCGGCCTCGCGCTCAAGCGCGTTGAGGGGGGTGTCAAGTTCACCCTGCGCCTGCGCCGGCGTCCCCAGGAACCAGCCCTCGAAGACCAGCAGGTCCAGCCCATGGTCCAGCACCTGCCAGTCCGCCTCGGGCACGCGTTCGTCGGCCAGCTTGTCGAAGCGCGGCAGCGCCACCGGCTGCCGCGCGGCGATGGCATCCAGGGTGGCATGGGCAAGCGGCAGGTCATGGGTGCCGGGCGGCCCGCGGGTGAGCAGGAGCGGGTTGACCTGGCGCGCGAGCCGCTGGCGGTCGGCGCGGGTCAGGTAGACGTCGTCGATGGACAGGGCCGCGGCGCGCAGCCCGCGCTGCTTCGCCAGCGTGACCACCTGGGCGGCCAGCGTCGATTTGCCGCTCCCCTGCAGGCCGCTGATCGCCAATACTGGCACCTTGCCCGCCGTGGCGAGCGCATCGTCCAGCGCCTGCGCGACGAGTGATTCCGGGAAGCCCTTGTTGCGGGCCATGTACGCGGCAACAGACATGCGGTGACAATAAACCAAACCGAGCAGCAAGAAACCACTCATGACCGATCTTTACGCTGAAGCGCTGTCGACCTTTACCGGCCTCTTCGAGGAAGCACGGGCCAGTGCCGAAATCGAACCCAACGCGATGACCGTGGCAACCGCCGATGCGACGGGACGGCCCTCCGCGCGCACCGTGCTGCTCAAGTCATACGACGAACGGGGCTTCGTGTTCTACACCCACCTGGACAGCCACAAGGGGCGCGAACTGCAGGAAAATCGGCATGCGGCCCTGCTGTTCCTCTGGCGCAGTCTGCGTGAAGCGGGTATCCAGGTGCGCATCGAGGGCGCCGTCGAACAGGTCGACGACGCCGAGGCGGACGCCTACTTCGCATCGCGTCCGCGCATGAGCCAGATCGGGGCATGGGCTTCGCTGCAGTCACGCACCTTGTCCTCACGCGAGGAATTCGATACCCGCGTGGCCACCGCCGAGGCCAGCTTTGCCGGCCGCGACGTGCCCCGTCCGGCCGGTTGGAGCGGGCTGCGCGTGGTGCCGCGCCGCATCGAGTTCTGGTACGGCGCGCAGTTCCGCCTGCATGAGCGCTGGTGCTACGAGAGCGACGCCGACGGCCAGTGGAGCAAGCGGCTGCTGTTCCCCTGATCGGGGCGTGGCTCAGGCATGCGATGCGGTCGACAGCGTCAGTTCTCCCAGCAGGGGGGAGGCGGCCTTGCGCAGCTGCGTGCCCTTGCCCATGGCCTCGAACAGTTCAAACAACTGCGTGTGCCGGATCGCGGTGTCGGCAGGGCGTTCAAATCCCGCCAGCATGGCATCTGCCTCCACGGTGCTCACCTCAGCCTGTTTCAACCAGTAACGTGCCTCCTGGGTGGGCGCTGAACCGGGCAGGGCCAATGCCTTCCCGAGCCGTGCCAGGTCCGGCCCGTTTGATGTCAGCAGTACGTCCCAGGTATCGACGTTGCTGCGCACCTTCGTGCACAGTGACTGGTAGCGCAGCAGGATCCCATCGAGACTGCTGGCGGGCAGCGTTTCCCGGCGCGTATGCGTGCTGGCCACCTCGTAGGCCACGCCCAGGTTGGCCGCGACGCCCGGGGCGAGCGGCACTGGCACCTTCACCCCTGCGCGGCGTGCATTCCCGGTGTTGACCCGGACGCTCTGCAGATGGAAGCCGCGTGCCGCTTCGGGCCGCTCCACGTCGCGCTGGAGGTCCGACCTGAAGAAGCGCAGCTGGTATTGCGCGGTGCCGTTGACCGCCAGCGTCGGTGACAGCGACGACAGCAGTTCCTGGGCCGGCAGGGGTTCCCAGGATGACGGCCACTGACGCTGCACCTCGGCGATGATCGCGCCCGGCTCGGCACCGGCCTGCAGCCCCAGGGTCAGCACTACATAGGTGCCAGCGCGCAGCGGATCCGGATCTTCGCGCACGCTCCTCGCCACCGACGCGGTGGCGCCGAGGCTGCCTGGCAACGCGGCGGCCGAAACATCCAGTGCCAAGCTCAGCGTGGCGACCCGCTGGGTCATCTCACGGAAGCCGTGCGTGGCCTGGTGCACCTGGCGGGCGTCGTGTGGCAGCTGCGTGTCGTGGATACGGGTGGCCAGCGCCTGTACGGCGTCCTGAAGGTCGCTCCATGCCGCCGAGTCAGCCCCGCTGCAGGGAGAGGGTACCGATTGCAGCCACGCCAGCGTGTCGAGCATGCCGATCATCACCGGTTCGTTCGCCGCCGTCGCGCTGCCCCAGTCACGGCGCAGGGAGGCCAGTATCGGCCGGGCCTGTCCCGGGGCGACCAGCGCGTGGCGTCCCAGTGCCTCGACGTGGTCGAATTCGCTGCGTAGCTGGTCTACCGCTGCCCTGCGCAGCGGAAGCGCGTCGTCGTTGGCTGCCGCTGCGCGCAGGCCCCGGACCAGCGCCAGTGTCGGTGACCCCGCCCGTGGGGTGGAAAGCAATGCCGCAATGCGTGTATCCAGCGCCTTGCGGATGGCAGGTTCACCGCTCGGCGCCATGCCGCTGCCGTTGCGCTCGGTCAGGCGGGTGGGGAGTGCGGCGATGAAGGTGTCTTTCTTCGCCTCGCCGGTCACCCGCAGCGCGCCGGCGCCGAAACCAACGTTGGCGGTCAGCGATCCCTTGAAGCCGCTCACCTTGGCCTGGATCGGCACGGGTGCGTGGGCGCTGAACGCGAGCGTGCGCCCGCTGTCCGCATGGCCAAGCAGCATGGCGACCTGGCTCTGCACCGCCAACGCCCGGCTGGTGCGCTCGGCGTATCGGTCGCGGCGCGGGCCGAAGGCCTCCTTGACTGCGCGCAGCAACCGGTTTCCGCCGAGCCTGCGCTCGGTGGATGCATGCGCCAGAGCCTCCACGTGCGTGCGCATGGAGGTGGCGATGTCCGCATGGCCGCTTCTGTACTCAGCGGACGCGCCCGCTCCCGTGCCGACGCCGTCGGCAATGCCGACCTGCACGGAAAGGTCAGCCTGCATGGCGCGGGTGCGGAGGGTTGCCACCGTCAGGTCTTCGCCGGTGGAGAGGGTGGTTTCATGTTGCCCACGTGCCTCGATGCGCGCTTCCACCGCTCCCTGCATGCCGAACCCTGCGCCGCCGCTGACCGTGGTGGTGCTGCGGGTCTGCGAGCCGGGCAGGGCGTAGTCCATCTGGGCGTTGCGATGCCGGGTGATCTGGGACTGCAGCAGCAGTTCCGCATCGGCGGCGCGAGCCAGCACCTGCAACGTCTGGCACAGCATCCGGTGCCGCTGCCGTTCTTGTGGCGTCATCTCAACGGCCGCGCGTGACGCTTTCAGTGTCCGCAGCAGGGTGCGCAGCGCATCGCGGGTCAGCGGCTTCGCCCCGGTCGGGTCCAGCGTGGCCGCAGCGCGGCGGAAGCGCCCCGAGTCGAGTGCGGCCAGCTGTGCCAGCAAGCCATGCATCTGCGCGACATTGACGTCGACGACATCGTCGTTGGCCGCTGGCGGCAGGATCGGGCTGGACGCCGACGGCATGTTGGCAGCGGCCTGGATGGGCTGAGGGGCGACATGCAGGTACGTCAGGTCCAGCGCCTCAATGCGGTGGCTCCTGGGTGATGGCGGCATCGTCGCGGGCGCCTTCGCGGACGCGTTGATCACCCCGCTGAGTGGCAGCGAAGTGCACCGGGCCGGTGGCGCGGTGTGTTCGCGCGACGCATTGTGCCCGTTATGGGACCTGCGGGTCCTGATGGTGGATGGGGTCACGTGTGGCTCCTGAAAGGTGTGGTGCCGGAACAGGCGCGCCGGGGCGCGGCTGGCCCAGGTCAGTAGGGGGCGTTGGCGGCATCCAGGTCCGGCATCTGCAGCAGCCGTGGTTGCGTCAGCCGCAGTGGCGGGCAAGGTGCCGCGCAGGTGGAAGGCGCCTGCCGATGGTGGGCGCTGTCGTTGATCGCCGCGCGACTGACCTGCAAGGCGGAATCAGCCGCAGGCGGCAGGCACGGGTGTGTTTCGGAAGGCATGAAGCGGTCTCGACGAGGGAATGGGGAGCAGCAGCGCAGGCCGGTGCCCGATCCAAACTACGGAGGCGGGGTGGTGTAATGAAATTTCGTCGACGGGCGCAGATTCATTCGCCGTTTCGATGGCTGAACGTCCCATCGGCTGGCTCACTGGATTTGATTGACGGTTGCTATGGAGTTACGGGCGCGAGGGCATCGCAGCGGCGCAACATCGCCGGTGGCCCCGCGCTGGGCGGGGCGTTGATGAACGCGGCGGTGCCTGCTCGACACCTCCGCTCCTTGGTGCGGCCCGCGCGGAGCGTCGGTTTCAGCCTTTGGCGCGCGCGACCGGGGCGGGCGAGGTGAGTTGGGCGTGCCCTACCAGTGGCGAGGCGGCCTTGACGCGCTTGACGGCCGTCAACAGCCGTTGGAACAGCGCGTGCACCTGTTCACGCCGGGCGTCCACGTCGTGGTCCGGGCACCTTGCATCCCATGCGGGTGCGGGTGTGCCGCTTGCCGAAGCCGGAGACACGTCGTCGGCAGATGCCCCGCGGTGGAGCCAATAGCGGGCCTCCTGTGCGGGTACCGATGCAGGAGTGGCCAGTGCGTCGGCCAACCGATCAAGGTCGGCACCGTGCGACGCGACCAGCTGCGCCCACGTTTCTGCAGGGGCCTGGTCGTCCGCGCACAGCGACTGGTAGCGCAGCAGCAGGCCGGTCAGTGTGCCGGCACAGAGCTGCTCATGCCGCGTCCGCTGCGCAGTGCGTGCATGCGTCATGGCGATGGACGATGACACGCCGGCCATCAGCGGCACAGGCACCTTCACTGCCAGTGCCTGGGCGGTGCCAGTGCCCAGCCGGATGGCCTGCAGGTGGGCTCCTCTGGCCTCCTCGGGAAAACCGGGCCCGGTCTGGAAGCTGGGCTTGAAGAAGCGCACCAGTACGTTGACGCTGCCGCTCACCGTCATGCTTCCTGCGATCGGTGCCAGCAGGCGCTGCGGCTCGTCCAGCGACAGCCCGCCCCACTCGGCTGGCAGGCGCTTCTGCACCTCGGCCAGCACGCCGGCGATGTTGGTCGAAAGCTGGGCGGTAAACGCGATCTCCAGGTACGTGCCGTCGCGGAGCGGGTTAGGGTCATCGCGTTCGTGCTGGGCCAGTGACACCTGCGCCGAGACGCCGGCCGCCAGAAGTTCGGTGGTGACGTCGAGGGTGCCCCGGCGTGTGGTGATGCGCTGGGTCATGTCGCGGAAGGCGTGTGTGGCATGGTGCACGTCGCTGCGGTTGTGCGGGATCTGGCTGCCGTGGAGGGTCGTGGCGACCGCCTGCGCACGCTTCTGCAGTTCTGTCCACGTCGGCAACGCGGCCTCATCACCCAGCGGCGGCTCCGGTACCGCCTGCAGCCAGGCCAGCGTGTCCAGCATGTTGATCATGACCGCTTCGCAGGTCGCTGACGGGCAGCCCCAGTCCCGGGCCAGCGACGCCATCGGGGCGCGCGCCTGCGCAGGCGCCTTGAGTGCATGGCGGGCAAGGGCTTCCAGATGGTGAAACTCGGCTGCCACCTGCGCCACCGCAGCCAACCGCGCGTCCAGGCTTGACGGCAGCACGTCATCCCCCATGTCCCGGAGTCTGCCCAGCGCGGTTGAACGTTGCGGCGGCGCCGCGTCGAGCAACGCCTCCACGCGTGCCTTCACTGCGGATCGCACGCTGGGATCGGCGGTCGCCGGGCGTCCGTTCTCATCCAGTTCGGTCAGTCGGACCGGCAGCGCGGTATGGAATGCGGTCCGGCTCAACTGTCCCGACAGTGAGACGCTGCCGACACCGTAGCGGGCGCGTGCGGTGGCCGTGCCGACAGTGGTGCTCAGCTCGGCCAACAGCACGTCCGGCGCACGCGGTGCGAAGGTCAGGCCGCAGGCCGGCAGTGCGGCATCCAGCAGGGCGGCATCCAGCAGGGCGGCATCCGCCGGCCGGAGTGCACCCGGTTGGCTGTCCTGCACCCGGCTGTCGCGCACGGCGGGAGAGAGCAGCCGGTGTACATTCGGCTGCCATTGCTGCGCCCGGCTGATGCGTTCGGCGTAGCGATCACGCCGGTGGCCGGTGAGCCGCTTCAATCCGCGCAGCACGGCGCTTCCTCCGAGGCGGCGGGCGAGCGAGGCGCGCGCCAGTCCGTGAATGTGGTTGCGCATGCTGATGTCGATGATCGCGTTGCCACGCGTGTACGCCCCTCCGACGCTGCATTCAGCGCCCGGCGAGGCCTGCAGGCCGACGCCGGCCGAGAGTGTGCCGTTGAGTGTGGTGGTGTGTACGACGGCAATGGCGAGGTCGTCGAACGTGGCGGTGCTGTTCTCCCGTTGACCGCCGAGTGTGGCCCCCGCCTCGGCGGCAAACGGCAGGCCGATCGCCGCACCCACCGCGCCACTGCTGGCGCTGCCGCGCTGCGCGCCCGGCAGTGCATTGGCCTGCTGCTTCCGCGTATGACGCTCGATCTGCGCATGCAGCATCTGCTCCGCGCGCAAGGCACGCAGCAGGTCGAACAGTGCAGCGTGAAGCATGTGCTGGTCTGGCGGCAGTGCTCGGTCCGACGGCAGCGGTCCGATGGCACGCAGCAGCGCCTCGACCTGTGCCCTGTCAAGCGCGGCGGGCGCGGCCGATGTTGCCGCGCGCACGGTCCCGGCAACGTGCACTGCCCGGTACGTACGGAGTTCCTTGAGCAGCGCATGGATCTGTGCTGTCAGCACGTCCCGTGCATTGGCGGGCACTGGCCCGTCAAGTTCCGGTGCCGGTGCCGGTGCCGGGTCCGGCGGGCAGGGAGGCTGTCCGGGCTGCTCGCCGTTGGCAATGCGGGTGCACCGCAGCCGGGCAGACCTGGTGCCGGCCGGGCGCGGGTTGGGCGCGGCGCGCAGCGGTCGATACGACAGAAGAACAATGGCCTTGGCGATGGCTGGGCACATCTGGAATTCCTTGGGTTGGGACGAGCATCGCAGGGCGGCATGACCGGCCTGCGTGTCCGAACCTACGACGCTGGAACGTCTGTGCTGGACGGTGCCTGCTCTGGATTCATGTCCAGTTGAAACTGCTGACTACGGAACCCGTGACCACGGACTTTCGTTTGCGGCATTCGACTGCGGCCAATCTTTCGAAAGGGCCGGCGGCGGCGGCGACCACGCTGCGGCGACCGGCGTCCGACGAGAGATGAAACAGGTTGGTACGGACAAAACGGGTCGTCTTGCGCGCGTTTCCCCTGACACGGCACGTCGGCACGCCTGGACGGGGTCCGCTCTCCTTCAATCACGCCCCGGCGGCCGCAGCGTCGGCGACGTGGGCATGCATTGAATGGCCATCGCGGGAGAGGAGAGTGCGGTCCGGCGTCGGAAATGAACCGCGTAGCGCAACGCAAGGCACGACGCGGGCCGATCTGCCCGGATCAGTCGTTGCGCAACCAGCGCCACAAGGTGGTACGCGAGATGCCCAGTTGGGCGCAGAGCTGTTCGCGGTTGCCACCGCATTCGGCGAGCAGGTGCTGGAGCGCTTCACCGCCGGGATGCTGCGGCGGGCGGTGAAGCGCGTGGTCGCGTGCCGCGCGTTGTGACGTGGGCGGTGCCGGCAGTGCCTCGAGCTCGGGTACCCACTGCAGCAGTGCCGACAAAGGCAGCGGGCCGGCCTGTGGTGGCCAATGGATGCGAAGGCGGTCCACGAGGTTGCGCAGCTCACGCACGTTGCCCGGCCACGCGTACCCGCACAGGCGCTGGGTGGCGGCCGTGTCCAGCGGCGAAGGGCGCTGGCCGAGCTGCTGGAAGAAGTGCGCGAGCAGCTGCGGAACGTCCTGTTGGCGCTCGCGCAGGGTCGGCAACGCAATGCGCAGCGCGGCCAGGCGGTAGTACAGATCGCGCCGGAACCGCTGCGCCTCCACCAGCGACTCCAGCGCCTGCAGCGTGGCGGCGACCACGCGTACGTCGACCGCCGTCGGCTCGGTCGCACCGACGCGCAGGACTTCGCGTTCCTCCAGCACCCGCAGCAGGCGGGTCTGCAACGGCAGCGGCAGCTCGCCGATCTCATCCAGGAACAGGGTGCCACCATCGGCGGCCTCGACCAGGCCCACCCGACCGCCGCGACGCGCGCCGGTGAAGGCGCCCTCGTTGTAGCCGAACAGCTCCGCTTCCAGCAGTGATTCACTGATGGCCCCGCAGTTGAGCGCGACGAAGCGGCCCTGGCGGCCACTGTCTGCGTGCAGCTGGCGTGCGACCAGTTCCTTGCCGGTGCCGGTCGCGCCGGTGATCAGCACGGTGCTGTCGTGCGGCGCATACAGCGCGATGCGCTCGCGCACCTGCTGCATGGCCGGGCTGTCGCCCAGCAGCCTGCGGTCGGCATCGTTGCGGCGGCCGGGACTGCGGCGACGCGGTAACGGCGCGCCGGAACGGGCCAGGGTCTGGGTCAGCTCCAGCGCATGCTCAAAGGCCTGTCGCACCGAGTCGGCCGAATACAGCAGCACCCCGGGCAGGCCGACCTGCTCGGCATGGTCGATGGCCATGCCGGTGCCGACGATCACCTCGATGCCGTTGGCACGCATGTCCGCGATGCAGTCGCGGGCGTCTTCGCGGGTGACGAAGCGGCGGTGCTCGATGTCCAGTCCGAAGCTGTGCTGGAAGCTGCCGAAGGTGGGCACATCGGTGGCGTGGGTGACCAGCCCGATCCGCGGCGCGATGCGGCGTGCACGGGCCAGCGCCTCCATCAGGTCGAAGCCGTTGGCCTGGATCGGCACCAGCGGCACCTCCAGCCGGCTGCGCAGGTAGGCCGCGTTCGAGCCGCCGGCGATGACCACATCGCAGTGCTCGCGGCGCAGCCGCTGGCCGATCACGTCCACCGCTTCCTCGAAGCCCAGGTTGATCGGCACGATCCGTGCGCGGCGATCGAATTCCGGGATCACATCGCCGAGCAGGCCGGTGAGCCGGGACACGCTCACCGTCCAGATCACCGGCAGGTGGCCCGGCTCCGGATCGGACAGGCGGGGGCGGGCGCGGGGCAGGCTGGTCGACATGGCTGTGTTTCAGCGTTTCAGTTGCATCCATGTTACATGTGTTTCATTGGGTCGGCATGAAACGCGCCTGCCACGGTCCCGTCGTAATGAAATCAGACAGTTGGGACTTGGCACGGGCCTTGCGCCTGTGCTCCTGTCACTCACGATGGAATGCCCCATGAGCTCCTCTGTTTCCTCCGCCGGCGCACGCTTCCGCGCCGCGCTGGCCGCCGAATCGCCCCTGCAGGTGATCGGAGCGATCAACGCCAACCATGCCCTGCTGGCGCAGCGCGCCGGCTACCGGGCCATCTACCTGTCCGGCGGCGGTGTCGCAGCGGGCTCGCTGGGCCTGCCGGACCTGGGCATCAATACGCTGGAAGACGTGCTGATCGACGTGCGCCGGATCACCGACGTGTGCGACCTGCCACTGATGGTGGACATCGACACCGGTTTCGGCCCGAGCGCGTTCAACATCGCGCGCACGGTGAAGTCGCTGATCAAGGCGGGCGCCGCTGCCTGCCACATCGAGGACCAGGTGGGCGCCAAGCGCTGCGGGCATCGTCCGGGCAAGGAGATCGTCACCCAGTCTGAGATGGTCGATCGCGTGAAGGCCGCCGCCGACGCGAAGACCGACCCGGAGTTCTTCCTGATCGCGCGTACCGACGCCATCCAGGTGGACGGGGTGGACGCAGCGATCGAGCGCGCCATCGCCTGCGTGGAAGCAGGCGCCGACGGCATCTTCGCCGAGGCCGCCTACGACCTGGACACCTACCGCCGCTTCGTCGATGCGGTGAAGGTGCCGGTACTCGCCAACATCACCGAATTCGGCAAGACCCCGCTGTTCACCCGCGATGAACTGGCCTCGGCCGGCGTGGCCATCCAGCTGTTCCCGCTCTCCGCGTTCCGCGCCGCCAACAAGGCCGCCGAGAACGTCTATGAGACCATCCGTCGTGACGGCCACCAGAAGAACGTGGTGGACAGCATGCAGACCCGCGAGGAACTGTACGACCGTATCGGCTACCACGCCTTCGAGCAGCAGCTCGACGCGTTGTTTGCCGCCAAGAAGTAACGTTGCACCACTGTTTTCTGGAGGGATCATGAGCGAAGCAACCACCGCCCCCGGCTTCAAGCCGAAGAAGTCCGTCGCGCTGTCCGGCACCGCCGCAGGCAATACCGCGCTGTGCACGGTCGGCCGCAGCGGCAACGACCTGCACTACCGCGGCTATGACATCCTGGACCTGGCCAACACCAGCGAGTTCGAGGAAATCGCCCACCTGCTGGTGCATGGCAAGCTGCCCACCCGCGCCGAGCTGGTCGCCTACAAGGCCAAGCTCAAGTCGCTGCGCGGCATTCCGGCCGCGGTCAAGGCCGCGCTGGAAGAACTGCCGCCGTCGGCGCACCCGATGGACGTGATGCGCACCGGCGTGTCGGTGCTCGGCTGCGTGTCGCCGGAGAAGGACGACCACAACCATCCCGGTGCACGCGACATCGCCGACAAGCTGATGGCCTGCCTGGGTTCGATGCTGCTGTACTGGTACCACTGGAGCCACAACGGCCGCGCCATCGACGTGGAGACCGACGACGATTCGATCGGCGGCCACTTCCTGCACCTGCTGCATGGCGAGAAGCCGCAGGATTCGTGGGTGAAGGCGATGCACACCTCGCTGATCCTGTACGCCGAACACGAGTTCAACGCCTCCACCTTCGCCTGCCGTGTCATCGCCGGCACCGGCAGCGACATGCACAGCTGCATCACCGGTGGCATTGGCGCGCTGCGCGGCCCCAAGCACGGCGGCGCCAATGAAGTGGCGTTCGAGGTGCAGAAGCGCTACGACAGCCCGGACGACGCCGAGGCCGACATCAAGGCACGCGTCGAGCGCAAGGAAGTGGTGATCGGCTTTGGCCATCCGGTGTACACCGTCAGCGATCCGCGCAACAACGTCATCAAGGAAGTGGCGCGCGACCTCTCCGCCGAGCAGCAGAACCTGAAGATGTTCGACATCGCCGAGCGCCTGGAAACGGTGATGTGGGACATCAAGAAGATGTTCCCGAACCTGGACTGGTTCAGCGCGGTGAGCTACCACATGATGGGCGTGCCGACGGCGATGTTCACCCCGCTGTTCGTCATTGCGCGGACCTCAGGCTGGAGCGCGCACATCATCGAGCAGCGCATCGACGGCAAGATCATCCGCCCGAGCGCCAACTACACCGGTCCGGAAGACCAGGTCTTCGTGCCGATCGACCAGCGCGGCTGATCCACGCCGCGCGCGGTGCCGGCCGCTGGCCGGCGCCCTGCACCCCGCCATCGTTCAACGGTGGCGGGTCGCCGCATTCCTGCAAGGCCCGCCAAACAGAAGCCGCTATCGCCAGCCATGAACACTGATTACCGCAAGAACCTCCCCGGCACCTCGCTGGACTATTTCGATACCCGCGCCGCTGTCGACGCGCTCCAGCCGGGTGCCTATGCCACGCTGCCGTACACCTCGCGCGTGCTGGCCGAAAACCTGGTGCGCCGGTGCGATCCGGCCACGCTGGATGCGTCGCTGCGTCAGTTGATCGAGCGTCGGCAGGATCTGGATTTCCCGTGGTACCCGGCGCGCGTCGTCTGCCATGACATCCTTGGCCAGACCGCGTTGGTCGATCTGGCGGGGTTGCGCGATGCCATTGCCGATGCCGGCGGCGACCCGGCCCAGATAAATCCCGTCGTGCCGACCCAGCTGATCGTCGATCACTCGCTGGCGGTGGAATACCCGGGCTTTGACAAGGCAGCGTTCGAGAAGAACCGCGTCGTCGAAGACCGCCGCAATGAAGACCGATTCCACTTCATCAACTGGACCAAGAAGGCGTTCAAGAACGTCGATGTGATCCCGCCGGGCAACGGGATCATGCACCAGATCAATCTGGAGAAGATGTCCCCGGTGATCCAGGTGCGTGACGGCGTGGCCTTCCCCGACACCTGCGTGGGCACCGACAGCCACACGCCGCACGTGGACGCGCTGGGCGTGATCGCGATCGGCGTGGGCGGGCTGGAGGCCGAGAACGTGATGCTGGGGCGCGCCTCGTGGATGCGCCTGCCCGACATCATCGGCGTGGAGCTCACCGGCCGCCCGCAGCCGGGCATCACCTGCACCGACATCGTGCTGGCACTGACCGAGTTCCTGCGCCAGCAGCGCGTGGTGGGTGCCTGGATCGAGTTCCATGGGGAGGGCGCCACCGCGCTGACCATCGGCGACCGTGCCACCATCTCCAACATGACCCCGGAGTTCGGCGCCACCGCCGCGATGTTCTCCATCGACCAGCAGACCCTGGACTACCTGCGCCTGACCGGCCGCGAAGATGCCCAGGTGCAGCTGGTGGAAACCTATGCCAAGGCCACCGGCCTGTGGTCCGACGACCTGGCGCAGGTCCAGTACCCGCGCGTGCTGCAGTTCGACCTGTCCAGCGTGGTGCGCAACATGGCCGGCCCGTCCAACCCGCACAAGCGCGTGGCGACCAGCGAACTGGCCGCGCGCGGCATTGCCGACGAGGGCAAGCTGGCCTCCGGCAAGCTTGAACAGGAGCAGGGCCTGATGCCCGACGGTGCGGTGATCATCGCTGCCATCACCAGCTGCACCAACACCAGCAACCCGCGCAACGTCATCGCCGCGGCGCTGCTGGCGCGCAACGCCAACCGCGCGGGCCTGGCCCGCAAGCCGTGGGTGAAGAGCTCGCTGGCGCCCGGTTCCAAGGCGGTGCAGCTGTACCTGGAAGAAGCGGGCCTGCTCGGGGAGCTGGAGCAGATGGGCTTCGGCATCGTCGGCTTCGCCTGCACCACCTGCAACGGCATGAGCGGTGCGCTCGACCCGAAGATCCAGCAGGAAGTGATCGACCGCGACCTGTACGCCACGGCAGTGCTGTCGGGCAACCGCAACTTCGACGGCCGCATCCACCCGTATGCCAAGCAGGCGTTCCTGGCGTCGCCGCCGCTGGTGGTGGCCTACGCCATTGCCGGCACGGTGCGCTTCGACATCGAGAAGGACGCGCTGGGCGTGGCCGCCGACGGCAGCCCGATCACGCTGAAGGACCTGTGGCCGAGCGACGCGGAGATCGATGCGGTGGTCGCGGCCAGCGTCAAGCCGGAGCAGTTCCGCCAGGTCTACGAGCCGATGTTCACCTTCAAGGTGGAACACGGCGCGCCGATCAGCCCGCTGTACGCGTGGCGCCCGCAGAGCACCTACATCCGCCGCCCGCCGTATTGGGAAGGTGCGCTGGCCGGTGAGCGCCCGCTGCGTGGCATGCGCCCGTTGGCGGTGCTGGGCGACAACATCACCACCGACCACCTGTCCCCGTCCAATGCGATCCTGGCCAGCAGTGCGGCCGGTGAGTACCTGGCGAAGATGGGCCTGCCGGAGGAGGACTTCAACTCCTACGCCACCCACCGCGGCGACCATCTCACCGCGCAGCGTGCCACCTTCGCCAACCCGAAGCTGATCAATGAAATGGTCGTGGTCGACGGTCAGGTGAAACAGGGCTCGCTGGCGCGCGTGGAGCCGGAAGGGCAGGTGATGCGCATGTGGGAAGCCATTGAGACCTATATGGAGCGCAAGCAGCCGCTGATCATCATTGCCGGTGCGGACTACGGGCAGGGCAGTTCGCGCGACTGGGCCGCCAAGGGTGTGCGCCTGGCCGGCGTGGAGGCGATCGCCGCCGAAGGCTTCGAGCGCATCCACCGCACCAACCTGATCGGCATGGGCGTGCTGCCGCTGGAGTTCAAGCCGGGCGTGAACCGCCTGTCGCTGGGCATCGACGGCACCGAGACCTTCGACGTGGTCGGCGAGCGCGTGCCGCGCGCGGACCTGACGCTGGTCATCCATCGCCGCAGTGGCGAGCAGCTCAACGTGCCGGTCACCTGCCGCCTGGACACCGCCGAAGAGGTCTCGATCTACGAAGCCGGCGGAGTACTGCAGCGTTTTGCGCAGGACTTCCTGGAATCCTCGCAGGTGGCGTGAGAGTCTTTGCCTTCACTCGAGTGCATCTCGCCCGGAGTACGAAGTTCTCGGCGAGGTGCACCCGGCATTCCCAAATAGTCAACGGGGGCATGATGGAAAGCATCAATGTTTCACTGACCGACGAACAAAAGAGTTTCATCCGCTCCGAGGTCGTTGAGGGTGGATATCTCAGTACATCCGAGTACATCCGCGACCTGATTCGCCAGCGGCGGCAACGCAAAGCCGAGCATGCCCTGCGCAGCGTTGTACTGCATAGCTTCAATGGGTCTCAGCCACCTTTCTCTGAACAAGCCATTCTGGAAGCACCGTGATCTACCGTCCCCAACTCCGCATTCCGGCCACCTACATGCGCGGTGGCACCAGCAAGGGCGTTTTCTTCCGCCTGCAGGACCTGCCGTTTGCCGCGCAGGTCCCGGGACCTGCGCGTGATGCGCTGCTGATGCGCGTGATCGGCTCGCCTGATCCGTATGGCAAGCACACCGACGGCATGGGCGGGGCGACCTCCAGCACCAGCAAGTGCGTGATCATCTCGGCGCCGTCGGTGCCGGATCACGACGTGGACTATCTGTATGGCCAGGTCTCCATCGATACGGCGTTCGTGGACTGGAGTGGCAACTGCGGCAATCTCAGCACCGCCGTGGGGCCCTTTGCGATCAGCAACGGCTTCATCGATCCGACGCGTGTTCCGCGCAACGGTACCTGCACCGTGCGGATCTGGCAGGCCAACATCGGCAAGACCATCCTGGCGCACGTGCCGGTCGTGGACGGGGAGGTGCAGGAGATCGGCGACTTCGAGCTGGACGGGGTGACCTTCCCGGCGGCCGAGATCGCGCTCGAGTTCCTCGATCCGTCCGATGACGGCGAAGGCGAGGGCGGTTCGATGTTCCCCACCGGCAACCTGGTTGACACCCTGGACGTCCCCGGCGTCGGCAGCTTCCAGGTGACGATGATCACCGCGGGCATCCCCACCATCTTCCTCAATGCGGCGGACCTGGGTTACACCGGCACCGAGCTGCAGCCGGCGATCAACGACGACAAGGCCGCGCTGGCCCGCTTCGAGGCCATCCGCGCGCATGGCGCGGTGCGCATGGGCCTGATCGACAGCATTGAAAAGGCCGCCACCCGCCAGCACACGCCGAAGGTGGCCTTCGTTGCCCCCGCGCAGGACTACGTGTCGTCCAGCGGCAAGCAGATCGCCGCGGGTGACATCGACCTGCACGCCCGTGCACTGTCGATGGGCAAGTTGCACCACGCCATGATGGGCACGGCGGCGGTGGCCATCGGCACCGCCGCTGCGATCCCCGGCACGCTGGTGAACCTGGCCGCCGGCGGCGGCGAGCGTGGCGCGGTGACCTTCGGGCACCCGTCCGGCACGCTGCGGGTCGGCGCCGAGGCGCGCCTCGTTGACGGCCAGTGGACGGTCACCAAGGCCATCATGAGCCGCAGCGCACGCGTGTTGATGGAGGGCGCCGTCCGCGTCCCGGCGTGAACGACGTAGCGCCGGGCTCTGCCCGGCTGCACTGCGGAACCGACGGCCCAACCAGGAGCGCGACGATGTCCCCAGCCAGTCCTCCCGCCAACGACCGCGTCGCATGGGACGCGGTCATGACCGACATCGTCGACTACGTACGCGACTACAAGGTCGTCTCGCCGCTGGCGTTCACCACCGCCCGCCACTGCCTGATCGATACGCTGGGCTGCGGCCTGGCCGCCCTGGCCTTCCCGGCGTGCAGCAAGCTGCTGGGCCCGCTGGTGCCCGGCAGCCACGTGGTCAATGGCGCGCGCGTGCCCGGCACCCGCTTTGAACTCGACCCGGTGCAGGCGGCCTTCAACATCGGCGCGATGGTGCGCTGGCTGGACTTCAACGACACCTGGCTGGCCGCCGAGTGGGGCCACCCGTCGGACAATCTGGGCGGCATCCTGGCCACGGCCGACTGGCTCAGCCGCAATGCCGTGGCCCTGCGTCGCCCGCCGCTGACCATGCGCGATGTGCTGGTGGCGATGATCAAGGCCCACGAGATACAGGGCTGCCTGGCGCTGGAGAACGCCTTCAACCGCGTCGGGCTGGATCATGTGGTGCTGGTCAAGGTCGCGTCCACCGCCGTGGTCGCGCACCTGCTGGGGCTGGACCGCGAGCGCATGCTCAACGCCGTGTCGCTGGCCTGGGTGGACGGGCAGGCGCTGCGCACCTACCGGCACGCGCCCAACACCGGCTCGCGCAAGAGCTGGGCGGCCGGCGATGCCACCAGCCGCGCGGTGCGGCTGTCGCTGATGGCGGCCGCCGGCGAGATGGGCTACCCCAGCGCGCTGACCGCCCCGACCTGGGGGTTCTACGACGCCTCCTTCGGCGGGCAGCCGTTCCGCTTCCAGCGTGCCTACGGCAGCTACGTGATGGAGAACGTGCTGTTCAAGATCAGCTATCCGGCCGAGTTCCATGGGCAGACCGCGGTGGAGGCGGCGATGCAGCTGCATGCCCGGCTGCGCGCGGAGGGCCGGCGCATCGACGACATCGACCACATCTCGCTGCGCACCCAGCAGGCCTGCCTGCGCATCATCGACAAGTCCGGCCCGCTGCAGAACCCGGCCGACCGCGACCACTGCGTGCAGTACATGGTCGCCATCGCGCTGCTGTTCGGCCGGCTGGTGGCCGAGGACTACGAGGACGACGTCGCCGCCGATCCGCGCATCGACGCGCTGCGCGCGAAGATCCACTGCGTGGAGGAGCCGCGCTTCACCGCCGATTACCTCGACCCGGACAAGCGCAGCATCGCCAACGGATTGGAGATCCGGTTCGTCGATGGCGGCGGCCTGGAGGCGACCGTGGAGTACCCGCTCGGCCATGCCCGCCGCCGCGCCGAAGGCATTCCACGGCTGGAGGACAAGTTCCGCGCGCACCTGGCCGCCACGTTCCCGACCGTCCAGCAGCGCCGCATCCTGGACGCCTCGCTGGACCCGGTGGTGCTGGAGGCCATGCCGGTGCAGGAGTACGTGGCGTTGTACGTGGCCGGTTGATCGGTGGCGAGGCCGAGCAACGGTCGGTCGTACCGGAGGTGGCCGCGCGTGTCGGGCCGGACCCTATAATGGTCGCCTTGATCAAGGAGTGACGTCATGGCTACGCGCAGTCGAGTCGGGCAATGGGGCTGGAAAGGAATCCTTGGCGTGGCGCTCGTTGCCGGCCTGGCGCTGGGGATCGGCGGCTGCAAGCGCAACGACAGCGGACAGCTGCCGACCGCGTCCGGCGACCCGATCGCGGCCAAGGCCGAGGCGGTCACCGAGTTCACCCTGGTGCGGGCCTTCCCCGACCAGACGAGCGACGGCCTGTCGCTGGCGCTGGAGTTCTCGCGCCCGCTGGTCGGTACCCAGGACTTCGACACGCTCGTGCGCTTCGGCGAGAAGGTCGGCACCGAGGACAGCAGCTGGTCGCTGTCCGATGACGGCAAGACCCTGCGCTATCCGTTCGTCGAGGCGGCCAAGGAATACAGCCTGATCGTCTCCCCGGACCTGCTGGCCGCCGACGGCAGCCGGTTGGGCAAGGAGCTGCGCCAGAAGGTATTCAGCGGCGAGCTCAAGCCGGTGGCCGGCTTCGCCTCGCAGGGCAGCGTGCTGCCGGCGCGCGAGAGCCGGGGCCTGCCGGTGGTGTCGGTCAACGTGAAGGAAGTGGACGTGGAGTTCCTGCGCGTACGCGAGAAGTCGCTGCCCGGTTTCTTCAGCCAGTACCAGCGTGGCGGACGCCGTGGCAGCTGGGAACTGGACAGCGAGTATGGCGACAAGTCGCCGATGTCGGAGCTGGCCGAGCCGGTCTACGTCAACCGCTTCGTGCTGGGCGGCAAGCAGAACGAGCGCGTGCTGACCTACCTGCCCACCCAGGACATCAAGGAGCTGCAGGAGCCCGGCCTGTACTTCGCCGTGATGAAGCGCAGCGGCTCGTTCGAGAGCGAATTCGATACGGCGTTCTTCACCGTCAGCGACATCGGCCTGCACACCCGTGCCTACAAGGACAAGCTGTTCGTACATACCGCATCGCTGCAGAGCGGCGCGGCACTGAAGAAGATCGACCTGCGCATCCTGGATGCCAAGGGCGAGGTGGTGCTCAAGGGCGCCACCGACGGCAACGGCAACGCACTGCTGAACTACACCCTGGACGCAGGCCACGTGCTGATCGCCAGCAGCGGCCCGGACACCTCGATGCTGCCGTTCAACCAGCCGGCATTGGACCTGAGCGAATTCGCCGTGGCCGGCCGCGACAACGCCTGGTTCGACGTGTTCGCCTGGTCCGGGCGTGATCTGTACCGCCCGGGCGAGACCGTGCGCATCTCCGCGCTGCTGCGCGACAACGACGGCAAGCCGGTCAAGCCCCAGCCGGTGTTCCTGCGTCTGAAGCAGCCTGACGGCAAGACCTTCCGCGAGACCCGCCTGCAGCCGGGCGAGCAGGGCTACCTGAACTTCGAGCAGACCATCCCGGTGGACGCCCCGACCGGGCGCTGGCAGGTGGAGTTCCGCACCAATCCGGCCAGCAAGGAAGCCATCCAGGGCATGACCCTGCGCATCGAGGAGTTCCTGCCCGAGCGCATGAAGCTGGACCTGGACAGCGCGCAGAAAACCCTCAAGCCGGGTGAGCCGCTGAAGCTGCAGGCCGACGCGGCGTATCTGTACGGCGCGCCTGCCGACGGCAACCGCTTCACCGCGCGGTTGGCGGTGGCGGCCGAGCAGTCGCCGGTGGAATCGCTGCCGGGCTACTTCTTCGGCGACCCCACCCTGGACCTGCCGCGCGAAGCGCGCGATGTGATCGACACCGAGTTCCCGGCCGACGGCACGCTGCGCCAGGACGTGGAGCTGCCGGCCGAGGTCAAGGCCAGCGCGCCGATCGCCGTGGTCCTGTCCGGCAGCGTATACGAGACCGGCGGCCGCACCGTCAGCCGCACCCTGAAGCGGGTGATGTGGCCCGCCCCGGTGCTGGTGGGCGTGCGCCCGCTGTTCAACCCCGACGATGGCGCCGATGCCAACAGCAACGCGCGCTTCGAGCTGATGCGCGTGGATGCGGCCGGCAAGCCGCAGCCGGCCAAGGGGCTGAAGGTCACCCTGGTGCGCGAGCTGCGCGACTACCACTGGACCTTCAATGAAAACCGCTGGGACTACGATTTCAGCCGCCGCTTCGAGAACAAGGAAACCCGCACCGTCGACGCCGGCAGTGCGGCCGTGGGCATCGACTTCCCGGTGGAGTGGGGTGAGTACCGGCTGGATGTGTTCGACCCGGCCACCGGCCTGACCAGCCGCTACCCGTTCAACGCCGGCTGGAGCTGGAACGACGAGAACCGCGGCCTGGATGCACGCCCCGACAAGGTCAAGCTGGGCCTGGACAAGACCGGCTACAAGGCCGGCGACAAGGTGCGCGTCACCGTCACCCCGCCGCACGCCGGCAAGGGCGTGCTGATGGTGGAGAGCGACAGGATGCTGTACGTGCAGGAGATCGACGCCAAGCCCGGCAGCACGTTCGACATTCCGGTCACCGCCGAGTGGGAACGCCACGACGTCTACATCACCGCGCTGGTGTTCCGCGGGGGCAGCGCGCCGAGCAAGATCACCCCGGCCCGCGCGGTCGGCGTGGTGCACGTGCCGATGGACCGCAAGGCACGCCAGGTGGCCGTGGGCCTGTCCGCGCCCAAGCAGATGCGGCCCGAGCAGACGCTGCCGGTCACGGTCAGCGCGCCGCAGCTGGCGGGCAAGCTGGCGCATGTCACCGTGTCCGCGGTGGACGTGGGCATCCTCAACATCACCCGCTTCCCGGTACCGGACGCGGCGGGCCACTTCTTCGCGCAGCGGCGCCTGGACGTGGATGCCTATGACATCTACAGCCGCGTCATCGAAAGCTTCGACGGCAGCAGCGGCAAGCTCAAGTTCGGTGGCGACATGGCGCTGGCGGCCCTGCCGCAGGCCAAGCGGCCCACCGCGCGGGTGCAGACCGTGGACCTGTTCTCCGGGCCGGTGAAGCTTGATGCAAAGGGCATCGCGCGCATCGCGCTGAAGGTGCCGGACTTCAACGGCACCCTGCGCATCTCCGCGCTGGTGTATTCCGATGACCAGTACGGCAAGCGCGACATGGAAACCGTGGTGCGCGCGCCGATCCTGGCCGAGGCCAGCATGCCGCGCGTGCTGGCGCCGGGCGACCGCAGCACGGTCACGCTGGACGTGCAGAACTTCACCGGCAAGCCGGGCGAGTTCAAGGTGCAGGTCGACGGCATCGGGCCGCTCACGCTGGGTGAGCCCAGCCGCACGCTCAAGCTCAACGCCGATGCCAAGAGCACGCTGAGCTTCCCGCTGGTGGCGCGCGAAGGCTATACCGTGGCCAAGGTGCGGGTGCGGGTGGACGGCAACGGCTTCAAGGTCGACCGCCGCTATGACCTGCCGGTGCGTGCCGCCTGGCCGCAGGTGCTGCGTGCACAGACGCGCACGCTGGACCCGCTGGCCGACGTCAGCATGGACACCGCCCTGGCCGATGGCCTGATGAACGACTCGGTGACCGCACGCATGCTGGTCAGCGCGCTGCCGCCGATTCCGTTCGCCAGCGCCCTCGACGGTGCGCTGAAGTACCCGTACGGCTGCGCCGAGCAGACCACCAGCAAGGGCTATGCCGCGCTGATGCTCGATGAAGCCACCTCGGCCATGCTCGGTGCCGATGGCCTGGACGCCAAGACCCGCCGCGAGCGCATGGAAGGTGCGTTCGGCCGACTGGCCTCGATGCAGGTGTCCAACGGCAACTTCTCGATGTGGGGCGACGACGGCTACGTGAACCCGTGGCTGACCCCGTACATCACCGAGTTCCTGCTGGATGCCAAGGACGCCGGCTTCGCGGTGCCCGACACCGTCCTGCAGAAGGCGCTCAACCGCCTCAGCGAAGACCTGCTCTCCGGCGGCAACCAGTTCTACGGTGAAGACCGCCGCGAGAACCTGAAGTTTGCCAACCAGGCGTACTCCGGTTACGTGCTGGCACGGGTCAACCGTGCTCCGCTGGGCACGCTGCGCGCGCTGTACGACAACGAGCGCGGCAAGTCGCTTACCGGCCTGTCGATGGTGCACCTGGGCATCGCGCTGTCGCTGCAGGGCGATCGCAAGCGTGGCGATGCGGCCATCGCGGCCGGCTTCGCCAAGCCCAGCAGCGAACGCCCGCAGTACTTCGGCGATTACGGCAGCGCCGTGCGCGACGATGCACTGATGATCGCGCTGCTGCACGAACGCAAGCTGGCCAAGCCCGCCTACGACGCCCGTGCGGTGGAACTGGGGCGCGCGCTGGACGCACGCCGCAACAGCGGCTGGATGTGGCTGAGCACCCAGGAACAGGTAGCCATCGCCCGCCTGGGCAAGGCATTGGCCGCGAACCAGACGAAGCAGGTGTCCGGCGAGCTGGCCATCGGCGGGGAGGTGGAAGCCATTGCCGCACGCCGCATGTTCGGCCGCAGCTTCGACTACGCCGCGCTGGCCAAGGGCGTGCGGTTCAGCCCGCAGGGCGAGCCGCCGATGTTCGCCAGCCTGGAAGTGGCCGGCATCCCGCGCACCGCGCCGGAGCCTGACAGCCGCACGCTGGGCGTGGAGCGCACCTGGTACACCACCGATGGCAAGCCGTGGACCCCACGTGCATTGAAGGAAGGCGAGGCGTTGATCGTGCGGGTCAGCGTCACCCCGAACGTGGACATGCCCGATGCACTGCTCACCGACCTGCTGCCGGCCGGCCTGGAGATCGAGAACTTCAACCTGGGCGATGCCAAGCAGTGGGCCGACGTGGTGGTGGACGGCCTGGCCGTGAACGACCGCGGCGAAGCGGCCACCGTGCGCCACGAAGAGTTCCGCGACGACCGCTACGTGGCCGCGCTCAAGCTCTCGCGCGGCAGCACCGCCAAGGTGTTCTACCTGGTGCGTGCGGTCACGCCGGGCACCTACACCGTGCCACCGCCGCTGGTCGAAGACATGTACCGTCCGGACCTGCGCGGGGTGGGGCGCAGCAACCCGACCACCCTGACGGTGGTCCAGCCCTGATCCTTGGCGGACCCCGGCCTGCGCCGGGGTCCGCGTTGCGGGTATCGCTGCGATGACGTTCCCTTCTTTCATGCACGCGCGCATGCCGTCGCGACCCTGGTGGTGGCGTGCGCTGCGCTGGGGCACTGCCGGGCTGCTGGCGGTGCTGCTGGTGCTGGACCTGGCGTTTCCACCACCACTGCCGAGACAGCGCGATACCAGCACGCTGGTGGTGGCGCGCGATGGCACGCCCCTGCGCGCGTTTGCCGATGCCGATGGCGTGTGGCGCTACCCGGCCAGCGCCAACAGCGTCTCGCCGCTGTACCTGCAGGCGCTGCTCAACTACGAGGACCGCTGGTTCTGGCGCCACCCCGGGGTCAACCCGTGGGCGCTGCTGCGTGCCGGGAAACAGTGGGTGCTGGAGCGGCGCATCGTTTCCGGTGGCTCCACGCTGACCATGCAGGTCGCGCGCATCCTCGACCCGCATACCCGCACCCCATGGGGCAAGGCCAAGCAGCTGCTGCGTGCGGTGCAGCTGGAGCTGCACCTGGGCAAAGCGGATATCCTGGCGCTGTACCTGGAACGCGCGCCGTATGGCGGCACCATCGAGGGCGTGGAGGCGGCCAGCTGGGCCTACCTGGGCAAGCCGGCGGCGCGCCTGTCGCACGCCGAAGCCGCGCTGCTGGCGGTGCTGCCGCAGTCGCCCAGCCGGCTGCGCCCGGACCGCCACCCGGAGGCGGCGCAGGCCGCGCGCGACAAAGTACTGGAGCGCATGGTCGCCCTCGGCGTCTGGTCGCGCGAGGAAGTGGACGATGCACGCATTGAAGCGGTGGTCACCCGCGCGCTGCAGCCGCCGTTGCACGCCGCGCTGCTGGCGCAGCGGCTGCATTCGGCCCAGCCACGTGCCGCGCGCATCCAGAGCACGCTGGACATCGGCCTGCAGCGCACGCTGGAGGAACGGGTGTCGTCGTACTTCTCGCAGCTGCCCGAGCGTACCTCGGCGGCGTTGCTGGTGGTGGACAACCGCACCCTGGAGGCGCGCGCCTACGTGGGCTCGGTGGCCTTCGGCGACAAGCAGCGGCTGGGCCATGTCGACATGGTGCAGGCCTGGCGCTCGCCGGGGTCCACCCTCAAGCCCTTCCTGTACGGGATGGCCGTCGATGACGGGTTGATCCATTCCGAGAGCCTGATGGTGGACGCCCCGCAGAGTTTCTCGGGGTACCGCCCCGGCAACTTCGATGCCGCCTTCAACGGGCCGGTCAGCGCGGCCACTGCATTGCGGCTGTCGCTGAACGTGCCGGCCGTGGACCTGCTGGATCGTGTCGGGTCGGCGCGGTTCGCCGCGCGCCTGTCGCATGCCGGCATCAACCTGCGGTTTCCGCATGGCAGCGCGCCCAACCTGTCGCTGATCCTGGGCGGCACCGGGGCGCGGCTCGAGGACCTGGTGGGAACGTTCGCCGCGTTCAACCGCAATGGCATCGCCGGGCGCGTGCGCTATACCGCGCAGGACCCGGTGATCGAGCGTCGGCTGATGTCACCGGGTGCGGCGTGGATCACCCGCGAGGTGCTCGAATCCAATCCGCGCCCCGGGTATGGCACGGGCACGTTCGACGTCACCGGGCGTCCGCGCGTGGCCTGGAAGACCGGCACCAGCTACGGCTACCGCGACGCGTGGGCGATCGGTACCACCCGCCACTACACCGTGGGGGTCTGGGTGGGGCGACCGGACGGCACCCCGCTGCCTGGCCAGTACGGTGCCGTGACCGCGCTGCCGCTGATGTTTGAAGTGGTGGACAGCCTGCCGCGGCAGAGTGGCGACGCCAGCGCCGCGCCGATGCCGGCCAATGTGTCGCAGGCCGAGGTGTGCTGGCCCACCGGCGAGCGGGCCGACGCCATCCCGCCCGCGCTGTGCCAGCGCCGGCTGCAGGCCTTCGTGCTGGACGACGTGGTGCCGCCCACCTTCGCCGAACGCGACGCGCGCCTGTGGCAGGCCGGTCGGCAGCGCTTCGAGGTGGACGCCCGCAGCGGCCTGCGGCTGTCGCCGGAGTGCACGCTGCCGCACGAGGCCGTGTCCCGCGAGATCGCGCGCTGGCCTGCGCTGGTCTCGCCGTGGCTGCCGCAGGCACAGCGGCAGGCCGCGCAGTTGCCCGCGCTGTCGCCGGATTGCCGGGACGACGGGCGCAGCAGTGCCGGCAGCCTGCACATCGAAGGACTCAACGACCGGGCCACGCTGGCGCGCGCGCCGAATGCCGAACATGGCGTGCGCCTGCAGCTCCGTGCACTGGGCAGCGAGCAGCCGGTGGACTGGCTGCTCGACGACCGCTGGATCGCACGCACCGAGGGCGCACGTACCTTCCGCCGCGACTTCGACGAGGTGGGCGAACACACCCTGACCGCGCTGGCCGCCGACGGTGCCTGGACCCAGGTGCGCTTCCGCATAGTGCGGTAGCCAGTGCCGGCCAGCGGCCGGCATTCTGATGCGCGTCCGGTCGTGCGAGGAGCCGGCCAGCGGCCGGCATTCTGATTCGCGTCCGGTCGTGCGAGGAGCCGGCCAGCGGCCGGCATTCTGATTCGCGTCTGGTCGTGCGAGGAGCCGGCCAGCGGCCGGCATCCTGATGCGCGTCTGGTCGTGCGAGGAGCCGGCCAGCGGCCGGCACTACTCGCCGATCCAGCCTTCCAGCAGGTCGGCGAATTCGTCGGCGTGCTCTTCTTCCTGTGCCAGGATTTCTTCCAGGATGCGCTTGGTGGTGGTGTCCTTGTCGCTGACGAAGTTGATCATCTCGCGATAGCTGTCGATGGCGATGCGCTCGGCGATCAGGTTCTCGCGGACCATGTCGCGCAGGTCCGTGCCTTCCTTGTACTCCGCGTGCGAGCGCGCGGTCAGCGTGTCCGGGTTGAGGTCCGGTTCGCCACCGAGCTGCACGATGCGCTCGGCCAGCTTGCCCGCGTGCGCCTGTTCCTGCTGAGCATGCTCAAGGAATTCGCCCTTGACCGCGTCGGCCAGCATGCCCTTCGCCATGAAGTAGTGGCGGTAGTAGCGCAGCACGCACACGTATTCCGTGGCCAGCGCATCGTTGAGCAGCTTGATCACCGCCTCGCGGTCGGCGCTGTAGCTGGAGGTGATCGCGCCATCCTCGATGTCCTTGCGCGCCTTCTCGCGCAGCGTCGCGGTGTCGCTGATGCCGGGTGGCCGTGAAGCGTCCGGGGAGGGGCTGGTGGGGCGGGTCTGTGACGTCTGTTTGGCTGGCTTTGACATGGCTGGCCGGTTTCCTTTGTTGCGTGGGGGTCAGCTGGGCAGATGCTCCAGCACGTACTGGGCCGAAGACACCTCGAACGTGCCGGGCGCTTCGATGAAGGTTGCGCGCACCACGCCGTCGTCGACATACAGCGCGAAACGACGCGAGCGCAGGCCCATGCCCGAGCTGCTGGCGTCCATTTCCAGGCCCAGTGCGCGGGTGAATTCGCCGTTGCCGTCCGACAGCAGCTGCAGCCCGTCGGGCACCTGCTGGCTCTCGCCCCAGGCCTTCATCACGAACGGGTCGTTGACCGCCATGCAGAACACGTCGATGCCGCGGTGGCGGAAGTCGGCGAAGTGCTCGACGTAGCCAGGCAGGTGGCGGGCCGAACAGGTCGGGGTGAAGGCGCCGGGCACGGCGAACAGCACGGCCTTGCGACCGTCGAACAGGGCATGGGTGTCCAGGGTCTCCATGCCTTCGCGGATCCGCTTGAGCGTGACTTCGGGAATACGGTCGCCAATCTGGATGGTCATGGAAGCTCCTGGTTCACCGGCAGGGTAGTGAGCGGCATGGGAGGGTGGCGTCAAAACGTTGAAAACGGTGCGTGCACGCCCATCTTCGAGGGGCGGGCGGATACGGCGCGGGTCCCTGTTCCGATGACCCTGCCCGGGTGATGGGGCCGCCGCATTGCGCAGGATCATCCCCGGATCACGGCAGGCGCGCCGCCAGCCGCTAGAATTGCGCGGACGGTGCCCGCCGGCGCGGGTGGCCGAACTTATTCGAGGTGTATGGATGGAATTCAAGGACTACTACGCAACGCTCGGCGTGGAACCCAGCGCGGGCGATGCCGAGATCAAGACCGCCTACCGCCGGCTGGCGCGCAAGTACCACCCGGACGTGAGCAAGGAGGCCGGTGCGGAAGATACGTTCAAAGCGGTCAACGAGGCCTACGAGGCCCTGCGTGATCCGCAGAAGCGCGCCGCCTACGACCAGCTCAAAGCGCAGGGTTACCGCCCGGGCGAAGAGTTTCATGCGCCGCCCAATTACGGCGGGGCGCAGGGCTTTGATTTCGAGGAAACGTTCGGTGGCGGTGCGGGCGGCGGCTTCAGCGACTTCTTCGAGAGTCTGTTCGCGCGCCAGCGCGGCGGCGGTGGCGGCCGGGCCAGTGGCTTCGGCGGCGCCGGCGCGGGTCCCCAGCCGATCCGCGACACCCGTGCCAAGCTGTCGGTGCCGCTGGAGGCGGCCTACGGTGGCGACAGCCTGCGCATCACGGTCAACGGCAAGCAGCTCGACGTGCGCGTGCCCAAGGGCATCCGCCCCGGCCAGGTGATCCGGCTGACCGGGCAGGGCACCAACGGCGGCAATCTGCTGCTCGAAGTGGAATATGCCGCGCACCCGCAGTTCGAGGTGGATGGTCGCAACATTCTGTATACGCTGGATGTCGCCCCATGGCAGGCGGCGCTGGGCACCTCGATCAGCGTGCCCACGCTCGGCGGCGCGGTGGAGCTGAAGGTGCCGGCCGGTTCGGATGCCGGTCGCAAGCTGCGGCTGCGGGGTCGTGGCCTGCCGGGCAATCCCGACGGCGACCAGATCGTGGAGCTGGAGATCATCGCCCCGGTGCCCACCGACGAGGCGCAGAAGAAGGCCTACCGTGCGTTGGCCAAGGCCTTCGGCGAGAAGATATGAGGGATGCGGCGTACCGACCAGGGTCGGTACGTCCTTCGCCTGCGATCAGGCCGCCGGCGGTTCCTGGCTGCTGAACACCCGCTCCAGCACCTCGGACAGTTCGTCTTCGGAGAACGGCTTGGTGATGTAGGCCTTGGCGCCCTGGCGCATGCCCCACATGCGGTCGGTGTCCTGGTCCTTGGTGGTCACCAGGATCACCGGAATGTGCTTGGTGGTCGGTTCGCGCGACAACGTGCGGGTCGCCTGGAAGCCGTTGAGCTCGGGCATGACCACGTCCATCAGCACCAGGTCGGGCAGCTCGGCCTTGGCCACTTCCACGCCGGCTGCGCCATTTTCAGCGGTCAACGTCTCATGCCCCAGTTTTTCGACGATGCGCTTGATGCCCAGCTGCTGCGACGGTGAATCGTCGACGATCAGAATCCGTGCCATGTTGTTCCCCATGTGATGCTCGCAGTGTAGTGCCGCGCCCGTGTCAGCGTGAAGCATCCACCGCGCCGTCCGTCGCCCAGCTGCAACGCTCAGTCGATCCGCACCACGGTACGGCCCAGCGAGCCGCCTGCCAGCATGCCGTCGAACACCGTTGGCAGCCCGTCGAGGCCGATCTCGCGGGTACAGATCGTGTCGAGATGGTGGGGCTTCCATGCACCGCCCAGCATGTCCCAGACCTGTTCGCGCAGCGTGCGCGGTGCCGACGACGACGACACGCCCAGCAGCGACACGCCGCGGATGATGAAGGGCATTACGGTCATGTCCAGTGCCGGGCTGGCGGCCAGGCCTGCGCTGACCACGCTGCCGTACGGCACGGTCTGGGCGAGCAGGCTGGCCAGCATCGGGCCGCCGGCGTTGTCCAGGCCGCCGCCGAAACGCGCCGACTCCATCGGGCGGGTCGTGGCAAGGGCGTCGCGCGGCAGCACCTCGCGGGCGCCGAGCCCGCGCAGGTATGCCACCTGGTCGGCCTTGCCGCTGATCGCATGCACCTCGAACCCGGCGCGGCTGAAGATGTCCACCGCCAGCGACCCCACGCCACCGGTGGCCCCGGTCACCGCCAACGGGCCGTGCGCCGGGGTCAGCCGGTTGTCCACCATGCGCAGCAGCGCCAGCGCGGCGGTGAAGCCGGCGGTGCCCAGGATCATGGCCTCGCGCGCACTGAGCGCGGGGGGGCGGGCGATCACCGCGCTCGATTCCAGCCGCACATACTGGCTGTAGCCGCCATCGCGGGTCTCGCTGAGTCCGCAGCCGGTGGCCAGCACCGCATCGCCTTCGCGCCAGGCCGGGTCCGTCGAGGCGACCACCGTGCCGGCCACGTCAATCCCGCCCACCAGCGGGAAGCGGCGCAGGATCCTGCCCTTGCCGGTGCCTGCCAGTGCGTCCTTGTAGTTCACCGACGACCATTCGGCGCGGACCACCACCTCGCCCGGGTTGAGCTGGTCCAGTCCGATCGACTCCAGGCCACTGTGATGGCCCCGGTCGTCCTGGTGGATGCGGAAGGCGGTGAACGGGTCGGGGATCGCCATGGGAAGGCCTTGAAATGGGGGGCTCCACCTTACCAAGCGACGCCGCAAGGGAGCGGGGCCGGTCCGGGGCCGGTGATGAATCGCGTCCTGTCGGTCGTTGCCCCTTCCAATCCTGTCGGTCAGCCCCATCTAGTAGAATCGGGCGGGATTCAACGGTTGACGGTGCGGGAATGGCCCGCAGGCAACCTTTACTGATGGAGCGTGCATGGCCTGGAACACACCCGGCGGCAACAAGGGCGGACAAGGCCCCGACGAGAATCGACGAGGGCCGTTCGGGCCCCGCGGCGGCGGCGGTGGCGGAGGGGGTTGGGGCGGCTTGCCTGGACCGCTGAAGGACCTGTTCGACGGCGGCATCCTGCGTTGGGTGGCGGTGGCGGTGGTTCTGCTGCTGCTGTTCTCCAGCTTCCAGCTGATCGGCGAACAGCAACGTGGCGTGGTGCTGCGCTTCGGCCAGTTCTCGCGGATCCTGCAGCCGGGCCCGAACTTCAAGCTGCCGTGGCCGATCGAGTCGGTGACCAAGGTCAACGCGACCCAGATCAAGACCTTCAGCAGCGAAGTGCCGGTGCTGACCCGCGACGAGAACATCGTGCGCGTGTCGCTCAACGTGCAGTACCGCATCGACGATCCGCGCCTGTACCTGTTTGGTTCGGTCTCGGCCGACCAGGTGCTCGAGCAGTCCGCGCAGAGCGCCGTGCGCGAGCAGGTTGGCCGCGCCGACCTCAACGCCGTGCTCAACAACCGTGGCCCGCTGGCGGTGGTCGCGCAGGAACGCCTGCAGGCCGCGCTCAAGGCGTATCGCACCGGCCTGGTCGTGACCGGCCTGACCCTGCCCGATGCCCGTCCGCCGGAGGAGGTCAAGCCGGCCTTCGACGAGGTCAACGGTGCCCAGCAGGTCAAGGAACGCCTGATCAACGAAGCCCAGGCCTACGCCGCCAAGGTGGTGCCCGAAGCCCGTGGCCAGGCCTCGCGCGCACGTACCACCGCCGAGGGTTACAAGCAGGCTGCCGTGGCCCGCGCCCAGGGTGATGCCGAACGCTTCAGCATGCTGCAGGTCCAGTACAAGGACGCACCGGACGTTACCCGCAAGCGCCTCTGGCTGGAAACCGTGGAAAAGGTGCTGTCGGAGAACCGCAAGGTCATCGGCGGCGATGGCCGTCAGCTGATCTACGTGCCGATGCCCGACAACCGTGCCGGCAACGCCGCGGCCGGCAGTGCCACCCCGCTGGTGACCCCGGAAGTGATGATGCCGTCGCTGCCGGCCAGTACGCCGGTGGATGGCGTACGCAATGCCGAGCGCCCCACCACGCGACCGAGCGGTCGTGAAGGAGCCATCCGATGAAGAGTTCGCTGTGGATCGGCTTGGCCGTCGCCACGCTGTTGGCCCTGCTGGGGTCGGTGTTCGTGGTCCGTGAGGACCAGACCGCGATGGTGCTGAACCTGGGCAAGGTGGTGCGTGCGGACATCAAGCCCGGCATCCACTTCAAGGTGCCGCTGGTCGAAACGGTGCGCGTGTT
This sequence comes from Stenotrophomonas sp. KH_036_B, assembly GCF_057839485.1. Taxonomy (NCBI): domain Bacteria; kingdom Pseudomonadati; phylum Pseudomonadota; class Gammaproteobacteria; order Lysobacterales; family Lysobacteraceae; genus Stenotrophomonas; species Stenotrophomonas sp. KH_036_B. The sequence continues at coordinate 3,196,417 of NZ_CM174491.1, read as the reverse complement.
CGACCGTCGCCTGAAGGTGCTGGCCACGGCCCCGGCGCGTTACTTCACCGCCGAGCAGAAGGACGTCAGCGTCGACTTCTTCGCCATTGGCTACATCTCCAACGTGCGCGATTACTATCGCGCCACGGGTGGCGACGCCAGCGTTGCCGATGCGCGCCTGGCCCCGATCATCACCGACTCGCTGCGCAACCAGATCAACTCGCGTTCGCTGCAGCAGCTGGTGTCCGGCGACCGCAGCGAACTGATCGCCGGGCAGTTGACCGGCATCAACGAGGCGGTGAAGGGGTTGGGCATGCACATCATCGACCTGCGCATCAAGCAGATCGACCTGCCGACCGACAGCCAGGTGATCAATGACGTGTACGAGCGCATGCGCGCCCAGCGCAAGCAGGAAGCCGCCAAGCTGCGTGCCGAGGGTGAGGAACAGTCGCTCACCATCCGTGCCCAGGCGGATCGCGAGAGCACCGTGATCGTGGCCGAGGCCGAACGCGACGCCCAGCGCCTGCGCGGTGCCGGCGATGCCGAAGCGGCCCAGATCTACGGCAAGGCCGGCTCGGCCGATCCGTCGTTCTTCTCGTTCTACCGCAGCCTGGAGGCCTACCGGAACTCCATGACCGACGGCAACGGCGTCATCGTGCTGGACAAGAACGACCCGTTCCTGCAGTACCTCAAGAACGATCGTTAAGGGTTGGGGCCGGCGCAGCCGGCCCCAAACCGCAGTAGTGCCGGCCGCTGGCCGGCTCCAAGTCAACCCCACCGCGGTACGCAGGATGAAGGTCTGGCCGGATGGGGTGGCATGCGCCCCCGGAAACCCGGATAATGCACAAAAGCCGGTCGGGCCCTCTGTTCCAGAGCACCTCGTCCGGCTTTTTCCGTGTCCGGGCACCTCGTCGCCGGCGCGCTCCCCGCTGGAGCCTGCCACCCCGCGCCGAACCGCGCCTTGTCACGGTCCCAAACCCGCGGCCCCGATGGCCGCAAAAAAAACGAGGAGTTACCCGTCATGGGTCAGTCAGTTGTCGTGTTGGGTGCCCAGTGGGGCGATGAGGGCAAGGGCAAGATCGTCGATCTGCTCACCGAGGAAATCGGCGCCGTCGTGCGCTTCCAGGGCGGCCACAATGCCGGCCACACGCTTGTCATCAATGGCAAGAAGACCGTGCTGCACCTGATCCCGTCGGGCATCCTGCGTGCAGACGCGCTGTGCCTGATCGGCAACGGCGTGGTGATCTCCCCGGCGGCCCTGCAGAAGGAAATCGCCGAGCTGGAAACCTCCGGCGTGGAAGTGCGTTCGCGCCTGAAGATCTCCCCGGCCGCGCCGCTGATCATGCCGTACCACATCGCCCTGGACCAGGCGCGCGAACGCGCTGCCGGCGGCAAGGCGATCGGCACCACCGGCCGTGGCATCGGCCCGGCATATGAAGACAAGGTGGCGCGTCGCGGCATCCGCATCGCCGACCTGCACTACCCGGCCCAGCTCGAAGAGCTCCTGCGCACCGCGCTGGATTACCACAACTTCGTACTGACCAATTACCTCAAGACCGACGCCGTCGACTTCCAGAAGACCTACGACGAAGCACTGGCCTTCGGCGAATACGTCCAGCCGATGAAGTCCGACGTGGCCGGCATCCTGCACGACCTGCGCAAGCAGGGTAAGCGCGTGCTGTTCGAAGGCGCCCAGGGCGCGCTGTTGGACATCGACCACGGCACCTACCCGTACGTCACCAGTTCCAACACCACCGTCGGCGGCGCGCTGGCCGGCGCCGGCGTCGGCGCGGACGCGATCGACTACGTGCTGGGTATCGCCAAGGCCTACGCCACCCGCGTCGGCGGCGGCCCGTTCCCGACCGAGCTGGACGACGAGATCGGCCAGGGCATCCGCGACCGTGGTGCCGAGTACGGCGCCTCGACCGGCCGTCCGCGTCGCTGCGGCTGGATGGACATCGTCGCGCTCAAGCGCGCCGTGGCCATCAACGGCATCAGCGGCCTGTGCATCACCAAGCTGGACGTGCTGGATGGCATGGAAAAGCTGAAGGTCTGCATCGCCTACGAATACCGTGGCAAGCGCACCGAATACGCGCCGCTGGACGCACAGGGCTGGGAAGAGTGCACCCCGGTGTACCTGGAGTTCCCGGGCTGGAACGAGAACACCCACGGCATCACCGAGTGGGACAAGCTGCCGGCGGCCGCCCGCGCTTACCTGCGCGCGCTGGAAGAGCTGGCGGGCTGCCCGGTCAGCATCGTCTCCACCGGCCCGGACCGCGACCACACCATGGTCCTGCAGGACCCGTTCGCCTGATTCAGGCGCCGGGCCACTCCCGCCACCCACCGGCGTAGTGCCAGGCCCTGCCTGGCAAACCAGAAGCCCCGCGCAAGCGGGGCTTCTGCTATCCGCGACGCTGACATACCCATATTGGGTACAGCCTGTCGATTTCGAAGCTATTGTTTCGTTGGAATGCTCTTTGCGTCCATTCCCTGCCATTTCGAAACAATTACTTAGAAGCCATTGCAAACACCTTCATTGCCCAGCATGATAGAAACAACTGCTTAGATTCGGTAGCGACCGTCGTGATCGACATCAAAGTGAAAACCCCTGAAGACATCGGCGAGATCATCCGCCGTGTCCGCCGCAACCAAGGGATCCGCCAGGACGATCTGGCCGCATACATCGACTCCAGCCATGTCTTCATGCGCGATGCGGAGCGCGGGAAGCCTTCGGTGCAGCTGGGCAGAGTGCTCCGCGCGCTGGATGAGCTGGGAATCAAAGTCACGCTGCAGGTCCCGGACGCGGTCATGGAACCCAAATCAACGCGGTCCGGTGCCAAGTGAACGCATCCTCGCGGCGCCTGCTGTGCGTGTGGCTGGATACAGCCTTGGTAGGTCGGCTCTCCGAAGAGGGGAATATCTGGCGGTTCGACTACGAACCAGCGTGGGAAGGGGGCGACCTGTCACCCGCCATTCGCCGCTCACAAGGTTCCATCCTCGACGGAGCATCGCTCCGACCGGTCCAGTGGTTTTTCAGCAACCTGCTGCCAGAGGAAGGCGCGAAGGTCCTCCTCGCGCAGGATGCGCGCGTGGATGCTGCCGACAACTTCGGCTTGCTGCAATTCTACGGCCGCGAATCAGCAGGAGCCCTGACGCTGCTGCCCGAGGGTGAAGGCATTTCGCCTGCCAGCCTCCAGCCGTTGAGCGATGAAGCCCTCTCCGAGCGAATCCGGCGCCTGCCCCAGGTTCCCTTGAGCCATGACGCGCCCAAACGCATGTCGCTGGCGGGTGCGCAGCACAAGCTTGCCGTGACAGTGCTGGAGGAAGGCATTTTCGAACCGGTAGGATCCGAGCCTTCCACTCACATCCTCAAGCCGGATCACCCGCAGCCGGACCATTACTGGCAGACCACCATCAACGAGTGGTTTGTGATGCGACTGGCATCGGCGGTAGGAATGGATGCGGCGGAAGTGACCATTCGACGCGTTCCCGAGGCCGTATATCTGGTGCGGCGCTTTGATCGTACCTTCCGGACACCGGTCGAACGTCTGCCGGTGCTGGACGCGTGCCAGATGCTCTCCCTGGACGCAGTATTCAAATACAGGGAAGCGACGTCGGCGGCATTGACTGCGCTCATCGAACGTTGCGTACATAAAGCCGACACGCGCGCCCGACTTTACCGGTGGTGGCTGTTCAACCTGATCACGGGCAACTCCGACGCGCACCTGAAGAATCTCAGCTTCCTCGGCGGGCCGGACGGATGGGTATTGGCGCCGCACTACGACTTGATCTGTACCAGCATCTACGCGGCAGGCAATGCGTGGGGGGACGATGTGCCCGTTACGCCTCCGGGCGGGGTGTCCTACAAGCAGGTGAGTCGCGGCAGTGCCATTGCGTTTGGCGCCACCATCGGAATCAACGCCCGGGCGGCCGAACGCGAGCTGGATTACCTGCTTGAGCGCGTTCAAGCGCACGCCGGCAAGCTCTACGACGAGTACGAAAACGGCGCCGCGCGCGGCGTGGATCCGGGAGAAGCCCGTCTGATCAGAGGGATCATCCATGGGCCGGTCAACGACATGCTCGCTCAGCTGCAGTAGCGCCGGCGGCATTGTGCTCTACGTGAGCGGCCCCATTGCCGCTTACTTCAGTTCGAAGGACGACTGCAACGGAAGGCTGACGTTGCGCACGGTGTCGCGCACGGTGATCGCCACGGTCCACGTGCCATGCGGATCGCCCGCTTCAGCAGTGAATTTCATCCCTACCGAAGAGAGGTAGACACTGTTGGGGTCGGTATCGAGCTGGGTGACGAAGCAGGGCAGGTCATGCTCGTCGCCGCTCAGGCTGCCGTCGGGACGGGTGATCCGCAGGTCGCAGCGCACCTGCGCCATGCCGGCGGCGTCCAGCGTCGGATTGGTCAGGAAGGAAAGGATGTAGAGCGAGCCGCCTTCCTTGACCTCGGTGGCCAGTTCGAAGCGCGGCACCCCGTTGACCGGGTTTTCCCACTTCTGTTGCCATTCCGGGTCTGCGGTGACCACCATCGAGGCAGAGAAGCCTTCGCTGGATTTCGCCGACGACGTGTCGGGCAGGGCGTTGCCCTGGCCATCGTGGAGTGCCGTCTGTGCCAGTGCGGACAACGGCATCAGCAAGGCCAACAAGGCCAGCGTGCGTGCAGATTTCATGTAAGTGGTTCCCCTGTCCGCATCCTGCGGCGATGCACCGAGTATCGCCGATGACGGGCCGGGAGCGTCAAGCCGACAGACGGGGTGTGGGAAGGCGTCGCTCTACCCCGTCCGAAGCAGTTGTCCGGGAACCAACCCTACCGGCCCGCGGCCTTCTTGGGTGCATGCTTCTTTCCGCCGCCGTCTTGTTTATTGACCGTGGCCCAGGCGATGCGCTCGGCGGCTTCATCGCTGCGGCCTTCAGCTTTCTCGCTTTCCTCGATGTGCTCGGCCTGGCGTTTCTGCGTGTCGGTATAGCTGGATTTGTCTCCGCGGGGCATGGGAATCGTCCTGTGTCGGGAAGCCAGGAAAGAGCGGACCAACGGTCCGCTCCTACCGGGGTGGGTCAGGCGAGGGTGCGCACCTTGGATTCGCGGGCCCATTGGCGGGTCGCCGCCGCAGCGACGAAGCCCTTGGCGTCTTCTGCTTCCACCACGCCGTTGTCCTTGCCCACGCGCGCGGTTTTCAGCAGCAGTTGCGCGCCCTCATCGGCAGCAATCGCCTTCAGGTGAGCCCACGCGTCGGCAGCGAAGTCGATCGCCGCCGATTCCTTGGACAAACGCTTGGCAGCGTCGGCGCTGAGCACGATGGCCACCGCGTCGAACACCACCGACGGCGTACCGGCCAGCTGGCCGTCGGCCGGCTGCAGCTTGCCGTCGGTCAGCTTGCCACCGCCGACCTTGGGTGCCACCAGCTTGACCTTTGCACCGGCCTTCTCGGCCGCCTTGCGCAGGTTGGCGATCAACCCGGCATCGGAGCCTTCGTCGAACAGGATGCCCACGCAGCGCCCCTTGAGCAGGTCCTTGGTGCGGCCGATCACCCGCACCTCGGGGGCCCTGGGCATGTCCTTGGCCGGCGTGGCGGTCGGCGCCGGTTCGGGCAGGGCCGGCATGGCCAGACCGTCGGCAACGCGCTTGGCCAGCGCATCGTCGATGTTGCGCAGGTGGCTCACGGTGCGCTCGCGCACGGCGACCGTTTCCACCTTCGACAGCTCAAACACCAGGGCCGACGCCAGGTGTGCCTGCTCCGGCGCTTCCAGGCTGCGGAAGAACATGCGCGCCTGGCTGTAGTGGTCGGCGAAGCTGGCGGCGCGCACGCGGCCCTTGCGGCCGTCATCGCCCGGCGTGGCGTGGCTGGCAAAGCCGTCGGCGGTCTCGCGAGGGCTGTCGCCCTGCAGGGAGCTGGGATCGTAGGCAACCCGGCCCTTGGGGATCGCCATCTGCATGTGGCCATCGCGCTGGTGGTTGGCGAACGGGCACTTGGGTGCGTTGACCGGGATCTGGTGGAAGTTCGGGCCGCCCAGGCGGCTGAGCTGGGTGTCCAGGTAGGAGAACAGGCGACCCTGCAGCAGGGGGTCATTGCTGAAGTCGATGCCCGGCGGCACGTTGGCCGGGCAGTACGCGACCTGCTCGGTTTCGGCGAAGAAGTTGTCCGGCCAGCGGTCGAGCACCATCCGCCCGATCACCGTGAGCGGCACCAGCGATTCGGGAATGATCTTGGTCGGGTCCAGATGATCGAACGGGAACGCCTCGGCCTCCTCCTCGGTGAACAGCTGCACCGCCAGTTCCCATTCGGGGAAGTCGCCCGCGGTGATGGCCTCGAACAGGTCGCGGCGGTGGAAGTCGTTGTCGGCGCCCTGCAGCTTGACCGCCTCGTCCCAGACCGTGGACTGCAGGCCCAGCTTGGGCCGCCAGTGGAACTTGACGAAGGTGGACTCGCCCGCCTCGTCGAGCAGGCGGAAACTGTGGATGCCGAATCCTTCGATGGTGCGCAGCGAGCGGGGAATGGTGCGGTCGCTCATCGCCCACATGATCATGTGCATCGATTCGGGCATCAGCGACACGAAGTCCCAGAAGGTGTCGTGCGCGCTGGCGGCCTGCGGGAACGCGCGGTCCGGTTCCATCTTGACCGCGTGGATCAGGTCGGGGAACTTGATCGCGTCCTGGATGAAGAATACCGGGATGTTGTTGCCCACCAGGTCCCAGTTGCCCTCGCGGGTGTAGAACTTGACCGCAAAGCCGCGCACGTCGCGCGGGGTATCGACCGAGCCGGCGCCGCCGGCCACGGTGGAAAAGCGGGTGAACACCGGGGTGCGTACGCCGACCTCGGTGAGCACGCGGGCGCGGGTGAACTCGTGCAGCGAGCGGGTCAGTTCGAAATAGCCGTGGGCCGCGCTGCCGCGTGCGTGCACGATGCGCTCGGGAATGCGCTCGTGGTCGAAGTGGGTGATCTTCTCGCGCAGGATGAAGTCTTCCAGCAGGGTCGGCCCACGTGGGGTATCGCGCAGCGAGTTCTGGTTGTCGGCAACCGGGATGCCCTGGTTGGTGGTCAGCGCGGGATGCCCGCCGCCGGCACGCTGGTGCAGTTCGTCGCCGTCTCCGCGGCGGTCGGTGGGTGGGGCGGATTTGCTGCGGGGCTTGCTGGTGGCCATGAGGCGACTCCGTGCTGGCGGGGATTCAACGCCCCACACTGGCGTCCACCGCGTTAATCGAAGGTGCGAGAACATGGCCCCGCTTGCACCTGCGCTTCACATGCGTGCCGGACAGGTATCCTTGGTGGCGTGTTCCCCTTCCCTGCACGCCCGCATGCGCGTTGAACCCGCCGACATCGAAGCCCTGTTCGATGCGATCCCCGACGTGCTGTTCTTCATGAAGGACTGCGACGGGCGCTATACGCACATCAACCAGACCATGCTGCGCCGGCTGGGGCTGAAGTCGCGCAAGGACGTGATCGGGCGTACCGCGGCGGAGATCTATCCCACCGGACTGGGCGCCGACTACGCCACCCAGGATGCGCAGGTGCTGGCCGGCACGGTGATCGAGAACCTGATGGAGCTGCACCTGTTCGCCAACCGCGAGCCCGGGTGGTGCCTGACCTGCAAGCGCCCGCTGCTGGTGGAGGGGCAGGTACGGGGGTTGATCGGGATTTCCCGCGATCTGGGCCAGAAGGACAGCCTGGGCACCCAGTACGAACAACTGCGCCTGGCCCTGGCGCATCTGAACGCGCATTACGCCGAGAACGTGCGCATGCAGACCCTGCTGGATATCACCGGGTTCTCGCTCTCCAAGCTGGAGCGCACGTTCCGCAAGGTGTTCCAGATGACCCCGCAGCAGGTGCTGACCCGCCTGCGCATCCAGATGGCGGTCCACCTGCTGCATGGCGGTGAGAGCATCGCCAGCATCGGCCAGGCCTGCGGGTTCACCGACCAGAGTGCGTTCACCCGCAAGTTCAAGGCCGAGGTCGGGGTGTCGCCCCGGGCCTACCGGGCGCAGATCGCCGAACGCCCCGAGGCCTGATTGCGGCGGGGCAGGGGAACCCCTATCCCGTCCGCCGGCTGGACAAGGTATGGTGTCGCACCTGTTGCCCGCCCCTCGATTCCGATGCCCGCATCCCAGATTCCGGCCGCCGCTGCGGCACCCGCCAACACCCGCCTCGGGCACGCGCTCAAGCCCCGCCAGCTGATCATGATGGGCCTTGGCAGCGCCATTGGCGCCGGCCTGTTCCTGGGCTCCGGCGTCGGCGTGCAGGCCGCCGGTCCGGCCGTGCTGCTGTCCTACCTGGTCGCCGGCGCGCTGGTGATCATCGTGATGAATGCGCTGGGCGAGATGGCGGCCGCCAAGCCCACCAGCGGTGCCTTCTCGGTGTACGCCGCCGATGCCATGGGCGCTACCGCCGGGGCCACCGTGGGCTGGCTGTGGTGGGTGCAGCTGGTGATCGTGATCGCCGCCGAGGCGGTGGGCGCGGCCGGCCTGCTGGCCACGGTATGGCCGGTCATTCCGGTGCCCATGGCGGCGCTGGCCTTCATGCTGTTCTTCACCGCGATCAACCTGTTGGGGGTGAAGAACTTCGGCGAGTTCGAGTTCTGGTTCGCCATCCTCAAGGTGGTGGCGATTATTGGGTTCATCCTGATCGGCGCCGCCTTGCTGCTGGGCTGGCTGCCGGACGTGGCCTCACCGGGGCTGAGCAACTTCACCCAACACGGTGGCTTCGCGCCCAACGGCCTGGCCGGGATCGGTGCGGCGCTGCTGGTGGTGGTGTTCGCTTTCGGTGGCACCGAGATCGTGGCGGTGGCCGCGGCCGAAACCGAAGACCCCGAGCGCAGCATCGCCCGTGCCATCCGCACCGTGGCCTGGCGCATCCTGGTGTTCTACATTGGTTCGTTGAGCGTGATCATCGCCGTGGTGCCGTGGACCAGCGAGGGGCTCAGGTCGCCGTTCGCCGCCGTGCTGCAGGTGGCCAACATCCCCGGTGCGGCCACCGCCATCACCCTGATCGCGGTGATTGCGCTGCTGTCGGCGCTCAACGCCAACCTGTATGGCGCCTCGCGCATGATGTATTCGCTGGCCCGGCGCTGCGAAGCGCCGGCGGTGCTCGGCTGGACCGACCCGCGCCAGGTGCCGATCATCGCGGTGTTGGCCAGCGTGCTGTTCGGTTTCGCCGCCACGGTGCTGGAGCTGGTGTTCCCGGACAAGGTGCTGCCCGTCCTGTTGAACATCGTCGGCTCGACCTGCCTGCTGGTCTGGACGATCTCGCTGCTGTCCCAGCTGATCCTGCGCCACCGTGCCAACCGCGACGGCACCCGCCTGCCGTTCCGCATGAGCGGCTACCCGTACCTGACCCTGCTCGGCCTGGGCGTGCTGGCGCTGATCTTCGGCCTGCTGCTGTCCGAATCGCACACCCGCATTCAATTCCTGTCGATGGCCGCGCTGACGGCGGTGATCGCGATCACCAGCGAAATCGCGCGGCGCGTACGCCGAAAAGGCCATGAGGGGTAATGCTTCTGCTCCCGCAGCGACCCGTGACGTAGCAACCGGCCGTAGAGCCACGCCCTGCGTGGCTACCGCGCGCAGCGCGGTACAAGCGTCCGAAGCAGGATCACCGCGGCGCAACGGTACCGCCCGACGTTTGGACCCTGCCGAAGAAGACCGTCCGGGTTCATGATCCCGGAACGAAGAGCAGCCACGCAGGGCGTGGCTCTACGGGTCCGGGCCCGGTAAGACGGGGCATCGCACCCAACAGAAGACGGCCCGCTTTCGCGGGCCGTCTTCGTTTCAGCAGGGCAGGAGGCTCAGACCTCCACGCCCTCGTCTTCCTTGTACGCATCCACCGGGATGCAGGCGCACATCACGTTCTTGTCGCCGTAGACGTTGTCCACGCGCGCCACCGGCGGCCAGTATTTCTGCTGGCGCAGGCTGGCCAGCGGGAAGGCGGCCAGTTCCCGCGGGTAGGCATGCGACCACTCGCTGGCCGATACGGCGGTGGCGGTGTGCGGGGCGTGCTTGAGCGGGTTGTCCTCGCGGTCCAGGCGGCCGTCTTCGATCGCGGCGATTTCTTCGCGGATCTGGATCATCGCGTTGATGAAGCGATCCAGCTCATGCAGCGATTCGCTTTCGGTCGGTTCCACCATCAGCGTACCGGCGACCGGGAAGCTCAGGGTCGGGGCGTGGAAGCCGAAGTCGATCAGGCGCTTGGCCACGTCCTCGGCGCCGATGCCGGAGGTCTTCTCCAGCGGTCGCACGTCCAGGATGCACTCATGCGCCACCAGGCCATTGCGGCCCGTGTACAGCGTCTTGAAGTGCGGGGCCAGGCGCTTGGCGATGTAGTTGGCGTTGAGCAGGGCGACCTGGGTCGCCTTGCGCAGGCCGGCGGTGCCCATCAGGGTGATGTACATCCAGCTGATCGGCAGGATCGAGGCGCTGCCGAAGCTGGCCGCGCTGACCATGCCCACATCGCCTTCGCCGCCCAGCACCTTCGGCAGGAACGGCGCCAGGTGCGACTTGACCGCACACGGGCCCACGCCCGGGCCGCCACCGCCGTGCGGAATGCAGAAGGTCTTGTGCAGGTTCAGGTGCGATACGTCCGAACCCCACTTGCCGGGCTTGGCGACGCCGACCAGGGCGTTCATGTTGGCGCCGTCGGTGTACACCTGGCCGCCGTGCTGGTGGATGATCTCGCAGATCTCGACCACTTCCTCCTCGAACACGCCGTGCGTGGAGGGGTAGGTGATCATCAGCGCGGCCAGGCGGTCGCCGTACTTCTCGGCATTGACGCGGATGTCGTCGACGTCGACGTTGCCGTTGGCGTCGGTCTTGGTCACCACGACCTTCATGCCGCACATCTGCGCCGAGGCCGGGTTGGTGCCGTGCGCCGAATCGGGAATCAGGCAGACGTCGCGATGGCCTTCGCCGCGCGAGCGGTGGTAGGCGCGGATCGCCAGCAGGCCGGCGTACTCGCCCTGCGCGCCGGAGTTCGGCTGCAGGCTGACCGCGTCATAGCCGGTGCATTCGACCAGCATGGCTTCCAGGCCGTCGATCAGCTCCTTGTAGCCGGTGGCCTGGTCGGCCGGGGCCAGCGGATGGATGTTGGCGAACTCCGGCCAGGTCACCGGAATCATCTCGGCAGTGGCATTGAGCTTCATGGTGCAGCTGCCCAGCGGGATCATGGTGCGATCCATGGCCAGGTCCTTGTCGGCCAGCGAGCGCAGGTAACGCAGCAGCTCGTGTTCGCTGTGGTGGGTGTTGAACACCGGGTGGGTCAGGAAGGCGCTGGTGCGCACCAGGCCGGCCGGCAGTGCGTCGGCGGTGGCGGCGTCCAAGGCATCGATATCCACCGTGGCATCGAACAGCTGGCCGAGCGCGACGATGTCGGCCCGGGTGGTGGTTTCATCCAGGCTGATGCCGACCGCTTCGCTGTCGATCGCGCGCAGGTTGATGCGCGCGGCCGCGGCCTTGGCGTGGATCGCCTTGGCGTCGATGTCCTTGACGTGCAGGGTGTCGAAGAAGTGCTCGCCGACGTTGACGCCGGCGCCACGCAGCGCGGCGGCCAGGATCGCGGCCAGGCGGTGGGTGCGGCGCGCGATGCGGGTCAGTCCGTCCGGGCCGTGGTACACGGCGTACATCGAGGCCATCACCGCCAGCAGCACCTGCGCGGTGCAGATGTTGGAGGTCGCCTTCTCGCGGCGGATGTGCTGCTCGCGGGTCTGCAGGGTCAGGCGGTAGGCGGCATTGCCCTGCGCGTCGACCGACACGCCGATCAGGCGGCCCGGCATGGAGCGCTTGTAGGCGTCACGGCAGGCCATGAACGCGGCGTGCGGGCCGCCGAAACCGAACGGCACGCCGAAGCGCTGCGAGTTGCCCACCACAATGTCCGCGCCCCATTCGCCCGGTGCGGCAATCAGGGTCAGTGCCAGCAGGTCGGTGGCCACGGCCACCAGGCCGCCGCGCGCGTGCACGGCATCGGCCAGCGCCTTGTAGTCGCCCACGTGGCCGAAGGTGTCCGGGTACTGCAGCAGCACGCCGTAGGCCTCGGCCTCCATGGCTTCGGCCGGGGTGCCCACGCGCAGCACGATGCCCATCGGCTCGGCGCGGGTGCGCAGCAGCTCCAGCGTCTGCGGGTGCACGGCATCGTGCACGAAGAAGGTGTCGGATCTGCTCTTGGCCGAACGCTTGGCCAGGGTCATCGCCTCTGCCGCGGCGGTGGCTTCGTCCAGCAGCGAGGCGTTGGCGATCTCCATGCCGGTGAGGTCGGCGCACAGGGTCTGGAAGTTGATCAGCGCTTCCATGCGGCCCTGCGAGATCTCGGCCTGGTAGGGCGTGTACGCCGTGTACCACGCCGGGTTTTCCAGCACGTTGCGCAGGATGACGTTCGGGGTGAGGGTGCCGTAGTAGCCCTGGCCGATGAAGGTGCGGAACACCTGGTTCTTGTCGGCGATCGCGCGGATCTTGGCCAGCGCCTCCACTTCGGTCAGCGACTCGGGCAGCGCCAACGGTGCCGGCGACTTGATCCCGGCCGGCACGATCGCGTCGGTCAGCGCGTCCAGCGAGGCGTGGCCCACCACATCGAGCATCTGCGCGATCTCGGCGTCGTTGGGGCCGATGTGGCGTTCGACGAACGCGTGGCTGTGTTCAAGCTCGCGCAGGGAAGGGGTGTTCTTGGACATGACTGGCATCTCGGAGAGTGGGCACGCACGGTCAGAAGACCTTGCGGCCTTCCTGGGTGCCCCTCTGTCCTTTTGCCTGAGAGTTTAAAAGCGCGCATCTGCGTGCTCCGTGCCCCTTCGGCGCCGGCAGTGGCCGGTCTCTCCAGAGTTTTGGTGCGGGTGGTATCGGGCCTGAGCGATTACGGGCGTTGCGCCTTCGGCAGCGGGTGTCAAAACAACGGTCCGCTTCTCCCACCATGTAGCCCGGCGATTATAGCCCAGCGGCCAGCCCGTCAACGCCCGTCCGCCACATGAACAGGGGGCCCGAACCCGTCCCTCACCGGGCCTCGGGCATGGTGCCGGGCAGGCGGACGTCCTATCATGGCCGGATACTCGTATTCATCAGGTGCCACCCGTTCCGGGCCGGCGCCTTCCATGCGTTCGCGCATGGCCGTTGACGGAAGACCCGATGACGCCCGCCTCACCTTCGACCCGCCGCCTGGCCCTGCTGCTCGCCGGGCTGGCCATGTTCGGTCCGTTCTCGATCGACACCATTTTCCCGGCCTTCCTGCTGCTGGGCGAACGCATGCAGGTGGACCAGGTCGCGGTGCAGCAGACCGTGAGCGTCTACCTGCTGTTTTATGGGCTGATGAGCCTGGCGCACGGTCCGCTGTCTGATGCGTTCGGACGCCGCCGGGTGATCATCGGCGGGCTGGTACTGTTCATCGCCGCCTCGGTGGGGTGTGCGCTGTCGCGCGACCTGACCACGCTGCTGGTGTTCCGCGCGCTGCAGGGCGTGACCGCAGGCGTTGGCGTGATCGTGGGCCGCGCGGTCATCCGCGACCTCTACCACGGTGCAGACGCACAGCGACTGATGAGCCAGGTGTCGATGATCTTCGGCATCGCCCCGGCGATCGCGCCGATCATCGGCGGCTGGATCCTCCTCGGCGGCGGCGATTGGCCGTTGATCTTCTGGTTCCTGGTGGTGTTCGCGGTGGTGCTGCTGCTGGCCACCGGCAAGTGGTTGCCGGAGACCCACCCGGTGGAGGCGCGCACGCCGCTGTCGATGCGCGCGCTGCTGCGCAGCTACGTGAGCATGGGCACCAACCCGCGACTGCTGCGATTGGCGGCGGCCGGTGCGTTCAATTTCTCCGGCATTTTCCTGTACATCGCCTCGGCGCCGGTGTTCGTGATGCAGCACCTGAAGCTGGGCGAGGGCGGTTTTGCCTGGTTGTTCATCCCCACCATCGGCGGCATGACCGTGGGCTCGTTCCTGTCCGGTCGCATGGCGGGGCGGATGACGGCGCAGCGGCAGGTCGGGATCGGCTTTGCGCTGTGCGCGGTGTCGGCGGCGGTCAATCTTGCGTACGTGCTGTCGGTGGGGCAGATCGCGTTGCCGTGGGCGGTGCTGCCGATCTTCCTTGGTGGCGTGGGCATGGCGCTGATCTTCCCGATCCTGGCACTGGCGGTGCTGGACATGTACCCGCACCAGCGCGGCTTGGCCTCGTCCATGCAGATGTTCATCCAGCTGATGATCAACACCGTGGTGGCGGGCGTGGTGTCGCCCATGCTCAGCGCCCGGCCGCTGCACCTGGCGCTGGGGTACGCCGGCTTCTTCGCCATCGGTGCCAGCTTCTGGTACTGGGAACGCCGCTGCGAGCGTCGCCGCGACGCGCTGGCAGGCGCCGCCTGAGTCCCCGGTGCGCCGGGTTCGGCCCATGGTGCGCCTGGCCCGGTGCGCTATCCTTTGATCTTTGATGCAGTCCGGAAGTCCCCGATGTCGACCACCTCCAAACTGCGCCGTGACCTGCGCCGGCGCCGCGAAACCGAAGCAGCCAACCGTGAGAAGGCGCATGCCTCGCCGGTGGAACCGCATGCCGAACTGCGCGACCAGCAACGCACGCTGCTGGCGGGCGTGGTCCGCCGCGATGGCGAATGGGTGCTCGGCATGGACGGCCGCATCGCCGGCCAGACCACCAGCGCCGCGCGCGTGCTGGCGTTGATCATGCAGGCCGCCGAGCTGCAGGAGCGCCAGGGCACGCCGGTGCGCCTGGTGTATTCGGACGCGCTGAAAGACGCCGCACATGCCGAGGCCAAGGCCGAGGGCAAGGATTTCGAGCAGTTCAAGGAAGAACTCGCGGCTTCCCTAAAACCCAAGGCGTAACGCAACGCCCTGCGTGTCTGCGCCATAACACGCGCGCTCAACCAGACGCGGCTGCCGGTGGGGCGAGCGCGGGGCCGGCATACCCTTGCCTGCGAATGTCCCCCGGCGTCGGCCTGCGGCCGCCCCCTCCTCCTTTACTTCGCCACAAGGGCATGCCGGCCCCGCACTCGCCCCACCGGCGTTGCACCGTGCCCCCGCTTTTCCATCGCGAACCGCAAGCCGAGCCCCGTCGCGGCCGGTAGGTCCCTGGCAATGCCTAAAAAGGGGACGGAGGAGGTTAAGCCTCACCGTCCCCGATTAACGTCCTCCGTCCCGGATTTTGCCTTTTCCTGCGAACCGCAAGCCGAGCCCCGTCGCGGCCGGTAGGTCCCTGGCAAAGTAAAGGAGGAGGCGGCGGCGCAGGCCGACGCCGGGGGACATTTGCATAGGGGCCTGCCGGCCGCGGCGGGGCCCTAAACGCTCGCGGCAGATCCGATCGAAGACCGTGCGCCAAGCTTCGACGGCCCGTGGGAACGAGACGTTCCGCTCCCTTGCGCGAAGAACCAAAAAAAAAGCCGGCCATGCAGGCCGGCTTTTCGGGTTTACGGTGCCTTCGGCGCGGCAGGGGCCCCCGGCGCCTGCCAGCCGCACATCTGGCCCTGGTTCTGCTGCTTGAGCCATTCGTTGACCGGGGTGAAGTACTCGATCATCGGGCCGGCATCCAGCTTGTCGCCGCCGGTGATCTCCTTCAGCGTGGCCTGCCACGGCTGGCTGGCACCCTTGCTCAGCATCGCCCAGAACTTCTGGCCGGCTTCCTTGTTGCCGTAGAAGCTGCACTGGTGCAGCGGGCCCTTGTAGCCGGCCGCATCGCACAGGCCCTTGTAGAACTGGAACTGCAGGATGCGCGCCAGGAAGTAACGCGTGTACGGCGTGTTGCCCGGCACGTGGTACTTCGCGCCCGGATCGAAGAACTCCTCGCCACGCGCCGATGCCGGCGCAACGCCCTGGTACTTCGCCTTCAGGTCCCACCATGCCTTGTTGTACTGGTCCGGGGTGATCGAACCATCGAACACGCCCCAGCGCCAGCGGTCGATCATCAGGCCGAACGGCAGGAACGACACGCCGCTCAGCGCCATGCGCATCTGCGCGTTGATGGTGGCCTCGCGGCTCTCCTGCGGCTTGTCCACAAGACCGATCGAGTTGAGGTACTGCGGCGTCATCGCCAGCACGATGGTGTCGCCGATCGCCTCGTGGAAACCATCGTTGGCACCGCCCTGGAACAGCGGCGGCAGCGGGTTGTAGGCCAGGTCGTAATAGATATGGCCGAGCTCGTGGTAGATCGTGGTGAAGTTCTCTTCGGTCGGCTTGATGCACATCTTGGTGCGCACGTCGCCTTCCATGTTCATGTCCCACGCGCTGGCGTGGCAGACCACGTCGCGGTCCAGCGGCTTGATGAACTGGGTCTTGTCCCAGTACGACTTCGGCAGCGCCGGCATGCCCAGCGACACGTAGAAGTCCTGCGCGCGTTCGGTCATCTGCTTGGCGGTGCGCAGTTCGGCCTCACGCTGCGCCTTGAACTGCGCTTCCACGTTGAGGTTGCTGCCGCCGGCCTTGGCCAGCGCGCCGCTGAGGTTGGTCTGGTACTGCTTTTCCAGCGCAGCGGTGATGTCCAGGCTGCCCGCACCCGGGTAGGGCTCCAGCTGGTCCCACAGGTTGGACCAGTCCTGCTGCCACATGTTGCCCAGCAGGTGTGCAGCGATCAGGCCGCCTTCGGTCTCCGCCTTGTCCTTGCCGTAGGTAGCGTCCAGCTTGGTGCGCGCATAGCAGTGCAGCTGCTCGTACATCGGCTTGACCTGTTCCCACAGGCGGTCGGTTTCCGGGCCGATCTGCTCGGCAGGCATGTCGTAGCCGCTGCGCCACATCTGGCCGGCATCGGCGAAGCCCATTTCCTTGGCGCCTTCGTTGACCAAGCCTACGAAGCGCTGGTAATCGGCGCGCATCGGCTTGGTGGTGCCGTGCCAGCCCTGCCAGGCGTCCAGCTGCGCGTCGTAGTCGCGGCTGCGCGCCAGCACCTGCTCCAGGTCGCCCAACTGGCGGCAGGTGGCCGGGTTGGCGTCGTCGGTGCAGTACTTGCCAGCGCCGTAGGCGCCTTCCATGCGGCTGGCGATGCGGGTCAGCTCGCCGAGCTTGGCCGGGTCACGCGGTGCCGGCATGGCCGTCATCAGCTTGAGCAGGTGGATCTGGCGCTTGGTGTCCTCGGTCATCGGCTGGCCGTCGTACTGCCCGGCCTGGGCGATCCAACCATTGAGGATGGTCAGCCAGCGCTCGTTGGCCTTGGCCGCCACGCGCTCGGAATCGTCGTTGATATAGGTCGAGGACAGCCATTGCGCCGAGGTCATTTCCGGGTACAGGGCCTTGTACTCGGCGTTGACGCGGGCGATGAACTGGTCCGCGGTTTCGGTCGGCTTGGCGGTGCCTGCGGCCGGTGCATCGGCCGGGGACGGTTCCTTCTGGCAGGCCGCCAGCGTCAGTGCGGCAGCACCGACAGCCAGGGCCAGCAGGAGCGGGCGGTGGTTCACGGGGACATCCTTGGGTGGTGACAGACCGGCGAAGGCTAGTGGGGCCGCCGCCGCACCGCAAGGCCCGGAGGTCCCGTCAGCGTTCGCAGCCGGCGAACAGGTCGCGGCCGGGTTCGTACAGCGCTGTCTTCACCTGCATCAGGCCCAGCACCGACGGGAACAGGTTGTCGTGGTCGGTGTACTGCGTGGCGCGGCGCCGCACGCAGGCCAGGTCCAGGCCGCGGCTGGCCGCGAAGCCGGGCGAGAACCACATCGTCATCGGCACCCGGGTCTGTTCCTGCGGCGCGATCGCGTACGGTACCCCGTGCAGGTACAGGCCCTTCTCGCCGAGCGACTCGCCGTGGTCGGAGAGGTAGATCATGGCCGTGTCGTAGTCCTGCATGCCCTGCAGCGCGCCGATGGTCCGGGCCAGCAGGTGGTCGGTGTACAGCAGCGCGTTGTCGTAGCTGTTGGTGATCTCTTCGCGGCTGCACTTGCCGAGGTCGGCCGTGTCGCAGGTGGGGGTGAAGCGGCGGAAGCGGGTAGGGTAGCGCTCGTAGTAGCTCGGGCCGTGATTGCCCAGCTGGTGCAGCACCACCACGCGGTCGCCGGGGCGGGCGCGCACCTGCGCGGCCAGGTCATCGATCAGGATCTCGTCCATGCAGCGGCCGTTGGCGCACAGCGGCGGGTTCTTCGCATCGTCCAGCGCCTGCATCGGCAGCCCTTCGCAGACGCCCTTGCAGCCGGACTGGTTGTCGCGCCAGAGCGTGCCGATACCGGCGTGCTCGAGCACGTGCAGCAGCGACTGGTGGGCGCGGATCTTCTTCTCGTCGTAGTCGTGACGACCATAGGGCGAGAACAGGCATGGCAGTGAGACTTCGGTGCTGGTGCCGCAGGAATGCATGTCGGGGAAGTTGATGGCGTTGGTCTGCGCCAGCTGGGGCGTGGTCTGCCGGCCGTAGCCGTTCAAGCCCCAGTTCTGCGCGCGCGCGGTTTCGCCCATCACGATCACCAGCAGCCGCGGGCGGCTTTCGGCGCTGCGTGAGGTGGCCTTGGCATCCAGGCCGATCGGCAGCTTGGGCGCGCGCTGGATCGGGTTGTCGCCGCGCAGCGCCTTGGGCAGGCCGAGCAGGACGTTGCCCGGCGTCGCCAGGTAAGGCACTTCGCGCTGGTTGCGCATCAGGGCCGACATCTCCTGGAAGGACAGCATCGCCCCGCCCAATGCGACCGCCGCCGACAGCAGCAGGAAGCCCCCGCGCCACAGCAGCGCCTTGCCCCAGCTGCGCCGCACCAGCTGCACGCGCCACAGCACCGTCATCGGCAGCAGGGCGAGCAGCAGGAGCGGCGCGATCAGGCTGGGGGTGATCAGCTCGCGGCTTTCCTTGTGGTCGGTCGCCAGTACGTTGCGCAGCATGTCCGCATCCAGGTAGATGTGGAACGTGCCCATGTAATGGGCGGCCATGGCGGTGCCCAGCAGCAACACCCCCATCACCACCTTGGCATTCCAGCGCCACACCAGCAGGCCCATCAACAGACTGTGCGCGCCAACCAGCAACAGCAGCAACGACATCGCAAAGCGCAGGCTGCCCGGGTGGGTCGCCATCGCGCTGTGCCAGAACAGGCCATTGCAGGCCAGCGCGAAGAACAGGCTGGCAAGCGCGATGAGCGTTTCGGTGGAACAGCTCGGGCGCCACTGCAGGAGTGCGGTGAACGTAGTAAGGCGCGGCGCGCGCGACGCGATGGCATTCATGCGCGGGTTCCCTCTGCGCCGATGCGTGGATCGGGTGTGCAGATGCGCCGTACCAGCAGGTACAGCAGCAGCGACACCGTCCAGCACGTCGCCAGCGTCCACAGGTCATGCGACAGAAAGTGGGCGCCACGCAACTGCTGGGCGATGCCGAACACGCCACCGGCCACCAGACCGATCGCCAGGCCGCGCCAGCGCCACGCTGGTTGAACCAGCAGCGCGAAGAAGTACAGGCTGACCCAGGCAAACCCGGCACTGGCGTGCCCGGCCGGGAAGCACACGCCACGTGGCATGCCGTGCGGGCGGGGGGCGAACAGGCCCACGTACTCGCGCAGGCCGCCGTAGCGTGCCAGATCCCACGGGCAGTCCATGTTGGTGGCCGACTTCAGCAGCGACACCACGCCGGTACCCAGCGCCACGGCCAGGACCAGATAGAGCAGCGGCCAGCGCCATGCGGCCGCGCGCGGGTATCGCCACGCGCGGACGCACAGCCCGATGGCCAGCAGCGTGGCGGCCGCACTGAGCCACTTTCCGCCCATGTGGATCAGCTGGCTGGTTGCCCATGCGTTCTGCAGCAGCCACTGATCGCCTTCCAGGCGGTACAGCTGGTCGGCCAGCCACTGGTCGCCACCGCCGGCCATCAGCACCGCGCTGGCGGCCAGGGTCGCCAGCAGCGGCCAGCCGAGATGACGGCGCAGGAAGGAGGACGCGTGCACGGGTGCATCTGGCGGGGAGAAAACGAGCACAGCAGGAACACGAAGCATCAAGGCAGGGCCGGCGGGGAAACCGGCGCCATGGTCGTCAGCGGCGTGTCGGAGCGCAGTCGGAGCGATGTTCCCCGCACGTTAATCGCGACGCGCCGTGCGTCTGCGATGCATCTGCGATTCAGTCGCCGTCGTCGGTCTCCGCTGCCGCATCCGGCGGCAGATCCGCGTGGCAGGCGGTATTCCACGCCGTCCCCGGCACCAGCCACCAGCGGTTGCGGTTGGCGCTGCCGATCATCACTGCCTGCGCCCGATCCACGCACGGACTGAGTGCCTGTTCCAGCACCAGCAGCCAGCGCGAATGCGGCGCCTGCATCAGCCAGGGGCCCGCGTCGTGCCACTGCGCGTCCCACGGCCGTTTGAAGCCGAAGTCGGTCACCGGGCGGTCGGCCTGCAGCAGGTTCTGTTCACGCCAGGCCAGTGCGCCCAGCTCGGCATCGGGGCCGATCCGCTCGCCCACCTGCTGCATCAGTGCCGAGGCCGAGCTGTACGGACCCAGCGCGGGCATCAGCCCCCAGCCGTGCAGGTTCCACAGCAGCAGGGCGGTCACCACCACCAGTTGGCCGGCACGACGCTGGCGCAGCCAGGCAGACAACAGCAGCACCACGATGCCGAAGCCGAGCAGCCACCCGCCCAGCACCGGCAGCAGGGTTTCAGGCATCCCCCGCCGGGCCAGCTGCGCATGCGCCCAGGCACCATCGCCGAGCAGCTGCGCACCCATGGCGGTGGCGGCCACACCCAGTACCAGCACATAGGCCAGCAACAGCCAGCGGGTGCCGGCGCGGCGCAGCAGGCCGGGCAGCAACGGCGCGGCGGCCACGCACAACGCCGGCAGCATCGGGAACAGGTAGACCTCGCGCTTGCCGGGGCTGGCGCTGAAGAACACCAGCACCAGCAACGCCCAGCCCAGCAGCAGCCACCAGCGCCCGTCGCCGCGGCGCAGGCGCCGCCACCATGCGGGCAACAGCGCGGGCAGCAGCAGGCTGCCGGGCAGCCACAACGTGGCGATCACCTGCAGGTAGTACCAGGCCGGCTGCACGTGGTGCCAGGCATTGGCATAACGGGTGCCGGTCTGCTTGAACAGCAGTTCACGGGCGTAGGCCTGCAGCTCCGGCGAGGGAGTGTCGAGCAGCGCGATACCCAGCGGGCCCAGCCAGACCGCCGTGCCCAGCAGGAAGGCGGGCAGCAGCCACAGCAGGGCGCGTGCGCGGGGCAGGGCGGGTCCGGGCGGGTGGCGTTGCTGCCAGCGCCACGCGGCCCACGGCAACAGCACCAGCAGCGGGAGGAAGCCGACGCCCTTGGTGACCGTGCCGAGTCCGGCGGCGAAGCCGGCCACCCACAGGGCGCGCGTGTTCGGTCGTTCCAGTAGATGTCGCAAGAGACCCCACAGCGACAGCGTGGTCAACGCCACCAGCACCATGTCGATCTGCGCGCGCTTGGCCATCAGGCCGAACTGAAGGCAACTGGACAGCGCCAGTACTGCCCACCACGCAATGCGCCGGTTCCACAGGCGCCGGGCCAGGTCCCAGCTCAGCCACAGCGTGGCGAGCGCGGCGAGCAGCGACGGCAGCAGGAAGGCCAGATTCCAGTTGCGTACCAGTGGGTAGCTGGCCGCCTGCATCCACATGAACACCGGCGGCTTCTCTGCGTACAGCTCGCTGCCGCGGTGGGGCAGCAGCCACTGGCCGGTGGTCACCATGGCACGGGCGGCAAGCACGAAGCGGGGTTCGTCCGGTGGGGTCGGAGCGCGCAATCCGATACCGGCGACCAGGGCCAGCAGCAGGGCAAGGCAGGTCAACAGGCGCCAGGTGGGGCGCGGCAGGAAGGTCGACAAGGGCGGCCGTTCACGAGGAAAACGGGCACTTTCGTGCATGGCGTGTAAGAAAGGTGTCGAATCGGGTTGATTGCGACCGGATTCCGACATGCCCGGCAGTACCATGCCGGCTACCACCCCCGAGTTCCCTGCGCATGCGGCTCCTGGTCATCGAAGACAATCGCCAACTGGTCGCCAACCTGTTCGAGTATTTCGAAGCGCGTGGCCACGTCCTGGACGTCGCGCCCGATGGCGTCACCGGCCTGCACCTGGCCGCGACCCAGAACTACGACGCGTTGATCCTGGACTGGATGCTGCCGCGCATGGAAGGCCCCGACGTACTGCGCCGCCTCCGGGTCGAGCACGGTTCGGAAGTGCCGGTGATCATGCTCACCGCACGCGACGAGTTGCCGGACAAGATCGCCGGCTTCCGCGCGGGCGCGGACGACTACCTGACCAAACCCTTCGCGCTGCCCGAACTGGAAGTACGCCTGGAGGCCCTGCGGGTGCGCGCGAACGGCCGCAACCCGCGCAAGGTGCTGCAGGTGGCCGACCTCAAGCTCGACCTGGCCACGCTGGAGGCCCAGCGCGACGGCCACGTGCTGCACCTGTACCCGGCCTGCCGCAAGCTGTTGGAAGTGCTGATGCGTGCCAGCCCCGGCGCGGTGACCCGCCAGCAGCTGGAGTTCGCGTTGTGGGGCGACGAACCGCCCGATGGCGACCTGCTGCGTTCGCACGTCTACGAGCTGCGCCGCAGCGTGGATGGCCCGTTCCAGCGCAAGTTGATCCACACCCTGCCACGCGTGGGCTACCGGCTTGGCCCGACCAGCGCAGAAGGCAGCCATGAAACTGCGTAAGCCCGCGCCCCTGCATCGCCGCCTGCTGTGGTGGCTGCTGGGCTACCTGGGGCTGATCTCGCTGGCGGTGTTCAGCGTCGGCAACTATGTGCACGAGCATGCCGAACACTCCGCCTGGCGCGCGCTGTTGAACTCCGAGCTGGACAGCATCGTCAATCACATCGAGCACGAGCCGCATTACCGCTGGCAGGATTCGGACACGCTGCGGCTGTTCACCATCGATGACAGCCCCGGGGTTCCCGCCATCCTGCGTACCCTGCATCCAGGCCTGCACGATGGCGTCCTGATCAACGACCGTGCCAGCGCGGTGATGGTGCGCGACACCGGCAGCCAAGGGCGGCTGGCGCTGGTGCTGGATATCAACGACTTCCATGAGCTGGAGGAGTTCGCCACGCGCTGGGTGATGCTGGCCGGCGTGGTGATGATCCTGGTCACGGTGATCATGGCCTCGTTCGGCGTCAGCCGGCTGGTCAGCCCGCTGCGCTCGCTGGCGCGCCACATCGACGGCCTCAGGCCGGGCGTGCCCGGGCAGCGCGTCGAAGTGGACCCGCGCGGCAGTTCCGAGCTGTACGTGATTGCCGCGGCGCTCAACGATTACCTCGCCCGCAACGAGCAGTTCGTCGAGCGCGAGCGCGTCTTCATCAGCACCGCCAGCCATGAATTGAGGACGCCCATCGCGGTGATCACCGGTGCCGCCGAACTCGCCCTGGAGCAGCCGGCGTTGCCCGACCGCGCCCGCCAGCAGATGCAGCGCGTGCATCGCACCGCCCAAGGCGTGGAGCAGCTGATCCAGCTGCTGCTCGTGCTTGCCCGCGAACCGGCGCGGCTGGCTGCACTGAAGGAGCGCATCGCGCTGGACCAGCTGCTGCCCGACATCATCGAAGACCATCGCCACCTGATGGGCGACAAGGACCTGCAGATCTCGGTTCAAGGCCTGGCCAGCGTGGACATCATCGCGCCGCTGGGCGTGGTGCAGGCCGCCATCGGCAACCTGCTGCGCAATGCAATCGAGAACAGCGGCCGCGGCACCATCACCGTCAGCGTGTCCGATCGCGCGGTGGTGACCCTGCAGGATCCCGGCGAAGGCATGAGCCCGGAGGAGATCGCCGCCGTCTATGCGCGCATGGCACGCGGCGACCGCAACGAGCAGAGCGGGATCGGTCTGGAACTCATCGCACGCCTGTGCGAACACCTCGGCTGGGCACTGACCATCGAGCCGAGCGAACCCCGCGGCACCCGCGTGATCCTGGACCTGGGCGCGTCACTGCCCGAACCCGGAGACGCGCATCGCGTGACGTAATCGGTGTCGCCACCGCCTCGGTGCGTTGCAGTGCGGGGTGGTCATGCGTGATGAGAGTGTTAAGCTCAAACGAGCGCCGCCTTATGCGGCGCTTTTTTTTTGCCCCTTCGATCGACAGAGGATGGCGTCATGCCGACCGAACCCAGTACTGCCCTCATCACCAACGACATCGTTGGCCTTGGCCTCATCGCCGCCACCCTGGCCCTGATCTTCTGGGCGGCCAGCGGGCCCACACCGCTGCTCAGAAAGATATTCGCGTGGGTGCCCGCACTGCTGCTCTGCTACTTCATTCCGGCCATCTACAACACCACCGGCCTCATCGACGGCCACAACACCTCGCTGTACAACCCCATCGCGCGTGACGTGCTGCTGCCGGCCGCACTGGTGCTGCTTACCCTCTCCATCGACCTCAAGGGCGTGCTCAAGCTCGGCCCGAAGCTCCTGCTGGTGTTCTGCGCCGGCACGTTCGGCATCATGCTCGGCGCGGTTGTCTCGTTCCAGCTGATGGCGTGGATTCACCCTGAAACCGTGGCCGGCGACACCTGGGCCGGCATGGCGGCACTGGCCGGCAGCTGGATTGGTGGCGGCGCCAACATGGTGGCCATGCGCGAAGTATTCGGCACCGATGCCACGACCTTCGGCCAGTTCGCCGTCGTCGACGTCGCCTGCGCCAGCCTGTGGATGGCGATCCTGCTGTTCCTGGCCAATCGCGCCCAGCAGATAGACACCCGCAACGGTGCCGACACCCGCGCCATCGACGAAATGAAAGCGCGCATCACCGCCTACGAGGCGCAGAACGCCCGCATTCCGACGCTCAGCGACCTCATGGTCATCGTCGGCGTCGCCCTTGGCGGGGTGGGGCTGGCCCATGCCATCGCGGCGCCCCTCAGTGCCTGGTTCAAGGCCCACATCAGCTGGGCGAGCCAGTTCAGCCTCGACAGCGCCTTCGTCTGGGTGGTGCTGCTCTCCACCGCGCTCGGCCTGGGCCTCAGCTTCACCCGCGCCCGCACGCTCGAATCCGCCGGCGCCTCACGCCTGGGTACCGTGTTCCTGTACTTCCTCATCGCCTGCATCGGCATGCAGATGAACCTGCTCTCACTGCTCGACCGCCCGTGGCTGTTCCTGCTCGGTGTGATCTGGATGCTCACCCACATCCTCGTGCTGTGGATCGCGGCCAAGCTCGTCCGCGCCCCGTTGTTCTTCTTCGGCATCGGCTCGATGGGCAACATCGGTGCCGCAGCATCGGCGCCGGTGGTGGCGGCCGCGTTTCATCCGAGTCTGGCACCGGTTGGCGTGCTGTTGGGCACGGTGGGGTACGCAACGGGAACAGGTCTGGCATACGTGACCGGCTTGATCCTTAAATGGATGGCCGGAGCGTAAAGGCCCGATCAGCATCGTGAGGGCCGGCCAACGGCCGGCGCTACCGCGTTTTCGTTCCGTCATCAGCCATCTGTGGATGGCGGGGCGGGGGTGGGGGTGCGGGACTGTAGAAAACATGGATGTTTTCTACAAGCCCCCATGGGTGAAGTCGCACGGCTTGCGAGGCACTGCCTCGCGTGCGACGGAACGCGCAACCGCTGGCGGTTGGGCCGGAGCCCGGAGGGCGGTTCACGGCGTGTCCCGCACCCCCACCCCCGCCCCGCCACAGCCCATGGCACATCAGAGCCAAAGAAAAGGCGGCGCAATTGCGCCGCCTTTTCGCTTGAAAGTCGTCTCGACCAACGGTCGAGACCTACCGTTTCAATATACCTGACATCTCAACAGCAGCGCCCCCCGTTGCGGCCGCCGTACCGTGCTTCCTGGCGTTCGCGGAAGAACGTCTTGTAGTCCATCGGCGTGCGGTCCGGATGCTTCTCCAGCACGTGCCGCACGTAGTTGTCGTAATCGGGAATCCCGCAGCACAACCGTGCCGTCTGCACCAGGCGCCGCCATATGCGGCGGTGTGCCTGGTACTGCCCGACGGGAACCAGACCGGTACTCATTACAGGTCCGCCATCTGGTGCGGCTGCAGCGCCACGTATTCCGTCTCACGGTCCGTACGCTGCGGCGTGCGGCGTGCCACCACGATCGTCTTGATCGCATAGGCCAGGATCGAGAACACCACGAACAGGAACAGCACCGTCAGCCCCGTGTTCACGTACGCGTTCACTACGATCTGCTGCATCTGCCCCACCGTCTTGGCCGGGGCCGTGATCGTCCCGCTGGCAATGGCGTCCTGGAACTTGTGCGCCTGCGCCAGGAAACCCTGGGCCGGATTGCTGTCGAAGATCTTGATCAGACCCGCATACGTCGTGCAGATCAGCAGCCATACCGCCGGCACCGCCGTCACCCACGCGTAGCGGTCACGCTTCATCTTGAACAGCACCACCGTGCCCAGCATCAGCGCGATACCCGCCAGCATCTGGTTCGAGATGCCGAACAGCGGCCACAACGTCTGGATGCCGCCGAACGGATCCACCACGCCCGTGTACAGCAAGTAGCCCCACAGCGCCACGCAGCCTGCCGTCGCGATGATGTTCGCCGTCCACGATTCCGTCTTCTTCAACGCCGGAATGAAGTTGCCCAGCAGGTCCTGCAGCATGAAGCGACCCGCACGCGTACCCGCATCCACCGCCGTCAGGATGAACAGTGCCTCGAACAGGATCGCGAAGTGGTACCAGAACGCCATCATCGCGTTGCTGCCACTCGGAATGGCCTGGTGCAGGATCTGCGCGATACCCACCGCCAGCGTCGGCGCGCCACCGGCACGGTGCAGGATGGTCGGCTCACCAATCGCGGCCGCCGTTGCTTCCAGTTGTTCCGGCGTGATCGTGAAGCCCCACGTCGTCGTGATGTAGTGGGCCGCCGATACCGCATCGGCACCAATCACCGCCGCCGGGCTGTTCATGGCGAAGTAGATGCCCGGATCGATGATCGACGCGGCAACCAGTGCCATCACCGCCACGAACGATTCCATCAGCATGCCGCCGTAGCCGATGTAGCGCATGTGGCGCTCATTGGCCAGCAGCTTCGGCGTCGTACCCGACGCGATCAGCGCATGGAAGCCCGATACCGCACCGCACGCGATGGTGATGAACAGGAACGGGAACATCCCGCCCTTCCATACCGGACCATCTCCGCTGGCCGCGAACTGGGTCAGCGCCGGCATCTTCAGCTCCGGCATCACGATCAGGATACCCACCGCCAGCGCGATGATCGTGCCGATCTTGAGGAACGTGGACAGGTAATCGCGCGGGGCCAGCAGCAGCCACACCGGCAGCACCGACGCCACGAAGCCGTACCCGATGAGCATCCAGGTGATCTGGATCCCCGTGAACGTGAAGGCCGGGCCCCACACCGGATCTGCCGCGACCTTGCCGCCGTACCAGATCGCCAGCAGCAGCAGGATCAGACCCACCACCGAGATCTCACCGATCTTGCCGGGCCGGATGTAGCGCATGTACACGCCCATCAGGATCGCGATCGGCATGGTTGCGATCACCGTGAACATGCCCCAGGGGCTCTCGGCCAGCGCCTTCACCACCACCATCGCCAGCACCGCCAGGATGATGATCATGATCAGGAATGCGCCGAACAGCGCGATGGTGCCGGGCACCTGGCCCATTTCCTCGCGCACCAGGTCACCCAGCGAACGCCCGTTGCGGCGGCTCGAGATGAACAGCACCATGAAGTCCTGCACCGCGCCCGCCAGCACCACGCCGACCACCAGCCAGAGCAACCCGGGCAGGTAGCCCATCTGCGCGGCAAGCACCGGTCCCACCAGCGGACCGGCGCCGGCAATGGCGGCGAAGTGGTGGCCGAACAGCACGTGCTTGTTGGTTGGAACGTAGTCCAGACCGTCGTTGTTGAGCACCGCCGGGGTGGCCCGGGTCGGGTCCAGCTGCATCACCTTGTCGGCGATGAACAGGCTGTAGAAGCGGTAGGCGACGAGGTAGATGGAGACTGCGGCGACCACGATCCACAGTGCGTTGATCTGTTCGCCCCGCCGCAATGCGACGGTGCCAAGACAGAATGCGCCGAGCAGCGCGAGTGCCGCCCAACCCAGCTTGGAAAAACCTTTCATGAGATTGCGTCTCCCTGAAGAACTCCGTAAGGGTCCGCCCTGGCAGTGACCGGGTCAATGCGCGTGCGGAGGCTTGCCGCTAGTACTTTGGTAGTAGATCCGGCAGGGCGGGCTCCTCCGGCCGCCGCATGCACGGGAACGAAACACCACGCTTGGAACAATCGGTTGCGGGCATGACGGTTGGCGCCTCCAGGGGCTGCGCCCATCTTGTACCTGGAATCCTTTCGTCGGAGTCAACATGACCAGCCCAACCCCCGCGCGCGTACAGCGCACCATTCGTGGCATGGCCACGTCCGACGGGGCGGGCGTGCGCCTGACCCGGGTGATCGGCGGCCCGTCGCTGCCCGACCTGGACCCGTTCCTGCTGTTGGATGAATTCGGCACGGACCGCGCCGAGGACTACATCGCCGGCTTCCCCAGCCACCCGCACCGGGGCTTCGAGACCGTCACCTACATGCTCGACGGCCGCATGCGGCACAAGGACAACCATGGCAACGAAGGCCTGCTGACCCCGGGCAGCGTGCAGTGGATGACGGCCGGCCGCGGCCTGGTGCATTCGGAAATGCCCGAACAGGAATCGGGGCAGATGCGCGGCTTCCAGCTGTGGGTGAACCTGCCGGCGCGCGACAAGATGACCGACCCGAAGTACCAGGAGTTCGCGCCCGAGCGCATTCCCGTGGCTCAGCCGGCGCCGGGCGTCCAGGTGAAGGTGATTGCGGGGCAGGTGGGCGACACGCGCGGCCCGATCGTGCAGCCGGCCACTGATCCGCTGTACCTGGATATCCAGCTCGATGCCGGTGCCGGGTGGGACTACGTGCTGCCGGAAGGCCACAACGCGTTCGCCTATGTGTTCGAAGGCGAGCTGTCGATCGGGGAGGGCGAGGATGCGCGCCCGGTGTCCCGCCAGGAGATGGCGGTGCTGGGCGGTGGCGGGCAGCTGCAGCTGCGTGCCGGTCCGGCCGGTGCACGCCTGATCCTGGTGGCCGGCCGCCCGCTGCGCGAACCGGTCATGCGCCACGGTCCGTTCGTGATGAACACCAAGCAGGAGCTGATGCAGGCCTTCGTGGACTTCGAGGAAGGCCGCTTCTGAACTGCGGTGGCGCCGGCCGTTGGCCGGCGCCTTGGATTGCCTGGTTTCGCCGGGAGCCGGCCAGTGGCCGGCACTACCGGTGCGGAGATGCGTGGAATTCCGCATCTCCGTGCGTGTCACCGGCCCGCGGCGACTGCCGAAGGATTCAGATTCATTCCCTGCGCCATGGACTGGAGCGAGCCCAGTTCGCCGGCATCGCCGGCATACAGCGAAATCTGTGCGTAGCGGTTCTTGTCGAACTTCACCACGGTGACGCGTCGGGTCGCATAGCCCGGCGGTTGCTGCCCGCCCAGATCGGGCTGGTACCAGTACAGCGTCTCACCGGCGAAGGTGCCCTTTTCCTGGCGCAGCGGGCGGGACAGCGGGATCTCCGGATCGCGCGAGCTGAGCATCAGGCTCATCACTTCACGGCCGTCGGTCGTGCTCGCCTTGCACAGGATGAAGCTGCTGGTGACCTGTTGCTGCCATTGCAGGTCGCTGCCGGTGGGCAGCGAAGGACACTCGGTTGGCGACTGGGCCGATGCGGCCGCAGCGGACAACAACAGGCTCAGGCACACGGTGGCGCGCAGGTTGTTCATTGTTTCCCCCTAGGACGGATTGGCCGCACCTGGTCACTGGCAGGGTGCTTCGGTGGCCATGGACAACCCTGGCCGAGACTGCGCATATCCCCATGCGCTCCCGAGACCCTGCCCGTCAGGTGACGGGTCGGTGATTTCGACCTTAACGGAATGTGACCCGATCTACAAATAACTGTTTCAAATGATTCTAAATCGAGTTAGAGAGCCCGCCTTTCGGCGGGCTTCCACGGAGCATCCTGCGCTCATCGCGGCTCGGCGCCGATCCACTTGTAGGCGATGCCCCCGATCAGCCCGCCCAGCAGGGGTGCCACCCAGAACAACCAGAGCTGGCCGAGCGCGCCGCTGCCGGCGAACACCGCCACGGCGGTGGAGCGGGCCGGGTTCACGGAGGTATTGGTGACCGGAATGCTGATCAGGTGGATGAGGGTCAGGCCGAGGCCGATCGCAATGGGGGCGAAGCCGGCCGGGGCGCGGCCATGGGTGGCACCCATGATCAGCACCAGGAACATGGCGGTCAGCACCACTTCGCAGAGGAAAGCTGCCGCGACGCTGTAGCCACCGGGGGAAAGGGCGCCGTAGCCGTTGCTGGCGAAGGCACCGGCCTGGCCGGGATCGATCTGGAAGCCGGGTGCGCCCGAGGCGATCTGCAGGAGGATGAAGCCTGCGAACAGCCCGCCGAGCACCTGGGCGACGATGTAGGGCAGCAGGTCGCGGGCGGGAAAGCGCCCGCCGGCCCACAGGCCCACGCTGACGGCAGGGTTGAAGTGGGCGCCGGAGACATGCCCGAACGCGTAGGCGCCGGTCAGTACGGTGAGGCCGAAGGCCAACGCCACGCCGAGGAACCCGATGCCCAGCGGGTTGCCATCGCCGCCGAATGTTGCGGCCAGGACGGCGCTGCCGCAGCCGCCCAGGACCAGCCAGAAGGTGCCGAGAAACTCGGCGGCCACGCGCTTGCCCATGCTCATTGACGATCTCCTCGAAGGCTCAGGGGAGCACGTCGGAGAGCGGGGGTATTGGCGCGCGGTCAGCGCTCCGGCAGCGGAATGAACTCTTTGTCATCGCCGGGGATGGTGCCAAAACGTCCCGATGCCCAATCGTGCCTGGCCTGCTCGATGCGTTCCTTGGAGCTGGACACGAAGTTCCACCAGAGGTGGCGCGGTCCGTCCAGCGGTTCACCACCGAGCAGCATGGCCTTCAACGGCGTCTTGGCACGCAACCGGCCACGGGCACCGGCTTCGGGAATGACCAGATGCTGGGCGGGCAGGTCGACGCCGTCGAGCTGGGCATCGCCGTCGAGGATGTAGAGCGCGCGTTCGACGTGCCCCGTGTCCAGGTCGAGTTCAGCGCCTGGCTCGAGGTCGATAGCGACGTTGAGGGTGTCGGCGAACACCTTCACCGGCGATTCCTCGCCATAGGCGCGGCCGGCGATGACGCGCAGCCAGGCACCGTTGCGGCGCTGCTGGGGCAGGGTGGCGGCAGCGTGGTGGTAGAAACCCGGGTCGGCCTCTTCGAAGCTTTTCGGCAGCGCGACCCAGGTCTGCATGCCATGGATGGGGTGGTCATGTTCGCGTTCGACCGGCGGCGTGCGTTCGGAGTGGGCGATGCCGCGGCCGGCGGTCATCCAGTTGACGTCGCCGGGGCGGATGACCTGGTCGGAGCCGAGGGTGTCGCGATGCCCGATGGCGCCCGACCAGAGGAAGGTAACGGTGGCCAGGCCGATATGCGGATGCGGGCGGACATCGATGCCGGCGCCGGCGCCCATGACGGCCGGGCCCATCTGGTCCACGAACACGAACGGGCCAACGCTGCGGGCCTGGATGCTGGGCACGGCGCGGCGCACTTCCAGTCCACCGATGTCATGGACGCGCGGGGCGATGATGGTCGTCATGCGGGCTTTCTCGATGGCGGGGACAGGGCGAAAGCATGGCACGCCCCAGTGCCTCCGGGGTGCTCCGAACGAACAACAGGCTGTTGCAGCAGGAGAAGCGAGCGCCCGCAGAATGTGCCCGGCGTGCGCTCGGCGCGCGTGGCTCAGGCGCAGGTCACTGGCGGGTGCATTCCTGGGCCGAGATGACGTACCAGCCACCGGCACTCGGCGTCATGCTGAAGTAGGTTTCCACGCAGTTGCCGAAGCCTTCCGACGCTGCCCGCTCCAGGGCACGCACGCGCGCCACGGCACCGAGCATGGGGCGGTCGTGTCCATAGACTTCGCCGTAAAACGTCTTTACTTCGCCGATACCGGGCGTCTGGGCAGAGGCCTGGCCAGGCGCCAGGAACGCGCTGGCCAACAGCGCACACGCAAGCATGTTTTTCATGATGAACTCCAATCTGAAGGATGCAGTGCCGCCTTCGGCGGGCTGCGTTCAGAGCTTGCGCTGAGCATCACGAGTGCTGAATCGGAAGGCCTCTCTTGGCGAGGTCAGGGCATTCCCCGATGTGGGCTGGGAAACGGCGCCGGAAACAGAAACGCCACCGGGCGGTGGCGTTTCTGTTTCGCTCAATCAATCGTCACATCACCGGTTCGCGCAGTACCGCCGCGTCCCAGCCCGGGCGCGGGGCGAAGCGGTCGCCGTAGCGTTGCTGCAGCGCCTTCAGGCGTTCGACCAGGGCATCTGCGCCAGTGGCGCGGATGTACTGGATCGGGCCGCCGCGGAACGGGGCGAAGCCGGTGCCGAAGATCACGCCGGCGTCGAGCAGGTCGGCATCGGCCACGACGCCTTCGTGCAGGCACGCGACGGCTTCGTTGAGCAGCGGCAGGATCAGCCGGTCTTCGAGGTCGGCCGGGGCCTGGTAGTTGGCGGGTACGTCCGGCTTCTGGGCGCGGCCGTTGTCCCACGTGTAGATGCCCTGGCCGTCCTTCTTGCCGCGCTTGCCCGGCTCCACCGTCTGCAGCGCGGCGGGAATCTGCAGGCCGAGGAACGGTGCCAGTTCCTTGCCGACGCCGGCGGCCACGTCCAGACCGACGGTGTCGAGCAGCTCGATCGGGCCCATGGGCATGCCGAACTTCACCGCGGCCTTGTCGATGACCGGGCCGGGAATGCCTTCGGCGTAGGCGGTGGCGGCTTCGAGCATGTAGGGGAACAACACGCGGTTGACCAGGAAGCCGGGGGTGCCCGCGACCGGAACCGGGAACTTGCCCAGCGCCTTGCAGAATGCGGCCAGGCGGCGCTCGGTCTCGGGGGCCATGCCGTCGTGATGGATGATTTCGACCAGCGGCATCTGCGCGACGGGGTTGAAGTAGTGCAGGCCGGCGAACTGGGCCGGGCGCTGGATGTGGTCGCGCAATTCGACCAGTGGAATGGAGGAGGTGTTGGTGGTCAGCAGCGCATCGGCCTTCATCTTCGGCTCGAGCGTCTGGTAGAGGCCGCGCTTGGCTTCGGCGTCTTCGATGATGGCTTCGATCACCAGGTCGGCCACGGCGACGCCGTCACCGGCCAGGTCGGCCTTGAGGCGGGCGGCCACGGCGGGGCGCTTGCTTTCGTCGCGCACCTTCTTGGCGAACAGGGCCTGCGCACGCTCCATGGCCGGATCGATGAAGCGCTGCTCGCGGTCCTGCAGGGTGACCTCGAAGCCCTTGTAGGCCGACCACGCGGCAATGTCGCCGCCCATCACGCCGGCACCGACCACGTGCACGTGGCGGATGCCGTGATCCTTGCCGCCCAGCGCCTTGAGCCGTTCGGTCAGGAAGAAGATGCGGATCAGGTTGCGTGCGGTCGGGGTGCCGGCCAGCTTGACCACCGCGCGGCGCTCGGCGTCCAGGCGGGCCTGGATGCCGCTGCCGCCGGTGCGGGCCCAGGTGTTGATCAGGGCGTAGGGCGCCGGGTAGTGGTCCTTTTTGGCCTTGCGTGCGACCTGCTTTGCCATCTGTGGGGCCAGCAGCTTGCGCGCCAGCCAGGTATTGGTGGCCCAGGCGGTGAGGCGCTGCTTGAACGGGCGGGTGGTGCCCGACAGGCCCAGTGCCACGGCGGTATCGAGCAGCACCGCCGGCGCCACGACCTTGTCGACCAGGCCGATGCTGCGCGCGGCCGATGCCGACAGGTTGCGGCCGGTCAGCATCATGTCCATCGCCGCCGGTGCGCCCACCAGCTGCGGCAGGCGCGCGCTGCCGCCCCAGCCGGGGAAGATGCCCAGCTGGGTCTCGGGCAGGCCGATGCGGGTGGAGGGATCATTGGACGCCACGCGGTAGCGGCAGGCCAGCGCCAGTTCGGTGCCGCCGCCCAGGCAGTGGCCATGGATGGCCGCCACGGTCGGGCAGGGCAGCTCGGACAGCTTCTGGTACGTGGTCTGGCCGCGGCGGATGGCATCGTTCACCGTTCCGCGCCGGTCGAATTCCTGGAACTCCTTGAGGTCGGCGCCGGCAATGAAGCCGGCCGGCTTGATCGACTGCACCACCACCGCCTTGGGCGGATCCAGGGCCAGGCGTTCGACCAGGTCGCCCAGTTCCAGCAATACGTCCTGCGACATCGCATTGACGCTGCTGTCCTGGCGGTCGAGGCTGAGCACCACGACACCATCGTCACGGATCTCGGGGTGCCAATGTGAGAAGCGGAGCCCATCGAAGCCTGAAAGCATGGGGACGTTCCATCCGGTTGTGTATGGAGAAGGGGGCTATGATCCAGAGGTTGTTTCCTCCCCGTCAAATCCCTATAGCTGGGGGAGCGGAGGACCCGGTTCATGGCCGTGATCTGGAACCTTAACGGAACGGTGGTTAAAAGCTGGTACGGCGTCTCGTGATCGGGCGCTGAACTTTTCCCGGGATTGGCAGTCTCATTGCCCGACGTCGGTTGGGCTGACAGGAGTGCGGCCCCCCATGGCCGAGGTTGAAACACCACAGGAGCTGGACCTGGAGCTGGTCCGGCGCGTGCAGCGCGGCGAAAGTGCGGCGTTTGATGTCCTGGTGCGCAAGTACCAGCATCGGATCGTCGCATTGATCGGGCGCTACATCGCCGACTGGAGTGAATGTCAGGACGTCGCCCAGGACACGTTCGTCCGCGCGTACCGCGCGATCGGGAGTTTCCGTGGCGATGCGCAGTTCTATACCTGGTTGCATCGGATCGCCGTGAATACTGCCAAGAACCATCTCGCCGCCCACAACCGCCGCCCGCCCACCGATGACATCGACATCGGGGACGCGGAGCAGTTCGACAGCGGAACGCGCCTGCGCGACACCGACACGCCCGAACGCGAGCTGATGCGCCAGGAGCTGGAGCAGACGGTCATGAAGGCGGTCTCTGCGCTCCCGGAAGAACTGAGATCGGCCATCACCCTGCGCGAGGTGGACGGCCTGAGCTACGAGGACATCGCGCAGAAGATGGGGTGCCCGATCGGCACCGTGCGGTCGCGGATTTTCCGCGCCCGCGAGGCGATCGACACTGAACTCCGGCCGCTGCTGGACATCGGCAGTGCCACCCGCGAGAAGGGCCGCGTATGAGTCACCACATGCCTACCACTGGATCCACCGGCGCCGAGCCGGACAAATTCGATGCGCACCACCGCCAGCAGCTGTCGTCGCTGATCGATGGTGAGCTGTCGCTCGACGAGGCGCGCTTCCTGCTGCGCCGGCTCGAGCACGACGAGGCCCTGTCGGGCTGCCACGAGCGTTGGCAGCTGCTGGGCGATGTGCTGCGCGGCCAGGCGTGCGCGCCTGCGCCCGCCGGCTTCGCCGATCGTATCCAGGCTGCCGTCGCGGCCGAACCGGCACCGGTACTGGCGGCTGCCGCGCCCACCCCGCGCGAGCGTCGCGGCGGATGGCGCCGGTGGGGCGGCGGCGCCGCGCTGGCCGCCTCGGTCGCGGCCATTGCCTTGTTCATGACCCGCGAGCAGCTGCCGGGCGAAGCCCCGCCGCAGACCCCCACCACGGTGATCGCCAGCCAGGCCCAACTGCCGGCGCCGGTGCCTGGCGCGCCCGCCGCGCCGCCTGCTGTCGCCGTGGTGGCCGATGCCGCCCTGGCGGTCGCCGCCGTTCCGGCCGCGGCCGTGGGCGCACGCCGTACCAGTGCCACCCGCACCCAGCAGGCCGCGCGCAGCGTTGCCAGCCGCGCCGGTGAGCCGCAGCGTGCGCTGGCCAGCCAGGCCGCGCCGGCCCTGCCGACCGCCGAGTCCCGGCCGTTGCCCTTTGGCGATGTCAGCAGCCTGCAGGCCCGGCCATGGCCGCGGTCTACCGTGGGCAGTAATGGCGCGCTCAACGCCAGTTTCTCCGCGCAGGAACCACAGGCGGCGTTCTACCCGTTTGAGCCGCGCCTGCAGGATGAGGGGGCAAGCCCCCCGCCAGCGCGCAGGCACCGCGACTGAGTCTGTTGCCCGCCCCGTTTCCATTCCGCGCTGCGGTTGCCCCGCAGCGCCCCCCTTCTCCCTGATCCCTGACCGGAGGCTCGAGTCTGATGACCGCCCGTATCCGCATGCATGCCATGGCCCTGGTGGCCATGACCCTTCCCCTGGTGGCCTGTGCCCAGGCGCCGGCCCCGGCCTCCCCCGCGGCGGCCGCTGCCCCGCGTGCCCCCGCCGCACCGCTGGTCAGTGGCCTGCCGGACTTCACCAACCTGGTGGAGCAGGTCGGCCCGGGCGTGGTCAACATCGAGACCACCATCGTGCGCAGCAACCGCCAGGCGCGCGGCGCCGGTCCGGGTCCGGGGCCGGGCGATGATGAAATGCCGGAATTCTTCCGGCGCTTCTTCGGCCCGGACTTCCAGATGCCGGGCCAGCCGGGTGGCGGCGATGAAGGTCCCAGCATCCGCGGCCGCGGCATGGGCTCGGGATTCATCATCTCGCCCGACGGCTACGTGCTGACCAACCACCATGTGGTGGCCGATGCCGGCGAAGTGAAGGTCAAGCTGGGCGATCGCCGCGAGTTCACCGCCAAGGTGGTCGGCAGCGACCAGCAGTACGACGTGGCCCTGCTCAAGATCGACGGCAGGAATCTGCCGACCGTGCGCGTGGGCGATTCCAACACGCTTAAGCCCGGCCAGTGGGTAGTCGCGATCGGCTCGCCGTTCGGCCTGGACCACTCGGTCACCGCCGGCGTGGTGAGCGCGGTCGGTCGCAGCACCGGCGGCCAGGACCAGCGCTACGTGCCGTTCATCCAGACCGACGTGGCCATCAACCAGGGCAATTCGGGCGGTCCCCTGCTCAATACCCGCGGTGAAGTGGTCGGCATCAACTCGCAGATCTTCTCCGCCTCGGGCGGCTACATGGGCATCAGCTTCGCGATCCCGATCGACCTGGCCATGGGCGCGGTCGAGCAGATCAAGAAGAACGGGCGCGTGAGCCGTGGCCAGCTGGGCGCGATCGTCGGCGCCATCACCGGTGACGTGGCACAGGGCTTCAACCTGCCCGACAGCCGCGGTGCGCTGGTCAACGAACTGGTCCCGGGCAGTGCCGCGGCCAAGTCCGGCCTGGAAGTCGGCGACGTGATCCGCTCGGTGAACGGCACCCCGATCAACACCTTCAGCGACCTGCCGCCGCTGATCGGCGCGCAGCCGCCGGGCAGCAAGGTCCGCCTGGGCGTGCTGCGCGATGGCCGCGAGCGCGAGATCACCGCTACCCTCACCGAGCTGGCCGAAGATGCCGCACGCGGCAACGCCGGCCCGGCCGTCGCCGAGGCCGCGCCGCAGGCCGGGGCCAACGCGCTGCTCGGCCTGGACGTGGCGGACCTGACCGCCCCGCAGCGCCAGCAGCTGGGCCTGGACGCCGGCGAAGGCGTGCGCGTCACCCGCGTCAATGGCCAGTCCGCCCGCGACGCCGGGCTGTCCCCGGGCATGGTGGTCCTGCAGGTGGGTCGCACCCCGGTGGGCAGCGTGTCCGCGCTGAACAAGGCGCTGGGGGGCTACAAGAAGGGCGATGTGGTCATGTTGCTGGTCCGTGCCAACGGCAACAGCGCCTTCGTGCCGGTGAAGGCCGGGCAGTAAGCCCCGCCATTGCTGCGTTTCCGGGCCCGCTTCGGCGGGCCCGGTCGTATCTGCCCCCCCCGGCACGCGGGAGGGCGCTCACCATGCGATAATGTGCCGTTACCCTGACGACGCGACGCGCCGCCGCCACCTATGTCCTCTGATTCGATGCGGAACATCCGCAACTTCTCCATCATTGCCCACGTCGACCACGGCAAGTCCACGCTGGCCGATCGCATCATCCAGCTTTGCGGTGGCCTCCAGGCCCGCGAGATGGAGGCGCAGGTGCTCGACTCGAATCCGATCGAGCGCGAGCGTGGCATCACCATCAAGGCCCAGTCCGTCTCGCTGCCGTATGTGGCGAAAGACGGCCAGACCTACCACCTGAACTTCATCGACACCCCCGGGCACGTCGACTTCTCCTATGAAGTCAGCCGCTCGCTGGCCGCCTGCGAAGGTGCGCT
Organism: Stenotrophomonas sp. KH_036_B; assembly: GCF_057839485.1. Classification (NCBI taxonomy): domain Bacteria; kingdom Pseudomonadati; phylum Pseudomonadota; class Gammaproteobacteria; order Lysobacterales; family Lysobacteraceae; genus Stenotrophomonas; species Stenotrophomonas sp. KH_036_B. The sequence goes on along the minus strand of NZ_CM174491.1, from coordinate 3,158,542 downwards.
GCTGGTGGTCGATGCGGCCCAGGGCGTGGAAGCGCAGTCGGTTGCCAACTGCTACACCGCCGTCGAGCAGGGCCTGGAAGTGGTGCCGGTGATCAACAAGATCGACCTGCCCACCGCGGATATCGAGCGCGCCAAGGCCGAGATCGAGGCCGTGATCGGCATCGACGCCACCGATGCGGTGCCGGTCAGCGCCAAGACCGGCCTGAACGTGGTGGACGTGCTGGAGGCGATCGTGCATCGCATTCCGCCGCCGGTGCCGCGTGATACCGACAAGCTGCAGGCGTTGATCATCGACTCGTGGTTCGACAACTACCTGGGCGTGGTCTCGCTGGTGCGCGTGATGCAGGGCCAGATCAAGGCCGGCGACAAGCTGCAGGTCATGTCCACCGGCCGCAACCACCAGGTCGACAACGTCGGCGTGTTCACGCCCAAGCGCAAGGTGCTGCCGGCATTGCGTGCCGGTGAGGTGGGCTGGGTCACCGCCAGCATCAAGGACGTTCACGGTGCCCCGGTGGGCGACACCCTGACCCTGGCGGCAGATCCGGCGGCCAAGCCGCTGCCCGGCTTCCAGGAAATGCAGCCGCGCGTGTTCGCCGGCCTGTTCCCGGTGGACGCCGAGGACTACCCGGACCTGCGTGAAGCGCTGGACAAGCTGCGCCTCAACGATGCCGCGCTGCGTTTCGAGCCGGAAAGCTCCGAGGCCATGGGCTTCGGCTTCCGCTGCGGCTTCCTGGGCATGCTGCACATGGAAATCGTGCAGGAGCGCCTGGAGCGCGAATACAACCTGGACCTGATCAGCACCGCGCCGACCGTCGTTTACGAGGTCCTCAAGACCGACGGAACGATCATCAACATGGACAACCCGGCCAAGTTGCCGCCGGTGAACATGGTCGATGAAATCCGCGAGCCGATCATCCGCGCCAACGTGCTCACCCCCGAGGAGTACATCGGCAACATCATCAAGCTCTGCGAAGAGAAGCGTGGCAGCCAGATCGGCATCAACTACCTGGGCAGCCAGGTGCAGATCAGTTACGAGCTGCCGATGGCCGAGGTGGTGCTGGACTTCTTCGACAAGCTCAAGTCGGTCAGCCGCGGCTACGCCTCGCTCGATTACCACTTCGTGCGTTTCGAAGCGGGTCCGTTCGTGCGCGTGGACGTACTGATCAACGGCGACAAGGTCGATGCGCTCTCGCTGATCGTGCACCGCAGCCATGCCGACCGTCGCGGTCGCGAGCTGTGCGAAAAGATGAAGGAACTGATCCCGCGGCAGATGTTCGACGTGGCCATCCAGGCCGCGGTGGGCTCGCAGATCATCTCCCGCACCACGGTCAAGGCGATGCGCAAGAACGTGCTGGCCAAGTGCTATGGTGGCGACGTTTCGCGCAAGAAGAAGTTGCTGGAGAAGCAGAAGGAAGGCAAGAAGCGCATGAAGCAGGTGGGCCGCGTGGAAATTCCGCAGGAAGCCTTCCTTGCCGTGCTGCAGATGGACAAGTAAGGCCGGACGGCCATCCCCGGCCACCGCGCGGCATCTTCGGGTGCCGCCGGGCGGGCAGGGGATCACCCACCGCACCGCTGCACCCGTTCCCAAGGACACTGCATGAAACTGTTTGAGATCCTCCTGGTCGTACTGACACTGGCCTCGGGCCTGATCCTGTTGGCCGACAAGCTGTACTTCGCCAGGCGCCGCGCCGCGCGCGCCGGGCTGCTGGACTCCGAACCGGTGCTGGTGGACTACTCCCGGGCGTTCTTCCCGGTGCTGGCGATCGTACTGGTGGTGCGCAGCTTCATTGCCGAGCCCTACAAGATCCCCTCCAGTTCGATGATGCCGAACCTGCTGATCGGTGATTTCATCCTGGTCAACAAGTTCGCCTACGGCCTGCGCCTGCCGCTCAACAACGCGCGCATCGTGCCGATCGGCGAGCCCGAGCGCGGCGACGTGGTGGTGTTCCACTTCCCCGGCCATTCCGAAAACGACCCCAACAAGGGCGAGAACTTCATCAAGCGCGTCATCGGCGTGCCCGGTGACGAGGTGGTGTTCCAGGGTGACGGGCTGATCCTCAACGGCACCCCGGTCAAGTACGAGAACAAGGGGTTGTATGCTGGTCACCGTGGCCAGGGCGAGGGCAGCTCGCTGCTGGTCGAGCACCTGCCGGGCCGCACCCACACCGTGCTGGAGACCGACTATCCGCGTGGCGAAGGCCAGTGGACCGTGCCGGCAGGCAAGTATCTGGTGATGGGCGACAACCGCGACAACAGCGATGATGGCCGTTTCTGGGGCCTGCTGCCGGAGGAAAATCTCCGTGGCAAGGCGTTCCTGATCTGGCTGAACTGCTCGGGCTGGTTCTGCAAGGACGGTTTCGAGCCGTCGCGGATCGGTACCGGGATCAACTGATTCTTTGGCACACGCGTATCTGGGGAGAACGCAATGAAGACGATGAAAACGCAGCGTGGCATGACCCTGACCTCCTTCCTGGTGGTCCTTTGCATCGTGGGCTTCGGCCTGTACATCGGCATGAAGCTGTTCCCGATGTACTCGGAGTACTACGCGGTGAAAACCGCGCTGAAGGGGATCGCCAAGGAACCCGGGGTAGGCAACATGGAGCCGGGCAAGGTGCAGGAGATGTTCTTCCGCCGCCTGGACATCAGCTACTCCGAAAGCGTGAAGCCGGCCAACGTCAAGTTCGAACGCGTCAGCGGCGGCTGGAACATGAAGGTCAACTACGAAGTGCGTCGCCCGCTGATCGGCAACCTCGACGTGGTTGGAAAATTTGATGCCCATCAGGAATTGACCCTCAGCGGTGCCGACTAACACTTTCCAACGCGGTGACCGTATCGGCCACCCATTCGAGGACCCGGGCCTGCTGAAGCAGGCCCTGACGCATCGCAGTGCCGGCACGCCGAACAACGAGCGGCTGGAGTTCCTCGGCGACAGCATCGTGAACATGATGGTTGCCCAAGCGCTGTACGCGCGCTGGCCCAAGGCCGACGAAGGCGCGCTGACCCGCGCCCGGGCCGAACTGGTCCGTGAAGGTGCCCTGGCTGTCATCGCGCGCACGCTTGAACTGGGTGAGCGCCTGATTCTGGGCCCGGGCGAAATGAAGTCCGGCGGGCACCGGCGGGACTCGATCCTGGCCGATGCCCTGGAGGCCGTCGTGGCCGCCATCTACCTGGACGCAGGCTTTGCCGCCTGCCAGGCCGTGGTGCTGCCCTGGTTCGGCCCCTCCATGGAGGCCCTGCCGGCCACCGGCAAGCCCGAAAAAGACCCCAAGACCCGGTTACAGGAATGGCTGCAGGGCCGACAGAAGGCGCTGCCGCTGTACGAATTGGTGTCAGAATCGGGTGACGATCACGCCAAGACCTTCCGGGTACGCTGCGGCGTAGCCGATCCCGCTGTCAGCACCGAAGGCGAAGGTGCCTCGCGACGGCTGGCCGAACAACAGGCGGCTGCGGCCGCCCTCGAGCAACTGGATTCCAAGTGAGCGAAGCAACCCCCCATCATTGCGGCAGCGTGGCCGTCATCGGCCGCCCCAACGTCGGCAAGTCCACCCTGACCAACGCCCTTGTGGGTGCCAAGGTCAGCATCGTCTCCAACCGGCCGCAGACCACCCGTCACCGGCTGCTGGGCATTGCCAGTTACCCGGAAGGGCAGCTGGTGCTGGTGGACACCCCCGGCCTGCACCGCGTGCAGAAGCGCGCCATGAACCGCGTGATGAACCGCGCCGCGCGCGGCTCACTCGAGGGCGTGGATGCCGGCATGCTGGTCATCGAGGCCGGCCGCTGGGATGACGAAGACACCCTGGCCTTCAACGTGCTCAGCGACGCCGGCATTCCGGTGGTGCTGGTGGTCAACAAGGTCGACCGCCTGAAGGACAAGGCCGCGCTGCTGCCGTTCCTGCAGCAGGTGACCGAGGGCCGCACCTTCTCGTCGGTCCATCCCATTTCCGCGCAGAAGCGCAACGGCCTGGAAGCGCTGGTGCGCGACCTGCTCAAGCTGCTGCCCGAGGCCCCGCCGATGTTCGGCGAGGATGAAATCACCGACCGCAGCCAGCGTTTCCTCGCCGGCGAGCTGGTCCGCGAGCAGCTGATGCGCCAGCTTGGCGAAGAGCTGCCGTACGCCACCACGGTGGAGATCGAACGCTTCGTCGAAGACGGCAACCTGCTGCGCATCGGCGCGGTGATCTGGGTGGAGCGCGAAGGCCAGAAGGCGATCGTGATCGGCAAGGGCGGTACCCGCCTCAAGGACATCGGGGCCAAATCGCGCATGCAGATGGAGCGCCTGTTCGACGCCAAGGTCTTCCTGGAGACCTGGGTGCGCGTGCGCGAAGGCTGGTCCGATGACGAAGCCGCGCTGAAGGCGTTCGGCTACGAGTAAGCCCGGCGGGCTACTCCGGCACCGCAGGCCATGCGCATCGAAGACGAACCGGCTTTCGTGCTGCACGCCCGCTCTTGGCGGGAAACCAGCCTGCTGGTCGAGGTGCTTACCGAACAATACGGCCGCATCGGGGTACTGGCGCGCGGCGTCAGCAGTCCGCGCAGCCAGGCGCTGCGGGCGGCGCTGCAGCCGCTGCAATGGATCCGCCTGACGGCGGTGCAGCGCGGCGAGCTGGCCCAGCTGCGCGGTGCCGAGGCGATGGATGCCGCGCCCCGCTTGACCGGCGATGCCATGCTCGCCGGCTTCTACATCAATGAACTGGTGATGCGGCTGGCGCCCCGCCAGGATCCGTTGCCGGAGCTGTTCGACCATTACGGCCAGGTCCGCCAGCGGCTGGGGGGCGCGGAATCGCTGGCCTGGACCCTGCGGCGTTTCGAGCGCGACCTGCTGGAAGCGCTGGGGTTCGGCTTCGATCTGGCCCATGGCAGCGACGGCGAACCGATCGATCCGGCGGCCCGTTATGAACTGGACCCGCTGGAGGGCCCGCGGCGGTTGCTCAGCGAGCGTGGCATGGACCCTCGCCGGGGCACGGCCACCGGCAGTGCGCTGCTGGCGCTTGCACGCGATGTGCAGCCGGGAGGCGACGACCTGGCCAGCCTGCGCCGCGGCATGCGCGCGGTGCTGTTGCATCACCTGGGCGGTCGCGGGTTGAAGTCGTGGGAAATGCTGGAGGATCTGGCGCGCCGGCGGTGATTTGCGCACCGCGTGGACACGCATGGCATGTCCCAACGCGACGGGTGCAGCCCAGCATCAACGCTCGACCCCAAACCGATCGACCCAGGGTCGTGGTGACACGCCATGCGTGTCAACGCCATGACCCTGTGCACGTAACCGAGCCATGCGTGTCAACGCCATGACCCTGTGCAGGTAACCGAGCCATGCGTGTCTGCGGGGTGCCTAATGCAACAGGGAATCCACAGCTGCGCGGAATCGGGTGTGGGCGCCGTTGGACTCCGGGGCCTGGTGCAGCTGGCGGACGGCGCGGGCCAGGCGCGCGGCGCCGACGAAACCACAACTCGCCTGCAGGCGGTGCAACTGGCCCTTCAAGGCGCCTAGATCGTGCTGCAGCACGGCCTGCGCTACCGCATCGCGCACGCCGGGCAGTTCTGCCAGGAACAGCTCGCGCAGCGCGATCAGATGGTTTCGCTGCCCATTCAGGGCGGCCAGCGCGGTGATCTCGTCCCAGTCTTCACGGTCGACGTCACTGCTGTCGGCGGACGCCTGGGCGCCGCCCGGGCTGTTCACCAGCGCCCGGCGCACGGCCTTGAGCAGCTGCTCTCGGCTCAGCGGTTTGACCAGGGTGTCGCTGAACCCGGCATCGCGAAGGCGCGCATGGATGCTGGTGTCGCCATCGGCGGTATGGGCCAGGGCAGGGGTGTCAGGCCGTGAACGGCGCAGCGCATGCAACAGCTCCGCGCCATTGCCGTCGGGCAGGTTCACGTCGATCAGCCACAGGTCGTGCAGGCCCGCCAGGCCGCGGTCCATGGCGCTGGCCAGGGAATCGGCAGTGTCCACCTGGGCGGGCAGGGTTTCCAGCGCGGCCTTGAAGAAGCCGCGGCTGATGGTGTCGTCCTCGACGAGCAGGAATCGGGGCACGGGAACCCTCGGGGTCATCTGCATTGGGGCTGCCTCCTTGTCAGCTATGCGCATATTAAACACGAAGTGGCGTGCTGCAAGCATCACAACGGCTTCCCGCGGCCCCCGGGCACCCGTATCTGCGACAATACGCACCCTTTTTGCCCGCAGCCTGTTGCCACGTGGCCCGATCCCGTTCCCGACTCGACCGTACCCCGTTCCAGACCGACATCCTCGATCTCAGCCATGACGGGCGGGGCGTTGCCCGCCGTGATGGCGAGGGCGGCAAGGTCACTTTCATCTCCGGCGCGCTGCCGGGCGAGGTGGTGCGTGCCGAACCCACCGCCCGCAATCGCCACTTCGACGAGGCCCGCACGCTGGAGGTGCTGCAGCCATCGCCGCAGCGGGTCACCCCGCGATGCCCGCATTTCGGCGTCTGCGCCGGCTGCGTGCTGCAGCACCTGGAGGAGTCGCAGCAGATCGTGGCCAAGCAGCGGGTGCTGATCGACAACCTGACCCGCATCGGCCACGTCACCCCGGGCACCGTGCTGCCGCCGCTGGTCGGCGAGAGTTGGGGCTACCGTCGCAAGGGCCGCTTCTCGGTGCGTCGCGTCGAGAAGAAGGACAAGACGCTGGTGGGCTTCCGCGAGCAGGATCCGCGCTTCGTTGCCGATCTGACCCAGTGCCTGACCGTCATTCCGGCCATCGGGCTGAAGGTGTCGGCGCTGTCGACGTTCATCGAAACGCTGGACGGCAAGCGCGATATCCCGCAGGTCGAATTCATCGCCGGTGACGATGCGATCGTGCTGACCATCCGCCACATGCTGCCGCTGAGCGACGCCGACAAGGCCGCATGGGCGGCCTTCGGTACCGAACACGGGTTCTCGATCTTCCTCCAGCCTGGTGGCGTCGAGTCGGTGCATCCGCTGGTGCCCGGCGAGGTGCCGTTGTCGTTCCGGCTGGCACCGTGGAATGTGGAACTGGCCTTCCGCCCGCTCGACTTCATCCAGGTCAATGCCACGCTCAACGAGAAGATGATCGCGTTGGCGCTGGAACTGCTCGACGCCGGTCCGGACGAGCGCGTGCTCGATCTGTTCTGTGGCCTGGGCAACTTCACCCTGCCGCTGGCGCGCACCGTGCGCGAAGTGGTCGGCGTGGAAGGCGAGGCCGGTCTGGTCGCGCGGGCGAAGGAAAACGCGGCGCGCAACGGCCTGGACAATGCACAGTTCTTTGCTGCCGACCTGACCCAGGACCAGCGCCAGGCCTCGTGGATGCGCCAGGGCTTCGACAAGCTGCTGCTCGACCCGCCGCGCTCTGGTGCGATCGAAGTGCTGCAGCAGCTGCCGCTGAAGCAGTTCAAGCGCATCGTCTACGTCAGCTGCCACCCCGGTTCACTGGCGCGTGATGCCGGCTACCTGGTCAACGAGCAGGGCTTCACGCTCGTATCGGCGGGCGCGATGGACATGTTCCCGCATACCGCCCACGTGGAAAGCATCGCGGTGTTCGAGAAGCGCTGACATGGGCATCGAAATCGAACGCAAGTACCTCGTCACCGGCGACGGTTGGCGCACCGCCGCGCATTCGGTCATCCCGATGGCGCAGGGGTACATCAACGACACCGCCTCGCTGGACAGCGGCGCGCAGAAGGCCTCGGTGCGCGTGCGCATCCAGGGCGAGCAGGCCTTTCTCAACATGAAGTCGCGCGAGATCGGCCACACCCGGCAGGAGTTCGACTATCCGATCCCGGTCGCCGACGCGCGCGCGCTGCTGGCGCTGTGCGTGGGCGGGCTGATCGACAAGCGTCGACACCTGATCCATCACGCCGGGCTGGTCTGGGAGGTCGATGAGTTCCTGGGTGAGAATGCCGGGCTGGTGGTGGCCGAAGTGGAGCTGGAGTCGGCCGACCAGGCCATCGAGCTGCCCGGCTGGGTGGGCGCGGAAGTCACCGACCAGGTCCGCTATTACAACCTGGCGCTGGCGGCGCACCCGTTCAGTCGCTGGGCGCGGTAACGGGGGGCCGGCCAGCGGCCGGCACACCTTTGTTTTTTGAGGGGTGACCCCATGTCGGTCGGATGAAAATCGATATCTGGTCCGACGTGGTATGCCCCTGGTGCTGGATCGGCAAGCATCGTTTCGAGCAGGGCCTGGCCCTGCTTGGTGACGACGCCCCGCAGGTCGAAGTGACCTGGCACCCCTTCCTGCTCGACCCGGACGCCGGCACCGCCCCGGTGCCGTTGCGCGAGGCGTATGCCGCCAAATTCGGCAGCGCCGAGCGCACCGAACAGATCCTCTCCCAGACCCAGGCCACGGCACGCGCCGAAGGCCTGCCGATGGACTTCGACCAGGGCCAGGTGCGCGTGACCACGCTGCCCGCGCACCGGCTGATGTGGCTGGCCGGGCGTGAAGGCGTGCAGGCCGCGGTGGGCGAGGCGCTGTTCCGCGCCCATTTCGTCGAAGGCCGCAACCTGGCCGATCCGCAGACCCTGGCCGACGCCGGGGCTGCCGGTGGCCTGGCGTCGGAGCGGATCGCCGCATTGCTGGCCGGTGACGAGGGCCTGCAGGAGATCCAGGCCCAGCTGTCGCAGGCCCACGCACTGGGCATTCAGTCGGTGCCCACGTTTGTGATCAACGACCGCTACGCCCTGCAGGGCGCCCAGCCGCCGGAGGCGTTCGCCCAGGCCCTGCGCCAGATCGCCGCGGACATGCCGGACCGCCCGGCGGCCGCCGACGGCCAGGCCTGCGGGCCCGAGGGCTGCGCCTGACCCGCCTGCCACGGCCGCTGGCCGTGGCCTAGCGCACATGGGTTCTGCGACAATGCGGCGGTGCGCCATGCTGGTGCCCCGTTTTGGAGATTGCCCATGCTCGTGATCGGCGTTGCCGGGACCGAACTCACTGCCCAGGAACGCGATTGGCTGCAGCACGATGCCGTGTCCGGCGTCATTCTGTTCAAGCGCAACTTCGCCTCCCGGCAGCAGGTGGCCGGGTTGTCGGCGGCCATCCGCGCCGCCGCGCCCCGGCCGGTGCTGGTCTGCGTGGACCAAGAAGGCGGGCGCGTGCAGCGCTTCCGCGAGGGATACAGCGCGCTGCCGCCGCTGCAGGGCTTCGATGCGCTGTACGCGCAGGACCCGGACGCCGCGCTGGCCCTGGCCGAACAGCACGCCTGGCTGATGGCCAGTGAAGTGCGCGCCAGCGGCGTGGATCTCAGCTTTGCCCCGGTGGTCGACCTGGGCCGTGGCAACCGCGCCATTGGCGACCGCGCCTTCAGCGCCGATCCGCAGGTCGTGGCCGCGTTCACCCGCGCCTACGTGCGCGGCATGCACAGCGTGGGCATGGCCGCCACGCTCAAGCATTTCCCCGGGCACGGCAGCGTGCTGGAAGACACCCACGTGGACAACGCCAGCGACCCGCGTCCGTTGGAGGCGCTGCAGGCGCTCGACCTGGTGCCGTTCGCGGCCGGCATCGACGCCGGTGCCGACGCGGTGATGATGGCCCACGTGGTCTACCCGCAGGTGGCACCCGAACCGGCTGGCTACTCGCCGCGCTGGATCCAGCAGATCCTGCGCGGCCAGATGGGCTTCCGCGGCGTGGTGTTCTCCGATGACATCGGCATGGCCGCGTCGTTCTCGGCCGGGGGCGTGCAGGCGCGCGTGCATGCGCATCTGGACGCCGGCTGCGACGTGGTCCTGGTCTGCCACCCGGAACTGGTGGACGACGCCCTGCGCGCGGTGGAAGGCCGCCCGCTCAATACTGCTGCGCTGCTCGGCCTGATCGGCCGTGGCGCGCTTGGCTGGGACGGCCTGCTGGCCGACACCCGCTACGGCAGCTCCCAATCCCGTTTGCTTGACACCCTTGGAAGAACCGTCTGATGCCCAACCTCACCATTTCCCAGGCCCTGGCCCAGGCCGACCTGCTGGTCGACCGTCCCACCATCGACACGGCCATTGCCGGCATCGCTGACGCCATCGCCGCCGACTACAAGGGCGAAGTGCCGCTGTTCCTGTCGATCATGCACGGTGCACTGCCGTTTGCCGGCCAGCTGGCGCTGGAGCTGGGCGCGCGTGGCCAGGACCTGCAGTTCGATTACCTGCACGCCACCCGCTACCGCGGCGAGACCACCGGCGGCGAGCTGGTGTGGAAGCACAAGCCGGCCACCGCGTTGTTCGGTCGCCGCGTGCTGCTGGTCGACGACATCCTGGACGAAGGCTTCACCCTGCAGGGCGTGCGCACCTGGTGCCTGGAGCAGGGCGCCACCGACGTGCGCATCGCCGCGCTGACGGTGAAGCAGCACGACCGCGCGCTGCCGGACGTCAAGGCCGACTACGCCGGCGTCACGTTGCCGGACCGCTACGTGTTCGGCTTCGGCATGGACGTCAACGAATCGCTGCGCGGCGTGCCGGCCATCTACGCGATGAAGGAATAAGCAGCGCCCATGGAACATATCGCTCTGGCCGTCATTGGCGGCACCGGTGTGTACAAGCTGGCCCAGCTCGATGACGTGAGCAGCCATGCCGTGGAGACCCGCTACGGCACGCCGTCCGGTCCGATCCGGGTGGGCACGCTGCTCGGCCAGCGTGTGGCGTTCCTGGCCCGCCACGGTGAAGGCCACTCGCTGCCACCGCACAAGATCAATTACCGCGCAAATCTTGCTGCGTTGCAGCAAATCGGTGCGACCCGGGTGCTCGCACTCAACACCGTGGGCGGCATCACCGAGCAGTTCGGCCCGCGCGTGCTGGCCTGTCCCGACCAGCTGATCGACTACACCTGGGGCCGCATCTCGACCCTGAGTGAAGAGCCGGGCAGCGAGGTGCTGCATGTCGATTTCGGCCATCCGTACACGCCGATGCTGCGCAGCAAGGTGCTGGCGGCGGCCAAAGTGACCGGCGTACGCCTGCACGACGGCGGCTGCTACGGCGCCACGCAGGGGCCGCGGCTGGAAACCAATGCGGAAATCGCGCGCATGCGCCGCGATGGCTGCGATCTGGTCGGCATGACCGGCATGCCCGAAGCCAGCCTGGCCCGCGAACTGGGCCTGGACTACGCCTGCCTGGCGATCGTGGCCAACTGGGCCGCCGGCTGTGGCGATGGCGACGAGATCACCATGGCCGAAGTACTGGCCAATGTGGACGCGGCTTCGGCCGGATTGCCGGAACTGATTGGCGAATTGGCACGTGGGTGATTGTCATTGCGTAACAAGCTTTGCATACTCCGCCAGTGCGCTGGTTGAGCGTACACCACCCATTCATTGAAGAAGGTCTCGCATCACCATGCCGAACGGTACCGTCAAGTGGTTCAACGACGCCAAGGGATTTGGCTTTATCTCGCCGGAGGACGGCAGCGCCGACGTCTTCGCGCACTTCTCCGCGATCAACTCCAAGGGCTTCCGCAGTCTGCAGGAAGGCCAGAAGGTCACCTATGACGTGACCTCGGGCCCCAAGGGTGCCCAAGCGTCGAACATTGTGCCGGCCGAGTGATCCACTCTGCTGCGTGCTGAGAAACCCCGCTTCGGCGGGGTTTTTTTTGTCCGAAGGCCGGGCGCGCGATCTTCATGCGCCCTGAACATCCGGTGCCTTAGGTTCGCCGTACCTGCGCTGCTCGGTGGCCAGGTGATCTGCAATGCAACGGGGGAAATGTCGATGTCTCAGCGTGTCGCTGTGGACATCGTTTTCCCGTTGGTTCGCACCATCACCTACAAGGCCATGATCATGAGCAATATCATCCGCAATGGGGATTTCAGCGCAGGGCTGTCGCATTGGAAGGCCAACCATGGCGTCGACACCGGCACGGACGGCGGGCAGTCTTACGCGCGCATTGACAAGCGCGTGGCCATCAGCCAGATGCTCGTTGGCATGCAGAGCGGCGCGGGTTGGGTGCTCCGGTTCGAGGTTGCCGAGCACCCCTTCAACCCACCGGTCCAACAGATATCGACCAAGCCCTGGGATCCGACCATTCTGTCCAACCCACATCGCCAAGCGCCGATGCTTCAAGCGGCGATGGCCCTGGAGCTGTCCCATGACGGTGGATACTGGACGGCCATGTTCGAATTCAGTGTGTATCGCCACTGGGGGCTGTCAGGGCACCGGTTCGACGTTCCCGAGGGATATGATGCAGGTCGTGTGGTGATCTGGGTCACCGACGAACCGGAGCAGCCTGACCGTTCCATGGCCGTTCGCAACGTCGAGCTCTTCAAGGTTTGAGCGTGTCGATGCGCGGGACCGGCAACCCCGGTCTCCGTTCAGATCGCCGATAATGGCGGTCCCGCACCTCGACAGGACGTCACATGCAACGCCGCACCATCGCCATCGTCGGTTACGGCACTGCTGGCCAGGCGCTCTCCGTCCTGTTGTCGCGCGATCATCACCAGGTACACGTCTTCGAGCGTGCGGCCGCCCCGGGCCCGGTGGGCGCCGGCTTCCTGCTGCAGCCAAGCGGCCTGGATGTTCTCTGGCAGATGGGCCTGCTCCCGCAGGTGCTTCAGCATGGCGCCGCCGTGCGCCGTCTGTATGGCGAAACCCCGTGCGGGCGCGCCGTGATGGATATGCACTATGCGGGCCTGCATGCGCATCTGCATGGTATCGGCATGCAGCGTGGCGCATTGTTCTCGCTGCTGGCCGACGCGTGGGAACAGCCGGGCAACCTGCAGGCCGATACCACGATCGTGGACGTGGATACCGCCAACGGCCGTGTCCGTGATGCGCGGGGACACTGGCACGGGCCGTACGATCTGGTGATCGCCGCCGATGGCTCCGCCTCGTCGTTGCGCAGCCTGGTGCAGGGCACGCGGCTGGACCGCGAGTACCCTTGGGGGGCGTTGTGGTGCCTGTTGCCGTGCGGCGACTGGGCGCACCATGACGAGCTGCGGCAGCGTTACGTGGCCGCGCGCAAGATGATCGGCCTGTTGCCGGTGGGCACCCGCCCGGGTAATCCGCAGGCGCAGCTCAGCTTCTTCTGGAGCCTGCCACGCAACCAGTTCGCACAATGGGAACAGGACGGCATGGCGCGGTGGCTGGAGGAGATCGCGACGCTGTGGCCGCAGGCGCACCTGCGCCTGCAGGATGTACCCGATGGCGCGCAGCTTGCGCGCGCCGGCTACCGCGATGCGGTGATGACGCGCTGGCATCGCGAGCGCATGGTGCTGGCCGGCGATTCCGCGCACGCGATGAGCCCACAGCTGGGGCAGGGCGTGAACATGGCCCTGATGGATGCACTGGCACTGCGCGATGCACTGCGCGCGCACGCCGACCGTGATGCGGCGCTGCAGGCCTACCAGGCGCAACGCAGCGCGCACGTGGCCATCTACCACTTCTGGAGCCGCTGGCTGACGCCGCTGTTCCAGTCCGAGCGCGATACGCTGGCGCAGGCCCGCGATGTCCTGTTCAAACCGATGGGCCGTGTGCCGGGCGGTCGCGGCCACATGCTGCGCGTGCTCAGCGGCACCCAGCGCGGCTGGTGGGGGACGCTGGGGCTGTCGCCCGGGTTCGTCGAGGCGATGACGCCGCGCGCTGCCGAACGGGCATGACGACATGACCACGCATGGCGATGAGTAGAGTGCTGTGTGAAGGCCGGAATGACGCCTGTTGACGGTGAAATCACCGTGGCCATGGGAAAAAGGAAGCGTTACTGGACCTGATCCCCAAGGAGATTGACATGTTGTTTCCGGCCGACGTTCTCGATACTGAAATATGCAAACTGCGTGGACTGCTGCAGATGTTGCACGAGGATCAGCCGGACGTGATGGAAGATATCTTCGAATTCCACGTCACCAGTCTGATCACCCACGCTTCCCCGGATCACCACGCGCGGATCCGCGCCGCCGCACGCGATATGCTGGCCGATGTGCTCAGCCGCCCGGTGCGACCCAATCCGAATGCACCGGACATCCGCCTGATGCCGGAGGTGCTGCTACCCTCGGCGGCGTAACAGCGCGGACACTGCCGACGTGAGCTGCCGACGTGGACTGCCAACCTGTAGTGCCGACTGTTAGTCGGCACACACTGCAACACGGCAAACACGGCAAACACGGCAACGCAGCAACGCAGCAACGCGCCAATGTCGACCCGTCGGTCAAGGCCCCCCGCTACCGGGCAGGAAGGGCGATGGCATCGCCCTCCACGCACGCCACCAGCTGTTCGCCCGCATCCAGTACCGGCGCGATGCCGGCGGTGAAGCGCGAGTACGCCGGCAGCACCGTCAGTCGATCGCGAAGCCAGAACGCAGGCCAACGCCGCTGCATGCCGGGCAGCTTGGCCAGCGGATGGAGATGACCGCTCAGGACGTGCAGGGCCGGATGCGGCTGCGGATCGTGGCGCAACAGGAACGGCCCTTCCTGCACCCGCTCACCCAGCAGGGTGATGCCAAGATCCGCCTTGGGCAGCACGCGGTCGTGGTTGCCGGCCAGTGCGCCGATCTCCAGCCCGGCGTGCTGCTCGCGCCAGCCCTGCCACTGCCGGTACCAGGCCGCGCGATGTGCGGCCCCGTGCAGCACATCGCCCAGGATCCACAGCGTGCGCACCGGGCGCTCGGCAACCAGCCGCGTCAACCGCTCCAGATCGTCCCCGGTGCCGCCGGTGGGCAGGCCGATGCCGGCGCGCCGGAACAGGTCCGCCTTGCCCAGGTGCAGGTCGGCGATCAGCAGCGCTTCGCGTGCCGGCCAGTACAGGGCGCGTTCGCCCAGCAGCCGGACGTTCTCACCTGCCAGGGTCATGGCCGCATCAATGGGCATGGCGCGTCTCCAGTTGGCTTGCCGCACGCAGCACGCGCGTTTTCCAGTCTTCATTGCTGAGCTGCCCACGCAGGCGCTCGGCCCACAGCGGGAATGACAGTGGCCCCAGCGTGGACGGCTGCTGCAGGCACAGCGTACGTGCCTGGCAGCGGCGCAGCGTGCTGGCCAGGCAGGCCAGGTCGAGTTGTCCATGCAGCACTTCCTGCTCGGCCAGGCCCAGCAGGAGGTGGTCCGGATCGTGCTGGCGCAGTACGTCGTACAGCAGGCCGGCCGAGGCCTGCAGCTGGCGCAGGCTGCGTGGCGTGCGCCCCGGCAGGGCCGGGATCAGCAGGCCGGAGACGCGCGCGATGTCGCGGAACTGCCGGCGTGCGAGCTCGCCGAGATTGAGGCTGTCTCGCAGGTCCTCGAACAACCCGTCCGGATGCAGCAGTGCGCGGATGCGCGCCGCATCCACCTCAACCGCACGTGCCGGCGCCAGCACGAAGCCATAGTCGTTGGCGGCATACCCGAAGGTGTTGGCCTGCAGCCGCGTCCAGCGCAGCGCCATCAGCGCGGCCAGGCCTTCATTGACCTGGCGGCCTGCAAAGGGGTACACGAACACGAACTGGCCCTCGCGCCGGCGCAGCGTTTCCACCAGCAGCAGCGACGGGCCGGGCAGGGCCGACAGGCGCGACTGCAGGCGCAGCAGGGGCGCAAGCCACTGCATCTCCGGGCTGGTTGGAGGCGCGGCAAGTACCGCTTCCATCTCCTGCCCCAGGGCCTCCGACAGCGGCAGCCGCCCGCCCTGCCAGCGCGGCACCACGCCGTCGCCGCCACGCGCCAGGCGCACATAGGCGGTGAGATTCTCCAGCCGCACCAGCTCCAGCAGGCGGCCGGCGAACTGGAAGTGGTCACCGGGGCGCAGGCGGCCAACGAACTGCTCTTCGACCGTACCCAGGCGGCCGCCGCGCATGAACTGCACCATGACGCTGCCATCGCTGGTGATCGTGCCGATCGACAGGCGGTGGCGCAGCGCCACGCGGCGATCGTGTACGCGGTACATGCCGTCGTCGTCGCGCACCACCTTGTGGAAGTCGGGATACTGCGCGAGCGCGCGCCCCCCCTGCACGATGAAGTCCAGCACGCCCTCCCACTGCGCGGTGTCCAGTGCTGCGAACGCGTGCGTGCGGCGTACCTGTGCCAGCAGTGCGTCGGCGTCGAAGCCACCCCCGAGCGCGCAGCTCACGCAGTGCTGCGCCAGCACGTCCAGCGACATCCGCAACGGGCGCCGCGCCTCGATCACGCCGTCGGCGAGCGCGCGCCGTGCCGCCGCGTACTCGACCAGCTCCAGCGCATGCGAAGGCACGCACACGATGTGTCCGGATTCACCCGGACGATGGCGTGCCCGTCCGGCGCGCTGGACCAGCCGTGCGATGCCTTTCGGGCTGCCGATCTGAAGCACCTGGTCGACCGCCGGGAAGTCCACGCCCAGGTCCAGGCTGGAGGTGGCGACCACGCAGCGCAGTGCGCCGTCGCGCAGCCCCTGCTCAACCGCGCGCCGCTGCGCCGGGTCCAGCGAGCCATGGTGCAGGCCGAGCGTGGCGGGGTCTTCGGGCCACACGGCCGTCAGCGCCTGGTGCCACAGTTCGGCCTGGGCGCGGGTGTTGGTGAACAGCAGGCTGGTGCCGACCATGAACAGTTTTTCCTGCACCCGCTGCAGCTGCGACAGGCCCAGGTGGCCGGCCCACGGGAAGCGTTCGCCCTGCGCCGGCAACAGGGTTTCCACCGCAACCGGGCGCGGCCGCGCACCCGCCACCAGAGGGGCATCGGGAAGATCGGGCAGCAGCACATCACGCGCTTCCTCCAGGTTGCCCAGCGTGGCCGACAGGCCCCACACCTGCAGCGCGGGCAGTGCATCGCGCAGCAGGCGCAGGTTCAACTGCAGCAGCACGCCACGCTTGTTGCCCAGCAGTTCGTGCCACTCGTCCACCACCACGCAGCGCAGCTGGCGCAGGTGCGCACGGGTATCGGGATAGCTCAGCAGCAATGCCAGCGATTCGGGCGTGGTCACCAGTACGTCCACGCGGCCCTCGCGCGCCAGCCGCTTGTCGCGCGCGCTGGCGTCCCCGGTGCGCAGGCCCACCTGCCAGTCCAGACCCAGTGCGGCCAGCGGCTCGCGCAACGCGCGCGCGGTGTCGCTGGCCAGGGCGCGCAGCGGGGTGATCCAGAGCACCTGCAGGGCCGGAATGCGTTTGGTCCTGCGGTCGCTGGTTGCGCGTGCTGGCTGATCGGCAAGTGCCTGCAGCAGCGGCCCGCCGAACATCGCCAGTGTCTTGCCGCTCCCGGTGGGCGTGTGCAGCAGTCCGGAGGCGCCACCGAGGTAGTGCCGCCACAGGGTCTTCTGGAAGGGCAGCGGCGCCCAGCCGCGGTTGGCGAACCAGTCGGTCAGCCGTGCCATCGCCTCGCGCCGCGTCACCGGGCCAGCGCCTGCAGCTGCGCCAGGGTGTCGGCTTCGCTGGCCGGTTTGTCGTGGCGCCAGCGCAGGATGCGCGGAAAGCGTACCGCGATGCCCGACTTGTGCCGGGTACTGCGATTGACGGCCTCGAAGCCGAGTTCGAACACCTGCTCGCCGCGCACGCTGCGCACCGGCCCGAAGCGTTCCAGCGTGTTGGCGCGGATCCATCGGTCCAGCGCCAGGATCTCCTTGTCATCCAGACCCGAATACGCCTTGGCCACCGGCACCAGCCGCTCGCCGTCCCACACCCCGAAGGTGTAATCGGTGTACAACGTGCTGCGCCGGCCGTGGCCGGCCTGCGCGTAGATCATCACCGCGTCGATGGTGAGCGGATCGATCTTCCACTTCCACCAGTCGCCACGACGGCGGCCACTCTGGTAGACCGAGCTGCTGCGCTTGAGCATCAGTCCTTCCACGCCGCGCTCGCGGGCCATCGCGCGCTGGGTCGCCGCGTCCACCCAGTCGGCGGCGACGAGCGTGGGGGACAGTACCAGCCGGGCGTCGCCCAGTGTCTCCAGCAGCAGGGCCAGCTGCGCCCGGCGTTCCGCCAGTGGTTGCTGGCGCAGATCCTCCCCGCCCAGTTCCAACAAGTCGTAGGCAAGCACGCGCACCGGTGTATCGCGCAGCGTCTTTGCACCGGGCTTGCGCCGCTGGATACGGGTCTGCAGTGCGGTGAAGGGCATGGGCTGGGCGTCATCTTCGCGCCAGGCCAGCAGTTCACCGTCGATCACCGTACCGTCCGGCAGGGCCATCGCGGCGCTCTCGATCTCTGGGAACCGGCCATCCAACCGCTCTTCGCCGCGTGACCACAAGGCAACTTCCCCCTGGCGACGCAGCAGCTGCAGGCGGATGCCGTCCCACTTCCATTCCAGCGTCCAGTCGTCGATCGCTCCCAGGCTGGACACCTCCGCTTCCAGCGGCGAAGCGAGGAAGAACGGATACGGTTGCTGCCGGTCTCCGGGCAGTTCCTCCGGGGTGAGCAGGCTGGCCAGCAGGCCGGGCGAGGGCACCCACGCGCCGAGCATGCGCTGCGCGATGCGGGCGATGTCGACGCCCGACAGCTCCGCCAGTGCCTGCTGCACCAGGCGCTGCGACACGCCCACGCGCAGCGCGCCGGTCAGCAGTTTGTTGAACACCAGCCGTTCGGCCGCGGGCAGCTGTTTCCAGCCCGTTTCGACCGCCGCACGCCGCACCGCCTCGGGTTGGTTGGCCACGGCCAGCAGATGCGTTTCGATCCACGTCGCCAACGCCCGGTCCGGCGCGCGCTCGTGCGGGTCGTCCAGCAGCAGGGTCAGGGTTTCGGCAAGGTCGCCAACCTGGTCGTAGCTGTCGGCCACCAGCCAGTCGGGCAAACCGGACGCGTCAGCGATCCAGGCACGCAGTTCGCCGCTGGAGGCAATCTTCTGGCGTGCGCCGCCGACCTTGCCGCCACTCAGCAGATACAGTGCCCACGCCGCATCATGCGGCTGCGCGTCGCGGAAATACGCGACCAGCGCGGCGCGCTTGTCCAGCGTGGCGGTGCTGCGGTCCAGCCGTTGGTACAACGCTGCAAAGGCCTTCATTCCTCGCTCCCGAAATCGGTGCGGAATGCCTCGGCGGCGATCCCGCGCTCGCGCAGGAACGGAATGAGCGCATCGGTATTGCCATGCGTGGCGATCACGCGCCGCGCACCGGTCTGTTCGATGGTCTGCAGCAGTGCCGGCCAGTCGGCGTGGTCGGACACCACGAAGCCACGATCGTAATTGCGTCGGCGGCGATTGCCGCGCAGCCGCATCCAGCCCGATGCGAAGCCGAGCTGGTGTTTGCCGAAGCGGCGCAGCCAGGTGGTACCGGCGGCCGACGGCGGTGCCAGGATCAGCTTGCCGGCGGCATCGGGTTCGCGGCCCTGCTCGGCCACCGTGTGCGTGGCCAGCATCGGGATGCCCGCTTCGCGGTACACGGCCACCCCGTTGGCGATGGCGCCGTGCAGCCACGCCGGCGGTTCGTCCAGCGGCAACAGCTCGGCCAATACCCGCTGTGCTTTGCCCAGCGCGTAGCACAGCAGGATCGCGGCCTCGCCGCGTTGTTCGCACTCGCGCCGCCAGGCCGCGATCTCGGCGGCCACCTCGCGCGTATCCTGCCAACGGTAGATGGGCAGGGCAAAGGTCGCTTCGGTGATGAATACATCGCAGGGCACCACATCGAAGGGCGCGCAGGTGGGATCGGGCTGGCGCTTGTAATCGCCGGAGGCCACCCAGACCTGCACCCCATCATCGATGCGCACCTGCGCCGAGCCCAGTACATGCCCGGCCGAATGCAACGACACCTGCACGCCGCCCAACGTGAAGCGTTCACCGTAGTCGTACGACTGAAGCGCCACGTCGCCCAACCGCCAGCGCAGGATCGGCACGCTGCTGGTACTGCAGTAGTACTCGCCCATGCCGCTGCGCGCATGGTCGCCGTGGCCGTGGGTGATCACCGCGCGCGGCACCGGCCGCCACGGGTCGATATGGAAGTCGCCTGCAGGGCAGTACAGTCCTTCCGGACGCAGTACCACCAGGTCGCTGTGTGCCACGTTCGCCGTCATGCCTGCACTGTGCCGCCGTGCTCGTGCACGAGGTGAGAATCCGGCTGAACGGCGCCTGCCGCGCGGATGCGGCAGAATCGAATTCCACCCCTGGGAGGCCTGCGTGATGACGTCTGCATTGCCCGCGTTCGAGACCCATGAGGTCGTCAACCAGCCACCGCCATTTGCGGGGCGCAATCTGTGGGCCGACGATGTAGCCCTCGCCGACGCCGTGCAGCGCGAGGGCGGCGCTGCATTCATCGCCACGCTGCAGGCCTATGGCGGTAGTGCAGGCGACGCGCTGTACCGGTTGGGCTTCGATGCCAACCGCGACCGCCCGCGCCTGCGTACCCATGATGCGCAGGGGCATCGCATCGACACGGTCGAGTTCCATCCGGCCTACCACCAGCTCATGGACGCGGCCAAGCGCCACGGCGTGGCTGGCCTGTCCTGGCAGGACGGACGCCCCGGCGCGCATGTCGCGCGCGCGGCGTTGAGTTTCCTGCATCACCAGGCCGAGGCCGGCACCAGTTGTCCACTGACCATGACGCATGCCGCGGTGGCCGTGCTGCGCCAGGATCCGGCGCTGGCCGAATGGGCCGACAAGGCAGCGGCACCGGTCTACGATCCACGCGATGTGCCGATTGCCGACAAGGCCGGCATCACCCTGGGCATGGGCATGACCGAGAAGCAGGGCGGCTCGGACGTGCGCAGCAACGCTACCCGCGCCGAGCCACGCGCCGATGGCAGCTATGCGCTGGTGGGGCACAAGTGGTTCTTCTCCGCGCCGATGTCCGATGGCTTCCTGGTGCTGGCGCAGGCGCCGGGCGGACTGACCTGCTTCCTGATGCCGCGCCGCCTTGCCGACGGCAACCGCAATGCATTCCGGTTGATGCGGCTCAAGGACAAGCTGGGCGACTGGTCGAATGCATCCAGCGAAATCGAGCTGTGCGGGGCCTGGGCGCGCCGTGTCGGCGCCGAAGGGCGCGGCGTGGCCACCATCATCGGCATGGTGATGATGACGCGGCTGGACTGCATGCTCGGCGCGGCGGCGGAAATGCGCATGGCGCTTGCCCAGGCACTGCACCACACCCGCCATCGCAGCAGTTTCGGCCGCCGGTTGTGCGATCACCCGCTGATGGCCAACGTGCTGGCCGACCTGGCGATCGAATCCGAAGCGGCCACCACATTCGCCATTCGCGTGGCCCGCGCCGTCGACCAGTCCCCGCACGATGCACACGAAGCGGCGTTCGCACGGATCGCCACCGCCGTAGGCAAGTACTGGGTGTGCAAACGGGCAGCGGTGTTCGTCAATGAGGCGCAGGAATGCCTGGGCGGTGCCGGGTATGTGGAGGAATCGATGCTGCCGCGCCTGTACCGGCAGGCGCCCCTGAATTCGATCTGGGAAGGCAGCGGCAACATCCAGTGCCTGGACGTGTTGCGCGCACTGGCGCGCGAGCCGCAGGTGCGGCCGGTGCTGCAGGCGGAACTGGAGACGGTGGTGGGGTATGACGCGGGGTATGACGATGCCTTGCAGGCCCTGTGGGCGCAGCTGTCATCCACGCCATCGGAGGCCCAGGCGCGCCTGGTCACCGAACGCCTGGCGCTGTTGTTGCAGGCGGCGGTGTTGTTGCGCGCGCGGAGTCCGGTGGCGGCAGCCTTCGTCCGGACGCGGCTGGGGGGCGAAACGGGCAGGGCGTTCGGCACGCTGCCGGATGATGTGGATCATCAGGCGATCATGGCGCGCGCCCTGCCGTAGTGCCGGGCCACGCCCGGCAACCGCACCTGTCACCGCACGAGCAAACGCCGGGCAGGGCCCGGCGTTTCCCGGGCCGACGGTCAACCCCGATCGGCCCCGACGTGCGCTCAGTGCTTGGCGGCGTCGGCGTTCTGCTTGGCATCGTCGGCCACGTCGCGGGCCTTGTCGGCAACCTTCTCCGCCGCGTTGGCCGTCGCGTCGCTGGCATGGGCGGCCGCGTCGCGTGCCGCGACCTTTGCGTCCGCAGCGGCAGCAGCCGTCGCGTCGGCGGCGCGGTCCAGCGCCGGCTGCACGTCGGCCGCAGCGCGTTCGGAGGCCGCCGCCGCTTCGTCCGCGGCGTTGCGGGTGGACGCCGCGGCCTGGTCGACCGCTTCACGGGCGGCCGCACCGGTGCTGTCAGCCGCCTGCGCCGCATCGGCGCGGGCCTTTTCTGCTTCCGGGCCTTGGCAGGCGGCGAGCGCCAGCACCAGCGAAGCGGCCAGCAGCGGGGTGGTCATCGAACGGATTTTCATGGCGGGCTCCACAGGAACTGAGAATCGGACTGCCAGCCTATTCACCCTTCCGTGAAGGTCCGGTAGGTACCCGCGGTGCGCACATGCCGCCCAAAGAAAAAGCCGCTGGCGAACCAGCGGCTTCTTCAGACTTGCTTGAAGAAAGAAGTTATTACTTCTTGGCTTCTTCAGCAGCGTCCTTGGCCTGCTCGGCGGTGGCTTCACCGGCCTTGGCAGCGTCTGCAGCGGTATCGGCAGCAGCGTCGGTGGCAGCGCCAGCAGCCTGGGCAGCGGCGTCAGCCGAAGCGTCAGCAGCGGTGGTGGCGGTGTCGGCGGCAGCCTGGGCAGCGTCGGCGGTCTGGGCGCCAGCAGCAGCGGCCTGGTCGGCAGCGACCTGGGCGTCGGCAGCGGCTTCGTTGGCCGAAGCGGCGGCGTCAGCAGCCTGTTCCTGCTTCGAGCAGGCGGTCAGAGCCAGGCCCAGGGCCATTGCGATCAGCAGCTTGTTGATGCTCATTTGTGTGAATCCTCGTCGTTAGATTAGGCAACGCGCTATTGCGCGCCCGGCAACATGATGACAAGCCACGTTGGGCTGTCAAGCGATCCCGCATTCAGTTTTGCGAAACGGGCGTTAAAATCAATCAAATCAATTCGATGGCGATAGCTGTAGCCTCACCGCCACCAATGCACAGTGTAGCAATTCCGCGCTTTGCATCACGCTTGCGCAAGGCGTTGACCAAGGTGACCACCAGACGGGCACCGGAGGCGCCGATCGGGTGGCCCAGTGCGCAGGCACCGCCATTGACGTTGACCTTGTCGTGCGGGATGCCCAATTCGCGGATGGGCGCCATCGCGACCACGGCGAAGGCCTCGTTGATTTCGAACAGGTCGACCTGGTCCAAGGTCCAGCCGGCCTTTTCGAGCACCTTGTGGATGGCGCCGATCGGCGCGGTGGTGAACCACTCCGGTTCCTGCGAGTGGGTGGCGTGGGCCACGATCCGGGCCAGCGGCTGCAGGCCGCGGGCAGCCGCATCCTCCTCGGCGAGCAGCACCACGGCGGCGGCACCGTCGGAAATGCTGGAGGAACTGGCCGCCGTGACGGTGCCGTCCTTCTTGAACGCCGGGCGCAGGGTCGGGATCTTGGCGACGTCCGAACGGCCGGGCTGCTCGTCCTGGTTGTACTCGACCTCGCCCTTGCGGCCGGCGACCTTGACCGCGACGATCTCGTCGTCGAACGCGCCCGCGGCCTGCGCGGCCTGCGCACGGCGCACCGATTCGATCGCGAAGGCATCCTGCTCCTCGCGGGTGACCTGGTACTTGTCCACCGCACATTCGGCGAACTCACCCATGGCCTTGCCATCGTAGGCATTGACCAGGCCGTCGTGGGCCATGTGGTCCACCGCCTGGAAGTTGCCGAAGCGGTTGCCGGTACGCGAGTTGGGCAGCATGTGCGGGGCGTTGGACATCGACTCCATGCCGCCGGCGACCACGATGCTGGCCGAGCCGGCCTTGATCAGGTCATGGCCCAGCATGATGGCCTTCATGCCCGAGCCGCACACCTTGTTCAGCGTGGTGGCACCGGTCGAATAGGGAATGCCTGCGGCGACAGCCGCCTGGCGGGCCGGGGCCTGGCCCAGGTTGGCCGGCAGCACGCAGCCCATGATCACTTCGGAGACGTCCGCCGCCGGTACGCCGGACTGCTCCAGGGCGGCGGCAATGGCCGTGGCGCCCAGGGTCGGGGTGGGCACGCCGTTGAACTGGCCGAGGAAGGAGCCGATGGCGGTACGTTTGGCGGCAGCGATGACGATGTTGGGCATGGCAATCTCGTTGTTGCGTGAGCGGATTCGGGACGCGTGCCGCAGGATGCGGGCGCGAATCCCGTCAGACTGCGGGGGATGACCAGTATAGAGGGTCCTGATTTGCCCCCGGTGTCCAGCCGCGGGGCGATGCCCACCGCAGGGCCTGAACCGTCGGTGGAAAGCTGTCCGGATTCCAGTCAGACTCTGCCGGTAGCCCGGTGGAGCGGGTCAACGATCACCACGGGTGTCCTCGGGGTAGGCAGGATGCCAGGCGTGGTTCCATAAACGTTTGGGGGAACAGGGATGAAGCAGGTCGCAATGAGCAGGACCACGCTGGCGGCTGCGCTGGCGCTGGCGTTGAGTGCATGCGGTGGTGGTGGCGGTGGCGGTAACGTCCGCGTGGAGGGTCCGGGCGGCGGTACGCCGGTCACCACGCCCGCTCCCACCAACCCGCCGGTGACGCCGCCGGTGACGCCCCCGGTGACGCCCCCGCCGACCGGAGCGAAGCCGCAGGAACCGGCGATTGATGCCCATCTGTCGATCATCAATGCGGGCGACCGGCAAGGGCTGACCGGCGCAGGCGTGGTCATCGGCATCGTGGACTCGGGTGTCAACCGCTCCCATCCCACGCTGTCCGGTCGCGTGACACAGCGCTTCAGCTACGTCGACCCGGCCACCAACAACCTCAACATTGACGACGTCGTCGGCCACGGCACCACCGTGGCGTCGCTCGCGGCGGGCAGCGCGTCCGGCACCTGGCCGGGCGGCGTGGCCCCGGGGGCGAGCATCGTCTCGGCCCGGATCATCTCCGACAAGGCGCCGGTCGATGACGGGACCGGTCAGGGCAACAGCGTGGAAGGCGCACTGGGGCTGGCCTCGGTGCACGCCGATCTGATCGCCAGCGGCGTGAAGGTGATGAACAACTCGTGGGGCGGGCTGTACTGGAACGATGCCAGTACCACGGACGCGATTGCGGCCGAGTATGCGCCGTTCGTGTTCCAGCACGGCGGGCTGGTGGTATTCGCTACGGGCAACGAGAGCAAGGCCAACCCGTCAGACATGGCGGCGCTGCCGAGCCAGCCCGGACCGGCCGGAAGTACGTTGGCGCGCGAGCTGGAAGAAGGCTGGCTGGCGGTTACCGCGGTCAACGCCAGCAAGCCGGATGAACTGGCGTCCTACGCCAACGCGTGCGGCGTGGCGGCCGACTATTGCCTGGCTGCGCCGGGCGAAGCGGTGTTCATCGATCCCGACAACAAGGGCGCGCCCAACCCGAAATATTTCTGGGGCGCGGGCACCTCCTATGCGGCACCGCTGGTCTCCGGCGCGGCCGCGCTGGTCTGGCAGAAATATCCCTACTTCAAGAACTACGACATACAGCGGACGCTTCTTGGCACCGCCACCGATCTCGGCGAGCCGGGCGTGGATGCGGTGTTCGGACACGGCCTGCTGAACGTCGCCAAGGCACTCAATGGCCCGGCCACCACGGACTTCGGAACGCTGTCCGTCTCCGTGCCGACCAGCGTCGGTACAAGCGTGTGGAGCAATGACATCAGCGGTGGCGGCATCCGCGGCCTGTACAAGGACGGTGACGGCGTCCTTGCCCTGGCCGGCAAGAACACCTTCACCGGCTCGGTGGAGGTCGTCCGCGGAACGCTGGCACTTCGCGATGGGGCCACGCTCACCGCGCCGGTCAGAATCTCACCGTACGACATCAGCTTCCCCTTGCCTGCGCTGCAGTTCGGAGCGGGCACCACGAGGATCACCAGCAACGTCGAGAACGATGGGCGCGTGGCGCTGGTGACCGCAAACACCACGGCGGTCATTGACGGCAATTACACGCAGCGTTCCAGCGCCGAGTTCATCACCGCGCTGGGCGCCTCGCCATTGCAGGTGACGGGCACGGCGACGCTGCAGGGCGGCACCCTGGTCGTGGAGCAGGCAGTGGCCGGCTATGTGCCGATCGACAACCAGGTGCAGCCCATCATCCAGGCCGCGCAGGGTCTGACCGGTCAGTTCGGGGCGATGCGCCGGGGCGGGACGGTGTCCCTGCTGGACGCCTCGTTCGCGTATGACGCCACCAGCGCGTCGCTCAACATCCGTCGCGCCAACGTCACCGCGACGGCCACCACGGCCGGTCTGGGCACGATCGCCACCGCGTCTGCCGGGCGGGTGGAGGAAGCGTTTGTCCAGCTCGACCAGGGCAACGACAGCGGCCCGGGCTTTGTCGATGCGGCAGGCGAACTGCAGCGGGTTGAAGGTGCATCGGCGCTGCAGGCGAGCCTGGAGAGCCTCTCCGGCAAGGCGCATGGCCTGGCCACGGCGATGACCTTCGATTCGCTGGACATGAACCGGCGCGCGTTGTCGTCGCGCTTTGACGACGTGTCGGCCGCACCGCGTCTTCGCGGTGCCTGGCACAGCGCGCTGGGTGAGGTCGGGCAAGGCAGCTTCGCCGGCACCGGTTCCCAGGCCCAGGGCTGGATGCTGGGCCAGGACATGGCGTTGGGCAGCAACGGGGTGATGGGCTTCGCCTTCGGCGAGACGCGCACCAGCAGCGGCCGTGCATGGTCCGGCGACAACGGCCGCGACCGGCAGTCGCAGGCGCAGCTGTATGCCGGGTGGAATCAGGGCGGCGCGTATGCGCTGAGCCAGGTCGGTGCCGGCCAGTTCACCCGCGAGCTCGACCGGCAGCTGCTGCTGGGGGCTGGGCAGTACGGTGTGAGCGCGCGCTATGGCGGTACCTTCAGCACAGCCAGCGTGGAGTCGGGCTACCGGTTTGGCGGCGCGGTCGCGTCGCTCACCCCGTACCTGGGCGCGGACTATGCCCGTGTGGACAACGACCGCTTCAGCGAAGACGGCGGCTTCGGCTTCGGCCTGCGTGCCGAGCGCAGCACCGCCAGTCGCAGCCAGGCGCTGGCCGGCCTGCGTGGCGAGACCCAGCGGCGCAACTGGTCGCTGCGCGGGTATGCCGAATGGCAGCAGATGCTGTCCAGCGACGGAGCTGCCTTCGACGCGAGCTTCGTCGGCGTGGATGCGTGGGCGCCGCTGGCCGGCTTGCAGCCGGCGCGTTCGGGCGGGTTGTTCGGTGTCTCGGTGGCGGCCATGCTCCGTCGCAACGCGCAGCTCACGTTCGGCTATGACCAGCGATTCGGTCCGCGCGGGGACATGAGCCAGGTGGCGCTGCGCTACTCTGCGGCGTTCTGATCGCATCGCGACCAGCGCGGTAGTGGAAAACAGGAAGGGCGCGAGATGATCGCGCCCTTCTTCGTTCCAACGCCAGCCGACTCAGCCGCCCCGCAGCGTTCCCAGCCGCGGCCTGGCGCGGCCCAGCGGCATCTTCAGCTTGCCGATGGACTGGATGCGTGCTTCGGCGATCTGGTCTGCCGCGCGCTGCGGCGCAATGCCTTCCTGCTGCGACAGCGCGAAGATGCGGCCCAGGTTGTGGTAGATGCTGCGGATCAGGCGCATTGCGCGCTCGCGGTTGTAGCCGTCGATCTCCAGCGACACATTCATCACCCCGCCGGCGTTCACCGCGTAGTCGGGGGCGTACAGGATGCCCCGCGCATGCAGTTCGTCGCCCACTTCCAGGCTGGACAGCTGGTTGTTGGCGGTGCCGCAGACGATCTTGCACTTCAACCGCGGCAGGGTCTCCGGGTTGATCGCGCCTTCCAGTGCGCACGGGGCGAACACGTCCGCGTTGAGGTCGTAGATCTCGTCCGGCTTGACCGCCTCGGCGCCGTATTCGGTGACCGCACGCTCGACCAGCGAGGCGTCCAGGTCGGTGACAAACAGCTTGGCGCCACGGTCACGGAGCAGCTTCACCAGCTCCATGCCGATGTGGCCGAGGCCCTGCACGGCGATGCTGGTCTTGCCCACTTCCTCGTGGCCCAGCTTGTGCTGCAGCGCCGCCATCAGCGCCTGCAGCGCACCGTAAGCGGTGAACGGTGCCGGGTCGCCGGAGCCACCATGCACCTGGTGTACGCCGGTCACGTACTCGCTCTCCAGGTAGATGTTCTCCATGTCGTTGACGTCGGTGCCCACGTCCTCGGCCGTGATGTAGCGCCCGCCCAGCGAATCCACGTACCGGCCGAAGGCGCGGAACAGCACCTCGGTCTTGTCTTTGCGCGGGTCACCGATGATCACCGCCTTGCCGCCGCCCACGTTCAGCCCGGCCAGTGCGTTCTTGTAGGTCATGGTGCGGCTCAGCCGCAGCGCATCGGCCAGCGCATCGTCGGTACTGGCGTAGGGGCGCATGCGCACGCCGCCCAAGGCCGGGCCCAGGGTGGTGTTGTGGATGGCGATGATCGCCCTCAGGCCGGCGTCGCGGCTGTGGCAGAACACCACTTGTTCGTGACCGGCAGTTTCGAGGGTTTCAAATAACATGGTGACTCCGATGGTGCGAACGGTGGCCAACGCCGGCGAACGTACCAGCAAAAGGTGGGGTGTAAAACAAAAAAAGCGACGTCGTCTGATCGGGGGGACGGGTCGCGCGGCGCCATTCTAGTGCATTCCGCAGGACGGCGTTGTCAGCATCGCGCGACCGTCCGAAGACACCTGCGCTCGGTCGCTGGCACGCCCGCCGGGGCCGTGCCGCTAAAGTTGCCGCCCACCGGGCCGATGCCGTGGCAACGGTGCGCGGTGCCGGTATGGCCAGGATGGATGACGTGGGTGCAGGGGCAACAACTCGGATGCGGAACCGCGCCAGTCAGGGAGCCCCCTGATGGTGGCTGTCCTGGTGGGGGCAATGGGCCTGCTGGCCGTGGCGGTGGTGGCATGGCTGCTGCACGGGCGCCAGGCGGGTGCGGTGCGTCGGTCGGTGCGGGACCCGGGCGGGGCCAGAGCCGGAGAGCGCCAGTCCACGCCGGTGGCGCTTCCGGCCCTTCCCGACGGGGACGCCGGCCAGATCCTGCAGGCCGGCTTTCACGCGTTGGCCCTGGTGCCGCGCAGTGGCGGTGCCGGCCCCACCGTGCTGGCGCAGGATGGGGTGCTCGAGGCGGCGGTCGTTGCCGCGCTGGAGGCCCAGGACTGGTCGGCCCGGCACCTGCCGCGCCGCCCGCAGCTGTTGCCACAGCTGATCCAGACCGTGAACGACAGCGATGCCTCGGCCCGCAGCATGGCGGCCATCATCGGCCAAGACGCGGTGCTGACCGGCAACCTGCTGCGTATTGCCAACAGCCCCGTCTACCGCCTGCAGGCCAAGCCGGTGGACAGCCTGCAGCGGGCAGTGACCCTGGTGGGCACCGAAGGCATCCGCCAGATCATCAGCGCGGTGCTGGTGCAGCCGGTGATGCAGTTGCACTGCGAGGCATTCCCGCAGTTCGGGACGGTGATCTGGGAGCACGCCCTGCTGGCGTCGCGCGCGGCCGCCGACCACGCCCGCATGGTGACCCACGAGGACGGATTCGCGGCGCAGTGGATGGGGCTGACCCAGGGGCTGGGTGCCGCGCTGGTGATGCGCAACCTGCTGGACGCGGCGCATGGCCAGGCCGCTACGCCCTCGCAGGCACTGGCCAGCAGGCTGCTGGATGCCTGGACGTTGCCGGTGGCCAGCCGCATCGCGGCCGCCTGGGAGCTGCCGCCCTCGGTGCACGAGGCCTTGTCGCGGGATGCCGACGCGGCCGGTGGCGGCCTCGCGGCGAGCCTGCGGTTTGCACGCGCGGCGGCGTCGGCCAGCCTGCTGTGCCGCCACGGACGGATCAGCCAAGCCCAGGCGCTGGCCCTGCTGGAGCAGCAGCAGGGCACCCCGGCGCACGCGCTGCAGTGGATCTGGCGCCGCCTGCATGGGCGTTCGGTGGAAACGTTGGAAGCGGAAGAGATGGCGGACGGCTGACAGCCACGCCCTGCGCAGCGACCGTCGTAGCGCCACGCCATGCGTGGCTGCGCGTCCTAAAGCTGCGACTCCAGCGGCAACCAGCTGATCACTCGCGCGCTGGCCCGTTGCCACAACGAGGCATCGGGTTCGCTGTCGAGAAGCTGCGGCGGCTGCGCCGCGCGGTCCAGCCAGCGCACCTGGTTGTCCGTGTCCCGGGTCAGCCAGTAGCTCTGCCTGGGATCGGCCAACCGCAGGTATTCCCCACGCAGTTGTGCCGCCAGCACAGGATCATCGAACAGCACGCCCATCTCGGTGTTGAGATAGGCCGAGCGCGGGTCGAGATTGAACGATCCGACGAAGCCGCGCTGGTCATCGATCATGAACGCCTTGGTGTGCAGGCTGGCACCACTGCTGCCGAACAGGCCGCCGCTGCCGCCGCCAGCGTGCCCGCGCGAGCGCAGCTCGTAGAGGTGAACGCCATCCTGCAGCAGCGGAATGCGGTAGTGCATGTAGCCGCTGTGCACCGCCGCCACGTCGTTGGCGGCAAGCGTATTGGTGACGACCCCGACATACGCGCCACGCTTCACCAGCTCGCCCAGCCCGCGCGCGCCCGCGTCGCCGGGCACGAAGTACGGTGAGATCAGCAGCGCCTTGTGGCGCGTACCCTCCAACTCGCGTACCAGCCGCGTGACCAGCCAGTTGGCCGGGTCATCGCGACGGTGCTTCATCGCCGGGTCGGACACGATCTCAACGTTGGGCGACCAGTGCAGGTCGACTGCGTTGCGATAGAACGAGCGCGCGGACGCCGAGCGCTCCACGCGCTGCAGGTAGGGCTGGGCGGCGGTCAGCGTGGCTTCGTGCGCCGATTCCAGCATCAGCAGGCGCAGCTGCGCCGGGGTATGGAAGGCGAGGGCGGCGATCGGTACCGCCGCATCGCTGTTCCAGTACGCGTCGAAGATGTCGTTGGCCTGCTGCACCGCCTTGCCCGCCACCAGCAGATCGAGGTCGCGGAAGTTCACGTCGCTGCGCGCGCTGAAGTACTCCTCACCGATGTTGCGCCCACCGACGATGGCCACGCGGCCGTCAGCGATCCACGACTTGTTGTGCATGCGGTGGTTGACGCTGAAGAACCGCTGCACCATCTCCACCAGCCGCCACAGCCCATCACGGTTGCGGAACGGGTTGTACAGACGGATCTCGATGTTGGGATGCTCATCGAGCGCCATCATCAACGCGTCCTTGTCCTGCGCGTTCATGTCGTCCAGCAGCATGCGCACGCGCACGCCACGCTCGGCGGCCTGGTACAGCTCCCGGGCCATCAGGTGGCCGATCAGGTCATCCTTCCAGATGTAGTACTGCAGATCCAGGCTGCGCCCGGCATGGCGGGTGATCACCGCGCGTGCCGCATAGGCATCCAATCCATCCGACAGGAAGGCAACACCGGAGTGATCGGGATGCTCGGCCTGCAGGCGCACCAGTTCGCGGTCGATCGCGCTCTGCGCCGGTTGCAGCGGAAGTACGCTGCTGTGCGCGCCCATCGCCTTTGGCGTGAGGTGGTCGGCCAGCAGCAGGCCGCTGAGCACCAGTACGACCAGGGTCGCCACCAGGATACCCAGCCAGCGCAGCATTCTGCGCCACAACGGTTTCTTGTCAGTCATGGCTCGATCCTAAGCGGGCCGAGCGTGCACTGCGAGTGCAGGGGGCGGTGGATCAGAAGCGCTCGTCGGGCGCGAGGTAACGCCATTGGCCCGGCACCAGCTTGCCCATCGCGACCCGGCCGATGCGCAGGCGTCGGACGCTGACCACCTCCAGCCCGACCTGGCGGCACATGTCGCGCAGCTGGCCGGGGGCCACCGGCTTGATCGCGAAGCGCAGACGGGTTTCGTTCTGCCAGCTGACCTTGCACGGCGGCAGTGGCCAGCTGCGGTAACTCAGGCCGTGGGCGAGCCGCTTCATGCCATAGGGCACCAGCTCGCCGCTGACTTCCACCAGGTATTCCTGCTCCAGCGTCGCGCCGCGATCCTTCAGGTGCGAAATCACGCGGCCATCCTGGCTGACCACCACCAGGCCGCTGTCTTCGTCGGCCAGCGGCATCACCAGCTGCAGTGCGTGGAAATGCCGCTGCAGCAGCGTTACGCCGGTGGCATCCAGTTCGCTGCGGCTCTCCGGCGTGACCAGGTCGCACAGCGCCTCTGCCCGCATGCCGGCCGGCTTGTGCAGCAGCATGCTCACCGTTTCGGCGCGGGTCGCTTCCGCGTTGTCGCGCAGCACGATCTGCTCGTCGGTGACCAAGGTCTGCGGTTGCTCCACGACCTGGCCGTTGACGGTGACCCAGCCGCCTTCGATATAACGCTGCGCGTCGCCCCGGGAGCAGCCGATGAGGCTGGTGAGGCGTTTGTCGAGTCGGATCGGATCGGTCATCAGGCAGGCAGCACAAAACAGGACGCGGCCGGGGAGTGTACTGGCTCGGCGCCGGAGCTGCGCGCTGTGTCGCTGCGGCCCCCCGCCGGTACTGGCATGATCGGAGGATGAACTGGACTGCCTCCCCCGCCGTGAAAGTCGGCCTCTCCATCGCCGTGGCTACCGGGTTGTACGGCATTTCCTTCGGTGCCCTGGCCGTCGCGGCGGGGCTGAATCCGTGGCAGGCACAGGCCCTGAGCCTGTTGATGTTTACCGGGGGCTCGCAGTTCGCGTTCATCGGCGTGATCGCCGGTGGCGGTGCCGGCTCGGCCGCGTTCACCGCCGCCACGCTGTTGGGCGTGCGCAATGCGGTGTACGGCATGCAGATGAACCGCATGCTGGGCCTGCGCGGCTGGCGCCAGTGGCTGGGCGCGCAGGTGACCATCGACGAGTCGGCGGCTACCGCGTCCAGCCAATCGGTGCCATTGGAGCAGCGGCGCGGATTCTGGGCCGCAGGCATCGGCGTGTTCCTGCTCTGGAACCTGTTTACCGCCGTGGGCGCGATCGCCGGCGACGCGCTGGGTGACCCGCGCCGATGGGGGCTGGATGGCGCCGCAGTGGCGGCCTTCCTGGCCTTGCTGTGGCCGCGGCTGCGCCAGCGCGATGCCGTGGCGGTCGCGATCGTCGCCGCCCTGGTCACCGTGCTCGCGCTGCCGTGGGTGGCGCCGGGCATTCCGATCCTGCTCGCCGCAGCGGTGGCCGCGCTGTGGGGCGCCCTGGTGCCTGGCCCGCGTGATGAGGGGCTTGAGCCGGACATTGCGCCGCAACGGCCGGAGGGCCAGGCATGAGCCTGTGGGGATGGCTGTTGCTGGCCTGCGCGGCCGCCTACGCGATCAAACTGGCCGGCTGGCGGGTTCCGGCGCGCTGGCTGGAATCACCCCGGATGAGCCGGGTGGCCGGGACATTGACGATCGGCCTGCTGGCCTCGCTGACGGCGATGAATGCGGTGGCGTCAGGCGCTGCGGTCGCCCTGGATGCACGCCTGGGCGCGCTGGCGGTGGCCGCCATCGCCTTGCTGCTGCGGCTGCCGTTCCTGCTCGTGGTGGTGCTGGGGGCGGTCGCGGCGGCCATGCTGCGCTGGGCCGGGGTGGGTTGAAACTCAGCTGCCAGCGAGATCCAGATGGGTCAGGTACAGGCGCAGATCGAATTCCAGCTGGTGGTAATCCGCTTCCATGTGCGTGCACAGCTGGTAGAAGGCCTTGTTGTGGTCCGATTCCTTCAGGTGCGCCAGCTCGTGCACCACGATCATCTTCAGGAAGGGGGCCGGTGCCTCGCGGAACACACTGGCGATGCGGATTTCGCGGCTGGCCTTGAGCCGGCTGCCCTGCACCCGGGATACCGTGGTGTGGGTGCCCAACGCGTGCTTGAGTACCTGCAGCCGGCTGTCGTACACCACCTTTGACAGCGGCACCGACTGGCGCAGGTAGCGCTCCTTCAGCGCCTGGGTGTAGTCGTACAGCTGGCGGTCGTTGCGCACGGTGTGCAGCTCGGCGTAGCGGCGCTCCAGCCACGGCCCCAGCCGGTCGCCCGCGATCAGCTCGCGCACCTGCTGCTGCAGGGTGTCCGGGTAGCCGGCGAGGTATTTCAGGGCGGTCATGGGGCAGTTGGGGTGCGGCGGTCCGGGCAGTATGATGGGCATCGGAATCCCGCAACAACAGATGCAACCGCAATGGCGAAGGCAAACCCCCTGCAGGAACAGCTGCTCAAGGCCGGACTGGTCAAGAAGTCCCAGGTCTCGCAGGCCGCACGCGAACAGGTCAAGGCCCGGCACGGCAAGGCGCCCGTCGCCCCGACCGACAGCCAGCGCGACGCCGAGCGGCTGCGCGCGGAGAAGGCCGAGCGCGACCGTGCGCTGGAAGCCGAACGCAAGGAAAAGGGCCGGGTGCAGGAACAGCAGGCGCAGGTCCGCCAGATCATCGAGACCAACAAGGTCAAGCGTGAGGGCGAGAGCGAGTACCGCTTCAACGATGGCACCCTGATCCGCACGATGCTGGTCAATCCTCTGCTGCGCCGGCAACTGGCCAGCGGCAGCCTGGTGATCGTGCGCGTTGGCGAGGGGTTCGAACTGGTGCCGCGCGCGGCCGCCGACAGGATCCGTGAACGCGACGCGGACGCGATCGTGCTGGACAACGGCCAGGGCAAGGCGCAGGCCGAACCCAGTACCGGCAACGCCGAGGATGACGCCTATTACGCGCAGTTCCAGGTCCCCGACGACCTGGTCTGGTAGCGATGGCGCCAGCGGCGGCGCCCGCCTGGTGCGCGTGTCCCGATGAAGGATTCAGCTGCCGCGCCCGCGTTCAGCCGCGCGTTGGCAGGCCGTCCGCAGGCAGGTCTAAGCTGTCTGCTGGTAACGGCATGGGAGACACATCATGGCCACAGGTTGGGCAGGCGACGGCGCGGTCCAGGACCAGATCGACGCCACCGTCGATGACGCCATCCAGCGCGCCCGGGCGCAGCTGCGCCACGGCCCGGGGCTGACCCACTGCGAGGAATGCGAGGCGCCCATCCCCGACGCCCGGCGTCGTGCGGTGCCGGGCGTGCGGCTGTGCGTGCGCTGCCAGGAGGTCGAAGACGCGGCGCAGCACGATGCCGGCACCTATAACCGCCGAGGCAGCAAGGACAGTCAGCTACGCTGACTGTCCTTGCTGTAGGTCCTCACCGCTGGTGGGGACCCATTCGAGCAACGACCGACGGTCGTTGCCTGCTACGCTGACTGTCCTTGCTGTAGGTCCTCACCGCTGGTGGGGACCCATTCGAGCAACGACCGACGGTCGTTGCCTGCTACGCTGACTGTCCTTGCTGTAGGGGGTACGCGCGCTCACCCGTCGCCTTGGATCCCGCCCGGCGCCAGCGCCGGATCGCGCCAGCGCCGCACCGTGCGCTGGAAGAACATGTTGTTCGGGATCTGCAGCACGGTGCCCTCGTGCCCGGCGCCGCTTTCCTGCAGTGTGGTGTAGATCAGGTTGACGTCGATGACGCGCCCCTTCAGCCCCGGCTTTTCGCCGTTCTCAAGCACTTCGATGTAGTCGTGAAGCCGGAACGGGCGGGTCGTGAAGATCAGCAGCGTGCAGAAAATGTTGGACAGCACGCTCCACGCGGCGAAGAACGCCACCGCGCCAACGGCGGCAAAGCCGGTGAAGGCGGTCCACAGCACGCTGGCCTGTACACCGATGATGTTGAGCACCACCAGCAGTACGGTGAAATACACCACGAACGTGAAGACACGGCGCGCGCCCATCACCATTTCCAGGGGCAGGGTGTAGTGCTCGCCGACGCGACGGATCAGGCGCCGCGCGATCAGGCGCAGCAGCCATGCCACCAGCAGGGTCAGCAGAATCTGCAGGGCAGGAACCCCGTAGTGAAGCCAGTCATGGGTCCAGGCGGGCAGATGGTCTTTCATGCGTGGCGCGGTTCCTTGCAGCGGTAATGCCGGGGGAACCGCATTTTAGCGCGCCGGGTCAGGACAGGCGGTGCGCCTGCTCAAGTGCCGCGAGCAGGTGCGAGGCACATACCGCAGGGTGCTGCTGGTACTGGACGCACAGGTCGGGCCGAGGCGGCAGCGACACACGCAGCGTCACCGGGCTCCAGGGCAGGGTGCAGGCGCTGGCCAGCGAGAGCAGCAGGGCGAGGCAGCTGGGGGACATGGCAACTCCTGGGGCAACGCGTGCGGGTGACAACCGGTTGGATGCCGCCGGTGCCCGAAAGGTTTAAACGCCCGCCATGACGCGATCCGTCGTACGGCTTTAAACCTTTTCAGCCCCACCCGCATCCAAGGGATATGCTCGACACGACCATGCCCGCTCCCCGCGCCGCCACCGACGCCGACCACGCCGACGATCCCAGCCTGGTCCGGGCGGCGGTGGCGGGCGATACCGCTGCGTACGAACGCATTTACCGCCGGCATTCGCCGCGTGTCTATGCGGTGCTGTGGCGGCTGTGTGGCGGCCATGCCGCTCGCGCCGAGGACGCGCTGCAGGAAACCTTCCTGCAGGCCTGGCGTGCGCTGCCGGGGTTCCGCTTCGACAGCAGCCTGGGCACCTGGCTGCACCGGCTCGGCGTCAATGCGGCGCTGATGGAACTGCGCGGCAGCGCGACCCGTGAGACCGGTGAAACCGGCGAGGACAGTTGGGAGGTGCTCGCGGCGCTGCCTGCGGTGGATCGCTGCGCAGGCACCTCGCTGGACCTGGAGCGCGCACTGGAAACCCTGCCACCCCGCGCGCGTGCCGTGCTGGTGCTGCATGACATCGAAGGCTGGAAACACCATGAAATCGCCGAACAACTGCAGATGGCCGTCGGCAGTTCCAAGGCACAGCTGCATCGCGCGCGCGGCCTGTTGCGCGCGCGCCTGGGAGAACCTGCATGAACAACAACGATCACGACACCGACCCCGACCTGCAGGCGCGCCTGCGTGCACTGCCCACCGAGCGGGTGCCGCCCGCGCGTGCCTGGCAGCAGATTGCGGCCCAGCTGCCGCCAGCGCAGGCGGAGCCCGCGGTGGCGCCCCGCCGCCGGGCGCGCCGCTGGCCGCTGCGCATCGGCCTGGGCCTGGCTGCAGGCCTGGCAGTGCTGATGGTGGTGCCCACCGCGACCCCGCCCACGCCGCGCCCGACCCCGCTGCAGCGGCAGGCCGATGTCATTGCCGACGAGTACCAGCAGGCGATGGCCACGTTGCCGCCCGCACAGATCGGTGCCGACTGGCAGCCCGCGCTGCGCGAGCTCGATTCCAGTGCCACCCACATCCGCGCCGCGATCGCCGAAAACCCGCGCTCGCGCTATCTGCTCACCCAACTGCAGCGCACCTATGCGCTGCGCCTCGAACTCACCCAGCAGGCTGTGAACGCCGCTGGCCTGCCATCCTGAAGGAGCGTCACATGCCTAATCCATTGCGTTTGATTGTTGCCCTGGGCCTGCTGCTGCCGCTGGCAGCACAGGCCGCCACCCGCGTCGACGAGCGCCACCCGCTGGCGGCGGGTGGACGCGTCGAAATCAGCAATATCGCCGGCAAGGTCAGCGTGCGCGGCTGGGACCGCAACGAAGTGGCGTTGAGCGGCAGCATGGCCGATGGGTTGCGCCTGCAGCAGGACAAGAGCGCCAACCGGGTTCGCTGGGAAGTGATCTATCCGCGCAACGGCAACAACGGCGGCGCTACGCTGGAACTGCGGGTGCCGCGTTCGGTTGAAGTGCAGCTGGGCACGGTGAGCGCCGACATCGATGTGGCCGATGTGGACCTGCGTCGGCTGCAGGCCAATGCGGTGAGCGGCGATGTCGCGGCAGCCGGTCGCAGTGCGGAGACCGCGCTGACCACCGTCAGCGGCAGCATCCGTTCGCAGGTGCAGACGCAGCGCCTGTCACTGCGCGCGGTCAGCGGTTCGATCCAGGCCGGCGGCGGTATTGCCGGCGAAGTGGCAGCGGAAACCGTGTCCGGCAGCATCCGCCTGGACACCGCGCGGGTGCAGCGGCTTGCCGCAGAAGCCGTGTCAGGCAGCCTCACCGTGGCGGCGGGCGGTCTGTCGCCGGGTGGCAAGGTGACGTTGCAGACGGTCAGTGGTTCCATCGCGCTGAAGCTGTCGGCCAAAGTGTCGGCGCAGCTGGCGGTGAAGACGTTCAGTGGTGACATCCAGTCGGATGCAGGCCAGGTGGAGCGGCCGCGCTACGGGCCGGGTCGCAGCCTGGATACAAGGCTGGGCGGCGGCGACGGCGATATTTCGATCAACGCCCATTCGGGCAACGTGCGGGTCACGCTGGACGGCCGCTGAGTGCGGCCCCCGCACCGGCCTGGGGCCGGTGCGGACGGCTGCGGCATCAGCCGGCCCTTTTCAGCGCCAGGGTGTTGCCCAGAACTTCGATCTTGCCGCCGCTCTTGCGGAACGCGGCCAGGTCGGCGGCAATGCTGGCACTGCTCAGTGCAGTGTTGGAACCCTGCTTGCGGTCAACGCGAACGGTGTTGGCTGCCTTGGGGGAGGTCTTTGGCGAACGGGCCATGGATGCTCCTGTCATGGGTGTAACGTGGAAAAGAACGTCGACGCATCGTGCTGTTGTCGACGGTAGTCCTGCCGCACAAGGCGGCAGTCATCGCCGCCCATCGCAAATTGGCGGCAGATCGCAGGGCGCTGCGAATAGATCGTGCAGCGCAGATGGTAGGGGTCGATCGCGGCGCACCAGCCTTCCTCGTTGCGGGCCATGACGGTCCGCCCCAGTTCGTCGGTATCCAGCAGGTGGCCGGGAACCGCGTCATCGGGCATCACCGTGACCGAAAGCCGGCAGCACACCGCGTCGCAGCGGCGGCAGTCGATGGGGTCGGGCTCGGCAGGTGAGGCAGGGGCTGGTGAAGCCAGGCGTTCGCCCAATCGAATCTCTCTTGGATAAAACGATCCCGGCGCCCAGGACGAATCCAACAGGCGGCAGCATCGGCAGGGACGGTGGCCTGTACGAGGCCCGGAGCGACATGCGCATTGCGCATCGAAGCCGAAAGATGATAGCGCTTCTGGCGTAACGTTTTGTTAATACCAAGGTTCCACGGCCCGAAACCCTTGTGCCGCAAGGGATCAGCCGGCGGCCGACCATGCCAGCCCGTGCACCACGCCGAACGAGGGGTTGCCGCGCACCAGGGTGGAGGCGGGGAAGGCCGCGGCCACCGCGGCCTGCAGATAGCCCGCGCGCGACATGCCGCCGGTGAGGAAGATCGCCGCCGGGTCATGGCCGATGTCCGCACGCACCTGCTCCAGCAGCGTGCCGAGCTCGGCCAGGTAGCCGCCTGCGGCGCTCTGCAGCCGTGGGCTGTCGATCCGCACACCCAGGTCGCGCTCGATGAAACCCAGCGCGCTGTCGTGCTGCTCCTCGCTGCTCAAGGCGATCTTGCAGCGTTCCACTTCGCGGTACAGCCGCGCCGTGTTGCCGGTCTCCTGCAGGGCCTGCAGCCGCTTGCCCCACGGGGCATCAACGTCGCGGTAGCTGTGCTGGCGGAAATCGCGCTGGCGCGTCATGTCCTGCACCATCGCCGCTTCCACGAAGTGGTGGGCCGGCACCCGGCTCTCGCCGCGCCCGAACAGCGGCATGTAGCCCCCCAGGCTCAAGGCCAGGTCGATATCGGTACCGCCGCGGGCGATACCCCACGCCCGGTGGATCTTCGGCGCCTGTGTGCCACCCACCCGTGCGTACGCCACATCGGTGGTGCCACCGCCGATATCGACCACGACTGCATCGTGTTCCTGCACGCTTTCGGCGTGGTAGTGCATGGCTGCGGCCGCCGGCTCCTCAAGGAAATCCACACTGTCAAAGCCCGCCGCGATCGCGGCGGTGTGCAGGATGTCGAGGGCCTGGTCGTTACCCGCCGCACCGATGGAACTGCGGAACTGCACCGGGCGGCCCAGCGTGGCGGTGCGCACGGGCGTCTCCAGCTGCCGCGATGCCGTGAGCCGGATGTGCTCCAGGATGTGCGTGGCGATGCCGGTGATGGTCTGGCGCGCGCGCGGGTGCAGGTTGTAACCCAGCATCGACTTGGGGCTCTGCACCAGGTTGCCCTCGTTCTCCTCGAAGTACGCCTCCAGCGCCTCGTCACCGTAGACCGCGTTCTGCAGCAGGGTGGTTGAGCTCAACGGCGCCCGCATCTGTTCTTCCATCCACTGCCGGCGCACTACCCGCAGGGCCTCGCGGCGCAGCGCGTCCGGCGCGCGTTCCTGCCCGGCCGCACGCGCATCGCGCGCCGCCGCGTCCACCAGCCGCGCCAGCTCGTGCTCCAGCGCCGGGGTCAGCTCGAAGTCGTTGGGATCGCGCATTACTTCCGGGAAATACACCGTAGTGCGGAACTGTTCGGCCTGGCCGAACCGGATCGGCACGACCCGACCGTCCACCACGGCGGCGGCGGCGGAGTTGCTGGTGCCAAAGTCGATGCCGATTTTCATGCAGGGCCGGGCCGGTGGTCAGGGGGCGCGCACTTTGCGGCAAGCGGACCGTCGGTGCAAGGCCCGATCGGGCCGGGCGGGTACAATGCCCGCTGTTCTGAAACCTGAAGGCTCCACCATGTCCGCCGTTCCTGCCTGTCCGCAATGCACCCTGGAAAACACCTATGCCGATGGCGCGCTGTGGATCTGCGCGGACTGTGGCCATGAGTGGGCGGCAGGCGATGCCGGCGGCCAGGCCCAGGTCGTGCGTGACAGCAACGGCAACACGCTGGCCAGTGGCGACACCGTTACCGTGATCAAGGACCTGAAGGTGAAGGGTTCCTCGATCCCGTTGAAGCAGGGCACCGTCATCCGCAACATCCGCTTGGTCGAAGATGACGCCGAGCACATCGAGGGCAATTCCGACAAGATCAAGGGCCTGGTCCTGAAGACCTGTTTTCTGAAGAAGGCGTAAGCGCCCGCGCGTGGGAATGCTGGCCAGCGGCCGGCACTACCGGCACATTCAGTTGGTCGCCGTCCGCTGCCGCCACTTCTGCAGGCTGTCCAGCTTGGCCTGGTAGGTCGCCCGCAGTACACCGGCATCTTCGCCGGCGAGGTCGCGTGCGCGCTGCATCTCCGCCGATGCGCGGCGCGTGTCGCCGGCCAGGAAATAGGCGCGCGCCAGGCCGAAGTGGAACTGGTGCGCGGTGCCATACAGGCGCACCGCATGTTGGTAGTACTGGATCGCCTGCGCGTAGTCATGGCGCTGCTCGGCTTCGTTGCCCAGGCGGAACTGCGCGAACGGATCGGCCTGCTGCACCTTCTCCAGCCGCCGCGCCAGTTGCATGGCCAGCCGCTGTTCGCCCAGCCGCCGGTACAGCGCCGTGGCATTGCTCAGCGCGGCGGCGTGGCGTGGCTGCAGGCGCAGCGCCGTCTCATAGTCGCGCCGCGCCTGGTCGAGATGGCCTTCGCGGGTGTCGAGCACCCCCAGGTTGTTCCAGCCCGCCGTGAACTCTGGTGCCAGGCGCAGCGCGGCCTGCAGGTAGGCACGTGCCTGCGCGGGCTCGCCTTCGGCCATGTGGTGGGCGCCGCGGTTGTTGTAGAAGTGCGCCAGCGCGCGCTGGTCGCTGATGGGGCGCGGGCCGTAACGGTCGTAGAGCACGTTGCGGTCGAGGTCCACCACGGCATTGCGTCCGTTGAAAAACAAACCCGCGTTGACGTGACCGATGCTGTAGATGACGCCCTGGTCCACGTTCCAGGTCACCACCTGGGCCACTTCCTGCACGTGCGCCTCGATGCCCGCGGCGCGCGCCAAGCTCACGAACAACAGCGTGAAGGACAGGCAGTTCGCGCGGTGGGTCTGCCAGGTCTCGGTCAGCGTATGGGTCGCATACGGGTCGTACTCCAGGTGCATGGCGTCTTCGTCGAAGATCAGGTGCACCAGCCGATCCAGCCGCTGTTCGCGCGAGCTGCCGGGGCCGATCACGCGCTCCTGCAGCATGGCCTGCAGGCCGGGTGGAATCGCCAGGATCTGTTCCGGGGAAGGCAGCGGTTCGAGCGTCTCCACCGCTGCCGGGGCCGCAGGGGCGGTGGAAGGTGGCGCGGCGAATGCCGGCGTCCAGGTCAGCAGGGCCAGCAGGGCAACGCATTTCCAGCCAGACATCGCAGTCACCTCGCCGGGTTGACAGGCCGTTCGCCATGCCAGTCTAGGCGCAACGCAGGTGACCGGCATGCCGCTCATCGGCGTATCCGGCCATCCACAGTGGATGTGGACCAGCACCGTGCAAACCTGTGGGTAACCTTCGCCAGGCCCCGCCGCGCGGCCCTCTCCCATCCGTGGTGAAAAAACCACCGCGCCCAGGCTTGCCAGCGAAGGCGGGGTTGGCCAATGATGCCGCCATGACCTTCGAACCGCTCTCGCTGCCGCCTGCCATGCAGGCCGATCTCGAGGCTGCATACGCCACGCCACCGCGGGCGTACCACGGCTACCCGCACGTGCGCGCGGTGCTTCAGCACTGCCAGTCCGTGGCCGAAGGGCCTGGTTGGCAACGCCCGCGTGAAGTGCAGTTGGCCGCGCTGTATCACGACGCCATCTACGACGCCGGGCGCAGCGACAACGAGGCGCGATCGGCGGCGCTGGCGCGTGCACAGATCGAGCGCTGGCTGCCGGGCGCGGGCGTGGACGTGGCGCGGGTGGAGGCGCTGATCCTGCTCACCGCCCGCCATGGAACGCTCGACGCAGCGGACCTCGATGCGGATGCGGCGCTGTTCCTGGACTGCGACATGGCGATCCTGGGGGCGCCGGCGGACGTGTTCGATGCCTATGACCGGGGCATCGCCGAGGAATATGCCGGGCATGTACCGGGGTTCCTGTTCCGGCTCAACCGGGGCCGCTTCCTGAAGCAGCTGCTGCGCAGCCCGCGTATCTTCCTGAGCGATTTCTTCCATGGGCGGCTGGACGCGGCGGCGCGCGCCAATCTGCGGCGCCGGCTCGGGTACTGACCCGGTCGATTACACTGGCCGGGCTGATTCCACACCCGCCGCGCCGATGCCCGTTCCGATGCTGCCCCTCCACCCCGATGCCGACCCGCGCCCGCAACCGCCGGAAGAACCGGGCCCCAACGAGTGCTGCGGCAGCGGCTGCCCGCTGTGCGTGCTGGATATGTACAGCGACGAGCTGCAGCGCTACCGCGCCGCGCTGGCCGCGTGGCGGCAGCGCCATCCCGACGCCGAGCCCTGAACCGGATCGCCCGTGAGCCAACCTGGGAACCCGCGCCTGCCAGTCTCCTTCCGTGCCCACGTGGCGGGACTGGCGCTGCTGGCGCTGGCCGGGTTCGTGGCCACCGCGCTGTGGACGCAGTGGACGCGCCAGGATCTGGATTGGGTCCAGGCCACGCTGAGCCTGTACCTGCACGGTCCGTGGGGGCTGGAATTGCGTATTGCCTACTGCGTGCTGGCGGTGGCGATCATGCTGCTGGCAGGTGCGCTGCATGCCGCCAGCGGTTCGGCCCGCCGGAGCGTGGCTGCGCCCCTGCTGTTCTGCATGGCGGGCCTGGGGCTGCTGGGCGTGGCGATCGGCGACAGCTGGCTGCCTGAGCGGGCGCCGCTGCTGGCACCGCTGGTCCATGCGGTGGCGGCCAACACCGCGTTTCTTTGCGTGAGCGTGGCGATGCTGCTGCAGAGCTGGTACCTGCGCGCCGATCCGCAGTGGTCGCGCTGGGCCGCAGCTGCCTGGTGGTGGGCGTGGCTGTGCTTTGCGCTGTTGTGGCTGCACGTGCTGTGGCGCGGTCCGCCGCGCGGCGCCGGCCAGAAGCTGGTGATCGCGGTCGTGGTGCTGTGGCTGGCCGCCGCGGCGTGGCAGTTGTGGCGGGCTGAACAAAAAAGGGGACGGAGGACGTTATCTGCGGAATAACGTCCTCCGTCCCCTTTTTGTTGGCGTATCGTGGGGCCACTTTTCCGGGATGCGTGACGATGCGGCGAGCCAGTGTGGGCAGGGGGCTGGGGGTGGTGCTGGGGCTGGTAAGCGCGGTGGTGTCGATGGCGGCCTGCGCAGCCCCGCAGCAGGTCACCCACGGACGTTTCCATGACATCCCGATCCATGCGCCGGACGGCCACCCGCAACGGGTCGTGGTCTGGTTCGACGGTGGCCGTGAACAGCAACGGACCCGGCAGCGTATCGAGGCCCTGCGTGCGCATGGCGCGCTGGTGGCAGAGGTGGACGTGGGCCGGCTGCGCCAAGCGCTCGCCCGCGAGGGTGGCGGGGACTGCGCCTTCGGTGCCGGCGATGTGGAGAACTTCTCGCGCTGGTTCCAGGCCTACCTGCATGTGCCCGGCTACCACCTGCCGTTGGTCGCTGGCGACGGTGCGGGTGCCGAGCTGGCGTACGCGGTGGCGGCGCAGGCCGATACCCAGGTGTTCGCCGGCCTGCTGACCACGGACTTCTGCCCCGATCAGACGCGTGAACGAAAGGCCTGCGGCGCAGGCGTCAGCCATGGCCGCCTGCAGCCGGCCGAACTGAATTTTCCCTGGTTGAACGCCGCCGGTGACCGCCAGTGTGCGGCTGGCAAAGCCTCTGCCTTCGTGCGCGGCGTTGCGATGGGGCGCGAGTTCCAGCGCACCGCGTCCGGTGATGACCTGCCCGGGCTGCTCGCAGCGGCGGAGGTTATCGGTGCGCAGAAAGGTGTGAGCCTGGCGCCGCCGCCGGACGACCTCAACGGCCTGCCGGTGGTGGAGATCCCGTCACCCGTGCCCGGCGATACGTTGGCCATCTTCGTCTCCGGCGACGGTGGCTGGGCCGGTCTGGACAAGGAGGTGGCGGCCGCCCTGAGCGAAGGAGGGGTGTCGGTGGTGGGCGTGGATTCGCTACGCTACTTCTGGACCGAACGGACGCCCGAAGGGTTCGCCCGCGACCTGGAACGCATCGCCCGCCATTACAGTACGCAGTGGCAGCGCAAACGCCTGGTGCTGGTCGGTTTCTCTCAGGGGGCGGACGTGCTGCCCGCCGCGATCAACCAGCTTGACCCGGCCACGCGCAACGCGGTGGCGATGATCGGGCTCATGTCGGTCGGTCGTACGGCGGACTATGAGTTCCATGTCAGCAACTGGCTGGGCGGCGGCGGCGGTGGCCTGCCCATTGCACCGGAAATCGCCCGCCTGCCGGCCGACCGTACGCTGTGCCTGTA
This sequence comes from Stenotrophomonas sp. KH_036_B, assembly GCF_057839485.1. Taxonomy (NCBI): domain Bacteria; kingdom Pseudomonadati; phylum Pseudomonadota; class Gammaproteobacteria; order Lysobacterales; family Lysobacteraceae; genus Stenotrophomonas; species Stenotrophomonas sp. KH_036_B. Next base: position 3,113,900 of record NZ_CM174491.1, on the reverse strand, counting down.
CGGACAGGATGATGACGATGCGCTGTGCCCTGACGTCCCCGCAGCCCAGGCAACGATCATCGCGCTGCCCGGCGACCACCACTTCAAGGGTGATTACGACCGGTTGGCGAAGACGCTGCTGCAGCATCTGGCGGCACGATCCCAGCGCCCTTGATGGCTCGCACCCCACGCGTCGAAGCGCAGTTGCATCAGCTGATGGCCGATGACCGTTGCGCTCGGCGTGACGCGTGGCCGTCGAGCGCGCAGAAGATGGCCGATGCCCTGTCGTCGTGCCGATCTGGAGGTGGCGATGAAACCGCCGCGCCACTGTTCTGCGCCGCGCTGCGCGAGAGTCTGGAGCACCTTGTCCAGGAAGACGACGTCGACCTGCACAAGGCGATGGTGTGGCATCGGTTTCCCGAGGTGCGCCAGTACACGCGCTTGATCGACAGCGAAGCCTATCGCGCGGCCGTGCATGCGGCAAAGAAGCTGGGCGATCTGGCCTATCCGGCCCGCATCGAGCGCGAACCGGATGTCGCCAGGAAGGACATGCTGATGTCCCTTGCTGCTGCCGTACGCGACGCGCGCGCCGGTCGTGGCGACTGGACGCAGGTCATTGCCAGCGCCGCCGCGTTGGATGTGGCGCTGGCAGAGGGCGCCACCCCGCATGTGGCGCTGCTGGCCGAGAAGCAGCACCTGCAGCAGCAGCCCGGCGTCATCGACTATCTGGCGCTGCGCAGGTCCACCCGCCCCATGGCCGGCGGCGCCGCGCGCGGACGCAGCGTTGAGGACCATGTAGGCAGCGTGCTGGCGCGGCTGTGTGTGGCGATGAACGAAGCGTCTGGCGAGCCGTCCGTTACGGGCTATCGGATCGCTCGAGGGGCGCATGTGCCGCCCGCATTGAGGCCGGAGGACAGCCGCCACATCAAGGGCGAAATCGACTTTCTGCTGATGCATGGCGACGATGTGGTGCTCGTCGGCGAAACCAAGGCCGGTGGTGCCACCGCGATCAGCGCGGACTGTGTGAAGTTCCACAACGCAGTGGTCGAAATGGCCGCACGTGCACAGGCGGACGAAACCTATTCGTTCCGGCTCGTGGGCAAGGGCACGCCGCAGTTCCTGCACATTTCCGGTGCCTCGCTCAATCGCCTGAATCCATCGCCTGCAGCGCCCGCGCAGGATGCGCAGCCCACATGGCCTGCCCGTGCCCGTTACTTCCTGCCGGAGTGCGTTGCAGGCATCCCGCTGTCGCAGCGGGCCATGGCCTATCTCACCCAGCATCCAGTGAGCCTCGATCTTGCGCAGGCATTGATGGCGGGAACGCCGATGCCGGCAGAAGCGCTGATGCCGGTGTGGCAGGCCCTGGCCGTGGAACCCCGTCTTGCATGGATATGGCAGGAACAGGCGCTGGCCGAACAGGCGCTGCATGCCGTGCATGGCAGCGACAGTATTGCGCGTTTCACCGGGGTGTTCGCGCGGTTGGCCGTTGATCCGCTGTAGAGCGTTGAATGCCTGGAAGGCGCTTCACATTGGCGCAGGGCGATGCGTTCATCTCACCGGCGCCTCATTCTTTCCTCGGCGCGGATCGAGGGAGATCAACCGCGTTGCATCCAGCAGCGCTGCCGGCAGGTGCATGCCGCCCGGCGCGACCAGGTAGCGGGCACGCCACACCGGCGCGAACTTCGACTTGAAGCGGCGCAGGCCACTGAAGCCGTAGAAGCGTTCGCCATGCCGCGCCACCACGTTGGCGAAGCGGTTCCAGCGGCCGGCCAGCCGATGCTGGGCCAGGCCTGACAAGGGCGCCATGCCCAGTGAGAAGCGCTGGAATCCATTCGCGCTGCCCCACAGGAACAGTTCGATGAACAGGAAATCCATGGTGCCCTTCGGCGCGTCGTCCACGTGCCGCATCAGATCCACCGACAGCTCCTGCCCGGCCGGTGCCTGCCAGAGATTGGCGAACGCCACGATGCGGCCCTCGACCTCCACCACAGCCACCGGGAAGCGCGCCAGATAGGCAGGATCGAAGCTTCCCAGCGAGAAGCCTTTCTCATCGCCAGCCTTGTCATCCAACCATTGCTGGGACACCTCGGCCAACGCGGGCATCAGTGCCGGCACTTCATCAGGCGTGGCCACCCGGAAGCTGAGGCCGCCGCGCTTGCCACGGTTCCAGGCCTGGCGCAGGTCGGCGCGCTCGCGGCCTTCCAGGCTGAAACCCTGCAACGGCACCATCGCCTCTTCGCCCAGCTTCACCAGGGTCAGGCCCAGGTCCAGGTAGGTCTGCCAGTGCGCCTCACCCACCTGGTAGAACACCGGACGCAGCCCCAGCCGGTCGGCCTCTTCGCGGAACCGCCAGATCAGCGCACGCGCCACCTCCGGCGGTCCCACCGGGTCACCCATTGCAATCAGCGAACCACCGTAGCGCTGCATCATCACAAAGCCACGCTGGGCCTCGTCGCGCAGAACGGCCTTGTCGGCCGTGAGCACCAGGCAGGCCTGGGTGTCCTGCGCCGCCAACAGGATGGGGCCCAGTGCCTCCAGGGTCGCGGCATCCGCCGATGGCAGCGGCGTGCGCGTGCTGTGCAGCAGGCGCGCCAGGCCGAACATCGCCAGTGCGATCGCCACCACCAGCAGCGCCCGCAGTGCGCGCGGCGCATTGCCTTGTGCGGCGAACTGCCACCACAGCTCGTTCTGGTATTCGACATGGCTGTAGACGAAGAACAGCAGCCAGATCACCGCTACCAGCACCAGGCCCAGGTTGCGCAGCCACGGCCACGACCACGCCTCGTCGAGCAGTGCACCCTGCCGGTAGAACTCGCGCCGCGAGGCCCACAGCGCCATTGCCACCAGCACGGCCGACAACGCGATCAGCACCTGGCCGCCGCGCAGCCAGATCGGCAGCGGCGCGATCACGCAGATGCCCAGGGCCAGCATCCAGGCGGCATGGCTGCGCCGCTGCAGGCCTTGGCCGATCAGCAGCAGTACCACGCCGGCCAGGCTGCCCAGCAGGTGCGAGGTCTCAAGGACCGGCAACGAGGCATGCAGCAGGTGGCGGCGAGGCGTGGGCAGGGTGCCGTCGATGACCAGCGCCGCGCCCACGCTGAACACTGCCAGCGCGATGATCTGCGGCAGCCACGGCCGCAGCGCGGTCCAGCCGGCGCGGGTAGCCCCGGCGCCGACCCGCAGCGGGCGGCGCAGCGCAGGGGCCACGGCCAGTACCGTTGCCAGCAGCAGCGGCAGCACGTAATAGGTCACCCGATAGATCAGCGCCGCCGCCAGCACTGCGGCGGGCGCCACCTGCGGCAACAGTTTGAGCAGGCTCCATTCGAACACACCCAGCCCGGCCGGCACGCTCGACACCAGCCCGGCCAGCACTGCGACCAGATACAGCCCCACAAAGCCGGGCAGGCCGGTCGGGGTATCCATCGGCAGCAGCACGTAGAACGCCGCGCTGGCCAGCACCAGCTCGACCACGCTCAACGCGGTGACGCCCAGCATGGTGCGGCGATCCGGCAGCCACAGGGCGTGCCCGCGGATCTGGAAGCTGCGGCCGTTGCGGCCCACCATCAGCACCGTAGCGATATACGCGAGCAGGGCGGCAACGCCCAAACCACGCACCACCTGCGCGGACACCGGCAGCGCCAGCGCGGCGGCGCCGGGTTCCAGGACGAAGGCCAGCGACAGCAGCAGCCACGCGCCGAACACGAAGCCCAGCGTGCTCATCAGCACCACCTGGCCGATCTCGCCCAGGCTCAATCCGACGCCCCCGTACCCGCGCAGGCGCACCGCGCCGCCGGTCAGCGCCGCGAACCCCAGGGTCTGCCCCAGCGTGTGCGCGAGAAAGGCAGTGATGCCGATACGGGCCGGGTGCAGGCGCTTGCCGCTGCGGCGCAATCCGATCGCATCGAACCCGATCAGGCAGGCGTAGCTGGCCAGCCCCAGCACCACGGTCAGTGCGATCTGCCCACTGCCGAGGTCGCGGAAGGCCTCGCGGATGGCCCGGTAGCCGTGTTCGTCAAACTCGCCAGCCAGGCCGCGCAGGGCCAGTGCAAGGATGCCCAAGCTGAAGAGGACAGTCGCCGCACGGCGCCAGCCGACGCGGGACGAGGGAGCAGGGGTTGTTTCGGTCATCGGTACAGCGTGCTCCGGGGCAGGCGATGAAAAAGTCAAAGCACGCCAGCGTGCCTCGCCGGCGCATCGTGCGCCTCCCGCCGACGCTTGCCAAGCGTGCGGCTGCGCCTGCTGTGGCCGGTTTGACCCGGCGCAACGACAGCCGGCCCTGGCATCGGTGACAATGGCCGCACCACCCACAGGAGCCATCCCCATGTTGGAACGTTTCGACGTCGGTCCGCGCATGTCCGAGATGACCGTGCACAACAAGGTCGCCTATCTGTCCGGGCAGATCCCCGAAGACACCAGCCAGGACATCACCGGCCAGACCCGCCAGGTGCTGGCGGAGATCGACAAGCTGCTGGCGCTGGTGGCCAGCGACAAGCAGCACATCCTGCGCGCGGAAATTTTCCTCGCCGACATCAGTGATTTCGCCGGCATGAACGCAGCCTGGGACGAGTGGGTGGTATCGGGCATGACCCCGGCACGCGCCACGGTCGAAGCCAAACTGGCCGATGCCAGCTGGAAGGTGGAGATCGTCGTTACGGCGGCCTTGCCGTAACCGTCGGCGCAGCCACGCAGGGCGTGGCTCTACGGCGCCCGGCGTGCCTGACGGTAACGCGTAGAGCCACGCCCTGCGTGGCTGCGCGGAATCAGGCCACCCGCACCAGATCGATGCAATCCACCGGGCATGGCGGAATGCACAGGCCGCAGCCGGTGCACAGGTCGGCGATGACCGTATGCATGTACTTCGCCCCGCCGACGATGGCGTCCACCGGACAGGCCTGGATGCACTTGGTACAGCCGATGCAGTCGGCCTCGATCACCACGGCCACCTGGGCGTGCGTGTGTTCGCCACGGCTGCGGTCGAACGGGACGGCCGGCACCTCCAGTACCCGCGCCAGCGCGCGGGCGCCCGCGTCGCCGCCGGGCGGGCAGCGCTCCACGCCTGCATCGCCGCAGGCCATCGCCGCGGCATACGGGCGGCAGCCATCGAAACCGCATTGCCCGCACTGGGTCTGCGGCAGCAACCGGTCCAGGCGTTCGATCAGGGCGGTAGAGGTCTTCATGCGTGGCGTCGGCTGCGCGGGACCATCATGTCAGCGGTTTGCCGCGGTACCAGCGCTCATGGGCAAGCGCCAGCATGGGGCGATCTTCGACACTGTCGCCGTAGGCGTGGATGCGCAGGTAGCGTGACAGGTCATACCGGTCGCGGATGCGGTCGGCTTTGCGCGGTGCGCAGTCGCCGTCGGCGTAGCCGCCGGTGAGGCGGCCGTCGCGGCTTTCCAGACGGTTGCAGATCAGGTCCAGCCCCAGCGTTTCGCACCAGGGGCGCAGGTACAGGTCCAGCGATCCAGACACGATCACCACCGTATGCCGCTGCTGCAGGTGCCAGCGGATCTGCTCCAGCATCTGTGGCCGCACCACCTCGGGCAGTACCTCACGGGCGAAGCCCGCCGCCTGGGTGGCGATGTCGTCGGCATGGCGGTCGCGCATCGTCAGCCGGGTCACGCGGGCACGGATACGTTCGGCAGAAATGAGCTTCAACCGATAGGCCAGCAGCCACGGACCCACCTTCCACCACGCCTGGGCCAGCTGCTCGGGCGTGGCCACGCGGCGCAGGAACCGCGCGTAGGTATCGCACGTGGTCACGGTGTGGTCGAAGTCGATGAGGGCCAACTCCACGTCCTACCCTCCCAGGTAGGCCACGACCGTTGGTCGTGGCGCAAGTCGACGATCAGCGGACCGGCATGCCCGGCAGGGCACTGCTGTCGGCGTCCAGCAGCGCAAGCGCGCCGCCATCGAAACCGGCCGACAGGATCATGCCTTCGCTCAGGCCGAAGCGCATCTTGCGCGGGGCCAGGTTGGCAATGAAGACCACGCTGCGACCCACCAGCTTTTCCGGTTCGCCGTAGCTGGCGCGGATGCCGGAGAAGATCTGGCGCGTACCCAGCTCGCCCGCATCCAGCTCGAAGCGAAGCAGCTTGTCCGAACCGTCCACGAATTCGCAGGCCAGCACCTTGCCGATGCGCAGGTCCAGCTTGGCGAAGTCGTCGATGCCGATGTGGGCCGGGCCTTCGCCGGCGGCAACGGGCGCCGCGGCTGCGACTGCGGGTGCGGGCGCGGCGGGCTTGACCGGTGCGGCGGGAGCGGGAACAGGCGCGGCGAGGGTGTCTTTGGAGGCATCGGTCATGGCGTCAATCATTTTGGGGTCGATACGGGTGAACAGCGGGACGTACACGGCAATGGTGTGCGCCAGCAGCGGCGAGGCGATATCGGTCCAGCGCTGTACCGGCGCGGCCAGGAAGGCTTCGGCCTGCTGGGCAGTGGCCGGCAGCACCGGCTTGAGCGCGGTGACCAGCACGCGGAACAGATTCAGGCCCTGCGTGCACACCGACTGCAGCTGCGCGTCGGCACCGTCCTGCTTGGCAATCACCCACGGCTTCTGTTCGTCGATGTAGCGGTTGGCTTCGTCGGCCAGCGCCATCGTCAGGCGCAGGGCAGCCGCCGGATCGTTGCGCTCGTATGCCTCGCGGATCGGGGCCAGTGCGGCGACGAAACGGTCGTACTGATCCGCGTCGGCCAGTGCATCGGCCAGGCGGCCTTCGAAGCGCTTGCTGATGAAGCCGGCGCAGCGACTGGCCAGGTTGACGAACTTGCCCACCAGGTCGGCGTTGACCCGGGCAATGAAGTCGCCCAGGTTGAGGTCGAGGTCATCCACGCCGCCGGAGGATTTGGCCGCGAAGTAGTAGCGCAGCGCTTCGGGCTCCAGGCCCACGTCCAGGTAGGTGCGCGCCATCACGAACGTGCCGCGCGACTTGGACATCTTGGCGCCTTCCACCGTCAGGTAGCCGTTCACGTGCAGCCGGGTCGGGGCGCGATGACCGGTGCCATGCAGCACGGCGGGCCAGAACAGGCCGTGGAAATTGACGATGTCCTTGCCGATGAAGTGGTGCAGTTCGGTGCTGGTGCCGGCGCGCAGGTGCGCGTCGAAGTCTTCGCCGTTCTTCGCGCACAGCGCCTGGAAGCTGGACAGGTAACCGATCGGGGCGTCCAGCCAGACATAGAAGTACTTGCCCGGGTGGCCGGGAATCTGGAAGCCGAAGTACGGCGCGTCGCGGGAAATGTCCCAGGCGCGCAGGCCGCCCTCGGCGTTGAGCCACTCGCCCAGCTTGGCCTTCACGCCCGGCAGTGCCACGTCACCGGCCAGCCAGTCGCGCAGGAACGACTCGAAGCGCCCTACCTCGAAGAAGAAGTGCTCGGAATCGCGGATTTCCGGGGTCGCCCCGGAGATCACCGAGCGCGGGTCCTTCAGTTCGGTAGGCGCATAGGTTGCGCCGCACACTTCGCAGTTGTCGCCGTACTGGTCGGCGGTGCCGCAGTTGGGGCAGATGCCCTTGATGTAGCGGTCGGGCAGGAACATGCCCTTGGCCGGGTCATAGAACTGGGCCACCGAACGGCGCGTGATGTGCCCTTCCGCCTCAAGCTTGAGGTAGAACGCTTCGGTCAACGCCTGGTTGCCGGGCGAGTTGGTCGAATCGTAATGGTCGAACGCAACGCCGAAGGCGGCGAAGTCGCGCTCGTGGCTGGCCTGGATGTTGGCGATGAAGGCTTCCGGGGTCACGCCCGCCTTTTCAGCGGCCAGCATGATCGGGGTGCCATGGGTGTCGTCGGCGCACACGAACCAGGTCCTGCCCCCGCTCATTCGCCGCGCGCGCACCCAGATGTCAGCCTGGATGTAGCCGACCAGGTGGCCCAGATGCAGCGGGCCATTGGCGTAGGGCAGGGCGGTGGTGACAAGAGCGGTGCGGGTCATGGTCAGCGTTGTTGCCAGGGGGAACGCGGGATTATCGCATGCTCCCCAGAAAGGCAAAGGGCCGAAGCGGTCAGCCCGCCTCGGCCCCAGGGCCTTGATGTTGCAGTGGTTTACATCCGGGACGCTTACTCGCGGACCCAGGTCTGGGTGCGGCAGATGAAGGCCACGCAGCCGGACATGTCCAGCTTCTTGCCACCGGGCTGCAGCTCCAGCTTGGACTTGTAGGTCTTGCCGTTGGCCGGATCCAGTACGGTGCCACCGGACCACTGGGTGGTGCTGCCCTTGTCCTGCTTCAGATTCCACAGGATGGTCATGCCCTTGACCGGCTTGTTCTTGTTGGCGCCTTCACAGCCGTCGCAGACCGGGTTGGGGCCCTTGTCCGAGTGCAGGATCTCGACCACCTTGCCGGTCAGCGTGCCGTTGGCGGCCTGGGTGATCTCTACGATCGATTTCACCTTGCCGGTCTTGTCATCAATGGTCTTCCAGCGGCCCGCGGCACCGTCGGCGGCGCTGGCCGACATCGCGGCCATCATCAGTGGCAGTGCCAGCAGCAGGGTCTTGAAGGTCTTGCGCATGTTCCCCTCCCAGGGATGTCCGTGAATGCCGGCGAGGCGCCGGTACAGGCGGACTGTATACCCATTCGCTCCGGTACGGAACGCGTGGGTGACGACACCCACAGCCACATTCAGCCGACTTCGTACAGCTCCAGCGGCAGCCCGTCCGGGTCGGCGAAGAACGTGAAGCGCTGTCCGGTGTACGCGTCGGTGCGGATGGGCTCGCACGGCACCCCCTCAGCCCCCAGCCGCGCGATCACCGGCTCCAGGGCCTCAACCCGGAAGGCGAGATGGCGCAGGCCCTGCGCCTCAGGGCGGCTGGGTCGCGGCGGTGGAGAAGGAAAAGAGAACAGCTCGAGTTGGCCGCCATCGGGCAGGGCCAGGTCCAGCTTCCAGGAATCGCGTTCGGCGCGATGGTGCTCGGCCTTCACCGTCAGCCCGAGCACGCGCACATAGAAGTCGCGAGAACGGTCGTAATCGGCACAGATCAGGGCGACGTGGTGGATGCCCAGCAGGGGAGAGGTCACAGGATCGATTCCTGGTAGCGCTGCGTGCGCCACCCGTATGAATGGACCAACAGGAATACCGCATGTGGCGGGGGAATTCTAACTTGTTGTAGAGCCATCCTCCGGGCCGGCCCCCAACATGCACGCCTCATCGGGGAGCGGGCTGTCCATGCGCCGCTGCCCACCGTGTCTGAGCCGGAGTCGTGGAATGCATGTCATCGTCAATGCAGGGCAGGGCCGCGCCGACGTCAATGTTGGCGGGCTGGCCATCTGTCTGTTGCCCGGTGAGCGCCTTCTGGTCTCCGGGCTGCCGTTGCCGCGCAACCCGGCGCTGCCGGTGGTGCCCGTAGCCGGCTGTGGCATGCCGCGGGCGCTGGCCCATTACGACCACGCCGCTGGCGCCGTACGGGCCGGTGATCCTGTTGCCCTGTGCTGGAAGCTGCCGGTGGCGCTGGAGGATCCGGACGCCGCCGCTGCTTGGCTGATCGGTCAGCTGGCCCGCGAAGGCACCCACCACCAGGACGGCCTGCTCGAACGGTTGCTGTGCCATCTCGCGCGCACCGAAAGCTACGGCCTGGTGCAGTTTCTGCTGGACGAAGGCAGCGACCTCCCCGTCGCCGCGCTGGCCGAGCGCTACGGCCTGTCGTCGGCCCAGTTCCACCGGCGCTGCCGGCAGGTACTGGGCCGGCCGCTCAAGCAGGAACTGCGGATCCTGCGTGCTGCACGCGCGCTGCTGGCCTATCCGGGCCGTCGGCACTCCTTTACCTACCTTGCCGCCGATCACGGCTACGCCTCGCTGTCGCACTTCTGCACCGACATCAAGTCGCTGATCGGCCGTTCTCCCCTCTCCGTCTACCGCGCCGTCACGACGCCCACCGAGTAAACCATGCGTTTCCTGTCGTTGTTCCTCTTGTTCGTGGTGCTGCCTGTTGCCAGTGCCTCCGCCCAGACGCCACTGGAAGGCACCCCCATCCAGGACCGTGCGGATCTTCCGCACGCAACCGGTTTCGTCTCCCGCGCCGACAGCGCCGACCACCTGCTCAACGCCCTCGGTGTGCGTGCGCGCCAGGCCGTCATCGTCAGCCCGAAGGCGCAGAAAAAGAAGGTCAGCGGCAACTTCGACCTGGCCCGGCCGTTCGACGTGCTGGCCAAGGTCGCCGCCGAAGTGGGGCTGGTCTGGTACAGCGACGGCCAATCGATCTACGTCTACGACGCGAGCGAACAGAAGAACGCCGTGGGCCGCCTGCGCTCGACCTCGGTGGCGACCCTGTCCGACTTCCTGCGCAAGGCGCGGCTGGCCGACACGCGCTATCCCGTGCGCAGTGGCGGTGCCGACGGCACCTTCTACATCGCCGGCCCGCCGGTGTACGTGGACATCGTCCTCAACGCCGCCCGTTACCTGGACGAACTGTACGAAGGGGCTGACGCCAGCCCGCACCACGTGGAAGTCATCCGGCTGGAACACAGCTTCGTCAACGGGCGCCGCTTCCGGCTGCGCGCGGACGAATCCTCCTTGCCGGGCGTCGCCGACGTCCTGGCCAGGGTGCTGGCGCTGGGCGATTTCGGCGCGGTGATGAAGCAGCCGCCGGCACCGGCCGACCCCGCCGCCATCCTCGAAGAACCGCTGGAACGGCCGGCCGCGCCGCCCGTCGCGGTGGTGGGACAGCCGGCCGGCAACAGCGCGCAGGCCGCCGTGGTGGTGCCGTATGCGGAAACCAACAGCCTGATCGTGCGCGGCACCCTGGCGCAGATCGAGCAGGTCAAGCGCCTGGTGTCCGAACTGGACATCCCGCGCCAGCAGATCGAACTCTCGCTCTGGATCATCGATATCAAGAAAACCGAACTCGACCGCCTGGGCGTCAACTGGAGTGGTGGGATCAACATCGGCAACCGCCTCGCCATCGGCATCAACGAGCCGCCGCCGGTCAGCACCCTGGACGGGCCGCGCTTCCTGGCGTCGGTGCAGGCGTTGTCGAGCAAAGGCGACGCCCACATCGTCTCGCGTCCCGTGCTGCTCACCCAGGAGAACATTCCGGCCTACTTCGACAGCAACCAGACCTTCTACGCGCAGTTGCTGGGTGAGCGCGCCGTGTCGCTTGAACAGGTGACCTACGGCACGCTGGTGAGCGTGCGGCCGCGCATCTCGCGCGGTAATGAAGTGGAAATGCAGCTGAAAATCGAAGATGGCGCAGCCGATGGTACGCGGTCGGGCGACGCGCTGCCGTTGGTCAACCGCACCATGATCGACACCGTGGCCCGCGTGCCGCACCAGCTCAGCCTGCTGGTGGGCGGCTACACCCGTCGCTCGCTCGACCATGGGTACAGCGGCATCCCCGGGCTGCGCCGTCTGCCCGGCGTGGGCAAGCTGTTCGGGCAGGACAGCCAGTCGGCGGAAAACCTCGTGCGCGTCTTCCTGATACAGCCGCGGGTCCTGGCCGAGCGCGACTTGCTGGACGCGGAGCAGCTTCCGGGCGTGTATGGCACCGGGATCGGTGCGCCGGTGCAGGAAATGCTGCAGAAGCTCAATCGCGAGTCCTTGCACACGGAGGCCGCCGATGGCCGTCCCCGCGATTAACCGTCCGATCACGGCCCCGGTGCCGGTTTCGCCGCGCCAGGCCAATGCCCAGAGCGACCGCGAGGAGGCTGCGCGCGGTCCTGCTGCAGCGACCCCGCGTCGGCCGGGCACCCTGCACACCGCGCTGAACATGCAGGACGACCTGGGCGCCCTCGTGGCCACGCTGCAGCGTCGCCGCGATGGCCAGAAGAGTGCCGTTGCGAATGACTCGCAGGCGTGGATCGACCACGTCCTCGACGACAAGGTGCACGACAAGCTCGCCAGCCTGCGTCAGCTGCTCGACGGCATGCGCAACCCGGCCCAGATCCTTGGCCTGTTGAAGCAGATGTTCCCCGATCCCAGTGATGTGCTGGCGGTTCTGCGTGCGTGGCTGTCCGATGACGAGCTGGAGGAACTCCAGGAGGTGCTCACGCTGGCGCTCGCGCAGCTGGAGCAGGAGCAGGCCGCCCAAGGCAACACGGCCGCCCTCAAAGGCGGCCTCAACGCCGCCATCAAGGCGCGCCTGGCCGCCCGCAGCGGCCAGCTCTCCGCCTACCAGCTCCGCCAGAGCTATCGCGACCTGCTGGGCAACCCGCAGGACTGCGTGGGCGAATACGCCGGGTGGATCGGTATGTACGGATTCAATCGCCGCGCACATGTCCTTGACTTCATGGAGCAGGCGATCGGCGCGGACATGTTCTCGCTGGATCCCAGCGGGTCGCATCTCGAATTCGGCCGCCTGCTGCGGCAGGTGCGCAACCTCACGGTACTGCGCTCGGTGGACGAACTGCTGGTGCTGGAAGTGGGTCGTACCCGTCTCCTGACCCGCTTGTCGACCACCGCCGAAGCGCTCGTCACCGGGCTGCTGGACGTGGTGCGCGGCGTGCAGGACTGGGCGGGCCTGTTCGCCGGTCCACTCTCCGGTGCGCGCGTCGTGCTCTCGCTGACCGAGCGGGCGCGCCTGGTGCAGGCATTGCGCCGCGCGGTGCTTGGCCTGCCCGATGCGATCTGGGTGGACGCAACCGCCCGTGACAGCACGGCGCAGGCGCTGGAGGCCATGGTGGTGGAAAGCATGAAGCGTGAAAGCGGCCCGTCCGGCCGCATCGCCGGGGTGATGGCATGAGCGCCATCACCCCGGCCACGGCGCCCGGCGTGGGCGCCCGCGCCCGCGTCCTGCTGCGCCCGGAGCTGGCGCTGGTGGTGCTGATGGCGGTGATCGTCGCCATGCTGATCATCCCGCTGCCCACGTTCCTGGTCGATCTCCTGATCGGCCTGAACATGGCCGTGGCCATCGTCATCTTCCTCAGCTCGTTCTACGTCGAACGCATCCTGAACTTTTCGACGTTCCCCTCGGTGCTGCTGTTCACCACACTGATGCGGCTGGCACTGTCGGTCAGTACCAGCCGCCTGATCCTGCTCGATGCCGACGCTGGCCATATCATCAGCGCGTTCGGTGATTTCGTGGTGGGCGACAACCTGGTGGTCGGTGCGGTCATCTTCGCCATCATCACCCTGGTCCAGTTCATCGTCATCACCAAGGGCTCCGAACGAATCGGTGAAGTGGTCGCGCGCTTCTCGCTGGACGGCATGCCGGGCAAGCAGATGAGCATCGATGCCGACCTGCGCGCCGAGGCCATCACCTCCGAACAGGCGCAGATCCGTCGCCGCGACGTCGAGCGCGAAAGCCAGCTGTACGGCTCCTATGACGGCGCCATGAAGTTCGTCAAGGGCGACGCCATTGCCGGCATCGTGATCGTGTTCGTCAACCTGTTTGGTGGCATCGCCGTCGGCATGCTGCAGCATGGCATGAGCTTTGGTGCGGCACTCAACACCTTCACCCTGCTGACCATCGGCGACGGCCTGGTCGCCCAGATCCCGGCGCTGCTCATCTGCATCAGCGCTGGTTTCATCGTCACCCGGGTGAGCGGGGAGAGCAACAACCTGGGCGCCAACATCCTGGGCGAGCTGTTCAACAGCAATGTCGTCCTGGCGATCGGCGCGGTGCTGGTGCTGCTGCTGGGCCTGCTGCCCGGCTTCCCGTTGCCGGTGTTCGCCGGTCTTTCGCTGGGACTGGCGGCCATGCTGGTATGGCGGCTGCGCAAGGCCAAGGCAGAAGGTGCCGGTGCGGCGCAGGGCCAAGGCCAGGGGCAGGGCCTGAGCGCCCCGGGCACAACCCCGGCCGATGGCGGCACTGCGCGGCTCACCAGCGAAACCCTGCCGCTGATCCTGCTCCTGCCCGCGCCCCTGCACCAGTCCGCCCAAGCCGGCCAATGGGAAGAGCGGCTGCGCCAGGATGCGTTCATCAGCACCGGCATGCAGCTTGCGCCGCTTGTGCTGCGTGAGCACGCGCCCGTCGACGCGCACGAAGTCAAGGTGCTCATCAACGAAATCCCGGCCGGCGGCGCGCATGTGGTCAACGCCCATGTACGCGTGTTTGGCCGACAGGACGAGCTCGACGCGCTGAATCTTGGCGTGGTGGTCCCTCACGATGGTCATACCGCCCGGTGGGTGCCGGTGGCATCGCACGACGACGTGCTGGCACTTGGCTGTGAGGTGAGCAGCGACTACCACGAGCTGTCGCGGCTGCTGCACAACGCCGTATTGCGCAATGTGGGTGAGCTGTTCGGCATCCAGGAAGCCAAGCACGTTCTGGATGCACTCGAAAAGCGCTTCCCGGAGCTGGTGAAGGAAACCTACCGCCACATGCCGATCCAGCGCGTTGCCGAAGTGCTGCAGCGTCTGCTGCGTGAAGGCGTTTCGATCCGCAACATGAAGGTCGTGCTGGAAACACTGGCGCAATGGGGCCAGCGTGAGAAGGACGTCATCCTGCTGGTGGAGCACGTCCGCGGCGCACTGTCGCGCTACATCTCCGACCGCTTCGCGCGCAGCGGGCGCATCCCCGCCATCCTCATCTCCACGCCCATCGAAGACCAGATCCGGGCCGGTATCCGCCAGAGCCAGGGGGCGTCGTTCCTCAACCTCGAGCCGGCCGAGGCCAGCGACCTGATCGACCGCTTTGCACTGCATGTCGGTGAAGTCGCCGCGCACCGTCCCGATGTCGTGCTCATGGTGGCACCGGACATCCGCCGCTTCGTCAAACGCTTCATCGAAACCCGCCTCCCCACCACGCCGGTGCTCTCGTTTGCCGAGATCTCCGACGCCGTCACTCTTGATGTCATGAGAAGCCTATGAGTACCTTGCTGGACACCCTCAACGCGGCCTTGCACGAGCTCGGCTGTGACCCCTCGCGGTTCGAATTCGACACCCATTCCTCCGTGGTGATGGGCTTTGCCGACATCGGCGAGCTTCTGCTCGATCCTGTCGACGACGTGGTGTTTCTGTGGGGGCGCCTGGACACCTCGCCGTCGGAACGTTTCAGCAACCGCGCAGACGATCTGCTCACCGCGCTGTCCTCGCCGGCGCCGCACTTCGCCAACGGCTGCTTGGCACTGCGCCAGATGGAGCAGGGCTGCCTGGTGGGCGGTGCACTGCAGCCGGAATGCCGCACCGAATCGAGCCTGCTTGCGGGCGCCATTGAAGGCTTCCATGCCCGCGTGGCCGAACTGCAGGGCCTGCTCCGGTGACAGCCGCGACGCCCTGCTGGCGGCCATGCGCGTCGCCGGTGGCGATGCGCGCCGGTGAGCTGCGCGTGCCACTGGCCGACGTCGCCATTGGTGAGCACTGCCACGTCCGCCGCTCGGCGGTCGACGACCACGTGGTTACCCACGGTGTGGTCACACGGGTCGATCACGGGGTGGCGACGCTGGCGTTGATCGGCGCGCCGGTACGTCTGGCTGCCGATGTCGTGGTCGCCGCGACGGGCCGGCCGCTGCAGGTAGCGCTGGGACCTCACCTGTTGGGGTGCGTGCTGGATGGATTCGGTGAGGTGGTGGAGCGTCTGGCGACCGGCGAGGGCGCCGACGCGCTGCCGGCCGGGCGTCTTGAGCCGGTCCAGGCCGTGCCGCTCGACTACCGCCAACGCCGCCCCATCCAGGACCCGTTCGCAACTGGCATCCGCGCGGTCGACGCCCTGCTTACTGTCGGCGAAGGGCAGCGCATGGGCGTCTTCGCGGCGGCGGGCTGCGGCAAGACCACCCTCGTGGAGATGCTGCTGGCCAACGCCGCGTGCGATGTCCGTGTGGTGGCCCTGGTCGGCGAGCGCGGCCGCGAAGTGGCCGGGTTCGTGGAGGCCATCCGTCATGGGCCGACTGCCGCCCGCACCATCGTCGTGCAGGCAACGTCCGATTGTTCCCCCGCAACCCGGGTCAATGCCGCCATGGTCGCCACCCGGATTGCCGAGTACTTCCGGGAGCAGGGCAGCCGGGTGCTGCTGGTGATGGACTCGGTTACCCGTTACGCGCGCGCACTGCGCGACGTCGCGCTGTCCGCGGGCGAACCGCCGGCCCGGCGCGGGTTTCCCGCGTCGGTGTTCGAAGCCCTGCCGCGGCTGGTCGAGCGCCCGGGCAACGCGCGGGTGGGCAGTGTCACCGCCTTCTATACGGTGCTGCTGGAAGACGACGCCGATCCCGATCCGGTCGGGGAAGAAGTGAAGTCGCTGCTTGATGGGCATATCTATCTCAGTCCACGACTGGCGCAGCGCGGGCACTTTCCGGCCATCGACGTACTGCGCAGCGCCAGTCGCCTGTTCCCGCAGCTGGCCGACGCGCGCCAGGCGGCCGCAGCGACCCGGGTCCGCGTGCTGATGGGACAGCTGGACGACCTGCAGCTGCTGCGGGACATCGGCGAGTACCGGCCCGGCGCACAGCCGGAACAGGATGCTGCCGTTGCACGTGAACCGCGTCTGCAGGCGTTCCTGCGTCAATCGCTGCACGAGCAGGTTGAACTGGCTGCGGCGCGGGAGGGGCTGGATGCGCTCGCCCGCTGATCACACCCGGTTGTCTGCCGTGGTCGATCACCGCGCCCAGCGCCTGCGCCGCGACGCGACCGCCCAGGCCAGCCTGGCGGCACAGCAGGAACAGCAGGCGCAGGGCGTGCGTACGCAGGCCGACCAGCAGCTGCACCAGGCCCAGCTGGTCGAGGAACACGGGCTGGACCGCCAGCGTCTGTTCGACAGGCTGCGCAGCGTGGCCATCGCACGTGCGCACGTTCTGGAGTGCGACCTGCGCGCGCGTCACCTGCAGGAGCAGGCGGCGCTGGCGCGCGAGCGCGAAGCCGAGCTGCGCCAGGCCGCCATCGAACAGCAATCGCGTGCCCGCCGGTTACAGGCGGTGGGCGAACGCAATGAACACATGCGCCGGCAAGCGCGACTGCGCCGCCAGGAGCGAATCATTCAAGAGGAATACAGATGTCGGTAAAGATCCCCTGCGCGGGCAGTTCCGTCGCAGCAACCCAGCCCGTGACGCCGCTGACCCTGAGTGAGCAGGTCGAAAAACGGGTTCGTGGCGAGAGGCAGCCGCCTGCCAATGCGGCTGCCGCGGCTGACGCTGACGCAGACCTGCCGCTGGATGCGGAGCCGGATAACGAATTGCCGGTGGAGGAGCAGCACGAGCCGCGCGAGCGGGACGTGCTGGTCGTCCTTCCGCGCACACCAACCGACGCAATGCAGCGCGCCCTGGCGGCTGCCATGCCGGCGGCGGACGCGGCCCAGCAGCCGGTCGTGGTACGCCCGCCGTCGCCCGGGGCAGGCGGCCGGCTGCCAGGCGCACCGGCGGGGCCAACCGTCTCGGTGGCGCTGGCCACGCCGGCGGGGCACATCGCCCCGGGCATGGCGGCAGATGCACCTGCACCTGCGCCTGCGCTTGCCGCCTCCGCAGTGGCCTTGCCCGCAGCGCCTGTCCATTCGCCCGCGCACTCCAGCGTGGGCCAACCGATGGGTGCCGCCCCGCCGGCGACGGCCGCCGCCGCAGTCGTGCCACCGGCGGGCGTGGATCAAGCGCCCGCGCGGACCCGCACCTCAGCGACTGCCGCGCCACTTGCACGCGTGGCTCCCATGGGCCCCATTTCACCCATGGCAGCGCAGCCGTCACCCACGGTGACGCCGCCTCCGGTGGAGCGGAAGGGGGGCGCCGATACGGGCAGCCTGCCGATCGCAGGCGTGGTCGGCGCCGCGCTCGACACCGCCGTGTCCCAGCCGGCAGGCGGCGAAACCCTGCGCGAGGCCGAACGCGGCGAAGCCAAACTGTTTACCGACAAGATCGCCCGCAAGGCGCAGGGGGCCGTGCAGCTGCAGACCGCAATGGCCGAACGCTCCGCCGCCGGGTCCCAGGTGAACGTCACCTTCCACAGCTGGGGCGCAGGTCAGTCGGTTGCGGCGCGGCTGGATGGCGGCCGCCTGATCCTGCAGCCGTCCAGCAGCCGGGTGGCGAACGCGTTGACCTCGGCTGCACTGCCCGTCGGCGACGCGCTGCAGGTCACTGTTGAACAGAGCGACGCGGCCAGTGACGAACGCAGGCGTCGTCAGCACCGGCGGCATGGCGAATGAGCGCGCATCGTTGGCCCATGCGGACACTGTCGCCGGCCGAGGCGGGCAGCGCAGCCGTGGCTGCCGCCTGCGCGCGCATGGGGGTAGCAGTTAGCGCGCAACCCTTGCCGGCGCGCGGCAGCATGCTTCGCTTCGACGTCGTTTCGGCACGCGGTGAACTGCAACTCGCCGTCGCGGCCGATGACTGGTGCCCGGCCATGCTGCCCGACCTGGCCGATCTGGCCTGGTCCGAGCTGGTCGACCGCGACGCGCTGGCGTGCTGGTTGCCGGCGCGGGACCTGCTGGACATCGCCGCCCCTGACCTGCAGGACGCGCACAGCACGTTGCGCGATGTCGTGCCGGTGGGTGTGCTCGGCGGCCAGGGCGCCAGTCAACCCTGCCTGCACACCGCGCAGGGACCCGCCTGGATTCTCCAGGCCCGGGCAGTTGCCGGGTCCGCTCAGTGCGCGCGACAGCTGGACATGACAGTGCCGGTGGATCTGGGCGTCGCCCGTTTCGAACTTCCGCTGCAGCGCCTGCGCGCCCTCGCGCCCGGCGCCGTGCTGCTGCTGGACCAGCTCGTTCCGGTCGCCCGCAGCGGGCGCCGCCGCCTCTACTCCTTCGATTTCACCCTTGAGACCATCACCGTGAACACCACCTTCGACTTCCTCGACGACGACGGCGATGCCGGCTTCGCCGCGTCCCAGCCTGTCCCCGATCCCACGCCAACGCCCGCACCTGCATCGGGTCTGGACCTGTCGCGTCTGCCGGTCACCGTGGACGTGGTGCTGTGCCAGCTGCAGCAGCATGTGGCCGCGCTCGCCGTGCTCCAGCCCGGCACCGTCGTCGACGTGCCGCCCGACGCATGGACGCAGCTGCAGCTGCGGGTGAACGGCCAGCTCATCGCCCGTGGCGAGCTGGTCCAGGTGGGCGACCAGCTTGGCGTGCAGCTGCACCAGGTCCCCGTGCTGCCATGAACTTCGTGAACAACGACATCTCGCTGATCGCGGTCATGTCGATGGCCGCGCTGTTGCCCTTCCTCATCGCGGCCGGCACCTGCTACCTCAAGTTCTCGGTGGTGTTCGTGCTGCTGCGCAACGGCCTCGGGCTCCAGCAGGTGCCGTCCAACATGGTGCTCAACGCGCTGGCACTGATGCTCGCGTTCTACGTCATGCAGCCCATCGTGCAGAACATGTACGACGCCTACCTTGCGTTGGAGGCGCCGCTGAACTCGGTCGCCGCCGTCATCAGCTTTCTTGACAGCAGCCTGGACGGCTACAAGGTCTACCTGGCCACGTATTCCGACCCTGAACTGCTGGAGTTCTTCGAACGCGCACGCCATGCGGAGCCGGGCGTACCGCTTCCCGCGCTTGAACCGCACGAGCGTTCGCTGTTCGCGCTCATGCCCACCTACGCGTTGAGCGAGCTGAAGGACGCCTTCCGTATCGGCTTCTACCTGTACCTGCCGTTCGTGGTGGTCGACCTGGTGGTGTCCAGCGTGCTGCTGTCGCTGGGCATGATGATGATGAGCCCGGTGACCATTTCCGCGCCGATCAAGCTCATCCTGTTCGTGGCGATGGATGGCTGGAGCCTGCTGTCGCAGGGCCTGGTCCGCCAGTACCTCGACGTGCCGATGTAGCCATGGACACGATCATGTTCATGGGCAACAAGAGCCTGCTGCTCATCCTGCTGCTGTCGGCCGCGCCGGTGGCCGTGGCCACCATCGTCGGCCTGGCGATCGGCCTGTTCCAGACGGTCACCCAGCTGCAGGAGCAGACCCTGCCTTACGGTGCCAAGCTGCTGGCGGTCATCGCCTGCCTGCTCGTGCTGATGTCGTGGATGAGTGCGCGCATGCTCGACTTCGCCCGGCTCGCGCTGCAGTCCGCCCTGGCGGGCTAGGGTGATCCAGCTTTCCTCCCTCGATGTCGAACTGATGTCGCTCGCGCGCGACCACGGCGTGCAGGCGCTGCTGGGCATCGCGCGGATTGGCGCGTGCCTGGTCTGGATTCCCTACCTGTCACCCGGCGTCATGCCTGCCAAGATGACCCGTTCCGTGGTGGCGGTGATGGTCATGATCGGCTTGTGGCCGGTCACCGACGGCGTGGTGCCGCCGCAGGACATGGTGTCCATGGCCGGTGCCACCCTTCGCGAGGTGCTGATCGGCACCGCGATCGGCCTGGTCGTGGCGCTGCCGTTTCAGATATTCCATGGCATGGGCGCGATCGTGGATAACCAGCGCGGTGCCGGCATCGGCGCCATGCTGGACCCGGTCAGTGGCGTGGAGGCCACCGAAACCGCCAACCTGCTCCAGCTCATGAGCGTGGTGGTGTTCCTGGCCACCGACGGCATGCTGGTCCTGCTGGAGGTGATCCAGTCCAGTTATGCCGTGGTGCCGATGGGCGGCGCGTTCACGCTCGACCTGTCCCGGGTGCAGGCGTTCGCCGGCACCCTGCTGGCCGGGGCCCTGCGCATGGCGCTGCCGGTGCTGCTGCTGCTCCTGCTGGTGGAAGTGCTGCTGGGTGTGTTGTCGCGCTTTGCCCAGCAGATGAATCCGTTCTCCCTCTCGCTGGCCATCAAATCGTTCCTTGCCTTCATCGGGCTGCTGTTCTACCTCATGCCCACGCTGGCCCGGCAGGTGCCGCTCATCCGTGACAGCACCGATGCGCTGCAGCTGTTGCTGCCCCTCTCGCCATGAAGACCGAAAAGCCGACACCGCACCGCCTGCTCAAAGAGTCGCGCAAGGGCAAGAGCTTCGTCAGCCGCGACCTGGCGGCCATGGCCGTGCTCATCGCCGGCCTGGTGGCGCTGGCCACCGCCACCTCCAGCCGCGCGCTGTACGGCTTCTACCGCGGCATGGCCGAACGCGGCTTTTCGCTCACCCCGGCCGAGGCCGCGTCACAGGCCACGGTGGCGTTCCTGTGGATGGCGGTTCCCGTCGGCGCCGCCGCCATCGTCGGGGCCGTGCTGATTTCGCTTGTGCAGAGTCGCGGGGTGATCGCGGCCGAAGCCGTTCGGCTGGACCTTGCCCGCGTCAATCCCATTTCCGGCTTCAAGAACCTGTTCTCGCTGAAGACGGTCAAGGGCGTGGTGACCGCCAGCCTGTACCTGCTGGCGGGCGGCGTATTCGTGGTGCTGGCGTGGGGCCTGTTCGCGCCCACGATCTTCGCCCAGGTGCAGATGCCCGACAAAGCCGCCAGCGCGGTGTGGTACAGCGTGGGCTGGAAAAGCACCGCGCTGCTGCTGGCGGTGCTGCTGCCCATCGTGCTGGCGGCCGCCTTCGTCGAGTTCCGTCTCTATATCCGCGAAATGCGCATGGAGAAGCACGAGGTCAAGCAGGAGCACAAGGACCACAACGGCAACCCCGAGATCAGGCAGCGCCGGCGTGAGATCGGCGAAGAGCTGTCTGCGCAGACCCAGATGGATGTGGCCAGCTCCACGATGGTGCTGGCCAATCCCACCCACATCGCGGTGGGCATCTATACCCACCCCGACTACCCCTCGCTGCAGTTCGTGTCCGTCCGCGAGCGTGGCGCGCGCGCCCGCAAGGCCATTGCGCTGGCCGAACGGCGCGGGGTTCCCGTGGTGCGCGACATCGCGTTGGCCCGCGCCGTGTACTTCCAGGTCAAGCGCTACCACTTCGTGCCGTATGAACTGACCGCCCCGGTCACCCGGATCCTGCTGTGGCTGCGTGACATCGAGCGCAGCCACGTCGCCGACCCAGCGCCCGGGTCCAGCGCGGATACCGATGACACGGCCGCGCCCCGCGCGTCCGAATGAGTGAATTGCGAAAGCCCCCCCTTCCCACGAACGCCAGACTGTGCCTGTCCTGCAGCGCCAGAGGCCAAGACCAGGTAAACCCGAATGAACGATGTTCCCCACACCCCCGACGCTGGCGAAACCGACCAGGCCATGCTTGACGAGATGGCGCAGCTGCTGCTGGAAGGCGCCCAGAGCGGCGCCGCCATCAAGGATCTGAAAGGTGTCAGTGACGACATGCTGGAAGGGGTGTACGCCTACGCACACCGCTTCTACACCGATGGCCGCCTGGACGAGGCCGAGACGTTTTTCCGCTTTCTGTATCTGTACGACTTCTACAACGGCGACTACGCCCTTGGGCTGGCTGCCGTACTGCAGATGAAGAAGGAGTACGCCAAGGCCATCGACATGTATGCCCTGGCCTACACCCTGCTCAAGCGCGACGAGCGCCCGATGCTGCATGTCGGCCAGTGCCACCTGGCGCTGGGCAAGCTCGCCATGGCGCGCGGCTGTTTTGAAACCGTCGTGCTGCGTTCCACCGATCCCGATCTGGCCGGCCGCGCCAAGGTCTATCTCCAGGCGCTGTCGGCCACCGATACCGCCCCTCCCGATTCCACCGAGGAAACCGTACCCGAATGACTACCATCACCTCCAGCTTCGCCACCCCGGTGGCGTTTGCCAACAGCACCAGCCCGGGCACCAGCCCGCGCGCCTCTGTCGCCGCGGCCGGTTTCGGCGCCGTCTCGCTAGAGCAGGTCAAGACCATCGACGCCAAGGTCGTCGACTTGCTGGCGAAGGCCGCCAGCGAGTCGGGGCAGGCCAATGCCGCCGCAACGCCCACGGCCGGTACGCCGGAGCTGCGCAAGGCCGAGACCGCGCGCTTGATGCGCGCGGCACAGCAGTCGGCCGGCAGCGTGCCGGGGCAATCACAGCTGACGCCCGAGTCGGTGCTGACCATGTTGGCGATGCAGCTCAGCGAAGTTGTCACGCAGGAGAACAGCCGCAGCCTGTCGGCACAGCTGGAGTTGATCAAGGCCCGCCTGGCGCAGCGCGCCGCCACCGGTGCCGAGTTGTCCGAGGCGATCCGCGTGGCGCAGGCACTGGTGGACGCGGCGATGGGGGAGGTGAGTGCCGGCCAGACCGAACTGGCGGCCGCCCTGCAAGCCCTCAAGCAGGCTGAGGGAGAAGTGGCCCGCCTGGAACAGGCGCTGGCCGAGGCACCGCCGGAAGAGCAGGAGGCCATCCGCGCCCAGCTTGAAGCCGCCAAGGCCACCGTGGCGCAGCAGCAGGCGCGTGTGGGTACCGCGACGGCGGCGCTGGCCGAGGCGACTGCCGTGCTGGACAAGGCGCTGGGGGACCTGGAAGCGTTCAAGGGCGAAGCAGACAAGCTGGACCCCACCAACAGCCTGCGCCCCGGCGGCGACGAGGGCGCCCGCACCAATGCCGCCAAGTTGAGCGAACTGTTGGCGATGCTGCAGGAAATCATCGGCAAGATGAATGACGCCAAGTTGGAGAATGACACCAAGCTCATCCAGGAAGTCCTGAAGGCGCGCGAGGCCGAAAACATGCGCCGCTCGCAGGAATATCAGGACGAGGTGGCCAAGGCCGAACAGGCCCAGAAGAAGATGGGCTGCATCGGCAAGATCATCGGCTGGGTCGTCACCGTGGTGGCCGTGGTGGCCGCCCCGTTCACCGGCGGCGCCAGCATGGCACTGGCCGGCATCGGCCTGGCCCTGGCCATCGGCGAAGAGCTGGGCCTGGACGTGATGGGCAAGATCATGGAGCCCGTCATGAAACTCATCATGGAACTGGTGAAGGCGGTCGGCAACGTGATCGGCGACGTACTGACCTCGCTCGGGGTGTCGTCGACCTTCGCCGACAAGATCAAGGACGTGCTCGGCGTCATCGCCGTGGCCGCGATGATCATCGCCGCCGCGGTACTGAGCAAGAAATTCGCCAGCAGCATGGCCGTGCAGCAGGTGACCAAGGCCGTCACCCGCGCCGGCACCGAAGCCATCAGCAAGGCGTTGCCGCAGATCGTCAAGAGTGTGGCGCGTTCGGCCGGCCAGGCCGTGGATGATGTCGCCAAGGCGCTGAGCAAGGCCGTGGCGAATATCACGGGAAGCACCGCGGACAACGCGGCATTGCGCGCCGGTCAGGCGACCAAAGCCATGCATGCCATGCAGTTCGCCAACCAGACCAGCCAAGGCGTGGGCGCCATCATCATCGCCGACATGTACATCAACGCGGAGGAGCTGAAAGAAAAACTTGAGCTTGGTCTGGTCGACTCGCAGATCTTCCGGGATCTCATCCAGAAGATCCTCCAGTACTTCATGCAGACCAACACCCTGGTAGCCGACCTGTTCCGGCAGATGACCGACTTCCAGGCCAGCCAGGACGAGGCGGCCAAGTTCGTTACCGCCCGGGTCGGCACCGTTGCGGCCTGAGCCCGCGCGTATCCCCTTTTTTTCTATTTCAGGACTCTATCGTGACTGACATTTCCGTAATGCTGCGGCCGACAACCCCGTCCCTCGTGTGGCCCGCAGCGGCATCGCCCACGCCTGCGAAGCAGGCGGACCCTGCCGGGTCGGTGGACCCCTCGCTGGCCGCGATCATCGTGGCGGCCATCGGCAGCACCATGGTCAACTCGTCGGCCGCCCCCGGCCTGCTCGGGTCGGCGCCGTCGGTACAACTGCGCATGCCCGCCCTGACGCTCCAAGCGGCATCGCAGACGCTGGGCGACGCCGTAAGCTCACTGCCGGCGCTGCTGCTGTCGTTGCTTCCCGCGCGCGACCCTGTGAAGACCGAAGCCGGCGCTGCCACGCGGGCCGCCGAGGGCGTCGCTGCCCAGCAACCGACGCGCACCCAGGCCGAGGCCACGGCCAGCGTCGTTGCGGCCGTACCGGCCACCGGGGCCGACCCGGACCTCGGGGCGCGATCGGCGAATGCAGGCGTCTGGATCGAAAGCAGCCCCTTCAGCCACCTGCTGGCCATGCTGCGTCAGATTCTGCTGCAGTTTGAAAAGCTGGACCGCGACAACAGCGCGAACATGGTGACGCTGCAGCGCCAGATGACTGTCGTAGCGGGCGCCTTGGGTGTGGAAGCGGCCCGGGAACGTTTCGGCGGGGCAATGGCCGCGACCATGTTCACGGCCGCTATCGGCGGCTTCGCAATGAAGAGGATGAACGATTCGGCAAACGTGCAGACCGGCTCGATGGCCACGAACCAGCTGAAAGCCAACAAGACCAGCATTCAGGTCAGCGACGCGCGCGGCCAGGTCAAGGCGCACGCCACCCCGGCAGAAAACCTGCGGCCGGCACGAAACATTGATGGCTCGCCCGTCTCACCACGGGCCGATGGTGGCCGCGCGCGCGCCGATCTCCAGGCCGACACCGACGTTGACGTGCGTTCGATGAAGCCGAGTGCATCGGGTCAGACCAACGGGGCCACCGAGAACGATCGTCAGCGCGTAAACAGCGAGAACATGGCGAACGCCCAGAAGATCGCTGCGCAGGGCGTACTGGGCAACATGGTTGCCGCGCCGGTCGGCAACATTGGCGCAGCGACGATGGAGATCGAGTCCAAATTTACAGAGTCCGAGCAGCAGTTGATGGCGCTGGTTGCCGAAACCTTCAAGCGTGTTGCCGACGAACAGCAGGACCAGGCGGCCAAGACCCGCGACATGCGCGATGCCACCGCGCAACTGGTCGAAAGCCTCATGAGCCTGCAGGCCAGCACCAGCGGCGACATCATCAGACACTTCTAAGGAACGCCGACATGACAGACGCAATCACTACCGCTCGTCCCATTGCGACCCCGTCCGCGCCGTTCAGTCAGCAGGCCGGCGCGCAGCAGCTCCCCGCAACTGGGTTGGCTGAAGCGCTCGCAATCACCGAAACGGAAGAAGTTCGCTCCCAACTGAAGAAGATTCAAAACCTGCTGCTCAAGACCGCAGCGGACGCCGCGCGCTATCAGAACGCTGCGATCTGCTTGCTCGCTGACAGCCGCAATCCCGACCAGCAGCTTGCCGCCGACTTTGCTCGGCAGGGGTCGGAGCGGTCCACCGCCGATCTGTTGCGCAGCCTTGCATTTCTGATGCCGCAGATCCTCCCCGTCGAGGACGACGATGGCATCTCTCTGCCTGGTTTCGAACCATCGATGGAAGATCCGGCTGCAAAGGATGCCAGTGGTCTGGTCTGGGACTCGCACAGCGATTTCTATGCGCAGATCAGTGCGCTGCTTGGAGCGCTGAAGTCGGAATGGCTGAGCAAGTACCAGGAGGCGATGGAGACGTTCATCGAGTTCTACAAAGAGTTCTCCGACATCATGGAGGAGCTCAATCCTGGAGCGGTCGGCGACAAGGGCGACATCGTGATCGATTTTTCAAAAGTTCACGCCAAGCTTAAGGAACTCGAGCTGCGATACGGTCTGGACGCCAATGCGCTGGCCTCGTTCCCAAGCGAGTCCGCAGCAGAGGCATTCAAAGAATCGCTCGGTTTACCGGGGTTGACGATCTCCGGGCCGTCTGCGGATGGGCAGTTTCACGTGAAGATGGACTTGAGCGCCGTCAAGGACATTCGCAAGAGCATGTGGAATGAAACCACTCCTGGCGATGACACTACCGAGGGGGAGCCTTGGCCAGATGGCGAGAAAATGGACAGCGCCAAGTACAACGCCTGGGTGTCAGCCAAGGACAGCAACATGGAGCAGATCAAGCACGTCAGCAAGGTGCTGGGTGAGAAGCTCAACGAGATGACCCAGAAGTTCGACAACATCGTCAAGATCCTGAGCTCCACCATCGACAAGATCACCGATGCCGATATGAGCTTCGTCAATGGTCTCTAAGGGAGAGTTCCTCGCATGCATCGCATAGGTTCTGCCCAGACGGCCCCGGCCCATCCCGTTCAGCCCGTTCGCCATGTTTCGGTCCAGGTAGACAGCGCCGCCCAATCATAGACGTGCGGGCAGGCGCGCTGGCGCCGTTGCGACCGCGGCTTCATCCACAGAGAGAAATTACACCGTGACAAATGCAGTCAATCCGCCTCAGTCTCCCCGCTTCAGTCAGGTTCGGGGGTTTGATATCCACAAGGGCCTTGGGCGGGTATCTCGCCAGCTGAATGGTGTGAGCAATGCGCAGCAGCCTTCGGTGCCGAGCCGAGTTTGCATCACGCCAGGGCCGCATGAACGCAAGGCGTCCGACATCGCGTTCAGTGCTGCGTATGAGGTCCTGCGCGATAGTCCCTGTAAAGCCCGCGACGTGGAAGCAAAGAACAAGGTGCTGAGCATCCTGCAGGGCGGCCCAGACCGGTTCGGCTCTATCATCATCAATCAGTTGGTCGTCCTCGGTGCGCTGCGTTTGGGCATTGAGGAGCAAATGCGGTCCGGTGATACGACTCGGCTTGACGTTCGACTTGCCAAGGTGGATCAGGCCATTGTTGAAGTCGGCCTCCGCGCTGGCCGGGTCAAGGGAGTCGCTGACGGTTGCTGGCGCCCGGACAGTCAAAGCAAGGCGTTGCATAAGGCGCTGGATGAAGCCGAAAAGACCGTTGGGATCTGCATGGGTAAGGGTGAGGAGGCTGCCGACCTCATGTCCTGCATTGCGGGTGCCATCCTGCCCGGTCCGATGATGGACGCGCTTAAGGAGCGCTTGCCGGAGCTTGCGGCAAGGATCGACGCTGGCGACCTTGAGCTCGATCTCGCCCAGGTGCTGCACAGCGGTTTCCTCGACGGCACAGATCAGGCGATACGCCACAATCTGAGCATGGGGGATGGAGAGCACATCGCGGCCGCAATCTTCGATCTGTTGAAGTTGCCGCAGTACATGGTCCGGAGTGAGCCCGGCGCGCCTGAATCGCCAGGCAATCGGGACGACAACCGTCCGCTCTCACCGGATGAAGTGCGGAAGCTGGCGAACTCCAATGGCCCCATGCACTACGCCCCGGTGAATGTGCAGGGCGCCCCGGTGAATGTGAAGAATGACCTCGGGTTCTTGAGGGATTTGATACCCGGCCAGAACGGGCCGACAGTACCGCTTGAGCTTGTATACAACCTGCTCGACCAGGCGGAGGCGCGTCGCAAGGAGGATGTACAGAACGCCAAGAACTTGGTGCGTCTGGAAGCAAGCAACGCGCTTCTGGAGCACAAGAACCAGGAGCTTCTGAAAAGCCTTGGGAATTTCAAGGAAGAGTATGCCAAGGATCAGCAGCGACTGAATAGTTGGATCGGGATGCCGGTGCGAGAGTTTGACATTATGAGCGACGATGCCTCTTCGATTGCGAGTGATGATTCACTCGCCTCGAGCAAGAGCTTTGGAACTCGACTGAGACTCGCCAAGGACACTTGGGAGACCTCCTCCCAGTCTCCTTCGGATTACGGGTCTCTGACCTCCTCGGATCTGCTCGGTGTCCAGCAGGATGAGGGGGCAAGCGGGACGAGTCCATCGAGCAGCCGCAACGTGCGTTGGGACACGTCTCTCGAGGAGATCAGGATGATTTCCAATTCAGCGGATGAAAACGAATCGGAAGCGCATACCTCCCATCAGGCGTTGAACTCGCTGGACGAGCGCCAGGAGGGCATGGGTCATGAGGAAATCCCGCTCACTCCTGTTATCTATCCGCACGGCCCGGCTTTCGTTCCAGTGCTTGGTTCGCAGCCCCTCATGCCGGATGTTGAGTCGCCTTCCGGCGGCACGAAGCTGCTGGACGCAGCGCGGAACGTGTCGGACGCCCTTGGCAACCTGCTCAATGCGGCCAGCGGCAAGCCGGCGCAGCGAAGTGGTCGTTCGGGTGATGGGGTTGATTACTCATCGACTGGTTCGGTGAGGTCGATCATCCAGAAGTTTGAATCGCTTTCGTCTCCGCAGACGGACGCGTCGTCTGATCAGAAATCCACACGTACCAGTCGTGGTGCGTCGCCCGCCCCCACGTTAGGCCGTGATATTGGGCAGGCTGCCTGGGCTTCTTCTCTCGCGAAGGGCATCAAGGGAGTTGAGGGCGTACCGGTGGTAGAACCGCCCAAGAGCGCCGCAAGCAGCACGGCCTCCGATCAAGCTGCCTCCAGCGCCAAAGCTATGAATTCGGCTGTCGGCAAAACGGGGAAGGGCGCAATGTCCATCCCGGCTTCTGGCTCGCAGCGGGCTGCAGGCAAGGTGCCGTTCAAGCAGAATATTCTCGCCGAGTTCAACGAGTTGGTGAACTACCGTAAAGACAACAATCAATCGCTGTCACCGGTCCAGAGGCGGGATGATGAATTCAGGCCGCATTGGCAAGCGGGCGGAGGGCAGGAATTCAGCCCGCCGGTCAATCCCGTTGCACCGAGGAAGGAGACGATTCTGCTAAGGGAGAACGAACTGGAGCGGGTGAACTTCCGGCTCGCCCAGAATCGTGCGAGCGATCCCGGCCGTCCGCTCCAGGGCATATTTTCCCCGAAGTCTGATCAAAGCCGGATCGTTCGGGAATTGAGCGATGTGGACTCAATGTCAACCACATCGCATGATTCTGATGACGAGATGACCCCGTTTTTCTCTGGATGGAAGACGCATGCGTCTGATGAGGGCGTGGATTTCGATGGGCCGCCCCAGGTCAAGGCGGTCGGCGACGATGGAGAGCATTTCCAGGCTCACGGCGGGCAGGCGAAGCAGCTGTTCGATGGCGCCCGTGAGCTCGCTCAACAGGAGACCATGACCGAGTTGCTGAAGTCCTTCCGGGTTGCTTCATGAGTATCTCCCTCACCCTCCAGGACCTCCGTCGCCTGGCGGCTGCCCATCTCGGGCAGCCGCTGGAGGAGGTCGGTTCCCAGCATCGCCTGGTGGAAGACCTTGGCGTGGATTCGCTGGAAATGCACGCGTTGCTGATCCAGATCGAGGAGGCCGGCGGCGTGATTCCGTCGCCGGAGGCCTTGAGCCGGGTGATCACGCTGGCCGACCTGCATGATGCGATCATCGCGCACGCCGCCGCGCCATGATCACGCTTCGATTATGGGTGGCGCTGGCTGCTGCGGTGGCAGCGGCGCCCGCAACCGCTTCGTCTCCCGTGTTCGCCAGCCTGGACAGCCAGGGGCGTCTGCAGGTGGCCACGGCCCCCCTTGAGGGGGCCAAGGCGTTTCATCCGCACCGGCCGTTCAACGCGAAGGCACCCGCAGCGCCGGTCCCATCGCGCAGCCCGCCGTCGGCGTCCCGCGCAGCGCCCCGCTGGGCCCCGTTGATCGACCAGGTCGCGGCCGAACACGGCGTGGACGCCCGCCTGCTGCACGCCATCGTCAGCGTGGAGTCCGCCTACAACCCCAGCGCCCGCTCGCATGCGGGCGCGTTGGGCCTGATGCAGGTCATCCCTGCCACCGGCGCACGCTTCGGTGCGCGCGACCTGTTCGATCCCCTGCAGAACCTGCGGGCCGGCACCGCGTACCTGGTCTGGCTGCAGCGTCGCTTCAACGGCGATCTGGAACTGATGCTGGCGGCGTACAACGCAGGTGAGGGCGCGGTGCAGCGCCATGGCAACCGCATCCCCCCGTTTGCCGAAACGCGCCGTTATGTGGCCAAGGTGAAAGCCCTTTACCACGGTGCCGCGCACTGATCGCTGTGCGGTATGCGATGTCTGCATCATGACGGATGTCGCACTGCAAACAGTTGTAGTGCGCGGACTTTGAAACTTTCTTCATGTTTGGTGTGCTGGGCAGCTGTCAGTCTGCGCGTCGCCGCTGAAACACCGCACGCCTTGCTGAATCGATGAACGCGCACCACGGAACCCCGATGCTCTCCCCTCATAAGTTGAAACTGCTTTCCGGCCAGCTTGATGGCGTGGAGTTCACCCTGTCGCCCGGCGACAACGTGTTCCACGTCGGCCCGGCCCGTTCGCTCGGCGAGGGTCAGCTGGGCACCACGCTGGCCAACGCCGACAACGTCTTCTACATTCCCGGCGACCTCGCGCCCGGCTCGTTCCGCGTGCGTGTGCAGGATGCGCTGGTCAGCCTGGACGTGCGCGTCGGCGACGCCGGCGAATGGGCGGCGCAGCCGCTGCCGCTCAATGAAGTGATCCATGTGGCCGGGCTGGCATTGGCCGTGCGCGAGGGCGATGCCGCCTGGTCGGCGGCCGTGCTGGACCACCGCCTGCCGGTGCTGGTGGAGGCGGAGGCAACGCCCGCCCTGGCGCTGCGCCACGCGCGCGGTGCCGGTGTGGCGCGCTGGGGCGCGCTGGCGGTGGTGATGGTGGCGGTGGCGGTGGCCGCCGGCGGCTGGTGGGCATACGACCGCCAGCGCCCGGCCAGCCAGGTCCGCACGCTGGAAGCCGCACTGGCGCATTCGCCGTACGACTACAGCGTGGTGCACGACGACAAGGGCCACCTGTATGCCTTCGCCGACAGTGCCGAGGCGCTGGCCTGGGGCCAGCGTGCCAGCCAGCGGGCAGGGCGTGTGCTGGACCATTACCTCAATCGCCAACAGGAAGCTGACCGCATTGGCGCGGTGCTGGACAGTGCCTCGGTGCCCTACGCGGTGATCCGCCTGCGCACGCCGCAGCGCCCGGAAGTGATCATCACGGCACTGGGCGCCGACGATGCCGAGCGCCGCCGCCACGTGCAGGCGCTGCTGGCACCGCAGATGCCCTATGCCGCCAGTATGGACGTGCGGTCCATGGGTGACGCGCAGCTGGTGGCCCTTGCCCGCAGCGAACTGCGCGCACGTGGCATTTCCACCCGTGCCGGCCTGCAGGCGGGCCGGGCCAGCGTGGCCAATGACATTTTTCTGGATGACGCCTCCCTGCATGCCATGGCGCGCTACCGCGACGACTTCGTGCAGCAGTGGGGCGAGCGCCGTGTGCGCATCAGCATCCGGCTATGGGACGACCTGCTCAAGGGGCGTTCCTATCAGTATTCCCACGATCAACTGCTCTCTGTGGGTGAGGGTCGTTGGGATTTTTCCACGGCAGGCAGCCGTTGATTCCTTGATCAAGACTGGAGCAATGCAATGACTGAAACACTTAGGCCAACACCCACCAATCCCAATTGGGACGACATCGTCAATCCCGGTGGCGAGGACTGGCTCAGCGATCACTCGAAGCAGTTCAATGACGGTGTGATCGATCTGAAGAAGAAATTGGCGAAGGCCTTTGATGATGTCAAGGGCGACCCGACCAACCCGACAGCGCTGGCCGAGTACCAGACCAAGCTCTCGGCCTACACGACCTACCGCTCACTGCAGTCCAACTCGGCCAAGAGCCTGGCCGACATGCAGAAGCAGACCGCCCGCAACCTGGGCTGATCGATCCCCGTTGCCGACGGCACGTCCGTCGGCGCGGGGCTTACCCCATGCGGGACCGCCCGCAGGAGATGCCCCCCGTGCAAATTACCCAGATCGCTACCGCGATAGATCCGGTCGGCGCCGCCGACGGTGCCGCCGTGCCGCTGTCCGACCGCATGACCCAGGCCTTGGCCAACGGGTACGTCAGCTCGGGCGAACAGCTGGCGCAGATCCAGGCAGCCAGCAACGATCCGTATACCGCTGCCAATCCGGCCGCGCTGTACGAACTGCAGACCGCAATGGCCGACTACATGAAGCGGATGATCGTGGCGGCCGGCCTGGCCAACCATGCCACCAAGACCGTCGAGACGCTGCTGAAGTCATGACCAGAATGACCAATGCCGGGGCGCTGCGCAGGCGCGTGGCCCGGCTGTGCGTGCTGCTTCCGCTCATGTTGCTGCTGTTGGCCGGCTGTGCGCGCAAGCCGCTGCTGGAGAACCTGGACGAGCGCCAGGCCAACGAGGTGATTGCGCTGCTGCTGCGCCACAACATCGACGCGGACAAAGTGACGGCGGGCAAGGCCGGCTACCTGGTGCAGGTGGCGCCGCCGGACCTGCCCGAGGCGATCGACCTGATCCAGCGCAACGACCTGCCGTCCGCACCGCGCAGCCAGGTGTCCGGTGCGTTTCCCGCCGACGCGCTGGTCAGCACCCCGCTGGGCGAGCGCGCGCGCCTGATCTCGGCAGTGGAGCAGCGCCTGGAAGAATCGCTGCAGCTGCTGGATGGGGTGCAGTCCACCCGCGTCCACCTCAACTACGACGCCAACCTGGGCACCGAGGGCCGGCGTGCCGAACGCCGCCGCATGCATGTGGCGGCGGTGATCGCCCATGCGCCGGGCGTGGACGAGGAGGTGCTGCTGCAGTCGGTGAAGCGCTTCCTGCGTAATACCTTCGATGGCATCGAATACGACAATGTCTCGGTCATCCTCACCCAGGTGGAAGGACCGCGCACGCTCGCCGTGACCCCGGGTGCCGAACGCGGTCCGCCGCTGGCCTGGGTGTTGTTGGGCGGGGCGGTGCTGCTGCTGGTGCTGTTCGGGGCCTGGGTGGTGGCGCGCCTGGTGCCCGCAGTGGGCAACGGCGTTCGCAGCGCGTGGCGGCGGGTAGCCAGCAGGCGCGGTGCCGGCACGGTCGGGAGCCGTTGGCGTGGTGCGTGACGCGCTGACCATCGCCTACGCGCCCGCCCGTTACTACCGGCCGTGGCAGGCGGTGTATGCCACCGCCTCGGGCGATCAGCGGCGCTGGTTGAACAGCACCCTGATCCGGCAGCGGCGGTTGCCGCTGCCGGCGTCGCTGGCGCTGCCGTCCGATCCCCTGCCGCGCCGCCTCATCGGCCTGTGGGACCAACTGCCACAGCTGGCCGTATTGATGGCGGCCGCCCGCCTGCGGGGCTGGCTGGCCACCCAGCGCGCCAGCGTGGCGCTGCCGCCACAGGTGCAGGCGTTCATGCGGGCGGGCTACGCCCGCGACGAAGCCACGGTGGTGCCCGCCTGCGCACTGCACGACGCGCCCGGCACGCTGCTGCAGTGGGGCGCGGCCGAACTGCGGCCGATGGCCCCGATGCTGCCGGCGTGGTTGTCGGCGCGCCTGTGCCTGCCCTTTGCCGGTGCGGAGGACGAACGCCCGCCCGTGCGCGAGCGTGCCGATATGGATCTCTTCTGGAGTGCGGTGACGTATGTTGAAAAGCTATCCTGAGCAGGCCCTCGCATTCGCGCAGGGCGGCGTGATCGCACCCAGCGCATTGGGCCGGGCGGCCCGTGCCGACCAGCTGGAAACGGTCGCCCGTCGACGCGCGGCAGGGATGCTGGATGACGTTCCGGCGCAGGTGGCACAGGCCACCGCGCATGCCCGCCTGGACGGGTTCCGGCAGGGCTACGCCGAGGCCTTCGGCGTGGCGGTGCCGGCGCTGGCCGCAGCACTGGCCGATGTGCAGGCGCTGCGCCAAGCCGTGCTGGGCCAGATCCGCACGGTGATCACGGCCAGCCTGGACGCCGAAGGCATCGACGCGGCACTGGTCGTGCGCCGCTGCGAACAGGCGTTGGGCGTGCCCGACACCGAGTTGGTGCTGTATGTACCGGACGACACGCCTGGACTGGGCAGTGCGGTGCTGGACCAGTTGGCCCGGCAGTCGCCGGCCACGACCGTCCGGATCCTGACCACGCGCGCTTCCCTGCCGTTGCTGAAAGTCGGCCCGCTGCTGTTCGAACTGGATCCGGCCGGCGCGTTGACCGCTGCGGTTGAATCCGGTGTGGACGCCGACGCACTGGACGCGGCCGCGCGCCACCGCGCCCAAGCGTACCTGGCGGCGGTTGATTCCCGCCTCAAAACCCTGCCGTTCCCGGCTGACCCGACTGGAGTTGAATGATGATGCTGGAAAGACTGGGCGCTGCCATGCCCCACGCTGCCGCCGATGGCATTGCAGCCTCGAAAAGCCTGCTGCAGCGGGTTGAGCAGGCGGTGGATGACAACGTGATTCTGCCTATTGATGAAAACGTGATCCTTCCCGTCGATGAAAACGTGATTCTTCCCGTTCCGCTGGACCCTAAAGACGTGATTGCGGCGATGGTGGAGAAATGGGTGGTGAATGACTTCATCGCGCTCATGCTGATGGGCGACGAAGAAAAACTTGGCACCCAGCCCGACACCGATTGATCCCGCCGTGTTGACGTGACCTGCGGGCCGCTGGGCGGCCCGCACCGTGGTGTCAGGGGGTGGCCGCCGGCGCGGCCATCCAGCGATTGATCTTCGCTTCCAGGATATCCAGCGGCATCGATCCATCGCGCAGCACTTCCGCATGGAAGCGCCGCGGGTCGAAGCCTGCGCCCTGGGCCGACTTCGCCTTGTCGCGCAGTTCCAGCATCTTCAGTTCGCCCAGCCCATTGGACAGGGTCTGCCCGGGCAGCGCCATGAAGCGCTCCACTTCGGCGGTGGCATCGTCGGCCGGCATGTCGGCGGTCTTGACCAGGTAGTCCACCGCCTGCTTCTTGCTCCAGCCCTGCGCATGCACGCCGGTGTCGGCGACCATGCGGGCACTGCGGGTCAGCGCGCCCTGCAGGTAGGCGATCTTGGCGTACGGGTCCTGATAGACGCCCAGCGCATCACCCAGCGATTCGGCGTACAGCCCCCAGCCTTCGACAAAAGCGACGTCGCCCCCGAGGCGGCGGAAGCGCGGCAGCTTGTCCAGGTCCTGCTGCAGGCCCAGCTGCACATGGTGGCCGGGAATGCCTTCATGCAGGTACTGGGCCGGGGCCGACCATGTGCGGCGGCTGGGCAGGGCATTGGTGTTCACGTACAGCACCGCCGCGCGCATGCCATCGGGCAGCGGCGGCTGGTAGCTCACCGCCGCCGCGCTGGCGGCGCGATCGGCTTCCACCGGGCGCACCTCCAGCGGGGCCTTGGGCAGGGTGTCCAGCAGCGCCGGCAGGCGCGCACCGACCTGCTGCTGCAGCTGCTTGTAGCGCATCACCAGCGCATCGGGCGTGGCGTACTGGAAGTTCTTGTCGGTGCGCATGCTGCGCATCAGCTTCTGCTGCGATCCGCGGATGCGGTTTTCTTTCATCACCGCCGCAATCTGCTCCTGCAGGCTGGCCACGCGTTGTTCGCCCAGCGCATGGATCTGCTGCGGGGTGAGCGTGCTGGCGGTGCTCTGCACGATGTTCTGGGTGTACCACGCCAACCCGTTGGGCAGGGCGGCCAGGCCATCGCTGCTGCGTGTGGCCGGCAGGTATTCGGTGGCGATGAAGCCGCGCAACGCACGGTAGGCCGGCATCAACCGGTATTCGATCATGCGCTTGTACTCGGCGGTGATGCGCGCCTTGTCAGCCTCGGAGAAGTCGTCGGGCATGTTGCGCACCGGTGCCCAGAAGATGCTCTCTTCGGCGGTGGGCTTGATCACCGCGTCCAACTGCGGCAGCACCTTTTCCATCAGGTCGCGCGGCTGCACCACGCCGGCGCTCATGCCCTGGCGCATGTTGGCGATGGCCTGGTCGAACAACGGCGGAATGCCCAGCGAGCGCTTGGACCAGGTGTCGTAGTCCTGCACGGTGTTGAACGGCTGCGCGCCGGAGCCGGAGCCCAGGATCGCCATGATGCTGCCCAGGTTGTAGTACTGGCTTACCGGCAGCATCCAGCCGGGGAATTTTTCGGCCGCCAGCGACATGCGCGCATCGCGCACGAAGATCTGGTAGCTCAGCAGGTCCTGGCCGGTGAGGCCGTCGGGGCCGATCTTTTCGACCTTGCCCAGCCACTGCTCGGTGAAGTCGTGCGACTGCTGGCGGTAGGCCGGCGAAAGAATGTTGGGGAGCTGGTCGTTATGTCGCGCGTCGCCTTGGAACGTGGCCTGCAGCGGGTTGAGCCGCATCGAGGCATCCCAGTATTCATCGTAGATGCGTTCCAGCTGGGCGGCCTTGGTCTGCTGACGCACCAGCGGCTGACGGGCGGGCGCGGCGGCGGGCCGGGCGCGTGGCTTGGCTTTTGGCTTGGCGGCACTGCGCGTCTGCGCGGCGGCCGGCCGGTTGGCCTTCTTCTTGGCAGCTTCGGCCGGCGCGGCGGCGCTGAAGATCAGCAGAGAGGCGATGGCAAGCGCCAGGGCACGGGCGGGATGGGGCATCGAGCACTTCCGTAAATCCTATACAGACGAGGAAGCTTGCCTGAATCGACCGGGCACGGCCAGCGCCCGTCCCGGGTCAGGTTCATGCACTGTAGCGACACGCCATGCGTGTCCCAGACGGTCTAAAACGGCCCAGGACAACGCACCCGCCCCCTATTCAGCGCTCCCCAGCCCGGGTAAACGGCACCGTTTCGGGCGCCACTGCACCGCCGGAGATGATGAAGCTCATGGCCTGGTCCACCGTCCAGTCGGTCGGCGTCAGCAGTTCCACCGGCACGATTTCCAGATAGCCGGAGGTCGGGTTCGGGGTGGTGGGCACATACACCGCCGCCAGCTCGCGGCCGGTGCCCTGTTCGCGGATCACCCGCGTCACCAGCCCCACCGCTTTCATGTCCCGGTGCGGAAAATCGATCAGGACCACGCGCTGGGTGGTGCCCGGCTCGGTCTGCAGCATGTCCAGCAGTTTCTTGGCGCTTTCATAGATGATGCTGGCCAGCGGGATGCGCTTGATCACCGCACCGAACCAGCGCAGCAGGCGCTGGCCGATCACGCGCCGGCTCAGTACGCCCACGCTGAGGATCACCAGCAGCGTGGCCAGCAGACCGAACACGTTCTGCATCCACTCCACCTTGACCCAACCCAGGTAGTGCGGGAACGAGGCGGCGATCTGTGCCGACAGCGGCACCACCACCGGGCTGCTGATGCCCGACAGCAGCACGAACACGAACTTGATGACCACCCAGGTCAGCCAGATCGGCAGCAGGGTGAGCAGGCCGGTCAGGAACAGGCGCTGCAGGGAGGGGCGCGGAACGAGGTGGGGGGCTTCAGGCGACATCGGCGCATTGTAGCGGGGCGCCGGCCCGGTTTACGCAGCCCGGCATCTCAGGAGGTGGCCTGTCGGGGGAATGCTGTGTTGACGGTAGTGAACTAGGCAGCCATGGCACTGGCGGGCTTGGCGTTGCTGGCGCTGCCCCGCGTAGCGACACGCCATGCGTGTCCCACGTGGTGCCAAGGCATTCGGAACGACACGCCATGCGTGTCCCACGTGTGCCCGGGCATTCGGAACGACACGCATGGCGTGTCGCTACGCGGTTCGCGCCTGCGGCTTCAACCGGATGTACACCTGCTTGCGCACCCGCGCCACGACTTCACCCTGCGCATCAACAATGTCATTGCTGAACCAGTGCAGGTATTTCCCGCCGCCAGCAGTTGCCGCCCGCAGCTGATCCAGCAACGCCTCATCCAACCGGAACTCGGCCGAGACAGTCCCACGGCCCGGTTTGAGGAATTCAATTTCACCCGCCCGATCCCACACGTAGTAATCGCGCCCCAGGTTCTGCATGACGGTGAGCATCCAGAACGGATCGGTCATCGCAAACAGGCTGCCACCAAAGTGGGTGCCCACGTAGTTGCGGTTCCACGGCCGCATGCGCAGCTCGACCCGCACATGGCGGTAGTCCGGGCTGACCTCGGTGACGTGGATACCGGCAAACAGGAACGGCGGCCACAGGTTGATGCCGTGGCGGAACAGGCTGGCCTTCATCGGGGGCAGGTCGGGCAGGGGAGGTGGGGGGAGTCTACCATTCGCCTGCGTATGGACAACGTCTGAA
Source organism: Stenotrophomonas sp. KH_036_B (assembly GCF_057839485.1). Classification (NCBI taxonomy): domain Bacteria; kingdom Pseudomonadati; phylum Pseudomonadota; class Gammaproteobacteria; order Lysobacterales; family Lysobacteraceae; genus Stenotrophomonas; species Stenotrophomonas sp. KH_036_B. The sequence continues at coordinate 3,075,697 of NZ_CM174491.1, read as the reverse complement.
GCGGCTCAGCCGCCGGCATCCACCGCATAGCCGTCGCGGCCGGCGTCCTTGGCGCGGTAAAGCGCCGCATCGGCGCCTTCGAAGAAGTGCCGCGGCTCGCTGCTCGCGGTGGGAACGCGGGTGTAAAGGCCTACGGTCAACGTGATCTGCAGGGTCTGCCCGGGACCGGCCGGGACCCTGATGGCGCGTGCGTCGGCAATCAGCTCTTCCACCACCTGCACCGCGCCCTCGGCGCCGGTGTCAGGCAGGACCAGCGCGAACTCGTCGCCGCCGAAACGCGCGGCCATGTCGCGCGGGCGGCGTGCATGCGCGCGCAGCGTGGTGGCGATCCGGCGCAGCACCGCGTCGCCGGCCTGGTGGCCGTACAGATCGTTGTGCTGCTTGAAGTGGTCCACGTCGATCAGCACCAGCGTCAATGGGCGGCCGCTGCGGCGCGCGGCGCCATGCTCCTGCTGCAGTACCTGTTCGAAGCGCAGGCGGTTGCCCAGCCCGGTCAGTGCATCGCTGTTGGCCTGGCGACGCCATGCACTGATCCGCCACAGCGTCCACGCGCAGATCACCGCCAGCGTGCAGGTCAGCGCCGCCGCAGGCGCGAACCACAGGTTGCCCAGGCGCAGCAGCGCGAAGCTGGACAGCAGTGCCAACGGCAGTGCCAGCAGCGCGCTGGCCACCGCACGCGGCAGGGTCAGGCCCAGCGTGCACAAGGCCACCAGCAGGGCGCTCAGTGCAGCCTGCCACGGCGGTGCGAGCGGAGTGATGGCCTTGCCGCCCAGCAGCATGGAGGCCACATTGGCCTGGTATTCGGTGCCGCTCATCCAGCGCTCGCGCGTAGTGGGCGTCAGCAGGCGCGGCGCGATGCCGCTGGCGGTCATGCCGACCAGCACCAGGCGGTCGTGCAGCAGCGCTGGATCGACGTCGCCGTTGAGCACGTCCACGTAGGACACCTGCGGCACGCTGTCGGGCGGGCCGGCATAGCGCACGCGGACGAAATGGTTGCGCCGCCACTGGTACGGCGAAGCGGGGTGCGTGCCGGCGTCAAGCAGGCCGGGCAGCGGACCGCGCACGTCGGCCAGGGCCAGGCCCTGCGCGGGCCAGTGCGGTGAGCCGATCCCGGCGGTCAGGTACAGGCCGCGTGCCACGCCGTCGCCATCCACCTCGATATCGCTGTGGCCCAAGGTGGCCGCGTTGGCTGCGATCAGCGGGATGGGCAGCAGCTCTTCGGCCATGCTGGGGCCGCTGGCGGGGGCGGCGAGGACCGGCAACACCACAGTGCCGTTGCGGCGGATGGCGGCGGCCAGCTCGGCGTCCTGCGCGCTGTCCTGGCGGTCCGGTTCGGACAGCATCAGGTCCAGCACCACGCGGCGGCTGCCGGCCTGGGTGAGGCGGTCGAGGAGGCGGGCGTGAGTGGAGCGTGGCCATGGCCATTGCCCGATCTGCTGCAGGCTGTGGTCGTCGATGGCCACGATCAGCACCCGTGGGTCCGGAGCGTAGTCCCACGACCCCACGTAGGTGTCGTATACCGCTTCGTCCTGCTTCCAGAACCACTGCCCGTAGCTGGCCGCTGCGGCCAGTACGCCGACCAGCAGCGACAGCGCGATGCGCTTCGGCCAGGAGAGCGTCAGCGGCCTCACAGCAGCAGCAACAAAAGCAGGGTGCCGCCGGCGGCACCGTAGCAGCTGCGGCAGGGCAGCGGGACCTGCTGCGCCGGCGAAAACGGACCGGCGTAGCCATCGTCGTCGATGTACTGCACACGCGCATGCAGGGTGCCGTGCCACGGGCGCTTGAGCGATATCTCCGGTTGGTCGACCTGCTCATCCAGCACGGGATGGGCGAAATCGCCGGTGCGATCCAGCTGCACCCGATAGCGCTGGCCCGTTGTACCGGCCTGCCAGCGCAGCGTGAGCTGGCCCTTGGCGGCCTGCGGGGGCTGCAATGCCGGGTCCACCGGGGTGTCGGTGAGGGTCAGCGCGACCGGCTGGCCGAAGCGGCCACGCCGTCCGTCGGCATCACGCGAGGCAACGCGCCAGAAGTAGGCGCCGGGGGCCAGTTCCTGGGCGGCGCGCAGGTGGGTGCCGCCGCCTTCCTGCTCCAGCACGGGCTGAAGGAAGTGCGGGTCGCGGGCGATCTGCAGCACGCTGCCCGCGGCGCCGGCCACCTGGCTCCATTCAAAACGCGGGCGCGCACTATTGATGGTCTCGGTGTTGACCGGGCGCAGGGTCAGCGGGGGCGCCGGCTGGTCGAGCACCAGGAAATCCTGCTGCGCATCCAGCCATTCCACGCCGTCGGCGCTGACCGCCCGCACCAGCAGGCGCAGCGCGCCCGGTGCCAGGTCGGGCAGGACCGCGCGGGTGTCGGTGGTGTGCTGGGCGAACAGCAGCACCTCGGGTTGATCGGCGCGGACCACTTCCACCCGGTACTGCGCCGCGCGCTCAACCGACGCCCAGGCCAGCGCCGCCGGCAAGGCGTCCAAGCGCAGCTGGGCGGGGTCCAGCAACGGTGCGGGCAGCAGGTCTTCGGGCGCGTCCGGGCCGGCGTCCGCAGAGCGCGCGCGGCTGGCGTGGCCAGGGGTGACCAGGTGTTGGCCGCGGCGGTTGCCCACCTCCACCCGACCTTCCAGCACCTCGGTAGCTGCGCTGCGCCCGGCGTCGCCGGCACTGACCCGGAACACCGTGCCGCGCACGCTGCTGGTCGCGGTGGGGGCATCGATGATGTAACGCGAGGCGGGACCCTTGGCCGGCGTCACCCGGTTGCTGCTGCGTCCCTGTTCCAGCCGCAGGCGGGTATCGACCATGCCGGTGCTGCCGTAGCGGCTGAGCTGGTCCAGGCGCAGGTGCGAGTGCTCACGCAGTTGCAGCCGCGAGTCGTCGGCGAAGGCCAGGGTGACGCTGGCGTCCGCCCCGGTCAGCAGATGCTGGCCGATACCGAGCCGTTCGCCCTCGTGCACGTCGCGCAGCGATCCTGCGTCGCCCTGACGCGCCTGGACCCGGCCGCGGACGGCCAGCACGCGTGCGGGCGCGGGCTGGACCTGCAGCCAGGCGATGGGAAACTTCAGCTGGCTGCCCGGGGGCAGGCGGTAGGGATCCGTCACCCGGTTGTGCGACTGCAGGCGCTGCCACGGCACCGAAGGTTGCAGATAGCGGTCGCCGAGGTCCCACAGGGTGTCGCCCGGACGGACCCGGTAGGTCCAGTCCTGGGCGAGTGACGCAAACGCGGGCAGCAGCAGTGCAGCCAGCATCAGCAGGCGTGCGCACAGCCAGGCAGGGTGCGGCGAACGGGTCAAACTCACGGTCATCAGGGCCCTGCAGGAAGGGGCTCAGCCCTGCGGCCCCCATGGCCCAGACCTCATTCCCCCCGAATGGATCGCGGCGTTTCCGCAGCCGCCCCTTCATTATTGCGCGGGCGATGTGCAGGGTTTCTGAACGTGATACTCGTCACACCGCACGCTGCAGCGATCAGGTAGTGCTGAAAGCGACACGTGGCGCCAGGGCGCCACGATCCGGCCGGTGGCCGGGCTCAGAACAGCAGCTGGCCCATCAAGCGGCGGTAGCGTCCCACCAGCACGGCGTCGTCGATCACCCTGAAGGCATCGATCATCAGCTTGGCCGGCAGACCGGCGTCGTAACTGCGGTCCTGCTTCAACATGGCAAGGAACTGCTCCAGCGCCGCTTCGTCCTGGCCGCCCAGCAGCAGCTGCACCCCGCGCAGGTGGCGTGCCGCCAGGTCGCCGCCATCGGCGGCGATGCGGGCATCCAGGGTCTCGGCCGCCGGGGCGTCCTGCAGGGCGCTGGCGAAGCCCAGGCGGGCACGGGCGCGAACGGCGCGGTCATCGGTGGACAGATTGGCCGGCAGCGCATCGATCAGGGCACCGGCTTCGGCGGTCGCGCCGGTCTGCAGCAGTGCCAGGGCAAGATCGAGCTTGAGCTCTTCCCTGTCCGGCTCGGCAACGATGGCCGCACGCAGCACGTCGACCTGCGCCTGCGGATCCAGCGGTGCCGGCTCGGCAACCTCGGCCGGTGACTCGGCCGGGCTGATGCCGTGCTGGGTCAGGAACTCACGCAGCTGGCCTTCCGGCAGTGCGCCCGGGAACCCATCCACCAGCTGGCCGTCCTTGACCAGAAACACGGTCGGGACCGAGCGGATCTGGAACGCTGCGGCAATCTGCTGCTCCTTGTCCACGTCCACCCTGGCCAGTTCGAAGGCGCCGTTGTACTCGGCGGCCAGCTTCTCCAGCATCGGTCCCAGGGTCTTGCAGGGTTCGCACCAGGTGGCCCAGAAATCGACCAGGACCGGGGTCTGCAACGACTTCTGCAGCACGTCGGCTTCGAAGGTCTCGGTGGTGGCGTCAAAGACGTGGGGCAGTTCGCTCATGGTCGGAGGGTCAGCGTTATAGATGTACACAGTGTATGAGGTCGCCCATATTCAGAAGCAACCCCAATGCCGGTGCGGACGACCTATAGGCGACGGCGTCGTGCTGGCGGACAATGGCGGCATGAAGACGCTTCAACGATTCGATCCTCTGCTGGGCGCCGTCGCCGCCGTGCTGTTCCTGGCGTCGGTGGTCGGCTTCGGCGCTGCCTTGCCGGGCTTCCTGCCGCTGGGCCATCCGGTGGCGCTGCTGGGCGCGATCGGCGTGCCGCACGCGGGCGCGTTCGATCTGCTGGGGTTCGTGCTGCCGGGGCTGCTGGCCGCGCTGGTGGCGGTGCGCCTGCTGACGCGGGTGCCGGCCCTCGCGCCGTGGTCGCTGCGGGTGGGCGGCCAGATGCTGGTCCTGTCCGGCCTGGCCTTCGCCGCGATGGGCGTGCTGCCGCTGGACGCCAATGACATCCAGAGCCCGGCCAGCCAGTTCCATGCCAGCGCGTGGATGGTCTGGGTACTGGCCTTCGTGCCCGGCGCACTGATGTCCGGGCTGGGTGCGCGGCGCCTGCCCGGCTGGGGCCGGTTGGCCACCCTGCACCTGGTGGCGGGCATGGCGACCCTGCTGGGCGCGTTCGTGCTGCAGGCGGTCATGCCCGCACCGGTGGCGCAGCGCGTGGCTTTCGTGGCCTGGGCGTTGTGGCTGGCCGCCGCATTGCCGGTGGCGGCCACCGTTCGCCACCGCTGAGTGTCGGTTCCGGCTGAAATCGAGACCGGGGTGCGCGCACGGGCGCGTTCCGGGTTTCAGCGGGGAATGGCAATTCCCTGATATTTCAACGGGATGTGGTCGGTGGCGACGCAGATGCGACGGGGCGATTGGAGCCCTTTGCCGCACTGCGGTACGCTGTGCCGCTTTGCCGCCGCATCCGTGTTTCCATGACCAGCGTCGAACCCAACGTTTACGATCCGCAGCAGGTTGAATCCGCCGCCCAGAAATTCTGGGACGCCACGCGCGCTTTCGAGGTGAGCGAGACTTCGGACAAGCCGAAGTACTACTGCCTCTCGATGCTGCCGTACCCGTCGGGCGCGCTGCACATGGGCCACGTGCGCAACTACACGATCGGCGACGTGATCAGCCGCTACAAGCGGATGACCGGCCACAACGTGCTGCAGCCGATGGGCTGGGATGCATTCGGCCTGCCGGCCGAAAACGCGGCGATCAAGAACAAGACCGCGCCGGCCAAGTGGACCTACGCCAACATCGAGCACATGCGTGGCCAGTTCAAGGCCATGGGCTATGCGATCGACTGGTCGCGCGAGTTCGCCACCTGCACGCCCGAGTACTACGTGCACGAGCAGCGCATGTTCACCCGGCTGATGCGCAAGGGCCTGGCCTACCGCCGCAACGCGGTGGTGAACTGGGACCCCATCGACCAGACCGTGCTGGCCAACGAGCAGGTCATCGACGGCCGCGGCTGGCGTTCCGGCGCGCTGGTGGAAAAGCGCGAGATTCCGCAGTGGTTCCTGCGCATCACCGATTACGCCCAGGAACTGCTGGACGGCCTGGATGAACTGCCGGGCTGGCCGGATTCGGTCAAGACCATGCAGCGCAACTGGATCGGCCGCTCGGAAGGGCTGGAGATCCAGTTCGACGTGCGCGATGCCGACGGCAGCGCGCTGGACCCGCTGCGTGTGTTCACCACCCGTCCGGACACCGTGATGGGCGTGACCTTCGTGTCGATCGCCGGCGAGCATCCGCTGGCGCAGCACGCGGCAAAGTCGAACCCGGCGCTGGCCGCGCTGCTGGCCGAGATGAAGCAGGGCGGCGTGTCCGAAGCCGAACTGGAAACCCAGGAAAAGCGCGGCATGGATACCGGCCTGCGCGCCGTGCATCCGGTCACCGGCGCCCAGGTGCCGGTGTGGGTCGCCAACTTCGTGTTGATGGGCTACGGCACCGGCGCGGTGATGGCGGTGCCCGGCCACGACCAGCGCGACTTTGAATTCGCCAACAAGTACGGTCTGCCGATTCGCCAGGTCATCGCGGTGAAGGCGCTGCGCAAGGACGAGAGCGGCTACGACGCCACCCGCTGGCAGGACTGGTACGGCGACAAGACCCGCGACACCGAGCTGGTCAATTCCGAAGAATTCGACGGCCTGGATTTCCAGGGCGCCTTCGAGGCGCTGGCCGAACGTTTCGAGCGCAAAGCCCAGGGCCAGCGCCGCGTCAACTACCGCCTGCGCGACTGGGGCGTGAGCCGCCAGCGTTACTGGGGTTGCCCGATCCCGGTGATCTACTGCCCCAAATGCGGTGCGCTGCCGGTGCCGGAAGAACAGCTGCCGGTGGTGTTGCCGGAGAACGTCAACTTCGTGGGGACCGGTTCGCCGATCAAGTCCGACCCGGAATGGCGCAAGACCACCTGCCCGGAGTGCGGCGGCGCGGCCGAGCGCGAGACCGACACCTTCGACACCTTCATGGAGTCCAGCTGGTACTACGCGCGCTACACCTCGCCCGGTGCCCGCGATGCGGTGGACAAGCGTGGCAACTACTGGCTGCCGGTGGACCAGTACATCGGTGGCATCGAGCACGCGATCCTGCACCTGATGTATTTCCGTTTCTTCCACAAGCTGCTGCGTGATGCGCGCATGGTGGACAGCAACGAGCCGGCGCAGAACCTGCTGTGCCAGGGCATGGTGATAGCGGAAACGTACTACCGCCCGAATCCGGACGGCTCCAAGGACTGGATCAATCCGGCCGACGTGGACGTGCAGCGCGACGAGCGCGGCCGCATCATCGGTGCCACCCTGATCGCCGACGGCCAGCCGGTGGTGATCGGCGGTACGGAGAAGATGTCCAAGTCGAAGAACAACGGCGTGGATCCGCAGGCGATGGTGGGCAAGTACGGTGCTGATACCGTGCGCCTGTTCTCGATGTTTGCCGCACCGCCGGAGCAGTCGCTGGAATGGAACGAAGCCGGCGTGGACGGCATGGCCCGCTTCCTGCGCCGGTTGTGGGCGCAGGTGCAGAAGCATGCCGCCGAGGGCGTCGCCCCGGCGCTTGACGTGGCCGCGCTCAACGCCGAGCAGAAGGCGCTGCGCCGCAAGACCCACGAGACCATCGGCAAGGTCGGCGACGATTACGGCCGCCGCCACAGCTTCAACACCGCCATTGCGGCGGTGATGGAGCTGATGAACGCGCTGGCCAAGTTCGATGACGCTTCCGAACAGGGGCGTGCGGTACGCCAGGAAGCGCTGCAGGCCACGGTGCTGCTGCTCAACCCGATCACCCCGCATGCCAGCCACGCGTTGTGGCAGGTGCTGGGCCACGGCGAGACGCTGCTGGAAGACCAGCGCTTCCCGCAGGTCGACAGCAGCGCACTGGTGCGCGACGCGCTCACCCTGGCCGTGCAGGTCAACGGCAAGCTGCGTGGCACCATCGAGGTGGGCGCCGATGCCCCGCGCGACCAGATCGAAGCGCTGGGCCTGGCCGAGCCGAACGCGGCCAAGTTCCTGGACGGCCTGACCGTGCGCAAGATCATCATCGTGCCGGGCAAGATCGTGAATATCGTGGCCGCGTAAGCGGCCGGTGGGCGCGTGCCACGCAGTGCGCATTGTTACGTGCGCAGGACGATGGCGCGGTTTCTCAAGCGGTGTTCACGCAGGGTCGGGCATCGTAGGGGGTAACCATTTTTCCTGTTGCCGGGCGCGCCCGGCTCATCCAGACTGTGAACATGACCCGATTCCTGCTTGCTCTTGTCCTGACCGCGACCCTTGCCGGGTGCGGCTTCCATATGCGCAACAAGCTGATGCTGCCGGCCGATACCGCGGCGGTGAAGGTGGTGTCCACCGCGCCATACAGCGAGTTGGCCAAGCTGCTGCGCCGCGGCCTGCAGGCCTCCGGGGCGCAGATCGCCGACACCGACAGCAAAGAACCGGCCGCGCAGCTGCAGGTCCTCTCCGAGCGCTGGGGCGACCTGCCGATCGCGATCGATGCCCAAGGCCGTGCCCAGGAATACAGCCTGCGCTACGCGGTGATCTTCGTGTTCCGTCGCGAAGACGGCAGTGACCTGGTGCCGCAGCAGGTGATCGAGCTGTCCCGTGACTACGTGTCGCCGCCGACCGACGCCACCGGTACCACGACCGAACGCGAGATCCTCGCCGACGAACTGCGCCGGGAAATGTCCGCCTCCATCATGCGTCGCATCGACAGCGTGGTGCGTGCCGAGCTGGAACGTGGTCGCCTGCAGCCGCCCAAGCCGGCGCCGGCCAGCACCACGCCGCCGGCCACCGTGCCGGCCAGCCCGGCAACGCCGCCGCAGGGGCTCTGACCGGCCCGCCTGCGGACCGGCCGCCGAATGGAACTTCGCCCCGAACAACTTGCCAGCCAACCGGCCAGCCAGGCGCTGGCCCCGGTCTACCTCATTGCCGGGCCGGAAACGCTGCGGGTACTGGAGGCGGCCGATGCCATCCGCGCCCGCGCGCGCGCCGATGGTGTGAGCGAACGCGAGGTGTTCGATGCCGATGGGCGCGATTTCGACTGGAACCAGCTCGACGCCACCTTCAACGCGCCCAGTCTGTTCAGCGCGCGCCGGCTGGTCGAGCTGCGCCTGCCCAGCGGCAAGCCGGGCAAGGAGGGCAGTGAGGTCATCAGCCAGTTCTGCGCCAATCCGGCCCCGGACGTCATCCTGCTGATTACCTGCAACGAATGGAGCAAGGCCCACCAGGGCAAGTGGGCCGAGGCGGTCAGCCGCGTCGGCGTGCTCTCGGTGGCGTGGGCCATCAAACCGCACGAACTGCCCGAATGGATCGAACGCCGCTTGCGCCAGCATTCCCTCCGTGCCGATCCGGCGGCCGTGCAGCGCCTGGCCGAGCGGGTGGAGGGCAACCTGCTGGCTGCCGCCCAGGAGATCGACAAGCTGGCGCTGCTGGCCAGCGGCCAGACGCTGGATGTGGACACGATGGAATCGCTGGTGGCCGACGCCGCCCGTTACGACGTGTTCCGGCTGCTCGACGCCACCTTCTCCGGCCAGCCCGCCGCCGTGCTGCGGATGCTGGCTGGCCTGCGGGGTGAGGGCGAGGCGGTGGCTGCGCTGATGCCGATGGTGATCCGCGAGATGTTGTCCACCGCCGCGCTGGCGCGGGTGCAGGCGCGCGGCGGCAACCTGGCGGCGGAAATGAAGAGCCGGGGCATCTGGGAGTCGCGCCAGGCGCCGTTCAAGCGCGCGCTGCAGCGCCACCCGGAGGCCAAGCGCTGGGAGCGTTTCGTGGCCGAGGCCGGGCTGGTGGACCGCATGGCCAAGGGGCGCGCCGAAGGCGATCCCTGGCTGGGCATCGAGCGGCTGCTGCTGGCCGTGGCCGAAGCACGCGCGGTACGCCTGCTGGCCCGTGCCTGAGCGCGATGGGCCTGCGCATCCATTACGGTGGGACCTTCGACCCTGTGCACCTGGGGCACCTGGCGATCGCGCGCGCCGCGCGCGCCCAGTTGCAGGTGGCCGTGCGGTTGTTGCCGGCGGCGGACCCGCCGCACCGGCCCGCGCCGGGCGCCGATGCCAACCAGCGTGCGCGGATGATCGAACTGGCCATCGGCGACGAGCCCGGACTGCTGCTCGACCGGCGTGAGCTGGCGCGCGCACAGCGTGAGCCGGCGCTGCCGTCCTACACCGTGGACACGCTGCGCGAGGTGCGCGCCGAACTGGGGCCGCGCCAGCCGCTGGCCTGGCTGGTTGGGGCTGACAGCCTGCTGGCGCTGCCGTCCTGGCACGAATGGGAGTCCCTGTTCGGGCTGGCGCATTTCGTCGTGGCCGACCGCCCGGGCAGCTCGCTGGAGCGCAGCCTGCCGGCGCCGCTGGCGCAGGCGCTGGACGGCCGCTGGGCCACCCATGAGCGCGAGCTGTTCACACGCCCGGCGGGGCGGGTCCTGCGCCTGCAGGCGCCGTTGCGTGGCGAGTCTGCCAGTGCCGTTCGCGAGCGGATCGGCAGCGGCGGTGACTGGCGCGTGCTGCTGCCGGCGCCGGTGGCCGACTACATCGCCCACCACCGCCTGTACGGCGCCTCAGCACCGTGAATACGTTCAGGTGCTTCGAGTCGTATAATCCGCCTCACATTTATCGAGTCTCCCCGCTTTGAGCAACCAAGCCCAGCCCCAGACCATCAAGGTCCAACTGCCCAGCCCCGCACCGTCCAACGAACAGTTGCTGGAGTGCGTGCGCAAGGCAACCGAAGAACTCAAGGCCAAGGATCTCGTCGAAATCGACGTGATCGGCAAGTCCAGCGTCGCCGATTACATGGTGATCGCCTCGGGCACCTCGAGCCGCCACGTGAAGTCGATTGCCGACACGGTGGTGAAGTTCGCCAAGGAGCTGGGCGTGATGCCGCTGGGCGTGGAAGGTGAGCGTGAAGCCGAGTGGGTGCTGGTCGACCTGGGCGACGTGATCGTCCACGTGATGCTGCCGCGCGTGCGCGAGTTCTACGCGCTGGAGCGCCTGTGGACCGTTGGCGACCAGCCGCCGAGCCTGCTCGACGCCGCCGATGATGAAGAAGACGACTACGCCGCGCGCTGAAACACGCGTACGGGGTAACGACAACGGCGCCCGGTGGCGCCGTTGTCATTTGAAGGAGCACGTTGATGAAGGCCAGACTGATCGCTACCGGTGAGCGCGCGCCCAGTTGGGTGGCGCAGGGCTTCGCCGAGTATCAGAAGCGGCTGTCGCACTGGCTGCCGTTCGAACTGGTCGAGATCGAGCCGGGTCTGCGCGGCAAGGGCCGCGATGCGCGCCGTGCCACCGACGACGAGGGCAAGCGGGTCATCGCCGCACTGCCGAAGAATGCGTACGTGGTGGCGCTGGACGTGCCCGGCCGGCAGCTCAGCTCCGAGCAGCTGGCGCAGCGGCTGGAGCACTGGCGCGGGCAGGGCAGGGACCTGGCGTTTCTGATTGGCGGGCCGGAAGGGCACTCGGCCGAGGTGTCGGCGCTGGCCGATGAGAAATGGTCGATCGGCCCGTTGACCTTGCCGCACATGCTGGTACGGCTGGTGGTGGCCGAACAGCTGTACCGCGCAGCGGCGATGCTGGCCAATCACCCCTATCACCGCGCGTGAAGAAATTCGCCGCAAACGGGTTACAAGCCTCAAAAAACTGGTTACAATGCGCACCCCGCCCGAATAGCTCAGCCGGTTAGAGCACTTGACTGTTAATCAGGGGGTCGTTGGTTCGAGTCCAACTTCGGGCGCCAAGTTTGGAAGCCTCGCAGCGATGCGAGGCTTTTTTTTGCGCTCGTGTCTGGGCGGGTCGCGCAGCCACGCAGGGCGTGGCTCTACGATGGGTGGTCGCAATGCCCCGTAGAGCGACGCCCTGCGTCGCCGGGCGTGGTGCGCGATGGATGCAGAAAGCCCGGGCAATGCCCGGGCTTTCTGCTGTCACCGCTACGTCGATCAGTTGAACGTGTACTTCGCGCCTACCGTGAAGTAACGCCCGATCGCGCCGCTGAAATGCAGCGGGTTGTAGTTCACGCCGCCGTAGGTGGTCGGGTCGAGTGGTGCGGTGCGGTCGAACGCGTTCTGCACCGAGGCGTTGAGCTCGAAGGCGTCGGTGATGTTCCAGCGGCCGGACAGGTCGAAGGTGGTGAACGAGGCGATCTTCTCCACCGGGGTGCCATCGGCGTAGAAGGCCAGGTAGTCGCCACCGCGGCGGTCCTTGTTCTCCAGGCTGCTGATGTAGTTGACCACGCCGCTGACGCTCCACGCGCCCTGCTTCCAGGTGCTGCCGAAGTTGATGCGGTCTTCCGGCGTGCCGATGCAGTTGGTCACGTCGCAGTTGCCGTGGGTGCCGACGTAATCCACCGTGCTGTCGCCTTCGGTGCGCTCGAACTTGAGCACGTGGCTCCACTGCAGGTCCATTTCCAGCTGGCCCGGGCCGATGTCGAAGGTCTGGCGGATATCCGTGTCGATACCGCGTACCCGCGACGAGTTGGCATTCACGTAAGCGGTGTTGACCGCCAGGATGGTGCCGGTGCCCGGAACGCCGTTGATCAGGTCGGTATCGCGCAGCACATCGCCCGCCGCGATCGCATCGGCGGTACTGCCCTGGGCGATTTCGTCGGTCCGCTTGATCTGCCAGGCGTCCACGGTCAGCGAGGTGGTGGGCGTGGGCTGCAGCACGATGCCAAACGAGTAGCTCTTCGACTCTTCAGGCACCAGGTCCGGGTTCGGGCTGGTGATGATGGCCACCGGACGGGCACCGCAGTTGGTGGTGACATCGGCCGGCGGGCTGGCCGCGCAGCGGACCGGGTCGCGGGCGGTGGAGAACGCCGCCAGGCCACCGTCGCCGTTCTCTGCCGGGTTGGGCGCACGGAAGCCTTCGGCATAGGTGGCACGCAGCGCAATCCAGTCCGCCGGCGTCCACTTGATGCCCAGCTTCGGGGTGGCCTTGCCGTCGCCGCTTTCGTACTTGTCGTAGCGCACCGCGCCGGACAGTTCCAGCTGTTCCAGCACCGGTGCGGACAGTTCGACATAGCCGGCATAGACATTCTGCGTGCCGTCATAGGCCGAGTAGCCCAGGCCGATGATGTCGCCCTGGTCGGTGTAGGTCTGCGGAGTGAGGCTGTTGCTGGTCTTGCGCCACTCGGTACCAATGGCAAGACCGAGCGGGCCGCCCTTGAGATCGGTCAGGCTGCGCGACACGGTGAAGTCGAACATGTCCAGGCTGGACGAGGCGCGTGCGCTGATGTCCGGGGAGATGTAGTCGTACAGCGCCTGCGAGTTCTGGCCGGCGTTGTCGCCGATGCGCCAGGTGCCACCGGCGCAGGCCGGATCGCCCAGTGCGCACTGCACGGCGCTGTAGCGCAGGAAGCCGGTGCGCTTGTTGGTGAGTTCGGTACCCGAATGCAGGTACGCGGTGTCGTAGCTCCACTCACCCCAGTTGCCCTTGGTGCCCACCAGGAACCGGGTGAACTCGTTGGTGTTGGTGGTCACGCGCGGGCCCACGTCCCAGGCCGAATAGCGCAGGCGCGAGGCCTGGCCGGGGATCGGATTGTCCGGGTGGGTCGGCGAGAGCACCACGGCGCCGTCGCCACTGCTGGCGTTGCGCGGGCCAAGCGGGTAACCCCAGCTGCCGGATACGCCGGACGGGGTATTGCTGAACACCGTTTCCTTCTTCGAGTAGCCGATCTCGGTGTAGATCTCGCCCCCTTCGCCGTAGGCAAAGCTGGCGCGGCCGAACACGTTGACGTACTCCTCCTTCGGGCTCAGGTCGCGGTACAGCTGCGCCGGATCCCACAGGCAGCCGTCCTCGGCGATGGAGGCATCGGTCTGTCCGGGAATGGTGGTCAGACCCTGGCAGCCCGGCAGCGGCACCAGGAAGGCAGGGGTGGTGGCGGTCACATTGCGGTCGTCGAACACCGAGCCATTCGGACCGGAGCCGCCGCTGGTGCCGCCATTGAGGAACGCGCCACCGATGAACTGGGAGTCCGCGGCGGAAATGCCCCAGCGACGCAGGTCGCCGGTGCCGATCCACTTGCGATCCTTGCGGTCGCTGATCTTGATCGCGTCGGTCTTGCCAACGTCCAGGCTGAAGAACGCGTTCCAGCCGTCTTCGGCGATGTCGCCGGTACCGGCGGTCAGGGTGGCCTTCTTGGCATCGCCGTCGCCGTCGCCGGACTGGCCATACGAACCGCGCAGGATGGCCCCTTCAAAATCGCTGCGCAGGATGATGTTGACCACGCCGGCGATGGCGTCGGAGCCGTAGATGGCCGATGCGCCGTCCTTCAGCACTTCCACCCGTTCCACCGCGTCGAGCGGAATGGTGCTCAGGTCGGTGAAGACCTTCTGTCCGTCATCGGCCAGGCCATAGGTGGCCATGCGGCGGCCGTTCAACAGCACCAGGGTGGACCCGGCGCCCAGGCCACGCAGCGAGATGCCGGCGCCGCCACCGGCAAAGCCGTTGCCGAACGTCTTGGGAATAGAGCCGGCGCCATCGGAGGTAAGCGTCTGCAGGTACTCGGCCACGGTGGTCTTGCCGCTGCGGTCGATGTCCTGGCGCGTCACCACCTGTACGGGAGAAGGGGTTTCAGTGTTGGTGCGGGGAATGTTCGAACCCGTGACCGTGATGCGGTCCAGGTTGGTCGCGGCCTCCTGGGCCATGGCAGAGGAGGAGGCGAGGGCGCCGGCCAGCAGCAGTGCGCCGCCAGTGAGGGCCGAGGAGATGGAACGGGAAAGATAGGTGCGGCGGCTGCTGTTGAGCCGTTGGATCGGGTGTATCACAGCGTCTCTCCTGACTGGGAAAACCAGCGATGTCGGGTAGTCGGCGCCGGGATAACTGCTGGCGTCGGCGACAATCTAGGTTTCCGGCAGGTGACGTAAGAGTGAAAAATTGCTTAATTGGCGCGATAAGTGACACCCGTCAAAAAACGTGGGGAACCGTGTCCGGAACCCCACGTCATTCACGTTACTCCGGCAACGAGAAGCTCACTGGCACCAAGCCAATCGCCGACACGGCCTGCCCGTCAACCTGGGCCGGCACGAAGCGCCAATGACGCAGTACCTGCTGGCGGGCGGCGTTGTCCAGCACCCGTGAGCCACTGCTGCGTTCGATGACCACGCTGGCGGCCTTGCCGTCCGGGTCGACCTGCACGCGGAGCAGCACCGTGCCCTGTTGGCCGTCGCGGATGGCAGCGATCGGATAGGTCGGTGGCGGCGCGCTGCGGTACTGCAGCTGCACGCCTTCACCGGCGGCTGCCGGCGCCGGATCGGCCGGGGCCAGGGTGGGGGCCTGGATGTCGCTGGCCGGCAGCGGCGGTACCGCCAGCACGTCGTCGGCGCTGGCGGTGGGTGTCGGCAGCGGGGCCACGCGCGGGGCGGTGGTGGGCGCGTGGACCACCGGGACCGGCTTCTCGGGCTTGATCGGTTCGGGAGGCGTTGGGGTGGGGATGTCCGGGGTGATGATGCGCACCACGGTGCGGTCGCGAGGCAGCGGTGCGGCGACGTAGGCGGCGGGGATGAGCAGCATCATCAGGGCGAGCAGATGCAGGGCCAGCGCAGTGCTCCAGCCGAGCACGCGCGAGACGTCGATTTGCAGCGGTACCACCGGGGGATGCGTACGGACCATGCTCCACTCTCCTTGCGAGATATGCGTGCGGGAACATCAACGTGCAGGGGCTGGGGCCCCGCGATGACAGAAATACCGCGGGCCAGCGCGGGCAGGAAGTCATGCACCCGCGAGTGTTTGGCTGGCGGTCAGAATGTGTGGGAGGTAGCCCCGTTGGGGGGCGGTCACACCTGGGCACGGCGGGGCACACCGGGGCACACCAGGGCACGGCGGGGTAGAGCGGACTGTTGGTCCGCTGCTCTTCGGCCGGCCAGAAAGCAGCGGACCAACAGTCCGCTCTACCCCGTCGTTGCGCTTCGTGTTGCGCTGTTACCGTCCCAGGTCGAACACCACGTCCAGGTTCACCGATACGCTCGACTCGCCCGGCGATACCGGGGTGGAGATGTCCGCGGCCATCGGTGCGGCCGCCGCGCGCATCATCACGGGGCGGAAGTTGCCGCCGCCGCTTTCGGAAATGCTGACGATGCGGCGCACGCGCAGGCCGAGCGACTTGGCGTAGGTCTCGGCGCGGGCCTGGGCCTTCTTCAGCGCGGCCAGGCGGGCTTCGTCGTACACCGGTTCGGGCTGGTCGATCTCGAACTGCGGGCCATTGATCTGGTTGGCGCCCTGCGCGGCCAGCGCGTCCAGCACCTTGCCCAGCTTGGCAATGTCACGGACCTTCAGGCTGACGGTGTTGCTGGCCTGGTAGCCGGTGATCTTCGGCGCCTCGTTGTCGGCGTACCGGTACTGCGGGCTGAGGTTCACGCCGCTGGTCTGCACGTCACGCTCGGCGATGCCGGCGCCCTTGATCGCGGCCAGTACCTTGGTCATCTGCTCGGCGTTCTGGCGCATGGCCGTGTTGCCATCGGCGGCCTGGGTGACCACGCCCGCCGACAGGGTGGCCACGTCGGGCACACGCTTGGCCTCGGCATTGGCCGAGATGTTGAGCAGGGTGCCGTCGGCCGGCACGGCGATGGCGGGCTGGGACTGGGCATGTGCGGTCATCGAGGTTCCCAGGGCAAGGGACAGGGCGAGCAGCAACGGGGACAGGGTCGATCGGCGCATGTACATCTCCTTGTGAAGGCGTTGAGGTTGGTGTCGGAGCGATGAACGTCCGGTGATCTTCATCGGGGTTGGTGACGATTCGATGCTGTTGCTCGCGATTCAGACAGGGGCCGCGGGTTATGCTTCCGCGATGCTTTATCTTGCCTCCCGTTCGCCCCGCCGAACCGAATTGCTGACGCGCCTGGACCGACCGTTCCGCGCGCTCGACCTCGACGTGCCCGAAGTACGGGCCGCCGGGGAACCCGCCCTGGACTACGTGCAGCGCGTGGCCGCCGACAAGGCGCGCGCCGGTCTGGCGCAGGTGGCCGGCGAGCCGGACGCGGTGGTGCTGGGCTCGGACACCGAAGTGCTGCTGGACGGCGAGGTGTTCGGCAAGCCGGTGGACGCCGCCGATGCCCGCGCCATGCTGGGCCGGCTGTCCGGCCGCACCCACCAGGTGGCCACCGCCGTGGCGCTGGTCGCGGCCGGGCGCTCGGAGGGCGTGCTGGTGGTGTCGGAGGTGAGCTTCATTGAACTGGACGAGGCGGCCATTGCCGCCTACGTCGCCACCGGCGAGCCGATGGGCAAGGCCGGGGCCTACGCCATCCAGGGCGGGGCCGAACGTTATATCCGCCACCTGGCGGGAAGCTATTCGGGTGTGATGGGATTGCCCCTGCAACAGACCGAGCAGTTGCTGCTGGCGTTCGAATCGAAGGGAGTCGCCCGTGTCTGAAGAAATCCTGGTCAACGTCACCCCACGCGAGACCCGCGTGGCCGTCATCGAAAATGGCATGCTGCAGGAACTGCACATCGAACGTGGCTGGCGCCGCGGGGTGGTGGGCAACATCTACAAGGGCAAGGTACAGCGGGTCATGCCGGGCATGCAGGCCGCGTTCGTCGAGGTGGGGCTGGAGCGCGCCGCGTTCCTGCATGCCAACGACGTGGTGCGCCCGGCCCCGGTCGCCAGTCCCGATACCGACGGCACGACGCTGCCGCCGCCGTCCTCGGTGCCGATCGTGGAGCTGCTTCGCGACGGCCAGGACATCGTGGTGCAGGTGGTCAAGGACCCGATCGGGACCAAGGGCGCGCGCCTGACCACCCAGATCAGCATTCCGTCGCGCTACATGGTGCTGCTGCCGCAGTCCAAGGTGGTGGGCGTGTCGGCCCGGATCGAGGACGAGGGCGAGCGTGCCCGGCTCAAGGCGTTGGTCACCGAACTGTCGGCCCAGCACGGGGGCTACGGCTACATCGTGCGCACCAATGCCGAGGGCCAGCCGGCCGAGGCCATCGCCGAGGACGTCGCCTACCTGTCGCGGGTCTGGAACGTGGTCGAGCGCCGTGGCCGCGAGGCGGCCCCGTGCAGCGTGATCTACGAAGACCTGAGCCTGCCGCTGCGTTCGGTGCGCGACCTGATCCGCAAGGACGTGGACAAGGTCAAGGTCGATTCGAAGGAAACCTTCGCGCAGCTGCAGGCGTTTGTCGCCAAGTACATGCCGGTGCTGGCCGAGAAGCTGGAGCTGTACAGCGGCGACCGCCCGATCTTCGACATGTTCGGGGTCGAGGACGAGATCGGCCGCGCACTGGACAAGCAGGTGCCGCTCAAGTCCGGCGGCTATCTGGTCATCGACCAGACCGAGGCGATGACCACCATCGACGTCAACACCGGCTCATTCCTCGGCCAGCGCAACCTGGAAGAGACGGTGTTCCGCACCAACCTGGAGGCGGCGCAATCGGTGGCGCGCCAGCTGCGGCTGCGCAACCTGGGCGGCATCATCATCATCGACTTCATCGACATGGACGACCCCGAGCACCGTCGCCAGGTCCTGCGTACGCTGGAAAAGGCGCTCGCGCGCGACCACGCCAAGACCACGGTGTACGAGTTCTCGCCACTGGGCCTGGTCGAGATGACCCGCAAACGCACCGTTGAAAGCCTGGAACGGCAGCTTTCCGAGCCGTGCCCGGAGTGCAGCGGGCGCGGCTCGATCAAGACCGCCGAAACGGTCACCTACGAGATCTTCCGCGAGATCACCCGCGCGGTACGCCAGTTCGACGCGGCGCGCCTGCTGGTGATCGCCTCGTCCAAGGTGGTGGCGCGGATCACCGACGAGGAATCCACGGCGGTGGCCGAGCTGGAGGAATTCCTGGGCAAGTCGATCCGCTTCCAGGCGGACGAGCAGTACCTGCAGGAGCAGTTCGATGTTGTTCTGCTCTGACCTGGGCTCGCCTGCGCCGTCGTGCGCCGGCGCGCATCGGTGCCGATGAGCGCGCCGCTGCGCCTACGACTGCGAAGGATTCGCCGCCATGCCGTTTATGCCATGGCGATCGTGTTGGTCTGTGTGGCGCTGCTGGTGGGCAGTGCCAGCCAGCTGCTGCCGGTGGCCGAGCGCCACCCGGACAAGGTGGCCGCGTGGCTGAGCGCGCGCGCCGGGCAGCCGGTCCGCTTCGACCAGTTGCAGACCCGCTGGACCCGACGCGGCCCGCTGCTGGCGCTGAAGGGGCTGCGCATTGGTGAAGGCGAGGGGCTGCGCATTGGCGAAGCCGAAGTGTTGGTATCGATGTACGCCGGTCTGTTGCCCGGCCACTCCCTGACCGAGCTGCGCCTGCGTGGCCTGGCGCTGGTGCTCCAGCGCGCGCCGGACGGGCGCTGGTCGGTACAGGGCCTGCCGCAGTCCCGTGCCGGCGGCGACCCGTTGGACGCACTGCGCCGGCTGGGCGAACTGCAGGTGATCGGCGGCCGGCTGCGCGTGGATGCACCGTCCCTGGGACTGCAGGCCGACCTGCCGCGTATCGACCTGCGGCTGCGGGTGGATGGCCAGCGGCTGCGTGTGGGTGCGCAGGCCTGGGCCGACGTGCAGGCCACACCGCTGACGGCGGCACTGGACTTCGAACGCTCGCGTGGCGATGGCCAGGCCTGGCTGGGCGCTGACCCGGCCGATTTCCGCGCGTGGTCGCGCCTGCTGCGGTTCGGCGGCGTGGCCCTGCAGCAGGGCACCGGCGAATTCAATGCGTGGGTCGACCTGCGTGACCACCGCCCGGTGATGATCACCACCGATGCCGACCTGCAGGGCGTGCAGCTGCACGGCGCCGCCCTGGCCGATGGCAAGCGCCCGGCGCTGCGGCTGGACACGCTGCAGGTGCGCGCGCGCTGGCGCTGGGTGCAGGGCGGCTGGCGGGCCGATGCGCCGCGGCTGCGGATCGGCATGGAAGGGCGTACCGAGCAGCTCGACGGGCTGCTGGTCGCGGGCGGGCAGCACATTGCGCTGGCCGGCGACAACATCGACGCCACGGCGCTGCTGCGTGGCCTGGCGCTGACCGACCGGATCGATCCGGGCCTGCGCACCTGGCTGCATGACGCCGCGCCGCAGGTACGCATGAGCCGGGTGCGCGTGGCCGGCGAGCGCGACGGCCCGCTGAGCGTGGAGGGCGAACTGGAGGAGATCCGTTTCGCCCCGGCCGGGCGTGCCCCGGGCCTGAGTGGCGTAGGCGGTCACTTCAATGGCGACGCCAACGGATTCCGGCTGGATCTGCAGCCCAGCCGCGTGATGCACTTCGACTGGCCCACCGGCTTCGGCGTGCGCCACGACGTGCGCCTGGCCGGCAGCATGATCGGCTGGCGCGACGAAGGGGGCGGCTGGCGCATCGGCACCCCGGCGCTGCGCGTGCAGGGCAGCGACTACGCCGCCGACGTGCGCGGTGCCGTGTGGTTCCAGGGCAACGGTACCCGCCCATGGCTGCAGCTGGCGGCCAAGATCGACGATGTGCCGATGACCGCGGCCAAGCGATTCTGGATCCATTCCAAGATGAGCAGGACCGCCACCGACTGGCTGGACGCGGCGCTGGTGGGGGGGTACGTGCGCGGCGGCATCGGCCTGGTCACCGGCGAGCTGGAAGACTGGCCCTTCGCCCACAACAACGGACGCTTCGAGGCCACCGGCCGTATCGATAACGGCAACATCCGCTTCCAGCGCGAGTGGCCGACCATGAACAAGGTCGATGCGGACATCGCCTTCATCGGACCGGGCTTCGAACTGCAGGGTCGCGGCGACCTGGCGGGGGTGGCGGTGGACCACTTCGATGCGGGCATTGCCGATTTCGGTGCCTCCCAACTGTATGTGAAAGCGACCAGCCGCAGCGATGCCGGCGCGTTGCTGGCCATGCTCAAGCAGAGCCCGTTGCACAGGACGTATGCCGATTCGCTGGACAACCTCACCGCCAAGGGGCCGGCGGCGGTCAGCTTCGACCTGTTGCAGCCGCTGCACCCTGGCGAGGGCGGCGGGCACCTGCAGGGCACGGTCGACCTCGACGGTGCGACGCTGTCGGACAAGCGGTTCGACCTGACGTTCGACGCCATGCGCGGGCAGGCCCGCTACAGCCACGATGGGTTCGGTGCGGAGAACCTGGCGGTGCGCCACCTCGGCCAGGACGGGCAGCTCAGCCTGCGTGCCGGTGGTTTCGTGCGCGATCCGCTGCAGGCGTTCGAATCGGAGCTGAGTGCCTCGCTGGACGCCGGCCTGCTGCTGGATCGCGCGCCGGAACTGACCTGGCTCAAACCCTATATCCAGGGCACCTCGCGCTGGACGATCGGGGTGACGCTGCCCAGGCTGCCGCCCGGCAGCAAGGCGGCGCCGCCGACCCTGCTCAGGCTGCATTCGGACCTGGTCGGCACCCGCCTGGACCTTCCTGCGCCGCTGGACAAGCCGGCCGACACGCCGCTGGCCACTGCCGTCAACGCCCAGCTGCCGATGGGCGCCGGTCGCGTGGATGTGGCGTTCGGGCAGCGGCTGGCCCTCGCCGCGCGCACCCACAACAACCAGACCGGCGTGCAGGTCACGCTGGGCAGCGACAAGGTCGACCGCGAGCCGCCGCCCAGCGGGTTGGTGGTCAACGGCCGCAGCGGTTCGTTGGATGCGCTGGACTGGATCGCACTGGCGCGTTCGCCGGGCGGAACGCCGGACGCCGACCCGATGCCGTTGCGCCAGGTCGACGTGCAGGTGGGACAGCTGCTGCTGGCCGGTGGTGTGTTCGAGCAGACCCGCCTGCAGCTGCGGCCCACGCCGACGAGCGTGGAGGTTCAGCTGACCGGGCCGTCGCTGGCCGGCAGCCTGAGCGTGCCCAATGCCGATGGTGCGGCCATCGTGGGCAAGCTGAGCCGGGTGCATTGGCAGTCACTGCCGACCCCGGTGAAGCCGCCGGGCGATGGCGCGCCGATCCTGCTGCCCAGCGGCACCCCGCTGCCGGCGCGGGTGCAGGCCAGTGCCAATGACACCAACCCGGCGAAGATTCCGCCGCTGTCGCTGGACATCGACGACCTGCAGTTCGGCAAGGCCCGGTTGGGCCAGGCCGTGCTGCGCACCCGTCCGTTCGGCAACGGACTCAGCGTGGACCAGCTGCAGTTCCGTGCACCCAAGCAGGAGATCGACATCCAGGGCCGCTGGCTGGGCATGGGCGAGGCGGCGCACACCCAGGTCCAGGTCAAGGTCAACAGCGAGGACCTGGGAGGGCTCATGCAGAACCTGGATTACGGCGGCCAGCTGCGCGGCGGACAGGGCCAGCTGAGCCTGGAGGCCGGCTGGCAGGGCGGACCGTCCGACTTCCAGCTGGGTGCGCTGCAGGGACAGATGCAGGTGCATGCGCGCAACGGCCAGCTGCTGGAGCTGGAGCCGGGCGCCGGCCGCGTGCTGGGCCTGCTCAGCGTGACCCAGCTGCCGCGCCGGCTGATGTTCGACTTCCGCGACTTCTTCTCCAAGGGCTTCGCCTTCAACCAGATCGAAGGCACCCTGGCCTTCGCCAACGGCATGGCCACCACCGACAAGGTGCTGATCGAGGGGCCGGCGGCCAACATCAACATCCGCGGCCAGACCGACCTGCGCCGCCAGCAGTTCGACCAGACCATCGACGTCAACCCGCGTGCCGGCAACCTGCTCACCGTGGTGGGCGCCGTC
Source organism: Stenotrophomonas sp. KH_036_B (assembly GCF_057839485.1). Taxonomy (NCBI): domain Bacteria; kingdom Pseudomonadati; phylum Pseudomonadota; class Gammaproteobacteria; order Lysobacterales; family Lysobacteraceae; genus Stenotrophomonas; species Stenotrophomonas sp. KH_036_B. The sequence continues at coordinate 3,053,283 of NZ_CM174491.1, read as the reverse complement.
GCCGGCGGCCCGATCGGCGCGGCGGTGGGGGCGGCGGCCAATGCGGTGCTGTCCAAGCCGCTGGGCGAGATCGGCGCCAAGACCTACCGCGTCACCGGCCCCTGGGCTGAACCCAAGGTCGAGGTGATCGACCGCGACGACGCGCCACGCCCACCTGCGGCCACGCCGCAGCCGGCGGCGCGCTGACCCTTTTCCCGCGCCAGGCTTGCGATAGCGGCCCGCGCCCACAGATCAAGACCATGACCGACAACGCACTCACCCTTGCCCAAGACCGTCTGCTGCTGCCCGCCGGGCTCGATGCCGGCGGCCTGGAACGCACCTTCGGCACCCTGCTGGGGCCCGGAATCGACTTTGGCGACCTCTACTTCCAGCACGCCCGCCGCGAGAGCTGGAGCGTGGAAGACGGCATCGTCAAGGATGGGGCGCATTCGATCGAGCAGGGCGTGGGCGTACGCGCCATCGCCGGTGAGAAGACCGGCTTCGCCTATTCGGATGACATCCACGGCGACGCGCTGCTGGCCGCGGCCAATTCGGCCCGCGCCATCTCCCGCGAGGGTGGGGCACAGTCGGCCCGCTCGCTGATGCGTGGCAGTGGCCGCGCGCTGTACCCGGCGCTGGACCCCATCGACGGCATGGGCAACGAAGCCAAGGTGGAGATGCTCAAGCGGCTGGACCGCTACCTGCGCGCCGCCGACCCGCGCGTGCAGCAGGTGATGGTCAGCCTGTCCGGGGGCGTGGACACGGTATTGATCGCGCGCAGCGATGGCGTGCTCGCGGCCGACATCCGCCCGCTGGTGCGCTTGAACGTGCAGGTGATCGTCGAACAGCACGGCCGGCGCGAGTCGGGTTACTCCGGCGGCGGCGGTCGCTACAGCTATGAAGCGCTGTTCGCCGATGGGCGGCCGGAAGGGTTCGCGCGCGAGGCCCTGCGCCAGGCGCTGGTGAACCTGGAGGCGATCCCGGCCCCGGCCGGGGTGATGACGGTGGTGCTCGGCCCGGGCTGGCCCGGGGTGCTGCTGCACGAAGCGGTCGGCCATGGCCTGGAGGGCGACTTCAACCGCAAGGGCACCAGCGTCTACGCCGGCCGGATCGGCGAGCGCGTGGCCGCACCGGGCGTGACCATCGTTGACGACGGCACGCTGGACGGACGCCGCGGCTCGCTGAACATCGACGACGAAGGCCATCCTACCCAATGCACCACGCTGATCGAGGACGGCATCCTGGTCGGCTACATGCAGGATTCGCTCAATGCGCGCCTGATGGGCGTGGCCCCGACCGGCAACGGCCGCCGGGAATCGTTCGCGCACATGACCATGCCGCGCATGACCAATACCTACATGCGCGCCGGCCAGCACGACCCGGAAGAAATGATCCGCTCGGTGAAGAAGGGCATCTACGCGGTCAACTTCGGCGGCGGCCAGGTCGACATCACCAGCGGCAAGTACGTGTTCTCGGCCACCGAGGCCTACCTGATCGAAGACGGCAAGGTGACCGCGCCGGTGAAGGGCGCCACCCTGATCGGCAACGGCCCGGAGACCATGCAGAAGGTACGCATGATCGGCAACGACCTGGCCTTGGACGAGGGCGTGGGCATCTGCGGCAAGGATGGGCAGAGTGTGCCGGTGGGCGTGGGCCAACCCTCGCTGCTGATCGACGGCATCACCGTGGGCGGCACCCAGGCCTGAGCCCGGGATGCACGTGTCCTGCCCGCCCGCTCAAGCGTGCGCCAGCCCCTCGCTGGCGACACCGCGTTTGACGCTGGGCTCAGTCGTCGGCGGTCTCGTCGCCGTCTTCGTCTTCGTTCTCGTCCGCGTCGGGGCTGGCAGTGACCGTATCCAGACCCAGCGCGGCCGGCAGCAGCAGGGCGCGCAGTACCTGGTACATCTCGCGGAACGCGCGCGGTGGCTTGTTCTTGGCCTTTTCGGCCTGGGCGTTGCGCACCAGCGTACGCAGCTGCTGGCGGTCGGCGTCCGGGTATTCGTCAAGCAGTGCGCCCAGCGCCTTGTCGCCGTCCTTGAGCAGGCGCTCGCGCCAGTCTTCGACACGGTGCAGCGCGGCCACTTCGCGGCGCGAGGTTTCGCTGTTGACGTCGAGCGCATCGCGGATCGCGTCCAGCGTGGCATCGTCCTCGCGGCGCATGTGCTTGGCCAGGAACGCCAGCTGGCGCTTGTGGGCAATATGCGCGGTGATGCGCTTGGCTTCGGCGATATGCGGCAGCAGGTCCTCGGGCACCGGCACACGGGCCAGCTGGGCCGGGGTCAGTGCCACCAGCTTTTCGCCCAGGGCCAGGACATCCAGCGCGTCGCGCCGGTTCTGGCTGCGGCTGATATCAAGGAATTCACCGGTTTCTTCGTCGCGTCCGCGCATCGTCTTCTTTCCACATCCAGAACTGTGCCCCGCGTTGCGCCTGGCACTCACCCGTACAGGATAAAGCATTGAACGTGATCTCCCCTGAAGCCCCCGCCGCCGATGACAGCCTGCACCGGCTGGAACAGCTGGCCGACATCTCCCAACAGCTGCTGGCCCGGGCCCGGGCGCTGGGCGCCACCCAGGCCGAGGTGAGCTGCAGCGAGGAGCGCGGTCTGGACGTGAATGTGCGGCTGGGCGAGGTCGAGACGGTGGAGTCCACCCGTGACCGCGGCATTGCGGTGACGGTCTACTTCGGCCAGCGCAAGGGCAGCGCCAGCACCGCCGACCTGCAGCCGGGCAGCCTGGAATCGACCGTGGCCCAGGCCTGCGCGATCGCCCGCCACACCGAGGACGACGAGGCGGCCGGCCTGGCCGACCCCGCGCTGATGGCCCGCGAGTTCCCGGACCTGGACGGCTGGCACCCGTGGGCGTTGCAGGCTGACCAGGCAGTGGACCTGGCCCTGGCCTGTGAGGCGGCCGGGCGTGAGGCCGATCCGCGCATCAGCAATTCCGACGGTGCCTCGGCGGCCACCGCCACCAGCCTGTCGGTGTATGCCAACTCGCATGGCTTCATCGGCCGCGAGCGCAGCAGCCACCACTCGGTCGGTTGCGCGCTCATCGCCGGGCAGGGCGACGGCATGCAGCGTGACGGCTGGTACAGCAGTGCGCTGGCCCGCGAGGATCTGGAAGACGCCGCCGCGATCGGCCGTCGCGCCGCCGAACGCACGGTGGCACGCCTGCAGCCGCGCTCGATGGCGACCGCGCAGATGCCGGTGCTGTATTCCCCCGAAGTGGCGCGGTCGCTGATCGGGCACCTGCTGGGCGCCGTTTCCGGCGGCGCGCTGTACCGCCGCGCCAGCTTCCTGCTCGACAGCGTGGGCACCCAGCTGTTCCCGGACTGGTTTGCCATCGACGAGCGGCCGCTGCTGCGCCGCGGCCTGCGTTCGACCGCGTTCGACGGCGACGGCGTGGCCACCCGGGATTCGTCGCTGATCGACGGCGGGGTGCTGCAGCGCTATGTGCTGGGCAGCTATTCGGCGCGCAAGCTGGGCCTGGCCACCACCGGCAATGCCGGCGGGGTGCACAACCTGCAGGTACGCGCGAGCGCCGATCTCGACCTGGCGGCGATGGCGCGGCAGATGGGCGAGGGGCTGCTGGTCACCGAGCTGATGGGGCAGGGTGTCAATGGCGTGACCGGCGACTACTCGCGCGGGGCCGGCGGCTTCCGGATCGAGAACGGCGAGATCCAGTACCCGGTGGACGGCATCACCATCGCGGGCAACCTCAAGGAGATGTTCGCCAGCATCGAGGCGGTGGGCACCGACATCGACCGCCGCTCGCACGTGCACGTGGGCTCGATCCTCGTCGGCCGGATGACTGTTGCCGGTAACGATTGACGGCATCGATTGACGTATCCTGTTCCAGCTGCCTCGGCAGGCGGGGAGCCTGCCATGCACCACCCATACACTGGACAAGGAGTTTCACGTGAGCGAATTCGACAACATCACCGCCCCGCCGCCGCCGCCGACCAGCGCCGGCCCGGTTCCCAGCGACCAGCGCACCATGGCGCTGGTGGCCCATCTGCTGGGTATCTTCACCGGGTTCATCGGTGCCCTCATCATCTGGCTGATCAACAAGGACGACACCACCAAGCCGTTCGTGATCGACCAGTCCAAGGAAGCCCTGAACTTTCAGATCACCATTGCCATTGCCTATATCGTGTCCAGCATTCTGGTTGTGGTGCTGATCGGCACGCTGATGCTGGCGGCCGTGTGGGTGGCCAACCTGGTGCTGTGCATCCTGGCCGGCGTCAAGGCCAACAACGGCGAAGCCTACCGCTACCCGTTCACCCTGCGCCTGATCAAGTGACCGTTGGCGTGTACCGGGTAACGCCCGGTGCCCGCCAATGGCCACGGTAGAGACCGACCGTTGGTCGGTATTCGACAAAAAAACGCCCGGCAATGCCGGGCGTTTTTTTGTCCCATCCGTAGAGCTGCGCCCTGCGTGGCTGCCGTACCGACCCACGGTCGGCACCTGCCGTCAGTGATTGCGCTCTACCGCCAAGCGTCCCAGCGCGCGCAATGCATCGGCGCGTTCGTCGTAGCCGGACAGGCTTTCGTGCATGCGCTCGCTGAGCGCGGCCAGCTCGGCCTTCGCGCCGTCCATGCCCAACAGCGCCGGGAACGTGGACTTGGCCTGCGCCTGGTCCTTGCCCGCCGTCTTGCCCAGCTGTTCGGAACTGGCTTCCACATCCAGGATGTCATCGCGCACCTGGAAGGCCAGGCCGAGGGCGTGGGCGAAATCGTCCAACTGCAGCAGGTCGGCCTGCGGCGCCTCGCCGCACAGGGCACCCATGCGTACCGCCGCGCGGATCAGTGCGCCGGTCTTCAACGCATGCATGCGCTGCAGGTCTTCGAGCGGCTGCGCATGGCCGGTGGCATCGATATCCAGCGCCTGGCCACCGCACATGCCTGCCGCGCCCGAGGCGTGGGCCAACGCCTGCAGGCAATGCACGCGCAGCAGTGCCGGCAGTGCGGCGTCGGCCAGCAGCCCGAACGCGCGCGTCTGCAATGCATCGCCGGCCAGGATGGCGGTCGCCTCGTCGAAGGCGATGTGCGTGGTCGGGCGGCCGCGGCGCAGTGCGTCATCATCCATGGCCGGCAGATCGTCATGCACGAGCGAATAGGCGTGGATCAGCTCCACCGCCATGGCCGGTGCATCCAGTGCGTGCTCGTCGGCACCGAAGATCTGGCCGCTGGCGTACACCAGCAACGGGCGCATGCGCTTGCCGCTGCCCAGCACCGCGTAACGCATCGCCTGGTGCAGGCGCTGCGGGGCGTGTTCCGGGGACGGCAGGCTGGCGTCGAGCTGGCGTTCAATGCGGTCGCGCCACCGCGCGAACGTGGGCTCAACCGTCATGGCCGGGCGGGTCGAAGGGCTCGGCCGTTTCCGGGCGGGCCGGATCGCTCAGCAGGCGCACGCGCAGCTCGGCCTGTTCCAGCGCCTGCTGGCACTGGCGGTACAGGCCCACGCCGCGCTCGTAAGCGCTGAGCGACTGCTCCAGGCTCATTTCGCCGGTTTCCATCTTCTCCACCAGTTGCTCCAGTTCTTCCAGCGACTGCTCGAAGTGGGCGACCGGGGAGGCGTCAGTGGGGGATTTCTTGGCCATGCGGCAAGTGTGATGCGCCAGCTGCGAGGGGTCAATTCACGCCGCGCCGGGCGTCCAGCGCAACCGGGCATTGTGTTCATCCAGCCACTGCTGCAGCGGTGCCGCAATCACGCGGTCGCCCGCTGCCAGCAGCGTCGGGCCGGCGTACAGCAACGGCAGCTGGCGGCGCTGCCAGGGCGGCAGCCCGCTTTGTTGCAGCAGGTCCTTCAGCGCATGCGAATGGCTGCGCCCGGGAAGCTGGATGCGCTCGCCGCCGCGGCGCGCGCTCACCTGCACCGGTTCGGCCAACCGTGGGCTGCCCACCAATGCAAGTTCGCCGCCATCAGGCAGCGCCAACGGGCTCGTCCCGTCCCAGTGCACGCTCCAGTCCAAGGGCAGCGCCAGCGCCATCGGCAGCAGGTACAGCTGGCCCCGCCAATGGCGGATACGCACGCCCTGCCAGGCGAACTGCGCATCGGCATCGTGCGCCGCAGGCAACAACTCGCGTTCGATCGCCCGCACGCCGGCGGCGCTCAGCGGCGGCTGCCCGCAGCCGCGCACCCACTGCCGCAGCAAGCGCGCACGGCGCTCACGCGGCTGCCGTTGCAGGCGTGCGCAGTCGAGGACGCCGGGCGACACCGTGCAACGCCGCAGCGCGTCGTGGTCGGAGGCGTCCAGCAACCGCTGCGCCTGCGCACTCAAGTCGGCGCTGCGGGCGAAGGCCGCATCTGCCTGCGGCCAGCGCTGCTTCAACAGCGGCAGCACATGCAGGCGCAGGAAGTTGCGGTCGGCGGCATCGCTGGCATTGCTGGGGTCTTCGATCCACTGCAGGGCGTGCGCCTGGGCATGCGCCAGCAGGTCACTGCGCGGCAACTGCAGCAGTGGACGCCAGATCGAGCCGGCCGCGAACGGGGCATGCGCGCGGATCGCCGCCAGCCCGTCCACGCCGGAACCACGCAGGGCACGCAGCAGGAAGGTCTCGGCCTGGTCGTCGCGGTGGTGCGCGAGCGCCAGGTGCTCGCCTTCGCGCAGTGCCCGAGCGAACGCCTCGCGGCGCACATGCCGTGCGGCGGCCTCCAGACCCTCGCCGCTGTCACGCGGCACGGCCACGCGGATCACCTGCAGCGGGATCGACCACGCCGCGCAGATCGCTTCGCAATGCGCGGCCCAGCGGTCGGCATCGGCCAGCAGGCCATGGTGCACGTGTACCGCATGCAGTCCCGCCGCGCGCTGTGCGGTGGACTGGGCCAGCCAGTGCAGCAGCACCGTGGAATCCAGCCCACCGCTGAAGCCCACCAGCACGGGGGCGGGCAGGTCAGGGGCGGGTGGCAGGGCAGTGGGCATTGAATGGGACGTGTCGGGCAGAGGGGCAGTATCGGTCCTGGCGGCATCGGCCGCCATCACCGGCGGTCAGCGGCCGGCAGCAGCGCCAGCGCAGCCGACCGCAGCAGGCGGTCGGCTGCGCTGTGCGCTGGCGCGGCATCAGTTGCCGGCTGCCTTGCGTTCGAACGCGGTCGGGACCGGCAGGTCCACCGGCACGCCCTTGGCGTCGCAGGTGCCTGCCTTGCACAGGCGCTCGCGCAGGCGCGGGGTGGCCTGCACGATCATGTGGTAGATCGCGTTCTGCTCCATGGTGCCGCGTACCGCCTTGCTGCCCGGGCCACGCGCCCAGATGCCGACGTCTTCGCCGCCATGGGTTTCGCTCTTGGTCGGCACCAGTGCTTCCTGCATGTAGTCGGGATGCTCGGTGTCGACATGGCTCAGATCCGGGCGACCGGATGCCGGGTCGAAGCTGCTCGGATTATGCGGGTAGGTCTTGTGACCGGCCGGCTGCTGGTTGGTGGCGCCGGTATAGCCGGGGCCGTTGGCGTAACTGAGCGTGGTGTAGGGCAGGCCGAGGCCGTCACGGGCCACGTCCAGGCCGCCGGTACCGTCTTCACCGCCCTTGTCCTTCACCTTGCCCAGGATCGGGTTGCCACGCGCCGGGTAGCCCACGAAGTTCAGCGTGTGCGAGTGGTCGGCAGTGACGATGATCAGGGTGTCCTGGTCGGACGTGGCCTCCACGGCGGCACGCACCGCATCGGACAGGGCCACCGTATCGCTCAATGCGCGGTAGGCGTTGCCGCTGTGGTTGGCGTGGTCGATGCGGGCGCCTTCGACCATCAGCACGTAGCCTTCCTGGTGACGCGACAGGTTGGCGATGGCGGCCTGGGTCAGCTCGGCCAGGCTCGGCTCACCGGACGGATCGTCCTTGCGCTCGACCTCATAGCGCATGTGGTCCGGCTCGAACAGGCCCAGGATGGCCGGGGCGTTGGCGGCGGCCTGCAGCTGCCTGGCATTCCAGACATACGCGCCCTGCGGGTGCGCCTGCTGCCATTCGCTCACCAGGCTCCGCCCGTCCAGGCGCTGGCCGACCTTGTCGTCGTATTCAGGGTCGCGTTCTTCCACCGTGGTGAACTCGCCACGGCCGCCCCCCAGGGCCACCAGCGGGCCGCGCCCGTAGCGCGAGGTGGAGAGCAGCTGCTGGGCGATATCGGTGCAGCCGGCGGCCTTGGCCTCGGCCGGCAGGTCGGCGTCGTTTTCCCAGTTGCGTTCAGGCGAGTGGGCATAGGTGGCCGCCGGGGTGGCATGGGTCAGGCGCGCGGTGGACACCACGCCGGTGGCCATGCCCGCGCTGTCGGCCAGCTGCAGCCAGGTCAGCAGGCCCTTGCCCAGGCTGTCGGCGCAGTCGTTGCGGGTACCCGCGCTCACACCGATGGCGCCCATGTGGGTCTTCACGCCCGTGGTGATCGCGGTCATGGTGCCGGCCGAGTCCGGGGTCTGCGAGTCGGTGTTGTAGGTCTTGCTGAACGCGGTGGCCGGGAAGCGCTCCCAGGACAGCAGGTTTTCCTCGCCCGGGTTGCCGTTGCGCTGGCCCTCGAAGATGCGCGCGGCGGCCACCGTGGTCAGGCTCATGCCATCGCCCAGGAACAGGATCACGTTCTTGGCGCGGCCATCCATCGCACCGCTGCCGGCAGCGCGGGCCGCGCCGCTGCGGTACCACCATTGCGGGGTTTCACCGGCGGGATGGGCCACGGCCGGGACATCGACCTGGAGGGCGCCGGCAGTGGCACGGGACGCGGGGGCGGAGGTGGCGCAGGCGCCAAGCAGCAGGGTGGTGGCGAGGGCGGCCACCAGAGGCGTGAAACGGGACATGGACGCGCATATCTCATTGATGAAACGGGCGTTCATTATGCAGAACGCCGCAAGGCACGCCGATGACACGCTGATTTTCCCTGTACGTCTCGTCCCCGCTGGCGGCTTGGGCTAAGGTGGCACGCTGTCACACTCTCTCCCTGGAATGCTCATGACGCTGGTGTCTGCCTGGTTGCGGATCCCGTTCTGGCAGCGCGTACTTGGCGGCTTCGTGCTGGGCGCGCTGGCCGGCTGGCTGCTCGGTCCCGCCGCCGAGGTCTGGTTCGGCCCGCTGGGCGACCTGTATGTCACGCTGATCAAGATGATCGCGGTGCCGCTCGTGTTCTTCGCGGTGATCAATGCGATCTCCTCGCTGCACGGCCAGAAGTCGGTGGCCGCGCTGGGGGGACGTACCTTCCTCTGGTTCATCATCACCGCTGCGCTGGCGGTGGGGATCGGGCTGGCCGTGGGCACGGTGATGCAGCCGGGGACCGGCGCCCTGAGCCTGAGCATGGACCACGGTTACACGCCGCGCGATGTGCCCAGCGTGGTCAAGGTGCTCATGGACGTGGTGCCGTCCAATGTGTTCTATGCCCTCACCGGGATCGGCACCCGGGTCAACGCCGCCGGCGAGACGGTGCTGGCGGCGGGCCGCGGTTCGATCCTGCCGGTGATCTTCTTCGCCGGCCTGCTGGGCTTTGCGATGGTCAAGCTGGGCGACAAGGTCGCCGAGGCGCGCAAGCTCACCGGGCAGATGAGCGACATCATGATCCAGGTCACGCGGTTCGTGCTGGAGATGACGCCGCTGGGGACATTCGGCCTGATCGCGGGGCTGGTGGGCAGCTACGGGTTCGAGAAGCTGCTGCCGCTGGGCAACTTCGTGCTCGCGCTGTACGTTGCCTGCGCCCTGCACATCGTGCTGGTGTATGGCGGTCTGCTGCTGGCACATGGGCTGAACCCGTTGAAGTTCTTCCGTGGCGCGGCCCCGGGCATGCAGGTGGCGTTCGTCAGTTCGTCCAGTTTCGCGGCGATGCCGGCGGCGATGCGCTCGATCACGCACAACCTGGGCGTGAACAAGGACTATGCGTCGTTCGCGGTGCCGCTGGGAGCGAGCATCAAGATGGATGGCTGCGGCGCGATCTACCCGGCGTTGTGCGCGGTGTTCATCGCGCAGTACACCGGGGTGCCGTTGACGCCGGAGCAGTACGTGGTGGTGCTGATCGCTTCGGTGCTGGGCAGCTTCGGCACGGCCGGCGTGCCGGGCACGGCCGTGGTGATGGCCACGGTGGTGCTGAGCGCGGCCAACCTGCCGCTGGAGACCATCGGGTACCTGTACGCGATCGACCGTATCCTGGACATGATGCGCACGATGACCAATGTCACCGGCCAGATGCTGGTGCCGGTGCTGGTCGCCAAGGAAACCGGCCTGCTCGACCGCGCGGTCTACGACAACCCCTCGACCAACCTGGGCGTGGACGAGGGCGAAGAGTCCACATCGCGGTAACGGCGCGCCAGCGGTCGCCTCGAACAGACACGGGCCAGCACATGCTGGCCCGTCTTCGTTTTGCTGACTGCGCGGTGTGACAGGTGTATCGCACGGTGTAACACCGCTGATACACCACGCCGGGACGCCAGTACTGCCGCGGTTCCCGCACGATTGCCGTCCGTGTTCAGGCCGCGTGAACCTGCACACGGGTGTAACACCTGCGTTGCAGCGGGACCGCGCGTCGAGCGCGGAACGCCCGTCATCCGGGCCTCTCGGAGTTGGCACGATTACTGCTCCATCCCCTCCGCATGATTATCGGAGGTCGCAATGGACAGCGTTGGCGTACGCAGCAGGGAAACCGCAGTGGCATGGTTGCTGGTGGTTGCGGTGATGGCGCCGGCTGTCGTGCAGGCATCCGGCGCACGGCAAGGGGTCAAGTCCCAGCCGGGTGAGATGGTGCTGCTGCGTGATGTGTCCGCGCGGCCTGCCTACCGGCCCGCACCGCCCGGTATGGCACTGATTGCCGAGCCTTCGCCCAAGCGCGAAGTGGCCAATGCCCTGGGTACGCCCGCGGGGATGGACGAACTGAGCGACGACGATTACGCCTCGCTCGGCTCGAGCACCGGCGCCGGCCTGGGCCACCCACAGACCACGGTCGAGCGGGTCACCGGTACCACCGTGACCAACAGCCTGGGCAAGGTCACGGGCGACGGTGGTGTGCTGGCGGGCAACTCCCTCAGCAACAGCATCAACGGACCGATGGGCGCGGTGGGCAATGCCACCCGCGGCATCGGTGACCAGGTGCGCGGAGCGCTGGCGCAGTTCCCGCTTGGCCAGCCTGCAGGCGGGCCCGGCAAATGAATCGCGTGATGCGTCGGGTGCCGCTGGCACTGCTGCTGGTCCTGCCGCTGCCGCTGTGCGCGCAGCAGGCTGACGACTACGCCGCGATGCTGTCCTACCTCAACCACAGTCGTATCGATGGCCGCGCGCTGAGCGGCGCCGACGGCGCCATGACCGTCAACATGGCCGCCGGCGATCTCAACCTGCAGGCCAACCTGCTGGGCATCGCCAACGGCGACAACGCACACATCAACATCGATGCGCGCCAGCGCCACGCCGGCAACCGCGTGCGTGCCGACGGCGCGCTGGACGCCAGCGCCAGCATCGGCGGGCAGGCATTCAACGGCGCCAGGGGCGTCGCCATGATCAATCAGGCCAGCGGCACCGGCAACGCGACGCTCAACGTCGTCACCGCCACGCTGGCGCAACAGGGCATACGCGAGACGAACGACGAGGCCTTGGCCGCGTCAGGGGCGCTTGCGTCAGCAGGGGGGCAGGGCACCGCCAACAGCGGTCGGTCCGCCGGAACCCGCAGTGTCGCCGTGGAGGACACCGCGCTGCAGGGTTTCGACGGGGTTCTGCAACTCAATCAGATCGCGGGTACCGGCAACGTCACCGCCAACCAACTGGGCATCTCGGTGCAGTCCACCCCGTGAGTAGTTTCATCCACCCGATTGTCGTAATGAGAGAGAGGGCACCATGAACACCATGAACAGGACCGTACTTGCACTGGCCATCGCCGCTGCCGCGTCCGCTTCGGCGGCCGCGCAGGACAACCAGAACCAGAGTGCATTCATCAACCACCTGCACAACGTGGTTGAAACGCGCACCAACCTCAACACCAACGTAAACACCGATGTCGATACCGATGTTGATACCAGCATCAACACCGATATCGACACCAACATCGATACCAACATCCGCAATGATTGGGATTCCCGCACCCGGGTGCGCAACACCAGCACCACCACCAGCAACGACAGCACCCGCAATTCCAGCAGCAACACCACCGACAACGTGACCCGCACCCGTGACGTCACCGTCAACGAAAACGTCAATAAGACGAGCAACATCCAGGCCGACGAGCGCCAGGAAAAGAACAACCACGGCGTTGACGTGAACCTGGAAAAGGATCTCCGGCTGAGCTCGGACATCAGCTTCTCGGGTGACCCGGAAATCACCGGTTCGATCGACCTGGATTCGGCGGCGATCGCCATCATCGACAACCGCCAGTCGATCACCAACAACGAAGCGTCCAACGCGCTGCTGGACAACAACGCGTCGATCAGTGAAGACGTCGGTTCCGATGCCTCCGGCAACCTGGGCTTCAACGTGGCCGCCGGTGACAACAACGCGCAGGACAACGCGGCCTCGCTGTCCGCCGCGGATGCCTCCTTCAGCTTCGGCATGTCCGACGCGGAGGTCTTCGTCAACCAGTATGGTGCGGGCAACACCACGATGAACGAGGGCGTGGCCAACAACGCCAGCCTGAGTGGCAATGCCTTCAGCAATGCCAGCGGCAACATCGGTGCCAATGTCGCGGCGGGCAACAACAACGAGCAGAAGAACGCGCTCGCCGCCTCGGTGGCCACCGCCGCCTATGCAACGTCCAGCATCAGTTCCAACCAGGTTTCCTCGGGTAACAGCGTGGAGAACGCGGGCTACATGCGCGCCCTGTCCGACACCACCGAGGTCACCATGCGTGGCCGTGTTGCCGGTGGCACGCTGGCCGTCGGCGGCGGTGTCTACGAGGGCCGCGGCAACGCGTACCAGAAGGACAACTACTACCTGGACAGCTGGGAAGGCGAGCTGCCGCATCCGGGCGGCGACAGCACCGGGCATCTCGACATGGACAACGAGATCCAGAATGCAACCGCAAACCCGTACAACGAAGGCGTAGGTGGTATTGCCTTCGATACGGATGAAGAGGGCCAGCTGGGCTTTGTCGAAGTGGGCATCGCCGATCTGTACGCCAGCCTGAGCGGCACCGTGCGCACCACCCGTTGGGTGAACGTCAACGCGGAAAACAACGCTTCGCTGTCCGGCAGTGCGTTCTCCGGCGCCTCCGGCAACATCGGCGTCAACGTCGCCTCCGGCTCGGGCAACCTGCAGTCCAATGCACTGGCACTGGCCGTGGCCCAGCCGTCCACCGGCGGCCCGACCCCGGGCGGCGGCGAGTAAGTCTGTCCGCTTTCGCAAGCAACACGCGTTGAGCGCAACAAACCCGGCCATCCGCCAATGGCCGGGCCCCCGGGAGCCCCTGTTCCATCCTCCCCCTTTGGGGCAGGGGCTCCTTCCTTTTTCTGGAGCCATGCCGATGTGGTCGACCCGAGCCCTGTGCTGCGCGTTGTCGCTGTTGATGCTGCCGGTGGGCGCTTCGCGTGCCGGTGACGTCGCCTTCAGCGGCGTGCTGCCCAACGGCGCGGTCCTTACCCAGCGCGTGGAGAGCATGCAGGAACGCCGTTTCCGCAACGTGGTACGGCAACACACCGATTACAGCTGCGGTGCGGCCGCCCTGGCCACGCTCCTGCGCTATGCCTACCACCTGGACGCCGACGAGGGCACGGTGATCGAAGGCATGATGGGGGTCTCGGACCCGCAACTGGTCCACCAGCGGGGATTCTCGCTGCTGGACATCAAGCGTTACGTCGAATCCATGGGCATGCGCGGACGCGGTTACCGCGTCAACGAAGAGCGCCTGCGCTCCCTGCGCGTGCCCGGGCTGGTGTTGATGGATGTGCGGGGCTTCCGCCATTTCGTGGTCCTCAAGCAGGTCCGCGGTGATCTGGTGGACGTGGCCGACCCGATCCTGGGCAACCGCAGCATTCCAGTCAGCGAATTTCTCGAATCATGGCCGTCGCGCGCCGTGTTCGTCGTAATCGGTAGCGATTTCGACCGCAACACGGTGTTGTTGCAGCCCGGCGAACGGCCGAGCGCGCGGTCGCTGTATGCACGGCAGGGCCCGATCACCGACGCAGAGCTGGTGGATTTCGGTTTCACCCATGCCGATCTGTTCTAGGAGGCACCATGAACAACGCAATCTGGACGCACAGTGCATTGCTCCTCGCCCTGATGGGCGTCGCCCCGGCGCACGCCGCCGATGCACCAGCACCCCAGGAGCAGGGACGCCCCGGCAAGGGATTGAATGAGATCCCCGATCCGGAACTGAACCTCATGCGCGGGCGCTATACGGTCAACGGCAATGCCGTGGCCTGGTTCGGCGTCACCATGATTTCGCAATGGCAGGCCGGCAACCAGTCCGCGCAGAGCGCGTTGACGCTCGGCATGGACTTCAGCCACGGCGGCAACACGCCCAAGGTCAGCTTCACGCCCAGCGTGGTGGTGACCGCGCCGGATGCTCCGCTGCCGGTCACGCCCGGGCGCAGCGTGGATTCCAGCGGCCTGCAGAACGTGGCCGGTCTCACCCAGAGCATCCAGGTGGCCGGTGACAACAACGTGGCCAGCAATGCCACCCAGTTGAACGTGCGCGACGGCAACGCGCCGGCCGCCACCGAGCAGAGCGCACCACAGGTCAGCGCGCAGCAGGGCGGCGTGAGCGCTCTTGCACAGCGGGACGGCAACGGTGCCAGCGTGCAGCTGCAGATCCAGGGCATTGGCTCCGTGCAGCAGTGGATCCGCAGCGGCAGCGTTGGCCAGAGCATCGCGGTCACCAGCGATGGGCAGTCTGTCAGCAACCGCATGCAGATCGACCTGGTCCGGCAGACGCTGGCCAGCAGTGGATCGCTGAACCAGAACGTGGCCCAGGCGATGACGCTTGTCCGCGGCGTTGGCATGGGTCCCGGCCAGTAACCCACGGCCGGGCGGGGGGAACGACACAGAACCGTAGGGCAGGGACATGCACACCTCGATACACACGACACCGTTGGCGCTGGCGGCGCTGGCACTGGTGATGTCGGCGGCGGCGAACGCGCAGACCGCGCCAGCCACACCGAACGACGAAGCCGACGTCAAGGCACTCATCCAGCAGCTGGAGCTGCTCAAGGCCAACTACGCCCAGGAAGTACGCCGCCTGCGCGAACTGGACATGCAGGTACAGGCCATGCAGGCCCGCCTGACCGGCAAGACCGCGCCGATCGCCGGCGCCGCGCCCTCCGAACCCCTGCCGTCCACCGCAGCGGCACCGCCTACCGGCGACGGCTATGCCAGCAGCGCCGCCGAAGCCCAGCAGGCCAAACAGGCTTCGCGGCGCAGCGTGGATGACGTCAAGCAACAGACCGCGACCTTGTTCACCCGTCGCTTCACCATCGAAAACAGCCTCAGCTATTCGCGTTACGACCGCAAACAGCTCACCCTCAACGGCTTCCTTGCCCTGGATGCGATCTTCCTCGGCAACATCGCCATCGAGAACGTCGAGTCCGACTCGTTGACCTACAACGTGGCCGCGCGCTGGGGACTCACCCCACGCCTGGCGCTGAACCTGGACGTGCCCTACCTGGCGCGCAAGACCGTCTTCCAGAAGGGCGGCGCCGGCGGCTCGGCCGCGGCCATTGCCCAGGAAGAAACCACCGGCAACGGCATCGGCGACGTGAGCCTGAGCGGCAACTACAAACTGTTCTCCGAACACGGCCGCTGGCCTGAAACGGTGCTGACCGTGGGCGCCACCGCACCCACCGGCCGCGCACCCTATGGCGTGGACTGGAAGGTGCTCGAGCGCGACGACGACGACTTCATCCGTTTCGCCGTGCCCGAACAGCAACCCACCGGCAACGGCGTGTGGCAGGCCAACGTCGGCCTGTCCGCCGTCAAGACCGCCGACCCCGCCATCCTGTTCGCCAACCTTGGCTACATCCATTCGTTCGAGCGCAGCTTCGATGATCTCGACGCCAACCCCGACACCGTGAACCCGGGTGACGTGAAGCTGGGGGGCTCCATCTACTTCGGCGCCGGCGTCGCGTTCGCGTTCAACGAACGCACCAGCCTGAGCATCTCCTTCAGCGACAAGCTCAGCGCCCGCGCGTCCACCCGCTTCCAGGGCGGCCAGTGGGTCAAGATCGTGGGCAGCGACGCCAACGCCGCCACCCTCAACCTGGGCATCACCTACGCGTTGAACCAGAACACCACGCTGGTCAGCCTGCTCGGCATCGGCCTGACCCCGGACGCCCCGGACTTCACCCTGGCATTCAAGGTGCCGTACATGCTTTGAGCGAAATCGGGCAGACGCGGCTGCCGGTGGAGCGAGCGCGTGGCCGCCGTACCCTTTCTCAACAGCGGCTGCCGGTGGATCGAGCGCCGGGCCGCCTTACCCTTTCCGGCGACGCCCCCGGCGTCGGCCTGCGGCCGCCCCCTCCTCCTTTACTTCGCCTACAAGGGCAAGGCGCCCCGGCACCCGACCCACCGGCGTTGCACCCTGACTTCCGCTTTCCATTGCGAACCGCAAGCCGAGCCCCGTCGCGGCCGGTAGGTCCCTGGCAAAGTAAAGGAGGAGGGGGCGGCCGCAGGCCGACGCCGGGGGACATTTGCATAGGGGCCTGCCGGCCGCGACGGGGCACTCAACGCGCGCGATGAACCCGATCGAAGATCCTGCACCAAGCTTCCAGAAGACCGCAGACCAGAGCGTTCGGCGTTTGCATTGAACGTTCAGCGCAGCTCGGGCAAGGCGAGTTGATGCTTGCGGCAGAGGCGGTACACCGTTACCCGTGAGACCTGCATCGTGCGCGCGCAGGCCGTGATGTTGAATGCGTTCTGGCGCAGCGCGTGCAGCAGCGCATCGCGCTCGGCCGCCTGGCGAGCATCGTGCAGCAGCCGCTGCGGCATCTCCACCTGCGGTGGCAGCAGCTCCAGATCCGCCACCCCGATCAGTTCCGCCTCGCTTACGATCGCCGCCCGCTGCACCCGATTGAGCAGCTCCCGCACATTGCCCGGCCAGTTGAAATGCATCAGCGCCTGCCGCGCGTCCGTGGTGAAGCCGCGTGCCCGCGTGACATGCCGGTGGCGGAAACTGGCCAGGAAGTGTTCCGCCAGCAGCACGATGTCGCTGCCACGGTCGCGCAGCGGTGGCATCGGCAGGCGCAGCACATTGAGCCGGTAGAACAGATCGCGACGGAACTGTCCGCGTTCCACCGCCTGCTCCAGGTCCACATGCGTGGCCGCTACCACCCGCACATCCACCGACTGTGGATGATTGCTGCCCACACGCTCGATCGTGCCCTCCTGCAGCACCCGCAACAGATTCGTCTGCGCGTCCAGCGGCAGGTCCCCGATCTCGTCCAGGAATACCGTGCCGCCGCTGGCCGTCTCGAACAGACCCAGCCGCCGCGTCGCCGCACCTGTGAAGGCCCCGCGCTCATGCCCGAAGAGTTCCGATTGCACCAGCGCCGCAGGAATCGCCCCGCAGTTCACCGCCAGGAAGGGCCGCGCGTGGCGCGGCGAGAGCGCATGCAGCGCCTGCGCCGCCAGCTCCTTGCCCGTGCCCGTCTCCCCGGTGATCAGCACCGGCAGCTCCACCGGCGCGAACTTGCGCAACGCCGCCCGCGCGACCTGCAGCACCGCACTGTCCCCGACCAGCGCCTGCGCACCGGCGGGTGACCGTGCCTGGTCGCCGTCGGCCAGCTGCAGCAGGCGCTGCACCAGCTGCGGCAGGTCCAGCGGTGCCGTATAGGTGTCCACGCAGTATCCCAGCAACGCCTGCAACTGCGGGTGCGAGGGGCGTGGGCCCGCCGGCAGGATTGCCAGCAGGCGCATATGCCGGTGCTGGTCGAGCAGGGCCTGCAGGTGGTCGACATTGCGGGCCGCATCGTCGCGCAGATCCAGCAGCCCCACGATCAGATCGTTGCTGCGCATGCCAATGGCCACACACTCGTTGCTGGCCACGCCGCGCACCTGCCAACCGGCCGCAGCCAATGCGGCGCGCTCAGCCGCGTGGGGGTGCCCAAACCAGATTACACACCGGGCCGGGAAATCAGGGACTGCCGCCATGCGTCACCTTCACTTGAAAGTTCCCGGGCGGCGTCTCCTGGTCAGCGTCCCCCAGCCGTGCCGCCCCACGCCGGGATCAACGGCCCCTCCGTCGCTGGATGGGGCAGATCGCACGCAGGGAATTCCTGCTACGACAGAAGGAACAACGCCGGTTGGCACCGCCAGCGGCCACCGCGGACGCCCCAAACGAAAAAGGCCGCTGCAGGGCAGCGGCCTTCAGGCGGGGCGGGCGGGCCGCCCGGCTCAGAGCTCGACGCGGCGGGCCTGCATGAACTTGCCGCTCCAGTAACCGCTGACCAGGCTGTCCACGCGGACGTCCTTGCCGGTGCTGGGGGCGTGCAGGAAGCGGCCTTCGCCGACATAGATGCCGACATGGTCAACCCGGCCCTTGCGCCCGAAGAACACCAGGTCGCCGGCGGCCAGCGCATTGCGGTCGTTGATCAGCTCGGCTTCGCCGTCATGGGCCATCTCGCGCGAGACGCGCGGCAGCTCGATGCCCAGCGCGGTGCGGAACACATAGCCGACCAGCCCGCTGCAGTCGAAGCCGCTGTCCGGCGAGGTGCCGCCCCAGCGGTACGGCGTGCCCAGCAGGGTCATCGCGCGGCGCAGCAGCGACTGCACCTTGCCATTGTCGGCGGCACCGCCGACCACGGCACCGGTAGCGCCCGTGCTGGCGTCATAGTTGGCCAGCAGGCGGCTCAGATCGCCGGCGAACATGGCCGAGCGGTCCATCAGCGGAATGGTGTCGTTGGCCGCGAGGTGCGGAAGCAGGGCGGCGAGGGTGGCGCTGGCAGCGGCATCGGCCTTGCTGCGGGCCGGCGCGTCAGCCTTCGGCTTGGCGGCGGCGGAGACTTCAACCGGAGTTCCGGTGGCGACCTGCGCGGCGTCGATGACGGCCGTCGGCGCGGTCTGTGCCCAAGCCGGAACACTGGCCAGGCAGAGGGCGAAGGCGAGAAAAGCGGGGCGGGCGATACGCCTGGAAGCGGCGGTCTGGCCTTGGTACGTCAGGTCGGCTGTCGTCACGCGGCGGTCACTGAATAAAAACGATGGGTGATGATGCCGTGTAAGACGTGTGATTAGGTACAAATTTCGTTAAATTTCCGTTTACATGAATGTGACGGACCTCACATTTTTGACCCTTCCCCCTGTTCATTTCAGTGAAGGACGCGTTTCGCTCCCGTGTAGTGCTGTTTCCAGTAGCTCCCGGACAGCGAGTCCAGCCGGACCGTTCCGCCGGTGCTGGGGGCGTGCACGAAGCGCCCTTCACCCACGTAGATGCCGACGTGGAACACGTTGCCGCGGTCACCAAAAAACACCAGGTCGCCGGGCGCCAGCCGCTGCGGATCGATCTTCGGACCCTGCACCGCGGCCAGATCGCGCGAGGTGCGCGGCAGCTTCAGGTCCAGCATTTCCCGATAGACATAGGCAACCAGCCCACTGCAGTCGAACCCGGTCTCCGGTGTGTTGCCGCCGTAGCGGTAGGGCGTGCCGACCAGGCCGATGGCGCGCATCAGCACCGCGTTGGCGGCCTGCGGGTCATTGGGCACCACGGTCGGCCAGACCTGGGTCGAGGCCGGCGGCGGGCTGGGACGGGTGGTTTTGCCGCCGCCACAGGCCGCCAGCAGGGCCAGCGCGAGCAGGGAGGCAACCCGGGCAACAGAGCGGATCAAGCGCGGAACTGGCGTCATGTGCATGATGTCCGGATAATGCGCGGCCTCAGAAGGCCGTCATGATGGCGGCGTATCCGGCGGGCGACAACCCGTCCCACTCGTCTGCCTTGGCAGCCTCCAGAACAAGAGTTCCGCATGAAGATCGAAAAAGACCGCGTCGTCCGCTTCCACTACACCGTTGCCGAGCAGGGCCAGGAGCCGATCGAGAGCTCCAGGGACCGTGATCCGCTGGCGATCCTGATCGGCCACGGCAACATCATCCCGGGCCTGGAAAACGCCATGATGGACAAGGAAGCCGGCGCGACCTTCGAGGTCGACGTCAAGGCGGCCGACGCCTACGGCGAGCGCAAGGAAGGCCTGACCCAGCGCGTGCCCAAGAAGCATTTCGGCAACGAGAAGCTGGTGCCGGGTTCGCAGGTGGTGCTGCAGACCAACTTCGGCCCGCGTGCGGTCACCGTCGAGAAGGTTGGCTTGACCGTGGTCGACGTCGACCTGAACCACCCGATGGCCGGCAAGGACCTGCACTTCTCGGTGGAGATCGTTGACGTGCGCGAAGCGGCGGCTGAAGAACTGGAGCACGGCCACGTGCACGGCGACGGCGGCCACCAGCACTGAGTGCTGCTTCGTCCGTGTGATGCAACGGCTCGCTTCGGCGGGCCGTTGCGTATCCGGATCCCCGAAACGCCGGGCGCGTGCTGGAACGCGACGGCATACTGTCCGGCCTGGAACGCGAGTCCCCCGTGAAGCCTGCTCTCCAACCCCTCCAGCCGGTGGCCATCGGCGACCGCATCGACGTCATCGACATCCTGCGCGGGGTGGCGCTGCTCGGCATCCTGATGATGAACATGGAGGCGCTGAGCGGGCCGCTGGACCTGGCCTTCACCGGGATCGATCCGCACTGGCAGGGGCTGGACTACGTCGTCGATGCGTTGGTCTACGTGCTGGTGCAGGGCAAGTTCTTCACCCTGTTCTCGCTGTTGTTCGGCGCCGGTTTCGCGATCATGGCGCAGCGCGCCGAGGCGGCGCGACGCGATTTCACCACGTTCTATCTGCGGCGCAGCGCGGGCCTGCTGGTGATCGGCCTGTGCCACGCACTGCTGATCTGGTCTGGCGACATCCTGGTGATCTACGCGCTGGTGTCGCTGCCGCTGCTGGCGTGCCGCGAGGCACCGCAGCGCTGGTTGCCGGCGATGGGCGTGTCCACCTATCTGTGTGCGGCGATGATGATGCTGCTGATGGGCGCGCTGTTGGGGCTGTCATCACCGGTGGAGGGTGATGACACCGCATTGCGCACCGCCATCGCGAAGGGCCAGCAGGCCATCGAACTGCAGCGCCAGGTGTACGGGCATGGCAGCTTCGCCCAGGCCGTGGCGCAGCGGGCAAGCGATCTTGGCGTGTCACTGTCCGGGGCGTTGATCATCGGTCCGGAAGTGCTGGGCATGTTCCTGATCGGCAGCTGGTTCGCGCGCAGCGGTGCGCTGGCCGACCCGGCCCGCTTCGAGCCCCTGTACCGGCGGCTGCGCTGGGGCGCGCTGCCCTGCGGGCTGGCGCTGATGCTGCTCAGCGCGCTGTGGGTGCCGTACCTCGCACCGGGCACGTTCACTGCGTCCACCGGCGCGGCCTACGCGTTGTCGTCGCTGGCCAGCCTGCTGATGTGCCTCGGCTACCTGGCCTGGATCGTGCAGTGGCGGCACCGCCTGCGCGGGTTGGCGCCGATGGGCCGGATGGCGCTGACCCAGTACATCCTGCAGTCATTGGTGGGCACCTGGCTGTTCTACGGCTACGGGCTGGGCGCGTTCGAAACGATGCCGCGCGCCTGGCAGATTCCGTTTGCGCTGCTGTTGTTTGCCCTGCAGGTGCTGCTCAGCCATGCGTGGCTTCGCCGTTTCCGCTTCGGTCCGCTGGAGTGGATCTGGCGCGCGATGACGTATGGGCAATGGCCACCGCTGCGGCGCTGAGCCGCCGCATGCCGATGGGGTCCTCACGCATGACTCGCGGCGGGACATGGCATGCTGACGCCCATGACGACGCAATACGACTATGACCTGATCGTGCTGGGCGGTGGCTCCGGCGGACTGGCAGCGGCCTTCCGCGCGGCGCAGCATGGCCAACGCGTGGCGATGCTGGAGCCGGGCGAACTCGGCGGTACCTGCGTCAACGTGGGCTGCGTGCCCAAGAAGGCGATGTGGCTGGCCGCCGATCTCTCCGGGAAAATCGGCCTGGCGGCGGCCATGGGCTTCGACGTGCCGGTGCGGCCGGCGCTGGACTGGAAGGAACTGGTGGTGCATCGCCAGGCGTATATCGCCAACATCCACGCCAGTTACCTCAAGCGCCTGGACGAGACGAGGGTGGTGCGGGTGCCGCGCAAGGGGCACCTGCTCGATGCGCATACGGTGGCCTGCAGCGATGGCGTGCAGCTCACCGCCGCGCACATTCTCATCGCCACCGGCGCGCACCCGCAGCGGCCGGACATTCCCGGCGCGGAACTGGGCTCGGTGTCGGACGACTTCTTCAACCTGTGCGGCGCTCCGGAGCGCGTGGCGATCGTGGGCGGTGGGTACATTGCCGTGGAGCTGGCCGGCCTGCTGCAGGCGCTGGGCAGCCGGGTGACGCTGCTGGTGCGCGGTGAGCGGTTGCTGGAACGGTTCGACGCGGAGTTGACCGCGCAGTTGGCCGAGAACCTGCGCCATCAGGGGGTGCAGCTGCACTTCAACTACCGCCTGCGCGAGCTGCGCCGCGAGGGGGGTGACCTCATCGCCTACGGCCATGATGGCCCGGCCGAGGCGCGCTTTGACGAGGTGTTCTTCGCCACGGGCCGACGCGGCAACAGCGACGGCCTGGGCTTGCAGGCGCTGGGCATCGTGGTGGGCGACAAGGGCGAGGTGGAGGTCGATGCGTGGCAGACCACCGCCGTACCGAGCGTGCATGCCGTGGGCGACATTGCCGGCAAGGTCGGCCTGACCCCGGTGGCGATCGCGGCGGCGCGCAAGCTGATGGACCGCCTGTTCGGCGGCCAGCCGCAGGCGAAGATGGACTATGAGAACGTGGCCAGCGTGGTGTTCTCGCACCCGGCGCTGGGCGCGGTGGGATTGAGCGAGGAAGAGGCGCGCGCGCGCCACGGCGACGTGCGGGTCTATCGCAGCAACTTCCGCCCGATGCTGCAGGCCCTGGCCGACGGCACCCAGCGCAGCCTGTTCAAGCTGGTCTGCGTGGGTGAGGAGGAGCGCGTGGTGGGCGTGCACCTGCTCGGCGAAGCCGCCGACGAGATCCTGCAGGGCTTCGCTGTAGCGGTGAAGATGGGGGCGACCAAGGCGCAGTTCGACGACACCGTAGCCATTCACCCCACCAGCGCGGAAGAGGTGGTGTTGATGCGTTGATGCGCATCAGCACCCCGATGGGAACGCAGCCACCCAAGGGGTGGCTCTACGGGTCGTTGCCGGTGCGACAATATCGCCGATGTCCGCACATGCGCTCCCTACCTCTTCCCCACGCCTGGCCGCGTCCGGGATTCTGCTCGCCGCCGTCGGTGCGATAGCCGCGTCCGGCAAGGCGGTGATCGTGAAACTGGCGTACCGCCACGGCGTGGATGCCACCACGTTGCTGGCGCTGCGCATGCTGATGGCGTTCCCGTTGTTCGCGCTGCTGGCCGTGTGGTCGGCGCGGCGGGCCACGGCACTGTCCTGGGCCGATCGCGGCCGCGTGCTGTGGCTGGGCTTCACCGGCTACTATCTGTCCAGCCTGCTGGATTTCCAGGGACTGCAGTACATCAGCGTGACCCTGGAACGCTTGATCCTGTATCTCAACCCGACCCTGGTGCTGCTGATCAGCCTGGTGCTGCTCAAGAAGCGGCCCGGTCGCTGGCAACTGGCGGCGCTGGTGCTGAGCTACCTGGGCGTGCTGCTGGCCTTCGGCCATGACCTGCGGCTGGAAGGCGGGCGCATCGTGCTGGGCAGCGTGCTGGTGTTTGCCAGCGCCCTGAGCTACGCGTTGTACCTGTTCGGCAGTGGGCAGGTGGTGGCGCGTATCGGTGCGATCCGCCTGACTGCCTATGCCAGCTGCGTGGCCTGTGTGCTGTGCGTGCTGCACTTCGCCGTGCTGCACCCCTTGCCCGCGCTGCTGCAGGCACCGGAGCCGGTGTACTGGCTCTCACTGATCAACGCCACGGTCTGCACGGTGCTGCCGGTGATGGCGATCATGCTGGCGGTGAAGCGGATCGGCTCGTCGCTGGCCGCCCAGGTGGGTATGCTCGGGCCGGTGTCCACCATTGTGATGAGTCTATGGCTGCTCGACGAACCCATGGGCCCGGGTCAGATCCTGGGGACGGTGCTGGTGCTGGTCGGCGTGCTGCTGGTCAGCCGCGTACGCGCGTGAGCCCGCGCGCGGCCACCGCGCCGGCAGATCCCGCCGACGATCCGGCGGCGCAGGCGCGCGCACGCATCCTGGCGGTGATCCGCGCCATTCCGCGCGGGCAGGTGATGGGCTACGGGCAGGTCGCGGCCAAGGCGGGGCTGCCGGGCCGGGCCCGACTGACGGCGCGGGTCCTGGGCATGAATGACGACCCGGACCTGCCCTGGCACCGGGTGCTGCGCTCGGACGGGCGCATCGCCATGCCGGAAGGCTCGCGCGGCTGGCGCGAGCAGAGCCAGCGGCTGCGCGCCGAAGGCGTGGTCATGGAGCGCGGCCGGGTGAAGCACATGCCGCGCACTGCCGGCGATGCACTGGATGCGGCATTGTGGGGGCCGGGCTGAAGGACCAATAGCCGGCCAGCGGCCGGCACTACCACGCCGCGCCTTCGGCGCGGCTATGATGGTCGCGGTTCCAAAGGATGTCCCCATGTTTCCGCGATTGCCCACCGTCACCAAGGCACTGTTGATCGCCAACGTCGTGCTGTTCCTGCTGCAGCAGCCGTTCCTGCTCGGCTACGGCACGTTCGAGCCGTTCATGCTGCAACCGCTGCGCGGCGGTTTCGATCCGTTCTCGCCGGGCGGCAATTTCCAGCCGTGGCAGCTGCTGACCTACGGCTTCCTGCACGGTGGTGTGGGCCATCTGTTCTTCAACATGCTGGCGCTCTTCATGTTCGGTGCGCCGCTGGAACAGACCTGGGGCGAGAAGCGCTTCCTGACCTACTACCTGGTCTGCGTGGCCGGTGCCGGCCTCTGCCAGTTGATGGTGGGCACGCTGCTGGCCGACCCGGCACCGGTGATTGGCGCATCCGGGGGGGTGTTCGGCCTGCTGATGGCCTACGCCATGCTGTTCCCCAACCAGCGGGTCATGCTGTTGTTCCCGCCGATCCCGATGAAGGCACGCACCTTCGTGATCGTCATCGGCATCACCGAACTGGTGATGGGTGCCACGTCGTGGCAGCCGGGCATCGCCCATTTCGCACACCTGGGCGGCATGCTGTTTGGCTGGCTGCTGATCCGCTACTGGCGCGGGCAGCCACCGTTCAAGCCGCGCCCGCCGGGTGGGCCGCGGCGTCCCAACCACCTGCGACGGGTAAAGTAGCGCAGGCGAATTCAGCTGCAGGGATGGCGTGATCTTGAAGATCCTGATTCTGGGCGGGTACGGAGTATTTGGCGGGCGCCTGGCCCGGTTGCTGTCGGATCTTTCAGGCATCGAACTGCTCATCTGCGGGCGCAATGCGCAGGCCGCGCAGGCCTTCTGCGACAACTACGAAGGTGCACCGCGGGTGCGCCCCCGGGTCATGGATCGCCAGCAGATTGCAGCGGCGCTGCAGGCCGAGCAGCCCGACCTGGTGGTGGATGCCTCCGGACCGTTCCAGGAATATGGCGAGCAGCGCTACCAGGTGGTGGAAGCCTGCATCGCGGCGCGCATTCCGTATCTCGATTTTGCCGACGCGGCCGACTTCGTGTTCGATGTGGCGCAGTTCGATGCGCAGGCGCGCGCGGCGGGCGTGTTCGTGCTGTCGGGGGTCAGCAGTTTCCCGGTGCTCACGGCGGCGGTGCTGCGCGAGATGGCCAACACCATGGACCTGGTCGCGGTGGAGGGGGGCATCGCGCCGTCGCCCTACGCGGGCATCGGCCTGAACGTGATGCGCGCGGTGGTGGGCTACGCGGGCGCGCCCGTGAAGCTGCAGCGCGACGGGCGCCGGGGGCACGGCGTGGGCCTGGCGGAGAGCCGTCGCTTTACCATCGCGGTGCCCGGCAAGCTGCCGCTGCGCAACCTGCATTTCTCGCTGGTGGATGTGCCCGACCTGCAGGTGATCCCGCCCGAGCACCCCACGCTGACCGACATCTGGATGGGCGCAGGCCCCGTGCCGGAGGTGCTGCACCGCGTGCTCAATCTGTTGGCCCGGGCACGTGCGCGTTTCAGGCTGCCTTCGCTGGTGCCGTTGTCGCGCCTGTTCTACAGCGTGCTGAACCTGATGAAGTTCGGCGAGCACCGCGGCGGCATGTACGTGCGCGCGCAGGGCCTGCGCGATGGCGAGCCGTGCGAACTGAGCTGGCACCTGCTGGCCGAGGGCGACGATGGTCCCTACATTCCCTCAATGGCGATCGAGGCGGTGATCCGCAAGCTGCTCAATGGCGAGCGCCCGGCACCGGGCGCGCGGGCCGCGATCCATGCGCTGGAACTGTCCGATTACCAGGCGCTGTTCGACGGACGTTCCATCCATACCGGCTTCCGCCGCGAGGACGCGGGCGCGAGCCTGTACCGGCAGGTGCTGGGCAGCGCGTTCGCGACGTTGCCACCGCAGGTGCAGGCGCTGCACCATGGGAGCGAACCACGGCGCTGGAGCGGGGTGTCGCAGGTTCGTCGTGGCAGCGGCATGCTGGCGCGGGCAATCGCGGCCGTGATCGGTTTCCCTCCCGCCGGTGCGAACGTGCCGGTGACGGTCGCATTCCATCCGGAAAACGGCGGCGAGCGCTGGACGCGCGATTTCAGCGGCCGGCGTTTCACCTCGTGGCAACGGCGCGGGGCAGGGCGCAACGATGCACTGCTGGTGGAGCGCTTCGGCCTGATCGACGTCGCCCTGGCACTGGTGGTGGAAGGCGACCGGCTGTCGCTGGTGCCGCGGCGTTGGTCCTGCCTGGGCATACTGCTGCCCAACGCGCTGCTGCCGAAGGGAACCACCTTCGAGACCGAAGTGGACGGCCGGTTCGTATTCGATGTGGAAATCGCCGCGCCGCTGGTCGGATTGATCGTCGCGTATCGTGGGTCGTTGTTGCCGGAATAACGGTTCTGCTCCGTGAAGCAGACGCGGCTGCCGGTGGAGCGAGCGCGGGGCCGCCGCGCCCTTGCCGGCGAAGGTCGCTTAACAGCGGCTGCCGGTGGGGCGAGCGCGGGGCCGCCATACCCTTGCCTGCGAATGTCCCCCGGCGTCGGCCTGCGGCCGCCCCCTCCTCCTTTACTTCGCCGCAAGGGCATGGCGGCCCCGCGCTCGCCCCACCGGCGTTGCGTCGTGCTCCGGCTTTTCCCTGCGTGCCGCAAGCCGAGCCCCGTCGCGGCCGGCAGGTCCCTGGCAAAGTAAAGGAGGAGGGGGCGGCGCAGGCCGACGCCGGGGGACATTTGCATAGGGGCCTGCCGGCCGCGGCGGGGCCCTCAACGCTCGCGATGAACCTGATCGAAGACCGTGCACCAAGCTTCCAAAGCCCTTGAAATGAGGCGCTCCGCTCGATGGGGGGAAGAACCAAAAAAAGGGCGCCCAATGGGCGCCCCTTTTTCGGATCACCGCTCGCCTCAGCGCCAGATCTTGATCTGGTCGTTGTCCACGCGCTGCATCGGCTGGCCCGGTTTGCAGCTGAAGGTCGCACCGAACGCGGGCAGGTTGGACAGCGCGCCGTTGGTGCGCCACTTGCCCGGTGCCAGCGTGTCCGAGGTCAGCCGCTGGGCAGCCTCGTTCGGCGACAACTGCTGCGGCCACAGCGCCGCCCAGGCGCGGAAGAAGCCCTGCTGAGCGACCGGCTTGGCGCTCGGTTCGGCGGACTTGTACGCCTCCCAGGCCAGCTCGACACCGGCCAGGTCGGCCAGGTTTTCTTCGCGCGTCAACTCGCCGTTGACCTTGGCGCCCTTCACGCCGGGGAACTCATAGCCGCTGAACTGCGCCGCGACACGGTTGCCCAGCAGGTTCCAAGCGGTCTTGTCGGCCGGCGTCCACCAGCTGCGCAGCGTGCCGTTGGCATCCACCAGCGCGCCCTTGGCGTCGACCGCACGGTTCAGCTCATGGGCCACCAGCGCGCCGTAGCTGCCGTACTTGTCGGCGGTGTCGGCCTTCGCATTGAACACCGGGCCCTGCAGCACCGCCGCGGTAACGATCAGGCGGTTCTGCGCGATGTCGTAGGCCAGTGCCGGCTGCTGCGGCAGCACGTCCCAGCGGCGGTCGGCGTTGCCCTTGCCGATGCGCTTCATTTCTTCGCGGTGGCGCCAGGTGGAGGCGATCAGCATGTTGCCGCCGAAGCTGCCACGGCCCATCGGCTGCACGCTGTAGTCCAGGTCGCGCAGCGGGGTGCCGATTTCAATCTTCAATGCGGCCAGCTTGGCCTGCGCCTCGGCCTTGGCTTCCGGGCTCAGCCAGGCGCTGCGCTTGACCGCCTCGATCTGCGTTTCGCGGATCTTGTCGACGATGACCGCCGCCTGGCGACGGTCGTCGGCGGCCAGGTAGCGCGACGCGTACTCACGACCCACCATCGGGCCCGCTGCGACGTTCATCGCATTGAGCACCTGCTCCCAGCGTGCCGGGGCCAGGGTCTCGCCACGGATCACGCGCCCGCGGAATTCAAACTCCGCATCGCGGTACGCCTTGGACAGGTACGGTGCCATCGCATCGCCAACGCGCCAGCGCAGGTAGGCCTTCCACTGGTCCGGCTTGATCCGGGTGACCATGCCATCAAGCTGCTTGAACAGCTCCGGGTCGGACAGCGAGACCAGGTCGTCGTTGACGCCCTGCACCTTCAGGAACGCATCCAGCTGCAGGTTGCGGAAGCGGCTGTTGAGGTCCTTGGTGGAAATCGGCGCGTAGTTGTTGAACGGGTTGTTGATGCCCGCCAGCGACTGCGCGTTGCGTGCCAGTTCGGTTTCCAGCGCGATCACCGCCTGCGACTCGGCGTCCAGGAGGGCCGGCTTGGTGCCGGTAAGGGCCAGGATCTGCTTGACGTAGTTGCGGTACCGCGCCATCAGGGCCACGGTGTCGGCGTCGGTGCGGGTGTAGAAGGCCGGGTCCGGCAGGCCCATGCCGCCCTGCATGAAGTAGCCGATGTGGCGGTCCAGCGCCTTCAGGTCCACGTCCGGAGCGAAGTTGAACGCGACCGGGATACCCACCTGGTGCAGGGCGGCGATCGACGCCGGCACATCCTTCGGCTTCTTGATGGCGTTGATGCGGGTCAGCAGCGGGGCGATCGGATTGGACCCGTCGGCTTCCACGGCGGCCTCATCCAGGCCACTGGCCCAGAAGTCGCCCAGCAGCTTCTGCACATTGCCCTGCGGTGCCTTCATCGCGCTGTCGAGCAGCTCGCGCTGCTGAACGCGGGCGCGCTCGGCCAGCTGGCCCATCGCAGTGGTCGCGCCGGTCTGCGGGACCGGGTTGGCCTTCAGCCAGGCGGCGTTGTTGGCTTCGTAGAAGTCGCTGCACTGGGCGCTGGCGGCAGGCGCGCGGCTGGCGGCCTTCTTCTTCGGAGCGGCGGACGCGTCGGTGACGACCAGGGTGGCCAGGCCCAGGCCGAGGGCAATGGCAAGCGGACGAAGGTTGGGCATGTGAAACAAATCCGGAAGGATTGAAGACCGCGGAACTATAGCAAGCTGCGATGAAAACGCGGCATGCAAACAAAAAGGCCCGGGGTTTCCCCCGGGCCTTGCTTGTTCACACATCACGCCAGGGCGCGATGGATTACCAGATCACCACCTGCTTGTCGCCGGCGCGGACCATCGGCGAACCCGGCTTGCACTCGAACGCAGCCGCGAAGGTCGGCAGGTTCGACGGGGCACCCATGGCGCGGAACGCCGCCGGTGCGTGCGGATCGGTCGCCAGGCGGACCTTGGCGTTTTCCGGGGTGTACTTGGTGCGCCACACGGTGGCCCAGTTGAAGAAGAAGCGCTGATCGCGGCTGAAGCCGTCGACCTTCGCGTCTTCCTTGCCGGCGCTGGCCTTCTGCAGGGCGTCGTAGGCCGTGGCCAGGCCGCCCAGGTCGGCGATGTTCTCGCCCAGGGTCAGCTTGCCGTTGACCGCCTGGTCGCCGACCTTGTAGCCGTCGAACTGGTTCACCAGCTTGCCGGTGAGGCCGCTGAAGTTCTTGGTGTCACCGTCGGTCCACCAGTTCTCGAACTTGCCGGTCGGCCCGAAGCGGCTGCCCTGGTCGTCGTAACCGTGGGTCATTTCATGGCCGATCACCGCACCGATGCCACCATAGTTCAGCGCGTCGTCGGCCTTCGGGTCGAAGAACGGCGGCTGCAGGATGGCGGCCGGGAACACGATCTCGTTCTGCAGCGGGTTGTAGTAGGCATTGACGGTCTGCGGGGTCATGCCCCACTCGGTCTTGTCCACCGGCTTGCCGATCTTGCCCAGCGCGAACTTGTAGTTGAACTCGTTGGCGGCGCGCACGTTGCCGAAGTAGCTGTCACGGGCGGTGGTCAGGCCGCTCCAGTCGCGCCACTTGTCCGGATAGCCGATCTTCGGGGTGAAGGTTTCCCACTTGGCGATGGCCTTGGCCTTGGTCTCATCGCTCATCCAGGTCAGGCCCTGGATGCGTTCCTTGAGTGCGGCGGCCAGGTTCTTGACCAGTTCTTCCATCTTGGCCTTGGCTTCGGGCGAGAAGGCGACCTTGACGTACAGCTGGCCGAAGGCTTCGCCGGCATCGTTTTCGATGGTGCCCAGCACGCGCTTCCAGCGCGCCTTCATTTCCTTCTGGCCGTTGAGGGTCTTGCCGTAGAAGTCGTAGTTTTCCTGCACGAAGGCGTCAGCCAGGTACGGCGAGGCGCCGTCGATGGTGCGGAAACGCAGGTACGAACGCCACACCGACGGGTCGGTGTCGGCCAGCGCCTTGCTCACTTCCTGGTGGAAGCTGGGAATGGCCAGCGAGAACTTCTCCGGCGCGGCAATGCCCTGCGCTTCGAAGAACTTGGTCCAGCTGAAGTTCGGGGTCAGCTTGTCGGCGTCGGCCAGGCTCACCGGGTGGTAGAACAGCGAGACATCACGCGAGAGCTGTTCGCTGGACTTGGATGCCTTGGCCAGGCGGGTTTCGAACTTCACCACGTCCGCGGCCTGCTTGGCGGCGTCGGCCGCAGCCACGCCGGACAGTTCCAGCACCTTGGCGACGTGCGCCTGGTAGGCCTTGAGCTTGTCGGCGTTCTTGGCGTCGGTGTAGTACGTGGTATCCGGCAGGCCCAGGCCGCCCTGGCTGGCGTAGGCGATGTTCATGGTGGGATCGTTGAAGTCCGCCTCCGGACCGAAACCGAACAGCACGTTGTCGCCCTTGGCGGCACTGCTGCGCAGGTAATCGGCGATGGCGTCCTTGCTCTGCAGGCCGTCGATGGCGGCCAGGTCGGCCTTGATCGGCTCGATGCCCTGCGCGTTGATCTTGGCCTCGTCCATGCCGGTGGCCCAGAAGTCGCCGACGATCTTCTCGATGCCGGTCGGGTTCTTCACCGCCGCGACCTGTTCGGCCAGCTGGTGCTGCACGGCGACCGAGCGCTCGTCCAGGATGGTGAAGGCGCCCCAGCTGGTGCGGTCGCCCGGAATTTCATTGGCGGCCAGCCACTTGCTGTTGACGTAGTCGCCGAAGGCGGTGCACGCGTCCAGGCTCTTGTCCAGGTCGGACGGGTGGAAGGCGTTGTAGGCCGGCAGCTTGGCTTCGTCGAGCTTGAACTCGGTGGCGGCCGGGGCGGCGGCCGTCGGGGTGGCGGTGGAGGCCGCGCTGTCCGTAGCCGGGGTTTCGTTCTTGCCGCAGCCGACCAGCGCGGCCGAAACGGCCAGGGTCAGCAGAACAATCTTGGGAGTACGAGAGATCACTGGTTTGGCCTCCGGGCCGAAGAATCTTTCAGGATGGGCCCCGATGGGGCCGTGGGCCAGACGATACGCCGCTGGCCCGGCCTGCAAGGGTGTCGAAGGTCATGGACGAAGGCAAGCGGTGCCGGCGTTCAGCCCCCGTGCGCCTGAAGACCTGTTGCGGCACAGCCGCCCGCCAGCGCGGGACAAGCGCCCGGGCACCGGTGTATACAACCGCACATGGGCACTTCAACGACACGTGGGTGGGATGCGGTCATCATCGGCGGCGGGCACAACGGCCTGGTCTGCGCGGCCTACCTGGCGCGCGCCGGCAAGCGTGTGCTGGTGCTGGAGCGCCGGGCGGTCGTGGGCGGGGCGGCGGTCACCGAGGAGTTCCACCCGGGTTTCCGCAATTCGGTGGCCTCTTATACGGTGTCGCTGCTGCAGCCGCGCATCATCCAGGAGCTGGCGCTGGCCGAGCATGGGCTGCGCGTGGTGCCACGGCGCATCAACAACTTCCTGCCGCTGGAAGGTGATTACCTGCTGGCAGGGGCCGGGCTGACACAGTCGCAGGTGGCACGCTTTTCCGCGCGCGATGCCGAGCGGCTGCCGGCGTTCGAACAGCGGCTGGAAGCCTTCGCCGACGTGTTGCGCGACCTGGCGCTGCAGGCGCCGCCCAACGTGGGTGAAGGCCATTGGCTGAGCCAGCTGCCGGCGCTGTGGCAGGCCGGTCGGCTCGGGCGGCGGCTGCACGGGCTGGCGCCGGCGCTGCGCCAGGAACTGCTGGACCTGTTCACCATCTCTGCCTCGGAATACCTGGATCGCTGGTTCGAGAGCGAGCCGATCAAGGCGCTGTTCGGCTTCGACGGCATCGTGGGCAACTACGCCAGCCCGGACGCGCCGGGTTCTGCCTACGTGCTGCTGCACCACGCCTTCGGCGAGAGCAACGGCGTCAAAGGCGCATGGGGACATGCGATCGGTGGCATGGGCGCGATCACCCAGGCCATGGCGCGCTCGGCGATCGCCGCCGGCGCCGAGATACGCACCGAGGCCGGGATACGCCGGGTGCTGGTCGAGCAGGGCCGCGCGGTGGGCGTGGAAACGCTGCAGGGCGAGGTGATCCGCGCGCATGCGGTGGTCGCCAACGTCAATCCCAAGCTGCTTTATGAGCAGCTGCTCGCGCCCGAACAGGTGCCTGCGGCCACGCGCGAACGCATGGCGCACTGGCGCTGCGGGTCGGGCACGTTCCGCATGAACGTGGCGCTGTCCGCGCTGCCCTCGTTCACGGTGTTGCCCGGGGCAGGGGACCATCTCACCGCCGGCATCATCATGGCGCCCAGCCTGGCGTACATGGACCGCGCCTACAGCGATGCGCGCACGCATGGCTGGTCGCGCGCGCCGATCGTGGAAATGCTCATTCCAAGCACGCTGGACGATTCGCTGGCACCGCCCGGGCAGCACGTGGCCAGTCTGTTCTGCCAGCACGTGGCACCGGTGCTGCCCGGTGGGCGCAGCTGGGACGACCACCGCGAGGAAGTCGCCGATCTGATGATCGCCACCGTGGCGCAGCACGCACCGGGCTTTGCCGAACTGGTGCGGGGCAGGCAGGTGTTCAGCCCGCTCGACCTTGAGCGGACCTTCGGCCTGATCGGCGGCGACATTTTCCATGGTGCGCTGAGCCTCAACCAGCTGTTCAGCGCACGCCCGATGCTGGGCCAGGCCAATTACCGCGGCGCGCTGCCTGGCCTGTACCTGTGCGGGTCGGGTACGCACCCAGGCGGCGGCGTGACCGGCGCGCCGGGACACAACGCGGCGAAGGTGATCCTGCGCGATTGAAACCGGTGAAACGACATCGGCCACCCGAAGGTGGCCGATATACATGCCGGTGGCACCCCACCGTGGGTGGGGTGACCGTTCGTTACAAGCCGCCGCCGCCGCAGCCCTTGCCGAGGTAATCGTCGATCAGCTTCAGCTGGTCGCCCATGATCTCCCGGGTCCAGGCCGGACCATGCGCGTAATCGGCGATGGCGTGGAACTCGACCGGCTGGCCGGAGCTCTTGGCCTTGGCCACGAACCATTCGGACTGCTCGATCGGCACGGTACGGTCGCGATCACCGTGGTAGACCATCAGCGGGATCTTCATCTCGCCGGCCTTGTCCAGCGGGTTCAGGCCGTCCACGGTCTTGGCCTGGGCCTGGCGGAAGAACGGGTTGGTGTAGAAGCGCGACCAGATCTTCTTGATGTCCGACACGCCGGCGCCGGCGATGGCGCACTTGTACAGGCCGTTCGGGCGCACCGAGGCGGCAAACGCGGAGTAGCCGCCGTAGGAGAAGCCGAACATGGCGATGTGGCCGGGCTGGGCGATCTTCTGTTCGATCATCCACTTGGCGCCATCATCCTTGTCGTCCTGCATCTTCTGGCCCCACTCGGCGTCGCCGGCCATCCACAGCTTGCGGCTCCAGTCGGCCGAACCGCGGAACTGCGGGCGCAGCACCGCCATGCAGCGCGATGCCATCAGCGGCACCCACATGGAACCGTCGAAGTCCATGCCATCGCGCGCCCACGGGCCGCCGTGCGGGTGCACCACCGCCTTCCACGGGCCGGCACCGCACAGCTCGGTGCTGGGGGTGGTGAGGAAGGCCGGGATGTCCAGGCCGTCGCGCGCCTTGTAGTACACCAGCTTCGTGTCGCCCAGCGCGGCCGGATCGAGCTGGGGGTAGGACTTGGCGAGCAGGGTCAGCTTGCCGTTGCTGAACAGATAGTACTCGGGCGGGTTGGCCGGGCCGGAAACGACCACCAGGAATGTCTTGAGGTCAGCGCTGTAGTCGACCAGGCGGATGGCCTTGCCGGTATCCAGCTGGGTCGCGGCACGCTGACCGGTTGCCGGGTCGACCAAGGCCACTTCGCTGGCGGTGATGCCCAGCGCCTGGCGCAGGCCTTGTTCCAGCGACTTGAATGTCGGGTTTGTCCACTGGATCTCATTCTGGCGCGGGCCGCTGTAGCCTACACCCAGCAGGGTACCGAACGGTACGCCCTCCACGCCCTTGTAGCGGTTCAGAAGCACGTTGCCTGCATTGAAGAACTTGTGCTCGAACAGCACTTCCTTCTGCTTGCGCGCGGCGATGTCGTACTCGTAGATGACCGTCTTGTCGCGACCCACGTTGCTCTGGATGAAAGCAATGTTCGGATCATCGGCAAAGCCCACCACCTGCGTGATGTCACGGTCCTTCACGTGCGAGCGGAAGTGCTCCTCCCACGTATTCGTGGCCGGGTTGCGGAATTCGGTCGAGATGTAGGCGCCGGTTCCGTCGACGTCCTGGCGCAGGCGCGCGCGCAGTTCGCTGTTGAGGTCGGTGACATAGCCCGCCACGCGCTCTTCCGTCTTCTGGATACGCTGGGAGGTGAAGCTGCGAAGGTTGACTTTGTACACGTCACCGGAATTGCTGCCCGACCCGTTCACCACCAGAATGTGGTCCGGGTCGTTGGGCAACGTGTCCAGCACCGTGGAATTGGACAACGCCTGTTCAAGTTCCTCATTGCGGCTGGTGGCGCGCGGGACGCTGATCGGCTCCTTCCACTGCTTGCCTTCAGTATCGGTGATGAAGAACTTGCTGATGAAGGTCTTGTTGACGCGATCGGTACGCAGGTCATAGGGCTGCCACAGGGTGACAGCCAGCAGGCCATTCTTGATGAAACTTACGCTCTGGAACTTCATGCGGCCCGCACCGATGGTGCTGGGCGGGGCATTGAGGTCGGCGGTCTTCCAGACCAGGATCACGCGTTCCTCGCCACGGGCCTGAAGCCCGGCGATCTGCGTGCCGTCTGGAGATAGGGAAAGGCTGGAGATGGCCGGGAACGCGGCCAGTTGCTCGATGGTGGGGACGGCCGGCTTGGCGTTGAGATGCAGCGGCGCGGCGACGGCCAGCGCGGCCAACAGCAGGTAATGCTTCATGCGACGTCTCACTTGTCCATGCAGTGGGAAGGCAGGCGCGCAGCCTGCCTGAAACGCGACCGCCGCCCCGAAGGGCGGCGGCCGGTAGTGCGGGCTTAGAACTTCTTGCTGAGGTTCACGAAGAACGTACGGCCGAAGTAGTCATAGCCACTGTACAGCGGCGAGTTGCCGATGGTGTTGTAGATGCCTGCACCCGGGCTGATGGTCGGCGGTTCCTTGTCGGCGAAGTTGCGTACGCCGGCAGTGGCCTGCCACTTGTCGGCGGTGTACTGCACCGAGAAGTCCTGGGTGATGTAGTTAGGCACCGACAGATCGTAAGCCGAGGTTGCGGGATCTTCCTCGTAGTACTCGTAGCTGGACATGTCGTCGACCCAGTTCAGGCCGTAACGCACGCGCCATTCCTTGAACTTGTAGGTCAGGTCCAGCTGGCCGGTGAACTTCGGGTTGTTGATCAGGCCGTTGGAGTCGACCAGCGGATCATCCTGGAAGACCTTGCCGGACTGCTCCAGGAACCGCGAGACCTGGACGTTGGCGCGGAATTCGCCCGGCCCGATGTCACGCACGAAGCGGGTAGTGAAGTCCAGGCCGCGCACCTTGTCGGTGGCCAGGTTGGCATAGCCGTTCTGAACCGTCAGCGTGTTGTTGGCCGAGCGGCTGATCAGGCGGCAGACGCCGTTGTTGGCGGCGAAGTCGCCGGTGGTGCCGTTGTAGCAGGTGCTCAGGATGTAGCTTGCACCCATCTGCGCGACGCCGTTCTCCACTTCGATGTCGTAGTAGTCAACCGCGAAGGAAAGATCGCCGAAGCCGCTGCCGAACTCGGGCTGGAACACCGCACCGACGGTGAACGCGTCGGAGGTTTCAGCCTTCAGGTTCGCGCCGACCAGACCGCCACCGATCGAGTCCACGCGCACCGAGTTGGTGGCGGTGAAGGTGGTCGGCAGGCCTTCGGAGGCGCAGTTGATGTAGCGCGGGGTGGTCGGGTTACGCGAGCCGTAGTTGTTGCAGGGATCGCTCGACGCGGCCAGGAAGCCGCTGGTGGCACCCAGGAACTGCTCGAACAACGCCGGGGCGCGGTAGGAGGTGCCGTAGGAGGCACGCAGCGAC
Organism: Stenotrophomonas sp. KH_036_B; assembly: GCF_057839485.1. Classification (NCBI taxonomy): domain Bacteria; kingdom Pseudomonadati; phylum Pseudomonadota; class Gammaproteobacteria; order Lysobacterales; family Lysobacteraceae; genus Stenotrophomonas; species Stenotrophomonas sp. KH_036_B. Next base: position 3,016,629 of record NZ_CM174491.1, on the reverse strand, counting down.
AGCCACTTGACCGGGGTCCACAGGCCACCCAGCTTCCAGGTGGTGTCCGAACCGTAGGACTTGTAGTCGGTGTAGCGGGCAGACGCGTTGAAGGTCAGCTCTTCAGCAGCGGTGACGCCGGACAGGAGCGGCAGTTCGATTTCGCCGTAGGCTTCCATCACCGAGTCGCTGCCGCGGGTCGGATCGGAGCTGGTCAGGTTGTACAGGTTGCGGTTGATCGACTCGATGCTCGGCGTGTCATCGATCTTCGCGCGGCGGTACTCGATACCGAACGCACCAGCGGCAGTGCCGCCCGGCAGGTCGAACAGCGGACCATTAACGTTCAGGTTGGCGGTCGATTCCTGGTACTTGGTGTTGCCGGTAACCGAGGTGTAGACAAAGTTCTTCCACGCGTACGGCAGGTTGCCGGCCAGGGTCTGGGCATTGAGCATCGGCGCGGCGACGCAGCCGTTGGCCGGGTTGACGCAGTTGAAGCCGCCTGCACCGTTGGAGACCACGTTCAAACTCTGGGCCAGACGGTCGGTCAGGAACGAGTTGAAGGTGTAGTCGGCGTCCGAGCGGGCGTGGCTGACCATGAAGTCATAGTTCCACTCCGAGCTAAGGGCACCGCGCAGGCCAGCGGTAGCGCGGAAGAAGTCGACACTCTGCTTGCTGCGATCGTTGCCGAAACCGATGAAGGTACGCGCTGCGACGTTCTGGCCGTTGGAGGTTTCTGTCGGCAGGGCGAAGGCCGGCAGGGTCGACAAGCCGCCCAGGAGCGGGTTGCCCACCGAGTAGTCGTAGGACAGCTGACGGTAGCCGGTCTGCTCTGACTTGCGCTTGTTGCCCAGGAACTCGTAGTAGAACTCGGCATCGCCCATCACGCCGGTGTCCACGCCGCCCTGGAAGAACAGGGTGTGGGTGGTAGCCGGGGAGACCAGCGATTCCTTAAGCAGACCCGGGTCGAAGGTGTCGCGGTCGTAATAACCGACGGCTTCATAGCCCGGCAGGCGGCCGGTGGTGACGGCCGGGTTCGGGCGCCAGCGGTTCGCACCACCAAAAGTGGCCGTACCCAAGGTATTGATGGTCACGCCGCCGGAATCCAGGGTGAAGCACTTGGACTTGCCGGTGGTCGGATCGATGTAGTCGCCGCTGCCGAAGTAGTTGCCGACATCCATGTCACGCAGGTTGTCGGTCGGGCAGCTGGCCCAGCCGCGGTCGCCCACGGTCATTTCGTTGCGCTGGTAGTGCTCGTACGAACCGGAGAAGTGCGAACGCTCGCCGGTGTTGCCGAAGACGAGCGAGTAGCGGGTTTCATCGCCGCCGCCGCTCTCGGTCGCATTGTGCTGGAATTCCACTTCCACGCCGTCGACGTTTTTGCGGGTGATGATATTCACCACGCCGGCAACTGCGTCAGAGCCGTAAATCGACGATGCACCGTCCTTCAGGATTTCGATGCGGTCGACCATGGCGTTCGGCAGCACGTTCAGATCGGCCGAGCCGACCGAACCACGCGAACCTGCCGGCGCTACACGGCGGCCGTTAAGCAGGATCAGGGTACGGGTGGCGCCGAGGCCACGCAGCGAGAGGGTGTTGGCGCCCGGGCCACCGTTGGTGACGTAGCCACCGAATGAGTTGTTGATCTGCGAGCTGCCGGCGGTAACGCTGTTGCTCTGCAGGGCGGCGGCCGTGGAGTTGAAGCCGGCCAGCGTGGTTTCTTCGCGGGTAACGACTTGGACGGGCGAAACCGAGTTGAACACGTCACGGCTGATGCGCGAGCCGGTGACGGTGACGGTGCTCAGGTCGGTGGCCTTCTTTTTGGCCGCGGCTTCTTCCTTCGTTTCGGTCGAGGTGGTGCTGTCCTGTGCGAACACCGGTGCCGAAGCCGCGAAGACCATCGCGGTGGCCAGGGCGAAGCTCAGCGGGTTACGGCTGAGCGACTTGCGATTCATCATGAGTGGATCCCCTTGGAACGATCGATTGCGTCAAACACCGGTGACATGGACCAGCAGGCGTCTCCGTGTGCCCTCGGAACAGGTCTTGGCGTTGAATGCTTCCCCTGTTCACCAGCTTCACGAGCTGATGACCCGAGGTTAACATGGCCTTAACGCGACCTGTCAACTGTTCATCAAGAGGTCATAAAGACAAGCTAGGCAAAGCCGAGCTTTCGTTCTCATTTGCTCTATAAGTATCTGAAATAAAAGGCTATAAAACTGGTTTCATTGGCAACTTGTTTGCCATGCACCTTGGCCGGTTTGGGGCGTGGTTCTCGTTCCGCGTGCATTTGGCATTCAGCATGGCTGACTCGGACAGCCCCAGGACAGGCCCGGGACATCGTGCGGGCTGGATCGCTGCGTATCGCGGCCAACAGGCGTTTCCGGCGGGGTGGGAAAAAGGGGCCTGTATAGTGGCGGGTCCCCCGTTTGGCATTCCCGGAGTCCCCGCAGTGAGCACCAGTCCGTCCCGTCGTCCCCACGCCAGCCAGGTGCAGAAGGGGCTCACCCCGCATCCGCGGATCCGCAACGTGATCGCGGTGGGGTCGGGCAAGGGGGGGGTGGGCAAGTCCACCACGGCCGTGAACCTGGCGGTTGCGCTGGCCCGGCTGGGCGCGCGCGTCGGGGTGTTGGACGCCGACATCTACGGCCCCAGCGTGCCGATGATGCTGGGCTTGAGTGGCCGCCCGGAAAGCCCGGACAACAAGTCGATCGAACCGCTGCGCGCGTTCGGCGTGGAAACCATGTCGATCGGCTACCTGATCGAAGACGAGACGCCGATGATCTGGCGCGGCCCGATGGCGACCTCGGCCATGACCCAGTTCTTCAACGATACCCTCTGGGATGACCTGGATTACCTGCTGATCGATCTGCCGCCGGGCACCGGCGACATCCAGCTCACCCTGACCCAGAAGATCCCGCTGGCCGGTGCGGTGATCGTCACCACGCCGCAGGACATCGCCACGCTGGATGCGAAGAAGGCACTGAAGATGTTCGAGAAGGTCGAGGTGCCGGTGCTGGGCATCGTGGAGAACATGGCCGTGCATACCTGCAGCAACTGTGGCCATATCGAGCACCTGTTCGGCGACGGCGGTGGTGAGCGCATGGCCGCGCAGTACGGCGTACCGTTGCTGGGTTCGCTGCCGCTGGACATCGGCATCCGCGAGCAGGGTGACAAGGGCACCCCGATCACCGCGGCCGCGCCCGATTCCCCCGCCGCGCAGGCCTACCTGCGTGCCGCCGAGCGGCTGGTGGAAGAAGTGGCCAAGCGCCCGCGCGCCAGCATTCCGATCCTCTCTTCGCTGCTCTGATCGCTTTAGAATCGTCCCTACCCGCACACAGGACCCCCCATGAGCATCAAGAGTGACCGCTGGATCCGCCGCATGTCCGAGCAGCACGCGATGATCGAGCCGTTCGAGGCCGGCCAGGTCAAGCAGGCCAACGGCCAGCGCATCGTCAGCTACGGCACCTCCAGCTACGGCTACGACGTGCGCTGCTCGCGCGAGTTCAAGGTGTTCACCAACATCAACTCCACCATCGTCGACCCCAAGCACTTCGATCCGGGCAGCTTCGTCGACATCGTCGGCGACGAATGCATCATCCCGCCGAACAGCTTCGCGCTGGCGCGCACCGTGGAGTACTTCCGCATTCCGCGCGACACGCTGGTGGTCTGCCTGGGCAAGAGCACCTACGCGCGCTGCGGCATCATCGTCAACGTGACCCCGCTGGAACCGGAGTGGGAAGGCCACGTCACCCTGGAATTCAGCAACACCACGCCGCTGCCGGCGCGCATCTACGCCAACGAAGGCGTGGCGCAGATGCTGTTCTTCCAGGCTGACCAGGACGACGTCTGCGAGACCTCGTACAAGGACCGCGGCGGCAAGTACCAGGGCCAGACCGGCGTGACGCTGCCGCGTACGTAAGCGGCGGCACCTGACACCGGACAAGGAAAAGGCGCGGACATGTCCGCGCCTTTCCTTGTTTCGGAGGAACGCTTCTTCTTACCGGTCCTTACCGGTAGAGCGGACTGTTAGTCCGCTGCCCGTCCGATCACTTCCGCCCGAACAACAACCCGATCCCCACGGCCACCAGGATCACCGGCCACCAGGTAAGGATCAGGCGACCCAGGTTCATGTTGGTCCAGCCCAGGTTGCTGGCCAGCAGAAACAGGCCGACGAGGATCAGGACGATGGCGGCGACAAGGTTGGAGCGCATCAGGGGCAGGGTCCGCTTAGGGCTGGGGCGAATATCCTAGCCGTTCCTTCCACATCGCGACACGTTCCTGCAGGACCGTCTCATCGAAGGGGCGAGGCTGGCCATTGCCCCACACCGGTGCCGGCCACGCCGGGTCGCCGACATGCCGGCCGACCACGTGGAAGTGCAGCTGCGGCACGATATTGCCCAGCGTGGCGAAATTGATCTTCTTGACCCCGTCGGTGCCCTTGAGGGCCTTGCAGCACCGGTTCAACTCGGATCGCAGCTGATCCTGCTGGTTGCCATCCAGGTCCAGCCATTCGGTAATGCCCGCCACGCGCGGCACCAGCACCAGCCAGGGATAACGTTCGTCGTTCATCAACCGCACTTGCGACAACGGGCCTTGGTCCACCAGCACACTGTTGGCGGCCAGACGTGAATCCAGTTCGAAATCGCTCATCCAAGATGCTCCGCAAAGAAGACTAGGGTGCGTTTCAGTGCCAGCTCGGCACTGTCCGGATCATACGCATGTCCGACGTTGCGGTTGAAGGCGTGGTCGGCGGGATAGACGAAGGTGTCCATCTTCGGCAGCTTCTCGCGGTGGGCCTGGATGGCCTCCGGGGGGATGCTCTTGTCGTGCGCGCCAAAGTGGAACATGACCGGTGCCTTGGGGGTTTCGTCCAGGAACTGCACATTGCGGGCGCCGTAATAGCTGACCGACGGCAGGCCCAGCCGCAGCGCCGAGAGCAGGGCGATGCTGCCGCCCCAGCAATAGCCCACGGTGCCGACCTTGCCGGCCGGGGCCAGTCGCGAGGCGGCGGCCCGCACCACTTCCAGCGCCTTCTCGACGCCCAGCGCATTCACGTGGTCGAGGCCCTGCTTCACCCCGTCCGGGTCATAGGGCAGGGTGTCGGGATCGGCCTCGGTGCCGTCGATCAGGTCAAAGAAGGAGGGGGCCAGCACGGCATAGCCTTCCGCGGCGAAGCCTTCGGCCACCTCACGGATGTGCGCGTTGGCGCCAAAGATCTCCTGGATGACCACCAGGCCCCCGCGCGGCTTGCCCTGCGGCGTGGCCTGCCAGGCCCGGACCGGACCATGATGCGTATCAAGCGTGACCCACTCACCCATTGCGGTACTCCTGTTGGTTCAGGCGTTCATTATCCGCGCGCAGCCGGTTAGCGGGGTGTCAGGGGCCATGCACGATCGGGCGGGATGGTGCCGCGGCGTCGGCTGGTGGCATTCAGGGCTCGGGCCGCAACGCCGGTATACTTGCCGCCGTTTCCGGCCCCCAGGTCCCCGCGCCATTCCGGCGTGGGCCCAGGCCCCCAGAGTCCCGCGATTCCATGTCCCAGCTGAACCCCAAAGTCGGCTTCGTCAGCCTTGGCTGCCCGAAGGCCCTTGTCGATTCCGAGCGCATCCTCACCCAGCTGCGGGCCGAGGGCTACGACATCGTTCCCTCCTACGACTCGGCCGACGTGGTGGTGGTCAACACCTGCGGCTTCATCGATTCGGCGGTGACCGAGTCGCTGGACGCGATCGGCGAGGCGATGAACGCCAACGGCAAGGTGATCGTCACCGGCTGCCTGGGCAAGCGCCCCGAGCAGATCCGTGAGGCGTATCCGGACGTGTTGGCCGTCTCGGGGCCGCAGGACTACCAGAGCGTGATGGAGGCCGTGCACGCCGCACTGCCGCCCAAGCACGATCCGTTCGTGGATCTGGTGCCCGACTACGGCATCAAGCTGACCCCGCGCCATTACGCGTACCTGAAGATTTCCGAAGGCTGCAATCACCATTGCAGCTTCTGCATCATCCCCTCGATGCGCGGCAAGCTGGTCTCGCGCCCGGTCGATGAAGTGCTGCGCGAAGCCGAGCGGCTGGTGCGTGGCGGGGTGAAGGAACTGCTGGTGGTGTCGCAGGACACCTCGGCCTACGGCGTGGACGTGAAGTACGCCGAGCGCATGTGGCGCGACAAGGCCTACCAGACCCGCATGAAGTCGCTGTGCGAAGGCCTGTCCGAACTGGATGCCTGGACCCGCATGCACTATGTGTATCCGTATCCGCACGTGGACGACGTCGTGCCGCTGATGGCCGAGAACCGGATCCTGCCGTACCTGGACATTCCGTTCCAGCACGCCAGCCCGCGCATCCTGCGCCTGATGAAACGCCCGGGTGCCGTCGACAAGACCCTGGAGCGCGTGCAGCGCTGGCGCCAGCTGTGCCCGGACATCACGGTGCGTTCGACTTTCATCGTCGGCTTCCCGGGCGAGACCGAGGCCGAGTTCGAGGAGCTGCTGTCGTTCCTGGACGCGGCGCAGCTGGACCGCGTGGGTGCGTTTGCCTACTCGCCGGTGACCGGCGCCACGGCCAACGACCTGCCCGATGCGGTGCCCGAGGAAGTGAAGCAGGAACGCCTGGCCCGCTTCATGGCCCGCCAGGCCGACATCTCGGCCGCGCGCCTGGAAGCCAAGATCGGTACGGTGCAGCAGTGCCTGGTGGATGCCATTGAAGACGGCATCGCCGTGGCCCGTTCCAAGGCCGATGCGCCGGAGATCGACGGCCTGGTACACATCCAGAATGCCGACGAGGCGCGCCTGCGCGTGGGGCAGTTCGTGGACGTGGAGATCACCGAAAGCGACGACCACGATCTGTACGGCGACGCGCTGATCGACGAGAGCCCGGCAAAGAAGCTGCTCGACCTCAAGGTGCTGTGACCGGAACGGCCGCCAGCCCGGCGGCCGGCCGCCGGCGTTTCATTGCGCCGGCACGCGGCGACGTGGACCGGGTGCGGTTCACGCATCCCGTGTTCGCTGCGTTCGCGGACGTCAATGATCTGATGATCGCAGGCGACTGGCCCGACGTGGCAGCGCTGGACCAGCGGCTGTCCATTCCTGGCAGGCAGCTGGTCGAGCAGGACGATGCGTTGCTGGCCGACGGCCTGCATTACGAGCAGCGCATTGCACAGGGGCGCATCGCCACCCGCGCGGAGAACTGGCACGACCTGTTCAATGCGCTGGTGTGGGCGCGCTACCCGGCAGTCAAACAGGCGCTCAACGCGCGACAGTGCCGCGACCTGGATCGCGAAGGATCGGGCGGCCGTACCCGCGCGCAGGCCGCGCTGACCCAGTTCGACGAAACCGGCGTCATCGTGCGGGTGTGCGATGCGGCGGTGCTGCGTGCGTGGGACCGGCATGCCTGGGGCGAGCTGTTTCTGCAGGGCGCGGAGCATTGGCGCAGCGGTGCCATCGCGGTGGCTGCCGTGTTCGGGCATGCGCTGATGGAGCAAGCGCTGTTGCCTTTGCGACTGCTGGTAGGCAAGTGCCTGGTGGTGCGGGGCGATGATGATGCGGAGGCGGTAGAGCAGGTGGCGCGGGCGATTGCGCGTGGTGCCATGCTCAATGACCCGCTGGAGTTGCGGCCGCTGCCGTTGATGGGCATTCCAGGGTGGCATTCGGATCAGGACGAGGCGTTCTATCGGAACGCCGGGTATTTCCGGCCCGTCCGCGACGGCAGGGCGTATCCGGCGAGCATGTAATACCGACCGGGTAGAGCCGGCTGAGTAGAGCTGACTGGGTAGAGCCGACTGTTAGTCGGCTGGTCGCGCAACGCGCGACGGTCTTCATGCAGGTTGCGTTCCGCGTGGAAAGCAGCCGACTAACAGTCGGCTCTACCCAGTCGCCGCCTCGTACTCCACCGCCAGGATCGCGAATCCGGTGCGCCCACTCGGCAGCTCCACCTCAAATTCGTCGTCCACGCGCTTCTTCAGCAACGCGCGCGCCAGCGGCGAGTCGATGCTGATCCAGCCCGCGCCCGCGTCGGTCTCATCGGGCCCCACGATGCGGTAGCGGCTGGTGTCGCCACTGTCCACATTCTCCAGCTCCACCCACGCACCGAAGAACACCGCCTGTGGGTCGGTGGGCACGGTGTCCACCACGCGCAGTGATTCCAGTCGCTTGGTCAGGTAGCGCACGCGCCGGTCGATCTCACCGAGCTGCTTCTTGCGGTAGGTGTACTCGGCGTTCTCCGAACGGTCGCCCTCGGCAGCGGCGGCGGCCAGTGCCTTGACCACCTCCGGGCGACGAACGCGCCAGAGGTCGTCCAGCTCATGCTTCAACCGCTGATGGCCCTGTGCGGTGATCAGGGCCGTACTCTTTTCCGCGGGGGGACGCCAACGCGACATCTATCACTCGTGCTCGTGGAAGGGCCGCGCCGAAACGCAGCCGAAGAATCAGCGCTTGCCGCCGAAAATACCGCCCAGAATGCCGCGCACGATCTGGTTGCCCAGCTTGGTGCCCACGGTCCGGGTGGTCTGCTTGGCCATGGTTTCAATCATGCCCTGGCGGCGCTTCGTACCGAAGATGGCGTCCTTGATCGACTGCCCGAACCCACCTTCCTGCTGCTCGTCCTGGTCGCGGGTACGCGCCTTGGGCGCGTCGGCCTGTTCCACGGCCTTGGCCGCGCGCTGGGCCAGCAGCTCCGCCGCCGACTCGCGGTTCACGGCGGTGTCGTAACGGCTGCCCACCGGGCTGCCCGCGCGCACCTGCGCGCGTTCGGCCTCGGTGATCGCGCCCATGCGGCAGCGCGGTGGCGCGATCTGGGTCTGCTGCACGGGCGAGGGAATGCCCTTGTCCTGGAGCGTGGAGACCAGCGCCTCGCCGGTGCCCAGCTTGGCCAACGCGGCGGCGACGTCCAGCTTGGGATTGGGTACGAATGTTTCCGCGGCGATCTTCACTGCCTTCTGGTCGCGCGGGGTAAACGCGCGCAGCGCATGCTGCACCCGGTTGCCGAGCTGGCCCAGGATGTTGGCCGGCACGTCGTCGGGGAACTGCGAGCAGAAGTACACGCCCACGCCCTTGGAACGGATCAGCCGAACCACTTGTTCGATGCGCTGCACCAGCGCGGCCGGCGCGTCGTCGAACAGCAGGTGCGCCTCGTCGAAGATGAAGACCAGCTTGGGCTTTTCCAGGTCACCCACTTCGGGCAGCGTCTCGAACAGCTCGGACAGCAGCCACAGCAGGAACGTGGAATACAGGCGCGGCTTGAGCACCAGCTGGTCGGCGGCGAGGATGCCGATCACGCCGCGACCCTCGTGGTTGACCCGCATCAGGTCGGCCAGCTCCAGCGCGGGTTCGCCGAAGAACGACTCGCCGCCGTCCTGCGCCAGGCGCAGCAGCGACCGCTGGATGGCCGCCACGGTCTGCGCACTGACCAGCCCGTACTCGGTGGAGATGTCCTTGCGCTCATCGGCGACCAGGCCGAGCAGGGCGCGCAGGTCGTCCAGGTCAAGCAGCAGCAGACCACGGTCGTCGGCCAGCTTGAACACGATGTCGAGTACGCCGGCCTGGGTGTCGTTGAGCTCCAGGATGCGCGACAGCAGGGTCGGGCCCATTTCGCTGACGGTGGTGCGCACCGGATGGCCCAGCTTGCCGTACAGGTCCCAGAAGATCGTCGGGCTGCCGGCGGGCGCGTAGTCGGGCACGCCAAGATCCCGCGCGCGCTGCAGCAACGCCTCGGTGCCGGCGCCGGCAACGGCCAGACCGGAGACATCGCCCTTCACGTCGGCCAGGAACACCGGCACGCCGATCCGCGAGAAACCTTCGGCCAGGGTCATCAGGGTGACGGTCTTGCCGGTGCCGGTCGCGCCGGCCACCAGGCCGTGGCGATTGCCCAGCCGGGGTAGCAGGGTCACGGCGATATCGTCGGTGATGCCTTTGCCGAGGAGGATCGGATCCATGGTCAACTCGCTCTGTGGACGGGCTATGTGAATGGGCGGGATTCTAAACGTCGGCGGGTGTCGGTGGCCTGACCGGGTTGCCCCGATGCGAGTGGCGCGGCTACTCTGCCTGTTCTTTCGCCCACAGTGCCAAAAATGCCCGTTCCTGTCTTGCTTGTCCGTGGTTGGCCGCTGTTGGCGCTGGCCGCCGTGCTGTCGTTCGTGCCCGAGGCCCATGCCCAGCGCGTCTCCTCCCGTGACCGGGTGAAGATCGAGGCGCTCGAGCAGCGCATGGCGGCAGCCGAAAAGCGCTATGCCAATGCGCTGGTGCTGGTGAACAACGCCGACCCGAAGGGCAAGAACGAAGGCGATGCCGCGCTGGAGGACATGGAAGACGTGATCAGCGCGTGCGTGGCGCAGAAGGGCTGCCAGGTCAGCAACCTGCTGGTCACCTACAAGCGCCTGCTCAAGAACAATGCCGATGCGCGCGACGACAACAGCGATGTGATCGCCAGCGACGGTGGCCTGCTCGAGGCCGATCCGGACCATATCGGTCCGTTGACGGCCGACGTGCCGGAGGCGGCGCGCGCTGCCGCGCTGCTCAATGACAAGCGCCACGCCTTCGACACCATGGTGGAGTACAACCCGGCGGTGCAGGCCGGCATCCGTCGCTGGCTGACCGACATGCGCCCGGCGCTGATGACCACCTACGAGAACTACCAGAACCTGCGTGCGGTGATGTGGCCGGAGTGGGAGAAGCGTGGCCTGCCCGAGGCGCTGCTGTTCGGGATCATGGCCAAGGAGTCCAACGGCCGCGTGCATGCGTCCTCGCGCGCCGGCGCCGCGGGCCTGATGCAGTTCATGCCCGCCACCGGCCGCCGGTTCGGCCTGGGCCCGGACGGCACCGGCTTCGACACCCGCTTCGACGCGCGCAGCGCCGCCGAGGCCAGCGCGACCTATCTCAACGAACGCATGCGCGAGCTCAACAACAATGTGGAGCTCTCCCTGGCCGGTTACAACGGCGGTGAAGGCCGTGCGGCGCGGGTGTATCGCCAGAGCGCCGGGCAGGGCTTCTGGGTCGACAGCGTCTACAACCAGTTCCCGGCCGAGACCAAGGACTATGTGCCGATGGTGATCGCCGCAGCGTGGATCTACCTGCATCCGCAGCAGTACGGCGTGGAGTTCCCGAAGATCAACGCGCAGCCGGCCACCATCCGCCTGGCCAAGTCCACCAGCATCTACGAACTGACCATCTGCCTGGGCAGCGCGGGTACGCGTGATGGCTACATGCGCGCCCTGCGCAACCTCAATCCGCGCTACGAGGCCGACGGCTGGATTCCGGCCGGTACGACGATCAACGCGACCACCCGCATTGCCGGGCTGTACAACCGCTACTGCGTGAGCGGCCCGCGCGCCGACCTGGCCCGTACGCTGATCACCGCCGACCTCAATGCCGCCATCGTGCGTCCCACTGCGGCCAGCTACACCGGCAACGTTGCGGTGGGCAGCGTGGTGCCGGTGGCCGGCGTGCAGCCCACGGTGCCCGCCACGACCCCGGTTGCCCCGGTGGCCGTGCCGGCGGCCAGGCCCAAGGCCAAGCCGGTGCGCAGCCACAAGGTCGGCAAGGGCGAGACCCTGGGCCGGATTGCCGACAAGTTCAACTGCGACGTGCGTGAACTGGCGCGCGCCAACGGGCTCAAGGCGCCGGCCTATGCGCTGCGCCAGGGCCAGGCCATCAAACTGCAGGGATGCAGCAAATAACACCTGAACCCGGTAGGCTCGGCCCCATCGCGCCTGCGCCGACCGGCAGCAGCACACCAGAGGAATACGGATGGATATCACCGCAATCAACGAGATGTTCGCCAACATCCGTGAAAACACCGATTGGGACCTCAATGGCCCGATGCTGTGGGGCTACTTCTTCGTCAACACCACCCCGGAACCCCTGCACGGTCTGGGCGAGAAGCTGGTCGACCTCGGCTACACCCTGGTGGAGGTGTTCGAGCCGGAGCTGGAAGAAGGCGAGGCGCCGTACCACGTGTTGCACGTGGAGCGCGCCGAGGTGCACACCGAAGCCTCGCTGGATGCCCGCAACCACGAGCTGCAGGCGCTGGCCGAAGCCAACGGCGTGGAAGATTACGACGGGATGGATGTAGGACCCGTCGAGTTCGCGCACGGCGCGGGCAATGCCTGAAAACAGACGCCCCGCGAAAGCGGGGCGTTTTTTTTGTTGCGGGTTTATGTGCGCAGGGTCATGGCGTTGACACGCATGGCGTGTCTGCGTTTCAACGAAGGGTGGCCAATGCCTGCCCCAGCTGCACGGCATGCTCGGCATCCAGGTGCGGCGCGAAATCGGCCACGCCCGGCGGCAGCAGCACGATCACGGTGGAGCCGTAGTTGAAGCGCGCCATCTCGGCGAAGCGCTCCAGGGTGATGCCCTTGCCGCGGTAATCCTTGCGCGTGATGGTGTCGCCGTAACGCGGAATCTCCTCGCCGCTCCACACCGTCTCCACGCCCGACACCAGCAGTGCGCCGACCATCACCTGCACCATCGGGCCGAAATCGGTGTCGAAATGGCAGACCAGGCGCTCGTTGCGGGCAAACAGTCCCGGCACGTTGTTCACCGCGGCCGGGCCGACGCTGAACAACCGGCCCGGGACGTGAACGGTCTCGCGCAGGGTGCCGGTCCAGGGCATGTGCACCCGGTGGTAGTCCTTCGGCGAGAGATACACGGTGGCGAACAGGCCGTGGTGGAACACCTCGGCGTCGGCGGCGTCGCCGAGCAGCTCGGCGGCGGTGAACGACTGGCCCTTGGCCTGGAAGATGCGCCCGTCCTCGATGGCGCCGAGCTGGCTGATCCGACCGTCGGCCGGCATCACCAGCGTGCGCGCACCGGCGTCGGGCACGCGTGCACCGGGCTTGAGGGCGCGGGTGAAGAACTGGTTGAAGGTGGCGTAGCTGCGCGGGTCCGGGTTGGCGGCCTCGGCCAGGTTCACGCCGAACTTCGCCGTCACGGTGTCGATGAGCCAGCGCGAGACACGCGGATTGCTGGAATACGCCAGGCGCCGCGCCATGGACGACAGCAGGCGGTGGGGCAGGGCGTAGCTCAGCGTGGTGGTCAGGCTCATGGGGCGGATTTCTCGGTCAACAGGTTCAGGTCGCGGGCAATGGCCTGCGCGTTGAAAGGGGGGCGGATCAGGCCGGCCAGCTTGCCGTCCGGGTCCAGCACGGCCAGGCTGGCCGAGTGTTCCAGGGTGTAATCCTGGGGGTTGGTATCGACGTCCCTGCCTGGCACCTTCTGGAACACGAAGCCCAGCGAGGTCGCAAAGCGCTCCAGCGACGGCACGTCTGCGGTGGCGGCCAGGGTGTCCTTGTGGAAGGCGTGCGCGTACTCGCCCAGCCGGGCGGGGGTGTCGCGCTCGGGGTCCACGGAAACGAACACCAGCCGCGGGCGCAGGGTCTCCGGCAGCGCTTCCCACTGTTTCTGGGCCTGGGCCAGGTCAACCAGAGTGGTCGGGCAGACATCCGGGCAGGCGGTGAAACCCAGGAATACCAGGGTCCAGTGGCCCTTCAGCTCGCCGGGAATCAGGCGGGTGCCGTCGGACTGGCCCAGGTTGAAGTCCGGCAGCGGCCGCGGCTGCGGATAGAAGGTGATCGACTCGGTCGCGGGGCGGTTGCCGGCCGCTTTGGGCGCGAACACCTTCTGGGCAACCACCAGGCCGAGCCCGGCGGCCAGCGCGATGAGCAGGATGATGCCGACGTTGCGATTGAACATGGAAGCCCGTTCCCGGAAGGGGCCACCATGATAGGGGATGGGGCCCCGGTCTCACCGTTTCGGCTGCAACGGATGCCGTGCTGCGCCGCAGCGCCTATAATCGGGGACCACTTTGTCTGTTGCCTTGCCATGACTGCCGAAACGGCCGCCGAACTCCATACGATCATCGACCTGATCCGCTACGGCACCAGCCGTTTCAACGCCGCCGGGCTGACGTTCGGGCACAGCTACGACAATGCCCTGGACGAAGCCACCCAGCTGGTCCTGCATGCCTTGCACCTGCCGCATGACCTGGGCCCGGCCTACGGTGCGGCGCGGGTGACCACGCCGGAGAAGGCCGAGGTGCTGGCCCTGTTCGAGCGCCGCATCAGCGAGCGCCTGCCGGCCGCCTACCTTACCGGTGAGGCCTGGTTCGCGGGGCTGAGCTTCAAGAGCGACAGCCGCGCCCTGGTGCCGCGTTCGCCCATCGCCGAACTGATCGAGACCGGCTTCGAGCCCTGGCTGGCCGGTCGTGACGTCCAGCGCGCCCTCGACCTGTGCACCGGATCGGGCTGCATCGCCATCGCCATGGGCCACTACTACCCCAACTGGGACGTGGACGGCGTGGACCTCAGCGACGATGCGCTGAGCCTGGCCGAAGAGAACAAGGAACGCCTGCAGGCGCACAACGTCACCCTGCTCAAGTCCGACCTTTTCAACGGTCTTACCGGCCGTCACTACGACCTGATCGTCACCAACCCGCCGTACGTCACCAACGACGAGACCGACGCGCTGCCGAAGGAATACTCGTATGAGCCCGAGATGGGCCTGCGTGCCGGCGACGACGGCCTCGACCTGGTCCTGAAGATCCTGCGCGACGCCCCGCTGCACCTCAGCGAAGACGGCCTGCTGATCTGCGAAGTGGGCGAGTCCGAGCAGCACCTGATCAAGCTGCTGCCCGAGGTGGACTTCGCCTGGGTCGAGTTCAAGGTCGGCCAGATGGGCATCTTCGCCGTCGAGTGCCGCGAACTGATCGCCCACAGCGCCCACATCACCGAACTGGCGGCGCAGCGGCCGTGAGTTCCAACAGCTTCGGCAGACTGCTCACGGTCACCACCTTCGGCGAATCGCACGGTCCGGCGATCGGCTGCGTGATCGACGGGTGCCCGCCGGGGCTGGAGATCAGCGTCGACGAGTTCGCCCACGACCTGCAGCGCCGCGCCACCGGCAAGAGCCGGCATACCTCCGCGCGGCGCGAGGCCGACGAGGTCGAGATCCTGTCGGGCGTGTACGAGGGCCGCACCACCGGCACCCCGATTGCCCTGCTGATCCGCAACACCGACCAGCGCAGCAAGGATTACACCAACATCGCCCAGCAGTTCCGTCCCGGGCATGCGGACTACAGCTACTGGCAGAAGTACGGCATCCGCGATCCGCGCGGCGGTGGCCGTTCGTCCGCGCGCGAGACCACCATGCGCGTGGCCGCCGGCGTCGTCGCCAAGAAGTGGCTGCAGCAGCGCTTCGGCGTGACCGTGCGTGGCTACCTCTCGCAGCTGGGCGAGATCACCCCGACCGGGCATGACTGGTCGGCGGTGGAAGACAACCCGTTCTTCTGGCCGGTGGCCGAACAGGTGCCGGCGCTCGAAAGCTACATGGATGCGCTGCGCAAGTCCGGCGATTCGGTCGGTGCGCGCGTCAACGTGGTCGCCGATGGCGTGCCGCCCGGCTGGGGTGAACCCATCTACGGCAAGCTCGATGGTGAGCTGGCGGCGGCCCTGATGAGCATCAATGCGGTGAAGGGTGTGGAAATCGGCGACGGCTTCGCCAGCATCGCGCAGCTGGGCACCGAGCACCGCGACCTGATCACGCCCGAGGGCTTCGCCAGCAACCATGCCGGCGGCATCCTCGGCGGCATTTCCACCGGGCAGCAGGTCACGGCGTCGATCGTGCTCAAGCCGACCTCGAGCCTGCGCCTGCCAGGCGCGACCGTGGACGCCAGCGGCGCCGCCGTGGAGGTGATCACCACCGGTCGCCACGACCCCTGCGTGGGTATCCGTGCCACCCCCATCGCCGAGGCGATGATGGCGCTGGTGCTGATGGACCAGGCGCTGCGCCACCGCGCCCAGTGCGGCGATGTCGGCGACATCACCCCGCGCATTCCAGGGTCGATCGATGGCTGAGACGCGGCCAAAGGTGTGGGTCAGCCAACCGCTGTTCGATGATGTCATCGCGCAGCTCGGGCAGCATTTCGACCTGACCATGACCGCCGATGTCACCCGCTACACGCCGCAGGTGCTGGCCGAGCGGCTGGCCGGCGTCGACGGCGCGCTGATCACCCTCAACGAGCGCATCGGCCCGGCCGAGATCGCCAACGCGCCGCAGCTGCGCGCGATCGCCAATGTCGGCGTGGGCTACAACAATCTGGATGTCGACGCGCTCAGCGCGGCCGGCATCCTGGCCAGCAACACACCGGATGTCCTGACTGAAACCACGGCCGATCTTGGCTTTGCGCTGCTGATGGCCACCGCCCGCCGCATCACCGAGTCCGAGCGCTGGCTGCGTGACGGGCAGTGGGGCCAGTGGTCCTTCCAGACCATGCTGGGCGCGGACATCCACGGCAGCACGCTGGGCATCCTCGGCATGGGCCGTATCGGCCAGGGCATTGCCCGCCGCGGCGCGCACGGCTTCGGCATGCGCGTGCTCTACCACAACCGCTCGCGCCTGCCCGAGGCGACCGAGGCCGAGGTCGGTGCGCAGTACGTGGACCTGGACAGCCTGTTGGCGCAGGCCGACCACCTCGTGCTGGTGCTGCCGTACAACGCCTCCTCGCATCACATCATCGATGCCGATGCACTGGCGAAGATGAAGCCGACCGCCACCCTGGTCAACATCGCGCGTGGTGGCATCGTCGACGAGCTGGCGCTCGCCGACGCACTGGCCCATGGCCGCCTGGCCGCCGCCGGGCTGGATGTATTCGAAGGCGAGCCGACGGTGCGCCCGGAACTGCTGGCCCTGCACAACATCGTGCTGACCCCGCATATCGGCAGCGCCAGCCAGGCCACGCGCCGGGCCATGGTGCAGCTGGCGGTGGACAACCTGACTGCCGCGCTGGGGCAGGGGCCGCACGCCGGCCACCCGCCGAGCGCGATCAACGCCGACGCCGTTGCTGCCGTGAAAGCCGGTGGCCAGGCCGTGGGCGCGAAAAAAATCGACGACGCAAAACGATAGGGAACCGCGCGGTCATCACGTGAGGTTCCCCGAACCCAATCCGCAGCGCGTGTCCCCTCTTCACCACGGCAGGTACCGACCGTCGGTCGGTAGCCATCCCGCTAATGCCGACCTTGTAGTGCCGACTGTTAGTCGGCAATGCACCATTCGGCAAACCATCAAACGAGGTTTCCATGAACAACCCTGATCGTCGTTTCCACGTCGCAGTCGTCGGTGCCACCGGCGCCGTCGGCGAAACCATGCTGGCCATCCTGGCCGAGCGCAACTTCCCGATCGCCACGCTGAGCCTGCTCGCGTCCTCGCGTTCGGCCGGCGGCGAGATCGACTTCCAAGGCAGCAAGGTCAAGGTCCAGGACCTGGCCAGCTTCGACCCGGCCGGCGTGGACATCGCGCTGTTCTCGGCAGGTGGCAGCGTCTCCAAGGAGTTCGGCCCCAGGTTTGCCGCCGCCGGTGCGGTGGTGATCGACAACTCATCGGCCTTCCGCTACGACGATGACGTGCCGCTGGTGGTCTCCGAAGTGAACCCGGAGGCGCTGAAGAACCGTCCGCGCGGCATCATCGCCAATCCGAACTGCTCGACCATGCAGATGCTGGTGGCGCTGGCCCCGCTGCACCGCCAGTACGGCATCCAGCGCATCAACGTGGCCACCTACCAGTCGGTGTCCGGTGGTGGTCGCTCCGCGCTGGAGGAACTGGGCAAGCAGACCGGCCAGCTGCTCAGCTTCCAGGAAATCGATCCGCAGCGCTTCCCGGTGCAGATCGCGTTCAACCTGATCCCGCATATCGACGACTTCCAGGACAACGGCTTCACCAAGGAAGAGATGAAGCTGGTCTGGGAGACCCGCAAGATCCTTGGCGACGACAGCATCCTGGTCAATCCCACCGCCGTGCGCGTGCCGGTGTTCTACGGCCATTCCGAAGCGGTGACCATCGAGACCCGCGACAAGGTCACCCCGGATGCCGCACGCGAGCTGCTGTCGCGCTCGCCGGGTGTGGAAGTGGTCGACCGGCACGAAGCCGGCGGTTACCCGACCCCGGTGACGCACGCCTCGGGCAATGATGCGGTCTACGTCGGCCGCATCCGTGAGGATCTGTCGCATCCGCGCGGCCTGAACCTGTGGATCGTGTCCGACAACATCCGCAAGGGCGCCGCGCTCAATGCGGTGCAGCTGGCCGAGCTGGTGGCTGCCGAAGGCTGACGGACGAAGGTACCGCGCAGTGCGTGGTACCTCCTTCCCGGTGGGCATGCGTAGCGCCACGTCGTGCGTGGCCGAGATTCCTGCGTGGCTGTATTGGTCGGGAATCGCTATATTGCCCGCCATGAAGAACCGGGTTCCGGGCGCATTGCGTCCGATCAAGTATGCGTCGACCCTGCTGCTGGCCCTGGCCAGCAGTTCCGCCATGGCCCTCGGGCTGGGCGATATCCGGGTGCTTTCCAAACCCGGCCAGCCATTGCTGGCTGAAATCCCGGTGATCTCGGCCGACCCGGCCGAGCTGCAGAACCTGCGCGTGGCGCTGGCCTCGCCGGTGACGTTTGCACGGGTAGGGCTGGACCGCCCGACCGGGCTGGTCAGCGAACTGCAGTTCGAACTGACCCGCAACGCCGATGGGCGTGCCGTGGTGCGGGTGAGCTCGCAGGCCCCGGTCACCACGCCCTCATTGAATTTCCTGATCGAAGCCGACTGGGGCCAGGGCCGCCTGGTGCGGGAGTATTCGGCGCTGGTCGATGCGCCGGACAGCGCATTGGCGGTGGCCGAGCCCGAGATCGTCGCCCCGGCCGGCGCGATGTCCAACGCGATCGTGCGGGAGCCCGAGCCGGCCCCGGCACCCACCGAGCCCGTGGCCGCCGAGACCACACCCTCGCGCACCAGTCCGGTGCCGCCGCGCAATGCCGCGCCGTCGCGCCGCCAGGCCACGGCTTCGCCTGCACCGACGGCGGCTGCCGACGGCAGCATCACCGTGCAGCGCGGCCAGACCTTGTCGCAGATCGCCGGCGGCATGGCGCGTGAGCAGGGTCTCAGCCGCGACCAGGCCATGATCGCGTTGCTGCGCGCCAACCCCGATGCCTTCATCCGCGGCAACGTGAACCTGCTCAAGCAGGGCGCGGTGCTGCGCAGCCCGGGCAGTGACGCTGGCGCCCCCATCGATCCAAGTGAAGCTGCCGCCATCGTGCGCGAGCATGCCGCGCAGTGGCGCCAGGCCCGTTCGGCGATTCCGCAGCCGGCCAGCAGCGGCGTCGCTGCCACGCCGGGCGCGCCTGCGCCGGCTGCGGCCAGCGCGCCAGCCGCCAGCGGCGGACGCCTGGAGATCGCCCCGGCGGTCGCCGCCACCGACAACAATGCAGGGACAACCACCGGCACTGCCGCCGGCAGCGAGGGTGACATGCTGGGCAATGAACAACTGCGGCAGGCCAAGGAAGATGTGGCCACCCGCGACGCCGAGATCCAGGAACTGCGCAACCGCGTGGCCGATCTGGAGAAACTCAAGCAGCAGCAGGCTTCGCTGATCGCGATGAAGGACAGCGACCTGGCCGCCGCGCAGCAACGCCTTGGCGATGCGCCGGCCGCGCGCGAGGCCGGCGGTGGAGGCTGGTACTGGCTGGGGCTGGGGGTGCTGCTGCTGGTGGTCGCCGGCTGGGCACTGGCCCGCCGCCGCAAGCCGTCGCCGTTGCCGCCGCTGCGCCGCCAGGGGCTGGACGCCGCCAGTCTGGCCGCTGCGGTGCCCGCCGCCGATTACGTGGACGAACTGGCCGCGCAGCAGGACGTCGAGGAGGAGGGCGACGACCTGCGCGATGCCCCGGACTACGTCCTCGCCAACGAGCGCGCCGTAGATGAAGGCCCCCGCGAGCCGATGTTCACCCTGGAGCCGCAGCCCGGTCGGGGCGAGGCATTCGCCGCCGAGCCGCTGATCGACGCCGCCGAGCCGCGCGTCGCCGACCTGGACCCGGTGCCGGCGCACGCACTGGAGGCGGCCGAGCAGCCGTCCTACCGAGGTGTGTTCGAGTTCCCGGAAGAGACCCCCGAGGTGTCCGCTGCGGCTGCCGAAGATGTCGCCGAGGCGCCTGCCCCCGTTGCCGCGCCGCTGGGTGCGCCGGGCCGCGACCGCCTGGAACTGGCGATCGCCTACCTGGACCTGGGCGACGCCGACACCGCGCGCACCCTGCTGCAGGAAGTGGCGACCGCCGGCGACCTGCACAGCCAGCTGCAGGCCCGCGAGCTGCTGGCGCGGCTGGGGTGAGAGGTTGACCATGCGCTACGCACTGGGCGTGGAATACGACGGCAGCGAATTCAAGGGCTGGCAGCAGCTGGGCCAGAGCGGCTGCCCCAGCGTGCAGGCCAGCCTGCAGGACGCCCTGTCGTCGGTGGCCGACGCGCCCATCCAGGTGGTCTGCGCCGGGCGAACGGACGCCGGCGTGCATGGCGAATGCCAGGTGGTGCATTTCGAGACCGACGTGGTGCGCGACCCGCGCGGCTGGACCCTGGGCACCACCACCCGGCTGCCGCGCTCCATCGCGGTGCGCTGGTGCGTGCCGGTGGCCGACGACTTCCACGCGCGGTTCTCCGCCCGGGCACGCCGTTACCGCTACCGCCTGCTGAACCGGACGATCCGCCCGGCGCTGTACCGGCAGACCCTGAGCTGGGAGCGCCGCCCGCTGGATGCCGCGCGCATGCACGCGGCCGGGCAGGCCCTGCTGGGGGAAAACGACTTCAGCGCGTTCCGCAGCGTCCAGTGCGAGGCACTGCATGCGCGGCGCGACCTGCAGGCGATCAGCGTGACCCGCCAGGGCGACGTGGTGGAGGTCTGCGTTCAGGCCAATGCATTCCTTCATCACATGGTGCGCAATATCGTCGGTTCACTGATCCTGATCGGAACGGGGGAAAAGCCGGTGTCCTGGATGGCCGAGCTGCTGGCTGGCCAGGACCGCACCGTGGCCGGCCCCACTGCGCCGCCGCAGGGATTGGTGTTCGTTGGTCCGCTATACCCCGACAACTGGCATCTACCCGCCGAGGTCACTTTATGAGCCGCTCTTTCTACCGCACCCGCATCAAGTTCTGCGGCATGACCCGCGCCGGCGATGTACGCCTGGCCGGCGAGCTCGGCGTGGATGCGGTGGGTTTCATCTTCGCGCGGGAGAGCAAGCGCCGCGTCGCCCCCGCCGAGGCCCGCGCCATGCGCCAGGCGATCGCGCCGATGGTCGACGTGGTCGCGCTGTTCCGCGACAACAGCAAGGAAGAGGTGCGCGAGGTGCTGCGCACGGTCCGTCCCACCCTGTTGCAGTTCCACGGCGACGAGGACGAATCGTTCTGCCGCGGCTTCAACATGCCCTACCTGAAGGCGGTGGCGATGGGCGGGCGTGAAGAAGTCAACGCCCGCCAGCTGCAGCTGCGCTATCCCAGCGCGGCCGGTTTCCTGTTCGACAGCCATGCCCCGGGCGGCGGTGGCGGCACCGGCGTGGCGTTCGACTGGACCCGCCTGCCCACCGGCCTGCACCGCCCGTTCCTGCTGGCGGGCGGGATCACCCCGGACAACGTCTTCGACGCCATCGTCGCCACCTTGCCGTGGGGCGTGGATGTCTCCAGCGGCATCGAAATCGAGCCGGGCATCAAGGACGGCTACAAGATGCGCAAATTCGTCGAAGAGGTCCGCAGGGCCGACTGCCACGAGGCCGATTAGGCGCCACGCGCCTGCTCCGCGGCAGCTCCCGACCGTTGGTCGGGAGCGCTTCGCGTCGGAAAACCCCTATGGGCGCTAACCCCGATTTCACGTAGCATCGACAGGACAGGGCGCGGCCGTCACGGCGCGTAGTCGCGGAACGCCGGAGTGCGTTGCGCAGGACGCCGCGGGGGCGGCATCGATGCAGGGAAGTAGTGGAATGGCGGAATTCCTCAATGTTGCACTGACGTTTCCCACGCTGCCGTACAGCATCGTGCTGGCGTTCGCGATGGTGTACTGGCTGCTGGCCGCGTGCGGCGTGGTCGATGACGGCATTGGCGGCGACGGCATGGACCTGCACGTCGGTGACGACGGCCTGCATGGCATCTCCGGCATGTTCTCGCGCCTGGGCCTGGGCGGCGCACCGGTCATGCTGGTGATCGCGCTGCTGGCCTTCTTCGGCTGGACCGCCACCTATTTCGTGCACCTGTTCCTGCTGCAGCCGCTGCCGGACGCCATGCGCTGGCTGGCCGGCAGCGCCACCGCGCTGCTGGCGCTGGTGCCTGCGGTGCCGATCACCGTCGTCCTGCTGCGTCCCATCCGCCGCCTGCTGCTGCGCCTGCGTCCGGTTCCCCAGACCTCGCTGCTGGGTCGGGTCGGCGTGGTCGCCTCGCCGCAGGTCACCGCGCAGACCGGTTACGCCACCGTCGACGATGGCGGCGCCGGGCTCATCCTGCAGGTGCGCCTGCGCGAGGATGGCGCTGCCTTGCCGCGCGGTGAGCGCGTGGTCCTGCTCGACTACCTGCCCGAACACAACCATTACCTGGTGGCCCGTGAACACGGCCACCCCGCGCTTTCGTTTCAAGACAGCCTGCTCGCGGGCGACAAGGAGATCCACTGATGAGTGTTGCGACCCTGGCCCCCTTCCTGATCGGCGTTGGCGCCCTGCTGGTGCTGTTGCTCGGCCTGGCCGGCCTGTTCAAGGCCTTCTACCGCAAGGTCGACCAGGGCGTGGCGCTGATCGTCAACGACATGAGCGCCCAGCCCAAGGTGCATTTCACCGGCGCGCTGATCATTCCGGTGCTGTACCGCGCCGAGCTCATGCGGATCAGCCTCATCACCCTGCAGATCGACCGCCGTGGCAAGGAAGGCCTGATCTGCCGCGACAACATGCGTGCCGACATCGCCGTCGCCTTCTACCTGCGCGTCAATGAAACCCAGGCCGACGTGCTGCGCGTGGCCAAGGCCATCGGCGCCGACCGCGCCTCGGACAAGCACGCCGTGGACGAGCTGTTCAATGCCAAGTTCTCCGAGGCGCTGAAGACGGTCGGCAAGAAGTTCGAGTTCACCGAGCTGTTCGAGAAGCGGCAGGAATTCCGCGACGAGATCATTGCCGTGATCGGCAACGACCTCAACGGCTACGCGCTGGAAGACGTCGCCATCGATTATCTGGAGCAGACCCCCAAGTCGCTGCTGGACCAGAACAACATCCTCGACGCCCAGGGCATCCGCAAGATCACCGAGCTCACCGCTACCCAGAACGTGGTCACCAACGAGCTGGAGCAGAACGAGAAGCTGGCCATCACCAAGAAGAATGTCGAGGCGCGCGAGGCGCTGCTGGCGCTCGAGCGCCAGCAGGCCGAGGCCGAGGCGCGCCAGAAGCGCGAGATCGACACCATCCGTGCGCGCGAAGAAGCCGAGACCGCCAAGGTCCAGGAAGAACAGCGCCAGCTCTCCGAGCAGGCCCGCATCGAAGCGCAGGAAGTCATCGACATCCGCGAACAGAACCGCATGCGCGAAGTGGAAGTGGCCGAACAGAACCGCCAGCGCGCCGTCGCCATCGAATCCGAGCGCGTCGAGCGCGCGCGGCAGCTGGAGCAGGTCACCACCCAGCGTGAAGTGCAGCTGCAGGGCGTGGAGCGCGACAAGGTGGTCGAGTCCGGCAAGATGGACGTGGCCAACATCACCCGCGAACGCATCGCCATCGACAAGACCGTGGCGCAGGAAGAAGAGCGCATCAAGGAAGTGCGCGAAGTCTCCGAGGCCGACCGCCAGAAGCAGGTGCTGATCCTGGACGCCGAAGGCAAGGCGCAGGAACAGCTGGTGCGGCAGGTGAAGGAGGCGCAGGCCGCCGAGACCGCCGCCAAGCACCGTGCCGTGGAGATCACCACGCTGGCCCAGGCCGAACACGAAGCGGCCGGCAAGCAGGCCGAGGCCAAGCGCCTGCTTGCCGACGGTACCCGCGCCGAACAGGCCGCCCCCGGCCTGGCCGAGGCGCAGGTGCGTGAGGCATCGGCACTGGCCATCGAAAAGGTTGGCATCGCCGAGGCCCGCGTGATCGAGGCCAAGGCCGAGGCCCACCTCAAGCAGGGCACCAACGAGGCCCGCGTGCTCGCCGAGACCCTGCAGGCGCAGGCCCAGGGCGAGGAACAGATGGGCCGTGCCCGCGCCACCGCGACCGAGTCGGTGGGCGGCGCCGAAGCCGGCGTCGTGCAGAAGAAGCTGCTGGCCGAAGCCGAAGGCCTGGTGCGCAAGTTCGAGGCCATTGCCTCGCTGAGCGACACCGCGCGCGGTCATGAGGAGTTCCGCATGATGCTCGACAACAGCCTCAAGCAGGCACTGGCCTCGATCGAGGCAGGCAAGGAAGTCTCGCGCGAGAACGCCGGCGTCATCGCCAGCGCGCTGCGCAATGCCGACATCGACCTGGTGGGCGGCGACGGCGGCATGTTCGAGAGCCTGATCAAGGCCGTGTCGCTGGGCAAGTCGATCGAGGGCCTGGCCGGCAAGAGCCCGATCGTGCAGGACCTGATGCAGCGCTATCTCGGCGTCGCCCCACGCGAAGAAGCCCCGCGCCAGATCACCGACGAGGCCGCCGTCGCGGTCGAGACGGTGTCGGCGACCGTGGTCGACGCCCGCTGAAAACAGCCGGTGGCCCACGGGCCACCGCCGCACCACCTCCGGCCGGCCTGTCCGGCCGGTTGTCCGTGAGCCGGAAGGAAGCCGATGTCTGAGAACGCCAACCGTCCCGAGCCGTCGTCGCCGGATGCCACTGCCACTGCCACCGTCGACCAGGCCGTTGCCCAGGGCGGTGCCTATGAAGTGCTGCGCCGCCGCCTGGGCGAGCAGGGCACCCGCCTGCGCGGGCTTGCCGATGCCCTGAACCGGCAGCGGCTGGCCGAGTTCGGCGACAGCCGCCTGGAGGTCATCGGGCGCTTCCGCATCCGCAGCGAGAACAACTGTGTTGGCCGCGACATCGTGCAGGTCGGCCCCGATCTGCTGCTGTTCGGCTACAACGTTTTTCTGGGTCTCAAGACCCAGACCCGGGTCGAAGATGTGTTCGGCCTGTACCGGCTGGTGCAGACCGGCGAGGGCTACGACGTGGTGCCGGTCGAAGCGAAGGGCAGCTTCCTGGCCCAACCCGGCTTCGTCCACGACTTCAGCGAGCTGTATGCGTACTACAAGCATGCGCGCCTGCTGCAGCTGATCGTCATTGGCGACAAGCTGCTGGCCGCCTTCCAGATCGGCGAGCGCAGCAGCGACGTGCGCGTGTTCCGTTGGGCGCTGGCCCGCGACGGTGCGCTGACCTACCTGGACGCGCGCGGCGAACGTGACATTGCGCTGCCGCCGCCGTTCGACTTCGAATGGACCCGTGCCACGCGCGACATGGCCGTCAACGGCCGCCATGCGCACCTGAACATCCTCGACACCCTGTTCGTCGAAACCACCGGTGGCGACCTCACCATCAAGGTCGAGAACAACACCGAAAGCGGGCAGGGCATCTACAGCGAGCCGGTGGACGACAGCACCCAGTCGCTGGATGACGCCCAGTTCGATTTCGCCCGGGTGGGCTCGCTGGTCCTGCTCAAGGTGCTGCCGTACCGCGAGACCGTCTGGCGCGGCCTGATCTACAACACGCTCACCGGCACCCTGGTGCGCAACGATGCGATCGTGCAGGCCTGCGTGCAGCTGCCCGAAGACCACGGCATCATTTTCCCCGGGGGCTACTACCTGCAGAGCGGCGAGCACAAGGCGTTCGACGCGGCCATGCAGGGCATGCAGTTCAAGCGCGCCATCCGTTCGCCCAACGGCGAAGACGTGCTGTACATCTTCTATGAGCGCGAAGGCGGGCGCTCGGCGCTGTTCGTGTACAACACCATCCAGCGCATCCTGCAGGTGCCGGTGTTCGGCCATGGCTACGCCTTCATGCACGACGGGCGCATGGTGCTGTTCCATGCCGAAGGCACCGAGCCGACCCGCATCCACCCGATGCAGGTCTGGCAGACTCCCTTCAGCAGCGACGAGTTCGCCGCCAGCCGGCCGCCGGGCAACACCTTCATGGGCCGCATCGGCAATGCCGAACTGGTTCGCGGCATTTCCAACCTGTTCGACCTGGCCCGCACCATCGAAGGCGACGACGTCTCCGTGCAGCGCTACCAGCGGCTTGTGCAGGACACCCGGCGCCTGTTCGATGCGCACCACTGGCTGGACGACGCGCAGTGCGATGGCGCCGCCGGCCTGTTGCGTGAAATCAGCGGTACCGGCGAGTCGGTCCTGGACGAGTACGAGAAGGTCCAGTCGATCCGGCAGCAGTCGGCGCAGGCCATGGCGCAGGCCCAGTCGAGCCAGAAGGCCCTGCTGGCGCGCCTGCAGCCGGAGAACTGGACCGAGGTGCAGGCCTTCGTCGAGGCGCTCAATGCGATCTCCACCCAACGTGGGCATCTGCTGACCATCCGCGACTTCCGCTACATCGACACCGACCTGATCGATGCGATGACCGCGGCGCTGCAACAGGCGCACGATGCGATCGGCGCGGCCACCGGCAGCTTCCTTGCCGGCGACGCCGCGCTCGCCCCGCTGGTCGACCGCCTGCAGGTGCTGGACGAGGCGGCGCAACAGGCGCAGAGCGCGCGGGTGCTGGACGAACAACTGGCCGGCATGCGCGACATGGCGGCCGACCTGGACATGCTGTCTGGCCTGATGGCCGGGCTGAAAGTGGACGATGCCACCGCACGTACGCGCGTGGTCGAGGCCATCTCCGCCGTCTATGCCCGCCTCAACCAGACCCGTGCCCGCGCCGAGCAGCGGCGGCGCAGCCTGGGTTCGGCCGAGGCCGTGGCCCAGTTCGCGGCCCAGTTCGCGCTGTTCTCGCAGGCCATTACCAGCGCGCTGGCGATGGCCACCGATCCCGAGCGTGCCGACGAACAGATGTCGCGGCTGCTGGTGCAGCTGGAGGAGCTGGAGAGCCAGTTCGGTGAGCACGAACAGTTCCTGGGCGACATCCTGGCCAAGCGCGAGGAGCTGATCGAGGCCTTTGAAACCCACAAGCAGGCGCTGCTCGACGAGCGCCAGCGCAAGGCCCGTTCGGTCCTGGACGCGGCCAGCCGCATTCTGGACGGCCTGGCCAAGCGTACCGAGCGCTTCGCCAGCGCCGACGAACTCAATGCCTTTTTCGCCGGCGACCCGCTGGTACTGAAACTGCGCGAACTGGCCGAGCGTCTGCGCGAGCTGCGCGACAGCGTCAAGGCCGACGACATCGAGTCGCGCCTGAAGGGCGTGCGTGACCAGGCGGTGCGCGCGCTGCGCGATCGCAGCGATCTGTTCGAGGCCGGCGGCAACGTGGTGCGGCTGGGACCGCGCCATCGCTTCAGCGTCAACACCCAGCCGCTGGACCTGACCCTGCTGCCGCGCGGCGACGAGCTCGCCATCCACCTGACCGGCACCGACTTCCTGGAGACGCTGCACGACCCGGAGCTGGCCGCGCTCAAGGCGTACTGGCAGGTCGGGCTGGATTCGGAATCGGCGGCGCTGTACCGCGGCGAATACCTGGCCGGCAGCGTCCTGCAGGCGGCCATGGACGGCCGCGATGGCCTGGAGCTGGCGGCGCTGCAGCATGCGACGGCCGAGCCCGAGGCGCTGGAGCGGATCGTGCGCGACTTCGCCGCGCCCCGCTACCGCGAAGGTTACGAACGCGGCATCCACGATCACGACGCGTGCCTGATCCTGCGCGCGTTGTTGCCGCTGCAGCAGGCGGCCGGGACCCTGCTGCACGCGCCGCGTGCACGTGCGCTGGCCCTGCTGTTCTGGGCGGCGCAGCAGCGTAGCGACGCTGTGGCGCAGTGGCCGGCACGCCAGGCCGGCGCCGACGCCATCGCCCAGCTGTTTGGCTCGCGCGAGGGCCAGCAGGCGCTGCGCGCGGAAATGACCACCGCGCTGTCCGCCTTCGTTGACGCGCGGCAGCTGGCGCTGGACACGTCCGATCCGCAGGCGGCCGCGGCCTACCTGGGCGCGGAGCTGTCGGCAGGCGAACCGGTGTTCAGCACCAGCCGCTATGCGCATGCGCTGCTGGAGGCACTGTCCCAGCACCTGCAGGCGGCGGGCCAGCGCGAGGCGTTCGAACGCGCGCTGCAGCGCGAGCAGGACCCCTTGGCGCTGCGCTGGGCACTGGCGGGGCAATGGCTGCGCGCACTGTGCCGGCTGCCGGCGTTCGCCGACCATGCCGGCTATGTCGACGAAGCGGCCGCGCTGCTGCTCGTGCAGCGCTCGGTGCGGCACCGCCCCAGCGACGTCGCCCTGCTGGTGCAGGTGGACGGCCTGCTGGGCGAACATGCGCGGGTGGTGCAGGGGCGCCTGTCGCTGTCGCTGGACGATTTCCTGGCGCGCTTCCAGCACCATGTGGATACCTTCGTGCCGGCCTTCCAGGCCTACCAGGGGGTACGCCAGCGCATCATCGGCCGCGAGCGCGACAGCCTGCGGCTGTCCGAGTTCAAGGCGCGCCCGCTGTCGTCGTTCGTCCGCAACAAGCTGATCAACGATGTCTACCTCGGGGTGATCGGCGACAACCTCGCCAAGCAGATGGGCACCGTGGGCGAGAACAAGCGCAGCGACCTGATGGGCCTGCTGATGATGATCTCGCCCCCGGGCTACGGCAAAACCACGCTGATGGAGTACGTGGCGCACCGCCTTGGCCTGGTCTTCATGAAGATCAACGGCCCGGCGCTGGGCCACGAGGTACGTTCGCTGGATCCGGCACAGGCCCCGGACGCCACCTCGCGGCAGGAGCTGGAGAAGCTCAACCTGGCGCTGGAGATGGGCAACAACACCATGCTGTATGTCGACGACATCCAGCACACCCATCCGGAGTTCCTGCAGAAGTTCATTTCACTCTGCGACGGCACCCGCCGCATCGAAGGCGTGTGGCGGGGTCGCACGCGCACCTACGACATGCGCGGCAAGAAGTTCTGCGTGGTGATGGCCGGCAACCCGTACACCGAGTCTGGCGAGGTGTTCAAGATTCCAGACATGCTGGCCAACCGCGCCGACATCTACAACCTGGGCGACGTGCTGGGCGGCATGGAAGATGCCTTCACCCTGAGCTACATCGAAAACAGCCTCACCTCCAACCCGGTGTTGGCACCGTTGGCCACCCGCGAGATGGCCGACCTGTACCTGCTGGTGGACCGTGCGATGGGCAAGGAGGTGTCGACCAACGCGCTCAGCCACGCCTACAGCGGTGCGGAGATCAACGAGATCGTCGCCACCCTGCAGCGCATGCTGCGTGTGCGCGATGTGGTTTACCGGGTCAACCAGCAGTACATCGCCAGCGCCGCGCAGGACGACCGCTACCGTACCGAGCCGCCGTTCCGGTTGCAGGGCAGCTACCGCAACATGAACAAGCTGGCCGAGAAGATCTCGCCGGTGATGAACGATGCCGAGCTGCAGCAGCTGCTCTCCGACCACTACACGGGCGAAGCGCAGCTGTTGACCACTGGCGCGGAGGAGAACCTGCTCAAGCTGGGCGAACTGCGCGCCACGCTCGACGCGGAGCAGGCGCAGCGCTGGCAGCAGATCAAGCGTGATTTCCTGCGCAACAAGTCGATGGGGGCCGGCGACGCCGATGTCGGCGGCCGCGTGGTGGCGCAGCTGGCCGACATCGCCAGCGCGCTGCAGCTGCCGCCGCCGTCACCGGTGGCCGCCGCGGAACCGGCACCCTGGCCGGCACTGCTGGCCGCGCTGGAACGGCTGTCGGCCGCACGCGTGGAACCGGTGCCGGCCGCCGCCGTGCCGGTGGCGCCGGTAGCGGCACCGCCGCTGGCCGAACCGCTCGCCGACGGACTGCAGGCCGGGTTGGCACCGCTGGTGCAGCTGCTCGGCGACTCGCATCAGCAGCAGCAGCGCACGGGGGAGACCTTGGCGCTGTTGGCCGGTTGGGTGCGTCAGCAGATGGAGAACGGGCCGGCCCCACGCATCGGCGCCCGCCCCAAGCGCGCCGCGACGCCGGAGGAGCGCGCCCTGGATGAGGCGCTGATGCGTCATTTCTATGGCGAATCGAGCCTGCCGCCCCGTTGGGAGCGCGGCGGCGGTGACCCCCCTGCATGAGCACGCCCGCCTTGCCTGCGCTGCCGGCACCGCCGGCCACGGTGGCCGCCGACGCGGCGGTGCTGTCGCGATACGGCGACGTGCTGCTGCAGGCAATGGCCGCACGTGATGTGGCATGTCCCGCCGCAGACGTCGCTGGCGGGCACGGGTTGATTGCGGTGCTGGCACAGATCGCGCGGACGCTGCAGTCGGCGGATCCCGACCAGCTGCGCCGGCAGACCGGCTGGTGGGGGCGCCTGCTGGGCCGCGACGTGGAGCACCAGCTGGACAGCGACACGTGGCGACCGCGGCTGGGCCTGCTGCTGGTGCAGGCCGAAGACTGCGCACGCGCGTTGCACGCGCAGGGCGCGCTGCGCCAGTCAGCCCTGGGCCGGGCACAGGACGGTGCGTTGGCGCTCGACACCTGGGCGGCGGCAGGTGCGCAGCAGGCGTCGGGTCTGCCCGACGCCCTGCAGGCGGTCCTCGCCCAACGCGTCGATCACCTGCGCCGGCTGGCCGCGCTGCAGCAGACCGAGGCCGCGCAGTGGCGGTTGCTGCTGGCGCAGGACGAGGCGCTGCTCGCCCGCTTCCGCCGTATCGCCGACCTGCTGGTGCCCGCCTGGCAGCAGGCCATGCTGGCACGCCATGCCGACGGCCAGCGCCAGCGCAACGCGGAGGCCACGCGGCTGCAGGCGCAGATCGCCGCCGAGGTCGCCTCGGCGCAGGCTAGACTGGAATGATCCACGCATCCCTCTGTTGCCCCTTCAAGGAGATCCATCCATGACCCAGGACACCCAGGACAGCTCGGCGCTGGCCGTAACGACCCACACCGTGGACGACGCCACGCTGCAGGCCCTGGGCCTGGTCCGCGAGGATCTGCCGCGCATCGCCGAGATCGGGCGCGGGCTGGAGGACATCCGCCCGGGCAACCTGCAGGTGTTCGGGCGCGATGCGGCCGCCAAGACCGCGGCGTTCTCCAGCCAGCTGCTCGACCAGGTGCGCAACCGCGACCTGGATGCCAGCGGCGACAAGCTCGGCGAAGTGGTGCGCATTGCGCGCACGCTCAAGCTGGAGGGCCTGACCGAACGTTCCAAGGTGCCGGTGATCGGCGGGCTGATCGACAAACTGCGCGCGTCCAAGGGCGAGCTGGTGCAGAAGTTCAGCGACACCAACCGCCAGATCGAGCAGTTGCTCGGTGACGTCGGCAGCCAGCAGGGACTGATGGGCCAGCGCGTGGGCGAGTTCGACCGCATGCACGACATCGTGCGCGAAGAACGCCATGCACTCGGCCTGCATATTGCCGCCGGCAAGTGGCGCCTGGCCGAGCTGCGCGTGGAGCAGCAGGCCAATGTGGGCAATGAGGACCCGCAGGTCCGCATCCGGCAGGGTGAGCTGGACAACGCGATCCGCCTGCTCGACAAGCGCGTGGGCGACCTGGTGGTGATGCAGCATGCGGCCGACCAGTCGCTGCCGATGATCCGGTTGATCCAGGCCAATGCGATCCAGCTGATCGAGAAGTTCAACACGGTGCGCGACATCACCATCCCGTCGTGGAAGCGCCAGTTCGCGATCCAGCTGTCGTTGAGCGAGCAGAAGAACGCGGTGGAGCTGTCCAACGCGATCGACGATGCCACCAACGACCTGATGCGCCGCAACGCCGACTTGATGCGCCAGACCTCGGTGGAAACCGCCAAGGCCAACCAGCGCGCCGTGATCGACGTGGCCACCCTGCGCCATGCCCACGACCAGCTGATCGCCACGGTGGAGGAAGTGCGCAACATCCACCGCGAAGGCATGCAGCAGCGCCAGCAGGCCGAGGTGGAACTGGCGCGCCTGCGCGACGACGTGCAGCAACGCCTGGCGCAGCCCACGGTGTAGCGCGGGCCCGCATCCGGTAGAGCCACGCCCTGCGTGGCTGCGCCTCACCGATCCAGTTGACCGCGCAACCAGTCCGCCAGGGCATCCACCCGCGCATCGGCCTTGCCTTCCGGCGTGGCCAACACCCAGAACCCGCCCGTCGCGCCGAATCCCCACGGCGCCAGCAGCCGTCCCGCCGCCAGCTCATCGGCCACCAGCGGCTCCGGCGCGATCGCCACGCCCAGCCCGGCCACCGCCGCCTCCAGCAGGTAATACAGGTGCTCGAACCCGGTGCCCAGCTCCAGTCCGGAAGGGTCCAGCCCGTGTGACGCCGCCCAGTCCGGCCAGGCATGCGGGCGCGAGGTGGTGTGCAGCAGCGGTTCGGCCAGCAGTGCCTGCGGCGGCTGCCCGCGCAGGCGTGCGGCGGCCGGGTGCTGCGGGCTCACCACCACGCCGACGCGTTCGGGCGCCAGTTCGCGCACGTTCCAACCGCGCGGCCAGGGCGGCTGGGCGAGCAGCAGCACCGCATCCAGCCCCTGCTGGTGGTCGGTGAACGCACCGTCCTGCGCCGACCAGTGCAGCGGCAGCTGTGGCAGGTCGGCCTGCAGGGCGGGCAGGCGTGGAATCATCCAGCGCGCCAGGATGCTGCCGCTGCAGCCCAGCACCAGCGCCTCCGACCGCTGCCGTCGGTGCAGCCCGTCCACCGCCTGGCGGATCTGGGCAAACGCGCCCTCGCAGGCGGTCTGCAGCTGCTCGCCGGCGCGGGTGAGGCGCAGGCCGCGGCCATCGCGCTCGAACAACGCCACCCCCAGGTGCTCCTCCAGCAGCCGCAACTGGCGGCTGATGGCGCCGTGGGTGACGTGCAGGGCCTCGGCGGCCCGTCCCACGCCGCCCAAGCGGGCGGCGGCCTCGAAGCTGCGAAGGGCGTTCAGCGGCGGCAGGGGTGTCTCGGTCATGTGAGTTTTCCTGACGGTTCATCGCAGATAATATCGATATTCCGGTCCGGATATGTGCGCTAAATTGTCAGCCTGTCTCCATCCGGCTGTCGCGTCATGTCCGCATCCCCCGCATCCCCCATCGCTGATTTCCACGCCTACCCCGACGCGCAGGGCCATTTCGGCCGCTACGGTGGCAGTTTCGTCGCCGAAACCCTGATCGGGCCGCTGCAGGAGCTGGCCGCGGCCTATGACGAGGCGCGCCGCGACCCGGCCTTCATCGCCGCCTATGACAAGGACCTGACCCACTACGTGGGCCGGCCCAGCCCGATCTATCACGCCGAGCGGCTCAGCCGGCAGGTCGGGGGCGCGCAGATCCTGCTCAAGCGCGAGGACCTGAACCATACCGGCGCGCACAAGATCAACAACACCATCGGCCAGGCGCTGCTCGCCTCGCGGATGGGCAAGACGCGCATCATCGCCGAGACGGGCGCCGGCCAGCACGGCGTCGCCAGCGCCACCGTGGCCGCGCGCCTGGGCCTGGAATGCGTGGTGTACATGGGCGCCACCGACATCGAACGGCAGAAGATCAACGTCTACCGCATGAAGCTGCTCGGCGCGACGGTGGTGCCGGTAACCTCCGGCTCGGCCACGCTGAAGGACGCGCTCAATGAAGCGATGCGCGACTGGGTCACCAACGTGCGCGACACCTTCTACATCATCGGCACCGTTGCCGGGCCTGATCCGTACCCGCGCATGGTGCGGGACTTCAATGCCATCGTCGGTCGCGAGGCACGCGCGCAGATGCTCACCGATTACGGCCGCCTGCCCGATGCGATCACCGCCTGTGTCGGCGGCGGCAGCAATGCCATCGGCCTGTTCCATGCGTTCCTCAACGATCGTGAGGTCCGCATCGTCGGTGCCGAAGCGGCCGGTGACGGCATCGAAACCGGCCGCCACGCCGCCTCCATCGCCGCCGGCCGCCCGGGCGTGCTGCACGGCAACCGCACCTACGTGATCTGCGACGACGACGGGCAGATCATCGAAACCCATTCGGTCTCGGCCGGCCTGGATTATCCCGGCGTCGGTCCCGAGCACGCGTTCCTGGCCGATACGGGCCGCGCCGAGTACGTGGGCATCACCGACGAAGAGGCACTGGCGGCGTTCCATCAGCTGGCGCACAGCGAAGGCATCCTGGCCGCGCTGGAGTCCAGCCATGCCGTGGCCCAGGCGATCAAGCTGGCGCGCGAACTGCCCCGCGACAAGCTGGTGCTGTGCAACCTGTCCGGCCGCGGCGACAAGGACGTGCATACCATCGCGGCACGCGAGGGCCTCGTCCTGTGAACCCAATGCTGCGCCAGGGAAGTGCGCTGCTGATCGTGGTCGGCCTGACCGCCTGCACGCCGCCGGACCCGCCGGTACTGGCCGCCGCGCCTGCGGCACCGGCGCCCATCGCGCCCGCGCGCGCGCCGGCCAGCAACGACGACGGGGTGGCCAACCGTCCGTTCGAGGACGGCCCGGATGCGGCAGCGGCCGACGATCACGCGCCTGCGGTGGTCTCGGTGGCGCTGGACCATGCCGGCGAGGTGCTGGTGGGCCAGCGCTTCAGTGAGCTCGACGCCGACGGCCCCTGGCATTCGGCGGGCTTGAGCGATGGGCTGGGGAAGGGCGCCTGCGAGTACTACGAGCGCGGCAGCCTGCCTGAAGGTGTGTCGATGATGGTCGAGGACGACCACGTGCAGCGCTTCGACCTGGACACGATCGACGGCTCATCCGAGGCCATTGCCCAGCCGGGCCCGTTCGGGCTGCGCCTGGGCATGTCGCGCGACGCGGCGCTCAGGCACCTGCCGCCGGGCAGCACCCGCACGCCGCATGCCTACGACCCGGAAACGGGTGAATACCTGACCTGGCAGGACCCCGGCTCGGATCTGGCGATCCGGCTGGAGATCTTCGACGGGGCGATATCGAAGCTGTACTGGGGCGCCAGTGGCGCCGTTGAATTGATTGAAGGATGTGCCTGAGATGCCTGTTGACCGTATTGATGCCTGTTTCGCCCGCCTGCGCAGCAGCGGCCGCAAGGCGCTGATTCCCTTCATCACCGCGGGCGACCCGGGGCTTGAGGCGACCGTGCCGGTGATGCACGCGCTGGCCGCGGCAGGCGCCGACGTGATCGAACTCGGCGTGCCGTTCTCCGATCCGATGGCCGACGGCCCGACCATCCAGCGCAGCTCCGAACGCGCGCTGGCCCGTGGCGCGGGCCTGCGCTACGTGCTGGAAACGGTCAGCGCGTTCCGCCGTGACGATACGACCACCCCGGTGGTGCTGATGGGCTACCTGAACCCTGTGGAGATCCACGGCACGGCGCGTTTCGCCGCGTCCGCCATCGCGGCGGGCGTGGATGGCGTGCTGCTGGTCGACCTGCCGCCGGAAGAGGCGGCCGAAACCCAAGAGATCTTCAACGCCGCCGGGTTGGCGCTGATCCTGCTGGCATCGCCGACCACGGCAGACGCGCGCCTGGACCTGCTGGCCGGCATGGCCCGCGGCTACCTCTATTACGTGAGCTTCGCCGGTGTCACCGGTGCGTCCGAGCGGCTGGACAGCAGCGCTGCGGGCGCGCGCCTGCGTGACCTGCGCAGCCGATCGACGGTGCCGGTGGTGGCCGGTTTCGGCATCAAGGATGCGGCCAGTGCCGCAGCGATGGCGGTCGAAGCCGATGGCGTGGTGGTCGGCAGCGCCCTGGTGGCGGCGTTGGGCGAGACGCCCGATGCCGACGCCGCAGCCCGCGTCGCCCGCGGCTTCCTGCAGCCGTTGCGCGCAGCCCTGGACGCGTAGTGCCGGCCGCTGGCCGGCTCTGCAGACATTGTGAGGAGCCGGCCAGCGGCCGGCACTACCGTATCCTCTGCAGATATCGTGAGGAGCCGGCCAGCGGCCGGCACTACCGTATCCTCTGCAGATATCGTGAGGAGCCGGCCAGCGGCCGGCACTACCGTATCCTCTGCAGATATCGTGAGGAGCCGGCCAGCGGCCGGCACCACAGCCGCAACGTACGGCCCAGCATGGTTTTCACGCCGGCGTTACCCCTGGAGCAGGGGGTCCCGGCCACGGAACGGGTGAGCTAGACTGTCCGCCTTTGCGGCCTCCGGGCCGCCCTGAACGGAAGTGTCATCCCGCATGAGTTGGCTCAGCAAGTTGATGCCGTCGGGCATCCGCACCGACAACGTCCCCAGCAAGAAGCGCAGCGTCCCCGAGGGCCTGTGGGAAAAGTGCAGCAGCTGCGGCAGCGCGCTTTACGGTCCGGAGCTGGAAGAGAACCTGGAAGTCTGCCCCAAGTGCGGCCACCACATGGCGATCCGCGCGCGCGCGCGCCTGGCTGCGCTGTTCGATGCCGACAGCACCAGCGAGATCGGCGCACGCCTGGGCCCGACGGACCTGCTCAAGTTCAAGGACCAGAAGAAGTACAGCGAGCGTATCAAGGCCTCGCAGAAGAACACCGGTGAGTACGACGCGCTGATCGCCATGCAGGGCCTGCTCAAGGGCCGCCCCCTGGTGGCGTCGGCCTTCGACTTCGCCTTCATGGGCGGCTCGATGGGCTCGGTGGTCGGCGAGCGCTTCGCGCTGGCGGCCGAAAAGGCCGTGGAACTGCGCGCGCCCTACGTGTGCTTCTCCGCCAGCGGCGGCGCGCGCATGCAGGAAGGCCTGTTCTCGCTGATGCAGATGGCCAAGACCTCCGCCGCGCTCGGTCGCCTGCGCGACGCTGGCCTGCCGTACATTTCGGTGCTCACCCATCCCACCACTGGGGGCGTGTCGGCGTCGTTCGCGATGCTGGGCGACATCAACATCGCCGAGCCGCAGGCGCTGATCGGCTTCGCCGGCCCGCGCGTGATCGAGCAGACCGTGCGCGAGAAGCTGCCGGAAGGCTTCCAGCGCTCGGAGTTCCTGCTCGAGCATGGTGCCATCGACCAGATCTGCGACCGCCGCGAACTGCGCGACCGCTTGTCTGAGCTGCTGGCCATGCTGGGCCGCCAGTCCGCACCGGACGCGGCTGCCTGATGGGTGCGCGCAGGTATTTCGGCACCGACGGCATCCGCGGTCGGGTCGGGCAGGGCGTCATCTCGGCCGACTTCGTGCTGCGGCTGGGCAATGCGCTGGGCCGCGTGCTGACCGAACGCAACGGCCATCGCCCGGGCCACCGCCCGGTGGTGGTGATCGGCAAGGACACGCGCATTTCCGGCTACATGTTCGAGGCCGCGCTGGAAGCCGGGCTGGTCGCGGCGGGCGCGGACGTGCAGTTGCTCGGCCCGATGCCGACCCCGGCCGTCGCATTCCTGACCCGCACGCTGGGTGCCGATGCCGGCATCGTCATCAGTGCGTCGCACAATCCGCACTATGACAATGGCATCAAGTTCTTCTCCGCCGATGGCGAGAAGCTCGACGACGCCACCGAGCTGGCGCTGGAAGCGGCGCTGGACGGCGAATTCACCACCGCCGAATCGGACCGCCTGGGCAAGGCCGCCCGCGCCCGCGATGCGGTGGGCCGCTACATCGAGTTCTGCAAGGCCAGCGTGCCGCGCGCATTCGACCTGCGCGGGCTGAAGGTCGTGCTCGACTGCGCGCATGGCGCGACGTATCACATCGCGCCGCTGCTGTTCCGCGAGCTGGGCGCCAACGTGGTCGCGATCGGTGCCGAGCCGAACGGCGTGAACATCAACGACGGCGTCGGCTCGATGCATATCGACAACCTCGCCGCGAAGGTGCGCGAGGTCGGTGCCGATCTGGGCATTGCCTTCGACGGCGACGGCGACCGCGTGCTGATGGCCGACGACCAGGGCAACCCGGTGGACGGCGACGACCTGCTCTACGTGCTGGCCCCCTCGTGGCAACGCACGGGCCGCCTGCGCGGTCCGGTGGTTGGCACGCTGATGACCAATTTCGGCCTGGAACAGGCCCTGGAGCGCATCGGTCTTCCGTTCCTGCGCAGCAACGTCGGTGACCGTTACGTGCACCAGGCGCTGGTCGAAGGCGGTGGCGTGCTGGGCGGCGAGGCATCGGGCCATCTGCTGTGCCTGGACCGCGCCACGACCGGTGACGCCATCGTCAGTGCGCTGCAGGTGCTGGAAGTGCTGCGCCGCGAAGGCAAGAGCCTGCGCGAGTCGCTGGCCGGTCTGACCAAGGTGCCGCAGAAGACGGTCAACGTGCGCCTGGGCGATGTATCGGCCAAGGCGATCGTGCAGGCCGATACGGTGCAGGCCGCACTGGCCAGCGCACAGCAGGCGGTCAAGGGGCGCGGCCGCGCGTTCCTGCGCCCCTCCGGCACCGAGCCGGTGGTCCGCGTCACGGTCGAGGCCGACACAGCCGAGCTGATGCAGGCCACCCTGGACAGCCTGTCCGGCGCGGTGAAGGCGGCCGCCGCAGCGTAATGAGAAACCCGGCTTCGGCCGGGTTTTTTTGTGCAGGAAGCGAGCCACGCAGGGCGTGGCACTACGGCCCCGGCACCATCTTCTTCTGCCTGGCCTTGAACCGGTTGAAGACCGGTGCGATCAGCGGGTGGTAACTCCAGGCGATGCGCTTGCGCAGCCAGCTGGCGGGGCGGTTGCGGATGGCGAAGCGGTAGATGTGTTCCGGATCGCCGCCCACCACGTTGCGCCCGAACGGGTGCGTGGTGTGCAGGTAACGGAAGCCCTGCGCGCGTGCGATCGGCAGGTAATCCTCGTCGAAATCACCGTAGGGCCAGCACAGGGTGTCGGATACCGCGCCCAGCTGCTCCTGCAGCACCGCCTTCGCCATTGCCAGGTCGCGCGTGATGCCCTCGCGCTTCTGTTCGCGGCTGATGTCCTGCTTCAGCCAGCGCGTGTGCGTATGTGTGTGGCAATGCACCTCGAACGTGCCTGCCGCGATCATCGCGCGCGCTTCGCTCCAGCGCATCATCACATCGTCGCAGCGGTTGTCGCGCAGGATCGCCGCCTCGCAGCCACGGTGGTCGGGCGTGTCAGGCAAGGTTGCGCCGGCCTCGCCGGCATGCGGCCGCGGCGGACCGTCGCCCATCCAGCCGGTGACCACGAACACGACCGCGTGCATTCCGTATTTCTGCAGGATCGGATGCGCATACACCCAGTTGTCCAGGTAGCCGTCATCGAACGTGATCACGATCGACCTGCGCGGCACCGGCTTACCCGCCAGGAAGCCGGCGTACTGCTCCAGCGTCAGCGAGGTCCAGCCGTGGTGCGCCAGCCAGGCGATCTGGCTCTCGAAGTTCTCCGGCGACACCGTGATCATGCCCGGCGACGGCGACACGTGGTGGTGCATCAGCACCGGTACGGTTCTAGCGTTGCCCATAGCCCAGCTCCTTCAGCCACTGGTGGTAATAGTATTCGGTCGCCTCGGAGTGCCCGGTCGGCGTGAAGCGGTGTGCACTGTGCATCCACTCCCAGCCCGCGCGGCCCATCTGCCGGCGGCGCTCGGGTTGTTCCACCAGCGTCTGCAGCGCCCGCGTCAGCGCCGCTTCGTCGCCCAGCGGCGCGAGCAGCGCGTTGCTGCCTTCCACCAGCATTTCCGGCACGCCACCCACCCGCGTGGCCACGATCGGCACCCCCACGTAGGCCGCTTCCAGGAACACTGTGCCGGCCGCTTCCTTGTGGCTGGCCAGCGCGAACAGGTCGAAGGCCGTCATCAGCCGGCAGGCACCCAGGCGATAGCCCAGCAGGTGCACCTGCGCCGCGATGCCCAGCGTCTCGCGCAGCGCCGCCAGCGTGTCCATCACCGGCTGGCCGTCCCCGACGATCACCAGCTGCAGATTCGGATGCTGGCGGCACAGCGGTGCGATCGCGCGGAGCAGGTCGGCATGGCCCTTGGGTTCGCGCAGTACCGCCACGCAACCGACCACGATCTGATCTTCGTCGAAGCCGAGCTCGCGGCGCACGTCCGCGCGCGTGTCCTGCAGGCACTGCCAGGCATCGCCGCTCTCCACCTGCGACCACTGCGGGGGCACCGCGATCGGCGGCACGATGCCGACATGCCCATCGGCAATGCCGCGGGTGACCAGCAGCTGCTTGACGAAGCTGCTCACCGTCAGCACACGATGCGGCAGCCCGGTATAGGTCAGCAGCGAGTTGACCGGGCTCATCAGATGCCGTGACCGCACCACCAGCGGCGCGCCGGCCAGGCGCGCACCGGCGGCGGCAATCAGTGCATCGCGGCGGCTGGTGGTGTTGACCACGTCGTACGCGTTGCGCCTGACCAGCCGCGACACCGACCAGATTCCGCGCAGCAGCCGCAGCAGTCCGCCCATCTTCAGTGCGTGCACGGTGAAGCCGGCCTCCCGCGCCATCTCCCCCAGGCGCGCGCCGGGCTGGCACAGCAGCGAGACATCGTGGCCACGCTCGCGCATGGCCAGCATGTGCCGGTAGATATAGATTTCCTGGCCGCCGAA
This sequence comes from Stenotrophomonas sp. KH_036_B, assembly GCF_057839485.1. Classification (NCBI taxonomy): domain Bacteria; kingdom Pseudomonadati; phylum Pseudomonadota; class Gammaproteobacteria; order Lysobacterales; family Lysobacteraceae; genus Stenotrophomonas; species Stenotrophomonas sp. KH_036_B. The sequence goes on along the minus strand of NZ_CM174491.1, from coordinate 2,976,545 downwards.
TCCCTTGGCGGCTTCCGTGTGCAGGATTTTGAGGGGTTTGTTCATCATGAACGATCCAGGGGTTACGTCGGTAAACGTCAGTGCTTGCGGAAGTGGGTCAGCGCGTCCCATGCGGTGCGTACCGCGACCGGGTCGGGTGGCTGGTCGAGAAGGGGCAGGTAGTGGTTGTCCAGCGTGGTGGCGGTACCGAACCTGTCGAACACGTAGGTGCGGTCGCCGTGATGGATGCCGCGCTGCGACCAGCTTTCCACCAGCAGTGGACGCGCGGTGCGGGCCGGGTCGAACAGGTCCTGGCCGGTGCTGAAGTCGGCCAGTGCGTTCTCGCAGCCGAGCCCATGCCGCAGCAGCGTGGGCACCCAATCCTCATGGCTGCTGGTGGTGGCCTGCCGGCCGGGCGCGCGCCCGGGCCAATGCAGCACGAACGGGACCTGCATCTGATGGTCGGAGAAGTTGCCGTTGTGGCCCCAGTAGTTCAGCCCCAGGTCGTTGAACTCCTCGGCGTGGTCGCCGGTGACCAGCACGATGGTGTTGTCGGCCTGGCCGCTGTCGCGCAGCGACTGCAGCAGCGCGCCGACCTGCGCATCGGCGTAGTGCACCGCGGTGCGGTAGCGGTTGCGCTCCGGCGTGGGGTCGTGGTCCTTGTCCAGGGCCAGGAAATTGATCTGCGTGGCCATCGGCGTGGCCAGCGGCGGGGTGCCGGCCGGCAGGTGGTAAGGCGCGTGGGTGCTGTCCAGGAACACGAACCCGAACCAGTGTCCGCTGCCGGCCATGGCGATGTCGGCCTGCATGGCCTCGACGATGTGGCGGTCGCGGTCGGCCACCGACAAGCTGGACGGCGCGGCGTGCAGCTGCCCGCGCACCTGGGCAAACACCGTGCGGTCGAATTCCGGGCTGTACAGCGGGGCACTGCCATACAGATGCAGGTCGTACCCCTGCCGCGTGAGCACATCGAACAGCAGCGAGCCGCGCTGTTCACTGAGCATGCTCTGCCAGTATCCGCCGGGGAGGCCGTACAGCAGTCCGAACAGGCCATAACGGGTGGCGTTGCCGGTGCTGTAGTGGTGGGCATAGACCTCCGAGCGCTGCGCCAGTGCCCAGGTGTTCGGCATCGTGGTGGCATCGAGCGCGTCGCTGCGCAGGGACTCCAGCACCACCACCAGCACGTTGGGCTGGGTATGGCTCTGGCAGCGCAGCGGTTGGAGCGGGTACTGCAACTGGCTGTGGCGCGGGTCGGGCAGGGTGGCCTGGGGAAGGCTGCGCACGCCCAGCCGGCGCATCTGCCGCTTGGCGGTGATCGGCTGCGCCCAAGGCAGGTAGGCCCACTGGCCGGTGACGGCGCGTTCACCCAGTGCATCGTAATAGGCGGTGGCGGCCTGGCCGGTCGCCATCAGTGCCAGACCCACCGCCCAGGCGGCCAGCACCGACCGGCGCCGCGGGCCGGTCGGCAGCAACGCCCAGCACGCCCAGGCCAGCAGCACCTCGGCCAGGGCGACCACGCCGACCACCGCCGCAGCCTGGAGCCAGCTCTGCCACGACAGGGCGACCTGGTCCTGCAGGGCGCCGCCGAAGACCATGTTCAGCACCATCGCATTGAGGTGGAAGCGGTACAGCGCGAACACCTTCGCATCCACCAGCAGCAGGCACAGCCACAGGCCCTGCAACGCGACCGCACTCACCAGCAGGGGGCGTGGCGAACGCGCCCACAGCCCGAGGGCCAGGGGCACCAGCGACACCAGCGCGCCGAACGCGAGGAAATGGCCGGGCAGGGCGAGAGCCAGGTAACCCAGCCCCAGCGCGCCGCCGGGGTTGTCACCGAGCGGTGTGTTGCCCAGCGCAATGGCGCAGGCAATGCCGGCGTTGAGGGCGGTGAACAGGCTCAGCCAGGCCAGGCGCTGCCAGCGCGCCCGTAGGTAGGAAGGAGAGTGGGAAACGTCCATGCAGGGTCTGACGCAAAAGGGGATACGGAAGACGTGGCGGCGGCGGCGTCCATGACCGCCCAGCCGTGGATCGTGGCGGGCAGGGCGCATTGTATCGATGTGTATCAATGTATCGGGGGTCTCGATCGTCTGATCTGGCACAATGTTCAGCGGGGCCACAGGCGTGGCCGTATATCCCACCTTGAACAAGCCAGGAATCGCTGTGAGCCAGATCCCCACCCTCGACATCACCCGTTTCGACAGCGACCGTGACGCTTTCGTCGCAGAGCTGGGCGCGGCCTACCGCGAATGGGGTTTCGCAGGCATACGCAACCACGGCATTCCGCAGGAAGACATCGACGCAGCCTATGGCGTGTTCAAGGCGTTCTTCGCGCTGCCGGAAGCCACCAAGCTGCAGTACCACCTGCCGGGTACCGGCGGCGCGCGCGGGTACACCCCGTTCGGCGTGGAAACCGCCAAGGGTTCCAAGCACTTCGACCTGAAGGAGTTCTGGCACATCGGCCGCGAGATTCCGGACGACTCGAAGTACCGCGACGTGATGGCGCCGAACCTGTGGCCGAGCGAGGTCCCGGGCTTCCGTGAGAAGGGCTACGGCCTGTACCAGGAACTGGACACGCTGGGCTCGCGGGTGCTGTCGGCGCTGGCGCTGCACATCGGCCTGCCGATCGACTTCTTCGCGGACAAGACCAACAACGGCAACTCGATCCTGCGGCCGATCCACTACCCGCCGATCACCGCCGACGACATCCCGAACGTGCGCGCGGGTGCCCATGGCGACATCAACTTCATCACGCTGCTGGTGGGCGCGAGTGCGGCGGGCCTGGAAGTCCAGTCGCACGAGGGCAAGTGGGTGCCGTTCACCTCGGACGCGGACACCATCGTGGTCAACATCGGCGACATGCTGCAGCGCCTGACCAACCACGTCTACCCGTCCACCATCCACCGCGTGGTCAACCCCCCGGGCGAGCAGGCGCGCAATCCGCGTTACTCGGTGCCGTTCTTCCTGCACCCGAACCCGGACTTCCTGATCGACGTGCTGCCCACCTGCATCACCCCGGACAACCCCAGCCGTTACCCGGAGCCGATCACCGCGCATGGCTTCCTTGAAGAGCGACTGCGTGAGATCAAGCTGAAGTGATCGAAAGGCCACCGAGAGGTGGCCTTTTTATCTGCGCGTCATTTCTGCGCGAAGAGCTTGGCTATTCGTTCCTATCGGCTGGGGCGAGGGCCGGTATGCCCCTCCGCGACACGCCGTGAACCCATCCATGGGGGCTTGTCAAAAACATCCATGTTTTTGACAGTCGCTACGGGGCATACCGGCCCTCGCCCCCGAAAGTGGGTCGATGCCGGACGGAAACGGCGCCACGACCAACGGTCGTGGCCTACCGCTCTAACGCCTGCGCACCGACCCTCTGTGGGCGGGGTCGGGGTGGGTGGGGTGTAGGGACTGTCGAAAACATGGATGTTTTCGCCAAGCCCCCAAGGACGGGTTTACGGCGTGTCCCGTAACCCCGCCCGCCCCGGCGCCGCAACCCATACGAGCCGGCCACCTTGATCTGCTCTGGCCGTGGCTCTTGCTTTTGCTCTCGGTCTTGCAATATCCATTTGAAATGTAAGCGTTTTCGCAGAAACGCCGATTCGTTTCATCCGGTATCATTGGCCGTTGATACCCCAAAGGAGCCCCGCCATGCGCCGCACGATCGTCGCCGGTAACTGGAAGCTGCACGGCAGCCGCCAATTCGCGACCGACCTGGTCAGCGATATCGTCGCCAGCCTGCCGAAGGACGGGGTCGACGTGGTCATCCTTCCGCCGCTGCCGTACCTGGGCGAGCTGGTGGCCGACTTCGAGGGCCGCAACATCGCCTTTGGCTCCCAGGACGTCAGCTCCAACGAGAAGGGCGCCTATACCGGTGAGGTCTGTGCCGCCATGCTGGTTGACGTCGGCGCCCGCTATGGCCTGGTGGGCCATTCCGAGCGGCGCCAGTACCACCATGAAAGCAGCGAGCTGGTCGCGCGCAAGTTCGCCGCCGCCCTGCATGCCGGCCTGGTCCCGGTGCTGTGTGTGGGCGAAACCCTTGAGCAGCGCGAAGCCGGGCAGACCGAGCAGGTGATCGCCAGCCAGCTGGCCCCCGTGCTTGACCTGGTGGGTCCCGCCGGCTTCCAGCATGCCGTCGTCGCCTATGAGCCCGTCTGGGCCATCGGCACCGGCCGGACCGCCTCCAAGGAGCAGGCCCAGCAGGTCCATGCCTTCATCCGTGGCGAAGTGGCCAAGCTCGATGCTAGAATTGCGGATTCACTGCCCATCCTTTACGGCGGCAGCGTCAAGCCCGACAACGCTGGGGAACTGTTTGCGCAGCCCGATGTCGATGGTGGGCTGGTAGGCGGTGCCTCGCTCGTGGCCGCAGATTTCCTGGCCATCGTCGATGCGGCGGCCAATTATTAAGGTTGCCGACTAACCGTCGGCATTACATGTCCGAGGACGGATTCGAAATGCTGATGTTGATCCTCAATGTGGTCTACGTGCTGGTGGCGGTGGCCATGATCGCGCTCATCCTGATGCAGCGTGGTTCCGGCGCGGCCGCAGGGTCGGGTTTCGGTGCAGGTGCCTCGGGCACGGTGTTCGGCGCGCGTGGCGCGTCCAACTTCCTGTCCAAGTCGACCAAGTGGCTGGCCGTGGTGTTCTTCGGCATCAGCCTCTTCATGGCCTGGTACGCCAGCCATGGCGCGCGCCCGGCGGTCCAGCAGGACCTTGGCGTGATGTCTGCGCCGGCCGCAACCGCGCCGGCCGTCCCGGCAGGCGAGCTGCCGGTCGTGCCGAAGGCCCCCGAAACCGCTGTCCAGCAGCCGGTTCCGCAGGCCACTGTGCCGGCTCAGGCGGAAACGCCGAAATCGGGTGAAGAAAAGCCTTCCGAAGGCTCCCAGACTCGCTGAAGACGGTTACAATATGCGGCGCATCGGGGAATCCAGTTGGACATCCCCCGGTGCGATACGTAAGCCCAGGTGGCGGAATTGGTAGACGCACTACCTTGAGGTGGTAGCGACTTAGGTCGTAGGGGTTCGAGTCCCCTCTTGGGCACCATTTTGTTTGTAAGCGGGTTCGTCTGGCGCGCAAAGCGCCAGGTAGCGGTATCCGTCCACTCCCCCATGCCAACACGCCTGCAGGCGTAGCGGCAGAGGCAAGAGAGAATCGCTGTGCTGGCCGAATATTTGCCGTCTCTGCTGTTTCTGATCGTTGCCACCGGTATCGGCGTTTCGCTGATGCTGGTCGGCCGATTCCTCGGTCCCCGTCGTCCAGACCTGAAAAAGCTCTCGCCGTACGAGTGCGGCTTCGAGGCTTTCGAGGACGCGCGCATGAAGTTCGATGTGCGCTACTACCTGATCGCGATCCAGTTCATCGTATTTGACTTGGAAATCATCTTCATCGTGCCGTGGACCCAGGTCTTCATGGAGCTGGGCGCACGTTCGCTGGTCACGATGGGCCTGTTCGTGGGCATGCTTTTCCTCGGTTTCATTTACGTCTGGAAGAAGGGAGCGCTGGAATGGGAGTAATTCAGACGCTCGACGGCCTGATGAACAACCCGGTCCCGGAAGGGCGGGTGGATGACATCCTGCGCCCCGAAGGCGACAACCCGCTGCTCGAGAAGGGCTATGTGACCACCAGCGTTGACGCGCTGTTGAACTGGGCACGTACCGGTTCGATGTGGCCCATGACCTTCGGTCTGGCCTGCTGCGCGGTTGAAATGATGCATGCCGGCGCCGCGCGCCTGGACCTTGACCGTTACGGCGTGGTGTTCCGCCCGTCGCCGCGTCAGTCCGACGTGATGATCGTGGCCGGTACCCTGGTCAACAAGATGGCTCCGGCCCTGCGCAAGGTCTACGACCAGATGCCGGACCCGAAGTGGGTCATCTCCATGGGCAGCTGCGCCAACGGTGGCGGCTACTACCACTACTCGTATGCAGTAGTGCGTGGTTGCGACCGCGTGGTGCCGGTGGACATCTACGTCCCCGGTTGTCCGCCTACCGCCGAAGCGCTGGTGTACGGGATCCTGCAGTTGCAGAAGAAGATCTGGCGTACGCAGACCATCGCCCGCTGACATTCCTCCTGACAAGAGCACGCCAAGCCCCCATGGCAGAGCAAGCATCCTTCATCGACCGACTTTCCGCACGCTTTGCCGGTGCGCAGGTCTTCGTGGTCGAACCCCGCGGCGAAGTGACGCTGGAAGTGCCCGCCGCTGACTGGCATGCCACGGCTTTGGCGCTGCGCGACGAATTCGGTTTCGAGCAGTCCGTCGACCTGTGCGGCCTGGACTACCTCGGCTATGGCAGTGACGAGTGGGACACCTCCGATGTCTCCTCGCACGGCTTCAGCCGTGGCGTCGAGGGCAAGTCGGTCGGCCGTTTCGCGTGGGGTGAATTCCCCACGCGCGAAACCAGCGACGGCACCCAGGCGCAGCCCATTCCGCTGCAGCGTTTCGCCGTGGTCGCCCAGCTGCGTTCCTACCAGCATAACCTCACCATGCGCATCCGCTGTTTCGCGCCGAACGAGGAACTGCCGGTGGTCGCGTCGCTGACCGACGTGTGGCCGGGCCTGAACTGGTTCGAGCGCGAAGCGTTCGACCTGTTCGGCGTGATCTTCGAAGGCCACCCGGACCTGCGCCGGATCCTGACCGATTACGGCTTCGTGGGGCACCCGTTCCGCAAGGACTTCCCGCTGATCGGCAACGTCGAAGTGCGCTACGACGAAGAGAAGAAGCGCGTGATCTACGAGCCGGTGACCTCGGTGGAGCCGCGTGTCGGCGTGCCGCGCGTGATCCGTGACGACGCCCGTTTCCAGACCGCTGCCGGCGAAAGCGCGCAGACGGAGGCAGTAAAGTGAGCGCTGATCTGAGCAAGCTTGAACCGCAGGCCCACCAGGCCTTCGCCAGCAATCCCGCCGAAAGCCGGCAGGAAATCCGCAATTACACGATGAACTTCGGTCCCCAGCATCCGGCCGCGCACGGTGTGCTGCGCCTGATCCTGGAAATGGACGGCGAAACCATCATGCGTGCCGACCCGCACGTGGGCCTGCTGCACCGGGGTACCGAAAAGCTGGCCGAGTCCAAGCCGTTCAACCAGTCGATCGGCTACATGGATCGCCTGGATTACGTGTCGATGATGTGCAACGAACACGCCTACGTGCGCGCGATCGAGACCCTGATGGGCATCGAAGCGCCGGAGCGGGCGCAGTACATCCGCACCATGTTCGACGAAATCACCCGCATCCTGAACCACCTGATGTGGCTGGGTTCCAACGCGCTCGATCTGGGCGCGATGGCCGTGATGCTGTACGCCTTCCGCGAACGCGAAGAGCTGATGGACTGCTACGAAGCGGTCAGCGGCGCGCGCATGCACGCGGCGTACTACCGTCCGGGCGGCGTGTACCGCGACCTGCCGGACCAGATGCCCAAGTACAAGGAATCGCGCTGGCACAAGGGCAAGGCCCTGAAGAACCTCAACGCCTCGCGCGAAGGTTCGCTGCTGGACTTCCTGGAAAACTTCACCGTCGAGTTCCCCTCGCGCGTGGACGAGTACGAGACCCTGCTCACCGACAACCGTATCTGGAAGCAGCGTACGGTCGGCATCGGCGTGGTCACCCCGGAACTGGCCCATGCCTGGGGCATGACCGGCGTGATGCTGCGCGGCTCGGGCATTGCCTGGGACCTGCGCAAGAAGCAGCCGTATGCCAAGTACGACGCCGTCGACTTCGACATCCCGCTGGGCAAGGAAGGCGACTGCTACGACCGCTACCTGGTCCGCGTGGCCGAGATGCGCGAGTCCAACCGCATCATCAAGCAGTGCGTGCAGTGGCTGCGTGCCAACCCCGGCCCGGTCATGGTCAAGAATTTCAAGGTCGCGCCGCCCAGCCGCGAGGACATGAAGGACGACATGGAAGCGCTGATCCATCACTTCAAGCTGTTCAGTGAAGGCTACTGCGTCCCGGCCGGCGAAACCTATGCCGCCGTCGAAGCGCCCAAGGGCGAGTTCGGCTGCTACCTGATGTCCGATGGCGCCAACAAGCCGTTCCGCGTGCACCTGCGCGCGCCGGGCTTCGCCCATCTGTCCTCGATCGACTCCATCGTGCGCGGCCACATGCTCGCCGACGTGGTGGCCATGATCGGCACCTACGACCTGGTGTTCGGTGAGGTGGACCGGTAATGACGACCGCATGCACGATGCCTGACACCCGCCGGCTGCTGCCGGCGCTGCAGGTTCTGGTTCTTAACGATTTGGTATTTGCTGAGGTCGGCCGATGAAGGCGACAGGTAATTTCGAAGCGGCGCGCGACGTCGACCCGATGGTGGTGTTGAGCGACAAGACGCGCGCGCACATCGATCACTGGCTGTCCAAGTTCCCGCCGGACCGCAAGCGTTCGGCCGTGCTGCAGGGCCTGCACGCCGCGCAGGAACAGAACGCCGGTTGGTTGACCGACGAGCTGATCGCCGGCGTGGCCAGGTACCTGGACCTGCCGCCGGTGTGGGCCTACGAAGTGGCCAGCTTCTACTCGATGTTCGAGCTGGAGAAGGTGGGCCGCCACAACGTTGCCTTCTGCACCAACATCAGCTGCTGGTTGAACGGCGCCGAGGACCTGGTTGCGCATGCCGAGAAGAAGCTCGGCTGCAAGACCGGCCAGTCCACCGCCGACGGCCGCGTCTACCTCAAGCGTGAAGAAGAATGCCTGGCCGGTTGCGCCGGTGCGCCGATGATGGTCATCAATGGCCATTACCACGAGCGCCTGACCGTCGAGAAAGTCGACGAGCTGCTGGACGGGTTGGAGTAAGACATGGCACATCATCACGCACCCAGTGGTCCGGTCGGTCCCGCACCGTTGCCGCATCAGGTGGTCTACACCACCCTGCATTACGACACTCCGTGGTCGTATGAGAGCTACCTCAAGACCGGTGGCTATGCCGCCCTGCGCAAGATCCTCGAAGAGAAGATCTCGCCGGAACAGGTCATCGAGATGGTCAAGCAGTCGAACCTGCGCGGCCGCGGCGGCGCTGGCTTCCCGACCGGCCTGAAGTGGTCCTTCATGCCCAAGGGCAGCATGCAGAAGTACATCCTCTGCAACTCGGACGAATCCGAGCCGGGCACCTGCAAGGACCGCGACATCCTGCGTTACAACCCGCATTCGGTCGTGGAAGGCATGGCGATCGCCTGCTACGCCACCGGCAGCACCGTGGGGTACAACTACCTGCGCGGTGAGTTCCACCACGAGCCGTTCGAGAACTTCGAGCAGGCCCTGGCCGACGCGTACGCGAACGGCTGGCTGGGCAAGGACATCCTCGGCAGCGGCGTGGACATCGACATCTACGGTGCGCTCGGCGCCGGCGCGTACATCTGCGGCGAAGAAACCGCGCTGATGGAATCGCTGGAAGGCAAGAAAGGCCAGCCGCGCTACAAGCCGCCGTTCCCGGCCAACTTCGGCCTGTACGGCAAGCCGTCGACGATCAACAACACCGAGACCTATGCCTCGGTGCCGGCGATCATCCGCAACGGCCCGGAATGGTTTGCAGGCCTGAGCCTGACCAAGAACGGCGGCCCGAAGATCTTCTCCGTGTCCGGCTGCGTGCAGCAGGGCGGCAACTTCGAAGTGCCGCTGGGCACCACCTTCGACGAACTGCTGGAAATGGCCGGCGGCCTCAAGCCGGGTCGCACCCTCAAGGGCGCGGTGCCGGGCGGCGTGTCCATGCCGGTGTTGAAGGCCGAAGAGCTCAAGGGCCTGCAGATGGATTACGACACTCTGCGTGCCCTTGGCACCGGTCTGGGGTCGGGCGCCATCGTGGTGCTGGACGACAGCGTCTGCTGCGTCAAGTTCGCCTGCCGTATCAGCCAGTTCTTCCACAAGGAATCCTGTGGCCAGTGCACCCCGTGCCGTGAAGGCACCGGCTGGATGCACCGCGTGCTCGAGCGCATCGTCGCCGGCAAGGCAACCATGGAAGACCTGCACCAGCTGAAGACGGTGGCCGGCCAGATCGAAGGCCACACCATCTGCGCGTTCGGTGAAGCGGCGGCATGGCCCATCCAGGGCTTCCTGCGCCAGTTCTGGGACGAATTCGAGTACTACATCGTCAACGGTCATTCGATGGTTGACGGCAAGAAGGTGGAGGCAGCCGCCGCATGAGCGCGCAACCCAACAATCCTGGTGGCACCCCGGCGATCGTGCCGGAAGGGCATGTGACCGTCGAGATCGACGGCCAGTCCCTGGTCGTGCCCAAGGGCTCGATGATCATCCAGGCCGCCGACAAGGCCGGCATTCCGATCCCGCGCTTCTGCTACCACGAGAAGTTGCCGATCGCCGCCAACTGCCGCATGTGCCTGGTGGACGTCGAGAAGTCGCCGAAGCCGGCCCCGGCCTGCGCCACCCCGGTGATGGATGGCATGAAGGTCGCCACCCGCAGCGAAAAGGCCCTGAAGTTCCAGCGCTCGGTGATGGAATTCCTGCTGATCAACCACCCGCTGGACTGCCCGATCTGCGATCAGGGCGGCGAATGCGAGCTGCAGGACGTGTCGCTCGGCTACGGCCGTTCGGTGAGCCGCTTCAACGAGCGCAAGCGCGTGGTGCCCGACGAGGACATCGGTCCGCTGGTCGCCACCGAGATGACCCGCTGCATCCAGTGCACCCGCTGCGTCCGCTTCACCGCCGACGTGGCCGGCACCTATGAACTGGGTGGCATGTACCGCGGTGAAAACCTGCAGATCGGCACCTACGACGGCAAGCCGTTGACCACCGAACTGTCCGGCAACGTCGTCGACGTCTGCCCGGTCGGCGCGTTGACCAACAAGGTGTTCCAGTTCCGCGCCCGTCCGTGGGAACTGACCGCACGCGAGTCGCTGGGTTACCACGACGCGATGGGCTCGAACCTGTTCCTGCACGTGCGCCGCGGCGAAGTGCTGCGTTCGGTGCCGCGCGACAACGAGCTGGTCAACGAATGCTGGCTGTCCGACCGTGACCGCTACTCGCACCAGGGCCTGTACAGCGCCGACCGCGCCGTCAAGCCGCTGCGCAAGGTCAACGGCGAGTGGCAGGAAGTGAGCTGGGCCGAAGGCCTGGCTGCCGCACGCGAGATCCTCAGCGCCAACACCGGCGATGACCTGGGCGTGCTGGTGCACCCGTCGGCCTCGAACGAGGAGGGCGCACTGCTGGCCCGTCTGGCCGCCGGCCTGGGCACCACCCACATCGACCACCGCATCCACAACCGCGACTTCTCCGATGCCGCCACTGCCGAAGTCTTCGGCCTGTCGCTGGCCGAGATCGAAGGCGCCGACAGCATCGTGGTCCTGGGCAGCAACATCCGCCACGAGCTGCCGCTGCTGCATGCCCGCCTGCGCAAGGCGCAGACCACGCGCGACGCGAAGATCCACGCGATCAACCCGGTCGACTTCGACTTCGCCTTCAAGCTGGCCGGCAAGCAGATCGTGGCCCCGTCGAAGTTCGTCGAGGCGCTGGGCAATGCCGAGCTGCGCCAGGCGGTCACCGGCAGCACTGCCGTGCTGATCGTCGGTGGCATCGCCGAAAACCACCCGCAGGCCGCCGCGATCCGCGCCGCCGCGCGTGATTTCGCCGCCGCTACCGGTGCCAAGCTGTGCCGCATTCCGCAGGGCGCCAATGCCGTGGGCCTGTCCCGCGCCGGCGTACTGCCGGCCGGCAAGGACGTCAGCGCCATGCTGGCCCAGCCGCGCAAGGCTTATGCCCTGTACGGCATCGAGCCGGGCCTGGATTTCGCCGACACCGCCGCCGCCCGCAAGGCGCTGGCCGGTGCCCAGGTGGTGGCCTTCAGCCAGTTCGCCTGCGCCTCGACCCGCGACGTGGCCGACGTGATCCTGCCGATCGGCGCGCTGCCGGAAGTCGACGCCACCCTGACCAACCTCGATGGTCGCGAGCAGTCGGCCCGTGCCGGCGGCAAGCTGCCGGGCGAGGCCCGTGAAGGCTGGCGCGTGCTGCGCGCGCTGGGCGGCGAACTGGCCCTGGCCGGTTTCGAGTTCACCGACCTGGCCGGCCTGCGTGCCAGCTTGGCCCCGGTCAACGTCACCGTGTCCGCCTCGGCGGCCACGCCGGTGGCGGGCGAGGGCCTGGAGGTCGCGTCCACCGCGGCCATCTACCGCACCGATGCGGTCGTCCGTCGCGCCCAGGCGCTGCAGTCGCACCCGCTCAACACCGCGCCGCGCATCGTGCTCAATGCCGATGACGCCGCGCGCCTGCAGCTGGTCGAAGGGCAGATGGCCAAGGTCGGCACCGATGCCGGCAAGGCCACCTTGCCGGTGGTGGTCGACGCCCGCGTCGCCGTGGGGTCGGTCTGGATTGAATCGGGCCACGGTGCAACCGCGCCGCTGGGTGCCGCACGCGTAACGGTGGTGGCTGCATGAACGAATTGCTGTTGAACGCGGTCGATCCGCTCCACCAATGGCTCCTGGGCCTGGGTGAGATCGGCGCGCTGCTGTGGATCATCCTGAAGATCCTGGTGATCGCCATGCCGGTGATCATCTCGGTGGCGTTCTACGTGGTCTGGGAACGCAAGCTGATCGGCTGGATGCATGTCCGGCACGGTCCGATGTACGTCGGCATGGGCATCTTCCAGGCCTTCGCCGACGTCTTCAAGCTGCTGTTCAAGGAGATCATCCAGCCGGCGAGCTCGCACAAGGCGATGTTCATCCTGGCGCCGCTGATCACCCTGGCCCCGGCCTTCGCGGCCTGGTCGGTGGTGCCCTTCGACGCGCAGATCGTGCTGTCCAACGCCAACGCCGGTCTGCTGTACCTGCTGGCGATGACCTCGCTGGGCGTGTACGGCATCATCCTGGCCGGTTGGGCCTCCAACTCCAAGTACGCCTTCCTGGGTGCGATGCGCGCCTCGGCGCAGATGATCAGCTACGAAATCGCGATGGGCTTTGCCCTGGTCGGTGTCATGATCGCCGCCGGCAGCCTCAACCTGAGCGGCATCGTGATGGCGCAGGCCGGCAACTCCGGCTTCTTCGACTGGTTCCTGATTCCGCTGTTCCCGTTGTTCATCGTGTACTGGGTGTCCGGCGTGGCCGAAACCAACCGCGCGCCGTTCGACGTGGTGGAAGGTGAATCGGAAATCGTCGCCGGCCACATGGTCGAGTACTCCGGCGGTGCGTTCGCGCTGTTCTTCCTGGCCGAATACGCCAACATGATCCTGATCAGCTTCCTGATCTCGATCTTCTTCCTCGGCGGCTGGCTGAGCCCGTTCCAGGGCTGGATCACGGCGGACATCTCGCCGTGGATCGACTGGATCTGGAAGGGCGGTGCCCCGTGGCTGCTGCTGAAGGTGTTCTTCTTCGCCAGTGCCTACATCTGGTTCCGTGCCAGCTTCCCGCGCTTCCGTTATGACCAGATCATGCGTCTGGGCTGGAAGGTCTTCATCCCGCTCACCATCGCGTGGATTGCTGTTACGGCTGTGATGGTGTTCTACGGCGTGATCCAGAAGGGCGTCTAAGTGATGAATCGAATTACCCATTACTTCAAAAGCCTGCTGCTGCTCGAGCTGCTCGGGGGTCTGTGGCTGACCCTCAAGTACGCCTTCAAGCCGAAGTACACGCTGATGTACCCGATGGAAAAGTTCCCGCAGTCGCCGCGTTTCCGCGGCCTGCATGCGCTGCGTCGCTACCCCAACGGGGAAGAGCGCTGCATCGCCTGCAAGCTGTGCGAAGCGGTGTGCCCGGCGCTGGCCATCACCATCGATTCGGCCAAGCGCGAGGACGGCACCCGCCGCACCACCCGCTACGACATCGATCTGTTCAAGTGCATCTTCTGCGGCTTCTGTGAGGAAAGCTGCCCGGTGGACTCGATCGTCGAGACCCACATTCTCGAGTACCACTTCGAGAACCGTGGCGAGAACATCGTTACCAAGCCGCAGCTGCTGGCCATCGGTGATCGGCTTGAAGCCGAAATCGCCGAGCGTCGTGCCGCCGATGCCGCTTTCCGCTGAGGTCGCATGATGGATTGGGTAAATATCTTCTTCTGGGCCTTCGCCATCGTGGCGGGCATCTCCGCCGTGGCGGTGATCAGCGTGCGCAACCCGGTATATGCCGTGTTGTGCCTGATCCTGACCTTCTTCTCCGTGGCCTGCATCTGGATCCTGGTCGGGGCCGAGTTCCTGGGCGTGGCGCTGGTGCTGGTCTACGTCGGCGCGGTCATGGTGCTGTTCCTGTTCGTGGTGATGATGCTGGACATCGACGCCACCAACCTGCGCGAAGGCTGGGTGCGCTACCTGCCGGTGGGGCTGGTGGTTGCCGTGACCATGCTGGTGCAGATGCTGGTCCTGATCGGCGTGAAGGGCAGGGCGGTCAACCCGTTCCCGGCCGACAACGCCGCTGCGGTCGCCGCGGACAGCTCCAACATCACCTGGCTGGCGCGCAGCCTGTTCACTGAGTACCTGCTGCCGTTCGAGTTCGCCGCCGTCATCCTGACCGTGGCCGTGGTCGCCGCCGTGATGCTGACCCTGCGTCGCCGCACCGGCCTGAAGACCCAGAACCCGACCGAGCAGACGATGGTCAAGGGCCACGACCGCCTGCGCGTGGTCAAGATGGACGCCGAAAAGCCGGTGGTCCACACCCTCACCAAGCCGTCCAGCAACGAGGAGGCCACCCCATGATCACCCTCGGTCATATCCTGGCCCTCGGCGCGCTGCTGTTCTGCATCAGCCTTGCCGGCATCTTCCTCAACCGCAAGAACATCATCGTGCTGCTGATGTCGGTCGAGCTGATGCTGCTGTCGGTCAACATCAATTTCGTCGGGTTCTCGCGTGAGATGGGTGATACGGCCGGACAGCTGTTCGTCTTCTTCATCCTGACCGTGGCCGCGGCCGAGGCCGCGATCGGCCTCGCGATCCTGGTAACCCTGTTCCGTACCCGCCGCACCATCAATGTCGGCGAAGTCGATTCGCTGAAGGGCTGATCCGTAGATGGAAATCACTCTCTCCAAGAGTCTGTTGATTGCCGTGGTGCTTGCACCGCTGCTCGGCAGCATCATCGCCGGCCTGTTTGGTCGCCAGGTGGGTCGCGTCGGCGCCCAGTCCGTCACCATCCTGGGTGTTGCGGTCAGCTGCCTGCTGTCCAGCTACGTGTTCTACCAGCTGCTGTGGGGCGGCGCGCAGCCGTTCAACCAGAACGTCTACACGTTCTTCGAGGTCGGCCAGTATTCGGCGCATGTCGGTTTCATGATCGACAAGCTCACCGCGATGATGATGGTCGTGGTCACCTTCGTGTCGTTCCTGGTGCACGTGTACACCATCGGCTACATGCAGGATGACCCGGGCTACCAGCGGTTCTTCAGCTACATCTCGCTGTTCACCTTCTCGATGCTCACCCTGGTGATGAGCAACAACTTCCTGCAGCTGTTCTTCGGCTGGGAAGCGGTGGGCCTGGTGTCGTACCTGCTGATCGGCTTCTGGTTCAAGCGCCCGACCGCCATCTTCGCCAACATGAAGGCCTTCCTGGTCAACCGAGTGGGCGACTTCGGCTTCATCCTCGGCATCGCCGGCGTGCTGTGGGTGTTCGGCACCCTGGACTACGCCAGCGTGTTTGCCAATGCCTCGATCCTGGCCCATCCGGAAGCCCAGCTGCAGATCTGGTCGGGCACGATCAACCTGTTCGGCCTGACCAGCATCCAGGTGACCGCCGAGCCGGTGATCTGGTCGATCGCCACCATCATCTGCATCTGCCTGTTCATTGGCGCGATGGGCAAGTCGGCCCAGGTGCCGCTGCACGTGTGGCTCCCCGACTCGATGGAAGGCCCGACCCCGATCTCGGCCCTGATCCACGCCGCGACCATGGTCACCGCGGGCATCTTCATGGTCACCCGCATGTCGCCGCTGTTCGAGCTGTCGCAGACCGCGCTGAACTTCGTGCTGTTCATCGGTGCCACCACCGCGTTCTTCACCGGCCTGATCGGCATCGTGCAGAACGACATCAAGCGCGTCGTCGCGTACTCCACGCTGTCCCAGCTGGGCTACATGACCGTGGCACTGGGCGTGTCGGCGTACTCGGCCGCCGTGTTCCACCTGATGACCCACGCCTTCTTCAAGGCGCTGCTGTTCCTCGGCGCGGGCTCGGTGATCATCGCCATGCACCACGAGCAGGACATGCGCAAGATGGGCGGCCTGCGCAAGTACATGCCGATCACCTTCATCACCATGTGGATCGGTACGCTGGCCCTGGTCGGCACGCCGTTCTTCTCCGGCTTCTACTCGAAGGACACCATCATCGAGGCGGCGGAGCACCACGCGCACATGTCCTCGAGCTGGGTGGCGACCTATGGCTACTGGGCTGTGCTGGGTGGCGTGATTGTTACGAGCTTCTACAGCTTCCGCCTGCTGTTCCTGACCTTCCACGGCAAGGAGCGCTTCCGCGACGCGCATGACGATCATGGCCATGGCCATGACGACCATCCTGCCGCCGACGCACATGCCGATGCCCACCACGGTGACGCGCACCATGACGACCACGGCCATGGCCACGGTCCGCATGAGCCGCACGAAACCCCGTGGGTGGTGACGCTGCCGCTGATCCTGCTCGCGATCCCGTCGATGTTGATCGGTTTCTTCAGCATCGGTCCGATGCTGTACGGCACCGACTGGGCCGGCCACCATGCCAAGCACGGCATTCCGGGCCAGGTGCATTCGTTCTTCACCGGCGTCGTCGATTTCTACGATCCGGCCCGCAACACCATTGGCGCGCTGGCCGAAGAGTTCCACGGCCCCGTGGCATTCGCCCTGCACGGCATGATGGCTCCGGCCTTCTTCCTGACCGTGGCAGGCTTCCTGCTGGCAGTCCTGTTCTACCTGTGGAAGCCGGAACTGGCGACGAAGGCACGCAAGACCTTCGCCCCGCTGGTGTCGGTGCTGGAGAACAAGTACGGCTTCGACAAACTCTGGATCGGCGGCTTCGCCGGTGGCGGCATCAAGCTGGGCAAGGTTTCGCGCGCGATCGACACGAACATCGTCGATGGTGTGGTGGTCAACGGTTCGGCACGCCTGATCGACCTGGCGGCCAACCTGCTGCGTCGCACCCAATCCGGTTTCCTCTATCACTACGCCTTCGCGATGATCATCGGCCTGATTGCCCTCCTGGGCGTCCTGATGCATTACCTGCGTTGATGACCTGTACGGAATAAGAAGACGTGTCGAACTGGCCTCTACTCAGTGTTCTCATCTGGCTGCCGATCCTCGGCGGTGCCTTGATCCTTGCCATCCGTGATGCGCAGACCGCCCGCTGGGCGTCGCTGGGCGTGGCGGTGCTCACCTTCGCGGCCAGCCTGTTCCTGCTCAGCGGCTACGACGTGAGCAACGACGCGCTGCAGTTCGTCGAGACCCGCGCCTGGATCCCCGCCTACGACATCGGCTACAACCTGGGTGTGGATGGCATCGCGATCGCGCTGATCCTGCTGACCACGCTGGTCTCGGTGCTGGCACTGATCGGTGCCTGGAGCGCGATCGACAAGCGCGTCAACCAGTACGTGGCGGCCTTCCTGATCCTGGAAGGCGTCACCGTGGGCATCTTCGCCGCCACGGACGCGATGCTGTTCTACGTCTTCTTCGAAGCGATGCTGATCCCGATGTTCCTGATCATCGGTGTCTGGGGCGGCCCGCGCCGCATCTACGCCGCGCTGAAGTTCTTCCTCTACACCTTCCTCGGCTCCGTGCTGATGCTGGTGGCGCTGATCTACCTGTACCTGAAGGGCGGCAGCTTCCAGCTGGCCGACCTGTACCAGCTGCAGCTGTCGGCCCAGGAGCAGACCTGGATCTTCTTCGCGTTCCTGATCGCCTTCGCGGTCAAGGTGCCGATGTTCCCGGTGCACACCTGGCTGCCGGACGCGCACGTGGAAGCGCCCACCGCCGGTTCGGTGATCCTGGCCGCCATCGCACTGAAGATCGGTGGCTACGGTTTCCTGCGCTTCAACCTGCCGATCGTCCCCGACGCGTCGCAGGAATGGGCATGGCTGGTGATCACCCTGTCGCTGATCGCCGTGATCTATGTCGGCCTGGTCGCCCTGGTCCAGGACGACATGAAGAAGCTGATCGCCTATTCGTCGATCGCGCACATGGGCTTCGTCACCCTCGGCACGTTCATCGCGCTGTGGCTGGTGCGTGACGCCGGCAACCCGGACGCGGCCCGCCTGGGCCTGCAGGGCGCCATGGTGCAGATGATCTCGCACGGCTTCGTGTCCGGTGCCATGTTCTCCTGCGTCGGCGTCCTGTACGACCGCATGCACAGCCGCCGAATCGCCGATTACGGCGGCGTGGTCAACGTCATGCCATGGTTCGCCACCTTCGCCATGCTGTTCTTCATGGCCAATGCCGGCCTGCCGGGCACCAGCGGTTTCGTGGGCGAGTTCATGATCATCATGGCCAGCTTCCAGCGCAATCCGTGGCTGGCCCTGGCGGCGGCAAGCACGCTGGTCATCACCGCGGCCTACACGCTGTGGCTGTACAAGCGCGTGTTCTTCGGTGAAGTGGCCAACGCCCATGTTGCCGAACTGAAGGACATCAACGGCCGTGAATGGCTGGTGTTGGGTGTGTTCGCCGTGGGTACGCTGGCGCTGGGTCTGTACCCGAAGCCGCTGACCGACCTGATGGAACCCTCGATCGCGAAGCTGGCGATGCAGATCGCATCCAGCAAGTTGCTGTAACTCCAGGATTTGATGATGACCACCTCGCCGCTGTTGCCATTGACCGCCGCTGACCTGCCGCCACTCGCGCCCGAGCTGGTGCTGATCGGCAGCGCGTTCACCCTGTTGATCCTCGATCTGTTCATCAGCAAAGAGAACAAGATCTGGACCCACCTGTTCTCTGTTGCCGCACTGGCGGTCGTGCTGTTCATGCTCGCCACCGGCGTAGGCGGGCAGGGCGAGGTCTTCCACGGCATGTTCGTCCGCGACACCGCGGCCGACGTGATGAAGACCGTGGTGGTGCTGTGCAGTGGCCTGACCCTGGTCTACGGCTGGAGCTACCTGCGCGAGCGCGATCTGTTCCAGGGCGAGATCCCGGTCCTGATCCTGTTCGGCACCGCCGGCATGATGATCCTGGTCTCGGCCGGCAGCCTGCTGATGGTGTACCTGGGCCTGGAACTGCTGGCCCTGTGCTCCTACGCGCTGGTGGCCAGCAACCGTGACAACGGCCTGGCTACCGAAGCGGCCATGAAGTACATCGTGCTGGGTTCGCTGGCCTCGGGCCTGCTGCTGTACGGCATGTCGCTGATCTACGGCGCCACCGGCTCGCTGCACCTGGACGCGATCCATGCGGCCATCCCGCATTCGGACGAGAAGGTGCTGCTGCTCACCGGCGCGGTCTTCATGATCGCCGGCGTGGCCTTCAAGCTCGGTGCGGCCCCGTTCCACATGTGGCTGCCCGACGTGTACCAGGGTGCCCCGGCACCGATCGCACTGTTCATCAGTTCGGCCCCCAAGCTGGCCGCGTTCGGCATGGCCTACCGCCTGCTGGAAGTGGGCGTGGGCCCGCTGTCGCCGGAATGGAAGTATCTGATTGGTGGCCTGGCCGCGCTCTCGCTGGTGATCGGCAACCTGATGGCGATCGCGCAGAGCAATCTGAAGCGCATGCTGGCGTACTCCACCGTCTCACACATCGGCTTCCTGCTGATGGGCATCGCCGGTGGCGGTGAACGCGGCTACGCGGCGGCGCTGTTCTATGCGCTGAGCTACGCGATCATGTCGACCGCGGCCTTCGGCGCCATCATCGCGCTGTCGCGCAATGGGTTTGAAGCCGAGAAGATCGAAGACTTCAAGGGCCTGAACGCCCGCAACCCGTGGATGGCGGGCCTGGTCCTGTGCATCATGGCGTCCATGGCCGGCATCCCGCCGTTCCTGGGCTTCTGGACCAAGCTGGCGGTGCTCGGCGCGGCCGTCAACGGCGGTATGTTGTGGCTGGCCCTGCTGGGCGTGATCTGCGCGGTGATCGGTTGCTTCTACTACCTGCGCGTGATCAAGGTCATGTACTTCGATGAACCGGTGGGCGAGCCCCTGCCGGCCAACAACGACCGCGTGCTGGGCGTGGTGCTGGGCGTGAACGCTCTGGCGCTGCTGGCACTGGGCTTGGCCTGGAACCCGATCATGGTCTGGTGCCAGCAGGCTTTTGCGCATCTTGCATAAAAAACGATACAAAACTGCGCAAGTAGTGTAATATTCGTCTCCTGAGTTGTTGATGCAGCGGTTTCGCCAGAATATCGTTGCTGTACTGATCACTGCTGGTGATCAATCCAATTCAAGCACTTCCGTTGCGGGGTGGAGCAGTCTGGCAGCTCGTCGGGCTCATAACCCGAAGGTCGCAGGTTCAAATCCTGCCCCCGCTACCATATCGACCCGGTGCAGACCGGGGTGATGGACGAATCAAGCGATCCCGGCAACGGGGTCGCTTTTTTCGTTGTAGTGCCACGCCGGGCGTGGCAACCAGACAGGCCCAACCCGCTCCATTCACCCCGCCTTGATCATCCCGGGCGTATTGATGCGGTGGTCGGGGGACACACGCCACATCGGGCATTGCACCGAGGGTCTGCCATGTCGTCACCGTCTCCCATGTCCGTTCCCCGGCATCCGCATTCAGGCCCGCGCGCAGACCTGCACGGTCGGCTGGGCTTCAATGGCCAGCTTCATGAGCCAGGCGAATGCTGGCAGTTCCTGGGCAACGGCTACCGCATCTACAACCCGGTGCTGATGCGCTTCCACAGTCCCGACAGCCTGAGTCCCTTCGGCAAGGGCGGCATCAATGCCTACGCTTACTGCGCGAGCGACCCGGTCAACCGGTTGGACCCCAATGGTCGCTGGTTCATCAGTAGGATTCTCCCCACCCTGAAGGAAACGTGGAGCCATCTGCGCAGGTTGCAGACGCTGAAACTGACGCCGGTGTCGGCGGCAACGGCTGTTTCGGTGGGTGCTCTGGGCGTGGCGCTGACCACCGAGAAAGAGGCGCAGCGTGCACTTGCGATTGTTGGCACTGTCATAGCGGGCGTGGGCGCGGGGTTTGGTTTCCGCTACGCGTGGAAGCATCCCAAGGCGCTGCGGCCCAGTACCGCGCGGAGGCCCAGTACGTTGTCAACGCTCAATACGGACTCAACGCGCTCAACGCCTCTCTCGACCGCGACCGCATCGCCGATTCCATCGCCCACGTCACCTGTACCAGGCACACCGCCGCCGCCGTCTCTACGCCGTCCGGAGTTACACATTCCCGAGCAGCAGATGTGGGGAATGGGCGTGAATCCTCCGGCGGTTGCGGCTCGGTCACTGCCGTTGCGTGCGCACCAGACATCCAGCAGGCGGCCAGCTGCGATGCGCGTGGCGGATATTCGGAGACCCTCCGTAACGCGGGAAGAATCGTCGCAGTTCACCGAGCTTTGATCTGATGGGGCGTAGTGCTTCGGCTCGTAGGAGCACACGCAACATCGGGCAGCGCACCGAGGATTGAGCATGTCTTCAACATCCCCCACGCCCGGCGGAACACGCGCCCCAGGCACCACTCCACACGCAGGCGCTCGGGCGCGACTCGGCTACAACGGCCAGTTGCACGAGCCGCGCAGCTGCTGGCAGATCCTGGGCAACGGCTACCGCGTGTACAACCCGGTGCTGAGGCGGTTTCATAGCCCGGACAGCCTGAGTCCGTTTGGCGAAGGCGGTATCAACGCATACGCCTACTGCGAAGGCGACCCGATCAACCACACCGACCCCAGTGGCCACTTTCTGGTGCCTCTTGCTGCACTCATGGGGGTCGGTGCGGTGGCGGTGGGGGCTGTAGCGGGGGTAATGGCAGTGCAGGGAAAAAGCAAAGAGGCCGGCATATTGGGTGCGATCGCCGGGGTGCTCGGGGCCGTGGCGATGACCGCTGGGGGAATGCATGTAGTTCGGTCAATGCGTCCGCCAGTGAAGGTGGTTAACAAGAATCTTGCGACGGGCGACGTAATCATCTGGAGAAGCCCCGACAAGGACATCGTGCGGGTACATGGTGGGAAGGGTCGGACCATGTGGGGCCCCGACCGGCTGACGGGAGAGGAGGTAGGCATCAAGTACCAGAACACGGGAATCGGAAACTCCAGAGAAGTGCCCGTCGAGTTTCAATCGTGTTGGGGCGGGTGGGGCGGTGATGCCTCACCAGGCCAAGGGTTTGCAAATGCAGCCCGAGTCCCGGTCAAGGCGCCTCTCGGCCCTGTAGCGGGGCGAGCCGGTGAGAAACAGCTGGCAGTGCCCAGTCCATCACGCGTCTACTATCCCCAGTCCGGCGCTGCAAGGTTGAACTCGGCGATTCGCAATAGATTGTTGAATCGGTACGAGGAGGGGCCATGGTTACACTATCCCTGATGCAACTGGCTCTGAGGAGATAGCCGGCCTCATCTGGGCTCTACCCCTTGGGGTTGCACGCATCTTCAAAAGCCATTACAATTCCGCTTCTGCTGCGGGGTGGAGCAGTCTGGCAGCTCGTCGGGCTCATAACCCGAAGGTCGCAGGTTCAAATCCTGCCCCCGCTACCACAGAGAATCTGCAGTGCAGATGCAGTAGACGAAACGGCGATTCCGGTAACGGGGTCGCTTTTTTCGTTGGGGCGTGCGCGTTAACCGGCCTGTTCAGCTTTGTCCCTGAAAAGGGCGCTTGCCATTGCGCCACGACCGTCCAGTCGTTATCATCCACGGCTTAGCGGACTACCTGACTGGCCCCATTCCCCGGAATGCGGACCGTCCCGCGACCGGCTTCCGGGCCGTGCGACTTCCCTTCAGGTAGTCGTAACCCCCCGGAAGGCTGGGCTCGCAGCAGCACGCACCGCGCGTGACGCCGCAACCGGAATCCAGCATGACCGGAGTTGTACCGGACAAGGGGCCCAGCGGGCCCTTTGTTGTTTCCGGAACCTGTTCAGTGGGATCGGGCCAGCGTGACGGGCCGGCCCAGTACCTCTTTCAACGAATCAAGGCAGACTGTGAGCGACAAGGCAACCGAAATCGCGAATCTGCTCGCCCCCACCGTTCAGTCGCTGGGTCTCGAGCTGCTGGGTGTGGAGTATCTGACCGCCCCGGGTGGTGCCACCCTGCGCCTGTATATCGACGTGCCGCTGGCCGAACAGCCCGAGCGCATCGTCAACATCGACGACTGCGAGCGCGTGAGCCGCGAAGTGTCGGCGCAGCTGGACGTGGAAGACCCGATCAGCGCCAATTACACGCTGGAAGTGTCCTCGCCGGGCGTGGACCGTCCGCTGTTCACCGGCGAACAGTTCGAGCGCGCCATCGGCGAATCGGCCAAGGTGACGCTGAAGCTGCCGCAGGACGGCCGCCGTCGCCTGCAGGGCGAAATCCTGAGTGTTGACCTGGAACAGGGCAATGTCACCTTCAAGGTCGACAATTCCCCGTTCACCGCCGATATCGAGAACATCGACAAGGCACGCATCATGCCGGACTGGGCCGCCCTCGGCCTGGCTCCGACCAAACCGACTGGCCCGGCACCCAAACAGGGTGGCAAGGCGAACAAGAAACCATCCAACGAGCCGGCGGCTAAAAAGCCGCGCGCGGAGTGAGCCAATGAGCAAGGAACTTTTGCTGGTAGTGGATGCGGTCGCCAACGAAAAAGGCGTTCCGCGCGAAGTCATCTTCGATGCCATTGAGGCAGCGTTGGCTTCGGCTGCCAAAAAGCGTTACCCGGAAGAAGAAGTGCTGGCCCGTGTGTCGATCGACCACAAGGACGGCACCTACGAAACCTTCCGCCGCTGGGAAGTGGTGGCCGATGACGTAGTGATGGAATCGCCTGATCGCCAGGTGCGTCTGATGGATGCCATCGACGAAGCCGAAGGCGTGGAAGTGGGCGACTACATCGAAGAGCAGATCGAAAACCCGGACTTCGGCCGTATCGCCGCACAGGCCGCCAAGCAGGTGATCGTCCAGCGCGTGCGCGAGGCCGAGCGTCAGCAGGTTGTCGATGCGTGGAAGGATCGCGTGGGCGAGCTGGTCACCGGTGTGGTCAAGCGTGCCGAGCGCGGCAACATCTATGTGGACCTGGGCGGCAACGCCGAGGCCTTCATTCCGAAGGACAAGGGCATTCCGCGCGACGTGCTGCGCGCCGGTGACCGCGTGCGCGGCTACCTGGCCGAAGTCCGCTCGGAACCGCGTGGCCCGCAGCTGTTCATCAGCCGCGCCGCGCCGGAATTCATGATCGAGCTGTTCAAGCTTGAAGTGCCGGAAGTGGGCCAGGGCCTGGTCGAGATCAAGGCCTGTGCGCGCGATCCGGGTGACCGCGCCAAGATCGCCGTGCTCGCCCACGATGCGCGTACCGATCCGATCGGCGCCTGCATCGGCATGCGCGGTTCGCGCGTGCAGGCCGTGTCCAACGAGCTCAATGGCGAGCGCGTGGATATCGTGCTGTGGAACGACAACCCCGCCAACTTCGTCATCAACGCGATGGCGCCGGCGGAAGTGCAGTCGATCATCGTCGATGAAGACAAGCACTCGATGGACCTGGCCGTGGCGGAAGAGCGCCTGGCCCAGGCGATCGGCAAGGGCGGCCAGAACGTGCGCCTGGCCAGCCGCCTGACCGGTTGGCAGCTCAATGTGATGACCCAGGACCAGGTGACCGCCAAGTCCGAGGCAGAGCAGGGCGTTGCCCGCCAGTTGTTCATGGACAAGCTGGAAGTGGATGAAGAAATCGCCGCCATCCTGGTGACCGAAGGCTTCAACACCGTGGAAGAAATCGCCTACGTCCCGGTCGGCGAACTGCTGGCCGTGGAAGGCTTCGACGAAGACATCGTCGAAGAGCTGCGTGCCCGTGCCCGCGACGCGCTGCTCAACGAAGCGCTGGCGGTGGAAGAGGGTCTGGAAGATGGTTCGCCGTCCGAAGACCTGCTCGCCCTGGAAGGCATGGACGAGGCAACCGCCTACGCCCTGGCCGGTCATGGCGTGCGTACGAGTGAGGACCTGTCGGAGCTGGCCGCCGATGAGATCCTCGAGTTCGGCATCGAGGACATGGACCAGGAGCGCGCCGCCGCCCTGATCCTTGCCGCCCGAGCCGAGGAGATCGCCCGCCTGGAGCGCGGCGAATGAGCCAGCGATGAACAGTGCCCTGACCCGATCAGGGCTTAGACTCCGCGCTGCCTTCGCCCGTTTCGGAGGAGCGCCAACCAGATCATAGGATCCGAATGTCGCAGCAAACCACCATCCGCAAGCTTGCCGAACTGGTCAATACCCCGGTCGAAAAACTGCTTGTACAGCTTGCCGAAGCCGGCATGAAGTTCAGCGGTCCCGACCAGGTTGTGACCAGCACCGAGAAGGTGAAGCTCCTGGGCTTCCTTCGTCGTTCGCATGGCAAGGCCGAACAGCCCGTCGAAAGCGCCGACGAAGCTGCCAAGAAGATCACCCTCAACCGTCGCAAGTTGCAGGAAGTGACCGTCAGCGCCGGCCGCAGCAAGACCACCGTCAACGTCGAAGTGCGCCAGAAGCGCACCTACACCAAGGACGCGAGTGGCAAGGCGATGACGCCGGATGAGGAGCGCGCCGACATCCTGCGCAAGCTGGAGGAATCCCGCCAGCGCAATCTGGATGAGCAACGCGCACTGGCCGAGAAGGACCGTGCGCGTGACGAAGAAATCGCACGCAAGCGCCAGGAAGAAATCGACGCCAAGGATCGCGCCGAAGCCGAGCGCAAGGCGGCCGAAGCCGCTGCGGAAGCCGCGAAGAACGCGCCGCCTGCACCGGTCGCCGCCAAGCCTGCCGCCGAGGCTGCGGCCCCGGCCCGCGCTGCGCGTCCGTCTGCGCCGTCGGCGGCCCGTCCGGCCCCGCGTTCGGATGACCGCAACTCGAACAACAACAACAACAACAACCGCCCGGGCGCCAAGCGCGACGACGACGGTGGCAACCGGTTCGCCGGTCAGCTGCATCTGTCGGCCGCCGATCGCGCACGTCGCGGCAACAACAGCAACTCGCGTGGTCGTCCGACCGGTCGCGTGCAGCATGGTGGCCGTCGCGACAGCAACCAGTCGCGTAGTGGTGGCGGTGCCCATGGTTTCGAGCGTCCGCTTGCACCGATCGTGCGTGATGTGACCATCGGCGACACCGTGACCGTGGCCGATCTGGCCCAGAAGCTGGCCGTCAAGGGCGGCGACGTGGTCAAGGCGCTGTTCAAGATGGGCGTCATGGCGACCATCACCCAGACCATCGACCATGACACCGCGGCGCTGGTGACCGAAGAACTCGGCCACAACGTGATCCGTGCCAACACCAACGACGCCGAAGACGCGCTGCTGGCGTTGAACGACGGTGAGCAGGGCGAGCCGGTGGCACGTCCGCCGGTGGTGACCATCATGGGTCACGTCGACCACGGCAAGACCTCGCTGCTGGATTACATCCGCCGCACCAAGGTTGCCACGGGCGAAGCCGGTGGCATCACCCAGCACATCGGTGCGTACCACGTTGAAACGCCCAAGGGCGTCATCAGCTTCCTGGATACCCCGGGCCATGCCGCGTTTACCTCGATGCGTGCCCGCGGTGCCAAGCTGACCGACATCGTGGTGCTGGTGGTTGCAGCCGACGACGGCGTGATGCCGCAGACCAAGGAAGCGATCCAGCACGCCCGGTCCGCCGGTGTGCCGCTGATCGTGGCCATAAACAAGATCGACAAGTCCGGCGCCGACCCGATGCGGGTCAAGAACGAGCTGCTCACCGAGCAGGTCGTGTCCGAAGACTTCGGTGGTGACACCCAGATGGTGGAGATCTCGGCCAAGGCCGGTCTCGGCATCGATGACCTGCTGGACGCGATTTCGATCCAGGCCGAACTGCTGGAACTGAAGGCCCCGGCCGAGGGCCGCGCCAGCGGCGTGGTCATCGAATCCTCGCTGGACAAGGGCCGTGGCCCGATCGCCACCGTGCTGGTGCAGCAGGGTTCGCTGAAGAAGGGCGACTACCTGGTCTGCGGTATCCAGTACGGCCGCGTGCGCGCCCTGTTCGACGAAACCGGCAAGCAGCCCGACCAGGCTGGCCCGTCGATTCCGGTGCAGGTGCTGGGTCTGTCCGGTGTGCCGGATGCCGGCGATGACTTCGTGGTGGTCGAGGACGAGCGCCTGGCCAAGGACGTTGCGCAGCAGCGCGAAACCAAGCGCCGCGAATCGCGCCTGGTGCAGTCTGCCGGCAGCCGCATGGAAGACATCATGGCTACCTTGGGCAAGGGCGATGGCCAGCAGGTGCTGAACCTGGTGATCAAGGCTGACGTGCAGGGTTCGGTGCAGGCGTTGAGCCAGGCACTGGTTGCACTGTCCAACGAAGACATCCGCATCAACGTGATCCACTCCGGCGTGGGCGGCATCACCGAGTCGGACGCCAACTCGGCCGTGGCCTCCAAGGCCACCGTCATCGGCTTCAACGTGCGTGCCGACGCTTCTGCGCGTCGCATCATTGAATCCAACGGCGTTGACCTGCGTTACTTCTCGATCATCTATGACGTGATCGATCAGGTGAAGCAGGTGGCCTCCGGTCTGCTCGGCGTCGAAATCCGCGAAGAGATCATCGGTATCGCCCAGGTCCGCGACGTGTTCCGCAGCTCCAAGTTCGGTGCGGTCGCTGGCTGCATGATCATCGAAGGCACGGTCAAGCGCAGCAAGCCGATCCGCGTCCTGCGCGACAGCGTGGTGGTGTTCGAAGGCGAGCTGGAATCGCTGCGTCGCTTCAAGGAAAACGTCGAGGAAGTCCGCAACGGTACCGAATGCGGTATCGGCGTGAAGGCTTACAACGACGTGAAGCCGGGTGACCAGATCGAGTGCTTCGAGCGTATCGAAGTGCCGCGCACCCTGTAATGTGGACGGGGCCCGACCAACGGTCGGGCCCTACCGAAATTCCAATATCGAAGAGTTCCTCGTGCCAAAAACCTTCCATCGAACCGACCGTGTTTCCGCCCAGATCCGCCGTGAGCTGGGTACGCTCGTACATAACCTTGTGCGTGTGCACGGCTTGCCTTCGGTGAGCGTTTCCGACGTCGAAATCACCCGTGACATGGCCCATGCCAAGATCTTCGTCACCGCGCTGATGCCCGAACGTTCGGCCGAAGCGATGAAGGGGCTCAAGGAGCTGGCCTGGGAGCTGCGCATGGACCTGGCCAAGGCCATGAAGCTGCGCCACGTGCCCGAGCTGCACTTCCACTACGACGACTCGGTCGACCGTGGCGAGCGCATCGACAACCTCCTGCGTGAGCTGCCCGACACCCTGGCGGCCGAGAAAGACCGTGAAGCTGAAGACGGCGACGACAGCGACACCAAACCCGAATAAAAAAAACAGCCCGCAAGGGCTGTTGTCACGTAGAGCCAGGCCCTGCCTGGCTGCGCGATAGACCCCGGCGAAACACATGACCCGAATTACCTTCCGTCGCCTCGACGGCATCCTCCTGCTCGACAAACCGCCAGGCATGAGCTCCAACGCCGCGCTGCAGCTGGCACGCCGTCTGTTCCGTGCCGAGAAGGGCGGCCACACCGGCAGCCTCGACCCGCTCGCCACCGGCCTGCTGCCGCTGTGCTTCGGTGAGGCCACCAAGATTGCCGGCCTGCTGCTGGGCTCGGCCAAGGCGTACGACGCCGACGTGGTGCTGGGCCAGACTACCGACACCGACGATTCCGATGGCAGCGTGCTGCTGGAACGGCCCGTGCCGACCATCAGCCGTGAACAGCTCGACGCGGCCCTTGCGCCCCTGAAGGGCCATATACGACAGCGCGCCCCGATCTACTCGGCGCTCAAGCAGGGCGGTGAACCGCTGTACCTGAAGGCCCGCCGTGGCGAGACCATCGAAGCGCCGGAGCGCGACGTGGAGGTGCATGCCATCGAGGTGCTGGACCAGCAGCCGACCCGCCTGTCGCTGCGCGTGACCTGCGGTTCGGGGACCTATATCCGCAGTCTGGCCCGCGATCTGGGCGAAACCCTGGGTTGTGGGGCGCACATCGCCGGGCTGCGGCGGCTGTGGGTGGACCCGTTCCGCGACGCCCCCATGGTGACCCTTGAGGCCCTGTATGCGTTGGCGGAGCAGGGCGACGAGGCGGCCATGGAGCGCGTGCTGCTGCCCCTGGCCGACGGCCTGGCGCACTATCCGCAGGTCCAGCTGGACGCTGAACAGGCACCGCGCTTCTGCGTGGGACAGCGCCTGCGCGATCCGGCCTGGCCGCCGGGCACGGTGGCCGTCTACGGCCCGGACGCCCGTATCCAGGGGCTTGGCCAGGTCGACGAGACCGGTCTGCTGGCCCCGCAGCGCCGCTTCAACCTGTGACTGCGGTCACCCGGAGCTTGTTCCGGGAGGCCGCGACCGTTACAATTTCGCGGCCTTTTCAGGCTTCCCGCGTAGGCGGGTTCATCCTTTCGTTAACGGCGAGTCGCGCGGTACGTCAATGGGACGTTTCTGCGGGCCACGCATCCAAGAGAAAACAGATATGTCGATCGACACCCAGAAAGTCATTGAAGACAACAAGCGCAGCTCGGCCGATACCGGCTCCCCGGAAGTCCAGGTCGCCCTGCTGACCGCCCGCATCGAGCTGCTGACCGGCCACTTCAAGACCCACAAGAAGGATCACCACAGCCGCCGCGGTCTGCTGCAGATGGTCAACCGCCGCCGCAGCCTGCTGGACTACCTGAAGAAGAAAGACGTCGTGCGTTACAAGGCCCTGATCGAAAAGCTCGGCCTGCGTCGCTAAGCAGACACCCCGACCGCGGCGCAGGAATGCGCCGCGGTTTTGTTTTGGTAGTACCGCATCAAACGCCAGGACCGGACTTCCGGTCACCCGCCGGCGGCAAGGGTCGCCTGCGGTCCATTCGAAGACAGCATTTCCCCAAGGACATCCCCCGTGGCAAAAATCACCAAAACCTTCCAGTACGGCAAGCACACCGTCACGCTTGAAACCGGCGAAATCGCCCGTCAGGCCGGTGGCGCCGTCATCGTCAAGTTCGACGACACCGTGCTGCTGGTCTCCGCCGTGGCTGCCAAGAGCGCGCGTGAGGGCCAGGACTTCTTCCCCCTGACCTGTGACTATCAGGAGAAGTTCTACGCCGGTGGCCGTATCCCGGGTGGCTTCTTCAAGCGCGAAGGCCGCGCGACCGAAAAAGAGACGCTGATTTCGCGCCTGATCGATCGCCCGATCCGTCCGCTGTTCCCGGAAGACTACAAGAACGAAGTGCAGATCATCGCCACCGTGATGTCGCTGAACCCGGACATCGATGGCGACATCGCTGCCCTGATCGGCGCCTCGGCAGCCCTGTCGCTGGCCGGTACCCCGTTCAAGGGTCCGATCGCCGCTGCCAAGGTGGGTTACAAGAACGGTGAGTACATCCTCAACCCGACCGTGACCGAGCTGAAGGATTCGGAGCTGGAACTGGTGGTTGCCGGTACCTCGAATGCCGTGCTGATGGTGGAATCCGAAGCCGCGCTGCTCTCCGAAGACGTGATGCTGGGCGCCGTGACCTTCGGTCACCGCGAAATGCAGAAGGTCATCAACGCCATCAACGAGCTGACCGTGGAAGCCGGCACCAAGCCGTCGACCTGGGTGGCCCCGGCCAAGAACGACGCGCTGATCAGCGCCCTGCAGGAAGCCGTTGGCCCGCGCCTGGGCGAAGCCTTCCAGGTGCGCGACAAGCTGCAGCGCCGTGACGCCATCTCGGCGATCAAGAAGGACGTGACGGAGTCGCTGGCCGGCCGCGTTGCCGCCGACGGCTGGAACCCGGCCGAGCTGTCGAAGGAATTCGGTGAGCTGGAATACAGCACCATGCGCAACTCGGTGCTGGACACCAAGGTCCGCATCGACGGCCGTGCGCTGGACACCGTCCGCCCGATCGCCGTGAAGACCGGCATCCTGCCGCGTACCCACGGTTCCTCGCTGTTCACCCGCGGCGAAACGCAGGCCATCGTGACCATCACCCTGGGCACCGCCCGTGATGGCCAGGTCATCGATGCCGTGTCCGGTGAGTACAAGGACAACTTCCTGTTCCATTACAACTTCCCCCCGTACTCGGTGGGTGAGACCGGCCGCATGATGGGCCCGAAGCGTCGCGAAATCGGCCATGGCCGTCTCGCCAAGCGCGGTGTGCTGGCAGTGATGCCGTCGCTGGAATCCTTCCCGTACACCATCCGTGTCGTGTCGGAAATCACCGAATCGAACGGCTCCTCGTCGATGGCCTCGGTCTGCGGTTCCTCGCTGGCCCTGATGGACGCCGGCGTGCCGGTCAAGTCGCCGGTGGCCGGTATCGCCATGGGTCTGGTCAAGGAAGGCGATCGCTTCGTCGTCCTGTCCGACATCCTGGGTGACGAAGATCACCTGGGTGACATGGACTTCAAGGTGGCCGGTACCGCTGAGGGCATCTCCGCCCTGCAGATGGATATCAAGATCGAAGGCATCACCGAAGAGATCATGAAGCAGGCACTGCAGCAGGCCAAGGCTGGCCGTCTGCACATCCTGGGTGAAATGGCCCACGGCCTGACCGCCCCGCGCCAGGAGCTGTCGGACTACGCGCCGCGCCTGCTGACCATCAAGATCCACCCGGACAAGATCCGCGAAGTGATCGGCAAGGGTGGTTCCACCATCCAGGCCATCACCAAGGAAACCGGCACCCAGATCGACATCCAGGATGACGGCACCATCGTCATCGCCTCGGTCAACGCCATCGCCGCGCAGGCGGCGAAGGCCCGCATCGAGCAGATCACCTCGGACGTCGAGCCGGGCCGCATCTACGAAGGCAAGGTCGCCAAGATCATGGACTTCGGTGCGTTCGTCACCATCCTGCCGGGCAAGGACGGCCTGGTCCACGTCTCGCAGATCTCCAGCGAGCGCGTCGAGAAGGTCGGCGACAAGCTGAAGGAAGGCGATGTGGTCAAGGTGAAGGTGCTGGAAGTCGACAAGCAGGGCCGTATCCGCCTGTCGATGAAGGCCGTCGAAGAAGGCGAAGGCGTTTCCGCCGAGTAACCAGCCGAAGGCTGATTACGAGGGTAGGTGACGACCGCTGGTCGTCACTCCTTGAAGAAAAAAACGGGCTTCGGCCCGTTTTTTTTGGTTCTTTTCCCATCCGAGAAGAGCGCGCGCGCTTTTTGGTCAGACGCGGCTGCCGGCGGGGCGAGCCCGGGGCCGCCATACCCTTGCCTGCGAAGGTTCCTCTACAGCGGCTGCCGGTGAATCGAGCGCCGGGCCGCCTTACCCTTTCCGGCGAATGTCCCCCGGCGTCGGCCTGCGGCCGCCCCCTCCTCCTTTACTTCGCCTACAAGGGCAAGGCGACCCGGCACTCGACCCACGGGCGTTGCGTCGTGCTCCGGCTTTTCCCTGCGAACCGCAAGCCGAGCCCCGTCGCGGGCGGTAGGTCCCTGGCAAAGTAAAGGAGGAGGCGGCGGCGCAGGCCGACGCCGGGGGACATTTGCATAGGGGCCTGCCGGCCGCGGCGAGGCCCTCAACGCGCGCGGCAGATCCAGTCGAAGACCGCGCACCACGCTTCTAAGCTGCCCCGGCCCGAGGCCACGCAGTCGACCAGCAGGCGCCCCACAGGCGTGTCCGCTGGACAGATTCGCAGGACAACGCGCCAACAGGGATCGTGCCCTGCTAACGTTGCCGCTAATCCTCGTTGCTGGAGCTGCCATGTCCCGTCCGTTCGTCGCCCTGCTGGGCGCCGCCATTGCGATCGCGCTCCCGCTCGCCGGCCATGCCGCGCCGCCGTCAGGCGCGGTGGTCGGCGCCTACTACCCCGGTGGCTCCGCCGAGCGCTACCCGGTATCCGCCATTCCGGCCGATACGCTGACCCATCTGTTCTACGCCTTCGCCCGCATCGACGATGGCAGGTGTGTCGTGGATGAAAATGCCCCGGCGCACTTCCAGGCGCTGGCCGCGCTCAAGCGCGAACACCCGCAGTTGCACACCATGATCTCCATCGGTGGCTGGAATGCAGGTGGGTTTTCCGATGCCGCACTGACCGCTGACAGCCGCCAGCGGTTCGTCCGCTCGTGCATCGCCTTGTTCTTCGAACAGTACCGCGGCAGTTTCGACGGCGTGGACATCGATTGGGAATTCCCCGTCTACGGCGGCCCGCTGGAGATTACCGACCGCCCGGAGGATCGGCGCAACATGACCCTGCTGGTGCAGGAATTCCGCCGCCAGCTGGACGCGCTCGACACTGGGCGTGGGCCGCACCGGCTGCTCACCGCCGCGCTGCCCGCCGGTCGCGTGCAGACCTATGGTCCTTACGATCCCGCGCTCAGCTACGAACTCAAGGCACTGGGGCAGGCGCTCGATTTCATCAACCTGATGAGCTACGACATGGGCACCGGCTTCTCCAAGGTGTCCACCTTCAACGCGCCGCTGCGCGAGGTGCCGCAGGACCCGCTCGCACCGGAACAGCGCCGCTGGAACAGCGTGGAAGGCGCGGTGCAGTACTACCGCCAGCACGGCGTGCCGGACGACAAGCTGGTGGTGGGCGTGCCGTTCTATGGGCGTGGCTTCAAGGTCACCACGGAATCTGCCGATGGCCTGTACCAGCCGTACAGCGCCCCGTTCGAAGCAGGCGACTGGCGCCGCATCCAGCGCGAGTTCCTGGACACGCCCGGTTGGCAGCGCCACTGGCACCCGGTGGCGCAGGCCCCGTGGCTGTACAACGCGGCCGAGAAGGTCTTCATCAGCTACGAAGACCCGACCTCGATCGCGCTGCGTGCGGACTACGCCAAGGCCCAGAAACTGCGCGGCGTGTTCACCTGGGAACTGACCGGCGACGACGACAGCGGCAGCCTGTTGAAGGCCATGGCCGCACCGTTCAAGTGACGTTGACCGCACGCTGATTGCACCCCGGTTGCTGGGGTGTAACGCCCCGGGTGGGCCTGCACTATGCTTGCCGCATGAGTACCGTTCAACTGCTGGATCTACAGATCGACCGCGCCTCGCAACAGGTGCGGCGCGGTGACGTGGTGTTGCCGGTGAGCGGGCTCAGTTGGCGCCTGCTGGACTGCCTGCTGGAGCACGGCACCGACGTAGTCGACTTCGATACGCTTGCCCGGCAGGTGTGGGCGCCGGCGGTGGTTGGCGAGGATGCCATCAGCCAGCGGGTGAAACTGCTGCGCCAGGCATTGGGGGATGACAGCCGCCAGCCGCGCTACGTGCGTTCCGTGCGCGGCCGTGGCTACCAGCTGTGTGCACCGTTGCAGCATTCGGCACCCGCACCCCCGCAGGATCGCGCGCTTGAGCCGAAGCGACGCTGGGCGTGGCCGGCAACCGGTGTTGCGGCTGCCCTCGTCGCGGTGGTCGCCGTGATCGTCGCATGGCCGCGCAGCGCGCCACGTTCGCCGGCCGATCCGGTGCTGCAGCGTGCGGGCTACTACGCCGGCATCGGCCAGGCCAGCAACAACGACCGCGCCATCGTGCTGTACCGGCAGGCGCTGCAGATCGATCCGGATTCGGCGGCGGCCCGGCGCGGACTCGCGCGTGCGTTGGCGGCCGACGCCTGTCTGTTCAACGGCACCCGCGAGCATGCGGAGGAGGCGCTGGTGCTGGCTGGACAATCACTGACGGCCGCGCCCGACGATGCGGTGGCGTTCGCGGCGCGCGGCTATGCACACGATTGCCTGGGCGACATGTCGCGGGCGATGGCCGACTACGAACAGGCGCTGCGGCGCGACCCTCAGGATGAGCGCACGCGCGCCTCGCTTGCGTATCTGCAGCAGGAGAAGGGGCGGCTGGCGCAGGCGCTCCAGGCCAACCTCGCGTTGAAGGCGCCCGAGCGGGTCCGGTTCCGCGATGTGCAGGTCGCGCGCGAACTGGAGCTGCTCGGCTTCACCGATGCCGCCGCCCGGCGCCACGCGCACAACTTCCAGCTGTTTCCGGACAACGTCTTCAGCAACATCGCCTGGCCGCGCAGCCTGCTGGCCATGGGCGAGCAGGGCAAGGCACGGCAGGCACTGGACCAGGCCCTCGCACGCGGCACCCCGCATCCGGAGTTGCTGCGCCTGCAGGGCGAGCTGCTGTTGATGGACGGCGATACGCAGGGCGCGGCGCAGGCCTTCGAACACAGCCGCCAGCTGCGCCCGCAGCAGTCGATGGGGCAGACGCTGGCCGGACTGTACGGTGCCGGCACGGCCACGCCCGAGTGGCTCACCGCCCGCCTGCGTGCCCTGAAAGAACAGGCAGACGACGGCTGGTCGGACACCGCGCTTGAGCGTGCCTTGCTGCACCAGGCGCAGGGCGATGCAGGCGCGGCGATGGCCGACCTGCACGCTGCCGTGGACGCAGGCTTCCGCGACGCCGCGTGGCTGCGCGTCAGCCCGCTGTTCGCGCCCCTGCGCAGCGCGGCGGGGTGGGAGCGTCTGCTCGCCCGCATCGACGCGGACGTTGCCACCCAGCGCGCACAGGTGCTGTCCGCGCCGTGGCGCCCCGATGACCTGAAGGGTCTCAGCGCAACGCAGGCAGCAGGAACTCGGTAAGCACGCGGCGCGACTGCGGGTGGGCATAGTTGCGGTTGTAGGCCCGGCTGGTGACCACCGCGACCAGCTTCTTCTCCGGCATCACGAACACGTAGTTGCCGCCGTTGCCGGACATCGCCCACACCGTGATTTCCTTGCCGTCCACCGGCAGCTTCAAGCCCCACCACTGGTAGCCGTAGTCGCTGCCATCGCCGGCCTGCGCCTGCGGACGGATCATGGCCTGCACATAGGTGGCCGGAATGACCTGCTTGCCCTGCCAGCGCCCGCCGGCCAGCACCAGTTCGCCCAACCGGGCCAGGTCACGGCTGCGGTAGCGCGTGCCACCGCCGCCCATGCCGATGCCCTCGGGCGACCGGTTCCAGTGGCTGTTGGCAATGCCCAGCGGGCGCTCCAGCGCCTGCGCGGCGTAGTCGGCCAGCGGCATCTTCGTGGCCCGTTCCACCACCGCGCCCAGCACGAACGAATTGGCGGTGCAGTAGGCATGCGCGCGGCCGTGCGGGCTGTCCTCGGGCCGGGTCATCCACGGTGCGAATCCCTTCACCGGCAGCGACAGCGCGAAGTCCAGCCAGCGCTCGGTGACATACATGCGCTCTTCGTTGCCGCTGGAAAACTGGTTCTGGTCATCGCACTCCCACAGGCTGCTCATGGTGAGCAGGTCTTCGACCGTGGTGCCGAGCAGGCGCGGATCGACGGTGTGGTGCGCGGTGAATTCGGGGAAGTAGTCGTAAACGCGCGCCTGTACCCCGGGCAGGTGGCCGTCGCCGATGGCCGCACCCACCAGCATCGCGGTCACGCTCTTGCTGGCCGAGCGCACATCGTTCAGGGTCTCGGCATCGGCGCCGTTGAAGTAGTGTTCGTAGGCCACCTTGCCATCCACCAGCAGCAGCACGCTGGTGACCTGCTTGATGTCCTCGCTGGCAATGGCGGCTTCCAGCGCGGTGAGTTGGGCAGGGTCCAGCCGCGCCGGCGCCGCCATGGTGGCGATGGGCAGGAAGGTGGTGAGAGACAGGATCAGGGCGGGGAAACGCAGTGTAGTTCGACGCATGGGTGGAGCTCCTTGGGTGAGGGGCCCACTACGCCAGCAGCGCATCTGAAGTGCTGGAAAAGCGCCTGAAGATTTCTGAAAGGCGCCCACCCCGGGGGGGGTAGAGCCACGCCCTGCGTGGCTTCGCGGTGCTGGAACATTCCGTAGAGCCACGCCCTGCGTGGCTTCGCGGTCCACACCGAAGAGCAGCCACGCAGGGCGTGGCTCTACGCGTGTCAGGTGGCTGCGGCCCACACGCTGTTCGGGTCGCCGTGTAGTGCCCGGCGGCGCGTTGCGCGTGCCATCGCGGCAAACCCCAGCGCCATCGCCAGCGCCACACCGTCCACCCAGAACAGCGGCCAGTAACCGCGCGCCGCGCTGGTCCACAGCCACAGCCCGCTCATTGCCCCGTGCGCCACCGGGATCAGCGCGGTGACGATGGCTGCCGCCCACAGCAGCTCCACGGCGGCCTTCGACGGCGCACGCAGCGCCGCCCACAGGGCGCAGCCGCCCCAGACCAGGAAGCAGGTCCAGCGCATGCCACGGTCGGCCTGCGCCGGGGCCAGGTGCTCCAGCAGCTGCACGCTGACGAACGCCGCCGACACCGCCACGCACAGGCCGATGCACACGCCCACGGTGGCCCGCGCCATGTTGATCTGCGCGCGCCCCTGCGTGACCTGGCGGCGCTTGCGGCGCGACTCGATCCACAGCAGGTTGCCCGAATAGAACAGGAACGCACCGCCCAGGCCCAGCGCGAAGTACAGCCACGGCACCAACCCGTTGCCGAACTCGCCAAAGTGCAGCGCATAGGCGGTTGCCAGCGTGGCGTGGTTGGCGTCGCGCTGGCCGGGCAGCTGGGTATGCAGCAGATCGCCGGTATTGGCATCCAGCGCCACCGCACCCAGCGGACCCAGCGACACGCCGCCGTCGCCGGTGATCTCGATGGTCGCGTTGGCATCGCCGGCATTGGCCAGCTTCAGGTAGGCCGGCTCGAACCGCGCCTGGCCATGGTCGTTGGCCACCGCGATGGCGCGTGCATGCAGCATCGCCAGGCTGCCCGCGCGGACCGGCGCATTGGCCGGCGCGCGGATCGGCGCGGTATCGGTCGCCGTCGGCAGTGCCGCCAGCAGGTTGTTGTCGTAGATCAGCGGATTGAGCGCGGCCATCTGCAGGAACATCAGGCACAGCAGCGCGCCGGTGACCGCGAACAGCAGGTGGAAGGGCAGGCTGAGCACGCCGATCACGTTGTGCGCGTCCTGCCACATCTGCTTGAGGTTGCGGCCCGGGCGCAGCGCGAACAGGTCGCCGACCAGCTTCGGCAGGTGGATCACCAGCCCCGACAACAGCGCCAGCCCGTACAGCAGGCTCACCACGCCCATCAGGTAGATGCCCGCCACCGGCAGCCCCAGCGTGTAGTGCAGTTCGTTGACCAGCTCGGCCAGGCCGGCCTGCGGTGGGGTCGGGCTGCCGTCCACGTGGTCGGCCCAGGCGAACAGCCAGGTGCCTTTGGCGTCCTGCCAGTAGGCGATGGACTGCGGTGTTTCCGCGCCGGGGAAGGTCATGCCCACGTGTTTGCGGGCATCGGGGTGCCTGGCCAGCACCCCATCGAGCAGGCGCTGCGCATCGTCGAGCGTCTGCGCGGGCTGTTCCATGCCCTGCGGCGACTGCCACAGCGGCAGGTCGTGGTGGAACACGGTGATGGCACCGGCATAGAACGCCACGAACAACGCAAAGCCGGCGACCAGGCCAACCCAGGTGTGCAGGGTGGTGAACGTACGCAGGGTGAGCGAGCTGAATTTCATCGGATAGGCCTCACTGCACCCAGTGGAAGTGGCGCAGCAGCCACAGCAGCGCAAAGCCGAGCGCGGCGCTGGCACTGAGCCAGAGCCATGCGCGCAGCCCGGTACGGAACGCAAACGCCCACAGCGCTGCCAGCATCCACAAGGGCGTGAACGCGACCATGCTCGGCACGATCACCGACTGCCACGGGCCCGGCGGCAGCCAGGCGATCAGGCCGCTGGCCGCGGCGGCCACGAAGAACCCGGCACACAGGCCGGCAAGTGCACGTGCCCACATCAGCGTCGCGCCTCCGCGTCCGGTCGCGTCCACGCGGCCAGGTAGGGCAGGGCCAGGGCGGTGAGCATCCAGCCGGCCAGCGTCACGCAGAAGCCGGTGGCCAGGCCGAGCTGGCCCATCCACAGCCACAGCGACGTGGCCGCGGCGACGAGCCCGAGCTGGCGACCCAGCCGGCCGGCGCGGCGCAGGCGTGGCCAGCGGCAGTGCGGGGAGGCGGCGTAGAAGGCCAGTGCAGAGAAGGCCGAGGCGGCACCGGCCAGGCCGCAGTACAGCAGCCCAAGGGCGTCCGCGCTCAGCATGGAAGTGCGGTGCAGGGCAGGGGCGTGCGGGCCGTAGGGGCGGCGCAGGGCATGGGAGTCCTTGGGGAAGCAGGAGGGGCCGGGCGTGACGGCAGCCTGCGCATGGTAATCATTGCCGTTTTCGCGCGCCACACGGGCCTATTCAGACGCGCGTGCGCCGGTCGTGCATGGAGCCGGCCAGCGGCCGGCACTACCCTAGGAGCCGGCCAGCGGCCGGCACTACAGGGAGCCGGCCAGCGGCCGGCACTACAGGGAGCCGGCCAGCGGCCGGCACTACAGGGAGCCGGCCAGCGGCCGGCATTACCCTAGGAGCCGGCCAGCGGCCGGCACTACTGATTGGGCATCGCCACGGGTTTGGTTTAAGATCAGGGCATCCACCTCGAGGCAACAAGGTGACCCGCGCCAAGCGCCGGTCCAGCGTGTGACATGAGCACTACCACCGCCCAGCGCTGAACGTCCGACGGCTCCTTGCCCAGGCGCCTTCGTGGCGCTTTTCTTTTATCCGGCGGCGCACCCGGACACCCTCGACTCCGTTTCCCCGGCCTGCCTCGCAGGCCCACAAGCACAAAGCCCAAAGCCCAGTCATGATCGCGATCACGCTCCCCGACGGCAGCCGCCGTGAGTTCGAAAACCCCGTCAGTGTCATGGACGTCGCCCAGTCGATCGGCGCCGGCCTGGCCAAGGCCACCATCGCCGGTTCGGTGGACGGCACCCTGGTTGATGCCAGTGACGTCATCGACCATGACGCGAGCCTGCGCATCATCACCGCCAAGGACGAGGAGGGCGTGGAGATCATCCGCCACTCCTGCGCCCACCTGGTGGGTCATGCGGTGAAACAGCTGTACCCGGACGCCAAGATGGTGATCGGCCCGGTGATCGCCGAAGGTTTCTATTACGACATCCAGTCCGAGCGTCCGTTCACGCCCGAAGACATGGCCGCGATCGAGAAGCGCATGGGCGAGCTGATCGCCCAGGACTACGACGTGGTCAAGAAGGTCACCCCGCGCGCCGAGGTCGTCGAGATCTTCAAGGCGCGTGGCGAGGACTACAAGCTGCGCCTGATCGAAGACATGTCCCCTGACATCCAGGCCATGGGCATGTACTACCACCAGGAATACGTGGACATGTGCCGCGGCCCGCACGTGCCGAACACGCGCTTCCTGAAGGCCTTCAAGCTGACCCGCATCTCCGGCGCGTACTGGCGCGGCGATGCGCAGAACGAGCAGCTGCAGCGCATCTACGGCACCGCCTGGGCCGACAAGAAGCAGCTCGAGGCGTACATCAAGCGCATCGAAGAAGCCGAAATGCGCGACCACCGCCGCATCGGCAAGCAGCAGGACCTGTTCCACCTGCAGGAAGAGGCCCCGGGCCTGGTGTTCTGGCACCCCAAGGGCTGGGCGCTGTGGCAGGTGGTCGAGCAGTACATGCGCAAGGTCTACCGCAAGAGCGGCTACGGCGAAGTGCGCTGCCCGCAGATCCTGGACGTGAGCCTGTGGAAGAAGTCCGGTCACTGGGACAACTACCAGGACAACATGTTCTTCACCGAATCGGAGAAGCGCACCTATGCGGTCAAGCCGATGAACTGCCCGGGCCATGTCCAGGTGTTCAACCAAGGCCTGCACAGCTACCGCGACCTGCCCATCCGCTACGGTGAGTTCGGTTCGTGCCACCGCAACGAGCCGTCCGGCGCGCTGCACGGCATCCTGCGCGTGCGTGGCTTCACCCAGGACGACGGCCACGTGTTCTGCACCGAGTCGCAGATCGAAGCGGAAGTGACCGCCTTCCACCAGCAGGCGCTGGCGGTGTACCAGCACTTCGGCTTCGACGACATCCAGATCAAGATCGCCCTGCGCCCCGAATCGCGCCTGGGCGACGACGCCACCTGGGACAAGGCCGAAGGCGCGCTGCGCTCGGCGCTGTCCACCTGTGGCGTGGAATGGCAGGAGCTGCCGGGCGAGGGTGCCTTCTACGGCCCGAAGATCGAGTACCACCTCAAGGACGCCATCGGCCGTACCTGGCAGCTGGGCACCATGCAGGTCGATTTCATGATGCCCGGCCGCCTCGGCGCCGAGTACGTGGACGAAAACAGCCAGAAGAAGCACCCGGTCATGCTGCACCGGGCGATCGTGGGCTCCATGGAGCGCTTCATCGGCATCCTGATCGAGCACCATGCCGGTCAGTTCCCGTCCTGGCTGGCTCCGACCCAGGCCGTGGTGGCCAATATCACCGATGCGCAGGCTGAATACGTCCAGGAAGTAACCAAAACCCTTGCAGATCAAGGGTTCCGGGTAACGGCCGATTTGCGCAATGAGAAGATCGGTTATAAGATTCGCGAGCATACGCTGCAGCGGGTCCCGTACCTGCTGGTGGTGGGCGACCGTGAGAAGGAAAACGGCGCCGTGGCCGTGCGTACGCGCTCTGGCGAGGATCTGGGCAGCATGTCCGTCCAGGCCTTCATCGAGCGGTTGCAGGCAGAACAGTCTGTGTAAGAAAGTCCCGGCCCTGCGGATGATCCGCTCAGGGCCGGTTTGATTCCTCTGGGAGATTGCAATATCAGTACCCCTGACAACAAACAGAACCGCAAGAATCAGGAAATCCGGGTGCCGCGCGTACGCGTGATC
The DNA here is from genome assembly GCF_057839485.1 of Stenotrophomonas sp. KH_036_B. Taxonomy (NCBI): domain Bacteria; kingdom Pseudomonadati; phylum Pseudomonadota; class Gammaproteobacteria; order Lysobacterales; family Lysobacteraceae; genus Stenotrophomonas; species Stenotrophomonas sp. KH_036_B. The sequence goes on along the minus strand of NZ_CM174491.1, from coordinate 2,935,155 downwards.
GGCAGTGACGGTGAAATGATTGGCGTGTTGACGCGTGACGAAGCGCTGTCGATGGCCGAAGACGAAGGTCTGGACCTGGTCGAGATTCAGCCGCAGGCTGATCCGCCGGTCTGCAAGATCATGGACTTCGGCAAGTTCAAGTTCGAAGCGCAGAAGAAGGCCAACGAGGCCAAGAAGAAGACCAAGCAGGTCGAGATCAAGGAAGTGAAGTTCCGCCCGGTCACCGATGAAGGCGACTACCAGATCAAGCTGCGCAAGATGCGCGGTTTCCTGGAAGAGGGTGACAAGATCAAGGTGAACATCCGCTTCCGTGGTCGTGAAATGAGCCATCAGGAACTGGGTCGCGAAATGGCCAACCGGATCGAAGGTGATCTGGGCGAGGACATCGTGATCGAGTCCCGTCCGCGCCTGGAAGGCCGGCAGATGGTCATGATGATCGCGCCGAAGAAGAAATAACCCGTGGTGACACGCGCTGCGTGTCCTGCGCGGTACCGGACTGCCGCCCGGTAGAGCCACGCCCTGCGTGGCTTCGCGGACCCGGACCACGCGCCGCCACGGCGCGCGTGGCCCAGCGGCGCGGCGTCCCGTTCAGGTTTCCGGCCTTCAGCCCGGCAAACCCCGTCCGATCAACAGCTTGCACCCGTTCCCCGACCCATGCATAATGGGCGACCCCGTTTTTTTGCGGGGCTGCTGTTTTGAACGGTTTCAAGCTTTTCAACGGCAACAGGACCGGCCTGGTTCCCAGTGGGGATCCCGGGCTTACAAGCAGGCAAGGGCACGGACGGAAAGTGTGGCAATGCCACCGCCCTGGTCAGTGACAAAACATCATCAAGGACATTGCAATGCCCAAGATCAAGACCAACCGGGCGGCGGCCAAGCGCTTCCGCAAGACCGCGTCCGGCAAGTTCAAGGCTGGCCACGCCAACCGTAGCCACATCCTCACGAAGAAGTCGACCAAGCGGAAGCGCAATCTGCGTCAGACGAACCATGTTCGTGCAGAAGACGCAGGCCGTTTGAACCGTATGCTTCCCTACCTCTGAGGACTGACCCATGGCACGAGTAAAGCGTGGCGTACAGGCGCGTCGCCGCCACAAGAAAATTCTGACCCTGGCGAAGGGTTACTACAACGCTCGCCGCAAGGTCTTCCGCGTTGCCAAGCAGGCCGTCATCAAGGCACAGCAGTACGCCTACATCGGTCGTAAGCAGAAGAAGCGCAACTTCCGTTCGCTGTGGATCACCCGCATCAACGCGGCTGCCCGCATCAACGGCCTGAGCTACAGCCGTTTCATGAATGGCCTGCTCAAGTCGGGTATCACCCTGGACCGTAAGGTGCTGGCCGATATCGCCGTGCACGACGCAGCTGGTTTTGCTGCACTGGCCGAAAAGGCCAAGGGCGCGCTGGCGGCATAAGTCCATTCCCCGCCGTTGCCGTGCAAACGCAACGGCTGCGGGTAAGGCAATGCATGGGGAAGGGCGCGAGTCCTTCCCCATTCTTTTTTGTGGTGGCGGCAGCCCAACCGGGTGCCGTCCCGACAGCGGTGGCGACGGGGGTCGGCCCGGCGCGCATCGCGAAGACATACCGACGCGAGGTCCAGGCTATCCATGAGTGACATCCAATCCCTGACCACCCAGGCGCTGGCCGACGTGGCCGCCGCCCAGAGCCCCGATGCGCTGGAAGCCCTGCGCGTGGCCCTGCTGGGCAAGAGCGGCAGCATCACCGCACAGCTCAAGCAGCTGGGCACGCTGCCCGCCGACGAGCGCAAGGCCGCCGGCGAAGCCATCAACCTCTCCCGGGACGCGCTGACCCGCGCGCTGGGCGAACGCAAAGCCGTGCTGGAGAACGCTGCGCTCGACGCGCGCCTGGCCGCCGAAGCAATCGACATCACCCTGCCGGGCCGCCGCGCCGAACGCGCTGGCCTGCATCCGGTCACGCGCACCCTGGAGCGCATCACCGAGATCTTCGGCCGCCTGGGCTACGAGCTCTCCGAAGGCCCGGAAATCGAAGACGACTGGCACAACTTCGAAGCCCTGAACTTCCCGCCGCACCATCCGGCGCGGGCCATGCACGACACCTTCTACTTCGGCGACGGCCGCCTGCTGCGCACGCATACCTCCGGGGTGCAGGTGCGCTACATGGGCGACCACGCGCCGCCGCTGCGCATGATCGCCGCCGGCAAGGTGTACCGCAGCGACAGCGACCAGACCCATTCGCCCATGTTCCACCAGGTGGAAGGCCTGCTGGTGGATGAGCATTCGACCTTCGCCGACCTCAAGGGCACCCTGTCCGAGTTCGTGCGCGCGTTCTTCGAGCGCGATTTCGACATGCGCTTCCGCCCCAGCTACTTCCCGTTCGTTGAACCCGGCGCGGAAGTCGATATCGCCTGGCAGCAGCCCGACGGCAGCACCCGCTGGCTGGAAGTGCTCGGCTGCGGCATGGTCCATCCGAACGTGCTGCGCAACGTGGGCATCGACCCGGAGCGCTACACCGGCTTCGCTTTCGGCCTGGGTGTGGAGCGCTTCGCCATGCTGCGTTACGGCGTCAACGACCTGCGCGCGTTCTTCGAGAACGACGTGCGGTTCCTGAAACAATTCGCGTAACGCCGAAAACATTCATCACGGCTCCAGGCGCCTGCGCCGGGCCCCCCAGGGTGACACCATGAAATTCTCTGAAAACTGGCTGCGCAGCCACGTTCCCACCACCGTCTCGCGTGATGAACTCGGCGCGGTGCTGACCGCCATCGGCCTGGAAGTCGAAGAAGTCACCGACCTCGGCGTTGGCCTGGACCACGTGGTGGTGGCGCGCATCATCGCCGCCGAACGCCATCCCGAAGCCGACCGCCTGCAGATCTGCCAGGTCGATGCCGGGCAGGGCGAGCAGCTGCAGATCGTGTGCGGCGCGCCGAATGCGCGCCCGGGCCTGGTCGCGCCGCTGGCGATGATCGGTGCGAAGATCGGCGACCTCAACATCAAGGCGGCCAAGCTGCGTGGCGTGGATTCCAACGGCATGCTGTGCTCGGCCAAGGAACTGGGCCTGGACACCGATGCATCGGGCTTGTTCGAGCTGCCCGACGACGCCCCGGTGGGCCAGCCCCTGGTCGAGTATCTGGGCCTGCCCGATGCCAGCATCGAGATCAAGCTCACCCCCAACCGTGCCGACTGCTTCAGCGTGCGCGGCATCGCCTTCGACGTGGCCGCCGCGTGCGCCAGCGAAGTGGTGCCGTTCGCTGCCGCCCCCGTCGCCGCCGTGGGCAGCCGTGAACTGAGCATCGCCCTGGACGCCGGCGCTGAAGCGCCGCGTTTCGTCGGCCGTGTCATCGAGGGCGTCAACCCGCGCGCCGCCACCCCGTTGTGGATGGCCGAGCGGCTGCGTCGCAGCGGCGTGCGTCCGGTGTCGCTGCTGGTGGACATCACCCAGTACGTGATGCTGGAGCTGGGCCAGCCGATGCATGCCTACGACCTGGGCACCCTGCAGGGCAGCATCGGCGTGCGCCGTTCGCGTGCCGGCGAAACCGTGAAGCTGCTTGACGGCCGCGATGCCGCGCTGGACGACAGCTTCCTGGTCGTGACCGACGCCGACCGTCCGGTGGCGCTGGCCGGCCTCATGGGCGGCTTCGACACCCGCGTGACCGACGACACCACCGCTGTGTTCCTGGAAGCCGCGCACTTCGCGCCGGCCGCCATCATGGGCCGTGGCCGCAAGCTGGGCCTGCACACCGATGCCGGTCACCGCTTCGAGCGCGGCGTGGACCCCGCGCTGCCGCGCACCGCGGTTGAATACGCCACCCGCCTGATCCTGGACCTGGCTGGCGGTACGCCCGCCCCGGTGACCGAGGCGGTGCGCGAGGCAGACCTGCCGGCTACCGCGACCATCGTGCTGCGCCGTGCGCGCATCGCCCGCGTGCTGGGCATCCAGATTGCCGATGCCGAGGTGGAGCGCATCCTGCGCGCGCTGGGCATGGACGTGGCCGCCGCCGCCGCCGCCGCCGCCGATGGCTGGCAGGTCACCGCCCCCAGCCGCCGCTTCGACATCGCCATCGAAGAAGACCTGATTGAAGAGCTGGCCCGCATCCATGGCTACGAGCGCATTCCCACCACCCTGCCGGGCGGTGCCGCGCGGATTGCCATGCCCAGCGAGACCCGCCTGGACGAGCTGAGCAGCCGCCGCCAGCTGGTCGCCCGCGACCTGCAGGAAACCATCAACTACGCCTTCGTCGATGCCGCGCTGCTGGCCCACTGGCAGCTGCACGACAACGTGGTGGCACTGGCCAACCCCCTCTCGGCCGAGCTCGCCGTGATGCGCCCGGCGCTGCTGCCGGGCCTGGTGGCCACGCTGGGCCGCAACGCCGCCCGCCAGCAGGCCACCGTGCGCCTGTTCGAGCTGGGCCGCGTGTTCCACCCGCAGGCCGGGGAGGGCACGCCCGCACCGCTGGAAACCCAGCGCGTGGCGGCCGCCGTTTGTGGCGATGCCGACACCCAGCAGTGGGGCCTGGCCACCCGCAAGGTCGATTTCCATGACCTCAAGGGCGACCTCGAATCGCTGGCCGCCGCGTCCGGCGCCGCGCTCAGCTTCGTGCCCTCGACCCGCCCGTACGGCCACCCGGCGCGTTCGGCCGAGGTGCTGCGCGAGGGTGTGAGCCTGGGCTGGATCGGCCAGATCCACCCGCGCCTGGCCAAGGCCATGGACATCGACGTGGACGTGTTCGCCTTCGAGCTGGACCTCGCCCCGCTGGCGGCCCGCAGCCTGCCGCGTGCCAGCGAGCTGTCGCGGTTCCCGTCGGTGCGCCGCGACCTGGCGTTCCTGGTGCCCGAGGCGGCGGCCTGGGCCGACCTGGAAGCCACCCTGCGCCGTGCCGTGGGCCCGTTGCTGCGGCAGGTGACCCTGTTCGACCGTTACGTGGGCCAGGGGGTCGAGCCGGGCTTCAAGAGTCTCGCTATGGGCTTGATTTTGCAGGACAAGTCGCGCACTCTGACGGACCGCGACGTGGATGCGGTGGTCACCGAGGCGGTGGCTGCAATGGAGCGTGAACACCACGCCCGGATCCGCGGTTGAGCGGGCAGCATGGGGGGTAGCAGGCAATGGCATTGACGAAGGCCGAGATGGCCGAAAAGCTGTTCGACGAAGTGGGTCTGAACAAGCGCGAAGCCAAGGAATTTGTCGACGCGTTCTTCGATGTGCTGCGTGAAGCATTGGAACAGGGACGTCAGGTGAAGCTGTCCGGCTTCGGCAATTTCGACCTGCGGCGCAAGAACCAGCGCCCGGGCCGCAACCCGAAGACCGGTGAGGAAATTCCGATTTCCGCCCGTACGGTGGTCACCTTCCGTCCGGGCCAGAAGCTCAAGGAAAGGGTAGAGGCATATGCTGGATCCGGGCAGTAACCGCGAGCTTCCGCCGATACCGGCCAAGCGCTACTTCACCATTGGTGAAGTCAGCGAGCTGTGCGATGTGAAGCCGCACGTGCTGCGCTACTGGGAAACCGAGTTTCCCAGCCTGGAACCGGCCAAGCGCCGCGGCAACCGCCGCTACTACCAGCGCCACGACGTGCTGATGGTGCGCCAGATCCGCGGCCTGCTCTATGAGCAGGGCTACACCATCGGCGGCGCCCGCCTGCGCCTGGAAGGTGCCGGCGCCCGCGACGAGTCGGCGCTGAGCAACCAGATCATCAAGCAGACGCGCATGGAGCTGGAAGAAGTGCTGCAGTTGCTCCGTCGCTGAACCATTTTTCGATCAAACCCGTTATACTTGTCGGCCTGCTGCAAAGCAGGGACAACACCAGCATCATCGGGGCGTAGCGCAGCCTGGTAGCGCATCTGCCTGGGGGGCAGAGGGTCGTCGGTTCAAATCCGGCCGTCCCGACCATTGTTGGTGTCACGATCAAGGGTTCGCACTTCAGGTGCGAGCCCTTTTTTGTTTCACCGCGGTTTGAGTGATGCGGGTGACACACTCGATAGCACTGTTGGGCGGAAAGCGACCGATTCTGGGCTGGACGCCACAAACGGCTTAGGACACTGATACGGATACTGTCGGCAGGATACGTCTCTGATGTGTAAGTGTTTTCTCGAAGTCTGGATGGCGGGTTCCCTACAGTCGCCTCGTCAGCGCTTGACACCAAATCAGATCTTCGTTGCTACGATCGCCAAGTAGAACACTCACAGGGCCTTCGTATGGCGATGCAGAACAAAAGCGCTGATGTCGCGATGTCTCATGCGCCGGTGATCCGCAAGAAAAAGGCTGAGAAGCTGGCGGCGTCCGCCGAATCGATTGCCGACGCACTACATCGCCAGCCTGCTCAGGCGTTCGGCCTTGAGAGCGCGCTCTCTGCTTTCACTGACGTGCAACTCCGGCGGGGATCCTAATCGAACAATGATGCAGCGCTCTAGAGCCAAACTCTTATTGGTCGTGTTCACTAGTGTGCGTAAGCGTGCGGTATGTGCGCTCAGGATGGAAATGCAGCCAAAACCACTCATCCAGCTTGCGTTCACCGCGCTCGGTGCGGTGATTCTCTCTGCCTGTGTTCATTCCGCCAGCGAATTGTCGATCACCCAAGGGCCTTCCAGCATGTCAACAAGTTCTCCCGACCCGACTCAGGACCAAGGGGCCACTGCAGAGTTCCTTCTCCTTCGACTTATCGAGCTGATAAAGCAAAGCAGGTCTGCCCAGGATTTCAGTCCTGATCGCGTCGCAGAAATCATGCAGCGGCCGGTGACGATCTTTGCTCCCAATCATTTTGGCTATAGCGGAAGGCTCACATCGGAATGGAGCTATACGTTTGACGTTGAGGATGGCAACTCACCAAACGTTCGACTAGATCTCGACTTCATTGATACAACGCCTGGTCGCTCTGCAGCTGCCACCGATATATGTAAAGTCGATTTCTACCATTTTGCTTCCGAGCTGGAGAAGGGTGGATTTACTCGAACCACTATTTATGGAGAGCACGGCGCTGTGGTGTATGACCGCTTTGACCGTCCAAGGCTCAGCATAAACGTCTCTTCCATTGGTGAGGCGTCCCTGTCTCCCGAGAGGGCTCGACACAGCTGCGTGCGACTGGTAACTGTCCAATACGGAACATAGGTTGCAGGCGGGCTACGCGCGGTTGCTCGCGTACAAGCGCCTGCACTGCCTTGATATTCCCGACGACTACCGGTACATGGATCCGCAGTTGGTAGCGTTGATCGATGCCAAGGTCACGTTGCTCCTGACATCTGATGGCCGGGCGAAGTGATGCCGTGGCTTGGCTGCGACCGGCAGGCGTGTATGTCCGCTGCTATCCGTCGGTCACGACAGCGGTAGGGCCATGCAGGGAGCATCATCCAAATCCACGATGGAGATCAGCGCCAGGAGATTCCTCAGCGTCAGGTCTTCGACCGTTCCGGGGCAGCGCTCAAGTACCTCAAACAGCTTGAGCAGGTGGACCATCGGAAGGTCGTAAATGCGCAGCAGCTTGCGGGCTACGCGGAACAGGTCGTGCTTTGTCGCGTCGTCCTTGCCTATCAGGCAGTTCACGTGGGACACGTAAGGGCCCTTGGGGCCTGTGGACCAGATGGCCAATTGGAGTTCGTCCAGCGTCATGGCGCCGAATGTCTTCCCGGTGGCATCGAGGTGGTCTTCGAGATAGGTCACAAGCGCGGCCCAGTTGGCGCTGTTCCATTCCAGGGCGTCAGCCAGCAGGCCGAGGTCGTTCGCGTAATCAACGGTAGTGTCGGTAGGTGCGGCCAAGGTGTCGTATGACATGGCGGGATTCCTTTGGGGTTCTTGGAATCCGCTGCCCCGCTGCAAATCGAGGTGGCGGACGGTACGCGGTTTGCAGACCGGTCAAAGGACACCCGGTAGGCCTTGCGGCCTCCGCGCACCGCCCGCCATGAACATGGCAAGTATCGCCCATCGACGATACACGGCGAGCAGAAAGCGCCGTGCATCGGTCGATGGGCGCTGGTGCGCCTTTGAATGCGGGCTGCAAAACCCGGTCGCCGATTGTGCGGCGACACGGGGATGCTGCGCTTGGCGTGCGAGGGCAGTCAACGCGCAATGGTTCGAACTGTGAGCGCGGATACCACTTCGCTTCCGCGAATCTGACTTCTATGTCGCAAGTGCCATCGGACGGACCAGTGGCGCCCATTCGCTGATTCGCAACGCAGGATCAGCTAGTGTCTATAGCGTCATTTCTGACCACGCTGGGTAGATAAACATATGACGACAAGACGATTGCGCGCCGAAGATCTGGAGGAAGCCAGCGCGGTATGCATGGCGTCCTTCATGGCGGCCGTTGCACCGTCGCTGTCGCCGCTGGGCGTGGAGACGTTTGCAGGCATTGTCTCGGCTGACGGGTTCGCCAATCGCATGTCGGACGAAAATGACATGTTCGTGTTCGAGCTGGCTGGGCGCGTGGTGGGAGTGGCCGAGCTGATGGGCGGGCAACACGTGGCCACCCTGTTCGTGCGTCCTGATTGCCAGGGGCAGGGGATTGGGCGGGCGCTGATGGGCGCCTTGCTCGCTTGCGCTTGTGGCGACCTTGTCACGGTGCGGGCCTCGTTGGGGTCGGTTCCGTTCTACGAGCGGTATGGGTTCCGGGTGTCCGGGCCGGTCGGGGAATACGCGGGGCTGGTCTACCAGCCCATGGAGAGGGCGCTGGCGCGGCCATAGGGACACGCCATGCGTGTCTGCGCTTCGTTCCGGGGTCATGAACGGATCGACGTCTTCGGTCGTGGCCAAACGTCGGTGGGTGCCCGGCGCGGCATTGGCGTGGCTTCGGGGGGCTTGTGCCGCGCTTCGCGCGGTTGACACGCGCGGCGTGTCACTACGCAGTGCTGCATGCGCCGGACGATGGGGATGGCAAACCGCAAACGTGATCCCATTTTCACGCGGCCGCTCCTATCCTGCGTGGAAATGAACAGGGTCCAAGCCGTGCTGCTGGAGCAGGAAGACAACACCGCGAAGTGGCGCATCTACGAGGCCCTGCTGCAGGCGACGCCGGATCTGACCTACGTGTTCGATCTGCAGCACCGCTTCATCTATGCCAACAAGGCGCTGCTGGACATGTGGGGCTTGCGCTGGGACCAGGCGATGGGCAAGACCTGCCTGGAGCTGGGGTACGAGCCGTGGCATGCGGCCATGCACGACGCGGAGATCGAGCGGGTCATTGCCACCCGCCTGCCGGTGCGCGGCGATGTGCCGTTCCCGCACGCTACCGAGGGCGTGCGCACCTACGATTACATCTTCACCCCCGTGATCGGGCCGGACGGCGCGGTGGAGGCCATTGCCGGCAGCACCCGTGACGTTACCGATCGCAAGCGGCATGAAGAGCACCTGCAGTTGCTGGTCAACGAGCTCAACCACCGGGTCAAGAATTCACTGGCCATGGTGCAGTCCATTGCCCGGCAAACCCTGCGCAGCGCGGCCGGGTTGGACGATGCCAGCGACAAGATAGAAGACCGCCTGCTGGCGCTTGCCAGCGCGCATGACGTACTGACCCGCGAAAACTGGCACAGCGCGGACATCACCGAACTGGTCGGCGCGGTGGCAGCGCTGCACGGCACAGGCGATGGCCAGCGCTTCGACGTGCACGGCGAGTCGTGCCGGCTGGACCCGCGCCGCGCGGTGGCGTTGTCCATGGCGCTGCACGAACTGGGCACCAATGCGGTCAAGCACGGGGCGCTGTCCGCGCCGGAAGGGCGCGTATGTGTGCAGTGGCAGCGGCGCGAGGTGGACGGGCAGCAGCGCATCGAGCTGGTGTGGCAGGAGCTGGGCGGCCCACCGGTGCAGGCACCGGCGCAGCTGGGCTTCGGCGCACGCCTGCTGGAACGCGGGCTCAAGCACGACCTGGGCGGCGAGGTGGACCTGGCATTCGAGCCGGGTGGGCTGCGCTATCGGGTGTCGATGCCGCCGGCCGCCGATGGCGAGCAGGTGCACGCATGAGCGCCCGTGTGCTGCTGGTCGAAGACGAATCGCTGGTGGCGATGATGGTCGAAGACTGCCTGGTGGAACTGGGCTACGAGGTTGTTGCGCTGGCGGGCACCGTGGACGGTGCGCTGGACGCGCTGCAGCAGCAGGTCATCGACCTGGCCGTGCTGGACGTCAACCTGGGCGGCACGATGTCCTTCCCGGTGGCGCAGGCACTGGAGGCGCGGGGCATTCCGTATCTGTTCCTGACCGGCTACGACCGCAGCGTGATTCCCGAACCGCTGCAGCATCGCTATGGGCTGCAGAAGCCCTTCCGCATGCGCGATCTGGATAGCGCGCTGCACTCCCTGCAGGCGCCGGAAAGCGGCGCCGGTACGGCAACCGACGGCGACGCTCCGGTCCTGCGCTGAGCGCGCAGGCCGACGCGCGTCAGGTAATGGCGCGGATCACTTCTTCAATCAGCACGACATAACAGGCTACAAAATAGACCTTGAGCAGTGCGGGATGCTGCTTGGAGACGAATGCGCGCATGACGTTCGAGGGCTGGATGGGACGTCATCATTGTGACCAAGCTGTGAAATTGCGGCAATGGTCACACATTTAGCGATGTGATGACTTTGCGTTTAAAAAGCCTGCAAATTCAGTGGCTTGTGGATTGTCCCAAACGCATTGACCTTACCGTTCGTCGGAAAAGTCCTACAGACAGTGTGAAGACAGCGTGCTAGCGCTCACGCCGAATCTGCCGTCTTCACACGCCGCGTGCGACCCATTCACGAGCGTGGGACACGGCGATCGCTAGCGTGAAGGCTTGTCAGTCATCCCGATCCGGGTAAAGGAACAACATGATCAAGTGGGCCATCATTTTCGCCATCATCGGCCTCATTGCCGGTGCCCTGGGCTTCGCCGGCATCGGTGGCGCGGCCATCGGCGTGGCCAAGTTCCTGTTCTGGGCGGGCATCATCATTGCCGTCATCCTGTTCCTGCTGGGCATGACGGTGGCCAAGAAGGTCAGTTGACATCGCCATGGGCACAGCCGTGAGCAAGGGTCTGCGGGTCACCGCAGGCCCTCGCTGCCCCGGCGGGCGCACGTCCGGCAGAATCCAGAAGCCGTTGTCCAGATACGGGCGGCGGGCGTCCTTTTCTTCTTCAGGACACACCGCACTGCCACGTTGGGCAGCCTCGTCATCGACATCGCCTGACGGCATGCCGGCCTCAACCTGAAGCTGCCGCAGCACGGCGTCGAAGGCGTCAGCGGCGGATTCCGCGCCGCCAGGATCGGCTTCATCTGTGTCCATGCCAGGGGGCTGCTGCTCAACAGTTGGGGGGAGTCGCATCGCGTGCCGTTTGCTGCCACAGGGTGGGACGAGCACGGTGGCGCGGCAGAGCACAGCGTTCAACCAAACGAGTTGCAGTTGGCTGGCGTTCGGAGGATTCCGATCAGGCTGACGCCAGCACGCTATCGATGCATCCACAGACGCCACGGTGCGCCGGACGCTCCCCACCGCTCAATCGAAGTAGAATGACACCCCCAGCCCGGCCTGTACATCCGGGCTGTTGCGGTCCAGGCCGAGATCGACGGAGGCGTCCAGCTGGGTGCGTGGCGTCACCCTCCAGGTGAGGCCTGCACCGGCGACGGACGTGGAGGGCTCGCCGTTGGTATGGGTGAATCCCGCTTCGAGGAAGCCGGTTACGGTGTCGGTAAGGGCCAGGTTGAGGCTGGGCGACCAGGTGAATGCATCCTCGCCGGCGCCGCGGGTAGCGTTGGCATACAGCGCGCCGGTCCAGCGCTCGTTGAAGGTGTACTCGTAGCTGGCGCCCAGTTCGTACTGTGTGCCGCCCTCGCCGAACGCGCGCGAACCGGTGTCGAAACTGCTGCTGGCAAGCACGGCCAGCGCGTGGCGATCGGAGCCGACGGGCAGGGCGTACTTCAGCGCGATGCCGGTGTCGCCCGCGCCACGCGTGGTGGTGGAAGGGGCGTTGCGGGGCGCCTCGCGCAGGCGGTTCCATGGGTTGCCGAACAGCTGCAGCTCCAGGTCCGCGCCCAGGCCGACGCGTAGGCGGAGGTCGCTGCCGAACTGCGTGCTCAGTGTGCCGTCGTCGTCGCGGTCACGTTCGTAATCGGGCAGGCCAAGCTCAAGCGCGACACCGCCGCGTGGCAGTGATTCGGCCGAGAATCCCAGGCCCGGGCGGTCGAAGGCGGGGGCCGCTTCGTCGTCCTGTTGCGCCCAGGCGGGCAGGGCCAGCGTTACCAGCAACAGTCCCATCCAACTACGCATTGATGCATCCACCGCCAGGAAACGGCAGCAGCTTAGCGGTGCGCCTGCAACGCGCCGTGAGGGCGTTTCAGGCCGGACGGGTCAGCGCAAGCAGGCCGTCCAGCAGGCGTGCCGCACGCGGGCGGCCATCGTCATCGATGGGGCAGGCCATCGACTGCAACCAGAACCCGTGCGCGGCACGGCGCGCGGCGGTGAGCCGGTGGTCGTCGCCTTCGCCGGGATAGCGCAGCAGCTGCGCCTGGATCCAGCGCTTGAGGGCCTGTGCGATCTCCGGGTCGGGCCGGCCGCGCGGCGCGCCGGCATCCGGATCGTGCGGCTGCAGGCAGGCGCGGAACAACGCCGTGACATAGGCGCGCGAGAAGCGCCCATGGGTGTCCGGGTCCTGGTCCACCAACGCCTGGACCGCGCGGTCGAACTCGACCAGCGCTGTGGCAAGCGCGGGTGCATCGGTCGGTTCGGTGGTGCTGAGCAGGGGGAAGGGGCGGCTCATGCGGATTCCTGGTGGCGGGGAAGGACCCACCGCGCGGTTCACTGCGCGGCGTGTGCGTGCGGAAGTTGCGGCGTGGTGGCGCCCGGTTGTGCGAGCACGTTGCGCAGCAGCGCGACGACCCGCTCGCCCTGGCCGTTGCAGGCCAGTTCGAAGGTGGTCTGGCCACCCAGTGCGGCCAATGGGGTATGCAGGATCCACTGCAGTACGCGGTTGCGGTCCGGCTCGATCTGCAGCGCCAGCGTGGCCACGCGTCGTACGATGCCCTGGCGCATGCTCAGAACCCGTAGGTGAGTGCGAGCGCTGCCGAATCCATGTGGTCGCCCACGGTCATCGGGCTGTCCTTGACCGCATCGGAAAGCAGGGTGCGGCGCAGCGAGGCGGTGGCGGTCCAGTGCGGGCCCAGCGGCATGAAGGCAGTGAGGTCCATGTACGGCGCCACGCCGCTGCCGGCGCGGTAGCGTGCAAGACCGCTGCGCTGTGCTTCTTCGGTGCTGACGCCGAAGTAATAATCGTTGAGGCTGCTGCTGGCGTAATTCGCGCCCACGCCGGGAATCAGCGTGACCCGGCCGGTCGGGATCGGGTACGCATATTTCGCATCGGCGGCCAGGCCACCGCCGTGGCCGCTGACCTCGGCCTGCACGTTGCCCTGCAGCACGCCCCATGGCGCGGTATGCCGTACCGCCACGCCGGCCATCGCCGACAGGCTGCGGTTGGACAGCTGGCGCAGCTGCACGTCGTCGGTGTCCTTGTGTTTGAAGCGCATGAAGTAGGGCGAGGCCAGCAGCGAGACTTCGGTGCGGTCGGTGTTGAACAGCGTGTAGCCGATGCTGCCGCCACGGAAGTGGAACTTCCTGCCTTCGTAGTTGATCACGGGCACCGGCAACACATCGGTGTCATAGCCGGCGTAGGGCGACTTCTGCGCGGCCACGGCCAAGCCCGCGCTGCTGCGGGGTTTGGCCCCCGGGGCGGCCTGGGCGAGCAGGCTGCCGCTGGCCAGCAGGCCCATCAGGGCGATGCCCGCTGCCGCTGTCTTCCGTGAACCGATCTGCATGTGGTGGTGCTCCTGGGGACGATCAAACCCCCATGATGTCGGCCGGACATTGTGGGAACGTTGCGCCGGAGAGCGCGGTACCATCGGCACCCATTGCCCCCACCGCCCCCCCACGCCATGCGCATCCTGCTGCTCGAAGACGATCCGGAACTGGCCAATGCGATCCAGGCCAGCCTGGGCCGCCATGGCATGGTGGTGGACGTGGTGGTGTCCATGGCGCAGGCCGCCGAAGCGCTGAAATCCTGCGTGCACCAGGTGCTGCTGCTGGACCGCCAGCTGCCCGACGGCGACGGCGCCAACTTCGTGCGGGTGGCGCGCAGCCACGTGCCCAACCTGCCGGTGATCATGCTCACCGCGCGCGATTCGGTGGCCGACCGCGTGGTCGGCCTGGACGTGGGTGCCGATGATTACCTGACCAAGCCGTTTGCGGTGGAAGAGCTGCTGGCGCGCATCCGCGCCATTTCGCGGCGACCGGCGCAGATCACCTTGCCGGTGCTGGCACTGGGGCGGCTGCAGTTCGACTTCGTGGCGCGCCAGGCCAGCGTGGACGGGGCGCTGCTGGCACTGCCGCGCCGCCAGTTGCTGGTGCTTGAAGCGCTGGCGCTGCGACAGGGCCGGACCGTGGCGCGTGCCGCGCTGCAGGAGGCGGTGTATGGGTTCGACGATGAGATCCAGTCCAATGCGTTGGACGCGCATGTATCCAAACTGCGCCGCGCGCTGGCCGATGCCGATGCGCAGGTGGAAGTGCACGTGATGCGCGGGATCGGTTACCTGCTCAAGGAGAGTGCATGAAGTTCCTCAAACCCGGCTCGCTGTCCTTCAGCCTGGCCTGGAAGATCTGCCTGATCCAGGTGGCCATGGTGTTGATCGCGCTCACCGGGATCGCGCTGGTCTACGGCGACCGCAGCACCGCTTACGTGGACTGGAAGACCAGTGAAGCGGTGGCCGATGCGATCCGCGTGCAGGGCTCGGCGTTGGAGGTGGACTGGGCGGCGGTGGATGCGGCGGCACCTGACCGCCCGTCCACGTTCTGGTTTGCTGCGGCCGACGAGCAGGGCCACCAGCTCGTGCACGGCACGGTGCCCGCCGTGTACCGCCCGCTGGTGGCGCAGTTGGCGCATGTGGAACCCACCGACGTGCGCACGCGCAGCCGTGGGCTGGAACTGGCCATGCGGGTGTGGGTGTCCGACCGCGAGGAAGGGCGGCTGCATGTGATGGTCGGGGGGCTGCCGCAACGGGGCTTCTGGCGGCAGGTGCTGGTGGTGATCGGCTACCTGGGCGGCTGGATCACGCTGCCGCTGATCGTGATCACGCTGGTGGTGGCCCCGTGGGCGATCCACCGTTCGCTGCGCGGTGTGAACCGGGTGGCTGCGCAGGCCGCGTCGATCCAGATCACCGAGCGCGGGCGCGGGCTGGATACGCATGCGGTGCCGCGCGAGATCGTGCCGCTGGTGGATGCGTTCAACGCGGCGGTGCGCCGCATCGGCGAGAGCTACGACGCGCAGGATCGCTTCCTGGTGAGTGCGGCGCACGAGCTGCGCATGCCCATCGCCATTCTGGCCACGCGCATTGCCGACCTGCCGCCGGGGCAGGTGCGTTCGCGTCTGCAACGCGACCTGGGCCGGTTGAGCAATATCGCCGAGCAGCTGCTGGACCTGCAGCGCCTTGACCACCACCGCAGCCAACACCAGCGCATCGACCTGGCGGCCCTGATCCGTGAAGTGGCCGCCGATGTCGCGCCGCTGCTCATCGATGCCGGGTATGAATTCGCGGTGGAGGCGCCGGAGGCACCGGTATGGGTGCGCGGCGATCCCGATGCGCTGCACCGGGTGATCAGCGGCCTGCTGCAGAACGCGATTGCGCATGGCGGTGGCCGTGGCCTGGTGGTGGTGGAACTGCAGCCCGGTGGTCTGCTGTCGGTGAGCGATGAAGGCGACGGCGTGCCCGAGCAGGCGCGGCAATCCATCTTCGAGCCGTTCCACCGGCTGCGCCCCAGCGGCAGCGGCAGCGGGCTGGGGCTGTACCTGGCGCGCGAGATCATGCTGCGCCATGCAGGCAGCATCGTGGCCGAGGAAGCGGCCGGCGGCGGCGCGCGGTTTGTGATGACGCTGCCGGTGGACCACGTCGAGCCTGTGCGCGGCTGACGTTGGCGGGTCCATCACCGTTGCATCAAACCGGCCCGGGCGCTTGGCCGGTAGGTCCCCGGCGGTGCGATTACCGCCATCGGGCAAATCCGCATAGGGGCGTAGGTCTGGTGCCAATATCAGACTAATCCGATAGTGCCGCGCTATGACGGGTCGTATCGTTCGGGTCAAGGAGCGCATCCGCCTCCGACCCGAACCCCGCCCCGCTGCCGTTGCGCAGCGGGGCATGAAGCGCCGTCAGCCCGCAGGGCGCCGCACGAGACGTGAACGCCATGATGATCAAAGTGCAGTGCCAGGATCGCCGCTGGCGGGTCGTACAGCCGGGCCGTGCCGATGCCGCCGACTTCGAGTGCGGCGCGACAGCGTTCGACCTGGCCGACGCGCTGGCCCGGGCACACCACGAGCAGACCGGCAGCGCCGCTGCGGTGCGGGTGGAAGTGCAGGACGCCTTCGTCGACGCGGTGCGTTACGGCTGACCCGTGCAGTCAGCTGCCCGTTGGCTAGATAAATCCCGCATGAAATCCGCGACCTTCGGCCTATAGGCGAAGCGCGCGTCTTCCCCGATCCTGTCCCCATTCACATAGGGTTTCGAGGCAGGCATGAGGAGCGACGCGATGGCGAACGGAACGCAGAAGTGGGTATGGGCCTTGTTGCCGGCGATGCTGGCGATGGGCGCGGCAGCCCAGGCGCAGCAGTATGAGCGGTACCGTGATGACGGCTACAACGATGGCCCGGTGCGCTGTGAATCCATCAAGGGCCGGACCCAGCAGTGCCCCATCCAGGGGCGCGCCCGGCTGGTGCGGCAGATTTCCGGCTCGCCGTGCGTTGAAGGCGATACCTGGGGCCAGGCCCGCAACGGGGTGTGGGTGACCAAGGGCTGCCGCGCCGAGTTCATCGCGGAAGGCCGGCGCCCGTCGCACGGTGGTGGTGGCTGGGGTGGCAACGGTGGCAACAACAACGGCGGCGGCTGGGGTGGTGGCGGGCAGGTGATCAGCTGCGATTCCAACGACCAGCGCCTGCGCCGCTGCAACGTGAGCATCCGCCGCGACGCGCGGCTGGTCCGCCAGACCTCGCGTACCGCCTGCGTTGAAGGCCGCACCTGGGGCTTCGACCGCGACGGCGTATGGGTCAACGGCGGCTGCCGTGGCCAGTTCGAGGTGCGGTAACCACGGCACCGACCGGACGGTAGAGCCACGCCCTGCGTGGCTTCGAGGTGGCGGAACCCGAGGGTAGAGCCACGCCCTGCGTGGCTTCGCGGTGCCCGAACCCGAGGGTAGAGCCACGCCCTGCGTGGCTTCGAGGTGCCCGAACCCGAGGGTAGAGCCACGCCCTGCGTGGCTTCGCGGTGCCCGAGCGAAACGCAGCCACGCACGGCGTGGCTCTACGACGCCTGGCCGGGCGTGGCCCGGCCGCACTGAGCGCTACGCGCTCAATGCCTGACTACCCAGCTTCGGCCAGCGCTTCAACACCGCAGCACGAATGCCCGCCGCATCGATGCCGGCTTCGGCCAGCAGGTCTTCGCGGCTGGCGTGATGCTGGAAGCTGTCCGGCAGGCCCAGATGCAGGAACGGGCGCAGCACGTCTTCGGCGTTGAGCAGTTCGGCCACGCCGGAACCGGCGCCACCGGCCACCACGTTGTCTTCGATGGTGACGAAGCCTTCGTGGGTCTTGGCCAGCTCCAGCAGCAGGGCGCGGTCCAACGGCTTGATGAAGCGCATGTTGACCACGGTGAGGCCGAGTTCGCGGCCCACGGCCTCGGCGGCGGGCAGGGTGCTGCCGAATGCCAGCAGGGCGATGCGGCTGCCCTGCACGCGCAGTTCGGCCTTGCCGATCTCCAGCGTGGCGAGGTCGGTGCCGGCGGCCACGCCAGTTCCGCTGCCGCGCGGGTAGCGCACGGCGGCCGGGCCTTCGTACTGCAGGCCGGTGCTGAGCATCTGGCGGCACTCGGCCTCATCGGACGGAGCCATCACCACCATGTGCGGCACGCAGCGCAGGAAGCTCAGGTCCAGGTTGCCGGCATGGGTGGCACCGTCCGGGCCGACCACGCCGGCGCGGTCGATCGCGAACAGCACGTCCAGCTTCTGCACCGCCACGTCGTGCACCAGCTGGTCGTACGCGCGCTGCAGGAACGTGGAGTAGATAGCCACCACCGGCTTGGCGCCCTGGGTGGCCATGCCGGCGGCCAGCGTGACCGCATGCTGCTCGGCGATGGCCACGTCGAAGTAACGCTCCGGGTATTCCTTGCTGAAGCGCACCAGCCCGGAGCCTTCGCGCATCGCCGGGGTGATGCCGAGCAGGCGCGGTTCGGCCGCGGCGGCGTCGCACAGCCAGTCGCTGAAGATATCGGTGTAGGTCGGCTTCTTGGCGCCGCCTTTGGCGATCAGGCCCTTGTCCGGGTCGAACGGACCCACCGCGTGGTAACCGATCTGGTCGCCCTCGGCGCGCTCGTAGCCCTTGCCCTTGGTGGTCATCACGTGCAGCAGCTTCAGACCCTTCAGGCCCTTGAGCGTCTTCAGCGTGGCGACCAGCGCGGGCACGTCGTGGCCGTCGATCGGACCGGTGTAATGGAAGCCCATTTCCTCGAAGAACGTGGACGGCACGAACATGCCCTTCCAGTGCTCTTCCCACCGCTTGACGAAGCGTGCGGAGGGGGACTTTTTCTTGTCGCCGAGAATCCGCTTGCCGCCTTCGCGCAGTGCGTTGAGCGTGCGGCTGCCGGTGGCGCGGCCCAGCATTTTGGTCAGGCCGCCGACGGCTTCGGAGATCGACATGTTGTTGTCGTTGAGGATCACCAGCAGGTTCGGCTCCTGCTCCATGCCACCGGCATGGTTGAGCGCCTCGTAGGCCATGCCGGCCGTCATCGCGCCGTCGCCGATCACCGCCACCACCTTGCGCTCGTCGCCTTCGCGCGAACGCGCGATGGCCATGCCCAGCGCGGCGGAAATCGAGGTCGACGAGTGGCCGACGCCGAACGTATCGAACTCGCTCTCTTCGCGCTTCGGGAACGGGGCCACGCCGTCCTTCTGCTTGACGGTGTGGATCTCGTCGCGGCGGCCGGTGAGGATCTTGTGCGGGTAGGTCTGGTGGCCCACGTCCCACACCAGCTGGTCCACCGGCGTCTGGTAGAGGTAGTGCAGGGCGACGGTCAGTTCGATCACGCCCAGGCCAGCGCCGAAATGGCCGCCACTCTTGCCGACCGATTCAATCAGGTAGGCACGCAGTTCGTCTGCGATGGCGGGCAGTTCGGATTCATCGAACCTGCGCAGGTCATCCGGATTCTGGATGCGCGACAGGCGGGGATAGCGTGCGGAATCGATCATTTTTATCGCGCTTCTTCTTAAGCGCCTATTTTCGCCCCCAAACCGGGGTGGGGCAAGCAAACCGCCACCGCAGTGAGTAAACGGTGAGGGAGGCTGCGTCAGTTTGACGCAGTTCAGGCGGCCAGCTTGGAACGCTTGGGCAGCTGCGCCTTCAGGAATGCCATCTGGTCGGCCAGGATGTTTCGGTTGGACAGGATCATGTGTTCGATCCAGCTGGGCCGGTACGGCACCGCCAGCAGTGGCATGCCGGCCTGCTGCGGGGTGCGGTCGCTCTTGCGCGAATTGCAGTGGAAGCAGGCACTGACCACGTTCTCCCAGACGTCCAGGCCGCCCTTGGACAGCGGCATGACGTGGTCGCGGGTGAGCTGGGGGCGGTTGAACTGATGCCCGCAGTACAGGCACAGGTGGGCGTCACGCGCGAACAGCGCCTGGTTGGACAGGTTCGGGGTGGGGTCCAGTGCGCGCGAACGGGCGTGGCCGCGTGCGGCAATGATCGGGTGCAGGTCCACGCCACTGCGCAGGCCGGTCAGCCGGTTGGTGCCGCCATGGATGTGCAGGCAGGGATCGCCCAGGGTCCAGGCAACGGCATTGCGCGAGTAGAGGCAGGCGGCGTCCTGCCAGTTGATCCAGTCCAGGACGCGCCCGTGGGCATCCAGGGACAGCAGCCGAACGCTGCCGGGCCGGTGCAGCGTGGCGATGGGCGACACTTCGTCGACCGGGGCGGACGAGGCTCCGGTATCGATCAGACCTAAGCGTGTAGTGTCTGTCTCCATCGGGAAAACAGCTTATACCCGAATCGTTACGAATTGTGTATAGGGCGATCGCGCCCGCAGACCATTTGCCCGCGCATCCACAACGCGAGGGCTGTAGTGCCGGCCGCTGGCCGGCTCCTAGCGGTGCCAGATTCACGCGCTGTAGTGCCGGCCGCTGGCCGGCTCCTAGCATTGCCAGGTTCACGCGCTGTAGTGCCGGCCGCTGGCCGGCTCCTCGCGGTGCCAGGTTCACGAGGAGCCGGCCAGCGGCCGGCACTACGGGATGGTGATGGGTGTGCCTGGAGCCGGCCAGCGGCCGGCACTACGGGAGGGTGATGGTTTGCCTGGAGCCGGCCAGCGGCCGGCACTACGGGAGGGTGATGGGTTTACCTGGAGCCGGCCAGCGGCCGGCACTACGGGTCGGTTACTCGCCGAAGCGCGCGTCTTCCATCGCCATCAGCGAGTCGGCGCCGGCCTGGATCGCGGCGGCGTGGCTGAGGGTGCGCGGGAGCATGCGCGCGAAATAGAAGCGGGCGGTCTCGCGCTTGGCCTGCTTGAAGGCCTCGCTCTGCGCCGATGCGTCGGCGGCGGCCACGCTGCGTGCCCACCAGTACGCCAGCACCACATAGCCCGAATAGAACAGGTAGTCGTGGCTGGCCGCGCCCAGTTCTTCGGGGTTGGCGGCCGCGCGCTGCAGGGTGGCCACGGTCAGTGTGCCCCACTCATCGGCCTTGGCGCGCAGCGGCGCGATGAACTCGGCCAGCGCCGCATTGCCCTCGTTGGCCTTGGCGAAGGCCTCGATCTCGGCCAGCATCAGCTTCAGGCCCGCGCCCTTGCTGGCGGCGGTCTTGCGGCCGATCAGGTCCAGCGCCTGGATGCCGGTGGTGCCTTCGTACAGGGTGGTGATGCGCGCATCGCGGGCCAGCTGCTCCATGCCGTGCTCACGGATGTAGCCGTGGCCACCGAAGCACTGCAGCGCGTTGTAGGTGTTTTCGATACCCCATTCGGTCTGGCAGGCCTTCGAGATCGGGGTGAGGAAGCTCACCAGCGTTTCGGCACGCTCGCGCTCGGCCGGGTCTTCGGCGTGGTGGGCCACGTCGATCAACGTCGCGGCGTGCAGCGCGAGCAGGCGGCTGCCTTCCACCAGCGACTTGATCGAAAGCAGCATGCGGCGCACGTCCGGGTGGACCAGGATCGGGTCGGCCGGCTTGTCCGGGTTCTTCGGGCCGCTCAGCGAGCGCGACTGCAGACGCTCACGCGCGTACTTCAAGGCGTTCTGGTAGGCGCGCTCGGACAGGCCGATGCCCTGCAGGCCCACGCCCAGGCGCGCGGTGTTCATCATGGTAAACATCGCCTGCAGGCCCTTGTGCGGCTGGCCCACCAGGTAGCCTTCGGCGCCGTCGAAGTTCATCACGCAGGTGACCGAACCCTTGATGCCCATCTTGTGTTCGATCGAGCCGCAGCGCAGCGCGTTGCGTTCGCCGACGTTGCCGTCGCGGTCGACCTTGAACTTCGGGGTGACGAACAGCGAAATGCCCTTGGCACCGGCCGGGGCGTCGGGCAGCTTGGCCAGCACCAGGTGCACGATGTTGTCGGTGAGGTCGTGCTCGCCGGCGGTGATGAAGATCTTGGTGCCGGTGATGGCGTAGCTGCCATCAGCATTCGGTTCGGCCTTGGTCTTGAGCAGGCCCAGGTCCGTGCCGCAATGCGGTTCGGTCAGGCACATGGTGCCGGTCCAGCGGCCTTCGATCAGCGGCTTGAGGAACGCGTCCTGCTGCCACGCTTCGCCATGCTGCTTGAGCGCTTCAATCGCGCCGTGCGAAAGCAGCGGGAAGTTGCCCCACGCCAGGTTGGCGGCGTTGATCATTTCGTTGAGCGGCACGCCCAGCGTGTGCGGCAGCCCCTGGCCGCCCAGCTCCGGCGAGGCGGTCAGGCCGGTCCAGCCGCCATCCACGAATTGCGTGTACGCCTGCTTGAAGCCGGGCGGGGTGGTGACCTCGCCGCTGGCCTGGTCGAGCACGCAGCCGATTTCGTCGCCCACGCTGTTGAGCGGTGCCAGCACGCTGGTGCTGAAACGGCCGGCTTCTTCCAGCACGGCATCGACCACGTCCGCGGTCGCGTCGGTAAAGCCGAGGCGGGTGAACAAGGGCTCGACCTTCAGCACGTCGTGCAGGGCGAAGCGGATATCGGAAAGCGGGGCGGTGTAGCTGCTCATCGTCAGGTCTCGATCAGATGCAGGGAATCAGGCAAAGGGGTGCGGAGGGTGCGCGTTTCAGCGCAGCACGCCGGGCAGGCCGGGGGCCTGGTTGAGGGTGCTGCGGTTGTCGATATCGAAGCTGCGCTGCTTCTTTTCCTGCGGGGTGGCGCTCACCGTGCCCTTGAGCGAATAGCCCAGGGTGCGGTTGCCGGCCAGCGCGTCGGCCACCACGATGCGCGCGGCCGAGGACGGCTGCAGCTCGACGTTGATGACATCGGCCGAGACACCGCCGATCGACACCGCCGGGCGCGCGGTCACCTTGCCGGCATCCTGGTCGCCGACCTGCATCTGCAGGTCCACGCTGTCGAAGGTCATGGGCATGGAGCTGAAGTTCTGCAGGCGCAGGGCCAGGGTCCAGGTGCCGTTGGCGCCGACGGTCAGCTGCTGCACGCTGGCGGCCGGAGGCGAGACGCGCTTGACCACGCCTTCGCCGCAGGCGGTCAGGGCCAGAGCGGTGCCGGCCAGCAGGGCAACGGTGAGGGCGGTACGGAGGCGGTGGAACATGGGCGCAATCCTCGAGCAGGGTGCCGCGTAGGTGGAAGCATACTACGGCGTATGGTGGTTGTGAGGGTGTGTCGAGACCGGTACGCATCGTATGACAATGCGACGTCCATTCAGGTGGCAGGGGCGTAGAGCCACGCCCTGCGTGGCTGCGCTCTGTTCAGGGATCATGGGCGCCGCCAGCCACGCAGGGCGTGGCTCTACGCCTCATCAATCCAGCGGCGCCATCACCTTCAACGGTGCCAGGTCATACCCCATCGCCTCGGCCTTGGCCTTCAGGCTGGCGAACAGCGCCTTGTCCATGCTCGGCGAGCGCGACAGGATCCACAGGTACTTGTGGCCCGGGTCGCCCACCACCGCCCATTGATAGTCCGGGTCCAGCGCGATCACCCAGTAATCGGCCCACACCAGCGGCACCCAGGCCAGCCAGTCCGGCACGAAGCGCACCTGCAACTGGCCGGGCTGGCCTTCCACCGGTCGCGCCACGCCCTCGGCCGCAATACGGCCGCCATCGCCGGTGCGGCAGGCGTTGTGCACGCTGATGCGTCCGTCGGCGCGCAACGCATAGGCCGCCGTGATGTCGCCCACGCACTTCTTCTGGAAGGAGACCGGCAGGTGTGCGATCTCATGCCATTGGCCGGCGTAGCGGCCCATGTCCAGGGCCGGCACCGATTGCACGGGCTCGGCCGCATGGGCGGTGAGTGTCGTCAGCAGCAGGCCAGCGGCAAACAGGGCAGGGCGAAGGCGCATGGAGGTCTCCCGGCAGGAGGCCAGAGCTTAGGGGGCGTGAAGAGCCGAGGTGTAAAGGATTCGTCATCCCTCGCGCAATGGGCGGGCCTTGGGACGGCAACGATAGATGGGGCAAATCCGCTGTCGATGTTCCATAGTTACTCCATATATTTGCAAATGAAGTGAAATTGGAACATCATCGCCCCATGACCGGTATGACCCACCATCACCGCGTACTCGATCTGGTGAGCCAGAAGGGGCTGCTGCGGGCGGCGGATCTGGACGACATTCAAACGCCGCGGGTCGTGCTGACCCGTATGGTGGCCTCAGGCCTGCTGGATCGGGTAGGCAGGGGGATGTATCGGCTGCCCAATGCGCTTACGTCGGAGTATGCGAGCCTCGCGACGGTTGCCGCCAGAGTACCGAACGCGGTGTTCTGCCTGCTTACGGCGCTGCAGTTCCACGAGCTCACAACGCAGCTTCCCCGCCAGCTCTGGATCGCCCTGCCACGTGGCAGCCATCCGCCGCGAATCGACTACCCGCCCCTGAAAACAGTGCAGTTCAGTGGCGAGGCGTATGCGAGTGGCATCGAGGAAGTGGAGCGCGACGGTGCGCGTCTGCGGATATACAGCGCAGCCAAGACAGTGGCCGACTGCTTCAAGTACCGCAACAAGATTGGGCTCGATGTCGCATTGGAAGCACTGAAGGACGCCAGGGCAGGGGAGAAGGCATCCGTCGAGGATATCTGGCGCTTCGCAAAGATATGCCGGGTGGCCAACGTGATTCGCCCCTATCTTGAGAGCGTGGGATGAGCAGTCCGCGCACGAACGTCGCCGCTTCTGTTCGTGCGCGACTGCTGAACGTCGCACGGGATCAACAGGCCGATTTCAACCAGATCCTGGTGAGGTTCGCCTTGGAGCGCATCCTGTATCGCCTGGCGAAGTCGCCTTATGGCGAGCGTTTCCTTCTCAAAGGTGCGCTACTTTTTACACTCTGGTACGACATGCCGCACCGCGCCACGCGCGATGTTGATCTGCTTGGGTTCGGCGCCAGTGATGTCACGTCGATAGCACTGCTGTTCCGTGAGGTTGCGGCACAGGCTGTCGAAGATGGTGTTTCCTTCGATCCTGCCTCGGTGGCGGTGAAGGAAATTCGCAAAGAGGCTGGCTACGGCGGCGTGCGTGTCTTCATTGCGGGAGATCTGGCCGGGGCACGCTGCAAGGTGCAGATTGATGTCGGCTTTGGTGATGCAGTGACCCCAGCGCCTCAAACGTGCATCTATCCGGTGCTTTTGGCTGACCTGCCTGCGCCCAACCTGCGGGTATATCCCACATACACCGTCATTGCCGAGAAGTTCCATGCCATCGCGTTGCTGGGCATGACCAACAGCCGACTCAAGGACTACTTCGACCTTTCGGTCTTGTTCGAGCGCGAAGCGCTGGATATGCGTCTCCTGGCAGAGGCGATCAGTGCCACCTTTGAACGCAGAGGCTTGGCAGTTCCCAGCGGTGTACCCGCAGGGCTGACCTCCGAATTCGGACAGGATGCATCCCGGCAAGCGTTGTGGCTTGCGTTTCTCCGGAAGAATAGTCTGCCGATCGAACCATTGAGCGATGTCGTTGGTCGCTTGCAGGTCGCGCTGATGCCCGCTCTGGTGGCCGCAAATCCCCTCAGGGCGCGAAACGCACCTGGCGAGGATCCGTCACCTTGACCTGGGTCTGGAAGTAGTACTTCCCGGTTGGCTTGCCTTCGTTGGTGAAGTCGATGGTCGTGCGGCGTGCCGTGCCGTGCCCTGCACCAGCAGGCGGCGGTTGACCAGCCGGTCCAGCGGCATGCCCAGCTGCGCCTGCAGGGCCTCGCGTTGTGACGCATCCAAGGACACGTTCAATGCAACCTGGTGGCGGTAGTCCTGCTCGCTGTTGAGGTAGAGGCGATGCTCGGTGACGTCGACGTTTTTGACGGTAAACACGAAGGTGCCACTGATGCCGCGTTGCGGATCGTCATTGGCTGCATGGACGGCTTCCGCGGGTGTTATCCAGCCGGGCGCTATCGGCGCGGTCATTCGGCTCTGGTGTGCACAACCGGCGGTGAGGAGCAGGAACGGGAGGAGCAGGGCAACGCGCATGGGACATCCTTGTTCAATGACAGTGTCTGGATTGTGCCTGTGCCGGCGTGCGACGCTAATGCAGAAGCAAAAAAGTCGGCGAAGCCTAACTCTCTCGATGAGGAATCAGTGCGAAACAGGCCAGGTGTTCCGAATACCTGAGTATGTAACTTCTGGCCTTCTCGCCGCTGTGGGCAACCCGCTGGTCATGCGATTCACTCCCATCAGCGTCGTAGTACCAATTGTCATGCGTTGGACGCATCTGGCTGCCGCTCGCAAGGTAGACGTCGCCCGCTAGCACCTCCACTCCCATGGCTTGCAAGGCATCCGGCGCGTCAAAGGCCTGCTCCCGGCTCGGTGCCAGTTGTGTACTCTGGCGTCATTGATTGACGTGCCGATTGATAGCACGGTGTCTATCTCTTGCGACGAAGGCGCCCTCATCGTTGGGTCGTCTCGCTTGCAGCAAAAGCGCATGAGTACTCATTTTTCGTTCACTTCAGTCAGGCTGTAGATGCCACGCGGGCCGTTGACCGAGTGAAACACTCCCTTTCCATCTTGCTGCAAGAACATCAGATACTTTACGCCCGGGTTGCATGCGCGGGGGCTGAATTCGGGAATGGACTCTTTGCATCGAAAAAGAATCTCTTTGGGCGCGGTTCCTTTCAGTATGTCGTGTACCAAAACCTTGGCGGTGACCGAATACTTTGAGCACTCTCCAACATCAATGGTTCCACAGGGCAAAATCTCCCCAACGACGCCAGTCACGACCAGGTCCGATTCGGAAACCTTCTCTTCCAGGGTTTTGGTGGCGACTTCGTTCGCGGAGCAGGCAGCTGCCGCAGTAAGTAGGTAGAGCATTAGAGTTAAATTGGCTGGCAGTGATCTTATTTTCACGGAAGTTATTCCTCAAGATGGTCGGGATCGGGGGCCCTTTGGTCCAGTCCTGGGACCTCGCTCCTGAATTTGTTCTCGTTCTTAATTCCATTTCCGGTATCGGGGCCGACAATAATTGGGACGGCGTGCGCAACAATTTCGTGCCCCAAGATCTCAGCTGGTCCGTCGACCAAGCTTCCGCCAGAGACGTTCTTAAGCGAATTGTTGGGATTTCCGGAAACAACCACATCTACGTCTCCGTTTGGATAGGTCACCGTCAATCCGCCGCCTGCCTGTGCGTCGACATCGATAGGCATAAATGTTATAGGGTGAACATACACCTCTAATACCTGTATGTGCATTGTCAACGGTGAGTCAATGGCTTGTGACAGTCTGTCTCGCAAGTAGGTTGACCTCTTTCCCTCTCCGCCGGATAGCTGCTCCAGCGCCATCTTTCCTTGAGACGAAATGGAGAATTTGCCAGCAGAATTTTTCGCAATCCATCCAGACACTCTGTCTGCTGCCGCTGAAGCTACGTCGACCTCGCGACCATCAGGATCGGTGAATCGGTATGGGTTGCTACTCGCATACCAGTACCGGTTGAAAGCCTCGGCGGGATTGCTGTAGGCGGTAACCGAATCCGCCGACAGGAATCTACCGATCTGCGGGTCGTAATATCGCTGCTGCATGTACGTTAAGTCGGTATCTGCATCCATCCTGTGGCCAGTGTAGCCAACTCCATCAACGTTGCGGTTGATTGCTTTCCCGTAAGGCTCGAAGTGGGTCCGATCCAAGATCTGTCCGGCAATGTTTGATGTCGCGACCGGGCTGCCCAGGGCGTCGGTATGCAGGAAGCTCGTGGTGAGGGTGCCTTGCACGGACTCGAGCTGCGCAATAGAACTCTCCGCCAAGTAGATTGTTTCCGTTTGCTTGGCGCTCGCAGCGTCTAACTGGTAAATGAGTTTTCCTTGTTCACTATACATCGATTCTTCAGACGCCCCAGAGTACTTTGCGGTCATGGTGCGCAGACCTCTCGCGTCGTAGCGGTAGTTCGCCTTTCCGGTTGCCGCCCTAAGGATGGTCTGAGCAGATCGTCCGCAGCGCTGAATTCGTAAGCCGAGCGTGTCCGCGCCTTGCCTGAGCGGAAGATTTTGGTGAAAACGAGGTTTTGAAGGTGCCGTTGGGCACCTCCAGGCGGATCTATCCCTGGGTCGGCACGAACTGCCGGCGGGTCATCCACAGGTTGGACAATGCAAACAGCGTCAGCACCTGCGCGCTGTTCTTGGCCAGGCCACGGTAGCGCACCTTGGTGTAGCCAAACTGGCGTTTGACGACCCGGAAGGGGTGCTCCACCTTCGCGCGCATGCTGGCTTTGCAACTCTCCCATCGCTCGTGCTGCCGGCGATCCCGTGCGTTCTTGATCGCCTTTACCTTGCCCCGTTTCTTCGCAATCAAGAAGGCGGCCTTGGAGTCCTGTAACTCTGGTCGCGAGTCCGCACCGGTATAGCCGCTGTCGCCCAGCACGCAGTCCTCCCTACCGTGCAGAAGTTCGTGCGTGACTGTGACATCGCCTACATTGGCAGCCGTGCATTTCACGTGGTGTACAAGGCCGGAGAACTCATCCACGCCGATGTGCGCCTTCATGCCGAAGTACCACTGGTTGCCCTTCTTGATTTGGTGCATTTCCGGATCACGCGCCTTGTCGGCTTCTTGGTCGAGCTGGGCGCATGAATGATCGTGGCATCCACGATCGTGCCCGCACGCAGGCTCAGACCCTGATGCTGCAGGTGGGCATTGACCGCCTCCAGCATCTTCGCGCCCAGTCTATGGGTCTCCAGCAACCGGCGAAAATTGAGGATCGTGGTCTCGTCAGGAATGCGGTCCAGGCTGTTGATGCCGGCAAATCGGCGCATCACCGCCGTGTCATACAGCGCTTCCTCCATCGACGGATCGCTCAACGCGTACCACTGCTGCAGGAAATGGATGCGCAGCATGGTTGCCAACGGATACGGCTGACGGCCTCGCCGGCCTGCAATCGGGTAGTGCGGCTCGATCAACGCCAGCAGTCGCTTCCAAGGAACCACCTGATCCATCGCGTTGAGGAACAGCTCGCGGCGCGTCTTCTTGCGCTGGCCCAGGCCTTCGGCATCTCCGAATGTCAGCTGCATGGAGGATCCTTCGACGTGATCTGATGGACCTCAAGCTTGCCGGCCAGCGGCCGGCACTACCATCATATTTCGCGCAGAATTGTTCAGACCAACCTTAGGGTCCTTCTCATTCTGGAATTGTCGGCATGCAATCCAAATGTACCACTAAAAGGCTCGGCTCCGACGTGTCATTGGCGTACACCTCAATGTCAATTTCAGGCTTGGAGATATTTACGCTAAGAAGCCGTTCGTCAAGAACATTGCAGATGGAAAGTTCAAGGCTGGGAACGATCAAATGACCATTGAAAATCAGCACTCCTCCTTCGCTCGCCTGGGGATTGTTGGTAACAATCACCGTTGTTGGGCCGTCGAACTCGGAAAGGGTTCCCACAGCAACGCAGCTGGGAGTGCTTCCAACCAGTCCACTCCCCAAGTCGTCTGGGAGTACTCCCGTCGAATGATCCATTATCAGAATCAGTGAGTTTGGGGGCGTGGTGGTTATCGACCTTTTCATTCAGATTCTTCCTGCTTGATGGTTCTGAGTAATTTTGCTGAATCTAGCCCTTGCTGCCTGCTGCAACCGAGGCACTGAGGAAACAACCTTTGTGAGGCGCCCGAGAGATTCAGGGATGATACAGGCTGATGGTCTGGTACAAAGTTTCCACTCTTGGTTCCTGCGTTCTGAGAGCCGCAGGTGTGGCATCCAGTCGCTTTGCCTATTGCATTAATCTCCGCACGCTCTGCGGCGGTGAAGGTTTGTGCAGTCGATCTTGCGGGGATAGAGGCCCCGGCATATGGACCTGGGCTAAGAGTAGATACCGGCCCTCCTCCGATTCGTGTTCCACCCGTCACTCCGAGGGCGGACCCGACGTCGCTCACAATCGTGATGGTCGCTGTTGGGTTGGCGAGCGCAACCATTCCTAGTTCCCAACCGCCAAATACAATGGCAGGTGCTGATACGACCGCAAGACTGACGCCGATAGCTGGACCTAGCCAGTCTTCATCGCTTCGCGGCGGGGGGGTAACGCCAAGTCGACGGTTTTCAAAGTTGAACTCTCGGGACTGACGTCCATCCGGATCTGTGAACTTGTAAGGGCTGTTGTTTGCGTAGGAGTAACGGTTGAAGTTGGCTCCGGTGTCACTGTTGGTGGAAACCGGATCAACGCTCAGGAATCTCCCGAAACTCGGATCGTAATAGCGCTGCTGCATGTTGGTTAGAGCAGTGTCAGCATCCATCTTGTGGCCGGTATAGCCAATTCCATCAACGTCGCGATTGATTGCCTTTCCATAGGGTGCGTAGTGCGTCCGTTCCAATAGTTGGCCAGCGCTGCCAGAGGTCGCTACCGGACTTCCAAGCGCATCTGTATGTACGTAGCTGATTGTAGCCATGCCTGGACCGGCATCTAGCTGTGCAATCGAACTTCCGGCCAAGTATATGGTTTCGGTTTGCAGGCCACTGGCGGCGCTGAGCTGATGGAGGAGCTGGCCCTGCTCGCTGTAAAGTGATTCCTCGGGCGCTCCCGCTATCTTTGTGGCAAGGGTGCGGCGTCCCTTTGCGTCGTACCGATAGCTCGCTTTTCCCGATGCCTCTCGGAGCCGATTGCCATAGTCGAATCGGAATGCCTGGCCATTCTTGATCTCGAGATTTCCCTGCAGATCATAGGAAAGGCCAGCCGTGGTCGCGCCGTCCGCATTGCGAACATTGGTGAGCCGATTGCGAGCGTCATACCAGTACTGGTCGGCCTTCACTCCCCCGAGCGACCAACTACGCATGTTGTCCAGCGCGTCGTAGGTGAAGCGATGCCAGCCATCTCCGCCAAACATCTGGCTGCCTGCCGCAATGAGGCGGTCACGATCGTCGTATTGCATCTGACGGCTGTAGCTCGTGCCCAGCTGAAGATCAGCAATTGCAGTTACGTTTCCATTGGCATCAAACGTCGTTTCGAGGGCAATAATGTTGCTGTCGACGCTACGGTAAGGAAGTCTGCGGGCATTCTGCAGGGTGGTGTGCAGGACCCCATTGCCGTATGTGAACTGCTTGATCCCGCCATTGGGGTAGTAGCTCACGCCGGTGGCGTAGTCGCCTGCACGTGTGGCCTGACCCATCGCATTTGGTGCGTAGTCGATGAAGCGTCCACTGGGGTAGGTCTGCCCCGCCAAGTGACCGTTGGGGCTATACCCATAGCCAATGCTGCGCGTCGTCGCGCCGGTCTGGGCAAGAGCTTCGCCAGTGAGCAGCCGCCTTTTGTTGTACTGATAGGTCGTGGTGGCGGTAGTTGTGCCGCCGTCATTGTAGGCCGTGGTCAGATGCGCCAGCCCATCCGGCGTGTAGCTGTAATCAACGTCGCCGTTATGGTCAGGGAAGCGAAGGGTGGCTATGCGGCCGCGAGCGTCATAGGTGCGCCGGACAACTCGGCCACTCGCCTCGGCGGCAGCCAGATCACAGCTTGTGGTGCTTGGCAGGTCCAGGCCCGCGGCAGACCAGATCAGGTTGCCAGCTGGGTCATAGGCCATGACGGTGGAGCCGGTCTCCGGCTCGATGGTCTTGCAGAGACGTTGCTGGGCGTCGTACACGTACTTGCGCGACAGCGATGTGCCCGGGATTGACGAGACCGTGAATGCGACCGGTGCAGACGTTGTGCTTGTTCCGCGAGTGTCGGTGGCAATGGCGACGAGGGAATGCGTGCCTGGGCTGAGAGTGGCTACCCGAGTCGAGTAGGGCGGTGAGGCCAGTGTTGCCACGGTCGTTCCATCTACGCGGAACTCGACACGGCTGACTCCGTCATCGCCATCACCTGCCGCAGCACTGATGGGAATGCTGGCACCGGCGGCAAAGAGTGCGCCTTGGACCGGAGCGGCAACGCTGACGGTTGGGGCTTGGTTGACCGTCGGAATTCCTCTGGCTTCGGTCGTGGCAAACGTGGCTGAGCCATTCCGTAAGTGGAAGCGCGCACCATTCTGGGTCACCCAGGCGGTAATAGCACCGGACTGCCCTTGTCCAACAAGCTGCATGCCGCTGTTGTCCAACCC
Source organism: Stenotrophomonas sp. KH_036_B (assembly GCF_057839485.1). Classification (NCBI taxonomy): domain Bacteria; kingdom Pseudomonadati; phylum Pseudomonadota; class Gammaproteobacteria; order Lysobacterales; family Lysobacteraceae; genus Stenotrophomonas; species Stenotrophomonas sp. KH_036_B. The sequence continues at coordinate 2,903,583 of NZ_CM174491.1, read as the reverse complement.
GGACATCAACACCTGGGCCGCTGGTGCATTGGAAGACCAGTTGATGGTGATTGGGCAGTTGGACTGGCCCCAGGGGATCGTGCAGGTGGCGGTTGAGGCCGTGATCCCGCCGCTGCCGGCAATGACCGTGATGGTAAGCGTCGGGATCGGGAAGATGGTTCTATAGCGCTCATTGCCATTGAGCGGGTCGTAGTACATCGCCCGGCCTTCCAGGGTGTACTGGTACACGCCCGCGGGAAGCTCGGGTTCGCTATAGATCCGGGTGGGCAGTGCTTCGTCGAAGTCGATACGGACCCCGTTGCGTTTCAGCCAATAGAATTCCACTTGTTCATAGTTGTTGCCGGTGTAGCCATCCCTTGCGTCAATCTTGAGATCGAACCCAGAGGGTGCAGTAAAGGTCGTGCCGCCCGGAGCTGTCAGCTTGAGTGAAGCCTGCGCGGAGGCTTCACTGGCGACCAGGAGCATCAGGAAAAGCGCGATGAGGCCGAAAAGCCGTATCGCGGCGTCAGATTTCTGGTGGGCATGCTGGTGCATCATTGGGCACCCCCGCTGCGCGAAATCTCGAGTGGTTTTCCGTATGCGTCCCGGTCAATTGTCGTGATGACGCCGCCGGGTTCATCGATATAGACGGGCAGGCTGGTGTCTGGCTCATCCAATGCCATGTAGTGGGTCGTGGTCTTCTGCCCCTTGGGGGACGTTGCGCGTGTCTGGAAGCCGGTCAGGTACTCGTTGCGTGTGGTCAACAACCCCAGTTCCGAGTCCTGCTGAACGCTCAACGGGCGTCCCAGCAAATCGGACACGGTGTAGATGCCCTGCAGGCCGGCGTCGGTGTAACTCGCATTGCCCTCCTGGTACAGATTGCGCGGGTATGACGTGAAAGAGACGCGCCCCATTTCGTCATAGCGAGTCGCTGTCCAGCGCTGCGTCGCCTGGGGGTTGTCGACGTCTTCCTCGATTGTCACTACAGGACGCCAAAGTGCATCGTAGAGCACCTGTTTGCGCTGATTTCCGGTCTGGATGGTGGCGCGCCAATGCCCCGCTGGCAGGCCGTGCTCTTCATAGGGTATGGCCTGGAAGCTGGACAGCGTCGGATTCCATGCCACCGTGTCGCCCTGTGGGAAGTCCGTTCGCTGCAGTCGGCCCATGGTGTCGTAGGCGTAGTTGCGGGCGTAGCCATTGGCGTCGGCGTACTGCAGGATCCATCCTTGATCGTTCACGGTCGCCAGTTCCATGTTGCCGTCACCGTAGGCGACGGATTGGGGAATGCCGCGCTTCCAGTCAAGTAGCGTCATGGTGGTGTCTACGCCCATGCCATCGCGTGCATCCGATGCAGTGGCGATGCTGCCGTTGGGGTGATACGTCAGCGTCTGTTGAAGTGCTCCAAATGCATGGAACTGGATTGGCAGTGCTGTGGAGGGATCAAACACCGCACTGGACGTCACTTGGCCCGCACAGCTTGCGGGTGCAAGGCATGTGCTGCTTTGGCGCAGGCCGATGATCCAGCGCGAGGTGTCATCGTAGTAGGTGTACCCCTCGGTTCGTGCGAACCCGAGCGTGCTGTACTTCGCAACGCGGTGCGGGCGCGCAAAGTAGTCCAGCTCGCTGGATACCGATGAAAAGACGGTGCCTTGCTGGGCAATATGGCGCTCCAGTTGGGGGCGGTGGTACTCGCTTCCCCACCCTTCACCAGAGAATTGGACGCTGGTGCCATATCGGGCCGGATAATTCTGGCCGGCAGAGAGCAGATCGTACCGGTAGGAAGTGGTGCGCTGGATGTCGCCTGCACCCGTGCCAACTTCAACCTTGAGAAGCTTGCCTTCGTTGTACCGATAGGTATTGCCGTGGCTGTAGCGGATCCATTCCCCGCCCGGTCCGGTGACGGTGGTGATACTTGATTGCGCGCAGCTCTCGCTGGTGCAGGGGGGCGCTGCGCACGCGGCTGCGTTTCCATATGGGCACACCTGATCGGCGTCAGTCTGGCCCGGATAGCGATCGAAACTGATGTTTGGGGTGTACGCGTACTGCCAGCGCAATGTAGGCAGCCCGGGGCCGCTGATGGCTTTCTCTGTCAGCGTCAGACTGTAGCCAGAGATCGTGTACGTGTTCACGTCATCATTCGGATTGTTCCCGAACCCGGGAAAGTAGTCGATGCCCCGGCAGTTGAGGGGAACATGGCTGCGGCCGTGTTCAAGCGAAGTGACCGTGAATCGACCGGTTGCACCGGAAGGGTGCACCATGGTTCCCGTGATGGATGCCGATGGATAAGTCATCGGGATCTCATTCTCAATGCAATTGCGGAACATCTCGCCGGGCTCCGGCGACATTACGTCGGCGTACTTCAGGACGGCACGGGTGAGGTCAGTGAAATCTATCGACCACTGGCTTCCGTCCGGAAGCACAACGGCAGAGAGGCTGCGTCGCGATGTGCTGTTGTTGTACACATACTGCCATTGGCGGGTGCCGTCGCTGACGCTGCTGACGTTGTCGCCGTTATAAGTGAGCGTGAGCTGCCTTCCGTCGCTTGCTGTGATGGACGTCAACCTGGGGGCGGCGTTCCACGCGTTGGTATATGTGTACTGCACCGTGTTGCCAAAGCGGTCCTGGACCTTGGTGGCAAGCAGCAGATTCTTTCGGCGCTGCAAAAAGCGCCAGGGCTGCGGCTGTGGTTCTGACCCGTCGTCATAGAAGTACTCGTACTTCTTCAGCGTCGGCTCGACGGTCTGTGCCAGCCAATCGAACCAGTAGCGTGTCCCGTCCGGCGTGATCGCCATGAATCCTTCGCCCCCCGCATTCTTGATGGAGGGAAGGCAGGCAAAGAAGATCTGGTTGGACGTCGTCCACGGGTAGGTCGCGCCGTCTTGGGGCTGCGTAACGCCTGGAGCAGTCCGCAGCATTTCACCGCCGCCGTTAGGGATGCTCACGGACAACCCGTTCCAGAACTCCCGTGTGTCGAAATACAATGGATCCACAGGTAGCCAGCTAGTCGTGCAGCGGCCGGGTGCGCTTGCGCCAGCGCCAGTTCCCCAGTCGGCCGCGTAGCTGCCGCTTATGTTGGGGACGCTGATCTGCCAGTCCGCAAGCATGGCGTCTGGGGTGTAGGTCTTGCGACTCACGACCTCGTAAGTACGGGTCAGCTTCACTTCGAGCGCGTTGTTGCCGGGAAGCGTGACGTCCGTGATCTCAAATCCCAACTCGCCGTTAGCCAGCCGGACGTTGTCGCCGAACAGGTCGGGGCCTAGAGGAGTGATCTTCTCGGTCTTGCTGATCCGGTCAGGGAACTCCTCCCAGACAAAATTCGACACGCTCGTCTGCGCAGCTGCCGATTCCGTCAGGCACATCGCGCTTGCAAGCAGCGCAGCTGTGAGACCCAAATGATTCGCCAGTTCCCTGTGTTGCCAGTGCTTCCGAAGTGATCCAAGCATTTGACGTTCCATCGATGCAGACGTGAGCTTCCTCATGGCTGCGGCAATGCGTCATCCACGGCGTCGCCGTGGCACGAATGCATCGACCGATCAGCCCCACTTTTCCCATGCAGCGCGTTGCATTGTTGCCGACCAGTGCAGATGGCGAGTCACTCGCATCGTCTGGCCTCCCCACCAACGATGCATTGCGCACCGCTACCCCGGTTGGTTGCCCGGACTATATCAAGTGTGAATGGGGTAGGGAGGTGTGACCAATGGCAGCAGCGGTCTGCTTCCGGGTGTGCTGGTCGGCGTCCTGGCGGCGACGCAAAAAAAAAGACCCGCATTTCTGCAGGTCTTTTTGAAATCATGGTGGCCGAGGACGGAATCGAACCGCCGACACGGGGATTTTCAATCCCCTGCTCTACCAACTGAGCTACTCGGCCACTTCATCGCTGCGTTGCCGCTGGCGAGGACGCGAATAATACGGAGGTCTGCAGGGTTCGGCAAGCCTTTCGACCAAAAAATTTCACATTCGTTGCTGCGGGCCTGCTGCGGCGGCTTAAGTGCTTGATCGCACGAGCGCGCCGCTGATGAATTTTTGTTCATCCCTGCAGGCTGCGCGCAACGTCAGTGGCGTGCGTGATCGCTGCGCTCCTCCGGCATCACCGCCAGCAGCACGATGCCCATTGCCATGATGATCGCCGCCAGCAGCAGCGACGCCTGGTAGGAACCGCTGTCGCGGGCGAGAGTGCCGGCCAGTGCAGGGGCGATGATCTGCGCCACGCCATAGCTGAGGGTGAGGGTGGCCATCGCCTTGGCTGGGTTCTGCGGGTAGTGGCGGCCGACCACGGTGAGGGTGAGGCTGACGATGCCGGCGAAGGTCAGGCCGAACAGCACCGCGCTGCCCAACCCGGCGGCAAGACCGTCGTCCAGCAGCGGCAGTACGAATGACGCCGCCTGCAGGGCGAAGGCCAGCATGAGCGCGCGGATGATGCCGACGCGGGCGGCGATGCGGTCCCAGGCAAAGGTGGACGGCACGGCGGCCAAGCCCACCAGCACCCACACGGCGCTGCCGTGGCCGCGGAAGGCGGCGGTCTGCTCCAGGATGGCCACGATGAAGGTGGCGCTGACCACGAAGCCGAAGCCGGCGCAGAAGTACGCCGCCACCAGCAGCCGTCGCCAGCGTTTGCCGGGCGGCGTCGGCGCCTGGATCGCATGGTTGGCTGACGCCGGCGCCGGGGCGGGCATCCAGCACCAGGCGGGCACCAGGAACAGCACGCCGAGCAGGCCCAGCCAGCCCCATTGCGCGCTGGAACTGGCGACCCCGGCCAAGGCGGCCGTGGCCAGCCCGGACACCGCGATGCCCAGGCCGAGCCCGGCGAAATGCAGGCCCAGGCGCGGGCGCTGCCGGTGGGCGAGCAGCCAGTTGAGGACCAGCCCGGAGGCGAGCAGCAGCCCGGCGGTGCTGGAGAGGCCGGCCACGAAGCGCAGCAGGCTCCACAGCCACGGCTGGGTGGTGGCGCCCATCAGCGCGGTGGCTGCGACGGCCAACAGCAGGCCGACCCGGTAGAAACGGAATTTCTGCCGCATGTCGCCCACCCGCGCCACCAGCAGCGTGCCCAGCAGGTAGCCCAGGTAGTTGAAGGTGGCGAGCCAGCCGCCTTGGGCTGCGCTAAGGCCGGCGTCCACGCGCATCAGCGGCAGCAGCGGGGTGTAGGCGAACCGGGCCAGCCCGACGGTGAGGACCAGGGCGCAGATGCCGGCGCCGATGACCTGCCAAGGCTTCAAGGGGGCCGGGGTGCTGGGTGCTGCAGGGGAGGCGGACATGGGGCGGGCCGGTAGAAGGTGCGGCCATGGTCGGTCGCGGGCAGGGCGGCTGTCTTTCGATAGAATGACCCATCATGTCGACCAGCAGCCAATCCCGCAGTGCGTCGCCGGCGGGTCCGTGGCGCGAGGTGCCGGTGCCGAGCCTGCACGCGCTGCCGTGGCCGGTGATGGCGCGCAGCCAGCAGTTGGCGGCCGGCGAGCGTTTCCCGCCGCACGCGCACGACTGGAATCAGGTGGTGTTCGCTACCGAGGGCGTGCTGCAGGTGACCGCGCGCAACGCGCGTCATGTGATCACGCCGCAGCAGGCGTTGTGGGTGCCCACGCGCATGGTGCACCACACCGGCGCATTGAGCGCGGCCGCCTTCCGCAACCTGTATGTAGCCGATGACCCGGCGCTGGGCATGCCCGACCGCTGCGCGGTGCTGGATGTGTCGCCGCTGCTGCGCGAGTTGATCGTGGAATTGGGGCAGGTTCGACCGGAAGACGATACGGCGTACTACGCGCACCTGTGCGCGCTGGTGATGGTGCAGCTGCGCCGCCAGCGCCAGCATGTACGGCACCTGCCGTGGCCGCAGGATGCGCGCCTGCAGCGCTGGTGCCAGGCGCTGTACGACCAGCCTGCCGATGGGCGTGGCGTGGACGAATGGGCGCGGGTGTTGGGTGCCTCGCCTCGCACGCTTGCGCGGCATTTCGAACGCGAGACCGGCATGAGCCTGCGCACCTGGCGCACGCGGTTGCGGCTGCTGCGCGCGATCGAATGGCTGGCGCAGGGGCGTTCGCCCACGGTGATCGCACATGCGCTGGGCTATTCCTCGGCGTCGGCATTCAACTACATGTTCCGCGTCGAGATGGGCCTGAGCCCGCTGCAGTGGCGGCGGCAGCGCGGCGTGGACTGACCCGGCGCGGAATGCTGTGCGCCGGTGGGCGCAACGATCACCGCGGGCGGCGGTGTCAGGGCGTGCGGCGATGGAACGCTGTTTTCAGCGGCGCCCTGAGCGCCGCCGCAGGGCGTAGTGTCGTGACCTGATCCTTTGGAGCCGCGCTCATGACCGACACCCAGACCGCCCGCATCGTGCTCGCCTCGCGTCCGCAGGGCGAACCGGTGGCGGCCAACTTCCGGCTGGAACAGCAGCCGCTGCCCACGCCAGGCCCCGGCGAGGTGCTGCTGCGCAACCGGTACCTGTCGCTGGACCCGTACATGCGCGGTCGCATGGAGGAAGGGCCGTCGTATGCCACGCCGGTGGCGGTGGGTGCGGTCATGGAAGGGCAGACCGTGTCGGACGTGCTGGTCTCCAACCATCCAGACTATGCGGCGGGCGACCGGGTGCTGGCGCCGGGGCAGTGGCAGACCCATGCGGTGGTCGATGCAACGCGCATCACCCGCACGCTGGCCGATGATGGCCTGCCGCCCAGTACTGCGCTTGGGGTGTACGGCATGCCGGGGTTCACGGCCTACGTGGGGCTGCATGAGATCGGCAAGCTGCAGCCCGGTGAGACGCTGGTGGTGGCCGCTGCGAGCGGTCCGGTTGGGGCGACGGTGGGGCAGATCGCCAAGCTGCAGGGTGCGCGCACGGTGGGTATCGCTGGTGGTGAAGACAAGCGCCGCTATCTGGAAACGCTGGGCTTTGACGTGGCGCTGGACCACCGGGCGGCCGATTTCCCCGCGCAGCTGCGCGCGGCGGTGCCGAACGGCATCGATGTGTACTTCGAGAACGTGGGGGGCCATGTGTTCGAGGCGGTGGCGCCACTGCTCAATGATTTCGCGCGCATTCCGGTGTGCGGGGTGATTGCCAGCTACAACGAACGTGGCGCGGTGCTGCCCGGTCCGGACCGTCTGCCGGGCTTCATGAGCCAGGTGCTTCGCCAGCGGCTGACCGTGCGCGGCTTCATCCAGTTCGACCATCTGGATCTGCAGCCGCGGTTCCTGGAGGAAATGCGCGGGTGGCTGCGCGAGGGGCGGGTGCACTACCGCGAAGACGTGGTGGATGGGCTGGAAAATGCGCCGGAGGCGTTCTTCGGGCTGCTGAAGGGACGCAATTTCGGCAAGCTGGTGGTGAAGCTGGATTGAGGGGCGTGGGCGGGCATCCCCCTGTAGAGCCACGCCATGCGTGGCTGTAGCGGTGATGGGTGAAGAGCAGGCCCCGCATGGGTGGCTCTACGGTGAAGGGTCCAGTGCGTTGATCCTTGCCACGATCAACGGGTCATGCACGGTCCTCGGGAACGTTGGAAGGTCGGCCGCCGCCACGCCGAATGTGGCGGCCAATACACCGGGCGCGAACGCCGAGGCGGCCAGCCGGTAGCCCACGTCGCCCGGCGTGGGCTGGTCGAAGAACACCAGGAAATGCACGTCCTCGCCCAGCACCTCGATCTGGTGCGGGTACGCGCGCGGGACGAAGTACACATCGCCCGGTTGCAGCAGGTAGGTGTCCACCGAACCGTCCGGGTCGAGGATGCTCATGCGCGCCTTGCCGCGATGCACATAGCCCAGCTCGGCGGTCTCCGGGTGCCAGTGTGGCTCGCGCATGCCGTCGTCGGCGATGCGCAGCGAGTACATGGACAGGTTGCGCAGCGCGGGCCAGAACTGGGTGCGCGACACGCGTGCCTGCCCGTAGGCGAAATCCAACGGCGGCGATTGCGCTTCGATGGCGAAACGGTGTGGGTCGGTGCGGTCGGCATCGGCGGGCACCATCGCCGGGCCCTGCCGCCGCACCAGGTAGGGTGATGTGGTGTCGCGACGCAACGCTGCGAATTCGCCGGCCGCCAGGTCGTAGGTGTTGCCCAGCACCGCATTGGACATGGCGCCAAAGGCCGCATGCAGCGAGAAGTCCTGCGGGCGCTCATGGCTGAAGACGATGGCAAGCTCGGCCGTGTCATCGCCGACGTTCTCGATGGCATGCAGTGCACCACTGCCGATGTGGAACATCCCGCCTGCGGCCACGCGGATGCAGCTGACCGCGTCGGCGTTGTCCACGATGGTGATCAATACCGTACCGCCCAGCACGTAGCCCAGTTCGTTGGCGTTGGCATGCCAGTGTGGCTCGCGGATGCTGCCCGCGGCGAGCAGCATGCGTTTGATCGACAGGCGCTCCAGCAACGGGAATTCGTCGGCGGTCAGGCGGCGGATGCTGCCCAGGGCATCGTCATGGACGGTGGCAGCCGACCACAGGGAGCGGACGTGACGGGAAGCGGGCATGGCAGTGTCCTTGGCAGGTGCCGGCGCGCCCGGGGTGGGGAGGGAGAAGACCCCGGCGCGCCGGCGGAACAGGTCAGGCCAGGTCGCTCAGTGCATCGACCAGGCTGTCCACGTCGCGGGCGCCGTCGTAGCGCACGCCGTTGATGAACAGACACGGGGTGCCGTTGACGCCGCTGCGTACCCCGCCCATGAAGTCGCGTTCGATGCGTGCGTCGAACGCGCCGTTGGCGGCGGCCTGCACCAGCGCGGGGTCCACGCCCAGCTGGCGGGCGTAGTCCTCCAGGTTGGCCGTGCCCAGGGCGTTCTGGCGCTGGTACAGCAGGTCATGCGCTTCCCAGAACAGCCCGGCTTCGGCGGCGGCCTCGGCGAACCGTGCGGCCGGCAGCGCGTGGGGGTGGATCTCGGAAATGGGGAAGTTGCGGAACACGAAGCGCATCCGCTCGCCCATGGCCTGCTGCACGGCCTTGAGCACGGGATAGGCCTCGCCGCAGTACGGGCACTGGTAGTCGCCGTACTCGACCAGGGTGATGGCGGCGCTCTCCGGACCCTGGATATGGTCCTGTGCGTCGACGGGAATCAGCAGACCTTTCATGACGTTGCTCCAGCGGTGGGGACAGGCGGGGTGGGGGAGAGCTGCGCCAGCGCCTCGAGGATGCCGTCGGCGCCGGGGTTGATGCCCAGCGGCGAGACGTAGCTCCAGCGCACGATGCCCTCGGCGTCGATCACGAACAGCGCGCGTTCGCACACGCCGTCCTGTTCGCGGTATACGCCGTAGCGGCGTGCGACCTCGCCCTTGGGCTCGAAATCGGCCAGCAGCGGAAAGTGCAGGTGGCGCTGTTCGGCGAAGGCGGCATGGCACCACACGCCATCCACCGAGATGCCGACCAGCTGCGCGCCGCTGCGGTGGAACTCGGGCAGCAGCTGGTTGTACAGCGCCAGCTGGTCGCCGCAGACCGGGCTCCAGTCGGCGGGATAGAACGCCAGGATCACCGGGTGGCCGCGCAGCTCGTCCAGGCTGACGCGCTGGTCGGGCGTGGCGGGCAGCTGGAAGGCCGGGGCAGGCGTGCCGATCGGTACCGTGGTGCGGGTGGACGTGGACATGGCGGACTCCTGGAACAGGAAGGACAGCGCGTGGATCAGCGGGTGCTGCGGGTGCTTTCGAACAGGAACCAGCTGCGGCGCTCGGCTTCGTCGATCCAGTTCTCGATCAGGCTGGTGGTGGCCACGTCGTTGTGGGTGGTGCACACGGCGTGGGTGGCGCGCAGGAACCGGACCAGGCGGCGGTTGTCGTCGGCCAGCTCGGCGAGCATGTCTTCCGGGGTGACGTAGTCCGCGTCGTTGTCGAGCAGGCGCTGGGTGCGGTGGATCTGCCCGACCGAGCGCAGCGTGTTGCCGCCCACCTTGCGCGCGCGTTCGGCGATGGCGTCGGTGATGGCGAAGATCTGGTCGCCCTGCTCATCCAGCATCAGGTGGTAGTCGCGGAAGTGTGGCCCGGACAGGTGCCAGTGGAAGTTCTTGGTCTTCAGGTACAGCGCGAACACATCGGCCAGCAGCACGGTCAACGCACCGGCGATGTCCTTGCCGGCCTGCAGGCCGAGATCGGACGGGGTGTGCAGCGGGGCGGCGCGGCGGGACGGGGTCGAAAGCTCGTTCATGGCAGGTCTCCGGCATCAGGTGAGGGGTGGGCCGGGCGCCGCGGACAGTGCGGTGGGGCCGACGGATCCAGACTAGGCAGGGACGGCGGCGGCGAACATTGCGCCATCGTTTCTCCGTCTCATACCTTGGTTTGAGGGTCCGGCCGCGCGCCTGCCCGCGCATCCCTCTTTGGAGGGATCAGCCGGCCCCGGAGGCGGGGGATACTGGCGTCACCCCACTGCCGGGAGCTGCGCGATGCCAGGACGCCAGACCGTGACCACCGCCCCTTCCGAACGCGAACGTTCCGCTGGTGTGCCCCCGCACCGCCGCCGCACGCTGTACCGGTGCGCGGCCGGCCTGCTCACGCTGGGCGTTTTCCTGGTCGATGTGCTCACCACGCTCGAAGGTGCGGTGGCGGTGCTGTACGTGGTGGCCGTGCTGCTGGTGGCGCGCACCGGTCGCCGCGCGGACATCATCGTGACCGCGCTGGCCGGGATCGTGCTCACCCTGGCGGCGTACGTGGATTCCCACGGGCTGAACCACGTGGGTTCGCAGACCTTCCGCGCGCTGGTCAGTCTGGCCGCCATCGGCATCACCGCGGTGCTGGCCCTGCAGCACCAGCATGCAATGCAACGCCTGCGTGCGCAGGCCACGCTGCTGGACCTGTCGCACGACATGATCTTCGTGCGCGACCGTACTGGCGTGATCACGTTCTGGAATCGCACTGCGGCGCAGGTGTATGGCTGGTCCGCCGCCGAAGCGGTGGGCTGTGTCGCCGACACGTTGCTGGCCACGCGCTATCCGCAGGCACGGGAGTCGGTGGAAGCGGCGCTGCTGGCGCAGGGCACCTGGGAAGGCACGCTGGAGCAGCGTACCCGCGACGGTGATTGGCGGGTGCTGGACAGCCGCTGGGTGATCCAGCGCGATGCGCAGGGGCGCGCGGTCGGGGTGCTGGAGACGCATACCGACGTGACCGAGCGCACCGCGACCTACGCGGCCCTGGTCCGCAGTGAACGCCGTTACCGGCGCATGTTCGATGCCAGCCGGATCGGCGTGGTGCAGGAAGACTGGAGCGCGCTGCGCGTGCTGCTGGACCGGCTGGGCATTGCCGATCCGCAGGCACTGCAGGCCCATCTTGCCGACCATCCCGAGTTCATCGTGCAGGCGCGGCAGCTGACCCGCATCGCTGATGTGAATCCAGCCTTCGTGTCGATGGTGCAGGGGCGCGACGGGCAGCATCGCGACCTTGCCTCGCTGGACGACGTGCTGGACCGGCAGGACCCCAGCTTCGCGGCGGCGTTGGCGGCGTTCGTGGCCGGTGATGCCTTCCATGAAGGCGAAACGGAGGTCGTGGCGGCCGATGGTCGCAGCGTACCGGTGTTGTTTGCGATCACCTTCCCCAGCGCGGACGACGACGATGCCTGCGTGCTGGTGTTCATCGTCGACAACAGCGAGCGCCGCCAGGCCCAGGACGCCGCACTGCGCGCACAGGCCGAACTCGCGCATGCCGCACGCGTGGCCACGCTGGGCGAGCTGACGGCATCGCTCGCACACGAGGTCAACCAGCCGCTGATGGCGGTGGTCACCAATGGTGAGGCGGGCCTGCGCTGGCTGCACCGCGACATTCCGGACCTGCCGGAAGTAGGCGCGGCGATCGCACGCACGGTGGCCGAGGCGCGCCGGGCCAGCGAGATCGTCAAGCGGGTGCGCTCGTTCCTGGCCAAGCGCAGCACGCCGCGCGAAGCGCTGGCGGTGGGCACGCTCATTGAAGAATCGGTGCGGCTGGTGCAGCACGAGCTCAGCCGCGAGGCCGTGGTGCTGCGCGTGGCCGTGGCGGCCGATCTTCCGCCGGTGCTGGGCGATGCGGTGCAGCTGCAGCAGGTGCTGGTGAACCTGTTGATCAACGCCAGCCAGGCCATGGCCGGGCAGGCCGGCGGGCGCCACCTGCTGGTCGATGCACAGCCGGACGCGGCGGGGCAGGTGGCAATCAGCGTCACCGACACCGGGCCCGGCATCGACGAGGCGCACCTGGACACGCTGTTCCAGCCGTTTTTCACCACCAAGGCGCAGGGAATGGGCATGGGCCTTGCGATCTGCCGGTCCACGGCGGAAGCTCACGGCGGCCACCTCACCGTGCATAGCGCGCCGGGCCGTGGCGCTACGTTCCGGCTGGTGCTGGGTACTTCCCACGCAGGAGAGCTGTTGTCATGAGTCCACCGCAACCGCCGCGCGGCACACCCGCGCCCGCCCCGCCGCTGGTGGTGGTCGTCGACGACGACAGCGCCGTGCGCGACGCGCTGGACAGCCTGCTGCGTTCCATCGGCCTGCAGACGCGCGTGCTCGCTTCGCCGGCTGAACTGCTGCAGGCGCAGCTGCCGGACGTTCCCGGCTGCATCGTGCTGGACGTCCGGCTGCCGTGCATCAGCGGGCTGGACCTGCAGGGCCAGCTGGCCGCACAGGGCATCCACCTGCCCATCGTGTTCATGACCGGCCACGGCGACATCCCGATGTCGGTGCGGGCGATGAAGGCCGGCGCGGTGGACTTCCTGGCCAAGCCGTTCCGCGACCAGGACATGCTGGACGCGGTCAGCGTGGCGATCGAACGCGATACCCAGCGCCGCCACACCCTGGCGGCACGCGATGGCCTGGACGCACGCTATGCCACGCTGACCCCGCGCGAGCGCGAGGTGATGGCGCACGTGGTGGCCGGCCTGATGAACAAACAGGTAGCCGGCGAGCTGAACCTGAGCGAGATCACGGTGAAGATCCATCGTGGCAACGTGATGCGCAAGATGGGGGTGCGCTCGCTGGCCGACCTGGTGCGCCACGCGGAGCTGCTTGGGGTGGGCGTGGGCGCGCGCTGAGGCGGCAGGGCAAACCTGTGTATGGTTCCGGCGCGCGCGCGGATGGGGCATAAAGGCAGCGTCGGCCATGGCCGGCCCTTGGCCCCAGGATGTCCCGGATGAAACCGCTCTACCGCATCGCGATTGTTGACGACGACGACGGCGTCCGCCAGTCGCTGTCCAGCCTGGTGCGTTCACTGGGCCACGAGGTCCGCACGTATGCCTCGGCGGCGGCGTTCCTGGCCGATGACGGCGATGCGCCGGACTGCCTGCTTACCGACATCCAGATGCCGCAGATGAGCGGCGACCAGCTGCAGGCCGCGCTGATCGAGCGCGGCTGCCGCTTCCCGATGCTGTTCATGACCGCGTTCCCGAACGACGCCGTGCGCGATCGCGTGATGGGCCGCGGCGGGCGCGCCTTCCTGGTCAAGCCGGTGGACGGCGAGGCGATGTCACAGTGCCTCGCAGAAGCGCTCCACTGTGTAGCGCGCACGGTGTAGAGCGGACTGTTAGTCCGCCAAGCAACTCCGCCCATACCTGTGTATGACGCGGTGACCCAAGCGTACGATTTTTTCTGGTGATGCACGCGCCTACGCTGTTCCTGCAGTCCCCACCCACTCCAGGAGCAGCACCCATGAGCACGATCACCACCTCCGATGGCGTCGACATCTTCTACAAGGACTGGGGCCCGAAGGACGCCCAGCCCATCGTGTTCCACCACGGCTGGCCGCTGTCCAGCGACGACTGGGATGCGCAGCTGCTGTTCTTCCTGGCCAAGGGCTACCGCGTGGTAGCGCATGACCGCCGCGGCCACGGCCGTTCGGCGCAGGTCAGCGAAGGCAACGACATGGACCATTACGTGTCCGACGCAGCGGCCGTGGCCGACCACCTGGACCTGAAGAACGCGGTGCACATCGGCCACTCCACCGGTGGCGGCGAAGTGGCGCGCTACGTGGCCAAGGCTCCGCCGGGCCGCGTCGCCAAGGCGGTGCTGATCAGCGCGGTGCCGCCGATCATGCTGCAGACCCCGGCCAACCCGGGCGGCCTGCCGCTGTCGGTATTCGACGGCTTCCGTGCACAGCTGGCGGCGAACCGGGCGCAGTTCTATCTCGACCTGGCCAGCGGCCCGTTCTACGGCTTCAACCGCGACGGCGCGGCGGTGTCCGAAGGCGTCATCCGCAACTGGTGGCGCCAGGGCATGACCGGCAGTGCGCAGGCGCATTACGAAGGGATCAAGGCGTTCTCGGAGACCGACTTCACCGAGGACCTCAAGGCCATCACCGTCCCTACGCTGGTGCTGCACGGCGACGATGACCAGATCGTGCCGATCGCCGACGCCAGCGAGCTGACGATCAAGCTGCTCACGCAGGGCACGCTGAAGGTGTTCCCGGGCTACCCGCATGGCATGTGCACCACCCATGCCGAGGCGATCAATGCCGCGCTGCTGGCGTTCATCCAGGGCTGATGCCGTGCCGTCGTGGTCGCCCGACCCCACCGTCGGGCGCCACCCGCCAGGCCCGGGCGCATACTGACCAGGAGTGAACATCCTCCTGACCCTTGCGTCACGCCCGGGTCGCTAGGTTGAGCCCATGCCCAGTGCGGGCTGACGCGACGAGCACGCAACATGAACAGCGAAAAACAGCCCGGCAAGCAGCAGGGCGTTGAAGAAGTACAGCAGGACCGGAAGCAGGACGAGGTGGCCAAGCAGCGGCCCGCGCAGACCGACCAGCAGATCCACGACGCTGAAACGCGCCGCCCGGAGCGCAAGGACAACGCGAGCGACTGAGTCGCTGAACGTCTCCCTGCCGCCGAGGAATCGAAATGAACGCATCCAAGGTCGATCCGCGCGCGCCACGCACGCCGCCGCACCGCTTCACCCGTGAACGCATCCTGCTCGTTGAAGACGACAGCATGATCTCCGAGCTCGCCTCGCAGCTGCTGGAAGACAGCAACGTGCAGGTCATCGGCCCCGCATCCACGTTGGCCGAGGCCATCGAGCTGATCCTGACCGAGTCGGTGGATGGGGCCATCCTGGATGTGAATCTGGGCTCGGAAACCAGCTTCCCTGCAGCGGCATTGCTCAGGAAGCGCGGTATACCGTTCTTCTACACCACGGCCTTCGTCAACCGCGCCCATCCGGATGTTGCGGATGAGGCCTTCCTGCCCAAGCCGTACCGCGCCAGGCAGCTGGTGGATACGCTGCGCGAGGTGCTGGACCGGTCCAAGCCGACGTCCTAGGCGCCGTCTGCGGGGGCATCCTGCATCCCGAAGGGCGTGGCACAATCGGCGCCTGCATGACTGGACCCGGACGCCGATGAAGCCGCTGCTGTCGTTGCTGTTCCTGCTTGCCAGCGCCGTCGCTCCGGCGATGGCCGCCGCGCCGGTGGTCGCCGCGCCGGTGGCGCCCGCCAGCCGCGAGGCGTCCACCGCCATCATCGCCAATCTGCGCAAAGTCGTGTCCGACCAGGGCGTGGAGCGTCTGGAAAAGGTACGTATCGGCGGCATCGACCAATGGGTGTCGATTCGTGGCAATGACCGCCGCAACCCGGTGCTGCTGATGCTGCACGGCGGACCGGGCTGGGTGGCCATGCCAACCAGCTGGTATTTCCAGCGGGGCTGGGAGGAATATTTCACGGTGGTCCAGTGGGACCAGCGCGGCGCGGGCAAGACCTATGCCGCCAACGACCCGGCGGTGGTCGCGCCGACCATGACCCGCGAACGGATGATCGCCGACAGCGAAGAGATGGTGGCCTGGCTGCGGGGCGAATTCGGCAAGGACAGGATTTTCGTGTTGGGCCAGTCCTGGGGCAGTTACCTGGGTCTGGAACTGGCACAGCGCCGGCCGGAGTGGCTGCACGCCTATATTGGCATCGGGCAGATATCGAATGCGCCCGAAAGCGAGCGGCGCGGCTGGGCGTGGACGCTGCAGCAGGCGCGCGCCGATGGCAATGCCGAGGCCGTAGCGGAACTCAATGCGTTGGCCCCGTATGCGCAGGGCAGCACCCCGGTGCCGCTGGACGCGTTGTTCAAGCAACGCCGGTGGCTGAATCACTATGGCGGCATGGTCCACAACCGCCGCGGCGGCGACGCCGAGGCGGCGGCCGTCAAGCTCTCGCCCGAGTACACCGACCAGGACGTGGCCGATGTCTGGAAGGGCAACGACTTCTCGATGCAGCACCTGCTGGGCGAGGTGTTGACCCTGGACATGAGCGCGGTGCGCGAACTGAAAACGCCGCTGTTCCTGTTCGAGGGTCGGCACGACCACAACGTGTCCTCCGAATTGGCGGCGCAGTGGTTCGCTACGGTGAAGGCACCTTCCAAGCAGCTGGTGTGGTTCGAGCAGTCCGCCCACGAGGTGATGATCGAAGAACCGGGCAAGACCCTGCTGACGTTGGTGCAGCAGGTCCGGCCGATTGCCGAGCGGGCAGGGGACGCGCCGCGCTGAATCGTTTTTCTGCAGTCGAATGGGGCAGAAAAAACAACTGCGTTCGACAGAGCTGTTGCCCAGCTCTGCCAGTCATACGGCAGTGCCGTATGATCGCGCCATGTCATCGCACGTCCTGCGCGAGTTGGCAGAGGAGCTTGGTCATGCCGAAGAATGAGAACGTGTTGGAGGCTCGCGACGCCAAGCGTGATATCGGCGCCGAGTTGTTGGCGTCTGTTCGTGCCATCAAGGCAGGCAAGGTGGGCAAGGTGAACATGGTTCCAGTGTCCATTGCGGCCGAGGCGCGCCAGCGATTGGGCCTGTCCCAGGCGCAGTTTGCAGGGATGCTGGGTGTGTCGGTGCGAACCTTCCAGGATTGGGAGCAGGGCCGCCGGGAGCCTTCCGGTGCAGCCAGGACGCTGTTGAAGATTGCGGCCATACGCCCGGATGCAGTGCACGAAGCGATGGCGGTCTGACGCGTAGTGCCACGCCATGCGTGGCTGGCGGCAGTGATCGGCATCGCCTGCAGCGACGCAGGGCGTCGCTCTACGGGGCATCGCCGCGCGAAGGTTGAGATGCCTGCGCAAACAAAAAGCCACCCGAGGGGTGGCTTTTTTGTCGCCGCCGTCTGGTCGACGGGGGCGGGAATGTGGTGGAGCCAAGGAGGATCGAACTCCTGACCTCGTCGATGCGAACGACGCGCTCTCCCAGCTGAGCTATGGCCCCGTGGTGGTGTTGCGACGCGGGTTGGGAGCCGCGATGAATGAAGTGTAGCGCCGAGCACCCCGGGCTGCCAAGGGCCACGCCGCGGTCGCGGTCGGCTGCAGGCGTATGGATCGCGTGTCGACCTTTCCAACTCCGCAGCGACCCGGGCACGCGTGCGCCGCGGAAGGCGTGGCAGGCCGGTACCGCTCCCCCCTCAATCCGACCCTAAGGCTGGGAAGGGCGGCGCCGTTGGCGGCAGCAGGGTGCCCAACTTGAGAAAAAAACCCAGTTTTCTGAACGGAAATCCGGCTTTGTGAAGGGGTGTTTCCTATCAATCCCTGCCGAATCAATCACTTGCGTAAAGCGAAAGCAATTCGAATTTTGGCTTTTTTTACGTAAAGAGGACCACTTTGGTGCCGATAAGAAATGTGACGCAACTCTCAAACAACCTTCCCCTCGAGTACCAACGATGACGACCCGTGCCGCCACCGTTTTCTCCACTTCCATCGGCGCGCGCCTGGCGCTGCTGATGGGTCTGATCACCACCGTGGCCTTCGTGGCGCTGGCGGTGCTGATCTACCGCCAGGCTGCCACCAGCTACCAGCAGCGCGTTGAAGCCGGGCTGCAGTCCTCCACCGAACTGATGCGTGACACGGTGGAACTGTACGACCGCAGCCTGAGCGACAGCACCGAACGCATGGCGGGCATCTTCCACGCCATGCTGCCGAGCGGCGATGTCAGCGTGGACGCCGCCAAAACCATTACCGTGGGCGAGCGCCCGACCCCGACGCTGCGGCTCGGGAGCGAAGTGCTCAACTTGCAGGAAGCCGCCGTGGACCGCTTTGCCGAGGCCACCGGCGGCGGCGTGGCGACCGTGTTCGTGCGCGATGGCGACGACTTCGTCCGCGTGTCCACCTCGGTGCGCAATGCCGAAGGCGCGCGCGCCATGGGCACCGTGCTGGACCATGCCAGCCCGGCCTACGCGAAGGTGATGGCCGGCGAAGGCTACACCGGCCCGGTGCGCTTGTTCGGGGTGGACTACATGACCCACTACATGCCGATCAAGGACGCCGCCGGTGAGGTGGCCGCCATTGCCTTCGTTGGCCAGAACTACACCGAAGGCCTGGCCGCGTTGAAGACGCGCCTGCGCGATTCCAAGCTGGGCAAGGAAGGCCACTTCGTGGCGGTCAACACCCGCCCCGGTGACCAGCTCGGCACGTTGGTTGCTTCCTTCGCCGGCGAAGGCGAAATGCTGTCGGCGCTGGTGGATCCTGCCGATCAGGCCACGCTGGATGCACTGCTGGCCGGCAAGGCCACCCAAGGCACATTGCGTCTGCGCACGACCAAGGACGCCGCGCCGCAGACCTGGTTCGTCACCGCCCAGACCTACGGCCCGTGGCAGTGGACGGTGCTGGGCCTGGAGCCGACCTCGGTGCTGCAGGCGGTGCTGCACAAGCTGATGCTGCAGATTGGCGTGGTCTCCGGTCTTGGCCTGCTGGCGGTGATCGTGGCGCTGGTCGTGGTGGTGCGGCGCCTGGTCAGCGTGCCGCTGGCCCAGGCCGGGCAGGTGGCGCGTGACGTGGCGGCCGGTCGCCTGGACCAGCGCATCGTGGTGCGCAGCCAGGACGAAGTCGGGCGCCTGATGGGTGCGCTGCAGCAGATGCAGGACAAGCTGCGCGAGATCATCCAGGCGCAGAACGAAATGAGCCAGCGGCATGCCGAGGGCGCGATCAGCCACCGCATCGATGCCAGCCGTTTCGAGGGCGAGTTCGGCACCATGGTGACCGGGACCAACGAACTGGTTGCCGCGCATATCTCGGTGAAGATGCGCATGGTCGACCTGGTCCGTCGCTACGCCGATGGCGACCTGTCGCAGTCGATGGAAGCGCTGCCGGGCGAGAAGGCGCGCATCACTGAAGCGGTGAACGGCGTGCGCGACCGCCTGCAGGCGATCAATGGCGAGATCAAGCACCTGGTGGCGGCGGCTGCGGCTGGCGACTTCAGCGTGCGCGGCAACGCCGATGCCTACCAGTACGACTTCCGGGTCATGGTGGAGGGCCTCAACACCCTGATGGTCACCGCCGACCGCAACCTCAGCGCCCTTTCCGGGCTGCTGCGCGCGCTGGCCGCCGGCGACCTGCGTGGCCGCATCGATGGCCAGTTCCAGGGCGTGTTCGCCACCATGCGCGACGACGCCAACGCCACCGTGGCGCAGCTGACCGCCATTGTCGGCGGCATCCAGCAGGCGGCCGTGTCGGTGGCCACCGCCTCGGCGGAGATCGCGGCCGGCAACGACGACCTGTCGCGCCGCACCGAGCAGCAGGCAGCGAGCCTGGAAGAATCGGCCGCGTCGCTGGAAGAACTGACGGCAGCGGTGAAGCAGAACGCCGACCACGCCCGCCGGGCCGACCGCCTGGCTGCCGAAGCGGCGGACGTTGCGGTGCAGGGCGGCGCGGCCGTCGCCCAGGTGGTGGACACCATGAGCGGCATCGAGGCCTCCTCGCGTCGCATTGCCGACATCACCACCGTCATCGACGGAATTGCGTTCCAGACCAACATCCTGGCGCTCAACGCCGCCGTGGAAGCCGCCCGTGCGGGCGAGGAAGGGCGCGGCTTTGCCGTGGTCGCCTCGGAAGTGCGCGCGCTGGCGCAGCGTTCGGCCAGTGCGGCCAAGGAAATCAAGGGCCTGATCGAGGCCTCCGTGGCCCAGGTGGCCGACGGCAGTGAACTGGCCAACCAGGCGGGGCAGACCCTGCAGCGCGTGGTGGCATCGGTAGGTGAGCTGGGCGGGCTGATTGAGGAAATCGCCAGCGCCAGCCAGGAACAGGCGGCAGGGATCGAGCAGGTCAACCAGAGCATCGTGCAGATGGATGGTGTGACCCAGCAGAACGCTGCCCTCGTCGAGGAGGCTTCGGCCGCTGCGCGTGCATTGAACGCGCAGTCGTCCGAGCTGCAGCAATCGGTCGGGCGCTTCCGCCTGGCCGACGCGCAGCCCGCGCGCAAGGAGCGCGTTGCGGCCTGATCGGGTGCGGTGGCGTCTGCGATGGGGAGTCGCAGACGCCACCGCCGGATCAAACCGGAAAGCAACGGCCGGGTCCGCAATGGATCCGGCAATGGACAGGATCGGCTATTCCGACTGTCGCGCCGAGCAGGCATAATCCGCGCCAGAATTACGGCGGCTCAGCCAGCACACCAGGGTAGGGAACGGACGGCCGTCCCCCGCATCGCCCTGAAACCCCCTTGAAACATGTACGCAATATCTTGCCGCATCGCTGCGCACCCAGCGGTGCTGCCGTTGTTCGTCCGCGTGCGCCGCACGCCACCTTGATCCGTACTGCCCGAGACCCCTGAATGTCTGCCCATCGCACCACCTCCGTTCGTTTCGCCGCTTCCTCCCCCCGCACCGCCGTGCAGCCGCGCCCCCACGCGCTGGCGCTGGCCTGTGCCGCGCTGCTTGGCCTGAGCGGGACCGCCCTGGCCCAGGACGCCAGCCCGACCTCGCTCGATACGATCACCGTTACCGCCGACCACCGCGAGCGCAACCTGCAGGAGGTCCCGGTCTCGGTCGGGGTGGTGCAGGGCGAGCGCATCCGCGACTACACCGCCGGCGGCGATGACACCCTGCTGGCCCTGAGCGGCCGCGTGCCGAGTTTCTACGCCGAAACCACCACCGGCCGCATCTTCCCGCGGTTCTACATCCGCGGCCTGGGCAACATCGACTTCTACCTGGGTGCCTCGCAGCCGGTGTCGATCATCCAGGACGACGTGGTGCTGGAGCACGTGGTGCTGAAGTCCAACCCGGTCTACGACGTGGACCAGATTGAAGTGCTGCGTGGCCCGCAGGGCACGCTGTTCGGCCGCAACACCACCGCCGGCATCGTCAAGTTCGACACCATCCGGCCCAGCCAGGACTACAGCGGCCGCGTGCAGGCCAGTTACGGCAGCTACGGCAGCGTAGCGGTGGACGGCGGCTTCGGTGGCCCGATCAACGACATCGCCTCGTTCCGCGTGTCGGCCCTGTACCAGCACCGCGACGACTACGTCGACAACACCTACACCGGCCCCAGCGCCGATGGCACGGTGGCGCCGAAGAAGAACGCGATGGGCGGCTTCGACGACCGCAACGTACGCGCGCAGCTGCTGCTGCAGCCGAGCGACAACTTCTCGCTGCTGGCCTCGGCGCACGCACGCGATTACGAAGGCACCTCGACCCTGTTCCTGCGCAATGCCATCACCAAGGGCTCCAACACCACCGATGTGCCGCGCGACCAGGTGGCCTATGACGAAGCGGACAACAACCCGCAGGCGTACAAGACCTACGGCGGCTCGGTGAAGGCGGTCTACGACTTCGGCAACGTCTCGCTGACCTCGATCACTGCCTACGAGACCACCTCGGGCTACAGCCGTGGCGATACCGACGGCGGCGCGGCGGTGAACTTTCCGGTCAACGGCGTACCCAATGGCTACGGCCAGTCGATGGGCCAGATCCGCGACCTGGACCAGTGGACCCAGGAAGTGCGCCTGGCCAATGCCGATGACAACCGCCTGAAGTGGCAGGTGGGCGCGTTCTACTTCGACGGCCGCGACACCACCGATTTCTACCAGCGCGCCTGGTTCCTGAAGGGCGCCGCGCGCAATCCGAACAACTGGGTGCGCCTGCGCAACACCAACACCTCGTGGGCCGGCTTCGGCCAGGTCAGCTATGACGTGACCGACAAGTTCACGCTGACGGCCGGCCTGCGCCAGACCCGCGACGAGAAGCGCACGCGCCTGCTCAAGACCGCCGACACCGCGGCCGGCGTGGTCACCTACCGTGGCCGTACCGACGTGACCATGGCCGACACCACGCCGAGCTGGGACCTGAGCGCGATGTACGCGTTCAACCCGCAGGTGAGCGTGTACGCCAAGGTGGCCCGCGGCTTCCGTGGCCCGACCATCCAGGGCCGTTCGGCGGTGTTCAATGCCGATTTCACCACCGCCGATTCGGAAACCATCCTGTCGTGGGAAGCGGGCATCAAGAGCAGCCTGTGGGACAACCGCCTGCGCCTGAACGCCACCGCCTTCACCTACGCGGTGAACGATATCCAGCTCAATGGCAACGATTCGGACGGCAACGGCGTGCTGTTCAACGCCGACAAGGCAAAGGCCTACGGTCTTGAAGCGGACATGGAACTGCGCCCGATCCCGAACCTGAGCCTGAGCGCCGGTGTGAGCTTGCTGCACAGCGAGATCCAGGATGACCGCGTGTACGCGCAGGTCTGCGCGCTCAACGGCGCGGTGGTGTGCACGGTGAACGACCCGACCATCAAAGTCGGTGCCAATACCTTCGCGCAGATCAACGGCAACCCGCTGCCGAACGCACCGAAGTACAACCTGAACTTCGCCGCGCGGTACGACATTCCGGTCAACGACAGCGATGTGTTCTTCGTTTCCACCGACTGGAACAAGCAGGGCTACACCAGCTTCGTGCTGTACGACTCGGCCGAGTTCAACTCCAAGGGCAGTTTCGAAGGCGGCCTGAAGCTGGGCTACTCGGGCAACTACGGTGCGTGGGAAGCGGCGCTGTTCGCGCGCAACATCACCAACGAGAAGAACCTGAAGGGTGTGATCGAGAACTACATGGCGGCGGTGTACAACGAACCGCGCACCGTGGGTGTTTCGCTGAACCTCAACTGGTAACACGTTGAACGAAAAGGCCCCGCGCGAGCAGGGCCTTTTCATCGCGGTCGTGCGCAGCCACGCAGGGCGTGGCTCTACCCGCAACTCCGTAGAGCCACGCCCTGCGTGGCTGCTACCCGCAATTCCGTAGAGCCACGCCCTGCGTGGCTGTACCCGCAATTCCGTAGAGCCACGCCCTGCGTGGCTGTACCCGCAATTCCGTAGAGCCACGCCCTGCGTGGCTGTACCCGCAATTCCGTAGAGCCACGCCCTGCGTGGCTGCACGGTATCAGCCTGCGTCTGGCAACAACGGCGCCAGCACCGGCTCCAGCACTGGCTGGCGCCAGCCCGCGAGTGCGGCGGGCCACTGGCCGCTCTCCAGATAGCTTTCCAGATGCTTGCGCGAGGCCAGCACGCCATCGGGCAGGCCGAGTTCGGCCGTGCGTGCGCTCACCGCATCCTGCAGACGCTTCAGCGCCTGCTTGTTGGCATCGTTGGCCGGCAGCGCCAGCGGGGCCTCGGCTTCGTCGGCGTGCGGGGTGACGAGCGCCTCCCACACCTGTGCGGCCAGCTTGCGCGGTGCCTTCGGGAAGCCTTCCATCAGCGTGGACAGTGCCTCCACATCGGCCGGCGGGGTGCGTGCGAGCACGGCGGCAAGCTCATTGTCGAGAATCCAGCTGCGCGGCTTGTCGCTGGCGCGGGCCTGCACGTCGCGCCAGCGCAGCAGGCGCAACAGGCGCAGCTGCGCGGCGGTATCCATGAACTGCGCCGAGCGCATCGCCACGTGAGGCCAGCGCTCCTCGTCATGCTCGACGCTGGCAAGCAGGCGTTCGGCATCGTCCTGCAGCCACTGGCGACGGTCCAGTTCGCCCAGCTTGGCATCCACGGCATCGTGGATCGCAAACAGGTACTCCACGTCGTCGGCGGCGTATTCCAGCTGTGCGTCGGACAGCGGGCGACGCATCCAGTCCGAACGCGTCTCGCCCTTGGTCAGGGTCACGCCGGTGATCGCGGTGACCAGCTTCTGGTAGCCCATGCCGCCACCGATGCCGGCCAGCGAGGCGCCGATCTGGGTGTCGAACAGCGGCCGCGGCAGTACGCCGCAGGCGACCTTGAAGGTCACCAGGTCTTCGCTGGCGCTGTGCATCACCTTCAGGATCGAGGTGTCGGCCAGCCAGGGCGCCAGTGCGTCGGTCATGCCCGGAATGAGCGGGTCGATCAGCAGGATTTCATCGCCGACCGCCATCTGCACCAGCGCGAGCTGGGGCCAGTAGGTGCGTTCACGGATGAATTCGGTATCCAGCCCGATGCGGGTGGGGCGCTGGCGGTAGCGCTCGTCCAGTTCCGCCGGGGTTTTGATCCAATAAGCCACGTAGGGGTTCCGTCTACTGCAGGTTTGCTCAGGGAGGGAGGATAGCGCGCCGCGACGAAGCCGCGCGCCGTTATGATGAACCCGTCGCCGTACGCCGCGGGCGAATCGCCCCGCAGCGCCTGGTTTTGCCCGAGGAACCCGATCTTGCGTCCCACCGGTTCTCTTCCGCTGTTGCTGGCCACCCTGATGGCCGCCACGACGGCATGTTCACCCGATGCGCCCCCGCCGCGCCCAGCGGCCGTGCGCCCGGCCGAGCCTGCGAAGCGTGCCGCCCCAGCGCCAGCGCCTGCGCCGGCCCAGGTCACCATCGGCGGTGAAGATGCGGCCGAGACCGAACAGCGCTGGCAGCCACCGGCGGTCACCCTCACGGATGCGGGCGTGGCCCAGGCGCGGCGTGACGCGGCCAAGGCCTTCGAGGAGGGGCAGCTGTTTGAAACGGCCGAAGACGCCATTCCGATCTGGCTGGCGTTGCGCGCGCGCGACCCTGCCGATCGCCAGGCCGAGGCCGGACTCAAGCGCGCCCGGCAGCGCCTGCTTGCCGACGCCACCGCGCTGCTGGCGCGCCCCCTGAAGCAGCGGGAAGCAGTGGCCGAGGCCAGCGAAATCGGACTGGTGCTGCTGACCTTGGCGCCCGATGACGAGCAGGTGCGGCAGCTGCAATCGCGCGTGGAGCTCGCCCAGCGGGTGATCGCCTACAACCGCGCCGGTGAGGACGACCTGCGCGCCGACCGCATCGGTGAAGACGGCGATGGGGCGATCCCGAACTTCCGTGAGGCGCTGGCGCTGGAGGCGGACAACCCGCGTGCCCGCCAGGGCATGGCCGCCGCCGAGAGCGCGCTGATCCGTCGCGCCGAAACGGCCGCGCGCGAGGCGGACTTCACCGCGGCCGGTACCTGGCTGTCAGAAGCGGCCAAGGTGCGCGACTCCGCCCCCACCATTGTCGAGGCCTTTGAACGGGTCGAGAAAATCCGCGCCGATACGCTGGTGCGGCTGCGCGACGAGGGCCTGCGCGACCTGGCTACGCCGCAGGGGCTGAAAGCGGCCCGTCAGAAACTGGAAGACGCGCTGCGCATCGCCATGCCCGGTGACCCGGTGGTGGGGCAGCTGCGCGAACGCATCGAGCTGGTCACGCATTACGGCAGCTTCCGCCCGCGCCAGGTGTTCAGCGATGCGCTGCGCGATGGTGGCCGTGGCCCGCAGATGATCGTGGTGCCGCATGGCGGCTTCCAGATGGGTGCAGGCGACAGCGAGCCGGGCGCCAGCGATGCCGAGAAGCCCTCGCACTACGTGCGCTTCGAGCGCGGGTTCGCGTTGGCCATCACCGAGGTGACCGTCGCCGATTATCGACGCTACGTGACCGCCACCAACGCGCGCCCACGCGCCACCCGGCGCGGGCATTCGATCATTTACGACGAACGCAGCGGCAACTTCACCCGCAGCAGCGGGGTGGACTGGCAATCCGGCTATGACGGCACCCCGGCCATCGCCAATTCGCCGGTCATGCACGTCAGCGTGCGCGATGCCGAACACTATGCGATGTGGTTGTCCGAACAGACCGGGCGGTCATACCGGCTGCCCAGCGAAGCGGAGTTCGAATATGCGCTGCGCGCGGGCAGCAGCGGCCGGTATCCGTGGGGCGACGAGGGCACGCCGCCGCCGCGGTCGGGCAACTTCACCGGCGCCGAGGACGTGTCGCCGTCCGGGCGGCGCTGGTTCAACGCATTCGTGGGCTATGGCGATGGCTGGTGGGGACCGGCGCCGGTGGCCACCTTCGAGCCCAATGCCTGGGGCCTGCATGACATGGCGGGCAACCTCAGCGAATGGGTGGCCGACTGCTGGCATGCCAGCTACCGGCGCGCGCCGGCCGACGGCCTGGCCTGGTTCAACCCGGGCTGCCGGCAACGGGTGATCCGTGGCGGCAACTGGGCCAATGCGCCCGAGCAGACCCGCGCGGCATGGCGGCAATCACAGGATTCGGACACGACCAGCGCCAGGATCGGTTTCCGCCTGGTCCGAGGTATCTGAGCCCCGGGCTTGGCGCTAGGATTGACCCCATGGCCGGCAGGGTGCGCCGGCCCCCAACAGGAACCACCAACATGCGCAGCGATCCGTTTGGCGGCCAGCAGCAGCAACGTGCACGGCGCCCGGGCTTGTTCGGCAACATCCGCTGGTGGGTGCTGCTGGCGTTCGCCGGCTATGCCGCGTTCTACTGGTTCTCCAACCGCAGCGTCGATCCCTATACCGGCGAGAGCGTGCTGATTGACAGCTCGCTGGACGCCGACCAGGAAAAGGCGCTGGGCCTGCAGGCCTATCAGCAGATCCTGGCCGAAGAGCGGCCGATGGACCCCAATGCGCAGGTGTCGCGCGATGTGCGCGCCATTGCCGAACAGTTGATTCGCAAGGTGGATGTGGTGGAAACCGCGCTGGCTGAAGAGCACGGCCTGACGCCGGCGCACTTCTCGCGTGACTTCGAGTGGGAGGTCAACGTGATCCAGTCCGACCAGGCCAACGCGTTCTGCCTGCCGGGCGGCAAGATGGCGGTGTACACCGGGCTGATACCGGTGGCGCGCACGCGCGATGCCATGGCGGTGGTGATGGGCCATGAGATCGCCCACGCCCTGCTGCGGCATGGTGCACAGCGCATGGCCCAGCAGAAGCTCACCCAGATCGGGCAGATGGCCGGGGCGGCCAGCGGCATGGACCCGCAGCAGCAACAGATGGTGATGTCGGCGATGGGCTATGGCTACCTGTTGCCGTATGCGCGCAGCCACGAAACCCAGGCCGACGAAGTCGGGCTGATGCTGGCCGCAGCGGCCTGTTTCGACCCGCGCGAAGCGGTGCCGCTGTGGGAGCGGATGGGCCAGGCCAGTGGCGGCCAGGCACCGCCGGAGTTCTCCTCCACCCACCCGAACCCGGGTACACGCATCCAGAACCTGCAGGCATTGATGCCCAAGGCCATGGAATACCGCCAGCGGTTCTGTGAAACGGCGGGGGCGCCGGCGACCCAATGACGCGGGCGGACCCCCGGGCGGAACACCGTAGAGACACGCCATCCGTGTCCCTACGACACCACCACGTCGATGACGCCGTCCTGCACGCGTGCCTTCAACGCATCACCCGGCGACACGTCCAACGGTGAGCGCACCAGCCGCCCATCCTCTTCGCGGGTCAGGATCGCGTAGCCACGCGCCACGGTCGCCAACGGACTCACCGCCTCCATCGACCGCGCCAACGCGCGCAGGCGCAGGCTGTCGCGCTGCAGCTGCCGGGCCATCGCCGCCTCGGCGCGCGGTTGCAGGCGCTGCAGGCGTTCGCCCAGCGCGTCCAGGCGCCGCTGCGGATGGCCATTGCGCAGCACCACGGCCGCGTGACGCAGGCGCGCCAAGCGGCGCTCGTGCTGTTGCTGCCAGACCCCGGCCAACCGCCGTGCCAGGTCCTGCTGGCGCCGCTGCAGCAACTGCAGGCGGGCCTGCGGGCTCTGGCCGTTCAGGCGCAGCAGGGCACGGTCGGCGCGCTGCATGGCTTGTCCCAGGCCGTGGCGCTGCAGCTGCACCAACCGCGCGGCCAGCCGGCGCAGGCGCAGCTGCAGGTCGCGCTGGTCCGGCACCAGCAGCTCAGCGGCCACCGATGGCGTGGTTGCGCGCAGATCCGCCGCGAAATCGGCCAGGCTGAAGTCGGTCTCATGGCCAACCGCCGAGACCACCGGGGTCGTGCTCGCCGCGATGGCGCGCGCCAGCTGCTCGTCGTTGAAGGCCCACAGGTCTTCCATCGAACCGCCGCCACGGGTCAGCAGGATCACGTCATAGCGGCCGCTGGCATCGGCGCCGCGCAGCAACGCGGTGATCTGCGCCGCTGCACTGTCGCCCTGCACCAGGCTGGGGAGAAGATCCACCTCCAGCAGCGGGAAACGGCGCTCGAGCACGCTCAGCACATCGCGTACCGCCGCGCCGGTGGGTGAGGTGATCACGGCCAGGCGGCGCACATGGGCGGGCAGGGCGCGTTTGCGTTCGGCGGCGAACAGGCCTTCGGCTTCCAGCCGCGCCTTGAGCTGTTCGTAGGCGCGGCGCAGTGCGCCTTCGCCGGCTTCTTCCATGTGGTCGAGCACCATCTGGTACTCGCCGCGCGCTTCGTACAGCGTCAAGCGGCCGCGCGCGAGCACACGCAGGCCTTCGCGCGGCACGAACTTCAGCCACTGGCTCTTGGGCTTGAACAGGGCCGCCCGGATCTGCGCGCGCGCATCCTTCAGCGTGAAATACATGTGCCCGGACGCAGGCCGGGTGACGCTGCCCAGTTCGGCCTCCACCCACACCATCGGGAACGTGCCTTCCAGCAGGTCGCGGGCCAGGACGTTGAGCTGGCTGGGCGTGAGGATCTGCGCGCTACGGTCCATGGACGGTCAAACGGTACGAACGGGCGCCCATGGTCGCATGTTGGCGGTGGGCGCGTCGTTGCGGCGGTCAGCCGGCGTTGCCGCGCGCGGCATGCTGGTGCAGGGCCCACTGCACGTGCTCGCGGACCAGCGCGGACGGGTGCGCGCTGCGTGACTGCAGCGCGGCCAGTGTGTCGGCGTGGCCCGGCGCGTTGCCGAGCGCCACGGCGATGTTGCGCAGCCAGCGTTCGTGGCCGCTGCGGCGGATCGGGCTGCCTTCGGTGCGGCGCAGGAATTCATCCTCCTCCCAGGCGAACAGCTGTGCCAGCGACGCCGTGTCCAGATCATTGCGGGCGCGGAAATCAGGTTCGTCGGTACGCCGTGCGAACTTGTTCCAGGGGCAGACCAGCTGGCAATCGTCGCAGCCGTAGATGCGGTTGCCCATCAACGGCCGCATCTCTTCGGGAATGGCGCCGTCGTGTTCGATGGTGAGGTAGGAAATGCAGCGTCGCGCATCCAGCCGCTGCGGGCCGGTGATGGCCTGCGTGGGGCACACATCGATGCAGCGCGTGCAGGTGCCGCAATGCGCGGTGGCGGGTACATCCACCGGCAGCGGCAGGTCGATGTAGATCTCGCCCAGGAAGAACCACGACCCGCCCTGGCGGTCGATCAGGCAGGTGTGCTTGCCGATCCAGCCCAGCCCGGCGTTGCGCGCCAATGCGCGCTCCAGCACCGGTGCCGAATCGACGAACACGCGGTAGCCGAACGCGCCGATTTCCCTGCCCAGTGCATCGGCGAATTTCTGCAGGCGGTTGCGCATCAGCTTGTGGTAATCGCGGCCCAGCGCATACCGCGCCACGTAGGCGCGGTCGCCATCGTGCAGCGTGTCCCAGGCCTGGGTGTCGTCCTTGTGCCCGTAGTCCATGCCCACCGAGATCACGCGCACGGTGCCGGGCAGCAGCTCGGCAGGCCGCGCGCGCAGCGTGCCGTGGCGCGCCATCCACTCCATCGTGCCGTACAGGCCCTGGCCCAGCCAGTCGGCCAGGTGTGCCTCGTCGTCGGCCAGGTCGATGCCCGACACGCCGCAGCGCTGGAAGCCATGTTCACGCGCAAGCGCGCGCACGCGCTCGGCGGCACGGGCCAGGTGGAGGGGGGCGGGCAGCGGAACAGCGGACATGGCGTAAGTATAGAATCCCGGCATGCCTGAGCTTGCTGAACTGTTCGATGTTGCCGCCGCGCGCCGCCTCGATGCGCAGGCCAGCGCCCTGCTGGGCGATGGCGGTGCCGCGCTGATGGAGCAGGCCGGCACGGCCGCCTGGCAGTGCCTGCTGGAGCGCTGGCCGCAGGCGCAGCGCGTGTGCGTGGTGGTCGGGGCCGGCAACAACGGTGGCGACGGCTACGTGCTGGCGCGCCTGGCCCGCCAGGCGGGGCGCCGGGTACAACTGCTGCGGCTGGCCGACGCGCCAGCGCTGACGGCGTTGGCCGACGGCGCGCGCGACGCCTTTCTTGCCGATGGAGGCCAGGCCGACGTGTTCGGCGATGGCCTGCCGGAGGCGGACGTGCTGGTGGATGCGCTGTTCGGCATCGGCCTCAACCGCGCCCCGGACGGTGAGGCGGCGCGGCTGATCCAGGCCATCGCCGGCAGCGCACTGCCGGTGCTGTCACTGGACGTGCCAAGCGGCGTGGACGCGCGCACCGGCGCGGTGCCGGGCGTGGCCGTACGCGCGACGCTCACTCTGCAGTTCATCGTCCGCCACCAGGGCCTGTACACCGGCGATGCGCTGGACTACGTGGGCGACCGCCGGCTTGCCCCACTGCGCCTGCCCGACGGCGCAGCGGCGGGCGTGGACGCTGCGGCCTGCGTTTGGGCCGCTTCGCGCCTGACGCGGCAGCTGCCGGCGCGCCGCGCCAATACCCACAAGGGCGAGTCCGGCCACGTGCTGTGCGTGGGCGGCAACGTCGGCAGCGGCGGGGCGGTGATGCTGGCCGCCGAATCGGCCCTGCGGGCCGGGGCAGGGCTGGTGAGCGTGGCGACCCAGGCGCAGCACGTTGCCCCGTTGCTGGCGCGCGTTCCTGAAGCCATGGTGCATGCGGTGCAGGAGGCGCAGGAGCTGCGCGCACTGCTGCCGCGCGCCAAGGTGGTGGCGATCGGGCCGGGGCTGGGCCAGGACGAATGGGCGCGCGAGCTCTGGCGGCTGGTGCTGGCAAGCGGCAAGCCGCTGGTGATCGATGCGGATGCGTTGAACCTGCTCGCCGCCGCGCCGCAGCCGCTGCACGACGCCATTCTCACTCCGCATCCGGGCGAGGCCGCCCGCCTGCTCGGCAGCGACACCGCACAGGTGCAGGCAGACCGGTTCGCGGCTGCCGCGGCGCTGGCGGCGCGCTACAACGCGGTGGTGGTGCTCAAGGGCGCCGGCACCGTGGTGGCCGCGCCGCATGCGCGGCCGCGGGTGATCGCGGCAGGCAACCCGGGCATGGCCGTCGGTGGCATGGGTGACCTGCTGACCGGCATCATCGCGGCCCTGCGCGCGCAGGGACTGGAGGCGTTCGACGCCGCCAGCAGCGGCGCCCTGCTGCACAGCCTGGCCGGCGATGCCGCCGCCAGTGAAGGCCAGCGCGGCCTGCTTCCCACCGACCTGCTGGTGCCGCTGCGCCGCCTGGTCAATCCAGAACAATGAACCCGATGATCGAATTCTTCCTCGCCGAGCCCCAGGACACCGACCTGCTCGGCCAATGGCTGGCCGCCACCCGGCCACCGCACGCGGTGGTGCAGCTGCAGGGCGACCTGGGCGCCGGCAAGTCCACGCTGGCGCGCGCCCTGCTGCGTGCGCTGGGCGTGCAGGGCGCCATCCGCAGCCCGACCTATACGCTGGTGGAGCGCTACCCGTTGGACGACGGCCACGAGGCGTGGCACCTGGACCTGTACCGCATCGGCCAGGCCGAAGAGCTGGATTTCCTCGGCCTGGACGAAGGCAGTGCCTCGCTGTGGCTGGTGGAATGGCCCGAACGCGGCGCCGGCGCGCTGCCGCCCACCGACCTGGTGGTGGCCCTTGAGATCGAGGGGCAGGGGCGCCGGGCACGGCTTTCCGCGCATAGCGAGGGTGGACGTGACTGGCTGCTTCGGCTGCCGCAAGGGGGTGACTTGCAGGCCCTTTCTGTCGGCTGACAGTAGGAAACACCCCCAGGTTACGGATTATTAAGGGAAAAGGTGTTGCATTTCATTCAGCGTGGTGATTGAATCCTCAGCCATGCCAATGGGTAAACCGCTCACCGCCATCTGCGCCGCCGTCGGACTCTGTCTGGCGAGCGCCGTGTCGTGGGCCGGCGAAGTCCGCCAGGTGGCGCTGGAGACCGGTTCCACCGGCACCCGCGCCGAGATCGCGCTGGCCGGCAGCGGTGGCTACAAGACGCTCACCCTGTCCGGTCCGAACCGCCTGGTGGTGGATTTCCCCGATTCCAGCGCGGTGCGCAACCTCAAGCTGCCTGCGCCCAAGGGCGTGGTCACCGCCGTGCGCAGCGGCCAGCCGGTACCCGGCACGTTCCGCGTGGTGTTCGACCTGGCCGAATCGGTCGCGCCGTTCAAACCGCAGATGGTCAAGCAGGGGGACGACTCCCGGCTGGTGATCGAGTGGCCGGGTGACGCGCCGTCCAGCGTGGCGGCCGCGCCGACGCCTGCCGCGCCTGCGCCGGTGGCGGCGCCGCCCGTGCCCGCCCCTGCCCAGGCGACCACCCAGACCTTGCCGCTGACCCCGGCCGAAGCCACGCAGGCGCGCAACGATGCCGCGCGGGCCACGGCGCTGCTGACCGCGTCGGCCCGCCAGCAGGCCAGTGCCAGCGCGGCAACGGCGGTGCCGACCGCGGCCACGCCAACGGCGACCACCGCCACTGTGGCGGCGGCGGGAACGGCCAATGCGGCCAGCAATTCCGCGTCGCCGGCCGCCATCCTGGCGGGCCATTCGACCGCTACGGTGGTGTCCGCGCCCGTACCTACGCCCACGCCGGTGCCGCCGGCCGTGCCGCCGCGCCCGGTCATGCCCAGCGATGCGTCGCGCATCAAGATGCAGCCGGGCATGCGCCCGCTGGTGGTGGCGATCGATCCCGGCCATGGCGGCCAGGATCCGGGCGCCGTGGGCCCGACCGGCAAGCGCGAGAAGGACATCACTCTGGCGGTGGCGCGGGAGCTGGCGCGCCAGGTCAACGCCACGCCGGGCCTGAAGGCGTTCCTGACCCGCGACACCGACGTGTTCATTCCGCTGCCGATGCGCGCGCAGAAGGCACGCTCGGCCAAGGCGGACATCTTCATTTCGATCCACGCGGACGCGGCCGAGAACCGGGCCGCGAAGGGCTCGTCGGTGTATGTGCTGTCGACCAAGGGCGCCTCGTCGCAACGCGCGCGCTGGCTGGCAGACAAGGAAAACGCCGCCGATCTGGTGGGTGGCGTGCGCCTGCAGCAGACCGAGGGTACCCTGGCCAACGTGCTGCTGGACCTGGCCCAGAGCGGCTACATGAAGGCGTCTGAAGACGCCGCCGGCCATGTGCTGGGCGGCCTGAAGGCCATTGGCAAGAACCACAAGCCGAACATCGAACGCGCCAACTTCGCGGTGCTGCGCACCTCGGACATGCCCGCGATGCTGGTGGAAACCGCCTTCATCTCCAATCCGGATGAAGAGCGCCGCCTCATGGACCCGGCCTACCAGCGCCAGATCGCCGGTGCGGTGCTCGATGGCGTGCACACCTTCTTCAGCCGCCAGCCCCCGCCAGGCACCCTGTACGCGGCGAAGGCCCAAGCCGAAATAGACGCCGCCGGTACCGTCGCCGGTGGAAGCAAATAAAAACCCGCGAACGCGGGTTTTTATTTGCGGTAGAGCCGACTGTGTAGAGCCGACTGTTAGTCGGCTGCTCTCCGTCCCAATGACATGAACGCCTGGCACCCACCGCGCTTGCGCGCGGCAGCTGACTAACAGTCAGCTCTACCCCGTCGCGCCCGTCGCGCCCGTCGCGCATATCACGTTGGCCATACCCAGTTGGCCATACCCAGTCGGCTCTACCGCCGGTTGCCGCTATCATCACCGCATGACCATCCGCCAACTCCCCGAAATCCTCATCAACCAGATCGCTGCCGGCGAGGTCGTCGAACGGCCGGCGTCGGTGGTCAAGGAGCTGGTGGAAAACGCGCTCGATGCCGGTGCCACGCGCGTGGATATCGATCTGGAAGAAGGGGGTGTGCGGTTGATCCGCATCCGCGACGACGGTGGCGGCATCGCCCCGGAGGAACTGTCGCTGGCCGTATCGCGGCATGCCACCAGCAAGATCGCCAGCCTGGACGACCTGGAAGCGGTGGCCACGCTCGGCTTCCGCGGCGAGGCGCTGCCGTCGATCGCCTCGGTCAGCCGGTTCACCCTGTCCTCGCGGCGTGCCGGCGACGCGCATGGCTCCGCGCTGCAGATCGAAGGCGGCAAGCTGGGTGAGGTGACCCCGCGCGCGCATGCCCAAGGCACCACCGTGGAGGTGCGCGAACTGTTCTACAACGTGCCCGCACGGCGCAAGTTCCTGCGTGCCGAACGCACCGAGCTGGGCCACATCGAAGAGTGGCTGCGCTCGCTGGCCCTGGCGCGCCCGGACGTGGAGCTGCGCGTCTCGCACAACGGCAAGCCGTCGCGGCGCTACAAGCCCGGCGACCTGTATTCCGATGCGCGCCTGGGCGAGACCCTGGGCGAGGATTTCGCCCTGCAGGCCATGCGCGTGGACCACAGCGGTGCCGGCCTGCGCCTGCACGGCTGGATCGCGCAGCCGCATTATTCGCGGGCCAGCACCGACCAGCAGTACCTGTACGTCAACGGCCGTTCCGTGCGCGACCGCAGCGTGGCGCATGCGGTGAAGATGGCCTACGGCGATGTGCTGTTCCATGGCCGCCAGCCGGCCTACGTGCTGTTCCTGGAACTGGACCCGACCCGGGTGGACGTCAACGTGCACCCGGCCAAACATGAAGTGCGCTTCCGCGATTCGCGCCTCATCCACGATTTCGTCTACCGCACGCTCAAGGAAGCGCTGGCCGAAACACGCGCCGGCATGACGGCGGCAGGCGTTGCCGCAGAGGGCGGTGCCGACGCGTCCGCCCCGGCGCATGCCACCGCGTCCGTCGGGGCGGGGTACGCACTGGGTGGCGGCGGTGGCGGTGGCGGCATGGGCGGCAGCCAGTCGTGGCGCCCGCAGCAGTCGCCGTTGGGGCTGCGCGTGGCCGACGCGCCGTCCGCCTACGCCGCGTTGTACGCGCGCCCGGCGGGCAGCGAAGACACCGCGTTGCCGCCGATGCCGAGCGTGCAGGGCCTGCCGCAGACCGCCGCCGACAGCGGCGTGCCGCCCCTGGGCTATGCGGTGGCACAGCTGCATGGCATCTACATCCTGGCCGAAAACGCCGAAGGCCTGATCGTGGTGGACATGCATGCCGCCCACGAACGGATCGGCTACGAACGCCTGAAGACCGCGCACGACGGCATGGGCCTGCATGCGCAGCCGCTGCTGGTGCCGATCACGCTGGCGGTGGGCGAGCGCGACGCCGATACGGCCGAGCGCGAGGCCGACACCCTCACCGCGCTGGGTTTCGAGATCACCCGGTCCGGCCCCGGTTCGCTGCACGTGCGCAGTATTCCGGCGTTGCTGGCCAACGCCGAACCCGAAGGCCTGCTGCGCGATGTGCTGACCGACCTGCGCGAACACGGCCAGAGCCGGCGCATCGCCAGTGCGCGCGACGAACTGCTGTCCACCATGGCCTGCCACGGTGCGGTGCGCGCCAACCGGCGCCTGACGGTGCCGGAAATGAACGGCCTGCTGCGCGACATGGAAATTACCGAGCGGTCCGGCCAGTGCAACCACGGCCGACCGACCTGGGCCCGTTTTTCACTGGCGGAAATCGACCGCTGGTTCCTGCGCGGACGTTGAAGGGGAGCACGATGCGTACATGGGGATGGGGACTTGGCGCCGCACTGCTGGCGCTGGGCATGGTGGGCTGCGGCGACAAGGACGCTGCACCGGCAGCGCCGGCGGCGGTGGACCCGACGTTTGCCGCCGAACAGCAGCAATGGCGCCAACAGCGGTATACCGAGCTGCACGCCCCCGACGGCTGGACCAGCCTGGTGGGCCTGCACTGGCTGGAGCACAAGGCGCACTACATCGGCAGCGGCCCGGGCAGCGGCATCCGCCTGGCGGTGGGCCCGGCCAAGCTGGGCATGGTGGCGCGCAATGGCGACACAGTGACGTTCACGCCGGAACGCGGCGTGGCGTTGAGCGTGGATGGCACGCCGCTGACCGGGCGGATCCGCTTCAACAGCGACCGTGACGCGGCGCCGACCCTGATCGCCTTCGACGACGGCAAGGGCCAGTTGAGCCTGATCCATCGCGGCGCGCGCTACGCATTGCGGGTGAAGCACGCCGATGCCTTTTCGCGCAGCGGCTTCACCGGCCTGACCTATTGGCCGGGCGGCCCGGATTGGCGGATCACCGCGCGTTTCGTGCCGCATCCGCCCGGCAAGACCCTGCCGATCGTGGACATCACCGGGCTCACCACCGAGATGCCCAATTCGGGCGCCCTGGAATTCGAGCGCGATGGAAAGACATGGCAGCTGGAAGCGCTTGGCGAGCCGGGGCGCGACCTGTTCGTGATCTTCGGCGACCGCACCAGTGGCCATGGCAGTTATCCGGCCGGACGCTACCTGGACCTGCCGCCGCCGGATGCCAGCGGCCAGGTCGTCATCGATTTCAACCACGCCTACAACCCGCCGTGCGCGTTCACACCGTTCGCCACGTGCCCGCTGACGCCGCCTGAGAACCGCCTGGACCTGCGCGTCGAGGCCGGTGAGCAGGCTTACCACGCCCCTGAAGGAGAGGTTTGAGCATGTCGATGTTGAAGCGACTGGCGGTTCCCGTGCTGCTGGCCGGCAGCGTGCTGCTGGGCAATGCCGGTGCGGTTGCGACCGCCTCCGCCGCCCCGCCCGTTCCGCTGCTGTGGAAGGTGACCGGCCCGGGCGACAGCCGCCTGTACCTGCTGGGTTCGTTCCACATGCTGCGCGCGGACGACTACCCGGTGGCCGCCGACGTCGACCAGGCGTTTGCCGCGTCCAAGCGGGTGGTGTTCGAGCTCTCGCCGCAGGACATGAAGTCACCGGAGCTGACCCGCAAGATGCTGCAGGCGGCGATGCGCACCGATGGCAGCGAGCTCAAGCGTGACCTGGACGCGCCGACCTGGACCAAGCTGCAGGCCTACGCACGTGACAACAACCTGCCGCTGGCCCAGCTGCAGGGCATGAAGCCCTGGTTCGTGGGGCTGACCATCACCCTGGCGCAGTTCACCAGGATGGGGTTGGACCCGGCGCTGGGCCTGGACCAGCATTTCATGACCCGCGCTGGCGACGCCGGCAAGCCGACCAGTGGTCTTGAGGACATCGACACGCAGGTGGCGGTGCTCTCGCAGATGTCGGCCCAGGAGCAGCAGCAGATGGTGGCCGAGGCGCTGGACCAGGCCGGCCAGGCCGATGTGATGGGGCGCAAGCTGCACGATGCGTGGCGCCGTGGCGACGACAAGGTGTTGTGGACGTCGATGGCCGTGGAAATGCGCGGGCAATACCCGCAGCTGTACAAGCGCATCAACACCGACCGCAACGACGCCTGGGTGCCCAAGCTTCAGCAGCAGCTGAAGGCCGGGCAGGGCGGCACGCTGGTGGTGGTGGGCACGCTGCACCTGCTGGGCGAGGACGGCGTGGTGGAGAAGCTGCGCGCCAAGGGTTACCAGGTGGAGCGCATCTGCACGGGCTGCGCCAAGCCGAAGCGCTGAACTGCGCGGGGCACCCACGAAAAAGGCGCGGCCGTGAGGCTGCGCCTTTTTTCATGCTGCCCGGGCGATGCCGGGCAGGCAGCCCTCAGCGGCGGGTCTTGCCCGCGGCGGGTGCTTCCGGCTTGCCGGTGCCCGTGCCGGTACCCGTTCCGGTCCCCGTGCCCGGCGGACGGCCGCCAAAGCCGGTGCCCATGTTGCGCTGGAAGTCCTGCCAGAGCTCCATGTTGCGTTCTGTCAGCTGGTTCATCATGGCCCACGGGGTCTGGCCGAGCAGGTTGCCCATCTGCTGGCGGAACTGCTGCTGCTGGTCCAGGAAGACCTGCATGCTGCGCTCCAGATAGTTGCCCATGAAGCCCTGCAGGGAGTCGCCGTAGAAGCGGATCAGCTGGCTGAGCAGCTGGGTGGAGAGCATCGGCTCACCGTCCTGCTCCTGGTCGGCGATGATCTGCAGCAATACCGAGCGGGTCAGGTCGTCGCCGCTCTTGGCGTCGCGGACTTCAAAGTCCTCGCCGTCCAGGATGAGCTGGCGGACATCCTCGATGGTGATATAGCTGGAAATCTCGGTGTCGTAGAGACGGCGGTTCGGATACTTCTTGATGATGCGGTTCGCAGCCATGAAGCAATCACTCGTCACAGTAAGCGCGAAGCATGGCGCAGCGCAGCACGCGTTGCAACCGCCTTTGGTCATTCAGTCCCATTCTTCATGCTGCGCAGCATGGGTGCAGCATTTTTGGGGGGTCGCAACGCGTGCTGCGCTTGCCCAAGCGTTGCTGCGCAAAGCTCGGGCCCCTGCGGCATGCCACCTTAACCCCGCGCCGTTGGCGCGCCCCCTTCAACAAGAAGGGGGCTTTCCTCCAGTCGGGATCTGGTGGCGCCGGCCGTTGGCCGGCTGCTGGATATTCGAAAATGCGTGGGTGTAACCGTTACCAACCCATGTGGTGGCCGCCGTTGATGTCGAGGTTGGAGCCGGTGATCCAGGAGGCTTCTTCGGCGACCAGGAAGGCTACGGCGTAGGCGATTTCTTCCGGCCTGCCGAGGCGGCCGGTGGGGATGTCGGCGATGATCTTGGCACGCACTTCGTCGGGCACGGCCATCACCATGTCGGTGGCAACGTAGCCGGGCGAGATGGTGTTGACGGTGATGCCGAAGCCGGCGTTCTCGCGGGCCAGCGAGATGGTGAAGCCGTGCATGCCGGCCTTGGCCGCGGCGTAGTTGGCCTGGCCATACTGGCCCTTCAGGCCGTTGATCGAGCTGATCTGGATGACCCGGCCCCAGCCGCGGCGGCGCATGCCTTCGATGACCGGGCGGGTGACGTTGAACACCGAATTGAGGTTGGTGTTGATGACGTCGTGCCACTGGTCGGCGCGCATGCGGTGGAAGGTGGTGTCGCGGGTGATGCCGGCGTTGTTGACCAGGATCTCGACCGGGCCGAACGCGGCCTCGACGGCATGCACCATCTGTTCGGCTGTGCTCGGGTCGGAGACGTCGCCGGGGAAGATCGCCACGTCGCAGCCGCGCGCGAGCATCGTTTCGCGCCAGGCGGTGGCCTTGGCTTCGTCGCGGTAATTGGTGGCAACCCGATGGCCCTGGTCGGCCAGACGTTGGCAGATGGCAGTGCCGATACCGCCGGTACCACCGGTGACCAGTGCGACGCGAGATGTCATGAGCAGCTACTCCGTAGGGCGGGACCAACAAGGGGGACAGCGATTCTGCAACATCGCGGCGAAGAATGGGGACTCAACGGACACCGCCGTCAGGCCGGATGTCTCCCGGTGGCAATCGGTCCGGGGCGAAGCCGGCGCGGGCCTGGGCAAGCGCTTCTTCGACGGTGCTGCACCCGGCCAGGCAGGCCGGTTCCTGGCCCAGCTGGGCCCAAGCGCGTTTCAGGGCGGGCAGGGGAGCGTCGGGGTCCAGTGGCTGGGCGGCGTCGGATTTGGACAGCTTGCGGCCGTCGCGGTCCAGCAGCAGGGGCAGGTGCAGGTAGCGCGGGGTGGGCAGTCCGAGGGCCCGCTGGAGCAGGATCTGGCGCGGGGTGGAGTCCAGCAGGTCGGCACCCCGAACGACATCGGTGATGCACTGGGCGCCATCGTCCACGACCACGGCCAGCTGGTAGGCCCAGTAGCCATCGGCACGGCGCAGCACGAAGTCGCCGACGTCGGCGTGGACGTCCTGGCGGATGGCGCCGCGCAGGCCGTCCTGGAAGGTCACGACGCTGCCCGGGGGCACGCGCAGGCGGATGGCCGGTTGCGCACGCTCGGTGCGTGCGACGCAGTGATGGTGGACGCCATGCTGCTCGGCCAGGTCGGTGCGGCTGCAGTGGCAGGCGAACGCGGTACCCGCGTCGAGCAGGCGATCCAGGGCGGCCTGGTAGAGGGCATCGCGCTGGCGCTGGTAAACGACAGGGCGGTCGCTGGCCAGGCCGAAAGCGGCCAGGGCGGACAGCTGCTGGTCGATGGCGCCAGGCACGGTACGGGGCGGATCGACGTCTTCGACCCGCACCAGCCACTGGCCGCCGGCATGGCGGGCGAGCAGCCAGCTGCCGAGGGCGGCGAGCAGGGAGCCGGCATGCAGGGGGCCGGTAGGAGAGGGGGCGAAGCGCCCGCGGTAGGCAGTCATGGACATGAACTATGAATCGTCGGTCAGGTTGCGACTTGAATTCAACATGAAGTCCCCGCAGATTTGCTGCAACTACCCCCAACAAGCGTCCTTTTCCCATGTTCAGTCGTATTGCTCTCTTCCTAGCGACCAACTTCGCCGTGCTGATCCTGGCCAGCGTGGTGATGCGCCTGCTGGGCGTGAATCCCGGCACGATGAGCGGTCTGCTGGTCTTTGGCGCCGTTCTGGGCTTCGGCGGTTCGTTCGTGTCGCTGCTGATGTCGAAGTGGCTCGCCAAGCGGTCCACGCGGGCGGTGGTGATCACCGAGCCGCGCAACCCGACCGAGCGCTGGCTGCTGACCACGGTGGAGCGCCAGGCGCGCGAGGCCGGCATCGGCATGCCGGAAGTGGCGGTGTACGAGGGTCCTGAAATCAACGCGTTCGCCACGGGTGCCAACCGCAACAACGCGCTGGTGGCGGTGTCCACCGGGCTGTTGCACAACATGAGCGAAGACGAGGCCGAGGCGGTGCTGGGCCACGAGATCGCGCATGTGGCCAACGGCGACATGATCACGATGGCATTGCTGCAGGGCGTGTTGAACACGTTCGTGTTCGTGCTGGCGCGGCTCATCGGTGGCGTGATCGACAGTGCGCTGTCGGGCAACCGGGAAGGCGGTGGTCGCGGGTTCGCCTACTTCATCATCGTGTTCCTGCTGGAGATGGTGCTGGGTGTGTTCGCGACGATGATTGCGATGTGGTTCTCGCGCCACCGCGAATATCGCGCCGACGCAGGCGGTGCGCATCTGGCCGGCCGCCAGAAGATGATCGCGGCGCTGGAGCGGCTCAAGCTCAACAACGGCCAGAGCACGCTGCCCACGCAGATCGCGGCGTTCGGCATTGCCGGTTCCACGGCAAAGAAGCTGTTCCTGAGCCATCCGCCGCTCGACGAGCGCATCGCGGCGCTGAAGGCGGCGAGCAACACGGTGGCGTAACGCGGGTGCTTTGATGTGGTGACGAAACGCCCGGCCGGTTGGTCGGGCGTTTTCTTTTTCCGCTCAGAAGCGCTGGCTGTTTATGTGTCTGCGCGCGGGGGAGCGGGGTGGAGGGGGTAGCGGGGCACGCGTAAACCCATCCATGGGGCTTATCGCAGCATCCATGCTGCTCAAAGCCCCGCCACCCCCTCCACCCCGCTCCCCCAGACGGGCATGCGTCAGCGGTAAGGAAGTCAAAGGCAGAGGCGTTCCGCTTTTGATCTTGTGTCCGGTCGTCGTGGAGAACTGAGGGGGCGAGGGCGGGGATGCCCTGGCCGGACTTTGAGCAGCATGGATGCTGCGATAAGCCCCATGGATGGGTTCACGCGTGTCCGGCCAGGGCATCCCCGTCCTCGCACCGCGCGGGAACAACCAAACAGCCAACGCTCTACGCGCGGAGGCAAAAAAAAACGGCGCCCGAAGGCGCCGTTCTTGAATCACACATCAGGTCGATCAGAACTTCGCATCGAACTCAGCGGCGTAACCGGTGTTCACCAGCACCTTCTGCAGGATGTCGGTGTTCTTCACGTTGCCGGCCACGATCTGCTGGGTCTCCGGGCCGCGGCTGTCCATGCGGGCCGGGGTGGCGCCCTTGTAGTCGCAGACGCGACCACCGGCTTCGCGGACCAGCAGCACGCCGGCGGCGATGTCCCATGCCTTCACGCCGGCCTCGAAGTAGGCGTCGGCGCGGCCGCAGGCCACGTAGGCCAGGTCGAGCGCGGCCGAACCGGTGCGGCGTACGTCTTCGGCGTGTACCAGCAGCGCGTCGACGGCCTTCAGCTGGGCGCTGGTGCGGTTGCGCTCGCGCGGGGCGAAGCCGGTGTGGATCATCGCGCCGGCCAGGTCCTTGCGGTCGGCGACGCGGATGCGGCGGTCGTTCAGGACCGCGCCGGCACCCCGGCTGGCGGTGAACAGTTCATTGCGGAGCGGGTCGAAGATCACCGCGTCGATCGGCTCGCCGTTCTCGACCAGGGCGATGGAGACACAGTAATGCGGGAAGCCGCGCAGGTAGTTGCTGGTGCCGTCGAGCGGGTCGATGACCCACATGTAGCGGTTCGCGCCCTGTACGCCACCTTCTTCGGCCATGATCCCGTATTCAGGGTAGGCGCGTTTGAGTTCCTTGACGATGACCTTTTCCGCATCCGCATCGACTTCACTGGCATAGTCCATGCGCCCCTTTTGAACGACGTTCAACGCCTCCAGCTTGTTGATGTTGCGCAACAGGACGTTGCCGGCGAGGCGGGCGGCCTTGACCATGACGGTGACGGCGGGTTTCTGCATGGCGAAAAGCTCCCGGAAAGGCAGAGTAGGGGGTACTGGCGGGGGAAAAGAGCGGTCCCGGCGCAGAGGCCGGTCACACAGTTTACCATTTGTGACTGTCCTGCTCGCGTTTGGCCTGTTCATGTCTATCGAAACCGCTCCATCCCGCATTCGTTTCGTCCTCGTCGGCACCCAGCACCCCGGCAACATGGGGGCCGCGGCGCGCGCCATGAAGACCATGGGGCTGGGCCGGCTGGTGCTGGTCGCGCCTGAAAAACCCCTGGACGACGAGGCCTTCCGGCGCTCTGCCGGCGCCGAGGACGTGCTGGGCGATGCCCCGGTGGTGGCGACGCTGGCCGAGGCCGTGGCCGATTGCCGGCTCGTGCTGGGCTGCACTGCCCGTGCCCGCCGCGTTCAGCTGGAAGAGCTGTTGCCCGGCGTGGCCGCGCAGCGGGCCCTGGCCAGGACCGCCGAGGCCGATGGCGAAGTGGCCTTCGTGTTCGGTCGCGAGCGCACCGGCCTGACCAATGAGGAGCTCCAGCTCTGCCACCTGGCCGTGCACATCCCCTCCAATCCCGACTTCAGTTCGCTGAACCTGGCGGCGGCCGTGCAGGTGCTGGCCTATGAACTGCGCATGGCCAGCCTGGGCGGTGTGGACGCGGCCGCCCCGGCCGACCCGGAGCACCGTGAGCAGCCGGCCAGCCACGCCCAGGTCGAAGGCCTGTTCGGCCAGCTCGGCCAGGCGCTGGACGATATCGATTTCCACAAGGGCCGCGCCCCTGAATCGGCCATGCGCAAGCTGCGTCGCCTGTTCCTGCGTACCGAACTGAGCGAACAGGAAGTGCGCCTGCTGCGCGGCATCCTGTCCGACGCCCAGCGGATGGCTCGATTGGCGAACCAGAAGCCCGAATGAGCTGACGCACGTCTCAGTTTTTCGGGTAGGCTGTTTCGATTCCTTGGGGGGAGCGAATGGGATTGCCGGTGCTGCGATGGCTGTTGCAGGGAGGGTTGCTGTGTCTGGCCATCATCGCGATGACCGGAACGGCCGCCGCAGGCCCTGACAATGTGCTCGTCCTGGGCCGTATCAGCGACAACCCCAAGTCACACTATGCGCAACTGCAACCCCTGCTGGATTACGTCGTCCCGCGCATGCGGGATGTCGGCATCACCGAAGGCCGCATCCTGATGGCGCCCGATGCGCAGCAGATGGCCAGTTACCTGCGCCGTGGCCGGGTGGACTGGGTGACCGAGACCTCCGGAACCGCCGTGAACCTGGGCCTGCGCAGCGGCGCCGAGCCGCTGCTGCTGACCGAGCGCAGCGGCGTGCGCGATTACCACACCGTGTTCTTCGTGCGCCGCGACAGCGCGATCACCTCGCTGGCCGAGCTCCAGGGCCACACCTTGGCCCTGCAGAACGTGGCCTCCACCAGCGCCTACCTGGTGCCGGTCATGACCTTGTTGCAGAACGGGCTGACCCCGGAGATCCTGTTGTCCGCGCGCGACGCGGCCGCGCCGGACACCGTGGGGTATGTATTTGCACGTTCGGAGGGCAACATCGCCACCTTCGTGCACAAGGGGCTGGTCGACGCCGGGGCCGTGAGCAGCGTGGACTGGGCCGACCCGCACCGCATTCCGGCCACGTTCCGTCGGGACTTCCGGGTCATCCACCGCACCGAGCCGTACCCGCGTGCGGTGGAAGTGGTGCGGGCCGGGCTGGACCCGAAGGTGCGCGACCGGCTGCAGCAGGTGTTGCTGGAGGCAGCATCGGATCCGCAGGCGCAGGATGCGCTGGAAAAGTTTTTTGGTACGTCCGGGTTCCATCGGGTGGATGCGCAGATGCAGCACCGTTTGGATGAATTGAAACAGGGTCTTACACGCGTGCGGATGGAAGTGGAATGAGGCCGTTGGGTTCCGGAATGCAGTCCCGTTTCGTATTGGCGATGGGCGGGGCAATGTTGGTGGTGGTGGCGATCGTGGCGGTGGTGCTGGGGCGCCAGGCGACGATGCAGGATGAGGTCAAGCACCTCAGCGGCAACGTCATCCATGACCTGTTCGACCGCAGCGTGCGCAGCCGGGGCGAGGCCCTGGCGCGTGAACTGTCCGATGCGCTGGCCAACCCGCTGTACTACAACGACCTGGAGCAGGTCGGCGCGCTGGTGCGCAATACCTCGCGGCAGCAGGTGGTGCGCTACGTGCTGGTGTTCGACGAGGATGGCAAGCTCATCCACGACGGCTCCACCGAGGTGGTCGACTTCGGCCGGCCCATGCAGGACCCGCTGGCGCCCGGTGCCGTCGGCGCGCGCGCGCTGGTGGTGCAGCAGTCGCCCAAGGTGCTCGACAACGCCATGCCCATCATGATCGGCAACCAGCGCATCGGCGGTGTCCGCGTCGGCATGGCGCTGGATGACGTGCAGGCCATGGAGCTGCGCGCCAACCAGACCCTGGGCGAGCGCCTGCAGCAGGTCGGCAAGCGCCACCTGGGCTGGCTGCTGTTGATGCTGGGCCTGCTGGTCGGGATCGGCGTACTGGTGGTGATCTATGTGCAGCGCACCCTGGTGGGGCCGATCCGTGGCCTGGCCGCGGCCGCGCGCCAGATCGAGGCGGGCGACTACCGTCCGCAGCTGAGCCAGAGCGACCGGAAGGACGAGGTCGGCGAACTGGTCCGTGCGTTCGGCCGGATGAGCGAGGCCATCGCGCGCCATGACCGTGAAGTGCGGCACATGGCGTATACCGACGCCCTGACCGGACTGACCAACCGGCTCGCGTTCCGCGAGGCGC
Organism: Stenotrophomonas sp. KH_036_B; assembly: GCF_057839485.1. Taxonomy (NCBI): domain Bacteria; kingdom Pseudomonadati; phylum Pseudomonadota; class Gammaproteobacteria; order Lysobacterales; family Lysobacteraceae; genus Stenotrophomonas; species Stenotrophomonas sp. KH_036_B. Next base: position 2,858,662 of record NZ_CM174491.1, on the reverse strand, counting down.
TGGACCACCGGTTGATGGCGGCCCGTGCGTCCAACCACCGGTTGGGCCTGCTGTTCGCCGACATGGACGATTTCAAGCGGGTCAACGACACCCTGGGCCATGAGGCCGGCGACGAAGCGCTGCTGCAGTTCGCCCAGCGCATCAGCGCCGCCGTGGCGCAGGCCGGTGGCGACGAGGCCCTGCTGGCGCGCTTTGGCGGCGATGAATTCGTGATCCTGATCGGCGATGGCGACGTGGCCGCCGGTGCCCGCCAGCTCGCCGAGATCCTCGTGCGCGAGCTGAGCAAGCCGCTGGTGGTGCAGGGCAGGGAACTGTTCCTGGGCACGTCGATCGGCGTGACCCTGTTCCCCGACGATGCCGCCGATGCCACGACGCTGCTGAAGAACGGCGATATCGCCATGTACCAGGCCAAGATGGCGGGCAAGAACTGCTACCGGTATTACAGCCGGGCCATGGACCATGCGGTGGAGCGCCGCGTGCACATGGAGCAGGAGCTGCGCGGCGCCTGGGAACGCGGCGAGCTGCGCCTGGTCTACCAGCCCATCTTCCGCACCCGCGACCGGCGCATGGTCGGCGTGGAAGTGCTGCTGCGCTGGCAGCACCCGACCCTGGGCACGATTCCGCCGTCGGTGTTCATTGAAGTGGCCGAGCAGAGCGGGCTGATCGAGGTGATCGGGCCGAAGGTGCTGCGCGCGGCCTGCATGGAGGCGGTGCAGTGGCCGCATTCGAGCGACGGCGAAGGCATGTTCGTCTCGGTGAACGTCTCGCCGCGCCAGCTGCGTGGCGGCGAACTGCCGACCCTGGTGGCCGACTGCCTGCGCGAGACCGGCCTGCCGGCCGCGCGCCTGCATCTGGAGCTGACCGAAACGGCGGTGATCGGCGATGAGATGCTCGCCGCGGCATTGCTGGACAAGCTGCACCGCACCGGCGTGAAGGTCTGGCTGGATGACTTCGGCACCGGCTTCTCCGGGCTGAGCCACCTGCGCCAGGTGCCGGTGGACGGGGTGAAGATCGACAAGAGTTTCGTGGCCGACATGCAGCGCGACCCGGACGACCTGGCCCTGACCACGGCGATCATCGCCATGGCCCATGCGCTGGGCATCACGGTGGTAGCCGAAGGCATCGAACAGGAAGTGCAGTTCGACCTGCTCAGCCAGCGCGGCTGCGACCTGGCGCAGGGGTACCTGCTGAGCGTGCCGATCACCGCGACCGAGGTCGTGGAGATGATTGAATCCGGGCGCTGAAAGGCGTGACGACCCTCGGTGGTGACCTGCCCGCAGCGTCGCGCGTCGCTTTTCGGCGGGGTGCGTTCGCCGGCGCGGAAATGATCCGCGTTTCGGCGCGATGCCATTGCGACCGCGGAAATGATCCGTAGATCCACGCCCTGCGTGGAGACCGCGCGCAGCGCGGCCCATTTAGAGCAGGCGACCGTGTGCGTTGGCTTTACGTGGAAATCGGCGTTACACCGGCCGTTTACTGGAATCGCCCGAAATTTCCCGCACCAGCTTCGGCACCAGATACCCCGACAACCTGGCCGTCAGCTGCGCATGCAGCGATTTGGCCGTGGCATCGTCCACCTCGAAATGCGCCACGCCCTGCACCCGGTCCACCTGGTACAGGTAATACGGCAGCACACCCGCAGCGAAGCTGCGCTCGCTCAGGTCCTGCAGCGCCTGCAGCGAATCGTTGACCCCGCGCAGCAGCACCGCCTGGTTCAGCAGGGTGGCGCCGGCGCCACGCAGGCATGCCATCGCGGCATCCACTGCGGTGTCGAATTCGTTGGCATGGTTGGCGTGGATCACGAATGCCACCGGCCACGGCAGCGAGGCGATCCACTGCACCAGCTCGTCGTCCACACGCTCGGGCAGCACCACCGGCAGGCGGCTGTGGATGCGCAGGCGGCGCAGGTGCGGAATCTGCTTCAGCGCGTCGGTCAGCTCGACCAGCTTGTGGGTGGCCAGCGACAGCGGGTCGCCACCCGACAGGATCACCTCGTCGATGGCAGGATCCTGGGCGATCGCATCCACCGCCTCGCGCCAGCCCTCGCGGGCGGCGTTCTCCGTGCCGTAATCGAAATGTCGGCGGAAGCAGTAGCGGCAGTTGATCGCGCAGCTGCCGGTGGTCACCAGCAGGGCCCGCCCCTGGTACTTCTGGATCACCCCGGTGGCTTTACGCGCCAGGCCGTCGCCGACCGCGTCCAGGGTAAAGCCCGGCGCATGCTGCAGCTCATCGGTGACCGGCAGCACCTGGCGCAGCAGGGGGTCGTGGCGGTCGCCGTGGCGCATCCGGGCAATGAAGCCCTGGGGCACCCGCAGCGCGAACTGTTGCGCGGCCTCGGCCGAGAGCGGCAGTTCGTCCGGGTCCAGCCCCAGCTGCCCCAGCAGGATCCGCGGGTCGCGGACCGCCTCGCGCCACAGCTGTTGCCAGCGTACGGGGGAGGGCAGGGGTGTGGCGGAGAGCTGCATGGAATGGGGGCCTGCGGTTATCATATGGGTCAGAAAAACGCGTCAACCCGCCGTCGCCGGCGGGTCATCCATTCTATCCGGCTCGCCGCGCCTGCGCGGCGTTTGCCCATTCAGGAGTTTCAGCATGGCCACTGTTGGCATGAACGACGTCAAGAACGGGATGAAAATCCTGATCAACAATGAACCGGCGGTCATCACCGAGACCGAGTACGTCAAGCCGGGCAAGGGCCAGGCCTTCACCCGCATGAAGTACCGCTTCATCAAGTCGGGCCGCGTGGTCGAAATGACCATGAAGGCCACCGACGACGTGGAGAAGGCCGATGTCGTGGATACCAACATGGACTTCATGTACAGCGACGGCGAGTACTGGCACTTCATGGACCCGGAAACCTTCGAGCAGGTCCAGGCCACCAAGTCCGGCATGGGCGGCGCCGAGAAGTGGCTGAAGGGCGAGGAAGTCTGCATCGTGACCCTGTGGAACGGCGAGCCGATCTTCGTGCAGCCGCCGAACTTCGTCGAGCTGAAGATCACCGAGACCGACCCGGGCGTCCGTGGCGACACCTCGGGCGGCGGCGGCAAGCCGGCCACCCTGGAAACCGGCGCCGTGGTCCGCGTGCCGCTGTTCGTCAACCAGGATGAAATCATCAAGGTCGACACCCGCTCGGGCGAATACTCCGCCCGCGCAGGAAAGTAATCCGACCGCAGGCCGGATTACGGTAGAGCCGACTGTGTAGAGCGGACTGTGTAGAGCGGACTGTTAGTCCGCTGCTCTCAACGGGCTCTCAACGGGCAACGGAAAAGGCAGCGGACTAACAGTCCGCTCTACCAAAAAAGCAACGGAAAAGGCAGCGGACCAACAGTCCGCTCTACCAGAAAGTCCCTCGCCGAGCCCCGCCGGCGAGCCCCCCGACCGCTACAGCGAGCCCGCATGACCGACACCTCCCGCATTCCCGAACCCTGTGACCTGCTGATCGAAGCCGGTTACGTGGTCCCGATCGAACCGCATGCGGTGGTGCTGGAAGACCATGCCGTGGCCGTGCGCGGCAGCGAGATCATCGCCATCCTGCCGCGTGCCGAGGCCCGCGCGCGGTTCGATGCGCGCCAGGTGGTGTCGCGCCCCGATGCGGCGCTGATGCCCGGGCTGGTCAATGCGCATACGCACAATCCGATGACGCTGCTGCGCGGCGTGGCCGACGACCTGCCGCTGATGGTGTGGCTGCAGCAGCACATCTGGCCGGTGGAAGCGGCGGTGATCGGGCCGGAGTTCGTGGCCGACGGCACCACCCTGGCCATCGCCGAGATGCTGCGCGGTGGTACCACCTGCGCCAACGAAAACTACTTCTTCGGCGACGTCCAGGCGGCCGTCTACAAGCAGCACGGCTTCCGTGCGCTGGTGGGCGCGGTGATCATCGATTTCCCCACCGCCTGGGCCAAGACCGATGATGAGTACTTTGCCAAGGCCGGCGAACTGCATGATCAGTGGCGCAACGATCCGCTGATCGGCACCTCGTTCGCGCCGCACGCGCCGTACACCGTCAACGACGCCAATTTCGAACGCGTGCGCATGCTGTCCGACCAGCTGGACATGCCGGTGCACCTGCACACGCATGAAACCGCCCAGGAAATCAGCGATTCGATCAAGCTGCACGGCCAGCGCCCGTTGGCGCGGCTGGACCGTCTTGGCCTGGTCAACGACCGCCTGATCGCGGTGCACATGACCCAGCTGACCGAGGCGGAAATCCACCTCTGCGCCGAACGTGGCGTCAGCGTGGTGCATTGCCCCGAGTCCAACCTGAAGCTGGCCTCCGGCTTCTGCCCGGCCTGCGCCCTGCAGCGCGCCGGGGTGAACCTGGCGATCGGCACCGACGGCTGCGCCAGCAACAACGATCTGGACATGTTCAGCGAGAACCGCACCGCGGCCATCCTGGCCAAGGCCGTTGCCAACGATGCCACCGCGCTGGACGCGGCCACCACGCTGCGTGCGGCCACCCTGGGCGGTGCGCGCGCGCTGGGCTTCGGCGACCGGATCGGGTCGATCGAAGTGGGCAAGCAGGCGGATCTGGTCTGCGTGGATCTGTCCGCGCTGGAAACCCAGCCGCTGCACCACGTGCTTTCCCAGCTTGTCTATGCCGCCGGCCGCCACCAGGTCAGTGATGTCTGGATCGCTGGGCAGCCCAAGCTGGTCCAGCGCGAGCTGGTTGGCATGGACACCGCCGCGATCGTCGCCAACGCCCGCCAGTGGCGCGAGCGTATCCGCCACATCCGTGCTTGATTGCGCGCGCCTGATCGCGCCGAGGATTTCCCCATGAATGCCCCCCACGCTTCCACCAATTTCGACCAGGCCGAGCTGGACAAATTCGCCGCGCTCGCCAACCGCTGGTGGGATACCGACGGCCCGCAGAAGCCGCTGCATGCGCTGAACCCGGTGCGCCTGCAGTACGTGGCCACGCGTGCCCGCCTGCGCGGTGCGCGGGTGCTGGACATCGGCTGCGGCGGCGGCCTGCTGAGCGAGGCACTGGCCAAGGAAGGCGCGGAGGTCACTGCCATCGACCTGGCGCCGGAGCTGGTCAAGGTCGCGCGCCTGCACGGGCTGGAGTCGGGCGTCAGCGTGGATTACCGCGTGCAGGCCGCTGAAGACCTGGCCGCCGAACAGCCGGGCAGCTTCGACGTGGTGACCTGCATGGAAATGCTGGAGCACGTGCCGGACCCGGGCGCGATCATCGCCGCCTGCCACCGCCTGCTCAAGCCCGGCGGCCAGCTGTTCCTGTCCACCGTCAACCGCACCCCGGCCGCGTTCGCGGTGGCCATCGTGGGCGCCGAATACGTGGCGCGCCTGCTGCCCAAGGGCACGCACCACTATCAGGATTTCATCAAGCCGGCCGAACTGGGCAAGTGGCTGCGCGAGTCTGATTTCAACCTGCGCGATGTCAGCGGCATGGCCTACGAGCCGTGGCGCAACCGCGCGCGCCTGAGCTCGCGCACCGACATCAATTACCTGGCCTACGCGGTCAAGCCGGACGATGCCGCCCGTGTCTGAGTCCGGCGTCCACGCGGGCCTGTTCCCGCAGGCGGTTCTGTTCGATCTGGATGGCACGCTGCTGGACAGCGCGCCGGACATGCTGGCGACCGCCAACGCGATGCTGGCTGTGCGCGGGCGCGCGCCGATCAGCTTGGACGCGTTGCGCCCGGTGGTCTCCAAGGGCTCGCGCGCGATGGTGTCCGTGGCGTTCCCGGGGCTGGGGCAGGAGGCGCGTGATGCGCTGGTGCCCGAGTTCCTGGACCGTTACGAAGCACTGATCGGCCAGCACGCGGTGCTGTTCGACGGCGTGGCCGGCATGCTTGAAGCATTGGAAGCGGCAGGCTGTGCCTGGGGCATCGTCACCAACAAGCCGGAGTACCTGGCGCGGCTGATCCTGCCGCAGCTCGGCTGGGAAACCCGCTGTGCGGTGCTGATCGGCGGCGACACCCTGGCCCAGCGCAAGCCGCACCCGCTGCCGCTGCTGGCGGCGGCCGAGCGCATGGGCATCGACCCGGGCACCTGCATCTACGTCGGCGACGACGAGCGCGACATCGTCGCGGCCAATGCCGCCGGCATGGCCTCGGTGGCCGCGCTGTGGGGCTACCGCCTGGACGCCGACGACCCGCTGGCCTGGGGTGCCGAGGTCATGATCGAACAGCCGGCTAAGCTGCAGCGTGCCGCCGCGTGGCCAGCGTCGCGCCGGTAACGCTGGCGGCTCAACATGGGTAGGTACCGCAAGGAACGACACTGTCGTTCCCAACGTCGCCCGCGACGGCCCGCAAGGGTGCCCGCCAAAGGCGGGCATACCGTTGGTCGGTACGCGCTTCACCAGGACATCTGCAATGACCACTTCCACTGCCCTCGACAGTTTCCTCGACAAATGGCGGACCCGCTGGCCGGAATGGCAGGTGGCCGAACCGTTCATCGCCGAATCCCAACGCGCCCTCGTGGTGGCATGGTTCGCGCTGCTGCAGGAGTTCGACGACATCCTCAATACCGCCGGCGACCCGATGCCGGCCGACGCCAAGCTGGCGTGGTGGGGCGAGGAGCTGCGCAGCTGGTCCGCGCAGCGCTCGCGGCATCCGCTTGGGCGGCTGCTGGAGCCGGTGCGTGCGCCGTGGGGCGAGCTGGCGGAGACCCTGCCTGACCTGATCGAGGCACGTGCGGTGGCGGCCGACCCGGAGCAGGCGCGGCGCGCGCTGCAGGGCTACGGCGCGGCCGTGGCGGCGGTGGAAGCGGTGATGTTCGGTACGCCGGCCCGCGGCGACGTTGCCACCCCGGTGGTGCTGCAGGTGCTGGCCCAGCGCCTGCACGAAGCCGGCGTGGCGGCGGTGCCGCGTTCGCTGTTGGCGCAGGATGATGGCCATGCGCCGCAGCGCTGGGCGCAGCAGTTGCTGCGTGATTGGCCGGCCCGGGTGTCCGGCCCACGACCGCGCCGCCTGTACGCCTCGCTGGCGCGCACCCGCCAGCAGGCGTGGGCGCACGGCCGCGAGCTGAAGGCCACGCCGCTGCGCACGCTGCTGCGCACGTGGTGGGCCGCAAGAGGGTAGAGCCACGCCCTGCGTGGCTGCGCGGTGCCGAAACAAGCGGTAGAGCCACGCCCTGCGTGGCTGCGCGGTGCCGAAACAAGCGGTAGAGCCACGCCCTGCGTGGCTGCGCGGTGCCGGAACAAGCGGTAGAGCCACGCCCTGCGTGGCTGCGCGGTGCCGAAACAAGCGGTAGAGCCACGCCCTGCGTGGCTGCGCGGTGCCGAAACAAGCGGTAGAGCCACGCCCTGCGTGGCTGCGCGGTGCCGGAACAAAACGCAGCCACGCAGGGCGTGGCTCTACGGCGTGGCGTTTGCCGCTACCGATTGCGTTCGAGCACCAGCAGCGGATCCATCCGCGTATCGAACCAGTTCATGCCCCAATGCAGGTGCGGCCCCGTGGCACGCCCGGTGGCGCCCACCGCGGCGATCACCTGGCCCTGTTCCACCCGATCACCCACCTTCACATCGATACGCGACAGGTGCAGGAAGTTGGAGCTGATCCCGAAGCCATGGTCCAGCAACAGCGTGCCGCCGGTCAGGTACAGGTCCGGGCCGGCAAAGGTCACCACGCCGGCGGCCGGCGCCTTGACCGGGGTGCCGGTGGGCACCGCGATGTCCATGCCCGAATGGCCCGACCCGGGCTGGCCGTTGTACACGCGCGCATTGCCGAAGCGGCCGCTGATGCGTCCCTGCACCGGCCAGATGAACGCTTGGGCGAAATCGGCACGGTTGTCATCGCGGGCGCGGGCGGCGGTGACCTGCGCCTGCTCGCGCTTGATCCGCTCGGCGATCGCCGGCGGCGGGTTCACCGTCTTGGGCGGCACGCCGTTGACCCGCTCCACCGGCCAGTCGCGCGCGGTCACGGCGATGCTCACCGTCTCGCTGCCGCCGTCGGGGCGCTGTACCTGCACCTGCAGCGGGCCCTGCTCATCGCGGCCGATGCCGAACACGACACTGCCATAGCCGCTCACCCGCAGCGTGCGGCCGGCGTACTGCACCGTGCTGCCGGCCGGCACCTTGCCGATCACCATGGCACCCTGCGAGGCGCTGGCCGGGAACACCACGCGGGCGTCGGCCTGGGCCAGGGCAGGGGTGGGCACGACGACCAGCGCCGCCAGCGGGGCCAGGGCCAGCAGGCCCAGGCCCAAAACGGTAGCCCGCATCAGCGGTCGTAGCTCATGCGCTGGCCGTTCGGTGCGCCCACCAGCTGCTGGCCATCCCACGCCAGCTGGCCATTGACCCAGGTCGAAGCGATGCGCGAACGGAAGGTGGTGCCCTCGAACGGCGACCAGCCACACTTGGACAGCACGTCTTCGCGCTTGACGGTGAACGGCACGTCCTCCACCAGCACCAGGTCGGCCCAATAGCCTTCGCGCAGGTAGCCGCGCTGGCTCACGTCGAACAGCTGCGCCGGGGCGTGGGCGAACTTCTGCACGACCTGGGTAATCTCCAGCTTGCCTTCATGCACCAGTTCCAGCGCCGCCACCAGCGCGTACTGCACCAGCGGCAGGCCGGAGGGCGCCTGCGGGTAGGGCTTCTGCTTCTCTTCCCAGGTGTGCGGGGCGTGGTCGGTGGCCAGCACGTCGATCACGTTGTCGGCCACGGCCTGGGTCAGCGCCTCGCGGTCGCTGGCTTCCTTGATCGCCGGGTTGCACTTGATCAGGTTGCCCAGGCGCGCGTAGTCGCTGCGGTCGAAACGCAGGAAATGGATGCAGGTTTCGGCGGTGATCTGCTTGCGGCTGCCGTCGGCGCGGACCAGCGGGCCCTTCTCGAACAGCTTCAGCTCATCGGCGGTGGAGATGTGCAGCACGTGCAGGCGGGTGCCGTGCTTCTTCGCCAGCGCCACCGCCAGCTCGGACGACTTCAGGCAGGCCTCGCGCGACCGGATGTCCGGGTGCTGTTCGGCGCTCAGCGCATCGCCGTACTTCTCGGCGTATTCCTTCGCCTTGGCGTCGATCATCGGCGTGTCTTCGCAGTGCGTGATGATCGGGGTGGGGGCGTACTTGAAGATCGCGTCCAGCGTTTCCGGGTTGTCGACCAGCATGTTGCCGGTCGAAGCGCCCATGAACACCTTGATGCCCGGCGAGTTCTTCGGGTCCACCACCTTGATGTCGGCCAGGTTGTCGTTGCTGGCGCCCATGTAGAAGCCGTAGTTGGCGCGCGCGCGGCCGGCAGCGGCGTCGTACTTGGCCTGCAGCGCCTCGGCATTGAGCGTGGGCGGGTTGGTGTTGGGCATGTCCATGAAGCTGGTCAACCCACCGGCCACCGCGGCGGCCGATTCGGTGGCGATGTCACCCTTGTGGGTCAGGCCGGGTTCGCGGAAGTGCACCTGGTCGTCGATCATGCCCGGCAGCAGCCAGCGGCCGGCGGCGTCGACCACGCTGTCGCCGGGCTGCGGCTCCAGGCCAGTGCCGATCTGCGCGATGCGGCCGTTTTCAATGCGCAGGTCGCCGTCGAAGATGCGACCTTCGTTGACCAGGCGGGCGTTGACGATGAGCGTGGCGGACATTCAGTGTTTTCCTGTGCAGCGGCAGTCGGCGGGCGCGGTGCGCGGCGGCACCTCGTCCACGCCACCGGGATGGAAGGGATGGCAGCGCCCCAGCCGCCGGGCGGCCAGCCAGCTGCCGCGCGCGGGGCCATGGGTGGCGATGGCCTGCATGGCGTATTCAGAACAGCTGGGCATGAAGCGGCAGCGCGGCCCCAGCAGCGGGCTGATGAAGCGCTTGTAGAAGCGCAGCAGGGCGATGAGCAGGTGGGAGATCACCCCCCAATCTTAGAGCAGTTGGCATGAAGGCCGCATTTGTCGCAGGATGGGGTGTTGGCCCCGCCCGCACCATCCATGCGGCGGGCCGCCCCGGCGACAGCGCCGGGTCAGGTTCCGAACTGCGCAGGTCGGTCCAGCCCCAGCCGGGCGACGACCGGGCACCGCCGGCTCCGCGGCTGAACGGAGTGGGCGGTGTGGTTGCTGCTGCTGGTCGGGTAGGCTATAAAGGCCCGCTTTCCCGGGCCCCGGGGAAACCAAGGAAGAGCGTTTCGTGGCTGCTAAAAAAACTGCAAAGAAGGCCGTCAAGGCCGCCAAGAAAACCGCCAAGCCTGTTGTAACGAAGTTGGCGGCCAAGTCCGTTGCCAAAAAACCGGCCGCAAAGCCGGCGGGCAAGCCTGCATCCAAACAACCGGCGGCCAGGACGGCACCCGTCAAGAAGTCGGCCACCAAGGCGCCGGCCAAGGCGGTCAAGAAGGCCGTGGCCAAGAAGCCGGTGGTCGCTAAAGCGCCGGTGAAGAAGGCTGCCACCAGCACGACGGTGGCGAAGAAGGCTGTCGCCAAAGCACCGGTCGTCAAAGGACCAGTGAAGAAGGTCGCGCCCGCCAGCAAGACCGTGGCCAAGAAATCCGTTACCCCGGCGGCCAAGCCCGCGCCGGTGAAAAAAGCGGTTGCCAAGCCTGCCCCGGCCAAGCCGGTAAAGGCCGTCAAGCCGGCCAGCAAGCCGGTGGCAACCAAGCCGGCGGCCAAGCCGGCCGCAGCACCCGTAGTGAAGTCCGCACCGAAGCCGGCTCCGCCGGCGCCGGCCAAGTCTGTCCCGGCCAAGGCCGCGGCCAAGCCTGCTCCTGCTCCGGCGTCCGCGCCGAAGCCGGTGGCGGCAGCCCCCGCGCCAAAAGCCCCGCAAAACAAGAATCCCGTGCCCGTTTCGAAATCGCCTGCAAAAACCCCCGTGAAGTCCGAATCCGCCCCCAAGCCCGTGTCGCGTCCGGTCGGCAAGGTCGCCGTTGCCGTGGCCGCGCGTTCGTCCGCCCCGGCCCCGCGCACCAAGGTCAAGGTCGTGGAATACAAGACTGACGAAGCCACCGGCCGTCCGATCCTGCCTGCCGGCTACAAGCCGAGCGCGGAAGAGGAGTACATGAGCCCCCTGCAGCTGGAGTATTTCCGCCAGCGCCTGCAGACCTGGCGCAATGAACTGGTCGAAGAATCCAAGCAGACCATCGCCAACCTGCAGGAAGAAGTACGTGACATCGGCGACGAAGCCGAGCGCGCCACCCGCGAGACCGAGAACTCGCTGGAACTGCGTACCCGCGACCGTTACCGCAAGCTGATCGGCAAGATCAACAGCACGCTCAAGCGCCTGGAAGACGGTGACTACGGCTACTGCGTGGACACCGGCGAAGAAATCGGCCTGGACCGCCTCGAAGCGCGTCTGACCGCCGAACGCACCATCGACGCCCAGGAGCGTTGGGAGCACCTGCAGAAGCAGCAGGGCGACTGATCCCCACGCGTTGTTGATTGACGCAGAAAACCCGGCCTCGGCCGGGTTTTTTGTTGCCTTGGAGGCGGTCGTCGGCCTGAAGGCAACAGCAGCGTCTTTGCTGCTACCCGCCGGCCCTCTACACGCAGGTCAGCAGACCCAGGCTGTGGCGGTTGCAGGTGCAGTTATTGCAGATCGCGCAGATTCAACCGGCGCAGGGTCGGGTTCTTCCAGGCGGTGATGCCGGCCACGCTCAAGACCGCGAAGCCGCCCAGCACCACGGCGGGGACCAGGCCGAGCAGCTTGGCCATCGTGCCGGCGTAGAACGCGCCGAGCTCGTTCGAGGAGCTGATGAAGATGCCGTTGATCGACGACACGCGGCCGCGCATTTCCTCGGGCGTGGCCAGCTGCAGGATGGTTGAACGGATCACCACCGAGACCCCGTCGAAGGCCCCGTAGAAGAGCAGGATCACCGCCGACAGCCAGAAACTGTGCGACAGCCCGAAGCCGATCACGCACAGACCGAAGCCGGCCACGGCGAACAGCAGCACCCGCCCCGCATGGCGCTGCAGCGGGCGCCGTGCCAGCCACAGCCCCACGCAGACCGACCCCAGCGCAGGGGCCGCGCGCAGGATGCCCAGGCCCTCCGGGCCGTGGTGCAGGATCTCGTGCAGGAACGCCGGCAGCATGGCCACCACGCCGCCCAGCAGCACCGAAAACATGTCCAGCGCCATCGCTCCGACCATGATCCGGTTGCCCAGCACGAACCGGCCGCCCTCGGCGATGCTCTTGAAGATCGGCGCGGCCGGGCCGGTATGGACCGGCTCGGAGACGCGCAGCGCGGCCAGGCAGCCCAACGCACCCAGCGCCACGCCCACCGCCACCCCGTAGGCCACGCTCTTGCCGCCCCAGGCCACCAGCACGCCGCCCAGGGCCGGCCCAATGACCATGCCGGCCTGGAACACCACCGAACCCAACCCCGCGCCGCGCGCGAACTGATGGCGCTCCAGCACCCGCGCGAACAGCGCGTTGTAGATGGGCGACAGGAAGGCACGGACCATGCCGGTCATCGCCACCGCCGCATAGATCGGCCAGACCCCGTTGAACGGCAGCCAGCCCTTGGCCACCGCCGTCAGCACCACCGCAGTGAGCACCAGTCCCGCGCAGGCCACCATGCCCAGCCGCCGGCGCGGCAGGTGGTCCACCAGGTAGCCGGCGAACGGCGCCACGCAGAAGAACGGCAGCACCTCGGCCAGGCCCACCAGCCCCAGCGAGAACGGATTGCGGGTCACTTCGTAGATGTGCCAGCCCACCGTGACCGCCACGATCTGGTAGGACAGCATCGCCAGGATGCGGTAGGCCAGCAGCAGCGAAAAGCCCGGCCGCGCGAGCAGGCCAAGGGCGCTCTCGCCGACCTCGGTGGGGGCAGGGGAACTCACGGTGCCGACTGCGCCAGCGCGGTCTCTCGGATGAACGCCAGCATCGCCGCCACGCCGTTGCTGCGCGTCGGCGAGAGGTGGCGGGACAGCCCGATGTCCTGGATGTAGCTTGGCTCGGTGGCCAGGATCTCGGCCGCCGAACGCCCCGAATAGACCCGCAGCGCCAGGTAGATCAGGCCCGAGACAATGGCCGAATCGCTGATCGCATGGAAGCGTAGCGTGTCCGCATTGCCCTCCGGCACGATCCAGACCATCGACTGGCAGCCCAGCAGGCGGTGTTCTTCCGTCTTCCATTCCTCGCGGAAGGCGGGCAGCTTGCGGCCAAGGTCGATCAGGTACTGGTAACGCTCCGACCAGTCGCCGAAGAAGGCGAACTCCTCGGCAATGGCGGTCTGCGCTTCAGCGGCGGTGGGTTCGAGCGGGAAGGGGGAATCAGTCACAGCGGTCTCTACGGTTGTTGCGGGGTTAGCGCTTTCTCGACCAGCGTACGCCCTGGGCGGTGTCTTCCAGCACAATGCCATCGGCGGCCAGCTGGTCGCGGATGGCGTCGGCACGGGCGAAGTCGCGCGCCTGCTTGGCGGCCGCACGGGCATCGATCAGGGCCTGGATGGCCGCATCGTCGTTGCTGCCGCTGGCCGTGCCGAACCACGCCGCCGGATCCTGCTGCAGCAGGCCCAGCGCCAGGCCCGCGCCGAGCAGGGCCGACTTCCACTGCGCCTTGTCGTTGTCCGCGGCCTTGCGCGCTTCGCCGGCAATGCGGGCCAGCTCGGCCAGCGCCTGCGGCGTGTTGAGGTCATCGTCCAGCGTCGCCTCGATCTCCGCCGGAATCACCGCCGCCGCCTGCACGTCGACCAGATCGCGCAGCGTGCCGTACAGGCGGTCCAGCGTCCGCACCGACTGTTCGATCAGCGCGTCGGACCAGTCCAGCGGCTGCCGGTAATGGGCCGACAGCAGCGCGTAGCGCAGCGCTTCGGGCGCGTGCTGGCGCACCAGGTCGTGGACCCGCTCGATGTTGCCGATCGACTTGCTCATCTTGGCGCCGCCGAAGTTGAGCATGCCGTTGTGCAGCCAGAACCGGGCGAAGGTCTGCCCGCCGTGGGCGCACTCGCTCTGCGCGATCTCGTTTTCGTGGTGCGGGAACTGCAGATCCACGCCACCGGCATGGATGTCGATGGTGGCGCCCAGGTGCGCGGCGGCCATGGCCGAGCACTCGATGTGCCAGCCCGGGCGGCCACGGCCCCACGGCGAGGCCCAGCCGGGCAGGTCGTCGCTGGACGGCTTCCACAGCACGAAGTCGCCCGGGTCGCGCTTGTAGGGCGCCACGTCCACGCGGGCGCCGGCCAGCATCTCGTCCGGGTCGCGGCGCGAGAGCTTGCCGTAGTCGGCGTAGGAGGCCACCGAGAACAGCACGTGGCCATCGGCCGCATAGGCATGCCCGGCGGCGATGAGCTGCTCGATCATCGTGATGATGTGCGGAATGTGCGCGGTGGCTTCCGGCTCGATGTCCGGTGGCACCACGCCCAGCGCCGCCATGTCCTCGCGGTAGGCGGCAGCGAAGCGGTCGGTGATCGTGGAGATCGGCACGTTCTGCTCACGCGCGGCGGCGTTGATCTTGTCGTCCACGTCGGTGATGTTGCGGGCGTAGCGCAGGCCGCCAAAGCGGCGCCGCAGCAGGTCGGCCAGCACCCCGAACACCACCGGGCCGCGGGCGTTGCCGATATGTACATAGTTGTAGACCGTGGGGCCGCACACATACAGGGTCGGACAGGTCGGATCGAGCGGGGTGAACGGTTCGAGCTGGCGTGTCAGGTTGTTGTGCAGGCGCAGGGTCATGGGGCGTGGGGCCGGGCGGAGTAGGGGCAAGCCCTCGATTTTAGATCACAACGGCCGCCAGCGCTGGCCCCGTGCCGCGCCAGGGCACCCTTTGCCCCGACCCGGGGGTGGCCGGGCGTCGCAAACGGCACCCCCTGCTATGGGCAGATGCGTCGCGGAAGGGTAATGTTCAGCCCCTTGTGCCTGGCACTGCCTAAACTATCCACCTTGTCCTCTTTCCTGTTGCCAATGAAATCCGCTTCGTTGCTGACGCTGGCCTGCCTGCTGGGAAGCGCCGCCTTCATGGTGTGCGCCCAGGATGGCGAGGTCCGTAACCGGGTGGTGATCGTGGAGAACGTCAAGTTCGACTACGCGCAGGTACTCAATGTCGAACCTGTGTTCCAGACCCTGCGGGCCACCCGCACCGAGGAGCACTGCGAACCCGTCTCGACGCGGACCCTGGCCCCGGTCAACGTGACCGGCGAGGAGCCGCAGGAAGACAAGGGGCGTTTCGGCCGGTTCATGGATTCGGTGCGCTCCATCTTCAAGCGTGAAGACGGCACCACCGAGGAGGGCGCCCCGCTGGTGGAGGCCCCGGCCGCCAACAACGGGCCGCTGCTGACCCGCGACTGCCGCATCATCCCGGTCGGCCGCGAGTTCCGCCGCCCCATCGCCTACGACGTGGATTACGTCTACAAGGGCACCAAGTACCGTTCGCGGCTGCCGGAAGACCCCGGCAACCGGCTCAAGATCCGGGTCTCCATCACCCCGTGGACCGGCGCCGAGCCCGGCAGCGCAGCCAACCCGTAACCCCCCCTGTCCGGTAGCGCCAGGCCCTGCCTGGCGGCCGCCCGGCCCGATGCCCCACCCAAGGGTTGCGCCGGCGTCAACCACATGCAAAGATTGGCGGCCATGAAACTCACCGACTTCCAGCACGACACCAGCGCCGCCCGTATGGCCACGGGCATGACGTCGCGTGCCCGCCGACCGGAACCCCACATTTTCGCTGGGTAACCGGAGCTTCGTGCTGTCTGTTCGGAAAACCCAGCCCCCGCGCTGGGTTTTTTCGTTTCTACGATTTGAAAAGTTGCATTTGTACCCTTTCTTCCATTGAACCCCGCCTCAAAGGATCGATCGATGTCCCTGAAGCACTTCCTGAACACCCAGGACTGGAGCCGCACCGACCTGGATGCCCTGCTGACCCAGGCCGCGCTGTTCAAGCGCAACAAGCTGGGCGACGAGCTCAAGGGCAAGTCGATTGCCCTGGTGTTCTTCAATCCCTCCATGCGCACCCGCACCAGCTTCGAGCTGGGTGCCTTCCAGCTGGGCGGGCACGCGATCGTGCTGCAGCCGGGCAAGGACGCATGGCCGATCGAGTTCAACCTGGGCACTGTGATGGACGGCGACACCGAAGAGCACGTGGCCGAGGTGGCCAAGGTGCTGGGCCGCTACGTCGACATGATCGGCGTGCGCGCGTTCCCGAAGTTCATCGACTGGGCGCAGGACCGCGAGGACATCGTGCTCAAGGCCTTCGCCAGGTACTCGCCGGTGCCGGTGATCAACATGGAAACCATCACCCACCCGTGCCAGGAACTGGCCCACGTGATGGCGCTGCAGGAACACTTCGGCACCCAGGACCTGCGCGGCAAGAAGTACGTGTTGACCTGGACCTATCACCCCAAGCCGCTGAACACCGCAGTGGCCAACTCGGCGCTGACCATCGCCACCCGCATGGGCATGGACGTGACCCTGCTGTGCCCGACCGCCGACTACATCCTGGACGACCGTTACATGGGCTGGGCCGAGCAGAACGTCGCCGAGAGCGGCGGTTCGCTGAAGATCAGCCATGACATCGCCAGCGCCTATTCCGGTGCCGACGTGGTCTACGCCAAGAGCTGGGGCGCGCTGCCGTTCTTCGGCAACTGGGAACCGGAAAAGCCCATCCGCGACCAGTACAAGCACTTCATCGTGGACGAGGCCAAGATGGCCATGACCAACAACGGCGTGTTCAGTCATTGCCTGCCGCTTCGTCGCAACGTCAAGGCAACCGACGGCGTCATGGACTCCGCACAGTGCATTGCGATCAACGAAGCCGAGAACCGCCTGCACGTGCAGAAGGCGATCATGTCGGCGCTGGCCGGCCGGTGATGGCCACCGGCCGCGGTCGGCGGGTTACCGCCGACGGTAGAGCCGACTGTTAGTCGGCTAGCCACGCAGGGCGTGGCTCTACACCAGAACCAAACGCAGCCACGCAGGGCGTGGCGCTACGATCCAGAACGCAATAACCGTTTCCCATTTCCGCCCCCCATTTCGGACCCTACCTCCATGAGCAAGAAAGA
Organism: Stenotrophomonas sp. KH_036_B; assembly: GCF_057839485.1. NCBI lineage: Bacteria > Pseudomonadati > Pseudomonadota > Gammaproteobacteria > Lysobacterales > Lysobacteraceae > Stenotrophomonas > Stenotrophomonas sp. KH_036_B. The sequence goes on along the minus strand of NZ_CM174491.1, from coordinate 2,841,822 downwards.
CATCGTCCTGGCCTTCTCCGGCGGACTCGACACCAGCTTCTGCGTGCCTTACCTGCAGGAACGCGGCTATGCCGTGCACACCGTGTTCGCCGACACCGGCGGCGTGGATGACGAAGAGCGCGATTTCATCGAAAAGCGCGCCGCCGAACTGGGCGTGGCCAGCCATGTCACCGTCGACGGTGGCCCGGCGATCTGGAGTGGCTTCGTCAAGCCGTTCGTGTGGGCCGGCGAGGGCTACCAGGGCCAGTACCCGCTGCTGGTGTCGGACCGTTACCTGATCGTCGATGCCGCGCTCAAGCGCGCCGCCGAACTGGGTACCAACATCATTGCCCACGGCTGCACCGGCATGGGCAACGACCAGGTCCGCTTCGACCTGGCCGTGAAGGCGCTGGGCGACTACCAGATCGTCGCGCCGATCCGCGAAATCCAGAAGGAACACACCCAGACCCGCGCCTACGAGCAGAAGTACCTGGAAGAGCGCGGCTTCGGCGTGCGCGCCAAGCAGCAGGCCTACACCATCAATGAAAACCTGCTGGGCCTGACCATGTCCGGCGGCGAGATCGACCGTTGGGAAGCCCCGGGCGAAGGCGCACGCGGCTGGTGCGCACCGCGCAGCGAATGGCCGGCCGAGGCGCTGACCGTGACCCTGACGTTCGTCGAAGGTGAAGCGGTCGAGCTGGATGGCAAGGCGCTGCCGGGTGAGCAGATCCTGGCCAAGCTCAACAAGCTGTTCGCGCCCTACGGCGTGGGCCGTGGCGTGTACACCGGCGACACCGTGATCGGCCTGAAGGGCCGCATCGTGTTCGAGGCGCCGGGTCTGGTCTCGCTGCTGGCCGCGCACCGCGCGCTGGAAGATGCCGTGCTGACCAAGCAACAGAACCGCTTCAAGCCCGACGTGGCCCGCAAGTGGGTGGAGCTGGTGTACGAAGGCTTCTACCACGACCCGCTCAAGACCGACATCGAAGCATTCCTGAAGTCCTCGCAGACCAAGGTCAACGGCGAAGTGGTGCTGGAAACCCGTGGTGGCCGCGTGGACGCGGTGGCGGTGAAGTCGCCGCACCTGCTCAACACCAAGGGCGCCACCTACGCGCAGTCGGCCGATTGGGGCGTGGAAGAGGCGGAAGGCTTCATCAAGCTGTTCGGCATGAGCTCTACCGTGTACGCGCAGGTCAATCGCGGCTGACCGCGATTGACGCGTGCCCGGCTCCGCGTAGTGCCGGCCGCTGGCCGGCTCCTCGCAAAGCCGATTTCACGTAGTGCCGGCCGCTGGCCGGCTCCTCGTAAAGCCGATTTTACGTAGTGCCGGCCGCTGGCCGGCTCCTCGTAAAGCTGATTTAACGTAGTGCCGGCCGCTGGCCGGCTCCTCGTAAAGCCGATTTAACGTAGTGCCGGCCGCTGGCCGGCTCCCAGCACGGCCGGATCATTGCAGAGCCGGCCAGCGGCCGGCACTACGGGCTTGCAGAGCCGGCCGGTGGCCGGCACTACGGGCTTGCAGAGCCGGCCGGTGGCCGGCACTACGGGCTTGCAGAGCCGGCCAGCGGCCGGCACTACCCTCCTTGATGGATTTTCAGACACATGTTGGAACAGACCCTCAACCACCTGCAGGCACTGGTGTCCTTCGACACCCGCAATCCGCCGCGCGCGATCACCACCGGTGGCATCTTCGATTACCTGCGCGCGAACCTGCCCGGGTTCAACGTGGACGTGATCGACCATGGCGACGGTGCGGTCAGCCTGTATGCGGTGCGGGGCACGCCGCGGTACCTGTTCAACGTGCACCTGGACACCGTGCCCGATTCCCCGCATTGGAGCGCCGACCCGCACGTGATGCGGCGTAGCGATGACCGCGTGATCGGGCTGGGTGTCTGCGACATCAAGGGCGCGGCCGCCGCACTGGTGGCCGCGGCCAATGCCAGCGATGGCGACGCCGCGTTCCTGTTTTCCAGCGACGAGGAAGCCAACGACCCGCGCTGCATCGCCGCCTTCCTGGCGCGCGGCATTCCTTACGACGCCGTGCTGGTGGCCGAGCCGACCATGAGCGAAGCGGTGCTCGCGCACCGTGGCATCAGTTCGGTGCTGATGAACTTCGCCGGCCGCGCCGGGCATGCCTCCGGCAAGCAGGACGCGGCCGCCAGTGCACTGCACCAGGCCATGCGCTGGGGCAACCGCGCGCTGGACCACGTGGAATCGCTGGCGCATGCACGCTTCGGCGGCCTCACCGGGCTGCGCTTCAACATCGGCCGGGTCGAAGGCGGCATCAAGGCCAACATGATCGCCCCGGCCGCCGAACTGCGGTTTGGTTTCCGCCCGCTGCCGTCGATGGACATCGACGCGCTGCTGGCCACCTTTGCCGGTTTCGCCGAGCCCGAGGCCGCGCTGTTCACCGAAACCTTCCGTGGCCCCAGCCTGCCGGCCGGCGACATTGCCGAGGCGGAGAACCGCCGCCTGCTCGCACGCGACGTGGCCGATGCGCTGGACCTGCCGATCGGCAACGCCGTGGACTTCTGGACCGAAGCCTCGCTGTTCTCGGCCGGTGGCTACACCACCCTGGTGTATGGCCCGGGTGACATCGCCCAGGCCCACACCGCCGATGAGTTCGTGACGCTTGAGCAGCTGCAGCGTTACACCGACGCCGTGCACCGCATCATCAGCGCCCGCGCCTGACCCTTGAACATGCCGCCCGGCTTTGCCGGTCGGACCTGCAACGCGGCGACCGCCGCCTGTGATGAAACCGACATGTCTCCTGCCCTCCAGCCCCACCGCCAGACCCGCCAGACCATCGTGCGCCTGCTCTCGAGCATGGCCAGCGCGAAAGAGATCAGCCAGTACCTCAAGCGCTTCTCACAGGTGGACGCCAAGCGCTTCGCCGTGGTCAAGGTCGGCGGCGCGGTGCTGCGCGACGACCTCGATGCGCTGACGTCCTCGCTGTCGTTCCTGCAGGAAGTCGGCCTCACCCCGATCGTGCTGCACGGCGCCGGCCCGCAGCTGGATGCCGAGCTGTCGGCAGCGGGGATCGTCAAGGAAACCGTCAACGGCCTGCGCGTGACCTCGCCGGAAGGCCTGGCCATCGTGCGCCGGGTGTTCCAGGCCTCCAACCTGCAGCTGGTGGAAGCGCTGCAGCAGAACGGCGCACGCGCCACCTCCATCACCGGCGGCGTGTTCGAGGCCGAGTACCTGGACCAGGCCACCTACGGCCTGGTGGGCGAGGTGAAGAAGGTCAACCTCGCACCGATCGAAGCCAGCCTGCGGGCCGGCTCCATCCCGGTGATCACCAGCCTGGGCGAGACCCGCTGCGGGCAGATCCTCAACGTCAACGCCGACTTCGCCGCCAACGAGCTGGTGCAGGAACTGCAGCCGTACAAGATCATCTTCCTTACCGGCACCGGTGGCCTGCTCGACGAAGAGGGCAACGTGATCGACTCGATCAACCTGTCCACCGAGTACGACCAGCTCATGCAGCAGCCGTGGATCCACGGTGGCATGCGGGTCAAGATCGAACAGATCAAGGATCTGCTGGACCGCCTGCCGCTGGAGTCGTCGGTGTCGATCACTCGGCCCGCAGACCTGGCCAAGGAACTGTTCACCCACAAGGGCTCCGGCACGCTGGTGCGCAAGGGTGAGCGCGTACTGCGCGCCACCGACTGGAGCGAACTCGACCTGCCGCGGCTGAAGGGCCTGATCGAGTCCAGCTTCGGCCGCACGCTGGTGCCGCACTACTTCGACAAGACCCGGCTGCTGCGCGCCTACGTCAGCGAGAACTACCGCGCCGCGGTGATCCTCACCGACGAGGCCGAGGGCGTGTACCTGGACAAGTTCGCCGTGCTCGACGACGCGCAGGGCGAAGGCCTGGGCCGCGCGGTCTGGAACGTGATGCTGGACGAAACCCCGCAGCTGTTCTGGCGCTCGCGCCACGGCAACCCGATCAATCATTTCTACTACGCCGAATCCGATGGCTGCTACAAGCAGGACCATTGGAAGGTGTTCTGGTTCGGCGCCGATGGCTTTGATCGCATCCGCACCTATGTCGACCATTGCGCCACGCGCACCCCGAGCCTGGAGGGCTGACCCCATGAATCATGCCGACTGGACCAAGGTCCCTACGCTGGACGGCCGGCATGCACGGCTGGAGCCGTTGCAGATGGCCCACATCGACGGTCTGCGCGGTGCGCTGGGCGACGGCGCGTTGTCCGAGCTGTGGTACGCGCAGGTCCCCAGCGCCAAGACCATGACCGGGTATGTGCAGGCGGCGCTGCAGGACCAGGCCGCAGGCAAGGTGCTGCCGTTCGCGGTGCTCAACGTAGACGGTAACGTGGTGGGCAGCACCCGCTACTACGCGCTGGAGGAAGACGTGCCGCGGCTGAGCATCGGCTACACCTGGTACGGCCCCTCCGCGCAGCGCACCGGCGTGAACACACAGGCCAAGCTGATGCTGCTTACCCACGCCTTCGAGCGGTTGAAGTGCATCAGCGTGGCGTTTGAAACCAGCTCGCACAACGCTGCATCGCGCGCGGCGATCGCGCGGCTGGGCGCTACCCAGGAAGGCGTGCTGCGCAACCACAAGCGTCACCCCAACGGCACCCCGCGCGACACGGTCGTCTTCTCCATCATCGATTCGGAATGGCAGGACGTGAAGCGCGCCCTGCAGGACCGCCTGGACGCACACGCATGAGCACTTCCAAAGCAACATTCACCATCGGCATCGTCGGTGCCCGTGGCCATACCGGCGCCGAGCTGGTCAAACTGATCGCCGCGCATCCGCAGCTGTCGCTGGGCTTCGTGTCCTCGCGCGAGCTGGCCGGGCAGCGCGTGGGTGAGCACTATCCCGAGATCACCGGCGATATCGCCTTCGAGAATCTCGATGCCGACGCCGTTGCCGCCAAGGGCGTGGACGCGGTGATCCTGGCGCTGCCCAACAACCTCTCCGCGCCGTTCGTGGCTGCGCTGGACGCCGCGCGACCGGGCACCGTGATCGTCGACCTGTCGGCCGACCATCGCTTCGAGGGCAGCTGGTACTACGGTCTGCCCGAACTGACCCGCGGCGACTACACCGGGCAGACGCACATCAGCAATCCGGGCTGCTACGCCACCGCCATGCAGCTGGCGATCAGCCCGCTGCTGGACCAGCTGGCCGGCCCGCCGCAGTGCTTCGGCGTCTCCGGGTACTCCGGTGCGGGCACCAGCCCGTCGGACAAGAACAACCCCGAACTGCTGCGCGACAACCTCATGCCGTATGCGCTCACCAACCACGTGCACGAGCGCGAAGTCACCGCGCACCTGCGCGTGCCGGTGGAGTTCATGCCGCACGTGGCACCACATTTCCGTGGCATCACCATGACCGTCAACCTGTGGCTGCAGCAGCCGCTGAGCCGCGAGCAGATCGTGGACGCCTACCGTCGCTTCTATGCCAACGAGGCGCTGGTCGAAATCCTCGACGAAGCGCCGTGGGTGAGCCGCATCGCCGGCCGCCACGGCGTGCAGATCGGCGGCTTCGACGTGGCCCCGGGCGGCAAGCGCGTGGTCGTCGTGGCGACCTTGGACAACCTGCTCAAGGGCGCGGCCACCCAGGCCATGCAGAACCTCAACCTGGCCCTGGGCCTGGACGAACTCACCGCAATTCCGCATTGATTGGAGCAAGACATGGCAGACCTTCTTTGGCAGAAGCCCGGCGTGGCGGTAGACGCGAAGATCCAGACCTTCCTGGCTGGCGATGACGTCATCCTGGACCGTGAGTTCTTCCTCTACGACGTTGCCGCCAGCAAGGCGCACGCGCAGGGCCTGGAGAACATCGGCATCCTCGATACCGCCGAGCGTACCGACCTGCAGCGCGAGCTGGACGTCCTGGCCGACGATTTCCGCAGCGGCGCCTTCGTGCTCGACGAGCGGTTCGAGGATTGCCATTCGGCCATCGAGGCGCGGTTGACCGAGCGCCTCGGCGATGCCGGCCGCAAGATCCACACCGGCCGCAGCCGCAATGACCAGATCCTGGTGGCTACCCGTTTGTGGCTGAAGGACAAGCTGCGGCGTGTGGGCGAACTGAGCCGCGAGATCGCCAAGGTCGCGCTCGACCGTGCCGAGGCCGAGAAGGACCTGCCGGTGCCGGGCTACACCCACATCCAGCGCGCCGTGGTGTCCTCGGCGGGCATGTGGTGGGCCGGCTGGGCCGAAGCCTTCATCGACAACGCCACCCGCGCACACGACACCTTCGCGCTGGTGGACGCCAATCCGCTGGGCACCGCCGCCGGCTACGGCGTCAACCTGCCGCTGGACCGCGCGCACACCACCCATGCGCTGGGCTTTGCGCGCATGCAGGTGTCGCCGATCTACGCGCAGCTGTCGCGCGGCAAGTTCGAACTGGCCGCGCTGGAGGCGCTGGGCGGTGCCACCCTGGACCTGCGGCGCCTGGCGTGGGACCTGTCGCTGTTCACCAGTGGCGAGTACGGCTTCGTGGCGCTGCCGGCGCAGTACACCACCGGCAGCTCGATCATGCCCAACAAGCGCAACCCGGACGTGATCGAACTGATGCGCGCCACCCATGCCAGCGTGGCCGCCGCGCGTACCGAGATCGAGCAGCTGCTGTCGCTGCCGTCGGGGTACCACCGCGACCTGCAGGGCAGCAAGGGCGCCATCTTCCACGGCTTCGGCCGTGGCCTGGCGGCGCTGGAACTGCTGCCGGCGCTGCTGGCCAACCTGGAGTGGCGCGAAGACAAGCTGCGCGCGGCCATCGACTCCGGCATGTATGCGACTGACGTTGCCGTGGAAGCGGCCGTGGCCGGCGTGCCGTTCCGCGAGGCCTACAAGGCCGCGGCGGCGGCATCGGACACGGCGGGGCAGGGGCGCACGCCCGAAGGCAGTCTGGCCGCGCGCGTGTCGCCCGGCGCGGCCGCCGACCTGCGGCTGGATGAACTGCGCGCGCGCTGGGCGGCGCTGGTGTAACGCAGAACGGCGGCCACTGGCCGCCGTTCCTGTATCGGCATGAATCAACGGAAATCCGCATGAAGATCTGCTATCTCGTACTGGTTACCCGCACCCCCGAGTTCCGCGATGACGCGGGTACCGAGCACGTTCGTTTCCTGGACGAGCTGCGCACCCGCGACCAGCTGCTCCTCACCGGCGGCTTCACCGACAAGACCGGCGGCGCCTACGTGCTGCACAACGTGGCCGACTGCGCCGCCGCGCAGGCCATCGTCGATGCCGATCCACTGATGACCCTGGGCAGCGCCACCGCGACCGTCCACGAATGGTCCACCCGCTGAGGGCGCCGCTGCGATGAGCCTGGGTCCCGTGCAGTCCCCGTTTCCCGAACAGCCCGTGCCTGGCTGGAAGCGCGCCGTGCTCAAGGTCGGCAGCAGTCTGCTGGCTGCCGATGGGGGCGGGCTGTCGCCGCGGCATGCGCTGGGCCTGGCGCAGTTCGTTTCGGCCAACGTGCTCGCCGGGCGCGAGGTGGTGATCGTGTCGTCGGGCGCGGTGGCCGCAGGGCGCGCGATCGTGCCGCGTGCGATCGAGGCAGGCGCCGCCATGGCCGCGCGCCAGGCGCTGGCCGCGCTCGGCCAGGCGCAGCTGATCGGGCTGTGGCAGCGCTTCTTCGAACGCCCGGTGGCGCAGGTGCTGCTCACCCACGACGACCTGCGCAACCGCCGACGCTATCTCAACGCACGCGCCACGCTCAATGAGCTGCTGCGGCTGGGCGCGCTGCCGGTGGTGAACGAGAACGACACGGTATCCGTGGACGAGCTCAAGCTCGGCGACAACGACAACCTGGCGGCCACGGTGGCGGCCCTGATCGATGCGGACGTGCTGTTCATCGCCACCGACATCGACGGCCTGTACAGCGCCGACCCGCGCCGCAACCCGCAGGCGCGGCCGATCCATGACGTGCCCGAGCTGACCATCGAGGTGCTGGCCATGGCGGGGGGTGCCGGCAGTGGTGCGGGTACCGGCGGCATGCACACCAAACTGGAGGCGGCGGCCAAGGCCGGTCGCGTGGGCATCGACACCTGCCTGTTCAACGGCCGCGATGCCGACGTGGTGCGCGCGCTGGCCCAGGGACGGTTGTTCGGTACCCGCATCCACGCCGGGCAGACCCGCGATGCGGCGCGAAAGTACTGGCTGCGGCATGCGCCGCTGGAGGCCGGTGCCATCGTCATCGATGAAGGTGCCGCCGCCGCGCTGCGCGACAAGGGGGCCTCGCTGCTGCCGGGTGGCGTGACCGGTGCCGAGGGCGACTTCCGCCGCGGCGACATGGTGGAGGTGCGGCTGCGCCACGCCGGTGGCGAAGTGCGGCTTGCACGCGGCGTCACGCAGTACTCGGCCAGCGACATCCGCCGCGTGGCCGGGCGGCATTCGCGCGACATCGAGAGCGTACTGGGCTACAACTATGGTGGCAACGTGATCCACCGCGATGATCTGGTGCTGGTGTGAACATCACGACACCCGCACCCGCAGAGCCACGCCCTGCGTGGCTGCATTCACCCGTAGAGCCACGCCCTGCGTGGCTGCATTGCCCCGTAGAGCCACGCCCTGCGTGGCTGCATTGCCGAACGCAGCCGACGCACCGCGCAGCCACGCAGCCACGCAGCCACGCAGGGCGTGGCTCTACACTGTTTATCCCCAGGAGATTGAGATGGTTGGCAGCCCCGCAGCTGATATCCGCACCCAGGCGCTGGCCTGCCGTGACGCCGCCCAGGTCCTTGCGCAGCTCTCGTCCGCCGCCAAGGCCGCGCTGCTGGCCGCCATGGCCGATGCACTGGACGCCGACACCGACACCATCCTCGCCGCCAACGCCCGGGATCTCGCCGCCGCCGAAGCCAACGGCGTCGGCAGTGCCATGCTCGACCGCCTGGCACTGAACCCGGCCCGGCTGTCCGCCGTCAGCGCGGCATTGCGCGAGGTAGCGGCGCTGCCCGATCCGGTCGGCACGGTCACCCGCGACGACGTGCGCCCCAACGGCATCCGCGTGCAGAAGGTGCGCGTGCCGCTGGGCGTGATCGCCATGATCTACGAAGCACGCCCCAACGTGACCGCCGATGCGGCCGCGCTGTGCATCAAGGCAGGCAACGGCGTGATCCTGCGCGGCGGCTCGGAGGCCATCCAGTCCAACACCGCCATTGCCGCCTCGCTGAAGCGCGCATTGCGCGAGGCCGGCGTGCCCGACGCGGCGTTGACCCTCGTGGAAGACCTGCGCCGGGAGACCATGCTTGCCTTGTTGCAGCTCAGTGACCTGATCGACCTGGCGATTCCGCGCGGCGGGGAAGGGCTGATCCGGTTCGTGGCCGAACATGCACGGGTGCCGGTGATCAAGCACTACAAGGGCGTGTGCCACCTCTACGTGGACCGCGCCGCCGACCTGCCGCAGGCGGTGGCGCTGCTGGTGGATGGCAAGTGCAGCCGCCCGTCGGCCTGCAATTCGCTGGAGACGCTGCTGGTACATGCCGATGTGGCCGCCACGTTCCTGCCGTTGGCCGACGCCGCGTTGCGCGAACGCGGCGTTGAGATCCGCGCCGATGCACGCGCACGTCAGTGGCTGCCCGAAGCAGCGCTGGCCACCGACGAGGACTTCGCGGCCGAGTATCTGGACCTGATCATTGCCGTGCGCGTGGTCGACGACATCACGCAGGCGCTGGCGCACATCCAGCAGTACAGCTCGGACCACACGGAAGTGATCGCCACCGAGGATGCCGCCGCGGCCGAGCGGTTCGTGCAGGCGCTGCGGTCGGCGGTGGTGATGGTCAACGCCTCGTCGCGGTTCTCCGATGGCGGCGAACTGGGCCTGGGCGCTGAAATCGGCATCTCCACCACCCGCCTCCACGCGTACGGCCCGATGGGGCTGGAAGCGCTGACGGTGGAGCGCTTCGTGGTACGCGGAGCGGGGCAGGTGCGGGCGTGACGACCAACAGTCGTCACCTACCGGGCAGGTAACGACCGTTGGTCGTTACGGCAGGATGCCGGGCCTTGGCCGGCATCCTGCATCGCCGTCCTGCAAGCGATCACCGCACCGTGTAGCTGATCCGCCGGTTCTTCGCGCGCCCGGCGTCCGTGTTGTTGTCGGCCAGCGGCTGGTTCGACCCGAACCCGCGCGCCACCAACCGGTCGGCTGGCACACCCTGGGTCACCAACGCGTCCACCACCGCGTTCGCACGTTGCTCGCTCAACGCCTGGTTGCCCCTTGCATCGCCTTGCCGATCGGTGTGACCGCCCACCTCGACCTTGGTCCCGGCCGGCGCGCCCTCGATGGCGTCGGCGGCCTTGACGATGATGTCGTGGCTGCTGCGGGTCAGCCTGGCCGACCCGGTCTCGAAGGTGACCGTGGTGAGGTTCAACGCCGCCGTCAGGTCGGTCGCGGTGTAGCCGCCCTCGAGCTTGTTGATGGCCTCCACCCCGCGATCGAACATGCCCTCCACCTCCACATTGCCCAGCCGTTGCTGAAACAGCGTGCTGACCGCAGCACGCCCGGCGACCGGCAGGGCCGAGGTATCCAGTTTCGCCTTGTCGCCGGTGAACGCGAACTTCAATCCGTCCGCCTTGAGATCCGGCAGCATCGTCTTGAGCCGGTCCAGCCACCCTGCCGGTCTCACGCTGGCATCCACGTCGAGTTGGCCCGACAGATTGCTGCGGCCGAAGGTCGCGGCCAAGGCTTCCCACAACTGGAACTTCTCCGCGGCGCTGGCCAGCGTGCCCGCGACGCTGATCTTGCCGCCGTTGTTGCTGAAGCTGAAGCGTGGCTCGGTGCTGGCCACGGGCGTGGCGGTCGCCGGCGTCGCGGGTGCGGACGTGCTGGCGGTGGTCCGCGGCGGGGCGGGGGTCTTGTTGCGCATGTTCCAGCCGCAGTAGGCCAGCGCCAGCAGGGCCAGGATCGGCAACAGCCAGCGCCAGAGGCGGAAGGGCTGTGTTGCCTTCCGCCTGCCCTCGATCAGCCCGGCCGGCAGCGAAGTGGGCATGACGCCGCCCGCGGTCACCGCCCGCACCAGCATCGGAAGCGTGGTGGCCAGCAGGGAAGGCACCAGCCCGCTGGCAATCCCGGACTTCTCCGCTATGTGCTGCACATCCTCGTTGCCCAACGCGCTGCGGATCTGGCTGGCATCCAGGATCTGGCTGGCATCCACCGGATGCATGTTGGGTTTGCCGGACAGCCAGGAGGTGAAGATCTTGCCGAGGCCGGCATTCTCGAATTTGTTTCGAAATGCGGCGAACCCGCCGGGTTGTTTGAAAATGTAGTCGGCGACTACACCGATGAACGTCCGCGCGTTTTGGCCAAGACCGGTTGCCCGGGCGATTTCATCGACCAGAGTCTGGAAAGACGACATGTCATAACCCCTCACAGTTAAGTGCGGGATGTCTCCGAGGCGGAGCGTACGCCCGGGCGGGGTCAGTGATGTGAAGATGTCTACACATGGGGACGTGACCGCGCGCTATGCCGATCCCGCGCGGTAGAGCCACGCCCTGCGTGGCTGAGCGCGGTGCAGATTTCGCGGTAGAGCCACGCCCTGCGTGGCTGAGCGCGGTGCAGATTTCGCGGTAGAGCCACGCCCTGCGTGGCTGAGCGGTGCAGATTTCGCGGTAGAGCCACGCCCTGCGTGGCTGAGCGCGGTGCCTGCCGAAGACCAGCCACGCAGGGCGTGGCTCTACCCCCGTCAGGCCCGTTAGCCCCGATCAGCCCGTCAGCCCGTCAGCCCCGATCAGCCCCGATCAGCCCGGCAGGGTCTGCTCGGTCAGGCCGATCGGCCGGGCCTGGTCGTCCATGTGCAGGGTCACCGCCTTGCCACTGGCCAGCTGCGCGGCCAGCGCCGGGCTGGCGCCCAGGTTGCGCGCGATCTCGTCCAGCGACACATCCTCGCGCGGGTTGCGCCGTTCCTTGCCGGCAAACCGCAGCCGGTTGTACTCGGCCCACGCGATCAGCAGCACCGAGCAGCACACCAGCATCACCGGCAGCGCGATCACGATGAACGGGTCCACCCGCTGTTTGTATTCGTACAGCTGCAGCCACGCCAGCTGGCCACCCAGCAGCCAGGACAGCGCCGTCACCAGCGGCGCCCACAGGTAGAAGTAGAACCCCCAGAAGGCGATGGTCACAAACCCCCAGGCGGTGCGCTGCAGGCGGGGCTGCTGGCGCGTCTTGCGGATCAGGCGCGAATCGTAACGGCGGGTCGGCTTTGTGGCGTTCATCGTATGCCCCGGTCAGGACTGACCCAGATCGCCCGCTTGCCACGGCGCTTCATCAGCGTCTTGGGCAGGGCCACCAGGGTCGTGAACAGACTGATGAGCCAGTACGCCATCGGGTACCAGATCACCCAGAAGTAATTACGTCCAATATGCGTTTCGTAACGACGGTCGATGATCAGGCTGCTGGCAAACTGCAGCAGGCACACCAGCGCCAGGATCACGCCATGCCATTGCGGCAGCAGCGTGGCGATGTACAGCTGCGGCGGCAGCGGGATGAACTTGCCCAGCGCCCACAGCACGATGATGGTCAGCATCGTGTACGCCCACACCACGCTCAGGATGTACTCCAGCAGCACGCCCCACATGCGCCGCTTGCGCCAGTCGAACAGCGAGCGGCCGTGCCGCAGCAGCACTTCCACACCGCCCTGGGCCCAGCGCAGGCGCTGCCGCCAGAGTCCCTTGAGGGTCTCGGGCATCAGGATGAAGCACAGCGCATTGGGCTCGTAGCGGATGTCCCAATGGTCCAGCTGCAGGCGCCAGCTGATGTCGATGTCTTCGGTGATCATGTCATCGGCCCAGTAGCCGATGCGGTGCAGCGCCGTGCGGCGGAACCCGGCGATCACCCCGGAAATGGTGAAGATGCGCCCGTACACGCGCTGCGCGCGCTTGATCATGCCGATGATCGACGAGAATTCCGCCACCTGCAGCCGCCCCAGCAGGGTGGAGCGGTTGCGGATGCGCGGGTTGCCGGTCACCGCGCCCACGCGCGGGCCGGAGGTCAGGTGCCACACCATCCAGTGGGTGGCGTGTTCCTCCAGCATCGCATCGCCGTCAATGCAGACCAGGTATTCCGAGCGCGCCGCCAGCGCGCCCATGCGCAATGCATTGGCCTTGCCCAGGTTGCGGTCCAGGTGCACCAAGCGCAGGCGCGGGTGCATGGCCGCCAGGGCATCGAGCCGCGCGCCGGTATCGTCGCGGCTGCCATCGTTGATGGCGATCACCTCGAAGTCCGGGTAGTTCTGCGCCAGTGCAGCCCCGAGCGTATCGTCCAGGTTGTCCGATTCGTTGTGGCAGGGAATCAGGATCGACGCGAACGGGTAGTACGTCATCGGCGGCGGGTCGTCGCGCAGGCGCGCCTTGCGTTCGCGGCGGAAGAAGTAATACAGCCCGCCGGACATCCAGAAGAACGCCATCACCATCGGGTAGAAGAAGGCGAACTGGAACAGCAGATAGAGGAGCGGATGCATGGCGGCCTCACTTTTCCTCGTACGGGAAGGTGCGTGCCGACATCGCTGCGCGCGCATCGTAGGTGGACGGCCGGCCGCCAATGAAGTCGTCCGGGTACCAGGCGAAATGACGCACGCCCTGCGCCTGCAGGCGTCGGATCTGCGCGCGCAGGCGTTCCCCGGAAATCGGCGTCTGCGTGCGCCAGTCCACCGTCTGCAGTTCGAACATCGTCTGCGACAACTGCGGGTCGTGCTCGCGCACGGCCACCACCAGCCGGTCCAGCCACTTCTCCGGATTGCGGCTGCCTTCCATCCACGGCATCGCCATCAACGCGGTGTGGTCGTAGGCCTTGTTGAACAGGTCCAGGCGCTGGGCGAACCAGCTGGCGCTCTGCGGCTGCAGCACCGGCTGCGCGTACAGGTTGCGCACAGTGGCCAGCTTCGGGCGCCAGCGCTGCGCGGCGGTGCGCAGCTCCAGGGTGAAGTCGATCAGCGCCTGGGTACGCGCGCCGTCGTCGCCCTCCTGCGGCAGGTTGGCCAGCTCGGTATCGCGCAGGTAGGCATCGTCATGGAACAGCAGGCCCTCGAAATACGAGTTGATGGCCAGGTCTTCGTAGACGTCGTCGATGATCCGCCGCACCTTCGGTTGGGTGAAGTCGAGCCGGAAAATGCCGTCCTTCTCCGGACTCTCGATCGCCAGCGCCGCGCGGATGGCCGGGTCCTTCAGTTCATAGCCCAGTACCGGCAGCCACGCGTACACCTTCACGCCGGCGCGGGTCTTGAGCTGCCAGGCCACGCGGTTGAACAGGTCCGCGCGCATCGGCAGGTGGCGGTTGGGGAAGTACAGTGCATCGGCCGAACCGTTGCCGTCCGGATCCGCGAACGCCTGCAGGAACACGTGGGTCGGGCCGATCTTCTTGACCCGGTCGATCAGCGCGTCCAGGTTTTTCGCCTGCTGCACCGGGTCGGTGTCGTACACCGCGTCCAGGTCGATCTGCAGGGCGCGCATGCCGTCGCGTTCCACGTCGCGGCGCAGTTCGTAGGCCAGCTGGGTCACCGCCGGGTTGCCGGTCACCAGCAACCGCGCCAACCCGTGCAGGTCGCGCGTGACCGGGGTGCTGCGGCCTTCCAGGTCGAACGACACCGGCATGCCCAGATCTTCGGCGATCCTGTTGCTGAGTGCGTTGTAGGCCGCGTACGGCCACACGATCGCCTTCGGGCTGACCCCCACATTGTCCTGGATGCGCTTCACGCTCAGGCCCAGGTCGGTACGCAGGCGGGCTTCGTACTGTGCGGCGGTTTCGTACTGCTGCGTGGCCGGGTCGTAGGTGCGCGTGATCACCGCCGGGGTCGAGTTGCCCTGCGGGTTGGACTGCACGCCGTGGTGCAGGTTGTCGGTGTGGCTGGCCAGCTCGACCAGGCCGCTGCGCTGCATCTCGCGGATCTGCTCCCAGGTCAGGAAGTCGTCGTGGGTGAAGGGGCGGTAGCCGTAGTCGATCTGGCGGCCGGCCGGCATGTCCACGTAGTCGGTGATCACCGCCACCAGCGCCGGGTAGTTGTAGGCGCGCAGCAGCGGGAACACCTTGGTGTACACGCTGCGCAGGCCGTCATCGAAGGTCAGCAGCACCGGCTTGGTCGGCAGCGGCGTGCCGCCCTGCGAGGCGGTGATCAGCTGCGACAGCGACACCGGGTGGTAGCCATGCGCCGACAGCCAGTCCAGGTGCGCGGCGAAGTTCTGGGTGCTTACCGAATACGCATCCGGGTCGCCCTTGGTCGCCACGTCATCGCGGATGTCGTGGTAGCTGAGCACCAGCAGGCCGTTGTCGGCCGAGTCCAGTACCGGCGGCGCGGCCTGCGCGCTGGCACACACGGCCAGCACGGCCAGCAGCAGCCAGGAGGTGAAGCGCTTCAAGTCCATGTGTCGCATCTCATTGCCCCCAGCGCAGACCGGCGTCGAGGCCGATATGTCGTTCACGTTGTCCGTCGTAGACCGGTCGCGACCAGCTCACGCCGTACTCGAAGATGCGGCCATCGGCCAGCTGCCACTCGTGGCGGTACTCGGCCGAAGGCACCAGCGCGCTGCCGAAGCCCTGCTGCCAGTAGTTGCCCAGCGACACCGTCAGACGGTGGCGGAAGTGACGCTCGTAGTGGCGCCACAGCTGCTGGTCCACGCGCAGCCCGATCTCGACCGAGCGGTCTTCGGACGGGTTGAAATAGGGCACGTCATCGCGGCTGCCACGGCTGGCGTACAGGCTGCCCAGGCCATCCAGCAGCAGGGTGGGGCGGGTCAGCAGCCGCTGTTCGATGCTGGTGCTGAGCGTGTCGCGGCGATTGCCGTCGTCGTAGCGGAACTGGCTGGCACCGGCGCTCCAGTGGGTGAGTTCGTTGCGGCGATAGTCCACCGCGACGGCCACGCTGTCGGCGGTGATGCCCGACACGCGCGCCTGCAGCGAGGCATCGGCGGCGTTGCGCGCGGCGGTGACGCCGGCATGCCAGCGGTCGTTGAACTGCCAGCCGAAGGCGCCGCTCAGGCCGGTGTCGCCGATATCGTCGTTGGCGCGGTTGACGAACAGCTCCGCATCGGCCTGGCCGAAGCGGTAGCGGGTGCCCAACCCAACCCACAGCGGGCGGATGGTCTGGTCCTGGAAATCCACGCTGCGGCGGTCGGCGAAGGTCACCACGCGCCAGCGGTCGTCGATCACCGGTGACTGCAGTTCCACGCCGTAACGCGCATCGTCGTTGCCCAGTGGCGAGGTGCCGCCACCGCCTTCGCTGCGCCCGCCTTCGGCATAGGCATGCAGCTGCCAGCCGCGGTGCGCCTTCCAGCTGCGGTCCATGCGCTGCACCGAGGGCTGGTTGGGGTAGCGCTCCAGCAGCGAATCGTGGATGGGGCGGGCAAGATCGTCGCGCTGCAGTTCCACGTAGGCGTCGTACTGGCCCAGGCGCGCCGAGACGTCGCGCGGGTCCAGCGTGTTGGCCATGCTATAGCGTTCCAGCGCCCGCCGCGGCCAGCCGCGCATCATGTACACGTTGCCCAGCGAGGACTGGGTGCCGCCGTTGGCCGGCGCCAGTTCCACCATCTTCTCCAGGTCGTGCTGGGCGGTGGGCAGCTGGCCGCTGTAGGCGCGGATCATGGACAGGTTGAGGTCGGCTTCGTAACGCGGCCAGTTCGCATACGGTGCGCGCGCGCCCTTGGCCCAGCGCCACGCCGGCTCCTGCGCCTGCCATTGGGTGAGTACGCCGATGGCGGTGTCGGCGCGCTCGCTTTCCAGGTGTGCGTAGGCCAGTTCGGAATGCACTTCGCTGCGGCCGGGGTCGGCCTTGAGCGCGGCTTCCAGCACCGGAATGGCTTCATCGGGGTGCTGGCTGGCCATCAGCGAATCGCCGACGGCGGCCATCAGGTAGTTGGGCACCTCGTGGCCGTCGGCCAGCAGGGCGCGGTATTCGTCGCGCAGCTGCTCATGCCGGCCCAGCCGGTTGAGCAGGATCAGGCGGTCGTAGCGGATCCGCAGCGGCGCGGTCTGCACGGTCAGGCCGTCGCGCTGCAGGTAGCGCTCCATCTGCGCCAGCGCGTCTTCGGCCTCGTCCAGGCGGGTGTCTTCGCTGGCGCCGTAGGCCAGGCTCCAGCCCACCCGCTTGGCCAGGTAGTTGGCCTCGAAGCGCTGTTTCTGGGCGTCGTCGAACAGGTCCGGGCGCGCCTGGTACATCTGCCACGCGCGGTGGGCATTACCGATATCGGACAGGCTGAGCACCTGCAGCCGGTACAGCAGGTCATCGCCAGGCGCATCCACCTGCGCGCGCTCGATCGCGGCGAGGGCGTCGAGCCAGCGGGCCTGGTCGCGGTACTGGCTGATCTCAGCCAGGTGGTCGGCCCGCGACGTTGCCGCAGGGGCGGCCGGAGCGGACAGACTGAGTGTGGCGCATGCCAGGCCGACGCAGAGCGCCAGCGGCCGATGGTTGAACATGGAACCCCCGGGAGCATCCCTTCAAAAGAATCTTGTTGTGCGAGAAATGTGACGCACATCACATGCCAATCGTGCCTTAGTTGGCCTTTGCTGACAAATAATTAACACGCACTTCGGCCTCCGCAGCTGTGGGAACAGACGCGATCAATGCTTCAACGTATTGATTTACAAGACCATCCGGCCGCCGCCACGGCGCTGTTCCCGGGGTCTGTACACCCTGAAACCGTTCATCGGCCCCCGCAGGACGGGATCCCCGGAGGTCTGCCGACCCCAGCCACCCGCACGGCAGGTCAGTTACAGACACGCTACGTCACAAGGTGCGTACAACGCGTGTACATCGAGCCACCCACCACGCCCGGACACGCATGGCGTGTCCCTACGGGTCTGGGCGTAGCGACGTCCCCGCGATGCCCGGCGAAGACACGCCCCAGTGTTGTCAGGTCACCACACGTCTTCCAGCTTCTGCGGCTTGCACGCCACCCACGACGCGCACAGCAGGATCACGGCACACAGCAGCAGGAAGCCGAACGGCAGGTGCCAGCCGCCGCTGACGGCATGCAGCCAGCCGAACAGGAACGGCCCCAGGCAGCTGAAGGCATAGCCCACGCCCTGCATGAAACCGGACAGCGCCGCCGAACCGGCCGGGGTGCGCGTGCGCAGGTTGATGAGGGTCAGCGCCAGCGGGAAGGTCGAGGGGCCAATGCCCAGCAGCACCGCCCACAGCCACGGCGCCTGCATCGGCGCGAACAGCAAGCCGGCAAACGCGATCACGAAGGCGCAGAAGCCCACGATCACCAGCGGGAACGGGTTGCGCAGGCGCACCGCCAGCGCCGGCATGGTCAGCGACGGCAGCAGGCCAAGCCCGGCGAAGATGGCCACCATGATCCCGCCGAAGCGCGGCGTGGCCCCGGCTTCCACCACGATGCGCGGCAGCCAGGTGAACATCGAATAGGTCATCAGCGAGGTCATGCCGAACATCAGTGCCATGCCCCAGGCCAGCGGGGTGCGCCAGACCTTGCCGTGTGGCTGGGCGGTCGGGTCGGCCACGGCCTCCAGCGGGTCCGGGTGCGGGCGGCGGCGGGCCAGTGCGATCCAGGGCAGGGCGGCGGCCACGGCGAAGATCGACCAGATGCCGAGCGAGACGCGCCAGCCGGTCTGTTCGGCCAGCGGCACGGCAAGCAGCGCCGGCACCATCGTGCCGATCTGCAGCACCGTGATGTACAGGGTGCTGACCGTGCCCACGCGGTTGGCGAAATAACGCTTCACCAGCGGCGGAACCACCACGTTGCCGATACCCATGCCGGCCAACGCTACGATCGAGCCGAACAGCAGGCTGCCCACGCCGCCGGCCATCGAGCGCAGCAGCAGGCCGGCCGACGCCAGGGCCATGGCCAGCAGGGCGGTGCGTTCCAGCCCGATACGGCGGGCCACCATCGGCGTGGTAACCCCGAACAGTGCGAACGAGGCGGTCGGCAGCATGCCGAACACGCCGGTCATGGTGGTGCCGAACCCGAAGGTCTGGCCCAGCTGGTCCAGCAGCGGAGTCACCGAGGTGACGGCCGTACGCAGGTTCAGCGCGGCCAGCAGGATGGCGGAAAACGCCAGCACGCGTCCGCGCAGCAGGGCGGTGGAACGGGGGCTGGAATCAGAAGCGCTGGAGGACATGGGGACATCTCGAAAACGAAGCAGGGGGTAGTGCCGGCCGCTGGCCGGCTCCACGTGATGCAGGGTAGTGCCGGCCGCTGGCCGGCTCCTGGCGATGCCGGCAGCACGAGGAGCCGGCCAGCGGCCGGCACTACGTGTCGCCTGCCGTGTCGGGCCAGGCGGCATGGCCAAATACAAAAAAGCCCGGAGGACATTCGTCTTCCAGGCTTCAATGTGACCACTTGTATGGTCGGGGAGACAGGATTCGAACCTGCGACCTCTACGTCCCGAACGTAGCGCTCTACCAGACTGAGCTACACCCCGTAAGGAGCCGCCTATTGTATCGATCCCTCCCTTCGGCGGCAAGGGGGACCGTGTTGTTCACCTTCGGGTGCCGTGTTGCCACGGCGTTGACAAAAAAGCCTGGAAATCGCGTTTCCAGGCTTCAATGCGACCACCTGAGTGGTCGGGGAGACAGGATTCGAACCTGCGACCTCTACGTCCCGAACGTAGCGCTCTACCAGACTGAGCTACACCCCGAAGGAGCCGACAAGGATACGGTGTGAAGGTGGTATCGGCAACCCTTTTTTACGATTGGAGCAGCCGATTGACAGGGGAGCAGCCGACTAACAGTCGGCTCTACCCGTCGGCTCTACCCGTCGGCTCTACCCGTCGGGTCTACCGAGGCGGAACGTCGTCTGGGACGTTTCCCGCCTCGCGCGCTTCGAACCACATGCCGTTGAGGATGGCGGCGGCCGAGGCCAGTCCGGTGCCGAGGATCCAGGCGAAATACCACATGACGCGTCTCCTTATATGTGTACCGACCAACGGTCGGTACCTACCAAGATGTGTGTACCGACCGTTGGTCGGTACGGTGAATCAATAGGCGTTCGGGTTGTCAGCCATGTCTTCGGCCGTGGTCTTGCCGCGCATCACGCGGTACACCCAGCTCGTGTACGCCAGGATGATCGGCAGGAAGATCACCGTGGCGACCAGCATGATGAACAGCGTGAGCTGGCTCGACGAGGCGTCCCACACGGTCAGGCTGCCGCTGGGCTGGCTGGAGGAGGGCAGCAGGAACGGGAAGATCGCAAAGCCTACCGTCAGGATGATGCCGGCGATCGACGCCCCTGACGCCAGGAACGCGGCCAACCCCCGGCGAGCGCGCAGCAGCACCGCACTGGCCAGTGCACCGCCCAGGCCCAGCAGCGGGAACACCAGCGTGAGCGGCATGCTGCTGTAGTTGCGCAGCCAGCCACCGGCCACCGCGCCAATTTCGGCGGTCTTCAGCAGCGGGTTGGTCGGGCCGTCGGTCACCACCTGCGAGGTGATCTGGTACCCCGGCAGGCCGAAGGCCACCCAGGCACCACCCACCGCGAACAGCACCAGGCTGAGCAGCGCAGCCACGCTGCCATAGCGGGCCGCGCGATCGGCAACCGCACCGTCGGTCTTGAGCACCAGCATGGCCGCGCCGTGCGACACCATCATCGACACACCCACCAGGCCGGCCAGCAGCGCGAACGGGGTGAGCAGGCCGAAGAACGAACCGGTGTAGAAGATGCGCATGCTGTCATCGAAGTGGTACGGCACGCCCAGCAGCACGTTGCCCACCGCCACGCTGGAAATCAGCGCCGGCAGCAGCCCGCCGACGAACAATACCCAGTCCCACGTGGTGCGCCAGCGCTTGCTCGGCATCTTGCTGCGGTACTTGAAGCCCACCGGGCGCAGGATCAGGCCGAACAGCATGGCGAAGATCGCCAGATAAAAGCCCGAGAAGCTCACCGCATACAGCGGCGGCCAGGCGGCGAAGATCGCACCGCCACCCAGCACCAGCCACACCTGGTTGCCTTCCCACACCGGGCCCACGGTGTTGATCACCGTGCGGCGTTCGTCATCGGTTTTTGCCACGAACGGGAGCAGCACGCCCACGCCCAGGTCGAAGCCGTCCATCACTGCCCAGCCCACCAGCAGGATGCCCAGCAGCAGCCACCAGATCAGGCGCAGCGTGGTGTAATCGAGTCCAAGAATTTCCATCGGGGTTCTCCTGCCTTATGCCTGACCGGGAGCCGGTACGGCGGCATTGTGGGGAAGCGGGGTGCGCGAGGGCTGCAGCGACGGAAGGATGTCGGCCGGACCCGTGCGGATCGCCTTGAGCATCAGCTTGACCTCGATCACCAGCAGCACCGTATAGGTGGCCGTGAACACCGCCAGCGTGGTCAGGATTTCATGCAGGGCCAGGCCCGATGCTGCGTAGAAGGTGGGCAGCACGCCATCCACCGCCCACGGCTGGCGGCCGTACTCGGCCACGAACCAGCCGCATTCGATCGCAATCCACGGCGCCGGCATCGACCACACCGCCAACCGCAGGAACCAGCGCTTCTCATGGAAGTTGTTGCGGCAGGAGAAGTAGAAGGCCACCGCGAAGAAGGCGATCAGGTAGAAGCCCAGCCCGGCCATGATGCGGAAGGTCCAGAACAGCGGCGCCACGCGCGGCACCGTATCCATCGCGGCCTTGGAAATTTCTTCCGGCGTGGCGTTGAGGATGTCGTCGCGGTAGCGCTTCAGCAGCAGGCCGTGGCCCAGGTCCTGCCAATGGCGGTCGAACATCTCGCGCGCTTCAACATCGTTCTTGTCCTTGCGCACGCGCTCCAGCGCACCGTAGGCCAGCTGCCCGCCCTTGATGCGGTGTTCGGCGCGGTCCACCAGTTCCAGGATGCCCGGAATCGGCTGGTCCAGCGAACGGGTGGCGATCAGGCCCATCAGGTACGGGATCCTGATCGCGAAGTCGTTGGTCTGGGTCTGCTGGTTGGGAATGCCGAAGGCGGTGAAGTCGGCCGGGGCACGCTCGGTTTCCCACATCGCCTCGATCGCGGCCAGCTTCATCTTCTGGTGTTCGCTGGCGGCATAGCCGCTCTCATCGCCCAGCACCACCACCGACAACGACGACAGCAGCCCGAACGCCGCCGCCACCGCGAACGAGCGGCGTGCCATGTCCTTGTGCTTGTCGCGCAGCAGGTAGAACGCGCTGATGCCCATCACGAAGATCGCGCCGGTCACATAGCCCGCGCTGACCGTGTGCACGAACTTGGCCTGCGCCACCGGGTTGAACAGCACCGCGGCGAAGTCCACCACTTCCATGCGCATCGTTTCGGGGTTGAACACCGCACCGGTCGGGTTCTGCATCCAGCCGTTGGCGATCAGGATCCACACCGCCGACAGGTTGGTGCCCAGCGCCATGAACCAGGTCACCGCCAGGTGCTTGACCGGGCTCAGCCGCTTCCAGCCGAAGAAGAACAGGCCGATCAGCGTGGCTTCCAGGAAGAACGCCATCAGCCCTTCGATGGCCAGCGGCGCACCGAAGATATCGCCCACGTAGTGGCTGTAGTACGACCAGTTCATGCCGAACTGGAACTCCATCACCAGGCCGGTGGCCACGCCGATGGCGAAGTTGATGCCGAACAGCGTGCCCCAGAACAGGGTCATCTGGCGCCAGACCGGCTTGCGGGTCATGACGTACACGCTTTCCATGATGGCCACCAGGAACGAGAGGCCAAGCGTGAGGGGGACGAAAAGGAAGTGGTACATCGCGGTCAAAGCGAATTGCAGCCGCGACAGTTCTACGACTGTCGAATCGATCATGGCCTGGCTACCTCGTTGGGGGTTTTGCCGTTTCAGGTGGCGGGAAGGGGGTCTACGGGGTGAATTCTGTGACCGGCAACTTCAAACAGCCTTGATTGAGATCAATGTCTTAACGGAATCCCAGGGTGATCGTAGGCATCCTTGTCCTGCGACCGCGCGCCGCACCGGAAGGATGGCCGGCGCCCATTACAATGGTCGGCACCTCCCTGTGGCGCCAGTGAACCGCTTTGAGCATACCCCCCGACGCGTCCGCCATCGAGACCTCCGCCCTGCGCCGCCAGCGCCTCAGCTGGCTGAATGGGCTTGCCACCGCCGCGCGGGGGCGCCAGAGGATGGCGGCGTTGTGCATCTGCGCGTCCGGAGGGCTGTTGATCGGGCAGGCGGCGGCCATCGCCTGGCTGATCCAGACCGTATTGGTCGAGCACCGCCCGCTGGCCGATGCCACCCCGGCGCTGCTGGGGCTGCTGCTGGTGCTGGGCGTGCGCGCCCTGCTGGGCAGTGCCACCCAGGCGGCGGCGGGCGATGTGGCCGACACCGCGCGGTTGACCCTGCGCGAGCGTGTCTATCGTGGCCTGCTCGGGCGTGGCCCCTTGTGGTTGCGCCAGCAGCGCAGCGGTGAGCTGGGCGAACTGATGCTGGCCCACGCCGATGCGGTGGAAAGTTACTACGCCGGCTACCAGCCAGTGCGGGTGGAAGTGGTGGTGGTGCCGCTGCTGATCCTGCTGGCGGTGGCGTGGGTGGACTGGGTGGTGGCGCTGATCCTGCTGTTCACCGCACCGCTGGTGCCGTTCTTCATGATGCTGGTGGGCTGGGGTGCCGAAGCCGCCGGCCGCGCGCAGCTGGGCGAGCTGGCCCGCATGAGCGGCCACTTCGCCGACCGCATCAAGGGCCTGGGCCTGCTGCGCCTGTACGGCCGTGGCGAGGCAGAGCTGGAAGGCGTGGCCGCCGCGGCCGAGGGCGTGCGCGAGCGCACCATGAAAGTGCTGCGCATCGCCTTCCTGTCCTCCACCGTGCTGGAATTCTTCGCCTCGGTCAGCGTGGCCATGGTGGCGCTGTACCTGGGCTTGAGTTACCTCGGCCTGATGTCGCTGCACGCACAGGTGCCCACGCTGGGTGCGGGTATGTTCTGCCTGCTGCTGGCGCCGGAGTTCTACGCGCCGCTGCGGCGGCTGGCCGCGCATTACCACGACCGCGCCAATGCACTGGGCGCCGCTGCAGAGGTCGAGCGGCTGCTCGGCGAGCTGCCGGCTGCGGCCGACAACGATGCCGCCGCCGCGCCGCCGCCACGCGCGCCGGAACTGCTGGAAGCGCACGCGCCGCCGGTGGTGGTGCGTGACCTGGTGCTGCGCCCGCTGGGTGCGTCACACGATGTGGTGCAGCAGCTCTCGTTCCAGATCGACGCGGGCCAACGGCTCGCGCTGGTGGGGCCCAGCGGCAGCGGCAAGAGCACGCTGCTGGAAGCGTTGGCCGGCTGGTTGCCGCCGCGCTCGGGCAGCATCGTGCTGCGCCCAGGGCTGGAAGTGGGCTACGCGGGGCAGCGCCCGTATCTGTTCCACGGCACCATTGCCGACAACCTGCGCCTGGCCGATCCCGGTGCCAGCGACGCGCGCCTGCGCGCCGTGGCCGAGGCCGCGCAGGTGATGCGCTTTGCCGGGCACCTGCCGCAGGGGCTGGACACCGTGATCGGCGAGCGGGGGTTTGGTCTTTCCGGCGGCGAGGCGCGCCGCATCGGCTTGGCGCGGTTGCTGCTGCGCGACCCGCAGGTGCTGCTGCTCGATGAGCCCACCGCCTTCCTCGACGCGGACACCGAGGCGGCCTTGCTGCAGACCCTCGCCGCGTTCGCACGCGACCGCGCGGTGGTCATCGCCACCCACAGCGAGACGGCCATGCGCTGGGCCGATACGCGCCTGACGCTCAGCGCCAGTGGACATGCACAGCCTGCAGGAGAGCCCGCATGAGCCTGCCGCGCGAAGACAGCCTGCGCAGTGTGTTTACCCGCCACCGCGGCCGCCTGCTGCTCACCGTGCTGCTGCTGTGGACCACGATGTTGGCCGGCACCGCATTGCTGGGCCTGTCCGGCGGCTTCCTCACCGCCGCCGCGCTGGCCGGCGCGGCCGGGCTGGGCAGTGGCTTCAATTTCTTCTCGCCGTCGGCCGGCATCCGTGGCCTGACCATGGCGCGGATCGTGTCGCGTTACTTCGAAAAGCTGGTCGGCCACGACGTCACCCTGCGCATCGCCCGCGACCTGCGCGTGTGGTTCTTCCGCCGCGCGCTGCCGCTGGCCCCGGCGCGGTTGGCCGGCATCCGCACCGGCGAACTGCTGGCACGGTTGATGTCGGACATCGGCGAAGTGGACGGGCTGCTGGTGCGTGCCATCGGCCCGTTGCTGGCACTGGCCGGCATCTCGCTGGTGGCGGTGGGGTCGGCGGCGCTGATCCATCCGCCGGCGGCGCTGCTGCTGGCAGTGTTGGCGCTGCTGATCGGGCTGGGGGTGCCGTGGCTTACCGTACGCGGTGCCGGCGGCCAGGAGCGCGACCGCGCGCTGCATCGCGGCCAACTGCGCACGCAGGCGTTTGAAGGGCTGGAGGGCGCGGCCGATCTCACTGCACTGCAGGCGCGCGAACACTGGAACCTGCGCGTGCTGGTGGCGGCCAAGCAGCTGCGCTCACGCGACCGGCGCCGTCGCTGGCGGCTGGTGGCCGGCAACGCGCTGCATGGGTTGTGCGCGGCGGCCGGGCTGGTCGCCATGCTGTGGGTGGCGCTGCATGGGTTCGAGCGCGGTGCCATCGATGCCGCACAGGCGGCGGCGCTGGTGTTCCTCACCGTGGCGTTGCTGGAACTGTGGGCCGGCATTGGTCTGGCATGGCAGTCGTGGTTGTCGGGGCGCGTCGCGGCCGGGCGACTGGAAGCCATCGTTGACCAACCGGCGGGCGTGCAGGAAACCAGCGCGCCGGTGGCATTACCCGCTCAGGCCGCAACGATGCGGTTGGAGCAGGTCGGCTTTCGTTGGCCGGGGCAGGCACGCGCGCTGCTGGATGGCGTAGCGCTGACGCTTGAACCCGGCGACCGCATCGCCATCCGGGGCGACAGCGGCAGTGGCAAGACCACGCTGTCATCGCTGCTGCTGCGGCTGTGGGACCCGGACAGTGGCCGCCTGCTGTACGGCGGGCAGGACATCCGCAGCCTGGCGCAGGCGGACTGGCACCGGCAGATCGCCTGGTTGCCGCAACATGCGCCGGTATTCGCCGGCAGCGTTGCCGACAACCTGCGGCTGGGTGATCCGCAGGCCAGTGACGAAACGCTGTGGCAGGTGCTGGCCGACGTGCGCCTGCGCGAGTGGGCCGAACGCATGGGTGGGCTGCAGGCGTGGGTGGGCGAGAACGGCGCCACGATGTCGGCCGGGCAGGTGCGAAGGCTGGCGTTGGCGCGCGCGCTGTTGCGTGGCGCCCCCCTTCTGTTGCTGGATGAGCCAACAGAAGGGCTGGACGTGGACACCGCGCATGCGTTGCTGCATGACATGGTGGCTGCGCTGGGGGGGCGCAGCCTGGTGATGATTACCCATGATCAGCTGCCTGAAGGCATCGTGCATCGCAGCTACAGGCTGCATGACGGCAGCTTGCAACCGGCGTGACCGATTACGACACCATCGTAGGCAACGCTAACTAATCCGTGGCAATCAACTGAGACAAACGATTTCCATCGCTCGCTGATATCTCGCAAGGTATCCATCGGAGCCTGAGAATTCCGACAGAGATACACTGCGTTGCACGTCCTGCGTCGGGAGGGTGGTGAAATACAACACCCTTGTGGAAATACGCCGCGCCCGGATCTCTGTTCGGTTCTCAGCCTCCCGACTCCCTCTCCATCCGGCGAGGGAGACTTCCATCGGAGGTCTACCATGCACAGCAACCGCCCTGAAGCGCCATCGTCTGAACCCCGCAAACAAGCACTGAATCGCTATCCGCCCAACAGCCTGCGCGTCGATACTCTGTATTACCCTGGCTATCCAGCCGAGCCCGGCGACATATCCGTTCCGTGCCTAAAGCTACGCGGCCTCTGGATGCAGGCGGCCGGCTTCGAGATCGGCGCGCGCATCATGCTGGACGTGAAGCCCGGTGCAATCCTGCTCACCGTAGATGCAAAGCCCGCGTCGGCGATGCCGAAGATCAGGAAGATGGGCCGTCTGCAGTTGGCGCGCCTACAGCAGGCGCAGCAGACCCCATAGTTCCGGGCCTTTTTCGTGGCCGGCGAATCGTCGTGATCACCTGCGCGAACAGTCTGTGGCGCGACTATCGATGTCCGCTTCTGGCCGGAAGCGGACATCCGCGCAGGCAACGTCAATTGCGCAACGGCAGCCACAGGCTCTCGGGCTCAAGAGTGTCCACGAGGTACATTCCCGCCAACCTGCTGTCTTTGGTGCACGGCCAGACACGGTCCCGCCCCTCTTCGTGCCAGTACATGCCGCTGCCACCGCCACCATAATGGCGACGCTTGCTGCCCTCCATGAACGTAGCAGTGCTCCGACCTGCAATGGCCGAAATCAGCATCGGCGCGTTGCAGGCACGTGCCCATGCCCGAAGCGGCTCGGTCCAATACGGTGTGCGCAAATCAGTGCCAAACGTGGAGACGATGATCGGGCACGAAGGACCGGCACCCAATGAGGCAGCCTCTCCCGGCATCTGCGCTGCACGGCCATCAGGTTCATTCCACGGGACGCAGACGTCTGCACAGATAAGTGGAATGACCTGATGCCCATTCCAGCTCCACCGCAGCAGGGCTGTGCCAGGCTTGAAGGGCTCGTCCAACCAGGGAATGCGCTTGAAGTAAGGTGCGTGCACCTTCCCGTCATGGACAAAGAAACTGGCGTTTCGCTGGTCGCCTCCCTCCATGATGTATCCGCCAACGATGAAGGCCAGCGACGGAGGCGGGATTTTCCGCAGTCCGGATATGGCCTCGTCGAGCGACGGCGCGGCGGCTGCCTCATTTCCAGCTATGAACGGGAATCCCTCAGGGAACACAGCCAGATCGGCGTCATAGTCTTCTGCCCTGCTGAGTAACTGCGATATGCGATCGGTGGGCACGCCGGTGCTCGCACAGGCCTCAACCTCGTGCGCATCGAGCTGGAACAAAGCGATCTTCATTGCTTTCCAAGGTGGCAGAAAGCTTAAAGTTGATGCTTTATAAGCGACTGCGTCAACTCTCGCTCAAGTACGCCGATTCCTGAAAAGCCGCTCGCCTGAGGTGACCAAACGCGATCTGTTGGCAGAGCTTTGAGCCTTTGACCTCCCCGGCGCTCATGCCGCGCACAATTACGCGAGAAAACGGACGGGCGCCTGGGAGCGCCCCGCCCTCGACCGGACTTGATCAGGTCAGTTTGTAGCGACCTTCGATTATGGCGAACAGCTGAGCAGCCTCCTCTGTTGCGCGCGTGTTCTCCTCGGCCGCGAGTGGCGCCAGTTCGATTCCGTCGTCGCCCCCAACGTACGCTGGTCCGCCGACGTCATCGTCATAGGCGCTACCGTCCTCGTTGATCGCTACATGTCGGTCTTGGCTCAGATCACGACCCAGAAGGCGCGAGAGGTGCATCCAGACCCAAGCGCGGAAGAGTGTCTCACCGCGGTCATCAATGAGCGCACGCATGGCGTATACATCACCCTCTTCTGCGAGCACGGTCAGCCATTGGTAGGCCAGCTCGGGTCGGCCATGCGCATCGGCCAGGTCAGCCATCTCGTACGGATCCATATCATCCGACGGCTCAAGGTCGAGTACACTAGGATCACTGTAGCTCTCAGCCGTAAGCAGCATTGCGCGCCTATCCCCACCTCGTGCCGCTGCAAGGAGGTGGTACCGATGTTTGGCCACCACCCGAACGAACCTGTCGGTGCCTGCGGCGATCTCCGCGAAGCCTACGGGCTCGGCCGACCACTGACCACGCCGGCGCAGTTCCTGGCCAAAGCGGCGATCATCCTCGTGTGACAGACCCGCATGCGGCTCGATCAGGTAGGCGATCGCAAGGTGCGCAGAGGCTACGCCCCGAGCTGCGGCCGCCTCCAACCCTTCGAGCAGCAAGGGGAACTCGCCGAGCATTGCATCGAACCCTTGCTGCATACGCCCCACAAGGTCGGTCGACACCCAGTCGGCAGCGACGGCGGGTCCCGGTTCCTCAGCTTCCTCCCAATCGTCTTCATCGCTTGCGAACGCGGCAATCAGATCCTCCAAGCGCACCGGGGCGTAGCCGGATGCGCCGATGAAGCTGACCAAGAGTTGGGCTGAGCGCTCAGCCTCATCCGGCGACATCCCAAAGTGGAGACACCTCTGGATGACCCCGTACTCATCCGGCGTAAGGCCTGTATCGCGCCATGCCACATCGCACCACACGGCTTGATGATGGAACGCGGCATGGGTGGAAAATCCTGCAGCGGCCGCCAGCAATTCATGGATCTGGCTGCGGGTAAGTGACGCGGAGCCCTGCGCACGAAGGTGCGCATGGGCAAGAAACGCATGTTGCTTGACGGTCATGACTGATCCTCGATGGCCAAGCCGATCCGGGTCAGGCGCACACGTTTAAGTCCCCGGCAGCTGGCCAGAAGAAGAGTCAAACAGGCAGTACGGCCTGTTTTTGCTCGTGTGCAAGCAAGGCGGGCGCCGCGGCTAGTGTATGCGCTCTGCTGCCCTGATTCCAAGGGTGCGCTGAATCTCCATCGCGGGTTCCCTGAGACTCGTCCCCGCTGTAGGTGACTCGAGCAAATCCGGCCGACGAAGCCCGATTCTGAAGCGAAGGGGGGGCGCATGAGTCAACTGCAGATCTCAGCTGGAGCCGACCTACCCATGGTGCAATGCGGCTGGGTCGCCGCTGGAGGGCGATCATTGCAGGCCAAGCTTCGCAGCCTCGTAGTAGCGAGGTCGGCTGAACCCATGATCTGGTTCGATATGCGGCTGTAAGTCACAATAATTCGTAGCAAATGTTCTGTCGCGTTAAAAAGAATGGGATCGCTTGAGTCGTAGCGTGACATCCCACTTCCCTATCCCAGTATTTAGCGGAGACTCCATGACAACTTTCACGCCGATCACGCTAAACGCCCATGCTCTGTCGCTACTGACAGCGGCGGGGTTGCCGGTGGCTGACCTGGAAGACGGCATGTCCCGGGTGTTTGTTGGGGGTTACGAAGAGGATGAGCTTGTTGGTGTTGTTGGTGTGGAGCTTCATTTGCCAGCAGGCCTGCTGCGTTCTTTAGCGGTCGCCCAGAGCCACCGGGGACTGGGCACTGGCGTTGCCCTGGTGGGCCTTGCGGAGCGTTTGGCAGCCGACGCGGGTGTTGCGGAGTTGTTCCTCCTGACTACAACGGCAGCGCCCTTGTTCGAGCGCTGCGGGTACCGCCATGTGGCACGGATCGAAGCGCCGGAATCAATCAGAAGCTCACGCCAGTTCGCAGGGATATGTCCTGGCACTGCAGCGTTTATGGTCAAGCGCCTTTAGCAAAAATGTCTGCTCTTGGCCGAAAGCGGACGTGCTTGCGACAGACGACGCGACCAAGGATGCTAGAGTCCGCTTTCGTCCCAAGCGGGCCTAGGTGACGCGCATAGGAACCTATTGCATGGCTTTAGAGCTTAGATATTTCTTTGACCCGGGTAGTGGAATTTGCCTTTGGGCGCACAATGATGAGGCTCGCGAGCGATTTGGCTATCCGGTTGAACACTGGACACTTCCGCTGTCCGAGAACACCAGGCGATGGCTCAGCTACCTCATTGCCTGGTTTGACACGTCGATAGACTGGTCATCACCGGGCGACTCCGACGACCGCTGGTCAGCCGATGAGGTCGGACGGTTCCGAGAGGCATCTGTTCGCGGTGCTGCTCTCGTCCGCGAAGAGCTGGAGGGCATTGGTTTCTTAATCATCGAGGAGCGAGCATGAGCGTCCGCTTCTAGCCGAAAGCGGACCCCCGAAGTAGAGTTTGCTGACCGCCACGCTATCAGTCTTACCTGGTAGGCCCCCTGCGACGATCCCTCGATCAGCATCCTACCCGGGCAGTCGCCATCGTTCCTTGTGTTCTTCGCGCCACCTTAATGCTTGTGGGAGCAAAGTTTTTCTCAGTCTCGGGGGAGACATCCATCCACTGCTTTTATCGTTGGGATGGACGCATGCAGTGCTTAGAGAAAGAAGTTTTTCAACGCTGGCAGCAAGATCCCGGCTTTCGCAGGCAAGCCTTGAGAGATGCCATTCAATGGCAGATGAGGCTCCTGCCTGCGTATCCGGGCATTGGAGACCAGCCGGTCGCGATTTGCGCGCTGGGGTACAGATGGTTCGATACCCCAGTCGAGGCAATGGCAGACGCCATTCATCGCGCCGGGTATGTTGAGCCCGACCGAGACTGCACGCTCGAAGGCCAAGAATGGGATATTCGCCATGGTCCTGGTGGGCTCTGGTGTGTACCGGGTCGACCTTGGGCGAAGGCGCTCGTGGTGGTGGAGTTCATTACCAGAACCCGACAGAAGCATCTGCGCAATCGCGTCTCCCATTCGTAGCAGACGTACCAGTGCCCGCGGCCCGGCGATACCATGCCGACATCGGCGCCGAGGACAGTGCGGTATGGCTGCCGTGGTGTGCGCCGGGCACGGTGGGTGCGTACCGCACGAAGGCGCCGACCAGTGCGGGAGGCCGAGCGTATCGGATTCCGAAAGAGGCCGTAGCGGCGGACATCGGCAAGGCGCCGACGCTGCAGTACGAGGTCGTGGACACGGGTAGGGCGCTGCATGTCTCGCAGCAGCGCAGCGAATGTCTCACCTCTCACGGTCAACCTGGTGGCATGACAACGCGCAGCCACGCATGACGTGGCGTTGCGCCCAGCGCCATCACGCGCCTGGACTCCCCGGCGGCAGGCTGTCGTCACGTTCGTGCCAGCCTGGGAGCTCCAGCGCGTGGCGTTTGAGCATGGCGTTTATGTGCGCGCGGGCCTCATCCTTTTCCGTGAGCGGGCAGTGGTCCACGATCTCTGCCGCCAACGTTTCAAACTGCGGCCAGAACTGCGCCGGATGGCGCGTGTGCGCCAACCAGTGGGCCAGCATTGCGTCCAGCCCATCCAGCTCTGCCGCCATGTCCGAGCCCACGCTCATGCCGTGGGCGCCACCAGGTCGAGCGCCACCCGGTAGTGATGACCATCGTCGCGAAGCAGGACGGTGAGGTCTGGCTGCAACGTGCCATCCACGTGCAGCGTAGGCTGCCCCTGCGCATTCCGGGTCACCTCGAACTCATAGCGGCTGCGGCCGAAGCGGTAGCTCAATTCGAATGACGGCCAGTGATCCGGCAGGCAAGGTGCAAGCGACAGCCGGTCGCCTTCCCGACGTATGCCGAGCAGGGATTCGACCAGCAGGCGATACATCCAACCGGCCGAACCGGTGTACCAGGTCCAGCCGCCTCGCCCCACGTGCGGAGACACGGCGTATACATCGGCGGCCAACACATAGGGTTCGACGCGGTAGGTCTGTACCGCCTCCGGGTCCAGCGCGTGGTTGAGCGGGTTGATCATGCTGGCCAGCTCCCAGGCACGCGGCGCATCGCCCTGCTGTGCGAATGCCATGGCCGCCCACACGGCCGCGTGGGTGTACTGGCCGCCATTCTCGCGCACGCCCGGCACGTAACCGCGAATGTAACCCGGGTCCTCCGTGGTCTTGTCGAAGGGCGGATCGAGCAGCTGGATCAGCTTGGCGTCCTTTCGCACCAGATGCGTGTAGAGCGAATCCAGTGCCTGCCGGGCACGCTCGGGCGCGGCAACGCCGGACAGCACCGACCAGCTCTGGGAAATGGAGTCGATACGGCATTCCTCGCTCTGTGCCGATCCCAGCGGGGTGCCGTTGTCGAACCACGCGCGGCGATACCATTCGCCGTCCCACGCATGCTGTTCCAGGTTCCGGCGCAGGGTGTCGGCCTGCTCCTGGCACCAGTGCGCACGGTGTTCATCGCCACGCGCGTTGGCCAGCACGATGAAGCGGCGAAGCGTGTCATGCAGGAAGAAACCGAGCCACACACTTTCACCGCGCTGCTGGTCGCCAACGCGGTTCATGCCGTCGTTCCAGTCGCCGCTGCCCATCAGCGGCAGGCCGCGCTCGCCGAGCAAGCGGCACCCGCGCTCCAGCGCGAGGACGCAGTGCGCATACAGGGTGCCGCGCAGTGCCGAAGGCGTGGGCATGTCGTAATACCCTTCCTCTTCCGGCGTCACCGCGCGTCCCTCGATGAAACCGACCAGTTCGTCCAGCACGCTGGTGTCGCCGGTGACCTCCAGGTAGCGGCATGCCCCCTGGGGCAACCAGAGATAATCGTCCGAGCAGCGGGTGCGCACGCCGCGACCTTGCGGCGGGTGCCACCAGTGCATCACATCGCCTTCGGCGAACTGGTGTGCAGCGCAGAGCAGCAGGTGTTCGCGGGCCAGGTCCGGGCGCGCGTGTACGAGAGCGAGTGCGTCCTGCAGCTGGTCGCGGAAGCCGAACGCGCCGCCTGACTGATAGTAGCCACTGCGCGCCAGGTAGCGGCAGCCCAGGGTCTGGTAGACCAGCCAGCCGTTGGCGAGGGCGTCCAGCGCTGGATCGGGCGTACGCACCTGCACCGTGGCCAGTACATGGCGCCAGTGGATGCGTACGGCGTCCAGCGCATCGTTTGCCTCATGAGCGCCTTGGCGGCCCCGTACCAGCGCAAGTGTTTCCTCGCGGTCGCGGCCCGCGCCAAGCCGGAACGTGGTTTCACTGCGCTCGCCCGGGGCCAGCGCCAGCGGCACCTGGAGCGCCGCGCACGGATCCAGGCCCGCACCGGCGCGTCCATCCAGGCGTTCGCGGCGCAACGCCGCAGGTGCGTGCAGGCTGCCGTTGCGGCCCATGAACTCCAAGCGGTCACAGGTCCAGCCGCAGCCCTCGGCATCGGTATCGAAGAAAGCCATCCGGCTGCCGAACTCGGCGCTGTAACTGTTGCGGGCGAGCAGCGCGCCGGTCAGCGGGTCGCGTTCGGTGACCACATGCATGCGCGACTTCGCGCGCAGATCACCCATGACCCATTCAACGTAACCGATGGCCGACAACCGCCGTGGCCTGCCCGACAGGTTGTGCAGGCGCAGGACCGAGAATTTCAGCGGCGCGTCGACGTCGACGAACACCCACAACTCGCTGACGATGCCGTCTTCGATATGTTCGTAGACCGTGTAGCCGAATCCATGGCGCGTACGGTACGCGCCGGTGCCCCGGCGAGGCAGCGGCATCGGCGACCAGACACGGCCGGTGTCCTCATCGCGCACGTAGAAGGCTTCGCCACCCGTGTCGGACACCGGATCATTCAGCCAGGGCGTCAGGCGGAATTCGTGTGCGTTCTCGAACCAGGTGTAGCCCGGCGCACTCTCGCTGACCACCGTGCCCAGGCGGGCGTTCGCGATCACGTTGGCCCAGGGCGCCGGCGTTTCGGCACCGTCGCGGATCACCACCACGTATTCGCGGCCGTCCTCGCTGAAGCTGCCGGTACCGTTGTCGAAGTGGCCGGCGCCGCGGTACGGAAGGAACGGCCATGGGTCGTCCACGTCTTCGTCGTGCTCCGGGCCCGGGGGCAGCCCGGGCTCGGGTCCCGGGTCGGCGACCACAGGCAGTCCAGGCGTCTCCTCCATCGCCAGTGCCAGGTCGTCCTGCACCGCCGGCGGCACCAGCGCCGGGATCTTGCGTGCGGGCGGGAGCTGGCGCCCGACCTGCGCGGCCAGCGTGCCGTCCTCGTCGCTGATCACCACCCGTGCGACCGCCTGCAACAGGATGCGGTCTTCGTGGGTCATGTTCTGCACCGGCCGCACGAAGATGCCGCCGGGGCGATCGAGCAGGCCCGTCTCCGAACTGGCGGCCACCATCCCCAGGATCTGGTCCTGCAGTTCCTGCCGATAGCCGGCCTTGCTGTCGTTCCAGATGACCAGGTCGGTATTGAGTCCCTTCTGGCGCCAGTAGGCATGCGCCTGCACCAGTTGCCTCACCAGCTCCACGTTCTCCGCGTCGGTGACCTTGAGCAGGACGATGGGCAGGTCGCCCGAGATGGCATGGCCCCACAGCCCGGATTGTCCGCGCTGGTTCTGCTGGAGCACGGTGGTGCCGGCACGCAGCAGCGGGCCGGCATACAGCACGTGGCTGGCCAGGCGCTCATAGAGCGAGGCCTCGGCCTGGGTTGCATTGATCTGCCGGCGCACGACCTGGCTGTGCGTCCAGGCCAGGTCGAAGACGCGGTCGGCCAGGCGGCGATCACGGTATTTGTCCACCATCGACTCGCAACCGGGGCGGTCGGCGCCGATGCCAAAGACCATGTCCAGCTGCACGGTCTGTTCGGGCTCCAGCACCACGCGCACGCGGATGGCCACGATCGGGTCGAGCACCGAGCCGTCCGTGCCGGAGAGGTCGGTATCGGTGGTCAACGCCTGCGGCGTCCGCGGCGTATTGCCACGGCCCAGGAAGCGCGCCCGGTCGGTTTCGTAGGAGATGGCCACCAGCTCCGCGTCATGTACCGCGACCAGATGGAACATCCACGGCGGTACCTCGTCGTGCGACCGTGGCCGGCGCGTGCACAGCACGGCCTGCTTGGCCGCCAGGATCTCGCTCTGCACGAACAGGTTGCTGAAGGCCGGATGCGCATCGTCGGCTGCGGCCGGTGCCAACACCACTTCGGCATAGGTGGTGATCTCCACCGTGCGGGCGCGACGGCTGCGGTTGGTCAGGCGCAGGCGCCTGAGCTCGATGTCGTCTTCGGCGGAGATGGCCACCTGCAGGTGGCTCTCGCAGCCGCGGTGTGCACCGCGGAACTCCGCCTTGGCGTCAGAGAAGATCGCCTCGTAATTGTCCACCGGCACGCAGGTGGGCTGGTAGGCGGCAGACCAGAAGTCGCCGCTGTCCATGTCGCGCAGGTAGCAGAACGACCCCCACGCATCGGTGGTGCCATCCTCGCGCCAGCGGGTGAGCGACAGATCGCCGTGGCGGCTGTAGCCGCCGCCGGCATGGGTGAGCATGCCGTGGTAGCGCCCGTTGGAGAGCAGCTGCACTTCCGGGCGCGGGCCACCCGGGTTGCGCAGCACGCGCAGCGACGTCTCGTGCTGGGCCATGGAGGAGTGCTCCCCCAGCGCCTCGACCTCATGGGGATGGAACACGCCGATGCGCGGGATGCGCTCCTGCAGCAGCAGCAAGGTGGCCTGGAACTCGACATCGGCAACGAAGCGGCGCTGCATCGGCTGGTCGCGCAACAGGTAATCCAGCGACAGCAGCCCCATGCCCTGGTGGTGGGCCATGAACGAACGCAACAGCACGTGGTCCTGCCCCGGCGGTACCCGGGCGGGGGTGTAGTCGATGGCCTCGTACATGCCGAAGCGCCCGGAGAACCCCAGTCCTTCCAGGGCCTGGAGGTTCTGGCACGCCGCTTCCGGCGCCACCATCAGCGCCATCATGCTGGCATAGGGCGCGATGACCCGATCCTGGCCCAAGCCGCGCTTGAGACCCAATCCCGGCACGCCGAACGCCCGGTACTGGTAGTTCAGGCGCGCATCGACCGCGTTGTAACCGGATTCGGAGACGCCCCACGGCAGGTTCAGGGCACGACCGTAGACGATCTGTGCCTCCACCGCGTGCCGCGCGGTCTGGTCCAGCAGCGTGTCCGGGTAGCTGGGCATCACCAGCTGCGGCATGAGGTACTCGAACATCGAGCCACTCCATGACAACAGCGTAGGCGTGCCGTTGACCTCGGTGAGCAGCCGGCCGAGCGCGAACCAGCTTTCCTGGGACAACTGCCCCTGGGCGACGGCCACGAAGGCGCACAGCCGCGCTTCGGAGGCCAGCAGGTCGTAGAAGCTGTTGTCGAGGCGGTGGTCGTCGACGTTGTAGCCGATCGAAAGCAGGTTGCGGGTGCGGTAAAAGAGGAACCCGTATTCCATCAGCGAGAACTGCCCGGCGCGGTGCGCCAGGTTCTGCAGGTGCTCGATGCGTGCGCGCGCGTCCGCACCGGCCGTACCGGGCAGGGTGGCCAACTGGCGCAGGCTGGGCACCGGCGCATCGGCGACCGCGCTGGCATCGGCAGGGAGGTCGGCGAGCACCGCTACGGCGGCATGGCATTCGGCCGCGAACAGGGCCGGCCAGTGCAGCTCACCATCCTCAGGCGTTTCCGGTGCGGGCCACTGCACCAGCACGGCGTCGGCCAGGCCGACCAGCGCCTGCAACCGGGCGAGCGACTGCGCCGTTCCCTGGGGGCGGTCGGCAAGCGTTGACAGCAGCTGCTGGCGAAGCTGGTTCAGTGCTTCGCCCAGGGGTGCATCACCCGGGCGATGGCGCTGCCGTTCCTCGTCCAGCACGCCGAGCGTATCGGCCAGACCATCGAACGTGTGCGGTGCCAGCACCGGCGCGTCCACCAGCGCGAGCAGGCCTTGGCGCAGCGTAAGCAGGTGGCCGGCAAGGTTGCCGCTGTCCACGGTGGAGACGTAGCGCGGCGGCAGCGGTGCCAGGGTTTCAGTGTCGTACCAGTTCAGGAAGTGGCCGCGATGGCGCGGCAGCTGGTCCAGCGTGTCGAACGTGAGCGCGGTGCGTTCGGCTACCTCGCCCTGCTGGAGATAGCCGAAATCCCACGCAGACAGATTGGCCAGCAGGGAGAGGCCGATGTTCGTCGGCGACGTGCGTCGCGCGACCACCAGCGTCGGATGCTCCTGGATGTTGTCCGGCGGCAGCCAATGATCCTGCTCGCGCACCCAGGCCTGGAAGAACGACCACGTGCGCCGCGCCAACCGGCCCAGGAACGCCCGCTGGGTTACCGACAGTTCCGCCACGCTCGCGGCGGGCGGCCGGCCCAGCCACGCCATCAACGCAGGCGCGAAGGTCCACGCCAACAACACGGGCAGGGCGATCGGCAGCGCCTGCGGGCGCAGGCTGGCCACCACCGCCACCAGCGCGAGCGCCAGCAGCGACGCCGGCGCCATCACCCGCCATTCCGCGCCGCGGTCGCCGCCGAGACGGCGCTCCACTTCGCTGGAGGGGTTCCATTGCAGCAGGTGGCGGCGCGTGATGGTCATGCGCCAGAGCGTGCGCAGCACCGCGCCACCGGCCAGCAGCGCTTCGTAGGGCAGGCAGGCAATCTGGGTGGCCGCGCGCAGCAACGATTGCAAGGTGCCGCGCCCGACCTTGATGTAGTGCGCTTCCAGTGGCGTGTCGTCCGGAACGCTCAGCGCATCGCGCAGCATGCCGATCAGTGGCGGTGCGAACCACAGCGCCAGCACCCATGCGGTCCATGCAGCCGGGTTCTCGGCATGCAGCCAACCCGTCACCAACAGGACAAGGGCTGCGATGGGCACCAGGCTGCGGCGCAGGTTGTCCAGTAGCTTGCCGCGCGACAGCACGCTGAGCCGGTTGCGTTCCCAGCCCGATCCCGGGCGCGGTGTCCACGGCAACAACCAGGGCAGCAGCTGCCAGTCGCCCCGGATCCAGCGCGCACGGCGCTTGGCGTCGGCGGCGTAGCGTTCGGGGTAGTCCTCGTAGAGGCGCACGTCGCTGACCAGCCCTGCGCGGGCATAGCAGCCTTCCAGCAGGTCGTGGCTGAGGATGCGGTTCTCGGGCAGGCGGCCTTCGAGTGCATGCTCGAAGGCTTCCACGTCATAGATGCCCTTGCCCACGAACGAGCCTTCGTCGAACAGGTCCTGGTACACGTCCGACACCATGCGCGTATACGGGTCGATGCCGGGCTCGCTGCCGAACATCCGGGCAAAGCGCGAGGTGCGGCGCCGGCCCAGGCTGGTGCCCACGCTGGGCTGCAGGATGCCGTAGCCCTCCACCACGCGTTGCAGCGTGGGATCGAAGCGCGGGCGGTTGAGCGGGTGGGCCAGGGTGGCGACGAACGCACGTGCCGCGTCGCGCGGCAGCTGCGTATCCGAGTCCAGGGTGATGACGTAGCGGGCGCCGACCAGGGCAGCCGTATCACCGACCATGCGCATGAACGCGGCCGCATCGCCGTGGCGGAGCAGGGCATTGAGCGCGGCCAGCTTGCCGCGCTTGCGCTCGTGGCCCATCCACACCCCTTCGCCCGGGTTCCACTGGCGGGGGCGGTGCAGCAGGTAGAAGCGATCGCCGCGCTCGGACGCGTAACGGTGGTTCAGTGCCTCGATACGTTCAACGGCGTGCGCAAGCAGGGCATCATCTGTCGGCGCCGTGGCGTCTGCGGCGTCAAGGAAATCGGTCAGCAGCACGAAGCGCAGCTGCGGATCGCGGTTGGCCAGGAAGCGGACTTCCAGCGCTTCGACCAGCACGTCGATGCCGTCGGCGCTGGACAGCATCGACGGCACCGCAACCACGGTGGCGCAGGCGTCCGGGATACCTTCGCTGAAATCCAGCTTGGGCAGCGGCCTGGGCGTGACCAGCACCGTCGCGGTCCAGTTCACCAGCACGATGCCCAGCTCACTGAACACCAGCAGCCCGAGCAGCGCGCCCAGCCAGACGGGCACCGCGCCAATGCCGGTGGCCAACAGGCCACCGGTGGCCAGCACCGCCAGCAGCGTGATCGGCAGCAGGTACAGCGCAAGCGGCACGCGATGCGCCAAACGCCGCGCCTTGCGGTGGCGCGGTGCCGCCTTGGCCACTGCATCCACTGTGGCGTGCATGCCTTCGCCGACGAGCCAGTAGCCCACGTGCGTGCGTGGGCCCTCAGGCGGCGTGGCCGCCCGTGCCAGGTCCAGCGCGATGGTCGCCACCTGCTCCTCCGCGATGCGGCTGCCGCGCGCGATCTTCTCCACCACGTGGCGATAGGCGTCGCGGGTGCCGAAATCCATCTGCGCATATACGGCCATGGGGTCTTCCCGCAGCCGCTGCTCCACCACACTCATATCTTCGACAAACGTGCGCCAATCCATGGTGGAGAGAAAGCGCAGGCTGCCGATACTGTTGCCGATGGAGACCTGGTCGGCCGCTTGTTGCTGTCCCTCGGCAGCGACCAGTTCGTCAATGCGCTGCCCAGCCGCTGCCGCCCACTGTTCCAGCCAGGCGACGGGCATGGCCCACGCACCGCCACGCCCCTGCAGCGAGCGCGTCAGCTCGGCGATGAACGCGCCGGTCAAGGGCGGCGCGGAACGCGCCATGTCGGCCACCACCAGCACCACATCGGTGGGGGTGTCGGACGCCGCGCGATTGAGGTCGTCGGCCCATTGCGACGCCAGGCGCCGGTCTTCCCCATCGCGCATCACCCGCGCCGCCATCCGCCGCAGGTTCTCCAGCAGTGCCAGGCGCAGCATGATGGGCACGGCCCACAGTTCGCCCAGGCTCAGCGGCGCCAGCGACTGGTACGACGCGATGAAGCGGCCCAGCGTATCGCCGTCGATGCGCCCATCGCCATGCGCGATGGCCTGCATCGACAATTCATACACACGCGGCAACCCGGCCGAGGGGCCGGACGCGAGCGACGGCAGCTGCCGGCTGTAGCCACGCGGCAGGTGGCGCCGCGCGGTCTGGATCTGTTCTTCTATCAGGTAGTAGTTGTCGAGCAGCCATTCCCCGGCCGGCGTCACCGGGCGCTGTTCGCGCACCACACTGCTGAGCAGCGTGTTGGCGTCTTCCAGCACACGCTCGTTGGCCTGCAACCGATCGAGCAGGCGCTCCGGGCTGGGACGCGTCCGCACGCGGTGCTGGCGCGCAAGCGCGCGGCCGTACACCTCCATCTGTTCAACGCTGTACAACGCCGCACGCAGCGGGCCCTCCGTGGCCTCAATGGCCGGGGCCGAGGCCTGGCGCTCACGCCAGCGCCAACGCAGGAGACGACGCAGGCGAAGCCAACGACCAAAAAGACGACGAAGGTGGGGCATAGGGTACCGGGGGGGAGGGCAGGTCGCGTCCTCATCCTTGCATTTGGGGTACCGGGGAACCTGTGAAGGCGGGGTCAGCACCAAGCGATCCGCCTGATTCTGACGAATTCAGCGACGCCGCCAGGGCATCGTTGCGCACTCGTCCGCGCTCTGGGCCGGTTGGGTCGGCGGGCGACGGCGGGGCACAACGCGGCACGACGGGGCACGACGGTGCGCGGCGGGACACGACGGTGCTCGACCGGGCACGGCGGGACACGACGGTGCACGACACGATGAGATGCGACGGGAACCGACGGGGCACGACACGACGGGATACGACGGGAACCGACGGGGTAGAGCGGACTGTTAGTCCGCTGCTCTGCTGACGCCGAGGCGCATTACGACACCACTGTAGGCAACATCAACCAATCCGCCCCGACCAACAGAAACAAGCGATTTCCATTGTCTGCACGACTTCCGCATTGTTGACCCCGGAGCGTGAGACCTCCTCAATCAGAAACACCAAGTAGCATGTCCTGCGTCGGGAGGGTGGCGAAATACAACACCTTCGTGGAAATACGTCGCGCCGGATGATTGAACGGTTCTCAACCTCCCGACTCCCTCTCCATCCGGCGAGGGAGACTTCCATCGGAGGTCAACCATGCACAGCAAACTGCCTGAAGCGCCGTCATTAGAACGCCGCAAACAAACCCTGCACCGCTACCCGCCCAACAGCCTGCGCGTCGATACCCTGTACTACCCGGGCTGCCCGGCCGAACCGGACGACATCTGCCTTCCCTGCCTGAAGCTGCGCGGCCTCTGGATGCAGGCAGCCGGCTTCGAGATAGGCGCGCGCGTGAAGCTGGACATCAAGCGCGGCTGCATCCTGCTTACGGTGCAGGAGTCACCCGCAGCAGATGCCCCCAAGGTCAGAAATATGGGCCGCCTCCAGTTGGCACGGCTGCAGGCGCAGGAAGCTGCGCGAGATCTGTAGATCCTTGGCCGCAATGCTGCTGTGAGTTTTCGGCCCGAAGCGGGCGTAGCGGATTGGAGGCCGGGGAATGCTGTCACCAACGTGGCTTGGTCAGGGCAGGCTGGCGATTGCGCCCTGCGCGGCTTTTGCTTCAGTCAGCTGGCTTGGGCCGCTCACGAAACCACGACCCACTTTCTCCGTTTTGCGTGAAGCGACGCAACTCGAACTGTCCGCATTCGTGAACGACCTGACGCCAGCTGGAACACCCGTACTTTCCCGGGGTTTGTTCCGGTTGGCTTTTAGCCACCCAGCGTGCGGCCGCTTCCAGGTTCACCCAATCGTCCGTGGCCAGTTCCTGGAAGGCTTGCCTCAGCGCTGAGACAATGCCCGCCGTGGGCCAGTAAACCTGGCCATCGGGCGCGATGCCGTTGACGAACATGTCTTCGAATTCGGGCGATTGCACTAGCTCGGCAAGTGCCTTCCGTGCCGCGTCCATGTCGCCAGAAAAGGTGCGCAGTTGCTCGAACTGTCGATCAATCTCGCCGTAAGCGTGGCCAAGCGCATCTTGTGCACGCAGGCATCCGTCGGCTGTCCAGAGATCATGAAGTTCAATGAAGTGGTGTACAAGGCTATTCCGTAGTGACACCAATTCGCGCAGATCGTGCTTCAGGGCCTCATAACTTTCGGTTGGCAGATCAAGCTGCACCCGGAAACTGAAATGAGACGATTCGCCGTGGTGATCCAGTGCGTCCTCAGGAAGTTCACCGCCTTCCTTCATGATGTAGTCGCCCATCAGCTGGCCGACCAGCTTGCCGAGCGTGTTGCGTCCAATTTCAGCTTTCCGGACGTCCAGAGCAAGCGTGAGCGTCTCCGGCGTGCCAGAGAGCGTTTGCGCAGCGATCATGGACTTCAGCAGTATCTCGTACTGCTGTAGGCGCAGAAGGCATCGGCCGAGGAGGCGTTGGACTTCGTGTTGTGGACCCACAAGGTCGTCCTGATCAGGAACAATCATTTGGAAGTCCAGTGAAGGGAGCCCGATAACAATACCGCTCGAATTGAGAGAAAAGGAAGGGCGCTCGCAATCTCCCGCGCTACATTCTCATTGCGCGCGCCTGGCTTCCCTGCTGCTCTCGGGTCTGTGTCAGCTGCTGATCCTGCTGCTGCGCTTGATGGCGTTCCTGGCTCACCACCTCGAACCGCTGCAGCGATTCTTCAACCGGGGTCCGTACAGCCTGCTCCGTGGGCATGACGCCACGCTGGTGCGCGGGGTTGCTCGGGTCGCCCTGGATAACGAACACATGGTGCGCCGCGCCCTTCTCGGGGGTGGCATTGCTCAACATCACGTGGTCAACCCGGTCCAGCCCGTTGCCCTTTGCCAGCACCAGCAGGCTGGCGGTCATCCGCTCACTGGTGGCATCGAAGCTGCGCCCGTGCTTGGCATCCAGCGCGGTTACCTGCTCACGTATCTGCTGATAGAACGCATGGTCTGGATGACCTGCCTGCATGGGGGTGATCGGCTCGCGTGCGCCGGGTGCGGCAGGTCGGGCTGAATCGTCGACAGTCGGTGCTGGCCGCGTTGCGGAGGGCGCCAGGGTTTCCGTTTGAGGAGCGTGCGCGCGCAGTTGCGACGGATCGAGAGCAGGGGCGGCCAGTCGCTGTGCCTGGACGTCCTTCAAAGCTTGTTGCAGTTCTTCGCTGCTGGTCACTGCGACCTGGCGGACGATCCCGTCTGGCCCGGCCTGGTAGTGGGCAATGGGACTGTCGTATCCGCGCGTGTCCATGCCATCGGGCTTAAGCTGCTGCATCGTGTGGCCGGTAATGCCGTTGGAGTCCCGCGTGCGTTGCACCGCGACGGCGATGGCCTGCTGGGTGTCCGGGTTCACGTTCAGGTCAATGCCTGCGCTGCGGTAACGGTGCAGCAGTTCGTTCTTCTCCGCTTGAGCGGTCGTCGGCGCAGGCAGGGCTTCAATGTCCGCCAGCTGTTGCTGTGAGCGTTCCAGCGAGGGTTGGCGCATCTGGCTGGTCAGTTCCAGCTCCATCGCCAGGTTCCCGCTGGCGACCCCCTCCCGCCCGGACCACTGCCCGGCT
Source organism: Stenotrophomonas sp. KH_036_B (assembly GCF_057839485.1). Taxonomy (NCBI): domain Bacteria; kingdom Pseudomonadati; phylum Pseudomonadota; class Gammaproteobacteria; order Lysobacterales; family Lysobacteraceae; genus Stenotrophomonas; species Stenotrophomonas sp. KH_036_B. Next base: position 2,798,332 of record NZ_CM174491.1, on the reverse strand, counting down.
TCATAGCGCCGGTAGAGCTGGTTGTCTGAGCCAAGCACGGCATCGGGCCTGCCCAGAGCGGACAACACTGCTGCCGGAACGCCTACGCCATGCTGCTGCGCCCGCTGTGCGGCATGATTCTCCAAGTACGCTGCCGCAATCGACTCCCGCCCGGTGGCGATATTGGTCTCGATGCGGCCCAGCGCCTCTTGGTTGAGTTGCTGGGCGCGCTCGGGCGTTGCAGTCTGGGTTTCGTAGGTGCCTCGATCGCTGGCACCGGACACGCCGGTTTTTACTTGGCGCTCCCAGGCTGACGTATCGGCATTGCGGTGCCAGTCCTGGTTGTCCAGCCCGCGCTGGTCGCTGGCTTGGGCAGGAATCCTGAAAGGATCCTGCGGCGGCGGGACCTTGCCGAGTGCCAGACCCACCGCCACTGCGCTGGCCCTGGCGCCCAATTCCTGTGACTTCTCATAACTGGCCGTCACACGTTCACGGGTTGGGTTGTTAAGCCCATCCGCGGTGAGGTCAAAGGATGCCTGTCGTTCCCAGCGTTGGCCGCTGAACTCCCACTTCACGCCCGACGTGTCGGTCTGGTGGTAGATGGTGCGGTTGTCCATCAGGTCGGCACCCTTCTCGAATGCCTTGCTCAGCAACAGGGCATCGGCCGCTACTACGGCTGCAGGCACAAACCCACTACCTCCGAGTGCCAAGGACAGGGCGGCACCGCCACCCCATCCGCCGACATTTCGCGCGACAGCGTGGTTGAACTCCGACTGCGCGGCGGCAGTATTGCCTTGTTCCAGCAGTTCGGCAGTGCGCTGGGCCGTCAAGATGGCATCGACACCGGTGGCCAGCAGGCCCCCGGAGCGGACAAGGGTGCGGGCTGAGGCTTCGCCCATGAGCAGCTGCAGGGAAACGGCGCCCTGCTGGCTGGGAGGAACGCGGATCCGATAACCGGACTCCTCGCCCAGCACCAGCTCAACCTGGCGAATGCCCGGCTCTGAGATGACCACCCGTCCGTCGTGATGAGCGTTGGCAATGGCCAGGGACAAGCCGTTGCGCTGCAGCTCAATGTCCCCGCCGCGCGTCAGTGCCCTGCCGTCAATGTGGATCTGGTCGAGCGTGGTGACGATGCGCGATTCGGAGTGTGTGATGGCGCCCCAAGCATGGTCGACGCCGTTGAAGCTTCTCAGGGCTGCAATCTGTTGCGCATGAGTTTGCTGATAAACCGGGACATTGCGAAAGAATTCCTGAATATTTTGATTGGTCAGTGCAGGCGACTGGCCGACTGGCGTGTTGGTGTTCAAATCGCCATTGATCAGCCCTACTTTGACCGTGTCACGCAGTTGCTCAACACGCTGAACAACGCGATCCAGCGCAGCAGGGTCGCCCCGAAGCGCGGCCTGGCCATCACGGGAGTCCTGGATTCTCTCCAAGCGAAGCAGCATCCCACCTTGGTACTCTCGAAGTGGGCCACCACTATGTGGCGTGACTCCCATTTCCTGCGCGAACTGCGGGCTGGCCGGCAGGAATAGCCTGTTTTCTGCGGCATGGATATCGAATCTTCCAGCGCGGTGTAGCTCGTCAAGCAATTCGCTGTTCTTCAGCGTTTGCTGCTCGATGTTGTGGTGGTCTTGGAAATGCGTGCGATAACTGGGCACCGGTAAGGCTCCTTCCTTGCTGCTTTCTGCGCTCAAGCTATCGGTTGACTACGTCGTAGAACCAAAGTCCATTAGAGCGATTCGCTGTGGAGATGCCAGCTGCTTCAACAGCATCCTTGAATGCGCGGTCACAGAACACACCTCCGTGAAATGGCAGCCTGAAGACGTGTGCAGAGCCCAGCACATCTCGCCTGAAGGCCAAGCGCAGCTCACCCGTCATGTCGTAGTACTTCCCTTCTTCGAACTCGTCGCTGATCTCGATATGGAGGGTTGAGGCCTCTTCATCCAATGCATCCAACGTCCGAACTACATCGCAAAGAAAGTAGGTTGGGCCCTTGGAGCCGTCAGGCAGACGATAGTCCGTTTCAGCAAAAACGAAGGCTTCCGGGTCTACTGCCTCCATCACCTGGCGGAGCCGTTCGGAGACCAGCCAATAGCCACTCATCCCGCCTTCGAGGTCCTCAGGCGGTACGCCTTCGCGAGGACGATAGACCAAGCGAGGCTGCTCACGCAGAGTTGGAAATCCTCCCGACTCAGGTTTCAAGATCAGTCGGGGTGGAGTGAGGAGTGCTTCTCGGTTTTCGAAGACAACCCCGTGCCCCTTGCCTCCCCGGCCAACATCTGGCCTGAGCTGGAAGAACGCTCCCGCCTTGGGTTGATTGTCCATTGCTGGTTCCATTTGCCCTGCGACCTGTCCAAGTGCTCGCGGCCTCTCCGCGCGCGTTCAGCTTAACCCGATGGGATGGATGACGGGTCAAGAGGCAGCCAGGAGGTGGCTTGTGCTGGAGAGTCACTTGCGCGGTTGCGTAGCGCCTAAGGTGGCCGTGGAGCTGGTTTCCCTTTGTGTCGTAATTAGCTCCCAGGTCGAACTCTCGCAAGTCAGCCCTGCTCAGAGTCCTTACCAGTCACCGATCGCTAGGCTGTCAGATATCTAAGGCGTCTATGAACCACATGCCGTCGGCATCACTACCAGTGGTGATTCCTGCTCCAGCGGGAGCAGACGCCCCAGGCTTAGAAAGATGGGCCGACTCCAGTTGGCGCGTCTGCAGGCGCGGCAGGCCCAATAGGCCCGGTAAAGTCGCGGGTGAAGTGCTAATGTCCGGTCTGGACCCGAACCGGTGACTTGAAAACGTCCGGTTTGCAGAATCCTTAGACCAGGAAGGGGGGCTTCGTGACTTCGTTGGCCAGGTACTTCACCGCCGGATCCATCCGCGCTTTCATTCTGGTTGCCTGCACGTCGGTAGCGACCGCCTCGGCTTGCCAGTCAGATGGCGAGCCGAAGGTCGTCTATCGCCCGCCTCTCGATTCCGTATGGGAGGTTGCAAGCAGGTTCCAGCCTCACAGTCACGAAGCCACCGGCGTCCGAACGCCAGATTCGGCGTACCGGACCTATGCCAATGTAATGATCGAGATCGCCAGCGATGGCACGCCGACCTTCGTGAGATTCCCATTGGGGACCCCGCCGTATGTAAGTACGGGCAACCGCCCGGTGGACAAAGCGATACAGGCATGGGGACTGCAGTTTCGCTTCTCACCGGATTCCTGCGACCATGCCAGAATCCGGACGACGTCTGTTCCTGTAGACCTTAGGCGGTAACGACTATGCGTACAGATGCCTACACAGCTGATGCAATCTGCGTATGCATGGGTCTTCCGTCCTTTGCGAATGACCCGGTGTGTACGCGTGCGAAGCGCTCGGTTCGGATACTGCTGACGCCATCCTTCCACCCTGAGATATGCTTGACGTTCGCAGACGGCAAGCTCGAGGTTGTCTCGGCTCGTGACATGATCTGGCATCATTTCGAGCCTGCGCCGATGCTTACAGATCGCGCTGAGAAGACTATCGCGCTCGAAGTTTTCACTGAGCTGTTTGAGCATCTGGAAGCGAAGGAAACATCGAGCAAAGACGGTTCGGCAATGATTGATGGCATGTCAGCCGAGCTGCTGGCTTTCCGGGAAGGTGTGCCTCTGTTCAGCACCGTCCGCCGCGCCTGTTCCAGAGCAGATAGTCCCGCGTGGGTCAGGCTGGCGATCTCTTTGGCGTGGCAATCCATCTTGGATCCATACTGCCGCAATGCGCTGTCAGCGGCAGCCAAGTACATCAGTGAAGAGCTGCCGCTGGATATCGAGCCAGCCCGGAAGCCTGCTATCCGAACCTTGATGTTGGGCCCCGCGGAGGATCGTGCTGAGCTGCTTGCAGCCATCCAGAGGAATCGGAGCTAGTAGCCGCACATCGGAATGAGCCATTGTGTCGTTCGGCTCGAAACTTGAGATTTCACATTGGAGGTGAATAATGAAAAGTCTGGTTTCCTTCTTCTCACTTTGCTGCTTTTCTTTGGCTACATCTGCAGCGACTCCAGAGACAGTTCAATTCACGGGAGTGCTGCAGCAGAACGATTTGACGCCTGTAGCAATTGATCTGCAGCTTCCGTCCAGAGATGCCGCAAAGCTTCAATTGTCCAGCGGCTTCAATCTGGAGCTGACAACGGCCGGAAACCCGGCCAGTCAGGATGGCGCCCGCATAAGACTCGTGTCGTCCGGCGGTAAGGTTGTGCACACGGCAAACGTTTCTGATCCCGGCCTCGCCTCTGTTTCTTTCGCTTATCAGATATGCGCAGGTAGCGTTACCTTCATGAGTCCGGCGCCATCGCCTTTGCCTGCTTGCGGAGTGACAGCCCAAACGGGACGTTGAAGCAAAGACTGTCTTTCGACCTGGACAGTCTTCTCATGCGACCGTCCGCTTCTGGCCGGTAGCGGACGTTGACCAAAGATCGTCAGGAAAGGCCACCCAGTGGCGGACGGGCCCATCTACGTCGCTCAGACTTCGGACGCGCGAAGCTGGGCAATGGCCGGAACCTGCTGGCCCAGCCACCAGCGTGGCTCCGCGCTTCCATCGCTGACGGTGCCGTCCCGCTGCACGTATTGAGGTACATCGCAACCGGCTTCGCTCAACTCACGGGAAGCACGACTCAGTGACTGGTCCATGATCTTTAGCTTTTGGTAGACCGCTTCGTACTAATAACCACCTCCGCCTAAGCCACAGTTTATGGCTGCGAGGTGTCTACGGAACCCTGGGCGATTCATAACCCAAGGCTAACCAACGCACCAGCTGTGCCATCAAGCTGACGCCTGACGCGATCAAACATACTGCATGTGATGCCATGAAGCAGTGACTTGCTAGCAGCGCCCACGCCAGCGTGCCGATCAAAAAGCCAATGCCGATCCAGTCCGATTACGGGCCGCTGTGCGATATTCGCGTAGACCTGAGCGCAGACATTCCAAGCTCGCTGCGCTGGCATGTGAAACCATCTCAGAGAAGCAGCAAGCTATACGGAGCGATTCTTCCAATCGGCATTACGATCATGAAATTGCATCCGCCGGGAAAAGTCCCTGTGCCTATAGCTGCTTTCGCCAACCCGAACGCGTTATAGCCGTTGAAGACCGGCCCGCCACTGTCGCCACCAGCGCAAGCCAGATTCGGGCCTTCAACACGTGTCCAGAAGCCTGACGGGCACGTCGCCTGGTCTTCATTTGGACAGACCCCGGGAAACGTGTATTCAACAGAGGTCACAATGCCGCAGCTTCTTCCTGTAGTGAGCCCCATGTGGCACACACTTCTGCCAACGGTATGAGTGGGTCTATAGATCACCACGTTGGAGCAGTCAGTAAATGAAACACAGTAAGCGGAAGTTACGGGCTGTCCTGGCGGGAATGTATGCCACTGGAAGTCCACAATGCCGCCCCATGCCTCCATGACCATCTCGGTTGGGGCAATAACTGTAGGCAAGATTTCTGGTGGCACTGGGTAGTTGGTGTACGTCGCATCGTTGAAGCAGTGCCCTGCGGTCAGAACTCCTCTGACACCCGTGATCGCGTGTTTTACTGCAAAGCCGGCGGTGCAGAACTGTCCCGCTCCGCCCGATAGTTGCCTCCCCCCCACGTTTGGTAGCGCTCGTGCTGAAGCGCCTGGCTGATCAGCCGGCTTGGGAGCAGCAGGCGGCGACATCAAGTCTTGAGGCGCAGGCATGAACCTGAACTCCACCGGGAAGCCCATCATTCTTTCAATGTCTGCGCGTTCCGTTGCGTAAGCGCGCTTGGAAGCCGGGGACGACGCGATGTCCAGGACGATCTTCCCAGTAGTCTCATCCACCCATGCGCCGTGGAGTTCCGGGATTGTACTGCGAAGATTCGGACCAGCTTCAGAAAGAGCAGCGGCCAACTGTTTGGTAGTGGCGGCTGCTCCGGTTATGAACTTGACTGGCACGGCACCAGCATCTGTCTGGATCTTCCTGTCCGGTACGTGCCCGGAACCAGTAAGGCGCACCACGATATGCTGCGCGGGCAAGCGCGCCCAGAAGAGTCCTGCAAGCCGAGCCGCGAACTCTTCTCTCAATGCGCTGATCTGCGGATCAGCCAAATCTTCTCTTGCCAAAGCCAGTCTTGCTTCTTCGGCGCTGAGACCGGTTTCCTGCGCATACGTCTTCACCTCTATCGAAGACAGAGATGCCTCATGCTCAAGATAATCGGACCGGTGGGCAGGCTCGGCCGCCACGTTGGCCGCCAGTAGAAGCGATATCGAGAGTAGTAGCAGTGCTCCGTTTCTCATTACGTTTCCTTGTAGTCAACATCTTGCAGACGAACTGGCGGTACCAGTTAGCGCCGCCAGCCGCCAGCCGCCAGCCGCCAGCGCTGGAAATCTCGGGCGAAAGGAATGCACCTGGACCATCTGATCCCAGTGTTGGCAGCCGGAAGAGAGAGCGGCTGTCGTGGCAGCGAATGAGGTTTGGACTGCGTGTCATGCGTTCATCAGTACCACTCGTCCATGAGGAAGGCTGACCGTAACACTGAGATGATTTTCGACTTGTGATCATGCTCCCGAATCGGGACTGTTCCGACGTCGTTCGATAGGGGGCCGAGTCGAGCCGCTAGTCAGCTTCGGCGAATCAGGCATTCTTCTGAGCGCCACAGAGATAGGTGAGTCGCCCAGGGGACTCTGAACAGCTACTGCTCATCTGTTTGTCCGCATTTGGCCGGAAGCGGACGTTGAGCATATGAAGTACTCCGTAGCCCTATCTGGAAAATGTTGCATCTCAATAGAAGAGCAGGATCAGGCCTTCAACAGGTCTCGCAGGTAGTCCGCGACGTCAACAGTCTCAATTCCATGCCGGGCATTAAAGGTCTTTTCCTTGTCCCACCACATGCCGTCACCCAGCGCAAACGCCGCACGGTAGCGCGTCATTACATCATCAGGCGCCTGTGCCAAGTCAGCACGCAGCTTGTCGAGCGACCACAGCGCCTTTTCGAACCTCTGCCCGGTGACCCGCTCGACGACCTCGGCCAGCTCACCATAAGAAATCGTGTCACCGGCCACATACACCACCTCATTGGATACGCGGGGCTCGGTCAGCAGGACCTCCGCGGTAAGCCTACCTATGTCCTCCGGCGTGGTGACCGTCACCTTGGTCTCCCAGGTGCCAAGTCCATTAATGGTCTTGGCTGCAAGGTTCACCACGTCAAACGCAGGCTCGAACAGGAAGCTTGTGAACATGCCGGTGGAAATGATCACCCACTCGGTCTGACTTTGAGCACGTAGAAGTTGGCGCACTTGGTACTGCTCGTCAAACACCGGCTGGCCGCTGCCCTGTCCGACCACATCGTAGTCGACGCCAAACTGCCACGGGAAGTAGCGCGGGACCCCGGCGCCCAATGCGGCACGGGTGATCTTCAACTGCGTACCGGGGCCAGCGACGAAACCGGTGCAGCTGATCACAGTGCCATATCGCTCGAATAAGGCTTGCAGGGCGGTGACATCACCCGCCAGATCGAAGCCGATGACCTCAATCCCCAGCGCCCGCAGGGAATCCAGGCTCTCGATGTCGTCTCTCGTCGAGCTGCATAGTGTCTGTGGCGAGACGACAACCGTGACGGATTGGTGGCGCTCGGCCGCGAGTGGGCCGAGCGCATGCAACACAGCCATACCCAGTTGACCAGCACCAAGAACCAGCAGGTCACGGCGATTGGATTCAGTGTCATGCATTGCGATAATTCCCTTGACTACAATAATTTTGTGATTCCGCAGCGGCGCGCTGGACGGAGGAGTGGACCATTATTTGACTGTATCCGCCTCGATATCAGCGCTTCTACAGTCCAGGTGCTCGCATCCTATGCTCCCGGTAGTAGTTGAGAAACAGGACGGATCAACTTTCACTATTTGAAAAAATGCAACAATGATCAGCCTCAAATGTGTTCTGTTGAGTGGGCGCGATTACTCCCTCACCACTCGCTCGCGTTTTCCTGGAGACGACCAGAATGGACAGATTGCAAGCTATGGAGACCTTCGTGCGCGTGATCGAGGCCGGCAGTTTCCGACAGGCCGCCGACACGCTGAATGTGCTTCCTTCGACCGTTACCCGCAGTATCAAGGAGCTGGAATCGCACCTGGGTGCTCGGCTGCTCAACCGAACAACGCGTGCCGTCAGCGCCACCGATGCGGGCCTTCGCTTCTACGACAGCTGTAAGGCGATCCTGCGAGAGTTGCAGGAGGCGGAGGCCCAGGCATCCCAACGGGCAGGGGCGCTGCGTGGCACGATCAAGATCGGTACCACCTCGTCGCTCGCCCGCCACTGCCTCATAGCCGCGATGCCGGCGTTTACGCGCCGTCACCCTCGAGTCGACCTGGAACTTCATTTATCTGACACGACGGCAGACTTGTTGCGGCAGGGCTTGGACTGCGTTATACGCACCGGCCACTTGCGCAGCTCACAGTTGGTGGCCAGGCGCATTGGCCACTTCCACTGGATTGTCTGCGGCGCCCCAGACTACCTTGCACAGCACGGATCGCCTGACAGTTTGGACGACTTGAAATCGCACGTCTCGGTGGGCTACCTCGGCGGCCACGCCGGGCGCGTGCCCCATTGGCAATTCCAGAACGGCGCACAGACCATTGGCATCGCTATGCAGGAGAGCCTGCGCGTCAACGATACAGATGCCTATGTGGACGCAGGCATCGCCGGCTTGGGCCTGATCCGGGTGGCCAGTTACATGGTGCGCGAACACATCGCCACGGGCCGACTGGTGCGCGTTCTAGAGGCCGCTCATGCCAGGCCTGAGCCGATCTCCGTGCTTTACCCGCACAGCCGGCACCTCTCTCCGGCCGTTCGTGCCTTCGTTGACTGGAGTGGTGAGGTGGTAGCTCAGGCGTCCGAGCATTGGTGAAATGGCTGACGCCTCTCCAAGGAAAGCGTCGCTGGCCGCTTTCCTTATCTTGGACGTGCGTGAAACGCAACCGATAGCACTTACGAATGCGACGATGCACGGGATTTATCGAGACATCGTGGATGTCCGCTCCTGGCCGAAAGCGGCCGCACGACATTTCGCTCGAGGTGCCGGGCAAGTTGACTGGAATTCGCGCGGGAATGCCGGTCTTCATGCCAACCTTGTCCGCAAGGCCCGCCCGAGCTACGATCAGCCGGCCCCAGCTTACTGTTCTATCCCCGCATCCATGATGGAAGCCCATGAACGAGCAGACTGCCATTCCCGTTTCGGTTGACACGGAGTCCCACCAGGGCGAGTTCTACTTTCTGGAACCCAGCCGCTGGAGCGACGGCATCGGGCACGGCCTGCAATTTGCCAACGAAGCGGCGCTCTGCCGCCCGGGTATGCGCACGGTCGATCCGCCCAACGGCGACCCTGCCCAATACCCCGAGCGCCCCCATCTGGTGCACGTACCGGCCGAAGGCGGGCTGCCGCGCGATTTCGAGGTGTACGCCAGCATCTGGATTGTTTCGCAGGCGTTGAAAGACGTGTTCGATGCGGTGGACCCGCAGGGCTTCGCGTTCGCCGCGTGTGACTTCACGTTGGCCGACGGCACTGCAGGACCGCAGTACTACCTGTGCAATGTGATTCGCGAGCTGGATGCGCTCGACGCGCCGGCCTCGCGGGTGAAAGTCAGGGTGGAGCACGACTTCATCACCGAACAGGACGTCCGGTTCTACAGTATTGCCGGCGGTGCTTCGCTGGTATTCAAGAAAACGGTGGTGTGCGGCGCGCACATATTCCGCCAGCCCAACAGCGGGTTCGACCCCATTTGTGACCGGGTGATGTTCGACGCCCTCAGCCACGCCGCGTTGGACGGTGTACGACTGCGGGACGCTTCAGCGCTGTAAGCCACCCACCCCTGAAATGGACTTCTGAGCGGGAGTTGACCGATGCCTGATACACCGGTTTTCCGTGGACACCACATCTTCGAGCAGGCCGCGTTCAAGGAGAGCCGGCTGCTTCAGGAACTGGCCAAGCGCGGCCTGTTCGACCTGCACGGTGAAGGCAATATCCTCAATCTGCCGGTCGACAAGGCATTGGCGGCAAAGATGGGCATTTCGCCGCATGGCGGCGGTCCGTTGGCCGGCTACTCCGACGAACTGGCCACCCTGCTCAAGGACCTGGAGAACACCCCGGACGGCAAGGCCACGCTGGGCGAACTGGGCACACCGCAGCAACAGGCGGCGGCTGCCGAGCGCATGGGCGCGCGCGTAGCGAACCTCGACCACACCCTGCGCGCCGGTCTGGTGAACGGTGACCTGGTCACCAACGCGCCGGAGGGCATGTCAACGGATGTGGCCAACGCCAAAGTTCGCCGATTCTTTGGCGACGTGGATGCCTACGAGCGCGCGCACGCCGAGCAGATCAACGAATTCAAGGCCATGAAGCCGGACGAACTGCGCTGGCGTGCGGTTACCCAGTCCGAAGCGAACGTCAACCTGGCACTGGAAGCGATCAACAAGCCCAACGCGTCCGCGCTCAGCCCGCGCTGGGGCGGTCATTCATCGCTGGGCAGCGCGATCGAAGAGGCCAACCAGGCCGGCCGCCTGCCGCTCACCGAGAACACCGCCGCGAGCGCCCGCAACGCCTTCACCTTTGAAAAGCCGCTGACCATCACGCGGCCTGCGCCCACGCCCGGCGCTGGGGTCAGCCCTGCGGAAGTGGCCGGTCATGGCACAAGACCCGGCGCCAGCGCAGCGGAACTGGCCGGCACGGCGGGCAGGGCAGGGGCAACCGAAGGCGCGGCCAGCGAGGCGGTGGCCGTGGCCGCGCGCACGCGCATCAGCGGCGCCGGCATGCTGACCGCAGCCGGTGTTGCCGCGCTGGCGGTGGACTTTGCGGTAACCGGCCACCGCGTGGCCGAGTTGCGCACGCAGGGTAACCAGGCGGGGGCGGACTCGGCGACCACCCACTTCGTGGGACGCACCACCGGCGGTATCGCCGGCGGCGTCGGCGCGGGTTTCATATATGGACTGATTGCCGGCTCCGAAACCGGCCCGGGTGCCTTGGTCACCGGGCTGGTGGGTGGCGTGGTGGGTGGGTTCGCAGGGGAGTACTGGGCGCAGCAGGAAGACAAGAAGACCGTTTACACCCAGGTGGACCGGAGCGGCAACGAATGGAGCCGTGACCCGGAAAAGCCCGACAGCGCCTGGACACGCACGGTCACTGCGCCCACGCCCGAAGGTGGCGTACGTGAGATGCGGATGGTCGCCGGCGGCCGGCTGGTGGACGAGCTGAACTACAAATCGGCCAACGATGCTTATTCGTTGGGCATGGCCAACCTGCCCGAACCAAAGGACCCGTTCCGCATCGATGCCAGCGGAGGACGCACCCCACCGCCGGAGCCGTTTGAAACCAGCCGCCACTACGTGCGCAACCCGCAGAATGGCGAATGGAATCTCTCCATCCATGAAGTGATTGATGGCCGCATTCCGATCGACCGCGCGGTGGCGGTAAGCCCGGAGCAATCGGTGCAGCTGGAAGTGGAATCACTGCGCATCACGGCCCAGAACGCGGCCAACACGCCCGAGGCGCTCGCCGCCCGCTACCAGGTGGCGTATGAGCAATATGCCTGGCGCGACTTCGCCAGCATTGAGCCCGTCCCCGAGGTGATCCGCAACGCCCAGACCGAGCTGCAGCCGTTGATGGCCTCGGATGGTCACGCCTATACGCGGGGAGATGATGGGACGTGGACCACCCCTGGCATGCTCTACGGCACCAACACCGCCGACGCAAACGTACAGGAAGAGCTGAACCGCACGCGCCAGAGCCAGCGATCGGGCGTGGATGAACTCGCCACCATGGCCCAGATTGCCCGCGACAATCCCACCCCCACCGAGTTGGGCCTGCGCGGCCTGGTGACCTCGGCCTATGGCGCCGCCGGTGTTGCCCGCACGCCCGAACAGATCGACGCCGCCGTGGACGCGGTGACCCAGGACCATGCACGCGACATGCCCGAGCGCATGCCGTATTCCCTGCAGGTGCGGAAGGATGGTGCGTTGGTCACCCTGGCCGGCAAGGACGACGAGCGGATGGAGATCAAATCCATCACCACGCCGGACGAGATGGCACAGGCGCACACCCGCCGCGCGACAGTCCAGGAGGCGCAGCCGCCGACCACCGTGACGCCCGCTGCCCCCGGCACGCCTGCGCCCGCACCCAGCGCGCCGGCGCCGCATGGCACTGCACCTGCCACGCAGGACAAGGCCGACGTTGATCGCCGACACAGCATGGGCCCACGCCCGGAAGACGCCGGCCTGGTGGAGCAGTTGCGCTCCTCTGTGGCCAAGCTGGATGAAAAGCACAACAAGCCGTGGGACCAGAGCAGCGAACGCCTGCTGGCAAGCGCCTACCGTACTGCGGCCGACGCAGGCTTCAAGGCCGGCGACAAGGTGGACATGGCGTTGAATGAAGCCACCGAAACACGTGCTGCCGGCAGCGTTCTGTTTGTGTTGCGGTCCGGGCCAGGTGCGTCGGCGGACCCGGCGGCGAACCGGGCGCATATGTCGATGCAGGAGGCGTTGGCGGCTGCGCCCGAGCAGCAGTATGCGGCTGCCAGCCAGAGCCGGACGGCGCAGCAGCAGGATCGTGCGCAGGACTTCGCGCAGGTGCAGGCTCAGGACCAGCAGCAGCGGGAAGATCAGGCGCGCCAGGGGCCGAGGATGGCTTGATGCCCCCGCGCACGGATTTCCACCACTGGCGAAGCTCCCGAGGCTGTCGCCGGCGTGATCTTCAGTAAGCCCGTCTTGTTTCTACTGGTCCTGCTTCAGCCAAGCGACCAGCGCCGTAAACGCAGGCGAGGGCTGTCGGCGGTTGGGGTAGTAAAGGTGGTAGCCGGGGAAGGGCAAGCACCATTTGTCCAGCACGGCCACAAGTCTGCCTTGCGCGAGGTGCTCGGCCACCATCGGCTCGGGCGCATATGCCAGGCCCAGCCCGTCGATGGCGGCATTGATGACGTGGGTCATGCTGTTGAAGACCAGTGGGCCTTCGCCGCGCACGGTGAACTCCTTGCCTTTCTCTTCGAACTCCCAGGCGTAAATGGCACCGTTAGGGCGATGCCGGATGTGCACGCAACGGTGTTGCATGATGTCGGCGGGCTTCCTCGGTTTCGGATGCGTCTCGAAGTAATCAGGAGATGCGACCACGACCAGGCGCCAATCAGGTCCCACCCTGACCGCGATCATGTCCTTGCTGAGCGCCTCGCCCAGCCGGATGCCGGCGTCGAAGCGTTGCTCCACCACATTGGTGAACCCGTAGTCGACGTAGAACTCAAGCGTGATATCCGGGTACTCGGCCACGAAACCGGCAAGCCGTGGACGGATGATGGTCTCCATGGAATCGTCCGTGCACGAGATCCGCAAGGTTCCGGCCGGGCGGTCGCGCAGATCTCCCAGTGCCTCGACGCTGGCGCCGATGGCGTCGAAGTGCGGTGCGATGGAGCGCATCAGCCGCTCGCCCGCTTCAGTAGGGGAGACATTGCGCGTGGTCCGGGCCAGCAGGCGGATGCCCAGGCGTTCTTCCAGCAGCCGCATGGAGTGACTGAGGGCAGAGGGCGTTACACCGAGGCGGGCGGCCGCCTTGGTGAAGCTCTGCTCCTGTGCCACGACCAGGAAGGATTGCAGGTCATTGGTCTTCACGGCGCTCATGGGTCAATTGTGAGCTGAATTCAGTAATGCATCAACGTTAAACCGGCTTATCGTGGGTGCGGCTGGCGACTATCGTGGCGACCTTGATCTCCCGAGGCCGTCCGCACATGAAACCGACCCCGTTGCTGTTGGCGCTGCTTACCAGCCTCTTCCTGCCGTTGCCCGCCCTGGCCGCTGACACGCCGGCGGCAGCCCGTCAGACCGGCGCCGACAACTTCTACCGCAGCCCCACGGTCACCGGCGAGCGCGTCAGCTTCCGAAACCAGTACCAGCTGGAAGTGGTGGGCACGCTGTACCGTCCTCAAGGCTTGGCGCGCGGTACCCGAGCACCCGCCGTGGTGGTCGGCCACCCGATGGGCGCAGTGAAGGAGCAGAGCTCGCAGCTATATGCACAGAAACTGGCCGAGCAGGGTTTCGTTACGCTGGCGATCGATCTTTCCTTCTGGGGAGAGAGCGCCGGTAAACCCCGGCACCTGGTGGCGCCGGAAATCTATTCGGACGACATCAGTGCAGCCGTGGACTTCCTGAGCACGCAGGCCTTTGTAGACCCGGACCGGATCGGCGGCCTGGGTATCTGCGGCAGCGGCAGCTTTGTGATCAGCGCCGCCAAGATCGACCCGCGCATCCGGGCCATTGCCACGGTGAGCATGTACGACATGGGGGCGGCGGCACGGCAAGGGCTGAACAACGGGCAGTCGCTGGAGCAGCGCAAGACGGTGATCCAGTCGGCAATCGACCAACGCCTGGTCGAGTTCAAGGGTGGGGCGTCAGTGTTCGTGCCCGGCACGGTGAACGAAATCGATGCTGATACTCCTGCGATACAACGTGAGTTCTTCGACTTCTACCGCACCCCGCGCGGCGCCTATACGCCAAAGGGCGACAACGCTGAGCTGACGACCCAGCCGCTCTTCAGCAGCTTGGTCAAATTCATGAATTTCCATCCCTTCAACGACATTGAGACCATCTCGCCGCGGCCGATGCTGTTTATCTCTGGCGACGCCGCACATTCACGCGAGTTCAGCGAAGACGCGTACCGAAGGGCCGGTCAGCCAAAGGAACTCTTCTGGGTGAAGGATGCTGGTCATGTCGATCTGTATGACCGTACCAACCTGATTCCTTTCGACAAGCTGACCACGTTCTTCCAGCGCGGCTTGGCGGGACAATGAGCCGCACCGACGCTACTGCAGGTCGCGCCAATTGGGGTGGCGTGCTCGCAATGACGCTGTGCGTCTTCGCATTGATCGCCTCTGAATTCATGCCAGTGAGCCTGCTCACTCCGTTGGCGGCAGATCTGGGTGTGACCGAAGGGCTTGCCGGCTACGGGATTGCCATCTCGGGTGCGTTTGCGGTGCTGACCAGCCTGTCGATCTCGCGGTTGGCCGGCACCATTGACCGGAGAACGTTGCTTCTGACCCTCACCGCGTTGATGGCGGTGTCTGGCCTGGTGGTGGCGTTGGCCCCCAACTATCCGGTCTACATGGTGGGCCGTGCGCTGATCGGCGTGGTGATCGGTGGGTTCTGGTCGCTGTCTGCGGCGACGGCCATGCGGCTGGTGCCGGCTGCGAAGGTTCCGCGTGCCTTGGCGATATTCAACAGCGGCAACGCGCTTGCAACGGTAGTTGCGGCGCCACTGGGCAGCTACCTGGGCAGCATCATTGGATGGCGCGGTGCTTTCCTCTGTCTTCTGCCGGTGGCTGCCGTAGCCATGGCATGGCAGTGGGTTTGTCTGCCTTCCATGGCCGCGGAGAGCAGGCAGTCACAAGACGGGTTGGTTGCGCTGTTCCGGCGGCGCGTGGTGGCGTTAGGCATGATTGCCTGCGGTGCGTTCTTCATGGGGCAGTTTGCGCTGTTCACCTATGTGCGACCGTTCCTGGAGCGGGTGACCAGTGCAGGAGACGCTGCTGTTCCGCTGGTGCTGCTGGCCATCGGCGTCAGCGGCTTCGTGGGCACGCTTGCCATCGGCGCATTCATCAGGCGCGGGCTCTACCGCACGCTGGTGACCATTCCAGCTTTGATGGCGCTGATTGCAATGGCATTGATTCCGCTGGGACCGCATCTGTGGCCAACCGCCGCACTGCTCTCGGCATGGGGCCTGCTGGCCACGGCCGCACCGGTGGGCTGGTGGAGCTGGCTGGCGCGCACTTTCACCGACAACGCAGAGGCCGGCGGCGGGCTGATGGTAGCGGTGGTGCAGTGCTCCATCGCGCTGGGCTCTACCGTCGGCGGACTGCTGTTCGACAGCCTCGGCTTTGCCAGTACGTTCCTGGCCAGTGCTGGCCTGTTGCTGTTTGCGGCGCTGCTCGCCTATGTCACGGCGGCCGATGCCGCACCCACGTCCGGGCCGGCGGTCGCCGTGGAGTCCCGGTAGACGTCCGCATTGCGTCCGACCTCCGGTCCGGGACAGATGGCTTTCGCACACGAAGGAGCAGCTATGAACGTCAATTCAAACCGGGTTTGTACAACCGAACTGGACGCCCGGATGTTCTCGAAGCCCGCTTCAGCCTGGAGGCTGCCGAACGTGTCCGCGTTGGTATTCAACGCCAGCTCGAGGCTCGGCAGGAATGATGTTCCGGAAAACGCTGCGCCGAGTGGCACGCGCACATTGGAGGGTTGATTGAAGAAGATGCTCATCGCAACCTTGATCGGCATGGCTGCATGCGCCTTCAGTGTTGGAGCTGAAGAAGTGCAGATGACAAGGCTGTCAAAGATCACCGTGAACCCGGACCATTTGTCCGCCTATCGAGACGCCCTGGCTGAAGAGGTTCGCGCCTCAATGGAGCGTGAGCCAGGCGTGCTGTCGCTGTACGCCGTCTTCGACAAAGACGAACCGACCAGACTGACGATTCTTGAAATATATGCAAGTCGGCAGGCATACGAACAGCATGTGAAGAGCGCGCATTTCCTCAAGTACAAGAACTCGACGCTGCACATGGTCAAGTCCCTGGAGCTGGTTGATGTTGACCCTCTTCTGCCGGAGCTGAAGATCAAGTAGCAGTGCAGCTTGGCTGCGCGGACGTGTGATCCGCCAAGTGCTCTCTTTCACTTACGGCATACCGCCGTCAGTACGTCGGCCCGGCAGCGGACACCACGGGCGACGACTCAGCGCCATTTCGTCGGCGACCCGGGTGATTCATCGGCGGCTTCTGTGGCTTGGTCGCAAACGGGTTGCCACGCCCCCGCGCGGATGGCAACTTGCAGCGGCGATCACGCCGTCCTGGAATCCCGCATGACTCCCGTTGCCCTGTATTCGCCCGATCCGGCCCGCGGCTGGCTGCCCTGGGCCTGGCTGACGCCGATCCTGATGATCCTGTTCAACGCGGTACCGATGATCGCGCTGGACGGATGGATGCAGTCGCAGCATTGGTCGACGCCGCGCGGCGATCCGATCGGCCTCGCTGGCGTGTATGCGCTGCTGTGGATCGGCTTCGCGCCGACGCTGGCGGCCGTGCTCGCCTGGGTACGCTTCGTCGAAGGGCGCTCGCTGGCGAGTATCGGGCTGACCGGTCCGGCGCCGCTGAAAACCTTCCTGCGCGGAATGGCCGTTGGATTCGGTACGATCGCGCTGGTCGTAGTCGCGATCTGGATGGCTGGCGGCATGCAGGCGGCGGGTTTGGGGCAGGCCTGGCGGTCGCCCGTCAGTCTGCTGCACATCGGTCTGCTGCTATTGAGTTTCATGTTCCAGGCGAGCGTGGAGGAAGTCATCTTCCGCGGCTGGATGCTGTCGGTGGTGGCGCGCAAGACCAATGTCGCGGTGGCAGTGCTGCTGGTGTCGCTCGCTTTCTGCTTCCTGCATTACAGTCCGCACCAGCCGCCCCGGGTCATGCTCGGCACGTTCCTGTTCTCGCTGTTCGCCTGCGCCTGGGCGCTGCGGACCGGCAATATCTGGGGCGTGATGGGCTGGCACGCGGGGTGGAACTGGTTGCTCGCGACCGGCTTCGAACTGCCCGTCACCGGCATCGATACGCACTTGCCGGCGCTGCTGGTGGCGCTGCGCCCGCAAGGCCTCGACACCCTGACCGGTGGCGCGCAAGGGCCGGAAGGCAGTTACCTGTGCAGCGTCTTCTTCGTCGCCGCGATCGCGTGGATCCAGTGGCGAAAGACGCGCGGAGCTCAGAACTTCTCGCCGACCAGCAGGTAACGCCACTGCCCGGGCGGCATCCCCCCGTCCGGGCCCTTGCCGATCGGATGCTGGTTCGCGCCGTACTGGCGACGACCAAGCAATGGAGCGTCTGCTAGCGCTCGGTGGGCCGATCGACGCTCCGCTCGGGGCTTCTCGGTATCGACCGACCCGCGGCCGGGCCCTCGCTAATCGAGAAGGCCTTGCGTCTGCGGCGGACGCGCCAGATCGCTCCACTCACCGCGCGCGTCGCCCTCGAAACGGAGGTTGCTGCGAAGCTGCAGACGGATACCGGCTGGAACTGAGACTGCCTTTGCTGAAGTGTCAACAAAGGGTGATCTGGCTTCCTCTATAAAGCTCGACCAGGCCCACCTTCGGCTTACGTTTCGCGACGACTGCTCCTGGCCGATAGCAGACATCGGCCGGGACAAGGTTTCGGCACGAGTGCCTGATGTCATCAGGCAACCCGCGAATCGTGGGCGCCGAGCTGATGAGCTACCGCTTTTGAGTGGGCGATTTGATCCCTGGGTTCCCAGGTGAATGGATCTAATGCCCGATTATCCGGCGCCAAGGCAAGACTAAAGTGGAGTCCTGCTACGGCACTGGCCAATCGAGGACATCGACCATGAACACCGAACTTGCATCACTCCTGGACAAGGAAGCAATCAAGGACCTCCGGATCCTTTACGCCCATTGCCTGGACAGCAACAACATCCAGGCGATGGACCAGGTCTTCACTGACGACGCGGTGGTGGAAGTCACCGTTGGGAAGATGGAAGGCATTGATGCCATCCGCGCTGGCCTCGGCGATGCGTTCAAGCTCTTTGATCGTGATCGTCGGGGCAGCTATCCCTTCATGCACGCGATCGTCAATCACTCGGTGCGTCTGACCGGGCCGGATACGGCCGAAGGTCGGTGCTATCTGATCGACTTTGAAACCGCCAGTAAGTCAGACCCCAATCCGCTGCTTCTGCTTGGCCTCTATGCAGACGAATACAAGCGCATTGGTGGACAGTGGCGCATCGCCCGTACCCGCTTGGAAGTTGTCTGGCCGGAACGGCCCGACGGTGGCGAAACGCATGCCCTCGACGTCATGGAGGGCTGAGGTATGCAAGGTTCATTGAAGCTGAGCATCCTGGACTACTCGCCCGTCGACGAAGCCCTCTCCGCGACCGAAGCGCTTGCGGCCACGGTGCGCCTTGCTCAGTCGGCCGAGGCCAATGGCTATCATCGATACTGGGTATCTGAACACCATGGCGCCCAAGCGACCGCAAGCAACTCTCCCGAAATATTGATGTCCCGGATTGCCTCGGCGACCGGGACGATACGGGTAGGATCCGGCGGGGTGCTGTTGCCCAACTACAGCAGCCTGAAGATTGCCGAGAACTATCAGCTCCTTGAGGCGCTTTTCCCGGACCGGGTCGACCTGGGGTTCGGCCGCGCACCAGGCGCAGACCAGCGCACCAACAGAGCGCTTAACGATGAGAGAACGGAATCCATTCCCTACCCCCAGAAAGTTGCGGACCTTCTGGGCTTCATAACGGGCCGGCATCCTCCCACTTCCCGCTATTACGGCATGCAGGCCCAGCCCGAGACCTGCCACAAACCTCAACCCTTCGTGCTTGGTGCATCGGGCGCGACAGCCGATATTGCGGCGCAGGCGGGATTGGGCTTCACCTTCGCGCATTTCATCAATCCCGGCAGCACTGGGGCGCATGCGGCCAACGCGTATCGCGCTGCCTTCAGACCCGGCGAGTTCGCCGCAGCGCCGTCCGTCATCGTTGCCGTATTTGTGGCGGTCGGCAGGACGGAGGAAGAAGCGGAAGCGTACGCCGACGCCTTCCAGCTGTGGCTCACCTATGCAGAGAGTGCAAGGCCCTTCGACCGCATTCCCACAGTTGAGTCCACGCGCAAGCATCAATGGGCGCCGGAAGAGCGTGCTGTCCGCTCGCGAAATCGTGGCAGGTTGATCTCGGGCACGCCGTCGCAGGTCGTTGCCCAGCTCCGCGCGCTGGCCGCTGCTTATGAAACGGATGAAGTGATGGTGAACTTCATGATGCCGGGTGAGGAGGCAAGGCAGTACGCGCTCGAGTCCATCAGCAAGGCCAACGACGCCATTTCCGGAGGGACGATGGGTGGACCGACAATCAAAAAGGTGATGCCTGCATGAGCGCAATGATCTCGCCAGGCCCAGCGCCAATGGGTCTTCGGCATCACATGGCACTTCATTTGGCACACCGCTGGTTCGCCTTTCTGGAAGCAGCCGGGGGCAATCTGGATGCACACCTCGAGATATTCCATCCCGATGTCCAGCTGTCCGGTCGCCGTGGTGGCCATGTGTTTGCCGATGGCCGCGAAAACCTCGTGCGCTGGTTCGCTTCGATCCCTGAAGAGGTCAGCTCGCACCATATTGTCCACTCAAGCTTTGTCGAGGTTGGCGGTGGGGTCGGGCAACTGTCCATGGTGGTGGCCTACCAGGCACCAGCGCCAGACGGAATGCATGGGTCGATCATCAGTTACCAGACGCGCGTGGAGTTCACCCCAAAGGGGGCACGCTTCCTGTCGCTGGACAAGACGCCGGTTCTGCCAAACACGCGGCATGGGTATCAGACCTCCTGGGCGGTCAACCGGGTGCTGGCGCGGCTGCACGCGGAACTGGCAAGCCCTGACCCTGTCGATTCCCGGCTTCGCCAGGCGCTGGGCACCGCGATTTCTGAAGTGAACGTAGTGGTCGTCGCCCCCGAAGGCGCCCGCGACTACCAGGCCGTGGTTGCGGTGGTGGGTATAGAGCCGAACGGTGTTCGGGTGGTCACTCTGGCCCTGTCCGATGATGTGAAGTCCAGCATGCCGACCATCACGCATGTGGAGATATGCGCCACCGGACCGAACCTCCCTGAAGATGCCTTGCGTCAAGGTACAAATCCGGAACGCGGCATCTGAGCGAGTGAGGTGAGGCGATCAACAATTGCCCTCACCTTCGGCTGCACGTAGTGGGACTTGGGCCATACCGCATGGATGGGCATCTCTTCACCGGCATGGTCATCAAGCAGGGAAACCAGCAGCCCCTCAGCGATGGCCTGCCCGACCAGCCAAGTGGGCATCTGCATGATCCCGCAGCCAGCCAGTCCTGCCTGCAGCATCGCTTCGCCGTCGCTGAACTCATGGCGGGGTTCGACCTCCAGCCGCATCGGTTTGCCATCCTTGCCCTTCAGCAGCCACGGTACCTTGGGCCCTCGTCTGGGGCCGGTAATGCAGTCCTGTTGCAGGATGTCCTGCGGCGATTCAATCCGGCCATGGCATGCGACATAGTCCGGGGTGGCACAGATAACCAGTCGCTGGGTGCCCAGCCGCCTCGCCACGAGGTTGTAGTCACTAGCCAATGCCCCGATCCGTACGGCGAGATCGAACTGCTCCTCAACGAGGTCAACGGTTCGCTCGGAGAACGATACGGTGAGATCCAGACGTGGGTACTCAACAGCCATGGCAAGAAGCGAAGAGAGGATGTGCCGCCGCCCGAAGGCCGCAGGCAACTCGATCCTGACGCGGCCTTGGGGCGCGGTGTCCTTGGGCGAGAGTCCCGCCTCGACGTCGTCCAGCTGGCTGATGATGCCGCGACAGGTCGACAGGTAGGCTTCACCTTCCGGGGTCAAGGTCAGTCGCCGGGTGGTGCGGTGGAACAGCTTGAGTCCTACCCGGGCTTCCAGCCGCGTCACGGCTTTGGCAACGCCAGAGGGGCTCATGTCCAATTCCTCTCCGGCCGCGGTAAAGCTGCCATGCCGAGCGGAAGAGACAAAAGCTTCTATGCCTGAGAAACGCTCACCATCGGACATTGATGACTCCCGGGATCAAAAGATCGTCTTGAAACTACGATTATCTTCGATTGAACCATAAATAGACTGTGGCCTTTCCATTCAGGCCAGTCACATGCCAGCCACCGATTCCAGGACCGAGCCCACAGGACCGATATCCGTCCAGCAGTCGTCCATGGGGCGCGTGTTTCGGCCCGACAGCCTCACTGTCGGGCTGATCCTCCCCCTGGAAACCCACCCCGGCGCACCGTGGCCCACGATGGCGGACCATCTGGCCATGGCAGTAAGGGCAGAGTCCCTGGGATTCTCCGCGCTGTGGCTGCGGGACATCCCGTTCTACGACCCGCGCTACGGCGATGCAGGGCAGATCTACGAACCCATGGTGTACATGGCCGCGCTGGCGGCAGCAACCCGGACCATTGCGCTCGGCACCGCAGGCATCGTTCTGCCCCTTCGCGATCCAAAGTTGCTTGCAAGGCAGGCCACTTCGGTCGACCAGCTCTCCAACGGGCGACTGCTGCTCGGTCTCTCGTCGGGGGACCGGCCGGCGGAGTATCCGCTGTTCGACGTCGATTTCGAGAGTCGCGGTGAACGGTTTCGGGATGCATTCGAGGTACTCCGGACGGTGACGGACCAGGACTTTCCAGAGTTCAGCTCACCCCGGTTCGGAAAATCCAGCGGCGAGTTCGATCTGCTGCCCAAATCAGTCGACAAGGCGTTGCCTCTGCTCGGAATCGGCCGGGCTCAGCAATCCACCGACTGGCTCGCGGAGCACGTTGACGCACTGATCGTGCCCGCGCCGCACCCGTCCGAGCTGCCCGCGCTCTCCCAGGACTGGAACGCACGGGCTGCGCGCGTCAACCACCCGGGCATCCGCAGGCCTCTTGGCGTGGCGGGTTTCCTTGACCTGGTAGAGGAAGCCAATCATCCCCTGCAGAAGATCCGAGGTGGCTTCAGAACGGGGCGGGCCGGGTTGGCCACCCTGCTTGAAGCCATCGCAGCGTCGGGTATCGAGCACGTTGCATTGAATCCGAAGATCAGCCGCCGGCCCTACGCCGAGCTCATGGCGGAGATGGCCGAGCTCGTATTCCCGTTCGTGCCTGGGCTCGATCGCGGCGACCACCTCAGCCTCTGACATACCTTCTTCCCTGGAGCAAACCATGCCAACGCTATTTGATCCGATCAATCTTGCCGGACTCCGCCTTCCCAATCGCAT
The DNA here is from genome assembly GCF_057839485.1 of Stenotrophomonas sp. KH_036_B. NCBI lineage: Bacteria > Pseudomonadati > Pseudomonadota > Gammaproteobacteria > Lysobacterales > Lysobacteraceae > Stenotrophomonas > Stenotrophomonas sp. KH_036_B. The sequence goes on along the minus strand of NZ_CM174491.1, from coordinate 2,775,587 downwards.
CGTAATGGCGCCCATGACCCGCGCCCGCGCACGCTCAGGCGTCCCGGATGGGGAGACTGCGCTCTACTACCAGCAACGCGCATCTGCTGGACTCATCATCAGCGAGGGCATACCTGTGTCCAAGGAGGGGACGGGATTCCTGTTCATTCCAGGTCTTTACACGGACGAACAGCAGGCAGGCTGGGGTGGCGTCACGCGTGCGGTGCATGAAGCGGGAGGTCGGATTTTTGCCCAACTCTGGCATGTCGGCCGCATGTCGCATCAATCACTCCAACCCCATGGCGGAAAGCCAGTGTCTTCGGTGGCGCGCGCCGCAGCGGGCGCTTCAGCCTATGGATGGTTGGAGGCTGACGTAGCAGGGATGGTGCCCGCCGATACACCACGTGCGCTCGAGGCAGCGGAGATCCCTCGCCTGGTTGCCGACTTCCGGCGCGCAGCCCGGCGTGCGATGGATGCCGGCTTCGATGGCGTGGAGCTTCATGCCGCCAATGCTTACCTGTTCGAGCAATTCATCAATGGAGAACTCAATACCCGGGCCGACGCATATGGCGGATCCATCGAGAACCGCATCCGCTTGCTCCTCGAGACCATTGATGCCATGAGCGAAGAGATTGGGAGCAGCAGCATCGGTGTCCGTATCACGCCATTCGGCCGTATGTCCGACATGAAGGGATTCGCCGACGAGGCCGACACGTGGCTCGCAGTCGCCCATGCCTTGAACCGCCGTGGGCTGGCCTATCTCCATTGCAGCGACAGGGACGGCATGGCCGACACCTCGGTGCCACGTGAATTTGCGTCTGCGTTCAGGAGCGCTTACCAGGGCACGCTGGTTTCTGCAGGTGGATTTACCTTGGAGGGCGCACAAGCGGCGGTGCAGAGCACAACCCTGGACATGGTTGCGTTCGGGCGTCCTTTCATCTCCAACCCTGACTTTGTCGAGCGGATGCGCAATGGATGGCCCTTGGAGGAGGCCGACCGAGCCACCTTCTACGGCCCGCACGGAGCGAAGGGCTACACCGACTACACCCGCTACACGGAGCCTGCACTCTGCGACGAAGGGTGATGCCTTGAGCAGCGGATCCCAAACGACTGGTCGATGCGGTGATCAGCGAGATGGGCGGCTCGTACACCGCCCCTTTCATCAATAGGACACGGACGATGGATAACGCGCGAGCTGAGCTGCAGGGCGCAATTGAGGCATTCTTCTTGGCATGGGCATCCAACGACTGGTCGGCAATGGCGACGTTGATCGGCTCAGGCACCGTGTTGCTCAGCGGCCAACACGGAGACGCAAAGGGTTTTGAGGGCATCACCACGGTCTTGGGTACCGACACCTCCCCGCTCCCGCTGCACATCCGCACTTCGAACCACTACGTAGGTGCCTTGGGCTCCAAGGCAGTGGCCAGTGCCTACGCGGTGGGTCGACGCTCCGGAATGCAGGTTCCCTTCCTGTTCGGTGCCACAGTGGTGTTCGAATGCTCCAAGGTGGATGATGTTTGGTCGTTCACCGAGATACGTGTATCGGTCAACTGGTATCGAGGTTCGAGCCGTGACGTCCAGCATTGGAAGCACGTGCCTGATGGGGCCGGGTGGAAGCTCGGTGATGAGCCGCCGACGCTGGTAAGTGAGCTCGACTCACCTTGGGCCAAGCTTCCTCATTCGGCGCTTCCTCTATCAGCGGAGCAAGGGCTTCGCGAGCTCTACAGCAAATATTCGTTTGCGATTGACCAAGGAGACATGGCCTTGCTTGCAGACAGCTTTGCGATCGATGTGCGTGGCGGCTTCTCACCCATGGGGCAGCTGAAAGGGCGCCACGCGGTAATAGGGCAGCTCAAGAGCTTTCGACGCCACTGGCCTTGGATGCAGCACTTTGCCGACGTGCTTCTGGTTGAGGTGGATCCTGGTGAACGACGTGGACGGATGATCGTGGCACGCATCATTCCCGAACGCCAGGACGAGCCAGGCATCGGACCAGTGTACGGCGCGCACTATCAAATCGAAGCTGTCCTGGAGACGGACGGAAAGTGGCGAATTCAGTGGACTGACTATCGACCAGGCTGGTTCGCGCCAACGCAGCTACCAGGATTCGAGATCGGAACGAGCGAAGCATGATATTGTCCCAGTGACCTGATAGGCGCGCCGCATAGCCTGACACGCCCAGAGCTGCTGTCCCACCGTGAGCGCTCTCATCAAAGGGCGCTTCTCGGCTCGACTCAAACTTTTGGTCACTGCATATGGCTGCTTTTGGCCGAAAGCAGACATTTGACATCCAGGCGTAATCTTCGCCGGGCATCCGGCTACGTGGTCGCCAGTCCACCGGAAGCAATCCACACAAGCCCCGCCAGATTGACCACGACCACCACCCAGAACGTGACCTGGAACGAGACCTTGCGGTTCTTGTGCCGCAGCGTCGCCTGCGCGATCAAGGCTCCCGGCCAACCGCCGAACAGGGCCAGCATCTGCAGCACGTTCTCCGGCGTGCGCTGCCGGTCACGCCTAGCCGCCGTCTTGTCTTGCCAATAGGCTAGGTAGGTCACGCCGCTGAGACCGAGGTACATCGCTGGCACCCACGGCGGCAGGAATCCGCCAAACATCGCCGCGACCACGCCGGCGAGGAACACCACCGCTATCGGCGTACGGGGCAGTCGATCCGGTCCGTGGCCGGTGCTCTTGCTTGCCGTGCGGCGCGCACCATTGTGTTGCAACGCGAAACGCACGCCAACCGCGTTGAGCCGGCCCCGCGCGTCGGGCTTCACCTCGTAGGTGATCACATCGCCCAGCGCCGGCCGCCGGTCGCGCGCGGTGAACGCGCGGATATGCACGAAGCAACGCTCGCCACCGCCATTGGGCTGCACGAAGCCGAAGCCGCGCGCGTCATCCCATTCGCTGAGCTTTCCCTGCTGCCGCATGGATCAGAGCGCCTCGAGGAAGCTGCGCACCGCCGGCCCGAACCGGTCGAAGTCGACCAGGAACGCATCGTGCCCCTGCGGCGAATCCAGGCCGATGAACTGCGCCTCGGCGCCACCGGCACGCAGGCCGTCGGCGATCTGCTGCTGTTGCTGCACCGGGAACAGGATGTCGGTGTTGGCGCCGATGGCCAAGGCCTTGGCCACCTTGATCTTCGCCAGCCCGGCGAGCACGTCGCCGTCGGCGTATTCGGCCAGGTCGAACCAGTCCATGGAGCGGCTGAGGTAGAGGTAGCAGTTCGGATCGAAGAAGCGCACGAAGCGGCGTGCGTGGCCTTCGAGGTAGCTTTCCACCTGGAACTCCAGGCCGAACGGGTCGTCGTCGGCCTGGTCCGAGTCCAGCCTTACGCGGCCGAAGCGGCCATCCCATTCCAGGGCGGAGCGGTAGGTGATGACGCCCAGCTTGCGCGCCATGCGCATGCCCGATTCGGGGTACTGGTCGTCCACGTAGTTGCCCGCGTTCCACTGCGGATCGAGGCGGATGGCTTCGCGCTGCAGCGAGCGGATGGCGATGGAGAACGGCAACGCCTGCGCGCTGCCGGAAATGTTGATGTGGCTGCGTGCGATGCCCGGGTGGAGCAGCAGCACGGCGAGCGCGGTCATGCCGCCCATGGAGTTGCCGACCACGCACGCCAGCTGCTGTATGCCCAGCGCATGCACGACGTCCACGGCGGCGCGTGCGCCGTCTTCGATGGACAGTTCGGGGAAGCGCAGGCGGTACAGTTCGCCGGTGGCCGGGTCGATGGTGGCCGGGCCGGTGGAGCCCTTGCAGCTGCCCAGCGAGTTCACGCACACCACGAACCAGCGGTCGGTATCGATCGGCTTGCCCGGGCCCACCATCCCCGCCCACCAGCCCGGGGCCGGGTTGTCAGTGTTGGCGGCGGCATGCGCGTCGGGCGACAGGCCGGTGACGATCAGGATGGCGTTGCTGGCGTCGGCGTTCAGGGTGCCCCAGGTTTCGTAGGCCACGTGCGCGCCATGCAGCTGGCCGCCGCGCTTGAATGCGAACGGTGAGGGCAGGGCGTGGTAGCGGGTGCCGGGGGGGATGAATTCGGTCATGGGGGCATTCTAAACGGGCGCGGTGGCGGTGCTGTGGTGATGGGCGGCATGGTGTATCGCGGTGGGGGTTTGGTTACCGGCGTAGAGCCACGCCCTGCGTGGCTGGTCCACGTTCGGGCGCCGCGCAGCCACGCAGGGCGTGGCTCTACGTTTGGGCGCCGCGCAGCCACGCAGGGCGTGGCTCTACGGGTGTTCCAACACCCCGAAGACACGCATGGCATGTCGTTACAGGGTCAGGTCTACCGTGGCTTTGTGCGGGAGCTTTACGGTTAGCGCCGGGGAATCGATGTCGCCCTGCTGGCGGTTTGCCTGGCCGCTGGCCGAGATTCTGGCGAAGATCTCTACCTGGTCCAGCGAGGACAGCTTCGCGGTTGGCATGGGGCTGTCGCTATCGTCCAGGGTGATCTGCAGCGGCAGGTCTGCCAGCCGGTGCTTTTCGACCGCGACCGGCATCGGCGGGCCGCCGGGCATGCGGGCGATGACGAATACCGTGGCGTCAGCGGGGAGCTTGGATCTGTCGATGCCTGGACCCAGTGTCACCGACACATTCACTGCCGTCGCCGAAGCGGCGGCAGAAGCCGCAGCCGGTGGTTCCCCGGCCTTCGCCCGTGCAATCGCAATCTGCTCGCGCAACGCAGTGGCCGCCGCCGGCTCCAGCCGCGGCAGCAGCGCTTCCCACGTGGCTGCCGCCTCTGCATCCTGCCCGCGCTGGCGCTGTGCAATGCCGATCAGCCAGCCGGCGCGCTCGCTGGCCGGGTCCACCTGCTGTGCGTGGCGCAGCCACTGCAGCGCGGTGTCGTCGAAGTGTTTGGCGGCATCGCCTTCGGCGCGCGCCTGCGCGGCTTCCACCAGCAACGGGGCCTCGTCCGGCGCAAGTGCGACGGCGCGGGTGAAGGCCTGGTTGGCCTTGTCGATGTTGCCCAAGGCCAGTTCCGAACGGCCCAGCAGCGCCCAGCCATCGGCGCGTTGTGGCTCGCGCGCCAGCGCCTGTTCAAGGTCGCGCACGCCGTCACGCAGGCTTGTGGGGTCCTCGCGTGCGGCATCGACCGCCTCTGGTGTACCTATGAGGGAATAGAGGGAAAAACCAACGACGCCGATTGCCACGCACGCCCCGATAAACGGCAGGCGGCGGCTGTGGCCCCGCAGCGGCCACAAGACCACCAGCGCTACCAGCGTCGCGGCTACAGCAGCCACGGTGGGTATCCACCCGCTCACCAGCGCTCCTCGCTGTCGCCCATCGGCTGCACCTGGCGGCTGCGTCGGCGCACCACCCATACCAGCACCCCGGCACCGCCGAGTACCAGCGCCAGTGGTCCGAACCAGAGCAGGCTGTTGCGCGTGTCCATCAAGGGGCGGTAAAGCACGAATTCGCCGTAACGATCCACCAGGAACTGTTTGATCTGCGCATCGCTTTTACCCTGCTGCATCAGCGCGAGCACTTCGCGGCGCAGGTCGTGCGCGATCTGCGCGTTGGAATCGGCCAGCGACTGGTTCTGGCACTGCACGCAGCGCAGTTCGGCGGCCAGCGCATGGAAGCGGGCTTCCTCGGCGGCATCGCGGTACTGCAGTGGGGTGGGGTCGGAGACAGCCTGCGCCAGCGCGAGCGAGGGCATGAAAAACAAGGCAACCGCCAACAACGCAACGAACAGGCCGAATCGTCCCGGGGTGGCACGCCCGCGCCGGGCCGGCGTTGCTGGCCGCACGACCAACGGTCGTGCGCGACCGGTCGGTTGCGCACAACGGTTTCCAGCCGGACCGACCAATGGCGCAGAACGGTCCCCCGTCGGACCGACCCATCGCGCAGAACGGGTCCCAGCCGGTAGCGCACGACCGTTGGTCGTGCGGCCCCCGGTCCCGGACTCAGTTCGCCGGCGGCGGCGTAGTACGCGGTTGTGCATTGGCACGCTCCAGCTTCTCCAGTTCCGGCAGCAGTTTCGTATCGATCACGCGCTGGCTTAGCGCGCCGCTGTACTTCCACCGCACCACGCCGCTGGCATCCACCAGGAAGGTCTCCGGTGCGGCGGTCACGCCCCAATCAATCGCCGTGCGCCCTTCAATATCGGTGAGCACCAGCACGAACGGATTGCCCAGCTGTTCCAGCCAGCGCAGCGCGTCGGCCGGTTCGTCCTTCCAGTTGTAGCCGATCACGCGCACGCGCTTGGTTTCGGCGAACCGGGTCAGGATCGGGTGTTCCTCGCGGCAGGCCGCGCACCAGCTGCCCCACACGTTGAGCACATACGGTGCGCCGCGCAGCTGGTTGCTGCTGACCTTGATGGTGGGGTCATGCAGCACCGGCAGTTCGAAGGCGGGCGCAGGCTTGCCGATCAGCGCGGAGGGCAGGATGTCGCGGTCCGGCGCACCGGATTTCATCACCCCGTACACCATCAGCCCGAGCAGCCCGAAGAAGAACAGCACGCCGATGACGATGGCCACGGGGGGCAGGGGGCGCGAGGCGGGGCGGGGATCGGACATGGAGCTACTCCTGGAAACGGCGGAAACGACGGTCGGCGGCGGTAACGAAGCCGCCGAGGGCCATCAGCAATGCGCCCAGCCAGACCCAGCGGACGAAGGGTTTGACGTGCACGCGCACCGCCCACGCATTGTTGCCCAGCGGCTCGCCCAGTGCCACGTACACATCGCCGCGCACGCGGGCGAGGATGCCCGCTTCGGTCATCATCTGGCCGCCGCTTGCGTAGGCGCGCTTTTCCGGGTGCAGCAGGGCCAGCTCGCGGCCGCCGTGCAGCACCCGCACATGACCGCGGTCGGACACGTAATTGGGTCCCTGTTGATGGTCAACGCCCTCAAAGCGCAGGGTGTAGCCGCTCACCTCCAGTGTCTGGCCCGGGGTGAGCGCCACTTCACGCTGCACGTTCAGGGCTTCCACCAGCAGCGCGCCAACCAGGAACACGGCCACGCCGGTATGGGCCAGCAGCATGCCCACCATTTCCGCGTTGAAGCGGCCGTTGCCGCGCAGGCGCGTCCACACAAAGCGCGCGGTGCCCAGTGCGACCCATACGGCAGCGGTGACGCCGGCGGCGGCCTTCAGCTTGCCCTGCGGCGCCATGAACCAGGCGATCACGCCCAGCAGCAGCGCCAGCACCGCCCACGGCGCCAGCATGGCCACGCGCCGCGAGGCCTGGTCGCGCTGCCAGTTCACCAGCGGTCCGAACGGCAGCAGCGCCACCAGCGGCGCCATCAACACGATGAACAGCGTGCCGAAGTAGGGCGGCCCCACCGAGACCTTGCCCAGCCCCAGCGCGTCGGCCAGCAGCGGGTACAGGGTGCCCAGCAGCACCATGGCGCAGGCGCTGGCCAGCAGCAGGTTGTTGGCCAGCAGCAGGGTCTCGCGCGAGGTGGCCATGAAGCCGCGACGCGGATCGTCGCTGCCCAGCGCGCCGGCGCGCAGCACATACAGCAGCAGCGCCGCACCGACCACCAGTGCGAGGAACGCCAGGATGAAGGCGCCGCGCGACGGATCGGCCGCAAACGAATGCACGCTGGTCAGCACGCCGGAGCGGACCAGGAAAGCCCCGAGCAGCGACAGCGCGAAGGCGGCAATGGCCAGCAGCAGCGTCCAGCTGGCGAAGCTGCCGCGTTTTTCGGTCACGGCCTGCGAGTGGATCAGCGCCGCACCCGCCAGCCACGGCATGAAACTGGCGTTCTCCACCGGGTCCCAGAACCACCAGCCGCCCCAGCCCAGCTCGTAGTACGCCCACCAGCTGCCCAGTGCGATGCCCAGGGTGAGAAAGCCCCATGCGACATTGGTCCACGGCCGGGTCCAGCGCAGCCAGCGCGCATCCACGGCGCCATCGAGCAGCGCGGCAATGGCGAACGCGAACGGCACCGCGAAGCCGACGTAGCCGATGTACAGCATCGGCGGGTGGATGATCAGCCCGGGGTCCTGCAGCAGCGGATTGAGGTCGCGACCTTCCAGCGGGGCCGGGAGCAGCCGCGCGAACGGATTGGAGGTGAACAGCAGGAAGGCGATGAAGCCCAGGCTGATGATGCCCATCACGCCCAGCACCCGCGCACGCACCGTGTCGGGCAGGCGCTTGGACCATAGCGCCACCGCGCCGCCCCACAGCGCCAGCACCAGCACCCACAGCAGCAGCGAGCCCTCGTGCGCGCCCCACACCGCCGAGTAGCGGTAGGCCAGCGGCAACAGCGTGTTGGAGTTCTCGGCCACGTAGCGCACCGAGAAGTCCTGCTGCACGAAGGCAACGGTCAGCAGAACAAACGCACCGACCAGCAGGGCCAGCTGCGCGAACGCGGCCGGGCGCGCCACCGCCATCCACGGCGACCGCTGGCGCTGCGCGCCCCACAGCGGCAGCACCGCCTGCAGCAGGGCAGCCAGCAGCGCACAGACCAGCAGAACCTGCCCCAGCTCAGGCAGCACTCAGCGTGCCTCCACGGCGGGCACCGGCACATCGTGCTTGCGGTGCGCCTGGCCCATCTTGTCGGCCACTTCCTTGGGCACGTAATTCTCGTCGTGCTTGGCCAGCACTTCATCGGCGACGAAGGTGCCGTTCTGCAGCCGCCCGCTGGCGACCACGGCGGTGCCTTCGGCAAACATGTCCGGCAGGATCCGCGAGGTGGTGACGGGCAGCGTGGCGTCGCCGTCGGTGACGACGAAATGTGCGTCCAGCGAGCCCTCGGCGCGCTGGAACGAACCCTTCACCACCATGCCGCCGAGGCGGAAATTGGATTGGGTGCCGTGGTCGCCGCGCAGCACTTCGGCGGGAGTGTACAGGTAGGCGATATTGCGCTGCAGGGCGAAGGCCACCAGCGTGGTGGCCAGGCCGGAGGCGAGCAGCACCAGCAGCACCCACACCAGCCGGCGGCGCTGGACCGGGGTCATCGGCTCAGCTCCGTGGCCAGCGGGGCGGCGGGCCGGGTCTTGTCGCGCGCCTGCAGCCGGTGCTGGCGCTGCAGGGCCAGGCGGCGTGCCGCGCGCAGGCGCAGGTGCGTGCCCAGTGCATCGGCAGCGAGGACCACGACGAACACCGCGTAGGCGGCGATGATGAAGGGCAGGTGGGTCATCGCGGCAGGTCCTCCAGCGGCGGTGCAGCGGGGCTGCCGAAGCGCTCGGCAACCCAGGCCTTGCCGGCGTCGCGGGTCAGGTTGTCGGCGCGGGCCTTGCCCAGCAGCGAACCGACGAACCACAGTTTGGTGGCGATCACCATCCACCACAGCGGCGCGATCAGTTCGGGGCGAATGGCGCTGTCGCCGAACATGCTGATCGACTGGCGCTGGTGCAGGCCGCCCCACCAGTCCACCGAGTAGCGGATGACCGGCAGCAGGCCGACGCCGACGATGGCCAGCAGCCCGGCGGCGCGCGCGGCGCTGCGCCGGTCTTCGATGGCGTGGTACAGGCCGATCACGCCCAGGTAGAGGAACAGCAGGATGAGTTCGCTGGTCATGCGCGGGTCCCAATCCCACCAGGTGCCCCAGGTGCCCTTGCCCCAGATGCTGCCGGTGAGCAGGGTGATCAGGGTGAAGCCGGCACCCATGGGCGCGCAGGCCATGGCCAGGATCTCGCAGACCTTGATCCGCCAGACCAGCGCGATGACCGCGTAGAAGGCCATCAGCGCGAACACGAACAGGCTCATCCACGCGCTGGGCACGTGGATGTAGATGATGCGGAAGGCGTCGTTCTGGTTCTGCTCCGGCGGCACCACGAACAGGCCCTGCCACAGGCCGATCAGCAGCACGGGCACGGCGGCCAGGTAGAACACGCGCGACCAGCGCGCAGCGAAGCGATCGAAGGTGGGCGGCGAACCGAGTTGGTGGAACCAGCGGACGAGGCTATTCATGCAGCGATGGCTATCCAGCTAGGGGCAACGAACAAACTAGAACAATCCCGGCGTAGTGACACGCCATGCGTGTCATCGAGAACGAATCCGGCCGTAATGACACGCCATGCGTGTCAAAACCGGCCCAGCGAACAAGAGGCGTACCTCAACTCAACGAAATCCGTATGGCAGCGGCCGTCGCCAGCGGCGCCAACACCAGCGCCACCACCAATCCCGCTCCCAGCAGCAGCAATGCTCCCACCGGATCCTGCCCGCGCGCCGCAGCGGCCACGCTGCCTGCACCGAACACCAGCACCGGTACATACAGCGGCAACGCCAGCAACGCCACGAGAATACCAGAGCGCCGGATGCTCACCGTCAGGGCCGCCACCACGCCGCCGATCAGGCTGAGCAGCGGCGTCCCCAGCAGCAACGATGCCAGCAACATCGGCAGTTGGTCATGTGGCAGATGCAGCATTTCCGCCAGCAGCGGGCTTATCACGATCATCGGCAGGGCGGTGGTGGCCCAGTGCACCAGCACCCGCACCAGCACCAGCCACGCCAGCGGGACCGGCGCGAGCAGCCACTGTTCCAGCGACCCGTCCTCGGCATCGCTGCGGAACAGGGTGTCGAGCGCGAGCTGGCCGGCCAGCAGCACCGCCAGCCACAGCACGGCGGCGGCCACCTTGGCCATCAGCGGCGGATCGCGGCCCAGCGCCAGGGCGAACAGCACCACCACCAGCAGGGCGAACAGCAGCGGCTGCAGCGCATCGCCGCGGCGCCGCCAGAGCAGGCGCAGGTCGCGCCCGGCCAGGGCGCGGGCGGTCTGCCAGAGGCCCGGTTGGGTACCCGGGGCTATCATGCGGGTTCTCCGGCGATGGGCGCGGTGGCCGACAGGCTGATCACCCGCGTACGCACCGGCGGCGCGGCATACGCACCGTGGGTGGTGACGAGCGCGGCACCGCCGCTGCGCAGATGCGCGGAAATCATGCGGTTCACGAGGTTGATGCCGTCCAGGTCCAGGTTGGCGTAGGGCTCGTCCAGCAACCACAGGGGCGCGGGCGACAGCCAGATGCGCGCCAGTGCCAGCCGCCGCTTCTGGCCGGCCGACAGCTGCCGCACCAGGGTGTCTTCGTACCCGGCCAGGCCGACGATCGCCAGCGCATTGCCAGGCATCTGGCGCGCCCGCCGGCCGTGCAGGCCGCACAGGAAGTTCAGGTTCTCCAGCGTGTCCAGGTCCGGCTTCAGGGCCGGCAGGTGGCTGAGGTAGGCCACGAACTGGGCGCGCTCGCGCTGCCCGGCCGGTCGCCCGTCAATCTGGATCTGGCCGCTGCCCGGGCGCGACAGGCCCGCCAGCACCCGCAGCAGCGTGGTCTTGCCGGCACCGTTGTCGCCCTGTACCAGCAGCGCTTCGCCGGCATCCACATGCAGGTCCAGCGGCCCGAACACCGGTTCATCGTTGCGACTGAAGGCCAGGCCGTGTGCGGCCAGCAACGGAGGGGTGTTCGTAGAATTCAGCATCGGCGCAGTGTACCGGTGCAGCCGGCCGGAAGGTTGGCCACATCTGCCCGTCACGCCCGGGGTGGATTTCGTACACTTCGGGGTCTCCGCCTTTGATCCCCCGGTTGCCGATGAACCCCCAGACCAAGCTGCCCAAGGTGGGCACCACCATTTTCACCGTGATGTCCCAGCTGGCCGCCGAGCACGGCGCCGTGAACCTGGGCCAGGGCTTTCCGGATTTCTCCGCGCCGCAGCGCCTGGTCGATGAAACCATCAAGGCCATGCACGCTGGCCTGAACCAGTACCCGCCGATGACCGGCGTAGCGCCGCTGCGCCAGGCCATCGCGCAGAAGTCGCTGGACCTGTATGGCGCGCAGGTGGACCCGGATACCGAAATCACCGTCACCAGTGGCGCCACCGAGGCGATCTTCAACGCCATCCACGCCGTGGTGCGCCCGGGCGAGGAAGTGATCGTCCTCGACCCTGCCTACGACTGCTACGAACCCGCCATCGACCTCGCGGGCGCGCGTGCGGTGCACGTGCCGCTGGACCCGCAGACCTTCGCGGTGGACTGGGACCGCGTGCGTGCGGCCATCACCCCGCGCACCCGCCTGCTCATGGTCAACACGCCGCACAACCCGTCCGGGGCCATGCTGACTGCCGACGACATGCAGGCCCTGGCCGACGTGCTGCGTGGCACCGGCATCTACCTCATCTCCGACGAAGTCTACGAACACATCATCTACGACGGCCGCCGCCACGAATCGGCGCTGCGTTACCCGGAACTGCGCGAGCGCGCGTTCGTGATCTCCAGCTTCGGCAAGACCTACCACTGCACCGGCTGGAAGATCGGCTATGCCATCGCGCCGCCGGCGATGAGCGCCGAGTTCCGCAAGGTCCACCAGTACAACACCTTCACCAGCTTCGGCCCGGCCCAGTACGGCTTCGCCGCGATGATCCGCGACGAACCGCAGCACCACCTGGAACTGGGCGCGTTCTACGAGGCCAAGCGCGACCGCTTCCGCGAGCAGCTGCTCACCACCCGGCTCACGCCGCTGCCGGTGCCCGGCGGCTACTTCCAGCTGGTGGACTATTCGGCGATCAGCGACCTGCCGGACCATGAATTCGTGAAGTGGCTGACCATCGAGAAGGGCGTGGCCGCCATCCCGCTGTCGCCGTTCTACGAGACCGCGCCGCAGGGCCAGCGCCTGGTGCGGCTGTGCTTCGCCAAGAACGACGCCACCCTCGACGCGGCGATTGAACGCCTGCAGGTGCTCTGATGACCGCCGCCGAACGCCCGGATCTGCGCGTCTCCCTGATCCAGGGCGACACCCGCTGGCATGACCCGGCCGGCAACCGCGCCTACTACGGTGCGTTGCTGGCACCGCTGGCCGGCCACACCGATCTGGTGATCCTGCCGGAAACCTTCACCAGTGGCTTCTCCAACGAGGCCATCGACCGGGCAGAGGACATGCAGGGCCCCACCGTGGCGTGGATCCGCGAGCAGGCTGCGCTGCTGGGCGCGGCGGTCACCGGCAGCGTGCAGCTGCGGGTGGGCGAGGGCGTGTACAACCGGCTGCTGTGGGCGACGCCCGATGGCGAGCTGCAGTACTACGACAAGCGCCACCTGTTCCGTTACGGCAACGAACACCTGCGCTACGCGGCCGGCAGTGAGCGGCTGAGCGTGGAATGGAAGGGCTGGCGGATCAATCCGCAGGTCTGCTACGACCTGCGTTTCCCGGTGTTCTGCCGCAACCGCTACAACGTGGAGCGTGCCGACGACCTGGACTTCGACCTGCAGATCTTCGTGGCCAACTGGCCTTCGGCCCGGGCCTATCCGTGGCGGACGCTGCTGCGCGCGCGTGCGATCGAGAACCTGTGCTACGTGGCGGCGGTCAACCGCATCGGCGTGGACGGCAACGACCTGCACTATGCCGGCGACAGCGCGGTGATCGATTTCCTGGGCCAGCCGCAGGTGGAGATCCGCGAACGCGAGCAGGTGGTGACCACCAGGATCTCGGCGGCGGCACTGGCCGCGCACCGGGCAAGGTTCCCGGCGATGCTGGATGCGGATAGTTTTGATATCCGGTAGCGGCAGGCGTTGGATGGGGGCGCATGGGCCGCCTGGCACCGCTTGGTTGCCAGGCAGGGCCTGGCACTACTGAACGGTGGTTGCATGCGGGCTGGCGGTCTCATGCGGACCACACGCGCGCGCTGCTAGATTCGGGGCCGTTCTCCACTCCGTACGAGCGCATCCCATGAAGAAACTCTCCCTGGCACTGATCGCGCTGGCTGGCATCGCGGTGGTGCCGGCCGCACAGGCCGCCGGCAACATCGATTGCGAGCTGAAGTACAACCTGTCCGGCTGGTCGGTGTTCTACAAGACCGCGTCGGGCACGGGCACGATCACCTGCGACAATGGCGCAAGCATTCCGGTCAAGATCAGCGTCAAGGGCGGCGGCCTGTCCGTGGGCAAGTCGACCATCACCGACGGCAAGGGCAAATTCTCCGGCGCCTATTCGCTCAACGACCTGATCGGTTCCTACGCATCGGTGGAAGCGCACGCCGGCGCCGACAAATCCAGCAGCGCGCAGGTGGTGACCAAGGGCGATGTGTCGCTGGCCCTGGCCGGCACCGGCAAGGGCTGGGACCTGGGCGTGGCGGGCAGCCGGTTTACCATCGAGCGGCGTTGAGGTCACGTGGGCCGGCCAACGGCCGGCGTTGACGGCAGCAACAAAAAACCCGGCCATTGGCCGGGTTTTTTCGTTACTGCTGCGTACTTGCCCAGGCAAAATGTCCGCGCTGTGGCTCGGGCAATTCTGGCAGGGTGGTGTACATGGTACGCACCGCCCAGCAGGCATCGGCGTCGGTGGCGCCCGGCAGGTTGCTCATCACCCGCCCGATGCGCTCGCGCTCGGCATCGTTCGGAAGCAGCTCCACCAGCGCTGTGGCCGATGCATTGACCTGCGCCTCGGTCACCTGCGTCTTCGGACGCTGCTGCAGCTCGGCCAGCGTGGCTGCGTAGGCGATGTCGAACCATTCGTCGATCGCGCCCTGCGGCAGGGTGGCCAGCGTTTCCAGCATCCGGTCGGTGGTGCGGGAGACCTGGGCGGGGGTGACTGCCTTGGCGATTTCCCCGCACTGCGCTTCCGGCAGCTTCTCCAGCAGTTGGCCCACCAGCAGCGCGCGACGCTCCAGCATCGGCAGCTCCAGGCGGCCGAGCCCGTTCATCGACAGCGTGGCGCCCATTTCCCGCGCCTTGCCCGGTTCGAGGCCCTTCATGCGCGCCATGTACGTCGGCTCGTGGATCAGCTTGCGCGTGACCCGGTCCACCGGGGCGTGCAGCGGGGAGCTCTTCGGGAAGGGGTTCTGCGACGCGGCCAGTTCTTCCTGGAGCTTTCCGCAGGCGGCCAAGCCGAGGCCAAGCACGCACAGCACCAATACACGCAACATCCTTGTCATATGGCCTCCAGGCCGTGTTGGGAATCAGGGCGGTGGGTTGGACGCAAAAGCAGCGGAACCGGCGGAATCGGCGGAGCCAGCGGAGCCAGCGGAGCCAGCGGACTAACAGTCCGCTCTACACAGTCCGCCGACAGGTTTCAGCCGCCGCGCGGGCCGCCGCCACGGTGACCGCCGCCACCCGGGCCGCGGTTGCCGCCGGGACGTGCGCCGCTCGGGCGACCGCCGGGGCCGCCCGGACCGCGTGCGCCGGGACCACCCGGGCCACGGTTGCCGCCCGGACCACCGGGACCCCGGTTGCCGCTGGGGGCACCCGGGCCGCGATTGCCACCCGGGCCGCCCGGACCGCGGTTGCCCGCAGGACGGCCGCCGGTCGGGCGCGCGCTGCCGTACGGGCTGGCGCCCGGATTGGCGTGATCGGACGGGAAGCTCGGGGCATTGCCCGGGTGACCGTACGGATGGCGCTGACCGCCCTGGCTGCTGCGGTTGCCCGCGCCAGCGCCGGCGCCGGCCGGACGGCCCTGGCCGCCGTAGCCGCCACGGCTTTCGCCACGGCCTTCACCGCCGTACCCGCCACGACTCTCGCCGCCGAAGCCGCCACGACCCTGGCCCTGCTCACCGTAGCCGCTACGACCCTGGCCGCCTGCGCCGCCCGGACCGCCCGGACCCTTCGGCTTGCCGTACGGACGGCCCTGGCCGCCGGCACCTGCGCCGGCACCCGGACCACGCGCACCCGGACCACGGGCGGCGCCCGGGCCGGCATTGCGGTGGTTGCTCGGGCCGGTGCTCACGCCGTCCGGCACATACCAGCTGCGGAACGCGGCCGGATTGCCTTCCGGCAGGGCACGGTTGCCCTTGTCCGGGCGCGCCTTGAACGGACGCTGCGACTGCTTGGCCGCCGCTTCGCCGCTGACCGTCAGGCCACCCTTGAAGCCGCCACCCTTGCCACCGCGACCACGGCCGCGCTCTTCGCGCACGTTGTCGAAACGACGCAGTTCGCGGCCTTCGTCGGCCGTGTTGTGGCCGTTGACGTAGGCGTTGCCACGGCCACCGTCGCGCGAGACGCGCACGGTGGTCTTGGCGGCGCGGCGCTGGCCGATCACCGGCTGCAGGGTCAGCGCCGACGGCGCGCCTTCTTCCAGCTTCAGTTCGGCGCGCAGTGCTTCCACCTGCTTGGCCGGCAGCTCGACGGACTGGCCGCGCAGCAGTTCGCGCGGCAGGCTGACCTTGCCGTAGCGGGTGCGCTTCAGGCGGCTGACCTGGCAACCCTGCGATTCCCACAGGCGACGCACTTCGCGGTTGCGGCCTTCCTTGACGACCACGCGGAACCAGTCGTGCGAATCGGTGCCGCCGATGCGTTCGATCTCGTCGAACTTGGCCGGGCCGTCTTCCAGCGCCACGCCGCGCGCGAGGCGGTCGACGATGTTGTCCGGCACCTTCTCTTCGCCTTCCGGTGCACGCACGCGCACGACGTATTCGCGTTCCACCTCGTAGGAGGGGTGCATCATCGCGTTGGCCAGCTCACCGTCGGTGGTTGCCAGCAGCAGGCCGGTGGTGTTGATGTCCAGGCGACCGATCGCAATCCAGCGCGCGCCCTTCAGGGCAGGCAGCGCTTCGAACACGGTCGGGCGACCTTCCGGGTCTTCGCGGGTGGTCACTTCGCCTTCGGGCTTGTTGTAGGCCAGCACGCGCGAGGTCTCGGTCAGCGCGGTGGCAACGAAGCCACGGCCGTCCAGTTCGACCTTGTCGCCGCTCTTGATCGACTGGCCGGTCTGGGCGACTTCTCCGTTGACCTTGACCAGACCATCGGCGATGCGCTGTTCCAGCGCGCGGCGCGAGCCGAGGCCGGCCTGGGCCAGGACCTTGTGCAGGCGCTCTTCGAGCTTGGGCTGGTCGGTGTCGGATTCGCGCTTGAGCGAAAGCTTGTTCAACGACAGCTTGCGGGGGGTGTCACTCATTTACTTGGCTCCGGCCGGCGACGGTTTCGTCGGCCTCTGGTTCGGGATCGGCTTCGTCAACAGCCACGGTCGTCTTCGCGACGGCGTTGTTTTCGGTTTCGTTCTGGTGCGCCGCGCGCTCTCCCGGCGCGGTAACGGGTTCGCCATCGCTGGCGGTCGTATCAGCGTCGTCGTCGGGGAGCGACAACGGCGCGTGGGATGAGGTGTCGTCGGCATCCGCATCCGCGGAGGCCTGGGTATTGTCCTGTTCGGCGTCCTGTTCCGCCAGCCGGGCCGCAGCGAGTGCGGCGCGGGCGGCGGACCGGACGGCGGCCGGGTCCTGGTCCGGTTCGGGCGTGCCGTCCGGTTCCGGCTGGGCGTCCTGGTCGTTCAGCGAGGCCTGGCCTGGCGCTGCGGCGACAGTGTCGTGGCCAGCAACATCGTCGGCGTTGTCGTTGTCGCCAACATCGCCATCGTTGGCCGCGTCGCTGTCCAGCTCGGCGTCCGGGCTGGCGGCGCCGGCGGCGATGCGGCCGGCCGGCTGGCCTTCGTGGTCCAGCGGCAGCTGCGGTTCCAGTTCGCCCAGGTCGCGCAGTTCCGACAACGGCGGCAGCTCGTCCAGGCGCTTGAGCCCGAAGTAGTCCAGGAAGCCCTTGGTGGTGCCGAACAGCGCCGGCTTGCCGGGCACGTCGCGGTGGCCGATCACGCGGATCCATTCGCGCTCTTCCAGGGCCTGGATGATGTTGCTGCTGACCGCCACGCCACGGACCTGTTCGATCTCGCCGCGGGTGATCGGCTGCCGGTAGGCAATCAGCGCCAGGGTTTCCAGGGTGGCACGGGTATAGCGGGTCTTGCGTTCGGTCCACAGCCGGGTGATGTAGCCATGCACTTCATTGGTGACCTGGAAGCGGAAGCCCGAGGCGACCTCGACCAGCTCCACGCCGCGTTCGGCGCAGCCCTCGCGCAGCAGTTCCAGCGCGCGTTCGATGCTGCCCGGCGGTGCCGGTTCCTCTTCGGGGAACAGGCCCTGCAGCTGCGCCAGCGTCAGCGGCTGGCTGGACGCCAGCAGCGCGCCTTCGACAATACGGTTGATCAGCGGTTGATCCATGCGTGGGTCGGGTGCTCAGTCGGTTTCGTTGGCGGCGTCGTTGTCGTCGAACTCGCTGTTGAACTGCAGCGGTTCATTGGTGTTGCCGGCGGCCAGGGACTTGACGTAGATCGGCGCCAGCGGAGCTTCCTGGACGATGTCCAGCAGCTGTTCCTTGGCCAGTTCGAGCAGGGCCAGGAAGGTGACCAGCACCCCCAGCTTGCCTTCTTCGGCGGTGAACAGCATTTCAAACCGGTAGAACTTGCCATCTTCCAGGCGGCCCAGCACGTCGCCCATGCGCTGGCGAACGCTCAGGGCCTCGCGCTTGATCGCGTGGCCGGTAAACAGCTCGGCGCGCTTGAGCACGTCGTACAGCGCCACCAGCATTTCCTTCAGATCCACCGGCGGCGGCAGCTTGATGGCCGCACGATCGGGGACGAAGGCATGCACCAGGCTGGTGTCGCGGTCCTGGCGGGGCAGGGCGTCGATATCCTCGGCAGCCTGCTTGAAACGTTCGTACTCCTGCAACCGGCGCACCAGCTCCGCACGCGGATCGGCTTCCTCGCCTTCGATGCTCGGCGGGCGCGGCAGCAGCATCCGCGACTTCACTTCGGCCAGGATCGCCGCCATCACCAGGTACTCGGCCGCCAGTTCGAAGCGCAGCTCCTGCATGACGTTGATGTACTCGACGTACTGGCGGGTGATCTCGGCGACCGGGATGTCCAGGATATCCAGGTTCTGCCGGCGGATCAGGTACAGCAGCAGGTCCAGCGGACCTTCGAACGCATCCAGGATGACTTCCAGCGCATCCGGCGGGATGTACAGGTCCTGCGGAATCTGCAGGACCGGTTGACCATGCACCACGGCCAGCGGCATTTCCTGCTGCTGTGGGGCGGTCGGCCGGGTTTGCGGGTTCGCGTCGAGCGCGAGTTCGGAGGTCATCAAGATTGACGTCTGTATTGCAACGGACCGGTTGCCGCGCCAGATCCGCATCGGGAACACCCGGGCGGTTGGATCGCAAGCCATGACACGCCTGCGCCGGCGTGGTTTCACATTTCAAACAGCAGGAGCTCGCGCTGCGGGTTGATATCGACGGCGGGTCGATACAGGGAGCAGCGGCAGAACTACAGGAGGTCGTCTACGTGTACTGGTGTGGGGCAGCGGGTCGATCGTCGGTTGGCGGTGAAGCCATCTGCCGACGGGCTGCTGCGTCCAGCCACGTGCAATAGGGACAAGAGTACGGCTTCACGCCCGCAGTGTCCAGCGAGCCGGGCTAGAATCGCCCGGTTCGTTTAGCTGAGCCTTTGGAGTTGCCTGTGTTCTATGTCATTGAAGGGTATGACGGCACCGACGTGCTGGCGGCGCGGCTTGCGGCCCGGTCGGCCCACCTGGCCCGTCTGGAGGCCCTGCGCGATGCCGGCCGCCTGCTGCTGGCCGGTCCCTGTCCGGCCATCGACAGCGAGGACCCGGGCCCGGCCGGCTTCAGCGGCAGCGTGGTCATTGCCGCGTTCGGCTCGCTCGAGGAGGCCCAGGACTGGGCCGCGGCCGACCCCTACGTGGACGCCGGTGTCTATGCGCGGGTGCAGGTGCGCCCGTTCCGCAAGGTGCTCCCATGAACCGGGTCGAACGCATCCGCGCGGCCCTGCAGGCGGCGCTGGACCCCGAACTGCTGGAGGTGGAGGACGACAGCCACCGCCATGCCGGCCATGAGGGCGCCCGCGACGGGCGCGGTCATTTCAATGTGCATGTGGTCAGCGCCGCCTTCGAGGGCAGGCTGCCACTTGCGCGCCACCGGGCCGTCTATGCGGCCCTGGGCACCCTGATGGAGACCGATATCCACGCGTTGTCCATCCGTGCCGAAGCACCTCCCAAAAAGGGCTGAAACCCTTGTCCCGCCTTGTCCCGGTGAGTCCCGGGGCGACCTCCACAAGACATCCCGAGGTTACCGCCGTGCGACATTTGCCTAACGTAGTGTTTACATCGTGCGCTGAAAACGCTTACATTCCGCGCCAAGCCCAGATCTCTAAGCCGTGGAGGGCGGCGAGGTGAACAAGGCAGCGATCACTATCAAAGATGTAGCCCGCGAAGCCAGAGTCTCTGTGGCGACGGTGTCGCGTGCGCTCAATGGCCATGAAAATGTTGCCGAGCCCGTGCGCAAGCTGGTGCTGGAGGTGGCGGCGCGCCTGCGCTACACCCCGCATGCGGCCGCCCGCAGCCTGAGCAGCCGGCGTACCAACACCATCGGTGTGGTGCTGCCTGACCTGTATGGCGAATTCTTCTCCGAGCTGATGCGCGGCATCGACAATGTCGCCCGTGCCCGCCGCCAGCACCTGCTGGTGTCCAGCTACCACGGCGACCAGGAGCAGCAGGGCGCCGCCCTGCGTGCCATGCGCGGCCGGGTGGATGGGCTGCTGGTGCTGTCGCCGTACGCGGAGAGCCCGGGGTTCCTGACCGACAACCTGCCGCAGTCGCTGCCCACGGTGCTGATCAATACCTATCTGCCCGAGCAGGATCATCCGGTGCTGAGCATCGATGACCATGCCGGTGCGATGGCGATGACCCGCCACCTGCTCGAGGTCGGCCACCGCCGCATTGCGTTCATTGCTGGCCCCGACCTCAACTTCGATGCGCGCGAACGCCTGCGTGGCTTCCGCGATGCGCTGTCGGCGTTTGGTGCGGGTGCCGAAGGCATCGAGCTGCCCGGCGACTTCGATGAGGCGTCCGGCCACCGTGCCGGGCAGGAGCTGCTGGCCGCCGGTGCATTGCCCGATGCGGTGTTCGCGGCCAACGACATGATGGCGCTCGGCTGCCTGTACGCGTTGGGGCAGGCCGGCGTGCGCGTGCCCGCCGATGTGGCGCTGGCAGGCTTCGATGACATCCCCCTGGCGCGTTTCGTTCACCCATCGTTGACGACGATGCAGGTGAGTATCGCCGAGCTTGGCGATAAGGCGGCGACGCGTCTGTTGCAGTTGATGGATGGCAACAGCACGGAAACGGCCGGTGACAAGCAGACACTTGTACCGACCCTGATCGTGCGTGATTCAACCGTTCCGACCGCAGGTCGGAACGCGGTCGGAACGCGGTAGGTCACGACCGTCGGTCGTGACACGTTGGAAAGTCGGAACGCGGTATCGGTAATTCACGTAATCAAAAAAAAGACAGGCGGCCGCAAAGACGGTCACCACCACCCGGAGATTTACATGACGTATTCCAATCACAGCACCCGCATGCCGGCACGCCGCCTGCTGACGAGTGCACTGGTCAGCTGCCTGTTGCTGGGCGCTGCACCGAGCCTGATGGCACAGTCGGCTACTTCGTCGCTGCGCGGCCAGGTTGCCCAGGCTGACGCCGGTACCGAAGTGACCGCGACCAACCTGGCCAGCGGCACCGTGCGCCGCGCCACCACCCGCGCCGACGGCAGCTACTCGCTGATGGGCCTGGATCCGGGCACCTACGACGTCGTGGCCAATGGCCAGACCCAGAAGGTGACGGTGACCGTGGCCTCGACCGCGACCCTGAACTTCAGCGGCGCGCCGGCCAACGGCAGCACCGCCAACGCCACCAACCTGGACACGGTCAACGTCGTTGCGCCGACCCTGCTGCAGGAAGTGCGGACCTCCGAAGTGGGCAAGACGGTCAGCCTGCAGCAGATCCAGACCACCCCGCAGGTGTCGCGCAACTTCCTGGAGTTCGCCGACGCGGTGCCGGGCATGATCTTCACCCGTGATGCCAAGGGCAACACCTCGCTGCGCGGCGGTGCCACCAATGCCGACGGCACCAACGTCTACATCGACGGCGTGGGCCAGAAGAGCTACGTCAAGGGCGGCGGCGTGGCCGGCCAGTCCGGCAGCGCCGGCAACCCGTTCCCGCAGCTGGCCATCGGCGAATACAAGGTCATCAGCGGCAACTACAAGGCCGAGTACGGCCAGGTCTCCAGCGCGGCCGTGACCGCGGCGACCAAGTCCGGTACCAACGAGTTCAAGGGTGAAACCTTCTACCGTTATACCAACGAAGACATGCGCGCCAAGACCCCGGCGGAGCGTCAGGTTGGCCAGACCAAGGAAGCGTCGGCCGAGAAGGAATACGGCTTTGCATTGGGTGGCCCGATCATCCAGGACAAGGCGCACTTCTTCGTGACCTACGAAGCCAAGCGCTTCGACCTGCCGGTCACCATCGCGCCGGAAGGCTCGGTCACCAACCGCGTCGGCCTGCTGCCGGCAGACGCCGCCGCCGGCCTCGGCCCGGCCAGCCAGCCGTTCGAGCAGGACCTGATCTTCGCCAAGATCGACTTCGAGCCGACCGACAACGATCGCATCGAGCTGAGCTTCCAGGATCGCGACGAGACCCAGCAGCAGTTCAGTGGCCAGACCGCGCCGGAAGCCGGCCGCGAAGTGGTCAACACCGACCGTCGTTATGCGTTGCGCTGGAACCACAGCGGTGAGCGTTTCTACAACGAAATGATGCTCACCCATGAAGATTCGTTCAACAACCCGACGCCGCTGACCCTGGCCAACGGCATCACCTACACCGCGCCGGACGGCACCGAAGACCGTACCCTGGTGAAGATCGGTGGTGCCTCGGCGCTGGATTCGCAGGTGAAGGGCCAGAAGGGCTGGGCGATTGAAGACAACCTGACCCTGGATGGCATCCAGTGGGCCGGTGACCACACCATCAAGATGGGCGCCAAGTACAAGCAGATCGACCTGTACGCGTCGGATGCGGCACAGATCAACCCGGCCTTCACCTACACGCTGGGCGATCCGGACTTCCCGTCCGACATTCCGTACAAGGCGCAGTTCGTCAAGCCGGTGACCGGCGTGTCGGGCGTGTCGGGCGAAGTGCGTTCGAAGTCCAAGCAGATCGGCCTGTTCATCCAGGACGACTGGCAGGTGAACGACCACCTGCAGCTGAACATCGGCCTGCGCTGGGACTACGAAAAGACCCCGGCCTACCTGGACTTCGTGACCCCGCAGGCCGTGGTCGACGCGATCTACTCGCAGGACCCCCGCGCTGCTGCTGGCCAGACCTACGCCGATTCGCTGGCGCTGGGCGGACTGGACATCAGCAACTACATCAGCACCGGCCACAACCGCAAGGCATTCAAGGATGCCTGGCAGCCGCGCCTGGGCTTCTCGTATGACATCAATGCCGACGAGCAGCACGTGATCCACGGTGGCGCCGGTCGTTCCTACGATCGCGACCTGTTCGACAACCTGCAGCTGGAAACCACCAAGCTGGCCCTGCCGCAGCCGACCATCTACTTCCGCAACCCGGCCACCGGTTCCTGCCTCAATGGCCAGGCCGCCTGCTATGACTGGAACCCGAACCTGCTCAACGGCATCGGCAACCTGCAGTCGCTGGTGGGTTCGACCAGCAACGCCGGCCTGGAAGTGGACCTGCTCAACAACAACCTGAAGGTGCCGTACTCCGACCAGTTCAGCCTGGGCATGAGCAACCAGGTCGGCGACTGGCTGACCGATGCCACCATCGCCCGCACGCTGAGCTACGACGGCTTCGCGTTCACCCTCGGCAACCGTTACCCGACCGGCCAGTTCTTCGATGACCCGCGCCTGTGCGGTGGCAGCGACCCGGGCCTGAGCCAGGCCTGGAGCTGCAACGTGCCGGGCTTCGGCAGCCTGATCATTGGCCAGCAGGGCATCAAGACCCGTGCGACCCAGGTGCTGCTGTCGGCGCAGAAGCCGTTCACCAAGGAAAGCGGCTGGGGCACCTCGGTGGCCTACACCTGGACCACCGCGCGCCACAACCGCGACATCAACGAGAAGTACGCCTTCGACCGCGGCCTGATCGAGGATTACCCGACCATCCGTTCCAACGGCGCGCCGCGCCACCGCCTGGTGGTCACCGGTTCGTATGCCGGCTTCTGGGACATCACCTTCGGCGGCAAGATCACCCTGGCCACCCCGACGGCGGTGAACGACTGGTACCCGGTGCAGCAGTCCACCGGCTTCGACCTGCCGACCCCGGGCGCCGCCGTGCCCAACGGCAACGGCAAGTTCCTGGTCGGTGGCAAGATCTTCGGCTACCGTTCGGTCGACCTGCAGGCGACGAAGACGTTCAAGATGCCGGGCGATACCGAGCTGTACGCGCGTATCGACATCATCAACGTCTTCAACTTCGACAACTTCTCCAACTACAACTACACCAAGTCCAACGGCAAGCTGCTGGCCAGCTACAACGAGACCGGCGATATCGTCGGTACGCCGCGCCAGGTGAAGGCAGAAGTCGGCTTCCGCTTCTGATCGCAACATCCGGCACCGTCCCCCGTGGACGGTGCCGGAGCGGTACCGCCTGCCGGTCTCGATCGGCCGGCGGACTGCACAGGCATGTGTCGTTGGATCATCGACAGATGCGTGTGTGGTGAAGGCATCGGATCCGCCTGAAAACGCGGATTTTTTTAACGGCAGGTCTGTAAACGGTTTCAATCCGTGGGACGCTATGCTCTCCGGTACGAACAAGCGCAAGAGGTGGTGGTCGATGAAGGCACGTCGTGTTCTGGCTCTCGCTGTACTGGCCGTGGCGGTCGTGGGGTGCACGCCGCAGGCCGAGGACAAACCCGCCAAGCCCAAGCCGCCGGTGATCCTGGTGGAGGCCGACGTCCCGCCGCGCCCGATGAAGCCGGAACTGCCGCCGCTGTTCGACGATATCGAACGCCGTACCTTCCAGTTCTTCTGGGACACCACCAACGAAGTGAACGGGCTCAGCCCGGACCGCTATCCATCGCGCCCGTTCGCCAGCATCGCCTCGGTGGGCTACGCGCTGACCGCCTATCCGATCGGCGTGGAAAACGGCTGGGTCAGCCGTACCCAGGCGGTGGACCGCACGCTGTTGACACTGAAGTTCTTCCGCGACCTGCCGATGGGCCCGCAGCGCACCGGCAAGGGTGGTTACAAGGGCTTCTACTACCACTTCCTGGACATGCAGGAAGGCCGCCGCTACGACAGCTGGGTGGAACTTTCCAGCGTGGACACCGCACTGCTGATGATGGGCGTGCTGTTCGCGCAGTCCTATTACACCGGTGACGATGCGCGCGAGAAGGAGATCCGCGACATCGCCGACACGCTGTACAAGCGCGTGGACTGGCCGTGGCTGCAGCAGCGTGCGCCGCTGATCTCGATGGGCTGGTTCCCCGAGAGCGGCTTCATCGACCACGACTGGATGGGCTACAACGAGGCGATGATGGTCTACATCCTCGCCCTTGGCTCGCCCACGCACCCGGTCAGCCCGGACGCGTGGACGGTGTGGACGCGGACCTACGACAACGACTGGGGCGTGTTCCAGGGCCAGGAATACCTGTCCTTCGGCCCGCTGTTCGGCCATCAGTACACCCACGTCTGGATCGACTTCCGCGACATCCAGGACGCGTACATGCGCGAACGCGGCAGCACCTACTTCCTCAACAGCCGTTCGGCCGCACTGGCCCAGCGCGAGTACGCCATCGCCAACCCGATGCAGTGGAAGGATTACGGTGAGAACGTGTGGGGCCTGACCGCCAGCGACGGTCCGCAGAACACCACGCAGGAATTCCGTGGCGAGCAGCGCCAGTTCCGCCACTACTCCTCGCGCGGCGCGGGCCTGCGCGAGAACTTCGACGACGGCACCATCGCCCCGACCGCTGCGATCGCCTCGGTGGTGTTCGCACCCGAAGAGGTGATCCCGGCCACGGTGGAGATGCACAAGCGCTACGGCGACTACATCTATTCCAGCTACGGCTTCCTGGATTCGTTCAACCCCAGCTTCAACTTCGACATCCCGCTCAAGACCGGGCGCATGGTGCCTGATCGTGGCTGGGTGGCCAGTGATTACATCGGCATCGACCAGGGCCCGATCCTCACCATGATCGCCAACTACCGCAATGATTTCGTGTGGGACACGATGAAGAACAACCCGCACATCCGCCGGGGACTTGAGCGCGCCGGGTTCAACGGCGGCTGGCTTACCCCGGAAGGCGAGGACCAGCCGATGGAACTGCAGAAAGACGAGAAAGCCGCGTCGGCCCGTTCGGTCGGTATCGCCGAATCGCGCGCGGCCGCCGCGCAGGAACAGAAGAACAGTTCCAACACCAACCGCAACCAGCCCCAGGGGAAGTAAGCAGTGCCATTGTCGTCGCGCCCCAAGCTGTGGGTGAGTGTTCTGCTGCTGATTGCCGGCAGCCTGTTGTTGAGTGCCTGCCGGAAGGAACCGGAAGGGGTGACCGTGCGTTTCTGGGCCATGGGCCGCGAAGCCGAAGTGGTCAGCGGACTGATCCGCGAATTTGAAGCCGAAAACCCCGGCATCCACGTCGATGTGCAGAACATCCCGTGGACGGCCGCGCACGAGAAGCTGTTGACCGCGTTCGCGGCCGACGGGCTGCCGGATGTGTGCCAGCTGGGCAACACCTGGATTCCCGAGTTCGCTGAACTCAACACGCTCACGCCGCTGCAGCCGTTCGTGGCGCAGTCCAAGGTGGTGGACCCGGCGGACTATTTCCAGGGCATCTGGGACACCAACGTCATCCATGACGAGCTGGTCGGCGTGCCGTGGTATGTCGATACGCGCCTGCTGTACTACCGCAAGGACCTGCTGGCCAAGGCCGGGTTCGACCACCCGCCGCGCACGTGGGACGAGTGGAACACGATGATGGCGGCGATCAAGAAGATGCAGGGTCCGGACCGCTACGCGGTGCTGATGCCGATCAACGAGTTCGAGCAGCAGCTGTCGTTCGCGCTGCAGCAGCCCGATCCGCTGCTGCGCGACCACGACACCCGTGGCAACTTCCGCAGCCCCGGCTTCCGCCGCACGCTGGCGTTCTACGAAAACATGTTCGCCCAGGGCTGGGCACCGCGCATGTCCGAGACGCAGATCTCCAACGTGTGGGACGAGTTCTTCAAGGGCTTCAACGTGTTCTATCTGTCCGGCCCCTGGAACATCCGCGAGTTCAAGAAGCTGCAGCCCAAGGAGCTGGAAGGCAAGTGGGGCACCGCCGCACTGCCGGGTCCGGACGGCCCCGGTGCGGGCATCGCCGGCGGCACCAGCCTGGTGATCTTCCGCGGCTCGCAGCAGAAGGAAGCGTCCTGGAAGCTGATCGAGTTCCTGTCGCGCCCGGCGATCCAGGAGCGCTTCCATTCCATCATCGGTGACCTGCCGCCGCGGCGCAGCACCTGGGAGTACCCCTCGCTGGCCAACGACCCGCTGGCGCAGCCGTTCCGCGACCAGCTGGAGCGGGTGCGACCGACCCCGAAGGTGCTGGAGTGGGAACGTATCGTGCAGGAAATGCGCATCGTCACCGAACAGGTGGTACGCGGTGGGCTGGATCAGGATGTGGCTGTGAATCGATTGGATGACCGCGTGGACAAGGTGCTGGCCAAACGCCGCTGGATGCATGAACAGCGCACGCAGGCCGACGCGCCTGCGGCCCCGGCGGCGGAGGTGAGCCCGTGAAGCAGCGTTCGCTTGCCGGCTGGATCTTCGCCGGGCCGTCCCTGTTGGTCATCGGCGTGTTCTTCGGCCTGCCGGTGGCGTCGGCGCTGGCGCTGAGCATCACCGATTTCGACCTGTATGCCCTGGCCGACGGGGGCAACCTGCGCTTCGTCGGGCTGGGCAACTACATCGACCTGCTGCAGACCCCGATGTTCTGGAAGTCGCTGTGGAACACCACGTACTTCGTGGTGGTCGGGGTGCCGATGTCCATCGGCGTATCGCTGGGCGCGGCCATGCTGCTCAATGCCCCGGCCGCGCGCTTCAAGGCCCTGTTCCGCACCGCGCTGTTCGCCCCGGTGGTGACCACGCTGGTGGCGGTGGCGGTGATCTGGCGTTATCTGTTCCATACCAGCTACGGCCTGGTGAACTACGGGCTGGGCCACCTGGGGATCAGCCCGATCGACTGGCTGGGCGATCCCAACTGGGCCATGCCGACCATCATGCTGTTCGCGGTGTGGAAGAACTTCGGCTACAACATGGTGATCTTCCTGGCCGGTCTGCAGGCGATCCCGCATGACCTGTACGAGGCCGCGCGCATCGACGGCGCGTCGCGCTGGAAGCAGTTCCTGCACATCACCCTGCCGATGCTCGGCCCGGTGCTGCTGGTGGTCGGGGTGATCACCGTGTCCGGCTACTTCCAGCTGTTCGCCGAGCCCTACGTGATGACCCGCGGCGACCCACTGCAGAGCACCGTGAGCGTGCTGTACTTCATGTTCGAGGAAGGCTTCAAGTGGTGGAACCTGGGCCGCGCGTCGGCGGTGGCGTTCCTGCTGTTCCTGATCATCCTGGCCGTCACCAGCATCATGCTGCGTTTCGGCCGCAAGAGGCAGTTGGTATGAGTCGTGAGATTGGCCAGTCGCGCTGGCATGCGTGGTGGGTGAATGGCGGGTTGCTGGTGCTGGCGGCGGTCAGCCTGGCACCGCTGCTGTGGATGCTGTCGGTGTCGTTCATGCCGACCGGCGAGGCGGCGCATTTCCCGCCGCCGCTGCTGCCCTCGTCGGTGACCACCAACAACTACCACGAGCTGTTCGCGCGTACCGGGATGGGCAACAACTTCGTCAACAGCCTGTTCGTCTCGCTGGCGATCACGCTGGGCTCGCTGCTGCTCAACACCATGGCCGGTTATGCCTTCGCCAAGCTGCGCTTCGTCGGCCGCGAACGCATCTTCCAGGTGCTGCTGGCCGCGCTGGTGATCCCGGCGCAGGTGGCCATGCTGCCGCTGTTCCTGCTGATGAAGCAGCTGGGCCTGGTCAACAGTTTCGGCGGGGTGATCGTGCCGGCGCTGGCCAGCGTGTTCGGCATCTTCCTGGTGCGCCAGTACGCGCGCTCCATTCCCGATGAGCTGCTGGAAGCGGCGCGCATCGACGGGGCAGGGGAGCTGCGGATCTTCTTCCAGATCGTGCTGCCCATGCTCAAGCCGGTGCTGGTGACGCTGTCGATCTTCACCTTCATGGGCGCCTGGAACGATTTCATGTGGCCGCTGATCGTGCTGACCGACCAGGAGCACTACACTTTGCCTGTTGCCCTGGCTACGTTGTCGCGCGAACACATCATGGACGTGGAAATGATGATGGCCGGCGCGGTGGTCACGGTGGTTCCGGTGCTGGCCCTGTTCCTGGTGCTGCAGCGCTATTACATCCAAGGTCTTCTGCTGGGGAGTGTCAAAGGGTGAAGCGTGCCGTCGTCGCGGGGGTTCTGGGTCTGAGTGTGGTCTGGTCGCTGGCGGCAACGGCCGCACCTCCGGCGCCGCCGCCGGCGCCGAAGGTCCTGGACAGCTTCGACGACATGTCGCCCTGGAAGCTCGTGGTGTCCGACCAGGTCAGCGGTTCACTGCGCAGCGTGGCCGGTGCCAATGGCGGGCGCGCGCTGTGCGTGGATTACGACTTCCACGAGGTCTCCGGCTACGTCGGCATCCGCCGCGATCTGCCCATCGCCTATCCGGAGAACTACCAGATCGGCTTCCAGCTGCGCGGCGACTCGCCGGGCAACGACCTGCAGTTCAAGCTCATCGATGCCAGCGGCGACAACGTGTGGTGGGTGAACCGGCCCGGCTACACGTTCCCCAAGACATGGACACCGGTGCAGTACCGCCAGCGCCAGATCGACAAGGCCTGGGGACCGGATGCGGACACCACGCTGCGTAAGAGCGCGGCGGTGGAGTTCACCATCTACAACAAGGTGGGCGGGCGCGGCACGGTGTGCTTCGACCGGCTGACCCTGCAGGCACTGCCGCCGGCCGATACGTCCGCGCTGGCACCGTCGGTGATCGCCGATACCGCCACGGCGCTGCAGAGCCGCATCGCCGACGGCAAGCCGGACACGGTGTGGATCAGCGGCGGGGTGCCCGACCAGACCATCAGCCTGGACCTGCACAAGGTGCGTGAGTTCGGCGGCGCGGTCATCCAGTGGCTGCCGGGGCTGGAGGCCACGCGGTACGTGGTGCGCGCGTCCGGGGACGGGCGCAACTGGCGCATGCTGCGCGAGATCACCGCCGGCGGCGGTGGCGACCGCGACTGGCTGGCGTTGCCCGATACCGAGGCCCGCTACCTGCGGTTCGACCTGCAGGCCGGGCGCAGCTGGCGCTACGGCATCCGCGACATTTCGATCAAGCCGCTGGATTTCGCCGAGACCCCCAATGAATTCGTCACGTCGGTCGGTGCCGACCTGACCCGCGGTTTCGTGCCGCGCGGCTTCAGCGGCGAGCAGCCGTACTGGACCCTGCTGGGCCTGGACGGTGGCCGCGAGCAGGCGTTGATCGGCGAGGACGGGGCGCTGGAAGTGGCCAAGGCCAGTTTCAGCGTTGAACCGTTCGTGCTGGTCGACAAGAAGGTGCTGAGCTGGGCCGACGTGGAGAGCCGCCAGTCGCTGCAGGACGACTACCTGCCGATCGCCAGCGTGGACTGGCGCCATGCCAAGGCGGCGCTGCAGGTCACCGGTTTCGTCCAGGGCACGCCGGACAAGGCGCAGCTGGTGGGCCGCTACACGCTGCGCAACCCGGACAAGGTCGCCCACGACTACACGCTGGCGCTGGCCGTTCGCCCCTGGCAGGTCAACCCGCCGCGGCAGTTCCTCAACACGGTGGGCGGCGTGAGCCGGATCGACACGCTGGACATCGCGCCGGGCCAGGTCGAGGTCAACGGTGCGCCGCGGCTGTACCCGGTACAGGCACCGGATGCGGCGTTCGCCACGCCGTTCGATGGCAAGCTGGAGGTGGTGCACCTGGCCAGCGGCACGCTGCCCACGGCCACCGAGGTCCGCGATCCCACCGGCCTGGCCTCTGGCGCGTTGCTGTACCGCTGGCGGCTGGAGCCGGGCCAGAGCCGCGAGGTGGCCATCGTGCTGCCGCAGACGGGGCAGTGGACCACGCCGAAGGACTTCGATGCCGGCAAGGCACAACAGCAGGTCGCGTCGATGTGGCGCACCAAGCTGGACCAGGTGACGCTGCAGGTGCCGGCGGCCGGCAAGCCGCTGGCCGACACGCTGCGCACGGCGCTGGCGCACATGCTGATCTCGCGGATCGGCCCCAGCCTGCAGCCGGGCACGCGGTCGTATTCGCGCAGCTGGATCCGCGACGGGGCGATGATTTCCGAAGGCCTGTTGCGCATGGGCCGCAGCGACGCGGTGCGCGAATACGTGAACTGGTACGCGCCGTACCAGTTCGACAACGGCAAGGTGCCGTGCTGCGTTGACCCGCGCGGTGCCGACCCGGTGCCGGAGAACGACAGCCATGGCGAGCTGATCTTCAACATTGCCGAATACTGGCGCTACACCGGTGACAGCACCTTCCTGGAACTGATGTGGCCGCACGTGCAGGGCGCCTACCAATACATGGAACAGCTGCGCCTCAGCGAGCGCACCGAGGAGAACCGGGCGCGCAACCCGGCGTTCTACGGGATGATGCCGGTGTCGATCAGCCACGAAGGCTATTCGGCCAAGCCGATGCATTCGTACTGGGACAACTTCTGGGCGCTGCGTGGGTACAAGGACGCGGCCATCATCGCCAGCACGCTGGGCAAGGTGGAGGCGATGCAGATGAGTGAATCGCGCGACCAGTTCCGTGACGACCTGCAGGCCTCGCTGCTGGCGGCCACGGCGCTGCACAAGATCGACTACCTGCCGGGTTCGGCGGAGCTGGGCGACTTCGACGCCACCTCCACCACCATCGCGCTGGCCCCGGCCGGTGAGCAGGGCCGGTTGCCGCAACCGTACCTGGACAACACGTTCGAACGCTATTGGACGCAGTTCGTGGAACGCCGCGACGGCAAGCGCGAGTGGAAGGACTACACGCCCTACGAGTGGCGCAACGTGGCCGCGTTCGTGCGCCTGGGCTGGCGCGATCGCGCCTGGCAGGCCACCGAGTTCTTCTTCAAGGACCGCGCGCCGCAGGCCTGGAACCAGTGGGCCGAGGTGGTCTCGCACACGCCGCGCAAACCGTTCTTCGTGGGCGACCTGCCGCATGCCTGGGTGGCGTCGGACTTCGTGCGTTCGGCGCTGGACATGTTCGCCTACAACCGCGACGTGGACGACAGCCTGGTGCTGGCGGCCGGCGTGCCCAGCCGTTGGCTGGAAGGGCAGGGCATCGCGGTGAAAGGGCTGCGCACGCCGCAGGGGCAACTGAGCTACACGCTCAGCCGCAGCGACAAGGTGCTGACCCTGCAGGTGGCACCGGGGCTGATGTCGCCGCCGGGCGGGGTGGTATTGCCCTGGCCGTACAGCGGTGACCCCGGCGACACCACCATCGACGGTGAGCCGGCGCAGTGGGTGAACGGCGAGCTGCGCATCGCGCGCGTGCCGGCCACGGTCGAAGTGCAGATTCCGGCCTCGGTGCGCCGCGCCGAACGCAAGGCGCCATGAGCGGGCGCGGGTCGCTGACCGCGCTTGCGACGGCGCTGCTGGCCTGTGTGCTGGCGGCATCGCCCGCACGTGCCGCCGACACGGGCTCGCCGGGCATGAGCATGGTGACCTTCAACCTGCACCACGACCGCGAGGATTGGCCGCAGCGGCGCAAGGTGATCCTGCGCGAGCTGCAGGCGCTGCAGCCGGATGCGATCGCGCTGCAGGAGGTGATACAGAAGCCTTACGTGCGCAACCAGGCAGCGTGGCTGGCGGGCAAGCTGGGGTACGACTACGCGTTCGTGTCCACCGATCCGCCGGGCCGTTTCAAGCGCTACGGCAACGCGCTGCTGACCCGGCGCCCGGTGCTGGCGCGTGGCGAGCACCTGCTGGCACCGCTCACGGACTACCGGACGGTGGCGCACCTGCGCATCGATGTGGAGGGCCAGGCGGTGAACATCTACGCCACCCACCTCAACGAACGCTCCGATGAGCGCGGCAGCCGGACCCGCAGTGAACAGGTGGCAGACCTGTTGAAGTTCATCGCGACCACGTCGGGCGATGCGCCGGTGGTGATCGCCGGGGATTTCAACGCACTGGTGGACGCAGGCGATCTGAGCGCGTTGCGCCAGCGCTACGGCGACAGTTTTGGCAGCGTGCATGTGAACAACGAGCTGGCGCAGATCAGTACGTTGAACCGCCACTACTATGACGCGCCCTCGCGCATCGACCACATCTTCTTCCAGCAGGACAAGCTGCTTGCCCGCGAAGCGCGCATCCTGTTCGACCAGCCCTACGCCGAAGGCCGCTGGGCCTCGGACCATTACGGGGTATGGACACGGCTGCAGTTCGCCCCGTAAACGCCTACGCCAACGCGTAGAGCCACGCCATGCGTGGCTGCTCTTGCTCGCCGATGGCCCCCAGCTAACTGTCAAAGGGTCGGCGGGGGTGGGTTTGCGGGGGTGTGAGCGGCATGGATGCCGCGACCAAGCCCCCATGGATGGGTTCACGGCGTCCCCCGCAAACCCACCGCCGCCGGCCCTAAACACGCGTATTGGCAGACCAAGGCTCCCTAGCTTTGAATGCCACCCAAAAACAGACAGCGGCCCGAAGGCCGCTGTTTGTGTTTACGCATACCGCTGGAACAGGATCAGGCCTTGTCGGTCTTTTCCGGGTCCTGCTTGTCGGCATCGTCGGCCTTGGCGACATCGGTTGGGATGTCTTCGCGGGCTTCGGCATGCGCGGCCTGTGCGGCGGCATCGGTCGGTGCGGCGTCGCTGGCGGCGGTGCCGAACAGCTGGCCGTTCTGCACCACCGGTGCGGCTTCGGCAGCCTCGACACGGGCAACCGGTGCCGGCGCGGCCTGCGGGGCCGGTACGGCGTCCACGGCGTCCAGCATGCTGGTCTGCACCGGGCGACCGATTTCGGTCGGACCCGTGCGCTCGGCGGCCGGGGCATCGACAGCCACGTCCGCTGCCTTCGGCGCCTCGACGGCGGCAGGTGCGGTCGGGGCCGGGGCCGGGGTGACGACCGGCGTTTCGATGGCCTTCGGTGCCTGGGTGACGACCTGGGCTTCAACAGCCTTCGGCGCCTCGGTGACGACCGGGGTTTCGACGGCCTTCGGTGCCTGGGCCACGACCGGGACTTCAACAGCCTTCGGCGCCTCGGTGACAACCGGCGTTTCGATGACCTTCGGTGCCTGGGTCACAATCGGTGCTTCGACGGCCTTCGGTGCTTCAACCACGACCGGGGCTTCAACCGCCTTCGGCGCTTCAGCCACGGGTGCCTGCGGAGCAGCCTCCACCGGCTTGGGCGGGGCCGCCGGCATCGGCGACTCCACGAACGGCACGCGGTCGGTGTACGACGGAGTGCGCTCGGCTTCGGGCTCTGCCTTCGGGGCCGGAGCCGGAGCTGGCGTTGCCACCGGGGTCGGGGTGGCATGGCCGGCGGTCACGACCGGGCTGCTGACCACGGCCAGCGGCGCGGCGGCGGCAACGGCGGCCACCGGGGCCGGGCGCGGGGCCTGGACCGGTGCAGCCGGTGCAGCCGGGGCTGCGCCATCGTCGTCGAAGTCGAACTCGGGGTTCGGCTCGCCGTTACCCGTCACCGGGCGCGGGGCGTGGGCGGCGGTGTCACCGTCCTGCTCGCCGTCCTGGTCGTCCGCGTCGTCGTCAAGACCGCTGTCATCGTTCAGACCATCGCTGCCTGCAGCCTGCTCGCCATTGCCACGACGACGACGACGGCCACCGCGACGGCCACGACGACGGCGCGAGGCGCCTTCGCCGCTGGCGTCATCGCCCGTGCCCGGCGCTTCGCCGTGCTCGGCGGCGTCGCCTTCAGCCACTGCAGTGGTGGTCAGGTTCTCATCGGCCGGTACCGGCGTTGCCACCGGGGCGGTGGGTGCGGCGGTGCCAGGGGTCGCAGCATCGGCCACGGTCACGGCGGCGGCAGCCACCAGCGCTGCCTCGGCAACCGGTGCACCGGTCTGCAGCGGCTTGGCGGCGTCGGCCTGCGGCTGGCGCGCCGGCTTGTCGCCGTCGTTCTGCTGCCTCGGCTGACCCGGCTGCTTCTGCTTCTGGTTCAGCTTCGGCTGCTGCTCATTGCGCGGGGCCTTGGGCTGCTGCGGCTCGTTGCGCGGCTTGCCCTGCGGGGCCTGGCCAGCGGCGGGTGCCGCGGCCTGTGCGGCCACGTCGGGGCGACGCTCCTCGCGGCGCTCGCCCTTGCCGGCGCGTTCGCCCTCACGGCGGTCCTTGTTGCGGCCCTGACCCTGCGCCTGGCCGTTGCCACCGCGTTCGCCACGCTCATCGCGGCGACCGTTGCGGTCCTTGCCGTTGCGGTCCTTGTTGCGGCCGTTGCGGCTGCCGTCCTGGGCCGGGCGGTTGCCCGGCTGCGGTGCGGTGGCCGGGGCAGGCTCGCCACCGAAGATGCGCTTGAGCCAGCCCACCACGCCGGTGGCGGCCGGAGCGACCACCGGGGCGGGTGCCACCGGCGCCGGTGCGGCCACCGGTTCGGCCACTTCGCGGACGGGCGCCGGGGAGCTGTGCTTGACGTTGGTCACCGCCGGGGCGACCGGAATGTTCAGCTGGGCCTTGGTCAGGGCATGCACCGGCAGCTTGCGCGGGGTGCCGCGCTGGTAGCTGGGCTTGCCGCTTTCGTCGCCCAGCTCGTTCTCACGCAGGCGGGTCACTTCGTAATGCGGGGTGTGCAGCTGCTCGTCGGCGACGATCACGATCGGCGCGTCGTGGCGCTGCTCGATCTCGCGCAGGGCGCTGCGCTTCTCGTTGAGCAGGTAGTTGGCGATCTCGACCGGGGCCTGGACCAGCACCTGCCCGGTGTTCTCCTTCATCGCATGCTCTTCGGCCACGCGGATGATGGACAGCGACAGCGATTCAACGCTGCGCATGCGGCCGTGGCCGTCGCAGCGCGGGCAGACGATCTGGCTGGATTCGCCCAGGCTCGGGCGCAGGCGCTGGCGGCTCATTTCCATCAGGCCGAAGCGCGAGATGCGACCCAGCTGCACGCGCGCACGGTCGTACTTGAGTGCGTTCTGCAGGCGGTTCTCGACTTCGCGCTGGTGCTTGTTGGAGGACATGTCGATGAAGTCGATGACCACCAGGCCGCCCAGGTCGCGCAGGCGCAGCTGGCGGGCCACTTCCTCGGCCGCTTCCAGGTTGGTCTGGAACGCGGTGTCCTCGATGTCGCTGCCCTTGGTGGCGCGCGAGGAGTTCACGTCGATGGCGGTCAGGGCTTCGGTCTGGTCGACCACGATCGAGCCGCCGGACGGCAGGCGCACGTTGCGCTCGTACGCGCCTTCGATCTGCGATTCGATCTGGAAGCGGTTGAACAGCGGGATGTCGTCGGTGTAGTGCTTGAGCTTGCGCAGGGTCTGCGGCATCACCTGCTGCATGAACTCGCGGGCGGTGTCGTACAGCTCCTGGGTGTCCACCAGGATCTCGCCCACATCGGCGCGCAGGTAGTCACGCAGGGCGCGCACGATCAGGCGCGATTCCTGGTAGATCAGGAACGGGGCCGGCTTGGTCAGCGCGGCTTCGGCGATGGACTTCCAGACCTGCAGCAGGTAATCCAGGTCCCACTGCAGTTCTTCGGCATCGCGGCCGACGCCGGCGGTGCGGATGATCACGCCCATGTCGTCGGGGATGTTCAGCTTGTCCAGCGCTTCCTTCAGCGCGGCGCGGTCTTCGCCCTCGATGCGACGCGACACGCCACCGGCGGTGGGCGAGTTCGGCATCAGCACCATGTAGCGGCCGGCCAGGGAGATGAACGTGGTCAGGGCGGCGCCCTTGTTGCCACGCTCTTCCTTGTCGACCTGGACCACGACTTCCTGGCCTTCACGCAGCAGTTCGCGGATGCCGGCCTTGTTGTGGTCGACCCCGGCCTGGAAGTAATCGCGGGAGATTTCCTTCAGCGGCAGGAAGCCATGGCGCTCGCCACCGTACTCGACGAAGGCCGCTTCCAGCGAAGGCTCAAGGCGCGTGATGCGGCCCTTGTAGATGTTCGACTTCTTCTGTTCCTTGGACGGCTGTTCGATGTCGATGTCGTACAGCGTCTGGCCATCCACGATGGCTACCCGCAGCTCTTCAGCCTGCGTGGCATTGATCAGCATTCGCTTCATATTGCGTTCCTCGCGCGCTGCTACCGCGCGGAACGCCATGGGGTTTCGCTTCTGGTCACGCTTCGACGCCCATCGCGCATGCGCGGGGAGGGCGGCTTGGGTTTCCAGCGCTACGACACCACGGCAGGCCGCGGGAGCGCTTCTTTATGTGTTGGTTTGGGTGTTGCGGGCCGGAGGCAGCTGTCAGCCAGGCTGGAGCGCCACAGGGACATTTTTTCAGCGCAGACGCTTGTCAGGCATCCGGCGATGGCCGGGACCGCCGGTGAGCCGCTAACATGGCCGCCCCGGGGGCGGTGGCTGCGCACTGTGCCGGAATCGAGGGAAGCCGGGCTTCTGGCCCACAGCAACTTCCAACGAAATCAATCCCTTATCTCGCCCGCCGAGTGTAACAGAATAAAAGGCCAATGACCGATACCGTGCCGTCCCCCAAACCCGCTGAAGGCAAGACCAGCGTCCGTCTCCTGACTGTCCCGGCCGACCGCGCCGGGCAACGCCTGGACAACTTCCTCCTCGGCCAGCTGAAGGGTGCGCCGCGCAGTCTGGTCTACAAGCTCGTCCGCAGCGGCCAGGTCCGCGTGAACGGCGGGCGCGCCAAGGCCGAGCGCAAGCTCGTCGAGGGCGATGAAGTCCGCGTGCCACCCGTCCGTCTCACTGAGGAAGGAGACAAGGCCGGCCCGCCGGCATCCTTCATGAAGCGGCTCGAAGACGCCATCGTCTACGAAGATGAGCGCCTGTTGGCCCTCAACAAGCCCTCGGGCGTGGCCAGCCACGGTGGCAGCGGCATCAGTTTCGGCGCCATCGAGACCCTGCGCGCGCTGCGCCCGGGCAAGACGCTGGAGCTGGTGCATCGGCTGGACCGGGATACCTCGGGCCTGCTGATCGTGGCCAAGAAGCGCTCGGCGCTGAGCGAGCTGCAGGCGCTGCTGCGTGAAGACCATGGCGCGGGCATCCGCAAGCGCTACCTGACCCTGCTGGTGGGGCGCATGCCCGATGGCACCATGACCGTGGACGCCCCGCTGCACGTGGGCCTGCGCCAGGGCGGGGAGCGCCATGTGCAGGTCAATGCGATCGGCAAGGAATCGATCAGCCACTTCAAGGTGCTGGAGCGCCGCGGTGGCCATTCCTACTGCGAGGTGCGCATCGAGACGGGCCGCACCCACCAGATCCGCGTGCATGCCCAGCACCTCGGGCACCCGGTAGCCGGAGACGACAAGTACGGCGATCCGGACGTCAACAAGCGGCTTCGTGACCAGATCGGGCTGAAACGCCTGTTCCTGCACGCCGCCTCGCTGGAGTTCTCGCTGGACGCCGGCAAGACCCCGTATCTGCTCAACGCACCGCTGGCCGACGAGCTGGTCGAGGTGTTGAACCGGTTGGGGTGAGGGGGCGGGAACTTCGAACGTGACGTAGCAATGCGTAGGTCCGCGCCCTGCGTGGACACCGCGCGAAGCCCGGCTCAAGCGTCCGGAGCACGTAACCCATGGGGTACGGTGATTTTCCCGCGTGTGAACCAACCGAAGACGTCCGTCAGGCGTCCATGGCGCCTGATACGCGGTTTCGTTCTGTTTACACACCCGGACGCCTGATCGCGACCGGTTGCACAACGGTCTCCGGTCGCATGGGCCGCGCTGCGCGCGGTCTCCACGCAGGGCGTGGATCTACGAACCGTTACGTGCCCATTGGGTTCGGGACATATGAACGATTTCCCCAGAAGGGATATGGGGTCATCGGGATCGAGAGCGAGTGGCCAATCACCATTTGAACAACACCAGGCTGATCGCCAGGGTGGCCATGCCGGCCACCAGGCCGTACACGGTCTCGTGCCCCTTGGCGTAGCGCTTGGCCGCCGGCAGCAGTTCATCCAGCGCCAGGAACACCATCACCCCCGAGATCAGCCCGAACACCCAGCCGAAGGTGGCGTGGTTGAGCACGCCGGACAGCAGCACGTAGCCGATGGCGGCACCGATCGGCTCGGCCAACCCCGACAGCAGGCTGGCGCCGAAGGCATAGAACTTGTTCTGCGTGGCGAAATAGACCGGCACGGCGATGGCGATGCCTTCGGGAATGTTGTGGATGGCGATGGCGAAGGCCAGTGGCATGCCCACCGACGGGCTCTCCAGCATCGCGAAGAACGTGGCCAGGCCCTCCGGGAAGTTGTGCGCGGTGATCGCCACGGCGGTCAACAGGCCCACGCGCTTGATGTAGGCCTTGTTGTTCTCGCGGAACATCGGGTCCTGCTTGTCCAGGCTCTCGTGCGGGTTGGGAATGAGGTGATCGATCAGCACGATCAGCAGCACGCCACCCAGGAAGGCCGCCATGGCATAGGCGTAGCCCACCCGCGCGTCGTAGGCGAGGGTGAACGAATCGATCGCCTTGGTCAGGATCTCGGTCAGCGACACGAACACCATCGCGCCCCCGGCGAAGGCCAGGCCGAAGGCGAGCAGGCGGGGATTGGGGCGGCGCGAGAACAACACCATCAGGCTGCCCAGGCCGGTGGCCAGGCCGGCAGCCAGGGTCACCAGCAGGGCGACCCAGACGTTTTCATTGGAGATGTCCGGCATGTGCCACCGTGTCCTTGTCATTGTGCAGCGCGCCCCGGTCGGGGCGCGCAAAGGGAAGACTGGCGGCAGCGGGTCTTGAGGGCGCGGCGC
The DNA here is from genome assembly GCF_057839485.1 of Stenotrophomonas sp. KH_036_B. Lineage (NCBI taxonomy): Bacteria > Pseudomonadati > Pseudomonadota > Gammaproteobacteria > Lysobacterales > Lysobacteraceae > Stenotrophomonas > Stenotrophomonas sp. KH_036_B. The sequence goes on along the minus strand of NZ_CM174491.1, from coordinate 2,736,193 downwards.
GGCTCAGCCGCCCCGGCGTAGCCGCTCTTCGACCGCGAAGCACTCATCAGGCTTGGGCTGCGGCGGGTTGAAGCTCACCGGCACCTGGATGGTGGTGGAGACCGGTTGGCCGGCGCGGGTGGCGGCCTTGAACTGCCACCCCATCACCGCGTGCATCGCCCGGTGATCCAGGTCGCCGTTGCCGCTGCCGTTGGCGAGGGTTACTTCGCTGGGGACGCCGTCGGTGCCGATCACCACCTTCAACGTGCTGGTGCCGCCGATGCCCTGGCAGGCCAGTTCGATCGGGTACTCCGGCGGCGGGGTCTTCACCGCCGCCACCTCGGTGGGCGCCGCCACCGGCGCGGCCGGTTCGGACGGGCCGCTGCAGCTGGCGAGGGCGGCAACGCCAGCGCTGGCGATCAAGACGCGTAGCGCCACCGCATGGGTGGCTGGGTGAGGCATTTTCATGGGTATCACTCCGTCAGGGCCGAGGCCTTGGCTGCACAGATGAAGTCGTTCTCGCTCAGCCCGCCCACGTCGTGGGTGGAGAAGCGCACCACGGCGCGGTCGTAATGCACGCCCAGGTCGGGGTGGTGGTCCTCGCGGTGAGCCACCCAGGCAAGGGCGTTCACGAACGCCATGGTGGCGTGGTAGTCCTTGAACCGGAAGGTCCGGGTCAGCGCCTGGCCCTGTTCGGCCAGCTCCCAGCCGGGCACCTGGGCCAGCAGCTCGGCGATCCGGGCTTCGCCCAGCTTGTGGTCGCTGCCCTTGCGCGGCACGCAATGGGCCTGCGCCAAGGGAATCAGGTCGGCCATGAAATTCTCCATCTCGTGTATGCCTGAACAATGCGCTGGACAGTGTATAAACCGAATGAGCGCATAACATGTAAGCCGCTAGAATAGCCGCATGATCCAGATATCCGACACCGCCCAGACCTATTTCCGCAAACTCATCGAGCGCGAAGCCGTGCCCGGCATGGGCGTGCGCCTCAGCGCCGTGGACGCGGGCACCCCCCGTGCCGATGCGCGCCTGGAGTTTGCCGAACCGGCCGACCTGCTCGGTGACGAGTGGGCGGTGGACTGCGACGGCTTCACCCTGTACGTGGCCGCCACCAGCGTGGCGTGGATGGACGGCGCGGACATCGACATCGTCACCAACGCGACCGGTGGCCAGCAGCTCACCATCAAGGCGCCGAAGATCAAGGGTGAAGCCCCGAACGACGCCGCCTCGCTGGTCGAGCGCGTGCGCTGGGTGGTCGAGAACGAAGTGAATCCGCAGCTGGCCTCGCATGGCGGCAAGGTGGCGGTGCAGGAAGTGTCCGCCGATGGCGTGGTGCTGCTGCGCTTCGGCGGTGGCTGCCAGGGCTGCGGCATGGCCGATGTCACGCTCAAGCAGGGCATCGAAAAGACCCTGATGGGCCGTGTGCCCGGCATCACTGCGGTGCGCGACGCGACCGACCATGACAGTGGGCACGCGCCGTACATTCCCCGCGGCACGGCTGCCTGATCGCCCTGCGTGACATCACGTCGGGCTGACGACATCCTCGATTGGCTGCTGGCTCGCCAGCCGGACAAACGTATCGTCGAAAAGACCACGGGCCTTCCCTACGGGTGGGGCCTGTGGCTGCGCGCGTTGACGCCATTGCCGCGTCCGTTCCGTTCTACGGAAGTGATTGCCCAGTTGATCGACCGGCCGTTGCCCGGCTCGCCCGGCCGGTTGCCGGCGCTGGGCACCGTACAGGCGCTGCGCCGCCTGCTGTGGCAGACCTGGGACCCCGCGCCGCGCGACCAGCGCTGGATGCGTTGGACCTCGGCGGTGTTGAGCGTGCTGCTGCACGTGCTGTTCGCGGCGCTGCTGCTGTGGGTGGCGTTGATCCGTCCGCCGACCGAGCCGGAGCAGGGTGGCGATGGCGGACGCATCCAGGTGGAGTTCATCGGCAGCGGCACGCCGCAGGAAAGTGGCGGTGGCGAACCGGCTGCCGCGGCTGGCAGCGCGGCGGCTGCGGCCAGTGCGCAGGCCGCCTCGGCCGCTGCGGCGAGCGCGCGTGCCGGCAGTACCGCAGCGGCCACCGCCCCACAGCCGCCGGCCCAGCCCGAGCCGCAGCCGGCCGCCAGTGCCGAACCAACCCCCGCGCCGACGCCGCCCGCGCCGACGGCGGTCGAACAGCCGATCCAGGCCACCGATGTTGCCGAGGCCACCACCGATTTCGTGGTGCCGCCCACCAGCGTGCCGCGCACCGAAGTGCGGGTGATTCCGCGCGAAGCACCCGAGGTGCAGGTGCGCGAGCGCACCGTGGAGGTGGTGGAAGCCCCTGCCGCACGCGCGGTTACGCCCACGCTGCGGCCGGTTGAACCACAACTGCGTACGCCGGACGTGGCGGTGCGCGAGCGCCAGGTCACCGTGGTGGATACGCCCACGCCGCCGGTGCCCACGCCGGGCCCGCGCGTGGAAGTGACGCTGCCGCAGCGCGAGCTGCAGGTCCGCGAACGCGAGATTGCGCCGGCCCCGTCGGTGTCGGTCACGGTGGCACCGGTTCCGCAGCGCGAGATCAACGTGCCCGGGCGCAGCCCGGAGGTCACCGTGCGCGAACGCGCCGTGCCCAACGCAACACCGCGTCCGTCGCCATCACCGACGCCGACGCCGGCAGCGTCCACCGCCGCGACCACGCCCAGCCCGACCGCCGGCGCGGCCACCCAGCCGGCACCGAGCCGCAATGCCGCGTCTGCGACGACGCCGTCGAAAACCCCGGCCAGTATGCCGGCCGCGCGCCCCGCACCGAACCCGGGCAACTGGGCAACGCCGGCGCGCGGCGACGACTGGGGCGCCGCCAACCGCAACCGCGATGGCGACCGCAACGGCGCGCAGGCCAACCAGGGTGCCGGCCGCACCGGCGACGGCCTGTTCAATGCCGACGGCAGCGTGCGTGTTCCCGGCCAGGAAGGCAGTGGCGATACCGCGCGCGGCGCGCCCGGTGGCGACAACGACGGCTGGAGCCGCGAACGCATCGCGCAGTCCGGCACTTGGCTCAAGCGCCCGCCGTACGATTACACCCCGACCTCGTTCGACAAATACTGGGCGCCCAACGAATCGTTGCTGGCCGAGTGGGTGCGCAAGGGCATCAAGGCCGTGGAGATTCCGATCCCGGGCAGCAGTTCGAAGATTTCCTGCGTGGTGTCGATCCTGCAGTTCGGCGGCGGCTGCGGTCTGACCGACCCGAACATGCAGGACCAGCCGGCCGTGGCCCGCCCGCCGCCGGACATTCCGTTCAAGAAGGAACTGCAGGACGACAACGGCGGGTAAGCGCGCCTGTCGGCGCGCCCCCCTGACTCAGGGGGGCTTTTCTCCAGACCTGTTCCCAGCTACTTGTGCAGCGCGACGAATGCCCAGAAGGGCACGTTCTGCCCGGTCCATGCATCGCTTGCGTCGGCCAGCACATCCAGGAAGGTATCGAAGTCCTTCTCCGCGCCCTCCCGCAACCCATCGGCATCACTGAAGAACAGCGCATAGCCGTTGGCCTGCAGCCACGACAGATCGCGCAGGCTGTCCGACAGCGCATCCCAGTTGCCGCCAAACGACTGCGGGAAATCCAGTTGCGCGGCGATGCGCGCCAGCAGGGTACGCTTGTCATTGCACCCGTGCAGGTCGATGGTGGTCACGCGCAGCCCGGCGTCGCGCATGGCCGCCGACAGCGGCCCGATGTCCTGGTTGCCGACGGAGTACACGCCGGCGTTGTTGATGTCGTCCAGGCCCAGTTCGAATGCATCGTGGTTCATTGCCAGCTCCCGGCGGGTGGGACGTCGAAACTGCGGAAGGTTTCGTAATGATCGTCGGTGTAGAACCAACCGGTCGGCGGGTTGCCGCCGGTCACGATGCGGCGCGCGCCACGGTTGCCGGCGCCCGGCGTATCCACGGTGTACTCGCGGTAGTAGCCACGCGGGCGGTCCGGCAGGCGCTGCTCGCGGTTGCTGAAGACCCCGCCGTCCTGACGGTGCGGGTAGGGGCCGCCGCGCTGGATCAGCGCGATGGTCTGGCGCGCTTCGGCGGGCAGGAAGGCGGGTAGGGCGCTGGAGGACTGCTGCGCGGCGGCGCCCGGGTTGGCCGGTGCGTCGGTGCTGACTGCGGGGCCTGCATCGGGTTGGGTCAGCGATGGGGCGAACTGCGGCTTCGGCGCGCGCTGCGCTTCCTTGATGGCGAAGAGGCCGCCGACCAGCAGGAAGATGGCGACGAGCAGTAATAGGGGTTTGCGCATGTGAACGTTGAGTGTGCGAGGGACGAGGTTAATGTAACGTCGCCATCCCCTTAACGCATCAGGAGCAGAGCCCCCTGAGTGAGGGGGCGCGCCGACAGGCGCGGGGTGTGGGTGCTGGTAAGAAGGGGCCCGCGGTTTGCGTAGCAAAGCGTGGGGCGACAGCGCGAATGCGATGACGCGTACCCTTCCTTTACGTGGGCCTTGGTAAGCTTGGCGGCCATCCCCATCATCGACTTCGCAACGCCCGGCCTTCGCCGGGCGAGTGAGCTACCAGGAGAACCACATGGCCTACACCCTGCCCAAGCTGTCCTACGCCTATGACGCGCTCGAGCCGCATATCGACGCGGCCACGATGGAAATCCACCACACCAAGCATCACCAGACCTACATCAACAACGTCAACGCGGCACTGGAAGGCACCGAATACGCCGACCTGCCGATCGAAGAGCTGGTGAAGAAGACCAAGTCGCTGCCGGAAAACCTGCAGGGCGTGGTGCGCAACAACGGCGGCGGTCACGCCAACCATTCGCTGTTCTGGACCGTGATGGCCCCGAATGCCGGCGGCAACCCGGTCGGTGACGTCGCCCAGGCGATCGACGCCCAGCTCGGCGGCTTCGAGAAGTTCAAGGAAGCCTTCACCAAGGCCGCGCTGACCCGCTTCGGCAGCGGCTGGGCCTGGCTGAGCGTCACCCCGGACAAGAAGGTCGTGGTGGAAAGCAGCGCCAACCAGGACAGCCCCCTGGAAAACGGCAACACCCCGATCCTGGCGCTGGACGTGTGGGAACACGCGTACTACCTGAAGTACCAGAACCGTCGCCCGGAATACATCGGCGCGTTCTTCAACGTCGTCGACTGGAACGAAGTCGAGCGTCGTTACCAGGAAGCGATCGCCTGAGTTCATCGGCGGCGTGAATGAAGAAGGCCGGGCGGAAACGCCCGGCTTTTTTTTGCAACCGGTAGTGCCGGCCGCTGGCCGGCTCCAAGCGATGCATGAAGGCAAACCGGTAGTGCCGGCCGCTGCCGGCTCCAAGCGATGCATAAAGGCAAACCGGTAGTGCCGGCCGCTGGCCGGCTCCAAGCGATGCCTGAAGGCAAACCGGTAGTGCCGGCCGCTGGCCGGCTCCACGTGATGCACAGATTCGCCTGGAGCCGGCCAGCGGCCGGCACTACCTCTGATGCACAGATTCGCCTGGAGCCGGCCAGCGGCCGGCACTACCTCTGGTGCACAGATTCGCCTGGAGCCGGCCAGCGGCCGGCACTACCTCTGGTGCACAGATTTGCCTGGAGCCGGCCAGCGGCCGGCACTACTCGCCCTGCAAGCGCAACGTGGCAATGATGCCCAGGCGCAGCTCGCCTGCGTCGGTGCCTTCCAGCGCAGCCAGTTTCAACGGCTGCTGGCCCATGCCGGCGAAATGCTTGACCTGGAACAGCACGTCCAGCCCATGCCCGCGCGCCGCGCCCGCCGCGGATGGCGGATCGACCCGCTCGCCGGGATTGTTGCGCGCCGGCTGAAACCCCGGCGAGCTGCCGACCAGTTCACGGATGTCGGCCGAGAAATCGCCCGCGATCAACGAGGGCAGGCCATCGGAGGTGGCACCGATCCAGGTCATCAGGTCGCCGGTCTGGTGCTGCCGCACCTTGACCTCGTCCGGCTCGGGCCGCAGCCGCGCCACGTAGATGTTGACCAGCTCCTCCTGCAGCTTCACCCGCAGCATGCCGGCGGCGCTGAACTGGCCGGGCGGGTGCAGCAGGGTGACACCGTCCTCGGCCACCGGCAGCCGGCTGAGCAGGGCACTGCCGTGCCGCAGCGGCTGGCTGGGCGGGTCGGCGGTGACGAAGTCGCAGCTGTAGCGCAGCCGGCTGGCCAGCCAGCAGGCGGGGTTGCGGCCTTGGGTCTGCAGCACCCGCTGCACGGCAATCACGTCCGGCTGAAGCGCTTCCAGGGCCTGCAGCAGCTGATCGCGACGCTGCTCCCACTGACTGTCGTCCTGGGTGGGCAGTTCCAGTGTGGCGATCTTCAACAGGCGTGCACCGTCCTCGCTCTGGCGCGCGTGGGCCGAGGCGATGGAGGTAGACAGCAGGAGCAGCAGGAGCCAGCCGGGCCAGCGCGCTGTAACAACCGTGGGGAGGGGGCGCATAACGATAAGTTTACGCTTTGGCCGTCGACGCGCCGTGACTTCGAGCGGGTTCGGCGCGCATTTCCTGCCATGTCGCGAACGGCCTGTCACGTAGGGACGCAGCGTGCGTGCCCGTGGCCCTTCCGGTAACCTTGCGCCCTTTAGACCCCGCAGGACAGCCCCATAGAATGAGCACGATCGCAGCCGCCAGCGCCGGCAAGGGAAAAATGCCGCGCCAGATTCCGTACATCATTGGCAATGAGGCCTGCGAGCGGTTCAGTTTCTACGGGATGCGCAACATCCTGGTGCAGTTCCTGATCACCTCGCTGCTGCTGCAGGAGATCACGTCCGAAGGGCGGGCCGGCGAGGCCAAGGACATCATGCACAGCTTCATGATCGGCGTGTATTTCTTCCCGCTGCTCGGTGGCTGGCTGGCCGACAAGTTCTTCGGCAAGTACCACACCATCCTCTGGTTCAGCCTGATCTACTGCGCCGGCCACGCCTGCCTGGCGCTGTTCGAGAACAGCCGCGAGGGCTTCTTCTTCGGCCTGGGCCTGATCGCGCTGGGCGCGGGCGGCATCAAGCCGCTGGTGGCCTCGTTCATGGGCGACCAGTTCGACCAGAGCAACAAGCACCTGGCCAAGCTGGTGTTCGACGCCTTCTACTGGATCATCAACTTCGGCTCGCTGTTCGCCTCGCTGCTGATCCCGCTGGCGCTCAAGAACCTGGGGCCGCAGTGGGCCTTCGGCATTCCCGGCATCCTGATGTTCGTGGCCACCTTCGTGTTCTGGCTGGGCCGCAAGCGCTACGTGCTGGTCCCGCTGCCGCCGAAGGACCCGCATTCGTTCGGCAACGTGGTGCGCACCGCGCTGACGGCGCAGGTGCCGGGCAAGGGCCGTCCGGGCCTCACGCTGGCGATCCTCGGTGCGGTGCTGGCGGTGGCCTCGATGGCCCTGGTCGGCATGCTCGGTATCGTGATCTGCCTGTGCATCGCGCTGGTGCTGGTGCTGGTCGGCGTGGGCGGTGGCACCTGGATCCAGCTTGACCGCGCCCGTGCCGTGCATCCGGCCGAGGCCGTGGAAGGGGTGCGTTCGGTGCTGCGCGTGCTGGTGATCTTCGCGCTGACCACGCCGTTCTTCTCGCTGTTCGACCAGAAAGCATCCACCTGGGTGCTGCAGGGCCAACAGATGGCCATGCCGTCCTGGTTCACCGCCTCGCAGATGCAGGCGTTGAACCCGCTGCTGGTGATGATCCTGATTCCATTCAACAACCTGGTGCTGTACCCGGCGCTGCGCCGTTTCGGCTTCGAGCCGACCGCGCTGCGCCGCATGACCGCCGGCATCGCCTTCAGCGGCCTGGCCTGGATCGTGGTGGGTGGCATCCAGGTGATGATGGACGGCGGCAACGTCATGTCGATCTTCTGGCAGATGCTGCCGTACGCGCTGCTGACCTTCGGTGAGGTGCTGGTCTCGGCCACCGGCCTGGAGTTTGCCTACAGCCAGGCGCCGCAGGCGATGAAGGGCGTGGTGATGAGCTTCTGGAACCTGACCACCACCATCGGCAACCTGTGGGTGCTGCTGTCCAACGCGGCGGTGCGCAACGATACGGTGACCCACAAGATCGCCAGTACCGGGCTCAGTGAGGCGGCGTTCCTGATGTTCTTCTTCGCCGGCTTCGCGTTCGTGGCGGCGTTGGCCTTCGGTTGGTATGCAAAGCGCTATCGTATGGTCGACAACTACCGCGCTGCCTGAGTACCCCCATGCAACTGACCCCCGTCAACCTGCTGCTGATCGCCATCACCGTCCTGGTGTCGTGGATGGCGTTCAAGAACCGCGCCCTTGCCGACCGCCTCATCCTGTGGCCGCCGGCGGTGGACCGTAAACGCCAGTACGACCGCCTGGTGACCTACGGTTTCATCCACGCGGATCTGGCCCACCTCGCGTTCAACATGATCACGCTGTTCTTCTTCGGCGGCCAGATCGAAGCGCTCATGGTGAACCTGACAGGCAGCTACCTGACCTATCCGGCGTTCTATCTGGGGGCGCTGGTGGTGTCGATCCTGCCCAGCTACCTGAAGAACCAGAAGAACCCGAACTACCTGAGCCTGGGGGCGTCGGGTGCGGTGTCGGCGGTGTTGTTCGCCTTCATCCTGGTCAGCCCGTGGAGCATCATCTTCGTGTTCTTCATCCCCGCGCCGGCGATCATCTATGCCGTGTTCTACGTGGGCTACAGCATCTGGATGGACCGCCGTGGCGGCGACCGCATCAATCACAGCGCGCACCTGGCCGGTGCCGCGTTCGGCGTGATCTTCATGTTGGCCATGCGGCCGGCGATCTTCGAGCATTTCCTGCGCGAACTGAGCAACCCGACCTTCAGGCTGGGTGGCTGAAGCGGGTACCGACCAACGGTCGGTACCTACCAGCAGGTCACCACCGTGGGTGGTGACGCTGTTGCCTTACGCCGCGAAACGGCGGTCGCCACCGTAGGTGCTGAGCAGGCGGGCATAGACCTCGTGGTCGATGAGATCGAATTCCGATCCCTGGGTCTGGCCGTTCAGGGCCAGCTGGAACAGGCCTTCCAGCAGCGAGCTGTCGGCATCGCCGGGCTGGGTGAAATCGGGTGCATGGTCCATGTAACGCTCCTTGGGACACGGATGGGGCAGTCGGTAGTCGCAAAACCCGTGCCAGCTTTTGCGACCTGTCCGTTACCGATAGCGGCTTGAGCCCGCCCGACTTTAGGGCTGGAAGTGACAAAAAATGTCGGCTGTTGCCCCTGTTCAGGCTTCACGCGATCATGGCGCTACGCTGCGCACTATCGCCACAGTCGCCGCAGGAGACAGTGCCCATGGCTTCGGTCACCCCGCCGGGTTTGGCATATGAGGTGGAGCACGATCTGGCCCGCCACCGGTTCCAGGCCCGCATCCGTGGGCATCTGGCGCTGCTGGACTACAAGATCAAGGGAAAGCGCATGACCATCACCCATACCGAGGTACCCGAGCCGATCAGTGGCCAGGGCATCGCGGGGGAGCTGACCAAGGTGGCGCTGCGCTATGCGCGCGACAACAGGTTCAAGGTGGTGCCGGCGTGTGCGTATGCCGAAGCCTTCCTGGAGCGGCACGAGGAATACAACGACCTGTTGGTGCCTTGAGCACGGCAGGGGATGTTTCAGGGACGACGGATCATGATGCTGGGTTTCAACAAGGGGATTGCAATGAACATCGCAGGAAACCGCCGCGCGCTGCGTAGTGGCGCGCTGGCGTTGGCCGTGGGGCTGGTGCTGCTGGCCGGCTGCAAGCGCGACGAGGACAGTGCCGCACCGGCACCGGCCGATACCGCCGCCACGGCGTTGCCGGGCAACGTCGAGGCCCCGGCGGCCGCCGAGGCACCGGTCGCGTTGCGCGACGTGATCGAGAACACGCCACAGGCCGTGATCGGCATCAGCTACCCGCAGGACGTCAACCGCTATCCGGCCCTGGCCAAGGCGCTGTCGGACTACGCCACCGCCGCGCGTGCCGAACTGCAGCAGGCCGTGGACGGGCTGGGCAATGACAAGCCGACGATGCCCTACGAGCTGTCGCTGAGCTTCGAGAAGGTGCTGGACACGCCAACGCTGGTGGTGATCAGTGCCGATGGCAGCCGCTACACCGGCGGCGCCCATGGTGAGCCGCTGGTGGCGCGTTTCGTGTGGCTGCCCGAACAGCAGCAGATGCTGACCGCCGACAAGCTGATTGCCGATACCAAGGGCTGGGGCGTGGTCAGCGACTACATCGCCGACCAGCTGCGCGAGCGCGTGGCCACGCGCCTCAGCAGCGAAGACATGGAACCGGGCCAGCTGCAGGAATCGCTGCGCAGCGCCAGCCGCATGATCGCCGATGGCACCGGCGCCAGCGCCGACAACTTCGGCCAGTTCCAGCCGCTCACCGACCCCAACGGGCTGATCACCGCCGTGCGCTTCGTGTTCCCGCCCTACCAGGTGGGGCCGTACTCGGATGGCACGCAGACCGTGGACGTGCCGGCCAGCGTATTGGCCCCGCACGTTGCCCCGGCCTACGCCGGCCTGTTCGCCAAGGGTTAGCGGAGGGCAGGCCGTGGACGTGGGGCTGCAACGGCGGGTGATCGAGTTGCTGCACGAGGCGGACGTCACTGTCGACGGTGACCGCCCCCATGACATCCACGTGCACGACCCGCGCTTCTATTCCCGCGTGATCGCCCAGGGCTCGCTTGGCCTGGGCGAAAGCTACATGGACGGGCTGTGGGATGCGGCGTCGCTGGATGGCTTCCTGCTGCAGGTGATGCAGGCCCATCTGGACGCGCGCGTGCATGGCTGGCGCGAGCTGGCCGACGGACTCAAGGCGCGGTTGTTCAACCTGCAGGCCGGCGGCGGCAACCTGGAAGTCGGTCGCCGCCATTACGACCTCGGCAACGATCTCTACCACGCCATGCTCGGCAAGCGGCTGGTCTACAGCTGCGGTTACTGGGCCCGCGCCAGCGATCTGGACAGCGCACAGGAAGCCAAGCTCGACCTGATCTGCCGCAAGCTCGGGCTGCGCACCGGCCAGCGCGTGCTCGACATCGGCTGCGGCTGGGGCGAGGCACTGAAGTTCGCCGCCGAACGCTACGGCGTCTCCGGCGTGGGCATCACCATCTCGCAGGAACAGGCCGACTACGCACGCGCGCTGTGCGCGGGCCTGCCGATCGAGATCCGGCTGCAGGATTACCACGACGTGGACGAGCGCTTCGACGCGATCCTGTCGGTGGGCATGTTCGAGCATGTCGGCGACAAGAACTACCGCGGCTACTTCGAGATGGCGCGGCGCTGCCTGCAGCCGGGCGGGTTGTTCCTGCTGCACAGCATCGGCAGCAACCGTTCGCGCCACCGCACCGACCCGTGGATCGCGCGCTACATCTTCCCCAATTCGCTGCTGCCGTCGGCCGCGCAGATCACCGCTGCCTACGAGGGTCTGTTCGTGCTGGAGGACTGGCACAGCTTCGGCCCCGATTACGACCGCACCTTGCAGGCCTGGCGCGCCAATGTTGAAGCGGCATGGGAGCGTCTTGACCCGCAGCGTTACGACGAACGTTTCAGGCGCATGTGGCGCTTCTACCTGGCCGGCTCGATGGCCAGCTTCCGCTGCCGCCACGCCCAGCTGTGGCAGCTGGTGCTGTCGCCGAACGGCGTCCCGGGCGGCTACATCGCGCCGCGGTGATCATGTGTTGCTGATGACGGTGATCGACGCTGGCGCAACGGTGTGGCACATTCCGCACACGACCCTCCTCACTACACGCTGTGGGTGAAGCCCGGGCAGTCGCGTCGCGTCGCGGTAGGCGAACCGCAGTGGGGAAGCGGATTTACCGGTAGCAGAGGCGATATCGACAAGGGTCCGTTCACCCTCCGTCTTTCCGATCACCGGTTCAAATGCACCTACCGATCCGAATCTTTTGTGCCGGCTGAAATGGATGCGGGAAAATGACGAAGTGCGTGGAACATTGCTGGGGAGCTGCGTGTGAGTGCTGCTGAAACGCTTCAAGGATTGCGCGAGATCGAGTTTCACGACGCGCTGCTGGGTGATCTGACCTTCTGCGTGGAAACACGGTCCTGCACCGTGCAGATGGCGATCTATGAAACAGAGCACGCGAGGCACAGGACCGAGGCAGCGCTCGCAATGACGTCGGTCGAGCGTTGTTTTGCCAGCCTGGATTTCAGGGATTTGCTGGCCAACGCGTTCGCAGGCAACGTCCAGAATTGCCGGGTGGATCTCGAACGTGGTGCGGTACGTCACTATCTGTGCGGAGGCATGCTGGAGACCATTCCAGGCAGCGTATCGCTGAGCTATGGCCGGGAGCTTGATCCGGTTGATGCCGCTGATGACGTTGATCAGACGCCTGGCGGCACGATGATAGCCGACTCGTTCACGGCGCTTGCAGGCGTGGACTTCATGAATTCGATTCTGCTGAGGGTCGAGGTTTCACCGAAGCACGGAACGTGCACGCTGCATGTTCAAATGTGCCCGACGGAGGATTCGCTTGATCGCGTCGCTGCGCGGATCGTGCTGAGCGGTGTGGTCTTCTGCCTCGTGAGCATGGATATGCCAAGCCTTGCCGTCGAGCGGATGCACGGGAACACCCTGGTCTGTCATGTGAAAGAGAAGCGCAACATTTTCCGGTGGTACCTGATGGACGGCTTGATCGATGTCCGCGCGAAGTCCGTGTCCCTGATTCGGGATTGACGTTGCGCGTGCCGCCACAAAAAACCGCCCGGCTTTTGGCCGGGCGGTTTTTTGTTTCAAACAGCAGATCAAGGGATCAGCGGACTAACAGTCCGCTCTACACAGTCCGCTCTACACAGTCCGCTCTACACAGTCCGCTCTACACAGTCCGATCTACACCGGCCGCGTTAGTTCTTTTCTGCGGTCAGGCCGCGCTTTTCGAGCAGCGGCTCGATCTGCGGTTCGTGGCCGGCGAAATCGCGGAACAGCTGCATGGCATCCACGCTGCCGCCCTTGGACAGCAGGGTGGCACGGAAGTGGTCGCCGTTCTTGCGGCTCAGGCCGCCATTCTCGCGGAACCACTTCTGGGTGTTGGCGTCCAGCACTTCCGACCAGATGTAGGCGTAGTAGCCGGCCGAGTAGCCGCCCATGATGTGGCTGAAGTACGGGGTCTTGTAACGCGGCGGCACCGGCGCGTAGTAAATGCCGTCCTTCTCCAGCGCGGCGCGCTCGAAGGCCATCACGTCCTTGGCGGCCGGCACCTGGTCCGGGCCGATCTGGTGCCAGCGCTGGTCAAGCATGGCCGCGCCCAGGTATTCGGTGGTGGCGAAGCCCTGGTTGAACTTGGCCGCGGCGATCACCTTGTCCAGCAGTGCCTGCGGCATGGCGCCACCGTTCTGGTAGTGCTTGGCGTAGTTCTTCAGGATGAGCGGGTTGTCCGACCACATCTCGTTGACCTGCGAGGGGAACTCGACGAAGTCGCGCGGCACCGAGGTGCCCGAGAAGTACGGGTACTTCACGTTCGAGAACATGCCGTGCAGGGCATGGCCGAATTCGTGGAAGGTGGTGGTCACTTCGTCCCAGGTCAGCAGGGTCGGCTGGCCGGCCGGCGGCTTGGGGATGTTGAGGTGGTTGGCCACCACCGGCTTGAAACCGGTCAGCGCGGACTGGGACACGTACGAGTTCATCCACGCACCGCCACGCTTGGAGGCGCGCGCGTACGGGTCGAAGATGAAGATCGCCAGCTGGCTGCCGTCGGCGTCGAACACGTCGTAGACGGTCACGTCGTCGTGGTAGACCGGCAGGTCGGTGCGCTGCTTGAAGCTCAGGCCGTATTCCTGGTTGGCGGCGAAGAACACGCCGTTCTCCAGCACGTTCTTCAGTTCGAAGTAGGGCTTGAGCTGGGACTCGTCGAAGTTGTACTTGGCCTGGCGGACCTTCTCGCTGTAGTAGGCCCAGTCCCACGCTTCCAGCTGGAAGCTCTTCTTGCCGGCGGCCTTCTGTTCCTTGTCGATCATGGCCTGCAGGTCGGCCGCTTCGCGCTTGGCGTTGGCGACGGCGGCCGGGGCGAGCTGGCCGAGCATGGCGTTGACCGCTTCTGGGTTCTTGGCGGTCTGGTTGGTCAGGTTGTAGGCGGCGAAGTTGTCGAAGCCCATCAGCTTGGCCTTGTCGGCGCGCAACTGCATGATGCGCGAGACCAGCGCGGTGTTGTCGAACTCGCCACCGCGGCTGCCGCGGGTCACCGAGGCGTCGTAGATCTTCTTGCGCAGGTCGCGGTTGGCCAGGTTGGTCAGCGGCGGCTGGCCGGTGGTGTTGAGCAGCGCGATGACGTACTTGCCGTCGAGCTTGCGCGCCTTGGCCGCTTCGGCGGCGGCAGCGATCTGCTCGGCCGACAGGCCGTCGAGCTGCTTGACGTCATCGACGACGATGGCCGAGGCGTTCACTTCGTTCTGCACGTTCTGGCTGAACTTCGTGCCCAGATTGGCCAGCTCGGCGTTCATTTCCTTGAGCTTGGTCTTGTCGGCTTCGTTGAGCTTGGCACCCGCGCGCACGTAGCTCTCGTAGTACTTCTCGACCAGGCGCACGCCTTCGGCGTCCAAGCCCAGCTGGGTGCGGGTGTCGTACAGCGACTGGATGCGGGCGAACAGCTTGCCGTTCAGCGCGATGGCATCGGCGTGCGCGGCGAATTTCGCCGAGTAGTCGGCCTGCAGCTTCTTGCGCGCATCGTTGGTGTCGGCGCCGACCAGGCTGAAGAACACGGTCGTGGCGCGATCCAGGGTGTCACCGCTCTTTTCCAGGGCGATGAGGGTGTTGTCGAAGGTCGGCTTGGCGGTGTTGTTGGCGATGGCCTCCACTTCCTTCAGCTGCTGGGCCATGCCAGCGTCGAAGGCGGGCGCGAAGTCGCTGTCCTTGATCTTGTCGAACTGCGGGTAGTGCAGCGGCAGGGTGCTGTCGGCGAAGAACGGGTTGGCCTGCTGGGCGGCGCTGGCGGCCGGGGCGGCGGCAACGGCGGAATAGGCGGGCAGGGCAAGGCCGAGGGTCACGGCGACAGCAAGGGCAAGACGGGTGGTCAAGGGGAATTCTCCGGTCAGACAAGTGCCCGAGGGTAACCCGGGCCGGTGGGGCCGGGCTTGTGTCGAAAGGCATGTGCGCAGCGGTCGCAGCCGCGCGGCACCTGACCGTAGAGCCACCCCCTGGGTGGCGGCGAGCACCAGAACCGTAGAGCCACCCCCTGGGTGGCTGCGCGGCGCCAGAACGATGCACAGCCACCCATGGGGTGGCTCTACAATGCCGGTAACCCGCTCTGGAGCTCCCGCCATGACCACCGCCTTCGATTTCTCGTTCGTGGACCTCACCGGCCAGCCGCAGGCGCTGGAGCAGTACCGGGGCAAGGTGCTGCTGCTGGTGAACGTGGCCAGCAAGTGCGGCTTCACCCCGCAATACGAAGGGCTGGAGGCGCTATGGCGCGAGTATGGTCCGCGCGGGCTGGTGGTCATCGGCTTCCCGTGCGACCAGTTCGGCCACCAGGAACCGGGCAATGCCGAGGAGATCCGCAGTTTCTGTTCGTTGACCTATGAAGTGGACTTCCCGCTGTCGGACAAGGTTGACGTCAACGGCGATGGCGCGCATCCATTGTGGCAGTGGTTGAAGTCGGAAAAGTCGGGTCTGCTGGGCACCCGCGGCATCAAATGGAACTTCAGCAAGTTCCTGGTCGGGCGCGATGGACAGGTGCTGCAGCGGTATGCGCCGACCGATACGCCGGAAAGCCTGCGCGGGGATATCGAGGCGGCGTTGTAGAGCCACGCCCTGCGTGGCATCGCGGTGCCCACCGGAGAGCAGCCACGCAGGGCGTGGCTCTACGCGGTGGTGCAACGGTCGGCGATCATTTTTCGACGAACGCGCGCTCGAACACGTAATGGCCCGGGGTGCCGATGCGCGGCGAGGTCTGGAAGCCGCGGGCGTCCAGCACGGTGCGCAGGTCGGCCAGCATCTGCGGGCTGCCGCAGATCATGGCGCGGTCGTTGTCCGGGCTCAGCTCGGGCAGGCCCAGCGTGCGCTGCATCTCGCCGCTTTCCAGCAGCGAGGTCAGGCGGCCCTGGTTGGGGAACGCTTCGCGGGTCACGGCGGGGTAGTACAACAGCTTGTCGCCGATCATCTCGCCCAGGAACTCGTGTTCGCGCAGTTCCTTTTCGAACAGGTCGCGGTAGGCCAGGTCCTTTTCGTAACGCACGCCGTGGGTGAGGATCACCTTGTCGAAGCGTTCGTAGGTTTCCGGGTCCTTGATCACCGACAGCCACGGCGCCAGGCCGGTGCCGGTGCCCAGCAGGTACAGGTGCTTGCCGGGGTGCAGGTCGCTGATGAGCAGGGTGCCGGTGGGCTTCCTGCCGACCAGTACCTTGTCGCCCGGCTTGATGTGTTGCAGCCGCGAGGTCAGCGGACCGTCCTGCACCTTGATGCTGAAGAACTCGAGGTTCTCTTCCCAGTTGGCGCTGGCGATGGAATAGGCGCGCAGCAGCGGCCGGGTCTCGGTTTCCAGGCCGATCATCACGAACTGACCGTTCTCGAAGCGGAAACCGCTGTCGCGGGTCGTGGTGAAGCTGAAGTAGGCGTCGGTCCAGTGACGGACCTCAAGCACCGTTTCGGCGCCGAAAGCGGAAGACATGGGGGTGGGGTCTGATCTGTGTTGTCCCGCCCAGTTTAGCTCAAATGAGATAAATTCTCATTGAACCCCCGTCGGCCCCCGGTCAGCGGTACCCCGCCGCCTGCAGCTCGAACAGCTCGGCGTAGCGGCCGCCTTGGGTCATCAGCTGGGCGTGGGTGCCACTGGCTTCGATCCGCCCCCCGGCCAGCACCAGGATGCGGTCGGCCATGCGTACCGAGGAGAAGCGGTGCGAGATCAGCACGGCGGTGCGGTTGTCGGACAGTTCCTTGAACCGCTGGAACACCTCGAACTCGGCGCGCGCGTCCAGCGCGGCGGTCGGCTCGTCCAGGATCATCACTTGGGCATCGCGCATGTACGCGCGGGCGATGGCGATCTTCTGCCACTGGCCGCCGGACAGGTCCACGCCCTGTTTGAAGCGGCGCCCGATCAGCTGCTCGTAGCCGTTGGGCAGGGCGGCAATGACGTCCTCGGCCATGCCACGGCGCGCGGCGTCGCGGATGCGCGCATCGTCGGTCATGGCCTCGACCAGGCCCACGCCGATGTTCTCGCCGGCGCTCAGGTTGTAGCGCACGAAGTCCTGGAAGATCACCCCCATGTTGGCGCGCAGGTCGTCCAGGTCGTAGTCGCGCAGGTCGCGTCCATCGAGCAGGATGCGGCCTTCATCGGGGTCGTACAGACGCGCCAGCAGCTTGACCAGCGTGGTCTTGCCCGCGCCGTTCTCGCCGACCAGTGCCAGCACTTCCCCGGCGCGCAGTTCGAAATCCAGGTGGCGCACCGCCCAGGACTCGGCATCGGGGTAGCGGAAGCCGACGTTCTCGAAGACGAACCCCTGGGTGATCGGCTGCGGGATGGCCACGGCATCGGGTCGCGAGTGGATCTCCGGCTGGATCTGGAAGAACGAGAACAGATCATCCAGGTACAGCGCCTGGCTGGCCACCTGCGAGAAGCCGATCAGCAGGCCCTCCAGCAGCTGGCGCAGGCGCAGGAAGCTGCCGGCCAGGAAGGTCAGGTCGCCGATGGAGAAGTCGCCGCGCACGGTGCGCCAGGCGATGTAGGCGTACGCGGTGTAGTACCCCAGCGTGCCCAGCGCGGCCAGCAGGGTGCCCCAGAACGCACGCTTGCGCGCCAGCGTGCGGTTGGCGCGGAAGAACTTCTCGGCCAGGAACCGGTAGCGGTCGATCAGGAACCGATGGAGGTTGAAGATCTTCACCTCCTTGGCGGTTTCCACGCTGGCGCCGATCTGGCGCAGGTAGTCCAGCTGGCGGCGCTCGGGCGTCCACTGGAAGTTGAGGCTGTAGCCGGCCGCATTGAAGTGCGCTTCGCCGATGAACGCCGGCACCAGCGCCACGCCCAGCAGCAGGATCAACCACGGTGCGTAGACCAGCAGGCCCACCGCCAGGCTGGCCACGGTGATGGCGTCCTGCACCTGGCCGAACAGCTGGCTCATCAGGTTCATGCGGCCCATGGTCTGGCGGCGCGCGCGGTCGAGCTTGTCCTGCAGGTCGGGGTCTTCGAAGTCTTCCAGGTCCAGCTCGGCGGCGTGTTCCATCAACCGGATGCTGGTGACGTTGGTGAACAGCTCCGAGAGCAGCGTGTCGGCATAGCTGACGATGCGGCCCAGCAGGTCCGAGGCGATGGCCAGCCCGAACTCCAGCGCGAGCAGGCCCAGCAGCGGATTGAGCAGGCCGCTGTACAGCGCCTCGTCGAACGGCGGGAACCCCGCCTCGTGTCGGCTCAGCAGCAGTGCTGCGTCGATGATGAGCTTGCCGACATACAGCATCGCCACCGGCAGCAGCGCACGGATGATGCGCAGGCCCAGGCTGGCGGTGGCCAGCGCGGGGCTGGTCTGCCAGACCTGGCGCAGGAACGGGGGCAGGTTGCGCATCGCCTTGAAGCGTTCGCGCAGGCTGGGATTCTTCTGGCCGGAGGGACCGGCAGCGGGGGAGGCGGGCATGGCCGCATTGTGCCAGCCCGCGTTGTGACAAAGCGGTAGTGCCGGCCGCTGTCCGGCTCCCCGGGATGTAACGAAACATCGTAGTGCCGGCCGCTGGCCGGCTCCTCGGGATGTAACGAAAAATCGTAGTGCCGGCCGCTGGCCGGCTCCTCGGGATGTAACGAAAAATCGTAGTGCCGGCCGCTGGCCGGCTCCTCACGATGCAGGTTGTACGGAGAGCCGGCCAGCGGCCGGCACTACGCGGCGCTGGCGGTCACGGCCGCCACGCACCAACGGACAGGTGCCCAGCGGTGGTGGGTACGCGTTACGGCAACGGCGGCAACAGACCTGCGCCCAGTCGGTTCCAGGCGTTGATGACCGCGATGCCCATGCTCAGATCGCTGATGCCCTTCTCATCGAAATGCGGCGCCAGCGCGTCGAAGACAGCGTCCGAGGGCGCGGCCGTGCTCAGCCGGGTCAGCGCCTCGGCCCAGCCCAGCGCGGCCTTTTCGCGGTCATCGAAAAACCGGCTCTCGTGCCACGCCGGCAGCGTGTCCAGCTTGCGCGGCTCGATCCCGCCCTTGCGCAGGGCGGTGCCATGCATGTCCATGCAGTAACCGCAGCCGTTGATCTGCGACACGCGCAGGAACACCAGTTCCATCAGGGTCGGGTCGATCGAACTGTCATGCACGGCCTTGCTGGTGGCCAGCAGGCCCTTGAACGCATCGGCTGCCAGGCGGGTGTAGGGAACGCGGGGTGACGCGGACATGGGGCAACTCCATGACGGCCACGGTGGCCGCCTTCATCAGGAGGACGCGCCAGCATCGCGCGCTGTGACAAGCGCCTGCAGTTTTTCCGGATTGAGCACGCTGAGCACCTGCACGATCCGGCCTTCGTCCACGCCCACCAACGTGACCGAGTGCAGCAGCGCGCCCTCGAAGCGCAGGATCGCCGGCTCGCCGTTGACGTAGCCCAGCTGCGCGGGATGCGCGCCATTGCGCCGGGCGATGGCCCAGTACAGCTGCGCGATGCGCTCGGCCCCCAGCAGCGGGCGGATCGCCGCCGTGACCCGGCCGCCGCCGTCGGAGATCATCTCGGCATTGGCATGCAGCAGGGACATCAGCGCGGCCTGGTCACCCTGCTGGGAGGCGTGCATGAAGCGCGCCAGCAGGTCGCGGTGCTGGCCGGCACTCACCGCGAACCGCGGCCGCCCGGCCTGCAGTCGCTGCCGCGCCCGGTGCACCCGCTGGCGGCAATTGGCCTCGCTGAGGTCCAGCAGTGCGGCAATCTGCGGGTAGTCATAGTCGAACAGGTCCTTGAGCAGGAACGCCGCGCGCTCTTCCGGCCCGAGCTGTTCGAGCAGGGCCAGGAACGCGACCGAGACCTCGTCGGCCAGCGCGTGGCGCTCCGCCGGGTCGTGCAGGGGGTCGGGGTCCAGCGTGATCTCCAGCGGCTCGGGCAGCCACGGCCCGACATACTCGATGCGGGCATTGCGCAGGGCGCGCAGCCGGTCCAGGCCGAGCCGGGTGGTGGCGGTCACCAGCCAGCCTTCCGGGTCGCGGATGCCGGCCGCGTCGGCGCCCTGCCAGCGCAGCCAGGCGTCCTGCACCACGTCCTCGGCGTCGCTGCGGCTGCCCAGCAGCCGGTAGGCCAGGGCGAACAGGCGGGGGCGGTGGGTCTGGAAGGTATCGGTGGTATCCATGCCGGGAGGACGCTGCAGGGTGCGTGGTTGTGACAGCCGATGCGCGGCCGGGGCCGGGATCGGGGCGCTAACGGGAGCGATTATCAACGCCGGGCGGCGTCAGGGCGTAAAATGGCCGGCTCAACCCCGCCAGCCCCCAGCAAGCGAGCAAGTCGTGACATCGATCAAGCAGGAAGACCTCATCCAGTCCATCGCCGACGCGCTGCAGTACATCTCGTACTACCACCCGGTCGACTACATCAAGAGCCTTGCCGCCGCCTACGAGCGCGAGGAGTCGCCGGCCGCGAAGGAAGCGATGGCCCAGATCCTGATCAACTCCCGGATGTGCGCCGAAGGCCACCGGCCGATCTGCCAGGACACCGGCATCGTCACCGTGTTCCTGGAAATCGGCATGAACGTCCGCTGGGACGATGCCACCATGGGCGTGGAAGACATGGCCAACGAAGGCGTGCGCCGCGCCTACAACTACCCGGACAACAAACTGCGCGCCTCGGTGCTGGCCGATCCGGCCGGCAAGCGCATCAACACCCGGGACAACACCCCGGGCGTGGTCAACGTCAAAGTCGTCCCCGGTGACACCGTCGAGGTGATCGTCGCGGCCAAGGGCGGCGGTTCGGAAGCCAAGAGCAAGTTCGCCATGCTCAACCCGTCCGACTCGATCGTGGACTGGGTGCTCAAGACCGTGCCCACCATGGGCGCCGGCTGGTGCCCGCCGGGCATGCTGGGCATCGGCATCGGCGGCACCGCCGAGAAGGCGATGCTGCTGGCCAAGGAGTCGCTGATGGAGCCGATCGACATCAATGAACTCAAGGCGCGTGGCGCTTCCAACCGCGCCGAAGAGCTGCGCCTGGAACTGTTCGACAAGGTCAACGCGCTGGGTATCGGCGCGCAGGGCCTGGGTGGCCTGACCACGGTGCTGGATATCAAGGTCAAGGATTTCCCGACCCACGCGGCCAACCTGCCGGTGGCGATGATCCCGAACTGCGCGGCCACCCGCCATGCGCACTTCACCCTGGACGGCAGCGGCCCGGTGATGCTGGACCCGCCGTCGCTGGAAGACTGGCCGCAGATCACCTATGACGCCTCCAAGGGCACCCGTGTCGATCTGGACACGATCACCCCCGAAGACGTCGCCAGCTGGACCCCCGGCCAGACGCTGCTGCTCAACGGCAAGCTGCTCACCGGCCGCGACGCCGCGCACAAGCGCATGGTGGAAATGCTGGACAAGGGCGAGCCGCTGCCGGTCGACCTGAAGGGCCGTTTCATCTACTACGTGGGCCCGGTGGATCCGGTGCGCGACGAAGTGGTGGGCCCGGCCGGCCCGACCACCGCCACCCGCATGGACAAGTTCACCCGCCAGGTGCTGGAACAGACCGGCCTGCTGGGCATGGTCGGCAAGGCCGAGCGCGGCCCGGCGGCGATCGAGGCGATCCGTGACAACAAGTCGGCCTACCTGATGGCGGTGGGCGGTTCGGCCTACCTGGTGTCCAAGGCGATCAAGGCGGCCAAGGTGGTCGGCTTCGCCGACCTGGGCATGGAAGCGATCTACGAATTCACCGTGCAGGACATGCCGGTGACCGTGGCGGTGGATTCCACCGGTGAGTCGGTGCACACCACCGGCCCACGCGAGTGGCAGGCCCGCATCGGAAAGATTCCGGTGGTGGTGGCCTGAGGCCTGCCACGGTCAGCGCCTGCCGCCTCGATCCGCGGCAGGCGCCCCTGGACGCGTAGTTCCGGCAGCGCCGGCCGGTGGCCGGCGTTCGGGATCGCCTGGGTCGGCCAACGGCCGGCGCTACCGGGGGACGGTCTCGGCGATAATCCGGGCCTGCTTTCCACACAGGTAGCGCGCCGATGACAACGACTTTGTATGGCTCCTCCAGCACCGCCTCGCTGGTGGTGCACTGGCTGCTGCTCGAACTGGGCGTTGAACACGAGCTGGTGCTGCTCGACTTCGACACCCGCGAGCAGAAGTCGGCCCAGTACCTGGCGCTCAACCCGGCCGGCCGCGTGCCCACGCTGGTGATCGACGGCCAGGTGCTGACCGAAGCGGCCGCCATCACCCTGCAGCTGGCTGACCTGCACCCGCACGCCGGGCTGCTGCCAGCGCCGGGCACGGCCGGACGTGGCGAGGCCTACCGGTGGATGTTCTGGTGCGCCAACACGCTGCAGCCGGCTTACCGCGCGTGGTTCTATGCTGACGAACCGGCAGGTGCGGACAACGCAGAGGCCACCCGCGAGATGGCCAGACAGCAGCTGGAACGTGCGTGGCAGCAGATGGCCGACCACCTGGATGGCGCAGGCCCGTACGTGCTGGGAGAAGCGCTGAGCGTGGTCGATTTCATGCTGGTGATGCTGATGCGCTGGTCGCGCAACATGCCGCGGCCAAGCGATTCGTGGCCGGTGCTCAAGGCCTACGCCGAACGCATGAAAGCGCGCCCGGCGTTCGCCGAGGTGTATCGGCGCGAAGGCATCACCGACTGGACATAAGCCTGCCGTAGCGCCACGCCCTGCGTGGCTGCGCACGAAACCGTCCCCGTTCCAGCCACGCAGGGCGTGGCTCTACGCCTGTCAGTTCCAGCCACGCAGGGTGTGGCTCTACATGCCTGCACCGTAGAGCCACCCCTTGGGTGGCTGCGCGGGTATCTCAATACCACTCCAGCAGCGACACGCCCACACCCACATACGTGGCCTTGTGGTTGTAATCGATCATGCTCTCGCCATACCCATCGAACACCTGCACGTGACCGCGCAGCAGGTTGCTGATCGGGAAGCCGTAATCGATCTGCAGCGCGCCGTGCGAACGGTCGCCACCGCGCAGCGAATGCCGCGCCATCAGCGAGACCTCGTGGCCGTTGCGGTTCCAGGTCAGGGTCGCGTCGCCGCGGCCCATGTAGTCTTCGATGTCCGGGTTGTTGTCGTCTTCGCGGTCTTCGGGCAGGCGGTACCACGGGCGCAGCACCAGGGCCCAGTTCTCGCGGTCCAGCCCGATGTTCGCAATCACCCGGTTCCAGCTGCGCGACAGCGGATCGGCGCGGCCGTTGGACATGTGGGTCAGGCTGATGCCGCTCATGCGCCCACGCCAGCCACCGATGGAGTAGCCGTTGCGGAACACCATCATCACTTCCGGCTCGTAGTTGGTCTCACGGAACGGGCGCGAGTTGTCGGCGTTGTAGGCCTGCCAGCGCGAGCTCTGGGTGTAACCGGCCCAGATGTCGCCGTTGTCGCCGAACACGTTCTCCCAGACCTTGGTCTTGAAGCTCAGCTGGAACTTCAGCTCGTTGCTGTCCAGCTGCTGCGGCGTGGCCACCGTGTTGTCCGGGTTGGGCGACTGTGGCATCTGGTTCTTGTCGCTGGTCCAGAACGCCGGCAGCAGGTACACCGGCTTGTAGGCGCGCAACTGGAAGGCGCCCAGCTTGGAGTCCTGCGCCAGTTCCCAGCGGCTGTCGAGCAGCGAGCCCTTGCCGGCATTGGCCAGCGCCGCTTCGTGGCCATCGTTCTTGAACACTTCGCCCAGGCGCTGCTTGACCCGCTCGGTGGCGGGCGCATCGGGCGTGCGCGCCGCCTGGCGCTCTTCGCGGGGCTCCTGCTTGGCGGCGGTTGCGGCGGCGTCGGCGGCCGACGTGGTGTCGGCGGTGAGCCGGAACAGCTTGTCGTAACACGCCAGCCGGGCCGCATCGGTGTCCACCAGCGCGCAGGCTTCGGGTGAGGCCGGGGTCGGCGCCGCTTCCTGTGCGGCCAGCGGCAGGCTGGCCGTGGCCAGGGCCAGGGCGGTGAACAGGGCGGAACGGGGGCGCGGGGTGGTCATGGGGACAGGCCGGTAAATGAATGGTTCAACAGGGACAGTGTGGCCGCTGTCCGCCCTTCCTGCCAGCACGCGGGCAACAGCGCGCCAGCAGCGGTCGGCTCAGCGCGTTTATGCCGGTCACCCCCGTGCGCGCGATGTGAAGCCGTCTGCGTCGCCTAGAAAAACCACGCGAACGCGAAGATGCCCAGCATGGCGATCACCAGCGCCAGCTTGAGTGCGAAGCCCAGCAGGATGCCCAGCCACGTGGCGAGGCCGACCTTGGTCGACCGGCCCAGCTCACGGGTATGCCAGTACTCGCCCAGCAGGGCCCCGGCCAGCGGCCCGGCGAACAACCCGATCGGCATGAAGAACAGGCCCACGATGCTGCCGATGAAGGTGCCCCACAGCGCCTTCCGGCTGGCACCGACCCGCTTGGCACCTACCACGGTGGCCAGCACGTCCACCGCGAACGAGGCCAGGGTCAGCAGCCCCAGCACGGTCAGCGGCACCCAGCCCACATGCACGAAGCCATCGGCCCAGGCCGCGACCAGCAGGCCGGCGAACACCAGGGGAATGCCGGGCAGGGCCGGCAGGATGATCCCGGCGATGCCGACAAGGACCAGGACGACGGCTAACAGGTAAAAGATGAATGAAGGGTCCATGCTGCCAAGTATGGTAAAGGAAATGGGGTTGACATATGCGAAATCAGGTAGTTGATTTTTCGTTTTGCCCGGGTTAAGTTGCAGTCGCTGAGCTTGGCAAGGTCACCGTGGATCGTGGCCTGATGATGGTAGATCTTCCAGATCCGCTGCATCGTTGCACCTCGCTTCCCCCTTGCTCGTCAGCCGCCTGTCAGGGCGTAACCAATTACAAGACAGTAAGGGAGTAAGGAAGATGGCAGAGAAGGGCACCGTCAAGTGGTTCAACGACGCGAAGGGTTTCGGTTTCATCAGCCGTGAAAGCGGCGAGGACGTGTTCGTACACTTCCGTGCGATCGATTCCCAGGGCTTCAAGAGCCTGAAGGAAGGCCAGGCGGTCGAGTTCGAAGTAGTGACCGGCCAGAAGGGCCTGCAGGCCGACAAGGTGAAGCCGCTCTAAGCGCACACCATGCGGTTGGAAATACGGAAAGGGCCCGCGCAAGCGGGCCCTTTCTTTTCAGGCAGCGCGGGCCCGGCAACCGGTCAGCGAATGACCACCCGGCCGTTGACCACGCGCACATAGGTGTTCTCGCGGATGCCGCCGAGATCACGCTGGTTGACCACCACGGTGCGCCCGTCGTCCATGCGCACGGTGACGTCGAAGGTGTCGCTGGTGACGTTCTTCTGGATCTGGTTGCCGGCCAGGGCGCCACCCACGGCACCTGCCGCAGCGGCGACATTCTGGTTGCCCTTGCTGCCGCCGGTATGGTCGGAGATCTCATGGCCCGCCACGGCGCCGACGATGCCGCCCAGGATCGCACCGGTCGCGCTCGGCGCGCTGCGGCCCGAGGCCACCTGGTTGATGCGGGTGACGATGCCGCAGTCGGCGCAGCGGTTGGTGTTGTAGTTGCCACCGTTGTTGCCGTAGCTGTTGTTGTTGTAGCCGCTGTTGCCATAACCAGGCGAAGTGGTGGCGCAGCCGGCCAGCGCGACGGTGGCAACGGCGGCGGCGGCAATCAGTTGGATCTTCATGGTGGTTCTCCTGGCCAGAAGGGGTGGTCGAGAATGCGTCTGGAGCGCATGGCGCAGATCCTGTCGTGTCCTGCGTGAACAGCGCGCCAATCCGGTGCCCGCTTCGTGGCTGCCAGATGAATCAGCGGAAATCCTGGTGGCAGGCCTTGCAGTCGGTCTGGATCGTTTCGATCAGCTGCCCCATGGCCAGGCAGTCGGTCGGCGGCGCGGCCAGCGCGGTGTTGAGCGTGGCGCGCAGGGCGCTGGCGTGCTGCTGGAACTGCGCGCTGTCCTTGAGCGCCGGGAACGCCAGGTCCAGGTCGTTGGACAGCGAACGCAGCGTCTGCAGGCGCGGCACGCTGTCGGCCAGGCTGCAGCGGTTCTGCGCCTGCGCATCGCGCAGCAGGTCGGTCTGGCGGCTCATGACCTGCATCAGGCTGGTCGGGAAGGGATCCTGCCGGGCCTGCAGGGCGCGCGCGACCATGACCGTGGCGATCACGCCCACCAGCAGGCCGAGCCCGGCGACGAAGAGATAACGGTAGGCGGCCGAGGCACGGCGGGCGGGGACGGGGGCATTCATGCGCAGGGCTTCCTTGTGGGTGGCTCGCTGCATCCTACGCCCGGCATCGGGGCGGGCGTACGCCTTGCGCGTCCACCCGTCTAAAATGGGCGGCATGAATGACGTATTGCGCGAACGCTTTGCCGGCATCGACCGGTTGTATGGGGTGGGCACCGTGGACCTGCTGTCGCGCCGCCGGGTGGCGGTGGTCGGCATGGGCGGGGTGGGCTCGTGGGTCGTGGAAGCCTTGGCGCGCACGGCGGTGGGGCACCTGACGCTGATCGACGCCGACGACATCTGCGTGTCCAACACCAACCGGCAGCTGCCGGCGTTGGCCGGGCAGTACGGGCGCAACAAGGCGGAGGCGATGGCCGAGCGCTGTCGCGCGATCAATCCCGACATCGAAGTTGACGCAATTGCCTCATTCCTCACCGTATCGAACATGGTGGCGCTGCTGGACCGCGACTTTGACCTGGTCATCGATGCCTGCGACAGCTTCCGGGTGAAGGTGGAAACGATCGCCTGGTGCCGCCGCCGCAAGCTGCCGATCCTGACCGTCGGCGCCGCCGGTGGCCGCACCGATCCCACGCTGGTGCGCATCCGTGATGTCTCGCGTACCGAGCACGACGCGATGATGGCGTTGATCCGCAAGAAGCTGCGCAGCGACTTCAACTTCCCGAAGAACGCCTCGCGCTACTTCGGTGTGCCGGCGGTGTACTCGCTGGAAAACGTGAAGTACCCGCAGGCCGACGGGTCGGTGTGCGGCATCCGTCCGCAACTGGGTGCCGATGCGGCGCTCAAGCTGGACTGCGGCGCCGGGTTGGGCGCGGCCACCCACATCACCGGCGCGTTTGCGTTTGCGGCGGTGGGGAAGGCGCTGGAGATGTTGCTGAAGAAAAAGGCGACGCCGTAGATCCACGCCCTGCGTGGATGCTCTTCGCCGGACATCGCGCAGCCACGCAGGGCGTGGCTCTACGTTCGGGCATCGCGCGCAGCCACGCAGGGCGTGGCCTACGTTCGGGCATCGCGCGCAGCCACGCAGGGCGTGGCGCTACGGCAGGCTGAAGAGCCTGCGTGCATTGGCGGTTGTCTGCTCGGCAATCGCTCCCACCGGTTCGCCTCGCAACGTCGCCACGGTATCGGCGATCACCGTCAACCGCGCCGGCTCATTGCGCTCGCCGCGGATGCCGGCGTCGGGCTGGTCCGGCGCGTCGGTCTCCAGCAGCAGCTGCTCCGCCGGCAACTTCGCCACCAGGCGTTGCAGGCGCTGCGCACGGTCGTAGGTCAGCGGACCGCCCAACCCCACCATGAACCCCAGCGTGTGCAGCTGCGCGGCCTGTTCCGGGCTGCCGGGAAAACTGTGGATCACCCCGCGCAACCCGCCCACCTTTCTGATCGACGCGATCACCGCATCCACGGCGCGCCGCGCATGCACGATCACCGGCAGGTCGAACTCGCGGGCGATACGCAGCTGCCCGTCGAAGTAGAACTGCTGCTGCTCGGCATCCAGTCCGTCCACGAAGAAATCCAGCCCGCATTCGCCCACTGCGCAGGGGCGCTCGCGGGCAATCCACTCACGCAGCTGCTCAAGATGCTCGGGGCGGTGCTGGTCGAGGAACATCGGGTGCAGGCCGTAGGCCGGGTGCAGCCCGTCGGCCAGTTGGCAGGTCTCGCGCAACGTGGGCCAGCTGGCGGCGGTGACCGCCGGCAGCACCTGGCTGTGCACCCCCGCAGCCTGCGCACGTGCGATTACCTGTGCGCGGTCGGCATCGAACTCGCTGGCGTCGAGATGGCAGTGGCTGTCGACCAGGTTCACGCGCCGCGACGGCCCGGCAGGGTGGGCGGAAGCGTATCGCTGCGCCGCTTCCAGTTGGCCAGCAGCAGAGTGCCCAGCCCGAACAGGATCTCGTCCACGAACGGGATCGGGTCGGGAATCACCAGCGTCACCGCGAACAGTGCGGCGGTGATCTTGAACAGCGTGGGGTAACGCAGCCGGCGGGCCCAGTTCATGACGGGCAGCAGCAGGGGACCAGGCATCGCACTCTCCTCGACAGATGCTGTAAACGCTATCACGAGCCCAGGGACGACAGAACCTGAATGGGTAAGCGCAGCGTGTGCGCCATGTGGAGATTCCGTTCAGGAGCCGCATGCTGGAATCCGCATCAAGAACGTTGCGGATGGTCCGCAGGGAGTCGGCATATGAAAAGCACAACTACTACTGCCCTGGTCGCTGCAGGCGCCTTGCTGGTCGGCGGCATTGCCACCGCGGCCTTCATGAAGAGCGGCACCTCTGCTGACCCGGTCACGGCGTCGCAGACCCGTCCCAGCCTGGACACCACCCCGCTGGCCGACGATGGCGCCGCGACGGACGAGGTGGCCGTGGACAAGGCCGGTCGGCTGGAATACGCCGACGTGGTCAAGGTCGACCCGCTGACCCAGAAGGAAAAGGCCTACGCGACCGTGATCGGTACCGAACCGGTCCGGGAAACCTCCACCACCCAGACCCCGCACGAAGTCTGCAATGACGTGGTGGTGCAGGAACGCCTGCCCGAGCGCGACGGCAACGTCGGCGGCACCGTGGCCGGTGCGGTCATTGGTGGCCTGCTCGGCAACCAGGTGGGCGGCGGAAACGGTCGCAAGGCCGCCACGGCCGCTGGCGCCGTCGCGGGCGGCGTGATCGGCAACCAGGTGGACAAGCGCCACGTCGGTGGCCGCGTGGTCAACCGCACCGAGCGTCAGTGCCACACCGAAACGGCGACCTCCGAGTCGACCAAGGTCACCGGCTACAACGTGACCTACCGCAACGAAGACGGCACCACCGGGACCATGCGCATGGCCAGCAAGCCGGGCAACCGCATCGCCATGGGCACCAGCAACAACGTCACCGGCTACAACGTGACCTACCGCTACGACGGCGTCGAAAAGACCGTCAAGATGGCCAACAAGCCCAGCAGCGACCGCCTGCCGGTGGTCGACGGCCAGCTGGTCACCCAGACCGCTGCGCTGGATACCAGCACCCGGTAACCGGGCGTTGTGCAGGGGGCACGAGGAGGCCGGCATGTTGCCGGCCTCTTTCGTTCTGCGAAGATGGATCCCGGCCTATCAACGGGGTGTCTTTATGAGCATTTTCGAGCTGCGCCTGGAAACCGACCGGCTGATCCTGCGCCCGCCGCGCGCGGAGGACTTCGATGCCTTCCTGCAGTTCTGCACCGATCCGCAGGTGATGCAGCACCTGGGCGGCGTGCAGGCGCCGTCCCAGGCCTGGCGGAGTTTCAGCTGCCTGGCGGGCAGTTGGCACCTGTATGGCTTCTCGATGTTTTCGGTGATCGAGAAGAGCAGCGGTGAATGGGTGGGGCGCATGGGCCCGTGGCAACCGCTGGACTGGCCGGGGACTGAAGTCGGCTGGAGTGTCCGTCACGCCAGCTGGGGCAGGGGCTACGCACCGGAGGCGGCGGCTGCCGCCATCGACTGGGCGTTCGACACGCTCGGCTGGGGCGAGGTGATCCACACCATCGACGCGGCCAATGAGAACTCCAAGGCCGTTGCGCGCAAACTCGGCAGCACGCTGCTGCGCATCGGCGAACTGCCGCCGCCGCACGACGGCAAGCCGATCGAGATCTGGGGGCAGTCGCGGGCTCAGTGGAGAAGCAAGCGGTGCTAGTCCCTTTTTTGTGCACCCGCGCTTGGCAAGCGGCGCCGGTTGCGGCCATGCTCGGCGCGGTCGTCCGTTCGGCTCTGCTGGAGGGTGTGCATGTCTGCTGTGGTTCCCGATCCGATTCCCGCGCGCATGAGGGCCCTCAACCGGGCCGAGATCTGTGACGCCAACTTCATCGAATACGTGCAGCAGTGGCGAGGTGACCCGGGCCCGCGGCCCGCGCCGGATGCGCCGATCCTGCCAGGCAGCACGCTGGATGCGCAGGGCTTCGATGCGCTGCTGGAGTCGCAGCTGGTCAGCCGCCACCTGGACCTGATGGCGCGCGTGCTGCGGGTACAGAACAAGGTCTTCTACACGATTGGATCGTCCGGGCACGAAGGCAATGCACTGGTCGCGCGGCTGGCCCGGCACACCGATCCAGCGTTCCTGCATTACCGGTCCGGGGCGTTCATGGCCGAGCGCTTCCGTCAGCTGCCGGGCATGGACCCGGTGATGGACGCGGCGCTGTCGTTCGCTGCCAGCCGCGACGATCCGGCCAGTGGCGGCCGCCACAAGGTGTGGGGCAGCAAGCCGCTGTGGGTGCTGCCGCAGACCTCCACCATCGCCTCGCACCTGCCCAAGGCGCTGGGCACGGCCATGGCCATCGAAACCGCGCGTCGCATCGGCCACCGGCTGCCGATCCCCGACGACAGCGTGGTGATCTGTTCGTTCGGTGATGCATCGGCCAACCATGCCACCGCGCAGACCGCCTTCAACACCGCCGCGTGGGCTGCCTACCAGCGGCTGCCGGCGCCGGTCCTGTTCGTGTGCGAAGACAACGGCATCGGCATCTCGGTCAAGACGCCGGAGGGCTGGATCGCGGAGAGCTTCCGCCAGCGTCCGGGGCTGGACTACGTCTTCGCCGACGGCCTGGACCTGGCGTCGGGCCACGCCCAGGTGCAACACGCGCTGGAGCACTGCCGTCGCACTCGCCGTCCCACCTTCCTGCACCTGCGCACCACCCGCCTGATGGGCCATGCGGGGACCGATTTCGAGATCGAATGGCGCCCGTTGCCGGAGCTGTGCGCGGCGGAGGCGGCCGACCCGCTGCTGCGCTCGGCGCAGATCGCGCTGGCATCGGGCTGGATGACCCCCGCGCAGCTGCTGGAGCGCTACGAGGCGATGCGCGCGCGCTGCTTCGCCGCCGCCGAGGCCGCCGACCAGCGCCCGAGGCTGCACGACCTGGCCGAGATCATCGCGCCGCTGGCGCCGTATACGCCGGCGGCCGTATTCGCCGAGGCCACGCGGCCGGCTGCGGCGCAGGCGCGCGAGGCCGCCTTCGGTGGTGCGGCGCAGCTGCCCGAGCGGCAGCCGCCGCGGCACCTGGCGATCCAGATCAACCAGGCGCTGCATGACCTGCTGTGCAAATACCCCTCGGCGCTGCTGTTCGGCGAGGACGTTGCCCAGAAGGGCGGCGTGTATACGGTCAGCAAGGGCCTGCTCAAGGCGTTCGGGCCCAGGCGGGTGTTCAACACGCTGCTCGACGAGACCATGATCCTGGGCATGGCCCAGGGCCTGGCCAACATGGGCATGCTGCCCATTCCGGAAATCCAGTACCTGGCCTACCTGCACAACGCCGCCGACCAGCTGCGCGGCGAGGCCTGTTCGTTGCAGTTCTTCTCCAACGACCAGTACCGCAACCCGATGCTGGTGCGCATTGCCGGGCTCGGCTACCAGAAGGGCTTCGGCGGGCACTTCCACAACGACAACTCGATCACCGCGCTGCGCGACATTCCCGGGCTGGTGGTCGGCTGCCCGTCGCGTGGCGACGACGCGGCGATGATGCTGCGTACCCTGGCCGCACTGGCCAGGGTGGACGGCCGGGTTGCGGTGTTCCTGGAACCGATCGCGCTGTACATGACCAAGGACCTGCACGCGGCCGGCGATGGCCAGTGGCTGTTCCCGTACCCGGCACCCGACCAGGCGCTGGTGCTGGGCGAAGGGCGGGTGTATGCGCCGGAGGCCACGGACCTGGTGATCTACACCTACGGCAACGGGGTGCCGATGAGCCTGCGTGCGGCCCGCACGATCGAGGCCGAGCTGGGCTGGCAGGTGCGGGTGGTGGACCTGCGCTGGCTGGTGCCGCTCAACGCCCGCTTCATTGCCGAACAGGGCGCCGATGCCCGCCGCGTGCTGGTGGTGGACGAAGGGCGGCACAGTGCCGGGGTGGGCGAGGGCGTGATCACCGCCCTGGTCGAGGCCGGGCTGGGCCACCTGCCGCTGCAGCGCGTGTGCGGTGCCGACACCTATACCCCGTTGGCGGGGGCAGCAATGTCGGTGCTTCCAAGCGACAATGCGCTGGTAAGCGCCGCGCGGGTGTTGGCGCAGGAACACTGACGCATGTGTGGACTGGCAGGAATGTTGCTGGCCGCCCCCGTACGGGAGCAGGCCGCGCTGGAAGGACTGGCACGCCGGATGGGCGATGCCCTGGTGCACCGTGGGCCCGATGACAGCGGCGTGTGGGCCGACGCCGGCAACGGCATTGCGCTGGCGCACCGCCGCTTGAGCATCCTCGACCTGTCGCCGCTGGGCCACCAGCCGATGTCGTCCGACGATGGCCGCTACGTGCTGGCCTACAACGGCGAGGTCTACAACTTCGCCGCGCTGCGGGCGGAGCTGGAGGGCCTGGGCCATGCCTTCCGCGGCCATTCCGACACCGAAGTGCTGCTGGCCGCCTTCGTGGCCTGGGGCCTGGACGACACCCTGCAGCGCGCCAACGGCATGTTCGCCATCGCGCTGTGGGACCGTGCCGAGCAGTGCCTGTGGCTGGCCCGCGACCGCGTTGGCAAGAAGCCGCTGTATTACGGTTGGGCGGGCGACACGCTGGTGTTCGGCTCCGAACTCAAGGCGCTGTGGCAGCACCCGGCCTTCGACAACGACATCGATCGCGACGCGCTGACGCTGCTGCTGCGGCTGGACTACATTCCCGCGCCGCACTGCATCCACGAGCGCTGCTTCAAGCTGATGCCGGGACGCGTGCTTCGGCTGGACGCGGCGGCCGTGGCGGCCGGCGCCGCCGCGCACCGCCCGGACCAGCAGCAACAGCCGTTCTGGAACGCGCGCGAGCGCATGCAGCAGGCGCTGGCGGTGCCCTTCGTCGGCTCCGACGACGAGGCGGAGAACCAGCTGGATGGGCTGCTGCGCGATGCGGTGGGCCTGCGGATGGTGGCCGACGTGCCGGTGGGCGTGTTCCTCTCCGGCGGCACCGATTCGTCGGTGGTGGCCGCGCTGATGCAGTCGCAGTCGTCCACGCCGATCCACAGTTTCAGCATCGGCTTTGAAGGGTCGGATCACGACGAGGCACCACTGGCCAAGGCGCTGGCCACGCACCTGGGCACCGACCACACCGAACTGTACGTCAGCGGTGCCGATGCGCTCGCCGTGGTGCCGCAGTTGCCGGCGATGTTCGACGAACCCTTCGCCGACGCCTCGCAGGTGCCGACCGCGCTGGTGGCCCGGCTGGCGCGCAGTGCGGTGACGGTGGCCCTGTCCGGCGATGGCGGCGACGAGCTGTTCTTCGGCTACAGCCGCTACCAGCGCGCGCTGCGCAACTGGACGATGCTGGGCCGGGTACCGGCGCCGTTGCGACGTTGGATGGCCGCGCACGCACATACCCAGGGCGAGGCGTCGCGCACGGGCGGGCTGGCCGCGCTGCTGGCCGAGACCGGCGCACGCGGCATCGGCGATGTGTACCGCAACCGCATCTCGCGCTGGCGCGATCCTGTCGCGGCGGTGATCGGCGCGCGCGGGGCGGGCAGTTTCTACGACCTGGCCGACCCGCTGCACGGCGCGGGCTCGCCCGCCGACGCGATGATGCTGGCCGACTTCAATACCTATCTCCCCGATGACCTGTTGTGCAAGGTGGACCGCACCAGCATGGCGGTCAGCCTGGAAGCCCGCGCGCCGCTGCTGGACTGGCGCGTGGCCGAGTTCGCCTGGTCGCTGCCGCTGTCGATGAAGCACCGCGATGGGGTAAGCAAGTACCTGCTCAAGCGCGTGCTGGGCCGTTATGTGCCGCAGGACATGGTGCACCGGCCCAAGCGCGGCTTCGGCGCGCCGGTCAGTGCGTGGCTCAAGGGCGACCTGCGCGGCTGGGCCGATGAACTGCTCGATCCGGCGCGGTTGGCGGCCGAAGGGGTGTTCAACGTAGAGGCGGTGGCTCCCCTGTGGGCGCAGTTCAAGAACGGCGAACGAAAGTGGCACACGCACCTGTGGAACGTGCTGATGTTCCAGGCCTGGCAGGCGCATTGGAAGCAGGTGCGGGCAGGAGTGGTAGGCGCGTAGAGACACGCCATGCGTGTCCCAGGCAATGCCGGCCACACGCCGTAGAGCCACGCCCTGCGTGGCTGCCCGGACACGTTCACGACGCCACGCAGGGCGTGGCTCTACGCTGAAGGTCCCCCCAACGGAGACCTCCCATGGCCCAACCCACCATCGCCGTGCTCGTCGGCAGCCTGCGCACCGGCTCGCACAATCAGGCCCTGGCCCATGCGCTGGAGAAGCTGGCCGCCGGCAAGGCCCGCTTCGAGTACGTGCAGATCGGCGACCTGCCGCTGTACAACCAGGACTTCGACAAGGACTACCCGGCCGAAGGCCTGCGCCTGAAAGAGCAGATCCGCAAGGCCGACGCAGTGTTGTTCGTCACCCCCGAATACAACCGTTCGGTGCCGGGCGTGCTGAAGAACGCCATCGATCTGGGCTCGCGGCCTTACGGCCACAGCGCCTTCGCCGGCAAGCCGGCCGCTGTGATCGGCGCCTCCATCGGCGTGATCGGCACCGCGTTGGCCCAGCAGCACCTGCGCAACATCCTGTCCTACCTGGACATGCCCGTGCTGGGCCAGCCCGAGGCATTCATTCATTTCAAGGAAGGGTTGATCGACGCGCAGGGCACCATCAGCAATGAAGGCACCCGCGACTTCCTGCAGGGCTTCGTCGACAGGTTCCTGGCCTGGATCGCCACCCACGGCGGTCAGCATTGAGCAGGGTGGTTCTGCGATAATGGGCGACAAGGCGCGCGACCAACGGTCGTGCACTACCCCGCGTAACCGCAACCGGTAGCGCACGACCGTTGGTCGTGCTGGCTTGCCCGGGCACCTCCAGCTATCCACTGCTTATCCACAGGGTTGTGCATGGCTGTGGCGGCCGCTCCGTGCCTACCATGTCCCTCGCTCCACTCTGCAGGAAGTACACCCCCTCATGTCCGCCCGCTCCGGCTTCCGTTCCGACCGCAAAGACCGCGGTGACCGCTATGATCGCGACGAGATGCGCATCGATGCGCTGCGCGTGCCACCGCACTCGATCGAGGCCGAGCAGGCGGTGCTGGGCGGGTTGATGCTGGCGCCGGAAAGCTACGACCGGATCAACGACCAGCTGACCGAGACCG
This sequence comes from Stenotrophomonas sp. KH_036_B, assembly GCF_057839485.1. Taxonomy (NCBI): domain Bacteria; kingdom Pseudomonadati; phylum Pseudomonadota; class Gammaproteobacteria; order Lysobacterales; family Lysobacteraceae; genus Stenotrophomonas; species Stenotrophomonas sp. KH_036_B. Next base: position 2,700,996 of record NZ_CM174491.1, on the reverse strand, counting down.
ATTTCTATCGGCGCGACCACCAGACCATCTACCGCGCGATCCGTGAGCTTTCCGAGCGCGACCGCCCGTTCGATGCGGTGACCCTGGGCGAGTGGTTCGAGTCGCAGGGCAAGATGGAGCTCGTTGGCGACGGCGCCTACCTGATCGAACTGGCCAGCACCACGCCGTCGGCGGCGAACATCTCGGCCTACGCCGAGATCGTGCGCGACAAGGCGGTGTTGCGCCAGCTGATCCAGGTGGGCACGGACATCGTCAACGACGGCTTCCAGCCCGAAGGCCGCGAGAGCAGCGAACTGCTGTCGGCGGCGGAAAAGTCGGTGTTCGCCATCGCCGAGCAGGGCGCGCGTGGCCGTACCGATTTCGTGGCGATGCCGGGCGCGTTGAAGGACGCCTTCGAAGAGCTGCGCAACCGCTTCGAGAACGGCGGCAACATCACCGGCCTGCCGACCGGCTACGCCGATTTCGACGCGATGACGGCCGGCCTGCAGCCGACCGACCTGATCATCCTGGCCGCGCGTCCCGCCATGGGCAAGACCACGTTGGCGCTGAACATTGCCGAGTACGCGGCCATCAAGTCGAAGAAGGGCGTGGCGGTGTTCTCGATGGAAATGTCGGCGTCGCAGCTGGCGATGCGCCTGATTTCGTCCAACGGCCGCATCAATGCCCAGCGCCTGCGTACCGGCCAGCTGGAAGACGAGGACTGGAGCCGCGTCACCGGCGCGATCCGCATGCTGAAGGAAACCAAGATCTTCATCGACGACACGCCGGGCGTGTCGCCGGAGATCCTGCGCTCCAAGTGCCGCCGCCTCAAGCGCGAGCACGACCTGGGCCTGATCGTGATCGACTACCTGCAGCTGATGAGCGTGCCGGGCAACAGCGAGAACCGCGCGACCGAAATCTCGGAAATCTCGCGTTCGCTGAAGGGCCTGGCCAAGGAACTGAACGTGCCGGTGATCGCGCTGTCCCAGCTCAACCGATCGCTGGAAACGCGTACCGACAAGCGACCGGTGATGGCCGACCTTCGCGAATCCGGCGCAATCGAGCAGGATGCGGACATGATCGTCTTCATCTACCGCGACGATTATTACAACAAGGAAACGTCGCCCGACAAGGGCCTGGCCGAGATCATCATCGGCAAGCACCGTGGCGGACCCACGGGCTCGTGCAAGCTCAAGTTCTTCGGCGAATACACCCGCTTCGACAACCTGTCGCACGATTCGGTGGGGTCGTTCGAGTAACGCCGAAAGCGTCACGGTAGTGCCGGCCGCTGGCCGGCTTCGCGGGATGTACGGTTCGTCGGGTGCCGGCCGCTGGCCGGCTCCGCGTGATGTACGGTTCGTCGGGAGCCGGCCAACGGCCGGCGCTACCGCGCTTTCGTCGGCGAATGCCGGGTTTCGTCGCAAACCCGTTGAACCTGGCCGGGCAGGGCGGCAACGTGGACCCGCAGCGGCAAGGTGCCGCCCTGGAGACCGTCATGAAGACCCTGTTCGCGCTGGGCGTGTGGTGCCTGCTGTTCGTGCTGTGCTGGCCGCTGGCGATCCTGGCCCTGGTAGCGTGGCCGTTCGTGTGGCTGCTGAGCCTGCCGTTCCGGTTGGTCGGCATCACCTTCTCGGCGCTGTTCGCGTTCCTGGGCGCGCTGTTCATGCTGCCGGCACGCCTGCTCGGCGGTGGGCGCGCGGCAACGGCGTGATGCCGGGCGCACGACCAACGGTCGTGCGCTACCGGTCGTGCCAGGACGCGGTAGAGCCACGCCCTGCGTGGCTGCGCGACGTGTCGTGCCCGGACGCGGTAGAGCCACGCCCTGCGTGGCTGCGAGCCACGCCCTGCGTGGCTGCGAGGTGTATGGCACGGTCGCAGCCACGCAGGGCGTGGCTCTACGGCCAATCAAGATCATTCCTCCACCCACAAAAAACCCCGCCGAAGCGGGGTTTTTCGTTGCATCACGCCAGGGCCGGTCAGTTGGCCTTGTGGATCGCGCGCTTGCTCACGGCCATGGCGGCGTCGTGGACGACTTCCGACAGGGACGGGTGGGCGTGGCAGATGCGGGCCAGGTCGTCGGCCGAACCACTGAACTCCATGGTCAGCACGCCTTCGTGGACCAGCTCGGACACGTTCGCGCCGACCAGGTGCATGCCCAGGATGCGGTCGGTCTCGGCGTGGGCCAGGACTTTCACGAAACCGGACGGTTCGATCATGGCCACGGCACGGCCGTTGGCGGCGAACGGGAAGCTGCCGGCCTTGTACGGAATGCCTTCGGCCTTCAGCTGCTGCTCGGTCTTGCCGACCCAGGCCAGCTCCGGCTCGGTGTAGATGACCCACGGAATGGTGTCGAAGTTGACGTGGCCCGGCAGGCCCGCGATCAGTTCGGCCACCGCGATGCCTTCCTCGAAGCCCTTGTGGGCCAGCATCGGGCCGCGCACGCAGTCACCGACCGCCCACACGCCGTCCACGCCGGTATGGCAGTGGTCGTCCACTTCGATCTGGCCGCGCTCGTTGATCTTGACGCCGGTACCTTCGGCCAGCAGGCCCTTGGTTGCGGCGCGGCGGCCAACGGCCACCAGCAGCTTGTCCACCACCAGGCTCTTCTCGCCTTCGGCATCGGTGTAGGTCAGGGCAACTTCCTTCTTCTTGCCCTTGCCGGTCACTTCAGCCTTGGAGACCTTGGCACCCAGGCGGATCTCCAGGCCCTGCTTCTTGAATTCCTTGGCGGCGGTCTTGGCCACTTCGGTGTCGGCAGCGGCCAGGAAGTCCGGCAGGGCTTCCAGGATGGTCACGTCCGAACCCAGGCGCTTCCACACGCTGCCCAGTTCCAGGCCGATCACGCCGGCACCGATGACGGCCAGGCGGGCCGGCACTTCGGTGAAGTCCAGGCCGCCGACGTTGTCGACGATGGTCTCGCCGTCGAACTTGGCGAACGGCAGTTCGATCGAGTCCGAACCGGCAGCGATGATGACGTTGGTGCCCTTCAGCTCGACTTCCGAACCGTCGTGCTGCTTGACCTTGACGATGTTGCCCGGCTGCAGCTCACCGAAACCGTAGTACGCCGTGACCTTGTTCGCCTTGAACAGCATGGCGATGCCGCCCGTGAACTGCTTGACGATCTTGTCCTTGCGGCCAACCATCGCCTCGACGTCCATCTTGGCGTCCTTGAAGCTGATGCCGTGGTCGCCAAAGATGTGGCCCATGTTCCAGAACTGGCGCGAGGAATCCAGCAGCGCCTTGGACGGAATGCAGCCCACGCGCAGGCAGGTGCCGCCCAGGGCCGGCTTGCCATCCTTGCCCAGGGCAGCGTCGATGCAGGCGGTCTTCAGGCCCAGCTGCGCGGCGCGGATGGCGGCATGGTAGCCGGCCGGACCGGCACCGATGACGACGACGTCGAATTGTTCAGCCATTGAAATAATCCTTGATGCGGAAGGTCTTACAGGCCGAACAGCATGCGGCCCGGGTTTTCCAGCTGGTTCTTGATGTCCACCAGGAACTGCACCGAGTCCTTGCCATCGATGATGCGGTGGTCGTAGGACAGCGCCAGGTACATCATCGGCGCGATCACGACCTGGCCGTTCTGGGCGATCGGACGCTCCTTGATGGCGTGCATGCCCAAGATGGCGCTCTGCGGCGGATTGATGATCGGGGTGGACAGCAGCGAACCGAAGGTGCCGCCGTTGGTCACGGTGAAGGTGCCGCCCTGCAGTTCTTCCAGGCTCAGCTTGCCGTCACGGGCCTTCTTGGCGTAGTCGGCGATGGTCTTCTCGATGTCGGCGAACGACATGCGCTCGACGTTGCGCAGCACCGGGGTAACCAGGCCCTTCTCGGTCGACACGGCGATCGAGATGTCCGAGTAGCCGTGGTAGATGATGTCGTCGCCGTCGATCGAGGCGTTGACCAGCGGGAAGCGCTGCAGCGCGTTGGCGGCGGCCTTCACGAAGAAGCTCATGAAGCCCAGCTTGATGCCGTGCGCCTTGACGAACTCGTCCTGCAGATCCTTGCGCGCCGCCGAGACCTTGGACAGGTCGACTTCGTTGAAGGTGGTCAGCATGGCCGTGCTGTTCTTGGACTGCATCAGGCGCTCGGCGATGCGCTTGCGGATGCGGGTCATCGGCACGCGCTCTTCCGGACGCGCACCGGCGGCCTTGCCGGCACCGCCATTGCGGGCGAAGTTGACGATGTCTTCCTTGGTCACCGCGCCGCGACGGCCGGTGCCGTCCACGTCGGCCGGGTTCACGCCTTCGGTGATGGCGCTGAAGCGGGCGCCCGGGGGCAGGGCATCGGCAGCGGACTTCGCGGCCGGGGCCGGCGCAGCAGCAGCGGCCGGAGCAGCCGCAGCGGCGGGTGCAGCGGCAGCCGGCTTGGCTTCAGCAGCCGGGGCCGGGGCAGCCGCCACGGCGCCTTCTTCGATGACGGCCACGACCTGGCTCGAGGTCACGGTGGCGCCCACCTCGAACTTGATCTCCTTCAGTACGCCGTCAACCGGCGACGGCACTTCCAGGACGACCTTGTCGGTTTCCAGATCAAGCAGGTTTTCATCGCGCTTGACGGCATCGCCGACCTTCTTGTGCCAGGTGGCGATGGTGCCGTCGGCGACGGATTCGGGCAGTACCGGGGCTTTGACTTCGGTGGCCATGCGGGAGCTTCCTGGTTTGTCTTTTTCTAGAATGAGGGGGAGGTTATTCGGCGAACGTGTCGTTGAACGGGTTGACCAGCGCATCGGCGACCAGCTTCTGCTGTTCGATGATGTGGTCCGCCATGTGTCCAGCGGCCGGCGATGCCGAACGGGCGCGACCGGCGTAGTGCAGGCTCTGGCCATCGGCCAGGCAGAACTGCAGGTGGTGGCGGATCTGGTACCACGCACCCTGGTTCTGCGGTTCTTCCTGCGTCCACACCACGTCGGTGGCCTTGCCGTACTTCTTGAGCTCAGCGGCCAGCAGCGCGCGCGGGAACGGGTACAGCTGTTCCACGCGGATGATGGCGACGTCGTCCTGGCCACGCTTGGTCTGGTCTTCCAGCAGGTCGTAATAGACCTTGCCCGAGCACAGCACCACGCGCTTGACCTTCTTGACATCGGCGTTCGCGTCGCCGATCAGATGCTGGAATTCGCCGTTGGCCAGTTCGTCCAGGGACGACACGGCCAGCTTGTGGCGCAGCAGCGACTTGGGCGACATCACCACCAGCGGCTTGCGGGTGGTCAGGTGCAGCTGGCGGCGCAGCATGTGGAATGCCTGCGCCGGGGTCGACGGGACGACCACCAGCATGTTCTCCAGCGCGCACAGCTGCAGGAAGCGCTCCAGGCGCGCCGAGCTGTGTTCCGGGCCTTGCCCTTCGTAACCGTGCGGCAGCAGCAGGGTCAGGCCGGAGACGCGGCCCCACTTGGCTTCACCGGCGGCGATGAACTGGTCGATGACCACCTGGGCACCGTTGGCGAAGTCGCCGAACTGGCCTTCCCAGATGCACAGCGTGTTCGGGTCGGTGGTGGAGAAGCCGTATTCGTAGGCCATCACCGCTTCTTCGCTGAGCAGCGAATCGATGATGGTGGCCTTCTCCGGCGAATCCACCAGCTGACGTAGCGGCAGGTAGTAGTTGTCGGTCTTCTGGTCGTGCAGGATCGCGTGGCGGTGCGTGAACGTACCGCGGCCGACGTCTTGGCCGACCAGGCGCAGCGCGTGGCCTTCGTCGAGCAGGGTGGCATAGGCCAGGTTCTCGGCAAAGCCCCAGTCGCCAGGGATCTCGCCGGCGGCCATCTTGCGACGGTCGTCGTACACCTTGGACACGCGCGAGTGCAGTTCCACTTCGGCCGGCACGGTGTTGATCAGCTCGGCCAGCTGCTTGAGCTTGGCCGGGTCGACCTTGGTGGACACCGGGTCGGACAGCTTGCCTTCCAGCAGCTTGGGCCAGTCGACGAACAGCGCGCTGGTCGGCGGGGTCTTTTCGACCTTGGCCAGCTCGGTGGTCACTTCGCCCGCGTCCAGCTTGTTGCGGTAGGCATCGACCATCGCCTTGCCGGCGCCGGCTTCGATCACGCCCGCCTGTTCCAGCTGGGCGGCGTAGAGCTCGCGGGTGGTCTGGTGCTTGCGGATCACCTGGTACATCAGCGGCTGGGTGATCGCCGGCTCGTCGGCCTCGTTGTGGCCCCAACGGCGGTAGCACATCAGGTCGATGACCACGTCCTTGGCGAACTTCTGGCGGAACTCGAAGGCCAGCTTCGCGGCGAACACGACCGCTTCCGGATCGTCACCGTTCACGTGCAGCACGGGCGCGGCGATCATCTTCGCCACGTCGGTGGCGTAGCGGGTCGAGCGGGTGTCTTCCGGGTTGGACGTGGTGAAGCCCACCTGGTTGTTGACCACGATGTGCACGGTGCCACCGACGGCGAAGCCGCGGGCCTGCGACATCTGGAACAGTTCCATGACCACGCCCTGCCCGGAGAAGGCGGCGTCGCCGTGGATCAGGATCGGCATGACCTGCTTGCGCGCGGTGTCCTTGCGGCGCTCCTGGCGCGAACGCACGGAACCGGCAACCACCGGGTCGGCGATTTCCAGGTGCGACGGGTTGAACGCCAGGGCGAGGTGGACCGGGCCACCTTCGGTGGCGATATCGGCCGAGAAGCCCATGTGGTACTTCACGTCGCCGGCCGAGGCGTGCTCGTCATGCTCGAACTTGCCTTCGAACTCGTCGAACAGCTTGCGCGGGTTCTTGCCCAGGGTGTTGACCAGCACGTTCAGACGGCCGCGGTGGGCCATGCCGACCACGACGTCCTTGACGCCGTCCTTGCCGGCATCCCGGATGATGGTGTCCATCATCGGAATCAGCGAGTCGCCGCCTTCCAGCGAGAAGCGCTTCTGGCCGACGTACTTGGTGTGCAGGTAGCGTTCCAGGCCTTCGGCAGCCGTGAGGCGCTCCAGGGTCCGGCGCTGGGTGTCGGCGTCGAGGCTGTAGTTGCCACCGGCCAGTTCCAGGCGCTGGTAGATCCACTGGCGCTGCTCGACCTCGGAGATGTGCATGAACTCCGCGCCGATCGAACCGGTATAGGTCTTCTTCAGGCGTTCCAGCAGGTCGCGCAGCTTCATGCGCGGCTGGCCACCGACACCGCCCGTGCTGAAATCAGCGTTGAGGTCACCCTCGGACAGGCTGTGGAAGGGCAGGCCCAGGTCCGGCGAGTTCACGGCCTGCGCCAGGCCCAGCGGGTCCAGGCGGGCATCGAGGTGGCCGCGCGACCGGTAGGCGGTGATCAGACGACCGACATTGCGCTCGCGTTCGTCGCCGGTACCGGTGGCCGTGGCGCTGTTGCCAGCGTTTTTGGCCGCTTCGGTGATGTGGGCGATGACGGCCGAGTGCGGAATGTCACCGGCTTCGCGGCCCTTGAAGCCGTCGAAGTAGGTCTTCCATTTGGGATCGACACTGTCCGGAGAAACGAGGTACTGCTCGTACAGATCCTCGATATAGGAGGCGTTGCCGCCGGCGAGCTGCGAAGACTGCGCAAACTGCTTCAGTAGATTGTCCACGATGGAGGGTCGGATTCGCTTGTGGGGTAAGGCTTCAGTGATCCGGCAGGGAAAATGAATAGCCCTGCGCGGGCGGTATCTAACGGTCCAAATTGTACCCCCATCGGGACACGAAGGGGCACCGGCAGGTCCCGCGGAGGGTCCGCGGTGTCATTGCCAGACAGGTTCGAGACCCTGGCGTGACCTACAGGCCGAGCGCGCGAAGTTCGGTGCAATCGCGCGAACGTTCCCATACGCGCTGCAAACCGTCCTGCAACGGTCGCGAACGTGCAGGCAGCGCGAGCGCGGCTTCGCCGTCGAAGCGCAGGCCGCTCAGACGAAAGTAGTAGTCGCCCGCGTCGTTGAGCAGGCATGCCGATGCGAGGGCGCGGTCGATGGGATCGCTCACCTGGCGCACCCGGAACACGGTGGGCAGGCGCTGGATCAGGCCGAGCAGGGGCGAGCCGGCCTGGGCGATGGCGGCCGCGTCATGCACGATCAGGGTGGCCTGTTTGTCACGGCGGGCGGTGGCGAAGCGGCGCAGCGCCTCCAGCACCGGCGGGGCATCGAGCAGGCCGGGGTCGAGCACCCGGCTGTGGATCCACAGCTGGCGGCGGGCGCGGTGGACCAGGGCGGTGGTGATGGCCACCGCCTCGTCGGCACGGTCGATGGCGACCGCGCCCTCCAGCACGCGGCGCATGTGCTGGTGTTCGATGCCGGCTTCTTCGAACACCTCGCCGTGGGGCAGGAAGCCCTGGCGGGTATAGAACGCGCGGGCCGGCAGCTGGGCGTGCAGGGTGACCTCGCGCCAGCCGCGCTGGCGGGCGGCGTCGATCAGGGCGAGCAGCAGCTGTTCGCCGACCCCCTGGCCGCGGGCGTCGGCCAGCACGGCCATGCGCCCGATCCGGCCATCCGGGGTGAGGCGGCCGGCCCCCACCGGCTGGCCCTGCGGGTCGCGGGCCAGGACGTGGATGCTGAGCGGGTCGAGCGCGTCGATCTCCAGGTCGGCCGGCACCTGCTGCTCGTCCACGAAGACGGCGTGGCGGACCCGGTGCAGCAGGGCGTGCTGCGCGGGGTAGTCGACCACCTCGACCTGGATGCCGGGCTGCGCCATGTCAGCGTGACGGGGTGCCATCGGGGGTGTCGGTGTCATCGCTGTCGTCGAAATCGACGATCACCTCGACGCCGTCCTCGTGGATGTTCACTTCGTGCACGTTGGCCTGGACGTCTTCATCCTCGACCACCTCGACGGTTTCGGCGGCGTCGATGATTTCGTATTCGGCCACCGCGTCCTCGGGGTAGTCGTCCTCGTCGTCGAACGCCTGGCCATCGAGCAGCTGGTAGTAGCCGCCGGCGACGAGCTGGTGCAGGGCGTCGCGGCCCTTGGCCGACAGCTTCAGGTACAGGGCGGAACCGACCTGTTCGGCGGCGGCGAGGGTCTGGGCATCCTTGACCGGCAGGGCGAACTCCAGGCCGCTGCAGTACAGGCTGGCGCCGCGCTTGGCACGGCGCCAGGCCAGCCGGGCCCAGGGGTGGCGGCCGAGTTCGATGCCTTCGGCGAGTGCGGCTTCCACGGCGTCGCGCGGCAGGGCATCGCCGGAGGCCACGACGTCACCGGCGGCGCGGTAGGTGGTGATGAAGCGGCCGAACCAGTCGCCCAGGCGGTCGGGGTCGTTCATGCGGATGGCGTTGAGGGCTTCAACGACGCGGTTCATGGCGACGACGTCGATTTCGTTCGGGTCTTCGGGGACCTTGAGGTCGGGGTCCTGGTAGCGGATGGCCTCATCGGCATCCTCGATCAGGGTGTCCAGGTAGTCGCTGATCAGTTCGGCCGAGGCGGGGGCGCGCATGCCGAACGAGAAGGTCAGGCAGGGGTCTTCGGCCACGCCGTTGTGCGGGACGTTGGGCGGCAGGTACAGCATGTCGCCCGGTTCCAGCACCCAGTCGTGGGTGGGCTTGAAGCGGCGCAGCAGCTTGAGTTCGACGTCGTCGCGGAACTCGAGCGGGGGGCGCTTGCCCTTGATCGACTCGCTGGCGTCGATCTGCCAGCGGCGGTGGCCGTAGGCCTGCAGCAGGAAAACGTCGTACTGGTCGACGTGGGCGCCGACCGAGCCGCCGGTGGCGGCAAAGCTGATCATGACGTCGTCCATGCGCCAGCGCGGCAGGAAGTTGAAGTGCTGGATCAGGGCGCGCACGTCGGGGTCCCACTTGTCGACGTCCTGGACCAGCAGGGTCCAGTCGTGGTCGGGCATGCCGGGGAATTCGTCTTCCTGGAACGGGCCGGTGCGGACGGTCCAGCCATCGGTGGCGCGGTCGTGGCTGATCAGTCGCGACAGGGCGGTCTCTTCGCAGGCGAGGCCGGCGAGGTCTTCGGGTTGGACGGGGGTGTCAAAATCGGGGAAGGCGCCGCGGATGAGCAGCGGGCGCTTCTGCCAGTAATCGCGAAGGAAGGTGGCGGCGGGCATGCCCAGCGGCAGGCCCGGACGGGCCTGGACTTCGATGACGGGGGTTTTGGTCTTGCGTGCGGCCATGGGGAAATCCTTGCAGCGTAAAGACGGAAAGCGGGGCGCGGCGTGGTCGCGCGCTCGGGCCTGCCTATTGTCTGCTGGTTGGCGGCGATGTGCACATGTGGTGGTTTGTCGCGTAGAGCTTAGGCGCCTCTTGTTCTACGTGTTGGGGCGGCCGACGGGCAGCCTCCTACGGGACACGCCGTGAACCCGTCCATGGGGGCTTGTTGAAAACATCCATGTTTTCAACAGTCCCGTAGGAGGCTACCCGCCGGCCGCCCCTCAAAGATGGTCGCGCTGGCGGTTGGGAGGGCAGCGACGCATGGCGTCGCTCTACCGCTTTTCGTGCGGCCACCAGTTCACTGTCTGAGGGCCGGGGGGTGTGGGGGTGCGGGACCGTAGAGCGCCATGGATGGCGTGAACGAGCTTGCATGGACGTACTTGCAGCGTGTCCCGTACCCCTGCACCCCCCGGCCCTGTACGAGCAATCCAACAATTGAAGGCTTTAATGCCTTAAATGAAGAAGGGACGCCCTTGGCGTCCCTTCTTCACTTACATGCCGCTATCGGCGTCAGATTGCCTTGGCGAGATCCGCCGCAAGGCCGACGTAGCCGCCCGGGGTCAGGGTGCGCAGACCCTGCTTGGCGTCTTCCGGCAGGTCCAGCGATTCGACGAAGGCCTTCATCGATTCGGCGGTGATGCCCTGGCCGCGGGTCAGGGCCTTGAGCTGTTCGTAGGGGTTGGGCAGGCCGTAACGACGCATGACGGTCTGCACGGCTTCGGCCAGCACTTCCCAGGACGCGTCGAGGTCGCCGTTCAGGCGCTCGGGGTTCACGGTCAGCTTGCCCAGCCCCTTGGACAGCGAGTCCAGCGCCACTTGGCTGTGGCCGAAGGCCGTGCCCAGCGCGCGCAGCACCGTCGAATCGGTCAGGTCGCGCTGCCAGCGGCTGATCGGCAGCTTGGCGCTGAAATGCTCGAACAGGGCGTTGGCGATGCCGAAGTTGCCTTCGGCGTTTTCGAAGTCGATCGGGTTGACCTTGTGCGGCATGGTCGAGGAGCCGACTTCGCCTTCCTTGAGCTTCTGCTTGAAGTAGCCCAGCGAGATGTAGCCCCAGATGTCGCGGGCCAGGTCGATCAGGATGATGTTGGCGCGGCGGGCGGCGTCGCCGATCTCGGCGATGTTGTCGTGCGGCTCGATCTGGGTGGTGTACGGGTTGAACACCAGGCCCAGGCTTTCGACGAAACGCTGGGCGAAGGCCGGCCAGTCCACATCGGGGTAGGCGATGGCGTGGGCATTGTAGTTGCCGACGGCGCCGTTGATCTTGCCGGTGAGCTCGACCGCGGCGATCTGGCGGCGCTGACGCTCCAGGCGGGCGACGACGTTGGCCACTTCCTTGCCCAGGGTGGTGGGCGAGGCGGTCTGGCCGTGGGTGCGCGAGAGCATCGGCTGTTCGGCCTGGGCGTGGGCCAGCGTGCGCAGGAGCGTGGCGATGCCGTCCAGCGAGGGCAGCAGCACGTCGCGGCGCGCCTGCTCGAGCATCAGGCCGTAGCTGAGGTTGTTGATGTCTTCGCTGGTGCAGGCGAAATGCACGAATTCCAGCGCGGGCCCCAGCTCGGCGTCGCCCTTGAGCTGTTCCTTGATGAAGTACTCCACCGCCTTGACGTCATGGTTGGTGGTGCGCTCGATCTCCTTCACGCGGGCGGCGTGCGCCGGGGCGAAGTCGTCGGCCAGGGCACGCAGGCGGGCGGCGGCGGCCGGCGCGAACGGGGCGAGCTCGGCAATGCCGGGCTCATCGGCCAGGGCCAGCAGCCACTCCACTTCGACCTTCACGCGGGCCTTGATCAGACCGTACTCGGAGAAGATCGGGCGCAGGGCGTCGACCTTGCCGGCATAGCGGCCATCGAGCGGGGACAGGGCGAGCAGGGCGAATTCGGACATGGCGGGCGCAGGCAATGACGGCGGGGGCCGTCATTCTACGCTGCCCCGGGCTCCTCGTCGGCGTCCTCGGGGGCCAGGCGCACGGTCACCGCCTGGATGCGGTGGCCGGCCATGCGCTTGACGGTGAACAGGAATCCGTCGATGCGCACGACTTCGCCCTCCTCGGGCAGCCGCTGCAGCTGATGCACGATCAGGCCGCCCACCGAGTTCAGGTGTTCCGGCGCGGCCAGGTCGCGGCCGAGCAGGCGCTCCAGGCGGAAGATGGAGGTGGACCCGGCCACCAGCAGGCTGCCGTCGGCCCCCCGGGTCGGGGCGTCCTTGACCACGTGCGGGTGTTCGTCCTCGATGTCGCCGACCACCACTTCCAGCAGGTCCTCCAGAGTGAAATACCCCAGGATGCGGCCATGTTCTTCCACGCACAGGGCCATGTGCGTGGTGCCGGTGCGGAAGCGTTCCAGCACCGATGTCACCGGGGTCTCCAGTGCGATCAGGTTGGCCGGGCGCAGCAGTGCACGCAGGTCGTCGGTGGGATGGCCACGGGCGATCTCCACCAGCAGGTCCTTCATGTGCAGGATGCCCAGCACCTCTTCGCCGTCGCGGTCGAACCACGGGTAGCGGCTGTAGCGGCTTTCTGCGAATTCGGCCATCACTTCGGGCAGCCCCATGCCCTGGCGGAACACGCGCATGTGCTCGCGTGGGCGCATCAGGTCGCCGGCCACCAGTTCGGGCAGCTCCAGCGCGTGGCTCATCAGGGTGAGGTCCTGGTCGGGGGCGCCGGCGCCGGGCTGCTGGCGCGCGACGATCAGCTTCAGTTCCTCACGCGAATAGCGGTGCGAGGTGTGTTCCACATCGCCCCAGCCGACCAGCCGCAGCAGTGCGTTGGCGCTGTGGTTGAGCAGCCAGATCGCCGGGAACATCGCCCAGTAGAACAGGTACAGCGGCGCGGCCGTCCACAGCGACATGGCTTCGGGGCGACGGATGGCCATCGACTTGGGGGCCAGTTCGCCCAGCACGATATGCAGGAATGAAATCAGGCTGAAAGCAATGATGAAGGCGGTGAGGCGTGCGCCTTCCGGACCCATGCCCAACGTGTCGAACAACGGCTGCAGCAGGTGGGCGAACGCCGGCTCGCCCACCCAGCCGAGGCCGAGCGAGGACAGGGTGATGCCGAGCTGGCAGGCGGAAAGGTAGGCATCCAGGTGCGAATGCACGTTGAGCAGCAGTCGGCCGCGCCAGCCGTGCCTGGCGGCCAGGCCGACGGCCTGGGTGTGGCGCAGTTTGACCAGGGCGAATTCGGCGGCCACGAAGAAGCCGTTGAGCACCACCAGGAACAGCGCCAGGAGCAGGAGCAGCAGGTTGCCAACGATCATCGCCGACCCCGGCGCAGGGCGCTGCAGGTGACGGCGGACGTGCGGGCCGCGGCGGCGGCATGCGGATCGGCAGGCCACAACCGCGGGGTGTGGCGCGCACTACAGTGAGGGTCGTCGCCCATGGGAGAGAGGTGATGCCTGAATGAACACGAATTCCGAGCATAGCCGAAGCGCAGCGCTGTTGGGTTTCATTCCTGCTTGGGAGTATCGTGCGTAGAGCCGCCAGCCAGGGAATCAGGCCCGTTGCCAGCCGCCGTTCCCTTTCCTACTGAAAGATTCGGAGTGATGCAATGAGCAAGGGTTTCAGGACCGAGCACGACAGCATGGGCGAACTGCAGGTGCCCGCAGACGCACTGTGGGGCGCGCAGACGCAACGCGCGGTGGACAATTTCCCGGTGTCGGGCCAGCGCATGCCGCGCGGCTTCATCCGCGCGCTGGGCCTGGTCAAGGGCGCGGCGGCGGCGGTGAATGCCGAGCTGGGCCATCTGCCGAAGAACATCGGCAAGGCGATTGAAGTGGCGGCGGACGAGGTGGCCGAGGGCCGCCACGACGCGCACTTCCCGATCGACGTGTACCAGACGGGGTCGGGCACATCCTCGAACATGAATGCCAACGAGGTGATTGCCACGCTGGCCAATCGGGCCGGCAAGACCGGCAAGACCGCGGTGCATCCCAACGACCACGTCAACCAGGGGCAGAGTTCCAATGACGTGATTCCTACTGCGCTGCGCGTGTCGGCGTTGCTGGGGGTGCAGGAACAGCTGCTGCCGGCGCTGGTGCACCTGCGCAAGACGATCGACAAGCGCGGCCGTGCGCTGCGCAAGGTGGTCAAGACCGGGCGCACGCATCTGATGGATGCGATGCCGCTGACGTTCGAGCAGGAATTCGGTGCGTGGTCGGCGCAGTTGTCGTCGGCGCAGGAGCGGCTGGAAGACAGCCTGAAGCGGCTGCGACGGCTGCCGCTGGGCGGCACGGCGATCGGAACGGGCATCAATGCCGATCCGCGCTTTGGCGAGCGGGTGGCCAAGCGCCTGAAGCAGCAGACGGGGGTGCGGTTCGACAGCGCGGAGAACAAGTTCGAGGGGCTGGCGGCGCAGGATGATGCGGTGGAGCTGTCCGGCCAGCTCAATGCGTTGGCGGTGGCGCTGATCAAGATCGCGAACGATCTGCGCTGGATGAATGCCGGTCCGTTGGCGGGGCTGGGCGAGATCGAGTTGCCGGCACTGCAGCCGGGCAGTTCGATCATGCCGGGCAAGGTCAATCCGGTCATTCCGGAGGCGACGGTGATGGTGTGCGCGCAGGTCATCGGCCACCACACGGCGATCACGGTGGCGGGGCAGACGGGCAACTTCCAGTTGAACGTGACGCTGCCGTTGATCGCGGCCAACCTGCTGGACGGGATCGGGCTGTTGTCGAGCATCTCGCGGCTGCTGGCCGATACGGCCATCGCGGGGCTGAAGGTACGCGAGGACCGCGTGCGCGAGGCGTTGGCCCGCAATCCGATCCTGGTGACGGCGTTGAATCCGATCATCGGTTACGAAAAGGCGGCGGCCATCGCCAAGCGCGCCTACAAGGAGCAGCGCCCGGTGCTGGAGGTGGCAAAGGAAGACAGCGGTCTCTCAGAAGCGGAGCTGCGCCGCCTGCTCGACCCGGCCACCCTGACCGCAGGCGGCATCCACGCCGGTGGCGGCGGTGGCGGGGGTTGAGCGCTGATAGCTGAGCGCTGAGAGCCAAAAGCCAAACGCCAAACGCCAAACGCCAAACGCCAAACGCCAAACGCCAAGAGCAGCGTTTTGATTCTTCCAAGCGGGGCGGCCGTCGGGCAGCCCCCTGCGGTTCACGGCGTGTCCCGTACCCCCGTACCCGCCGGCCCTGCGCGCGGAAACCAGCAAACCATCGCCTTACCGCCGGTCCGCCATCAGGTTGTCGAAGGTCTCGGTGTAGGCCTTGAACTCCGGGATGCGGGTGACGAGGTCCGGCGGGATCGGCTGCATGCCGGGCGGGACCTGAATCTTGATCGCGCGCTTGTCCGGGTCCGGTGGCGCGTCGGTGAGGGTGTTCTGGCGCAGGACCTGCAGCTGGCCGAACATCTGCTGGAGCAGGGCCTGCTGGCCGGCGTCGAGCGGGATTTCGATCTCGTCGATCTTCATGTGGCCGTTGGGCAGCACGATGATGTTGGGTGCCGGCGCGCGGCGCACGGTGACCATGCCGTCGCTGACGGTGATCTTGGGCTTGCCGCGCTCGGCGCGGTGGTTGCGGTATTCCTGGTCGCAGCCGGTGGCGGCAAGGCAGAACAGGGCGAACAGCAGCAGGCACAACTTCTTCATGGCGGGCGAAGAATGAAAAAAGGGGAGGACTAGTGTAGTCCTCCCCCCGTACCGTTGGCCCGCCTGCGACCGAACGTCGCAGACGGCGATGACTCAGTTGTGGCAGTCATCGATGTCGTGCTGGTCCATCGTGGCGTACGGCTTGAAGGCCGGCAGCGCCGCCGCCAGTGCCTGCTGCCTGGCCATCATCGTCGGCAGCAGCTCGCACAGCTGCTTGGCGCTGGCTTCGATCTTGGCCGCCTCGGCGTTCACCTTGGCTTCGATCCCCTGGGTGTCCCCGGAGAACACGCCGCGCAGCGCCTCACCGGCGGCCTTCACGCCGAGGTTGGCACCGGCCACGCCGATCTCCATGCCCGCGCCGGCCAGTTTTTCCACCTGCTTGCGGTAGTCCAGCAGCAGCGCGCGCTGGTTGGCGTCGATGGTTACCGCCTTGCCGTTGATCAGCAGGTCGCCCTGCGGCGTGATTTCGGCCTTGTTCGACTGCCCGTCGGAGATGTTGATGTTGCCCTGCGCGATCTCCTTGCGCGCCTTGTCCGTGGCGTCCTGCACCTTCTTGCCGATCGAATCCGCATCCACCACCGCCTTGCCGGTGGCCGGGTCGGTCTTGTTGGAATCGGCGTTGCCGCAGGCCGCCAGTGGCAGGCACAGCAGCAGGGTGGGCAGCAGCAGTCGAATGTTCATCGTCAGATCCCGTGTTGAGGCGTGTAGAGCGGACTGTTGGTCCGCTTGTCGTTGAGAGCAGCGGACCAACAGTCCGCTCTACCGTCCGCGCTACTTCCCGCGGGGCAGCTGCACGCGGCCGCCGACGCTGCTGTGGTTGATGTCGCCGCTGCCGCTGTTGGCTACCGTCAGGTCGCCACCGACGCCGCGCACCGTTACATCACCGGAACCGTGGCGCTCGATCTTGACACTGCCGCCGACATCGCGGGCCTCGAAATCGCCCGAGCCGATGTTGCCCATGCTGACAGTGCCCTTGATCTGGCGCAGGTCGACGTCACCCGAACCGACGGTCTTGATGTCGACATTGCCGGCCACCCCGTCCAGGGTGAGGTCGCCCGAGCCGATCGTGCCGACCGTGGCGTTGCCGCGCAGGTTGCGGGCGGTGAAGTCGCCCGAGCCCACCGACAGCAGGTTCAGTGCACCGGCACCGTCGAGCTCCACATCGCCGGAGCCGATCGCCGCGGTGACCAGGCCCTTGATGTCGCGCAACGTGATGTCGCCCGAACCCACATCCGCGCTGAGCGACTGTGCGCCGGTAACGCCTGCATCGCCGGAGCCCACTTTCAGCTGGACCAGCACGTTGTCCGGGATCGTGCCGCGCAGGTCCAGGTAGGCGTAGCTGTCGCCGCCCATGTTGAACCGCAGCCCCTGGTTCTCACGCTGCAGGCGTACCACCAGCTTGTCACCCACCTTCTCCTGGGTGACGGTCAGCTCGCGCAGCCAGTCGGCGTTGGACGCGCAGGCCCGGCCGCTGAGCTGGGGCGCGCCCGGCCCGGCCTGCAGCACCAGGTCGTGCTGGTTCACCTCGAACACGACGGCCTTGGCACCGGCCACGTTGAGCTTGAGGTCACGCGGCGCGTTGAACTTGCACTGCGGCTCATCGGCCAGCGCCGTCAGCGGCAGCAACAGCAGGGAAGCAAGGGCGATGGTGCGGATCATGGGCAGTTCCTCGAAAGGGATCGGGATCAGATTTCGCCGGCGCGGCGGCGCAGGCGGATGGCGACGATGATGAACACCACGCCGGCAGCCGCACCGATCCACAGCTCGGGCATCTGCAGCGCAGCCAGCTGGCTGGACGGCGACAGTGCCGCGGCCACGTTGTCGCTGTCGCGCATCACCGCCTGCAGCTGTTCGGTGCGGTAGAACAGGTCACTGCCCGGCAGCGTGCCCAGCAGCAGGCGGCCCACGATGTGCTGCCAGAACCAGCCGCTGGTCATGTCGAACAGCTTCATGACATGGGTGCTGCTGACGATGATGCCCGCAAACAGCGGCAGCATCACCGCCCACAGGAACGGCTTGGACTTGGCCCAGGCCGACCACATCAGCAGCCAGCCCACCGTCGGCAGCGCCCACAGCAGGTAGACCGGCAGCCAGGACAGGTGGCTGACCACGAAGGTCAGCGGGCTGGCCGGGCCCCAGATCAGGGTCATCGGGTTGCCGCCGTGCGCCAGTGCAACGATGGACAGGATCAGCATGAAGCCGAACATGGTCAGCACCGAGGCGATCACCGCGATCACCGGCGCCACCAGCAGTGCGCTCAACGCCTTGGACAGCACGGTCTGGGTGTCCGACAGCGGCAGCGACTTCCAGAACAGGATGCTGCGGTCGCGGCGGTCGTCATACAACGCGCCCAGGCAGTAGAAGAACACCACGAAGGCCAGCACCACGAACGGCCACAGCGAGCTGAGTACCAGCGTGGCATCCAGGGTGTTGCCCAGGTCGGCCAGGCTGTTGGCATCCAGCTGCTCGGTCAGCACCTTGAGGTCCAGGCCGTTGACGTTGACGTTGGTATTGTCGATATGCAGGTTGCCGCTTTCAGCCGCACGGCGCAGGCCCCACAGGCCGATCATGATGCCGATCAGGCTCATCACCAGCGAGATGCCGCCGGCGATCAGTGGCGCCCACAGGAAACCGCCGCGGTTTTCCCAGTATTCACGCTTCAGCAGCCACTTGAAGGTGCTGGCCTTGCTGATGGGGTGGTTGACGGTGTTCATGCGTAGGTTCCCTTCATGATGGCCACGAACAGATCCGCCAGCCCCGGGCTGCGGAGTTCGCCAAGCGGTGTGAGCTGGGCGCGCGGTACCCCGTCGTACAGCAGCACGGTCTTGCCGAAGGGCAGGGAACGTTCGTCGATCGGCTTGAGCGCGCGTGCCGCCTCCAGCGTCTCGGCCGACACCAGTACTTCGGTGTAGCGCTCGCCGACGTCTTCCATGTCGGTGGTGAGCACGATGCGGCCATCGCGGATGAACATCACGTCGGTGAGGATGTGCTCGATCTCTTCCACCTGGTGGGTGGTCACGATGATCGTCTTCTGCTCGTCGAAGTAGTCTTCCAGCAGGCGCTGGTAGAACTCCTTGCGGTACAGGATGTCCAGGCCCAGGGTGGGCTCGTCCAGCACCAGCACCTTGGCGTCGATGGCCATCACCAGTGCCAGGTGCAGCTGCACGATCATGCCCTTGGACAGTTCGCGCACGCGCTGCTTGGGCTGCAGCTTGGTGCTGGCCAGGAAGCGTTCGCAGCGGGCGCGGTCGAAGCGCGGGTGGACCCCGGCAACGAAGTCGATCGCATCGCGCACCTTCATCCAGCGCGGCAGCACCGCCACGTCGGCGATGAAGCACACCTCATTCATCAGTGCGTTGCGCTGCACGCTCGGGTCCAGCCCCAGCACGCTCAGCTCGCCTTCCACGGCGGTCAGGCCCAGCAGCGCCTTGAGCAGCGTGGTCTTGCCGGCGCCGTTGGGGCCGATCAGGCCGGTGATGCGGCCCGGGGCGATGGTGAAGCTGGTGTTGTCCAGCGCGAGGGTCTGCTTGTAGGCCTTGCGCAGGCCTCGGGCGGAGATGACGACATCACTTGCAACGGCATTCATGAGGATTTCCCCTGGGGCAGCAATTCGTCGAGATGCAGGCCCAGGCGCTGGATGCGCTCCAGGACCAGCGGCCATTCTTCATTGAGGAAGCGGTCGCGCTCGCTGCTGCGCAGCTGCGTGGCCGCTTCTTCGGTCATGAACATGCCCAGGCCGCGGCGCTTCTCGACCAGGCCTTCATCGGCCAGCTCCTGGTAGGCGCGCGAAACGGTGATGGGGTTGAGCTGGTACTCGGCGGCCACCTGTCGAACCGAAGGCAGCGCGTCGCCGGGCTTGATGATGCCGTCAAGCATCATGGCAATCACGCGTTCTTTCAGCTGACGGTAGATCGGAGCACCATCGCTCCATTGAATATCGCTCATGGTCAGCTCCGTGGGTTCAGCGACTGTGCGAATGAGAAGTAAGGCATGGACAGGGAGCTGTGCAGCCGGCGGGGGGGCGTGGGGGCGCCGTCGGCGGTCCCTGCCTCGATGACGCCTGCGTCCTGCGGGCCTTCAAACGCACCGGTGGCGGCAGCACTGCCACGGTCACCGGCGGGGATGCTGAACCAGCCCAGCAACAGCAGCGCGGACGCGGCTGTCAGGGCTTTGGCGGAGTGGTGGCGCATGCGGTTCATGGGCTTCCCCTGCATCAGGTGACTGGTGTTGTATGCAACTATAACACCGGCACGCCCAAGTGCAATACCCGACATCACCCAACTGATGGCAGGGGCATGACAATGACGGCGCTCAATGCTCAAGTGCTTGATTTCCATGGAACTACCGTCCGCGCGGCCGGCTGAAACCGGTCCGCGTGCATTCAGCGCGGTGACGGCCATGTGCGTCAACTGCAGCGAAATGCCCGCCAGACGGGGCAATCGGCAGCGCGTGCCGGCGCGCAGACACTCCGCCAAAACCCCCGGTGATATAGTCCGCCTGCCCTGCAACGCAGGGTTTCCAGCCCCCGATCCGGAGTTCCGTGATGCCCCAGACCCACCGCGTGCCGTCCCCGTTCCATGCCGCGCGGGCGCGCGCCCGTCGTTGGGGCAGCGGTCTGCTGCTGGTCGGGCTGCTGGGCAGTGGCGCGGCCCAGGCCGCTGACCTGTTGGACCTGAACTACCGGCCGCTGGCGGGGAAAACTGACGTCAACCTGCAGAAGCAGTACGGCGGCAAGGTGCTGCTGGTGGTCAATACCGCCAGCAAATGCGGGTTCACCCCGCAGTACGAAGGCCTGGAAGCGCTGCAGAAGAAGTATGCGGCGCGCGGTTTCTCGGTGCTGGGCTTCCCGTCCAATGACTTCAAGGGCCAGGAGCCGGGCAGCGAGGCGCAGATCCAGGAATTCTGCACGCTTACCTATGGCGTCAAGTTCCCCATGTTCCAGAAGGTGCAGGTGACCGGGCCGGGAGCGACGCCGCTGTATCAGCGCCTCGCCGCCGCCACGGGCGTGCAGCCGGGCTGGAACTTCCATAAATACCTGCTGGCGCGCGACGGTCGGGTGGTGGCGCAGTTCCCCAGCAA
This sequence comes from Stenotrophomonas sp. KH_036_B, assembly GCF_057839485.1. Taxonomy (NCBI): domain Bacteria; kingdom Pseudomonadati; phylum Pseudomonadota; class Gammaproteobacteria; order Lysobacterales; family Lysobacteraceae; genus Stenotrophomonas; species Stenotrophomonas sp. KH_036_B. Next base: position 2,680,299 of record NZ_CM174491.1, on the reverse strand, counting down.
GATCACCCCCGATGATCCGGCGCTGGTCGCGGCCATCGAACGCGAGCTGTCTGTCACGCCCGCAACGCGCTGACATCCTCGACATCTCGCACGTGCGTGCGACAATGCTCGTTTCGCGCCGACGTCGGCGTCCAGTCACTTCCAGGAAAGCAGCGAATGAAGATGGGAATGCGCGGCGCCGCGGCGTCGGTTCTGATTCTGGCGATGGGTGCCACCGGTACCGCGATGTCGCAACAACCGGCCGCAGGTGCGGCTGCCAAGGAGACCTCCGTTTTGACCTCCCAGCGTGAAAAGCTCGGCTACGCCATCGGCATCGATGTGGCCAACTCGTTCGCCCCGATCTCCAGCGAGATCGACCTGGCGGCCCTGCGTCGCGGCGTGACCAATGCCTTCGACGGCAAGCAGCCGCTGATCACCCAGGAAGAAGCACAGAAGACCGACCAGGCGCTGCGCATGGCCATGGCGGCCAAGAGCGGCCAGCCGGTTCCGGGCGTGGCACCGGGCACCCCGGCACCGAAGGTGGACCGTGAAAAGGTCGGCCTGATGCTGGGCGGCTATGCCGTGGGTCCGTCGCTGGCCCCGCTGAAGGACGAAGTGGACCTGGATGCGCTGTTCGACGCGGTCAACACCACGTTCAACAAGGGCACGCAGAAGATGACGGCCGAGCAGGCCAAGGCCACGCTGGAGGGCTTCATGGCCGCCAAGCAGGCCGAGCAGCAGGCCAAGGCCGCCGCACAGGCCGGCACCAACCGCACCGAAGGCAACGCCTTCATGGCCAAGAACAAGACCGTGCCGGGCGTGGTCACCACCGCGTCGGGCCTGCAGTACCAGGTGCTGCGTCCGGGTTCGGGCGAACGCCCGATGCCGACCAGCAAGGTGCGCGTGAACTATGAAGGCAAGCTGCTTGACGGCACCGTCTTCGACAGCAGCTACCAGCGCGGCCAGCCGGTCGAGTTCGGCCTGGACCAGGTGATCAAGGGCTGGACCGAGGGCGTCTCGCTGATGCCGGTCGGTTCCAAGTACCGTTTCTGGATCCCGGGCGAGCTGGCCTACGGCGAACAGGGTACGCAGGGCGGCCCGATCGGTCCGAACGCGACGCTGACCTTCGACGTTGAACTGCTGAACGTCCTTCCGTAATCGGAACTGGAGTCACCACGGACATGCGTGTTGCGATTTTCGGTACCGGCTATGTCGGTCTGGTCACGGGTACCTGCCTGGCCGATGTTGGCCACCAGGTGGTCTGCGTCGATATCGACCAGGCCAAGGTCGACGGCCTCAACCGTGGCGTCATCCCGATCTACGAGCCGGGCCTGGAGCCGATGGTCAAGGCCAACCATGCCGCGTTGCGGCTGGCCTTCACCAGCGACGCCGCATCGGCGGTCACGCATGGCCAGGTGATCTTCATCGCCGTGGGCACGCCACCGGACGAGGACGGCAGCGCCGACCTGCAGTACGTGCTGGCCGTGGCCCGCACCATCGGCCAGCACATGACCGTGCCGACCGTGGTGGTCAACAAGTCGACCGTGCCGGTAGGCACGGCCGACAAGGTCCGCGCCGCCATTGCCGAGGTACTGGCCGCGCGTGGCCTGGAGATCGCGTTCGACGTGGTCTCCAACCCCGAATTCCTCAAGGAAGGCGACGCGGTGGCCGACTGCATGCGGCCCGACCGCATCGTGATCGGTGCGTCCAGCCCCGATTCGATCGCGCTGATGCGTCGCCTGTACGCCCCGTTCAACCGCAACCACGACCGCGTGGTGGAGATGGACGTGCGCTCGGCGGAACTGACCAAGTACGCCGCCAACGCCATGCTGGCGACCAAGATTTCGTTCATGAACGAAATCGCCAACATCGCCGAGAAGGTCGGTGCCGACATCGAGCAGGTTCGCCAGGGCATCGGCTCGGACCCGCGCATCGGTTGGCACTTCATCTATCCCGGCGCGGGCTACGGCGGTTCGTGTTTCCCGAAAGATGTGCAGGCGCTGGCGCGCACCGCGCAGCAGTACGGGCATGAGCCCAAGCTGCTCAATGCGGTGGAGGCGGTCAACGATGCGCAGAAGGGTCACCTGTTCCAGCTGATCCAGCGCCACTACGACCGTGGCGAAGACGAGGGCGTGCGTGGCCGCACCTTTGCGGTGTGGGGCCTGGCCTTCAAACCCAATACCGACGACATGCGCGAGGCGTCGAGCCGGCGCCTGCTGGCGCAGCTGTGGGAAGGCGGCGCGCGCGTGCGCGCCTACGACCCGGAAGCCACCGACGAGGCCCGCCGCATCTTCGGCGAGCGCGATGACCTGGTGTTCTGCGACAACGCCTACGACGCGCTGGATGGCGCCGACGCGCTGGTCGTGGTTACCGAGTGGAAGCAGTTCCGCAGCCCGGACTTCGTCCGCCTGCGCGAAACATTGAAAGACGCGGTGGTCTTCGACGGCCGCAATCTGTATGACCCGCAGGAGATCGAAGCCGCGGGCCTGGCCTATTACGGCATTGGCCGGGGACGTTCGCTGCATGCATGAGACCACTCCCTCCGCGCGTGAGCAGGCGCTGGAAGCGCGCCTGATCGAACTGGAAATGCGCGTGTCCTTCCAGGAACAGGCACTGGCCGAGCTGAGCGAAGCCCTCGCCGATGCCCGCATCGAGGGCACCCGCAACGCGGACCTGACCCGCCTGCTGCTGGAGGACCTGGGCAAGGTCCGCAACGCGCTGTATTCCGATTCGGGCGAAGAACCGCCGCCCCCGCACTACTGATCGATCTGACGCCATGAGCGATACCCTCCGCGACCAGCTGCTGGGCCTGGGCTTCAAGTCCGCGCCCAAGCCCGAACGCACCCCCGACGCCCGCCGCGACGGCCGGCCCCCGAACAAGCCGCACGGCGCCCGTCCGCCGGCCAAGGCTGATGGCGCGCGTCCGCCGCGTGACGGGCAACGCCCGCCCCGTGACGGGCAGCGCCCCGCGCGTGATGGCGATGCCCGCCGTGGACCGCCGGGCAAAGGGCGCCCGGGCGGCGCCGCACGCCCCGGCCAGGGCCAGAACCCCGGCCAGGGCAAGCCGCGTTCGCGCGAGGATATCGACCTGGCCAAGGCCTACGCGATCCGCGCGCAGAAGGAAAAGGACGACCGCATTGAAGCGGAGCGCCTGAAGCAGGAAGAGGCGCGCCTGCGCCGCGAGGCCAAGGCAAAGCTCGACGTGCTGCTGGAAGGCAAGTCGTTGAACGACGCCGGCGCGGAGATTGCACGCCACTTCAACTATGGCGGCAAGATCAAGCGCATCTACGTGACCGCCGACCAGCTCAAGGCACTCAACGCCGGCGAACTGGGCGTGCTGCAGCAGAACGGCCGCTACATGCTGGTGACCGCCGCGGTGCTGGACGAAGCCGAAGCGGTGTTCGCCCCGTCGGTGGCGTTGCGGGTGGACCCGAATGCGCCGGCCGAAGACGATCCCTATGCGGATCCGGCCTACCAGGTGCCTGACGACCTGGTCTGGTAATCCGTCGCTTCGTCCACAGCTGGCCCGCGGGGTAGAGCCGTCTGTTGGACGGCTGCTTCGGACGCGGTAGAGCCGTCTGTTGGACGGCTGCTTCGGATGCCAGCCGACTAACAGTCGGCTCTACAGTCGGCTCTACAGTCGGCTCTACCGTCGGCTCTGCCGTCCACCCAACCGTCGGCTCTACAGCGGACCCAACCGCCCTGGCTGCCGTGGCGGTCATTCCGGATCGTAGTCGAGATTGGAGGCCAGCCAGCGCTCGGCCTGCACACGGTCCACGCCCTTGCGCTTGGCATAGTCGCTGACCTGTTCGCGCGTTACCCGGCCGACCACGAAGTACTGGCTCTGCGGGTGGCTGAAGTAATAGCCCGACACCGCCGCCGTCGGCAGCATCGCGAAACTTTCGGTCAGCTGCATGTCCGCGTTGCGCTCGGCATCGAGCAGCCGGAACAGCGTGGCCTTCTCGCTGTGCTCGGGGCAGGCCGGATAGCCCGGGGCGGGGCGGATGCCGCTGTATTTCTCGGCAATGAGGGATTCGTTGTCCAGCGTCTCGTCGGGCTGGTAGCCCCAGTAGTCGGTGCGCACGTGCTGGTGCAGGCGCTCGGCGAGCGCCTCGGCCAAGCGGTCGGCCAGCGCCTTGAGCAGGATCGCGTTGTAGTCGTCATGGTCGGCTTCGAAGCGCGCCACGTGCGGGTCGATGCCGATGCCGGCCGTCACCGCGAAGCCGCCGATCCAGTCCTGCCTGCCGCTATCGGCAGGCGCAATGAAGTCGGCCAGGCAGAAGTCCGGGCGCTCCACCGGCTTGTCCACCTGCTGGCGCAGGAAGTGCAGCACGGCCGGACCCGCGTCGGTGGTCAGGTGCACGTCGTCACCGACGCTGTTGGCCGGCCACAGCCCGAACACGGCCTTGGCGGTCAGCCAGCGCTCGGCGACGATGCGGTCCAGCATCGCGCGCGCATCGCGGTACAGCTCGGTAGCCTGGGTACCGACGATCTCGTCGGTGAGGATGGCCGGGTACTTGCCGGCCAGCTCCCATGCCTGGAAGAAGGGCGTCCAGTCGATCACCTCGACCAGGTCGGCCAGCGGGTAATCGTCCAGCACGTGCAGGCCCGGCTTGCGCGGGGTGGGGGGCTGGTAGTTGGCCCAGTCGCCGTCGAAACGCTGCGCGCGCGCCTTGGGCAGCGTGACCAGGCGCTTGGCGTCGCCCCGGTTGCGGTGGCGCAGGCGGATGTCGGCGTAGTCGGCCTCGTTGGCGGCCACGAAAGCCGCACGCAGTTCGGTGGAGATCAGCGACTGCGCCACGCCGACCGCGCGCGAGGCGTCTTTCACCCATACCGTGGGGGCCTTGTAGTGCGGGTCGATCTTCAGCGCAGTGTGCGCGCGCGAGGTGGTGGCGCCGCCGATCATCAGCGGCAGGGTGAAGCCCTGCCGTTCCATCTCGCGGGCCACGTGGCTCATCTCTTCCAGCGACGGTGTGATCAGCCCGGACAGGCCGATGATGTCGGCGTTTTCCGCACGCGCCGCGTCCAGGATCTTCTGCGCCGGCACCATCACGCCCAGGTCGATCACCTCAAAGTTGTTGCAGGCCAGGACCACGCCGACGATGTTCTTGCCGATGTCATGCACGTCGCCCTTGACCGTGGCCATGATGATCTTGCCGTTGCTTTTGGCCGTGTCGCCGCTGCGCAGCTTCTCGGCCTCGATGAAGGGCAGCAGGTAGGCCACCGCCTTCTTCATCACGCGCGCGGACTTCACCACCTGTGGCAGGAACATCTTGCCGGCACCGAACAGGTCGCCGACCACGTTCATGCCATCCATCAGGGGCCCTTCGATCACGTCCAGCGGGCGGCTGGAGCGGATGCGGGCTTCTTCGGTATCTGCCTCCACCCAGGCATCCAGTCCGTGCACCAGCGCATGCGCCAGCCGCGCGTCGATCGGCTTCTCGCGCCAGGCCAGGTCCTCGCCCTTGATCTCGCCTTTCTTGCCCTTGTACCGCTCGGCGGCCTCCAGCAGCCGCTCGGTGCCGTCGCGGCGCCGGTTGAGGATCACATCCTCCACGCGCTCGCGCAGCTCCGGGTCCAGGTCGTCGTAGATCGGCATCGCGCCGGCGTTGACGATGCCCATGTCCATGCCCGCCGCGATGGCGTGGTAGAGGAACACCGAGTGGATCGCCTGGCGCACGGTTTCATTGCCGCGGAACGAGAACGACACGTTGGAGACGCCGCCGGAGACATGGCAGTGCGGCAGCGTGCGCTTGATGATGCGGGTGGCCTCGATGAAGTCCACCGCGTAGTTGTCGTGTTCCTCGATGCCGGTGGCCACGGCAAAGATGTTCGGGTCGAAGATGATGTCCTGCGGCGGGAAACCCACCTGGTCCACCAGGATGCGGTAGGCGCGGGTGCAGATTTCCACCTTGCGCGCGCAGGTGTCGGCCTGGCCGTCTTCGTCGAAGGCCATCACCACCGCCGCCGCGCCGTAGCGCAGCACCTTTCGCGCATGATCGATGAACTGCGCCTCGCCTTCCTTGAGCGAGATCGAGTTGACCACGCTCTTGCCCTGCAGGCACTTCAGGCCGGCTTCGATCACGCTCCACTTGGAGGAGTCGACCATCACCGGAATCCGCGCGATATCCGGCTCGGACATGATCAGGTTGAGATAGCGCGTCATCGCCTTCTCGGAGTCGATCAGGCCCTCGTCCATGTTCACGTCGAGGATCTGCGCGCCGCTGGCGACCTGCTGGCGCGCCACTTCCACCGCCTCTTCGTAACGCTCTTCTTTGACCAGCTTGCGGAACTGCGCGCTACCGGTGACGTTGGTGCGCTCGCCGATGTTCACGAACAGCAGGTCCGCGGTGATGACCAGCGGCTCGAGACCGGACAGGCGGGTGTGGCGGGAAGGCGTCATGGGCGGGCGGGCACGGGCTGGCGGAGGGAGGACAACGGCAACGGGTGAAACGGTGGCTCAGGCGGTCATGCCGCATCCTCCAGCACCGCCGCGGGCAGGGCGCGCGGCGGCAGGTCGGCGACGGCCTCGGCGATGGCCTGGATGTGCGCGGGCGAGGTGCCGCAGCATCCGCCGACCAGATTGAGCAGGCCGGCACTGGCGAACTCGCGCAGGGTGGTGGCCATTTCCTCGGGCGTCTCGTCGTACTCGCCGAAGGCGTTGGGCAGGCCCGCGTTGGGGTGCGCACTGACCCGGCAATCGGCCACGATCGACAGTGTTTCCACATGCGGGCGCATATCGCTGGCACCGAGCGCGCAGTTCAGGCCTACCGAGAGCGGCCGGCTGTGCGCCACCGAGGCATAGAACGCCTCGGCGGTCTGCCCCGACAGGGTGCGCCCGGAGGCATCGGTGATCGTGCCGGAGATCATGATCGGCAGTCGCGCCCCGCGGTCGTCGAATGCCTCTTCGATCGCGAACAGCGCGGCCTTGGCATTGAGCGTGTCGAAAATGGTCTCGACCATCAGGGTGTCGGCGCCGCCATCGATCAGGCCATCGATGGCCTCGCGGTAGGTCTCGCGCAGCGCGTCGAAACTGGTGTTGCGGAAGCCCGGGTCGTTGACGTCCGGGCTGATCGAGGCGGTACGGCTGGTGGGGCCCAGCACGCCGATCACGAAGCGCGGTTTGTCGGGCGTGGTGGCCTCGACCGCGTCACAGCACGCGCGCGCCACGGCGGCGCCGGCCTTGTTCAACTCGTAGACCAGGTGTTCCAGGTGGTAATCGGCCTGGCTGACCGAGGTGGCGTTGAAGGTGTTGGTCTCGATCAGGTCGGCACCGGCCTCCAGGTAGGCGGTGTGGATGCCGGCGATGACCTCGGGCCGGCTCAGCAGCAGCAGGTCGTTGTTGCCCTTGAGATCATGCCCCTCCGGTGCCGGCGCATCGGCGCCGTGCGCGCAGCCGGGGCGGTGGGCGGTGTCGAAGCCGCCGGCGAAGCGTTCGCCGCGGTAATCGTCTTCTTCCAGGCCGTGGCGCTGGATCATGGTCCCCATCGCACCGTCGATGATCAGGATGCGCTGCGCGAGTGCGTCTTCCAGGGCGCGGACACGATCGGGGTGCAACCAGGGCAGGGACATGGCAGGAACCTCAGGGCTTGCTGGCAATCAATGAAATGACTTCGAAATGCGGCGGGCGCTTCTCGCGGGTCACGGTTTCCAGGCTGGACACGACCAGCCCGGCCTTCTCGACGAACTTGCGCAGCTCCTTGTCCGAGAAGCCCAGATTGACGTGGCCGTAGGCGTCCACCGCCGCCTTGTGCTCGTGGCGGGCCAGGCTGCACAACAGCAGGCGGCCGCCGGAGCGCAGCACGCGCGCGCCTTCGGCCACGGCCTGGGCGGGTTTGGCGGCGTAGGTGAGGGCGTGCATCAGCACGACCAGGTCGAAGCTGCGGTCCTTGAAGGGCAGGGCATGCATGTCGCCCTCGCGCACTTCCACGTTGGCCAGGCGGCGCAGGCGTTCGCTGGCGGCGGCCACCACGCGGGCGCTGGTATCGATGCAGACGTAGCGCTTGGCATGCGGGGCCACGAGTTCGGCGAGCACGCCGTCGCCCGAGGCGATATCCAGCACATCGCCGGTTTCCAGCAGGGGCAGCGCGGTCCGCGCCAGCGCCTCCCAGGTGCGGCCCGGGGAATAATGGCGTTCCATGTCGCCGGCCACGCTGTCGGCCCAGTTCTGGTCGGAGGCACGGCTGGCCAACACGCTGGCCACGCGTTCAGCATCCTGACGCAGCAGCGGGTCGTCGCTGCCGGTGCTGAGCGCGTGCCACAAGGCGCGCTGCGCCGGGTCCAGGGCGGCGTCGTCGAAGCGATAATAGGCAGACACGCCGGCACGACGGTCCCGGACCAGGCCGGCTTCCTTGAGCCGGGCCAGGTGGGTGGACACGCGCGGCTGCGCCAGGGTGGTGATGGCCGACAGCTCGGCCACGGTCAGTTCTTCCTGCTCCAGCAGCGCCAGCAGGCGTACGCGGGTGGCGTCGGCGAACACTTTCAGCCGGACCGACCAGTCCTCGAGATCCATAAATATCTACCTATCGCGATATAGAGATATTTTCGGTCCCGCGTGCGCTGCGGTCAAGTCAGCCGGGATTGGCCGGCCGCCGGTACAATCGCCGCACCTGGACGCGCGTTGCGCGGCCTATATCGACATGTTCCCGGGAGGGTGTTGTGGATTTCAGTTTCACCGAAGAGCAGCTGATGCTGCAGGACGTCGCGCGGCGTATCGCGCAGGAAAAAATCGCGCCGAGCGCCGAGCATCATGACCGTACCGGCGAGTTCCCGCTGGAGAACATCCGCCTGCTGGGCGAAAACGGGCTGATGGGCATCGAAGTGCCGGCCGAATACGGCGGCGCCGGCATGGATCCGATTGCGTACGTGCTGGCGATGGTGGAGGTCGCCGCCGGTGACGCCGCGCATTCGACGATCATGTCGGTCAACAATTCGCTGTTCTGCAACGGCATCCTGACCCACGGCAGCGAAGCGCAGAAGCAGAAGTACGTGCGCGCGATTGCCGAGGGCGAGGCCATTGGTGCGTTCGCGCTGACCGAGCCGCAGTCGGGCTCGGACGCCACCGCCATGCGCTGCCGCGCGGTCAAGCAGGCCGACGGTACGTACGTGATCAACGGCAAGAAGAGCTGGATCACCTCGGGCCCGGTGGCCAAGTACATCGTGCTGTTCGCGATGACCGACCCGACGGCGGGTGCACGCGGGATCACGGCCTTCATGATCGACACGGACAAGGCCGGCTTCCATCGCGGCAAGACGGAGCCGAAGCTGGGCATCCGCGCGTCGGCCACCTGCGAGATCGAGTTCCAGGATTACGTGGCGGCGGAAGAAGACATCGTCGGCAAGGAAGGCGAGGGCTTCAAGATCGCGATGGGCGTGCTGGATGCGGGCCGTATCGGCATCGCCTCGCAGGCCATCGGCATCGCGCGTGCGGCGTATGAGGCGACCATCGAGTACGTGAAGGACCGCAAGGCCTTCGGCGCGCCGATCGGCACGTTCCAGATGACCCAGGCCAAGATCGCCGACATGAAGTGCAAGCTGGATGCAGCGTTGCTGCTGACGCTGCGCGCGGCGTGGGTGAAGGGCCAGGGCAAGCGCTTCAGCAACGAGGCGGCGATCGCCAAGCTGACCGCGTCGGAAGCGGCCATGTGGATCACCCACCAGGCCGTGCAGATCCACGGCGGCATGGGCTACTCCAAGGAAATGCCGCTGGAGCGTTACTTCCGCGATGCCAAGATCACCGAGATCTACGAAGGCACCTCGGAAATCCAGCGCCTGGTCATCGCCCGCAACGAGACGGGCCTGCGCTGAGGCGGATTTTCAAGCCACGCAGAGCCACACATCGGGGCCCTTCATGGGCCCCGATTGCGTTCAGGGTGCTTGATTTTTCAGGCCCGTGAAGCTTGGTGCAGGGTCTTCGATCAGGTTCATCGCGAGCGTTGAGGGCCCCGTCGCGGCCGGCAGGCCCCTATGCAAATGTCCCCCGGCGTCGGCATGCGCCGCCGCCTCCTCCTTTACTTTGCCAGGGACCTGCCGGCCGCGACGGGGCTCGGCTTGCGGCAAGCGATGGAAAAGCGGATGTCACGGTGCCAACGCCGGTGGGGCGAGTGCGGGGCCGGCATGCCCTTGTGGCGAAGTAAAGGAGGAGGGGGCGGCCGCAGGCCGACGCCGGGGGACATTCGCAGACAAGGGTATGGCGGCCCCGCGCTCGCCCCACCGGCAGCCGCGTCTGACGCAAAAAAAAAGGCCCCGGATCGCTCCGGGGCCTTTCGCGTTTCAATCAAACGTAGATCAACGATCCGGACGGTGCGCCGCGTTGGCTTCGCCCTGGCGTTCCAGGAACTCCTTGGACGGTTCGTCCAGCTTGTCGCCCAACATGCGGCGGACCACCACGAAGAACACCGGGATCATCAGCAGGCCCAGGAAGGTGGCGAACACCATGCCGCCGATCACGCCGGTGCCGATGGCGTGACGCGCGTTGGCGCCCGCACCGCTGGAGATGGCCATCGGGATCACGCCCATGATGAAGGCGAACGAGGTCATCAGGATCGGGCGGAAGCGCAGGCGCGAGGCTTCGATGGTCGCCTCGCGCAGGCTCTTGCCGGCCGCCCGCTGCTCCACCGCGAACTCCACGATCAGGATCGCGTTCTTGGCGGCCAGGCCGATCACCGTGATCAGGCCGATCTTGAAGTACAGATCGTTTGGCAGGCCACGGGCCAGCGAGAACGCCAGTGCGCCCAGCACGCCCAACGGCACCACCAGCAGCACCGCCACCGGGATCGACCAGCTTTCATACAGCGCCGCCAGGCACAGGAACACCACCACGATGGACAGCACCAGCAGCAGCGTGGCCGCGTTGCCCGCCAGGATTTCCTGGTAGGACATGCCCGACCAGTCGTAGCCGAAGCCGGCCGGCAGGTCGTCCTGCACGATCCGCTCCATCGCCTGCATCGCTTCACCCGAGCTGCGGCCCGGCGCCTGCGAACCGACGATGTTGATCGCCGAGTAGCCGTTGTAGCGGCTCAGCGACGGCGGCGCGGACACCCACTCCGACTTCACCACGGTGCTCAGCGGAATCATCGCCGGCGTGCCGTCGGCGTTGGTCTGCAGCGAGCTGGGGGTGTAGAAGCTGTTCAACGACTCGGCACCGGTGCGGAACGGACCATCGGCCTGCATGGTCACGCGCTTGATGCGGCCCTGGTAGAAGAAGTCGTTGACGTACACCGGGGCCAGCATCAGCTGGATGGTGCTGTACACGTCCGACACCGACAGCCCCATGCTCTGCGCCTGCACGCGGTCCACGTGCAGCTGCAGCTGCGGGGCGTTTTCCAGCCCGTTCGGGCGCACGCCGGTCAGCAGGTCCTTCTCTTCGCCGGCCTTGCCCAGCAGGATGTTGCGCGCCTGCGTGAGCTGTTCGAAGCCGGCACCGCCGCGGTCCTGCAACCACATGTCGAAGCCGCCGAACTGGCCCAGGCCCTGCACGGTGGGCAGGTTGACCACGAAGATCTGGGCTTCCTTGATCCCGTAGAACGCGCCGTTCATGTTCTGGATGAACTCGGGAACGGTGATGTCACGGTCCGCCCACGGCTTGAGCCGGATGAAGCCCATGCCGACGTTTTCGCCGGAACCGACGAAGCTGAAACCGGCCACCTGCAGCATGCCCTCGAAGCCATCCTGCTTCTGCAGGATGCCGCGCATCTGCGCGAAGGTCGCGTTGGTCTGGGCCTTGGTCGAGCCCGGCGGCAGCTGCACGATCGCCAGCGCATAGCCCTGGTCTTCTTCCGGCAGGAAGCTGCCCGGCATGCGCGTGAACAGGAAGCCGCACAACACGGTGAGCACCACGAACAGGATCATCCAGCGCGGCGCATGCTTCACCGCCGAGGTGATGTGCCCCACGTAGGTGCCGCTGACCTTGTCGTAGTACTTGTTGAAGGTGCGGTAGACGATGTTCGGGTGATCGTTGTGCGTGGGCTTGAGGAAGGTCGCGCACAGCGCCGGGGTGAAGCCCAGCGCCAGGAACGCCGAGAACGCCATCGCGATGGCGATGGTCAGCGCGAACTGCTTGTAGATCTCGCCGGCCGCGCCGCCCTGCAGTGCCGACGGAATGAACACCGCCGCCAGGACGACCGTGATGGCCACCACCGCGCCGGTGATCTGGGTCATCGCCTTCTGGGTCGCGGCCTTGGGCGGCAGCTTCTCCTCGGTCATGATGCGTTCGACGTTCTCGATGACCACGATGGCGTCATCGACCACGATGCCGATCGCCAGCACCATCGCGAACAGGGTGAGCTGGTTGATGGTGAAGCCGATGATGCTCATGCCCAGGAACGTGCCCAGCAGGGCGACCGGGATGACCAGCGTCGGGATCAGGGTGGCGCGGAAGTTCTGCAGGAAGATCAGCATCACCAGGAACACCAGCACGACCGCTTCGATCAGCGTCTTGACCACTTCCTCGATCGAGATCTTGACGAAGGTGGTGCTGTCGTACGGCGAGAACCAGCTCACACCGGCCGGGAAGCTCGGCTGCAGTTCTTCCATCTTGGCGCGCACCGCATCGGCCACGTTCAGTGCATTGGCACCGGGCAGCAGCTGGATGGCGAAGGCACCGGTGGGCTTGCCGTTGTACTGGGTGTCAAAGCCGTAGTTGTTGGCGCCGAAGGCAATGCGGGCCACGTCCTTGAGCATCACACGCGAGCCGTCCGGATTGGCGCGAAGGATGATCTCCTCGAACTGCTCGGGCGAGCTGAAGCGGCCTTCGGCCGACACGGTGGCGGTGAAGTAGTGCCCCGCCGGGGACGGGTCCGAACCCAGCGAACCGGCCGCGAACTGCACGTTCTGCGCCTTAATCGACGCAAGCACCTGGCTGGCCGACAGGCCGAAACCCTGCATGCGCTCCGGGTTGAGCCAGATGTTCATGGCGTACTCGGAACCGAACTGCTGGGTGCTGCCGACGCCGGGGATACGCGAGATCTGGTCGAGCACGCGCGAGCCGACGATGTCGTTCAGCGCATCGCGGGTGATCGCCTCACTGTCGGACTGCAGCGCCACCACCATCAGGAAGCCGGCGTTGGCCTTGGCCACCACCACACCCTGCTGGGTCACTTCGGTGGGCAGGCGTGGCGTGGCCAGCGACACCTTGTTCTGCACCTGCACCTGCGCGATGTCCGCGTCGGTGCCGGTTTCGAAGGTGAGCGTGATGGTCGCGCGGCCGTTGGAGGCGGACGAGGAGCTGAAGTACAGCAGGTGATCGATACCGGTCAGCTGCTGCTCGATCACCTGGGTGACCGACTTTTCGGTGGTGTCGGCGCTGGCGCCGGGGTAGGTGGCGCTCACCGTCACCTGGGGCGGTGCGATGCTGGGGTAGGACTCCACGCCCAGACCGAGGATCGAGATCACGCCCGCAAGCGAGATCAGGATCGCGACCACCCAGGCGAATACCGGGTGTTCAATGAAAAATTTAGGCATGACGGCTGGTTCCCGTTATTGCTTGGTCGGTTCGGCAGCCGGAGCGCCATCGGAAGGCTTGGCGGCCGGGTCGGCGGGTGCGGCGGCGTCTGCCTGGGCGGCGGGCGCCTGGCCGGCGGCCGCGGGGGCGGCACCTGCCGGGGCCTGGCCGGGGCCGTTGGCGGCAGTCGGGGTCCACGGCTTGGCCGTGGCCGGGGCGCCTTCCTTGACCTTCTGCACGCCGGCCACGATCACCTTGTCGCCCGGTTCCAGGCCGCTGCTGACCAGCCAGTTGCTGCCCTGCTGGCCTTCGCTGACGACGTTCTTGCGCACCACCTTGCCGTCCTTGCCCACCACCATGACGAAGCCGCCGGTGGTGTCGCGCTGCAGGGCCTGCAACGGCACCAGGAAGGCGTTCCTGCGCTCACCCAGGACAGCCTGGAAGCTCACGAATGCGCCCGGCAGCAGGATCTGTTCCGGGTTCGGCAGCACCGCGCGCAGGGTCACCGCGCCGGTGGACGGGTCGACCACGGCCGAGGAGTAATCCAGCGTGCCCGGCTGGTCGTACATCGTGCCGTCGGCCAGCTTCACCTGCACCGTCGACTTGCCGTCGCCGCTCAGCGACACCGCGCCATTGGCCTGGGCCCGGCGCAGCTGGGTGAGCTCGTCCGAGCTCATCGAGAAGTTGACGTACAGCGGATCCAGCTGGTCCACCGTGGTCAGCAGGGTGATGTCCCCCTGGCCGACCAGTGCGCCTTCGGTGACCTGCTGCTTGCCTGCGCGGCCGGCGATGGGCGAGGTCACCTGGGCGTAGCCGAGATTGATCTTGGCGTTGGACAGCGAGGCCTGCGCCTGCTGCACAGCCGCTGCAGCGGTGCGTTCGGTGGCTTCGGCAGCGTCCAGGTCCGACTTGGAGACGAACTTCTGCGGGGCCAGCGAACGGGCGCGGGCGGCGGCGGCCTTGGCATTGGCGTAGGTGGCCTGGGCCGAGGCCAGCTCGGCCTGCGAGGCGTTCAACGACGCCTGCAGCGGGGCCGGGTCGATCAGGAACAGCACCTGGCCCTGTTTGACGTCCTGGCCTTCCTGGTAGACGCGCTTGAGCAGCACGCCCGGCACGCGCGCGCGCACGTCGGCGCTGCGGTACGGCGACAGGCGGCCGACCAGCTCACGCTGCAGCGGCAGGGTATCGGCCTTGGCCTCGATCACGCCCACTTCCGGCGGCGGGGGCGTCTGTTGCTCCGGCTTCTTGCAGGCGGTCAACGCGACGGCGACTGCGCAAGTCAGGGCGAGGGTGCGGAGTGGGGCGATCATCAGGAGAAACTCCGGTGTTGGTTTGAATGCAGTATCGGAAGCGCTTCAGGCACGGCGAAGGCGCGCAGGAAGCTGTCCACGGAAAATTCGGCCCACCGGCGCCGCTGCGAGGCGTCTGCACGATGGGGGGTATGAAAGCGTTGTTTCTCGAAATCCAGCCCGGCGATCATGCTCAATAGCAGTTCGGCCATGAAGTGCGGGTCGTCATGGCGAAGCAGGCCACGCTTGATGCGCAGATGGAGCCATTCAGCGAGGTGAAGGGTGAGTGCACCGGCACCATCGCGGTACAGGGCCTGCGCCTCCTCGGGGAACTGGGCCGATTCGGCTGCGATGAGCTTGCAGGCCTGGACCACCTGCGGCTCATTGAAGTGTTCGACGTAGTCGACGGCGAACTGCAGCAGGCTGCCGCGCAGGTCCTCGCCGTCCAACGCACGCAGGCCGGCGGTGGTCCTGCACAGGTGGCGCTGCAATACCCGGCGCAGCAGTTCCTGCTTGCTTCCGTAGCGGCTGTAGAGGGTCTGCTTGGAACATCCGGCCTGCTGGGCCACCGATTCCATGCTCAGCTGCATGCCCTGGCTGGCCATCAGATCGCGCACGGCATCGAACACGCGATGATCGCGCGCATCCAGTGGGGCGACGGCAGGGGTGGGGGAGTTCACGCGGTGGACTATACCGTCCAGTTCAGAATTGGTGAAGCATTGCTTTTGGCACTGTCCCTGCTGGCACCTCAAGGTGACACACAACGCGCCGATGCTATGGCGTGGGGTCGTGCCGGAGTGCGACGTAAACGGCACCCAACTGAAAAACCTTATTCCGTCCTGCAGCAAGGCCTTTTTGTGCGGTAGGGCTACAATTTCATTTTCCCAACTGGGCAACACGCATCGCTCTGCCATGAAACCGCAAAAAACAGCAGCCAAGACCGTGAAAAAAACGACCAAACCAGCCGATACGCAGACTGTTTCGCCAGTGGGCTTCTCGCTGGAGCCGGTGTACACGGCCTTGCGCAAGCGTTACCCGGCGGCCGGGCAGGCCGAGGCAGTGGCGTTCGCCGCCGACTTCTACAAGCGCATGGAAGCGGACGAATTCCCGCACCACACCGCTGAGGAGTGGGCCGCGCTGGCCGCCGATACGCTCGAGTTCGCCCGCGTGCGCAAGGCCGGCAAGGCCAATGTGCGCGTGTTCAACCCGACGCTGAAGGCCAATGGTTGGGAATCGCCGCACACCGTGCTGCAGATCGTCAACGACGACATGCCGTTCCTGGTCGACACCGTGACAATGTCCCTGGCCGAACATGGCGTGGGCGTGCACGTGCTGGGTCACCCGGTGCTGCGCTTCAGCCGCGACAAGAGCGGCAAGCTGTCGGGCGTGGGCGATGGCACCGCCGAGTCGGTGATGCTGCTGGAGATCGACCGCCAGCCGGCCGAGGCCATGGCCGACGTCGAGAAGGCCATCGTCAAGGCACTGGACGAGGTCCGTGCGATCGTCGGTGACTGGGACGCGATGCGCAGCAAGGCGCTGGCCCTGGCCGACGACCTGGGCTCCCGCCAGCTGCCTATCGATGCCGCCTCGCGCGCCGAAGCACAGGAATTCCTGCGCTGGGCTGCCGACAACCACTTCACCTTCTTCGGCTACCGCGAATACCGCGTGGAGAAGGAAGGCAAGGAAGACGTGCTGGCGCCGTTGAACGCCACCGGCCTGGGCCTGATGCGCGGCAAGGACAAGTCCGCCGCGCGCCCGGTCAAGACCCTCGCCGCGCAGGGGCTCAACGCCACCTCGGGGCTGAAGGACGCGCTGATCCTGACCAAGACCAACGCCCGCTCGCGGGTGCACCGCGCCGGCTACATGGATTACATCGGCGTGCTGGAATTCGACGCCAAGGGCAAGATCATCGGCGAACAGCGCTTCCTGGGCCTGTTCACCTCCAGCGCCTACAACCGCCGCCCGTGGGAAATCCCGCTGGTGCGCCAGCGCCACGAATACGTGATGAAGCAGTCCGGCCTGGCCCCGGCCAGCCACAGCGGCAAGGCCCTGCGCCACATCCTGGAAACCCTGCCGCGCGAGGAACTGTTCCAGTCCAGCGAGGACGAGCTGTTCCGCACCGCCATGGGCGTGCTGGGCCTGCAGGAACGCGTGCGCAGCCGCCTGTTCCTGCGCCGTGACAAGTACAGCCGCTTCATTTCCGCGCTGGTCTACCTGCCGCGCGAGCGTTTCAACACCGACGTGCGCCTGCGCATCGAGGCGATGCTCAAGGACGCCCTGCAGGGCGAATACGTGGACAGCTCGGTGGTGCTCGGCGAATCGCCGCTGGCCCAGGTGCACCTGATCGTGCGCCCGAAGGCTGGGCAGACCCTGGAAGTGGATACCAGCGTGCTGGAGCAGAAGCTGGCCCAGGTGCTGCGCAACTGGCAGGACGACCTGCGCGAAGCGCTGGTGGTCCGTCACGGTGAAAGCGAAGGCCTGCGCATTGCCGCCCGCATCGGCAAGGCCCTGCCGGCCGGCTACATCGAAGATTCCAGCACCGAGATCGCGGCCAACGACGTCAGCCAGCTCGACGCGCTGACCGGCCCAGACGACCTGCGCCTGAGCCTGCAGGCCGTGCATCGCGAAGAAGGCGATGGCCTGCGCCTGAAGCTGTACCGCCAGCTGGACGACATTCCGCTGTCGGACGCGCTGCCGATGATGGAGAACATGGGCCTGCGCGTCATCTCCGAGCGCCCGTACCGCCTGACGGTGGACAACGCGCCGGTGTACGTGCAGGACTTCGAAGTGGAGTCGGTGGCCGGCGCGATCGATGCCGCCAGCGTGGACGAGGCCTTCGGCGAGACCTTCGCCCGGGTCTGGCACGGCGATGCCGAGAACGATGGCTTCAACCGCCTGGTGCTGGCCGCCGGCCTGCACTGGCGCCAGGTCGCCATGCTGCGTGGCTACTGCAAGTACCTGCTGCAGACGGGCGTGCCGTTCTCGCAGGCGTACGTGGAAGGCACCTTCACCCGTTACCCACTGCTGGCGCGCCTGCTGGTGGAGCTGTTCGAAGCCCGCTTCGATCCGGCCACCGGGCATGAGGACAAGGCCGCCATTGCCGAAGGGCAGGCTGGCCTGCGCGCGCACCTGACCGTGCTGGCCGGCGGCGACGAGGCCACCCTGAAGGTGCTCAAGACCGTGGTCGATGCCCGCAAGGGTGACCGCAAGGCGCAGATGGACGCCGCACGCGATGCGCTGGTCAAGCTGATGGACCGCGTCTCCAGCCTGGACGAAGACCGCATCCTGCGCAGCTTCATGGGCGTGATCGACGCCACTCTGCGCACCAGCTACTACCAGACCGATGCACAGGGCCGCCCCGGCCACGTGATCAGCTTCAAGTTCGATTCGGCATTGGTGCCGGACCTGCCCAAGCCGCGCCCGTACCGCGAAATCTTCGTGTATGGCCCGCGCGTGGAAGGTACCCACCTGCGCTTCGGTGCGGTCGCCCGCGGCGGCCTGCGCTGGTCGGACCGTCGCGAAGACTTCCGTACCGAGGTGCTGGGCCTGGTCAAGGCGCAGATGGTGAAGAACACGGTGATCGTGCCGGTGGGTGCGAAGGGCGGCTTCTTCGCCAAGACGCCGCCGGTGAGCGGTGACCGCGACGCGGTCTTCGCCAACGGCGTGGCCTGCTACAAGCTCTTCATCCAGGGCCTGCTGGACATCACCGACAACATCGTCAACAACAAGATCGTGCCGCCGGTGGACGTGGTCCGCCACGACATGGACGACCCGTACCTGGTGGTGGCGGCAGACAAGGGCACGGCGACCTTCTCCGACATCGCCAACGGCCTGGCCGTGGCGCATGGCTTCTGGATGGGCGATGCGTTCGCCTCCGGTGGCTCGGTCGGTTACGACCACAAGGGCATGGGCATCACCGCGCGCGGTGCATGGGAGTCGGTCAAGCGCCACTTCCGCGCCCTGGGCCGTGACAGCCAGAGCCAGGACTTCACCACGGTTGGTGTCGGCGACATGTCCGGCGACGTGTTCGGCAACGGCATGCTGTTGTCGCGCCACATCCGCCTGCTGGCCGCGTTCGACCACCGCCACATTTTCCTGGACCCGAATCCGGATGCGGCGACTTCGTTCGTCGAGCGCGAGCGCATGTTCACCGTGCCGCGTTCCAGCTGGGCCGACTACGATGCGACGCTGATCAGCAAGGGCGGTGGCATATTCCCGCGCACGCTGAAGTCGATCGAGATCACCCCGCAGGTGCGTGAGGCGCTGGGCCTGGACGACAACGTCAAGGCGCTGTCGCCGAACGATCTGATGAGCGCGATCCTGAAGGCGCCGGTGGACCTGCTGTGGAATGGCGGCATCGGTACCTACGTCAAGGCGGCCACCGAGCAGCACAGCGACGTGGGCGACCGCGCCAACAATGCGCTGCGCGTCAATGGTGGCGAGCTGCGCTGCAAGGTGGTGGGCGAGGGCGGCAACCTGGGCATGACCCAGCTGGGCCGCATCGAAGCCGCCCAGGCGGGCGTGCTGCTCAATACCGACTTCATCGACAACTCGGCCGGCGTGGATACGTCCGACCACGAAGTCAACATCAAGATCCTGCTCAACGATGTGGTGCGGGCCAAGAAGTTGACCGTGGAGGCGCGCAACACGCTGCTGGCCTCGATGACCGACGAAGTGGCCGACCTGGTGCTCAACGACAACTACCGCCAGAACCAGGCCCTGAGCCTGATGGAGCGGATGGCGGTCAAGCGCCTGGGGTCCAAGCAGCACTTCATCCGCACGCTGGAAAAGCAGGGCCTGCTGGATCGCCAGATCGAGTTCCTGCCGTCCGATGCGGAGCTGTCGGCACGCAAGGCGCGCGGCCAGGGCCTGACCCGTCCGGAACTGTCGGTGCTGTTGTCCTATTCCAAGCTGGTGGCGTTCCAGCAGCTGCTGGAATCGGACATCCCGGAAGATCCGTACCTGTCCAAGGAGCTGCTGCGTTACTTCCCGACGCCGCTGCAGAAAAAGTACGCGGACGCGATGGAGCGTCACCGCCTGAAGCGCGAAATCATCGCCACGGCCGTGACCAACCAGACCATCAACCGCATGGGCGCCACGTTCCTGATGCGCATGCAGGAAGACACCGGCCGCACCATCGCCGAGGTCGCCAAGGCCTACACCATCAGCCGTGAGACGCTGGATGCGCGTGCGCTGTGGGCGCAGATCGATGCGCTCGACGGGACGCTGCCGGAGTCGGTGCAGATCGATGCGCTGGAAGTGATCTGGAAGCTGCAACGGTCGTTCGTGCGCTGGCTGCTGTTCCGCCCCGGCGCGATGCCGGGCATCACCGAGGCGGTGAACCGCTACCAGGCGCCGTTCAACGACATCCGTGATGCGTCGGGCGTGCTGCCCGATTCGCAGCGCCCGGCCTACGAGGCGAGCGTGCAGGAGTGGAAGGACAAGGGCCTGCCGCCGGCACTGGCACAGCAGTTGTCGGAGCTGCAGTTCCTGGAACCGGCGTTCGACATCATCGAGCTGGCGCGCACGCGCAAGCTGAAGCCGGTGGACGTGTCGAAGGTCCACTTCCGCCTGGGCGACGCGCTGCAGCTGCCGTGGCTGTTCGAGCAGATCGATGCGCTGGAGGTCAACGGCCGCTGGCATGCGGTGGCCCGTGGCGTGCTGCGCGACGAGCTGGCCGCGCATCACCGCAACCTGGCGGCCCAGGTACTGTCGATGAAGGGCGGCAGTGCCGAAGCCAAGGTCGCCGCCTGGATCGGCCGTGACGACAGCAGCCTGCGCTTCACCCTGTCGATGCTGCAGGAGCTGGCCGAGCAGAAGACGCTCGACTACCCGACGGTGTCGGTGGCGGTGCAGCGCTTGGGCCAGCTGGCCGCACACGGCGCGTAAGCCGCGCGGTGATGCCGGGCGCTGCCCGGCAATGGCTGCATGACAAGGCCCCGCCACCGGCGGGGCCTTTTCTTTGGCTCTTCGCCAGATTAGAAGCTCAAGGTCTTCGATCGGGTTCGTCGCGAGCGTTGAGGGCCACGTCGCGGCCGGCAGGCCCCTATGCAAATGTCCCCCGGCGTCGGCCTGCGCCGCCGCCTCCTCCTTTACTTTGCCAGGGACCTGCCGCCCGCGACGGGGCTCGGCTTGCGGTCCGCAGGAAAAGGCAAAATCCGGGACGGAGGACGTTAATCGGGGACGGTCAGGGTTAACCTCCTCCGTCCCCTTTTTAGGCATTGCCAGGGACCTACCGGCCACGACGGGGCTCGGCTTGCGGTTCGCGATGGAAAAGCGGATGTCACGGGGCAAAATCCGGGACGGAGGACGTTAATCGGGGACGGTCAGGGTTAACCTCCTCCGTCCCCTTTTTAGGCATTGCCAGGGACCTACCGGCCACGACGGGGCTCGGCTTGCGGTTCGCGATGGAAAAGCGGATGTCACGGGGCAAAATCCGGGACGGAGGACGTTAATCGGGGACGGTCAGGGTTAACCTCCTCCGTCCCCTTTTTAGGCATTGCCAGGGACCTACCGGCCGCGACGGGGCTCGGCTTGCGGTTCGCGATGGAAAAGCGGATGTCACTGTGCCAACGCCGGTGGGTCGAGTGCCGGGGCGCCTTGCCCTTGTAGGCGAAGTAAAGGAGGAGGGGGCGGCCGCAGGCCGACGCCGGGGGACATTCGCCGGAAAGGGTAAGGCGGCCCGGCGCTCGATTCACCGGCAGCCGCTGTTGAGGGACCTCCGCCGGCAAGGGTATGGCGGCCCCGCGCTCGCTCCACCGGCAGCCGCGTCTGCGTCAACGCTCGCGGCAGATCCGATCGAAGATCGTGCGCCAAGCTTCCAAAGCCCTTCCGTGCGCCGACCGGGTATGCTTCCTGCACATGCCATTCGCAGAAACCCCATGAGCGATTCCCCCCGCATCGCCTTTCTGGCCAGCAACACCGAGGCCGCGCAGCAGGCGTTGGCGCAGATGGTGGCCCGCTACGGCGACCATCCGCCGGAACAGGCCGATGTGCTGTGCCCGCTGGGCGGCGACGGCTTCATGCTGCAGACCCTGCACCGCCACGGTGCGCTGGGGCTGCCGGTGTTCGGCATGAAGCTGGGCACGGTGGGGTTCCTGATGAACCAGTACCGTGAAGACGACCACGACCTGCCGGCGCGCCTCGCGGCGGCCGAGCCGGCCAACCTGCGCCCGCTGGAAATGCTGGCCCTGACCGAATCGGGCACCACCACCGGGTCGCTGGCCTATAACGACGTTTCGCTGCTGCGCCAGACCCGGCAGGCCGCGCACATCGGGGTGGACCTCAATGGCCAGGAGCGGGTGGCCGAGCTGATCGGTGACGGGGTGCTCGTGTCCACGCCGGCCGGCAGCACGGCCTACAACTACTCCGCGCATGGGCCGATCCTGCCGCTGGGCTCGCACACCATCGCGTTGACCCCCCTGGCCCCGTACCGGCCGCGGCGCTGGCGCGGGGCGATCCTCAAGGCCGATACGGAAGTGCGCTTCCGCGTGCTGGACCCCTACAAGCGCCCGGTCAGCGTCACCGCCGATTCGCATGAGACCCGCGACGTGGTTGAAGTGACCATCCGCGAGTCGCGCGAGCGCCGGGTCACCCTGCTGTTCGACCCGGAACACAACCTGGAAGACCGGATCCTCAGCGAACAGTTCATGTTTTGAAGGACAATAGGTGGCCGGCCCTTCTGGCCGCACTGGATTGCTGACTGCCATGGGCGACAACACCCCCCGTTTGCTGACCGTTGCCGTGACCTCGCGCGCCCTGTTCGACCTGGAAGAGGGTCACGCGCTGTTCGAGGCCGAGGGCGTCGATGCCTACGCCGAGTACCAGCGCAAGCACGAAGACGACGTGCTGCGCCCTGGCGTTGCGTTCCCGGTGGTGCGCAAGCTGCTTGCGCTGAACCAGGGCCAGTCGCCGGAGTCACCGCGGGTGGAAGTCATCCTGCTGTCGCGCAACTCCGCCGACACCGGCCTGCGCATCTTCAATTCGATCCAGCATTACGACCTGGGCATCATCCGCGCGACGTTCACCGCCGGTGAGCCGACCTGGCCGTATGTGAAGCCGTTCGGTACCGACCTGTTCCTGTCGGCCAACCCCGAGTCGGTGCGGCGTGCACTGCGGCATGGCATCGCGGCGGCGACGATCCTGCCCAAGCCGCCCGGCGAGACCATCGCCGCGGCCGAGCAGGTGGATCTCAGCAAGCCGCTGGGCCAGCTGCGCATCGCCTTCGATGGCGACGCGGTGATCTTCGGCGATGAAAGCGAACGCATCTCGCGCGAGCAGGGCGTGGAGGCGTTCGGCCGGCATGAACGCGAAAACGCGCGCGAGCCGCTCAGCGGCGGTCCGTTCCGCAATTTCCTGTCGGCACTGCACACGCTGCAGGCGGTGTTCCCGTCGGGCGAAGATGCGCCGATCCGCACCGCGCTGGTCACGGCGCGCTCGGCACCGGCGCATGAGCGGGTGATCCGCACCCTGCGCGAGTGGGGCGTGCGCCTGGACGAGGCGCTGTTCCTGGGCGGCCGCCACAAGGGCCCGTTCCTGGAAGCATTCGGCGCGGACATCTTCTTCGACGATTCGCAGCACAACATCGACAGCGCCCGCCAGCATCAAAGCGTGGCCGCCGGCCACGTGCCGCACGGCGTGGCGAACGATTGAAGGTAGGTCACGACCGTTGGTCGTGACACATCGCCGGTAGGTCACGACTGTTGGTCGTGACGCATCGCTCATCGCCGGTAGGTCACGACTGTTGGTCGTGACACCGATCAATCGAGCGGCAGCTCGATATTAACGAGCTTCCACACCAATCCCTGCCGCTGCAGCACGAACACCATCGGCGCGCCCTCCGGCGTGTGGGTGGTGGCGGTGAATCGTGACGTCGACTCGAAGCGATGCGTGGCGCCCTCCAGCGGCCGCGCGGCGCGCGGCCCGGCATAGGCGTCATTGCTCTCGAGGTCATTGCTGGCCCGCTTCCACAGCGTATGGCCTTCCATCAACGCACCGATCCCGGTCGGCGTCACCATCGCGTCCACCGCCGTTCCGCTCAACTTCTGGCCAGCGGTCAGCAGCAGCGCGCCAATCAGGTTGGACTGCACGTCCGGCCCAGCGCGCCGCACCATGTAATCGTCCAGCTGCGCGCGCAGGTTGGCACGCAGCATCGGGAAGTCCACGTACCGGTCCAGCGTCGAGGTGTCGCGCTGTTCAACCGCTGCGGCCAGCCCACGCAGGGTCAAATACGGCCCGCTGACCAGCCAGCCCGCCAGCAGCACCACGACCAGTCCCAGCAGCAGAAGCAGTTTTTTCATGTCACCAGCTTGCCGCAGCCCACGTCAACGCTGGGTAGAGTCACGCCCTGCGTGGCTGAGCGACCCACCCTCAAAACTCCAGATCCAACGCCGCACACAGATAGTCCACAAACGGCCCCAGCGCCACCAGATCCTTCGCCAGCGTCTGCCGCAGCTTCGGCCCGGTCATGGTGGCATCGTCCAGCGAGCGCCAGAACACCCAGTTGCGGTGCTTGAGGTCGTCGATGAACTCGAAATCCGGCTCGAAGCCGCGCGGCGCGCGCACCAGCTTCTCGCTTTCCTCGAAATCGAACTTCTTCCGAAGCGCAGGCGCATGCGCGGCCGCCTTCCAGGCGCCGGGGTTGTCCACGATGAAGTGGCGCACCTTGCGCTGGGTGGCCGGCTCGGGGTGCCACAGCCCGGCGCCGACGAAGCTCTCGCCCGGCTGCAGGTGGATGTAGAACGACGGTGCCGGCACCTGCTTGCGGCGTTCATGGAACAGGCGCGCGCCCTGCCAGCTCTTGTAGGGCGACTTGTCGTTGGAGAAGCGCGCATCGCGGTAGATGCGGAACAGCGAGCCACCCACGCCGCGCGGATCGGAACGGAAGTGGGTGCTGACCTCGGCCAGGTCCGGCTGCAGGTCGGTGATCAGGCGCAGGAACGGCTGCCGCACATGTTCCTCGTACTTCGCCTTGTGTTCGTTGAACCAGGTCTTGTCGTTGTTGCGCGCCAGGCCACGCAGGAAGGTGAAGCTGGCGGGACTGAAATAGCTGCTCACAGGCTCTGCTCCAATTGGGTGCCCCAGTCGCCCAGCTGCTGCAGCAGGGCGAGCTTGGCGGGGTCGGCCGCGTGTTCGACGGCCAGGGCGTCCAGCTGCGCGCGGAACTCGCCCAGGCGCTGCTCGCCCAGCGCGGTGTCGCCAAACAGGCGCTGCCGACGGTAGTCGTTCCAGCGCTGGCGTTCGGCGGCATCCAGGGTGTGCGGGTGGTTGCGTGCGCGATAGCGGAACAGCAGCTCCGGCATGCGTGGGTCCTTCAGGCGCTCGGCGAAGCCGGCCAGTTCGGCCGGCGGGCTGGTGCGCAGGCGGGCCATCAACGCCTTGTCGCCGTCCGCCAGGAAGCCGTCGTAGAGCGAGGCGTCCACGTCACTGACCGTGGCCGTGCGTTCACCGCCGTAGACCTGCCGTACCTTCTCGACCAGCGCCGGGCCGGCCTCGCGCACACGCGCGGCATTGGCCTCCACGGTCGCCACGTCGATGCCCAGCCGGGCATGGTCGGACGGGCGCAGGTGGTTCCAGGCGACCAGCGCGGGCACCTTGTTCAGGTGCACTTCCTTGAGCGGCACGCGCTGCTCGCCCTCGGCCAGGTCTGCCGCCCGCGTGTACAGGCGGGCGGCCAGCGTTTCGGCCGGCAGCGCGAGCAGGCCGTCGATGTCGCCTTCCAGGTCGAGCGCGATGACCCGGTTGTTGATGTACGGGTGCCGCGCGATCGGCAGCACCGGCGCGGCGCACATGCGCTGGGCGGGGTAGCGCATGGACACGTGCAGCACCGGCTGCATCGCGTCCACATCGAGCAGGCTGCCGACGAAACGCTTGTCGCGCAGCTTCAACGCGTACTCCCACAGCCGCGGCTGTGACTGCCGGAACAGCCGTGCCATGCCGATGGTGGCATGCACGTCCGACAACGCTTCGTGCGCATCGCCCTGGCGCACGTCATTGGCCAGCGCCAGGTGTTCGAGCTTGAACGAGGTGGCGCCGTCTTCGCGTTGCGGCCAGGCGATGCCCTCGGGGCGCAGCGCGTGCGCCAGGCGCAGCATGTCCAGCAGGTCCCAGCGCGAATTGCCGTTGCGCCACTCGCGCTCGTAGGGATCGTAGAAATTGCGGAACAGCCCGTGGCGGACGAACTCGTCATCGAAGCGCAGCGTGTTGTAGCCGAGCGTGCAGGTGCCCGGGCGCGCCATGAGGTCGTTGATGCGCGAAAACGCCTCGGCCTCGCTCACCCCTTCGGCGTGCGCGTGTTGCGGGGTGATGCCGGTGATCAGCGTGGCGATCGGCGAGGGCAGCAGGTCGTCGGCGGGCTTCACGTAGAAGCTCACCGGCGTGTCGATGATGTTCAGCGCGGCATCGGTGCGGATGGCGGCAAACTGGGCCACGCGGGTGCGGCGCGGGTCCTGGCCGAAGGTTTCCAGGTCGTAGAACAGGAAGCTGTCGTCGGCCATCAGTGCGCGCCTTCCAGCACCGGCAGCTGCGCGTGCACGATACGTTCCAGGGCGTCCCAGTCGATAGGGTCCAGGCTGTCGTGGCCGGCAGTGGCGTCCTCGAGGATGCGCCGTTGCAGTTCGGTGCGTTGCAGCGCCACCGCGTACGGCGTGTGCAGGAAGGTCACCATGGTGTAGTGCGGCACGAAGCGGGTCGGCCAGCGTGCCTGCAGCTGCTGTTCCAGCTCGCGCTGCAGCAGGAAGGCCGGGTCGGCCACGCGGTCGCGCATTTCCAGGTAGTTCTCCAGCGCCATCTGCTGGATGGCCTCGGCATTGGGCTTGCGGTCGCGCTCGAACGCGGCGAAGGCGCCGGCCAGACTGTCCTGCTCCAGCAGGTGGCCGGCCAGGGCAACGCAATCCTCGAACGCGCAGTTCATGCCCTGGCCGTGGAACGGCACCATGGCATGGGCGGCATCGCCGATCAGCACGGCGCGGCCCTGCAGGTGCCACTGGCGCAGGTGCAGCGTGCCGAGCAGGCCGGGCGGGTGTTCTTCCCAGTCGCGGCGCAGGTTGGGAATCAAGGGCAGTGCGTCGGGGAAGTCGCGCGCGAACAGCGCCTCGGCCTCGGCACCGCTGTTGGTGGTGGCGAAACTGGGCTCGCCTTCGTTGGGCAGGAACAGGGTGACGGTGAAGGTGCCTTCGTCGTTGGGCAGCGCGATGCACATGTAGTTGCCGCGCGGCCAGATGTGCAGGGCATTGGCGTCGATGCGGAAGCCGCCGTCCTCGGTGGGCGGGATCTCCAGCTCCTTGTAGGAGTGGTCCAGGAAGTCGATGCGCTCGTCCAAGGGGTGCTTGCGGTTCATCGCCGCACGCAGCGCCGAACCGGCACCGTCGGCGCCGATCAGCGTATCGAAACGGATGTCGTGCGGGTGGTCGTTGCGGTCATCGATGAAGCGGGCGTAGCCGGCATCGAAATCGACGGTGTGCAGGCGGCGGTGGAAATGCACCTGCGCACCGGCATCTTCGGCCAGCTGCAGCAGCGTGGTATTGAGGTCCTTGCGGTGGATGGACCAGATCACTTCGCTGTCGTCGCGGCCATAGCGCTGCAGCTGCGGTTCGCCGTGGCGCGGGTGGACCATGCGCCCGCGCATCATGACCGCCTTGGCCATCACCGCGTCTTCGACGCCGGCCTGGCGCAGGGCATTGCGACCGCGCTCGGCCAGGGCCAGGTTGATCGAGCGGCCGGATTCGTAGTCGCTGATGCGCGGGTCGCCGCGACGCTCATACAGGGTGATCCGCCAGCCTTGGCGGGACAGCAGGATGGCCAGCAGGGAGCCGGCCAGGCCGGCGCCGATGATGCTCAGGGAGCGGTGTGCAGTAGCGATCAAGAGCGGTTCCGCGAAGGAGGGGGAGTGCGGCTCAAAGTCCGGCCCAGGATTCCACTTCCTCGACGAAGTGGTGCAGGTCAAGGTAGCGGTTGTACAGCGGGGTCGGTGAGATGCGGATCACGTCGGGTTCGCGCCAGTCGCCCAGCACGCCGACCGTCTGCAGGTATTCAAAGAGGTGGCGGCCGCGCTCGCGGCCATCCACGACACGCAGTGACAGTTGGCACCCGCGCCGTTCCGGCTCGCGCGGGGTGAGCACCTCGAGCACACCCGGCAGGCGGGCACGGACCAGGGCGTCGAGCAGGCCGGTGAGCTGCAGGGACTTGTCGCGAAGCGCCTGGATGCCACCGGCCTTGTCGACCACGTCCAAGGCCGCGCGCAGCGGGGCGAGCCCCAGCACGGGCGGGTTGCTGAGCTGCCAGCCTTCGGCACCCACGGCCGGCACGAACTGCGGCGCCATCTTGAAGCGGGTGGCTTCTTCATGACCCCACCAGCCGGCGAAGCGCGGCAGGGTGTGGTCGCGGTGATGGCGCTCGTGCACGAAGCAGCCGGCCACGGCGCCCGGACCGCTGTTGAGGTACTTGTAGTGGCACCACACGGCGAAGTCGGGGGCGATGTCGTGCAGCTGGAGCGGAACGTTGCCCACCGAATGGGCCAGATCGAAGCCCACCCGGGCACCCTGCAGGCGGGCCATGCGGGTGATCGCGTCCAGGTCGAACACCTGGCCACTGCGGTACTGCACGCCCGGCCACAGCACGAGCGCCAGGCGCGGGCCGTATTCGGTGATGGCGCGCTCGATGGCCTGCAGCGAAATCGTGCCGTTGGGCTCATCGGGCTGCACTTCGACCAGGCAGGTGGCCGGGTCCAGGCCATGGAAGCGGATCTGCGATTCCACGGCGTGGCGGTCGGTCGGGAAAGCACCGGCCTCCATCAGGATGACCGGCCGCGCGGCCGTGGGCCGGTAGAAGCTCACCATCATCAGGTGCAGGTTGACGCTCAGGGTGTTCATGGCGACCACTTCGCTGGGCAGGGCGCCAACGATGCGGGCCAGCTGCGCATTGACCAGGCGGTGGTAGCCCAGCCACTGGGTCTCGCCGGTGAAGTGGCCTTCCACGGCCAGCGCACCCCACTTGTCCATCACCTCCTGCACGGCGGCCTTGGCCGCACGCGGCTGCAGCCCCAGCGAGTTGCCGACGAAGTACGTCTGGTCGCGATGGTTGTGCTGCGGGAACACGAACTCACCGCGCAGGGCGCGCAGGGGGTCGGCAGCGTCCAGGGCCACGGCATGGGTGCGACTGAGGATCTCGGACATGGGGCGATTGAGGTTGTCTGTGAACAGACAGTTTATCTGTGTGTCCTGCCTATGGGCTGAATCCGACGTGGGGTGTGAAGGCTGCCGGTCATGGACGGCTGATGGGCGGCTTCGGTACGTCCCCGCAAGGATCGTAGAGCCAGGCCCTGCCTGGCTGCTGTTGGCGCGGCAATCAGGCGATCAGGTGCCCGGCAGCGGGTCCACGTGCCCGCAGGCGTCGCAGGTGCGCATCTCGACGGACGCCTGGTAGCGTTCGAACAGCTTCGGCAGGTCCGTTTCGATGTTCTGCAGGGTGAAATATTCTTCGTAGAGTTTGTGGTTGCAGCGTTCGCAGAACCACATCACGCCATCGCGCTCGTGTGCCAGGCGCTTGCGTTCCACCACCAGCCCCACGCCGCCGGGCGGGCGACGCGGTGAATGCGGCACCTTGCCCGGCAGCAGGAAGATCTCGCCGGCGCGGATCGGAATGTCGCGCACCGCGCCGTCTTCCTGGATCTTCAGCAGCATCTCGCCTTCGAGCTGATAGAACCACTCCGGGCCTTCGTCGTAATGGAAGTCGGTGCGGCTGTTCGGGCCTCCCACCACCATCACGATGAAGTCACCGTTCTCGATCATCCTGTTGCCCACCGGCGGCTTGAGCAGGTGGCGATTCTCGTCGATCCAGGCCAGCAGGTTGATCGGGGAGGCGAGCATGGGCGGTTCCGTGCGGTGAGGGGTCAGTCGCGCCGGCCGCGGCGCGGTACGTGGGCCAGCGCCTGCTCGTAGGCCGGCTGCAGGTCTTCCGGGCGACCCACGTCGATGCCCATTTCGCGCACGCGGCCGTCCTTCAGGCTGTATACCCAGCCGTGCACCATCAGCTTCTGGCCGCGGGCCCAGGCGTCCTGCACGATGGTCGAACGGCAGGCGTTGACCACCTGTTCGATCACGTTGAGCTCGCACAGGCGCGCATGCTTCAGGTCGGGCTCCTCGATCGCATCCATGATCGCCGCGTGCTTCTGCGCCACGTCGCCGACATGCCGCAACCAGTTGTCGGCCAGGCCGACGCGCGTGTTGTTCAGGCTGGCATGCACGCCGCCGCAGCCGTAGTGGCCCACGATCAGGATGTGCTTCACCTTCAGCTGGTCCACCGCGTACTGGATGACGCTCAGGCAGTTCAGATCGGTGTGCACCACCACGTTGGCGACGTTGCGGTGGACGAACACCTCGCCCGGTGCCATGCCGATGATCTGGTTGGCCGGCACGCGCGAATCCGAACAGCCGATCCACAGGTATTCCGGGTGCTGCTGCTTGGCCAGCTGGTGGAAGAAGTCCGGGTCTTCCTTCTCGATCCGGTCGGCCCAGTCGCGGTTGTTCTGCAGCAGCTTGTGGATGTCTTTCATGGTTGCGGTACCTCTAGTTTCCAGCGCATCCACTGCGCCAGCTCCTGGGAAGAAGGGGAGTCGAGCGCCGACAGCGCATCGATCACGTTGCGCTGGTTGGCCTCGGGATGGTTCTGGCTGAGCTTGAGCTTGATCTGCGCCTGGGTGGCGCGGAAACGGAACCCGATGATGCCGCCCAGCATGCGCCGCTGGCGTGGTTCGATCGGCAGCAGGCTCCAATCCCCGCCCACGGTGGCTTCGTAGGTCGCGCTCAGCCGGTCCAGCATGGCGATCAACGCCTCTGGATCGGTGACCGGTTCGAGCGTGCCGCGCAGTTCGGCGGCCGCATAGTTCCAGGTCGGCACGCGCGCCTGCGCGTCCTTGTCCGGATACCAGCCCGGCGATACGTAGGCGTGCGGTCCGTGCACCAGCACCAGCGCCGGGCCGGCATGGCCGGCCTGCGGGTTGGGGCGGGCCCAGTGGCCCTCGATGAAAATGTCGTCGCCATCGCGCCGGTAGACCACCGGCAGCAGGGTTACCTGCGGAAGCCCGTCGCTGCCGGTGGTGACCACGGTGACGAACGCATCGCGCGCCATCAGCCGGTCCAGCCAGGTCAGGTCGGTCTCAACGAAGTCGGACGGGATGAACATCGTCGGTCAGGCGCGCGCGCCCAGGTTCTGCACCATGCGCCCCTGCAGTCCGTCATCGCTGTCCGCCTGGGGCGGGCGCACTTCGTGCAGGCTGAAGCCGCGGATCAGCGCGTCTTCCTCATCCAGCCCGTCGTAGGCGACGAATTCGGCGTCGAACAGCTGCGAGCGCGCGGTGTCCTCGCTGTCGTAGCTCAGCGTGTTGCCATCGCTGTCCAGCACTTCGGCAGTGCCGCCGGGACGCACCCGCAGGCGTGCCCAGATCAGCGTGTTGCCCAGGCTGGCGAGAAACCACTGGTCGTGGTGGGCGGTGATGTCGTTCATGTCAGTACCATCGAAAGCAGCCAGAGCAGGGCGGCCATGCCCAGTCCGGCCAGCAGGGTGAGCAGCGACAGCCAGGCCGGCGTGGCCAGCCCCGACAGCGAGCGGTCGGGGGTGTCGCGGTAATCGCGGCCCAGCAGCCAGCGCAGCGCGTCCGGGCGCAGGAAGGCGCCACTGCCGAAGCGGGTGGCCAGGGCAGGGTGGCGGTCGCGGATATGCACCAGCGTCAGCGGCCAGAAGATCACGAAGGCACTGAACCCGGCGATCGCCACGCCGACGAAACACAGCGCGAAGAACAGGGTCATGGGGGCATGCCTCCGTGGTCGGGATCAGAACTCGGCGGTGCCGGGTGCGCGCGGGTAGGGGATCGCATCGCGGATGTTGCCCAGCCCGCACACGTAGACCACCAAGCGCTCGAAGCCCAGGCCGAAGCCGGCATGCGGAACCGAACCGTAGCGGCGGAAATCGCGGTACCAGCCGTAATGGGCCGGGTCCAGGCCGAACTGCGCCATGCGCGCGTCCAGCACGTCCAGGCGCTCTTCGCGCTGGCTGCCGCCGATGATCTCGCCGATGCCCGGGGCCAGCACGTCCATCGCCGCAACGGTCTTGCCGTCGTCGTTCAGGCGCATGTAGAACGCCTTGATGTGCTCGGGGTAGTTGGTGACCACCACCGGGCGCCCGATGTGTTCCTCGGTCAGCCAGCGCTCGTGCTCGGTCTGCAGGTCCAGGCCCCACTCGACCGGGAAGTCGAACTTCCTGTCGGCCTTCTGCAGCAGCTTCACCGCGTCGGTGTAGTCGATCTGCTCGAACGGGGCGTTGATGAAGTCTTCCAGCTTCTTGATCGCGTTCTTGTCCACGCGTTCGGCCAGGAAGGCCAGGTCGTCGCCGCGCTCATCGAGCACCGCGCGGAACAGGTACTTCAGGAACTGCTCGGCCAGGCGTGCGTCTTCGGCCAGGTCGGCGAAGGCGATTTCCGGCTCGATCATCCAGAACTCCGCCAGGTGGCGGGTGGTGTTGGAGTTTTCGGCACGGAAGGTCGGGCCGAACGTGTACACCTTGCTCAGTGCCAGGCAGTAGGCCTCGACGTTGAGCTGGCCGGACACGGTGAGGAAGGTTTCCTTGCCGAAGAAATCGCGGCTGAAGTCCACCTCGCCCTTCGCGTTGCGCGGCAGGTTGGCCATGTCCAGCGTGGACACGCGGAACATCTGCCCGGCGCCTTCGGCGTCGGAGGTGGTGATGATCGGGGTGCTGATCCAGTTGAAGCCGTTCTGGTGGAAGAACCGGTGCACGGCCTGGGACAGGCAGTTGCGGATGCGGGTCACCGCGCCGAACAGGTTGGTGCGCGGGCGCAGGTGCGCCACTTCGCGCAGGAACTCGGCGCTCATCGGCTTGGGCTGGATCGGGTAGGTCAGCGGGTCTTCGACCAGGCCGACGATCTCGATGCCGCTGGCCTGGATCTCGAACGACTGGCCCTTGCCCTGCGACTTGACCAGGGTGCCGCGGGCGATCACCGAGCAGCCCGGGGTCAGCGCCTTGACGTCGTCGAAATTGGCCAGGGTGTCATTGGCCACCACCTGGATGGGGGCGAAGCAGGAGCCGTCGGTGACATTGACGAAAGCAAGGGCCGCAGAGCCGCGCACCGTGCGCACCCAGCCCCGTACAGTTGCCTCGCCGCCTTCCGGGATTTTCCCGGCAAGCGCATGTTCAACGCTGACCACCGTCATGACTTGAATCCTCTGTTGATCGACTCGATCTCTGAACGAGGAGTTTAACGGTTGCAGCGTTCTGCTTGCGAGGCATTTCTGACTGTGCCGTGGACCTATAATGTGTCTGATCCGCTGGAGTTGTCTGTCATGGCCGTAACCCTTACCCCCGTTGCCTTTACCCGCGTCCAGAAGTTCGTCGCACAGACCCCCGATGCGCTGGGCCTGCGTTTCGGCGTGACCCGCACCGGCTGTTCGGGGTGGGGGCACATCACCGACCTGGCCCGTGACGAGCGTCCCGGAGACACCGTGTTCGAGCAGGACGGGGTGCGCATCTACGTGGACGCCGACAGCCTGGCGCTGGTCGATGGCACCCAGATCGACTTCGGCAAGCAGGGCCTGAGCGAGACGTTCACGTTCAGGAACCCCAACGCCACGGCTGAATGCGGCTGCGGCGAAAGCTTCACCACCGAGGCCGACAAGGCCTGAAACGGGCGCCGCATGGCCCCGCGTTCCCGGTTCAGCTTGCCGGGACAGGACTTTGCTGCCACAATGCGCGGCTTCCTGCCTGATTTCTGGCAGGACCCTTGCTCCACCGCGTTCACCTGCGGGGGGCTGTCCGGCCCGACAAGGGCCACATCCGAAAGGTAACAACACATGAGTCGTCATTACGAAGTCGTGTTCATGGTCCACCCGGACCAGAGCGAACAGGTCCCGGCCATGATCGAGCGCTACAAGTCGCTGGTCGAAACCGGTAACGGCACCATCCACCGTCTGGAAGACTGGGGCCGTCGTCAGCTGGCGTACCCGATCCAGAACCTGGTCAAGGCACATTACGTGCTGATGAACATCGAAGTGGATCAGGCGGTGCTGACCGAACTGACCGAGAGCTTCAAGTTCAACGATGCAGTGCTGCGCAACCTCGTCATCCTGCGTCCGGGTGCCGACACCGAGCAGTCGCTGATCATGAAGAGCAAGGACGAGAAGGGCGACAAGCCCGAGCGCGGTGAGCGTCGTCGTCGTGATGACGAAGAAGGCGAAACCACCCCCGCCGCTGACACCGATGCCGGCGATGACGCCGCTTCGGCCGCTTAAGGAGCACTGACATGTCCAAGTTCTTCCGTCGCCGCAAGTTCTGCAAGTTCACGGCCGAAGGTGTCAAGGAGATCGATTACAAGGATCTCAACACCCTGCGCCAGTACCTCACCGAGAACGGCAAGATCGTGCCGAGCCGCGTGACCGGTACCAAGTCGAAGTACCAGCGCCAGCTGGCAACGGCCGTCAAGCGCGCCCGTTTCCTGGCCCTGATTCCGTACACCGACAACCACGACGTCTGATGAGGGCGGGCGGCCCCTGGCCGCCGCTTTCGTAGTCTCGACCGCCCGCGCCGCAAGGCAGCGGGCGGTGCCGGGTCTACCGTTCGGATATTCGGACAGCCATCTGCTGCGGGGTTCGCCTCGCTAACGAATACATATTGGAGCAACACCATGAAGCTGATTCTTCTTCAGAAGGTCACCAACCTCGGCGGTCTGGGCGACCAGGTCGACGTGAAGCCGGGCTACGGCCGCAACTTCCTCGTCCCGACCGGCAAGGCCATTCCGGCCACCGCTGGCAACGTTGCCGAGTTCGCTGCCAAGCGCGCCGAGTACGAAGCCAAGGCCGAGTCGATCCACGCTGACGCCGAAGCCCGCAAGGCCAAGCTGGAAGGCAAGAGCGTCTCGATCGCCGCCAACGCGTCGACCGAAGGCAAGCTGTACGGCTCGGTTGGCCCGCGCGACATCGCCGAAGCCTTCACCAAGGCCGGCCTGCCGCTGGAAAAGAGCGAAGTCATCCTGGGCGAAGGCGCCTTCCGCAACGTGGGCGAGTACGAGGTGACCATTCACCTGCACGCCGACGTCGAAACCACCGTCAAGGTGGTTGTGGAAGCCGAAAAGGCCTGATTTCCGCCGCAAGGCTGGAATCACCGGAAACGGGCGCCCGCGAGGGTGCCCGTTTTTGCTTTGGGGCCGCTGTTGCTGGAAGCATGGCGCCAAGAGCGGCGTTTCATTTTTCCGTGCTGGGGAGGCCGGCGGGCAGCCCCCTCCGGGACACGCCGCAAGTACGTCCGTGTAGGCTTGGCAAAAACATCCATGTTTTTGACAGTCCCTACGAGGACTGCCCGCCGGCCTCCCCCGATAGATGGTCGCGGCTGGATGGAAAGAGCAGCCAGGCATGGCCTGGCTCTACGGCCTGGCGCCTGGCGCGTGGGGCTTGGCGTATTGCGCCTGCGCCGGTAGGGGCGGTTCCCAAACGACCGCCCCAAACCCTCCAACACGCGGTAACGCATGTAAATGATCGAAGGGAGCTGGGCAGTTGCCGTTGATCGCCCATGCGTACCTGCCAACTGTCTGCGGGGCGGGGTGGGTGGGTTGGCGGGACCGTTGAGCGCCATGGATGGCGTGAACGAGCTTACATGGATGTACTTGCAGCGTGTCCCGCCGGCCCACCCACCCCGGCCCGCTAACCGACACCACTGGAGCCCATGGCTTTGGCTTTGGCTTTGCTCTGGTTCTGGCTCTGGCTCTGGCCCTATCGCCTCAACCGCCCGCACAACACCCACCCCGTTATACTCCGCCTATCGCGACTGTCCGGAAGCCCACCACGCCATGCGTCTGTCCACGATCAAGCTCTCCGGCTTCAAGTCGTTTGTTGATCCCACCACCCTGCATCTGCCCACCAACATGACCGGCGTGGTCGGGCCCAATGGCTGTGGCAAGTCCAACATCATCGATGCCGTGCGCTGGGTCATGGGCGAAAGCTCCGCCAGCCGGTTGCGTGGCGACTCGCTGACCGACGTTATTTTCTCCGGGTCTTCCGCACGCAAGCCCGTGTCGCAGGCAACCGTCGAACTGATTTTCGACAATACCGACCACACCATTTCCGGCGAGTACGCCTCGTTCAACGAAATATCGGTGAAGCGGACCGTCAGCCGCGACGGCAGCAGCAACTATTATCTCAACGGCACCAAGTGCCGCCGCCGCGACATTACCGACCTGTTCCTCGGTACCGGCCTGGGGCCCCGCAGTTACTCCATCATCGAGCAGGGCATGATCAGCCAGATCATCGAAGCCCGGCCCGAAGACCTGCGCGTCTATCTTGAAGAAGCCGCCGGCATCTCCAAGTACAAGGAGCGCCGCAAGGAAACCGAAACCCGCATCCGGCATACCCGCGAGAATCTCGACCGCCTCGGCGACCTTCGCGAAGAGATTGGCAAGCAGCTCGAACACCTCAAGCGCCAGGCCCGCCAGGCCGAGCAGTACCAGACCCTGCAGGAAGAGCGCAAGGTCAAGGATGCCGAATGGAAGGCGCTCGAATTCCGTGGCCTCGACCAGCGCCTGGGCGGCCTGCGCGAGGCCCTGTCGCAGGAAGAAACCCGCCTGCAGCAGCTCATCGCCGAACAGCGCGACGCCGAGGCCCGCATCGAGACCAGCCGCGTCCGCCGCGAAGAAGCGTCCGATGCCCTCAGCACCGCACAGGCCGAGGTGTACCAGGTGGGCAGCACCCTGGCCCGGCTTGAACAGCAGATCCAGCACCAGCGTGAAATGTCGCAGCGCCTGCACAAGGCCCGCGACGAAACCCAGCAGGCCCTGGCCGAACTGGGTCAGCACATCAGCGGCGACGAAGCCAAACTGATCGTGTTGCGCGACGCCGTCGAGCTGGCCGAACCCCAGCTGGAGCAGCTGCAGGAAGAAAACGAAATCAAGCAGGAGGCCCTGCGCGACGCCGAAGCCCGGCTTGCCGACTGGCAGGCGCGTTGGGAAGCCCATACCCGCAACACCTCCGAAGCCTCCCGTGCCGGCGAAGTCGAGCGCACCCGCGTCGATTACCTGGACCGCCAGGTGCTCGAAGCCGACCGCCGCCGTGAGGCCCTCACCGCCGAACGCACCGGGCTGGACCTGGATGCGCTGGCCGAGACCTTTGAGGAGCTGCAGCTCCAGCACGAGACCCAGAAGGCCGCGCTGGATGGCCTGACCGAGCAGGTCGAGGCACGCAAGGAAGCCGTGGCTGGCCTGCAGGATCGCCAGCGCAGCGGCCAGACCGAACTGGCGGATATCCGCAAGCAGGCCCAGGCCGCGCGCGGTCGGCTGTCTTCGCTGGAAACCCTGCAGCAGGCCGCACTGGGCCAGGAGCAGGGCGCGGCGGTGGCCTGGTTGAAACAGCATGGCCTGGATTCGGGTGCGCGCGTCGGCGAGCGCCTCAACGTGGAAAGCGGCTGGGAAAACGCCGTTGAAAGCGCACTCGGCCAGCTCATCGAAGGCGTGCTGGTCGAGGCGCCCGAACGCCTGGTCGGCGCGCTGGCCGAGCTGGGCGATGGGCGCATCGCCCTGGTCTCGGCCGACCAGAGCCCGCTTGAGGTCGCCCCGACCTCGCTGGCCGCCAAGGTGCAGGGCCCCACCGCGATCCGTCGGCTGCTGGCCCGCCTGCATGCCGCTGAAGACCTCGAACAGGCGCGTGCGTTGCAGGCGCAGCTGGGCGAGGGCGATTCGGTCATCACCCGCGGTGGCGAGCGCCTCGGCGACGGCTGGGTGCGCGTCTCGCGCTCCGGCGCCGCCAAGCAGGGCGCGCTGCTGCGCGAACGCGAAATCGTCACCCTGCGCGAGCAGATCGACAGCCTGCAGGAACGCGAAGCCGGTCTCGAAGAGCGCCTGGCTGGATTCCGTGACCAGCTGCTGGCCGGCGAGCAGCAGCGCGAAGACGCGCAGCGCCAGTTGTACCTGGCGCACCGCAGCGTGTCCGAGCTGGGTGGCCAGCTGCAGAGCCAGCAGGGCAAGGTCGACGCCGCGCGCACCCGCATCGATCGCATCGAAGGCGAACTCTCGCAGCTGCTTGAAACGCTTGATACCGGGCGCGAACAGGTCCGCGAGGCACGTTCGCGGCTGGACGATGCGGTCAACAGCATGGGCGATCTGGAAGCGGTGCGGCACGCGCTGGAAAGTGAGCGCCGCCAGTTCAGCGACGCCCGCGACCAGGCCCGCGAGGCCGCCCGCAACGTGCGTGAGAGTGCGCATTCCCTGGCCCTCACGCTGGAGTCGCAGCGCACCCAGGTGACCTCGCTGAGCCAGGCGCTGGAGCGCATGAGCACCCAGCGCGGCCAGCTCGATTCACGCCTGGGCGAACTGCATTCGCAGCTCGACGACGGCGGTTCCCCGGTCCAGGCGCTGGAAGCCGAACACCAGAATGCGCTCGGCGAGCGCGTGCGCGCCGACCGCGTGCTGGGCGAAGCCCGCACCCTGCTGGAAGGCATCGACGCGGAGCTGCGCAATTTCGAACAGACCCGCCACCATCGCGACGAACAGGCGCTGGCCCAGCGCGAGCGGATTTCCCAGCGCAAGCTGGACCAGCAGGCGCTGGTGCTCAGTGCCGACCAGCTCACCGCCTCGGTGGAGAAGGCCGGCTTCGTGCTGCAGGACGTGATCAACGCACTGCCCGAGGACGCCCGCATCGGCGACTGGGAACAGGCCGTGCACCAGATCGACGGGCGCATGCGCCGCCTGGAGCCGGTCAACCTGGCCGCCATCCAGGAATATGGCGAGGCCTCGCAGCGCTCGGACTACCTGGATGCGCAGAACACCGATCTGTGCACCGCGCTGGAGACGCTGGAAGACGCCATCCGCAAGATCGACCGCGAGACCCGCGGCCGCTTCAAGGACACCTTCGACCGCGTCAACGCCGGTGTGCAGCAGCTGTATCCGCGCCTGTTCGGCGGCGGCCACGCTTACCTGGAACTCACGGGTGAAGACCTGCTCGACACCGGTGTTGCGATCATGGCGCGGCCGCCGGGCAAGCGGGTGTCGAGCATCTCGCTGCTGTCCGGTGGCGAGAAGGCGATGACCGCGGTGGCGCTGGTGTTTGCGATCTTCCAGCTCAACCCGGCGCCGTTCTGCCTGCTGGACGAGGTGGACGCGCCGCTGGATGAAGCCAACGTCGGTCGCCTGGCCAACATGGTCAAGGAGATGAGCGAGAAAGTGCAGTTCCTGTTCGTGAGTCACAACAAGGCGACCATGGAGGCGGCCCACCAGCTGTCGGGCGTGACCATGCGCGAGCCGGGCGTCAGCCGCCTGGTCAGCGTTGACCTGGAAGAGGCGGCACGATTGGCGGGCGCGGCCTGACGTGCCATGCTTACCTGAATGTATTTAGCCGGAGACCCCCCGAATGTCCGACATGGCACTGCTCCGCATCGGCATCCTGGCCGCCGGCCTGCTGCTGATTGCCGCGATCTTCCTGTTTGGCCGTCCGAAGAAGAAATCGCAGGGCCGTCGCCTGGAAGGCGCGGAGAACAGCACCGGCCAGCGGCGTGAGCCGATGCTGGGCGACGGGGAGGCCCCCGGCGCCGACGGCGCGGCCAGCCGCGACGACGGCGTCTCGCAGCCCGAACTGGGCCTGCCCGACGTGGACGCCCCGGTCAGCGACCTGGGCAAGCGCGCCACGCAGGATTTCGACAAGATCGTGTCGCTGTTCGTGGCGGCCCGCGCCGGCGAACAGCTGCGCGGCGAAGACATCGTCGTCGCCGCCGAGAAGACCGGCCTGGTGTTCGGCCACATGAACGTGTTCCACCGCCTGGTGGAAGGGCATCCCGAGCGCGGCCCGATCTTCTCCATGGCCAGCATCATGAAGCCGGGCAGTTTCGACATGGCCAACATCCGTGAGATGGAGACCCCGGCGATTGCCTTCTTCCTGACCCTGCCGGCGCCGCTGACCGCGCTGGACGCGTGGGAAAAGATGCTGCCGACCGTGGAACGCATGGCCGAGCTGTTGAACGGCATCGTCCTCGACGACAGCCGCGCCTCGCTCGGCCGCCAGCGGGTCGCGCACATCCGCGACGAGCTGCGCGCGTATGACCGCCAGCACCAGGCGCCGCCACTTACGAAAGCCCCGCGTTGGTGAAGCCAACGCGACGCGTTCGACGGGCGGCCCGCGCATTCCACCTTAACCCTGCGCCGTTGGCGCGCCCGTGATCGCCGCGAACGCCGTGCGGAAGGCGGCCATCTCGGCTTCGGTGCCGACGGTGACGCGCACTACCTTGGGCCAGATCGGCCAGCTGCGGCCGATCACTACGCCGCGTTCGGCCATGGCGGCCGTGAACGCCGCGCCGTCGCGCTGTACGTCGACCATGAAACAGTTCGCTTCGGACGGCACGCAGCGGAAGCCGCGCTTGCCCAGCCATTCCACCGTGGCTTGGCGCACCCGCGCGTTCTGTTCGCGCCGCTGCGCGACCAGCCCGGGCTCGCGCAGGCTGGCCAGGCCGGCGGCCAGCGCGGTGACCGGCAACGGGTTGTCGCCCAGGCTGGCCAGTTCGCGCAGCCGGTCCGGGTGCGCGGCGGCCACGCCCAGCCGCAGCCCGGCCATGCCATACAGCTTGGAGAACGTGCGCAGCACGATCAGGTCGTCGCGCTGCATCACCTGCGCGATCACCGACGGTTGCGCACTGAACTGCAGGTAGGCCTCATCGACCAGCACCCGCGTCTGCGCCGGTTTGTGCGCCAGCAGCCAGGCGATGTCGGCGGCCGGGGTGATCGAACCGGTCGGGTTGTTCGGATTGCACAGATACAACAGGCCGGCGTTGATGCGCGCGGCAGCGTCCACCATCGCGCGGACATCGTGGGCGCCATCGGCCGTCAGCGGCACGCGCACGACAGTGGCACCGCGCGCGGCGGCCAGGTCACCGAGGCTCTCGAAGGTCGGGTCGGCCACCACCAGTCCGGCGGTAGCCGAGGTCCACACCACGGCGGCCCGGTTCAGTGGCTCGCTGGAGCCGGGGAACAGCCGCACGCGGTCCGTGCCGATCCCTTCCTGCGCGGCAAACACATCGCGCAGTTCGCCGGCCAGCGCGAACAGGTAGCGGCCGCTGTCGGCGACGATCGCGCGCGCCGCCGCCTGCGCGGAGGGGGCAGGGCCATACGGGCTTTCATTGAAATTGAGCAGCACCGGGCCGGTCGCCCGGGGTGGGGCGGAGGGCGACGCCACGGCGGTCGACGTCGCCGGCACCAGGCCGATGCCGGACAGGGCCAGGCCGGTGCCGGCCAGGTGCAGGAAAGTGCGGCGGGACGGCAGGTGCGATGACATCGCGGGAACACCGGAGGCGGGACAATGCCTGCACGCTAGCGCCACGCCGCCCGGCCGGCAAGCCACCCGCGCGCAGGCGTGCCGTCGTCGTCGCCACCATCGGCAGGGGCGGTGTGGTTGCCCGGCGCCGCCGTCACCTCAGCGGGTGGCCGCTGGCCGCCGCAGCGCCTAAAATTCACAGCCCTTCCAGGATGCCCGTCGCATGAGTCCCAGTCCCGCCCAACGTGCCGAAGGCCTGCGCCGCCAGATCGACGAGGCCGGCAAGGCTTACCACGACCGCGACGAGCAGCTGATTCCGGACGCCGAGTACGACCGGCTGGTGCGCGAACTGGAGGCGCTGGAGCTGGCCCATCCCGAGCTGGTGCAGGCCGATTCACCGACCCAGCGGGTAGGCGGCAAGGCCGCGTCGCGTTTTGCGGAGGTGCGCCACGCGGTGCCCATGCTGTCGCTGGGCAATGCCTTCAGCGATGAGGAGGTGCACGACTTCGTGCGCCGCATCCGTGAGCGCCTGCGTCGCGACGCGCTGTTCTTTTCGGCCGAGCCCAAGCTGGACGGCCTGGCGATCAGCCTGCGCTTCGAGGATGGCCGGTTCGTGCAGGGCGCCACCCGCGGCGACGGCGCGACCGGCGAGGATGTCAGCGCCAACCTGCGCCAGATCAAGGTGATTCCGCAGGTGCTGCAGGGTGGTGGTTGGCCACAGGTACTGGAAGTGCGCGGCGAGGTGTACATGGCGCGCGCGGACTTCGAGGCCTACAACGCCGACGCACGTCTGCACGAGGGCAAAGTGCTGGCCAATCCGCGCAATGCGGCGGCCGGTTCGCTGCGCCAGCTGGACCCCAAGCTCAGTGCGCGCCGCAAGCTGAGCTTCTACGCCTACGGGATTGGCGAAGTGCAGGGCGGAGAACTGCCGCCTACCCATTCGGGCACCCTGGCGCAACTCAACGACTGGGGATTCCCGGTCAGCGATCTGTGCAAGGTGGTCGAGGGCAGCGAAGGGCTGTTGGCCTATTACCGTGACATCGGCGCGCGTCGCGATGGCCTTGCGTTCGATATCGACGGCGTGGTCTACAAGCTCGACGACCGCGCCGGGCAGGAACAGATGGGCTTCGTCTCGCGCGCGCCGCGCTGGGCGATCGCGCACAAATTCCCGGCCCAGGAACAGACCACCACCGTGGAGGCGATCGAGATCCAGATCGGCCGCACCGGCGCCGCCACGCCGGTGGCGCGCCTGAATCCGGTCGCGGTGGCCGGCGTCATCGTCTCCAACGCCACCCTGCACAACGCCGACCAGATCGCGCGGCTGGACGTGCGCGTCGGCGACACGGTGATCGTGCGCCGCGCCGGCGATGTGATTCCCGAAGTGGTCAGCGTCATCGCCGACCGTCGCCCGGCGGGTACCACGCCGTGGCAGATGCCCGCCCACTGCCCGGTGTGCGGCGCCGACATCGTGCGCGAAGAGGGCGAGGCCGCCTGGCGCTGCTCCGGCGAACTGAGCTGCCCCGCACAGCGCAAGGAAGCCATTGCGCACTTCGCCTCGCGCCGCGCGATGGACATCGACGGGCTGGGTGGCAAGTACATCGAAACCCTGGTCGACGCCGGCATCGTGCGCAGCGTGGCCGACCTGTACCGCCTCACCCGCGACCCGCTGCTG
Organism: Stenotrophomonas sp. KH_036_B; assembly: GCF_057839485.1. Classification (NCBI taxonomy): domain Bacteria; kingdom Pseudomonadati; phylum Pseudomonadota; class Gammaproteobacteria; order Lysobacterales; family Lysobacteraceae; genus Stenotrophomonas; species Stenotrophomonas sp. KH_036_B. The sequence goes on along the minus strand of NZ_CM174491.1, from coordinate 2,637,636 downwards.
CACCTCAAGCTGGTGCTCGACGCCGAATCGCCCGAGGCGCTGGCCAGCCAGATCGCCCTGCACCTGCCGCCCGAAGGCAGCGGCGACTCCCTGCGCAGCATCCTCGCGCTCGATGCGGCCGATGAGGGCTGGCGTGCACGCGCACTGGCGTTGCAGACCCCGTTCAACTGGAACACGAAGAAGATTGCCACCCGGTGGGCCGACAACCTGATCGCCGCGATCGACGCCAGCCGCAGCACCACCCTGGAGCGGCTGCTGTTCGCGCTGGGCATCGAACACGTGGGTGAAAGCACCGCCAAGGCGCTGGCCGCGTGGTTCGGTGATCTGGAACTGATCCGCCACCTGCCATGGCCGCTGTTCAAGCGCGTGCCCGATATCGGCGGTGAAGTGGCGCGCTCACTCGGCCACTTCTTCGAACAGCCGGGCAACCAGGAGGCCATCGACGCGCTGCTGCAGGTGGGCCAGGTAAAGATCAGCGACACCCATGCGCCGAGCGCGAAACTGCGCGACGGCCTGGACTTCCCGCAGTTGCTGGTCGAGGCCGAGATTCCCGGCATCACCCGGCTCCGCGCGGAGAAACTGGCCGCGCTGCTGCCCGATGCCGCCGCCGTGCTCGACGCCGAGCCCGTCCAGCTGGTGGCCGCCGGCCTGCCCAACGAGGTCGCGCTCGGCGTCGCCGAATGGCTGGACCGCGACGGGCATGGGCCGATGCTGCTCAAGGCCGAGGAGTATCGGCGCACGCTGCTGCAACGCGCGCCCGAGCAGGCCGATGTGGCCGCCGGGCCGCTGGACGGCCAGACCGTGGTGCTGACCGGCACGCTCGCACAGATGACCCGCGACGAGGCCAAGGAGCGCCTGGAAGCACTCGGCGCCAAGGTCGCCGGGAGCGTCTCGAAGAAGACCTCCTTCGTGGTCGCCGGCACCGACGCGGGCTCCAAGCTCACCAAGGCCACCGAACTGGGCATCGACGTCTGGGACGAAGACCGCCTGGTCGCCTACCTCGCCGCGCAGCACTAGCGCGCGGCACCCCTTGAGGGATCATTACGCGGCAGCGCGGGCCGTTGGCCGCCCCGCACAGACCCCACCCACCGGATGGAAACAGCATGCAGACCTCCCCCCTCGATTTCCGCCTCGCCACCGTCGCCGACACTGAACTGGTTATCGGCCTGATGCGCGCGTTCTACGCCGAGGACCAGCTGGACTTCGACGAAGCGCGCGTGCGCCGCGCACTGGCCGCGCTGCTCGAAGACCCGCGCAACGGCGAGGTGCTGCTGTGGTTGTCCGAGACCGGCGAAGTGGTGGGGCATGCCGCGCTGGCCATGGGCTTCAGCCTGGAGCAGGGCGGCCACTTCGCGCTGCTCGACGAGTTGTACCTCAGCCACGCCGCACGCGGCCGTGGCCGCGGCAAGCAGGCGCTGGCCATCCTGGAGCAGCGCGCCAATGCGCGCGGGGTGGAGCGCATGCGCCTGGAAGTGAACCACCACAACGAACTGGCGCGCCGCCTGTACCTGGCCACCGGCTACGTGGACGACACCCGCAGCCTGCTCACCCTGCAGCTGGAGAAGCGCATGCGGGACGCGCGCGCGTGATCGCCGCGCTGCGCCAGCGTGCCGCGCTCAACGCGCTGATCCGCGCTTTCTTCGCCGAGCGCGACCTGCTGGAAGTGGAGACGCCGATACTCTCCGCCGCCGGCAACACCGAACCCAACATCGACAGCTTCCACACCCGCTTCAGCGGCCATGTGGACGCCGGCAGCGCACAGCGCTGGCTGCGTACGTCCCCGGAATACCCGCTCAAGCGGCTGCTGGCCGCCGGCGTGGGCGACTGCTACGAACTCGGCCGGGTGTTCCGCAACGGCGAGGCCGGCGGTCGCCACAATCCCGAGTTCACCATGCTGGAGTGGTACCGCCTGGGCTGGGACCACCACCGCCTGATCGACGAGACGGTGGCGCTGGTGCGCGACGCGTTGGCGCTGGTGCAGCGCGAGGCGACCTTGCGGGTGCTCGACTACCGCAGCCTGTACCAGCAGTACGTGGGGCTGGACCCGTTCGAGGCCGCTATCGAGCAGCTGCAGGCACCGCTGGCGGACGTGCGCATCGACGCCGATGGGCTGACCCGCGACGACTGGCTCGACCTGCTCATGACCCACTGCATCCAGCCGCACTTCGGTGACGACAGCATGACGGTGGTGCACGACTGGCCGGCCAGCCAGGCCGCACTGGCCCGCATCCGTCCCGGCACCCCGCCACTGGCCGAGCGCTTCGAGTTGTACCTGGGCACGGTGGAGCTGGCCAACGGCTATCACGAACTGAACGACGCCGATGAACAGCGCACCCGCTTCCTGCGTGACCATGCAGTGAGGCGTGCCCGTGGCGCGGCCCTGCCGCCGCTGGATGAACGCCTGCTCGACGCGTTGCCGGCACTGCCTGCCTGCGCCGGCGTGGCGGTGGGCGTGGACCGGTTGCTGATGGCGATGAACCGCACCGGCCGCATCGCCGACGTACTTGCATTCGACTTCGCCCGCGCCTGAACGACGTTCATTCGCGACGCCGATGTCTTGCGCGCTGCGCATGATGATGCTCTGATCACACCCGATGTCGGAAGGTGGCGACGTGATCGTTCAGTGGCGGCGGGGACCGTGTTGATGAAGCTGTTGGAACCTGCAGGACCGTCGCCTTCGCTGCCGACGTGGCGCATGCCGCGCCTGGGCGCCGTGCGCGGGACGCTGTCGATGCTCGGCCTGGCCTTGTGTGCCGGCGCACTCCCATCGCTGGCGTGGGCCGAGACCGGCTACGCCGGCCAGGTCGTCCGTTGCCAGTCGCGTGACATGGAATGGGTGCACTGCGACATGCCGGTCGCCAATGGCGTCGACCTGGTGCGCCAGCTGTCCGACAACAGCTGCGTGCGCGGCTCGGAGTGGGGCACCGATCGTTCCGGGGTGTGGGTGACCCTGGGCTGCCGGGCCGAGTTCCGCAGCCGTACGCCCGCCGGCACCGCCGGCACCAGCGAACGCAAAGTACGCCGGGTGGTCCGCTGCGAATCCAGCGGACGCCCGCAGAACTGCCCCGTGGTGCTGCAGGGCGCACCGGTCCGGCTGTTGCGCCAGCTCTCGGCCATGCCATGCCGCGAAGGCCACAGCTGGGGCGCGCGCCGCAACGAAGTCTGGGTGACCCGGGGCTGCCAGGGCGACTTCGAGGTGGGCGCCGTCGACGGCAGCGGCTTCGTCGACGCCCCGCGCCTGCTGGTATGCGAATCCAAGTCCCGCCAGCGCCGCTTCTGCGGTGCCAGCATCAGCAAGGGCGCGCGGCTGTCCAAGCAGCTCTCCGGCAGCCCCTGCGAGGAAGGTCGCGGCTGGGGTTGGGACGCGCGTGGGGTCTGGGTGGACAACGGCTGTCGCGCCGAATTCCAGGTGAATTGACGGCCCAGGCGCGGGAAGGTCGCAGCCACGCAGGACGTGGCTCTACAATTGGGGGATGAACGCATCCTCCGAAATCGACTACGCCCGCTACGACCACATCCGTCCGATCCTGTGGACCGGTGATTCCCTGCAGCTGCTCGACCAGCGCAAGCTGCCGTTCGTGGTGGAACATGTGGAATGCCGCGACAGCGACGCGGTGGCCGAGGCCATCCATGCGCTGACCGTGCGCGGTGCACCGGCCATCGGCATCGCCGCGGCCTGGGGCGTCGTGCTGGCCGCGCAGGGCGTGCAGGCCGAGGACGGCGCGCAGGCGCTGGCCAAGCTGGAGCCGGCGCTGCAGCGCCTGAACGCCTCGCGTCCCACCGCGGTCAACCTGGCCTGGGCACTGGCCCGCATGCGCCGTGCGCTGGCGCCGGCCGGGGCCGATTGGGCCCAGGTGCTGGCCAACGAAGCGCAGGCCATCGCCGAAGAAGACCTGGCGGCCAACCGCCACATGGGCGCGCTGGGCGCCGGCCTGATCGACACCGGCAGCGGTGTGCTGACCCATTGCAACACCGGCTCGCTGGCCACCGCCGGTTTCGGCACCGCGCTGGGCGTGATCCGTGCGGGCATGGCCCAGCACCGCATCGGGCGCGTCTTCGCCGGTGAGACCCGGCCGTGGCTGCAGGGCGCGCGGCTGACCGTGTGGGAACTGCAGCAGGACGGTATCGATGCCACCCTGATCGCCGACTCGGCCGCCTCGCACCTGATGAAGACCGGTGCGGTGCAGTGGGTGGTCGTCGGCGCGGACCGGATCTGCGCCAACGGCGATACGGCCAACAAGATCGGCACCTACCAGCTGGCCATCGCTGCCCGCCACCACGGCGTGAAGTTCATGGTGGTGGCCCCGTCGTCCACGGTGGACATGGACACGGCCAACGGCGACCAGATCGAGATCGAGCAGCGCGACCCGGGCGAGCTGTACGGCGTGGGCGGCACCCGCACCGTGGCCGAAGGTATTGCCGCCTGGAATCCGGTGTTCGACGTCACCCCGGGCGAGCTGATCGATGCCATCGTGACCGAGAAGGGCGTGATCCTGAGCCCGAACACCACCAACATGCAGGCCGCATTCGGCTCCAACCCCTCGTAAGTGCCTGATTCTCGCCGGTAAAACCGGCGTAAAAACGGGCGGAAAGGCCCCCGTTATGGTAGACTCCGTCAGTTAATCGAGATTCCGGCGCAACCGCCCCGAAAGGGCTGGCGCGACGGACTGGACCGCTACCAGACAACGGAACCCGAATGGCAGAAACCGCCAAGGAAATCATCCAGGTCAACCTGGAAGACGAGATGCGCAAGAGCTACCTCGATTACGCCATGAGCGTGATCGTGGGCCGCGCCCTCCCGGATGCGCGCGATGGCCTAAAGCCGGTGCATCGCCGCGTGCTGTTCGCAATGAGTGAGTTGAACGCGCACAGCAACAAGCCTTACTTCAAGTCGGCGCGTATCGTCGGTGACGTCATCGGCAAGTACCACCCGCATGGCGATCAGTCGGTGTACGACACGCTGGTGCGTCTGGCACAGCCGTTCTCGCTGCGCTACATGCTGGTCGATGGCCAGGGTAACTTCGGTTCGGTCGACGGCGACTCCGCCGCCGCCATGCGTTACACCGAAGCCCGCATGTCCAGGCTCACCCATGAGCTGATGGCGGACATCGAGAAGGAAACCGTCGATTTCCAGCCCAACTACGACGAGAAGGAACTGGAGCCGACGGTCATGCCGACCCGGTTCCCGAACCTGCTGGTCAACGGTTCGGCCGGTATCGCCGTGGGCATGGCGACCAACATTCCGCCGCACAACCTGACGGAATCGATCAACGCCTGCATCGCGTTGATCGACACCCCGGACATCGATGTCGACGGCCTGATGGAATTCATCCCGGGCCCGGACTTCCCGACCGCGGGCATCATCAACGGTACGGCCGGCATCGTCGCCGGTTACCGCACCGGCCGTGGCCGGGTGCGGATCCGCGCCAAGGCCGATATCGAAGTGGCCGACAACGGCCGCGAATCGATCATCGTCACCGAGATCCCGTACCAGGTGAACAAGGCCCGGTTGATCGAGAAGATCGCCGAGCTGGTCAAGGAAAAGAAGCTCGAAGGCATCAGCGAGCTGCGCGATGAGTCCGACAAGGACGGCATGCGCATCTACATCGAAATCAAGCGTGGCGAGTCGGCCGATGTTGTCCTGAACAACCTCTACCAGCAGACCCAGATGGAGTCGGTGTTCGGCATCAACATGGTGGCGCTGGTCGATGGCCGCCCGCAGTTGATGAACCTCAAGCAGATGCTCGAGGCCTTCGTGCGCCACCGCCGCGAAGTGGTCACCCGCCGCACCGTGTTCGAGCTGCGCAAGGCGCGTGCCCGTGCCCACGTGCTGGAAGGCCTGACCGTCGCGCTGGCCAACATCGACGAGATGATCGAGCTGATCAAGACCTCGCCCAATCCCACCGAGGCGCGCGAACGCATGCTCGCCCGCCTGTGGGAGCCGGGCCTGGTCGGTTCGATGCTGGGCGCTGCCGGCGCCGAGACCTCGCGTCCGGAAGACCTGCCCAAGGGCGTGGGCCTGCTTGCCGGCGGCTACCAGCTGACCGAGATCCAGGCGACCCAGATCCTGGAAATGCGCCTGCACCGCCTCACCGGGCTGGAGCAGGACCGCCTGACCGAAGAGTACAAGCTGCTGCTGGAAACCATCGCCGGGCTGATCCACATCCTGGAAGATCCGGACCGCCTGCGTGAGGTCATCCGCGAAGAGCTGGTCAACGTGCGTACCGAGTTCGGCGACGAACGCCGCACCGAGATCCGCCACAGCGAAGAAGACCTGGACATCCTGGACCTGATCGCCCCGGAAGACGTGGTGGTCACCGTGTCGCACGCCGGCTACGTCAAGCGCCAGCCGGTCAGTGCCTACCGCGCACAGCGCCGTGGCGGCCGTGGCCGCAGCGCGGCGTCGACCAAGGAAGAGGACTTCATCGAACAGCTGTGGCTGGTCAACACGCATGACACGCTGCTGACCTTCACCAGCTCGGGCAAGGTGTTCTGGCTGCCGGTGCACCAGTTGCCCGAAGCCGGTTCCAACGCGCGCGGGCGCCCGATCATCAACTGGATTCCGCTCGAATCCGGTGAGCGGGTGCAGGCCGTGCTGCCGGTGCGCGAGTACGCCGAAGGCCAGTTCGTGTTCTTTGCCACCCGCAACGGCACGGTCAAGAAGACCCCGCTCAGCGAGTTCGCGTTCCGTCTGGCGCGCGGCAAGATCGCCATCAACCTCGATGAGGGCGACGCGCTGGTTGGCGTTGGCCTGACCGACGGCGACCGCGACATCATGCTGTTCGCCTCCAACGGCAAGACCGTGCGTTTCGGCGAGGACCGGGTTCGTTCGATGGGCCGTACCGCCACCGGCGTGCGCGGCATCAAGATGCCCAAGGGCGAGGAAGTCGTCAGCCTGATCGTGGCCGAGCGTGCCGGCGGCAGCGATGACGAGAGCGAAGACGACGTGCAGGTCGAGGAAGCGGTGGTCGAGAACGGCGATGCCGTGATCGAGGCCGGTGACGACGACAGCATGCTGTACATCCTGACCGCCACCGAGAACGGCTACGGCAAGCGCACCCCGCTGCCGGATTACCCGCGCAAGGGACGTGGCACCCAGGGCGTCATCGGCATCCAGACCACCGAGCGCAACGGCAAGCTGGTGAGCGCGGTGTTGATGGGCTCGCGCGACGAGGTCCTGCTGATCTCCGACGGCGGCACCCTGGTGCGTACCCGTGGCTCGGAAATCTCGCGCGTGGGTCGCAACACCCAGGGCGTGACCCTGATCCGCCTGTCCAAGGACGAGAAGCTGCAGGCGGTGGAGCGGATGGATGCGTCCATCGACGAGGGCGAGGACGAGGTTGAAGCGGCGGTGACGCCGGTCGACGCCGCCCCCGCACCGGCCGTCGGTGACGACACACCGCAGGGCTGATCCACGCCTGCGGTACCCGCGAACAACGCCGGCCCTGTGCCGGCGTTGTTCGTTTCACGCCGCGCACCAAACCGCGCGACGCCCAACGGGTAGTGCCGGCCGCTGGCCGGCTAGCACCGATCCGTAGTGCCGGCCGCTGGCCGGCTCGCAGCGATCCGTAGTGCCGGCCGCTGGCCGGCTCCCGGATTGCCGCCACAAAAAACGCGCGGCATTCACACCCGCACTGGCATAAGCGGCGTAAGCGGCCGACGGGGGAGGCCGGCCATGGTTCTGCCGTACCGGGGAGACCACCGATGTCCGCAGCAGCGTCGTCCGATCCGACCGTGGGGGTGCCCGCGCGCCACCCGCTCATCACCGTGCTTGCCCTGGTCCTGCTCCTGCTCGGCGGGGTGCTGGGCGGCTTGGGCGCCTGGTTGGCGCAGCTGGGCGGCTCCTGGTACTACGTGCTGGCGGGGGCAGGGCTGTTGGTGTCCGGCGTGCTGCTGTGGGGCAACCGCCGCAGCGGCGCGTGGATGTACCTGCTGGTGTTCGCCGGCACGCTGGTCTGGACCTGGTGGGAATCGGGCAGCGACTACTGGCGCTGGGTGCCGAGACTCGGGGTGGTGACCGCCTTGGGGTTCGTCCTCGCGCTGTTGCTGCCCACCCTGCGCACACCGGTGCGAAAGCGTCTCTCGCGCACCTTGGCCGCCATCTTGGGGCTGTTGTTCGCACTGGCCTTCACCCTGGCGTTCGTCCCGCATGGCGCGGTGGCCGGCGCCCAGCCGTTTCCGGACAGCACGGCGAACGCCGGTCTGGCGCCGACCCGCGAGGCCAGCCCGCAACCGGCCGACGAACCGGCCGCCGGCGACTGGACCGCGTGGGGCCGCAGCAATGCCGCCACGCGCTACTCGCCGCTGCAGCAGATCACCCCGGCCAACGTGGGCGAGCTGGAACTGGCGTGGCAGTTCCGCACCGGCGACCTGCCGAAGAAGCGCTGGGGGGCCGAGACCACGCCGCTCAAGGTCGGCGACAGCCTGTACCTGTGCACCGCGCGCAACCAGCTGATCGCGTTGGACGCGGCGACCGGCAAGGAGCGCTGGCGCTTCGATCCCAAGGTCCGCGACGCCTCCATTCCCTATACGGCCGCCTGCCGCGGCGTGGCCTATTACGAAGTGCCCGGAGTGCCGCAGGTGGACCCGGTACTGGCCGACGTCGCCGCCGACCTGGCCCTGCCCGAGCCACCGCCCAGCGTGAGCACGCGTTCGCTGGCGGCGGGCAATCGTGCGCTGTGCGCCGCACGCATCATCGAAGGCACGCTGGACGGCCGCCTGATCGCGGTGGACGCCGCCACCGGCCGGCCGTGCCCGGGATTCGGCAACAACGGCCAGGTCGACATCACCCTGGGGATGGGCGAGGCGCCGCCGGGGTATGTATCGATCACCGCACCGCCGGCGATCGTGCGCGGCGTGATCGTGACCGGCCACCAGGTGCTGGACGGCCAGCGTCGCGATGCGCCGTCCGGCGTGATCCAGGCCTACGACGCGCAGACGGGCAAGCTGCGCTGGGCCTGGGACATGGACGCGCCCGAGCGCAGCGGCCTGCCGCCGCAGGGCAAGACCTATACACGCGGCACGCCGAACATGTGGACCACCGCAACCGGTGATGAGCAGCTGGGCCTGGTCTACCTGCCGATGGGCAACTCGGCGGGCGACTACTGGAGCGGGTCGCGCACGGACAACCAGAACCGCTACGCCACCTCGCTGGTGGCGCTGGATGTGACCACTGGCAAGCCGGCATGGCACTTCCAGGCAGTGCGCAAGGACGTCTGGGACTACGACCTGGGCTCGCAGGCCACGCTGGTCGATTACCCCACCGCCGCGGGCAAGGTGCCTGCGATCCTGCTGCCCACCAAGCAGGGCGACCTGTACGTCCTGGACCGGCGTACCGGCCAGCTGCTCACCCCTGCCGAGGAGCGCAGGGTGCCGGGCGGCGGTGTCGAGCCTGACCAGCGTTCGCCCACCCAGCTGTTCTCGCTGTACCACACCCTGCGCAGGCCCGACCTGACCGAGCGCGACATGTGGGGCATCACCCCGATCGACCAGCTGGTGTGTCGCATCCAGTTCCGCATGGCCAGTTACGAAGGCTTCTACACACCGCCCACCGCCGACCGCCATTCGATTGAGTATCCCGGTTACAACGGCGGTTCGGACTGGGGCGGGGTCGCGGTGGACCCGCGCCACGGCGTGATCGTGGCCAATTACAACGACATGCCCAACTACAACCGGCTGGTGCCGCGCGCCGAAGCGGATCGCAAGGGCTGGGTCCCCCGCGAACTGGTGCGCGCCGACCGTGGCGGTGCCGAGGGGGCAGGGGATCCGCAGACCGGCACGCCATACGGCATCGATGTCAACGCCGGCTGGCGGCTGCCCTTCACCCGGCTGCTGTGCAAGCAGCCGCCCTATGGCGGCATCCGCGCCATCGACCTGCGCAGCGGTGAACTGCTCTGGGACCGCCCGTTCGGCAGCGCACGCGGCAACGGCCCGTTCGGCATCCGTTCGGGCCTGCCGATCGAAATCGGCACGCCCAACAATGGTGGTTCCGCGATCACCGCCAGCGGCCTGATCTTCATCGCCGCCGCCACCGACGACCTGCTGCGCGCGATCGACCTCAAGACCGGCAAGGAGCTCTGGCACGCCAGACTGCCCGCGGGCGGCCAGGCGAACCCGATGGTCTACGAATACGAGGGCCGGCAATACGTGGTGATCATGGCCGGCGGCCACCACTTCATGGAAACGCCACCGGGCGATTACGTGATGGCGTACGCGTTGCCGAAGACGCAGCGTTAGCGCGAAGGTGCAGACCGAGTAAAACGGCCCGGGCAAAACGGACCGGGCATGACCGGCCGGGCAAAACCGACAGGGCAACACCGACACGGCAAAACCGGACAACACCGACTGGGTAGAGCCGACTGTTAGTCGGCTGCCGTTGATGGGAGCGTCGCCGGCGGGGAGCAGCCGACTAACAGTCGGCTCTACCCAGTCGGCCAGTCGGCCAGTCGGCCAGTCGGCCAGTCGGCCAGTCGGACAGTCGGACAGTCGGACAGTCGGGCAGTCGGGCAGCCGGCCAGCCAGCCAGCCAGCCAGCCGCCCGGCCGCCCAGACGCCCTGCCATAGACCCGACACTCAACAGGCGGCTCCCCCGACAAAACCAATCACAGAACGCCGATACCGCGACTTCGCCACGCACGGCATCGTGGCCCCATGAGCAGCCCACAACTCCACATCGGGCGCCGGTCCATGATCGGCAACGTCTACGCACTCACCATGGTCTGCGAGCAGCGTCATCGCTACTTCGACGACGCCCGATGCGCGGAGATTCCCATGCGCATCCTCCGCGCGATGGATGCGGAAGGCGTCACCAGCTCACTGGCGTGGGTCGTCATGCCCGATCACATCCACTGGCTCGCACAGCTGCGCGGCCACACGCTGGGTTACTGCGTCCAGCGCTTCAAGGCGCGCACCAGCTTCCTGCTCAACCGCTGCCAGGGACGCAGCGGCAGAGTGTGGCAACCGGGCTATTACGACCATGCCATTCGAACGGAGGAATCCCTGCGCGAACAGGCGATGTACATCCTCGCCAATCCGGTGCGCGCAAAGCTGGCGGAATGCCTGGGTGAGTACCCGCATGCATGGTGCCGATGGCCGGTTGGGTAGACCCAACCGGCTGTCGGTGCAGCCTTTCATGACCCACCGTCAAACCACCCGCACCATCTTCCGCATCAGATGCTCCACCACTCCCTGCGGGTCCGCAGTGCGCCCCACATGCGTGCTCGACATCTGCACGATCGAGCTGCGCTTCGCGGTCAGGAAATGGAAGCGCGCACGCGCCGGCAGCTGGGCGATCGGTCCCGCGTTGGCGTCGCCCCGGCAGATCGCCACGATCGCATCCAGCCACGGTTGCAGCGCCTCCACGTCCAGCGAGGGCGCAAAGGCGTGCATGCGCGCGGCGTCGATCTCGATCGCGGCCTGCAGGTGGCGTGCGCCGGGGCACGAGACGATCACCCCGACGTTGATGAACTCTTCGCGTTCCACCCGCGGTACCACGCGGATCACCGCATAGTCATACGTATGCAGCGTGGGCACGGACGGCCTCCTGGACGAAAGCGGCGCGCGACCGCAGACGGCACGTCAGATAATCGATGTACGCCTGGCGGTACGCTGCCGGGGTGTCGAAGGCGGGCTCGTCGACCAGCCAGCTGTCAGGCACCAGCCCGACGATGCGCTCGATCTCCGCATCCGGCAGCCGCGCGGCCAGCTCGGCATCGACCTCGGCGATCTTCGTGGCGAACGGCAGCAGCACCTGGTCGCGGATCAGCAGGAACGGCTTCTCGCATACATCGCCGGCGGTGGCCCAATCGTGGTGGAAATACATCGCCGCGCCATGGTCGATCAGATACAGCTTGCGGTGCCAGACCATCAGGTTCGGGTTGCGCGCGGTGCGGTCCACGTTGCTGGTGAAGGCATCGAACCAGACGATGCGCGAGGCCAGGTCAGCGTCCACCGGCATGGCCGCCGGATCGTAATTGATCGCGCCGGGCAGGTAATCGCTGCCCAGGTTCAGGCCTTCACTGGCGCGGATCAGGTCCTGGATTTCCGGGTCCGGCTCGGTGCGGGCGAACTCGCGGTCCAGCTCCACGAACACGATGTCGGGAATAGGCAGGCCGAGGGTGCGGGCCAACTCGCCGGCAATCAGCTCGGCGATCAGCGCTTTGGGGCCCTGGCCGGCGCCCCGGAACTTGAGGACCACCATCCCATCGTCGTCAGTCTCGACCACGGCAGGCAGGGAGCCCCCCTCGCGGAGCGGGGTGATGTAGCGGAGCGCGTGGACGGTACGCACGGGGATCCAGTGATGGAAAGATCTGGACATCTTAGCGTGGCCCATGCATCCCCGCGCCCGGGCGGTGGGTGTCGCCGAGGCCAGGCAGGCGCGGGAGGCGCGCGGTGTGTCCTGCGCAGGCCGCGCGGGGCCGCCGCCCGCGTCAGGCGAAACTGTGATGCGCCTCTCGTCCAATAAGAGCGCACCAGTGTGAAAACTATCCGGATAACGACAGATTCAACGACATTCCATTTCGACGGATCATGCGTGCTAAAACAAGGCGCCAGACATCCAGCATCTGGTATTCGATATCGGGACAACAACGAAACAACCAGGAGTCATATCATGGCTAATCTTGTTCGCGCCTTGCAGGTTTCCCTGAACCTCCGTTCGGTCAGTCCGACCCAGAGCATCCGTTCGAAGTACATTTACTGGATCATTTTCTAAGCGCAGATTCTCCGCGTGTTTTCATGAGCACGCCAGGGGTGGTCAATGGCCACCCCTGGCATTTCAGGGAGGCGGTGAGATGGCGGATCAGGGCACAGACGCGGAAGTCGTTTCCATCGACGACCTGCTTGAACGGGTTCGCCGGGAAGGGCCGGTGCTTGCATTCCAGAACGACGTGGTCGGCATTTTCGATCCGACGCTGGCGGTCAAGGTCGACAAGGCCAACACCGACAAGCACACGGTGCCTGATTCACTCATCGATTTTCTCGGCCTGCGTGGATCGCGCACACCCGTTGCCTGGCGGGAAGTCCGGGCATTGCTGAGCGAGCAGGGCGGCCGGCTTGCGGCACCGGAGCACATGCGCACGCTGTACACGCGCATGCACGCATTCCTGTCCCAGCGCTGCGGCACGGTGCAGGACCTGAGCGAACTCAGCTGGTGGACCATTTCCGAGCCGCTGCTTCCCCTTTTGATTGGTGGCATGAACCAGCGCGATACCGATGCGCTGGTGGGCGAGCAGAAGACCCGCTACAGCGGCATCGTGCAGCAGGATTTCTCGCTGCTGCGCCGCATTCTGAATTTCCACCTGTCACGCAAGGCGGCGCGCACGGTCACCCGCCACATCAAACAGCGGTCGCGCGATAACGGCCGCACGCATGACGATTTCCTGCAGTCGCTGCTGCCCCTGGCGGGGCGGATTGGCGTCGATCGCGTGGCCTACCTGGTTTCGACGGTGCTGGCCGGAATGTCCGGCCTGCCGGGCATCACGGCGGCGAGCCTGCTGTATGCGATGCATCGCTACCCCGAGTGGCGCGAACGCATCCAGGCCGAGACCACGGCGCTTGACCTGGACACGCTGTATTCGCTGCCCATGAAGGATCTGCCGTGCACCTCGCGGTTCGTCAAGGAAACCATCCGCGTGTGGCCCGGCCTGTTCGCGCTGCGTCGCCCGGCCTGGCATGACATCGAGGCCGAGGGCGTGACCATCAAGAAGGGCGCGGCTTACGAGCTGTCCTCGTATTACCAGCACCATTCGCCGGAGTTCTGGGATGCGCCCGACGTATTCGATCCTGACCGGTGGCTCCCGTCGCGCCGTCAGCCCAACAAGGGCGCCTACGTTCCATTTGGATTCTCCTCCCGGGCATGCATCGGCAGCGCGGTCGGGCACGCCCAGCTGATCCTGTTCTGTGCGCTGGTCACGCGGGATTTCGATATCCAGGTACAGGCCGATCCGGCGCCCTGGATGCAACTGGAGGGGTTTGCCATTCCCATCGACTTCAAGGGGGTGGTGGCGCCGCGTCAGGTGGGCACTCCCGCACCGCGACCGGTACCCCAGCGCGATGCCGCGCCGGTCTGTCCGCATGCCGCAGCGGCGCGCATGGCCGCTGCGCACGGGGATCCATTGACGGAGTAAGTGCGCTCGTCTTACCGTGATGCCGTAGCGGTCCGCAGGGGGTGGACCGCCAACGCATGCAGCGACACGACCCAAACACCATCACGGAAGAAATCCCATGTATACCGATGAACTGCGCATCCCCGACGGCGTGTTGAGTGACCCGGAGGCGTTCGAGATCATGCGCCTGTGGGCGGCTCACGAAGAACTGCACGTGACGCTCAATTCCGATCTCAGTGGCGGCGCTGCCGACTTTGGTGAGCTGTTGTCCGATCTGTTCGAGCACGCCGCGCGCATGTTCTCCGAACGCGATGGCCAGTCACTGGAGCACTGCCGGGACGTGATGCTGCGCGACTTCATGGAACGCGTCGGCGCACCCAAGGACAGCATCGAAGGCGCGATCCTGGACAGCGGCGAACGCAGGCTGTCGAACTGAGGACGGGTTTCTTGCAGGCCTACACGTACATTCTGGACATCAGGATCACCCATCCGTCCTTCGATCCTGAGCTGATCAGCCAGGCACTTGGCAAGTCTGCAGACACGTTCTGGAAGGCAGGAGAGCCGCGCCGCACGCCGAAGGGCACGTTGCTGCAGGGGACGTGGCCGGAATCGTACTGGACCTGCAACCCCTTCTCCGAGCGTTGGCGGGAGTCCACCGAAGAGCGTTTCGAGGACGCGCTGGAGGACACATTGGGCTGGCTTGAGCCACACGCAGCGTTCCTGTTGAAGATCGCCGAACAGGGGACGATCCGCATATGGTTCAGTTCGCACAGCAACCGGAACTTCGCCGTTGAACTGCCGCCCCGGTTGCTCGGTCGCATGGCAGCGCTGGGCATCTCGCTTGTCCACGACGTATACCAGGGCGCCTGACTGACGGCATCCGCAGCGCAAGGCCGGCAACGCACCTAGTGCTTTCGGCCCATTCCAGCACGGGGCCCCGGTGCTAGATTCCACGGGATGCCGGCGACACGTGCGCCGCCGGGAACCCACACTTTCAAGGGGATCTGGATGCTCATCCGTCGTACCTGCCTGGCTTCGGCCATTGCCATGGCAACGCTCACTGTCGCCACACCGGCTTTCGCCGACTACGCCAAGCCGCCGGAGGCGCTGCTCAAGGTGCTCAAGGCACCGCCGCCGCCGCAGCCCAGCCTGGACCCGAGCGGGCAGCGGCTGCTGCTGACCACGCTGCAGACCTACCCGTCGATCGAGCGCGTTGCCCAGCCTTATCTGAAGCTGGCTGGCGTGCGCCTGGAGCCGAAGAACCGCAGCCGCCACGACACCCAGGGCGGCTACGGCATCCCGGCCTGCGTGGCCGATTTCACCCTCGTTGAGGTCGGTACCGCCCGCAACACCAAGGTAGCGTTGCCGCAGGGCTGCGCGAGCGCCGCGCAGTGGTCGGCCGATGGCAGCCGCTTCGCGTTCCAGAACGCGGTGGAGACCTCGGTGCAGCTGTGGGTGGGCGACGCGCAGACCGGCGAGGTCAAGCAGATTCCGAACGTACAGCTCAACCCGATCTTCGGCTACACCGTGCAATGGCTCGGCGGCGGCCAGCAACTTCTGGTGAAGACCGTGCCGGCCAACCAGGGCCCGGCACCGACCAGCGGCAATGGGGCGGGCGGCCCGGACGTGCAGGAGTCGCTGGGCAGCAGCGGCGAGAGCAGCACCTATGAGGCCCGCGACACGCTGACCAGCGTGCACGACGAAGCGCTGTTCGCGTACTACGGTGCCTCGCAGCTGGCGGTGGTCGACACCGCCGCCGGCAGCGTGCGCAACGTCGGTGCACCCGCGCTGTACAACGACATCAATGCGGCGCCCGATGGCGTGCATGTGCTCACCGAAACCCTCAAGGCGCCGTTCTCGCATGCGGTGACGTACCAGCGTTTCGCCAATGACGTAGCGGTGGTTGACCTGGGCACCGGCCGCAGCACGCCGGTTGCCAGCCTGCCACTGGCCGACCGCGTGCCGGTGCACGGCGTGCCGGAAGGCCCGCGCGAGTTCGACTGGCGCTCCACCGATCCGGCCACGCTGGTGTATGCCGAGGCGCTGGACAAGGGCGACTGGAAGGTGACGGTGCCGCATCGCGACCGGGTGCTGGCATTGAAGGCGCCGTTCACTGGCAAGCCGCAGGAGATCGCGCGCACCGCGCAGCGTTTCGAGGGCATCGCCTGGAGCGCGGACCCGGCGGTGTCGTTCCTGTTCGAGAACGACGAGAACCGCCATTGGCGCCAGACCCGCATCGTCGACGTGGACAACGCCAAACAGGAAGGCCGCCTGCTGTGGGACCTCTCCAGTGACGAGCAGTACGCCGATCCGGGCAACCTGGTCTTCAAGCGCCTCCCCAATGGCGCACCGGTCGTACGCCAGGACGGCGCGTTCGTGTTCCTGCGCGGGCAGGGCAGTTCACCGCAGGGCGACCGCCCGTTCCTGGATCGCCTCGACCTGGGCTCGCTCAAGACCGAGCGCCTGTTCCGCAGCAGCACCGACGCCTATGAGCAGGTGCTGGGGCTGACCGCGGCCCCGGGCCGCTACCTGACCTGGCACCAGTCGGTGATGGACCCGCCGAACGCATTCGTGCGCCAGCAGGGCGAGCGCGAGGCCGCAGCGAAGGACGGCGAAGCGCAGTACGCCTCCACCGCCAGCGCATTGACCCGGCTGACCGACCCGACCCCGGAAGTGCGTCAGATCAGGAAGCGGCTGGTGACGTACAAACGCGCCGATGGCGTGGACCTGTCGTTCACCCTGTACACGCCGCCGGGCTACAAGGAAGGCCAGCGCGTGCCGGCGATCCTGTACGCCTACCCGGCCGACTTCGCCAACGCCGCGCAGGCCGGGCAGGTGTCCGGGTCGCAGCAGACCTTCACCCGCCTGGCGCCGTACCGGCTGATGCTGCTGGCCGGTTACGCGATCATCGACAACGCCTCGTTCCCGATCGTCGGCGACCCGAAGACCGCCTATGACACCTACCTGGAGCAGCTCGAAGCCGATGCCAAGGCCGCCGTGGACAAGGCGGTGGACCTGGGCGTGGTCGACCGCAACCGCATCGGTGTTACCGGCCACAGCCACGGCGGGTTGATGACCGCCAACCTGATCGCACACACCAACCTCTTCAAGGCCGGCGTGGCCACCAGCGGCTCGTACAACAAGACGTTCACCCCGTTCGGTTTCCAGAACGAGCGCCGCTCGGTATGGCAGGCGCAGGACGTGTACCTGAAGGCGTCGCCGTTCTTCTACGCCGACAAGATCAAGCTGCCGCTGCTGCTGGTTCACGGCGAGGACGACGCCAATCCGGGCACCGAGCCGTTCCAGTCGCGCAAGCTCTACCAGGCCATCCGTGGCAACGGCGGCATCACCCGCCTGGTGATGCTGCCCAACGAGCCGCACTGGTATACGGCGCTGGAATCGAACGAACAGCTGGTGTCGGAAATGCTCAACTGGTTCGATACGTACGTCAAAAACGCGAAGTAAACGCGTCGGCTGGATCGGGGGACACGCAGGGCGTGTCCCTGCGCGGGTTCTGGACGTGTGGCGGTGCGGCAGGCAAAGTGCGGGGCATCTGTCACACAACGCCGCAAGGAGAGCTGCCATGCAGGATGACCCGCGCCCGCCGTACCGCAACGTGCGCCTGGCCAGCCTGCTGGTTCTCATGGCGGCGCTGGTGCTGCCGCTGGCGGCCTCGGCGCAGCCGTCATCCCCCAGCGCCAACCCCGATCGCCCCGCACCTGCCTGGTGCTCGGCGGGGGCGGCGCGCGCGGCGCGGCGCATATCGGCGTGCTCAAGGTGCTGGAACGCGAGCGCGTGCCCATCGACTGCATCGTCGGCACCTCGATGGGCGCCGTGGTCGGTGGACTGTACGCGTCCGGGTATTCCGCCGATGAGATCGAGACGGTGCTCGACCGCATCGACTGGGCCGAGGTGCTGCACGACAAGCCACCCCGCAACGAGCGCAGCATGCGGCGCAAGGAAGACGACCTGCGCCTGCTCGGCGGTGTCGAGGTCGGCATCAGCGACGGGAAGATCGCGTTTCCGCGCGGGCTGATCCAGGGCCAGAAACTGGAGATGCTGCTGCGCCGCCTGCTGCTGCCAACCTGGCAGGTGCGCGACTTCGACCAGCTGCCGATTCCGTTCCGCGCGATCGCCACCGACATCGTCACCGGCGACAAGGTGGTGTTCGCGGAAGGCGACCTGGCGCTGGCCATCCGCGCCAGCATGTCGGTGCCGGGCGTCTTCGCGCCGGTCCGCTACCAGGACCATCTGCTGGTGGATGGGGGAGTGGTCGACAACCTGCCGATCGACGAGGCACGCCGGCTGGGTGCGCAGCGCCTGATCGTGGTCCGCGTGGGCACGCCGCTCATGACCGAGGAACAGCTGGATTCGCCGTTGGCGATCAGCCACCAGATGGCCGGCGTGCTGATGAAGCGCGTGGTGGAGGAGCAGTTGGCCACGTTGGGCCCGCAGGACCTGCTGATCACCCCGCCACTGGGCGACATGGGCAGCCAGGAATTCAACCGGTCGCCGCAGGCGGTGGGCGTGGGCGAGCAGGCGGCGCAGGCCGACGTGCTGGCGGTGCGACGCTACCAGGTGGACCCGGCGCGCTACGCGGATTTCCAGCAGCTGCATCGCCCGCCCGTGTACGAGGCACCGATCGTGGCCTTCGTGGACGTGCTGCGCGACGGCACGCGCACCTCGCACTACATCGAACAGCGCCTGCAGCCGCAGGTGGGGCAGCCGCTGGCACCGGCGCATATCGAACGGCAGGTGGCGCTGACCTACGGCGAGGGCCGCTACGAGCAGGTGCAATGGCGGCTGGACGACCGCGATGGGCAGAAGGGGGTGGTGGTTGCGCCGCAGGACAAACGCTGGGGGCCGGACTTCCTGCACTTCGCGCTGCGCCTGTCCGATGACTTCGATGGCAGCAGCAACTACCAGCTGATCAGCGAGTTCACCCGTACCGGGCTGAGCGAGCAGGGCGCCGAACTCAAGCTGCGCGTCGGCCTGGGCGAGGTCGAGGAGGCCTTTGCCGAGTACTACCATCCCTTCGGTGCCCGTGGCCGCCACGCGCTGTCCACCTATGCACGCTACCGCGCCACCGACCTGGACCTGGCGTTGCTGAACCGCGGGGCGCTGGCCCAGTACCGTTACAGCCAGTGGTTCGGCGGCCTGCGCTGGGCGTACTCGCCGCATCCGGATTGGGAGTTCGCCAGCTTCCTTGAGCGCGGCCAGGAACGCACCCGGCTGGACGTGGGCAATCCCACCGAGCTCGGCAACTACCGCGCCGACATGGGCAGTGTCGGCTGGCAACTGCGCCACGACTCCATCGACAGCTCTGCTTTCCCCAGCCGCGGCCAACGCCTGTCGTTGACCCGCCAGCACTATCTGGGCGCGCTGGGTACGGAGGACCCGGCAGCGGTCACCCGGCTGCAGTGGGACGGCGCCTGGTCCCGGGGCGAGAGCCGCTGGCTGGGCGGCCTGCGCGCGTCGTCCACCCATGGCGGCGACGACCTGCTGGCCACGTACGGGTTCCTCGGTGGGCTGGGCAACCTGTCCGGCTACCCGGAAGAAGCCATCTTCGCGCCGCAGACCGCGCTGGCGCGCGTGATGTACTACCGCCGCGTGGCGCATGCCGATTCCCTGCTGACCATTCCGTTGTACGTGGGCGGCAGCGTGGAGTGGGGCGGGTTCTGGGCCACGCGCGACGAGGTGAACATCGATGGCATGCAAACCGCCGGCAGCATCTTCGTCGGTGCCGATACCTTCCTTGGCCCGGTGTTCCTGGGCTACGGTCGTGCCCAGGGCGGGCACGATTCGTTCTATCTCACCTTCGGTTCGCTGCTGCGTACCCTCGATGGGTTCTGAAGGCATAGTGCAAGGGGTGCCATTCGTCTCATTGCGACCAGGGTTTAGATCGATACAATCGATCCAGCCACGCAGGGCGTGGCGCTACGTTGATGGCCCGTCCTTTCCGCTTTGGGAGTTCGTAGTGCACCGTTCGATGCTGGTTGCTGCTTCGCTTGTCCTGACCGCCGCGCCCTGCGCCCTGCAGGCCGCCGACCTCGCCGCCGAGGTCAATCCCTTCATCGGCACCACCAACGCCGGCAACGTCTATCCCGGTCCGTCGGTGCCGTTCGGCATGGTCGCCTTCAGTCCGGAAATGACCCCGTTGCCCGGCAAACGCTTCGCCATTGCCGCGCCCGGTGGGTACGAGTGGCGGGGCAACGGCGTGCGCGGCTTCAGCCTCACCCATGTATCGGGCACCGGCTGCACCGGGGCCAGTGGCGATATCCCGATCATGCCGGTGACCACCAAGGTGGAGCTGTCGCCCGCGTCGGTCGAGGCGGGCCTGCGCTATGCCAGCGTGCTCGACCATCGGCGCGAGTCGGCCAGCCCCGGCGCGTACCAGCTCACCCTCGACAACGGCGTGGTGGTGGACCTGGGCGCCACCGCGCGCACGGCGGTGGGGCAGTTCCAGTTCCCGGCCAACAAGCCCGCCAACCTGCTGTTCCGCACCTCCGACAGCGAAGTCGGCAGCACCGATTCGAGCATCATCATCGACCCGGCCACGCGCACCGTGCGTGGCTCGGTCACCGCCGGCAACTTCTGCGGCTATCTCGCCGAAGACCGCCGAGAGAGTTACTACACGCTGCATTTCATCGCCGAGTTCGACCAGCCCTTCGAGGTCGGCGGCACCTGGCGCGATGAGACCGTGCAGGTCGGTGCCCGCGAAGGCGGCGGTGGCACCAGCTATGGCACCCAGGGCCACCCGCCGGCCGGCAAGGGCGCCGGCGGCTGGATCCAGTTCGATCCCGCGCGCAGCCCGACCGTGACCGCGCGCATCGGCATTTCCTACGTGGACGAGGCTGGCGCGCGCGCCAACCTGCACCGCGAAAGCCCGGCCGGCACCACGGTGGCGGCGACCCAGGCGGCCACCCGCGCCGAATGGAACACGGCGCTGGGCCAGGTGCGCGTGGCAGGCGGAACGCCGGACGAACGCACCGTGTTCTACACCGCGCTGTACCACACGCTGCTGGCGCCGAATCTGTTCAGTGACGGCGACGGCCGCTATCGCGGCATGGACGGCAAGGTACACGCACTGTCGAAGGGTCAGCGCGCGCAGTACGCCAACTACTCCGGCTGGGACGTGTACCGCTCGCAGCTGCAGCTGGTCACCCTGCTGCACCCGCAGGTGGGCTCGGATATCGCCCAGTCGCTGCTCAACCAGGCCGACCAGAACGGCGGGGTGTGGGACCGCTGGACGCATCTCACCGGCGCCACCGGCGTGATGAACGGCGATCCGTCGCCGCCGTCCGTGGCCGCCATCCACGCCTTCGGCGGGCGCAACTTCGATCTGCAGCGGGCCTACGCGTCGCTCAAGCGGGCGGCCACGGTGCCGACCGAGCGCGACCTCAGCCGGCGCGGTTGCCCAGTGTTGTGCGTGGGCCAGCGCCCGGGCCTGGACCAGTGGATGGCGCTGAAGTACATGCCGGTAGGCGCGCCCGGTTGGGGCATGGCGTCGGACACGCTGGAGATGGCGGCCGCCGACTTCGGCCTGGCCGAGCTGGCGCAGGCGGCCGGTGATGCCAAGGGCGCGGCGCTGTTCCGTGAGCGCTCGGGCTGGTGGCGCAACCTGTACAACCCCAAGGCGACCGCGAAGGCCGGTTACATCCAGCCGCGCAACGCCGATGGCAGCTGGCCGGTGTTCGATCCGGCGTCGGACGAGGAGTTCGTCGAAGGCAGCGGCGCGCAGTACCTGTGGATGGTGCCGTTCGATCCGGCCGGCCTGATTGAAACGCTGGGTGGCCGTGACGCGGCGATCCAGCGGCTGGATGCGTTCTTCCGCAAGGACAACGGCGAGTGGGCGGTCACCAAGTCCGGGCCGCTGCATGCCGAGCTGGACAACGAGCCCTCGGTGGCCGCGCCGTGGCTGTACAACTTCGTCGGCCAGCCGTGGAAGACGCAGGAGACCGTGCGCCAGGCGATGCGCCAGATCTGGACCAACGCGCCCGAAGGCATGCCCGGCAATGACGATCTGGGGCAGATGTCGTCGTGGTATGTGTGGTCCGCACTGGGGCTGTACCCGATGTACCCCGGCCGCGCCGACCTGGTGATCGGCAGCCCGCTGTTCCGCGAAGCGGTGATCCAGCGCCCGGGCGCCACGCTCACCATCAAGGCCGCTGGTGCGGCGATGGACGCGCCATACGTGCAGTCGCTGCGGGTGAACGGCACGCCCAGCGATGCCAGCTGGTTGCCCGCCCGCCTCGTGCAGAAGGGCGGCACCCTGGAATTCGAGCTGGGTACGGAAAAGAACGCGCAGTGGGGTGCGGCAACGCTGCCGCCTTCGTATGGACCGCACTAACGGAGTCGCACGCATGTCACGTCACCACCGCCTCGCGTTTCTCATCACCCTGGCACTCGCCGTGCCAGCCGCTGGCACCGCAGCGGAACCGGCGGTGGACCCGCTGATGACCAAGCCGGTCGAGCAGGTCACACCCGACCAGGTGCGCCAGATGCAGCAGCGTCTGGCCGACTGGCCGCAACTGCAGCGCTACCGTAGCGAGAATGCCACGCTGCCACCGGCGGTTGCCGGGAAGTCGCGTGCCGTGTTCTTCGGCGACTCGATCACCGAAGGCTGGGGGCCTACTGGCAGCGACAGGTTCTTTGCCGGCAAGGGCTACATCAACCGCGGCATCAGCGGCCAGACCACCGCGCAGATGCTGGTGCGCTTCCGCCAGGACGTGATCGCGCTCAAGCCGGCGGTGGTGGTCATTCTCGCCGGCACCAACGACATCGCCGGAAATACCGGTGCGGCCACGCAGGGCATGATCGAAGACAACCTGCATGCGATGGTGGAGCTGGCCAAGGCGCACGGCATCGCGGTGGTGCTCAGCTCGGTATTGCCCGTCAGCGACTATCCCTGGCGCCCCGGCGTGCAGCCGGCGGAGAAAGTGCGCGCATTGAACACGGCATTGCACGCCTATGCGCAGCAGCAGTCGCTGGTGTGGCTGGACTATCACGCCGCGATGGCCAATGCCGAAGGTGGCCTGGATCCCGCGCTGGCCAAGGACGGCGTGCATCCCACCCCGGCAGGCTATGCGCGCATGGCGCCGCTGGCGGAAGCCTCGATCCAGCAGGCGCTGACGCCGTAAGCATGGCGCGCGTCTACAATCACGCATCGTGACGACACGGATGACTTCGCATGCTGCACCACATTTCGCTCGGCGTTCGTGACCTCGCCGTGGCCGGCGCGTTCTACGACGCGCTCCTGGACGCGCTCGGCTACCGCCGTGTGTTCGAGGACGAGACCGCGATCGGCTACGGCCTGGTCGACGACAACGACCTGCTGTGCCTGAAGCTGCACGATGACGCCACCGCCCCCGGGGCGGGCTTCCATCTTGCGTTCGCCGCGCCCTCGCGCAACGCGGTGGACGCCTTCCATCGCGCCGCACTGCACGCGGGCGGGCGCGACAACGGTGCGCCGGGGCTGCGTCCGGACTATGGCGCGCAGTACTATGCCGCGTTCGTGATCGATCCCGACGGTCACCGGCTCGAAGCGGTGATCAACGCCGCCGGCTGAATCGCGCGTTCCCCTCGTTGAAGGAGTCACCATGCACGTCGTTCATCCGCTCCTGCAGCGCGTCGCCGGCATCCTGCCGTGGCTGGGCCTGCTGGCCAGCCTGGGCATGGCCTGCGTGGTGACCCTGGTCGGCGTGGTGGCGATGCCGAGTTTCGCGACACTGTTCGGCAGCGTCGGCCAACCGCTGCCGTGGCTCACCCACGCCTTCAGCCAGGCCTACCTGCTGGCCTGGCTGGCGCCGCTGCTGGTAGGGGCGGGCTGGTACGTCCGCCCCACCGTGGCCGGCCGCATCGTGGCCGGGGTGTTCGGACTGGGCGCGGCACTGCTGGGCGCGGTGAGCGTCATCTTTGCGATGTACCTGCCGTATTTCATGATGGGCTCGCTGGTCTGAGTCCAGCGGCCGCGCAGCCGGCAATACGCCGCAGCGTGCGTCACGGCCGCCAGAACCCCACCTGCAGTTCGGCCAACGTCAGCTCCTGGTCGTGGTTGGTGTCCAGCGACTGGAAGCGCATGTCGGCCACGCGGCTGACCTCCTCCTCGCTCAACTCGCCATCACCATTGAGGTCGGCCACCCGGATCCGGTCGGCCGCCGTGAGCTGACCATCGCGGTCCGGGCCGAGCACGGCCTGGACTTCTTCGACGCTCACGCGGTAGTTGTGGTCGGCATCGAGGGTGCGGAACAGTGCGCCCGCGTCGTATTCGTCGTCGCTGACCCGGCCGTCATTGTTCTTGTCCAGGGCGGCGAAGCGCTGCGCGGCGGTGTCGCCCACGGACTGCGCATGGCTGGTGGCGGACAGCCCCAGGCAGAGCACGAGCGAGCAGGCAAGGTGCGAGGCAAGGTGGTTCACGGGACACTCCGCAGGACCGGTTGGGAGGTGCCAGTGTCCGCTGCCGCCCGCGCCGCGGCTACGGCAATACCTGCGCCTGGCACCAGTATTTCTACTGGCGCCATCGGTGCGGTATCAGTCGAAGCGCCAGCGCAACCCGGCGTAGACGCTGCGGCCTTCGCCCGGGGTGGAGCGCGCCACGTCCTTGCCGGCATCGTTGTAGCCCGGCGTGACGGTGGCCGCGTAGTGGCGGTCGCCCAGGTTGCGCAGTTCGGCCCAGGCCTGCCAGCGGCCACCGGGCGCGTCATAGCCCACCCGGGTGCCGAAGATCACGTGGCTGTCGGCACTGAAGCTGTTGGCGTAATCGACGAACATCTTCGACGCGTACTCGGTGTTGAGCGCAGCATAGAAGCCGGTGGGGTGCGCGTAGCGCAGCTCGGCCTGGTAGTAGTGGCGGGGCAGGCCGGGCAGGCGGTTGTCGCCGAAGCGTGCGTCGTGGCGGTAGCGGAAGTCGCTGAAGGTATACGCCTGGCGCAGCGAGAGTCGGCCGGCGGCACCTTCCCACAACGCGCTGTCCAGCCCGGCTTCGAGGCCACGGTGCACGGTAGGACTGGCGTTGTTCTCGGCCACGAACAGGTTCGGCACCGGCAGTACTTCCACGGTGAGCAGTTCGTGCAGCACGCGGGCGTAGTAACCGGTGAGCTCCCAGTGGCCGAGCGCGCTGTCGCCGCGTGCGCCCAGCTCCAGTGTGGTGGCTGTCTGGTTGTCCAGCGGCACCGGCGCGCGCTGGCGGCCGGTGGAGGCGCCATTGCCGGCGGCAAAGTACTGGTTCGAGCCCCAGATCATCGACCACGGATGCGGCGGTTCCACCGAACGGCTCAGGTTGCCGAACCACTGCGTGGTTACGCTCTGCTGCCAGGTGAAGCCAAGGCGCGGTGCGTAGTCCCACTGGTGCTCGCGCAGGCGCTCCGGCGTGGCCGGCCAGGTGACCTGCACGTCGCGGCGGGTGTTGATCAGCGCCAGCCCGGTCTGCAGGCGCAGCGTGTCGCTCAGCGCCAGCTCGTTGCCCACGTGCAGCGTGCTGTCGGTGCCGTGGTGCGAGAAGTCGCGGGTATGGGTGCCGGCGGGGTAGCCATTGTTGGCGAAGCGCAGCGTTTCGCGCACGTCGGCATCCAGGTCGTGGGTGACGCGCAGGCCGAGCGTGGTCACGCTGTCGCGGCCGAACAGCGTGTGGCGCCGGCGGTAGTCGAGCGTGGCATTGAGGTTGGTGTAGTCCAGCTGCTGCCGGTACAGGCTCTCGTTCAAGTCCATCGGGTAGTGGTGGTACACCAGCCCGGCCTGCAGCGAGGAATCCTCATCGATCTGCAGCGTGGTCATGTTGCCCAGCCAGGTGCTGCCCGGCTGCGGGCGGCGCGCGTCGATGGCCAGGTTGGCCGGATTGGCCGCGCGCGGATCGTGGCGGATCTGGTCGCGGGTCAGGCGCCCGGGCGTGTCGTGGTTGGTCTCGCGGTAACGCAGGAAGAAGCGCGTTTCCAGCTCTGGATTGATCTGCCAGCCGACGTTGGCCATTGCACCCTTGCCGTCGCCGGCCGCGTGATGCTGGTAGCCGTCGAACTCGGTGTCGGTGTAGGCCAGGTAGTAGTCCACGTCACCGGCAACGCCGCCGTTGCCCACGCCGCGCTTCTGGTAGCCGCGGCTGCCGGCTTCGTAGTGCAGCTCCAGCCCGGCCGAATCCCGGCCGCTGCGGCTGACGTAGTCGATCGCGCCGCCCAGCGCCAGCGCACCGCGCTCGATGCCATTGGCACCCCGCAACACGTCGACGCGGCTCAGCCACAGCGGTTCCAGCAGTTCATACGGCGTGCCGCCCGGTCCACTCAGCGGCAGGCCATCCAGCGACACGGCGATGCCGGACGCATGTGCGCCCGGGCCACGGTTGATGCCTGAACCACGGATCGACACCTTGGCCCCTTCATTGCCGGGCGACTGCGCGCTGATGCCGGGCTGGTAGGCGAGCACGTCGGCGCTGCCAGCCAAGCGGCCCTCGGCCTTGGCCAGGTCGATCACGTTGCCGGCGCCGGGCACGCGTTTAAGCGCGTCGCGCGCCTGCGCGGTGGCGTTGGCGGCGGTAACGTTCACCGCGTCCAGGGTGGTGGCCTTGTCGCCCGGGGCGGCGTGGGCGGTGGCCGCAAGGGCTGCACACAGGGCAAGGGTCAGCGCGGACAGGGTGGGGCGATGCAACGACAGGAGAGGGGGCATGCGTCTGGAACCGGTACGGAATGGGGCAGCAGTCGACAGGGCGGCGCCCTGTAAACCATCGCGAGGGCGCGAAAGTTAACAGGTTGCGCCGCCGCCGTCACCCGCCGAAGGCGTACGGTTCCGTCATTGTGCGGACCAACGGTCCGCACCTACCGACGGAGGAATCCTCCACGCCAGGTGTCGACCGTTGATCGGCGCGCCCTCAGAGAATCCCAGGCAGATCCAGCCCCTTCTCCTTCGCGCATTCAATCGCGATCTCATACCCCGCATCCGCATGCCGCATCACGCCGGTGGCCGGGTCGTTCCACAGCACCCGCGCGATGCGCTTGGCGGCCGCTTCGGTGCCGTCGCACACAATCACCATGCCGGCATGCTGCGAGAACCCCATGCCGACGCCGCCGCCGTGGTGCAGCGACACCCAGGTGGCGCCGCTGGCGGTATTGAGCAGGGCGTTGAGCAGCGGCCAGTCCGACACCGCATCCGAACCGTCGGCCATCGCCTCGGTCTCGCGGTTGGGCGAGGCCACGCTGCCGCTGTCCAGGTGATCGCGGCCGATCACCACCGGTGCCTTCAGTTCGCCGTTGGCGACCATCTCGTTGAAGGCCAGCCCCAAGCGGTCGCGGTCGCCCAGCCCGACCCAGCAGATGCGCGCCGGCAGGCCCTGGAATTTGATCTTCTCGGCGGCCATGTCCAGCCAGCGGTGCAGGTGCGGGTTGTCCGGAATCAGCTCCTTCACCTTGGCATCGGTCTTGGCGATGTCCTCCGGATCGCCGCTCAGCGCGGCCCAGCGGAACGGGCCGATACCGCGGCAGAACAGCGGGCGGATGTAGGCGGGCACGAAACCGGGGAAGTCGAAGGCATTCTCGACGCCTTCTTCCAGCGCCATCTGGCGCAGGTTGTTGCCGTAGTCCACGGTCGGCACACCCAGCGCATGGAAGGCGAGCATGGCGCGGATGTGGTTGGCCATCGATTCGCGCGCGGCGGCTTCCACGTCCTTCGGCGCGGAGACGCGCTTTGCGTCCCACTCTTCCACCGTCCAGTCCTGCGGCAGGTAGCCGTTGACCGGATCATGCGCGGAGGTCTGGTCGGTCAGCAGGTCCGGCTTGACCCCGCGCACCAGCAGCTCGTCCAGCACGTCGGCCACGTTGCCGAGCAGGCCGACCGACAGCGGCTTCTTCGCCGTGCACGATTCCTCGATCAGGCGCAGCGCCTCGTCCAGGTCGTCGGTCCAGGTGTCCAGGTAGCCGGTGCGCAGGCGCATCTCGATGCTGCTCCGGCGGCATTCCACCGCCAGGCACGAGGCGCCGGCCATCACCGCGGCCAGCGGCTGCGCGCCGCCCATGCCACCCAGGCCGCCGGTGAACAGCCACTTGCCGGCCAGGCTGCCGTTGTAGTGCTGGCGACCCATTTCGACGAAGGTCTCGTAGGTGCCCTGCACGATGCCCTGCGCGCCGATGTAGATCCAGCTGCCGGCGGTCATCTGGCCGTACATCGCCAGGCCCTTCTTATCCAGCTCGTTGAAGTGGTCCCAGTTGGCCCAGCGCGGCACCAGGTTGGAATTGGCAATCAGCACGCGCGGCGCATCCACATGGGTGCGGAACACGCCGACCGGCTTGCCGGACTGCACCAGCAGGGTCTGGTCGTCGTCCAGGCGGGTGAGCGTTTCGACGATGGCATCGAAGCTTTCCCAGTCGCGCGCGGCGCGGCCGATGCCGCCGTACACCACCAGTTCCTGCGGGCGCTCGGCCACGTCCGGGTGCAGGTTGTTCATCAGCATGCGCAGCGGCGCCTCGGTCAGCCAGCTCTTGGCGGTGAGCGTGGTGCCGGTGGGCGCGATGATGGTGCGGGTGGAATCGTGACGGGTCATGCAGCACTCCGGGAGTTCGCGAATTCAAGGCAGGCAGTCAGCACCTGCTGCAGCGTCTGGCGCAGCGGTGCAGCGTGATCGGGGTCGAGCGGGGTGGGCCAGCTGTGCACGTCCACCTGTTCCGGTTCGTGCATGTAGCCGCGGCAGGCCAGCTCCATCTGCAGGCTGTGCACGCCGCCGGGGATGTCGCTGTAGTGGCGGGTGATCCAGCCGCCCTTGAAGCGGCCGTTGCGCACGTGGCCCATCCCGCTGAGCCGGCACAGGTTCTCCACCACGTCGCTGAGCGCGTTGTCGCACGAGGTATCCGGCGCGCCGGACGGCCCCGCCGTGCCCAGGTTGAACTGCGGCAGCTCACCGTCGAACAGGTGCGGAATGTGCGAGCGGATCGAGTGCGCGTCGTACACCACCACGGTGGCGTGTCGTTGGCGCAACCGGGCGATCTGCGCGGACAGCGCGTCGTGGTAGGGCGCGAACCAGGTGTCGCGGCGCAGGGCGATGGCGTCCGCATCCGGCGCCCGGCCCGCGTGGTACAGGGGCTGGTTGTCGAAGGTGGTCAGCGGGCACAGCCCGGTGGTGTTCTGGCCCGGATACAGCGACACCCCGCTGGGATCGCGGTTGAGATCGATCACCGAACGCGAGATCGCCGAGCGCACCGTGGTCGCGCCGAGGCGCTGGGCGAAGTCATACAGCTCGTGCACCCACCAATCCGCGTCGCGGCGTGCCAGCCACGGCGAGACGAAGCCGTCCACCAGCGCATCGGGCAGTTCGCTGCCGGTATGCGGGAAGCTGACGATCAGCGGCGCATCGCCCTCGTGGACCTGCAGCCACTCCGGGTGGCGGTTCATGCCAGCGGCTCCACCTGCGGCAGGATGTCGGCCAGGCCTTCGGCCAGCGCGCCGCTGCGCACCAGCGCGGTCGCCGCCAGCATGTCGGGGTGGAAATAGCGGTCGTCCTGCAGGGTCGGCACCTGCGCCCGCAGTCGGCCACGCACGCGTTCCAGTGCTCCGCTGGAACGCAGGCCGGCGTGGAAGTCGCAGCCCTGCGCGGCGGCCAGCAGCTCGATGCCGACCACGTTGGCCGCGTTCTCGGCCATCTGCAGCAGGCGGCGCGCGCCATGCGCGGCCATCGACACGTGGTCTTCCTGGTTGGCTGAGGTCGGGATCGAATCCACGCTGGCCGGGTAGGCGCGCTGCTTGTTTTCCGACACCAGCGCGGCGGCGGTGACCTGCGGAATCATGAAGCCCGAGTTGAGGCCCGGCTTCGGGGTGAGGAAGGCGGGCAGGCCGGACAGCGCCGGATCGACCAGCATCGCGGTGCGGCGTTCGCTGATCGAGCCGATCTCGCAGACCGCCATCGCCAGCATGTCGGCCGCGAACGCCACCGGTTCGGCGTGGAAGTTGCCGCCGCTCAGGGCCTCGTTGGTATCGGTGAACACCAGCGGGTTGTCGGACACGCCGTTGGCTTCGATCGCCAGTGTGGTGGCGGCCTGGCGCATCACATCGTAGGCAGCGCCCATCACCTGCGGCTGGCAGCGCAGGCAGTACGGGTCTTGCACGCGAACGTCGTTGTCGCGGTGCGATTCACGGATCGCCGAGCCCTGCATCAGCGTGCGCAGCGCGGCGGCGGCGGCGATCTGCCCGCGCTGGCCGCGGATCTGATGGATGCGCGGATCGAACGGCGTGTCCGAGCCTTTGGCCGCTTCCACCGACAGCGCGCCGGTGACCAGTGCGGCCTGGAACACGGTGGTGATCTCGAACAGGCCGGCCAGCGCGTACGCCGTGGAGTACTGCGTGCCGTTGAGCAGCGCCAGGCCTTCCTTGGCGCCCAGCACCAACGGCGCCAGCCCAAGCCGGGCCAGCGCCTCTGCCGACGGCAGGCGCTCGCCGCCCACGAAGGCCTCACCCACCCCGATCATCACGCTGGCCAGGTGCGAGAGCGGGGCCAGGTCGCCCGAGGCGCCCACCGAGCCCTGGCACGGAATCACCGGCACGATGTCGTGCTGCAGGAAGGCTTCCAGCAGGGCCAGCGTTTCCGGGCGGATGCCGGAGGCGCCCTGGGCCAGGCTGGTGAGCTTGAGCGCCATCATCAGCCGCACCACGGCGGCCGGCATCGGCTCGCCCACGCCGGCCGCGTGCGAGAGCACGATATTGCGCTGCAGTGTCTCCAGGTCGTCGCGCTCGATACGGACGCTGGCCAGCTTGCCGAAGCCGGTGTTGATGCCGTACACCGGTTCGCCCTTGGCGACGATGGCGGCCACCGTCTGCGCGCTGCGCAGGACGGCCTCGGCGGAGGCCGGGTCCAGGCGCACGCGCGCACCGTCGTAGATCGCGCGCCACTGGGTCAGCGTCACCGCGCCGGGCTGCAGGGTCAGGGTGTTGCTCATGGAATCTCCAGACATCACAAAGGTCAGACGGATACGCCGCGCACCACACGCGCGTGCAGGGGATTGAAGCCCATGCGGTAGACAAGGTCGGCGGGTGCCTCGATGTCCCACAGGGCCAGGTTGCAGTCCAGGCCGACCGCCAGCCGTCCGATCCGGTCCTGCCGGCCGAGTGCACGCGCCGCTTCACGAGTGAAGCCGGCGATGCACTCGTCCACGGTCATGCGGAACAGGGTGGCGGCCATGTTCATGGCCAGCAGCGGGCTGGTCAGCGGCGACGTGCCCGGGTTGCTGTCGGTGGCCAGCGCCAATGGCACCCCGGCCGCGCGCAGCGCGTCGATCGGGGGCAGGGTGGTGTCGCGGGTGAAATAGAACGCGCCGGGCAGCAGCACCGCCACGGTACCGGCCGCACGCATGGCGGCAATGCCCTCGGCGTCGAGGTGTTCGATGTGGTCGGCCGACAGCGCGCCGTAGCGGGCGGCCAGCGCCGCGCCATGCTGGTTGGTCAGCTGCTCGGCGTGGATCTTCACCGCCAGTCCGTGCTGCCGTGCAGCGGCAAATACCTGTTCGGCCTGCGCGGTGCTGAAGGCGATGCTCTCGCAGAACACGTCCACGGCGTCGGCCAGGCCCTGTGCGGCCACCGCCGGGATCATCACGTTGCACACCTCGTCGATGTACTCCTGCGCCTGGCGGCCGGGCGGCACCGCGTGCGCGCCGAGGAAGGTGGGCACCACCTCCACCGCGCGCTGGCGTGCCAGTTCGTGGGCCACGCGCAGCTGCTTGGTCTCGTCCTCCAGGCTCAGGCCGTAGCCCGACTTGATCTCCACGGTGGTGACGCCTTCGGCCAGCATCGCGTCCAGCCGTGGCAGGCTGGCGGCCAGCAGCGCGTCCTCGCTGGCGGCACGGGTGGCGCGTACCGTGGAGACGATGCCGCCGCCCGCGCGGGCGATATCGGCATAGCTCACGCCCTGCAGGCGCTGCTCGAATTCATTGGCGCGGTTGCCGGCGTACACCAGGTGGGTGTGGCAGTCGATCAGGCCCGGGCTGATCCAGCGCCCGCCGCAGTCCACGCGCTGAACGGGCTCAAGAGGGTCCGCCGAACCGGCCGCGCCCACGTGCACGATGTGGCCATCGCGGGCGGCGATCACCCCGTCACGGATCACGCCCAGGCCAGGGCCATCGGCGGTGATCAGGTGGGCGTTGGTCCAGAGGGTGTCACAGTGCATGGCAGCAACCACGGCGGCTTATATGTCTATACAATATAGGCGCCTCTTCCGGGATGTCCAGTCATGCCAGCCAACCCTGCCTCTGCCGTCGCCTTCCATGCCGAACATGCCTTGCTGCCGCAGGGCTGGGCGCGCGATGTGCGGATCGTCGGGGTAGGGGGCACGCTGCAGGAGGTGACCGCCGGTGTGCCGGCGCAGCCGGGCGATACCCCCCTGTCGATCGCGCTGCCCGGGCTGGGCAACCTGCACAGCCATGCGTTCCAACGCGGCATGGCGGGGCTGACCGAGATCGGCGGTCGCAGCGGCGACAGCTTCTGGAGCTGGCGCGAGCTGATGTACCGCTTCCTGGCCCACCTGCAGCCGGAGGCGGTGCAGGCCATCGCCGAACAGGCCTACGTGGAGATGCTCGAATCGGGCTTCACCCGCGTGGGCGAGTTCCACTACCTGCACCACGCCGCCGATGGCACGCCCTACGCGGACCGCGCCGAGATGGCCGCGCGCATCGCCGCTGCCGCGCAGGGCAGTGGCATCGGCCTGACCCTGCTGCCGGTGTTCTACGCGCATGCCGATTTCGGTGGCGCCCCGCCGAACCCGGCGCAGCGCCGGCTGATCCACGACGTGGACGGTTTCGCCGCGCTGCTCGACGGCTGCCGCCAGGCGCTGCGCGGGCAGCCCGATGCGGTGCTGGGCATCGCTCCGCACAGCCTGCGCGCCGTGACCGGCGAAGAGTTGCAGGCCCTGCTGCCACTCAATGACGGCCCGGTGCACATCCACATCGCCGAACAGACCCGTGAAGTGGACGCGTGCGTGGCCTGGAGCGGTCTTCGCCCGGTGCGCTGGCTGTACGAACACGCGGCGGTCGACGCGCGCTGGTGCCTGGTCCACGCCACCCATGTGGACGCTGACGAAGTGCAGCGCATGCTCGACAGCCGCGCGGTGGTCGGGCTGTGCCCGATCACTGAAGCCAACCTGGGCGATGGCCTGTTCCCGATGCAGGGCTTCGCGCGTGCCGGCGGCCGCTTCGGCGTCGGCTCGGATTCCAACGTGCTGATTGATGCGGCCGAGGAACTGCGCCTGCTCGAGTACGGCCAGCGCCTGCAGTTGCGCGGGCGCAACGTGCTGGCACCGCAGGACGACACCTCCAGCGGGCGCTGGTTGTTCGAGCAGTCGTTGCGCGGCGCCGCACAGGCGCTGGGCGTGACTACGGGCCTGCAGGTGGGCGCGCCGGCCGATGTGGTCGAACTGGATCCGCAGCACCCGGCGATGATCGCGCGCGAAGGGGATGCCTGGCTTGACAGCTGGGTGTTCGCCGCACGTAATGGTGCCGTGCGATCGGTCTGGCGCGGGGGACGCGAACTGGTCCGGCAGGGACGCCATGTGCAGCGCGATGCCGTGGCGGCGCGCTTCGCCCAGGCCCTGCGCAGCGTGCTGACCGCCGCGCGCTGATCCCCGCCCACCCATTCCAGGACTCCCGAGTGACGGGCAAGAAAGCAGCCACCCTCAACCAGCGCATCCGTGCCGAGCTGGAAAGCCGCATTCTCAGCGGCGAATGGCCGCCGGGGTTCCGCATCCCGTACGAACACGAACTGATGGAGCAGTACGGCTGCTCGCGCATGACGGTGAACAAGGTGCTCACCGCGCTGGCCGAGAGCGGCATGATCGAACGTCGTCGCCGTGCCGGTTCGTTCGTGGCCCGGCAACCGCCGCACCTGGAGCAGGTGGCGCTGGAAATACCGGACATCGCGATGGCGGTCGGTGCGCGCGGCCACGTCTACGGCTACCAGCTGCTCGATCGCGCCTACCGCAGCCCGAATGCCGAGGCCAGCGAGGAAGTGGCCTTGTCAGGGAGCGAAAAACTGCTGGCGATACGCTGCCTGCACCGCGCTGATGGCAAACCGTTCGCGCTGGAGCACCGGCTGATCAGCCCGGTGGGCGTGCCGGACGTGCTGGCGGTCGATTTCAACACCACCGCGCCAGGCAGTTGGCTGCTGCAGAACGTGTCGTGGACGCGCGCCCAGCACCGCATCAGCGCCTGGGGCGCCGATGCGGCTGCTGCTGCGCTGCTGGAGGTCAAGCCGGGCACGGCCTGCCTGGTGATCGACCGCCTGACCTGGCGCGGCGAACAGCCCATCACCTGCGTGCGGCAGATGTTCCTGGGCGACGCCTGGGACCTGGTTGCCCGCTTCGCCCCCGGCGCGCGCTGAGGATTAGAGCGTGGCGCACTGCCGCCAGCGCACCGGTTCGTCGGTACCCAGGCGCGGGTTGAGCTGGATGCGCACCGTGCGCAGCGCCGGGTAGCGCTTCACCTGCGTACAGATATGCGGCCAGAGCGCGTCGATCTCTGCCGAACGGTTGATTGCCAGGGTCTGCCGGGTCTGCCAGAACGCGCTGAGCACGCCGCTCTGCTGGCTCAGCAGCGCCGCCAGCTCACGCTGGTAGCGGGCCAGTGTGGCCGGGTCCGGATCGGGCTCGGTGCCGAGGATGTGATTCGGATCGCCGCCGTGGGCGGCAGCGGCCGGTGCAGGGGGCGGCGCAGTGGCGTTCTCGACCGGGGCCGCGGCCGTGCTGGCCGGCGCAGGAGCCGGCACATCTGCCGCCTTGGGCGTCGGTGTGGACGCCGTCGGCGCAGGTGCAGCCGTCGCCGGAGCCTGCGCCATCACGCGCGCGGACTGGTCCAGCCGCGAGGTGAGGTACCCCATGCCCACGATCAGCCCCAGCGTCAGCGAGCCCAGCGCGGCAATGGAAATGCGTCGGATCGCCTCGCGCCGTGCCGCCTGCTTGACCCGGGCTTCCACGTCGCCGGGCAGGTAGGGTTGCAGCAGCGGCCACAGCAGGCGGCCGTCCAGGACCTCCACGTGCTGCTTCTCGGCAGCGGCGCGGCCATCGCGCTCGATCTGTCCTTCGGTGATCAGGATCCCGCCACGGCCGCCGGCCAGGCGGGCCGCCGCGCCCAGTTCGTTCACCGCCGCGGTGCCGATCCGATAGGCGCGGCCATGCTTGCACGACACCAGCCAGCGCTGCTGCTGGGCGTTCTGCATCAGGAAATCGCTGCGCGGCTCGTGGCTCTCATCGACATGGTCGGGAACATCCTGCAGCCCGCGCTGCTCGCGCAACGCCCGCTTGACGATTTCTGAAAAATCGCGCCAGTGCATGCCGGCCAACGCGTTGAGGCCCAGGCGGGTCTCCTTGCGGCGGCGTTTCACCAGCCAGAAGTAGGCGGCGGCCAGGGACCAGACAACGAGGGCCAACAGGAGAGCCAGAATCCAGGAGAACATGAGGCCTATGAAATGAACACGGATGTGCGTAGACAGTTTATATGCGCTCGCGCCTGTCTGTGGGGTGTCGTTTTAGTCTCGACTCGCGCATCGATGGTCGGGTCGGTGATGGAAGTCTCATTTCGTGCCGCTGCATCCCGGACACGAAAAACCCGCCAATCCGTAGCCGTGAGGGGAGGGAACAAACGGCGCAGAAGCGATTGGCGGGTCGTTTTCGATTGTCAACAAAGTCGTGCTGCTTTGCAACAATCTCCGTGCGGTAGCGTGTGGTCTACGCTCAGGGATCCGAGCCGGGCGACTGATGGGTACCCGGGCGCGGGTCTGCGTTGGGCGAGGCACTGCGGGCTTCGGCGCGGTTGACGCGGGTGTTGAGCGCATCGATCCGGGCGTTGAGCGCGGCGACGTCTTCGGCGGTGGGGATGCTCAGGCGCTTGAGCACGCCCTGGACCCGGTCATCGAAGGCCTTCTCCACCTTGTCCCAGGTGCCGGAGGCCTTTTCACGCGCCTCGCCCAGGTGTTCTTCGACGTTGTCGCGCCAGCGCGGCGCATCGCCGGCCTGCTCGCGGTTGCGCGCGTCGATCGACTCGCCTTCCTTGACCAGGTTGTCGAAGACGCGGCTGCCCTCGGCCTGCGCGCGTCCGAACGCGCCCAGCCCGGCCAGCCAGATCTGCTGCGCCGAATCGCTCAGCTTGCGCGAGAAGCGCTCGGCCTGATCCTGCAGCGAGGGCTTGTCGCCCGGAATGCGGTCATCGAAGTCATCGTGTGAGTTCATGGGGCGATCCTGTGAGTGGCCACCCGCCGATCCTACCCACGCCCGGTGTTGCGCGGCGTGATGGCCGCGCCCGGTTGCAGCGTGGGTTCAGCCCAGCTTTTCCTTCAGCACGCGCTGGATTTCGCTTTCCACCATGCCCTTCATCATCGACACCGGGAAGCCCAGTTCGGCAGAGACATGCACCTGGCCCGGGAGCAGCTCGATCAGCCCCTTGACCCCGGAGCCGTTGAACTTCAGCGCGTCGCCAACCCAGCTGCTTTCCAGCGAGAACTTCTCGGTGAGCTTGGCCACCATCGACTCGATCGCCTTGCGGGCACCGTCATCGGGCAGGGCGTGGGCGTGGCGGATATCAATGCTGGACATACAGTCTCCTGGCGGGCGATAGCGGGGAAAGGGCGTGCATTGTGCGCATCCTCGCCCATAACTCCAAGGTGTGCGTCACACTTCTTCTTCCCAGACAGCCAACCTGATAGTCTGCGCCGCGTGCAGAACCTGCTTGTTCACTTCACCCATCGCCAACACCCCGACCAGCCGCTGCGGCCCGGGGTGCAGCGCATCGTGCGCCACGCGTCCGGCAGCGTCCGCCTCGGTGGCGACGCGGCGGGCACCCTGCTGCTGGCGCAGTTCTGCCTGGACGACCGCGGCCTGTGGCTGCAGGTGGCCAACGGAATGCGCGGCATCCACGTCAACGGGCGCCCGGTGCGGCGCATGGCGCTGCTGCGTCCCGGCGACGCGGTCTATGCCGATGGCGTGGAAATGGTGATCCAGGGCGAATGCGAAGCCCTCAACCATGCCCCCTCCCGCAGTGATGAAATCGGCGACGATCCGCGCCTGCTGCGCGGCGTTGGCGGGCAGCACCACGGCCGCAGCTTCACCCTGGACCGCCCCCGGCTGATCGGGCATGGGGCCGAGGCGGACATCGTCATCGACGACCCGGCCTTCGCCGAACAGCACGCGCGGCTGGAGCGGCACGGCGAGCGGTTGTTGCTGCGCGATCTGGGCGCGGGCGAGTCGACCCGGGTCAACGGCGTCAGCGTGCGGCACTGCTGGCTGCAGCCGGGTGACCAGCTGGTGTTCGACGCCCAGCACCGGTTCGTGCTGGAAGTCCCGCACGACGGTCGCAAGCGCGTGGCCAGCCACGAAGAGGATGAGCTGCTCGACCTGCCGGCGGCGGTGGAAGCACCGGCCAAGCCGCGCCGGGTGAGCCGCTGGCCTTGGCTGCTCGGCAGTGCGTTGTTGCTGGCCGCCCTCCTCAGCCTGCTGCTGTGGTTCGGCGCGCGCTGACCAGATAGATTCAAACGCAACCAAATTGGCCTTGTGCTGCAAGGCCTAAAGGCTGGTGCGCTGCGGCATACTAGGGGTCTTGCCCCATAGGTGTGACATGACGCGCGCGTTCAACTTCAGTGCCGGCCCTGCAACCCTGCCGGAATCGGTCCTGCGCCAGGCGCAGGAAGAGATGTTGGAATGGAACGGCGCTGGCGCCTCCATTGTTGAAATGAGCCACCGCGGCCCGGAATTCATGGCCGTTGCCGCCCAGGCCGAAGCGGACCTGCGCCGCCTGATCGGCATTCCGGACGACTACGCGGTGATGTTCCTGGCCGGCGGGGCCACCACCCAGCAGGCCCTGCTCGCGCTCAATTTTGCCGCGCCCGGCCAGACCGTGGACTACGTGCTCACCGGCCATTGGGGCAAGACCGCCATCAAGCAGGTGAGCCCCTACGTCACGGTCAACGTTGCCGCCAGCAGCGAAGCCAACGGCTTCCACGACATTCCGCCGCGCGACCAGTGGCAGCTTTCCGATGATGCGGCCTACGTCCACATCACCGCGAACGAGACCATCCACGGCGTCGAGTTCCGTGACACCCCCGACGTGGGCGGCGTCCCGCTGTTCGCCGATTTCAGCTCGTCCATCGCCAGCGAACCGCTCGATGTCTCGCGCTACGGGCTGATCTATGCCGGCGCGCAGAAGAACCTCGGCCCGGTCGGCGTGTCGGTGGTGATCGTGCGCCGCGACCTGCTCGACCGCAGCGGCCAACCGCGCGCGGACATTTTCGATTACCGCTCGCACGTCGCGCGCGATTCCATGCTCAACACCCCGCCTACCTGGAACTGGTACCTGGCCGGGCTGGTGTTCCAGTGGATGCTCGCCGAAGGCGGCGTGCAGGAGTTCGCGCGGCGCAACGCCGCCAAGTCCGCCCTGGTCTACGGCGCCATCGATGCCTCCGGCGGCTTCTACCGCAACGCGGTGGTGCCGGCGGCGCGCTCGCGCATGAACATTCCGTTCTTCCTCCCCGATGAAACCCTCACCGCACGCTTCGTCAGTGAATCCAAGGCTGCCGGGCTGCTGGCGCTGAAGGGCCACAAGGCGGTCGGCGGCATCCGTGCTTCGCTGTACAACGCCCTGCCGGTGGAAGGCGCGCAGGCGCTGGTCGCCTTCATGCGCGACTTCCAGCAGCGCAACGGCTGACGCGTTCAAATTTACCGGGGCGCTGGCCGCCCCACTGCACCTGGAACCCCTGATGGCCACCAAACCCGCCAAGCCCAAGGCACCCTCCGCCAAGCCTGCACCGGCCAGCTCGACCAAGGCCGCGCCCAAACCGGCCAAGGCCAAGGCCGATGCACTGCCGGCCGCCGCCGCGCCCGTGCTGTCCGATGTGCGCGCCAAGATCGACCACATCGACCGCAGCATCCAGGCGTTGATCGCCGAGCGCGCGCAGTTCGCCCACCAGGTCGGCAAGGCCAAGGGCAAGCTCGCTGCCGCCGTGGACTATTACCGCCCCGAACGCGAAGCACAGGTGCTGCGCATGGTGGTGGATCGCAATGAAGGTCCGCTCAGCGATGAAGTGCTGGTGCACGTGTTCCGCGAAATCATGTCCGCCTGCCTGGCCCAGCAGGAGCCGCTGAAGATCGGCTACCTCGGCCCGGAAGGCACCTTCAGCCAGCAGGCCGTGCTCAAGCATTTCGGCCGCTCGGCGCTGGGCCTGCCGCTGGCCAGCATCGAAGAAGTGTTCCAGGAAGTGGAAGCAGGCAACGCCGACTTCGGCGTGGTGCCGGTGGAGAACTCGGGGCAGGGCACCATCCAGATCACCCTGGACATGTTCCTCACCTCCAACCTCAAGATCTGCGGTGAAGTCGAGCTGCGCGTGCAGCAGTACCTGATGTCGCGCAGCGGCCGGCTGGAGGATGTCGAGCGCGTGTACGGCCACCCGCAGTCGTTCATGCAGACCTCGTCGTGGCTGCGTGCCAACCTGCCCAAGGCGGAAAAGGTGCCGGTCTCCAGCAACGCCGAAGGCGCGCGGCGCGCCCGCAATGCCGACGACGCGGCGGCCATCGGTGGCGAGAGTGCAGGGCACGTGTACGGCCTGAAGAAAGTGGTGACCAAGCCGATCCAGAACGATGCCGACAACACCACCCGCTTCCTGGTGGTGGGCCGGCAGTTCTTCCCGACCTCCGGGCACGACCGCACCTCGGTGCTGGTGTTCATCCACGACAAGCCCGGCGCGCTGTTCGACGTGCTCAGCCCGTTTGCCCGCCACGGCATCAGCATGAACCGCATCGAATCGCGTCCGTCGCACAACGCCAAGTGGGAGTACGGGTTCTTCATCGACCTGGCCGGCCACATCGACGACCCCGCCATGCAGGCCGCACTGGCCGAGCTGGAGGCGCATTCGGCGCAGATCAAGGTGCTGGGCTCCTATCCCGTCGCCGTGCCCTGATTCGACCGGCGCTGCCGCCCCGCGTACGGCGCCGTTGCAACGACTTTCCGCATTACTGCCGCCCCTGTGGGCGGCCTGACAGGATTCATCGATGACCGCTTCCGCTTACTGGATCGCCCGCAAGGGCCAGCCCCTGCAGGGCAGCCTGACCATTCCCGGCGACAAGTCCGTGTCGCACCGCGCGGTGATGTTCGCCGCCCTGGCCGACGGCGTGTCGCACATCGACGGCTTCCTGGAAGGCGAGGACACCCGCGCCACCGCCGCCATCTTTTCGCAGCTGGGCGTGCGCATCGAGACCCCGTCGCCGTCGCAGCGCATCGTGCACGGCGTTGGCGTGGATGGCCTGCAGGCGCCCAGCGCGCCGCTGGACTGCGGCAATGCCGGCACCGGCATGCGCCTGCTCGCCGGTCTGCTGGCCGCGCAGCCGTTCGACTCGGTGATGGTGGGTGACGAATCGCTGTCGCGGCGCCCGATGCGCCGCGTGACCGGCCCGCTGGCGCAGATGGGCGCGAAGATCGACACCGACTCCGACGGCACCCCACCGCTGCGCGTGCACGGCGGCCAGGCGCTGCACGGCATCGACTTCGCCTCGCCGGTGGCCAGCGCCCAGGTCAAATCCGCCGTGCTGCTCGCGGGCCTGTACGCCGCCGGCGTCACCGCCGTGACCGAACCGCACCCGACCCGCGATTACAGCGAGCGCATGCTGCGCGCCTTCGGCGTGGAGATTGAATTCTCCCCCGGCCAGGCGCGCCTGCAGGGCGGCCAGCGCCTGCGCGCCACCAACATCGCGGTGCCGGCCGATTTCTCGTCGGCTGCGTTCTTCCTGGTGGCCGCCAGCATCATTCCGGGGTCGGAACTGCGCCTGCGCCAGGTGGGCCTCAACCCGCGCCGCACCGGCCTGCTGGCGGCACTGCGCCTGATGGGCGCGGACATCGTCGAGGAAAACCATGCCGAGCAGGGGGGGGAAGCGGTGGCCGACCTGGTGGTGCGTCATGCGCCGCTGCACGGTGCGGAGATCCCCGAGGCACTGGTGCCGGACATGATCGACGAGTTCCCGGCGCTGTTCGTGGCCGCCGCCGCGGCGCAGGGCAACACCGTCGTGCGTGGTGCGGCCGAACTGCGGGTCAAGGAATCGGACCGTCTGGCGGCAATGGCCACCGGCCTGCGCAGCCTGGGCGTGCAGGTGGACGAAACCGAAGATGGCGCCACCATCCACGGCGGCCACCCACTGGGCAGCGGCACGATTGAAAGCCACGGTGACCACCGCATCGCCATGGCCTTCGCCATTGCCGGCCAGCTCAGCACGGGCGAAGTGCGCGTCAACGACATCGCCAACGTAGCCACCTCGTTCCCCAACTTCGATGGCCTGGCCCGCGGCACCGGCTTCAACCTCGCCTGACCGGTAGAGCCACGCCATGCGTGGCTGCGTAATCCAACCGGTAAAACCGGCAGGGTAGAGCCGACCGGGTAGAGCCGACTGGGTAGAGCCGACTGGGTAGAGCCGACTGGGTAGAGCCGACTGTTAGTCGGCTGCTCTGCTCTGGTCTGTTCTTCTTCGCGCAAACCCAAAAAA
This sequence comes from Stenotrophomonas sp. KH_036_B, assembly GCF_057839485.1. Classification (NCBI taxonomy): domain Bacteria; kingdom Pseudomonadati; phylum Pseudomonadota; class Gammaproteobacteria; order Lysobacterales; family Lysobacteraceae; genus Stenotrophomonas; species Stenotrophomonas sp. KH_036_B. The sequence continues at coordinate 2,596,071 of NZ_CM174491.1, read as the reverse complement.
ACAAAAAAAAAGGGGCCGATCAAACAGATCGGCCCCCCGGCTCCCCCGCCGTTATTCGTCTACACCCTTAACGCTCGGTACGGAAATCCACCGGCACACGCACCACACTGGCAACGGCACGACCGTTCTGCAGGGCCGGCTCGAACTTCCAGTCACGCACCGTGCTCAGCACCGCACGATCCAGATCGCGGTCACGCGAACCACTGCGCTGCACGATGTTGGCGTCCGTCACCTGGCCGCGCGTATCCACGTTGAGGCTGGCAATCACACTGCCTTCCACACCGCTACGCAGCGCCGTACGCGGGTACACCGGCTTCGCATTGCTGGTCAGCGGGCGTGCATCGCGGTTACGTACCGCAGGCGCCGCGCGGCGCTGCGTGGTGGCCGGCGCGGCCTCGCGGTTCGCCGGCACAGGCGTCGTGGCAACCGGCGTTTCCGTGGCGGGCAGCATGCGCTCGCCCACCGGCGCGGTAACGCCCTCGGTCGGATTCGCGTAGCGCAGCCAGACCAGCGCAGCGGCGAACATCGCCACGATCAGCGCCATCCACAACCACGGAGAAGTGCGGCGGCGGGCCGGATCGTCGAGAACGTCGCGCTGGTGCTGCGGCGAAGTGGGCATGTCGTGTGCATGGGTAACACTCATGGCGGACTCCTGGTGTCGAGTTGACGCCTGCAGTCTTGCCTGCCGCCGGTCGAAGGTGTGTCACCGAAGCGTCAACGCGGCGACTGCATTCCCTGTGAGGTTCAGCATGATGATCCCGGCCTATACACGGGATTGACGCGATCGTGATCGCGTATGACCACTATAACGATGGCGACGCGGAACGATTACCACCCGGAACGATCACGACGCGGTAGGTACCAACCGTGGGGCGGTACGCATCAAACGGCAGGTACCAACCGTGGGTCGGTACGCATTACGAGGCAGGTACCAACCGCTGGTCGGTACGCGCCACGCGCCGCGTTACTGCGCCTTGAAATCAAACGGCACTTCGATGCTGCCGGTCACGGCCACGCCGTTGCTCTGCGCCGGCAGGAAGCGCCAGCGGCGCACCGCATCGGTGGCGGCGCGATCCAGGTCGCGCGAACCACTGCGCTGCACGATGGTCACGTTCATCGGCACGCCGGTGGCATCCACGTCCACACGGACCACCACGCTGCCGGCCTCGCCCCGGCGCAGCGCGGCGGGCGGGTAGGTGGGCGGCGGTGACTGGTCGGCAATCGGCTGCGGGCGGTCGCCGGCGGCCATCGCCGTCTGCGCCGGCGCCGTCGTCGGGGCTGCCGGTGCGGCCGGAGGCGGCGGGGGCGGGGCGGTTTCCACCAGCTGCGGGCGTTCCTCGTTCGCCGGCGGTGCCTTCGCATCGGGCATGTCGCTGGAACCCGCCGCCGCGGCGAGGGGTTCGGGCAGCGGCTCCACCTCGGCCACCTGTTGCGGCGTCTGGGCCGGGCCGGCCTTGTAGAAATCGTCGTTGCGGTTGCTCAACCACACCACCAGGAACAGCAGCACGCCGACGCCAAAGGCGATCCCGGCGATCATGAGGCTGCGGCGGGGCAGGTGGAAGGTGATGTTCTTGCCAGACGAAGAGCGGGAAGCGGACATGAGGCATACCGTGGTGAACAACCCGATTCTGCCATGCCCGGAATGAACCGGGCGGCAGAAAAACGGATTACAGGCGATAATCCCCCTCCAGACCCGCACATACCGCCCAAACGCCATGCTTGATCCAGCCCTGCTCCGCCAACAGCCCGCCGACCTCGCCGAACGCCTGCGCACCTCGCGTGGTTTCGAGCTGGACGTCTCCGGACTGGAGTCGCTGGAAGCCGACCGCAAGCGCATCCAAGTGCGTACCCAGGAGCTGCAAAGCCTGCGCAACAGCCGCTCCAAGGCCATCGGCCAGGCCAAGGCCAAGGGCGAGGACGTCTCGGCGATCATGGCCGAAGTGGCCGCCTTCGCCGATGAGCTCAAGGCCTCGGAAGTGGCCCTGGACGACCTGCGCGAGAAGATCGAAGCCATCGCCATGGGCATCCCGAACCTGCCGGCAGAGGATGTCCCGGCCGGCAAGGACGAGTCGGAGAACGTCGAGCAGAAGCGCTGGGGCACCCCGCGCAGCTTCGATTTCCCGGTGCGGGACCATGTCGAGCTGGGCGCGCGCCTGCATCGCCTGGACGGTGAGAGCGGCGCCAAGCTGTCCGGCTCGCGCTTCACCGTGCTGCGCGGCCCGATCGCCCGCCTGCACCGCGCCCTGGCCCAGTTCATGCTGGACCTGCATACCGGTGAACACGGCTACGAGGAAACCAACGTCCCGGTCCTGGTCAACGAAGAATCGCTGCGCGGCACCGGCCAGCTGCCCAAGTTCGAGGACGACCTGTTCAAGACGGCGGTGGGCGAGTCCACCCGCTACCTGATTCCGACCTCGGAAGTGTCGCTGACCAACATTGTCCGCGACGAGATCGTCGACGCCGAGCGCCTGCCGCTGAGCATGACTGCCCATTCGCTGTGCTTCCGCGCCGAGGCCGGCAGCGGTGGCCGCGACGTGCGCGGCATGATCCGCCAGCACCAGTTCGAGAAGGTCGAACTGGTCACCGTGTGCGCCCCGGCGGACAGCGAGGCCGAGCACCAGCGCATGACCCGTGCCGCCGAAGTGGTGCTGGAAAAGCTGGGCCTGCCGTACCGCAAGGTGCTGCTGTGCACCGGTGACATGGGCTTCTCGGCGGTGAAGACCTACGACCTGGAAGTATGGCTGCCCTCGCAGGACACCTACCGTGAAATCTCCTCGTGCTCCAACACCGGCGACTTCCAGGCCCGCCGCATGCAGGCCCGCTGGCGCAACCCGGACACCGGCAAGCCCGAACTGGTGCACACCCTCAACGGCTCGGGCGTAGCGGTTGGCCGCGCCATGATCGCGGTGATGGAGAACTACCAGAACGCCGACGGCAGCATCACCATTCCCGACGCCCTCAAGCCTTACATGGGCGGCCTGGACACCATCGCCTGATGCAGAAGAACCCGCCGAAAGGCGGGTTTTTTGCATCTCAACCCAGCGCATCCCACCGCAGAGCCACGCCATGCGTGGCTGCCCTCCGCTCGGGCCAAACCTCTGCGTAGTGCCACGCCATGCGTGGCTGCCGTCCGCTCGGGCCAAACCGACCCGTAGTGCCACGCCATGCGTGGCTGCCCTACGCTCCAGCACCGCGCACAGCCAGGCGGCATGGCCTGGCTCTACAACCGGTCCCACACGCAAAAAAAACGGCCCCGCAAACGCGGGGCCGCAGGGTGGGCCGGATGGGGGAGGGGGTCTCCGGCCCGGGCGGGGCGTCCGACGAGGACTCAACGCCCGCCCTGGAACAATCAGGCCTCGGCCAGCTCTTCGAACTCGGCCGCCGGAAGGCTCGCCAGCGCTGCAGCAATCGCCTCTTCACGGTGCGTCGGCGAATAGGCAATGCCCTCGGCCCGCACGAATTCCACGTTGTTGATGCCCATGAAGGCGAACACCTGGCGCAGGAAGGGCTCCTGGAAATCGGCCGGCGAATCGGTATAGATGCCGCCGCGTGCGCTAGCGATGATCACCCGCTTGCCACCCGCCAACCCCACCGGGCCGTTCTCGGTGTACTTGAAGGTGCGCCCGGCCACCGCCACGCGGTCGATCCAGGCCTTCAGCGTCGAGGGAATGCTGAAGTTGTACATCGGCGCGCCGATCACCACCACGTCCGCCGCCAGGAACTGCTGCATCACCGCTTCGGCATCGGTCGCCTCGGCCGCATCAGCCTGGGCAAGCGATCCACTACTCAAATGGGGAATGGGATTACGATCGAGATCGCGGTAGGTTACATCGAGGTTCTCGACGGTCTCATTGAAACGTGCGACCACCGCCGCGGACAGCTGGCGGGACACCGAGTTGTCGCCCAGCACGCTGGCATCAATGTGAAGAAGCTTCATGGCAATCACCTGTCATCCGGGGAAGGGCGGTCAAGGCGCCGCCGACGGAGAAGAGGTTAGGTTGTTGCGTCGCTGGGATAAAGGTGGTTGAATACCACGTATTGTTCTATATCTGGAACTTCGGTATGCAAGACCTCAATGATCTGTACTACTTCGCCATGGTGGTCGACCACGGCGGTTTTGCCGCGGCCGAACGTGCCCTTGGCATCCCCAAATCCCGTCTGAGCCGCCGCATCAGCCAGCTGGAGACCGACCTGGGTGTCCGCCTGCTGCAGCGCTCCACGCGCCGCTTCGCGGTCACCGACGTGGGCAACAGCGTGCACCGCCATGCCCAGACCATGCTCGCCGAGGCCCAGGCCGCACGCGAAGTGGTGGACCGCCTCAGCGCCGAGCCGCGCGGCCTGGTCCGCGCCAGCGTGCCGGTCTCGCTCGCGCAGATGCAGCTGCCCAAGCTGCTGCCGAAGTTCCTGGCCCAGTACCCCAAGGTGCGGCTGCAGCTGAACATCAGCAACCGCCGCGTGGACATCATCAATGAAGGCTACGACGTCGCCCTGCGCGTGCGCTCGCGGCTGGACGACGACGGCAGCCTGGTCATGCGCAGCTTCGGGCAGGTGCAGGAACTGCTGGTCGCCAGCCCGAAGTACCTCGACCGCGCCGGCCGCCCCAAGGACCCGGACGAGCTGGCCAACCACGTCACCCTGAGCATCAGCGAAGACGAAGCGCGCCAGCGCTGGGAACTGCATGGCCCGGAAGGCGCGGTACGCCGTGTGGACCTGCAGCCCCGCGTGGCCGGCTTCGACTTCCCGCTGCTGCAGAGCATGGTCAAGGACGGTTTCGGCATCACCATGCTGCCCGAAACCGTCTGCGCCGACGCCGTGCGCAGCGGCGAGCTGGAAGTGGTGCTGCCGGAATGGTCGCTGCCGCAGGGTGTGTGCCACGCCGTGTTCGCCTCGCGCCGCGGCCTGCTGCCGGCGGTCCGCGTCTTCATCGACTTCCTGGCCGAACACCTGCCGCCCCAGCTCGAGGCCTCGCGCCTGGACTGCGGTGGCGCGTGCGAGCGGGCCAAGGAGAAGATCAAGGCCAGTGCCCTGGGTGCGTTGGCGGTGGACGCGGGGTGAGGTGACGCGGGCGGCCTTGGGCAAACCGGGCCGCCCATGCGAGAATACGCGCCCGGCTCAGGCCGGCGCACGACATCCGGAGAGATGGCCGAGCGGTTTAAGGCACCGGTCTTGAAAACCGGCGAAGGGTCAAACCTTCCGTGGGTTCGAATCCCACTCTCTCCGCCAGATACGCAAAACGCCCCGGAAGGGGCGTTTTGCGTATCTGCTAGAGAGAATCGGATGGCAGAGGCGCGCTTTACTGGAGGCGAGCGTTTTTAGCGTGCGAGGCAACTCTGTCAGCGCGCATGGTAGTGCGGTTGTGGACACGCTAAACCCGCGATACAGTCAGCTGCACGCAGATAATCCAGGGGAAGGAAATGGCGTCAGTTCCGAAGAAGGTTGCCGAACGGCTGGTGGCAGGGATCAAGCGATATCAGCCCGTGCTTGCAGCGGCCAAGGCCCGCGATGTTGGCGAGGCGGATACCGTGACCATTATTAAAGATATGCTCGCAGACGTATTTGGATACGACAAGTATTCAGATGTCACATCTGAGCACGCCATTCGTGGGACCTACTGTGACCTTGCGATCAAGACTGAAGGGCAGTTACAGACGCTAATCGAGGTAAAAGCCATTGGCCTTGACCTCAAGGATCAGCACGTCAAGCAGGCAATAGACTACGCAGCCAATCAAGGTGTCGACTGGGTTCTGCTGACCAATGGTGTTGTATGGCGGGTCTATCATTTGATTTTCGCCAAGCCCATCGATCAGGAGCTGGTCCTGGAGATCGATTTCTGTGCGTTGAATCCGCGCTCCGAAAGCGATGTGGAGCTGCTCTTCCTCTGGTGCAAAGAGGGTTGGCAGCGATCAGTCTTGGGTGAGTATCACATTCAGAAGCAGGCACTGTCGCGGTTCTTCGTAGGTGCAATGCTGCAGACTCAGCCAGTACTCGATGTAATACGTCGAGAGCTTCGTAGGGTGTCGCCCGATGTGAGAATTGACTCGGATCAGATCAAAGAGGTTCTGATCAACGAGGTAATTAAGCGTGAGGTCATGGAGGGGGACAAGGCAGAAGAGGCAAAGAAGAAGATCGTCCGCGCTGCTAAGAATGCACTTCGCTCCAGTGGCGGAAAGAATGAAAAGGCGGCGGCAGATCCAGATGCAGTGCAGAAGGTGGATAGGTAACGCGCCAATCTTCGTCAGAGCACTACGGGATACGGATAGCGTTGTATAAGGAGCCGGTCGCCCAGCCCTTCGCAACGCAAGACGAGGTGGGGCGGTCTCATTCTCCCTGCCGGACACTAATGTATGCATTTGATTTGTAAGAAAAATGTTCGGGCGGCGGCGATTTCTATGACGAGGTTCGCTTGACATGTCCCGTATTGGGACTATTCTTGACCTATGAGAGTTATCGCGATTGCTACACTCAGGGCCTATTGGGAAGCCAACCCATCAACCGAGCAACCCTTGAAGGCGTGGTATGACGAGGCGAAGGCGGCCGGTTGGAAGTCGCCTCAGGACATCAAGGATGTCTACCGTAACGCGAGCATCATTGCGAACAACCGAGTGGTGTTCAACATCAAGGGCAATGACTACCGTCTGATCGTGGCAGTTGCCTACCGCGTTGGCGTCGTTTACGTGAAGTTTATCGGCACGCATTCCGAATACGATCAGATAAATGCCGAAACGATAGAGGTTGACTGATATGCACATTTCCCCCATTCGCACCCCCGAAGATTACAAGCAGGCATTGAAGTCGATTTCCAGGCTTGTGGAGACTGACCCAGCGCCCGATAGCCCGGAAGGCGAGTTCCTGGACGTGATGGCAACGCTCATTGAGGCGTATGAAGCAAAGCAATTCCCAATGGAGGCACCGAACGCGATCCAGGCGATCAGGTTCAGGATGGAGCAGGGAGGACTGGAGCCGAAGGATCTCGTCGCATCGATCGGCAAGCCGAACCGAGTGTATGAAGTGCTCAGCGGAAAGCGCGGCCTGTCCATTGAGATGATCCGAAAGTTGCACAAGAATCTTGGCATCCCTGCTGAAAGCCTGATCGGCACATAGGCACTGTAAGCATCTGATTTGCGCCTGACGTGAATAGATGGCGACTGCCTATCCAATCGTCGTTGGTCCTCTGTAGCTGTCGGAAGGGGATGTACCAGATCAGGAATGGACCGGGGCCGCTTCTACCAGATACGCAAAACGCCCCTTTCGGGGCGTTTTGCGTATCTGGTAGAAGCGCCACGCCCTGCGTGGCTGAACAAACATCAATGCCGAGCATCATCCTTGGCCTTGCCAACGTCGCTCTGCACCTTCCCGACTTCCTTCTGCACCTTGCCTTCAAGCTCCTGCGACCTGTCGCCCGTCACCTTGCCGGCAACTTCTTTCACGGTGCCTTTGACCTGATTCTTTGCGCCTTCAGTACGGTTCTTGTCCATGTGCGGATGCCTCGAAGTTGAACCCGTTGTGGGTGGCACCATCCTGCAGGCACGCGGGTAGTGAGACGGTGACACCCGGGTGGGGGTAAGGTGAACTGCGGCATCACGCGGCGCACATATCGTGAGTGCCGCTTCATGCGCGGGCCGTATCCTTCGGCCGCTTGTCCAACACGGCTGTCAGTTCTCGCTTGGTGGGGCAGTGTTCGGCGCCTCGACCATCGAAGATCGTGACGGCTGTTCCGGCATCGCTGCCCAGTCCACTACGGAAATCAACGCCATCAGGTTCCTGACGGTCAAATCCTCAATCGCGCCAGGGCAACGCTCGAGCAGGCCGAACAGCTTGACCATATCGATCATCCGGAGGTCGTAGATGCGCAGCAGCTTCCGGGCTACCCGGAACAGGTCGTGTCTGACCGTGTCGTCTTGGCCGATCAGGCAATGAACGTGCGAAACGTATGCTCCCTTTGGGCCTGACGCCCAAACCGCGCTTTGCAGCTCGTGCAGCGTCATCTCGCCCAGCGGCTTTCCGGTCGCGGCGACGCGGGCTTTGAGGTATTCGTTGAGCGCCGCCCAGTCGGCAGTGTTCCAATCGAGAGCGTCGGCCAAGACACCAAAGTCATTGGCGATATCAACCGCAAAGGGCGAGGGTGCTGCTAGGGTGTCGATCGACATGGCGGGATTCCTCAAGTAGTGGAGATCCATCGCCCTGCAAGAAGCATTAACGGGCGCTGGTGCGCCTCTGGCTCGGGACGCCAATCCCGGTCACCGATTGTGCGGCGACGGGCGAATCCTGCGCGCCGTGCTTAAAGGCTGTCAACTGCCCATCTGCAGAAGTGTGCACTGGGATGGTTTACAACCGCCAGCGTGTCGTGAAAACCATATTCAAGTCGCGAAATTGTGCACTTGACCGTTCTGGTTCCACCAGCATGTCGCGAACTCCGCCTTTCTCGAGGCAGCTTTTGGCAAACTCTTGCGAGGTCTGGCCGGAGCACCGTTGTTGGACAGGCTTCCGGAGCACGATGCGGGCATCGCAAGTCGACTGGCAGACCGAGGTCATCCTTGGCTACCGGATAAGGCTCCATGTATCGCGTGGCCAAAATGCATAGAAATCAGGCGTTTGCGCACAGTTGGCGGGCTGCTAACATGGAAGCGTAGGACGGATGTGTCGATCCTCATGACTTTGACGAGATGACGCCATGAGCAAGAAGCCTGGGTCCACTGTTGAGCTGTTAAGGCAGGCCTTGGACCGACAGTTCAAGGGGCAGGAAGTGTCATACGTCTTTTTCAAAGGGAACCACCTTAAGCTCGATCTGAAGGGATTTCTCGCTTCGGACGCCGGGCGCACCGCATTGAAGGCTGAGATCGAGTCGGCTCGCCGCGTTCCCGAGGCACCTAACCGGAAGTATGTGGCTGGCAGGTAGCTTGTGCCTTACAACACCCTTCTACTTCCGCTTCTGGCGGGTTACCTGTTTTTGTCCAAGAGTAGGCTTAGGGCTTACGCCACTGCCCGATTACCCAAAGACCAGCTCCTCCTGGCAGCTGCCGTTCATGGTTTTATATTTCTCGTCGCCAGCCGGGTGGTCTGTTACTTGGTGCTGCAGACGAGCTACGGCTTGGCGCTTGGCACGGCACTCCATAAGATTGCGCCCTTTGATTTCATTGGTACCGCGCTTGGTACGTTGATGGTCGCAACCGTCTTGATTGTGTGCAGCAACGCAGTCGTCAGTGAGCGGGTTGCCGGTTTCTGGCTCTATCATCGCGGCGATCTTGACCCCATGACGAGAGTGCTATGGAGCAGCAGCGTGGGTGCGGAGCCCAATAGACCCAGTGGTCCGTTCCTGTTCACCCTGATGCTCATCAAGGAAATGGCTGCATTCATTGGTAAGGAGATAGGCACCTTTCTGAGCGCGCCAGTGAAGGAATTGCCAGAGTTGCTGGCATTGGTGCGCTCTCGGGATCTTGAGTTTTCAAAGTTGAAGCATGGTCAGTCAAGAACCGTCATGATCAATACGAGGGACGGCAAGGTGTTGGTCGGCTATGTAGTGGATCTCCCCACGACAAACCCAAGCTTGGATTTCGTCACCATAACTCCGCTGTGGAGTGGGTATCGGGATGTGTCAAACCGCGTGTTGAAGTCTGTCGACTATTCGGAAGCAATTGCGAGAGTAAGTCAGAAGAACGATACCGAAGACGATCCGGCTGATTTCGCGCGGGTGGTCAGGAGTGCTGACATTGCATCTGCTTCCATTTTCAACGTAGGTGCTTTCGCGATTCAGGACGCGCACGATGCCACGCAGCTTCCGGATGTCTCTTCCACGAAGAAGGGCTTCTGGGCATCACTTTGGCAGTCATTCCTCCGAGACCAGCTTCAAGGCAAGCAGGGTTGAAGGGCCGCCTTTTGGGACGGCCTCTGTGCCTGGCCTCCGGCACTCACGCATCACAACACCAGAGAGGCCCCGTCGCAAGGAAGAGCTGCAATCTTATGAGTTGCGGCTACCGATCGTTTGCGATCGATAAATATTCTTCCAGAACAGTGGCGCGTTCGCTAAGGCGGAAAAGTTCTTTCTGCATGACTTGGAAGCTGCTCACTGTTTCGCTGCCATAGAGTGACGACTCAAAGGCATTGCTGGCGCTGTGGAAGGCGAGCCAGGCGCGCTCGGCGTGGATCAGATTGTCCTTGGCCGTGCCACGCTGTTTGCTGAGCAGCGCTTTATAAGCGGTGTTCAATCGCGTGTCTTGTCGCTCTTTCTCCGCAGATTGACATGCGGCAAGTGCGATGCTTTCTGATCCCGCATTCTCAACGCAGCCATAGAACAGATCCGTGATGCCTTGGGGCGCTTGACGCTTGATGACCTGAGCGGTGCTTTCGTACGCCTGCGCGCCCGACCCATACATGACGAGTGCGAGGCCGATGGTGATGATTCTGGATGCTTTTTTCATGCGGGGTCAACCTCGTGTGGCTAAGTCTGGACGTCATTGAACGCGAACCGCGGGACTGCATGCGGTGTAGTAGGAGCGGCTTTCCTTCCTGTTGGTTTTTCAGCTATAGGATACGCACGGGGGAACTTCTTGCACTGTACGAGGCTACGCAGTTTCTGTCGCTCTTTTCGCACTCTAGTTCAGCGGCTTTCGGCGGGGCCATCGTCGGTGTACGAAAGCGAGCGAGGCGACGCGTCGATTGCTTGAGAGCAAGGTCGGGTCGGGGTGCGGGTCCTAGCGACCCGCCGCCTTCCGCACCTCCGCAGCAACCCGCGCCTTGACGCCGTCCACCGCGGGGCTGTTCGGCCGCGTGTAATCAAACGCCTGGATCAGAAACACGGTCTGGTCCCCGGCGCTCACGCAGTACGACACCAGCGAGCGGCCGTCCCCCGGCGGGGCGGACACGTGCACCACCAGCGTTTTCTGATCCTGGTCCACGCGCGTGGTGTAACCCACCGCTGCTGCCCCCTTCGAGAGGGCAGCGCGACAGGCCTGCAGGCTCAGCGTCTTGGCCGGGAAACGATCGACGTCATAGCCCAAGCTGAAATCCTGCGCGGTGGCGGAGTGCGCAAATGCCGCCGACGCGAGGGTGGTGAGGGTGGCGATCAAGACTGCTTTCATCTCTGACTCCCTTCGACGTTCGAGGATGGGCGCGCTGCTCATGCCCGTACAAAAATCTCCACCCGGCGATTCAGCTGGCGCCCGGCCGGGTTGTCCTTGTTCTCAAGCGTGTTCGGCGCAACCGGTTGGGTCTCACCGTAGCCCTTGGCACTGGCGTCCTGCGCCGCGCCGCGCTCGCGCAGGGCGGTGACGACCGATGCAGCGCGCCGTTCGGAGAGGGTTTGGTTGTACCCATCCTCGCCCTTGGCGTCGGTATGCCCGCGAATCTCCATGCCCTTGGCGTCCACCTGCTTCAGCGCACCAGCAAGGGTGTCGAGAAGCGCCGAGGCGTCGGGGCGGATGTCGGCCTTGTCGAAATCGAACAGCACGCGGTCATTGAGCGTGATCAGATACCCGCAGGGTGCCCCGGGCGGGGCGAACTTCTTCAGCGGCGGGAAGCGGCCGGCCGGCTGCAGGCGCGGCATGGGCGGCATCTTCACCGCACGCGCGGGCGGCCCGATGGTGCCGGTGCCGTCGCCGTTGTTGGTGATCAGGCCGGCCTCCGCGTTCCAGGTGCCGGAGCCGTCCGCGTTGATGCGGAGCAGGCCCATGGGTCCATTCCAGGTGCCGCTGCCATCGCCGTTGTTGGTGATCAGGCCGCTGTCGCCATTCCAGGTGCCGGCGCCCTTGCCATCCAGGCGGATGAGGCCGGCCGGGCCGTTATAGGTGCCCGAGCCGTCGGCGCCTACCTGGATGATGGCCGCTTCGCCGTCACCGCTGCCACCGGCGCTGCCGTTGATGGTGCCGCTGCCATCGGCGTTGACGCGCACGAGGCCGCCTTCGAAGTTGGCCGTCCCGCTGCCGTCCGCATTGATGGCGAAGATACCCTCGTCGCCGTTGCGCAGCAGCTGCCCGCGTTCGTCGACGCGGGTGATGCCGCCGTCGTTGACCAGGCTGCCGGCTCCATCGCAGCGTGCCGGCGACACCGTCACACCGGCCACCGGATCCAGGATGGACTGCATGGAGGATTCAAGCGCTCGCTGCGCAGGCGTGACACCGAGGATGTCCGGCACGACGATGTTGGGGATGATCGGGAACTCGGGGACCTCGCTGGCAATCGCTTCGCCTTCCTCCGTCGAAGCGGTGGTTGCCGGATTGCTGGCGGCCTCGGCGTCTGCCGCAGCAGCACTCTGATTGCTATCAGGTGCCTTGGAGCAGCCCGGCAGGAGGATCGCGAAGAACACGGCAACAGCAAGAGGCACACGCTTCAAAGAGCTCATGGATCCGACAGTCCCGCAATGGTGGCTGGCCGCAGATCTTAGCCAGCGCACATTTCGGCGGCGTGAAGCCGAACATTGTGGTGTGAGATCGCTTCAGGCAGCGCGCAGCTTCCCCTCCAGCACCCACTGCAGCGTGCGAAGCCGCGCAGCGTTGCCGGCTGTTCTGTTACCTGCTCATGCAGACGAGCTGCGGCGTGGCGCTTGGTCCGGCATTGGTGCGCTCTCGGGATCTTGAGTTTTCAAAGTTGAAGCACGGCCAGTCAAGAACCGTCATGATCAATACGAGGGACGGCAAGGTGTTGGCCAGCTATGTAGTGGATCTCCCAACGACCAACCCAAGTTTTGATTTTGTCACCATAACTCAGCTATTGAGTGGGTATCGGGATGGAGGGCTGAAGCGCGCCTTGTTCGGCGGTCCCTGCGACAGTGGAATTCAGGAAACATTGTGGGGTTGATCAGCCACATATGAGGCGTCGCTCTACAAATGCGAATGAGTCGTGATACGATCTACGGGCCGCGCAGTTTGGCGCGGTCATGGATGACCACCGAGCCAATTGCTAAACCCTATGCGACAGCGCACCTATATCGAACTGGTCCTTGAACTCTTTGCCTTCGTCAGCCTTTGCATGGCGATGATCGCGACCGGGGCCGCGGCAATCATCTTCGCGATGATCACGATGTTGCTTACCGTCTGGATACCCTTCAGGCGTTGCGGAATCAATAGGTTCACACGAGCCATATCGATTGCGCTCACCGTTTCGGCCATAGCCAGGATCGTCATTCACTTCCTACCCAATCCATCCATCTAGGGGTCGAATTCGATGAGGCTTTTCCGATATGTCGCTTTGGCGGCATTGTACTTCTGTGCCCAAAACGTTTCTGCCCAGCAGGCTCAGCTGGCAGGTGTCGCATGCGAGGGCTGCACGATCGAGCAGATGCAGGAGCGTGCACGCTCCGAAATCGATGTCGGCGGCGTTGTCGTGTTCAGCGTATCAACGGGTGATATTCGAAAGTTCATTATCACTTGGGATACATCCATCATCGAAGCGCCGATTGATCGGGATCTCGAAGACTACTTCGTCGCCTTGGTGCGGTTCTGGCATGAAAATGGGCAGAGCCTCGAGATGAACTACGATGTGGCAACTGACACATGGCTGCTGCCACAGGGGGCCGCATCTGCTCGAAGCGTTGATCGTTACACGGCGCGAGCCGGTGCCGAACAGCCCGTTCCCGGAAGCGTGTACGAGGCCTTGCAGAGCCCGGCACGGATGAACAATGCCGTTGATCGACTGAACGCGTCGTGGATCGCCAGGGGCTATGTGGCCCACATGTCGTTCATCAATTCCATCAAGGGACCGATCCTTGCTGGTGACGGTGGTCGTCCAGTGACCACGATGAATTTCGCTGACGGGTCCAAGATCAAGGCAGCGTATGACAAGGACATGAAGAGCTGGGTTCCCATTCCGGGTTCCGGCCGGGATCTTCATGGCAATACTGTTCCTCAGAAGAAGGAAGATTTCGCAAAAGACGGTCAGCCCACCGTCTATGAGTTCCCGGGCGGAATCACGAGCGATGCGTACATGGACTTCAGCCGCTACGCCTTTGATATGGGCATTCGTCTGGACTTCACACCTGGAGATATCCAGATGATTTGCACCAGCGAGGTCATGGACGCGGATATGCGCATTGAAGTGATCTGCATGGGACGTAGACACTAACGCTCAGGCGCCGGTGCGGATCACGCGCAGTGATCCGCGCTGCACGCTAGTCGGCAATGCCCAGCCGCCCCTCGAGCACTCGCCGCAGCGCCCGCAGCCGGGCGGCGTTGCTTGTCGCCGATACCAGCACGGCGAGCGCGCAGGCCAACAGCGTGCCTCCGGTGGCGGCCGCGGCCAGTGCCAAGGTGCTGCCACTGATGAGCACGGCAACGGCGCTGCACGCGAAGAACGTGCCGGTGAAACCCACCGCCATGCAGCCGGCCACCACCTGTTGATTGGCCAGCAGCGTCGTGCGGTTGCCCAATACCCAGGCGGCGTACCCGACCCACGACGCCCCGATGAGCAGCATCACCCCGAACGCAGCCTGCGCGCGGCCGGGCAGGGCAGGCTCGGTAGCCAGCAGCGAGCCGATCAGCGCGCACATGATCAATGCCAGCAGCAGCACCGCCACATGCGTGTAGCGCGCCGCAGGCGAAAGCGTGCGCGCGGTTAGCGCCCGAAGATGGGCTTCCAGCGCAGCATGGTCAACGTGGGTGTTCATGGCAGTTTGTCCTTCTCGGTAAGGTGGTTGCGGAACAGCTGACGGGCGCGGTGCAGGCGCGATTTCACCGTGCCCAACGGGACGTCCAGCACGACGGCGATCTCGGTCAGCTGCAGTTCTTCCAGGTAGAACAGGGTCAATACCTCGCGCTCGATCACGGGGAGGGCATCCAGGCCGTCGTGCACCAGCTGCTCCCGGTCGATCTGAAGCGCGCCGCCATCCAGCGCGGGCAGGGTGTCCAGCGCCGCGTGCGGATCGATGGGCAGCCGGTACTGGATGCGCAGGCGGTCGGCGAATGTGCGGTGGGCGATGCCGAACAGCCACGGGCGGAACCGATCGGGTTCCCGCAGCCGCCCCAAGCCACGCAGGACCCTCAGCCAGACGTCCTGGACCAGGTCATCGGCCACGTCGCGGTCCTGCGCCAGCTTGAAGGCGTAGCGGTGCAGCGGCAGCGTCCAGCGGCTGATCAGCGCGTCAAACGCGGCCCGCTCGCCGAGCTGGCAGCGCACGACCAACAACGTATCGACCTGGTTTTCCTTGCTGAGCCTGTCATCCACCGCGGGTCCCCTGTCATCCGTTGATGCAGTAGTCGGGCGTTTCGCTGGAAAGGTTCACGGGGCAGCACCCCCCGCACCGGTTTACAGGCTCAGTGTCGCACCGGACCGTGGCCTGTTGGCCAGTACCGATCGTCCATCTTTCGGCTTGTACTGACACCGCGGATACCCCGAACACGACGAAAACTCACCATACGGCCCGCTCCGCTGCACGATCACCCCGCCATCGCAGGCCGGGCAGGCCTGCTCGCGGATCGGCTCGCCGTTGATCGCCGTTATGCTGACCGCGCCGTCATGGACCAGTTCGTTGAGGAACGAAGACCGCTTGCCCTGCACGGTGAACATCGCCACCGAACGCCGCGCCCGCGTCAGCGCCACATAGAACAGGCGGCGCTCCTCGCCGAGCGGGTAGCTGTCGGCGTGCGGCATGGCCAGCCCCAGCACCGGGTCATCGGCGCGTGCGCTCGGGAAGCTGCGCTCCAGCATCGCCGGCAGGATGACGATGTCGGCCTCGGCGCCCTTCGAGCGGTGCGCGGTATGGAAGGACAGCTCCAGATGGGCGCCGAATCGTGACGCCCAATGCGCCGGCAGGAAGGCGCGGTCGGCGTTGTAGCGGCCGAGGATGAACACCGACAGCCGCCCGTTCCGGCCCGCCGGAATCGCACCGCTCTGCAGCTGTTGCTGCAGCCGCTGCAGGTACTGGTAGACCGCATCCTGCAGCCGGTCGCGCGTGGCGACCTGGAAGGCCTGCAGTACCGGGCCGTGGGCTTGGGCGGCCGAGCGCACCTGCTTGGCGATCTGGGCCGGGTTCTTCGACACGAACCGGCTGGAGGCGTCGCACAATGCCTGCGGGCAGCGGAAGGTCTGCTCCAGGTGCATGACTTGTGCGGGGCCGAAGGTGTCCTCGAAGCCCGTCATCACGCTCACATCGGCGCCGGCGAACCGGTTGATCGACTGCCAGTCATCGCCCACCGCGAACAGGTGGCAGCCCGGCGCCTGCACCAGCGCCCGGCACAGCCGCGCGCGGGCGCGTGAGGCGTCCTGGAATTCGTCGGCCATCACCAACCGGTAGGGCGATGCGTAACGACCCTCCTCAAGGTACGCCGCGGCTTGGTTGAGCATGTCCTCGAAATCGATGGCGTCCTCGGCGGCCAGCGCGTCGTCCCACGCGTGCAGGATCGGCGTGGCCAGTTCCAGGAACAGGCGGTAGCGATGCTTGAAGCGGTCCTCGGGCAGCTGCCGCAGGCGCTCGGCCATGTCGGCCACGCCCAGTCCGTTGCTCTTGGCGTGGCTGATGAAGGTGCGCACCAGGCCGATCAGCTCGCTGTCCGGCATCGGCGTAGCACCGCCGTCGGGAAGTTCACGGTCCGGGTTGGGGTCCAGCGCAAGCCCGTGGCGGCTCAGCGCATCGCCCAAGGCGTCGAACAGCGCCCCGCTGCGCAGCTGCTGCGAGTGGGTTTCAATGCAGGTGGCACTGCCATCGCGGGGGTGGGCGTTGCCATCTTCGTCCGTGTCCAGCCGGTGCGTGTGGTACAGCGCGGTGCCGGGATAGAAGAAGTCCGGGGGCGCCTGGCGAAGCGTGTCGGTGGCCGTATCCAGCGTGGGGTGCGGCTCGTAGGTGTAGTCCACGCCGTTGTAGAACAGCCAGTCGGCAATGACGCACTCCTCGATGTTGCGCACGCGCTCGCCGCGCAGCGCGCGCACGTAGCGGTTGCCCTCGGTATCCCAGCCGTCCGCGACGGGCGCTTCGCCCTGCAGCGGCAGGTCGCGACCGAACACCAGCCGGAACAGGTCCCACTGCGTGCGGAAGTGCAGGGAGCGATCCTTCAGCCGGTCGATGATGTCGGCCAGCTGGTGGAAGCCCTGTGCGGCATCCACGGCCCAGCCCGGCACCTCGGGCATGCGTCCGCTGACCTTGCCGATGATCTGCCGCCCCAATGCATGGAACGTGCGCGCCTGGACGCCCTCGGCATCCATGCCCAGCCGCTGGAAGGCGGCGTCGGTGCGGTGCTGAAGCTCGGTGGCGGCCTCCTTGTTGAAGGCCAGCATGACGATCTGGTCGGCGGCCACCAGTCCGCGGTCGATCGCGTAGGCGGCCTTGGCCACCATGGTGGAGGTCTTGCCCGATCCCGCCGCGGCGACCACGAGCATGCGGCTGTCGAAACAGATCACCGCGCGCGCCTGCTCCGCCGTCAGCGGCTGGCGTTCAACCTGGTCCAGCAGGTCGCCGGCGTCGCTGCGCTCGCGCTGCAGGTGGGCGTCGTTGCGCGCCGTCCACAGCGCGGGCCAGTCGCCGCACCAGCGCAGCAGGTCTTCTTCGATCGCCGAGTCGTTGCCATCCAGCTGCGGGCGCAGCGCCGGATCGTCGAATACCGCCCACAGCGCCTCGTCATCCAAGGGCAGGGCGGGGCGCTGATGCTGCAGCGTCTGAAGCTGCTCCTGGGTGAGCCAGCGCCGCTGGGCATCGGCACGCGCCAGCAGCGCGTCGGCGTGGACCAGCCAGTCGCGGATCTGCGCAAGGGCGTCATTGGCGTCGGCCAGGCGACGGTCCTGCTGCTGTGCGTGCACGCTGGTGGACCAGAGCGCGTGCAGGTCGGCGGCCTGCCCATTTGGAAGTCCGCCCAGCCGGAGGTCGCCGTCTTCGGTGGCGAAATGCAGCGTGCTCCACACCGGGCCGCGCTGTACCCGCCACGCGGATGACGCACCGGTGGCCAGTGTGTAGACCCGTGCTTCCACGGTCAGCTCGAAGCGGTCATCAACCCGGCGCAGTCGCCAGTCCGGCGAGCGCGAGAGGCGTAGGCCCCATGGGGAAGGGGACCAGTTGTGCGTCATCACTACATCCAGAAAAGCGGGCGGGTCGCCGATGCAGGGCGTGCATCGGGAAAGCAATCATCGCGTCATGATAGGAAAAACCAAACGAAAAAACCCCGCCGCAGCGGGGTCTCTTCAGGGTGTGGCTATTCGTACCGCTCAGCGATCGCAGGCCACCGCGTCATGCGTGCGCGACTGCCGCTCCACCAGCACCGCCACGCCCCACAGCAGCAGGCCGCCCACCGCAGTGGCCGCGCCCACATAACCGGTCACGGCGGGGCTGAAGCCGGCGCCGATGGCCATGCCGCCGAACCACGGGCCCAGCGCATTGGCCGTATTGAAGGCGGCGTGGTTGGAGGCGGCAGCCAGGGTCTGGGCCTCACCGGCCACGTCCATCAGGCGGGTCTGCAGCACGGCAGCCAGCGCGCCCATCGTGCCCACGGCGATGATCATCGGGAAGACGGTCCAGACCGAGGTGGCCGCCAGCGGGTAGGCCAGCAGCACCACGATGGACCACACCAGCACCAGCCCGGCGGCACGGAACTGGAAGCGGTCCACCAGCCAGCCACCGGCAACATTGCCGATGATCGCGCCGACACCGAAGATGCCCACGGCCACCGGCATCCACGACTCGGCCAGGCCGGTCACCTGCACCAGCGTCGGGGCAAGATAGGTGAACACACAGAACATGCCGGCGAAGCCGACCGAGCCGATCGCCAGCGCCAGCCACACCTGCGGGCGGTTGAAGGCGCGCAGCTCGCGCATCGGCGAGGTGCGCACCTCGTCCGGGTCGGGCAGCAGGTAGCGCGCGATCATCACCACCGTGGCAATTGCCAGCACGCTGACCAAGGCAAATGCGGTGCGCCAGCTGAGCTGCTGGCCGAGCCAGGTGGTGAGCGGGTTGCCGACCAGGATTGCCACCGACAGGCCCAGCAGCACCTTGGACATTGCCGCGCCGCGCTGTGCGGGCGGGCTGATCGCAGCCGCCACCAGCATCGCCACGCCGAAGTAGGCGCCGTGCGGCAGGCCGGCGACGAAACGAGCGATGAGCATGGTCGCGTAGTCCGGTGCCAGCGCGCTGGCCAGGTTGCCCACGGCATAGAAGCCCATCAGGCCCAGCAGCAACGTCCGGCGGGCATAGCCGGCGCCGGCGAAGGCCAGCACCGGGGCACCCACGACCACGCCGATGGCGTAGGCACTGATGAGATGACCCACCTGGGTCTCGCTGATCGACAGCCCGCGGCTGATTTCCAGCATCAGCCCCATGCTGGCGAATTCGCTGGTGCCGATGGCAAAGCCGCCCAGCGACAGCGCCAGAATGATCAGCGTCCGCTCGCGGGCAGACAACCGCGCGGCCAAGGGGAGGGTAGTGGGGGTCATGGGACGGCAGTGGGACAGAACGAGGCCAGCTATTGTACTGCTGCGGCGCACCATACGCCTGAAATCGTGGCCTTCGCCACTGGAATGCTGTGGTCCGGCGTGCGCGGCTGCAACTCGATTGACCCGCCATCCGGCGCCATTTCACGTTGGTTTCACGCGATCTTCACGGCGCGCCGCAGCGCTCACCGCAGGCTTGAGCGTCTTTCTGCAGGCGAGGCGAGCGGGTGCAGCTGACCCCGAATTTCAGTCTCGAGGAGCTCACCGCGACCTCGACCGGTCTGGCCAACGCGCCCACTCGCCGCGAGCGTGCCGCGTTGCTCGCATTGGCCACGCACATCCTGCAGCCGTTGCGCGATGCGGTAGGGAAACCGGTGTACATCACCTCGGCGTTTCGTTCGGCGGCGGTCAATCGCGCGGTCGGTGGTGTGCCCGGCAGCCAGCATCGATCCGGCCAGGCCGCCGACATCCACGTCAACGGCATGACCTCCATGGCGCTGGCGCGGCGGATCGTGGCGCTCGGGCTGCCGTTCGATCAGTTGATCGACGAGTTCGGGCAATGGGTCCACGTGTCCTACGGCGCGCAACATCGACGCCAGCAGTTGACCGCGGTGCGACGCAACGGAAGCACCCGCTACCTTGATGGCGTGGGGTGATCTGTTGAACGCGATCCCGTTCCATTGTCCCGCCACGCGCAACATTGTCGCGAATACACCTGTATCTACATGCGTATTGTCGGTAATTTCTGATTGGCATCGCGCTCAACGTGCATTAGCATGCCGCCATTGGCGTCGATCCGGGGAGCATGCGTGATGGTCGAGTACCCTCATGTGTTGCGGGTCGACGGCAGATTTCAGCTGGTGGCACTGACATATTCGCCGGTCTACAGTCCGGCCGATGTGTTCGGCTATGCCGTTTTCACCTCTGACGGAACACGCGTGACCGATGTAGTGTCGCTGGACCAGGCGCACAGGCAATGGTTGCTGCTGCTCGAAGAGGAGAAGGTGGTCAGTCTGGAAGATGAGACGACAGAAACGCGCTCGACGCCACGCAGGCGTCGGCGCTAGCCGTAGCGCCTTGGGGCGCGTCATGGAGGATTGGGTTTGTCCACGCAGAAGATTGTTGTCACCGCTGTCGTCGTGCTGTTGACCGCGCTTGTCGGCTACTGCCTCGCCGGGTATCTCACCTTGCTGTTCCTGCGCCTGGACACCGGGCTGTTCACCTGGAGCACCTATTACCAGTACATCCAGGCGATGGACCAGCCTGCGGTGGCGCCGTACCTGACCAAGATCAAGGCGGCTGGCGCGGTGGGCTTCGGCCTGCCGGCGCTGCTGTGCCTGGTCGTGCTGTTCCTCATGTTCAAGCCCAAGAAGAAGTCGCTGCACGGTGATGCGCGCTTCGCGGCGGCCTCGGACCTGGCCAAGCATGGGCTGTTCAAGAAGTCCGACAACGGCATCGTGGTGGGCAGCTTCGGCGGCAAGCTGGTGCGGCTCAGTGGCCAGCAGTTCGTGATCCTGGCCGCGCCGACCCGCTCGGGCAAGGGCGTGGGCGTGGTCATTCCGAACCTGCTGGAGTACGGCGAGTCGGTGGTGGTGCTGGACATCAAGCAGGAAAACTTCGACCTCACCAGTGGCTGGCGCGCCGGCCAGGGCCATGAGGTGTTCCTGTTCAACCCGTTCGCCGAAGATCGCCGCACCCATCGCTGGAATCCGCTCAGCTACGTGTCCGACGACCAGGCGTTCCGTGTCTCGGAACTGATGAGCATCGCCGCGATGCTGTATCCGGATGGGTCCGATGACCAGAAGTTCTGGATCAGCCAGGCCCGCAACGCGTTCATGGCCTTCTCGCTGTACCTGTTCGAGAACTGGGACGATGAGCGCCGGATGGGCTTCCCGTCCGGGCAGGGCACGCCGACGCTGGGCGCCATCTTCCGCTTGTCCACCGGCGACGGCAGCGATCTCAAGAAGTACCTCAAGGCGCTGTCGGAGCAGAAGTTCCTGAGCAGCAATGCGCGCTCGGCGTTCGCCAACATGCTGTCGCAGGCCGATGAGACCTTCGCCTCGATCATGGGCACGTTCAAGGAGCCGCTCAACGCCTGGATCAACCCGGTGCTGGACAAGGCCACCAGCGCCAACGACTTCCTGCTCACCGACCTGCGCAAGAAGAAGATGACCATCTACATCGGCATCCAGCCCAACAAGCTGGCCGAGAGTCGCCTGATCATCAACCTGTTCTTCAGCCAGATCATCAACCTCAACACCAAGGAACTGCCCAAGTCCAATCCGGACCTGAAGTACCAGTGCCTGCTGTTGATGGACGAATTCACCGCGATCGGCAAGGTCGACATCATCGCTTCGGCCGTGTCCTACATGGCCGGCTACAACGTGCGCCTGCTGCCGATCATCCAGAGCATGGCCCAGCTCGATGCCACCTACGGCAAGGACGTGTCGCGCACCATCATCACCAATCACGCCCTGCAGATCCTGTACGCGCCGCGCGAACAGCAGGATGCCAACGACTATTCGGAAATGCTCGGCTACACCACCGTGCGCAAGAAGAACGTCACCCATGCGCGTGAGAAGACCCACAGCTTCACCGAGGAGCGCCGTGCGCTGATGCTGCCGCAGGAGCTCAAGGCCATGGGCAACGACCACGAGGTCTTCCTGTACGAAGGCATTCCGCACCCGGTCAAATGCGACAAGATCAAGTACTACCAGGACCGTTATTTCACATCGCGCCTGCTGCCGAAGACCGCCGTGCCGATGTTGGATTTGTAGGCGTCACGCGTGAAAACGTGTGACGTGTGTCTCGGAAAATGGATGTGAAGGTTAAAAATTTGTCATGCTTGACGTTGATTTGACGCGAAGTTGTGGCATCGTATTTGTGATGGACGTTCCATACGTCACGCATTTGTTGTTGAGGACAGTGCTGGAAGACATGCACTGAAGTACTACCAAGAGGAACATGGATGGCTTTTCTCGGGTTGAGGGGTGAAGGCGCAGGGGCCGGACACGCGTTCGGGGCGTTTTCACACCAGACGGGGCGGGGGCCCGGTTGCACCAGTGAAAGGTGTTGCAGCTTGCATCCAACGTTGGTTCGTCGCGCCTGACAGCAGGCCGCGACGGGTCGATGTGTTGCCGTTATTTCCGGGCTAAAAGCCGCTATTCCGTACGTCATAGGGAAGTCCGTATGAAGCAAGCGTTTCTATCTAAGGGTTGCACTGTTGCCATCGTCGCTGTTGCCGTGCTGATGGCCGGTTGCGCAACCAAGCCCGCGCCGGATTTCGGCGGCCGCTGGAAGCCGGTGAATCGTTTCGCCAGCACCACCATGGAAATTCCCCTGTACAGCAGCTACGTGTACCAGGCATCTCCCATGGACGGCACGTTGAAGACCATGCTCGAGCGTTGGGCCAAGGATTCGGGGATGACCCTGGATTACCGCCTGACCTCGGACTACACGCTGTATGGCGCGGTCGCCAACATCACCACCACCAATCCGCAGCAGGCGGTCATCGATCTCACCTCCGCGTATGCGGGGCAGGGTGTGTCGATCTCCATCGTCGGCAACCAGATCGTGGTCCAGTCCGCTTCCGCCTCTACCGCCTCGGCCGGCGGCGCCGACGCGGCCAGCGGAAGCTGAGCCGGTAGGGATCAGGCAACCGCGATGTTCCCCACGCCTGGCGTTGGGGTGTCGTGCCCATTGATATTCCAGCAGTACGGATGAATTCCATGTTCCGAAAGAAGGACGCAGGCAACAGCCCGAAAGTGGACCAGGCCGTCTCCAAGGCGGTGAGCTACGAGATCACCGTGGCCGACCTGGCACGCCGCAGCGAGCGCCGTGCATGGTGGGTGGCAGGGTCGTCGCTGGTGATGTCGCTTGCCTTGGCTGGCGGCTACTACTACATGCTGCCGCTGAAGGAGAAGGTGCCGTTCCTGGTGATGGCCGATGCCTACAGCGGCACCGCGACCGTGGCCAAGCTGACGGGCAACTTTGAAGGGCAGACCATCACCGCCAGTGATGCGATCAACCGCAGCAACGTGGCGCAGTACGTCATGGCGCGCGAGTCGTACGACTTCGCGGTGATGGGCCTGCGCGACTGGCAGCTGGTGCACGTGATGTCCAGCAAGCCGGTCAGCGATGCGGTGCGCGCCCGTTATGCGGGCAACAACCCGCAGAGCCCGATCCTGCTGTACGGCAAGGAACGCGCCATCCGGGTGAAGATCCTCAGCATCACCCCGCTCGAAGCCCAGCCCAATGGCGGCTTCCGCGGCGCGTCGGTGCGCATCCAGCGCAGCATCTACGACAAGATCAAGAGCACCACCAACTACCTGGACAACCAGCTGGTGACCCTGCGCTTCCGTTACGACGGCAAGCTGGCATTGTCCGAGCAGGAACGCATCCTCAACCCGCTGGGCATGGAAGTATTCGAGTACCGCGTGGACAACGATTATTCCCGCGGTATTCCGGGTCCGGACGACGCCGCGCTGCAGCAGCAGGGCGAGCAGGTCCAGCAGGCGGCGTATGACGCTGCCCAGGCGGCCGCCGCCGCGCCCGCGATCGACCCGGTCACCGGCCAGCCGGTCGCCGTGCCGCCGCAGGGCTATCCGCAGCAGCCGGCGCAGGGACAGCCGTACCCGGGCCAGCAGGTGCCGCAGGGCGCGTATCCGGCCCAGCCGGGCCAGGGACAACAGATGCAGGGGCAACCGGCCATGAGGCCGGCTCAGGGAATTTCCACCGGAACTGCTGATGGAGCAAGCAACCG
The DNA here is from genome assembly GCF_057839485.1 of Stenotrophomonas sp. KH_036_B. Taxonomy (NCBI): domain Bacteria; kingdom Pseudomonadati; phylum Pseudomonadota; class Gammaproteobacteria; order Lysobacterales; family Lysobacteraceae; genus Stenotrophomonas; species Stenotrophomonas sp. KH_036_B. The sequence continues at coordinate 2,571,974 of NZ_CM174491.1, read as the reverse complement.
ATGAGTAGTCGAAAGGTAAAAGGAGGAGCATTGGCCGTCGTGTCGATGCTGTCGTTGATGTTCTCCGCAGGTGCGTCTGCACAGGCAGTGGATCACTACGAATACGAGCAGGACCGCATCTATCCCGTGCGCACCGGCCTGGGTCTGACCACCCAGATCGAGCTGAGCCCGAACGAGAAGATCCTGGACTACAGCACCGGCTTCAGCAGCGGCTGGGAGCTGACCCGTCGCGAGAACGTGTTCTATCTCAAGCCGAAGAACGTCGACGTCGACACCAACATGATGGTGCGCACCGAAACGCATTCGTACATCTTCGAACTGAAGGTGGTGGCGACCGACTGGCGCCAGCTGGAACAGGCCCGTCGCGCAGGCGTGCAGTACAAGATCGCCTTCAGCTATCCCAGCGACACCGAATTCGGTACCGCCCAGGCGGCGGTGCAGGAAGAAGCCAAGCCATTGCTCAGCACCGAGCTGGCCAAGGATCGCCAGTACAACTTTGACTACTCGTACTCGACCCGTCGCGCCAAGAAGATGGGCTGGTTGATTCCGGTCAATGTCTACGACGACAGCCGCTTTACCTACGTCAAGCTGCCGAACTCACCCGAGTACAAGACCGGCATTTTCCCCGCCGTGTTTGGCCGGGATGAAGAGTATGGTGAGGAATACGTGGTCAACACCACCGTGGAAGGCAATACCCTCATCGTCCATGGGACCTACCCGTACCTGGTGGTCCGCCACGGCGAGAACGTTGTCGGCCTGCGAAGGAACGTGAAGAAATGAGCCAGCACAACACTCCGGGCAACGACCCGAACGACATTCGAGATGACGGACAGCGCGAGTACGGCGCCGGCCAGGGCGGCGTAGATCCCTCCAATCCGTACTTTGGCAACGCACAGGCCTCGCAGGCACCGGATCTGGATGCCGGCGCGCCGCAGCTGCGCTCGGCCGAAGAGCAGCGCCTGAACCGAAAGGCCCTTGCGTTCATGGGTGGCATCCTGGTGCTGCTGATCGCCATGGGCTTCCTGCTGTTCCGCAAGGGCACCGAGGAGGAGCCGGTCAAGAAGGCTGAAACCACGCGTGCGTCGGCTCCCGAAATGCCGCGCCTGGGGCCGGATTCGGTCGGTGGCGTGCCGCCGCTGCCGTCCGATGCCCAGCCGATTCCGATGCTGCCGCCGCTGCCGGAGAACGACAGCCGCGAGGCCCGCATGGCGGCGATGATGCCGCCGCCGCAGGAACGCGAGATCGACCGTGGCCCGACCCTGATGGATCGTCGTACGGGCGGTGGCCCGGGCGTGGGCCAGGGTGATGGCACGGAAGGCGCAGGTGCGAACGACGACTACAGCAAGATGATGATGGCCGCCATCCAGGCCAGCAACGGCGGCCAGCCGGCCGCGCCGGAACGCGTGCGCCGCGGTCCGGACGTGGATGATGTGTCCAATGCATCGTTCATCCGTTCGCCGGATGCGCTGCTGGTGCGCGGCACCTACCTGCGCTGCATCCTGGAAACCCGCATCATCAGCGACTTCGCCGGCTACACCTCGTGCCTGCTGACCGAACCGGTGTACTCCATCAACGGTCGCACGCTGCTGCTGCCCAAGGGTTCCAAGATCTATGGTTCCTACGGCGGTGGCCCGGTCGGTGATCGCGTCGAAGTGATCTGGGACCGCGTCACCACCCCGAACGGCATCGACGTGGCCATGTCCAGCCCGGGTATCGACGGTCTGGGCGGCGCCGGCATGCCGGGTCAGTACTCCGCGCATTGGGGCAGCCGCGTCGCGTCTGCATTGATGATCAGCCTGCTGGCGGACGCCTTCAAGTACGCCGCCGCCGAACACGGCCCGGAAAGCACGACCATCACCGGCAGCGGCTTGGCGGTGCAGTCCCCGTATGAGAGCGCCACCGCCCGACAGATGGAACGCCTGGCCGGTGAGGCGCTGGCACAGCGTCGTCCGCCGACGGTGACCATCAACCAGGGTACCCGTATCAACGTATATGTCGCCAAGGATGTCGACTTCAGCCAAGTGCTGGGAAGCCGGTAACGAAGTGACCTGACCATGGATGCAGAAGTGGCCCCCATCGCCCAAGTCTCCAGTGATTTCCTGCGCTATCAGTACGAAGTGCTGGGAATTGCCGAGTACATGAGCTCGCCGGACGTGACGGAAATCTGTATCAACCGTCCCGGCGAGCTGTACCTGGAAACCCGGGCGGGGTGGGAGCGCGTGGACGTGCCGGGCCTGACCTTCGAGCGGGCCCGGCAGTTCTGCACGGCCGTGGTGAATGAAAGCAACACCGGTCAGCGTATTACCGACGCTGACCCGGTGGTGTCGCTCACCTTCCCGACCGGGCAGCGCGCCCAGTTCGTGATCCCGCCGGCCTGCGATGCGGGCAAGGTGTCGATCACGATCCGTCTGCCGTCCAAGCACACCAAGACGCTGAGCCAGTACCACGAAGACGGTTTCTTCAACCAGATCCTGGAGCAGGACGGCAGCCTCAGCGAGCAGGACCGCGAGCTGATCGAGCTGCGTGCCTCCCGCGAGTACGCCGAGTTCTTCCGGCGTGCGGTGAAGTACCGCAAGAACATCGTGGTGTCCGGCGCCACCGGTAGCGGCAAGACCACCTTCATGAAGGCCCTGGTCAACCACATTCCGGACGGCGAACGCCTGGTCACCATCGAGGACGCCCGCGAGCTGTTCCTGTCGCAGCCCAACGTAGTGCACCTGCTGTATTCCAAGGGCGGGCAGAGCACCAGCAACGTGACCGCCAAGAGCTGCATGGAGGCGTGCCTGCGCATGAAGCCCGAACGCATCATCCTCGCCGAGCTGCGCGGCGATGAGGCGTTCTACTTCATCCGCAACTGCGCCTCCGGCCACCCGGGTTCGATCACCAGCTGCCATGCCGGCAGCCCGGAGCAGACCTGGGACCAGCTGGCGCTGATGGTGAAGGCATCCACCGAAGGCTCCGGCCTGGAGTTCGACGTCATCAAGCGCCTGCTGATGATGACCATCGACATCGTGGTCCACATCAAGGCGCATGCCGGCTCGCGCTACATCACCGGTATCGACTTCAATCCCGGCCGTGCACAGGGAGGGCAGCACTGATGCTTCCAGGACTGGAAATGCTTGCCTGCCAGGACATGGCGGTGCCCATGGACATCATGCAGCACGTGATCAACGTGGAGTCCTCGCGCAACCCCTACGCCATCGGCGTGGTGGGCGGTGCGCTGGCGCGCCAGCCCAAGCAGCTCGATGAAGCCATCGCCACCGTGCGCATGCTGGAAGAGAAGGGCTACAACTTCTCCGTCGGCCTTGCCCAGGTCAACCGCTACAACCTGCCCAAATACGGCCTGGACTCGTACGAGAAGGCCTTCCGCCAGTGCGACAACCTGGTGGCCGGTTCGCGCATCCTGGCCGAGTGCTACAAGCGCTCGGGCGGCGATTGGGGCAAGTCGTTCAGCTGCTACTACTCGGGCAACTTCACTACCGGTTTCCGCCACGGGTACGTGCAGAAGATCTACGACTCCATCCAGCGCAGCCAGCGCGTGGCCGCGGCCGATGGCGTCGCCCCGATCAACGTGCTGCCGCGCAGCGCACGGCGCGAAGTGAAGGTCGAGCACCATCCGCAGTTCGAGTCGGCCGCGCAGAGCCGTGTGATCGCCCAGGGCGCTGCCGTCGCACAGGCGCTCGCGGACGACCCGGCACGCGCCTATGTCGTCTACCCGTCGACCTCGGCCATGGCCCGCGGCAGCCTGGTCAATCTGGCCGACCAGGCGTTGTCACGCGTGGTGCTGGGCGCGGTGGATCGCAACATGACCCAGGCGCCGGCCGCGCCGCAGCGGGTGCAGATGCAGGCACCGGCTGTGTCGCCGCAGCTCGGTGCCGCACCTGAAGCCCCCGTCATGCTCCGGCCGTGGAGCGAGCGCAATGCGCCCGTTCCGACGGCATCGTCAACCCCGCAATACAACCCGCCGGTTCCCATGCCGGCGGCACCACCGGTTCCCGCAGGGGATGCAGCCTTCGTCTTTTGACGCGGGCGCGGCACGGTCAAGCCCCCGATTGGCCACTCAGTAATGCAAGCCCATCAACAAGGATATCCACCCATGAAGCGATTCAATCTCGATCTCGTCAACGCCCAGCGCACCCTCAAGACCGTGCTGATGGCCACCGCGTTCGTCGGCGCCATGTTCGTTCCGCAGGCCTTCGCCCAGGATTTCGGTGGCACCGACGAGAAGGTGTGCGGCTTCTTCGACAGCATCAACGGTCTGCTGAGCATCGCCTCGATCGCCGTGGTGACCATCGCGGTCATCTTCGCCGGTTACCAGATCGCCTTCGCGCACAAGCGCATTGCCGACGTGGCGCCGATCCTGATCGGTGGCCTGCTGATCGGTGCGGCCGGCCAGATCGCCAGCATGCTGCTGGGTGACAGCTCGGACAACAGCGCCTGCAGCGCGATGCTGACCAACACCCTGCAGTACTACAGTGCATAAGAACGTCGTTTTTCGCGGCTGCACACGCCCAGCGATGTTCATGGGCGTTCCCTACGTGCCGTTCTTTTTCGTCGTCGGTGGCCTGTTCCTGCTGAGTGTCTATACGAACTTCTGGTACCTGGCCAGCATTCCGGTGGCTGTGTTCGTGATGCGACACATGGCCAAGCGCGACGAAATGATCTTCCGGTTGATGGGCCTTCGGCTGCAGTTCAAGTTGAAGGTGCGCAACGTGCAGGATCATGACGGCATGTGGGTGTTCAGCCCGAATCACTACCGCACCAAACCGGCACCCAAGGATTGAGGTGCCGGAATGGCCCTGGCAGCACCTGCCCGGGCCATTCCGACTTACCGAAGACCCCTCATCGGAATCAGCAGCATGTTCAGCCCAGACACCTCCATTGCCGAATTCATCCCGCTGTCGTCGCACGTGTCCACCAATGTGGTCAAGACGACGGGCGGCGACTATCTGTTGACCTGGCACCTGGAGGGTCTGCCGTTCGTGGGCCGTGAGGAGTGGGAGCTTGAGCACAAGCACAACACCTTCAACCGCCTCCTGCAGACGCTGCGTGCGCCGGACTTCGTCAACGTGGCGTTCTGGGCCCACGACATCCGCCGCCGCCGCACCCTGAAGGGCAAGAGCACGTTCAAGCAGAAGTTCAACCAGGACGTGTCCGATCAGTACATGGGCATGCTGTCCTCGCAGCGCATCATGCAGAACGAGCTGTACCTGACCATGCTGTACCGCCCGGTCGTGACCGGTAAGCGCTTCGTGGAAAAGTCGGCCGACGTCAGCAAGCTGCAGGCCGAGCAGACCCAGGCCATCGAGAAGCTGATGGAGCTGGCCGGCAACGTCGAAGCGGTGATCCGCGACTACGCGCCGTACCGTCTGGGCATGTACGAGGCCAAGAACGGCATCGTGTTCTCCGAGACCCTGGAGTTCTTCGGGTACCTGATCAACCGCATCGATGAACCGGTGCCGGTGTTGTCGGCCCCGATCAAGGACTTCCTGCCGGTCAGCAAGCACATGTTCTCGGCCAAGACCGGCGATTTCGTGATCGCAACGCCCAATGGTGTCAACCATTTCGGCGCGATCCTCAATATCAAGGAGTTTGCCGAGGGGACCTACCCGGGCATTCTCAATGGCCTGAAGTACCTGGACTTCGAGTACGTCGTCACGCATTCCTTCAGCCCCATGGGCCGCCAGGACGCGCTGAAGGTGCTCGACCGTACCAAGGGCATGATGATCTCCTCCGGCGACAAGGCCGTGAGCCAGATCATCGAGCTGGACCAGGCCATGGACCAGCTGTCGTCCGGCAACTTCGTGCTGGGCGAGTACCATTACACGCTGGCCGTGTACGGCGACAGCCAGGCCAAGCTCTCCCAGAACGTGGCGAGCACCCGCGCCGAGCTGTCCAATGCCGGCTTCGTGTCGGTGAAGGAAGACCTGGCTGTCACCTCGGCGTTCTACGCACAGCTTCCGGGCAACTGGCGCTACCGTACCCGCCTGGCGAACCTGAGCTCGCTGAACTTCCTGGGCCTGTCGCCGCTGCACAACTTCGCCACCGGCAAGCAGCACAACAATCCGTGGGGTGACTGCGTTACCACGCTGCAGACCACCAACGGCCAGCCGTACTACTTCAACTTCCACGCCACCCACCCGTCGGAGAATTCGCTGGGTGAGAAGGCCATCGCCAACACCATGGTGATTGGTAAGTCCGGTACCGGTAAGACCGCGCTGATCAACTTCCTGCTCAGCCAGGTGCAGAAGTACGACCCGTCGCCCACGATCTTCTTCTTCGACAAGGATCGCGGCGCGGAGATCTTCGTGCGTGCCTGCGGCGGCAACTACCTGGCACTGGAGAACGGTTCGGCCACCGGCTTCAACCCGTTCCAGTGCGAGAACAATGAAGCCAACGTGCAGTTCCTGGCCGACCTGATCAAGGTGCTGGCCGGCAAGAAGGAATACAGCGCCCGCGAGGAAGAGGACATCTACCGCGGCGTGGAGAGCATGCTCGACACCCCGATGCACCTGCGCAGCATGACCAACTTCCAGAAGAGCCTGCCCAACATGGGCGATGACGGCCTGTACGCGCGCATGCGCCGCTGGACGTCGGGCAACTCGCTGGGCTGGGTGTTCGACAACCCGGTCGATACCATCGACCTGAGCAAGGCCAACATCATCGGGTTCGATTACACCGACATCATCGACAACCCCGAAGTGCGCGTGCCGGTGATCAATTACCTGCTGCACAAGCTGGAATCGCTGATTGACGGTCGTCCGCTGATCTACGTGATGGACGAATTCTGGAAAATCCTGGACGGCGAGGGTGGCCTGAAGGAATTCGCCAAGAACAAGCAGAAGACCATCCGTAAGCAGAACGGCCTGGGCATCTTCGCCACGCAGAGCCCGGAAGATGCGCTGAAGAGCGACATCTCCGCCGCGCTGATCGAGCAGACCGCCACGCTGATCCTGCTGCCGAACCCGAACGCCAGCAAGTCGGACTACATGGACGGCCTGAAGCTGACGGAAGCCGAATTCCGCGTGGTCACCGCACTGGACGAGCGCTCGCGCTGCTTCCTGGTCAAGCAGGGCCACGCATCGAGCGTGTGCCAGCTCAACCTGCGTGGCATGGACGACATTCTGTCGGTCATCTCGGCGTCCACCGACAACATCGACATCATGCACCGGGTGCTGCAGACCGCATCGGCCCGGGCGCGCACGCCGGTCAGTGAGCTGACCCCGGAGCAGTGGCTGGAAGAGTTCTACAAGAATCGCAAAGGATCGGGCAAGCCGTCAGCGGCCAGCTCGGACGCGGCCTGACGTAAGGATACGGATCATGAGCAACATGACATTGGAGGGTGCAATGAACATCTCGACCAACAACACGACCAAGGCTCGTCCCGCCAAGCGCATGCGACTGCGCGCAGGCGTGCTGAGCATCGCCTTGCTGCTGGGAACGCAGAATGCGTACGCGGGCATGCCGGTCATCGACATCACCTCGATCATCGGCGATATCCGCTCGTGGATCTCCGACACCACCACCTATGCCAAGGAAGCGGTGCGTTGGAACCAGATCAAGCAGCAGATCGATGAAGTGCGGGCCATCTTCGATGCGTTCAACTACATCGTGGGTTTGCCCGACGGCGCGAAGCTCGAAAAGGTGCCGCCCAAGTATCTGGTTGAGGAGGCTTGCGGCAAGAAGGCCTTGGGCTTCGACCTGAGGACCGTGGCGTCGCTGACCGGCATCAGTGATGGCGACATTGCCTCGCAGCAGGCGCAGATCTGCGTGAACATCCGCATGATGCAGAACCGCAAGTACAACGACTCCATCGACTTCCTTGAAGAGACCATCAAGAAGGCGCAGGAGCAGATGTACAAGAACTTCATGAGCCGCATCGGCAGCAACAAGACCGGTGCCGTGCAGGCCGCAGACAGCGATACGCTGCGTTTGGGCAACGAGCTGAACGTCATGGCCCAGCAGTGGGGAACGCGCATGATGGCGTACGACGCCTACATCGCGGGCCAGGAGCAGAACCAGAACGTGTTGGCCAAGGCTGCCCTGAAGGGCAACCCGAAGAACAAGCTGCTGGGCGATATCGTGCAGACGGTGGCTCTGAAGGGCGCCCTGAGCGTTGATTGAGCGGCATGAGCCCTGCCCGCATCAGGCGTGCAGGGCCCTGGAAAGTGGGAAGACCAAAGGACTATGGAAATGAAGCTCGAATCGATCGCAAATTTTGACTTCTCGGGAGGCCTGCAGGACCTGCTTGGGTACGCCACGCGTATCCAGTCGATCGGCGACTTCGTATTCTTCCGGCTGATCCTCAGCTACCTGGAAGACCGCATCAACAAGTTCGGCATCGAAATGCTGAACAACATGATGACCTGGGTAGGTGGCATCGCCTTGGTACTGATGACGCTTTGGGTCCTGATCCAGGGCTACCGCATCGTCACCGGCCAGAGCCGTGATTCGATGATGGCGCTGGTCACCAACATGGCGCGCGCGGCGCTCATCGTCAGCGTCGCTACCAGCATGGCCATCTTCGGCACCAGTATCCAGGACTTCCTCACGAAGGACGTCAAGGGTGTGATCTCGACCGTTGTCACCGGCAAGAATGACCCGCCGGAGAAGCAGATCGACCAGGCGCTGGGCTGGATGCAGGTGGCGCTGTCGAGCGTTGACGCCATCAAGGTGGTCGACGACCCCAGCATCAGCAGTGACAAGACGCAGGCACAGCTGTTTATTGGTCTCGGTACCGGCGGCCCCGCCGTGGTGGCGGGCTCCATGCTGCTGCTGTATCAGATCGCCATGGCGCTGTTCGTCGGCTTCGGCCCATTGTTCATCCTGTGCCTGCTGTTCGACCAGACCAAGCAGCTATTCCAGAAGTGGCTGTTCTACGGCATAGGCACGATGTTCTCGATGGCTGTACTGGCGGCGATGGTCTCCATCGCACTGGACATGGTCATCCGCGTATCGGTCGCCTTCTGGGCCCGTGCAGCGTTCGAACAGTTCCTGTCGGACGGTGGATCGACGGAAGGTCTCACCAGCCAGGCCATGCAGCAGGGCGGCATGGGGTTGATCCTCACCACCTTGATTCTGACTGCGCCCCCAATGGCCGCATTCTTCTTCCAGGGCACGCTGGGTAGCTTCATGGCATATTCGCAGATAGGTGGCGCCGCCGGTGCCCAGCCTGGTCCGCAGGGCCAGTCGCCGGGTTCGTATACGCCGCAGCAGACGCAGAACAATAACGTAAACAGTCACACGAATAGCAACCAAGTAAGTGATGGACGGGCCTACACAGGGACGCATAACGCGCCGGCTCCGAACCCTGATACCGGCAGGTTGGGAGCTGCGAATAAGACCACTTGATTCATCCGAAACGAGTTTGGCGGATAGAGATTTGGAGACGTTCGTGATGAGATTTGTAGCTTTTGCACTACTGCTGCTCGCACCGCTTGCTGCCTTTGCAGAAGGCTCATGCCCGCCCGGCCAATATCCAGTGGGCGGTCAGGGCGTGCAAGGATGTGCGCCTATCCCCGGTGGCGGGGGATCGGCCGCGGGCACGTCATCGCCTCGGGCAACCGGCAAATGGGAAACGCGTTGGGGAGCTATTGCTGAGGATTCCAGCGCAAATGCGCGTGGCGTCCCGCTGGCGACCGGTGTGTCGGAGTCCAAGCGGAGCAAGCGGGAGGCTGGCAAGGTCGCGATAGAGCAGTGTCGGGCCGGAGGTGGATTGAAGTGCGAAGTCACTGCGACTTACCACAATCAATGCATTGCAGTTGCCGATCCGAAACCACGTAGTCAGGGTGGAACGGGCGGAAAGTCGAGTACATATAGCGCAGGTACTGCGGAGCAGGCCAAAGAATTGGCGATGAAGGGGTGTTCGGTCGCCGAGAATAGTGGCTGTTCGATCACCTACTCGGCATGCAGCATGTCCGAGTTCAAGGCTTTCTGATTCCGGTGGGGATCAAAGCCAGAGAAAGGAGGTTCAGTGATGATTCTCCTTTTTTTTATTCAGTTCGGATTGAGTGAGCGTGTTGAACGCAATGTGCCTGCGCAGTTTTGCGGCGAGCTTGGCCGGAAGCGACACGCTGCCTCGCTTACGACGTAGCTGCCCTACGGCCTAAGCACAATGTGCTTGAGGGCGGTGCTGGTCTCAATCGCACTCGACATCGTCATTCGCGTTTTCGTCGCATTATGGGGCGGCGCAGCGTTCAAAGAGTTGCTGCTAAAAGGCGACTCTTCCGACGGCCTCACCAGCTAGGCCGTGCAGCAGGGCGGCATGGGCTTGATCCTCACCACCCTCATTCTGACGCCCCCAATAGCCGCGTTCTTTTTCCAGGGTACGCTGGGCAGCTTCATGGCATATTCCCAGATCGGTGGCGGTCCGATTCCGGCACAGCCGGGTGCACAGGGCCAGCCGCCGGGCTCGACGCCGCAGCAGACTCATAATTCAGGTCATTCTGGCGGAGGCACGTCAATGGCAAACAATCAAGACACGATGATGAGACATTATGGTCCTTCCCCGGCGGCAGATGCCGCTAAAGTGGGACAGCTGGGCCAGGCTCCGACGCGATGATGTCGTTCGAGCAGCTGATGTCTACTTGGTGAGGTTTCGATGAGAATTTTGCTGGCGATTGTTTTGGGGCTGCTTTCCTACGGTGTACACGCAGAAGGTGGGTGCCCTCCTGGTCAGTACCCCATAGGTGGCCAAGGTGTTCAAGGTTGTGCGCCCATACCCGGTGCATCTGGTGGGGGCGCAACCGCGCCAGCCCCCAAGCCGACGGGAAAGTGGGAGACGAGATGGGGTGCGGTCGTAGAGGATTCGTCTACTCTTGCTACGGGAATATCGGTTTCACAGAGGTCGAAGCGCGAAGCCACTGCGGCCGCGATGAAGGTCTGTGAGCAGGCGGGCGGACGCAGTTGCAAACTGCGAGTGGCCTACTACGACCAATGTGTGGCAATTGCCGATCCGACCATTGCGAGTCGTCAGCGCACGGCAGGAAACGCTGAATCGCGCCACGTGGCGGCGGAGACTCTTGAGTTGGCTACTGCTGGCGCGATGAAAGACTGCGCGGCATTCGGAGCAGGCCAGGAATGCAGCGTCGTCTATTCCGCATGTAGCATGTCTGAGTTCAAGCCTTTCCGTTGATCTATGGCGATTCACGTAAATTTTGGCTGTGTTGGCGTCAGGGCGCAGCGGTCTAGGCTGAATTGATATAGAGGAGGTTCAGTAATGAGCCTCTGTTTTCATCTGCAAATCATTGAAGGAGATTGCTCAGCAACCTGATGCTGAGCAGCTTCGCAATACGCTTAGTCAGTAGCGACAGTTCTGCTTTTCTTGAAAGCGCTGCTGCGGCAGCATAGGAGCGATGCTTGGCGTCGCCCACGTACCATGAAGGTTTCGACGGGACCGTCCTCCCCGGATCAGCGTACGCCCGGGGTCTATGGCAACGCCAAGACCTGATGACTAAGCTTGCACATGTCCGGCAGTGAATCTCTGAGAGCCTGAGAGTATGAAGAGCGCGATTTTCCTGATTCTGTTGATGGTCCCCCTGCTTGTCCGCGCTGAGGGAGGGTGTCCGCCAGGCCAGTACCCCATTGGTGGCCAAGGTGTGCAGGGTTGCGCGCCGATTCCAGGTGCGGGCGGTAGTCAGAGCTCTGGGTCCCCCAGGCCGACTGGGAAGTGGGAGACACGTTGGGGCGCCATTGCTGAAGACACTTCAAACATGTCTACTGGCACTGCAGTTTCTTATAAGTCCAAACGAGCTGCGGTCTCTGCTGCACTCGATGATTGCAAGCGCGTGGGAGGGAAGTCGTGCAAGCTACGGATTGCTTACTACAATCAATGCGTTGCAATGGCCGATCCTACCGTTGAGTTCAGGCAAAGGAGCCCGCAGGGCTCGATAGGGCAGACGATGGCAAGTGCAGCGGAGACGCTTGAGCTTGCCAAGGCAAATGCCATGAAGCGCTGCGAAGATTTCGGTTCTGGTCAAGAGTGCAGCGTTGTCTATTCGGCTTGCAGCATGTCCGAATTCAAAGCGTTCTAGCGCCGCAATAGCACGAGTATTCAGAGGGAGGTTCAGAAGTGAGCCTCCCTTTCTCGGTTTTCTCTCCATGTCGGAAAGGATGTTGCGGGTTCGACACCGCGGCCTGACATCCGAGCTCAACGACCTTTCCCGGAACGAGGCGCGCGCATTGGGGGTATGTCGCTCACATGTCTGCGACATACGCGGCCGGCAGCGCGCAGCACCCGCAGGCTTGACGCGGTTTGGGGCGGGGGCGAGACTCTTGCAAAATCCAATTGTGTGGCGGTTCGGCTGTTGCCCGGATAAGAAACGCCATGCCGTTTTCCGAGTTCAAGTCGTGCGGATTGCCGCAGTTATGCATCGTTGACACCACCGCGTTTCCAAGGAGGGACACATGAGAGTTGCATTACTTGTTCTGCTGGGCGTTGCATCATTCTGGGCAAGAGCGGAGGGCGGATGTCCGCCCGGCCAGTACCCGATCGGTGGACAGGGCGTGCAGGGTTGCGCTCCTATCCCCGGCGCGGGTGGCTGGCAGCAGAGTCCTGGCAACGCCAGCTACCTGTCCCAGATGGAAGATGCGGCTGCAACCGCCATCGCGGCCGCCGCCCGCGCCGCCAACAAGGTGAAGATCCGCGAGGACGCTACGCGCGACTGGTGGGGTGTCATCGTGGTCAGCACCGAGCAAGGCATTTGGAATGCGGCACTGAATGCAAAGACGGCTAATGACGCCGCCATGGACGCAATGACCCAGTGCAAGGGCACCTGCACACCGGTGCTGTCATTTGCGAACTCGTGCATGGCACCTGCGTATAGCAGCGAAGGCGGCATGTACTGGAGCCCAGGCGAGTCCCGCGAGAAGGCAGGGGCCGGCGCGGTGGCGGCCTGCAGTGCGAAAGGCGGCACTCGCTGCGAGAGCCCACCCAAAGAGGCATTCTGCTCTGGCTGGAAGTATGCCTACAGCGGCCGTGAACGCTTTTCCCATCGCCTGTTGTTGGAGGCCAGTGGCGACGTGGCGGGTCCCAAGTTCGTCGAATTTCCGGGTGCGAAGGAGTACATCGCGAAGCCGCTGGCGCGGCGCGGGGCTGTCACCGCCATGGCGCGTGCCAAGCCGAAGACGCAGGACGGCTCCACGCCGGAAGTGTCCAATGAGGATGCGGAGGCAGGGCCGGAGGGCATGACGCGCGTGGCCAAGCCGTGGTTCGCCATCGCTACCAGCAGTAGCACCGCTGCCTTTGCGGCGAAGGTTGCTCCCTCCGAACAGGACGCCAAGGAGACCGCTGTCAGCGCCTGTGGAGCGGATTGCAGCGTACTCGTCGCAGCGCCGCATGGCGAATGCATTGCGGTCATCAGGGCGCCACAGCCGGGCGGGCGCGTCGCAAGCTTCGGAGGGCGGGGCGACACGACGGCGGCGGCGGAAGACGTCGCATCGACCGCCTGCAGGGCAGCTAAAGCAGCGTCCTGTCCAGTCGTGCTCAGCCAGTGCATGAAGTAGGGCGGCGGGTATTGGCTACGGGGTCCGGCCGGCTTGACGTCGGCAGTAGCTGGGGTAGCGCGCGTCGAGAAAGATAGGGTGTGCCACTCAATGGGCGTCGCCAGCTGCAATTTCACCTATTTCGCGTGCAGCATGTCGGGCGTTCAATGCCTTGCAGTAGCGACATAATTCAGATCTGGGAGAGGACGTTCAGCAATGAGCCTCCTTCTTCTGTGGGCGCGCTCCGAGCCGGTTCCCTGCGTCAACCGTGCGCAGTTTCCGCGCGAGTCGCGTTGGAAGCGACGTCTTTGCGCTTTGTCGGTCGCGTGCGTGCGCGCGCGGCGCAAGGAACTTCCGCCGTCAACCGGGAACTCAAATCCATGTTGTCGCGCGCAGCGTCGATCCAGGAGCGCAGGATCCAATACGCCCACGATATCGATATCGCTCTGCCTCTTGGGGGGCTTCGGTAAGGTTGGCGCACTGGCACCCTACGACGCATTGGTAGTGCGCGCCAACTGATCCGGCAGGATCTACAGAAATAATCGAATTCCCTTTCTTGTTCCGGTCCTGCACGGTGCCGGTCGAACTGAGAGGGGGAGATTGTGATGAGTAGTGCTCAACGGACATGCAGGACTGGAAGCCGCCGCGGACGCCTGCGCGTGCTGGCCGCCATGATTTCCGTGCTGACGATAGTGGCGCCGCAGACCGCTGCAGCCGGCGCGCCGGTGATCGACATCACCTCGATCGTGGGGGACATACAGAAGTTCTTCAACGACGCCATGGTGTATGCGAAGGAGGCAAAGCGGTGGGAGCAGGTCAAGGTGCAGATCGATGAAGCTCGCGCGATCTTCGACCCACTCAGGTTCGGCATGGGCCTGCCGGAAGGAGCGAAGATCCAGAAGGTGGCGCCGGATTACCTGGTAAAGGAGGTGTGTGGGAGGAAGGCGGTCGGCCTCGGCATGGAGACTGTCTTCTCGGTGCTCAAGTTCGGTGACAGGTATGCGCTCGCAGGGCAGCAGCGGCAGATCTGCGTCAACATCCAGATGATGGAGAACCGGAAGTTCAACGAGACGGTCATGTTCCTCGAGGATACGATGGAGCAGGCGGAGGACACCCTGCGACAGATATTCGAGGCGCGCGTGGACGGTGGAAATACGACGGGCGGCGTCCAAGCCACGCAAAGCGACACTGCCCGCCTCACCAACGAGCTCAACGTTCTTTCCCAGCAGTGGGGCACCCGCATGCAGGGGTATGACGCCTACATTTCTGCGATGCACGCCCGGCAGCGGGTTCTGGCCAGGGTGGCCTTCAGGGGAGATCCGAGCGCAACGGCGGCGTCCGATGTCGTTCAGACCCTTGCGCTGAAGAAAGCGCTGGAGATTGACTGAGTGCCATGACGCCGGTGCGCTGCCTGCACCGCACGTTGGCCTCGGGTCCGGCAGGAGATCAATAGTTCATGGCAAGACAATCAGGTGCGATGGTTGGCGCCGCGCTAGTGGCGTTGCTGGTGGTGACTCCGGCGTGTGGCCGCACGGAGACGGCGATGGACGGGAAGATGGCGACGGCTGAAGAGGACGTGGCGAACAGAGGACGTGGCGAACAGAGGGCGTGGTCTTGCGAAGCTCAACCTGACCCCGAAGGGCGTGCCATGCAGGCGTGATGCGGCCTCATGTGACGGAACGAAGTCACGCTGTGCGGTGCAGCAATAATCGGGCCGCCGCTGCTCTGGGCCTTACATCCGTCGCTATCTGCCCCTGACTGCCATCTTGGGTGTTTAAAGTTGTGATCTAATTCAAATATTCCCGGCTTTGTCGCGACGCGGATTTCACGACTGGTGTAGGGTGTCGCCGTTGGGAATGCGGCGATGGTTGGAAGGGCGCTCAAAGGGGGCTTTGAGTGCCATCAGGGGTCTCCACGGTTTCAGGTGTGCGGTTGCCGGGCTCGGCGAACGTCACCCCATGGCCGATGGCATCGCTGCGGTCCATGTCATTCCACTCCAGCTTCAAGGACGAAATATGCGAAATGCTTCGCTTTACTCCCGGCACCTGAGTGCCCGCCGTTCCACCTCGCTGTTGCTGCTCCTGCCGTTTGCGATGGCTGCCGCGCACGCCCAGTCCGTGGAGGACGCGGTTGAGCCCGCGCCTGCGGTCATAGAGCAGGTAGCCGCGCCGGCATCCGATGCTGCAGCGGCCCCGGTCGCCGTTCCGGCAGCGGAACCGGTGATGGAAGATCAGACGTCCGCTGATATGGCCGGCGATGTGCCCGCAGACGCTGTCATGGAAGCGGTCACTGAATCGCCTGAGGCCTCGCCGCCGGCGGTTGAGGCGGCTGCGGTGCCGACGCCGGCAGCAGAGCCTGCTGCCGCTGTTGCAGTACACGCTCCTGCCGCCGCGGCACCGGTCGCTGTGCCCGCTGCTTCGGTGGCGTCAGAGGCGCCTGCGGCCAGCGTTCCGGCGCCGTCCCCGGTAGCAGTGGCAGACACGGCTGCTCCGGCTGAGGCGGTTACCGCGCCTGCACCTGATGCACCGCCGGTGCCGCGTCCGCTGGTCGTACCGACCCTGGTCAACGAGAACAACGCCATCGAGCGCCAGCTGGGCGCACGCTGTCCGAACGATCTGGCCGCGCGCTTGGCCACGCAGGACAACCTGCTGATCGGTGCGTGCCAGGGCACCCTGCCGGCCCACCTGGCCAACGTGCTGAAGGCCATTCCGGAGCAGCAGTTGCTGCTGCCGCGCGCCGTGCGCGAGCGTCAGGTCAGCCAGAAGGCGTGGTTCAAGGCGGTGCCGGGCTACGGCCTGCGGCCGGACTTCCTGGCCGTGCAGAACGGGATCTGGGTGCGTTCGTTCGAGGGCGCCGATGCCGCCACCACGGTTTACCTGGTCTCCGGCCCGTTTACCTGCGTTGACGGACGTCACCCCGAAAGCATCGCCGGCGAGACGATGCGCCTCTCCACCGGCAGCTGCCGCGAGGCACTTGTGCAGGAGCGCGTGTACCAGGTGACCGCGGGCGCGGCACCGCAGGACATCACCGCGCAGGTGATGCCGGCCCAGCCGCTGGTGTCCGATGGCGACCGCAAGCGCTACGGCGTGGAAGCGACGAGCGTGAAGCTGGACGCGGGCAAGCTGCAGTTTGGTCCGGCGTTGCGCTGGTATGCCGACGTAAGCGCCGAAGGCAAGGGCGAGCCGCGGACGTATGGCGAGTGGGGCCGCCTGCACCTGGGCTTCCTGGTGTGGAACGGCGAGCGCTTCGAGACGCGCGATACGGTGCCGCGCAGCCTGTGGACCTGTGATCCGGTGGCGCCGGGCGA
Source organism: Stenotrophomonas sp. KH_036_B (assembly GCF_057839485.1). Lineage (NCBI taxonomy): Bacteria > Pseudomonadati > Pseudomonadota > Gammaproteobacteria > Lysobacterales > Lysobacteraceae > Stenotrophomonas > Stenotrophomonas sp. KH_036_B. The sequence goes on along the minus strand of NZ_CM174491.1, from coordinate 2,555,185 downwards.
TACGGCGTGCAGCGGCTATGCGGATGCGGGGCGTGACCCGTTCATCGTCAACAGCACGGCCGTGGCAGGGCAGAGCGCGACGCCGTAAGGCGGGGGAGTTCTGAATCAAAAAAGCGCCCTTCGGGGCGCTTTTTCGTTACGGGAGGGCGGTTGGAGATCAGTCAGCCGTGACCAGCGCAAAGCGTGGGCGCATGACCCCATCGGCCTCGACCTGTGCAACGAACATGTCGTAAGGCCGCACCCAGACGCCCAGGTCTGCATCGAGCGGGCGGTACAGCACCAGCGGCTCCAGCGTTTCGCTGTGGCGCACCACGCCCAGCACCTGGTAGTTGCCGCCCTTGAAGTGACGGTAGCGGCCGGGCGTCAACGGGGGCAGGGGAGCCAGATTGGACATGAGGGTCAGTTCCTGAGAGTGCCGCATTGTCGCACGGCCCCCCTCCGAGCACGGGTTTCAGGCGGTCATGCTGCGCGCGGCAGTCTGGGTCTCGGCCTGCTGCCGGTTCTGCTGCTCCAGCTGCTGGCTGGCGGCGCCGGCATCCAGTTGGCGGCTGCTCTGCTCCAGCGGGGTATTCATGGCCGCGACGGTGGCCACGGCGACGCGCAGGTGGGCAGGGTCGTCCACCTTGCCCTGCACGGCGAAGGTGTGGGCCGCGTCGTTGCTCATCAGCACGGCGTCGATGCGCCTGCCGCCTGCGGCGTGCATCTGGGTGGCGAGGCTGCCGGCGAGCTGGTCGCTGGCCTGGTCCGGGGTGCGCCCAACGCGGGCGTCCTGCTCGTGTACGCCGCGCTGGGCGTCCTTGAACAGGGAATAGCCGGGATGGCCCGGTTCGTCCATGCGGGTAGTGTCGCGATCGTGGCGACCTTGCTCGGTCTGGCGACGTGCGGGCTCGCCCGGTTCGAGCGGGCCGCGCAGTTTGTCGTACGCATCGATCACGCCGCCCGGAACGCCCCGCGAAATGACGGTTGCACCGGTACGCAGGCCGTCGATGTCGCTGCGGTACTCGCTGATCATGCGTGCGTTGGTGTCTGCCAGCTGGCGGGCACTGCTGAAGACCAAGACGGACTCGGCGCCATGAAAGTTGCTCATTTTGTGGGAGTCCAGCGATGAGGCGGCAGCGGCGATGGGATAGTCACGGATCAGGAAATTGAGATCGCTGTTGCTGTACTGCGCCTTGGACAGCGTGTCGATCTCCTGCTGCCTGGCATAGATGCGCACCTCGCCAAAATGCGGCGACGCCGCGCTGACCGCATCGGCGGCCATCACGTGGTTGATCATGCTGTGGCCACCTTCCGGAATGCGGTAGCTGGTGAGGCTTACTGCGCCGTAGGCGTTGAAGGTCTCGCCCTTCAAGCCGTAATGATGCGCGGTGATCTGGGCGAGCGAGCCGCCGAGGGAGTGGCCGGTGACGGTCACTTGGGGGGGCGATATGCCTGATTCCTCTCCAAAGCGTCGTGCCTCGGTCACCGTGCGGGCGACCAGCTGCAATGCCTGGCTGGCTTGCGGATTGCTTCGAGCGATCACCATGGCGGCGTCAGTCACAACACCATCCTTGATGAGCTCTTCGGTACCCCGATGGGCTACGACAACTTCGTTGGTGCTGACGCGTTGGTAGACCGTTCCCTGATAGCCCGTTCGTCGGTCATCAACATGTTCCAGTACTTTGTACTGGTTGCCGTTGAGATAGACCTTCTCTTCTTGACCAGGTTCCCTGCGTCCGACCTTGCGATCCACGTAGGCATCGTCGGCTAGCGCGGCGTAGTCTTGGCTGGTAATGGTCATGACTTGATTTCAGTCGCAGCCACCGTGATTGAGAAGAGCTGGTTCTGAAGCTTGGGGGCGTACTCGGTAGGTTGTTCACGCCCACGAGCTGCATAGTCATCAATGGCAGGAAGTTCGGGGTCGTTGTTGAGCTGACCCGCACGCGGATAATCGCGCAGCGGGTAATACCGCGTATACGTCTTCCCGGCCACCAGCTCCGGCGCATCCACGAAGGTCAGGAACCGCGTCTCTTCCTGCGCACCGGTGGCCTTGAGCAGGGCACCCGCGCCGGTGAACTCCCAGCGGCAGATGCCACGCCCGTAATAGTCCTGGTCCTGCATGCGGTCCAGGTACAGCGTGCCCTGGTACTCGTCATCGGAGATGCGCGTCAGCTCCAGCGGCTCCTGGCTGGTGATGCGCGAGGCCGTGCCGGTGGCTGGCTCGATGTACCCGCACTGTTCCTCATTGACGACGTCGTACTGGGCGCTGCCGCGCACGTGCTTGAACGTGCCCGGCGCGCCGTGGATGCGCAGGGTGACCTGGTAGGCCTTGACCGGTGCCGGGTTGAGGGTGGCCAGGCCACGGCCGCCGGCGGCGACATCGGCTTCGGCGTTGGACAGGTCACGGCTCATGGCGGGCTCCGAACGGTTGCAGGCAGTCATCAATAGGGCGGCAAGGCAGAACAAGGTCAGTCGGTTCAAGGGGCACTCCAGCCGGGCAAACGCAACGGATCGTACAGCCGCCATCCTAGCAGCGCGGTTCGCGCGGCCTCGGGCGACCGGTCACGATTCGCGTGGGGAACTACTCGTGCTCGGCATCGGCCAGCGGTCCGGCGCGGCACGCCAGTACCAGCTGGGTGACGGCATCGGCACTCATCGGACGCGCCAGATGGTAGCCCTGTGCTTCATCGCAGCCCCACAGGCGCAACAGTGACAGCTCGCTGTCGTGCTCCACGCCTTCGGCCACGGTGCGGTAGCCGAGCTGTTGGGCGAGGCGGAGGATGGCCTCCACTTTCAGCCGCGCGGTGCGCGAACGGGCCAGCCCGGTGACCAGGCTCTGGTCGACCTTGATGTGGCTGATCGGCACCTCGCTGAGGTAACCGAAATTGCTGTAGCCGCTGCCGAAGTCGTCGATGGCGATGCGCACACCGGCGGCCGCCATCGCACGCAGTTGCGGCAGTGCCGCCGGGTGACCGTGCAGCCACTGGCCCTCGGTGATCTCCACTTCGATCTGCGACGGGACCAGCCCATGGACGTGCAGGCGGTTGGCCATGCCGGTCCACAGCTGTTCGTTGTCGAAGTCGCGCGGTGACAGGTTCAACGACAGCGCAAAGCCGGGCAGCAGCCGCTGCCAGCGTGCGGCCTGCTCGAAGGCATGTTCGATCACCCACTGGCTGAGGGTGTGCATCAGCGCGGTGCACTCCAGCACCGGAATGAACTCGCCGGGGCTGACCGGGCCGAGCAGCGGATGGGTCCAGCGCAGCAGTGCCTCGGCGGATACCGGCTGGCCGGTGGCCAGGTCGTAGCGGGGTTGGTAGACCAGGCTGAACTGGTCCTGCGCGAGGCCACGGGCGGCATCGGAGGCGAGCCGGTAGCGCCGGCGCAGGTGGGCATCGCGGTCGGCCGAATACCAGCACAGGCACGCGTCGGTCTGCAGTGCGTGGTGCATCGCCACCAGGCATTTGCGCACCAGGTCGCCCGTCTCTTCGGCGGTCGCCTGGAAGTCGCACAGGCCGGCATGGAACTGCGGAGACATGGGAATGCTGCCGACCATCAACGGGCGACGCATGCGCTCGCGCAGGCGGCCCATCAAGGCTTCAATCTGCTCGCGCGAGTGGTCGCGCACGATGAAGGCGAAACGGGTCGCGGCCACGTGGTAGACCTGCGCCTGGTCCTGCAGCATCTCCTGGACGCGGAGGGAGGCTTGGCGCAACAGCGATTCCACCGGCTTCATGCCCAGCGCCTGGCCGGCGTCGTTGGCGCTCTGGAGGTCGAACACGTCCAGCAGCACGCCGGTGTAGTGGCGGGCGCCATCGGCGTGGCTGAGCAGGCTGAGGTCCGCCTGGAACTGCTGTCGGTTGGGCAGGCCGCTGACCGGGTCGCGGCGACCCAGCGACATCTTCAGTTCCATCTGGTTGACCACGATCCGCGCCAGGGTCTGCAGCTGGCGCTGTTCGGTGTCAGACAGCACGCGCGGCGCGCGGTCCATCAGGCACAGTGTGCCGAGCGCGATGCCATTGCGGGTAACCAGCGGTGCACCCGCGTAGAAACGCATGGACTCGGGTCCGGTCACCAGCGGGTTGTCGCAGAAACGGGGATCTTCGCGCAGGTCCTGGATCTGCAGGATGCCGGTCGACTGGATTGCGCAGGAGCAGATCGAATGGTGTCTATCGGTCCGATGCAGCGACAGTCCCACGCGCGAAATCAACCACTGCGAATCGGCATCGACAATGGAGATGAGCGCGATGGGTGTGCCGAACGTAAATGCAGCCAGTTCGGTGACCGGATCCAGCGATCGTCCCAGTGCCGGATCCATCACGTTCAGCGCTTCGATCAGCGCGATGCGTTCCAGCTCCTGGCTTCTGTCCAGCATTCCGTGCGTCCTGTCATACGGAGTACACGGCCACTATCAGCCCGATCGTGCCGACTCCATGTGAAGCAGTGCGTTCAGGCATGAAGCATTCACGCCGGCCGCCCGGTCAGTGCGACGGTGCAGGCGCCTGGAGCAGGGCCACGAGCTGGCGAAGCCGATAGGGCTTGGGCAGGAATTCCACGTGTTCAGGCAGGGGCGGAAGCTGGGAGCGGGCATAGCCGGACGCCAGGATCATGCGCGCATTGGGCAGTTTCGTGGCGACATGCTCGCTGAGCTCCACGCCGCTCATGCCGTTGGGCATGCTGATGTCGCTGAACACGACGTCGAAACCACCCGGCTCCTGGATCAGGCGCAGCGCGGCAGGGCCGTCGTCGGCGGTGTGGATCTCGATGCCGAAATCCTGCAAGGCCTGGCCGATCAACTCGCGCAGGTCCTGCTGGTCTTCGACCATCAACACGCGAAGGGGCTCAGACATGCGCGACTTCCTCAATGGCAGGTAACAACAAACGAACGGTGGTGCCGCGCCCGGGCGCGGTCTGTACATCGACGAATCCGTCGCACTGGGAAACGAATCCAAACACCTGGCTCAGGCCCAGACCGCTGCCTTTGCCGACTTCCTTGGTGGTGAAGAACGGTTCGCTGGCGCGCTCGGCGATTTCCGGTGGCATGCCCTCGCCATCATCGGTCACCGCAATGGCAACGTAGCGGCGCTGGGTGGGATTGGCCAGGTCCGGTGCGAGGCGCTGCTCGACCCGGGCGGTGATCGTGATCGTGCCGCCCTGGGGCATCGCTTCGCAGCTGTTGAGCAGCAGGTTCAACACAGCGGTATGCAACTGTACGCCATCGGTGGTGATCTGCGGTAGGTCGAAAGGCACTTCCAGACGCAGCAATATGTTACGCGGACAGGCGCGCTGCAGGGCAGGCAGTTCCTCCTGGAAGAGGCGCGCTACCTGAAGCGGTTCACGGACCAGGGTCTGATCGGCCGAGAAGGCCAGCAGCTGCCGGGTGAGCAGGGAGCCGCGGTCGGCGGCGGCCTGGGCCAGCTCGGCCAGTTCGTGGGTACGCGCGTCGGCCGTGGGGCGCAGCGCGATCAGATCCAGCGCGTTGCCGATGGTGGTCAGCAGATTGTTGAATTCATGGGCCAGCCCGCGGGTAAGCCGGCCAACGCCCTCGAACTGCTGCAGCTGCTCACGGGCGCGCTGGGCGTCCTGCAGCAGCCGCTGGGCGTGGTAGCGCTCGGTGATGTCCTGGGTGACCTTGACGAAGCCGAGCAGGGCGCCATTCTCGCGCACCGCCTCGATGACCTCGCTGGCGCGGAAGCGCTCGCCGCTGCGCCGCACCCGCCAGCCTTCACCGGTGAAGCGGCCCTGCTCGCCGGCGCGGGCAAGCGTATCGCGGGCCAGGCCAAGGACCCGGTCTTCGGGGGAATAGAACAGGTCCACATGCTGCCCTACCGCCTCCTCGGCGGTGTAGCCCTTGACCCGCTCGCAGCCCCGGTTCCAGCTGCGGATACGGCCGTCCGCGTCGAGCAGGTAGATCGCATGGTCAGAGACATGGTCGATCAACAGCTTCAACTGCAGACGTTCATCTGCGAGCGACGCAACGGCGGTGACGGCCTGGACCACGGCGGCGGTTGTACTCCCCTGTAAGGGGCTGAACCGTATGAGCCGTGGTGTGAAGATCATGTCAAGAACGGAATCTATCGCGCCGCCAATTGTCGTATAACGCCGCATTCACGGTTCGGGTAACATCAGAAACCATTTTTTGACGGGACACTGCATGAACGCTGCACCGACCGCTCGCGACCGTTGGATCTGGTTGGCTTCGGCGGGCCTGATGGCTTTTACGCTCGGCCTGGAGCTGGTGGTTCCGCTGGGGTATGCGGTCTGGCTGACCTATTTCATGGCGGTGGGCATCACGTTGTTCCAGCGCCGGCTGGAGGTGCCGCTGCTGGTGGCGGTGGGTTCCTGCGTGCTGCTGGCGGTGGGTTACAACGTGGCGCCGGCCAGCACCAATTCGGCATTTTCGTTCGTCAACCGCAGCATCGGTGGGGTGTGCTTCCTGCTGATGGCGCTGACCGTGATCAAGGCCATCCAGGCACGCCGCACGGCCGCGGACGCGCTGTGGCTGCAGGAAGGCGAGAACGCGGTGACGGTAAGCCTGCGCGGCGACCCGGAGCCCCGCACGCTGGCCAACGAGGCCATGCGCGCCCTGTGCGCGCGGCTGAATGCCGATGTCGGCGCGCTGTACCGCCTGCAGGGCGACCGGCTGGTGCTGGTGGGGGGCGCGGCGCTGCCGCCGCAGCTGCCGGAGTCGTTGCCCACCGCCGCGGGGCAGTGGGGCGAGGTGGTGCGCCTGGGTGAGCCGCGCCGTCTGGAAGAAAGCGACAGCGTGCTGCACATCGAAACCGCGCTGGGCCGCACTCCGGTGCACCAGCGCCTGCTCGGGCCGGTGACCGCCGATGGCGTGGTGGTGGGCCTGGTCGAGCTGGGCCGCGCCGGCATCTCGCCTGCGCGTGGGTTGGAGCTGGACCTGCTGACGCAGTGCGCGGAACCACTCGGCGTGGCGATGCGCACGGCATTGCTGCGCGCGCAGCTGGTGGAGCTGCTGGAAGAAACCCAGCGCCAGAGCGAGGAGCTGCAGACGCAGCAGGAAGAACTGCGCGTGGCCAACGAGGAACTGGAAGAGCAGAGCCGCAGCCTGCTGCATTCGCAGGCCAACCTGGAACAGCAGCAGGCCGAGCTGGAGCAGACCAACGTGCAGCTCGAAGAGCGCACCCATGAGCTGGAAGCGCGCCAGCAGGCGCTGCTGCTGGCGCAGGCGCAGCTGGTGCAGAACAGCAAGGAACTGGAGGCCAGCTCGCGCTACAAGTCCGAGTTCCTGGCCAACATGTCGCACGAACTGCGCACGCCGCTGAACAGCTCGCTGATCCTGGCCAAGCTGTTGTCGGACAACAAGGACGGCACGCTTACCGAAGAGCAGGTCAAGTACGCGCAGGCCATCCATTCCTCCAACAACGACCTGCTGGCGCTGATCAACGACATCCTGGACCTGTCGCGGATCGAGGCGGGGCATGTTGAGCTGGCCGAAGAGAACCTGGCGGTGTCCAGCGTGCTGCAGCGGTTGAAGGAGACTTTCGAGCCGCTGGCGGCACAGAAGGGGCTGGCGCTGCGTATCCATGCCGAGGCCGATGCGCCGACCCAGCTGGTGGCCGACAGCCAGCGCCTGCAGCAGATCCTGAAGAACCTGCTGGCCAACGCGGTCAAGTTCACCGAACACGGCAGCGTCTCGCTGGTGGTCAGTGGCTCGGGGGCGGGGCGTATCCGTTTCGCGGTAAGCGATACCGGCATCGGCATCGCGCAGGCGCAGACCGAGGTGATTTTCGAGGCCTTCCGCCAGGCCGATGGCAGCACGCGCCGGCGCTACGGCGGCACGGGCCTGGGCCTGTCGATCTCGCGCGACCTGGCCGCGCGCATGGGTGGCAGCATCGCGGTGGCCAGCGAGCCGGGCCGTGGCAGCTGCTTCACCCTGGAACTGCCGCTGGTGGCCGCCTCGGCACCACCTTCGGCGGCCCCCGACGTGCGCGCTGCGCCCGCGCCGACGCCGGTGCAGGCGCCGGCCGCCGTGTTCGGTTCGGCACATGACGGTGCGTCGCCGGTGCAGGCCCCCCGCGTGGCCGACGACCGTGGCCGACGCAGCCGTACCGGCCGGATGATCCTGGTGGTGGAGGATGACGTGGTCTTCGCCGAGGCACTGGTGAACATGGCCCACGAGCTGGACTTCGACTGCGTGGCCGCGCAGACCGCCGAGGAAGCGCTGACCCTGGCCACCGAGCTGCGCCCGAACGGGATCCTGCTCGACATCGGCCTGCCCGATGTGTCGGGCCTGAGCGTGCTGGAGCGGCTGAAGCGCGACCCCGCCACCCGCCACATTCCGGTGCACGTGGTATCCGGTCTGGAGCGTTCGCAGGTGGCGATGGAACTGGGCGCCATCGGCTACGTGATCAAGCCGGCCACGCGCGAACGCCTGGTGGAGGCGATCCAGCAGCTGGAGGCGACCAGCGAGCGCGACGTGCGTCGCCTGCTGATCGTGGAGGACGACAGCGAACTGCGCTCCAACCTGCAGCTGCTGCTCGGGCGCGACCAGCTGGAGATCACCGCGGTGGGCACCATTGCAGAAGCGATGGCCGAGCTGGGCAGCTCCACCTTCGACTGCATGGTCACCGACCTGGCGCTGCCGGACGGCACCGGCTACGACCTGCTCGAACACATGGCCGGCAACGAGGCGGTCGCCTTCCCGCCGGTCATCGTCTACACCGGTCGTGCGCTGACCCGCGACGAAGAGCAGCGCCTGCGCCGCTATTCCAAGAGCATCATCATCAAGGGCGCGCGTTCGCCCGAACGCCTGCTGGACGAGGTGACCCTTTTCCTGCACAGCGTGGAAGCCTCGCTGCCGAGCGACCAGCAGCGCCTGCTGCGCGAAGCGCGGCGCCGCGACGCGGTGCTGGACGGCCGCACCGTGCTGCTGGCCGAGGACGACGTGCGCAACATCTTCGCGCTGTCCAGCGTGCTGGAGCCCCTCGGCGTGAAGCTGGAAATCGCACGCAATGGCCGCGAGGCGCTGGACAAGCTGCGCCCGGACATCGATCTGGTGCTGATGGACATCATGATGCCGGAGATGGACGGCCTGACCGCCATGCGCGAGATCCGCCGCGACAACCGCTGGCGCGACCTGCCGATCATCGCCCTGACCGCCAAGGCCATGCCCGATGACCGCGAGCACTGCCTGCAGGCCGGTGCCAATGACTACATCGCCAAGCCGATCGACGTGGACAAGCTGGTGTCGTTGTGCCGTGTGTGGTGCTCGCGCCGATGAACGAGGCCGAGCTCTTCGACCTGGAACTGCGCCTGTTGCTGGAGGCGGTGTACCAGCGCTACCACTACGACTTCCGCGACTACGCGCTGGCGTCGCTGCGGCGGCGCATGCGCCATGCGATGGCCCGTTTCGACTGCGACACCATGGGGGCGCTGCAGCACCGGCTGCTGCACGAGCCGGAGACGTTCGCGCTGGCCATGCAGTACTTCACGGTGCAGGTCTCGGAGATGTTCCGTGACCCGGCGTACTTCCGCATGCTGCGCGAACACGTCATCCCGGTGCTGCGCACCTACCCGTCGATCAAGGTATGGATCGCCGGCTGCAGCACCGGCGAGGAAGTCTGGTCGCTGGCCATCCTGCTGCAGGAAGAAGGGCTGCTGGACCGCGCCATCATCTACGCCACCGACATCAATCCGGAAGCGCTGGAAGCGGCCGAGACGGGTGCATTCACCCTGGACCGGATGGCGCAGTTCAGCCGCAACTACCTGGAGGCCGGCGGCAGCGGCTCGCTGTCCGACTACTACAGCACCGGCTATGGCAGCGTGGTGTTCGACCGGCGCCTGAAGCGCAACATCGTGTTTGCCGACCACAGCCTGGCCACCGACACGGTGTTCTCCGAAGTGCACCTGGTGTCCTGCCGCAACGTGCTGATCTACTTCCAGCGCGCCCTGCAGGACCGCGCCATCGGGCTGTTCCACGAGGCGCTGGTGCACCGTGGCTTCCTTGGCCTGGGCAGCAAGGAATCGCTGCAGTTCGGCGAGCATGCGGACGCGTTTGAGCCCTGCGCGCGCGAGCAGCGCCTGTACCGGAAGCTGGCCTGATGACCACGCCGTCGGCACAGGAATTCGAACTGGTCGTGGTGGGGGCCTCGGCCGGTGGCGTGAGCGCGCTGCAGGCGCTGCTGAGCGCCATGCCCGCCACGCTGCCGATGCCGGTGCTGGTGGTGCTGCACCTGCCGCGTGACCGTCCCAGCCGGATCGTCGACCTGCTCGACGTGCGTTGCCCGCTGCCGGTGCGCGAGGCCGAGGACAAGCAGCCGCTTGTCGCCGGCACGGTGACCTTCGCGCCGCCGGACTATCACCTGCTGGTGGAGGACCGCCACAGCCTGGCGCTGTCGGTGGACCCGCCGGTGCTGTATTCGCGCCCGGCGATCGATCCCCTGTTCGTAAGCGCGGCCGAGGCGTTTGGGAACACGGTGCTGGCGATCCTGCTGACCGGGGCCAGCAACGATGGCAGCGCGGGCGTTGCAGCCGTGCGCCAGGCCGGTGGCCAGGCCTGGATCCAGAGTCCCGATGATGCCTATTCCCCGATAATGCCCGCGGCCGCGCTGGCCCACGCCGGCGCCGATGCGGTGCTGACGCTCTCTTCTCTATGCTCGCGCATGAAAGGCCTTACCCGATGAACCTGATCGAGCCCACCTCGGCGCCTGTCTCCGATCGCGTCAACCTGCTTATCGTGGACGATGTGCCGCAGAACCTGGTGGCGATGGAAGCGCTGCTGCGTCGTGATGGACTGGATATCCTGTGTGCCGCGTCCGGTGCCGAGGCACTTGAACTGCTGCTCGAACATGAAGTGGCGCTGGCGCTGCTTGACGTGCACATGCCCGAAATCGACGGCTTCTCGCTGGCCGAGCTGATGCGCGGTTCGCAGCGCAGCCGGGATGTGCCGATCATCTTCCTCACCGCCTCGCCGAATGATCCGGTGCGTGCCTTCAAGGGCTACGAGAGTGGCGCGGTGGATTTCCTGCACAAGCCGATCGAGCCGCAGGTGATCATGAGCAAGGTCAACGTGTTCATCGAGCTCTACCAGCAGAAGCAGCTGCTCAAGGCGCGCAACCATGCGCTGGAGCGCGCGCTCACGCTCAACGAAACCATGATGGCGGTGCTTACCCACGACCTGCGCACGCCGCTGTCGGCCATCCTGCTGTGTGCCGACAAGCTGTCGCTGGACGTACCCGATGAGCCGGCGGTGCAGCAGACCCTGGTGCACCTGGAAAACAGTGCCCAGCGCATGGCGCGGATGGTCGAGCAGCTGCTTGATTTCTCGCGCATCCGCAGTGGCGGCCTGCGCATCCAGCCGGACGAGTGCGACCTGGCCGAGGTGGCCGGCGCGGTGGTGGCCGAGATCGGTCGCGCGCATCCGCAGGCCCGGATCGAGCTGCATGTCGAAGGCGACACCCGTTTGCAGGGCGACCCGGACCGGCTGGCGCAACTGCTCTCCAACCTGATCGGCAATGCCGTGCTGCACGGTGGCACGGCGCCGGTGCAGGTGAAGGTGGAGGGGGCGCCGAACGAACCGCTGCGGCTGCAGGTGCGCAACGACGGGCAGATTCCGGAGGCGCTGCTGCCGCGCCTGTTCGAGCCGTTCAAGGCGAGTTTCCACGACAGCCGTGGGCTGGGCCTGGGGCTGTTCATCGCCCACGAGTTCGCGCGGGCGCACGGTGGCACCCTGGTGGCACGCAATCTGGACGGTGAAGTCCTGTTCGAAACCCGTCTGCAGCGCCGGGTGCGCTGAGGCGGGGCGACGGCGGCGCTGACGGGCATGGCCGCCACCTGGACACGCATGGCCTGCCACGCAGAGAGGCATGGCCTGCCACTACGGTAAACTGGGTGCCCTGCTGCCGATGCCTGCCATTGGCAGCCGCACGACGGAGCCTGCATGACCCCCGCCAGCCGCAAGACGCCGACCCCGCTGATCGATGCCCAGGTGCACGTCGAGGGATTCGTGCAGGTGCGCGAGGCGCGCCGTTCGGAGCTGGTGGAAGACTACGTGGAGTTGATCGCCGACCTCATCGCCGACGGCCGTGAGGCCCGGCAGGTGGATATCGCAACCCGTCTGGGCGTGGCACAGCCCACCGTGGCCAAGGCGCTCAAGCGCCTGGTCAAGGAAGGCTGGGCGGTACAGCGACCGTACCGGGGCGTGTTCCTGACCCCGGCCGGCGAGCAGCTGGCGGTGGAGATGCGCGCGCGCCACCAGACCGTGGAGCGTTTCCTGTTGGCACTGGGCGTGGATCCGGATTCGGCGCGCCGCGATGCCGAGGGCATCGAGCATCACGTCAGCGAGGCCACCCTGGCCGCGTTCGAGGCCTTCGTGCGCAAGAGCGATGGCCATGGTTGAGCGCCTGCCACCGCCGCCGCCGCTGGGCGTGCCGGTCCACGACCAGGACGAACACTGGATGCAGCACGCGCTGCAGCTGGCCGAACGCGCCGAGCGCGAGTTCAACGAGATTCCGGTGGGTGCGGTGCTGGTGGCGGCCGATGGCACGGTGCTGGGCGAGGGCTGGAACCTCAACATCGCCGACCACGACCCCAGCGCGCATGCCGAGATCGTGGCGATGCGGCAGGCGGGGCGGGCGCTGGCCAACCACCGGTTGCTGGGCAGCACGCTGTACGTGACCCTGGAGCCCTGCGCGATGTGCGCGATGGCGGTGGTGCATGCCCGCGTGGCGCGGCTGGTCTATGCCGCCAGCGACCCCAAGACCGGCGCCTGTGGCAGCGTGTTCGACCTGCTGGGCGATGCACGCCACAACCATCGCGTGGAAGTGCACGGCGGCGTGCTGGCCAAGCAGGCAAGCACGCGGTTGACCAACTATTTCCGCGCCAAGCGCGGCAAACCGCCGCTGCTGCTGGAATAAGTCCGCCACGTCGCGTGCGTTTTCACGACGGAGGCACGCCGCCAAGGCGGTATCATGGCGTCCTACACACCCAGGCCGGCGTTGCGACGTTGGCCCCTGCACAAGGCGAAGACATGGCGGACAACGGCGCAGAAGGCGAACGACTGATCTGGATCGACCTGGAAATGACCGGTCTGGATACCGACAACGACGCGATCATCGAGATCGCTACCGTGGTCACCGACGCGCAGTTGAACGTGCTGGCCGAAGGCCCGGAGTTCGCCATCCACCACCCGGTGGAGCGCCTGGAAGCGATGGACGAATGGAACCGCACCCAGCATCGCCGTTCGGGCCTGTGGCAGCGTGTGGTCGACAGCCAGATCACCTTGGGCCACGCCGAAGCGCAGACGGTGAATTTCCTGGCGCAGTGGATCAAGGCGGGTGCCTCGCCGATGTGCGGCAATTCGATCTGCCAGGACCGCCGGTTCCTGCACCGTGAAATGCCGCGGCTGGAGAAGTATTTCCATTACCGCAACCTGGACGTGTCCACGGTGAAGGAACTGGCCAAGCGCTGGGCACCGTCGGTGGCCGCCGGCGTGGGCAAGACCGCCAGCCATACGGCGCTGAGCGACGTGCACGATTCGATTGCCGAGCTGCGCCACTACCGGCAGTTCATGGGTGCGCTGTCGGGGCTGCCGGCGGCCTGACGGATGGCCGGCCGCTGGCCGGCTCCGCTCGAAATCGTAGTGCCGGCCGCTGGCCGGCTCCGCTCGAAATCGTAGTGCCGGCCGCTGGCCGGCTCCACGGATATCCGGCCCGAAACGGTAGTGCCGGCCGCTGGCCGGCTCCACGTATGTCCGGCCCGAAACGGTAGTGCCGGCCGCTGGCCGGCTCCACGTATGTCCGGCATCAAGCGGAGCCGGCCAGCGGCCGGCACTACCTGGTTCTGTTTGCATCAAGCGGAGCCGGCCAGCGGCCGGCACTACCTGGCTCTGTTTGCATCAAGCGGAGCCGGCCAGCGGCCGGCACTACCTGGGTCTGTTTGCATCGTGGGGAGCCGGCCAGCGGCCGGCACTACCTGGTTCTGTTTGCATCGTGCGGAGCCGGCCAGCGGCCGGCACTACCTCTGGCTGCATCGTGGTAGCCGGCCAGCGGCCGGCACTACCGGCACGTTGTGTTCAAGCGGGCAGGGTTATCATCGGGCCATGACCCATATCGTCAGCATCACGCCGCCGCCGCTGGAATCGCAGATCCTGCCGACCTCGCAGGATTGGGCGGACCTGGAAAGGGCGGTCGCCCTGCTGGAGTCGCCCACGCTGACGGCCAAGATGGCCAACCTGATCGGTTCACCGCTGGAATTCGCGGTGAAGAAGCTGCCGCAGTCGGTGTCGCGGCGGATTCACGGGGCGGTCGAGGCCGCGCTGTTCAAATCGGCGCAGGCCGCGCTGTGGAGCATGGACAACACGCCCGGCAAGGCCGCTTCCACGCGCTGGCACAAGCTGGCCGCTGCCGCCAGCGGTGCGGTGGGCGGGGCCTTCGGCTTCACCGCGCTGTTCCTCGAATTGCCGGTGTCGACCACGATCATGATGCGCTCGGTGGCCGATGTGGCCCGCAGCGAAGGCTTCGACCTGCGCGAGATGGAGACACGCCACGCGTGCCTGGAAGTGTTTGCCCTGGGCGGACACTCCGGCGAGGACGATGCCAGCGAGACCGGCTACTACATCACCCGCGGCTTCACCGCCGAAGTGATGCGCCACCTCTCGGCAGAACTGGCCGGCGCGGCGGTGGGCGGTGGCGGAGTGATGATCGGCCTGACCCCGAAGGAGGCCGGCAAGTGGCTGGCCAAGATCGTGGAGAAGGTGGCCGCACGCTTCGGCGTGGTGGTGACCGAGAAGTTCGCCGCGCAGGCGGTGCCGATCATCGGCGCGGTCGCCGGGGCAACCCTCAATACCATGTTCACCGACTACTACCAGGACATGGCGCGCGGCCACTTCATCGTGCGTCGCCTGGAGCGGCAGTACGGCTACGAAACGGTGCGTGCGGCATACGCAATGCTGGCGGGACAGCGCCCGTAGCGACACGCCATGCGTGTCCCCCGCAGCCCACCCGAAGCCAGCGCGCCTCCTTCCGACGGTTGGCGTGGGACACGCGCGGCGTGCCGCTACGGATCATTGCACCCGCGGCACAACTGTTTTGCGCTGGCGGGCCTGTTTGCACGCGCCTGCGATCCCCATCCTTGCACCAGACTTTCCCCCAAGGATTCCCATGCTTTTCTCCCCCTATCGCCTGGGCGCGCTGACGCTGCCCAACCGTATCGTGATGCCGCCGATGACGCGCTCGCGTGCGGGTGATGGCAACGTGGCCACGCCCCTGATGGCCGCGTACTATGCCCAACGCGCCGGCGCCGGCCTGATCGTCAGCGAGGGCACCCAGATCAGCCCGCAGGGGCAGGGCTATGCCTGGACCCCGGGGATCCATGACCCGGCGCAGATCGCCGGCTGGCGTACGGTGACCGACGCGGTGCATGCCGCCGGCGGGCGCATTTTTGCCCAGCTCTGGCACGTGGGCCGGGTCTCGCACACCGCGCTGCAGCCGGACAGTGGGGCGCCGGTGTCGTCGTCCGCCCTCCAGGCCGAGGGCGTCAAGGTCTTCGTCGATGCGCATGGCACCGGCCCGCAGGGCGGGGTGGGCGAGATGGTGCAGCATTCCATGCCGCGTGCACTGAAGATCGAGGAGATCCCGGGGATCGTGCGCGATTTCGCACAGGCCGCGCGCAACGCGATCGAGGCCGGTTTCGACGGCGTCGAACTGCATGGTGCCAACGGCTACCTGATCAACCAGTTCATCGATTCGCAGGCCAACCAGCGCACCGATGGCTACGGTGGCCCGCTGCAGAACCGGCTGCGCTTCCTGCGCGAGGTCACCGAGGCAGTTGCCGCCGAAGTGGGTGCCGACCGCGTAGGCGTGCGGCTGGCTCCGTTGACCACGCTGCAGGGCGCGGTGGACGACACCCCGCAGGCCACCTACCTGGCTGCCGCGCACGTGCTGGACAGCATCGGCGTGGGCTACCTGCACATCGCCGAAGCAGACTGGGACGATGCCCCGGTGATGCCGGTGGCGTTCAAGGAAGCCTTGCGGATGATCTATCGCGGCACGTTGATCTACGCCGGCAAGTACACCGTCGAGCGCGCCGAGGAAGCGCTGGCGAAGGGCTGGGCGGACCTGATCGGTTTTGGCCGTCCCTTCATCGCCAACCCCGACCTGCCGCTGCGCCTGCAACACGGCCTGGAGTTGAACGCGCCGGACAAGGCCACGTTCTTTGGTGGGGCAGAAGCCGGATTCACCGACTATCCCATCGCGGAAGGGGTGGAGGCGTAATCCCGCATTCCTGGTGCCGGACCGGGTAGAGCCACGCCCTGCGTGGCTTCGCGGCGCCCGACCGGGTAGAGCCACGCCCTGCGTGGCTTCGCGGCGCCCGACCGGGTAGAGCCACTCCCTGCGTGGCTTCGCGGCGCCGGAACGGAGAGCAGCCACGCAGGGCGTGGCTCTACGGTCAGGTGCCCGAGCAGTTGGACGCACAAAAAACCCCGCCGAAGCGGGGTTTTTCGTTATCAGCCCTTGGCCTTCAACTTGGCCAGGCGCAGCCAGGTGTCGACCACGGTGTCCGGGTTCAGCGACACCGACTCGATGCCTTCCTGCATCAGCCACTCGGCCAGGTCCGGATGGTCGGACGGGCCCTGGCCGCAGATGCCGACGTACTTGCCCTTGGCGCGAGCAGCCTTGATCGCCATCGACAGCAGCTTCTTCACCGCCGGGTTCCGCTCGTCGAACAGGTGGGCCACGATCGAGGAATCGCGGTCCAGGCCCAGGGTGAGCTGGGTCAGGTCGTTGGAGCCGATCGAGAAGCCATCGAAGATCTCCAGGAACTCATCGGCGAGCAGTGCGTTGGACGGCACTTCGCACATCATGATGATCTTCAGGCCGTTCTCGCCCTGCTTGATGCCGTTCTGTTCCAGCACCTCGATCACCTTGCGGCCTTCTTCCAGCGTGCGCACGAACGGGATCATGACCCACAGGTTGTCCAGGCCCATCTCGTTGCGCACGCGCAGCACGGCCTGGCACTCCAGTGCGAAGGCGGCCGAGAAGCTCGGGTCGACATAACGGCTCGCGCCGCGGAAGCCGATCATCGGGTTCTCTTCGTGCGGCTCGTAGTTGCTGCCGCCGATCAGGTTGGCGTACTCGTTGGACTTGAAGTCCGACAGGCGCACGATGACCGGGTTCGGCGCGACCGAGGCGGTGAGGGTGGCGATGCCTTCGGCCAGGCGGTTCACATAGAAGCTGACCGGGTCGGCGTAGCCGGCGATCTTCTCGTCGATCTTCTTCCTGGTGGCCGCATCCTGGCGGTCGTACTCCAGCAGTGCGTTGGGATGGATGCCGATGTGGCTGGCAATGATCATCTCCAGGCGCGCCAGGCCGATGCCCGCGTTCGGCAGCTGGCCGAAGTCGAAGGCACGTTCCGGGTTGGCCACGTTCATCATGATCTTCAGCGGTGCCGGCGGCATGTTGCCCAGATCGGTGGTGGTGCGCTCGAACTCCAGGATGCCGTCGTAGATGAAGCCGGTGTCGCCCTCGGCGCAGCTGACGGTGACTTCCTGCCCGTCCTGGATCAGCTGGGTGGCGTTGCCCGAACCGACCACGGCCGGCACGCCCAGCTCACGCGCGATGATCGCGGCGTGGCAGGTACGGCCACCCCGGTTGGTGACGATGGCCGACGCACGCTTCATCACCGGCTCCCAGTCGGGGTCGGTCATGTCGGCGATCAGCACGTCACCTGGCTGCACGCGGGCCATGTCGTCCAGCGACTTGACCACGCGCGCCACACCGGCGCCGATCTTGGCACCCACGGCGCGACCTTCGGCCAGCACCTTGCCGTCCTTCTGGCTCAGCGCGAAACGCTCGATCTGGGTGGCGTGGCCACGCGACTTCACCGTTTCCGGACGCGCCTGCACGATGAACAGCTTGCCGCTCACGCCATCCTTGGCCCACTCGATATCCATCGGGCGGCCGTAGTGCTTTTCGATGATCAGCGCCTGCTTCGACAGTTCCTGCACGTCTTCGTCGCTGATCGAGAAGGTGTTGCGGATCCCGACCGGGGTGTCTTCGATGCGCACGCGCTCACCGGGGACATCCGAATACACCATGCGGATCGCCTTGCTGCCGAGCGAACGGCGCAGGATCGCCGGCTTGCCGGCATTGAGCGTGGGCTTGTAGACGTAGAACTCGTCGGGATTGACCGCGCCCTGTACGACCATTTCGCCCAGGCCGAAGCTCGAGGTCACGAACACCACGTCGCGGAAACCGGATTCGGTGTCCAGCGTGAACAGCACGCCGGACGAACCCACGCCCGAGCGCACCATCAGCTGCACGCCCGAGGACAGGAACACGTCTTCATGCTTGAAGCCGTGGTGCACGCGGTAGGCAATGGCGCGATCGTTGTACAGCGAGGCGAACACTTCCTTGACCTTGAGCACGACATCGTCGGCGCCGGTCACGTTGAGGAAGGTTTCCTGCTGGCCGGCGAAGGAGGCATCGGGCAGATCCTCGGCGGTGGCCGAGGAGCGCACCGCAACGGCTACGTCGCCGCCGCCGTTTTCGTCGCACAGCTGCTTGTAGGCAGTGCGGATGTCCTGGTCCAGCTGCGGCTGCAGCGGGGCATCGATCACCCAGCCGCGGATTTCCTTGCCGGCCACGGTCAGCGCAGCGACATCTTCCACGTCCAGCGTGGCCAGCTTGTCGAAAATGCGCTTGGACAGATCGTTGTGCGCGATGAAGTCCTTGAAGGCTTCAGCGGTGGTTGCGTAACCGCCGGGGACAGACACCCCCAGACCGGCAAGATTGCCGATCATTTCGCCCAGCGACGAATTCTTGCCGCCTACGCGGGCCAGGTCGGCCAAGCGCAGTTCGTGCAACCACAGGATATTCTCGTTCAAGCGCGATGCTCCGTTTGGCCATCGCCCGAGGCGGGCTTGGATGGCCACGTCCGTAGGAAGAAGCCGATATGATGCAGGGCAGACCGCCGTCGGCACAAGCTTGAATCGACGGCCTTTTTAAGCTGCAGAGGGGTAAAAAGGCACATGTCGACGATCCGTCCGGTGTTCTACGTCTCCGATGGAACCGGTATCACCGCTGAAACCATTGGACATAGCCTGCTGACCCAGTTCTCCGGGTTCAGCTTCATTACCGATCGAATGTCGTTCGTCGATGACCCCGAAAAGGCCCGCGAAGCCTGTGAACGGATCCGGGCGGCGGGGGAGCGCTACCAGGTGCGCCCCATCGTGGTCAGCTCCTGCGTGGACAGCGGGCTGAGCATCATCCTGGCCGAAAGTGGCGGGTTGATGCTTGACGTCTTCGCCCCCTTCATCGAGCCGCTGGAGCGCGAACTGGCGGTGAACCGCCATTCCCGGGTCGGCCAGGCCCACGGCATGGTGGACTTCGAGACCTACCACCGCCGCATCAACGCGATGAACTTCGCGCTGACCCACGACGATGGGATCGCCATCAATTACGACGATGCCGATGTGATCCTGGTAGCGGTGTCGCGGGCCGGCAAGACCCCGACCTGCATCTACCTGGCGCTGCATTACGGGGTGCGGGCGGCCAACTACCCGCTGACCGATGAGGACCTGGAGCAGGACCGCCTGCCACCCCGGCTGCGGCCCTACCGCAAGAAGCTGTTCGGCCTGACCATCGACCCGGACCGGCTGCAGCAGATCCGCCAGGAGCGCCGCCCGAACTCGCGCTATGCCAACCTGGACACCTGCAAGCGCGAGGTGGCTGCGGCCGAGACCATGTTCCGCATGGAGCGCATCCCGACCCTGAGCACCACCCACACCTCGATCGAGGAGATCTCCAGCAAGGTGCTGGGGACGCTGGGGCTGCAGCGCGAACTGTATTGAGCCGCCCATGAACCGGCAGGTCACGACCGTCGGTCGTGACCGGGCCGCGCCCCTTTTGGCCGGTCTCCGCCGTCCCCACGTTTGAGAGTCCAACGTGTAGGATCGAGACATGGCCCAGGCATCGCCCCGTATCGAACGCATCCCCCGGCTCAGCCGCCTGAGCTGGCTGATGGGGCTGTACGCCGAGAACTACCAGCACCTGGTGCGGCTGTTCGCGCCGGCCGAGCTGGTGCCCGGCAGCTATGTCTCCTCGGTGGGTGACGGGCTGGACGTGCGCCTGGACGTCATCGAGTGCCACCGGTACACGGTGGAACTGCGCCTGACCTACGACTTCGCGGACCCGGTCACCGGCCAGCCGGACCCGTCGGCGTACGTGCGCCTGTACCGCGACGCGCGCCAGGCCGAGACCACCCACTGCTACGTGGGCCGTCGCTGGCAGGACGTGGTGGGGATGTACCCGCCGCCGGCCGAGCTGATCAGCCACCGCATGCGCATGAACACCTTCCTGGGCAAATGGCTGGAATACCTGGCCGAGCGCGGCCACGGCGTGGCCACCCTGCGCCGCGATGGCGATGCGCTGGCGGCCCCGGCCGACACCCAGCGCAGCCGCGTGACCGGCTGAAACGCCGCCCCTGCGCGGATCGCGCATAATCGGCGTTTGTGTTCCCGAGCCCGTGCGTCATGCCCTATACCCCGATCGTGGCCACCCTTGGCTACGTGCTGTCGCCCGATGGCAAGCAAGTCCTGATGATCCACCGCAACGCCCGGCCCGGTGACCAGCACCTGGGCAAATACAACGGCCTGGGCGGCAAGGTGGAGCGCGATGAAGACGTGGCGGCGGGCATGCGCCGGGAAATCCTGGAGGAAGCGGGGATCGTCTGCGGCACCATGCGCATGCGCGGCACCATCAGCTGGCCGGGCTTCGGCAAGCAGGGCGAAGACTGGTTCGGCTTCGTGTTCGTGATCGAGGACTACACCGGCACCCCGCTGACCGCCAATCCCGAGGGTAGCCTGGAGTGGGTGGACGTGGACAAGCTGGAGCAGCTGCCACTGTGGGAAGGCGACCGCCAGTTCCTGCCGCTGGTGTTCGACGGCGACCCGCGGCCCTTCCACGGGGTCATGCCGTATCGCGACGGTGCGATGCAGTCCTGGTCGTACACCCGTCTCTGACGCCTGACCCGGTCCGGCTGGCGCCTTGGGCCGAGCGTGCCGGCTTATCCACAGGGGGTGTGGATGACCGGTGCGTAAGTTTGTGGATAAGCGCCGGCAGCGACCAGCCGCCTTGGCTGTCAAGATGGGTGGCTAAAAATTCACCGCATGTCGTTGTCCCGTGAGCGTCGCGCGAAGGGTCGCCTTCCGTGAAGGCTGTCCCGGTTTGGGCCGTCGCGGTACTCTCTTGCCATTGCCGTCCAAAGAGCCTCCATGAAACGTCACTTCACGATGCTGCGCGAGTTCCAGCTGGCCGACTGGTTCACCCTGGCCAATGCGTTCTGCGGTACCGGTGCGGTGTTCGCGGCGATGCGGTTCCTGCAGGACGGGGAGCGCAGCTACCTGCTGTTTGGCATGGCGCTGATTCCGCTGGCCTTCATTTTCGACGCGCTGGATGGCCGCATCGCGCGCTGGCGCAAATCCAGCTCGACCCTGGGCCGCGAGCTGGATTCGCTGTCGGACGTGATCTCCTTCGGCGTGGCCCCGGCCGCGCTGGCGTACGCCTGTGGCATGCAGGGCGGCTGGGACTGGCTGGTGCTGAGCTATTTCGTGTGTTGCGGCGTGAGCCGTCTGGCCCGCTACAACGTCACCGCGGAGTCGCTGGCCGGCGATGGCGACAAGGTGCCGTATTTCGAAGGCACGCCCATTCCCACCAGCTTGGCGCTGGTGGTGGTGCTGGCGGTGGCGGCCAGCATGGGCGCGATCGGCCACGACCTGTGGCTGGGCCGCTGGCAGCTGGGCCCGTGGCAGCTGCACCCACTGGTGCTGCTGTTCGCGCTGTCCGGCTCGCTGATGATCAGCAAGACACTGCGCATTCCCAAGCCGTGACCCGGAGCCCGTTGATGTTCCCGCCCTTGTCCTGCCCCTGTGGAGCGCTGCGATGAGCACTGCCGGAAGCGGCCACGACGCCGGCGACATCGAAGCCCTGGCGCGGCAGTACTTCAGCGCCTGGGGCGATGCGCTGCGGCATGCCGCCGTGCCGCCGCAGGGCGACGCGGCTGGCGCCGGGCCGGGCAGCTGGCAGCAGACCATCGAGGGTTGGGCGCAGCTGATGTCCAACCCGGGCACCCGGCAATCCGAAGACGCCGTGCACCGCTTCCGCGACCAGGCCGGTGGCTGGTACGGCACGATGCAGAAGGTGGCCGCGCGCTTTGCCGGCCAGGACAGCAGCAGTGCCGATATCGCCCAGGCCTGGCGCGAAGCCGTGGAAGGGCAGGGCGACGGCCTGCTGCAGTGGATGCTGCAGGGCGCCCGTGGCCACACCCAGCCCGGCGGGCCGGACCTGCTGGCGCTGCTGGAACGCCTGCAGCATGCGCTTGGCCCGTGGCTGCAGAGCCCGGCGTTCGGGCCGGCGCGCGAACACCAGGCGCGCTGGCAGGCGCTGATGCGTGCGCAGCAGGAGTACCAGGGCCATGCGCGCGACTACGTGGACCAGATCAAGCAGGCGCTGGACGACGCGTTCACGTTGTTCGAACAGCGCCTGGCCGAGCACGAACAACCCGGCAACCAGCTGACCAGCGCACGCGCGATGTTCGACCTGTGGATAGAGGTGGCCGAGGAGGCCTATGCCAAGGTCGCCCTGTCCGAGCCCTTCCAGCAGGTCTATGCATCGCTGGGCAACGCCCAGATGCGGCTGCGCGGGGCGGCCCAGCAGGAAGTCGAGCGGCTCTGCGAGTCGATCGGCATGCCCACCCGCACCGAGATGGATGCCGCGCACCGGCGCATCACCGAGCTGGAGCGACTGGTCCGGCGCATGGCCGCCGGCGCTGCCCCTGCCTCGTCGGCAGCACCGGCCAGACCGGCCAAGCCCGCGAAACCGGCCAAGCCCGTCAAGCCGGCGAAAACGGCCAAGCCCGCCAAGCCGGCCAAGGCCGCCAAACCGGCCAAGGCCGCCAGCGCAAAAGTGGTCAAACCCGACAAGCCAGCCCGGCCGCGCGCGCGCAAGGCGTCGCCATGAAGGGACCGCTGGGGTTCAACGCCGAGGACCTGCTGCAGGAAACGCTGTCCATGCAACGCAAGTTGATGGACGGGCTGAAGCTGCTGCCCGAGGTGGACGACGTGGACTACGGCGCCACCGCACGCGAGGAAGTGTGGCGCGATGGCAAGGTGGCGCTCTACCGGTTCGTCGGCGACGAAGCGCCGGTACAGCGCACCCCGCTGCTGATCGTGTATGCGCTGGTCAACCGCCCCTACATGGTCGACCTGCAGGCCGACCGCTCGCTGGTGCAGCGGCTGCTGGCGCTGGGGCACGACGTGTATGTGCTCGACTGGGGGTACCCGGACCGCTCCGAGCGCTACCAGACGCTGGAGGACTACCTGCTGCGTTTCGTCGATGGCGCGGTGGACCATCTGGTGGCCGCCAACGACGGCGCACCGATCAACATGCTCGGCATCTGCCAGGGCGGCGTGTTCGCGCTGTGCTATGCCGCGTTGCGCCAGCCCAAGCTGGCCAACCTGGTGACGATGGTGACCCCGGTGGACTTCCAGACGCCGGACAACATGCTGTCGCACTGGGCGCGCCAGGTCGATGTGGACCTTCTGGTCGATACGCTGGGCAACATCCCGGCCGACCTGATGAACGCCAGCTACCTGATGCTCAAGCCGTTCCGGCTCAACGTGCAGAAGTACGTGGGCCTGCTGGACATCCTCGACGACAAGGCGGCGCTGGAAGATTTCCTGCGCATGGAAAAGTGGATCTTCGATTCACCCGACCTGGCCGGCGAGGCCTTCCGTGACTTCATCAAGCAGTTCTACCAGGGCAACGGGCTGATGCACGACGGGGTGCGCATCGGGGTCGAGACCGTGCAGCTGGCCCAGGTCACGCTGCCGGTGCTGAACATCTATGCCGAACAGGACCACCTGGTGCCACCGGACGCGTCGCGGGCGCTGCGTGGGCGCATTGGCAGCACGGACTACACCGAAAGCAGCTTCCGCGGCGGCCATATCGGCATCTACGTGTCCGGCCGCGCGCAGCGTGAGGTGCCGGCCACCATCACCGATTGGCTGAAGGAACGCACGCCATGAACCGTCACGTGATGGCCGCTGCCGCCCTGGCACTGGCCCTGGCCGGCACCGCGCAGGCGGCGCCCAGCGAGACCGCCCGCCGCGAGATTGCCGGGCTGGTCGGTGCGCTGGATGGCTCCAGCTGCCGCTTCCAGCGCAATGGCAGCTGGCATGACGCCGCCGAGGCGCGTGCGCACCTGCAGCGCAAGTACGATTACCTGCTGAAGAAGGACAAGGTGGACACGGCCGAGCAGTTCATCGAGCGCGCCGCCAGCCAGAGCAGCATGAGTGGCACGCCGTACCGGATCGCCTGTCCGGGCCAGCCCGAGCAGACCGCTGCGGCATGGTTCGGGGCGCGGCTGAAAGCGCTGCGCCAGTCCACCGCGCCCGCTACACATCCGGTGCGCTAACGTAGCCCTTCCACTGCCGGAGGACCCTGCCATGAACACCACCGCGCCGCGCACGCTGTCGCGCTCGCTCAACGACCGCATGATCGCCGGGGTGATGGGCGGCATCGCCCACCGGTTCGGCTGGAACGTGACCCTGCTGCGGGTGCTGTTCGTGGTGGTGTCGCTGGCCTCGGCCGCGTTCCCCGGCATCCTGGTCTACCTGATCCTGTGGCTGCTGATCCCCAACGAGGCCGATTGAGCCTGGCGCCCACGGCGCTGCGCGTCCTGCAGGGGCTGGGCGTGTTCTGGACCGTGCCCAACACCCTGATCGGACTCCTCGGTGGCGTAGCCGGGATGGTGGCCGGCGCGCGGCCGTCGTTGAACCGGCGCGACCTGGCCATCGTGTTCCGTGACTGGCCGTGGGGACCGGGCGGGGCGATCACCCTGGGCAACGTGATCCTGCACACCGGCCCGGTCCTGGACGTGCCGTGCCGCACCTATGCCCACCAGGCCGGGCACTGCAGCGAACCGGTCATCGGCCTGCACGACCATGAACGGGCACACATCTACCAGTACATGGTGCTGGGACCGCTGTACCTGCCCGTGTACCTGCTGTGCGGTGGGGTGAGCGCGCGCAACCCGTTCGAGCGCGCGGCCGATGTGTATGCGATGACCGGGCGCGGCTGGTGGCCGTAGCGCTGCGTCATCTGCATGAAAACAACGGTTATTAGGCTGATGACAGATCAGTCAGGTTCGGCGCGTTAAGCTGCACGCTGTTGTACATGCATGACGTTTATTGGAGGAACACATCACATGGCAATCGTTCTTTATGTCGGTGGTAGCAAGGATGGCGACAAGGGCCTGGTGCCCCATGGATTCAGCAAGTCCCGCGCCGATACCGCAGCGGGTCCGGAGATCTACACCGAGCGGTTCATGGAACTGCAGGGGATCGGCAAGATCCGGGTGATGGCGCTGGAGTCGATGCGCGACGAATCGGTCATGCTGCGCGCCGCGCAGCATTACCGCTGAAACACCGCGTAGTGCCGGCCGCTGGCCGGCTCCAAGCAACCCCTGACGCATGTAGTGCCGGCCGCTGGCCGGCTCCAAGCAGCAACGAGATGTAGTGCCGGCCGCTGGCCGGCTCCAAGCAGCAACGAGATGTAGTGCCGGCCGCTGGCCGGCTCCACGCATCACCTTGACGTCATGAAGAGCCGGCCAGCGGCCGGCACTACCGTGCCCGGTCTATGGGTCATGAAGAGCCGGCCAGCGGCCGGCACTACCGTGCCTGGTCCATGGGTCATGAAGAGCCGGCCAGCGGCCGGCACTACCGTGCCCGGTTTATGGGTCATGAAGAGCCGGCCAGCGGCCGGCACTACCGTGCCCGGTTTATGGGTCATGAAGAGCCGGCCAGCGGCCGGCACTACCCGGTCGGCGACAGGTTCGGGGCGCACTGTCAACGGGTTCCCCCCGCCGCCGTGCGTTGCCACAATCGGGGTTTCCGCATAGCGGCCACGGCCGGAAGCAATGCCAGACATCAAGCTCGCCCAGCAGATCGCCCAGACCATCGCCGACGAAATCGGTGCCCAAGCAGCCCAGGCGCGTGCCGCCATCGCGCTGCTCGACGAGGGCGCCAGCGTCCCGTTCATCGCGCGCTACCGCAAGGAAATCACCGGTGGCCTGGATGACACCCAGCTGCGCAACCTGGAAACGCGCCTGACCTACCTGCGTGAGCTGGAGGAGCGCCGCGCGGCGGTGCTGTCCAGCATCGACGAACAGGGCAAGCTCACCGACGAGCTGCGCAGCGACATCCTCGGGGCCGACACCAAGTCGCGCCTGGAAGACCTCTACCTGCCGTACAAGCCCAAGCGCCGCACCCGCGCACAGATCGCCCGCGAAGCGGGGCTGGAGCCGCTGGCCGACGGCCTGCTGGCCGATCCCACCCGCGACCCGCAGGTGTTCGCGGCCGGGTTCGTGGACACCGACAAGGGCGTGGCCGACACGAAGGCCGCGCTGGAAGGCGCCCGCGCGATCCTGATGGAGCGCTGGGGTGAAGACGCCGCGCTGGTGGGCGAACTGCGCAGCTGGCTGGGCGAGCAGGGCGTGATCCGCGCCCGCGTTGCCGAGGGCAAGGAAGAGCAGGGCGCCAAGTACCGCGACTACTTCGAACACGCCGAATCGCTGGCGAAGATTCCCTCGCACCGCCTGCTGGCGCTGTTCCGCGCGCGCCGCGAGGAGATCCTGTTCCTCGAGCTCGACCCGGGCAGCGACGCGGAGGCCGGGCACGTCTACGCCGAGGGCCGCGTGGCCTTCAAGGCCGGCATCCGCGACGCCGGGCGCCCGGGCGACCGCTGGCTGCTCGACGCCTGCCGGCTGACCTGGCGCGCCAAGCTGCACATGCACCTGCTGCTGGACCTGTTCAACCAGGCGCGCGAAAAGGCCGAAGCCGAGGCCATCGCGGTGTTCGGCGACAACCTCAAGGACCTGATGCTGGCAGCGCCGGCCGGCCCCAAGACCGTGCTCGGGCTGGACCCGGGCATCCGCACCGGCTGCAAGATCGCCGTGGTGGATGCCACCGGCAAGCTGGTCGCCACCGACACCATCTACCCGCACGAACCGCGCCGGCAGTGGGACCAGTCGCTGCATACGATCAAGCAGCTGTGCATGAAGCACAACGTGGAGCTGATCGCGATCGGCAACGGCACCGCCAGCCGTGAGACCGACAAACTGGCCGGGGACGTGATCAAGGCGCTGGGTGAAACCAGCCTGCAGAAGATCGTGGTCAGCGAAGCCGGTGCGTCGGTGTATTCGGCGTCCGAGTTCGCGGCCAAGGAATTCCCGGACCTGGATGTGTCGATCCGCGGGGCCGTGTCGATCGCCCGCCGCCTGCAGGATCCGCTGGCCGAGCTGGTCAAGATCGAACCCAAGGCGATCGGCGTGGGCCAGTACCAGCACGACGTGGACCAGTACCGCCTGGCGCGCGCGCTGGATGCGCGCGTGGAAGACTGCGTCAACGCGGTGGGCGTGCACGTCAATACCGCCTCGGCAGCGCTGCTGTCGCGGGTGTCGGGCCTGTCCTCCACCGTGGCTGACAACATCGTGCGGCACCGCGACGAGAACGGTCCGTTCAAGCGCCGCAAGGACCTGCTCAAAGTGCCGCGCCTGGGTGACAAGACCTTCGAGCAGTGCGCCGGCTTCCTGCGCATCGCCGATGGCGACCAGCCGCTGGATGCGTCCTCGGTGCACCCGGAAGCGTATCCGGTGGTCGAGCGGATCGTGGCCCTGACCGCGCGTCCGATCAAGGCGCTGATCGGTGACGGCAGCTTCCTGCGCGGGCTCAAGGCCGAGCAGTTCACCGATGAGAACTTCGGTGTGCCGACGGTGCGCGACATCCTCAAGGAGCTGGAGAAGCCCGGCCGCGACCCGCGCCCGGAGTTCAAGGCCGCGCGTTTCGCCGACGGCGTGGAAGAGATCAAGGACCTCAAGCCGGGCATGATCCTGGAAGGCGTGGTCAGCAACGTGGCCGCGTTCGGTGCCTTCGTCGACATCGGCGTCCACCAGGATGGCCTGATCCACATCTCCGCGCTGTCCGACACCTACGTCAAGGACCCGCGTGACGTGGTCAAGGCCGGCGACATCGTCAAGGTCAAGGTGCTGGAGGTCGACGTGGCGCGCAAGCGCATCGCACTGACCCGGCGCCTGGACGACAGCCCGGCCCCGGCCAAGGCCCCCGGCGAACGCGATGCCCGCCCGGCTGGCGGCCCGCGCCGTGACGGTGGGGGCGGGGCGCGCCAAGGGGGCCGCGCTGCACCGGCCGCGCCGCGTGGCGGCACCAGCGCGCCGCCGGCCAACAACGCGTTGGCCGACGCCTTCGCCCGGGCCAAGCGCGGCGGCTGAGCCCCCCGGCCAGGCGCGTGATCCAAGGGCCGCCTTCGGGCGGCCCTTTTCATGCTGGCCGCCCGGTCGCTGAATGAGCTTGACGGGGACGTGACCCCGCTTGCGGTTGAATGCCGGTACGCTGTGCAAACGGCGGGGAGGCCAGATGACAGACCAGCAGGCGGGCCAGGGTGCTCAGGTACCGCACGACGCGGCCGGTAACGGTCACGCCGGAGGATGCCTGTGAGCCGCGCCGCGCCGCCGCCGGGGAACTCCCCGGATGAGGCCGCGCTGCATGAGATGGCCGAGCAGCGCCGCCGCCTGGAAATGATCATCGAGGGCACCGCCGCCGGCACCTGGGAATGGAACTGCCAGAGCGGCCAGATGCGGGTGAACGAACGCTGGGCGCAGATCGTCGGCTACACCCGCCAGGAGCTGGCACCGATCACGCCGCAGACGTTCCAGCATCTGGTCCACCCCGACGACCTGGCACGTTCGAACGGCTTGCTGCGCGAACACCTGGAAGGGCGTTCGCCGCACTACGACAGCCTGTGCCGCATGCGCCACAAGGACGGGCACTGGATCTGGGTGCAGGATCGCGGCCGCGTCTACGAATGGGATGAGCGGGGCCAGCCCGTATGGATGGCCGGTGCGCATGCCGATGTCAGCGACCTGCAGAACGCCCTGCAGGATGCGGCCAACATGCGCCAGCGCCTGCAGTCGGTGGTGGATGCATCCGACGAAGTGGCGGTGATCGCCACCGATGTGGATGGCGTGGTGAACCTGTTCAACAGCGGTGCGCAGAAACTGCTGGGCTACGCCCCGGAAGAAGTGATCGGGCGGGTCAATCCCGGGTTGTTCCACGACGTCCATGAAATGGAGGACTACCTGCGCCCGGAGGCGGATGCCGATGGCCGCGTCCCCACCATTTTCGAGGCGCTGACCGCGCGCGCCGCGCAGGGCACCTGGTCGCACCAGTGGACCTTCGTGCGCAAGGATGGCGGGCATCGCCAGGTGCAGTTGTCGATCAGTCCATTGAACAGCAGCACCGGCAGCCGCATCGGCTATGTCGGCATGGCGGTGGACATCACCCCGCTGCTGGAAATGCGCGAACAGGCCTACGTGGCCGCCGAGAAGTTCACCGGTGCGTTCTCCTCGGCCGCGCTGGGCATGGCGCTGGTGTCGCTGGAGGGGCGCTGGCTGGACGTCAACGACGCGCTGTGCGGCATCCTCGGCTATACCCGGGCCGAACTGCTGGAGGCCGATTTCCAGACCGTGACCCACCCCGACGATCTCACTACCGACCTGGCCATGGTGGGCGACCTGCTGGCCGGGCGCCGCGACCACTACCACCTGGACAAGCGCTACCTGGGCAAGGGCGGCAACACGGTGTGGGGGCGGCTGTCGGTGTCGCTGGTGCGGGCACCGCACGGCGAGCCGCTGCACTTCGTGTCGCAGATCCAGGACGTCACCGCCCAGCGCCAGAACAGCCTGCAGCTGCGCGAATCCGAACAACGCACCCGCGTCACCCTGGACGCGGTGGCCGACATGGTGCTCAACCTGGACCGGCATGGCCTGATCCAGTACGCCAACGCGGCGGCGACCCGCGCGCTGGCCGGCGAGGGCGCCGCGCCGGTGACCGGCAGCCAGGTGCAGGACGTGATGGAACTGACCACCGAGTACGCGCCGCGCTCGCCGCTGGACGTGGCGGTGCTGCTCGACCCGGAGAGCAATGCGGTCGACCTGCATTCGGACCTGCTGTTGTCGGTGGGAGCGCAGCTGCTGCCGGTGGATGTGACCCGGGCCTGGCTGCAGGGCGAGGACGGGCAGGTGACCGGCGCGGTATGGGTGATCCGCGATGTCACCCAGCAGCGCGCCCGCCAGCGTGAGGCACGCCACCTGGCGGAGGTGGACCCGCTGACCGAGCTGAGCAACCGCCGTGGCTTCGAGGCGCATCTGCAGGCGGCCATCACCCGGGTGGCGCGCACCGGGCAGTCGGCGTCGCTGATGTTCATCGACCTGGACAACTTCAAGCCGATCAACGACAGCCACGGCCACCTGGCCGGCGACGCCATGCTCTGGGCTGTGGCCAACCTGCTCAAGCACGGCGTGCGCGACTCGGACATCGTGGCCCGGCTGGGCGGCGATGAATTCGCGGTGATCCTGGCCGGCTGTTCGCTCAAGCGCGCACGCCGCATCGCCAGCGATCTGCTGGAATCGGTGCGCGGCCTTACCATTCCCTGGGACCAGCAGCGGCTGGGGGTAGGGGCCAGCATTGGTATTGCGGCCATCGGCGGCAGCATGAACGTGGACGAAGCGGTCGCGGCCGCCGATGCCCAGTGCTACCGGGCCAAGGCAATGGGCCGCAACAACGTCCAGGTCGAAGCGCCCCTGCATGGCGGCCCGGACCCGCTGGACAGCGCCGAGGGCGAGGGCGGCGAGGGCGGCCTGGACTGAGCGCCGGCGCGATGTGTGACGCAGAACGTAAAGCGTTCAGCCACCAACCGTCGTTTTCTCAAGCTGACCCCTGAGGGGTCGATAACCCTTTGCAGTCGTTCGTGCAAGCCGCTGGAGTGACGTCATCCCCACTGGCGTCTTCGTAACCGAAGCCAACGTGATTGCGCCGCTGGGCACTGCTGCCCGGGGGCATCCCAACCAGCTGTTCGGACATCGAGGATTACAACGATGCTTACTTCAGGCATGCATATGCCCCTGTCAGAGCCGGCCGGAGTGCCGGTGTCGGACTCCCCGTGGCGCGCGCTGCGCGCGCTGTTCGTTTCCCGTCGGGCGGTGCGCGGCGACGTTGAGGCCGCCTCGCGCCGCCAGGCGGAGCTGGAGGCCCAGGTGGCCGCACTGCACCGGGTCCAGGCCGTCATCGAGTTCGGACTCGACGGCACCATCCTGACTGCCAACGACAATTTCCTGCAGGCGCTGGGCTATTCGCTCGACGAAGTGCGCGGCCACCACCACGCGATGTTCGTCGATCCGGCGTACGCCCGCAGCGCCGAATATGTCGAATTCTGGGCCCGGCTCGGCCGTGGCGAATACGACGCCGGCCAGTACCACCGCGTCGGCAAGGGCGGCCGCGAGATCTGGATCCAGGCCTCCTACAACCCGGTGTTCGACAGCAGCGGCCGTCCGTACAAGGTCGTCAAGTTCGCCACCGACATCACGGCGCAGAAGATGCAGGCCGCCGATTTCGCCGGCCAGCTCGCGGCGATCAACAAGTCGCAGGCGGTGATCGAATTCAGCCTGGATGGTCGTGTGCTGGGCGCCAACGAAAACTTCTTTGCCACCACCGGCTACACGCTGGAGGAAGTGCGCGGGCAGCACCACGCCATGTTCGTCGAGCCGGCGTACCGGAAGAGCGAGGAATACCGCGCGTTCTGGCAGAAGCTCGGGCGCGGCGAATACGACGCGGGACAGTACCGGCGCATCGGCAAGGACGGTCGCGAGATCTGGATACAGGCCTCCTACAACCCGATCCTGGACATGAACGGACGGGCGCTCAAGGTCGTCAAGTACGCCACCGACATCACCGACCAGGTGCGTGATACGCAAGCGCTGCAGCGCGCCGTGGCCCAGACCCGCGAGGTGGTGGCGGCCGCGCAGGGCGGCGACCTGACCATGCACATCGCCACCGATGACAAGACCGGCGCGATCGCCGAGCTGTGCTGTGGCATCAACGCACTGGTGGAGGCGATGGCCTCGATCATCGGGCAGATCAAGTCCGCGGCCGACACCATCGCGCTGGGCGCGGGCGAGATTGCCACCGGCAACGCCGACCTGTCCGTGCGTACCGAGCAGCAGGCCGCCTCGCTGGAGGAAACCGCCGTGTCCATGAAGGACCTGGCCGATACGGTGCGGCGCACCGCCGACAACGCGCGGCAGGCCAGCCAGCTAGCCAGCGGCGCCGTCGACGTGGCCGCGCAGGGCGGGCATGTGGTGCACGAAGTGGTGTCGACCATGGCGCTGATCAATGAGTCCTCGCGCCGCATCGTCGACATCATCGGCGTGATCGACGGCATCGCGTTCCAGACCAACATCCTGGCCTTGAACGCGGCCGTGGAAGCCGCGCGCGCGGGCGAACATGGTCGCGGCTTCGCGGTGGTGGCCACTGAGATACGCTCGCTGTCGCAGCGTTCGGCCAGCGCCGCCAAGGAGATCAAGCAGTTGATTGGCGATTCGGTGGACAAGGTGGGCACCGGCGCCTGCCAGGTCGAAAGTGCAGGGCGCACCATGGACGACATCGTGGTCAACGTGAAGCGGGTCAGCGACCTCATCACCGAGATCAGCGGTGCCGCCCAGCAGCAGGCCGACAGCCTGGGCCAGATGAACATCGTGGTCGACCAGATCGACCAGGGCACCCAGCAGAACGCCGCCCTGGTCGAAGAGGCGTCGGCGGCTGCCCGCAGCATGGAAGAGCAGGCGACCCAGCTGCTGCAGACCGTCGCCGGGTTCCGCGTAGACGCGGCCGTCGCGCAGGCACTGCGCCACGGCGGCCAGCCAACCCTGCGGCTGGTCTAAACCCGCCTGGTCAGAGCCGACTGCGTAGAGCCGACTGGGTAGAGCCGACTGGGTAGAGCCGACTGTTAGTCGGCTGCTTGATCGGTAGAGCCGACTATCAGTCGGCTGCTCCACCAGCACGGCGCTCCCGTCATCGGCCACGGCAGCCCCAAACGAAAAAGGCCAGATCGCAGGATCTGGCCTTTTGTATTCCATGGTGCCGAAGGTGGGACTCGAACCCACACGCTTTTAAGGGCGGCGGATTTTGAGTCCGCTGCGTCTACCGATTCCGCCACTTCGGCTGGCTGGCCGCGTAGTGTATACAAATCATCGACGCATGGGGAGATCTGAATCGTTCACCCGATGCGCGACCGTCATTTCGACGCGACGCTATACTCATGGCCCTGAACCATACAGGGAGCCGTGATGAGCGGGTTGCAGGATCTACGGATACTGGTGGTGGAGAACGACGAGATGAGCGCGGCGCTGCTGCAGATGCAGCTGGCGCAGTCCGGCGCGGTGGTCGTCGGCCAGGCCGCGTCGGTAAGCGAAGCGTTGCGGCTGCTGGAAGAAACCCAGCCACAGGTGGCACTGCTGGATTACCGCCTGGCCAACCATGAAACCAGTGATCCGGTCGCGCAGGCGCTGGCCGCGCGCGGCATTCCGTTCGTGCTGGCCACGGGCATGGCGCTTGACCACCTGCCGGACGCGTTCCGCTCCGGCGTGCTGCTGACCAAGCCGTATCTGACCGCAGAGTTGAACGCCGCCCTGGCGCGCGCGCTGCAGGGCACCTCGGTCGCCAGTTGAGTCCGGCTCACGCGGCTTCTGCGTAGCCGAGGTCCACCGGCTCGCGGTCGTCGAGGATGCGGTACTGCGCCGCCAGGTCCTGCGGGTCGGGATTCAACCAGGCCTCCAGGTGCTCGTGCCGGATCGGCACGATGCAGCGGTCGTGCCCCGCCGCTGCGACGTCACGCGGCGGCTCGTCGGTAATCGCGGCAAACGACAACAGTCGGCCCTCCGGTCCTTCCCATTCCGACCACAGGCAGGCGATGAGCAGATCGCGCGGCGGCTGCGGGCGGAATTCCAGCACCACGTTCTGTGCGGTCTCGCCGGGCGCCAGCAGGCGCTGTTCCAGTGCGTGGCGTGGCACATGCTCGTAGAAGGACTGCACCACGACCACGCCGTGGCGGTGGCCGAATGCATTTTTCCAGTACGACTCCAGGCTGTCGCGGCGCGCGTTGTAGGTGCCCGGATAGAGCGCATCGTTGCGCGCCGGTTTGTCCGGCAGCCGGCACTGGTAACGCATCGGCTTGATCATGCGCCGGCCATGCTCGGACACGATCACCGGTGCGTACACGCCGGGAAAGATGCGGCTGTCGCGCGGCAGCAGGCCGGTGCGGTGCAGGTCGGACAGGCGCGATTGCGCGCGCTCGACGCGATTGCCCGCGATGCGGACCTCGTTGCGTGCCTTCTGGGTAGGGCGGTGGGCCAGGCTTTCTTCCGCCAGTTTCAGGCGGGCACCCTGCACGCGGATTTCCTCGTCCAGCGCCTGCATCTCGTCGGCATGCCATTGCTGGATCTTTGCCACGATGTCCTGGCCCTGCGCGGTCCGCGCGCCAGCGAAGCCATCGTCCATCGCCTTCGGGGTCTTCGGCCGCTGCTTGCCGGCGTCGTGCGCATACAACTGGGCGAACTCGTCCAGCGACATCATGGCGCCGAATTCACGGACCAGCTTGGTGTAATCGGCACGGATCTGGGCGGAATAGCACATGCGCATACGCTATCAAACAAAAAGCCCCGGCCGAAGCCAGGGCTGTTTGCGTTGTATTGGCGTCCCCACGGGGATTCGAACCCCGGTCGCCACCGTGAAAGGGTGATGTCCTAGGCCTCTAGACGATGGGGACGCACGAAACTGAATTTTTATGCCGCATCCATCCGGTCGGCCTAATGACCGGATGTTGGTGGAGCCAGGCGGGATCGAACCGCCGACCTCCTGCATGCCATGCAGGCGCTCTCCCAGCTGAGCTATGGCCCCACGTTGATGCTGCGAGCCGCCTAATATATCAAGATTTCTGAAAATTGGAAGACTTTCAGTAAATTCTCACCGACCAAAGGCCGAAACAAAAAACCCCGGCATTGCCGGGGTCTTCTGCGTTTATTGGCGTCCCCACGGGGATTCGAACCCCGGTCGCCACCGTGAAAGGGTGATGTCCTAGGCCTCTAGACGATGGGGACGCATCAAACTTTGAATGTCGCTTCTAGCGGACGGCCTAATGTCCGAAGAAGTGGTGGAGCCAGGCGGGATCGAACCGCCGACCTCCTGCATGCCATGCAGGCGCTCTCCCAGCTGAGCTATGGCCCCACGTTGGTACCGCAAGCCGCCTAGTATATCTGCCTGTTCACGTTTGTGGAAGACCCACGAACAGAACTGCAGGGGGCGGTGACAAAAGACCTGGGAACCGGACCTGATGTCGTTGATGAGTGGCGTCCCCACGGGGATTCGAACCCCGGTCGCCACCGTGAAAGGGTGATGTCCTAGGCCTCTAGACGATGGGGACGCATGAATCTCATCAATGTTTTCAGCACGCCGAACGGCCTAAGGTCCGGAGTGGTGGAGCCAGGCGGGATCGAACCGCCGACCTCCTGCATGCCATGCAGGCGCTCTCCCAGCTGAGCTATGGCCCCACGATGCTGGAGGCGGAATTCTACGCGTGTCCGACGCATTCGCCAAGTAGGTATCCACTGCCAGTGGACACACGGTTGAAGCGGTTGCTCGATAGCCCGTTGAAAACAACAAGCCCCGACCGAGGTCAGGGCTTGTTGTTGTGTAATTGGCGTCCCCACGGGGATTCGAACCCCGGTCGCCACCGTGAAAGGGTGATGTCCTAGGCCTCTAGACGATGGGGACGCACGTAAACCTTGAATTGTGTTCACTACCTTCCAATCGGCCTAATGATTGGAGTGGTGGAGCCAGGCGGGATCGAACCGCCGACCTCCTGCATGCCATGCAGGCGCTCTCCCAGCTGAGCTATGGCCCCACGTCGTGAGGAGCGAAATCATAGCGACGGTGTTTTCGATTGGCAAGAGAAAATTGCAGCAATTTCTTCATCCGTTGCTTGAACTCTTACGCACGCTGCTCGGGCGCCGTATCCGGCAGGCGTTGGTGCCGCAGGCGCAGCGCGTTGCTGATCACCGACACCGAACTCAGGCTCATCGCCACCGCCGCGAACATCGGCGACAACGCGATGCCGAACGGGTACAGCACGCCAGCGGCCACCGGGATGCCCAGCCCGTTGTAGAGGAAGGCAAAGCCCAGGTTCTGGCGCATGTTGCGCACGCTGGCGGTGGACAGCTGGCGGGCGCGCAGGATCCCGCGCAGGTCGCCCTTGACCAGCGTGACCTGGGCGCTGGACATGGCGACGTCGGTGCCGTTGCCCATCGCGATGCCGACGTCGGCGCTGGCCAGGGCAGGGGCGTCGTTGATGCCGTCGCCCGCCATCGCCACCTTTCGCCCCTGTGACTGCAGCGTGCGGATGAGCGCGGCCTTGTCGGCGGGACGCATTTCGCCGTGAACCTCATCCAGGCCCAGTTCGCGCGCCACGGCAGCGGCGGTGGCATCGCCATCGCCGGTCGCCATCACGATGCGCAGGCCATCGCGCTGCAACTGTGCGATCGCTTCGGCGGTGGACGCCTTGATCGGGTCGGCCACTGCAAGCAGGCCGGCCAACGCGCCATCCACCGCGAGGTACATCACGCTGGCCGCCGCATGGCGCAACGCGTCTGCGTGTGCGTGCACCGCGTCGAGCCTGATGCCGTGGTCGTGCATCAGCGACGGATTGCCGAGCAGCAGTGCCTTGCCGTCCACGCTGCCGCGCACGCCCACGCCGGTCAGCGAATCGAACCCGCTCACGGCCGCCAACGGACGGCCGCGCCGGCGCGCCTCCGTCACGATCGCCGCCGCCAGCGGATGCTCGCTGCCCTGGTCCAGGCTGGCGGCCCAATGCAGCACCTCGTCGGCAGTGAAGGGCGCCTGTGCTTGCACATCGCGGAAAACGGGGCGGCCCTCGGTAAGCGTGCCGGTCTTGTCCACCACCAAGGTGTCGATGCCGCGCAGTGCCTCGATGGCCTCGGCATCGCGGAACAGCACGCCGTGCTGCGCAGCGCGGCCCGTGGCGACCATGATCGTCATCGGCGTCGCCAGGCCCAGCGCGCAGGGACAGGCGATGATCAGCACCGCCACCGCGCTCAACACCGCATGCGTCCACGACGGTGCCGGACCGAACAGCCCCCAGCCGAAGAACGTCAGCACGGCCACGCCAAGCACGGCCAGCACGAACCAGTAGGCGACCTTGTCCGCCATCCGCTGCATCGGCGCACGCGAACGCTGCGCCTGTGCCACCAGCTGCACGATCTGCGCCAGCATGCTGTCTTCGCCCAGTCGTTCGGCACGGATCACCAGGCTGCCGGTGCCGTTGAGGGTGGCACCGATGACCGCATCGCCGACCGTCTTGGCAACCGGCACCGGCTCGCCGGTGAGCATGGATTCGTCCACGCTGGAATGGCCTTCCAGCACGCTGCCGTCCACCGGCACCGTCTCGCCGGGGCGTACGCGCAGACGGTCACCGGGCTGCAGCGCGGCGATGTCAACATCGTCCTCGTGGCCATCGTCACGCAGCACGCGTGCGGTCTTCGGGGCGAGGCCCAGCAGCGCCTTGATCGCGGCGGATGTCTGTGCCCGGGCGCGCAGTTCCATCAGCTGGCCGAGCAGGGTCAGCGAGACGATCACCGCCGCCGCTTCGAAGTACACCCCGACATGCCCGTGCTGCTGGAAGGACGGCGGGAACAGTGCCGGCGCGATGGTGGCCACCACGCTGTAGCCGTAGGCGGCCAGCACGCCGGTGCCGATCAGCGTCCACATGTTGGGGCTGCGGTTGCGGATCGACTGAGCCCAGCGGTGCAGGAACGGCCAGCCGGCCCACAGCACCACCGGGGTGGCGAGCGCCAGCTCTATCCACACCCGCACATCGGGTGCAAGGGCGCGCAGCAGCGGGGTCATGGCCAGCATGGCCAGTGCCAGGGTGGCCACGCTCAACGGCAGGCTCCACCAGAAGCGGCGCCGGAAGTCGGTGAGCTCCGGGTTTTCGCCCTCGTCCAGGCTGGGCATCATCGGCTCCAGCGCCATGCCGCAGATCGGGCAGGTGCCGGGACCGTCCTGCACGATCTGCGGGTCCATCGGGCAGGTGTAGCGGGTGCCGGCCGGCACCGGCTCGGCCGCATGCGTGGACGGGTGCAGGTAGCGCAGCGGGTCGGCGACGAATGTCCGGCGGCAACCGTCGCTGCAGAAGTGGTAGTCGCTGCCTGCATGCCGGGTGTGGTGCGCGGTGGTGGCCGGATTGACGTCCATGCCGCAGACCAGGTCCTTCACCGTGGCCGCGGGCGTCGGGGTGGGCGTGTTCGAGCAGCAGCTGCCGCCGCCCGGGGAAGGGGGAGCGCTCATTGCCGCGGCTCCGTCAGTGCGGCCAGGATCGGGCACTGTTCCAGGCCGCCGTGGCCGGGGCAGGCGTCAACCAGCTGTTTCAGGGCGCCATGCATGCGCTGCAGCTCGTCGATGCGCTGCTCGATGTCGTGCAGCTTGTGCACCGCGCTGTCGCGCACCTGTGCCATGTCCTGGCCGCGCTGGTCGCTCAGGCCGAGCAGCTCGCCGATCTCCTCGAGGCTGAAACCCAACGCCTTGGCGCGGCGGATGAACTGCAGGCGGGTCAGGTCGCTGTTGCTGAAAACCCGGTAGCCGCCGGCACTGCGCTGGGCAGTGGGCAGCAGGTGCTGGCGCTCGTAATAGCGCACGGTATCGATGGGCACGCCGGCCTGGCGTGCGAGTTGTCCGATGTTCATGACGACCTTGCGTAGGAGCAGGGGGTCAGTGTGAACCCTTGAGTCTGGTCAAGGGTCAAGGGTTGTGACGGAATCCGGTGGAATGTCGTTACCGAGCCAAAATTACAACTTGTTTCATAGATGCCATGGGAGGCGCTCCGTAGGCTCCATTGGAATCGCCGGCATGCCTTGACCTCGCAGGGTTTGCCGGTCTCAGCAGCCGTTCCAGGAGTGTTGCCATGGATGCATCTTCCCCCCCTTCGTTGCCGGTCCTCAAGCCGGCCTCACCGACCCTGATGGAAGTCGCGGTGCTGGAGTACCCCGGCAGTCTTCGTGCCGCCGCGCCGGTGCTGTCCGAGCTGGCCCAGCGCTGCAACCGCACCGCCGCCGCCGGCAAACGTACCGGCGCCCGCATGCTGGTGACCCGCTGGACGCTGTCCACGCGTGGCCATGGCATGCAGCGCGTGGCCGGGGCCGAGCTGTTCGGCGATACGCCGCCTGCGGTGATCGTGGTTCCCGGCAATGAACCCACCTGGCCGTTGATGCAGGCCGACGAGCGCATGCTCAACTGGCTGCGCGACAGCCACGACGCCGGCAGCCTGCTGGCCGGATGCGAGGAAGGCGGGCTGCTGCTGGCCTCGGCCGGGGTGCTGAGCGGTCGCTCGGTCAGCGTGCCGGACCTGTCGCGGTCGCCGTCGCTGGCCTCGGTGGTGCCCAGCTGGCAGCCGAGCGAGCGGGCATTGGTGGACGATGGCGACCTGCTCACCGCCTCCGGCCCTGACGCGTGGAAATACCTGAGCCTGCGCCTGCTGGCCCGTGTGTACGGGCAGAGCGTGATGAGTGCGGCGATCCAGCAGCTGCAGCTGATCATTCCGCGCGGTGTGCAGGAAGACCTGGAGCGTTTCAGCCCCAACTTCGCCCATGGCGACCGCGGCATCCTGAAGGCGCAGCGCTGGCTGCACACCATCGCCGCACGTGGCGTCACCCTGCAGGACATCTGCGAGGCCGCCGGGCTTGAGCCGCGTACGCTGCAGCGGCGCTTCCTGAAGGCCACCGGGCTGCGACCCATCGCCTATTGCCAGCGGCTGCGCATCGCCAAGGCGCAGCTGCTGCTGCAGGCCGGTGGCGCGGTGGACGAGGTGTCGTGGGCGGTGGGCTACTCGGACCAGAGTGCATTCCGTCGCCTGTTCCTGCGCATCGTCGGGGTCACGCCGGCGCGCTATCGCCGCCAGATCTTCGCGCAGCGTCGCGAGCGTTCCCGCATGCCGCCATCGCGACAGCAGGCCGAACCGCTGCGCTCGGCCGCCTGAGCCGCACGCGGCACCCCACACGGGTGGGCGGCGGGCATCGTGGCGATGCGTGCCGCTGCTGCAGGTAGCGGCGTATCCGTCTACTCTGTGGCTCGATCGTTGTTCTCGACATCCAGGAGTCGCCATGTTGTTGAAGTCTTCGCCCGCGTTGGGCTCCGTGTTGGCCGTATCGCTGTTGATGGCCGTGGCAGGGTGCGGCCAGGCACAGACCCCGACTGCGCCGAAAGCCTCGGCGGCGGGCTCCGCCAACCGGCCCGCCGTCCTGCAGGGCATCGAGAAGCAGGGGTTCGAGGTGATCGGCGAATTCGACGCACCCGGTGGGCTGCGCGGTTTTGCTGGCGTGGTGGGCGGGCAGCAGCCGGCCGCGGCGTATGTCACCGCCGACGGCAAGAACGTGATGGTGGGCACGCTGTTCAATGAGAAGGGTGAGGATGTCGGTGCCGCCCCGCTGGACAAGCTGGTGGCCAAGCCGATGTCCGACCGGATCTGGTCGCGCCTGGACGGCAGCGCGTGGGTACGCGACGGGCGTTCGGACGCGCCGCGCGTGGTGTACACCTTCAGCGACGCCAATTGCCCGTACTGCCACCGTTTCTGGGAAGCGGCGCGCCCGTGGGTGGACAGCGGCAAGGTGCAGCTGCGCCACGTGATGGTCGGCGTGATCCGCGAAGACAGCCCGGCCAAGGCGGCCGCGATCCTGGGCGCACCGAACCCGAGCGCGGTGTTCCTGCAGAACGAGCATGACTTCAGCAAGGGCGGCATCAAGCCGGCGGCCACGATCACCCCGGCGCTGGCCAACAAGCTCGACGCCAACCAGGTGCTGATGGTGGAACTGGGCTTCCAGGGCACGCCGGGCATCCTGTTCCGTGACGCCCAGGGCGTCGTGCAGCGCGTGTCCGGCATGCCGCAGGGCGAGGACATGGCCAAGGTGATGGGGCCGCGCTGACCTGGAGGATTGGCTGCGGATATACGAAGCGTATATGCTACGTATATTCCGCATTCGAGGCTTCCCATGGGTATCGTCAACATCGATGACGAACTGCACGACAACCTGCGTCGTGCCAGCGGCGTCTCCGGCCGTTCGATCAACGCGCAGGCCGGCTTCTGGATCAAGGTCGGCATGCTGTGCGAGATGAATCCCGGCATGAGCTACCAGGAGATCGTGAACCGTGAGCTGCGGGCTGCCGGGGTGGACCCGGGCGCATTGCGGGTGGCGGTCGCGTGATCAAGACGGCGGAAGAGCAGGCGTTGATGCGGCAGTCCGGCCGCCTGCTGGCCTCGGTGTTCGAGGCGCTGGACGGGTTGACCCTGGAAGGCATGAGCACGTTGCAGGTCAACGACTGGGTGGAGCGCTTCATCACCGAGGAGCTGCACGCGCGCCCGGCGAGCAAGGGCCAGTATGGTTTCGCCTACGTGCTCAACAGCTCGATCGACAGCGTGGTCTGCCATGGCGTGCCATCGGCCGAACAGGTGTTGCGCAGCGGCAGCATCGTCAATCTGGACATCACGCTGGAGAAGAACGGCTATATCGCCGATTCCAGCAGGATGTACCTGATCGGCGAGGTCGACTTCCAGGCAAAGCGCCTGGTGCGGGTGACCCGCGAGGCGATGTGGAAAGGCATTGCAGCGGTGCGGCCTGGCGCGACGTTGGGCGATATCGGGTTTGCGATCCAGCAGCACGCCAAGGCGCATGGCTACAGCGTGGTCCGCGAATTCTGCGGGCACGGCATCGGCCGCGAAATGCACGAAGAACCGCAGGTGCTGCACTACGGTAAACGCGGGACCGGGGTTGAGCTGGAAGCGGGCATGACCTTCACCATCGAGCCGATGATCAACCAGGGCCGCGCGGCGATCGACATGAGCGAGGACGGTTGGACCGTCACCACCCGCGACGGCAAGCTGTCGGCGCAGAGCGAGCACACCGTGCTGGTCACTGCCGACGGGGTGGAGGTATTGACCCTGCGTGCCGGCGAACGATAGCGCTGCGCGGCGCTACCCGGGCAGGTGTCCCGGCGTCCGGGTAGACACCAGCTTCAGGAATGCCTCGTTCTGGTAGCGGCTCATGCGCAGTTGCTGGCCGGTATCCAGCGTCACCACGTGATGGCCGTTGAACCACGGATGGATGGCGGTGACCCGGCGGATGTTGACGATCGCCGACCGGTGCACGCGGGCGAAGTGGCGCGGGTCCAGCCGGGCGGCGAGGGCGGCCATGGTGCCGCGGTGTTCATGCATGCCGCCGGCGAGGTGGATCTCGACGGTGTTGCGCGCCGCCTTGATCCACACGATCTCGTCCACGTTGATCAGGACCACGTGTTCGTCCACGCGCACCGGAATGCGCTGCAGGTAGTCGTCGCGCTGGCGCAGCGCGTCCAGCGCCTGCAGGATCTGCGCCGAGGTCTGCGCGCTGGTGCCGCCTGGGGTGGACAGCCGCTGCTTGGCGCGCTGCAGGGTGGCAGCGAAGCGTTCGCGGCTGAACGGCTTGACCAGGTAGTCCACGGCGTTGGCCTCGAAGGCCTTCACCGCATACTGCTCGTACGCGGTGACGAACACGGTTGCTGGCATGCGCTCGGCACCAATGGTGGCGACCACGTCAAGACCGGTGATGGCGGGCATCTGGATGTCGAGGAAGACCAGGTCCGGCGACTGCGCGCGGATGGCGGCGACGGCCGACACCCCATCGCCACATTCACCCAGCAACGCAAGCGCCGGGTCCTCGCCGAGCAGGCGCACGATCGCCCGCCGCGCGATGGGTTCATCGTCCACCACCAGCACGGTGATGCTCATGCCGGTGCCACCCCGGCGCTGAACTCCGGCGCCTCATCGCCCGCATCGAGTTCGCGGAACGGCAGGCGCACCCGGCATGCCACGCCCTCGGGCCAGAGCATGTCGAGCCGAACGTCCGCGCGGTTGCCATACAGTTCCTTCAGGCGCAGCCGCGTGTTGGACATGCCGATGCCGTGACCGGCAGGGGCCATGGGATCGGGTGACAGCGTGCTGTTGCGGTTGCGCACTTCGATGCACAGCACGTCGCCGTCGCGGCGGGTCTCGATCTCGATCACGTCGCTGCCCACGCGCTGGCCGATGCCATGGCGCACGGCATTCTCCACCAGCGGCTGCAGCAGCAGGCTGGGCACCGCGCAATCGAGGGTGTCCGGCGCGATGTAGGTGCGGGTGGTGAGGCGGTCCTTGAAGCGTACCCGCTGGATGCCCAGGTACAGCTCGATCAGGTCCAGCTCCTTGCGCAGCGGGATTTCCTGGCCATCGTAATCTTCCAGGAACGCGCGCAGCAGTTCGCTCAGGCGCAGCAGCATGTCCTCGGCCGACAGCGTGTCCTCGTCGAGCAGGGTGATGATGGCGTGCAGCGTATTGAACAGGAAATGCGGCTGCAGCTGCGACTTCAGCGCGAGCAGGCGCGACTGGGCCAGTTCGGTGGCCAGGTGGCTGGCCTCCATCTCGCGGCGCGCTTTCTCGGCATGGAAGTGCAGCGCCTGCTGGATCGCGAACAGGGCCCAATAGGTGAGCAGGCCGGTGGCGAAGTGCTGGGCGATGAAGTACCACACCTGTTCGAAGAACCCGCTGGGTTCGAACAGCGTGGAGGCCAGCGCGCCGATGATCATGGCGCCGAAGGTAACCACCAGACTGGCCACGGCCTGCCTGCCCAGTCCGCGGAAGCGCCTGGACGGGTCCATCGGATGGCGTTCGGCGAGGCGGAACACCAGTGGCGCCAGCGCCGCCCAGGTGTACCACTGGATCATCGCCCAGCGCAGGTGATCGAGGAACGGCCAGCTCTGGCCATGCAGCCCATCGCTGAGCGAATGCTGGATGGCAAAGACGAGCACCACCGCGGTCCACAAGGTGAGGTAGCGGGTGAGGCCGATCGAGGTGCTGCCAAGGCGGAGGTTCAAGGCCGGTATCCAGAGCGCCCGGCACGGCGGGGCAGGGCCATCTTAGGGGCGCGACCGGGTGCGGAGAAGCGCCATGAGACCCCATTACGATTGGTCCCGCCATGGTGACGATTCGTCCCGGATCGGTGGCGGCCACGCGCAGCAGGGCGCGTGATGCAGGCCACACCTCAACCGCCGGAGCCGTTGCCATGAACCTCATTCGTCCTGCCGTGATCGCCGCGCTGCTGTTTGCCACCACCGCCCACGCCGGC
The DNA here is from genome assembly GCF_057839485.1 of Stenotrophomonas sp. KH_036_B. Classification (NCBI taxonomy): domain Bacteria; kingdom Pseudomonadati; phylum Pseudomonadota; class Gammaproteobacteria; order Lysobacterales; family Lysobacteraceae; genus Stenotrophomonas; species Stenotrophomonas sp. KH_036_B. The sequence continues at coordinate 2,511,076 of NZ_CM174491.1, read as the reverse complement.
GACGCGCGCTATCTGTCCCTGCTCAACCGGGCCCACGACAGCGTGGTGGCGCTGGCGGTAGCGCCCGCCGGCGACGCCACGTTCGCGCCGCGCCCGATCGACGTGCTGGCCGGCGGCGGCGACAGCACCACCGTGCGCCTGGCCGATGCCGGTTGCCGCTTCGACCTGCGCCTGCAGTTCCGCAATGGCCGCACGGCGATCTATCGGGACGTGGACGTATGCAGCGGCGACACCCTCGTGATTGCACCGCTGCCGCGCCGGGACGCGGCGCAGGCAGCAGACCGGGGTGTCGCCAAACGGTAGAGCCACCCCCTGGGTGGCTGTCGCGGCAACCGAACGAAGCGCAGCCACCCATGGGCTGGCTCTACGCGGTCTGGCGCGGGTCGATCACCGGCACATGCTCGGCCATCAACGCGGCCACCCAGTCGACGAACACGCGCAGCTTGGCGCTGATGTGGCGGTTGGGGCGGAATGCCACGTGCAGCGGCATGGGCTCCACCTGCCAGTCGGTGAGCACGCGCACCAGTTCGCCGCGCTGTGCATGCGCGGCGGCCACGTAGTCGGGCAACCACAGCACGCCGAGGCCGGCCACGCCGGCGGCGAGGTAGGCGTTGCCATCGTCGACGGCCAGCAGGTGGCGACCGTGCACGGTCAGCACCTCGTCGCCGCGATGCAGTACGTACGGCATGACGCCGGCACGACGCGAACCGCGGTAGCCGACGATGCGATGCGGAACGGCTTCCAGGTCCTTGGGATGGGCAGGCACACCCACGGTGTCCAGATACACAGGCGCGGCATGGAGCGCGGCGTGCAGGTCGCCGATGTGGCGCGCCACCAGCGAGGGATCGGTGATGACGCCGCCGCGGATCACGCAGTCGACGTTCTCGTCGATCAGGTCCACGTTGCGGTCGCTGACCCCGAGGTCGAGCTGGATGTCCGGGTACCGCGCATGGAAGCCGGGCAGGGCGGGCACCAGCAGGAAACGCGCCAGCGGTGCCGGCACATCCACGCGCAGCCGGCCACGGGGGCTGGCGGCGAAGCTGGACAGGCTGGTCTCGGCGTCGTCCAGCGACGCCAGCAGGCGCGCGACGTGTTCGTAGTAGGCCGCGCCATCGGCGGTGACGTTGACCTGGCGCGTGGTGCGGTTGAGCAGGCGCACGCGCAGGCGCGCCTCCAACTGCTGCACCAGCTGGGTCACGGTGGTGCGGCTCATATGCAGGGTCTGCGCGGCCTTGGTGAAGCTGCCGGTCTCCACGACCCGGGCGAAGGCCTGCATGGCATCGAACCGGTCCATCTGCGCTCCTGCGGGGAATTGTTTGGATTCTACAAACAGTGATGGTCAGTCGCGGTCGTTTATCAAGGTCCGGGTCGACGCTTAACGTGGTGGATCACATCAATGGGGCACCCGCCCTCTGGAGACTGCAATGGCAACCCGTGACGTCGTATTCCCCGCCGGCCGGCAGGACCTGTATGCCCGCTACCGCTATTCCCCGGCCGTCCGTGCCAACGGCCTGCTGTTCGTGTCCGGCCAGGTCGGCAGCCGCGAGGACGGCTCGCCCGAGCCGGAGCTGGAGGCGCAGGTGCACCGTCTGTTCGAAAACCTCAATGCAGTGCTGGCCGCCGCTGGCTGCACCTTTGCAGACGTCGTGGACGTGACGGTCTTCATGATCGACCCGGACCGCATCCTGGAGCGGGTCTGGGCCATCGTGCCCGAATACTGGGGCGAGGCGCCGCACCCGACCCTGACCGCCGTGGGGGTGACTTGGCTGAGCGGGTTCGACGTGGAGTTCAAGGTGGTCGCCAAGCTCCCCGACGCCGGGGCGTGAGGGTTCGTTTAACGGAATTGACACAAACGTGAACAGGAGGCAGAGTGGCGCCGCCCAGAAGGGCAAACCACCTTTGGAAGGATCTGAATGAAGAAGTCCGTGACCCTGGCCGCCGCCGTCGCGCTGGCCACCCTGTCGACCAATGCCATGGCGGGCCAGGCGTTTGTCCGTGCCGAGCTCGGCAGCAGCGATACCGAAGTGCGCTACGACGGTTTCCGCGGCAGCGAGTCCGACACCTCCGCCGCGGTCGGCGGCGGCTACTGGTTCACCCCGAACATCGGCGTCGAAGGCCATGTCGGTTCGCTGTACAACAAGGACCTGGGCTATGACCAGGAACTGGACCTGGTCTCGATCGGCGTCGGCCTGGTGGCCAAGAAAAACTTCGGCAACGACAACACCGGCTTCTTCATCGGCGCCCGCGCCGGTGTCGCCCGCCTGACCGCGCAGGTCCGCGAAGACACCTTCGACGTGGTGGATGACGAAAGCTCGACCAAGCCGTACTACGGCGTGAACGTCGGCTACGACTTCAACCACCACTGGGGCATGAGCCTGAACTACGACCGCCGCAAGGGTGACTTCAGCGGCGTGGACGTGGACGTGGACACCATCAGCCTGGGTGGCGAGTTCCGCTTCTGATCGCGCGCCTCGCGTGACGAAACAACGGCAGGCCGGTCCATCGGCCTGCCGTTTTCGTTTGGGGCGCCGAGGGCATAGGATCGACCCTGCGCACGGCGACCCGCCGCGGCATCACGAACGTCAGGAGAGGGCGATGGCAAAGGTGACCGGAATCGGAGGGGTGTTCTTCAAGTGCCGCGGGGATCGCGCCGCCTTGGCCGAGTGGTATCGGCAGCACCTGGGCATGACGCTGGAGGATTTCGGCGGTGCCGTGCTGCGCTGGCCCGACGACACCGCCAACGACGGCGGGCTGACGGTGTGGGCACTGGCCGAGCCGGACAGCCAGTGGTTCAGCCCCAGCGACGCGCCCTTCATGATCAATTATCGCGTTGACGATCTGGACGGACTGCTGACCCAGCTGCGCGAAGCGGGTGTGACCATCGTCAGTGGTCCCGAGACCCATGAGAACGGCTCATTCGCCTGGATACTGGATCCCGATGGCAACAAGCTGGAGCTGTGGCAGCCGGTGGCGTGGGACCCGGAACGGCGCGCGGGGTGACGTCGCGCGGCGATGGCAGCGATCGGCCTTCACACGGCTCCGTCGGGTCGTTGTCGATAGTAGCTGCGTCATTCTGCTTCGTCGCACACCCTCATGCCCCTGATTCCCGAGCGCGTCCGGCGCTGGCCCCGGCCATGGCGCGTGGCGTTGCTTACGCTGCTGGCGCTGTATGCGCTGTACCTGGTGGCCGGCAATGTGTTCCTCAACACGCCGCTGTTCGACGCCGTCACCAACCGCAAGCCTGAGAAGTTCTCGATGCAGACCGGCCCGGCGCTGACCCTGTTGCCGGGGCACGCCGTGGTCTGGAACATCCGCATGCGCGGCCAGGCCAACCGCACGGTGTACATCTTCCGCGCGGACCGGGCCAGTGCGTGGATCTCGCTGACGGCGCTGTTCGGGCGCGAGGTCCGCATTCCGCGTATCAATGCCAGCGGGGTGGAGTCGGAAGTGGAGCGTGTCGAGCAGGCCATTCCGCCGCCGCCACGCGGCGATCGGGGCTGGACCCTGCGCTTCGATGCGATCCACAGCGACAGCATCCGCAGCGGTCGTTTCGGCAAGTTGCTGATCGTGGGCGAGGGCAGCGGGACGGTCGGCTTCCTCAAGCAGGTGCGCGGCGGGCCGTCGGAACTGTTCGACTCCACCGCTGGTTTCGAGAACGCCACGGTCAGCTACGACGGTGTCACGCTGCTCGACCAAGCCCATCTGGCGGCACGCTTCCATTATCCGCGCCACTACCGCGACGACGCGCCGGGCCTGCGCAAGTTCGGCATTCTCTGGGCGCAGCTGCAGGTGGATGGACGCAGCCAGGCCATCAACATCGATACCGCCGGTCCGCACGTCAAGGTCGGCAGCGTGCCGGCCGAAGCCCGTCTCAACGCCGATGTGGTGATGGACCGTGGCGTGCTGCAGCCGGGCAGCCGTGTGGTGTGGCGGGTGCCGGTGCATGCGGGTGTGCATGCACCTGACCGCGGGCTGCTGTCGCTGCAGCTGGACGTGGCGCAGGACATCCGCGTGCAGGCGCGCTTGCCGCGCGATCCGGAGACCGGCAGCGAACTGCACGCCGACCTGCGTGTGACCGGGCGGAAGATTCCGTTCCAGGCACCGGCCGAGCTGTTGCCAAGAATGTCGGGTGATGTGCGCGGGGCGTGGCGGTTCGAGTCGCTGAACTGGATTTCGGACCTGTTCGTGCGCAAGCCGTGGTTCCATCTCGATGGGGGTGGGTTGCTGGAAGGCGATCTCAGGATAGTGGACGGGCAGCTGGCGCCGGGCAGTACGTTGAACGTGCCGCAGGTGGCCGCAGTGGCCGAGGTGGCCGGCGTGCGCATGCTGGGCGACGCGCGTGCCGTGGGTCGAATCGTCGACGGGGCACCGCCGCAGGCCGAGCTGCAGGTCGAGATTCCGCGGTTCCGCGCCGCGCCGGTGGATGCGCCCAAGGCACTGCTGTTCGACGGCAAGGCGATGGCGCTGACTCTGCGCGGCGATGCACGGCTGCAGCAGCTGCGTGACGGCATGCGCGCGCGCCTGCATTTCGACAATGCGCGGGTTCCCGACCTGACCGCCTACAACCGCTACGTGGGCAATGAGTCCATGCGCCTGCTCGGCGGCACCGGCCTGCTCAGTGGCGACGTGACCCTGGATAGCGCCGGGCGGGTCGGGCAGGGGCGTGCCGACCTGCGCGGTACCGGTGCACGCATGCAGGTGGCCGGCATGGCCCTGCGTGGCGATGCGCAGGTGAAGGCGCGCGTGCAGCGTGCCGACTTCGACAGCCGTCAGTTCGACCTGGGCGGCACCACGCTGAGCCTGCGCAACGTGCAGGTCGGCGACGATGCGGGCAAGGCGAACTGGTGGGGCGAAGCAACCCTGCGCAGCGGGCACATCGATGCGGCGGCGCCGTACCAGGTGGATGCACGCGCGGACCTGCGGCTGCGCGATGCGGGGCCGTTGCTGGGCGTGTTCGCCGAGCGCAGTGAATACCCGCGCTGGGTGCTGGGGCTGCTCGATTCGGGTGAGGTCCAGGCCAGCGGACAACTGCGCTGGCGCCGGGAACACCTGGTGGTGGACGACCTGGAGGCCGAGAACGCGCGCCTGTCGCTGCGCGCGCGGTTGGACATGGAGCAGGCCCAGCGTCAGGGTGATCTGTACGTGCGCTGGGGGCTGCTCGGCGCGGGGATCGAGATGGGCGGCGGCAAGCGCACCTGGCACTTGGCCGGCGCACGCGAATGGTACGACGGACGGCCCCGCCTGCTACCCGAATCAACACCCGCCCCGTAGTGCCACGCCATGCGTGGCAGGCACCATTACGCCCCACGTTCCCTTCCGCTGCGCCCAGCGCCGGCCGAGACCGCAACGGCGCCAGACCCGCCAGGGACCCCTGACCGATGCGCCCCCGCCGCCGTTTCGCGAGCAGCGGCATCCACCTCCGGGTCCGGCTCCGCCAGCCGCTGCGCCAGTGCCACATTGGCGATATGCCCGTGCATGAAAAGCAGACCGCTATAGATGTTCATATGCGCCCCTCCACTTGAGTGGACTTGACGATAGGTGCAGGATGGAGTCCGCGAAAGCGATCATTTCGCAACCCATCCTTGAGCTGGATTCAAGTCGTCATGTCCCGGATTCCCCTCCAGCCGCTGCAGAATTTCGTGGCGGCCGCGCGCCTGGGCAACCTGACCCGGGCGGCCGAGTCACTGAACCTGACGGTCAGCGCGCTCAGCCACCAGATGCGCCAGCTGGAGCAGCGGCTGGGCTATGCCTTGCTGCAGCGGCAGCCGCGTGGCGTGCGGGTGACGCCCGAAGGCCAGCGGCTGCTGGACCAGGTGGGGCCGCACCTGGACGCCATTGCGCAGGCATTGCAACCCTTTGGTGCACGGCATGACCGGGTGCTGACAGTGAGCGCGCTGCCATCGATGGCGTCGAACTGGCTGGTGCCACGGCTGGGTTCGTTCGTGGCCGCGCAGCCGCAGATCGAGTTCAACCTGGAATCCAGCGAGCGCCTGACCGATTTCGAGCGCCAGCTGCAGGTCGATGCGGCCTTGCGGGTGGGGGCAGGGCAATGGACCGGCCTGCACGCCGAGCCCTTGTTCGATGAGTGGTTGATGCCGATGGCCAGTCCATCGCTGGTGGAGCGGATGGGTGGGGTGGACGCGCGCCCGCTGTCGGAGTGGCCGCTGTTGGGGGATCCCGATGGCGAGTGGCACCGCTGGTTTGCGCTGGCGGGCGACACGGCGCCGTCGCGATTTGTGGCGATGCTCAACGAGTCCGAGGCGCACCACCGTGCGGCGCTGGATGGATTCGGGGTGGCGCTGGGGCGGGTGACGCGGGCGCGGCTGCTGCTGGATTCGGGCCAGTTGATTGCGTTGTCGCCGCACCGGCTGAAGACGCGTTGGTCGCATTGGCTGGTGTTTCCGCCGCGCTCGTCAACGCACCAGGGGTTCCTGGCGTTTCGTGAGTGGCTGCATGCGCAGGCGGCGGAGCATGCGCGGCATATGGAGACGCTGGTAGCGCCGGGGGTTTGAGGGGGGGCTGCACGCAGGCGCGGATCAACCCGCCGGCGTGGGCCAATACTGACTGTCGGGCGTTGCGCGCGCGCCGAAGATGGCCTGTCCGACCCGGACCACGGTGGCGCCTTCCTCGATGGCGAGCTCGAAGTCCCCGGACATGCCCATCGACAGTTCGTCCAGGCTGACACCGGCAGGCAGCGTCGGACGCAGCCGCTCGCGGAGGTCACGCAGCCGCACGAAACACGGCCGCACCTGCTCGGGATCGGGGGAAAACACTGCCAGCGTCATCAGCCCGCGCACGCGCAGCTGCGGGAAGGCCGGCAACTGCTGCACGAAATCGGCGACCGCGATCGGATCCAGCCCGTACTTGCTGGCCTCGCCGGAGGTATTGACCTGCACGAACACGTCCAGCACGCGGTCTTCCATGGCCAGCCGCTGGTCCAGCGCCTCGGCCACGCGCAGGCTGTCCAGCGCCTGGAATTCGCTGGCGAAGCGGGCCACATCGCGGGCCTTGTTGGTCTGCAGATGGCCGATCACCGACCAGCGGATGCCCAGGTCGGCCATGGCCTCGGCCTTGGCCTTGGCTTCCTGCACCTTGTTTTCGCCAAGCGTATCGCAGCCCGCTTCCACCGCCAGGCGCAGCCGCGCTTCGTCCACGGTCTTGCTGACCGGCAGCAGTCGCACGCTGGACGGATCGCGCCCGGCGCGGGCACAGGCCGCCGCGATGCGCGCATGCACCGCATCCAGGTTGCGACGGAAATCGGCAACGGTGGTGGCTGGCGGCCAGGAAGGAGCGGCGATGGACATGGCGTGTTCCAGGACAGACGCGACACACATTTTCACATGCCGCCGAAGCCGTCCATCGAAATCCTCAGGGCGCCGCAGTCGTCCCCGCCCGAATGTAATGCGACTGCCCGTTGTCGTTGAGGAAAATCAGCTCCGGCGTGCCCTGCCACGAGGTCAGCATGGCGCCGGTGTTGTTCTGGTGCTTGATCACCAGGGTGGCGCCGCGGTCCGGGTTGGCGGTGATCTTGAACACTTCAGTGGTGCCATTGGCGTCGTCGAGGGTCAGCATGGCCTCGTCGCCGACATCGGCGGTGCCATAGCTGCCCCGCTCGGAGCCGTCGGCGCCGAGCAGCACCACGCCCGACAGCGGCGATGCACGCGGGCCCTGCGATACGCCCTTGCTGAGCGGGTCGGGCAGGGGGGCGCCGAGGATGACCCGGGCCTGCCCGTTGCCGTCCTGGATGACCAGGCCGCGGGCGGTGATGACGCGCTGTTCCGACTGGCTCTGGTGCAGCCGCACGGCGGTGTAGCCCGAAACGAGCAGTGCGAGGCTGGACACGGCCAGGGTGGTGAGGGTGAGTGCGCGCGACATGGTTGGCTCCGGATCCTTGGATGGCAGCGACGATAGCCGATGGGGTGTTTGCGACACCAGTCGGAAAAGTCTGTTTCTGTCATCAACGTGAAACCGGTCACAGCAGGGCAGCGCGCTGGTTACCGGAAGTCGCGGCTGCTCGTGCGTACCCCGTCGATCAGCGTGTCGATGTTGTGCATGCGCTGCACGATCAGGTGCTGTACCCCATCGACGCGTTCGAGCCGGCCGTCGATCTGCATCAGCTGGGCCTCCACCAGCACGCGGTGCTGGCGGTCGGCGGTCTTGCGCCAGACCACGGCGTTGACCATGCCGCACTCGTCTTCGAGGGTGAGGAAGGTCACCCCGCTGGCGGTCTGGGGGCGCTGGCGCATGCGGACCAGGCCGGCGAAGCGCACGCTGCGGCCATGCGGCAGCTGGGCCAGTTCGTCGGAGCGGTGGCAGCGGCGCTCGCTCAGCTGGGGGCGGATGAACGACACCAGGTGGCGCCCCAGCGTGGTGCCGGTGCTGTTGTAGTCGGCCTGCATGTCCTCGAACGCGCTGGGCGCCGGCAACGCCACCACGATGTCGGTGGTGGCGCGCACGTTCTCGAACAGCGGCAGGGGTTTCTCCACGCCGGAGACGTCCCAGCGGGCACGATGGCGATGCCCGCTCAAGCCCTTGAGCGCACCGGCGTCGGCCAGCAGCCCCTGGTGGCGGCGGTCCAGCCGTGCCCGCTGGCTGAGATCGGCCACGCTCTCGAACGCGTATCGCGTGCGCGCCTGCATCACGGCGTTGGCGACCGCTTCGCTGAAGCCATCGATCATGCGCAGGCCCAGGCGGATGCCGGGCAGCGCATGGGGCGACGTGGCCGGCACCAGCGTGCAGTCCCAATCGCTGTGGCGCACATCCACCGGCAGCACCGGCACGCCATGGCGGCGCGCGTCCTGCAGGATCTGGTCGGGGGTGTAGAAGCCCAGCGGCTGGCTGTTGATCAGGCTGGCCGCGAATGCCGAAGGGTGGTGGCACTTCAGCCAGCAGCTCACGTAGGTGATCAGCGCGAAGCTGGCGGCATGGCTTTCCGGGAAGCCGTAGCTGCCGAAGCCCTTGATCTGTTCGAACAGGCGCTCGCCGTACTCGCGGCTGTAATGGTTGCGGGCCATGCCGGCCAGCAGGCGCTCGCGGTGCGGTTCCAGCCCGCCGTGGCGCTTCCACGCGGCCATCGAGCGGCGCAGTGCATCGGCCTCGCCGGCACTGAAACCAGCCGCTTCGATGGCCAGCTGCATCACCTGTTCCTGGAACAACGGGACGCCCAGCGTGCGCTTGAACACTTTTTCCAGCGCCGGCGGGTAGTCGATCTCTTCGATCCCTTCTTCCTTGAGCCGCTTCCGGCGGTTGAGGTAGGGATGCACCATGTCGCCCTGGATCGGGCCGGGGCGCACGATCGCCACTTCGATCACCAGGTCGTAGAAGCAGCGCGGCTGCATGCGCGGCAGCATGGCCATCTGCGCGCGCGATTCGATCTGGAACACGCCCAGGGTATCGGCGCGGCAGATCATGTCGTAGGTGGGCGTGTCATCGGGCGGCAGGGACGCCATGGTCAGAACGCGCCCATCCTGGCCGCGTTCGCCACGTGCTTCCAGCATGGCCAGGCATTTGCGCACGGCGGTGAGCATGCCCAGCGCCAGGCAGTCGACCTTCATCAACCCGGTGGCATCCAGGTCGTCCTTGTCCCACTGGATCACGGTGCGGTCGGCCATGGCGGCATTCTCGACCGGCACCAGGGTGGACAGCGGGTGCTCGGAAATCACGAATCCGCCCGGGTGCTGTGACAGGTGGCGCGGGAAGTCGACCAGTTCGGCGGTCAGCGCCACCACGCGCCGCATCAACGGCGTGTCCGGGTCGAAGCCCCGTTCGCGCAGGGCATCGGGCAGCGGTTCGTGGCTGCTCCAGCGGTCCAGGCACGCGGCCAGTTCGTTGACCTGGTCCGGTGGCAGTCCAAGCGCACGGGCAACGTCGCGCACCGCGCTGCGGCCGCGGTAGCTGATCGCCACGGCAGTGAGTGCGGCGCGTTCGCGGCCATAGCGGTTGAACACGTACTGCAGCACTTCCTCGCGGCGTTCGTGCTCGAAATCGATGTCGATGTCCGGCGGCTCGTCGCGTTCCTTTGAAATGAAGCGCTCGAACAGCAGCGCCATGTGGCTGGGGTCGATCTCGGTCACGCCCAGCACGAAGCACACCGAGGAGTTGGCGGCCGAACCGCGGCCCTGGCACAGGATCTGCTGGCCGCGCGCGAAGCGGACGATGTCGTGCACGGTGAGGAAGTAGGACTCGTACTGCTTGAAATGGATCAGGCCCAGTTCGTGCTCGATCTGCGCACGTTGTGCCGTGCTGGCCCCCTCCGGCCAGCGCCACTGCATGCCATCCTCGACCAGCGCCCGCAGCCAGCTGGCCGGGTCGTGGCCGTCGGGCACCAGCTCGCGCGGGTAGGTGTACTGCAGCTGGGAAAGATCGAACCGGCAGCGCGCGGCGATGCGCAGGGTTTCCTCCAGCAGCTCCGGCGGATACAGCACGGCCAGTGCCTCGCGGGTGCGCAGGTGGCGTTCGCCATTGGGAAACAGGTGCCAGCCGGCATCGGCGATCGTGCAGTGGTGGCGGATCGCGGTCAGGGTGTCCTGCAGCGCGCGGCGACGGCGCACGTGCATGTGCACATCGCCGCTGGCCACCAGCGGCAGGTCATGGGCGTAGCCGAATTCCAGCAGGGCTTCCAGCCGTTCCACATCGTCGGCGTCGCGGTGCAGTTCCACCGCCAGCCACAGCCGGTGCGGAAAGCGCGCCTGCAGCCAGGCGGCTTCGTCGCTGCCAGGCGCGCGCTCGGCCCACAGGCACAGCAGGCCCTCGGGCAGCGTGTCGAAATCCTCGCGCAGGCAGCGGTACTCGCCCTTGGGCGCGCGCCGGCGGCAGGTGGTGATGAGCTGGCACAAGCCGGCGTAGGCGGCCTGGTCGGTGCACAACAGCACCACCTTGGGGCCGTCTTCGATCTGGAATTCGGCGCCGGTGATCAGGGCCAGTGCGTGCTTCTTCGCCGCCTGCCAGGCGCGCACGATGCCGGCCAGCGAACACTCGTCGGTGATCGCCAGGGCCTGGTAGCCCTGTTCCTTCGCACGTGCGAACAGCTCCTCGGCGATGGACGCACCGCGCTGGAAACTGAAGGCCGACAGGCAATGCAGTTCGGCATAGCCGGGCAGGGCGGTGCTCATGCGAACCAGCCGTGCAGCATGAACGGCCCGTTGCGCGCACCGGCGGCGGTGTAGGCCCAGCCGCGCTGGCCATAGCCGGTTTCCACCACGTAGTAATCGCGGCGGACATCACCATCGTCCCACCAGCCCGATTCGATCCGTTCCGGTCCGGACAGGATGCGCAGGTCCGGATCGTAGAGCGGCTGGGGACGGGACAGCAGCCAGCCCGGGCGCAATGGCAGCGTGGGGGGCGGACCCTTGGTCGCTTCGAGGGCGGTGCCGCTGGCGCGTTCGGGACGGTGTTCGGCGCGCAGCCCCACCCCCTGCACGGCATCGTCGCCGAGCCGGGCACGCAGGCGTTCGCGCAGCTGTTCCCACGGCATCGCCTGCTGCGGACGCGGGTCGAACAGATCGCGTGCGGCCGGCACGAACGGCGGCAGCTGTTCGGCCTGCAGGCGCAGCCCGCGGCTGCCGGCGGGCAGGCGCAGATGATCCACGCGGTTGCGCGCCAGTTCGAACAGCATGGCCGCATCGCGTTCGGGCGCGAGCAGGCCAACGGTCAACCGCGTGTCCGGATGCCGGTCATGCTCGAACCACAGGTCGAACTGCTGCGCGCCGCCATCGCGCGAACACAGGAAGGCGGCCAGGTCGGCGGTCAGGCGGCGCAGCGGGAACAGCAGCGCCTGGGTGGAATCGATCTCGTACTCGAACTCGATGCGCGCATCGAACCGGTCCGGGGGACGGAAGTACTGCAGCGGTGGTGTGCCGATCCCGCGCAGTGCATCCAGGTGGCCCAGCACCTGGGCGGAAAAGCGCCGGGCCAGGCTGTCACGTGGCAGCGCGAACGCGCTGCCCAGGGTGCGCAGGCCGGAACGGGCCAGTACCGTGACGGCCTCGGCCGGCAGCCCGCTGCGTTCGATCGGGATCTGCGCCAGCGCGGCCTCCAGTCCCATCGCATCCACGCCCAGTCGTGCGTGCACGCGGGTCAGCACCCAGGCCGCATGCGGGTTCGGTGCGGCCACCAGGCGGTGGCGGAAACCGAGTTCCTTCAAGCCCTCGCGCAGGCGCTGCTCGATCGCCGGCCAGTCGCCGAACAGCGCGCGGCTGGCACCGATCTCCAGGGCCAGCGCATGCGGGAATGCCAGGCTTACCTGCGAGCTGATGCCGTACAGCCAACTGGCCAGCAGCTGGCGGGTGTCCTGTTCGGCGCGCGGGTCGTAGTCCACTGTGAGCATGTCGCGGGTGAGCACCTGCGCGGCCGACAGCAGCATGCCGCGGCGCAGGCCGAGCTGGCGGGCGGTCGGACTCACCGCATGCAGTACCCGGCGCTGCGCCGGGCCGGTGACCAGCACCAGCGGCGCGCGCGGATCGGGCTGCTGGCGCAGGGCGGCGTCCAGCGCCAGTTGGGGGAGCAACAGGCAGGCCCACTGCATGGCGGCGCCTCAATGGGCCAGGGCCAGCGGCAACGGCTGTGCCGGTGCCTGCCCGCCGCGGCACTTGAGCACCCGCACCTGGCCGGCCTCGAGCTGCAGGCGCAGCGGGGCCGGGGAGGGGTTGCGCGCCAGGCGGCTGTCACGGAAGGCGAAGCCCAGGCACTGGCCGGTTTCGGCCGCCACCTGCAGCCGGCGCAGGGTGCGGTCGTCGGCATGTCCCGGCCAGCACAGCACGGCCGCGCACGCGGCCGAACGCAGGCATTGTTCGGCCGCCCACAGCGCCTCGCGCGCCGTGGCATGCACCACCTGCAACTGGCCCAGCGCCATGCCGGCCCCGGCCCAGGCCGGAGCGTTCGGCAGGTGGGGCGGGGCGACCAGCACCACGGTCTGCTGCAGTTGGCTCAGCCGGGCCAGGGTGGGCCAGACCAGCGCCAGCTCGCCCTGGCCGGGGGCAGCCAGCAGCACCTCGGACAGCGCCGCCGGCGGCCAGCCACCGCCGGGCAGCCGCGCATCCAGCGCCGGGTGTCCGGTGGGGTGGGCGGGGGGGTCCGGTACCGCGCCACGCGGCTGCCCGCGCCAGACCTGGCGGCTTTCCAGCAGCTGCTCCAGGGCCAGCACGGCGCCCATCAGCGCACCGCCCGGACGGGCTGGAACAGGGGGAAGGGGGCGGAAAACCGGGGCATGAGGGCGAGTATCGGAAGCGCGAGTGTCAAGGGCTGAGACCGACATGCTACCGCCAATTAGTAAAAATGCTAATGGTTTCGCCGTTCATGTGTGATGGCCTCTTACGTCATTCAAACGTTCATGACCGCCTCAAAAAAGCGCCCAACGCCAGCGCCGATACCGCGCCCCCGGCCAGACATACCGCGCCCCATCCGTGTGCCGCATACAGCGCGCTCCCGGCCAGCGCGCCCAGCCCGCTGCCGGCGGCGTAGAACAGCATGTAGGCCGCGATCGCCTGCGCCTGGGCCTGCGGCGCGGCCGCCAGGATCAGGCTCTGATTTGTGACATGCAGGGCCTGTATGGCCAGGTCGAGCAGCAGCACGCCCAGCACCAGCCAGCCCAGCCCGGCGTGCAGCGCCGACAGCGGCCACCAGCTCAACAGCAACAGCAGCAGCGCGCCCAGCGTGACCCGGCCGGCGTGCCCGCGGTCGCTCCAGTGCCCGCTGCGTGCGGCCGCCAGTGCGCCCAGCACTCCGACCAGGGCGAACGCGCCGATCGCGGTATGGCCAAGCCCGAAGGGCGGTGCACTCAGCGGCAGGGCCATGCTGCTCCAGAACAGCCCGAAGGCGGCGAACATCAACAGCCCCAGCACGCCCCGTTGGCGCAGCACCGGTGTGTGGCGCAGCAGGGCCGTCAACGACAGCCGGGGCGAGCGCTGCGGCACCGGCAGCCGCGGCAGGTGCCGCCACAGCAGCACCCCGGCGCCCACCATGAGGGCAGCGGAAAGCAGGTAGACCGCCCGCCATCCCGCCAGGTCGGCCACCACCCCGGCCACCACCCGCGCCAACAGCAGGCCGATCACCACCCCGGCCTGTGCCGCCCCGACCACGCGCCCACGTTCATGGGATGAAGCGGCCGCCGCCGCGTAGGCGATCAATCCCTGGGTCATCGCCGTGCCGAGCAGGCCAACGGCGAGCATGCCCAGCAGCAACGCCGTCGCCGTGCCCGCGACCGCGACGCAGAGCAGCGCCACGACCAGTGCGGTGGTCTGCAGTGCCATCAGCCGCCGCCGCTCCATGCGGTCGCCCAGCGGCACCAGCCACAGCAGCGCTGCCACCGACCCGACCTGGGTGGCGGCGATGACGGCGCCGATCCAGGCCGTGCTGATATGCAGGTCGGCCGCCAGGGCGTCGAGCAGCGGCTGGGCGTAATAGACGTTGGCCACGCTGAGTCCAGCCGCACACGCGAACAGGAGCAGCAGCGAAGGCGCAAGGCGGGGCAGTGGGCGCGCGGCGGACATAACTGGTCTCAAAATAGAACCAGTTGAGTCTGCTGCATTTGGTTCTAAAATGAAACTACAAAGGAGGCCCTTCATGAGCGACGACCTCAACCGCACCTGCCCGGTGGCACGCGCGCTGGACCTGATCGGCGACCGCTGGTCGCTGCTGATCGTGCGTGACGCCTTCGACGGCGTGCGCCGTTTCAGCGATTTCCAGCGCAGCCTGGGGATGTCGCGCAGCATGCTCAGCCAGCGCCTGCAGGCGCTGCAGGATGCCGGCGTGCTGGTCCAGCAGGCGGCCGCCGATGGCAGCCGTTATCAGGACTACGTGCTTACCGCGCAGGGCCAGGCGCTGTTTCCGCTGGTGGTGGCGCTGCGCCAGTGGGGCGAGGGCCATCTGTTCGCCCCGGCTGAACCGCGTTCGCACCTGCAGGTGATCGGCGACGGGCGGGAACTGGCGCCGTTGCTGCCGCGCGATGCCGATGGCAGGCTGGTCGCGGCTGCCGATACTGAAGTGATCAAGCCGGTGCAGATCGACTGACGCAGCCGGAAACGCATTTCCGTTCCGTGCATTGCTACGAATTGTTCCGGGCTTTGGTTTGAATCGGAATACGCCGGGCCTCCCGGATCTCCCCGAGGAGATCCGGGTGGCGATCAAGCAGGTAGAACAGGTTGAACACCGCTGCTACCGGCTGGGCCTTGCCCGTCTCGTAACGAGAAAACGCATTGGGACCGCCGCCGGCAATAGTGGCCGCTTCATGCTGGCTGAGACGCAACTTCCGACGCACACGGCGCAGTTCCGCGCCCGCTTCCAACCGTACCTGCACCACCAGATCATCTGCTGCAGCGAGATATCGTGCCTGACTGGTTTCATCCAGGAATGTTTCTTCGCAGTGCACGCAACGCTGACCGGTCATGCGGGGAACATCAATCACCCGATTGCCGCTGGCAAGCGGCAGGTTGCCGGAAAAGGCAACCAGGGAATCGACCGTGCCACATGCCGGGCACTGACCAGGGGCGATGGTTGGATAGTCACGTCCGGTTGTCGTTGTCATGGTCAGAGCTTCTTGAAAGAGATAACGAGCTTGGGCGAAGGGGTGACAGCGGCGCTGGAGGTAGCGGCGGGAAACCAAAGCATGAACTTGATATAAGCCAATCCGTTTTCAGTTGGGGCGTGATAGACGTCCTGCCAAAGCGTGTGGCTCACATCGGCTTCGGCTGTCATGGACTTGAAAAAATGCTCCGGCATCAGCCTCAGAATCGCAGCTACCGCCTGGCGCGGATTCAACTGCATGGCGGTCATTCCAGCGATTGCCTTGAAACCAAATACACCGGTTCCGAACTGGCGGACTACCTGCTTGACCTGTGCCAGGGGGGTAGCACGGCGTCCGCTTTTCCCATACGCCATCAGGCCGCACTGCGACGCCGAGCGGTGGAACGGGAAGAAGGCTGTCTGGCTGCGATGGGATCATCGCGTGCTTCCATGACTGGGTTGAATATACACCTTAGAGGTTAGTTCGCAACTCTGGAAATCAAACGTCTGGATGGATTCACCAAGCTCGATAGGCCGTCTCCGTGCAGTCATCGACCTCCACTTACGCGTCGCGACCGCACCGCTGAACCTGAACACGCTGTTGACACGGATGAACAGGGTGGACGACTCTTGACCGGATGGGTGCCGGTCACGGCACCCTGCAGGTGGGGTGGCTGTAGCGACGGGCGGAGGGGCCTGGTCGTAGCCGTCCCAACTGTGTAGTTCCGATGCCGGCCACGGAAACGTGCCGGGATCCGCCACGACGGCGCTGCACCCTTCTGCGGCAAGACTCCCTGGATTTTCTGCGTCAGCAAAGGTGTTTCGCCCGCTTATGAAAACGATTACAAAGCCCCTGGCCCTGACGGCCGCCATCGCTCTGTCGCTGTCTGCCTCCGCGCTGGCCGCAACGCCTGCCACCGCTCGCGATGCCTTTACCGTGCTGAGCCTGGAGAAGGCGCCCGATTACCTGGACGCCAAGGGCGTTGCCGCCCAGCTGCAGGCGCTGGACGTGGACGCGCTGACCATCGGCAACGTCGTGCGTCCGGCCGACACCATGGGCACCGCGCACGCCCCCGATCCGCTGGCGGCCCTGGCCGACCAGCTTGGCTACACCTACCGCTTCGTCAGCGCCGACCCGGCGGCGGCCGAACAGCGTGGCAGCATCGTGCTGTCGCGGCTGCCGGTGGAGGCCGAATCGGGCGTGGAAGCGCCCGGCCTGAATTACCTGCGGCTCAATGACGGCCGCCACGTGGTCGCGCTGTACACGCGTGCCAGCGTCGCCGCCGCCGACGGCGTTGCGGTCAAGGCCCTGGTGGACAGCTCGCGGCTGGGCGCCCCGGCGGTGCTGCTGGGCGTCGATGCCGCCACCGCGACGGCGGCAGGGTTTGCCAAGGTCGCCAATGGCGCCGGCTACAGCCAGGGCTTCGAGGCGTCCGGCAGCAAGGCGGTCAAGCTGCGCATCACAGACGATGCGGCCATTGCCGGCCAATTGCTGACCCTGGGCTACACCGCACCGGTGGGAGGCGACACGCCGTGGATGGACACGGGCCTGAGCGCGGATGCGCGCGCGGCGCTGCTGGTGGCCCGGATGACGGTGGACGAGAAATTCCAGATGCTGCACAGCTACTTCGGGCTGGGCAAGGACGGCGGGCCGCTGCCGGAAGGCGCGGTGGGGTCGGCCGGTTTCGTGCCCGGCGTGGCGAGGCTGGGCATTCCGGCGCAGCAGTCGGCCGACGCCGGCGTGGGCGTGACCAATCCGGGCGGCATCCGCAAGGGCGACCATGCCACGGCGATGCCGTCGGGCCCGTCCACCGCGTCGAGCTGGAACCCGAACATCGCGTTCGCCGGTGGCGCCACCATGGGCCGTGAGGCCTGGCAGCAGCGCTTCAACATCCTGCTCGCCGGCAGCGTCAACCTGCAGCGCGACCCGCGCAACGGCCGCAACTTCGAATATGCCGGCGAAGACCCGGTGCTGGCCGGTCGCCTGGTCGGCGAATCGATCCGCGGCGTGCAGAGCCAGCACGTGATCTCGACGATGAAGCACTTCGCGCTCAACGACATGGAGACCTCGCGCAACTTCCACAGCGCCGAGATCGGCGAGCAGGCCATGCGCGAGTCGGACCTGCTGGCGTTCGAGATCGCGCTGGACGCGGGCAAGCCCGGTTCGGTGATGTGCTCGTACAACCGCATCAACGGCATCTACGGCTGCGAACACGACTACCTGATGAACCAGGTGCTCAAGCAGGAATGGAAGTTCCCCGGCTTCGTGATGTCCGATTGGGGCGGCGTGCACAGCGGTTCGAAGGCGGCGCTGGCCGGTCTGGACCAGCAGTCGGCAGGCGAGGTGTTCGACAAGGCGGTGTACTTCGATGCACCGCTGCGCCTGGCCGTGGCCGGTGGCACGGTGCCGCAGGCACGGCTGGACGACATGGTGGCGCGGATCCTGCGCACGATGTTCGCGCACGGCAACTTCGACCTGCCGCCGCAGCACGTGCCGATCGATGACGCGGCCGGCTTCCTGGCGGCGCAGCGCACGGTGGAGGAGGGCAGCGTGCTGCTGCGCAATGCCGGCGACCTGCTGCCGCTGGGCAAGGACGTGCAGCGCATCGTGATCATCGGCGGGCATGCCGACAAGGGCGTGATCGGCGGGGGTGGTTCGTCGATGGTGGGCTGGACGGCCAAGGGCACCAACGCGGTGCCGGGCGTGCTGCCGACCACGTGGCCGGGCCCGGTGATCTTCCACCCGTCCTCGCCGCTGGAGGCGCTGCGCGCGGAACGGCCTGATGCAACGATCGAGTACGTGGACGGTCGCGATGTGGCTGCTGCGGCGCGCGCTGCCGCTGCGGCGGACGTGGCGATCGTGTTCGCCACGCAGTGGTCGGCCGAATCGGTCGATCTGCCGCACATGCAGCTGCCGGACAACCAGGACCGGCTGATCGCCGGGGTGGCCAAGGCCAATCCGAAGACGGTGGTGGTGCTGGAAACCAACGGCCCGGTGGAGCTGCCGTGGCTGCAGCAGGTGCCGGCGGTACTGCAGGCGTGGTACCCGGGCATCCGCGGCGGCGAAGGCATCGCGGCGTTGTTGACCGGCAAGGTCAATCCGTCCGGCCGCCTGCCGGTCACCTGGCCGGTGGATGCCAGCCAGCTGCCGCGTCCGCACGTGAACGGGCTGGGTTTCAATCCGAAGCAGAAGCCGGATGACACCATCGACTATGACATCGAAGGCGCCAACGTCGGCTACAAGTGGTTCGCGGCGAAGGGCCTGGTGCCGCAGTTCGCGTTCGGCCACGGGCTGTCCTACACGCAGTTCCAGTACGACAACCTGACCTACACGGGCATGGGCCAGCGCCTGGTGGCGACGGTCGACATCCGCAACACGGGCAAGGTGGCCGGTGCGGACGTGGCCCAGCTGTACCTGAAGATGCCGGAAGGCAGCACCACGCCGATCCGCCTGATCGGGTTCCAGAAGGTCACGCTGCAGCCGGGCGAATCGCGCCGGATCCGCATCGAAGCCGAACCCAAGGCCATGGCCAGCTTCGACACCGCCGACAAGCAGTGGAAGATCGCCGAAGGCCATTACGAACTGCAGCTCTCGCGCTCGGCCAACGAGCCGCTGCAGACCACGCCGATGGTGTTGAGTGGTGGTGTGGTCAAGTGAGGTAAGCGGTGCAGGCGCGATGCGTGGGCGTCATGAGCGCTCACGCATCAAGGCGAGAAGCCTTGGGCTGCAGGTGCCTGCAGGTTGGCCAGCGGGTGTGGGTCTGCGGGACACGCACGCTCTGGATCGCACCCTGTCCCGTAGAGCCGGGCCTTGCCCGGCTGCTTCACGCATCTGGGCGGACGGCCGAGGGTTGATACATGGCCTGCGTTGGGCCGGCGGGTGTGGGTTTGCGGGACACGCCGTAAATCCATCCTTGGAGGCTTGTAGAAAACATCCATGTTTTCTACAGTCCCGCAAACCCACCCCCGCCAGCCTTTGAAAGTTGGCTGGTGTCCAAGGGAAATCAAACGCAACGACCACGGCAACGCTCGGTTTCCGACCAGCGGTCGTCGCCCACTGCTTTCCCTTGGCCACCGGCTGACCGTCAAGGGGTCGGCGGGTGCGGGGGTACGGGACCGTAGAAAACATGGATGTTTTCTACGAGCCTACATGGACGTATTTACGGCGTGTCCCGTACCCCCGTGCCCGCCGGCCCAAGCCAAGGACATTCGCAGACCAGGGCTTTGGCTTTGGCTTTGGCTCTGGCTTTGGCTTTGGCCTTGGCTCCAGGGCTTTGCTTCAACAGGCCGTTCGCGGCCAACCATCGGCACATATCGGTCGGGAAAGAACAGCGCTAGGCTGCGGAGGTTGGTCGCCATCACCTTCCCGGAGAGAGCCATGCGTGTCCGTGTCGTGCCTGTCGTGCTGTTGAGTCTCATGGTTGCCGCCAGCGTGTCCGCGCAGACCGCGCCCATGAAGCCGGATATTCCGGCCAAGGGCTTCGTGACGCCCACGGCGAACTTCGACTACGACAAGCGCGAGGTGATGATCCCCATGCGCGACGGCACCAAGCTCTATACGGTGATCGTGGTGCCAAAGGGCGCCCGCAACGCACCGATGCTGTTGACCCGCACCCCGTACGATGCCGCCAACCGCGCCAAGCGCATCGATTCGCCGCACATGCGCGACATCCTGCCGCAGGGCGACGAGGTCTTCGTCGATGCCGGCTATATCCGCGTCTTCCAGGATATTCGCGGCAAGTACGGTTCCGAAGGCGATTATGTGATGACCCGGCCGCTGCGCGGGCCGCTCAACAGCACCCAGGTCGACCATGCCACCGATGCGTGGGACACCATCGACTGGCTGGTCAAGCACGTGCCCGAGAGCAACGGCAAGGTCGGCATGCTCGGGTCGTCGTACGAGGGCTTCACCGTCGTGATGGCGCTGACCAACCCGCATCCGGCATTGAAGGTGGCCGCACCGCAGAGCCCGATGATCGACGGCTGGATGGGCGATGACTGGCTCAACTACGGCGCGTTCCGCCAGGTCAACTTCGGCTACTTCACCGGCCAGCTGGCCAAGCGCGGCAAGGGCCCGTCCATCCCCAGCGTGGGCTACGACGATTACACCACCTTCCTGCGCGCCGGTTCCGCCGGCGACTACGCCAAGGCCAATGGCCTGGACCAGCTGCCGTGGTGGCACAAGCTGATCGAGCACCCCGCCTATGACGCGTTCTGGCAGGAGCAGGCGCTGGATGCGCAGATGGCCAAGACCCCGTTGAAGGTGCCAACCCTGTGGCTGCAGGGCCTGTGGGACCAGGAAGACATGTGGGGCGCGGTGCACAGCTATGCGGCAATGGAGCCGCGTGACAGCAGCAATACCCTCAACTACCTCGTCATGGGGCCCTGGCGGCACAGCCAGGTCAATTACGATGGCAGCGCTCTGGGCGCACTGAAATTCGACGGCGATACCGCACTGCAGTTCCGCCGCGATGTGCTCAAACCGTTCTTCGACCAGTACCTCGTGGATGGCGCCGCCAAGGCCGACACGCCGCCGGTGCTGATCTACAACACCGGCGAAAATCACTGGGACCGCCTGCAGCAGTGGCCGCGCACCGCCGCGCAGACCCGGCCGCTGTACCTGCGTGCCGGTGGCAAGCTGTCGTTCGAGGCGCCGCAGCCGGGTGAGGCGACCTACGACGCCTATGTCTCCGATCCGGCCAAGCCGGTGCCGTTCGTGCCGCGGCCGGTGCGCTTCGCCGACCGCGACATGTGGACCAGCTGGTTGGTGAAGGACCAGCGTTTCGTGGATGGCCGCACCGATGTGCTCACGTTCGTGAGCGAACCGCTGACCGCGCCGCTGCGGATCGGTGGCGCGCCGCAAGTGAATCTGCAGGCGGCCACCAGTGGCAGCGACAGCGACTGGGTGGTGAAGCTGATCGACGTGTATCCCGACCAGGTGCCGTCCACCCCCGAGATGGGCGGCTACGAGCTGGCGGTGTCGATGGCGATCTTCCGCGGACGGTACCGCGAAAGCTTCAGCGACCCGAAGGCGATCACGCCGAACCAGGTGCTGGATTACCGGTTTGGCCTGCCGACCGCCAACCACGTCTTCCAGCCCGGCCACCGCGTGATGGTGCAGGTGCAGTCCAGCCTGTTCCCGCTGTACGACCGCAACCCGCAGACCTTCGTGCCCAACATCTACCTGGCCAAACCCGGCGATTACCAGAAGGCGACCCAGCAGGTGTGGCATGCACCGGCCAACGCATCGTTCATCTCGTTGCCGGTCTATTGAGCGGTAGCGCCGGCCGTTGGCCGGCGCCCCGCACACCGGGAACGCCCGGCGCTACCGCGTGTCTGGCGGTCAGCCGGACACGCTGGGGTAATCGATGTAGCCCTTCGCGCCACCGCCATACAGCGTGTCCGGGTCCAGCTCGGACAGTGCCACGCCCAGCTGCAGGCGTTCGACCAGGTCCGGGTTGGCAATGAAGGCGCGGCCGAACGCGATCATGTCGGCGTACCCCGACGCAATGGCCTGGGTGGCACTGTCCTTGTCATAGCCGTTGTTGGCGATCCACGCACCCTTGAACCTGGTCCGCAACGCGGCGTAGTCGAAGGCAATGTTGTCGCGCGGGCCGCCGGTCGCCCCTTCGATGACATGGATGAAGGCCAGGTCGCCAATGGCGTCGAGCCGTTCGACCGCGCGTTCGAACAGCGGCTGCGGCTGCGAATCGTGCGCGTCATTGGCCGGCGTCACCGGCGACAGGCGCACGCCGGTTCGATCGGCGCCGATCTCGGCGGCAATGGCGCGGACCACTTCGTCGAGCAGGCGCGTGCGGTTCTCGATGCTGCCACCGTACTCGTCGGTGCGCAGGTTGCTGCCGTCACGCAGGAACTGGTCGATCAGGTAACCGTTGGCGGCATGCACTTCCACCCCGTCAAAGCCGGCGGTGATCGCATTGCGTGCGGCCTGGCGGAAGTCCTGGATCAGCCCGGGAATTTCGTCCAGGCGAAGCGCACGCGGTTCGGAGACGTCTTCAAAGCCCTTGGCCGTGAACGTCTTGCCGTTGGCGCGCAGCGCGCTCGGCGCCACCGGTACTTCGCCCTCGGGCAGCAGGCTGGTGTGCGAAATGCGGCCGACATGCCAGAGCTGCAGCACGATGCGGCCGCCGCGTGCGTGCACCGCGTCGGTGACCTTGCGCCAGGCATCGATCTGCGCCTGGCTGTAGATGCCCGGCGTGTCGAGATAGCCCTGGCCGAGCGGGCTGATCTGGGTGGCCTCGGCGATGATCAGGCCGGCGCTGGCGCGCTGCTCGTAATACTGGATGGCGAGCGGATTGGGCACGCGCCCTTCAATGGCGCGATTGCGCGTGAGCGGGGCCATCGCGATGCGGTTGCCGACCTCGATCGCGCCGAGCCGGGTGGGGGTGAACAACGTACCGTCAGTGGTCTGGGTCATGTGCAGTGCCTTGGGGAAGGAAGTCGTGCGGGGGTACGACACCCAGCATAGGCCCGGGTGCGTTGCAGCGATGGGAAGCATTGTTGCGGGGCGCTGCGTGCACGTTGCGTAACGCATTCGAGGCGTAGGGTGGGGTGACTCAAGCAGAGGCAAACGCAATGATTGATTACCAACTCAAGGGCAAGGTCGCCATCGTCACCGGTGGCGTCTCCGGCATCGGCCTGGCCGTGGCCGAACTGCTGGCCGACTCCGGTGCGGCGATCGCGGTGTGGGACCTGAAGGACGACGCCGTGCAGAAGACCGCCGAGGCCATCCGCGGACGCGGCGTGAAGGCGATCGGCATCGCGCTGGACGTCACCGACGAGCAGGCGGTGGAGGCGGCCGTGCAGCGCACCGTGCAGGAACTGGGCGGGCTGGATGTCGCGGTCAACAACGCCGGCATCGGCGGGCCGTCGGCGACCAGCGGCGACTATCCGGTGGACGGCTGGAAGCGCGTCATCGACGTCAACCTCAACAGCGTGTTCCTGTGCCAGCGTGCGCAGATCCAGGCGCTGCGCAAGGCGGGCAAGGGCGGCAGCATCATCAACATGGCCTCCATCCTGGGCCAGGTGGGCTTCGCCAATTCCGCCGCCTACGTGGCGGCCAAACATGGCGTGGTCGGACTGACCCAGACCGCCGCGTGGGAACACGCCAGCGACAACATCCGGATCAATGCGGTCGGCCCGGGCTTCATCGCCACGCCCCTGCTGGACAAGATGGACCCGGAGGTGCGCAAGGCGCTGGAAGCCAAGCACGCGCTCAACCGGCTCGGCAAGGCCGAGGAAGTGGCGGCACTGGTGGCCTGGCTGGCCAGCGCGGACGCGTCGTTCGCCACCGGCACCTACTACGCTATCGACGGCGGCTACCTGGCGCAGTGATCGGCCCGGAGCGGGGACGACCCCGCTCCTGCACGCCGCACTCACGCCGGACTTCACGGCGCTGCCACGACCATCACGCAACGCTTCGCGCATTGGCGAGGAGAAGTGGATGGGACTGGAACAAGATTTTTCGATCCTGCTGCGGATTGCCGCGGCGATGCTGTTCGGTGGCGTGCTGGGTCTTGAGCGCGAGCTGGGCAAGCACGCGGCGGGATTGCGCACGCATATGTTGATTGCGGGTGCAGCGGCCCTCATCGTCGGCCTGGGCGACAGCATTGCCGAGCACTTCCAGCAGGAGCGCTATCGCGACTTGCTGCAGGTGGACCCCGTGCGCCTGATCGAAGCCGTGGTGGCCTGCGTCGGCTTCGTGGCGGCCGGCACCATCCTGCGGGGTAGCCGCGAGGACGAGGTGAGTGGCCTGACCACGGCCAGTTCATTGATCATGGCCGCCGCAATTGGTATCGCGGTCGGCATCGGGGAGTACGTGATCGCCATCGGCGTGAGCGTCATGTGTGTCGTGGTGCTGACGGTCTTCCGTCGGCTGTCCAAGAAGCTGGAGTCGTCATGAGCACTCAACGCCCGTTCGAGATCCAACGTATCGACCATGTCGTGCTGCGCGTGCAGGACCTGGCGCGGTCGGTGGCGTTCTATCGTGACGTGCTGGGTTGCACGGTCGCGCGCGAGCGTCCGTCGTTGGGGATGGTGCACCTGCATGCCGGTGCGTCGATGATCGATCTGATCAGTGTGGACGGCTCGCTCGGCCAGCGCGGTGGGGCGGCAGCGGGTGCGCAGGGGCGCAACCTGGAACACTTGTGCCTGCGCGTGGAGCCGTTCGACGAGGGGCAGCTGCGCGAGCACCTGCAGATGCACGCGATTGCAGTAGAAGGGAAGGTGAGCAGCAACATGGGGGCGGAAGGGGACGGGCTTTCGCTCTACCTGCGCGACCCCGATGGCAATGCGGTGGAACTGAAGGGGCCGTCCAGCGCCTGCGGCTGCGGGTGACCGCAGGCCCGCTGCACCGGGGTAGATCTTTGGTCTAATGGGCGCGCCGCGCCTGTTTCCGCCATGGTTGGGCCATGATCATCTCTGCTTCCACCGATTACCGCGCCGCCGCACAGCGCCGGCTGCCACCGTTCCTGTTCCACTACATCGACGGCGGCGCGTACGCCGAACACACGCTGCGCCGCAACGTCGAGGACCTGGCCGACATCGCGCTGCGCCAGCGCATCCTGCGCAACATGTCCGACCTGAGCCTGGAGGCCGAGCTGCTTGGCGAGCGCATGGCCATGCCGGTGGCGCTGGCCCCGGTGGGGCTGACCGGCATGTATGCGCGGCGGGGCGAGGTGCAGGCGGCACGCGCCGCTGCCAGCCGGGGCATTCCGTTCACCCTGTCCACCGTGTCGGTGTGCCCCATCGAGGAAGTGGCGCCGGCCATCGACCGGCCGATGTGGTTCCAGCTGTATGTGCTCAAGGACCGCGGCTTCATGCGCGACGCGCTGGAGCGGGCCAAGGCGGCCGGGGTCACCACGCTGGTGTTCACCGTGGACATGCCGACACCGGGCGCACGCTACCGCGATGCGCATTCGGGCATGAGCGGCCCCAACGCCCCGCTGCGGCGCATGCTGCAGGCCGTCACGCACCCGGGCTGGGCCTGGGATGTGGGCGTGCGCGGGCGACCGCACGATCTGGGCAACATCTCCGCCTATCGGGGCAGTCCCACGGGTCTGGCCGACTACATCGGCTGGCTGGGCAGCAACTTCGACCCCTCCATTTCGTGGCAGGACCTGGAGTGGATCCGCGCGTTCTGGTCCGGGCCGATGGTGATCAAGGGCATCCTGGATGCCGAAGATGCGCGCGACGCGGTGCGCTTTGGCGCCGATGGCATCGTGGTGTCCAACCACGGCGGACGCCAGCTCGACGGCGTGTCGTCCACGGCACGCGCGCTGCCGGCCATTGCCGATGCGGTCAAGGGCGAGGTGGAGATCCTGGCCGACTCCGGCATCCGCAGCGGGCTGGACGTGGTGCGCATGCTGGCGCTGGGGGCCGACGGGGTCCTGCTCGGCCGTGCGTTCGTCTACGCGCTGGCCGCGCAGGGTGAGGCCGGCGTAGCCAACCTGCTCGATCTGGTGGCAAAGGAAATGCGCGTGGCGATGACCCTCACCGGCGCCAGGACGCTGGCCGATATCAGCGCCGATTCACTGGCCAGCGAAATCCGCCGCGGGCATCTGGTGCCGTAGCGCCGGTCGGAGCGGCGGCGATCACGGCGTCATCGCCGGGCAGCCAGGCAGGGCCTGGCACTACTCGCAGCGGGCGGCGGTGATGATGTTGTTCTTGTCGATGTACACGCGCAGGCGGTCCGTGCGCGTGTCATGCGAGACGATGGTTTCCGGGCCGATCGGGTTGATCAGGCCAGTACCGCTCTCCAGCAGAAGCTTGCGCAGGGTCGGCTGATCGGCCACCTTGCCGACCGCCCAGCCCAGGCGGGTGTCATGGCACTGGCCCGAGCTCGGGATTTCAGGGCCGGGCGAGGTCGCGCAGGCCGACAGGGTCAGGGCGGTGGCGATGGCCACCAGCGGGATCACGTTGCGCGAACGGGACGTCATGGGTCGCTCCTGCGGTTGCCAGCCCCGACCATACCACCGCCGTCGTCCGGACCGCGTGTGGGCGCCGCTACACTGTCGCCTGGACGAGGCGAAGGAGCCGGTAGTGCTGCACGTGTTCATGCTGGGCGGGCGCCATGCCCGCGCGCGGATCGAGGTTCACGACGTGGTGTTCGCGAATGTCGAGCGCATCGAAGACGCCTACCCGCAGCTGCGCCAGGACTGGTTCGGTGCCGCCAAGGGGCTGCACATCGATGGCTGGTTGGCGGTGGACGGCGTGGAGGACTATCGCGTCCGATTCGGCAACGCTGCGCCCGCGCCCGATGCCCCGCGGCTGTTCTTCGTCAATCTGGGCGGCTACGTGCCCGGTGCCCTCGGCGAGGTGCACGACTACCTGCTGCTGGTGGCGCCGGACCTTGCCAACGCCCGGATCAAGGCCAAGACACTGCGCGACGCGCAGTGGATCAAGCCGCATACCGATGCACTGCTGGACGTGGATGACTGCATCGCCATCGACCAGGTCGGCGGGCGCTACGTGGCGCTGGAACGTGCTGGGCATGGCGGGATCAAGCAGGTCAGCGACTACATCGTGATCGGCTGAGCACTGCGCTTACGGCGCGCCATCAGCGGCGTCGCCCGGCGCCTCGCGCAGCTGCGACCACACCGTGTCCAGGTGCCGCACGAACGGCGCCGGCGCGCCGGCCAGGGTGTCGCTGTCGTGGCGCTCGCCGCCGAACGGCGGCTCGCCGTCCAGCGTCACCAGCGACTCGCCTTCGATGCCGTAGTGGTTGCTGCCGTCGATCAGGCTGATGTGGATCTGCTGCGGATCGATGCCGCCACCGCAGAACGTGTGGCTGGCCAGTGTGATCTCGGCCTGGCCGTCGCCATCCAGGTCGGTGACGCCCACCCGGTCGAGGAACCAGCCGGCATCCAGGTCCAGGCCCGGGCAGGGCTGGCGGATCTGGCGCTGCCAGTGCTTGTCCCACGCCGCCTGCGCCGAAGGCCGTGCGTGGAAGCGCGCGGTCAACACCGCCACGTCCAGGGTTTCCCCGTCGGGATCGTCCACGGTCTCGTCGCTGCGCTCCACCACCAGCAGGCCTTCGCCATGACGGTCGCGGAAGTGCA
The DNA here is from genome assembly GCF_057839485.1 of Stenotrophomonas sp. KH_036_B. Lineage (NCBI taxonomy): Bacteria > Pseudomonadati > Pseudomonadota > Gammaproteobacteria > Lysobacterales > Lysobacteraceae > Stenotrophomonas > Stenotrophomonas sp. KH_036_B. The sequence goes on along the minus strand of NZ_CM174491.1, from coordinate 2,483,498 downwards.
CGCGTTTGAGCGCCGTCTCGCCACCCGGCAGCAGACCGTCCACCGCCACCGCGTCGGGCAGCAGGGCGAACGCAGGTTCGGGCGCCGGGGTACTGCCGTGTTCGGTGCAGCCCGCCGACGCAACGGCGAGGGACAGCAGCAGCGCAAGCCGGCACGGGCGGGACAACAGCAGGGGCGTGATCGGTCGGTGGCGCATGGGCATTCCGTGGCGGGGCTGGCGCGATCATCGCCCATGCGCGCGCGGCAACGCCAACGCCACGTCGCGACCAGCACGCCGCAATGGGATTGCCGGGCATCCGGGGCGGGCGCATAGTGGCGCCACGCCGAGCACGCGTCGACTGCGCCTGCGGCATCACTGACAACGGAATGGACGGCATGCGGCACGGATCATGGACAACGGCAGGGCGCGCGGGTGTGCTGGCCGCGATGATGCTCGCCGGATCGGCGGGGGCTGCGGGCAACCCTGTCTTCGGTGGGTGGCGCAACCTGCATTCGGCCAGTGGCAGCGAGCCGGTGCTGCAGGATCTCGCCTTCGCGCTGCTGCCTGCGGCTGCAGACAAGGGCGAGCGGTTCGCCATTCTCGACCGCGAGAGCAAGCGCGCGGTGTGCTGCCTGGTGGTGGACAGCGAGCGCCTGGATGCCATTGCCCTGGAAACCCGCTACCGCCTGCCCGGGGTCTGGATCGCCGACCTGCTGGGCAGCGAAGAACGCAACCGCCGCCAGGGTGACCCGTACGTGTACGCGATGACCCGCGATGCCGAGCTGGTGGAGTACCCGTTCTCCGACCTGCCCGAAGCCTACAGCGACCTCGGCGGCCTGCTTCTGCCTGCCGGCGCTGCGCTGGAACCCAGCGGCACGGTCAAGGTCGGCAGCGGCCGCTGGACCGTGCAGTTCCGGCGCCTGCCGCTGGCCGACGAGAATGGCGCGCTGGACCGCTACACGCTGCTGCCTGCCAGCGGCGGCAGCGGGCAGGTGGTCGAGGTGCCGTTCAGTACGTATTGACCGCTTCCGCAACGCACGGCCAGGGCGCGCGCGCGGGCAGGCCGATGTGGAGGCTGGCCTGCAGGCCAGCGGCGAGGAACGGCAGGACCCTTGCGCGGTGTTGACCGGCGCCGCCGGCGCGTTGCACGGCGTGCGCTGGGCCGGATCCGGCGACGGGCTATCATCGACGTTTGCAACGGAAGGAAGGCCATGACACGGATGCTGAATCGGACCGCCGCGTATGCGGCCATGGCGCTGCTGCTCGCGCTCCAGCTGCCCACGGCGCTGGCCGCGCCCGATGCTGTCCAGCGCGACCGCGCCGGCAACCGGCTCGAGCGGCTCACTGAACAGGCGGGGCCGGTGGATGCCAGGGAGCGCGCCGAGGGTGCCTCGTCCTGGTACTGCACGGCGGATCGGCAGTGGTGCGTGCGCACGACCCGTGAGGGCGACGAGGGCGCCGCGCAGCTGGAAGTGACGCAGCAGGTGGCGGGTGAGGCCGAGCCGCGCGTCCGCTACGTGCCCCTGGTGGCGGGCGAAGAAATGCGGAACTACCAGCCGTGGCCGTACCTGGTCCGCATGGCGCCGGGTATCGGGGCGCCGCGGCCACCGCACGACCCGCAGCAGGCCGCGCTGGAGAATGTCCTGGTGGGGGTCCTGGCCGAGTGGAACACGGCGTACTCCGGCGGGGGCGCCACCGCGTCCCGCCTGTCCCTGAGCCGCCTCTACCACCAGGACGACGGCATCCAGATCGACGCCGTGCTGGAGCTGCCGTCGGATGGCTCGTCGATGATCCGGGCCTGCTTCAGCGAGAAGGACATGGCCCAGCGCGCCGGCGCCTGCCACGACGAGTACACCTTCACCGCCGAACTGCGCCTGGATCCGGGCGCGGAGGGCATGCCGGTGCTTCGCTACACGACCAGCGCCACCCGTTATCCGGCCGGCGTGTCGCGGGAGCGCGACTCCCTGGCCATGCCGCGCCTGACCCGCAGGGACCTGCGGACGGAGACCGACCGCGCCTGCTCGTTCCAGCGCACGCTGCGCTTCAGCGGGCAGGGCTACCAGCCCGACGCGCCCATGCCGCAGTGCAGCGAATTCACCGAGCTGTAGCCGGCTGCAGGCCGGCGGCACGCAATCGTCAAACAGCCACGCTATAGTGGCCGATCTATGCGGTGCCCGCTTTCGCGCCCGGGCTGTCTGGCGCGTCGTACCTGACCTAATCCATGACTGCTGAAACGACTACTCCGCCGGCCGCTCCGGCCCAGGCTACCGGCCCGCTGTTCTACCGCCAGCCGCTGCCGCTGCAATCGGACAAGCACGCCAACTGGCGCCTGCGCCCCGGTTCGCTGGCGTTCGCCGCTGAAACCAACGCCATCCCGGCAGTGATCGGCGAGTTCGGCATGGCCGCCCAGCATTTCCCCATCCTGTTCACCGGCCAGGACGCCGCGCCGATCGTGGCGGTGGGCCTGGCCCGCAGCAACCTGTTCGTGACCGATGGCAAGTGGGCCGACGACACCTACGCGCCGGCCTACCTGCGCCGTTACCCGTTCGTGTTCATGCAGTCTGACGATGAAGGCAACTTCCTGCTCGCGCTGGATGCCGAATCGGAACAGGTCAACCAAGGCGTCAGCGATGAAGGCGAGCCGCTGTTCGTCGATGGCAAGGCGACCGAGCTGGTCGACAACGCCATGAAGTTCTGCGCCGATTTCACCCGCGAACACGAGCAGACCCGCCAGTTCAGCGCCGCGCTGCTGGCCAATGACCTGCTGGTGGAGCGCAGCATCGACGTGACCCTGAACACCGGCGAGAAGATGTCGGTGAACGGTTTCCAGGTGGTGGACGTCGAGAAGCTCGCCAAGCTGCCCGACGACATCGTCGTGGCCTGGCACCGTAACGGCTGGCTGGCCTCGGTTCACCACCACCTGACCTCGCTGGCGCGCTTCAACGCGCTGGTGAAGCGTCAGAGCGAGCAGGTTGCCGCGGCAGCCTGATTGCACTGCACGGCGGCCCTGGGGCCGCCGTGGATGTAGTGCCGTGCGTGTAGTGCCGCACGTGTAGTGCCGCACGTGTAGTGCCGACTGTTAGTCGGCAAAGATTGAATGCAGCCGACTAACAGTCGGCTCTACCCAGACGGCAAAAATCAAATGCAGCCGACTAACAGTCGGCTCTACCAGGTCGGCAAAAATCAAATGCAGCCGACTAACAGTCGGTTCTACCCAGTCGGTTCTACCCGTCGGCTGTGCCGCTTTTTACGCCCAGCTCTGGAGCAGCTCCAGCACCTGCGGCTCGCGCGGTGCCTGCAGCAGGTCCGGCAGCAGCGCGTCGTAGGCGGCGCGGTAGTCGGTGGACTGGTGGGCCAGGAAGTCCTCCACCGATTCTTCATTCCAGCGCTCGTACAGCGTGAACACGGTGGGATCGCTGGCGTCGCGGTGCAGGTCGCAGGACACGAAGGCAGGTTCCTCCGCCATGCGGTCGATCAACGCATGCACGGCCTCGAGCCATGCATCGATCTGTTCGGGTTTGACCCGCAGTGTCACGTAGAAGACCAGCGGGATGTCGGTGTCGGTCATGGCGGATTCCGATGGAGAGATGCGCACAGTGTAAGGGGGGAGTGCGCGGCAGGTCGTTCAGGGATGTGCGTCGCCCGCGTGGCGGGATACCGCCTCGAACGTGCGCAGCGTGGCGGGGGTATTGGCGCTGCCGCCGGCGGTAGGGTACGAGCGGACTGCTGGTCCGCCTGCCGTTGACGTTGATGTTGCCGGTAGAGCGGACTGTTAGTCGGCTGCCGTTGACGTTCGCGCCAAGAGCAGCTGACTAACAGTCAGCTCTACCCACCGCTGCTGTTGCCCTTGCCGGTAGAGCGGACTGTTAGTCCGCTGCCGTTGCCGTTGCCGGTAGAGCTGACTGTTAGTCGGCTGCCGTTGACGTTCGCGCGGAGAGCAGCTGACTAACAGTCAGCTCTACCCACCGCTGCCGTTCGCGTGCGCGCGGAGAGCAGCTGACTGACAGTCAGCTCTACCCACCGCTGCCGTTGACGTCCGTGCCAAGAGCAGCTGACTAACAGTCAGCTCTACCCAGTCGGCTCTACCCGTCGCTTCTACCCGTCGCTTCTACCCCGTCGGTGTTCCTTTACGGGGTGCCGGAGTGGCCCGAGGGTGTTGGCGGGGTGGGCTGCGGGGTGCTGTTTTCCGGGACCGGCAGCGACAGCTCCGGGTTGCCCTGTTGCGCCTGCAGCGCCTGGATGCGCTGGTTGAGCTGGTCCAGCTGGGTGTGCGAGCTGCGCAGGTCCGTGCTCAGCGATACCGCCTGCTGCTTGGCCTGCTGGATCGAGCTGCTCACCTGCTGTGCCTGCTGGCGCTGCAGGTCGGCTTCCTGCTGCAGGCTGCGCAGGCGCTGCTCGTTGTAGGCCACCAGGTTCTCGGTGTAGCGCTTGCCCGCTTCCAGGCGCGTGGTGTCGATGTACACCTGCGCCAGTTCTTCGGTCTGCCCCACGAACGTGCGGTAGACCTTCTCGGCGTTCTCGACCGAATCGGTCTTGATGACGCGCCAGAACTCCTTTTCGTGGAACAGCGACACGTAATACTGCAGCGTGCCGGTGTTGAACAGCAGGCTGGCACCGTAGCTGCCGTTGTAGGTGGTGCGCAGCTCGGTGAGCTGCTGCGAATCCATCAGCTGGCGCAGTTCCTCCACGGTGTTGCGCACGGCCGGCGCAGTGCGCTCGGCGTCGGCGGCCTCACCCTTGGGTGCGCGCTTGGCGTACGCCGTCGGGACAACGGCCAACGACAACAGCATGCCGCCCAGCAACAGGCAACGGCTGACGGAAACAACCCCTTTCTTCTCTCGCATCATCAGATCATCCAAGAACGGATCAGCGGTTAAAAAGCGTCTGGAAACCCAGTCCCCACGGCAGTCTAGCGTGTCCCACGGGCGGCCGCATCCGCCTGTGGAACCTGTTTTTCCAATTCAGTAAACCAACTGTGCAGGATTGCATGCCGTGGCCTGCAGGTGCACGTCCGTACGTCCCAGTTCCAGCCCCAGAACGCTTGCCAGCGTGTTGGTGAGCAGGGTGCCGACGCCGTTGAGCAGCGGCTTCAGCACGCCCTCCAGCACCGGCCGCAGCAGGGTGCAGAGCAGCCCGCTGCAGGCCACGGAATTGGTCCCCGGGTCGGTCACGCCGCCGCTGCCCTGGTAGGCATCGAGCACGCCGGCCGGGGCGGTCTGCAGGTACGAGGTCAGGTTGCCTTTGACGCACGCGTTGTACGCCAGCAGCGTGCTGACCAGACCGCTGCAGCGGTTGATCACCAGGCCGCCGAGCAGGGTGCCGAGCAGGCCGTCCAGCACGCCCAGGCCCTGGCCGGTGACCGTGGCGCGGTAGCCGTCCCAGGCCGATCCATCCTTGTAGCAGGTGACCAGACCGAGCAGCCCGCAGGCGTAGGGCACGCCGTTGTGCACCGTCCAGTCGCCGAAGGCGGGAATGCCCTGTGCGGAGGAGCCGTTGCGCAGCAGTGCGATGGTCTTGTCCACGTCGTACAGGCCGTTGCCGGGGTTAGAGGCCTTCAGGAACTGATCGGCCAGCTGCCCGGAGGTGGTGCTGGTATCCATGCCCTTGGTCGCCGGGTTGAGCATGCCGCCGAGCACGCGCAGCAGCTGTTGCACCAGGTCGTTGACTGCCGTGCCGATCTGCGCGCCGTTGATCCAGGTCGACTTCGTCTCGCCGGCGGCCAGGGTCAGGCGTTCGCTATGGGTCAGTGCGTTGAGCTGGATGCGGTCGTTGATCAGGGGCGCACCGAACAGGGTCAGCAGTTGTTCGTTCTGCAGGCTGGCGTCGCATACGTTCTTCGTGGAGAACTTGTCGCTGTCGGCGACCTTGCCGACGCAGGCGCGCAGCACGGAGGAATCCACCTGGATGGTTGCCGTGGCCGGTTGCGCCGCGCACTGCAGGCTGGTCACGGTGCCCATGGCATTGGTGACGTCGGCATAGATCGGCAGGCGCAGGCGGATGCCGAGCGCGGTCAGCACCTTGCCCAGGCCGAAGGCGAGGGTGTTGCTGTCGATGTCCAGGTTCACGCGCACCTGTGCGTTGTACGCACGCGCGCCCACCCCGCCGATGGCGATGGACGGCGGCTCGATCACGGCCGCCTTCGCCTGCACGCCCAGTACGTCGAGATGATTCACCGCGACGGCGCGCCCGCTGTTGGCGATGCTGATGCTGGTGGTGAGCAGGTCGAGCGCGCTGACCTGCGCCTCCAGCGCGGCAGTGGCGGGGCCGTCCGGCGCGACGATGCGGCCGAACAGGCCGCTGCCGGCGGCATCGCTGCCGAGCTGCACGTTGAGCGTGTCGATGTCCAGTTGCGCCGCCAGTGCATTGCGCAGCGCACGCAGGTCCACGTTGGCCGCACCACTCTGCGCCAGTACGCTGGCCGTGGCGTCCAGCAGCTGGCCGAGCGAGACCTTGTGCGCGGCGAGCAGCGCGTTGAAGTCGCCCACGCTGATGTTGGCATCCACGGGGATACCCAATGCCTTGAGCAGGCCGTTGGGGGTGATCTTCGCCTGCGCCAGCCCGTCGTACCCGAGCAGGGTGGTCTGGTCCAGGTCGACCCCCACCAGCTTGAGCACGCTGCCCAACGGCGTGTTGCCGTTCACGCGCAGCAGCTGCGAGCCGACACTGAACACCGCCAGCGGCGGCGCGCGGGTCGCCACGGCCTGCGCGCGTACCGTGGGCAGGCTCTGGTTCTGGCCGAAGAACGGCAGCACCGAGCGCTCGGCCACGACCTTGACCGCGTTCACCGGTGCGGTCGCGGCGGGCGCGATGAAGTGATCGGTGCTGGCATGGGTCGGGTTCCAGTCGCCGCACTGCACCTGCAGCGTGCCCGGGAAGCGGTTGGCGTTCAGGGCGTTGAGGCGTGCGGCGCTGTTGTCGGCGCGGTCGGCGCTGCACAGGTCCAGGCGTTGCGCACCGGCCAGCGCGGACAGGTCGGCGATCTTCTGCACGTCGCGCTTGGCCCAGTACAGGTAGCCGATCTCGACCAGGCCCAGCATGCTCACCAGCCCGACCATGACCATCATCATCGTCACCGACATGCCGCCGCGCTGCCGCTGCGGTGCCGGGGCAGGCGGATCCATCCTCGTCGACGCTGGCGCGCTCATCTGCTTACTCCCCGCTGCCGGAACCGGATACGTCCTTGCGCACGCTCTTCTCGAGGTATTCGGGGATCGGATGCGAGAAGCTCTGCAGATAGCGCGCGTAGCTGAGTGATGCCTGGTCGCCGAGGATCGGCAGGTGCCCGCCGGCGTGTTCGCCACTGGCCTGCAGCTGCAGCAGGGCGCGGGTGGTATCGCCGATCTGCGCGCGTGCCGGCAAGGCAAGTACCAGCGGGGCAGGCGTGGTGACGGGCACAGGTGCAGGACGCGCAGCGGGCGCCGCCGCAGGCGTGGTCGGCGGGGCACCGGGCTCGCCCAGCATCTGACCGGTCAGTGGGCGCTGCTGCGCGCCGGCCGCAGACGCCGCAGCGAGAGCCAGCCAGAGCAGTGCATGAGGGACGACGAAGCGGCAGGCGAAGGACGTCATGGTGTGCTCTCGGTTGTGGAATCGGCGCCACCGAAGCGTTCGAGCATCGGGGGCGCGATCCGGGCGTCGCTGCGGTCAGGGACTGCGGTGCCGCGCGCCACCGCGGTGCTGGCGGTGGTGTTGGCTGCGCTGCGGGGCGGCGCGGCCGGCGCGCGCGTTACCGGGGGTTGCCGCAGCTGCTGAGCCAGACGCCGCACTTCCTGGCGGGTGGCGTCGGGCAGCGCTGCGCTCTGCAGGATGCGCTCGGCCATGGCGGTGTCGTTGCGCAGCAGCGCCCACACGGCGAGGTTGGCGTTGGCCTTGGGGTTGCCGGGGGCCAGCTCGGCGGCCTTGGCCAGCGGTTCGCGGGCCTGTTCCAGCTGGCCCGCACGCAGGCGCGCGAAGCCGAGGTCACCGAGGTAGTCGGTATTCAACGGCTGCAGCTGCACCGCGCGCGCCAGCGCCTGTTCGGCCTGGGTATCGTCGCCATCGCGTATCGCGATCAGGCCCAGTCCGTGCCGCGCGGCGGCCGCCTGCGGACCGTTGGCCAGGCTGACGTACAGCGAGCGTGCCGCGGGCAGCTGTCCGGTCTCGCGCAGTGCGTCGGCCTGCAGCAGGCGCATCGCCGGGCTGTCGCCGTACCGCTGGCGGTAGGCATCCACGTGCGCCAGCGACGCGTAGTACGCGCCTTGCCGCTGCATCTGACCGATCAGCTCCAGGTACAGGCGCTTGTCGTCCTGTGGTGGGGTGTCCGGTCCGGCCAGGCTGACCGGGTCCGGGCGGTAGGCGGTCTTCGTGGACTGGCAGGCGCTGCACACGGCAAGGGCAGCCAGCAGCAGGGTGAGGGAAGCGGTGCGGTTCGGCATGGTCAGGTGCCCAGTTTGGTCATGGCATCGGCCAGGGCGATGATCGCCGGGCCGGACAACACCAGCATCAGCGCCGGCAGCAGGGTCAGCATCATCACCACGGTCATCTTCACCGAGAGCTTGCCGACCTTTTCCTTGAGGGTGGCGCGGCGCTGTTCGCGCAGGCGCAGGCTGAACTGGCGCAGCGGTTCCTGCACCGCGCCGCCGTGTTCGTGTACCTGCAACATCAGTTGCACCAGGCTGGCCAGGTCCTCGTCGCCGAACGATTCGCCGAGCCGGCGCAACGACTGCTGGCGCGTGCGCCCGTGCATGTAGGCGATATTGGCCTGCTGTATCTCGCGGCCCAGCACCGGGATCGCACCCCGCAGTTTCTCGCCCAGCGTCTGCAGGCTCTGGTCCATGCTGAAGCCCACGCCCTGCAGCAGCCGCAGCAGGTCGATCAGCAGCGGCAGCTCCGCATTGACGCGCTGTCGCAGCCGGGCCGCCCAGCTGCGCAGCGCGAACTTCGGCAGCAGCACGCCGAACGCCAGTGCGGCCAGCATGACGAACAGGCGCTGGATGCCGCTGGTGTCGAACAGCAGCAGCGCCAGCACCAGGCACAGTGCCGCCAGCAGCAGGCGCAGGCCGAGGAAGATGGCGGTGCCGATGCGGGTGTTCCAGCCCGCTTGATCGAGCAGCAGGCGGTCTTCGGGCGCGAGCAGCGCCGCTTCGATCCGGCCGCCGTTGAAGCGCTCGCCCAGCGCGGCCAGCCAGCCCAGCCCGCGCGGGCCGGATTCGGTCGCGGCAGCGGGGGTGGCCGGTGCGGGCGCGGGGGCGCTGCCGTCGCGGCTGCGCAGCGCGCTCTGCAGGGTGGCGGCGGTGCGTTGCTGGCGCCCGCTGAGCAGCAGCCCGGCAATGCCGAACAGGGCCAGCCCGGCGGCAAGCACCAGCAGGGCGGCGGTCCACAGCGTGCTGGCGTTCATAGCGAACGCGCCAGGCGGTACAGCAGGAACGCGCCGATCAGTTCCAGCGCCAACGCGCCGCCGAGGATCTTGTGGCCGAGCGGCGCGTGCAGCACCGGCTGGAAGAAGTCCGGGCTGGCGATCGCCATCAACAGGCCGCACAGCGGTGGCAGCAGGCCCAATACCCACGCCGACATGCGCGTCTCGGAAGTGGTGGCCATCAGTTCCTGCTGGGCCTGTTCCAGGTCGCGCATGAAGTCGCTCATGCGTTGCAGGATCTGGTCGGAGCGACCGCCGATGCGGATGCTGACGCCCAGCACCACCGCCAGTACTTCCAGCGCGTCGAGCCGGTACGGGCGCGCCGCCTGGCTCAACGCGCGGTCCAGGTCGAGCCCGCTGCGGGTGCCGGACAAGGTGTCGTCGAGCAGCCCGCGCAGCGGCATCGGCACCTGTTGGCTGGCGACCTGGAACGCCATCTGCAGGCTGTTGCCGAGCCCGCTCAGGCGCACCAGGTTGTCGAGGAAGTCCGGCAGCTGGCGCAGCAGCCGACGTTTGATGCCCACGATGCGCCGCGAGATCCACACGCCCAGCACCAGGGCATACAGGCCGAGCGTGATCGGCCACATCCAGCCGGTGCCGATGCGCGCCGCCGCCATCCACGCCAGCAGCGCGCCGATGGCCAGCCACAGCAGCGGCAGGCGCCAGCCCGGGCGCAGCGCGGCGCGCTGCAGCACGTCGTCCCACGGCAGTCCGTTGGCCACCGCAGGGGGGATCGGCGCCGTGGGCGAGCGCGGCGCAACGCCGGCCAGGGTGGGCACGTGGGGGGCGGCCAGGCGCTGCTCGGCATGCTGCAGCGAGACCCGCTGGCGCTCGCGGCGGCCCGCGCCCCACCACAGCTCGATGGCCACCGCCACCAGCACCAGCATCGCGCTGCACAGCAACAGCACCGTGGCCATGCTCAGTAGCCTCCGTCCAACGCGTCGCGCAGCTGCCGGCGGAACGGTTCGAGCTTGTGCGAATGCGGGTGGAAGCCCAGCCCGATCCAGCGGTCGCGTTCCTTGCCCTCGGCGTCGATCTGCACTTCGTGACGGAACATCTCCTGGGTGCTGATCATGTTGTCGCTGACGCCGGTGATTTCCGTGATCGACACCAGCACGCGGCGGCCGCTGCCCAGGCGCGAGATCTGCACGATGAAGTCGATCGCGCTGGCGATCTGCCGGCGCAGGCTGTCCTCGCTGCCCTGGAAGCCGGCAAAGCCGGCCAGCATCTCGATGCGGTACAGGCAGTCGCGCGGCGAATTGGCATGGATGGTGGCCATCGAGCCGTCATGGCCGGTGTTCATCGCCTGCAGCATCTCCAGCACTTCCGCGCCGCGCACTTCGCCGACCACGATGCGATCGGGGCGCATGCGCAGGCTGTTGCGCACCAGGTCGCGGATGCTCACCGCACCCTGGCCGTCGGAGCCGCCGATGCGGCTTTCCAGGCGCACCACGTGCGGGTGGTTGAGCGACAGTTCGGCCGTATCCTCAACGGTGATCACGCGCTCGTCGGCGGGGATGTAGCTGGCCAGCGCGTTGAGCAGCGAGGTCTTGCCCGAGCTGGTGCCACCGGACACCAATATGTTGCAGCGGCCCAGCACCATGGCGTGCAGCAGCGCCTGCATGGGCGGGTCGAAGGTGCCCATGCGCAGCAGTTCGTCGGGCGTGAACGGATCCTTGCGGAACTTGCGGATGGACACCATCGGCCCGTCCACGGCCAGCGGCGAGATGATGGCGTTGAGGCGGCCGCCATTGGGCAGGCGCGCGTCCACCATCGGGTTGGATTCGTCCAGGCGCCGGCCGAGCGGTGCCAGGATGCGGCGCAGGATGCGCAGCAGGTGGCTGTCGTCGCTGAAGCGCTGGGGGGCACGCACCAGCCGCCCGCCCTGGGAAACATGGATGTCCTTGTAGCCGTTGATGAGGATGTCTTCGATGCTGGGGTCATGCAGCAGGTCGTCGAGCGGGCCGAACCCGGTCAGCTCCTTGACCAGTGCGGCGGCGACGATCTCCATCTCCGACTCGTTGACCGGGATGCGCCATTCCTGCACGAAGATCGCGGTCTGCGTGTGCACGTAGCGCGCCACCGTGTCCGGTGCCCACGCATCGATGTCGATGCGCTCATCCTCGATGCTGTTGAGCAGGTGTTCGTGCGCCGCCACCAGCACCTTCTGGTACTCGTCGGACTGGGCGAACGGCGCATGCGGATCCGGGGCGGGTCCGTCGGCATCGGCGGGGGGCACGGTGAAGGGCATTACTTTGTCTTCCATTGGAGACCACCGAGGGCAAGAGCGATCTTTTCCCGCCAGCTGCGCGGCAAGGCGCGTGCGGCGGCCTGGTCAAGGTGCAGCAACAGCGGCGTCAGGGCGCGCAGGTACGGATTGCGCGGGGCATCCTGCAGCAGCAGGTGGCCGTGGTTGGCGCTGCTGCGCAGCCGGTGGCAGTCGGGCAGGGTGGCCAGCAGCGGCAGCGAGAACCGCTCGGCGATCTGCGCCGGACTGAGCCCTCCGTCCTCTTCGTGACGGTTGATCACCAGCTGCAGGCGCGCATCGCGAACGCCCATGGCCTCCAGCTGCTTGAGTACCAGGTCGAGCGAGACCAGCGTGCCGATGGCCTGGTCGGCGACCAGCCAGATTTCGTCGGCGCTGTTGAACAGCGAGCGCGGCACCTGGCGCACCGGCACGCCGCCCAGATCGCACAGCACCGTTTCGAACACCCCGCGCAGGCGCTGCACCAGCACCGCCGGGTCGGCGATCGGCCCGCCGTCGCTGCCGGCCGGCTGCCCCAGCAGGGTCAGGCCACCGGGATGCCGGGTCATGGCGGTGCGCACCAGCGTGGCATCGATGCGGTTGGCGTTGCGCAGTGCATCGTCGTAATGGAACTGGCTGTCCAGATTGAGGTACAGCGCGGTGTCGCCTGCGGGCTGGCCCAGGTCGAGCAGCAGGGTGGCGTTGGAGGGCGGCTGCGGTTCGGCCACGCTGCCATCCGCGGCACCAGGATGGCCCAGCTGCTGGGCAAGCACGCCCAAGTGCGCGGCCAGCGTGCTGCTGCCAACGCCCGCACGCACGCCCAGCAGCAGCACCAGGCGCGCCTTGTGCACGGCGTCGGCAGGCACGCTGCGCACACTGGTCGGCACCGCGGCGGCGCGGCGCAGTACGGCGTCGATATCGGCGGTGGGCGATTCCAGGTCGAGGATGTCGCGGAGCCCGGCGCGCACTGCCGCCACGATGCCATCGACCTCGGCCGGTGCGGTGGAGCCGACCGCCACCAGCGCCAGTTCCGGATGTGTACGCTGCAACTGCCGCGCCAGGTCGCTGGAGGCGGCGGCCGGTTCGCGGCGGTAGTCGAGCAGCACCACGCAGGGGCCGGCGCGACGGTGCGGGTCCAGTGCGGCGGCGGAACCGGCGCTGTCCTGCCAGTGCACGCGCATGCCCACCGGCAGGCGTGCCTCGAGCAGCGTGGCCAGGTCGCGGGCGGGAGCGTAGAGCACCAGGGTCATGGGTGGGGGCGTCGGGTGGAGCAGTTGAAGGGAGGCAGACATGAGCAGGTGCGTCCTTGCATGCGGATCAGCGCGAGAAGCCGGGGAGCTGGTCGGAAGACGCCGGGCTGAGCAGCCAGGCGCCCCATACCGGCAGGTTCGGGCGCGCCTCGCGGTCACCGGGCAATGGCACGGTGGTGCCCTTGGCCAGTGGCTGCACCAAGCGCGGGGTCACGATGATCACCAGTTCCTTTTCCTCCTTCTTGTAGTTCAGGTTGCGGAAGAACGAGCCGATGATCGGCAGGTCTCCCAGCAATGGAATCTTGTCCACGTTGGAGCTGACCGTGTTGCTGACCAGCCCGCCGATCACGAACGTCTCCCCGTCGCCCAGTTCCACCGTGGTGTCGGCGCGGCGCGTGGTGATCGAGGGAATCTGCACACCGTTGTAGGCGATGCCGGAGGCATAGTTCAGGTCGCTGGCTTCCGGCGCGACCTTCAGTGCGATACGGCCCGTGCCGAGCACGGTCGGGGTCACGGTGAGGCCGATGCCGAACGGCTTGAAGGTCACGGTGGTGGTGCCCAGCCCCTGCGGTTCGAGGATGGGCAGCTCGCCGCCGGCCAGGAAGCTGGCACTCTGCCCGGACAGCGCCACCAGCGTCGGCTCGGCCAGCACGCGGGCCATGCCGTTGCTCTGCAGCAGGTCGATGTTGGCATCCCAGCCGTGGGTGAGCGATTTGAACACCAGGCCGAACGCGGAGGACAGCGGGTTGGTGACCACGCCCGGGTCGCCACCGCCATCGCCGGACGTGTCCACGCCGGGCAGGGTGCCGCCGGGTCGGGTGATGCCGTAGAAGAATCCGTTGTTGCGGTTGGCGAAACTCATGCCGATCTGGCGCAGCACGGTCTTGTTGAACTCGACCACCTTCACTTCCACCTGCACCACGCCGCCGCTGGCCACGGTGGAGACGTCGGCGAGCTGACCCTCGCGTCCCAGCGTGGACTGTGCGGCCTTGCGGCTGTCCTCGTGCGCCAGCAGGCTGGGGGCGCTGCCCTGCAGCAGGCCCTGCTGGTCCTGCACGGTGAGCTGCAGGTCGTCCGGCGATGGCAGCGCGCCCTGGACCGCGCTGCGCACGTCGACCTGCAGCCGTTGCGGCTCGCTCTGCTGGCGGCGCCACAGCAGCAGCGTGGTGGTGCCGGCACGCTTGCCCACCAGCAGCGCCTGGCGCGGTTCGCGCAGCATCACCAGGTCGGCCACGCCCGGGTCGGCGATGGCGACCCGCTCCAGGTCGGCCGGCAGTGTCCACGGTCGCTGCTCGCGCGTCTGCAGCACCAGGTCGGGCGCGGCCACCGCCAGCGTCGGGCACAGCGCCCACGCCAGCAGCAGGGCCAGGCGCGGGCGCCAGCGGGAAAGGCAGTGCAGGGGTGCAGGCCGTGACGTCATGGAAGCTCTCTGCGAAGGCTCAGCGCGAGCCGCTGTGGGAGGAAACATCGCCGCGGATGATCTCGACGCCGCGATCCAGCCGCGGTGCCGTACGTCGTACTGTGGGCGCGAAGGCGGGCGTGGCGGCCGGCGCGGGGACGCGGCTGCCCCTTCGCCCGGCCAGCGCGTCGGCGTCGATGCCGGCGAACGCATCGTTCTCCGGCGATGCCAGGGTCAGGCGCTGCTCGGGAGTGAGCTCGCGGCGCGGGCTCAGCACGGCGGGTGCGGCCGCGAACAGCGCCTGGTCGGGCAGACCGACGTCGGCCGGGTTGCGCAGCGCCAGGAACAGCTTGCCCTGCTGCGCGCCGAGCAGCAGGCGGTTGGCGTCGGCCACCGGCACCGCGAGCACGGCGCTGCGCACCGGCGCCTGGGGGGTGTTGCCGGTGCTTGAGGAGGACGTGCCGCCCTGGATGTCTTCGGCGCGGCTGTCGCGGTCGCCGTTGGCCGGTTGCCGCGCTGCCGCCTGGCCGGGCGCGGTGTCGGCCGCGCCGTAGCTCAGCACCCGCAGGCGCGACAGCAGCAGGCGGGCCTGCGCCTGGCCGTCGGTGTTCATGCCACTGGGTGCACGCAGGTTGAGGAACACATCGACATAGTCGCCGGGAAGAATGCGGTTGCCGGCGGCCACCAGCTCATCGACCGGCACCGCGAGCGCGCGCTCGCCGGGATTGAGCCGCAGCGAATAGCCCTGCGCCATCAGCCCACTCTCCAGCGCGGTGCCCGCCGCGATATCGCGCACCGGCACCGCGCCGGTCGCCTCGGCGAGCGTGCTGTAGCCGCCCACCGGGGCCTGCGCTGCCGCGCCGATGCGCAGGTCGGTGACGGCGATGGGGCGGCCGGCGGGCAGCAGCGCGGCCGCTTCCACCACCGGCCACTGGCGCGGCTGACCGGCCACCTGGGGCAGGGGCGCCGCCGCCGTCTGCGGCGCGCGCCGGCTGACCGCCACGGCGACCAGGGCCAGCACCAGGGCCAGTGCGATCAACGCAACGGCGGCGATGCGGGTCAGTTTGAGCATGCGACGGTCTCCAGGAAAAGAGCGCGGAACATCACGGTGTGCCGAGGTCGAGCTGGGCCACGGCGGTGCTGCGGATCGGCTCGGTGATCACCCAGCCATAGACGCGGCCGGTACCGGGCAGGAAGGGTTTGGCGCGATAGTCGTAGCTGACCGAGATCTGCATGCATTGCGCCGTGGCGAGGCCACTACAGGGGCTGGGCGCGGAGACGACGATGGGTGGCGCGCCCGCCGCGCTGCAATCCGGGTTCTGGCCGGCGTAGGTGAGCAGCCATTGCATGGAGCGTTTCGCCGCCTGGCAGGCGGCCACCCGGCGCTCGGGCGGCGTGGCGTAGCGCAGCGACGCGCGCGCGCCCTCGGCGGACGCCAACGACAAGGTCTGCTGCACCGCCATGATCATGACGCCGGTATAGGTCAGCATCAGCAACGGCACCAGGCCGAAGATGAGCATGAACGCAAACTCGATGGTGGCCGCGCCGCGCGCGTGGGTGGGGCGTTTCATGATGCCTCTCCGTGCAGGTCCCACAGCACCAGGGCCACCGTGGCGAACGCCAGGTAGGCCGCATAGGGAATGCCGACCCGACCCTGGCGCGCACCGCGGATATCACGTGCGACCGGGCGGCGCTGCCAGTGCTGCACGGCGCGCTCGCGCAGCAGCTGCAGCCGCAGCGGCAGCGCAGCGGCCAGTTGCCGCGTCAGTACCAGGCCCAGCACATGGGCACCGGCAAGCAGGCTGCTCAGCAGCCACAGGGGCAGCAGCGCCTGCCAGCCCAGCAGCAAGCCGAGCACGGCGAAATACTTGACGTCGCCTGCGCCCATCCAGCCCACCACATAGAACGGAAGCAGGGCCGCCAGGCCCAGCACCGCACCACCGACATGCGGCAACAGCGCGTCGTCGGCACCTGCAATGCGACTGCCCAGCAGCCACGCCAGCGCGGCCGACGCGGACACCGCCAGCCAGGCGTTGGGCACGCGCCGCGCATACAGATCGCTGATCGCGATCCGCAGGCTCAACAACATGGCCAACAGCGGCAACAGGGACATCCGGTACGCCCTCCAGAACCGAACGACGAATCCATTCCGGGCCGCCAGGCCAAACGACGCCGTTGCCGCAGGCGCGTGCCTGCGGGCAGCTGCATCCAGATGGCCTGGCGCCAGGCGCCAGGGATCAGGTGGTGGACGTACCCGCCCCGCCGATGGACGTGCTGACCAGCTCCTTGAGCTTGGTGAACAGTGTGGTGAACATGTCCGTGAGGCCTTCCTTGCCGGCCAGTACCAGCACGCCGGCGATCACGGCGGCCAGCAGCCCGTACTCGAGCGCGGTGACGCCATCGTCTTCTGCGATGAAGCTGCGGATGGAGGTGTTCATGACGGTCTTCTCCCTGTTCCAGTCAATACAACGTGGTGCCTGCATGGGATGGCGCGGTCCGGTTCCACCGGGGGCCACGGGTTTACCTGTGCGCTCCCTGCACAGGGGTGCGGCCAGCGACGGCCGCAGGTCCGGACGGGCATCGGCCCGCCGGACACGATCCGGTCAACAGGGCGCAGGCGGCATCCTGCGGCGGGCAATATGTGACCGCTTTAGCAGAATGCGGCAGAGAAGCCGTCGTGATGTATCCAGCATGTCCATTGCATTCCCCCTGTTATCCCGCCTGGTGTCCGCCATGGAGCTGCCAGGACTGCGTTTGATAATCCTCATCCCGCACGTCGGCGGGTAATGCACAAAATCGGCAGGTTGGTATTCAACTTTAATTACCTGGCCGATTCCCCCGGCGCCAATATCAGGTGGCGTGGCTCCGATGTAAAGATAATTCGATGAAGGTGGCGTATTTATTTGGTGAAGGCGATGTGACGACGCTTTCTTGACGCAAACCTATGCGTTGTTGGCCAAAAATAGAAACAGTTCAGTCAGTTAGCGCTTTGTCGCGAATGGCTCGCCTGGCGCCATCGGAGTTGATGCATACTGCGCGAAATCCAGGACGTCGGATTGTGGATAGGTCGCCGGAGCAGGAGAGGGTATTTACTTTCCCGCGCTGCTGGCGATACGCCGGGGTATTGAAAACGCACGCGCATTACAGGAACGTGGCCCCGCGCAGTGATTAACGCGCAAGGGGATGCAGGCCAACCGGGAGCATCACTGTCATGGTAGATGGTGTGGTGGATGGCGGTGGAGAAACAGCGCTGAGGTCATTCGACCTTGCAACGCTGGGTGGTGTGCTGCGCGTCTGCGAACTGGAACTGGTGCTGCTGGACGGTAATGGTCCGCGCGCGTTGATCCAGTCGCAGGTCCATGATGAATCACTGTTCTGCACGGCGACCTGTGGCTTCCAGTTCCGCGGGCGCTTCATGCTGCCGCAGGACTGGTGCCTGCTGGGCTTCGTGCATGCCACCGACGAGGAGCACAGCTGGTGCCACGGGGTGACCCTGAGCGCCGGCATGGCGTTGACGGTGCTGCCGGAAGGCATCAGCGAATTTGCCTTCAGCGCCGGCACCCGGCTCAGTCTGATGCTGACACCCATGCGCCGGGTGCAGCGCAAGCTGACCGAGCTGAGCCTGCGCAGCAGCCTGCCTTCGGGCCAGGCGCTGTCGTTGTTCCAGGCCGATGCGGGCGCTGGAACCTCGCGTCTCGCGCAACGCTATGCGCAGCTGCCCACGTGGCTGGATGCAGCCGGTGACGGGGTGCCGGCCGATGCCGTCGAGTCGCTGCTGCATGACCATGTGCAGGCGCTGCTGGCGGCCGACGGCCAGGAGCGCCCGGGGAGCACGCGTGCGCGCCGGGCGCACTACCTGATCGCGCAGCGTGCCGAAAACTTCATGCGGCAGAACCTGCGCCGCTACATCTACATGCATGAGATCTGTGACGCTGCCGGGGTGAGTGAGCGTGCCCTGCGCTACGCCTTCGAGGATCTGTTCGGTACGTCGCCCAATCGCTACCTGTCCATGCTGCGCCTGTGTGCGGCGTGTCGCGGGCTGTCCATGGCCGATGCCAACCGTAAATCGGTCAAGGCGGTCGCCCTCAGTTGCGGCCTGTGGGACCTTTCGCGCTTTGCCGACAACTATCGCCGCGTGTTCGGCGAACTGCCACGCGACACGCTGATGCGTGCGCCTGCCTCGATCAGCAGTCCGGCCTGAGTCCCCGCTGCGGCGCCCTCTGATGCATGCACCTTTCCGGCAATCTGCCGGAATTGTCCATGCCGCTGCCGGTTTTCCCCGTCGTCTTGCCGGAACGCACGTTCGTGCTGCCGGAATGAAGTGCCCGCGTGGCGTCGCCGCGACTGTAATGAGACCACCAGCCCACGGGCATGGGACTCGCAGTCCACAACGTACGTTCACGGGGGAACATCTGATGAACCGCATCTTTCGACTGGTCTGGAGCCACCGGCTGAATGCCCTGGTGGTCGTCTCGGAAATCGCCACGGCCCGTGGCAGCCTCGCGGCGGGTCCGGTCGTGGTGCACCTGAAGGTGCCGTTGTCGGTGTTGTCCATCGGCCTGGCGTTCGCGCTGGGCAGCGGGTCCGCGCTTGCGGCGCAGAACCAGACCCTGACGGACCTGGAAGCCTTGACCAACAAATACGCGCCGTTGCCGGTGCAGGTGGGCGCCAACGTGGCGCTGGCCACGGTACTGAACACGGCGCAGGGCGGACCGCAGCTGGCGGCCGATGCCGGCGCGGAGATCCGGCTGGGAACGGCGGTGGCGAACGTGCCTGCGGTCCACGTGAACATTGCGACCACCCCGCAGTCCGCACTGCCGACGCAGGTGGCGCTGCCGTCGCGCTTGACCGGTACGCTGGCCGGCACGGGTCTGGAGGTGCAGGTCGCCGCGCAGGGTACGCCTGTTGCCAGCGCGCAGGTCGCCGTGCAGACCGCGCTGCCGAGCGTGGTGCCGCGACTGCAGGCAACGCTGGAGACCGCGTTGCCGACGGCCGCCGCCGTGGTGCCGGACGCTTCGGTTGACGTCCACGTTGCGACGGCCGGCACCGATGCGAACGCGCATGCGGTGCTGGATGCTGCGATTGCGGTCGGCAAGGAAGAGAACACCGGCGACGGTGTCGATGACGCGCTCCGGGCTTCCGTGAGCGTCGGCGCGGCGGGCAATGCCGGGCTGGAAGGGGTGGCCGTGCAGGTGGAGGCGGCCGACCGCAACCAGAAAATGGTGGAGGCCGATGTCAGCGTCCAGGCCAACGCCCTGGATACCTCGCGGCAGGGACTGCTGGGCGGCGTACTCGGCGGGGTAGGCGACGTGCTGGGCGGCGTGGGCGACACGCTCGGCGCCGTGGGCGGCACGGTCGGTGATTCGGGTCTGCTCGGCAATCTGGGCAGTGGTCTGGGCACGACGATCGGCAGCCTGGGCACGGCAGTCGGCAGCCTCGGCGCAGGCCTGGGCGGCAGCAGCGGCAGCGTCGGTGTATCGCCAGCGGCACTGCAGCCGGGCAATCCGAAGGCCCCGGCGCCGGCCGATCCGGGCGCAGGGCTGATCATCGGCACAGGCGGCCTGACCGGGTCGCTGGGCGAACTGGTCGGGCCGACCACACAGGGGCTGCTCGGCGGCGACGGCTACGTGCGCAACGGCAACCTCGCGGTGAGCAGCGCCAACGTGATGCAGACCTATTCGGTGACCAACGTGCTCGGTCTGCCGCTGGTCAACCTGACCCCGGTGGGGTCGCTGCTGAACGGGTTGGGCGGCGCCACGACGGGTGGCAGTTCACACCTGACCTTGATCGGCGGCGTGACGTCGGACAGTTACATCTACAACATCAACAACGGCAATCCGAATGGCTTGCTGGGCCTGGTGCTGCCGGATGGCTCGCCGGCGTGGTCCAACTCCTGCCTCGACGTTCTGGGGGTGGTGAGCATCGACTGCTGGGCGGTCAACGCTGCGCAGGACTACCAGGTGCTGATGGGCGACGGCGCCTACGCCAATGGATCGCGCGAGGTGGTGATCGGCGCGAACGCGCGCCATCAACTGCCGCTGGTTGATGCCAACGTGGCGTTCCCCGGCGCGGGTGAGAATGATCCGACCGACCCCACCGGCGTCCCCACCGCCGATTACGCGGCACGCATGGGCCATTCGGTGGTGGTGGGCGACAGCGCCACCGGCACCGCCAACGGGCAGGTGCTGCTGGGCGCTGAAGCCACATCCAACCAGGCCAACAGCGTGGCGCTGGGCTACCGCAGCGCCGCCACCCGCGGCGCGCAGGCCAGCTATGCCGCCTACGGCATGACGGCCGCGCAGGTCTCGGCCGGTGAAGTGTCGGTGGGCGTGGCCGGCAGCGAGCGTCAGATCAGCCATGTGGCCGCCGGCAGCGCAGCCACCGACGCAGTGAACGTGGCGCAGCTGCAGGGGGCGATCTCGCAGGTCAACGCAGCCGACATCTTCGCCGTGTCCTACGACGATGACGGCACCGGCCAGCCGGACTACGCGCGGGTGACGCTGGGCAACGGCGGCGGCCCAACCACGGTCAGCAACCTGGCCAACGGTGCGGTTGCGGCGGGCAGTACCGACGCCGTCAACGGCAGCCAGCTGTCCGCCACCAACACGGCGGTGGCCAACTACTTCGGTGGCCTGACCGCCTTCGATCCGGCCACCGGCACCTGGACCGCGCCGAGCTTCCAGATCAGCACGATCTCCACGGGTGGCGCGGTCGCCCAGGGCGTGTATGACAACGCCAGCGATGCCTTCGCTGCGGTGGATGGTTCGCTGGTCAATCTCAATACCCAGATCAACAACATGAGCACGGGTGTCAGCACCCGGTATCTGAAAGTCAATTCGACCGGCGGCGACGCCGCGGCGAATGGCGTGGACAGCATCGCGGTCGGCGAAGGTGCCACGGCGGTGGCGGACGACGCGATCGCCGTGGGCGCCGGGGCGATGGCCATGCGCAGCCGCACCGTGTCGGTCGGTGCGCTGGGCAGCGAACGCCAGGTGGTGAATGTGGCGGCCGGCACCGAAGCCACCGATGCGGTGAACATGGCGCAGCTGCTGGATACCAACGAAGCGCTGGTGACCTACCTGGGCGGCACCACGGCCTATGACGCCGCCACGGGCCTGTGGACAGCGCCGACGTTCAACATCTCGGCCTTCACGCCGACCGGTGCGGCCACCACGACCGCCTACGGCGACGTCACCGGTGCGTTCGATGCGGTGAACAGTTCCCTCAATACCCTCAACACCCGCATCACCCAGGCGCAGCCGGGTTCGCCCAGCCCGTTCGTGCAGATCAACTCGACCAAGGCGGCCGCCAGTGCCACCGGTGCGGACAGCATCGCCATCGGCCCGGTCGCCAGCGCCAGCGGTGCAGGCAGCACGGCCATCGGTGATGGCGCGGATGCCAGCGCGGACAACAGCGTCGCGCTGGGCAGTGGCGCGGTGGCCAGCGTGGGCGCGCAGAGCGGCTACACCGGTGCCTACGGCGCCGCCGGTGCCAGCAACTCGGCCGGTGAGGTGTCGGTGGGCAGCACCGGTGCCGAACGCAAGGTCACCCACGTTGCCGACGGCTCGGCGCAGTACGACGCGGTCAACGTCGGCCAGCTGCAGAACGGCGTGACGTACGCCATCGACCAGTCCAAGGCCTACACCGACACGCAGATCAACACCATCAACAACGGCACGTCGGGCATGTTCCAGGTGAACAACAGCAACGGCCTGGCGGCACCTGCGGCGAGCGGAGCCAACACGGTGGCCGGCGGTGCCGGTGCCAGTGCGGCGGGCCCCGACAGCACCGCACTGGGCAATGGTGCCAGCGCCACCGCGCGCAATGCGGTGGCACTGGGGGCAGGTTCGGTAGCCAGCCGCGACAACACGGTGTCGGTGGGCAGTGCCGGTGCCGAGCGCCAGATCACGGACGTCGGCGACGGCACCGCCGCCACCGATGCGGTCAACCTGCGCCAGCTGCAGGCCTCGCAGCAGGGCACCCTCCGTTACGACAGCACCGTCAACGGCGCGACCAACTTCAACAGCGTCACCCTGGGCGGCACCGGCTCCGGTCCCACCACGGTGCACAACGTGGCCGCCGGCACGGCGGGTACCGACGCGGTCAACGTGGACCAGCTGCGCGCCGGCATGAACCAGTCGCTGGACGCGTCCAAGGCGTACACCGACGAGCGCATGGGCGGGTTCGACCGCGACCTGCGCCGCACCGACAACCGTGCATCGGCCGGCGTCGCCGCAGCCATGGCGGTGGCCGGCCTGCCACAGCCCTACGAGGCCGGACGCAGCATGGCCGCGATTGCGGCCGGCAGCTACAACGGCGAATCGGGCGTGGCGGTCGGCATCTCCGGAGTCTCCGACGGCGGTCGCATGATCTACAAGTTGAGTGGCTCCACCAACAGCCGCGGGGAAGGCGGCGTTTCGGTCGGTGCCGGCTTCCAGTGGTGAGCGCAGGCGGTGCCGGCGGTCGCCGGCACTGCTCACTCCAGTGCAGTTCCGTACACAGGGGAACACGATGAACGCACCACGTCCGCACGATCCCGCCCCCTTGCTGCGCTCACTGGCGCTGGGCCTGGTCGTACTGCTGTTCAGCGCCTGCGCCAGCGGAGGGGGAGAGCGCGCCGCGCCCGCCGCCGCCGAGACACCGGACTTTCCCGACCCCGCCCGCGCCTCGTTGAAGGAAGGGATGTTCGTCGACCTGGACAACCTGCGGCTGTTCGCACGCGGCATGAGCAAGCGCCAGCTGTACACCCTGCTGGGCACCCCGCACTTCGGTGAGGGCATGTGGGGCGTACGCGAATGGAACTACCTGTTCAACTTCCGCAGCACGCCCAATGGCGACTACTTCACCTGCCAGTTCCAGGTTCACTTCGACAGCAAGGGCATCGCCCAGGCCGGGTACTGGAAGCCGCAGGCGTGCGCTGCGCTGCTGCAGCCGCCGGTGCCGCCGCCGGCACCGGCCCCGGCGCCAATGCCGACCGAGCCGGTACGCCTGGCAGCCGATGCGTTGTTCGGTTTCGACAGTGCCTCGTTGACGCCCGCCGGTCGGCGCAGCGTGGACGCATTGCTGCAGCAGGTGCGCGACGCCAGCCAGGTGCAGACCATCCAGGTGGCCGGTTACACCGACCGTATCGGCAACGATGCCTACAACCTGGACCTGTCGCAGCGGCGCGCCGACGCGGTGCGCGAAGCGCTGGTGCAGGGCGGCGTGCCCGCAGCGGCGATCGTCGCCGAAGGGCGCGGCAAGGCGCGGCCCCTGGTGCAGTGCGAGCAGGGCGCGCGGCAGGTGGTGATCGCCTGCCTGGCCCCGAACCGACGCGTCGAAGTGTCCGGCGTGGCACGACCTCGCTGAACCGTACTGCCGAGCAACCGCAGCACCCGATCCGTCCGATGCCCGCCAATGTGCCGTGGCATCGGCACAGCTTGACCCGGCCCGCTGCCGACCGCGGGATGTCTCCCCCGTCATCGCTAAGGTGGCGGCAGGCCGGGTCATCCAGTTCCACGTCTTGCCCCGGCCCGCTGCCGACCGCGGATGTCTCCCCCGTCATCGCTGAGGTGGCAGAGGGCCGGGTCATCTGGTTCCACCCGTGGCACCTGGCCGACACGACCCTCTCCCGTGCCGGAAAGCGCAGGGCCTTGGCCTGGCTCGTCGCCTGGTACGCGATCTCTCCCCCGTCGTCAGTGCGCGGCGGCGAGCCCGGTCAATCTGCCTGCATCGACGTGCCGCGTTCGCTGGTGATCTCCGCGCCTTCGCGCATCACCAGGGTGACCGGGGTCTTCTCGACCACCTCCAGCAACCGCTGCCACTGCGCATCGCTGAGCGGTCCGGTGGCATGCAGCACGCGGTGTACCTGCAGCCGGCCGGACTCGCTGCGCGAGGACGACAGGTCGGCTCGGAACTCGCCCAGTACCCAGCCCTTCTTCTCCGCATACATGCGCAGGGTGATCGCGGTGCAGGCCGAGAGCGCGGCCAGGTACAGCTCGAACGGCGCCATGCCGGCGCCCTGGCCGCCCAGCGTGGCCGGCTCATCGGCCTGCACGTGGTGCGCGCCGGCCTGGATGCTGTGCAGGTAGTTGGGGCCTTCGGAAACAATCTGGACCTGTGCCATGGAAAACGCCCTTGCGCCAGCGGAATGGGACGCCGAGCATGCCACGCGCGCCACCACGGCACAGCCAATGGACACGGGATGAAGCGTTGCCCGGGCGTGCGCGATGGCTATTCCACGCCGGGGATGTTCACTTTCAGCGCGGTCGCCTCGGCCTCGCAGTCCTGCGGCACCAACCCGCTGCCGCGCAGGGCGTTGATCTCGGCACGGGCGGCGGCCATGTCGGCGGTGAAGTCGGCATTGGCGTGCAGCGTGGCCACGGCACCGGCGGCCACGGCACGGCCCTGCAGGACATCGCTCTGCCAGTGCGCGTTGCAGATCAGCCGGTTCTCGCCGAAGGCGCGGCCACGCGCGAGCAACGCGTCGGCCTGGGCAGGGCTGAGTTCGGTGAGCAGCAGCGCCCAGGCCCAGCTGATGGCGGTATGCCCGGAGGGATACGAACCGTCGGTGCGCAGCGCGGCCTCGTCGGCCGGCAGGCAGGTGGCTTCCTTGTAGAACACGAAGGGCCGCGTGCGCTTGTAGTGATCCTTGGCCGCATACGTGGCCAGCCCTGCATCGACCAGGCTGCGTTGCAGCAGCAGGTACAGCCGCGGCGTGTCCTGCTGGCTGATGGGCACGCCCAGCGCACATGCGAACGTGCTGGCCACCTGGGGGAAGCGCAGGTCGGCATCGCGGCTGGCGAGTGCGTAGCGTGGGGTGTTTCTGAGCTTCTGCGATGCGCGGCTTACCGCCTGGTCACGCGCGAACCCGGGCGATCCCTTGGCGGGCGGCGGCGGCAACAGCGCCAGGCTGTCGGGCAGGGCACGGCCCAGATAGCCGGCCGGCACGCCCGGGCGCAGCTCCGGCACGGGTGCAGGCGACGGCGGCAAGGCGGTGGGGATCACTGCCGGCGACGGGCTGCTGAGCGGCCCGGACGCACAGCCGGCCAACAGGGCCGCCACGACCAGCAACGACGTCTTCGACACAGCAGCCATGGTGATCTCCGTTGCGGATGCGCACCTGCAATCTGTCGCCCGCACGCGGCATGCACAACCGCCTTTCTACGTGGACACCGCCAGTAGTTCTACTGGGACGCGGCGTGGCGCGCGGCATCCTGCAGCGGGAAACGCACCTCGATCCGGGTGCCGCCCAAGGGGCTGGTCCCCACCTGCAGCGTACCGCCGAGCAGACGCGCGCGCTCTTCCATGCTGATCAGTCCCAGCCCGGGCGCGCGCGTTCCGCGCCCCACCGGCATGCCCACCCCATCGTCGTCCACGCGCAGCAGCAGGTGCTGCCCGCGCACGCAGACCAGCACGTCGGCCACGCTGGCGCGCGCATGCTTGTCCACGTTGTTCAGTGCTTCCTGGACGATGCGGAACAGACTCAGTTCCTGGTCGTCGGCGAGGCGCGGCGGATCTTCGATGCTGCACCGAAGGCGCAGGCGTCCACGCGCATTGCGCTTGATGCAGAACGCATCCAGCGCACTGGCCAGGCCGGTGAAGCGCAGGATGCTGGGGTGCAGTTCGTGCGAGATCGAGCGGATGTCGTTCGACACCGCCAGCAGCTGGTCCTGCAGTTCCACCACGCTGGGACGCTCGGCGGCCGGGATCTGGTTGCGCAGGGTACTCAGGCGGATCGAGATCGCCGCCAGCGACTGGTTCACGTCGTCGTGCAGGTCGCGCGCGATGCGCGTGCGCTCCTCCTCCTGTACCACCAGCATGCGACCGGTCACTTCGCCCAGGCGCTGGTAGGCGCGCTGCAGCTTGAGCCGGTTGGAGAGCTTCTGGTCGGACAGGGCACCGAGGAACAACAGGGCAAAACCGGTGCACAGCGTCCACGCCTGGCCGGTGAGCAGGTTGCGCGGTGCGTCCCAGAAGCTGAAGGGGCCGATGCCCTGCACACCCAGTTGAATGCCCAGCAATGCCACCACCAGCATGCCGATGGACGCGCCGGCGGGGCCGAACACGATCAGGGTCCACACCAGCAGCGGAATCGGGGCCAGGGTGAGCAGCGGGGTGACCACGCCATCCTCCCAGTTGACCGTCCACAGCACGACCAGAAGGCCGAACAGCAGCAGGGCCATGCCCACGGTACGCCAGTGCCATCCATGCCGTCGCTCCGGTGCGTCGACGATGCGCGCCACGTTGACCAGCACCGGCACCAGCAGGAGGTAACTGACACTGCTGCTCAAGGCGACTTCGCGCATGGCCACCGGCGACAATGCGGCGGCGCGTCCGCCGGAGGCCAGCGCGTACCACCACGCCCCGCACAGCGGCAGCAGCACACAGGCCAGCAGCATGAACAAGGTCAGGTCCCGATAGTCTTCCAGCGCGGCGCGCTCACCGCGCCAGCGCTCCAGCAGCCAGGCGACCATGGCCACCATGGCGAACTCACCCACACTGGCCAGCAGCCGCGGCAACGCCGACATGGGCACCAGCAGCAACGACAACACCGTGCCGGCGCACGCCGCAAGAATGCAGCCACGCCATTGCGCGCGCGGCGTGAACAGCAGCCACCCCAGCAGCAAGGGGCCGGGAATCCACAGCAGCTGATGGTGCAGCTGGGGCAGTTGCGGAACCGTGGGCAGCCACTGGCCAAGCAGGCAGCCAAACAGCAACGGCAGCACATTCGTTAACAGCATGCGCACGTCGAGTGGAGGCGATGTGAAGCGTCGTGGGCGTGGCGCAGGACGGGGGGGGCTGGGACTGTCTGCGGCGATCACGCCGCCGCGGTTGACCTGGCTGCTGGCCTGCACTGATCACCTCTCCGGTGGTGCCTGGATCGTCAGCGACGGCGAACGCGCCGCTTGGGTGGGACGGCTTATCGGGTGAGCAACGTATTGTGAGACGTCCTGCGGCCAGCGTTGCGGCGGCGGCTTGTACCCGCGTCGCGCCGGCCGCACAATCGCGCCGATGTAAACAGGTTGAGCTGGTACGCGCTATCCACATTCCGACGCACTGAAGGAGTTGGTGATGGACGAACCGATGTCCCCCTACAGCCGCTTCGTGGTCGATGGCTTCGATGCCGATGCATTGCTGGGGGTGGTACGGGATACCCGTTTCGAGCAGCGGCTGTTGTCAGCCGGCCACTTCCGCGCGTGCGTGCAACGCCTGGTGTTCCCGGAGTTCAGCCTGGACAGCGGTGCATACACGCTGCCGATCTTCGCCAGCGGCAGCTTCAGCCCGGGCATGATCGCGCTGGCACTGGCGGTCACCAGCGCGCAGCCGATGTGGGCCAACGGGCGCTCGATCGAGGCCGGCCAGGTGATGGTGTTCGCCGAGGACAGCGAGTTGAACGTGCGCCCCAGCCCGGGGGGATGGCAGTGGGCGGTGATGTTGATTCCACGCGAGGTCCTGCAGCGGGAAGCGGCCGGCCGGTTGGGCCGTGAACTGCGCCTGCCGCGGGTGGGCTGGTACAGCCGACCGGCCGCGCCACGCGATGCCTGCAACCTGCGCGAAGGGGTGTTCAAGGTGCTGCAGGAGGCGGCGGACTGGGAAGGGCTGGTGTCGCCCGGGCAGCTGGCCGCGCAGGCCCGCCTGCTGCTGGGGGTGTTCATCGACGCGGTGGCGGCGGCGGATGGCGGCCCCGAGCGGCGTGGGCAGAGCAGTTGCAGCGAGCGTCGCCGCGACACGATCGTGCGGCAGGCCGAGGAGTACCTGCGGACGCAGATGGACAGCGTGTATGACAGCCGGGCGCTGTCGGCGACGCTGGGAATCGGTGAGCGACAGCTGGAGCGGCTGTTCCGTGATGCCTACGGTCACGGCCCCTGCCATTGGCACCAGATGGCGCGGCTCAACCTGGCGCGCAGCGCGTTGCTGCACGCGCGGGGCGCGGTGGGGGTGACCGAGATCGCCACCCGCTTCGGCTTCGCCCATCTGGGCCGGTTCTCGGTGATGTACCGGGACGTATTCGGTGAAAGTCCGCGCGACACGCTGCGCGCCTGAACCGTTGCGGACGACCGTCACAGGTAGTACGAACATCACGGCGCCATCACCAAGCTGGCCGCATGTTGAATGCGTTGTGCAGAGTCGGCGCGGCCGGCTTGCAGAGCACTTCAATCAGGGGACGATTGATGCCACGGGAGACGACGAAATGCAGGTTTCGTATTCGACGGCGGAGAGCCGACATCGCAGGGTAGTGCTGGCCGACGACCACCGGGTGGTGGCGCAGGGCATCGAGCATCTGCTGGAAGATCAGTTCGATTCAATCGAACTGGTGTCTTCCGGCGAGGAACTGGTGGAGGCGGTCCGACGCGACCCGCCCGACGTGGTGGTCGCCGACATCAGCATGCCCGGTCTGAGTGGCATCCAGGCGCTGCGCCGGATGCGCGAGGAGGGTTACGTGATGCCGGTGGTATTCCTGACCATGCACGACGAGTCGAGCATGGCCGCCGAGGCGATCCGCGCCGGTGCCCGCGGCTATGTCCTCAAGAGCGCCGCGGGCGACGAGCTGGTACGTGCGCTCAACGGGGTGATGTGCGGCCACACCTACGTCACGCCCTCGTTGGCGGCAGACGCCATCACCAGTGCGGGCAGGCGTCAGTACATGCTGACCGACAAGCAGCTGCGCATCCTGGAATACGTGGCGCGCGGGCTGCGTTCGAAGCAGATCGCGTTCGAACTCGGTGTTTCAGTGCGCACGATCGAATCGCACAAGTACGCGATCATGCAGGAACTGGGTGTGCATGGGACGCTGGAACTGGTGCGCAAGGCCGAGCAGGAAGGGCTGATCCGCCACTGACAGGGACGGGCCGTTCGACGCCGGGCAAGTAGATTTACTTGCCCGTGTCCGGTTGTTTTTCCCTTGTTACCGGCGCCGGAGCGGCACACCATCAGGGTACGCGTCGACCTGGCGGGAACCATGAATGCTGTCCGTGTGCTGCTGGCCGAAGACGGCTCTGCCATGGGGCGTCAGCTTCGTGGACTGCTGTCGGAACAGTTCGAGGTGATCGGACTGGTCCAGGATGGCGCGTCGCTGGTCAAGGCCGCGCAGAGCATGTTGCCCGATGTGGTGGTGACCGATATCGCCATGCCCGAACTCAACGGGCTGGAGGCAGCGCGCCGCCTGCGGCTGCACCGGCCCGTACTGGGCGTGGTGTTCATCACCGTGCATGCCGAGCCGCAGATGGTGGAGCAGGCCATGGCGCTGGGACCGTGCAGCTACGTGCTCAAGTCCGATGCCGGCGATGACCTGGCGCTGGCCGTGCTGGCCGCCCTGCGCGGCGAACGCTTCATTTCGCGCTCGCTGTAACGTTGGAAACGGCGCTCAGGCGAGGATCCCGAGCAGCTTGGCGACCAGCTCGTCCACCGACATCGCCACCAGCAGCAGCGGCAGCATCGGCAACGCGGCGGGCAGGGCCATGGCCAGCAGGTTCCAGCGGGTGACCGGCACCACCGACATCGCCACCACGCCCTGATACACCGCACTGAAGTCGGCATAGGCCGAGGCATCGTTGTGGTCGAGCAGCGATTCGGTGCCGGCGATGCCCTCGCTTGCGGCGCGCCAGCGCTGGTCGAAGGCGGCGGCCGAACGGCTGCCCAGCGCATCGAAGCGATACAGGGCGTGGCGCCGGGCGCGAACCATCGCCGGCGTGAGCACGAGCAGCGGCGCGACCAGCAGCAGCGTGGCGGCGACCACGTAGCCCAGCACCAGATGACGCATGCTGTACAGCGTGCTGCCCAGGTAGGTCATGTGATTCAGGCAGGCACCTGCCAGCACCAGGCTGCTGGACGCGGCCAGGATGCTGAAGCGTTCCTGGGCAAGCCCAAGGAAGGCCAGGCCGCCGGTGCGGTCCGGATGCTGGGCGCGCAGCACCAGGCCCACACCGGGCAGGCGCCACAGCAGCAGCGTCCACATCACCAGGCGCCACAGCCACAGCAGGGTGAGCAGACGGAACAGGGGGGCGGCTACCCACGCGTGCCAGTGCCCGGCGGCGCTCAACTGGGCGGCCTGCATGCGCCAATCCGGCACCCCTGGCAGAAAGCTGCCATCGCCGTGGGTGAGCAGGAGCGGTGCATAGGCCAGTGCAATGCAGATCGCCTCTGGAAACCAGCCGTCGCGCCATGCACGGGCCCGTTGCAGCAGGGCACTCAACCGGGGCTGGCGCGACGCCGGCACCAGGCTGACGTGCGAAAGCTGGCGCAAGGCATTGCGTAGCAGTGCATCCGCGCGGGGCGCCGCCAACACCAGCAGCGGCATGGCCAGCAGCAGGCGGGCCAGCGTGGCGTAGTCGCCGAACAGCGCCATCCCGCGGGCGGCCGGCAGCAGGGTGCCGTCGCGCGCCGTCAGCACGATCAGGGGCAGCATGCTGAGCGCGACCAGTACGCCGGCCAACCACCAGGACAGGCGCCGGCTGGCGTGCAACGCGCCGGTGGAATACAGCAGCCGATGGACCAGGCCGCCCTGCATGAGTGAGAAGCTGGGTTCGGTCATGCAAGGTCGGCCGCAGGGAGGGGTGAGCGTGCGTGCCCGAGGGGGCGCCGCACCGGCAGCATAGCGCCGGCCGCCGCCTGCACCGACGCAGTAAAAATACTGATCGCGGTGCAGTACCAATCCTGATGTGGTCGAAGAGCGCTGCCGCCAAGCTGGAATCCTGCCGCCGGGGAACCGTCAATGCTTCTGGTCATCGATTTCCTGACCCGCTTCTGGACGGACATGATCGGTCGCGCCGACGGGCCGATGACGTTCCGGTTCTTCCTGCAGCCGACGATGGCGCTGATCACCGCGCTGATCGACGGCATCCGCGCGGCGCGGGCCGGGAAGCCGCCCTACGCGTGGCTCATCGCCCACAGCACGGGCGGCGAGCGCCTGGCCACGTGGCGCGAAGGCGTGACCGCGACGACCCGGATCCTGCTGCTGGGCGTGGCCATGGACGTGATCTACCAGGTCCGCGTCTACGGCGGCTTCCGCTACCCGCTGGAGGCGTTCGTGCTCGCGGTGCTGCTGGGCTTCATTCCCTACCTCATTCTTCGTGGCCCCTTCACCCGGCTCGCCGGGCATTGGCTGCAGCGTCATCCCCACCACGGCAAGGATTCCCGGCCATGACCGAGAAAGATCCGGCAACAGAACTCTCCGAAACCGCCGTCAGCCTGCAGCGGGCGCGGCAGACCTTGGGCGGCACGGACGAAGCATCGCTGGAGCTGTCCTCGCGGCGTACCGGCATGTCGTTCCAGCGCACCCGCATGAGCGCAGATCGCACGCTGATGTCGATCATCCGCACGGCGCTGTCCCTGATCGGCTTCGGCTTCACCATCTTCCAGTTCTTCGGCCACATGCTGGACGTGCCCGGCACCACGCTGCGCCCGCATGCGCCGCGCAACTTCGGCGTGGCCCTGGTCGCACTGGGGCTGGTGCTGTTGACCCTGGGCATCGTCTACCACCTGCGCTACATGCAGGGGCTGCGCGCCGAGCGCCAGTTGATGATCCGCGAGGGGCTGGTGCATGGCGAAAGCCACTATCCGGTATCGCTCACCCTGATCACCGCTGGATTGCTCTGGCTGCTGGGGGTGCTGGCGATCAGCGGAATGACCTTCAACCTGGCGCCGTTCGGATGAGCGCGCCCTCCACGGAGAGGACTGCATGAGTGCCGTTGCAGACACGATGATCGAGATCCAGGGAGGCCTTTTCATGATGGGCTCCAACGACCACTATCCGGAAGAGCGCCCGGCGCACAAGGTGCGTGTGGCGCCGTTCCGGATCGATCGGTATCCGGTGACCAACCGCGAATTCTCGCGCTTCATCCGTGCCACCGGCTACCTGACCGCCGCCGAGCGGCCGGCCGACCCGCGCGACTATCCGGGCGCGGACCCGTCGTTGCTGGTGCCGTCGTCGGTGGTGTTCGTGCAGCCGTCGCATCCGGTGGACATGTCCAATACGCACAACTGGTGGCACTACATCGCCGGCGCCGACTGGCGCCATCCGCGCGGCCCGCATACCGGGCTGGACGGTCTGGATGATCACCCGGTGGTGCACCTCAACTACGCCGATGCGCAGGCCTACGCTGCGTGGATCGGCAAGGACCTTCCGACCGAGGCGGAATGGGAGTTCGCCGCGCGCGGCGGCAATGACAGTGGCGAGTTCGCCTGGGGCGAGACGTTGACGGTGCGCGGCCGGCACCAGGCCAATACCTGGCAGGGCGAGTTCCCCTGGCTCAACCTGGACGAGGACGGCCACCGCTGGACGTCGCCGGTAGGCAGCTTCGCGCCCAACGGCTATGGCCTGTACGACATGATCGGCAATGTCTGGGAATGGACCAGCGACTGGTACCAGCAGCACGACCAGATACAGGGCAAGCCATGCTGCGCGATCGACAACCCGCGCGGCGGCGAACGCCAGCGCAGCCATGATCCACGCGACCGCAGCGCCGTTCCGCGGCGGGTGATGAAGGGCGGTTCGCACCTGTGCGCGCCGAACTACTGCCGGCGCTACCGCCCGGCGGCACGCATGGCCCAGCCCATCGACACCTCCACCTGCCACCTCGGCTTCCGGTGCGTGGAGCGGTGATACGGACCTGATATGACAACCCAGCGCGAGGTGATTGCCATGCATCGAACGACTGTCTCCTACTATCGCCGTCGCACGCTAGCCTGTTCGGTGCTGCTGGGCGCACTGGCGCTGGTTGCGGCGCTGCCGGCGCACGCGGTGGAGGG
Source organism: Stenotrophomonas sp. KH_036_B (assembly GCF_057839485.1). NCBI lineage: Bacteria > Pseudomonadati > Pseudomonadota > Gammaproteobacteria > Lysobacterales > Lysobacteraceae > Stenotrophomonas > Stenotrophomonas sp. KH_036_B. Next base: position 2,450,504 of record NZ_CM174491.1, on the reverse strand, counting down.
TGGGTTGGGGCGCTCGATCACCGGGATGCAGATCACCTCGTACGTCGGCGTCATTCCCCCCGAGCCGGGCATGCAGTGGTCGCTCAGCTACGTGCACTACGACGGCAGGATCGGCGGCAGCCGACCGGCGCCGATTGCCGGGCAGGTATCGCTGGGCCTGGATGCGGATGTCAGCCTGACCGCGGCGACCGGGGTCTACGTCTGGCCGACCAAGGCCGGCAAGTGGAACTTCGGCTCGATGCTGACGGTGCCGTACATCACCGCCGATGTCACCGCCAACCTGCAGGGGCCGCTGGGCAACCAGCTGCGGGTGCAGGACAGTGCGTCCAACCTGTTCGACGTGTACTTCGCACCCGTGATCGCCGGCTACCACATCGATCCGGTCCAGCACGTCTCGTTCGGGCTGTACGTGTACGCGCCCACGGCCAAATACACCCCGGGTAAGCTGGCCAATCCGGGATTGAACGTCTGGACCGTGTCGCCGGCGGTCGGTTACACCCACCTGTTCCAGAAGGGCACGCTGGAGTTCAGCGTGCTGGGCGGCATGGACTGGTACAGCCGCAACGACGATACCGACTACAAGAACGGCCTGGTCCTGCGCACCGACGCCCTGCTCGTGAAGCGCACGGCCAGCGGCTGGGGCTTCGGTGCCGCGGGCGGCTGGCTGCAGCAGGTGCAGGACGATGACAGTGACCTGGCCGACCGGCTCAATGGCTTCAAGGGACGCTCCTTCGGCCTGGGTCCGGTGCTGACCTACGGCAAAAAGTGGTCCGGCGGCGAACACGTGGACGTGTCGTTCCGCTACCTCAGCGAGTTCAGCGTGCGTAACCGCTTCGAGGGTGATCCCTGGAGCCTGTCGATCAGCGCCGGTTTCTGACCTGCCGTATTCCCGCCGTTTCCGCCTGGAGAAATGCTCATGGCAACCCCTGCAACGTCGCTTGGATGCGCCGCCTCGCTACTGATCGCAGCGCTTGGCGTCGGCTCCGTCGCATCGGCGGCCACGCCGAGGCCCGCCGCGGCGTCGGCGGCCAGTACTGCCGCCGCTGTCCGCGACCCACAGGCACTGGCGGCGCTTGATCGGATGGGGGCGGCCTTGCGCGCGCTCAAGCAGTTCCAGCTCACCTCCGAGGCCAGCACCGAGCTGGTGCTCGAGGATGGCCAGAAGGTCGAACTGGACGGGGTGGTGATCTACAAGGTCAAGACGCCCAACCAGCTGTTCCTGGAGCTGAGCAGCGACCGCCAGCTGCGGCAATTGATCTATGACGGCAAGACGCTCACCGTCTACTCGCCCCGGACGAAAAATTACGCGCAGGTGGATGGCCTCAGTTCGACACTGGGCGAACTGGTCGAAACAGCCGCCACCCGCTATGGCATCGAGATGCCGCTGGCAGACATGTTCCTGTGGGGTACCGACAAGGCGCCCCAGGATGCCATTCGCAGCGCACTGCATATCGGCGGGGGAAAGATCGATGGCGACGCCGTCGAGCAGTACGCCTTCCAGCAGGATGACGTGGACTGGCAGATCTGGATCTCCACGGCCAGCGGGCTTCCACGCAAGCTGGTCATCAACTCGCTGGACGATCCCGCCCAGCCCCAGTACCGCGCCCGCCTGCGCTGGGACACGCGCACGCCGGTGGCGGCCACGGCGTTCCAGTTCGATCCGCCGGCCGATGCGGCGCGGATCAAACTGGTGCCGGCCGAGGTGGCGGTGGTGGTTCCCGATGCTGGCCAGGAGAAGTGACATGCGCAGCGTGCCGAACGTTCGAAACGTAGTGCTGGCCTGCGCCGGCTGCCTGTTGCTGGTGGTGTCCATCGGCATCGAGACGGCAGGAGCCCAACGCGGCCATCGCGGCGGTGGCGGGGGCGCCGGTGCGGCCCGCGCCAGCGCGCACAGCAGCGTCAACCGGCCGGCGCAACGGCCCCATGGCGGCGGAGAGATGCAGCATCGCCCGGCGCAGCATCCGCAGGGCGGCGGCAACATCAACCGCAACGTCAACCACGATGGAAATCGCACCGTCGATCGCAACGTGAACCGGAACGTGAACCGCGATGTCAATGTCGACGTGGACTACCACGACGACCATTGGAACCGCTACGACGACCATCCCTTCGCCACTGCTGCGGCGGTCACCGCCGGGGTGGCGATCACCTCGGCGGTGATCGGGTCGATCGTCTACTCGGTGCCGCCCAGCTGCGTCACCACCGTGGTCAATGGCATGGCCTACCAGCAATGTGGCAGCACCTGGTACGAGCCGCGCTACAGCGGCACCACGGTGCAGTACGTGGTGATCAATCCGCCGCGTTGACGGCACAACGGAGGGCGCGTTGGCGGCGGCCTTGGCGGGGCCATCAGGCTCGACTGGTTTCGAGGGGGGTGCGACTGGGAGAGGAGTTGCATGGCCGCATTTATTCAGGACGACGGTGCTGACAGCCGCGCAGTACAACTTCTGTGCGCGGTCTTCGAGGCCGTGCCGATGGCGCTGCTGCTGGTCGATCCGGAAGGGACGATCCGCCATGCCAACCACCGCGCCGCGTCGCTGTTCGATTACGAGCGGCACGACATGGCGGGGCTGGCGTGTACGCAGCTGTTGCCGGACGCGAGCAGCGAGGTCCGCACGGGCCGCGCGTCGGTGCCGGTGTCGTCGCCGCGGCGTTCAGCGGGAAACGACCTCATGGCCCGACGCCGCAGCGGCGACCAGTTTCCGGCCGAACTGCTGGTGCACACCTTGGCGCTGGAGGGCAGGCCCCACTTCGTGCTGGCGGTGAACGACCTGGCGGAGATGCGCAACGCGGAACGCGAGGTCGCCGCGGAGCGCGAAAGCATGGCGCATATGTCGCGGGTCACCCTGGTGGGCGAAATCTCCGGCTCGCTGGCCCATGAGCTCAACCAGCCACTGGCCGCCATCCTCAGCAATGCGCAGGCGGCGCTGCGGCTGCTGCGCCGCGACCCGGGCGAGATCACGGACATCCGCGAGATACTCGAGGACATCGTCGAGAATGATCGCCGTGCAGGGGAAGTGATCAGCCGCCTGCGCAGCCTGTTGCGCCGGGAGTTCCGCAGCTTTGGACCGCTGGTCGTCGATGAGCTGGTGCACGATTCCATCCGCATCATCCGCAATGACCTGATCAATCGCGGCGTGGAGTACCGCCTGGACCTCGGGGTGCCGATCAGCCGGGTGCAGGGCGACCCTGTGCAGCTGCAGCAGGTGCTGCTCAATCTGGTCCTCAACGCCTGCGATGCCATGGAGGGGCAGCCCAGGCGGGTGCTCACGCTGCGCACCGAGGCAGCGGACGCCGGTTGGATCCGGGTGGAGGTGTGCGATACCGGTCCCGGCATCCACGCGGAGCGGCTGGAGTCCATCTTCCTGCCGTTCCAGTCCACCAAGCTCGATGGCATGGGCATGGGGCTGGCGATCTGCCGCACCCTGTTGCGTGCGCATGGAGGGCGCATCCACGCCGGAAACCTGGCAGGCGGTGGAGCGGTGTTCTGCGTAGAACTTCCCATTCTGGAGTAAGGCCATGAACGCACTGGTACATGTCGTCGACGATGATCCCGATGTGCTGACTGCCTTGGGACGCTGCTTGAAGGCCGATGGGCTGGACGTCTCGCTGAGCGCCTCCCCCGAGCAGTTCCTCACCCGCTACGACCCCACGCTGGCGGGGTGCGTGGTGCTCGACCTGAACATGCCGGGCATGGATGGGTTGGCCGTGCAGCGCCTGCTGGCTGCCTTCGGTGAGCCGCCGTCACTGATCTTCGTGAGCGCCACCGCGGATGTGCCCAGCTGCGCCACCGCGATGCGCGCCGGTGCGCTCGACTTTCTGACCAAGCCGGTCGATGCCGCCGTTCTGCTGGCCGCGGTGCGGCACGGCATCGACGTGGATGCGGATGCCCGCGTGCGTCGCAGTGGCGAGCACCTCGCCGCGCAGTGCTACAGCGCGCTGACCCCGCGCGAGCGGCAGGTGCTGCCACACATCATCGGCGGTCGGTTGAACAAGCAGATCGCCGCCGACCTGGGCATTTCGCTGAAGACCGCCAAGGTGCACCGCAGCCGGATCATGCAGAAGTTCGGGGTGCGCTCGGTGGCCGCGCTGGTGCGGCAGGCGGAACGCGCGCATGTAGCGTGTGCCACCTTCTAGGCACGGACGCCTCACGCCATCGCCATGACCATGACCGTTCCCCACGTCGTCAGCAGCAGATGGGCGATGGCCACCGATCCGGAATAGCCGATGACCGGAATCGAACTGCCGGTCTTCTCCTGCAGCGCCGCCAGCGCGGCGGTGAAGGTCTGCGCACCGGAGATCGCACCGAGCAGCAGTACCGGCGGGATCTTCAGTACCTTGCGGCCAAACCACAACCCGCTCAGCAGCGGCGCCATGGTGACGACCAGGCCGCCCAGGAACAGGCCCAGCCCATGCTGCTGCACGGCCTCCACGAAGTGCGGGCCGGCGCCCAGTCCCACCATGGCCACGAAGGCAGCCAGGCCGTAGGACTGCATCAGCTTGACCGCGCTGTCCGGCACCCGGGCGAACAGGGGCCGGCGCGCGCGCAGGTGTCCGGTGACGATTCCGCCGAGCAGTGCACCGACGCTGGAACCGATGCTGACCGAGACATTGCCGATGGGGACCACCGCCATGATGCCGAACACCGCGCCGAGGAAGATCGCCAGGCCGACAGCGACGAAATCGGTGGCATCGGTACTGTGGACGATCTGCCCCAGTTCGGCGGCCGCGCGCTCCACGGCCGGCTCCGGACCCACCAACAGCAGCACGTCCCCGCGTTCCACGGTGGTCTGGGTGCCGATCGGCATCTTCTGGCCGTTGCGCAGGATCCAGCGCAGGAATACCGCGCGCACCGCGTCGCCCGTGGCGATGTCCTGCAGGGTGCGCCCGGCCCACGTGGCCTTGTTGACCAGCACCTGGTGCGACGCCAGCGGCACATCCAGCAGCTCCGGGTCATCGACTTCGTCGGCGCGGTCGCCCAGCAGCTCCACCAATGCATGCCGGTGACCGCCAACGGCCACCAGGTCGCCGGCACGCAGGCGCGTGTCCGGCGTGGGTTCGAGCAGCAGGCCGTCGCGGCGGATGCGGTAGACGAACAGGCGCGCATCAGAGAGGTGGCGCTCGGCGTCGGCCACGCTGCGGCCGGCAATCGGCATGCTGGCGACGATCCGGTACGCACGCGTCTCGAACGGCTGCCAGGCCGAACTGATCCCCATGCGGGTCCGCTCGATGCCATGCTGCCGCTCCAGCGCCAGCGATTCCTCCACCAGCTGGCTGCGCAGCAGACGCGGTCCGATGACGTTGCAGGTGAAGATCACGCCCAGCGCGCCACCGACGTAGCACAGCGCATCGGCCACGCCGACATGGGCCATGTAGCGGGCCTTGAGCGTGTCGTCGATCGGCAGCCGCTGGATCGCTTCGGTGGCGGTGCCTATGGCCGGGGACTCGGTCAGCGCGCCGGACATCATGCCGGCGGCCAGCCCCGGGTCGAGCTTCAGGGCGCGCGCCACGACCAGTGCCACCAGCAGGCCGACCACCGGCATGAACACGCCCAGGACCGCATAGCGCCAGCCATCGCCCTTCATCGCAGGGGCAAAGCGCGGGCCCACTTCGTAGCCGATGCCGAACAGGAACAGCAGGAACACCAGCGACTTGGCGGTGGCCGCGACCGGTACCTCGAACGCCCAGCCCAGCAGCATGCCGGCGAGCAGCGAACCGGTCACCCCGCCCAACTGGAAGCCGCGCAGCGTGATGCCGCCCACCCAGTAGCCCAACGCCAGCGCCAGGTACACCGCCAGCTCAGGGTAGTGGGTCAGGGTCGAAGCAAGCCAGGCCATGCGAAGCTCCTTGCCGACCCGGGTCAGAGGCTGGGCGGGTCGTAGTAGATCAACAGCCGGAGGTCGTCCAGGTCGGTGGACTGCGGGTCCTTCTGTGTCACATGCGCATAGCGCACGCGCAGGGTCAGGCCTTTGAGCGCACCCTCGGCGACGGCCCACTGGGCATTGAGGTTGTACTCGTCCTTGGCGTACTCGGTAAGCGCGTCAGGATCAGAACCGTCCACATACAGTGCGTACAGGCTTAGTCCTTTCACCGATTCGAACGCGTACGCGGCGCGCAGCAACCAGGCGCCTTCCCCGTTGCGGTTGAAATCCTCGACCTGCACGCTGGTGTAGCCGGGGTAGCCGCTCCATGGATTCTGCATGTTGGTGCCGCCGCTGGCGCGGGTGTAACCAGTGGTGAACAACGCGCCCTTGTAGCCCAGTTCCGCCTTGCCGCCCCACTGGCGGGCGGAGAATTCCTCGCCACGCAGCAGGTTGTCGCCGGCGCTGTCCTGGTCGGAGTACTGCAGGGCGAGCGTTAGTTTGCTGCTGTCGCCGAGCGGGAAGGCGTATTTTCCCTCGGTGTAGAAAATGCTGATGATGTCGTTGCTGTGGTAGTAGATGGCACCGGCGCTCGCGTTGCCCTGCTTGTAGTTGGCGCCCAGCGTATACACGCCGCGCTTGACCCAGTCGGGTGCACCGGCGTCCTTGGCCATCGACACGAAGTCGTCGGCATTGCGTTCCTTGATCTTGTCGAAGTAGCCGCCGCCGACGCGCCACTCCGGTGCACCGTTTTCGCCCCCGTACAGGCCCTGCACGGTCAGCGCCTGGAAGGTATTGGGGGTCATTCGGGCGTCGTTGCGGTTGACGTAAGGCGTATCGATGCCGAACCGCCCAAGCTTGAGGTGGGTGTCGTCGTTGAGAAGGACATCGCCGTAGACTTCACCCAGTACCGTATAGCCCTCCTGCCCGGGTTTGAGCAGCAGGGTGCCGTCCTTGTCGTCCGGCCCGTACAGGCGCTGCGAGGTGTAGCCCGTGGCGCCCAGGGCGACGCGTTCCCGGAAGTAGCCGGTCTTGAAGCCGGCCGAACCGCCCAGCGCCCAGGCCGTGCTCTCGCTGTTGTCGTACTTGTCGCGGTCCAGATAGAACGTGCGTGCCTGCACGTCGAAGGTGGTGTCTTCCCAGGCCTTGCGTCGGGTCTCGCGGATCCATGCGGCGCGATCGCGCGGGCCGAACGCTTCGTCGAGCGGGGTCTGGCCCTGCTCGACGGAGCTTTCGGGCGGGTTGTCGGTGGTCTCCGCCGCCGGCGATGCGTTCGCCTGCGCCATGGCCATGCCAGGCAGCAGCATCGCCGCAGCGGTCAACAGATACTGGATCGGCTTCATGTCCGCCTCCTACTGCGAGAACACCATCGCGAAGTACCCGAACACCGTGTACAACACGCCGGACACGGCGTAGCCGACCGGGAAGCCGACCCACGGCACGGTGCTGTCGATCTCCTTGGCGGCCTCGCGCGCCGGTCCGGAGTGCGAACGTGACCCGGCCACGCCGCCCATCAACACCGCAGGATTGATCTTGAAGAAGTGGTAGCCGACCGCCCAGGTGACGAACGGCGGAATGGTACTGGCCACGAAGCCGGCGACGAGGATCTTCACTGCGATCGCGCCGCTCAGCTGGTCCAGCAGCGTGGCCCCGGCGTTGATGCCGACGATGGCGATGAAGGTCACCAGGCCCAGGTCCTCCAGGATGTTGCGCGCCGCATTGGGTGTGCTGCCGAAGAAGCGCAGCCGCGACACCAGCGAGGACACCAGGATGCCCGACAGCAACAGGCCACCGGCGTTGCCCAGGCCGACCGAAAAGTCGCCGATCGGCACGTTGATCTTGCCGATCAGCAGGCCCAGCACCATGCCCAGCGAAAGCGTCAACAGGTCGGTGGAGCTGCTCGGCCGGGCGATCTTGCCCAGCAGTCCAGCCGCTTTGTCCACGGCACTCTTCAGGCCGGTCACGTACAGCACGTCCAGGCGCTTCAGTTCGGTGTCGGCGCCGAACGGCAGCGGTTCACCCGAGCGCTCCATGCGGCTGACCTGCAGCTGCCCGGCGAAATCCTCGCTGGCCAGGGTCTTCAGTGGCTTGCCGGTGAAGTCCTTCTCGGTGACCAGGATCTCGGCCTGGTCCAGCGGCACGTTCAGTGCCTTGGGATCATCCACTTCAGTGCCGATCAGACCGATATTGGCGGTCAGGTCTTCCAGCCGGCCACCCAGGGCGATGACATCCCCGCGCTGCAGCACCAGCTCGGGCGCTGCGCCGAGGATATCGTCACCGCGGCGCACGTTGGCGATGCGGTACTGCGGATACGTGCGCCGGAAGTCAGCGATGCTCTGGCCGGCGGTGCTGGTGTTGTCCAGCCGGTAGGCGCGCAGGCCGCCGCCCCGGTAGCCGGACAGCGTGGCATCGTCGACATTGCGCACGCCGTGGGCCTGTTCGTACTCGCGGGCGGCCTTGCGGGCGTCCACGCCCCACCAGCGCGGCAGGTACTTGCAGATGAGGATGATGCCTACCGTGCCCCAGATATAGGTCACGCCGTAGCCCAGCGCGATCATGCCCGAGACCTGTTCGGCGGTGGTGCCCGGCGGCAGTTTGTACGCACCCTGTTCAACGGCCATCTCGGCCGTGCCGATCGCCGCGGACATCGTCTGCGAGCCGGCCAGCACGCCACCGGCAGCACCGGCGGGCAGGCCGAGCAGGTCGGACATCAGCACCACCAGGCCCAGGCCGAGCACGGAGCAGATGACGGCGAGAATGGTGAAGGTGATGCCGTCCTTCTTCAGGCTGTTGAAGAACGCCGGGCCCACGCGCAGCCCCACGCCGTACATGAACAGGTAATAGAAGAGCGACTTGGCAAAGTTGTCCAACTGCAGCTTGACGCCGTAAGTGGACGCCCATGTGGCCAAGGCGGCACCCACCACCACCGCCGCGGCGACCATGCCCAGGCCGTAGCCTTTGACCGAGAACTTGCCCACCAGCACCGCCATGCCGACGGTGAAGAAGAGCAGGACGTACGGGTTATCAGCGAGAAACTGGAAGAAGGCCTGCATGACGGATATCTCCTGTCCTGGAACGGCGGTTCACTGCAGCGAACGGGCGCGGACGCCGTCCAGTGCATCCGGTGTGATCAGCTTGATGCCCTGTGCGGCGTGGTACCCGTGGATCTCCTTGACGTCGAGCTTGCGCATGAACGCGATGGTGTCGGCGGTGATCACCTGGCCGGGCACCATGATCGGGAAGCCGGGCGGGTAGGGGATGACGAAGTTGGCCGAGACCATCTCGGGGCCGTCCTTCAGGCGCTGGTCCACCTCGTCGCTGTCCAGCCTGACGAACGCGCAGTTGGCCTCTTCGTAGGCCATGAAGAACGCCGGGCGCATGTGGCCCTCATTGCTGGCACCGTCCGGCGCTTCGCGGAACGCGTCGTGGAAGCGGCTGAAGTTGGGCAGGTCCGGCACGTCGGTCATGAGCGAACGCACGCGGTCGGCGAATGCCTGCTGCCCGCCTGGGCCTTCCTGCGAGAGCCGGGTGTCGATCTCCCGCGCAAGATCGGCCAGCGCCTTGATCAGCAGGGCCGCATCGCTGTGGGTGTTGTTGATGTTGGTCTGGACCAGGATGCTGTTGCGCGAGGTCTTGTTGATCTGGATGTCGAAGCGCTCGGCCAGGATGCCTTTGAACTGGGTGCCGTCGAACCCGGCCGCACCGCAGACCACCGTGAGACGGGTCGGGTCGAGCGCGAACTCATCGTCGTCCCACGCTCGGCTGGTCTCGGCCCAGGTGGCGTTGGGCAGCCCGTAGTCGCGCAGGCCGGACCCGCGGAATTCCGCGGGAATCATGTCTTCCGGCGTGGCGACGTGGAAATACCGCGAGATCAGCGGATGGGTGTTGATGCTGTGGCGCAGGCGCAGCGCCAGGTCGGTCATCTTCAGGGTCAGGCCGTAGCCCTCCAGCTCCATCTGCCGGCGTGCCAGGTCAAGCGAGGCAATCAGCTGCAGGTTGGGCGAGGTGGAGGTGTGGGCGAAGAAGGCTTCCTCGAAGGGACCTTCGACCTGGTGGAAGTCCTCGTCCCAGACCAGCATCATCGAGCCTTGGCGGAACGCCGACATCGACTTGTGGGTGGAGTTGGTCTGGTAAACGCGGATGCGCACCTTGTCCGGGTCCGGCAGCAGCCGTTCGTCCAGTTGCGCCGGGTCGCCGGGGTCGACGTCGCCGCGTGCGTCCTTCCATGCCGCGTACTCCTCGCGGTAGGCGGGGCTGCGGTAGCGCTCGGTCAGGGCCGCTGCGGCGCCCATCGCGGTGCGGCGGCGGTGCAGCGGATTGAAGCGCGCGAAGCCGAACCACGCCTCGTCCCAGAGGAAGATCAGGTCCGGCTTGATCGCCAGGCATTCCTCCATGACCCGGCGCGGGTTGTACATGTGGCCGTCGAAGGTGCAGTTGGTCATGTCGATGACCTTGACCCGGTCGAGCGTGCCACCGGCCTGGCAGTCCAGCAGCGCCTGCTTGATGGTGCGCAGCGGTACCGCGCCATACATCGAGTACTGGGTCAGCGGGAACGCCTCCACGTAGTACGGCTGCGCGCCACTGAGCACGAAGCCGTAGTGGTGCGACTTGTGGCAGTTGCGGTCGACGATGACGATGTCACCCGGCTTGCACACCGCCTGCACCACGATCTTGTTCGAGGTGGAGGTGCCATTGGTGCCGAAGTACGCCCGCTTGGCACCGAAGGCGCGGGCGGCCGCGGTCTGCGCGCGTTTGATGGTGCCGGTGGGCTCCAGCAGGCTGTCCAGGCCGCCTGTGGTGGCCGACGACTCGGCGAACAGGATGTTGGTGCCGTAGAAGTGGCCCATGTCGCGGATCCAGTTGGAGCCGAAAATGGACTTGCCGCGCGCGATCGGCAGGGCGTGGAAGGTGCCGATCGGCCGCAGCGCGTACTTCTTCAGATTATCGAAATACGGGGTTTCGTAACGATCATTGATGCCGTCCAGGATCGCCAGGTGCACTTCCATCGGCTCTTCGACGTGGTGGAACACCCGCCGCAGTGGCGCGGCTTCGATGCTGCCGGCGAGGCGCTCCGGCGAACGATCGGTCAGCAGGTACAGGTCCAGTTCGGGGCGATAGCGCTTGATCGTGCGCGCCAGTGCCGTGGACAGCGCACCCGCCGCGGTCGGCATGGCGTCCAGGTGCAGGTGGGTGGACATGAAGTCTTTCAGGTCGGGCACGTCCAGCAGTGCGTTGTAGCCGAAGCCGTCGACGATCACCACCGCCTGAAGATCCGGGTTGACCATCACCGCCAGCGCGGCGTCCTCGAAGCTGCCCGCATGGGTGACGGAATAGTGGAACAGGTCGTCCTCCCGGCGCATGCGCCGCATCTCGTCACGTGCGCGCTGCCACTGCGCCGGGTCGTTCGGGGTGACGATCAGCACCTCGAAGTAGGGCTTGTCATGCGCGCCGATGAGCTCGGGCGGCAGCGCATCGAGCAGGGTGCGGTCGCCATCGTCGTTGGCATCCCATGCCTGTTCGTCGCGGCGGTAATCCCCGGAGAGAATCGCCGCGGAGAGCTTGCGCGCCAGCCGCGCGAACTGGGCAGCGTCGTTGCTGGCCAACGCTGCGGTCAGCGCGGCGAGCAGGCGCTCGCCGGGGTAGGCCCAGCAGGGTTCCAGCCGGCGGATGCGTGCCAGCCCGCTTTCGCAGGTGCTGCGCAGTCCCGCCGCATCGCGGCCACCTGCGGCCCAGGCGCGGGCGTCCGCATTGAGCTGTCGCCACTGGTCGGCGCGCAGCGACGCGGCAAGAAAGACGCTGGACAGTTCCGCCGGGGCGGCAGTTTCGACACTCATGGCAAGGCTCCGCGATCTGGATGCAGCAGGCGACGGGCAGGCCCGACAGGCGGGCGCGATGACAGTTACGCGGCGCAGACTAGTCCCGTCGGCGTGGCGCTGGAATTGGGCCTTGGGCCCATGTAGTTACGTAGCCCCAAGGGCCAATTGCGGGCGGTGTGGGGCACCGCTAGCGTGGAACAACGATCAACCCACCGGAGCATCTGCAATGGCCACGCGCAACCCGAGCCGGGCACCTGCCCGCACCCTGTTGTTCATTGGCGCATTCATCGCGCTGACTGCGGTGGCAGCGGACGAGACGAAGACCCGGTTCAAGGGCGTCATCACCGCCGTCCAGGGCGACACCATCACCGTGGTCGACCAGTCGCGCACGGCGCATACCGTGGATGTGTCTTCCGATACCGTCTACAAGAAAACCAAGGGCCTGACCAATGTGATCCACGAGAAGACCGACCGCAGCGTGCTGGCGGCTGGCTTGCCGGTCACGGTGGAAGGGGCTGCCTCGGGCGACCATGTGGACGCCCGCGAGATCAGTTTCCGCTCCGAAGACCTGCGGACCACCCGGCAGATCCAGGCCGGCATGGCGACGACCAACGCCGAAGTGGGCGCGATGAACAAGCGGATGGACGAGTTTGGTACCTATGAGCAGCTGGATGCGGCGGAGGTCACCTTCGACTCCGGCAGTGCCACGCTGTCCGGCAAGGCCAGGTCCGACCTGGACGCCTTCGCGGCCAAGGCCAAGCAGACCCACAACTATGCGGTGGTGCTGCAGGGCTTCACCGATGCCACCGGCAATGCCGCCGCCAACCAGCGGCTCAGCACCCAGCGCGCGAATGCCGTGGCCAACTACCTGCAGCAGCACGCCGGGCTGGCCCCGGGTCGCGTGCGCGCCGGGGATGGCATGGGCGTGGCGCCGGATGCGGGCAGCGGCAGCAACAGCGGCGCGCGCAAGGTGGTGGCCAAGCTGGTGGTCGACAAGGGCGTGCAGGCTGGCGCCAAACCCTGATTCTGACGGCGGGCAGTGCTCGCCCGTTGCAGCGGAGGTTGCATGCATACGCACATGATCCAGGCGTTGGCGGCCGCGGTGCTGCTGGCGTTGGCCAGCGCCGGCGCTGCCGCGCCTCCCCCCGGCGGCGCCGGCGCACCGGCCACGACTGCGGCGAACGGCACGTTCTCGCGCGAACAGCTCGACCAGATGCTGGCGCCGGTGGCGCTGTATCCGGACGCGCTGCTGGCGCAGGTGTTGATGGCGTCGAGCTACCCCGGCGATGTGGCCGACGCGGTCGCGTGGTCGAAGGCGCATCCCGACGCCAAGGGCGAGGAAGCGGTACGCCAGGTCGCCAACCAGGCGTGGGACCCCAGCGTGCAGTCGCTCGCTGCGTTTCCCCAGCTGCTGGCCGTCCTTGGGCAGGACCCGGCCTGGGTGCAGAAGATGGGCGACGCGTTCCTGGCCCAGCCGGATGCGGTGATGGAATCGGTGCAGCGATTGCGCAAGCAGGCAGAGGCTGCAGGCCACCTGGCGTCCAACGAGCAGCAGACGGTGGCCCATCAACCTGCAGCACCGCAGACCATCGTGATCGAGTCGGCCAACCCGCAGGTGGTGTACGTGCCCAGCTACGACCCCGGCGTGGTGTATGGCAGCTGGCCGTACCCCAGCTATCCGCCGTACTACTACCCGCCGCCGGCCTACTACTACCCGGGCGGGGCGCTGCTCAGTTTCGGTATCGGCGTTGCGGTGGGTGGCGCGCTGTGGGGCGACCTCGATTGGGGCCACGGCGATATCGACATCGACGTGAACCGCTACAACGAGTTCAACAGCAACCGCCAGATCAACCGCGGCGATGGCAAGTGGAAGCACAATGCGGCCAACCGCGACGGCGTGCCCTATCGTGACAACGCCACCCGCGAGCGCTTTGACGGCCAGCGCGGGGGCGGGGCGCAGCGCGAGGCGTATCGGGGCCGCGATGATGCCCGCGCGGCCGAGCGCGACCGTGCGCGGCAGTCGCTGGAGAGCCGCGGCTTCGACGCGCCGGCCACCAGCAACCGTGAAGCGCGCGATCGCGCCGGCGCCTCGCAGCGCGAGATGGGCCAGCGTCAGGCCGGCCAGGGCCGCCCGCCGGGCAGCCTGGAGCGCTCACCGGGTCAGCAGGGCCGACCACCGGGCAGCCAGCACAACAACGCCTTCAGCGGTGCGCGCAATCCGGCCGAATCCCGTGCCGACGCCAACCGCGGGCATCGCAGCATGCAGAGTTCGCAACGTCCCGCTGCGTCCCGTCCGCAGGGGCGGCCGATGAATCGGCCCGCCGCTGCGCCCCGTGGCGGTGGCGGTGGCCGGCGCCGTTGATCGGAGAATCCCCATGAGCGTTCGTGTTTCCCTGTTGACCCTGGCCTGCACGCTGCTGCTGGCCACGCCGGTCGGCGCCCAGCAGGCCTATCCCACCGCGAGCGCCGCGGCCGACGCCCTGGTGAGTGCGCTGGAAGCGCGCGACCAGCATCCGGAGCAGCTGGCCACCGTGCTGGGGGCCGACTGGGAGGACTACGTGCCGCGCGGCAGTATCGAGCGCAAGGACGTGGATGCCTTCATCACCCAGTACCACAGGCAACATGCCATCAAGGCCAGCGACGCGGGTCAATCGCTGCTGGCGGTGGGCAGTGAAGGATGGACGCTGCCGGTGCCGCTGACCCGCCAGGGCGGCGGCTGGGCCTTCGACCTGAAGGCGGGCGAGCCCGAACTGCGTGCACGCCGGATCGGGCGCAACGAACGCGAGGCGGTGCAGGCGGTGTTGGCCTATGCCGATGCGCAGCGTGAGTATGCGCGACGCGATCGCAACAGCGATACGCTGCCCGAATATGCGCAGCGGCTGCGCAGCAGCGACGGCAAGCAGGACGGGCTCTACTGGCCGGCCGATGCCGGCGGCGAGAGCCCGCTGGGACCGCTGTTCGGGGGCGAGACGCCGGAGGGGGAGTGGCATGGCTATCACTACAAGATCCTGCTCGGGCAGGGCCCGTCGGCGCCGCGCGGTGCCTACCCGTATACCGTGGCCGGCAGCCTGACCCGTGGATTCGCCCTGGTCGCCTGGCCGGCACACTACGGCGACAGTGGCGTCATGAGCTACACGATCAGCCACGCCGGCACCGTGTATGAGAAGGACCTCGGTCCGGACACGGAACAGGTGGCGCGTGACATGACGCTGTTCGACCCGGACAGCAGCTGGACCCCGCTGGACGATCGCGCCGAACCCGCTACGGCGCGTTGATCGTGGGTGGCCGACCGTCCCAGTGTTCCTTCGGCACGATCTTGGCCGACGCTGGATCCGCTTCGTAGTTGGGCGACATGATCTGCACGCCGGCGGCATTGAACGCATCCTGGATATGCGCGAGCAGCGCGCTGCGCACCTGCCATCGATGCGCGACGTCGATGACCCGGGCGCGCAGCGTGTAGGTGACCGCGAAGTCGCCCAGTTCGGACTGCACCACGTGCGGCGGTGGTTCGGCCACCACGCTGTCGGTATCGGCGGCGGCCTGCTTCAACAGCCGGTGTACCTGCCGCCACGGCGCGTCGTAGCCGATGGTGAGCGAGGTTTCCACCCACAGTCCTGGACCCTCGGGGTCGCGCGAGTAGTTGCGCAGCTCGCCGGACAGCACCACGTTGTTGGGGAAGCTGATCTCCACGCCCAGCGGGGTGCGCAGACGCGTGGTGAACAGCCCGATCTGCTGCACCACGCCCTCCGTGTCGCCGATCCGCACCACATCGCCCACGGTCATGGTGCGCGAGTAGAGCAGGGTGAAGCCGCTGGCCGCCTGGCCGATGATGCTCGATGCACCCAGCGACACCATCAGGCCGACGAAGACGCTCAGGCCCTTGAACGCGTCGGTCTCCGCGCCGGGCAGGTAGGGATAGGCCATGGCCAGTGCAAACAGCCAGATCACCACGGTGATGATCTTGCGGGTGGGCTCGGCCAGGGGCTGGTCGATGCCCACGAACTGGAACCGGCCGCTGGCCACGCCTTCGAACACGATGCGCACCGCCTGTACCACCACGCGTGCCGCCAGGAAGATCAGGGCCGCGCTGACCAGGTCGGGCAGGGCCTGCAGGGTGGCGCGCCCGAACCCGGCAAGGCGTTCGCCGATCCAGCCCGCCATGGCGTCCGCCCACGGCTGGGTATAGGGAAAGCGGCCGAGCACGAATCGCAGCCATTCCTCCATGAGCACCAGCACCACCAGCCAGCCGATCAGGCGCCCCAGGCTGCGCGCGCTGGTGACCAGGCCGAACAGCAGCTGCCGCGCGGAGGGGCTGCGCAGTTTGTGCACGCGTCGCTGCACCCAGGCATCGACGCGGCGGCGCATGCGCCGCGCGCACCCGCGCAGCGCCCACAGCACCGCGATCGCAACGCAGGTGGCTAGCAGCGTCCATGCCGCGCCGGCCAGCAACCGCTGCGGCAGACGGGCCTGTTCGGCGGCGGCGAGCGCGGCCTGCATGCGCTGCACGGCACGGTCGCGCTGCTGGGCCGGCGTTTCATTGCGCAGCACGTCGCGGTCGGCCGGCGTCAGGACGGTGACCAGCTGGCCGTCGGCCAGGATCACACTGCCCTGTGGCACGTTCTGGGTCGAGACGGTGGCGTGCCCCGGCTGGTCGACGATGCGGGCCAGGTTGCCTTCGGCGGCGCGCGCACGCATCGCCGGCGTGTTGCCATACAGCGACGCGCGGAACGTCACCAGGTCGCGGTTGAACCAGCGGGCCGTGGCCGACGGAGCCGCAGCGGTGGGCGCGGACGCGGGTGGCGCTGCGGGTGTGGCAGCGGCCACGCCCGGCCACGCCCATGCCGCCAGGACCAGCAGGCTGGCAGACAGCGACAACCGGCGGGGAAGCAGCGTGCTCATGGACGGTCGACGTTCATCGGGCCACCGTTGCGCTGCCCAGACCGACCAGGCGGGCCACCAGCAACGCCAGGTACAACTGGCCGGTGATGGCCTCGAGCGTGGCCAGCCCGCGTGCCACCTGGCTGGCCGGGGTGATGTCGCCATAGCCGAGCGTGGCCAGGGTCACGAAGCTGAAGTACATCGAGGCACCCATGCCCAACCCCTCATGCGCGGGCTGTCCGCCGACCGACATCGAGCCGGGTGCGATGGCCGACAGCGCGGCGAACACCACACCGCCGCAGATGCCCAGCAAAAGGTAGGCGCTCAATGCAGCCGCGAGATGTTCCGTGCGGACCCGGGGGCTGGACAGCGAGTGGCGCACCGCATGCCAGGCGGCCACGGTGGCCAGCACGCCCCACAGCACCGCGCCGGTCAGGACCAGCGCGTCGCTCGCATCGCGCGCAAACCAGCGCAGCGCTTGTGCCACCACCACCAGCAGCAGCATGGGGTAGCGCAGCGCGGGCCGGCCGATCGGCGTCAGCGCGGTGACCAGACTGATGCACAGCAGCAGCTCCATCGCCCGGTGGCCGAAGGACAGGGCCTCCAGCAGCGGCCCCACGGTGACCGTGGCCAGCAGCGCAACGAACAGGAGCGTGTACCGGTGGCTACGCAGCAGCAGGGGCAGGGCAGTGCGCATGCGCGGTCACGCCGCCACGTCCGGCACGAACCAGAACAGCGTGGCCAGGATCACATACAGCCCCAGCAGCTGCACGCCGCGCAGCCAGTCCGAGTGCCCGTCGGTGGCGACCTGGCCGGTGATGATCACCGCCACCAGCACGCTGAGGATCAGTCCGGCGCCGAATTCCAGGCTCATCGGTGCGGGGCCGACGACGTAGCTGAGCAGCACCAGCAACGGGGCCACCAGCAGCGCCAGCTGCACGCCCGACCCGAGCGCGATGGACATGCTCAACGTCATCTGGTTCTTTCGTGCGGCCACCAGCGCGGTGGCCTGTTCCGCGGCGCCACCGATTACGGCCAGCACGAACACGCCGGTGAACGCGTCGGAAAGCCCGAGCTGCTCGCTGGCCGGTTCCACGACGCTGACCAGGATCTCGCTGAGCCAGATGATGCCCACGCTGGTAGCGCCCAACAGCAGCGCGGCGCGGCCATTGGACATCGGCGCACCGTGTGCGTCATGCGCGGCCTGTTCGCCGCCTTCGCCGCTGCGCGCGGAGCGCAGGGTGAACACCACGGTGGCCAGGTAGACCAGCAACAGCAGTACCGAGAGCACCAGGCTGATGTCCTGCAGCGCGGTTTCCGCACCGGGGACCACGGCGCGGTAGGACGCCGGCAGGATCAGCGTGATCACAGCGAGGGTCAGCATGGTGGCCTGCATGCGGGCGCTGGCCGCGTCGTAGCGCTGGTGGCCGTGGCGCAGGCCCCCGAGCACCATCGACAGGCCCAGCACGAACAGGATGTTGCCGATGATGGTGCCGGCGATGGACGCCTTGACCATGCCGTGCAGCCCACCGCGCAGCGCGGCCAGCGCGATGATGAACTCGGCGGCGTTGCCGAACGTGGCGTTGAGCAGGCCGCCGATGCTGGGCCCCAGGCGCGCCGCCAAGGCGCCGGTGGCGCGCGACATCAATGCGGCCAGGGGCACGATGGCCAGCGCGGTGGCGCCGAACACCAGCAGCGCATTGCCCGGCATGAGGTGATGCAGAACGATGGCCAGCGGAACCAGAAGCAGCATCCAGTACATGGGGAACCCCGTCTATCTGGGTGAGGTGCCATCCGCTGGCGTGGGCGATGGGCCTGGGGGGCCGGAATCCTGCGCCGGAGCCTGCGTTGCCACGGCGTAGTCGCCGCCCAGCGCGAGATACAGATCCACCCGGCGGCTCAGCCGTTCGCGCTGCAGACTGAGCAGGGCCGAGCGTGCGGCGAGCGTTTCCAGCGCCTGCGCCTGCACGGCCCGCTGGTCGGAACGGCCGATGCGTTCGGCCGCGTCCACCTGCCGCGCGACCTGTTCGTTCGCCGCCAATGCATCGGACAGCAGCCGCTCGCGCTGCGCCAGCATGCGCTCGGCGGTCAATGCGTCTTCCACTTCCGCCAGCGCCACCAGTGCCTTGCGCGTGTACTCGGCCACCGCCTGCTTCTGCTCGGCCGAGCGCAGCTGCACCTGTCCGGTGAGCGCACCGCCGGTGTACAGCGGCAGGGTGCCGGTGGCGGCAACGCTGGAGGTGGTCTGCTCCAGGTCATCGCGGGTACGTACCGCCGCGTTGCTGAGCCTGCCGTAGCCCGCCGAGATCGAGAGCGCCGGCAGCATCGCGGCACGCGCCTCGCCGACCCTGTCGAACGCGGCGGCCACGCGACGTTCGGCGGCATACAGGTCCGGGCGCCGGTTGAGCGCATCGATGGGCATGCCGGCCGGCACCGCGCCCGGCAGCGGGGTCAGCGCCACGGCCGCCTGCAGCGTGGCACCGGGGTAGCGGCCGAGCAGGATTTCCAGTGCGCGGGCGGCGCTGCGGCTGGCCATCTCGGCCTGCTCGCGCGCATCGAGGTAGTTTGCCGCGGCGGCGCGCGTGGCGAGGGTGTCATTGGAGCTGCCGGCACCGATCCGCTCGCGCTGTTCGGCCAACGCGGTGAGCTGCTGGCCGCGCTCGGCCAGGTCGGTGGCCAGGGCCAGTTGCAGGCGTGCCTCGGTGGCGGTGAACCACGCGCGGGCGACGCTGGCGGCCAACGACTGCTGCGCATACCGGTAGTCCGCGCTCTGCGCGTCGCTGGCGGCCATGGCCGCGTTACGCGCGTAGCGCAGGCGCCCCCACAGGTCGATTTCCCAGCTCAGGCGCAGCATCAGGCCGCTCAGCAGCGGGACCAGGTCGGCGATGGGCTTGGAGCCGCCGCGCCCGATCAGGCCGATCGCCGGGCGCAGCTGCGCCTGGGCGATGTCGACCTGGGCGTTGGCCTGTTCAACCCGCGCTGCCGCAATCAGCAGGTCCGGGCTGCGGATCAGGGCTTCGTGCACCAGCGCGGTCAGCTGCGGGTCGGCGAAGGCGGCCAGCCAGCCTTGGTCCACCTGCGCCTGGCTGGCCTGCGCCGACCAGTTCGGTGGAATGGCCACGGTGGCAAACGCCTCGGCGCGGATCTGGTCGGTGCTGGGCTCCGGCGCGGTGGCGCAGCCGACCAGCGCCACGCCCAGCGCGAGGCCGGCCATGCGTGCCAAGGGGCGGGAGCGGCGCGTCGGGTGGCGGTCCATGGCCATCAGTGCAGCTTCAGCACGAGCCAATCGAGCTTGCTGCCCACGCGCAGGATCACCCTGCGCACGATGTGGATCAGCGCGCCGTGCTCGGTGTAGATGGCGCCCTGGCCCTGCGCGCCCATGGCGATGAACACATCGCGGTCACGGCCGTCCGGACGCAGCCGCACCGCGATGCGCCCGGGCGGCAGCGGGGTGAGGCCGGTCTGCGGCACCATGCCGCTGATCGGCAGCTGGCCGGTGCCCGAGGCCCACACCACCGAGTCGACCCTGCACTTGATGA
Source organism: Stenotrophomonas sp. KH_036_B (assembly GCF_057839485.1). Lineage (NCBI taxonomy): Bacteria > Pseudomonadati > Pseudomonadota > Gammaproteobacteria > Lysobacterales > Lysobacteraceae > Stenotrophomonas > Stenotrophomonas sp. KH_036_B. The sequence continues at coordinate 2,430,410 of NZ_CM174491.1, read as the reverse complement.
TCCGGTTGGGATACACCTTCAGCGCGATCTCGGCCTCGTTGCCGGGCGCCACGTTGCCGAGCTCGTTCTGCGCGAACATGGCAATGATCCACTGTTCGCGCTCGACGAACGACATCACCGGGGTGAGCGGCAGGCTGGCAGCATAGGACCCCTCGCGCAGCTGCAGGTTGATGACGCTGCCATCGGCCGGTGCGCGCACCACGGTCTGTTCCAGCTGCCAGCGCGCTTCGACGATCTGCGCCTGCAGCTGCACCATGCCGGCACGGGCCTGGGCGACTTCGGAGAGCTCGCCGTCGGTCGTCTGTGCCGAGAGTTTCTGTTGTACCTGGGCCATCTGCGCGGTGGTGTTCACCAGATCCGAGCGCAGGCTGGCCGCTTCGGTCTGTGCCTGCTCATGGTCGAAGCGCGTACCGGCGCCGGCCGTGGCCAGTTCACCGGTCTGGCGCTCACGACGTTCGGCCAGCTGCAGGCGCGTGGCCAGCGCGGCGCGCGTGGCCCGCGCGCCGCGCAGCTGCTCGCCCAGTTCGCGCTGGTAGGCGTCGGCACTGTCCAGCTTGGCCGACAGCTCCGGCAGCTTGGCTTCCAAGGCGGCCAGCTGCTGCTGGTACGGCACCGGGTCGATGCGGAACAGCACGTCGCCCTTGCGCAACGGTCGGTTGGGCTCTATCGGCACCTCGATCACGCGCCCGGTTACCCGTGGCACCACCTGCACGACATAGTTGATCGCACGCACGTCCGACGAGGAGGGGGCGACCACGTTGAGGACCAGGATGAGCGCGGTCATGGCGAAGATCGGCAGCGAGATCACCACCACCTGTGAGACGAAGTTCCACGGCAGCCACTTGAACTTGAAGAAGATCAGCCAGACGAAGAACGAGTAGATGAGCAGGAGGATGACTTCCATGGCTTACCCCTTTGCGCCGGTGGGCGGTTCGTGGCGCGACGCTTCCATCGCGGCCAGGCGGCGTTCGAGCGTGTCCACCCGCTGCTGCCAGAGGGCGTCGTTGGCCGGCACCGTGTCGAGCGGCGCGGGCTCCGCTTCGACGCGGGCGTCGTGGAAGGGCCGCAACGCTTCATTGTCGTGCTCGTGGCTGCCCTGGTCGGTGCCGTAGGCAAGCTTGTGCAGCACCGGCCGGGTGTAGGCCCACAGCCAGGCCAATGGCCACAGCAGGCCGCCGAACAGCAGCGACAGCAGGCACAGTGTCTTGATCGCCTCGAGCTGCGGGTGGTTGCGCTTTTCGGCGATTTTTTCCGGAAGGATGTGCACCATCCAGAACACCGTGATCAGCGCGACCGGTACCACCACCAACGCCACCCAGGCAATGACATTGGCGGCGGTGTCCAGGGCGTCGCCACTGAGGAAGGAGGCCTGTGCATTGGAGGCGAAGCAGAGCGTCGCGACGACCGCCAGGAACAGACGGCGCGCGGTGCGCAGAGGCAGAAACGGCGGACGGTTCATGACGCCTCCGGGGAGCCGGGGTGAGGTGGGGGGCGGCGCCGGCGGTGCCGTTCGATCGCGGCCTGCGTGGCGCCGATCAACGCGTCGGCATCCACCGGTTTGCACAGGTAGGCATCGGCACCCAGTGCCAGCGCCTCGGTTCTGCTTTCCTGGCCGTCGTTGCCGGTGACCACCACGACCGGAATCCGCAGCGCCCGTTCCTTCATGGTCGCCAGTACGTCAAAGCCGCTGAGACCGGACATGCGCAGGTTGAGGATCACGCAGTCGGGCAGGCTGCGCGCGGCGTGGCGCAGGAACTCCGACCCCGATTCGTAGGCCAGTACGTCGAACCCGGCCGACCGAAGCAACCGACGCAGCGCGAGCCGCACGTCGTCCTCATCGTCGACCACCGCAACCACTGGCGCCCGTTCTGTCATGGTGAAGCACCATCGCCCCGGCGGGCGCCGGCGGCAATTGGCCCTTGGCCCCATGCCCGCTGCAGCAACCGGTAGTTTTGCTGGTCGTGCTGCGTAGTTATGCGGATGACCACGCCGGGGGCCCAGCGCTAGGCTGGTGGCCAGTTCACGGCGCGGGAGTCCTGTGTGATGAAAGCCTTTGCAGCTGCGGTGATGGCCACCTTGCTGGTGGCCTGTGCATCTTCGCCCACGGTCCACACCGATTTCGACCCCGGCGCGAACTTCGCGTCGTTCAAGACCTACAGCTGGGCAATGAAGCCGCAGGGCGGCTCGCCACTGGTGACGCAGCGCATCGTGGATGGCATCGACGCGCGCCTGGCGGCCCGTGGCTGGACCCAGGCGGCCAACGGTGACGTGGCGCTTGCCGCGCATATCGTGACCAGCCAACGGCAGAGCCTGGACACCTTCTACAGCGGCAGCAACATGGGCGGCTGGGGGTGGCGTGGCGGCGGCTGGGGCGGCGGCATGGGCATGGGCACCGCGACCACCACGGTGCGCACCTACGATGTCGGCACGCTGGTGGTGGACATGTTCGATGCGCGGAGCAAGCAGGCGGTCTGGCGCGGCACAGCCAGCGCCACGGTGCCGAGCTCACCCGACCGCGTCAACACTGCTGTCGAAGCCGGCCTCAACAAGCTGTTCGCCGGTTTCCCGCCGGGCAGCGCGCCCGCGAAGTGATGGCCTGACGGCATCCACGAGTTCACCGCGTGACGGCGTGCCGGAACCCATCCCTCCTGCCGGTACGCCGCCGCGCACTTTTCACGCATGGCCCCGCGGTGAAGCCCGCACGCACCCCCCCGTTTCCACTCGACGAGGTGCCCTGTGTCGATCCGCGCCCATGCGTTGTACCTGCTGGCGTGCTGGCTGATGCTTCCCTGCACGGCGCGCGCTGAAACCGGCGGCGCCGCGCTGTTCCGTGACGCCGAAGACGGCCAGTTCGACATGTCGCGCTGGCTGCTGGAGCACCGCGGTTTCCTGCCGGTGCCGATCGTCATCACCGACCCGGCCGTGGGCAATGGCGGCGGCCTGGCGCTGGCGTTCTTCCACCGGCCCAAGGAGAGCGACCCGACGGCGGCGGAGGCCGATGGCGCGCCGCGGATGGTCACGCCGGACATCTACGGCGGCATGGCGATCCGCACTGAAAACGGCAGCAAGGCCTACGGCGTTGGGGCGTCGCTGCATTTCGACGACGACCGCTGGCGCTATCGCGGCGGCGTTGCCGATGCGTCGATGAACCTGGGCTTCCACACGCCGGGCAAGCGCCTGCCACCGCTGGAAATCGACTACAACGTGGACGGCGTGGTCTCGTTCCAGCAGGGGTTCCGCCAGCTCGGCAACCGCGACCTCTACCTGGGGCTGGCCTGGATCTACATGGACGTCGACATCGGGTTCGACGTGGCGTCCGACCGCGACAACTTCACCCCGAAGGAGCTGGCCTCGCGCAGTTCCGGCCTGGGCCTGTCGCTGGAGTACGACAACCGCGACAACACGTTCACTCCGTCGAGCGGCTGGCTGGGCATGATCGAAGGCAACTTCTATCTGCCGGGCATCGGCAGCGACGGCGCGTTCCAGAGCTATCGCGGGCATGCCTATGGCTACTGGCCGCTCGGCAAACGCCTGGTACTGGGCGGGCGCCTGGATGCCCGCTGGGCCAACGGCGAGATTCCGTTCTACCGGTTGCCGTACATCGACCTGCGCGGGATTGGCTCGGCGCGCTACCAGGACACCCGCGCCGGCGTGCTGGAGAGCGAGCTGCGCTGGAACGTCACCCCGCGCTGGTCGCTGATCGGCTTCGTCGGTGCCGGTCGCACCTGGGGCCGGCATAACAGCTTCGGCGACGGCAGCAGCCAGGTGTCCAAGGGCACAGGCGTCCGTTACCTGATCGCCCGCGCGCTGGGCATGCAGGTCGGCCTCGACTACGCGTGGGGACCGGAAGACGACACCTTCTACATCCAGGTGGGCAGCGCATGGCGATGACCCCCATCCGATGGATCCTGCTGGCGGCGCTGTGCTGGGCAGGCACCGCGCAGGCGGTGGAGACGGTCAACGTTCCCATCGGCAACAGCTGTGGTCACCGCGACCCCGGTGATACCCGGCCCCGCATCGGCGTGGCACTCGGCGGCGGTGGCGCGCGCGGCATCGCCCATGTGCGCATCCTGCGCCAGCTCGAGGCACTGCACATTCCCGTGGACTGCATCGCCGGGACCAGTGCCGGTGCCCTTGTCGGCGCGCTGTATGCCTCCGGCAGCAGCCCGGAACAGATCGAAAAGGTGGTGCTGGAAACCCAGTGGATGACGATGTTCAGCGACACCCTGCCACGACGCGAGCGCTCGCTGCAGCGCAAGGCCGACGATTACGCGCAGCTGGCGCCCATCGGCATCGGCCTGGGTGGCGAGGGTAAACGCGTGCAGTTGGCTGGCGGCATGTCACAGGGCGAGAAGCTGATCGGCCTGTTCGAGCGGGCCACCGGCGGCAGCCGGGTCAGCGGCGACTTCGACGCGCTGTCCATTCCGTTCCGCGCCATCGCCACCGATCTCAACACCGGCGAGGCGGTGGTGCTCTCGCACGGCAGCCTGCCGATGGCGATGCGCGCCAGCATGTCGTTGCCGGGCATCTTCCGCCCGGTGGCGATCGATGGCCGGGTGCTGCTGGATGGCGGTGTGGCCAACCAGGTGCCGATCGACATCGTACGGGCGATGGGCGCGGACCGGGTCATTGCGGTGGACGTGGGCACGCCGTTGAGCGCCCTGGACCGCGATGCGAGCCTGGTGGACGTGATCGGGCAGCTCAGCGGCTTCCTGACCACGCGCAACGCCGCCCAGCAGCTGTCCACGCTGGGGCCACGGGACCTGTTGATTGCCCCGGAGCTGACCGGCAAGGTCGCGACCGGCGATTTCGACAAGGCGCCCGAGGCACTGCAGATCGGCCAGCAGGCGGCCGAGCAGGCCGCGCCGGCGCTGCGCGCGTTTTCCCAACCACCCGAAATCTACCAGCGCTGGCTCGCCGCCCGCGACCAGCGGGCCGTGCACGGCGCGGCGGCCGGCATCGCGTTCATCGAGGTGGAAAACCACACCCGCTATGCCGATGAACTGCTGCTCTCCTACCTGCCGCTGGAGGTGGGGCGGCCGCTGGACAGCAAGGCCATGCAGGCCGGGCTGCTGCGCGCCTATGGCATGGATACGCTGGCCAGCATCAGCTACGAGCAGGTCGAGCGCGATGGCCAGGTGGGTGTGGTGGTGAGTGCCTACGAGAAGCCCAACGGCCCCGCCTACCTGGAAGCCGGCTGGACGCTCAGCAACGACCTGCAGGGCAATCATGAAAGCAACCTGCGCGCCGGGCTGCTGTTCGCACCGCTGTCGCCCTACGGCGCCGAAGCCCGGGTGACGCTGCAGGTAGGCAGCGAGCCGGCGCTGACCGGCAGCTATTACCACCCCTTCGATCTGCGCAACCGCTATGCCTTCGAGGCGGTGGGTGGATTCCAGACCCGCGCCTTCAACGTGTACGACGGCGACGGCAACAAGACGGCGCGCTTCCGGGTGCGGCGCACAGGCGCGGGCGTGGATCTGGTACGCAACGTCTCCAACGTGCTTGCCCTGCGGGCGGGGCTGGAGCGCTACACCGGCAGCGCCTCGGTGGAAATCGGCGACCCGACGCTGCCGCGCACGGATTTCGAGGAAGGCGCGCTGACCGCGAGCGCTACCTACGACAACATCGACAGCCTGTATTTCCCGCGTGACGGTTTCCTGGTCAACGCGGGCACGTATCAGTCCCGCGAAATGCTTGGGGCCGACAGCCGGTTCGGCCAGATCGACCTGGACGCAGTGGGCGCGTTTCCCCTCGGCCAGCATGCGGTGCAGCTGGGCCTGCGCTACCACGTGACCGCAACCGGCACCGCGCCCGTGCAGAACCTGTACCGGTTGGGCGGACGCTGGCGGCTGGCTGGCTTCCAGCAGAACGAGCTGACCGGCCAGGACTATGCGCTGGGTTTCGCCGGCTACACGTATGAGCTGGGCAAGGTGCTGGGCCGCTCGGCCCAGGTCGGCGGCACGGTGGAATATGGCAATGCCTGGCAGCAGCGCAGCGACATGTCGCTGAGCGACGGCATCTGGAACGGCAGCCTGTTCCTGGGCTTCGACTCGTGGATCGGGCCGCTGATCTTCGGCGTGGGTGTCCGCGAAGGTGGCCACCGCGTCGTCTTCATCGAGCTGGGCCAGTCCCTGTAGTGCCGGCCGCTGGCCGGCAAGCCGTCCGTAGGCCGGCAAGCTATCCGTAGGCCGGCAAGCCATCCGTAGTGCCGGCCGCTGGCCGGCAAACCGTCAGGTCACCTGGGACAGGATCGCGGCCAGTGCGCCGATCCAGCACACGATGACGAACCAGGCCAGCACCGCATTGGCGCTGATGCCGCGCCGACGGATGAACAGGCTGACCACCAGCGCGGCCAGCAGCGGCACCAGGAACAGGCTGAGGATCCAGAACCAGGGATGGGTTTGCATGGGATGCCCGCGGGCGAGGGGAAGGGGCTTCAGTGCGCGCAGGCAATCAGCTGCCGGCGCATCGACATGGCAGGTCGTGCTCGATGCGCCGCGTCATCGCGGCGCATCCACCACGATGTACTGCACCGTCGTGCCCACGTAGCGCGGTTGGTACCAGCCATTGCTGCATTGCTGGTAGCCGATGCCGTCGACGACGATCGTGCTGCAGTCGACCGGCAGCGAGTACACCACCGAGCCGATGGCCGCGGCGGTGAGCGCCACACCGGCGGTGACAGCGGCGGCATCCCAGAACGGATGGTCCCAGTAGGGCGGCGGCGGAGGCGGCGGGTAGGGGTGCGGTCCGGGGCCCGGCGGCGGACCCGGCGGATGCGGACCCGGACCGGGGCCTGGACCCGGTCCCGGGCCTGGATGTGGGCCAGGGCCAGGATGCGGGCCAGGGCCAGGATGCGGGCCGGGTCCAGGCCCAGGTCCAGGTCCAGGACCAGGTCCCGGGTGTGGTCCCGGACCCGGACCCGGGTGGGGTCCAGGCTCGGGTCCGGGCCGGGGGCCGGGATGCGGGCTGAAGCCCCCTCCGCCAACGCCACCGTGGCTGGCGATCGACGGATGGGCGAATCCGCGCAGCCCTGGCCGTGCCTGTGCAGCGGCGGGAATGAGCAGGGAACCGGCGGTGGAGCAGAGCAGGGCCGCGATCAGGGCCGTGCGCAGTGTCGTCGTGGCATGCATGTCAGCGATCTCCCTTGCCAGCGTCGTCGCCTGCCATCGCAACGGGCACGAATGCGATGCGGGTGGCCCCGTCCGGACGGAACACCAGATCCTTCGCCGCAACCGGCCGCCGGGTATCCCACGTCAGCGTGGCCTGGTAATTGGGCAGCGCGGGATCGGCATGGCTGGTGATCAACAGCTGGCGCGGCAGCTGGGTGGTATCGGAGATCCACACCTGCCAGTCCACGCCCGGCTGGCGGAACGCGTAATGCCGGGTCAGCTCGTCGTCGATGCGCTCGTTGCCGACGAACAACGCGGATTCGATGCGGTCAGTCGGGAACCCCGGCGTGCCCCACAGGAACAGATCGGCCAGCGGAAACTCCACGCCCAGCCGCGTCGCCGAATCGCTGAGCAGGGCCTGGCTGCTGCGATCCAGGTGCTCGACGGTGGCGTAGTACTTCTGGTTCGGCGAATAGATGGTCAGCGTATGCCCGTCGTAGAACAGCTGCCGATGCTGGTGGTCGCTGCGGATCTCCACGAAGAAGCGGTCCGGGCCCAGCACCCTGTAATCCACGGTGCCGGCCAGGGCGAGCTTCTGGCCATCGTCCAGCACGTAATCGGTGCGGGTGGTGGCGGCCAGGGTGAACTGCGGCAGCGCGCGCAGTGCCTTGCCCATGCGCGTCAGCGCGGTGATCGCGTCGGCGTCCACGCTGGCCGCAGGCGCGGCGCTGCCGGCCACGGGCGGCGCGGCATGGGCGGTTGGCCATGGCAGCGGCGCGGCCAACAACAGCAGCAACAGGCAGGTTCGTGACGGGCGCATGGGGGTCTCCTGTGGGGCCGGGCCTGTGCAGCAGGCCATGCCCTCACTGTGCGCACCCATCGCGGGGCGGACAACCGGAGTTACACCGACGCGTCCTAGGTATTTCTACGGGTCACGGCGCACGTCGTGGGTCGCCACCGCCGGCCGCCACCCAGGCATCCACCGCCTGTTCCAGCACGGTCATCGGCAAGGCACCGTTGCCCAGCACCAGGTCGTGGAAGGCGCGGATGTCGAAGCGATCGCCCAGCTGGCGGCGTGCCTTTTCACGCAACGCGAGCAGCCGCAGCTGGCCCATCTTGTACGACGCGGCCTGACCGGGCTGGACCAGGTAGCGGTTGATCTCGACCCGCACCTCCGATTCCTTCATGCCGGTCTTTTCCTGCATGTAGGCCATGGCCTGCTCCGGGGTCCAGCGCTTGCGGTGCAGGCCGGTGTCGACCACCAGCCGCACCGAACGGAACATTTCGGCCTGCAGGCGGCCGAGGTCGCCGGCCGGGTCGTCCTTGTACACGCCGGCCTCGGCCATCAGCTGCTCGGCATACAACGCCCAGCCCTCGCTGAAGGCGCTGGGATTGAGGGTGCGGCGCAGCAGGGGCAGGTCGGTCAGGGTCTGCCCGATCGAGATCTGGAAATGGTGGCCCGGCGAGCCCTCGTGGTAGGTGAGGGTGGGAATGCTCCAGCGCGTATTGGCGTCGATGTCGCCCAGGTTGATGAAGAACGTGCCCGGTCGCGAGCCGTCCATCGCCGGTGGATAGTAGTAACCGCCGGGCGAGGTGGCCTGCATGTGCGCGGGCACCGGCAGCACCACCAGCTTCTGTGGGGGCAGGCGACCAAACCAGGTGGGCAGGATGGGATCGAGATCGCGCAGGCGCTGCTCGATGTCGCCGATCAGTTGCGTGCGGCCGGCCTCGCTGTCGGCATAGCGATAGCGCGGATCGTCGCCCAGCGTCGCCACACGCGCCGCCACGCTGCCGTCGCGCAGGCCCAGCTGGCGCAGGCGCGCATCCATGGATGTCTCCAGCCGTGCCACTTCGTCCAGGCCGACCTGGTGGATGGCGTCGGCACCCAGGTCGGTGCTGGTGTACCAGCGCAGCGCTGCATCGTAGTAGGCGTCGCCGTGCGGCACTGCCCAGATGCCGTTGTTGCCGGGTCGGGTGGCCAGTGCCGCCTCAACGCGATCCAGCAGGCGCTGGTAGCCGGGATTGACCGCGTCCTGCACCGCGCGCGTGGCCTGCGCGACCAGGGCGGCGCGTTCGTCGGCGGGAATGGCCGGCAGCGTGTCCAGCTTGCGCTGCAGTGACTGCACCCACAGGCTGTCCTTCGGCGCCGGCGCCAGCAGGGTGCGGAACTGCGTGGCGGCACCGTTGAGCGCGACGTCCGGGGGCACGACGCCCAGGCCGGCCTGCATGTCCATGTTCGCGCGCACCTGGTCCAGCTTGGTGCCCATCGCCTGCAGCCGTGCGATGTAATGGCGGGCACTGGTGACGTCGGTGACGGCATGCTGGTTGTCGAAGAACTGCGGCAGGTTCACCGGCAGGCTGAACAGCTGGTCCACCGCATAGGTGCTGCCACCGACCGGCAACCATGCCGCCGACCACGGCACCGCCATCAGGTCGATCTGCGCCTGGTAGAACCAGCGTGCCAGGCCGTCGCTGAGCTGCTGCTGCGGGTCCAGCGGCGCACCTTTCCACGCCTTGATGGCGGCCAGGTTGTCGGCCAGCATCCGCCGGTTCACCTCGCGCTGCGCCAGCGACACATCGGTCAGCCGGTCGGACAGATCACCGACGCCATCGCCGCTGATGCCCAGCAGCGTGCGCAGCTCCGGGTCGGCGTTGATCGCGCCCATGGTCTGCGCATCGAGCAGCGCGTTGAAGCTGCGTGACTCCGTGGCCGCGCTGCGTGCTTCTGCCGGGGGCGGCGTGGCCTGTGCGTGGGCGGCGACCGGCAGGAGGGCGCAGGCGATGGCAAGGCAGAGCGCGGCGGGAACGGCAACGACGGGCGTGGACGGAAACACGGGGCGATCTCCGATGGCAGGCGAGTGCCCCGCAGGCTACGGCAGAGTGGCAGCGGGCGCACGTGTCGCGTGGGATGGACACGCGACACCGTCTGCGGGGAACTATCGACGACGTTCGAAGCCGTCGGCGCTCCAGTCCTCGCTGCCCACACCGTGATGGATCACGAACAGCCCGTCGGGGTCGTAGTGCCGCTTGGCGGCCAGCAGGCGCGGGTAGTGCGGCCCCCAGAAGGCCTGCTGCCAATCGCGCTGGAAGAAATCGCATTCGGACACGTAGGTCGGTGCCGCCGGCAGCACCGTGCGCAGCGCCTGGTAGGACTGCTGGACACGTTCCGCACCCCGCCGCGCGCGGTCCTCGTCCACCACGCCGCCGCTGCCGGCGTAGGCCGGGCCGCTGGCCGTACCGATCAGGGCCAGCGCGAAGGCATCCAGGACCGCCGGATGCGTGGCCGTGGCGCGGCTGGCGTCGATGGCCTCGGCGGGGGCGCCGAACAAACCCTTGTTGCAGTGCAGTTCCACCGGCATGTGCGCCGCCGCCGCACAGATCGCCGCCGCAGCCGCGTCGCGCCGTCCATCACCGAGCAGTGCCGACGGCATCCAGGCCGACGCATACCCGTGCAGATACCAGCCCACCTGGCCCTGGTCGCCCTTCCACAGCATGTGCGTGCGCGGTGCGTCGTTGCGGGTGTCCTCGGCAATGAACTGCGGCGCATGTGCGCGGAAGAAGTCCGCGTCCCACATGTGCCGTGCAGGCAGGGCCGTCGCCTTCAGCGGTTCGAGCAGCGTGTACTGCGGTCGCGCGGCCAGCCACGCCATGAACGGTGCCCACGCCGCGGCGGCGGCGTCCTGGGTCAGCCCTTGGAACACCATCGCCACCTCCAGCGTGCGTGCGCCCCCGAAGCGCAGCTGCTCGCCCCAGTGCGAGTTGCACAGCGTGTCGCGGTAGAGGCGCAGCACTTCGGCGGCCAGCGCGTGCCAGCTGTGGTCGCTGTCGGCCTGCACCTTCATCGACACGCCGCCGAACGTGTCGGGCAGGGCATGGGTGCGCAGCGTGATGCGGGTGACCACGCCGAAGCTGCCGGCGCAGCCGCCCTTCAGGGCCCAGAACAGGTCCGGCTCACGGTTGGCGTTGACCACGCGGACCTGGCCGTCGGCGGTGACGATCTCCGCTTCCAGCAGGTGGGCGGCGGCGGTGCCGAAGGCCTTGGAGAAGCTGCCGAAGCCGCCGCCGGTGACCAGCCCGGTGACCCCGACCGAGGTGCAGCCACCGCCCTGCACGTAACGCCCGCCACGCGTGGTGACCGCCGCATAGGCATCGATCCACATCGCGCCGGCGCCCAGGCTCACCGCCGGCTGCGCGGCGGTGCCTGCTGCGGCGCCCTGTGCGACGAAGGCATCGTGCAGTTCCACCTGGTTCATGGCGCGGGTCCAGACCAGCAGCGAATCCGGCGCGCACGACGTGCCGTGGTAGCTGTGCCCGCCCCCCTTGACCACCAGCCGCAGCCGGTGCCGCCGCGCGAAGTCGACGGCGGCGGCGACATCGGCACTGTTGGCGGCGGCCACCACCCGGGCGCTGGGCCGCGACAGCCAGCCGCCGTGGTAGCCGCTGGTCTGGGTGAGGGCGGGCTGGTCGCCGATGAAGAACGGGTTGGCGATCTGCGCCAGTGCTTCGGTGCGGGTGGCGGGGTCGGCCAGGAACGGCGAGACCGGCACCGAGAGGCGCCCGCCGACCGCCTGGGACAGGTGCTCCCAGTCACCGGGCGTGGGCCAGCCGACGGCGCCCGGGCGGACCCGGGTGAGTGCGCTGGCCGGTCCCGGACGGGTGGCTGCAGCGGCCTTCTGGACCAGGGGCAGCAGGGGCAGGGTGAGGCCGGCTTTCAGGCAGTCGCGACGTTTCATGGGGATGCACAGCGAAGGGCGATGGCCGCAGCATGTGCCGGCCGACCCTTGCTGTCATTGGGATTGGGGTGAATGACAGCGGGTCTGGGACGAATGGTGGGGAGAGGGTGATGGCTGGCAGCCGGCTGCACCCAGCCGGTAATGGCGGAAGCCATAGCCGCCCTCAACCCGCGCGCACCGACCAGCAGGCGGCGGTGAACACGACCCGGTCGCCCTGCACGAACGGTGCGAAGGCGTCGACCACGGTCGACAGGATCGACGCACGCACGGCGGGGTCCATGCCGGCGGCACGCAGCGCCTGGCCGACCGGGCCGAGCAGGGACACGTAGGTGGGCAGGTCCTCGCGGGCGATGCTGCAGGGCACGTCCAGCGGCGTGATCTGGATGTCGCGCCAGCCGCTGTCGCGCAGGATCGACTGCACCCGGGCGGCGTCGGCGAAGGCGAACTGTCCCGGGCCGTCCGCCGCGCGTGGCGGCAGGGTGAGCAGTGGCAGGGCCGCACGCTCGGCAGTGGTCATGAACGCATTCTCGGCCGGGCTGCGCCAGGCGATGGCGTGCAGGCTGCCGCCTCCGCGCAGCGCGTTCCGCAGCTGGCGGAAGGCCAGCAGGGGATCATCGAAGAACATCACGCCGAAGCGCGAGACGATGCGGTCGACGCTGGCCGGTGCGAAGGCGTGCTGCTGGGCGTCAGCGACGATGAAGTCGATGTTTTTGCCTGCAGCGGCGGCACGCTCGCGCGCGACGGCGATCATCGGGGCGGAGATATCCACGCCGGTGCAGTGTCCCGCCGGACCCAGCCGCTGGGCGATGGCCAGGCAGACCGCACCGGTGCCGCAGCCCACGTCGAGTACCTGCGCGTCGGGCTGGGCGGCGAGCGGATCGGCCAACAGCGGTTCAAACGCGGCGAACATGCCGTCGAGCAGGGCCTGTGCCTGCACCCAGGCATCGCCGGCGGGTCCGTTCCATAGCGCGTGTTGGGTGGGGGGTGAGGGTGGGGTGGACATCCGGCGATCCGAAGGGGGGGAAGGCGATCACCTTGCCACCTCAACCGTGCTTGAGGTCAAGGGGCGATGTATCCGGTCACCCTGTCATTGTGTCGGCCAACAGTTTCATGTTCAGCACCACGATCACGCCGGCAATCGTCCACGCCAGGGTCAGCAGCCAGCGCGGGGCCACCAATGCGCCCATCCTGGTCCTGTCCCCGACGAAGCGTACCAGCGGAATCACCGCGAACGGCAGCTGCATCGAGAGCAGTACCTGGCTGAGTACCAGCAGGCGCGCGGTGCCCTGGTCGCCGTAGATCGCGGTGACGATCACCACCGGTACGATCGCGATGCCGCGTGTGATCAGGCGTCTCGCCCAGGGCGCGATGCGCAGGCGGAGGAACCCTTCCATGACGATCTGCCCGGCGAGCGTCGCGGTCACGGTGGAGTTGATGCCCGAGGCGAGCAGTGCCACCGCGAACAGGGTGGATGCCACGCCAACGCCCAGCATCGGCGCCAGCAGCTCGTAGGCCTGTTCGATTTCCTGCACGTCGGTGCGTCCGTGTGCATGGAATACCGCGGCGGCCAGGATCAGGATGGAGGCATTGATGAACAACGCCAGCATCAACGCGATCGTGCTGTCGGTGACCGCCCAGCGCAGCGCGCTGCGCCGCCCGCTGTCGGTGCGCGGGTAGGCGCGGGTCTGCACGATGGAAGAGTGCAGGTAGAGGTTGTGCGGCATCACGGTGGCACCGATGATGCCGATGGCCAGGTACAGCGCGTGCGGGTTGGTGACCACTTCCGCCCGGGGAATGAAGCCGCCCAACACCGCGTGCAGGGGCGGTGCGGCCAGGACGATCTGGATCGCGAAGCAGGCGAAGATCACCAGCAGCAGCGCGATCACGAACGCTTCCAGCGCACGGAAGCCGCGGTGCATCAGCCACAACACCAGCACCACGTCGACGGCAGTGATGATCGCGCCCATGACCAGCGGCAGGCCGAACAGCAGCTTCAACGCAATCGCCGTGCCGATCACCTCGGCCAGGTCGCAGGCGATGATCGCGATTTCGCACAGCAGCCACAGGCCCAGGTTCACCGGCTTGGAGAAGTGGTCGCGGCAGGCCTGGGCGAGGTCGCGGCCGGTGGCGATGCCCAGGCGTGCCGACAGCCCCTGCAGCACGATCGCCATCAGGTTGGAGAGCAGGATGACCGACAGCAGCAGGTAGCCGAAGTGCGAACCACCGGCGATGTCGGTGGCCCAGTTGCCGGGGTCCATGTAGCCGACCGACACCATGTAGCCCGGGCCCAGGAAGGCCAGCAGCCGGAACCACCAATGGCCGCCACTGGGCACGGCCACGCTGGCGTGCATGTCGCCCAGGCTGGGGCTGTTGCCGGTGGCTTGCGGCCAGACGCCGGCGCTCTTGGAAGTGGGGTCCGCGCTCATGGCCCGAATATAGCAGAGGCTATGTTAGTAAGGCCGTGCAAATCAACGCCGCGGTGTCAGCGCGGCGGCGGCAGGGAGCGCATGCCATGGGTGTGCGGCAGCACGGCCTTCATGGCGTCGATGAAGGCCCGCAGCCGCGACGGAATCTGGCGCGCGGCGGGATACACCAGGTGCACCGGCAGGGGCGGTGCCTGCCAGTCCGGCACCAGCCGGACCAGCGTGCCGTCGCGCAGGTCATCGGCCACCAGCCAGGCCGAGACCACGGCCGCCCCCAGGCCGGCCAGCGCCGCCTGGCGCACCACGAACAGGTTGTCGGTGAGCAGGCGTGGCTGGATGTCCACCCGCAGCGCCGGGCCATCGCCGGCCGGCAACAGGCTGAAGCGTTCGCGGTAGTACGTGGTCAGCGCAATCCACGGCAGGCCGGGCAGCCGTGCCGGGTCGTCCAGGTCGCCGCCGGCGACCAGCGCCGGCGCGGCGATCACGATCCGCGGCACCTCGGCCAGCGGGACCGCCACCAGATGCGGCTCCTCCACGACGCCGACGCGGATGGCGCAGTCGATGCCGTCGGCGATGAAGTCCGGCGGGCGGTCCTCCAGCATCCACTCCAGCGTCACCTGCGGGTGGCGGGCCAGGAACTGCAGCATCGGCGGCAGCAGCTGCGCCTGGCCGAACGCATGCGGTACCACCACGCGCAGGCGGCCGCGCGGCACGTCCACTTCGCCGCGCAGGTCGGCCTGGATCGCCTCCCAGTCCTCCACCAGGGCGCGCGCATGCGCATAACACCGCGCGCCGTCTTCGGTGAGGGTCATCTGGTGGGTGGAGCGCTTGAGCAGGTGCAGGCCGAACAGGCGTTCGAGCGCCTGCAGGCGCCGGCTCACCGTGGGCTGGGTCGTGCCCAGCTGCACGGCGGCGGCCGACAGGCTGCCGCTCTCGACGATGCGGACGAAGGTATGCAGCAGGTCGATACGGTCCGCGCCGGCCGCCGTGGGGGTGGGGCTCATGCAACCTTCGTATGATGGATATGTACGGAAGCCTACTACACGGCCTGGATTCGCCGCGCCATGCTGGCCCCACTTTCTTTCCCTGTGGAGCGGCTCATGTCCAGCATGCATATACCGGCCGCGGTGCCGGCCCACACCACGGTACCGTCGCGGTTGATCGTGGCGATGGCCGCCGGTGCCGGGTTCTCGGTGGCCTCGATCTACTACAGCCAGCCCATGCTGGGCGTCATCAGCACCGGCCTGGCCAGCGAACCGCAGGCGACGGGCATGGTGCCCACGCTCACCCAGCTCGGCTATGCCCTCGGCATCCTGCTGCTGGCGCCGCTGGGCGACCGCTTCGACCGGCGCCGGCTGATCCTGGTGAAGTCGGCGGTCCTGGCCGCGGCACTGGGCTGCGCCGCGCTGGCCGGCAGCCTGCCGACACTGCTGATGGCCAGCCTGCTGGTGGGACTGATGGCCACCGTGGCGCAGGACGTGGTGCCGGCGGCGGCAACGCTGGCGCCGGACGCCGAGCGTGGCGCGGTGGTGGGCAAGGTGATGACGGGTCTGCTGCTGGGCATCCTGCTCTCGCGCGTGGCCAGCGGGCTGGTGGCCGAGGTGCTGGGCTGGCGGGCGATGTTCGGCATCGCGGCGGCATCGGTGGTGGTGATGGCCCTGGCGCTGGCGCGCGAGCTGCCGCACATGGCGCCGACCACCCGGCTGCAGTATCCGGCGCTGCTGCGCTCGCTGGCCGGGCTGTGGCGCGGACAACCGCAGCTGCGTCGCGCGGTGTATGCACAAGGCCTGTTGGCCGTTGGGTTCAGCGCGTTCTGGTCGACCCTGGCGGTGATGCTGCACAGCCGCTTTCAACTGGGCAGTGCGGTGGCCGGGGCATTCGGCATCGCCGGGGCCGCGGGTGCACTGGCGGCACCGCTGGCCGGGCGCTGGGCCGACCGGCTCGGCAGTCATGCGGTGGCGCGTATCGCGATCCTGATCGCCCTGGTCGGGTTCGCACTGCTGCTGTTGGATCCGTGGCTGCCGCGCGCGGCGATCCTTCCGTTGCTGGCGATCAGCGCGCTGGTGTTCGACTTCGGCTTCCAGGCTGCCTTGGTCTCGCATCAGACGCTGGTGTACGGGCTGGCGCCGGAAGCGCGCAGCCGACTCAATGCGCTGCTGTTCACCGGCGTGTTCCTGGGCATGGCGGCCGGCGGTGCGCTGGGGGCGGTGGTGTTGGCGCAGGTGGGCTGGAACGGGGTGGCGGTGCTGGCGACGCTGTCCGCCGCGCTGGGCCTGGGAATGCGGCTGCGTTGAGCGGGTCCCCGTGCCGGCCAGCGGCCGGCGCTACAGGAAAATGAGGTGTGCCGGCCAGCGGCCGGCGCTACAGGAAAATTCGGTGTGCCGGCCAGCGGCCGGCGCTACCGGCGGGATGCGTCAGCCGTCGTTATCGCTGCCGGCATCATCCAGGCTGATGATGCCGCGCTTCAGCGCCAGGGTGACGGCGTGGGTGCGGTCGCGCGCGCCGAGCTTCTCCATGATGTTCTTCATGTGCGCCTTCACGGTCTGCTCGGAGATGCGCATCTGTTCGCCGATGCCCTTGTTCGAGCGTCCGCTGGCGACATGGCCCAGCACTTCGGTTTCGCGCGGCGACAGGCTGTCCTCGACCACGTGCGCGGCGATGCTGGCCGCCAGTGTGGCCGGAATGCCGGCGCGGCGACCGCTGTGCACGGTGCGGATGGTGTCCACCAGTTCGTGGCGCAGCATGTCCTTGAGCAGGTAGCCGCTCGCCCCGGCCTGCAGTGCACGCACCGCACGGACGTCGCCACGGTAGGTGGTGAGCACGATGATGCGTGCACGCGGATCATAGTGGCGGATGCGGGTGATCGCCTCCACGCCGTCCATCCTGGGCAGCTGCAGGTCCATCAGCACCACGTCCGGCTGCAGCGCCAGGTACTGGGCCACGGCTTCCTCGCCATCGCCGGCTTCGCCGAGCAGGCGCATGTCCGACTGCATGCCGAGCAGTGCGGCCAGGCCGTCACGCAGCAGGGGGTGGTCATCGACCACCAGGATGCCGATCGGGATGGACGGGGTGGTCATGCGGAGTCTCCGGAAGTGCGCCGCCAGCGCCAGCGCCGACGGTGATGGCGATAGATGCGATCGCCGGGCAGGAACAGTTCGATCTCGGTGCCGATGCTGGGGCGGGACCACAGGTGCAGGCGCGCGCCCAGGCGTTCGGCACGCTCGCGCATGCCCACCAGGCCCCAGCGGCCCTCGGGCAGGATCGGCGGCAGGCCATGCCCATCATCGCGGATGTGCAGGCGCAGGCCGCGCCGCGCGTAGACCAGGTGCACGTCCACCGCGGCGGCGGCGGCGTGCTGCAGGGCATTCAGCAGTGCCTCGCGGCCGATCAGGTAGACCTCCTCGGCGGCATCGTGGCGCAGTGGCTTCGGCGTGCCTTCCACATTGAGGCGAAGCGACGGGCTGTTGGCATCGGCGGCGCGCTCGCCATACACCTGCACCAGCGCCGCGCCGATGTCCTGGTAGCCGCTGCTGCCGTCGCGCAGCAGGTTGACCCGTTCGCGGCCTTCGGCCAACGCGTTCTCGGCCTGCTGCATGGCCGCTTCCAGTGCCTCGCGCACCACCGGCGTGGCATGCACGGAGCGGCTGACCGCGTGCAGGCGCAGGATCAGGCCCTGGGTGCCCTGCAGCAGCGTGTCGTGCAGTTCGCGTGCAATGCGCTCGCGCTCGGCATGGCGCTCCTCCAGGCGTGCCCGCACCAGCTGGGTGAGCCGGCGGCTGCGCAGCCGCATGGCCACGGCGAGCAGGGCCAGGATCGCCAGTACACAAGCGGCCTTGAACCACAGCGTCTGGTATGCCATCGGGGCGATCCGGAAGCTGCGCGACGCCGCCACCGGGCTCCACACCTGGTCCTCGTTCGCGGCCTTGACCTCGAAGCGATAGTCGCCCGGTGGCAGGTTGGTGTAGAAGGCGCGGGTCAGCGGGCCGGCGTCCTGCCACTGGTCATCCAGACCCAGCAGGCGGTGCTGGTAGCGGGTGCGATCGGGACGCGCCAGCGAGACCGCCATGTAGTCGATCTGCAGCTGCGCGGTGCCGGGCGGCAACACCATCCCGTCGCGCAGCGGCTGCTGCTGGCGACCGTAGGACACGCTGACGATGTGCGGGTGCAGGGGGCGCGCATCCGGTCGCGCCTGCACGGTGTCCAGCCAGGCCAGCCCCTGGTTGGTCGAGACCCACAGCAGTCCATCGGCAGCCAGCACCGCGCTGGGCACCGGGGTGGTCTGGGTGGCAATGCCGGGCATGCCGTCGGCGGTATCGAACAAGCGCGGAGCGAGGATGCGGCCCTCGGCGATGGCGGCGTCCAGGCCCAGGGCATCCACCCGGACCAGACCGCGGCTGCCGTTGAACCAGTAGTGGTCACCGCCGTCGCGCACGATGCCGGTGATGCCTTCGAACACGCCGGGGGCGATCGCCTGTGCGGCGCGGAAACGCCCATCCTCACCCAGCAGGGCCAGACCGTTCTCGCCGGCCACCCAGATGCGGCCGTCGATCATCGCGGTGGCGGTGATCGGGCCGACCGCCAGCCCGTCGGCACGGGTGTAGTGATGGAACCGGCCCGCGTGGCCCACGCGCAGGGTGCCGTCGGGGTAGCCGAGCAGCAGCCGTCCGTCGTCACCGGCGGCCAGCGTGCTGCAGGCCTGGTGCGGCAGCGCGGGGTCCGGCGTCCAGTGGCCCCGAACGTAATGCAGCACCGTGTCATTGCCGAGGCACAGCCAGGCCGCGTCGCGCCCCAGCGGCAGCATCGCGCGCAGTTCATGCGATGCGGGCAGGCGGGGCAGCGTCAGGTCGCGCTCGGTGTCATCGCTGATCACCCGCAGCGCGTCGTGGTCCGCCAGCCACAGTGGCTGCGCGTTGCCCAACCCGGCCCGTTGCCGTGGCGGGGCAACCGTGTCGAGCAGATCGCGTCGCAAGGGGGTGGGGCGCATGTCCTCACCGTACCCGAAGACCTCGCCATCGACCGTGCGTGACAGCGTGCGCAGCGGATCGGCCGGCCCGGGCAGCGACAGGGCCCGGACCTGGTGCGCACGGAAGCGGTTGAGCCCCAGGTTCGTGCCCACCCACAGATTGCCTTCGAGGTCCTGCAGCACCGGGCCGGCAGTGGTCGACGCCAGGCCTTGGGCGGCGTCGAAGCGCTCCACCCGGGTGCCGCCGTTGCCATCGGCGTGCGCCTGGAAGATGCCACCGTTGGCGATGAAGCTGCCCCACAGACTGCCATCGGCGGCGAATTCGAGCCTGCCGGCCAGCAGCGTCGGCAGCCGGTGGGCCTGGCGGTGGGCCGGCGACAACAGCCCGTGTGCATCGGCAATCGGCATGACCCCCTGCAGGCGGTCGGCGAGCCAGACCTGGCCGTCCTGGCGCAGGGCCAGCGAGGAGAATCGTGACACCGCCAGATGCAGGCGTTCAAAGCGCGTGGCATGCGCACGCAGCCGCCACAGCTCGCCCCCGGCCAGCAGCCACAGCGTGCCCTGGCGGTCGCGCAGCACCCAGTGCGCCGGAAGGTCGCCGATGCCCATGGCGGTCGTGGGCGGCTGCCAACGGTGTCCATCGAACCAGCGCAGTCCACCGTCCGACGCCGCCCACAGCCGCCCGCTGCCATCGCGCGCCATGCGCGGGACCAGTCCCGGGCGCAGTCCGTCGCGGCTGCCGAAGTCGCGCGTGCCGTGTGCGTCCAGTCGGGTGATGCCGGCGTTGTAGTACGCGATCCACAGCGTGCCGTCGGGATCGAGGGTGAGCGAGGTCATGTTGGCCGACGGAAACGTGCTGCCGTTCGGCGGTTCCACCCGTTCGAACTGGCGGCCATCGAAGCGGTACAGCCCCGCACCGGTGGCCAGCAGCAGGCGACCGTCAGCCTGCTGGGCGACGTCCCAGATGTCGCCGGGGGCGCCCTGGCCGACCATCCACGTGCTGTGCTCGTAGGCCGCAAAGCCCGCACCCCACGCCTGCACCGGCAGGCATAGCACCAGCAGCACCCATCCGGCCCGGCGCAGGTGGCGCGCGGCGGCGGAACGTGGGGAGTGTGGGGCATCGCACATGGCCCGATTGTCTCAGGCCGGGGGCAGTGCAGGACTACTCTTTCGGGGCAGGCGCGCGCGCAGGGGCTTGCGGTACCACTCACGCAGCACGTTGCGCACCCTGTGATCCGCGATCCCCCATAAGAGTGGCCGGGGGCACCACCCAATGAGGGTAGGGCGACGACCGCCGGGGAGCGACCATGGGCGGACTCTACAAAGGATTCCCCATGACCACCGCCACCGCCACCGCCGTGCCCGGCGCTTCGTTGCTGTCGCCCACCAACCATGCCCTGGTGCTGATCGACTTCCAGTCGCAGATGGCCTTCGCCACCCGTTCGATCGACATCGCCGCGCTGCGCAACAACGTGTCGCTGATCGCCAAGGGCGCCGCTGGCTTCAAGGTGCCGGTGGTGCTGACCACCGTCGCCGAGACCTCGTTCTCCGGCCCCCTGTTCCCGGAACTGCCGGCGATCTTCCCGGGCCAGCAGGTCTTCGACCGCACTTCCATGAACACCTGGGAAGACGCGCCGGTGATCGCGGAGATCAACCGCATCGGCAAGCAGCGGCTGGTCATCGCCGGACTGTGGACCAGTGTCTGCATCGTTGGCCCGGCGCTGTCGGCGATCGAGCAGGGCTTCGAGGTCTACGTGATCACCGATGCCTGCGGCGATGTCAGCGACGAAGCACATGAGCGCGCCATTACGCGCATGGTGCAGGCCGGTGCGGTGCCGGTCACCTCGGTGCAGTACCTGCTGGAACTGCAGCGCGACTGGGCACGCGGCGAGACCTACGGCCTCACCACCGGCATCGCCCGTGAGCACGCCGGTGGCTACGGCCTGGGCATCCAGTACGCAAAGGCCATGTTCGGCGCGCAGGAAGGCGGCCACTGAGCATGAGCGGCACCCTCGGCCTGGACCTCGGGCTGCTGGTGCTGCGGGTGGCCGCCGGCGGATTCCTGCTGCCACACGCGCTGGGCAAGCTGTTCGGCTGGTTCGGTGGCCCCGGCCTGGCCGGGTTCGCCGAGGAACTGCGCGGCTTCCGCCTGCCGGCCCCCGCACCGCTGCCGCTGCTGCTGGCCACGGTGCAGGTGATGTGCGGGCTGGCCGTGCTGCTGGGCTGGCAGACCCGTGTCGCCGCGATCATCGCGGCGCTGTTCCTGGCGTCCACCGCCGTGCTGGCGCTGCCCAAAGGCTGGTTCTGGATGCGCGGCGGCATCGAATATCCGCTGTTCTGGACGCTGGCCCTGTGCGCCATCGCCCTGGCCGGCCCCGGCGCACTCGCGCTGCAGACCTGAGCGCAATGCCGCCCCTGTCCCCGGAGACCCCCATGACCACGCTGCTCATCCGCAATGCCCGCATCACCACCCTGGACCCGCGCGTGCCGCAGGCCGACGCGCTGGCGGTGGTGGACGGCCGCATCGCCGCCATCGGCGCGGAAGCCGAGGTGCGCGCCGGGTTGATCGACGCTACCGTCATCGACGCCGCCGGCCGCCGCCTGGTGCCCGGCCTCAACGACAGCCATACCCACCTCATCCGTGGCGGGCTCAACTACAACCTGGAGCTGCGCTGGGACGGGCTGCGTTCGCTGTCCGATGCGATGGCCATGCTGAAGGCTCAGGTGGACAACACGCCGGCCCCGCAATGGGTACGCGTGGTCGGTGGGTTCACCGCCGAGCAGTTCGTCGAGAAGCGTCTGCCCACGCTGGCCGAACTCAATGCCATCGCGCCGGATACGCCGGTCTTCCTGCTGCACCTGTACGACCGCGCGCTGCTCAACCGTGCCGCACTGCGTGCCTGTGGCTACGACAGGAACACCCCGGACCCGCCCGGCGGCCAGATCGCGCGCGACAGTCTGGGCAATCCGACCGGACTGCTGCTGGCCAAGCCGAATGCGCTGATCCTGTATGCCACGCTGGCCAAGGGGCCGCGCCTGCCGATCGAATACCAGTCCAATTCCACGCGGCACTTCATGCGCGAGCTGAACCGGCTGGGCATCACCTCGGTGATCGACGCCGGCGGCGGCTTCCAGAACTACCCCGAGGACTACCAGGTCATCGAGCAGCTGCACCGCGACGGCGATCTCACCGTGCGCATCGCCTACAACCTGTTCACCCAGAACAAGGGCGGGGAAGTGCAGGACTTCCAGCACTGGAGCGAGATCGTGGCCCCGCGCCAGGGCGACGATCTGCTGCGCCACAACGGTGCCGGCGAGATGCTGGTGTTCTCCGCCGCCGACTTCGAGCTGTTCAACGAGCCGCGTCCGGAGCTGCCGCCGGGCATGGAGCCGGAGCTGGAACAGGTGGTCAGGCTGCTGGTCGAGAAGCGCTGGCCGTTCCGCATCCACGCCACCTACGACGAGAGCATCGACCGCATCCTCGATGTTTACGAGCAGGTCAACCGCGAGGTCCCGTTCGACGGCCTGCACTGGTTCATCGACCACGCCGAGACGATCACCCCGCGCAACATCGACCGCATCCGCGCGCTGGGCGGTGGCCTGGCCATCCAGCACCGCATGGCGTACCAGGGCGAGGCCTTCGTGCAGCGCTATGGCGCCGAGGCCGCCCGGCATACCCCGCCGGTGCGGCGCATGCTGCAGGCCGGCGTGCCGGTCGGCGCCGGCACCGACGCCACCCGCGTGGCGAGCTACAACCCGTGGGTGGCGCTGTCGTGGCTGGTCACCGGGCGCACGGTGGGCGGGCTGTCGCTGTATGGCGAGGAGAACCTGCTCGAGCGCGAGGAAGCGCTGCGCCTGTGGACCCAGGGCAGTGCCTGGTTCTCGGGCGATGAAGCCAACAAAGGCACGCTGGCGGTGGGCCAGCTGGCCGACTTCTGCGTGCTGTCGTCGGACTTCTTCGCGGTGGACGACGCGGCCATCGCCGACATCACCAGCGTGCTGACCGTGGTCGGCGGACGGGTCGTGCATGGCGAAGGCGAGTTCGGTCCGCTGGCACCCACGCTGCCGCCGGCGATGCCGGACTGGTCGCCGGTCAACCGCTTCGGCGGCTATCACGTCGGCGGTGCCGCCACCGGCCTGGTCGCGCAGACGCATGGCCATGTGCACGCGCATGGCGCAACCGCGTGCCGCACCCATGCGCACGGCCATGCTGCCGCGCATGCCGTGCCCACCGATGCGCCGAACGCGTTCTGGGGCGCACTGGGATGTTCGTGCTTCGCGTTCTGAGCCTGGGGCTGGCGGCATCGCTGCCGTCACTGGCGGTGGCGTGCGAGGACGGTGCGGCCGATCGCTGCCTTGCGCTGGAGGGCGGTGGCGAGATGCAGCTGGATGCCTCGCTGCGCCTGCGTGGCATGTATTACGACCCGACCCGCTTCGGGATACACGGGCGTGAGGATGGCTATGGACTGCTGCGCGCGCTGAGCGCGGTGGCGGTGCGGCGGGGTGCTTGGGACGGCCTGGTGCAGCTGGGCGTACATGCCGAGCAGGGCCGCGATGGCGGACCGGGCGGCACCGATCGTGGCGCGCTGGACCTGCAGCAGGGCTATGTGCGCTGGCAGGGCGAGCAGGTGTCCTGGCAGCTCGGCCGGCAGGAAGCGGCGTACGGCAGTTCGCGGCTGCTGTCGGTACGCGACGGCCCCAACATCCGGCTGGCCTTCGATGGCGTGCGTGGGCGCTGGCAACAGGGCGCGTTCAAGCTCGATGTGATGGCGCTGCGTCCGGTCGACAACCGCATGGGCGCGTTCGACGACCGCGGCGACCGCGGCCAGTACCTGCTCGGCAGCTATGCCACCTGGCACGCGGTGCGGCCCGGCAACGGCGTGGACCTGTATCTGCTGGGCTATGGACGCGACGGTGCACGCTTCGCCAGTGCGGTGGGCGATGAGCGCCGCACGTCGCTGGGGACGCGATGGTTCGCACTGCAGCCACGCTGGGACGCCAACATCGAGCTGGTGGCCCAGCGCGGCACGCTCGCGGGCGGGCAGGGCAACCTGGCCATCCGCGCCTGGACCCTGGCAAGCGACAGCGGCGTGCGCTGGCCGGGCGTGGCCTGGCAGCCGCGGCTCGGGGTGAAGCTGGACATCGCCAGTGGCGACCGCAACGCGCAGGATGGCCGCTTGAACACCTTCAACGCGATGTACCCGAAATCGGCGTACTTCAGCGAGGCAAGCCTGCTGGCGCCGGCCAACCTGATGGATGTGCAGCCCACCCTGACGCTGACGCCGCGCGCGGACCTGAGTACCGAGCTCGGCGTGCAGCTGGCCTGGAAGCACCGGCGCAGCGACGCCATCTACACCACGCCGGCGCCGCTTTCGGCGGTGCCTGGCACGGCCGGAACCCCGCGGCGGATCGGCCAGCAGTACAAGTGGGAAACCCGCTGGAAGGCCAGCGACCACTGGACCTGGCAAGGCCAGCTGGCCTGGTTCGACGCCGGCCCCGGCCTGCGTGCGGCCGGCGGCCGCGACACCCTGTTTGCATCGGTAGTAGGAGCATGGCAATGGTAGAGACGACTCCGAGCGCCGCCCCCGGCGCGTGGTCCCCCCTGAAGATCCGGCTGTTCCGCGCGATGTGGCTGGCCATTCTCGGCAGCAATGTCGGCACCTGGGTCAACGACGTCGCCGCGGCGTGGGTCATGGCCGAGCGCACCGGGTCGCCGTTGATGGTGGCGCTGGTGCAGTCGGCCACCACCGTGCCGGTGGTGCTGCTGGCCCTGGTGGCCGGCACCCTGGCCGACATCGTCGACCGCCGCCGCTTCCTGCTGTTCACCCAGGGCTGGATGCTGCTGGTGGCGGCCACGCTGGCCACGCTCACGGCCCTGTCGATGCTCACTCCGCCGCTGCTGGTGGCGCTGACCTTCGCCATGGGCTGCGGCGCGGCCATGGGCATGCCCGCGCAGGCGGCCATCGTGTCCGAGCTGGTGCCGCGCCCGATGCTGGCCTCGGCGGTGGCCCTGAACTCCATCGGCATCAACATCGCGCGCTCGCTCGGCCCGGCCATCGGCGGCCTGATCGTGGCGCAGCTGGGCGCCGGCTGGGCGTTCGGCCTCAACGCGCTGAGCTTCGCGGCGATGCTGTGGGTGCTGTTCCGGTGGGTACCCGATGCCCACGTATCCAGCCTGCCCCCCGAGGGCTTCGGCGCGGGCCTGCGCGCCGGCCTGCGCTACGCGTTGCGTGCCGGCCGCCTGCAGGCGGTGCTGATCAAGTCGGCCGGGTTCTTCTTCTTCGCCAGCGCGCTCACCGCGCTGCTGCCGCTGGTGGTCCGCGCCGAGCTGCATGGTGGGGCCGGCACCTACGGGCTGCTGTTGGGCTGCATCGGCATCGGCGCGGTCACCGGCGCGCTGGTCCTGCCCAGCCTGCGGGCGCGCCTGGACCGCGACCTGCTGGTGCTGCTGGCCACGTTGGCCTGCGCACTGAGCCTGTTCGGGCTGGCCTGGCTGCGGCACATGGCGCTGTTGCCGCTGGCCATGCTGGTCAATGGCTTCGCCTGGATCACCGTGCTTTCCTCGCTGCAGATCGCGGCGCAGACGGCGGTGCCTGCCTGGGTCCGCGCGCGTGCGCTGTCGCTGTACATCATGGTGTTCTCGCTGGGCATGGCGGCAGGCGGCCTCAGCTGGGGCAGCATCGCGCAGCGCACCTCGATTCCGCTCGCCTTGACGGCGGCCGCCATCGGCGCGGTGGTCGCCGGGCTGCTGGTATGGCGCGTCCGCATCGCCGGCAGCGAGGACCTCGACCTGCGCCCGGCCGGTCACTGGCCCGCACCGGAGCTGGCGGTGCCGGTCACGCATGACCGTGGCCCGGTGCTGATCACCGTGGAATACCACATCGATGAGGGCGACCGCGCCGCGTTCCATCGCCTGCTGGGTGAGCTGGGCCGGACCCGCCGCCGGGACGGGGCGGTGATCTGGGGCGTTGCCGAAGACGTGGCGACGCCCGGCGTCCACCTGGAGTATTTCGTGACCCCGTCCTGGATCGAACACCTTCGCCAGCATGAGCGGGTGACGGCCGAAGACCGCGCGTTGCAGGACAAGGTGCGGGCGTTGCACCGTAACGAACACGCGCCGATCGTGCGGCATTTCGTGGGCGGCAGCGGGGCATTGACCGGGTTGCACCCGGGTCATGATCATGCGGCGTTGGGGTGAGGACCGTGAGCGCGCGGACCGGTACGCCACGGCCCATGCCACCTTCTTAACCGCAATGCGCGTATCGTCGGCGCTCTTTGAGCAGGAGCGGGTGCATGCGTTGGATCGTGTTGTTGGCCGCATTGGCCATGCCGACGGTGGCGTGGTTTTCCCAGACCGGTCAGTTCGGCCCGACCAATGGTGCGATCTCCGACCGCTACCCCACGCTGCTGGTCGCGGCCGGTTACGCGTTCTCGATTTGGGGCGTGATCTTCCTCTGGAACGTGCTGTTCGGGCTGTGGCAGCTGCGCCGCCGCAAGCCCGATGACAACGCCCGCGTGCGTGGTTGGGCCGCCGCCGGCTTCGTGCTGACCGCGGCGTGGATGCCGGTGTTCTCCAACCAGTGGTTCATTCCCGCGCTGCTGATCATCTGGACGGCGCTGCTGTGCCTGCTGGTGGCCGCGACGCGCGCGGCACCGGCCACCGCCAGTGCCGGGCAACGTGCGTTCGCCGCCTATCCGCTGGCCCTGCACGCCGGCTGGCTGACCATGGCCGCCTTCCTCAACACCGCCCAGGTGATCGTGGCCTATCAGTGGCTGCCCACCGGCAACATGCTTGCGTGGAGCCTGGTGCTGCTGGCGCTGGCCACGCTGCTGGCCTGGACCATGAACTACCGGCTGCGCGGCCACTTCGCCTATCCGGCGGCGGTGGTGTGGGCGCTGGCCGGGGTGTACGTGAAGCAGTCGGACTGGCGCCTGCCGGGGGCCGATACCGTGGCCGTGCTGGCGGTGGCCATCGCCGCGCTGCTGGTGCTGCAGACCCTGCTGCTGCGCGCGCGTGCCTGGCGTACGCCGCGGCCGGGCGTGGTCGCCGCACACCGCCACCGCCGTTGAATCCTGCCGGTTGCGGCCGGCGCAGTCTGTATTCGTAGAAGGAGACCCCCCATGCGCGTTGCATTGCATGAGCAGTTTGGTGACCCCACCGTGGTCCTGCACGGCGGCGAGATGCCCACCCCGGAACCCGCTGCAGGCGAGGTGCGGATCCGCACCGTGCTGGCGCCCATCCACAACCATGACCTGTGGACGGTGCGCGGCCAGTACGGCTACAAGCCCACGCTGCCGGCGATCGGTGGCAGTGAGGGCACCGGCGTGATCGACGCGGTGGGCGAGGGCGTCAGTGGCCTGCAGATCGGCCAGCGCGTGAGCGCCGCGTCGGTGCACGGCACCTGGGCCGAGCACTTCATCGCCCCGGCGCGGATGGTGATTCCGATGCCGGACAGCATCGATGACAACACCGCCGCGCAGTTGATCGCCATGCCGCTGAGCGCGCTGATGCTGCTCGAATTCCTGCGGGTGGAGCCGGGCCAGTGGATCCTGCAGAACGCGGCCAACGGCGCGGTCGGCAAGGCGCTGGCGATGCTGGCCAAGGCCCGTGGCGTGCACTGTCTCAACCTGGTGCGCCGCGATGCCGGCGTGGCCGAAATGGAGGCGCTGGGCATCGACACCACCGTGTCCACCGCGCAGCCGGACTGGATGGCGCAGGTGCAGGCCCGGGTGGGCGCGGGCGCGATTGTCGCGGCGGTGGATTCGGTCGGCGGCCGCGCCAGCAGCGAGCTGATGACCCTGCTCGCCGACGGCGGCACGCTGGTGTCGTTCGGTTCGATGACCGGCGAGCCGATGCAGCTCAGCTCCGGCGACGTGATCTTCAAACAGGCCACGGTGAAGGGCTTCTGGGGCAGCAAGGTCAGCCAGGCGATGGCGCCGGACGACAAGCGCCGGCTGGTCGGCGAACTGCTGAAGCTCGCGGCGGCAGGTGGCCTGAACCTGCCGGTGGACGGGGTGTTCGGCCTGGAACAGATCGCCGAGGCGGCCAAGTCCAGCCTGCAACCCGGCCGCAACGGCAAGGTACTGCTGCGCCCGTAAGGGGCGTGTGCGGCGGCGGGATGCGCCGCTACCCCCGGAGCGCCTCGATGACCACGCGCAGCGCGCTGGAGGACTGGCGACGGCTCGGGTAGTAGGCGTGGAAGCCGGCAAAGACATCGCACCAGTCCGCCATGACCCGATGCAGGCGGCCGGCGGCGATGTCTTCCAGCACCATCTCCTCCAGCAGGTAGGCCAGGCCCGCGCCGGCCAGCGCGGCGCGGTGGATGGCCACGCTGCTGTTGAACGTCCATTGCCCGTCCACGCGCACGTTGACGTTCTGGCCGTCCTTGTGCAGATCCCACACCATCAGGCCCCCGTGGGTGGGCAGGCGCAGGCCGATGCAGTCGTGCGCGGCCAGGTCCGCCGGTACCTGCGGCGCGGTGTGGTGCTTGAAGTAGCCGGGGCTGGCGACGATCGCCATGCGCTGCGGTCCGCTGATCGGCACCGCGATCATGTCCTGCGCCACGCGGTCGCCGAGCCGGATGCCGATGTCATAGCGCTGCGCCACGATGTCGGCCAGCCCGTAGTCCACGGTGAGCTCGACCTTCAGGTCGGGGTAGCGCGGCAGCACGGCCGCCAACCGTGGCCAGACGATCGCGTTGGCCACGTGTTCGGAGCTGGTGATGCGGATGGTGCCGGCCGGATGGTCGCGGTACTCGGCGATGGCGGCCAGCTCCAGCTCGATCTCTTCCAGCCGTGGCCCCACGCTCTCGTACAGGCGTTCACCGGCCTCGGTCATCGACACGCTGCGGGTGGTTCGGGTCAGCAGCCGTACCCCCAGTCGTTCCTCCAGTCCGCGCACGGTATGGCTCAGCGCGGACTGGGAGACGCCCAGTTGCGCGGCGGCGCGGGTAAAGCTGCGCTCGCGCGCCACCGTGACGAAGACCTGCAGGTCGTTGAAGTTCTCGCGTGCCATCGGGCGGGGGCAGGGGACGCATGGCAGTCATGCACCCACATCATGGGCGCGCGCCATTGATGAACTCAAGCGGTGAACCCTCAACAGCCGATGGCGGCAGGGTCCCTGTCACCTTGCTCCCTAGCGCCGGGCGCTGCGAGGCAACGTGGCACGCGCGTACAGGCTAAAATCGGCGTTCTTCCGAGACAACCGCGAGCCCTGCCATGAACGACACCCGCTTCTATCCCATCGGTACCCCGGGCCAGCCCTGGGGCGCGGCCGAGAAGGCGGAATGGCGGGCGCGTCACGTGCCGGTGCGGCGTTATGCCGACGATGTGCTGCCGGTGCTGGAGGCACTGCGCGACCGGTTCGACGTGGTGCAGTACGGCACGCTCGACTACGCGCCGGACCGCTATCCGCTGTTCGCCGTGCGCAGCCGTGACTGGGACCTGGCGTTGCCGTCGGTGCTGGTCACCGGTGGCGTGCACGGCTACGAAACCAGCGGCGTGGAAGGCGCGCTGCAGTTCCTGGCGACCCGCGCGGCGGACTACGCCGGCCGCGCCAACGTGCTGGTGGCGCCGTGCGTGAGCCCCTGGGGCTATGAGCGCATCCAGCGCTGGAATGCCGATGCGATCGACCCGAACCGCTCGTTCGTGGCCGACAGCCCGGCGCAGGAATCGGCGGCACTGATGGCGCTGGTGGCACCACTGCGCGAGGGCATGCGCATGCATATCGACCTGCATGAGACCACCGACAGCGACGAGAGCGAATTCCGCCCGGCACTGGCCGCCCGCGATGGCAAGCCGTTCGAGCCGGGCGGCATTCCGGACGGCTTCTATCTGGTGGACGACAGCGAGAACCCGCAGCCGGCGTTCCAGCAGGCGGTCAATGCAGCGGTGGGGCAGGTGACGCATATCGCGCCGGCTGACGCGCATAACGAAATCATCGGATCACCGGTCGTCGCCCCGGGGGTGATCGAGTATCCGCTGAAGAAGCTGGGGCTGTGCGCCAGCATTACCGGCGCGACCTACACCACGACCACCGAGGTGTACCCGGACAGCCCGCGCGCCACGCCGCAGCAGTGCAACGATGCGCAGGTCGCGGCGGTGTGCGCGGCGATCGAGTACGCGCTGGCGCACTGATCCACCCGGAGCGGGCCGTCAGCGGAACAGCTGGTTCAGCACGGCGCCGCTGGCCGCATCGGCGAAGCCGTCGAAGCGGCCTTCGTCGTGGATCTGTTGCGCGGCGCGCATCAGGCCGCCCCAGGCGGTGCGCGCCATGGCGCCGCCGACGCTGACCCGGCGCACCCCCATCGCGGCGATGTCCTGCAGCGTGAACGGTACTGCGCCGCCGACCAGCAGGTTCACCGGCTTCGGCGCGACGGCGGCGACGACGGCCTCGATCTGTTCGCGGGTGCTGATGCCTGGCGCATACAGGCAGTCTGCGCCTGCCTGGGCGTAGGCCCGCAGGCGCGTGATCGTGTCGTCCAGGTCGGGCCGGCCGACGAAGAAGTTCTCGGCGCGCCCGATCAGCAGCACGTCTTCGCCGGAGCGGTCGATCGCGGCGCGGGCGGCGCGCATGCGGGATACGGCGTCGTCCAGCGGCCGCAGCGGATGCAGCGGATCGCCGCTGGCGTCTTCGATGGAGATGCCGGCGACACCGGTCGCGATGGCACGCGCCACCGCGTCTTCGACGCCAGCGCCATCGGTGCCGAAGCCATCGCCGACGTCGGCGTTCACCGGCAGCGGTGTTGCCGCGACCAGGTCGCGCAGGTGGGCGAGGGTCTCGTCCAGCGACAGCTGGCCATCCGCGCGTCCGAGGCTCCACGCCACGCCCGAACTGGTGCTGGCGAGGGCCTTGAAGCCCAGGCCATGCAGGTAGCGGGCGCTGCCGATGTCCCACGGATTGGGCAGCACGAAGCAGCCATCGGCGTGCAGGGCGCGGAAGGCGGCGCGGCGGTGGTTGAGATCATCGGACATGGGGTGGCCTTGCCTCGGGAGCGTGGTGGCATCGTAGGCGGTTTACCGCCGCCACGCAGGGCGTGGCTCTACGCTGTCGGCCGCCGTGTCACGCGCGGACCCACCTCGCGCTCACGCCCACCAGCAGCAACGCCGCA
Source organism: Stenotrophomonas sp. KH_036_B (assembly GCF_057839485.1). Lineage (NCBI taxonomy): Bacteria > Pseudomonadati > Pseudomonadota > Gammaproteobacteria > Lysobacterales > Lysobacteraceae > Stenotrophomonas > Stenotrophomonas sp. KH_036_B. The sequence continues at coordinate 2,399,072 of NZ_CM174491.1, read as the reverse complement.
GCGACCGCACAAAAGGCGACGACCAAGCTGCTGCCCTGCGCGACGAACCCGATCAACGCCGGCCCGGCCAACACCCCGGCATACCCCAGGGTGGTGATCGCCGGGATGGCGAGGCTTTCCGGCATCGCCTTCTGGTTGCCGGCCATGGAAAACAGCGCCGGCACGATGTTGGCGCAGCCCAGGCCGATCAGCGCGTAGCCCGCCAGTGCCGGCAGCAGCGCGCTGGCGAAGGTGGCGATGCCGAAGCCGGCGGCGGCGACGATGCTGCCGAGCAGGATCGCGCGCAGGCGGCCAAGCTTGGCCACCACGCCATCGCCAACCAGGCGGGTAATGGTCATGGCGATGGCAAAGGTCATGAAGCCGAGGCCGGCGCGGTCGGGTGGCACCCGCTGCACTTCATGCAGGAACACCGCGCTCCAGTCGAGCATGGCGCCTTCGGCAAGGAAGGCGATGAAGCACAGCACGCCGATGGCCAGCACCACGCCGTGCGGTACCGCGAACAACGGGGCGCCGCTCGGTGCGCGGTCGCGCCGCCAGTACGGCACCGATACCACCAACACCCCGACCATCGTGATCGACGCGAGCACGCACACCCACAGCGGTGGCAACCGCAGTGACAGCAACACGGTCATTGCCGCGGCGCCGACCGCACCGCCGATGCTGTAGAACGCGTGGAAGCCGGACATCATCGGGCGCCCGCTGTCGCGCTCGACCATTACCGCCTGGATGTTCATCGTGCAGTCGCAGGCGCCTACACCCGCGCCGAACACGAACAGCGCCAGCCCCAGCGTCCAGGGCGAGGGCGCAATGGCGAGCAGCGGCAGGCTGGCCATCACCATCAGCAGGGTGACGATCATCACCGCGCGGCAGCCATGGCGGGCCGCGAGAATGCCGGCCAGTGGCATGGCCAGCAGCGAGCCGGCCCCCAGGCACAGCAGCACCAGGCCCAGCGTGCCCTCGTCCAGGCCGGTGCGGGTCTTGGCGAACGGCACCAGCGGCGCCCATGCCGCGGTGGCAAAGCCGGGCAGGAAGAAGGCGGCGCGGGTGGCATGCTGTTCGGCGCGCGCGGCGCGGGCAGGCAAGGCGGTGACGGTCATCGTGGCAACCTCAGTACGGCGCAGCGCGCTGGATGTCGATGCCGCGGCGCTGGAAGGCCTGCACCTGCGCATCGGGGGCATCGTGTTCGATCACGAGCAGGTCGATCTGCTCGGCCCCGACCACGCGGTACGCTGCCTGCGTGCCGAGTTTGTCGTTGGTGGCCACCGCAATGCAGCGGCTGCTCGCTGCCAGCAGGGCGCGCTTGAGAGGGGCCTCTTCGCCATCGATGGCCCACAGGCCTGCTTCCGCATCCACCGCACAGGTGCCGATGAAGCACAGGTCGGCACGCAGGCCGCTCACCGCTTCCAGGGCCTGCGCGCCGATGCACGCGCCCGCGCGCGGGTCCAGCCGCCCGCCGATCAGGCTGACCTCGATCCCGCCACGGGCCATCAGCGCCAGCGCGATGTCCGGTGCGTTGGTGATCACATGCAGGCCCTGCTGCTGCGGCAGGCAGGCGGCAATGGCGCTGTTGGTGGACCCGGCATCGAGCAGGATGCAGTTGCCCGGACGCACCTGCGCCACCGCCGCGGCAGCCAGTGCGCGTTTCTGCGCGGCCTGCTGTGCGTGCCGCGCGGGCAGGGGCGGGAAGTCCGGCGCGGCCGGCAGTGCGCCACCGTGGACCTTGCGGCACAGCCCCTGGCTGGCCAGATCGCGCAGGTCGCGGCGGATGGAGTCTTCGGAGACGGCCATCTGCAGCGCCAACTGCGCCGAAAACACCCGCCCCTGTTCGCGCAGCAGGCGGAGAATGGTCTGTTGGCGTTCCCCAGGCAGGGTGTCGGGTGTCATGGGCGGGTCTCGGTAGGGGCCGTGGCCGGGGCATTCGTGCAAGTACAGGCGCGAACACGCAGCGGATCGGGCCGAAGTCTACCCGATATGCGCACAAACATGCATTAACGTGCATGCGCGTGCACGACCCTCAGTCCGGACGCTCCAGCTCAGGCACCAAGAGCGCCGCCATCCAGTCCATGAACGCCGCCACCCGGCGCGGCAGATGGCGGCGCTGCGCGTACAGCAGCGTGACCGGCATGGGCTCGGACACGCACTGCGGCAGCACCTGCACCAGCTCCCCCGTGGCCAGTGCCCGGCGCGCGCCCAGGCGCGGGACCTGGATGATGCCCAGCCCGGCCAGCGCCGCCGCGCTGTAGGCCTCGCCGCTGTTGACCGTGACCGCGCCACGCATCGGCAGGCAGCGGTAGTCCTCGCCATCGTGGTACTCGAAGCCCGGCGAGCGCTGGCCCAGCGTGCCCACGTAGTGGACCAGTGCGTGCGTCGCCAGGTCGTCCAGCGTCTGCGGCACGCCGTGCACGGCGAGGTAGCCCGGGCTGGCACAGTTGACGATGTGCATCACGCCCAGCGGGCGCGCCACCAGGGTGTTGTCGTCCAGCGGGCCGACCCGCACCACGCAGTCGAAGCCCTCGCGGACCAGGTCGACGCGGCGGTCGGTGCCGCTCAGCTCGATCTCCAGTTCCGGATGCAGGGCCAGGAACACCGGCAGGTGCGGAACCACCAGCTGGCGGGCCAGGCCGCTGGACATGTCCACGCGCAGGCGGCCCTTGAGCTGGCCGGTGTCGCGGCGGAACATGCCCTGCAGCTCTTCCATGTCATCGAGGAGGTCGCGGGCGCGCTGCTGGAACTGGGCGCCGTCGGCGCTGAGCCGTACCCGCCGCGTGGTGCGATGCAGGAGCTGCACGCCCACCTCGGCTTCCAGCCGCTGCACGGCCAGCGATACGCTGGCCTTGGGCAGGCCGAGCTGGTCGGCGGCGGCCGTGAAGGAGCCCAGTTCTGCAACGCGCAGGAAGCTGCGCAGCTGGTCGAGCCGATCCATCGATTGTTCGCTCTGGTTGGACAGTCAAATCAGGATCGCGCGATTTATGCGGAGCCGCAATATCAATAGTCTGCTTCCACCCCCTCAAGGAGACCGACATGACCGCTTCCCACCGTACCGTACTGATCACCGGCGGCAGCCGTGGCCTGGGCCGCAACGCGGCACTGGCGCTGGCCGCCGATGGCGCCGACATCATCCTGACGTACCGCAACCAGGCCGACGCCGCCAACGAGGTTGTCGCCGCGATTGAGGCACTGGGCCGGCGTGCGGCGGCACTGCCGCTGGACATGGCCGACAGCAACGGCTTCGCCGCGTTCGCAGCGGCGGTGCAGGCGCAGCTGCAGGCCTGGGGCGAAACGGCGCTGCAGGGGCTGCTCAACAATGCAGGGGAGGGCCTTTACGCCAGCATCGCCGACACCACCCCGGCACAGTTCGACCACCTGGTGGCCGTGCATCTGAAAGGCCCGTTCTTCCTGACCCAGGCGCTGCTGCCGCTGCTGGCCGACGGCGGCCGCATCCTCAACGTGTCCAGCGGCCTGGCCCGCTTCTCGCTGCCGGGCAGTTCGGCCTACGCAATGATGAAGGGCGGCATTGAGGTCTTCAGCCGTTACCTGGCCAAGGAACTGGGTGCGCGCGGCATCAGCGCCAACACGCTGGCGCCGGGCGCAATCGAAACGGATTTTGGCGGTGGGCACGTGCGCGACGACGAGAAGATCAACGCGATGGTGGCGGGCAATACGGCCCTGGGGCGTGCCGGCAAGCCGGATGACATCGGCCCGGTGGTGGTGGCGCTGCTGTCACCGCAGACCGGCTGGATCAACGCGCAGCGGGTGGAAGCGTCGGGCGGCATGTTTGTCTGACTGCGAACGCGTTGCATTCGCGGCAAGCCGGTATGATGGCCGGTCTTGCCGCCGTTGCCGAGATCGTCTTGCGCGCTACTGTTCCGATGCATCCGATGGGTCGTGTATTTGCTGTTGTGGCCCTGTTTGAAGCGTTCACCTGGGCCGGCCTGCTGGTCGGCATGTACTGGAAGTACCACGCGGCGGTGCCGACCACCGCCGGCGTGGCGCTGTTCGGGCCGGTGCACGGCGTGGCCTTCATGGTCTACGTGGTGGTCACCGTGCTGGCGGCGGTGAAACTGCGTTGGCCGTGGTGGGCCGCAGGGCTGGCACTGCTCGCCGCCGTGCCGCCGCTGGTGACCTTGCCGCTGGAGTGGTGGTTCAAGCGGCGCGGGCTGTTGTCCGCCCGCTGACCCGCTGCATGCGTGGCCAGGCAGGGACTGGCACGACGGCGCAGGGTAGAGCCACGCCCTGCGTGGCTGCTCTCCTGTCACCATTCATAGCTCATTCCCAGCTGCGCGGTGCGCTGTCGATAACCCTGGCCCTGCTGCAGCGCCAGGCCGGCCCAGGCGCCCAAGCCGCCGGCGAAGGTGATCGATGCGCCCGCGCTGACTTCGCCGCGGTCGCGCGGGATGCGCGCATCGACACGCTCATCGTCCATGAGTACGCGCGCATCCGCACCGGTGCGCAGCCAATGGGCCGCGATATACGGCTGCACGCGTGCGGCCGAGCCCTCCCAGCGGGTCACCCCGGAGACGCGCACACCAACCCGGCCGAAGACGCCGTTGGCGTCGTCGCTGGTCATCACCGTGCCGTTCTGTTCGCGGTGCTGCACGTCATTCCAGCGGGTGTACCCGACCTGCAGCTGCGGCTCCACGAACAGCATGCTGGCGCTGCCCGAACGGCCGATGCGGAAGGCATGACCCACTTCCAGCGCGCCCTGCCACGCGCGGCTGTCGTAGCGTTCGGTGGCCAGTGCGGTGCCTTCCACCCGGTTGCTGAAGCGGGCGTGCTGCAGCGAGCCGTCCAGGTAGAAGCCGCCGTAGGGGTCGCCGTTGCCGCCGGCACGCCAGGTGCCGTAAACGCCCAGCGCGGTGCCGCGGACCTTGCCGCGTGCCGCGTAGCCGGTGAGCTCGCTGGTCGAGGTGCTGCTGGCGTTGCCGCTGGAAAGCATCACGCCCACACCGCTGCCCTGCGGCGTGCGCAGCAATGCGGTGCCCACGCTCAGCGCCTGGCTGCTGCCGTGCACGTCGAGCTGGCGGCTGTCGGCGTCGAAGCGGTTGCGTGAGCCATCCACGCGGGCCCACGCGCGGCCGCCGTTCTGGCCGGCCTCGCGCTCGTGATAGCCGAGCCGGAACATGCCCTCGGCGGCCTGCAGGTTGGCCAGGTAGGCGCCCGGTTCGGGGCGCAGCACCGGAACCGGCTCGGGGTCCGGAGTCGGCGGGTCCACGCACTGCGGCAGCTGCGGGTCGATGACGCACTGGTCGGGCAGGCTGGGCACCTGCTCCAGCGCGGAGCGCAGGTACCAGTTGCCATTGCCGGCGTCCTTGAACAGGAAGTACTCATAGATGCCGCCGACCGCGCGCCCGCTCAGATCGAAGGTGCCGTTGGACGCACCGGCGACATCGATCAGCTCGATGCCCTGGCTGGTCAGTGCGCCGACGCCGCCCACGTTGTTGACCCTGACGTTGGTCTGGCCGCTGCTGTCGCCGCCGATGACCAGCGTGTCCGACGCGGCGTCATCGCCGGCCAGCACCGTGTTGAACACCAGGGTGCCGCCTCCGCCGGCGTAGTCGCCGGTGACCTGCAGCGTGTGGAAGGCGGTGCCGTCGCCGAATTCGATGACCGAGCCACCGCCCACAGTGAGCTGTTGCATCGAACTGTCGCCGGTCAGCAGCCAGCCGGCGCCGTCCAGCTGCACGTCCGTGCCGTTGACGATGGCCCCGCGCAGCGTGGCGCCGTCGGTGAGATTCACATTCACCGTCGCACGGTTGTTGGTGCCTTGGGTCCGCCCGACGATGTCGCCGACGATCTGGGAACCGGCCACGTCCAGATTGGCGGTAGCCAGCGCACCCACATCCAGCGCGACGCCGTTGCCGCCTTCCACGCGCGCGCCGTCGCGCAGGGTGATGTTGGCGTTGCCGCCCAGCTGCATGCTGATCGCCGGCCCGGTGTCGGACCGCACGTTGGAGGCGCTGATGTCGACGGTATTGGTGCCGGCCGCACTGCCGGCCAGGCGTATCGCGCTGGTGCTGCCTTCGATGCTGCTGCCCTGGAGGGCGGTGAAGCGGCCATCGGTGAGATCCACGCCGATCCCGCTGGCGGTGCCGCCGCCGAGGCTGGCGTCACCGCGGATGCGCGTGCCCGAGGCGGTCAGCGTGGCATTGCGGCCCAGCGTGGCCCCGTTGGCCGCGAGGATGCTGGAGTCGAATACCTCGGCGACGGGCGAGGACGGACTGCCGTTCGGGGTGCCGCTCAGGATCAGCCCGGTGCGGCTGGACTGCACGGTGGAGCCGGTCAATAACAGGGTGCCGTCGTCCATGCGGATGCCGGCCGTCGTGCCGGACAGCGTGCTGTTGGTGACCTCAGCGCGGCCGCCGTCCATATCCAGCGCATAGCCGAGGGCGCCGCCGGCACTGCCGTCCGAGCTGGCGGTGACCGTGTCGAGCACCAGCCGGGCACCATCGCTGACCTGCAGCGCTTCGCCGCCGGTGCTGAGGACGGTGTTGCCCAGGATCAGTTCGCTGCCTGCACCGGTGGCGGCGAAGCCGCGACCGGCTGAAGTGACGGTCATCGCGTCGATGCGCATGCGACTGCCGGACGACACACCGCCCGCATCGCTGGCACTGGAGGTGAACACCATCTGCCCGCCGTTGAGGGTGGCCTCGCCGCCGTTGGCGACGCGGATGCCAAACAGCCCGGTCATGTCCACGCCGGTACCGATCACGCGGGCGTTGTCGACCTGGACGCCGCCGGTGGCGCCGCCGGGAGCGATGGTGAGTTCCGCGCCGTCTTCGACGTTCCACAGTTCACGGGCGTCGCCGGGATTGATGGTGTGGGTGCTGCCGGGGCCGGTCAGCGAGCCTGCGCTGGCGGCCAGCGGCAGCGCGGCGAGGGTCAGGGCGATGGCGGTGGACAGCACGCGGCGATGGCCGCACGTGGACGTGAGGTTCATGGCAGGACTCCGTAACGGAACAGGTGGACCGGTAGACCCCCGTAGCACCACAACGCAGTACCAAGGCCCCGGGCAGGATCGGAATGATCCGATTGCGTCCTGTCCTGGACCATGCAACATGTTGCACACGTCACTAATGACTCTCGCCTGTTCAGCATGAGCACGCCTATGTCGAGCGCGCGTGAATAACGTATTCGGCCTTTTGAGCTGCCCGCGACGCTGCGGCGACGGGGTGGGTCGCCGCTATTTCCAGGGAAGACCACGCAGTTGCAGGGTGCGCTGGTGCATCAGCTCGGCGTGCAGTCGGGCATAGCCGTCATCGGTGAAGTCCACCGCCATCGGCGAGCGGGCGGCGCCACCGGCGGCCTGCGCGCGGGCCTGGTCCAGGTCGTCACTGTGCAGGGCCAGGTCGGCCAGCACGATCACCCTGCCAGGCTGCACCTCCACATAGCCGCCGGACACGTACACGTGCAGCGGCGGCTCGGGTTCCACCGGGTACACCGAGACCATGCCCTCGCGCAGGGTGCCCAGCAGGGGCGCGTGCTGCGCCATCACGCCGAAGCGGCCTTCACTGCCGGGCAGGGTCACCTCGCGCACGTCGCCCGTCCACAGCTCACCGACCAGGCTGATGATCTGCAGGGAGAAACCGTGCGCATCGGCAAGCAGCGCGGGCAGGGGAGGTGACGCCATGGCGGGTCTTCGTGGAGGCGTGCCCACAGCTTACCGGGCATGCCGCCCTACCAGTGGTAGTGCACCACGAGCTGCGCGCCGTGCTGGCGGTAGCCGGACGCGTACCGACCCGACCAGGCGGCCGACGCGCCGACGCCAGCAGCGCCCCTGAACGCGGCACCCACACTCAGCTCGCCCCGGTTGCGCGGCAGGCGTGCGTCGACGGTTTCGGCGTCCATCCTCAGGGTGCCCCCGGCGCGCCCACCGGCCCAGTGGGCGGCCACGTAGGGCTGCAGGACGGCCGGGGTGTCGCGCCAGTGCGCAACGGCAGACAGCCGCACGCCGACCCGGCCCAGCAGCCCGCTGTCGTCACCGGCGGTCACGGCCGTGCCATTGCGCTCGGTGTGGCGGATCGTACGCCAGCGGGTATAGCCGACATGCAGCTGCGGTTCGATGTAAACGCTGCCTGGACCCGCGCCGCCCACGCCGAATGCGTGGCCTGCCTCCAGCGCGGCCTGCCAGGCACTGCTGTTGTAGCGCTCGGTGGCCAGCGCGGTGCCCTCGACGCGGTTGGTGAAGCGGACGTGCTGTGCCGATCCATCCAGATGGAAGCCGGTGGCCGCGTCCGTGACCGCACCAGGGCGCCAGGTGGCATACGCGCCCACGGCCGTGCCACGGACCCTGCCGCGTGCGCCGTAGCCGGTCCAGCCGCTGGTGGCGGTGGTCGAGGCGGTGCCACTGCCGATCATCAGCCCTGCTGCGCTGCCCCCGGGGGTACCCAGCACCGTGGCGCCCACGGTCGTGGCCTGGCTGTTGCCGCGCAGCCGCAGCTGCTGCCCCTGCGCGCCGAAGCGGTCGCGCGAGGCGTCCACCCGTGCCCACGCCCGTGCGTTTGGCTGGCCGGTTGCGCGGGCGTGATGGCCCAGCGCGAACATGCCCTCGGCCGCATGCAGATTGGCCAGGTAGACGCCGGCCTCCGGCCGCAGGACGGGAAGCGGTGCCGGCTCCGGATCGGGGTCCGGAACCGGCGCCGGGTCCGGGGTGGGGTCTGGGTCCGGAATGGGATCGGGAACCGGGTCGGGGTCGGGCACGGGATCCGCCACGCATTGGGGCAGGGTCGGGTCGAGCGCGCACTGGTCTGGAAGTGAGGGACCTTCAGGCTCGTCCGGCAGCACCGAGCGCAGGTACCAGTGCCCGTCTTCGCTGCCCTTGAACAGAAAGTACTCGTACTGACCGCCGACCGCCCGGCCGCTCAGGTCAAAGCTGCCGTTGGAGGCGCCGGCCACCTGGATCAAGGGAATGCCGCGCCCGGTCTGCGCGCCCGCGCCGCCCATGTTGTTCACGCGTACGTGGGTCTGGCCAGTGCTGTCGCCCTCGATGATCAGCCGGTCGGTGGCGGCGTCGTCGTCGGCGAGCACGGTGTTGAAGATGACGGTGCCGCCGTGGCTCTCATAGTGGCCGGCGACGCGCAGGGTGTGGAACCGGCTGCCGTTGCCGAGCGTGATTGACGCGCCGTCGTCGAGGGACAGCCGCTGCACATTGCTGTCGCCGGCAAGCTGCCATGCGCCGCCCGCCAGATCGAGCTGGTTGCCATTGACGATGGCGCCCTCCAGCTGTGCGCCCTGGCCCAGGTGGATATCCACCTCGGCGCGTTGCGGGCCCGAGGCGTCGACCCGGATGTCGCCAGCGACCGTCGCGTCTTCCACGCGAAGATCAACGCTGGCCCCCGCACCGACACTGAGCGCCACGCCATTGCCCCCCTCGAGCCGCGAGCCGTTGTAGATCTCGATGGTGGCCGTTCCACCGGGCTGCATGTCCATGGCCGGGCCGGTCTCCGACGTCACCGACGAGCGGTCAAGGCTGACGCTGCTGCTGCCTTCGCCGCTGCCGGAGAGGCGGATGCCGGTGTTGAAGCCGGATATGTGGGCCCCGTCGCTGGCCAGCAGCGTGGAATCGCTGAGGTGCATGCCGATACCGCCGTCGGGCAGGGTGCTCTCCGCTGCCGAGACGCGCGTGCCGCCCAGCAGGAGCGACGCGTTCGCGACGCTGGCGCCGACCGCTCCGGTGAGGCTCCCGCGGCTCATGCGTGCGATGGGGGCCACGCCAGGTTCGGCTGCATCACCGGCCAGGATCAGGGCGGTGCCCTGGGCCGAGTCGAGCATTGTGTCGAATGTCACCAGGCTGCCTGCGTCCATGCGGACGGCCGCGACGTCGCCGGAGACGTAACCATCGGTAAGCTGGGCCTCGCCGCCGCCGGACCCGATCTGGAGGCCGAAGGTGTCCGAGTGCACCTCCAACCGGTCCGCGCCCAGGGTGGCGCCGTTGTCTACCGTCAGCGCCGCACCGGCGGCATGGATCGTGGTGCGGTTCATGTACAGCGCACTGCCGAGGTCGACGACCGTAAAGCCACTGCCCTCCGAGCTCACCGTGACATCGTTGATCGTCGCCGAACTGCGGGAGGCGATGACAGCCGCCACCGCATCGGCCGAGCTCAGGTGCATCTTCCCGGCCGCAATGGAAATACGGCTGTCGTGTGAGGCCCGGATCCCGAACGGACCTGCCATGTCCACGTCCGCGCCCATGAGGTTGGCGTAGTCCAGTTCCACGCCGCCGGTTGCGCCGCCGGGTTCGATGGTGAGGGTGGCGCCGTTGGCCACGGTCCAGGACTCACGGTCATCGCCCGGTTGCACCGTGTGATTGTCCTCGGGTCCAGTCAGTGAGCCGGCCATGGCGGCGGCGGGCAGCGTGGCCAGCGTGAGGGCAATCGCAAAGGGCAGCGTGCGGCGACCGCCGCAGGGAGAAGGGACGTGCATGTGGGGGAGGGCTCGATTGACGGACGAAGGCGCCGGACCCTGCCGCAGCACTGCAGCGGTGGTGGTCGGGTCGGGGCAGCGCGCAATGGTGCGATCCTGTGCCGTCCTGATCCATGCAAATTGTTGCGTGCATCACCCTTGGTCTGTGCACTGGAACACGTGATGCGACCCGAAACGACGCACAGCCAAATGCGAGCTGTTATCATTTGACGGGATAGCCACGCCGATCCCGAATCGACGAAGCCGAATCAACGAACGCCCGCGCGTCTGCGCGGTGCGCGCTCCTTCCTGATCGGTCGTGGTATCTCATGCGCTCAATTCCCGTTGTTTCCGCCGTGCCGGCGTTGGTCTTCGCCGCCCTGGTCGGCACCATGGCGATGATGGCGTTTGTCGCGGTCATCGGGCCGGTGGTGCGTCTGTTGGGCTTGTCCGAGTGGGCTGCCGGTCTGTCGGTCACGGCCGCCGGCGTGTTGTGGATGCTGTCGGCGCGCCGCTGGGGCGCACTGAGCGACCGCATCGGACGCAGGCGCGTGCTGCTGATCGCGCTCGCGGCCTATGCGCTCATCTACATCGCGCTGGCGGTGTTCGTCGACACCGCGCTGCAGTCACCGCCGGCCCTGTGGGTGTCGGTGCTGGCGCTGGTCGGCCTGCGCGCGCTGGTCGGCCTGTTCTATGCCGCCGTGCCGCCCACCGCGGCGGCGCTGGTCGCCGATGAAGCCGCGCCCGGGCAGCGTGCCGCAGCCATGGCCAAGCTCGGCACCGCCAACGCCGTGGGCATGGTGGTGGGGCCGGCGGCCGCCGGGTGGGTGGCCTTCCACCATCTGGCGTTGACGCTGTACGTCGCCGCGCTGCTGCCGGTGCTGGCGCTGCTGGTGATTGCCTGGCGCCTGCCTGCAACGGCGCCCGCGGTGGCGCCGGGCAGCGCTGCGCGGCCACGCCTGGCCTGGTTCGATCCGCGCCTGCGGCTGCCGGTGATGGCGGTGTTCGCAGCGATGATCTCGGTCACCACCGCGCAGGTCACGGTGGGGTTCTTCGCGATCGACCGCCTGGGTCTTGCACCCGCCGAAGGGGCGCGCATGGCCGGGCTCGCCTTGACCGCCGTCGGGGTGGGGCTGATCGTCGCGCAGCTGCTGGTGGTGAAGCTCAAGGGCGTGCCCCCGCAGCGCTGGATCGCCATCGGTGCGTTGATCGCCGGTGCCGGCTTCGCCGCGGTGGCGCTGGTGCACGTGCCCTGGCAACTGCTGGCGACCTACGCGGTGGCCGCGTTCGGCATGGGCTTCGTGTTTCCCTCGTTCCAGGCGCTCGCGGCCGACGCGGTCGAGGCGCACGAACAGGGCGCTGCCGCCGGTGCCGTGGCGTCGGTGCAGGGGCTGGGCATGGTGATCGGCCCGATGCTGGGCACGCTGCTGTACCGTGCCGCCCCCAGCGCTCCGTACCTGCTGGTCGGGGGCGTGCTCGGTGCGCTTGCCCTCGCGGCCAGCCTGCACGGCCGGAGCGCACGATGAACGACACGCTGCGCCAGGCGGCCGCGCACGACGCCGCCGCTGCCGAAGCCACCGAAGCGACCGCTACGCTGCAGTTCCTGTTGCGCATGCCGGGGCACACGCTGGATGCGCGCGGCTGCCGTGCGCGCTTGCCGCGCGGCGGCACGGCGAGCCTGTCCGCGCGGGTGCAGGCTTTCTTCACCACGCCACGGCACGCACCGGCGCTGCTGGTGGGCATGCTGCCGTTCGATCCTGACGCGCACGATGCGCTGCACCAGCCGCAGTGGCTTGCCGCCGCCGCGAGCGAAGCCGCGCCGCCCGCGCGGTTCAACGGTTCGGTCGTCGCCGAGCCGAGCGCAGCGGTGTACGCCGACACGGTGGACCAGGCGCTGCACCTGCTGCGCGCCGACCCGGCGGGCCTGGCCAAGGTCGTGCTGGCACGCACACTGCGCGTGCAGGCGGCCGAGATGCTGGACCCGCGCGACATCGCGGCGCGGCTGGGGCGCGATCCCAGCGTCACCACTTACCTGATGCCGCTGCCGGCGGTGGCCGGTGAGGCGCCGGCCTGGCTGGTGGGGGCGAGCCCGGAGCTGCTGGTATCGCGCCGCGGTGTGCAGGTGCTGTCGCACCCGCTGGCCGGCTCCGCGCGGCGGCGGGCCGATCCCGCCGAGGATGCGCAGGTCGCGCAGGACCTGCTGGCCTCCGGCAAGGATCACGACGAACACCGCCATGTGGTGGAGGCGATCGTGGACGCGCTGGCGCCGTGGTGCGTGCGGATCGATGCCGCGCCACGCCCGGGCCTGCAGGCCACCGACACCATGTGGCACCTCGGCACCCGGATCGAGGCGACCCTGCGCGACCCTGCCACGCCGGTGGCGACGCTGTTGGCCGCACTGCATCCCACGCCGGCGGTCTGCGGCACGCCGCGCGCGCGGGCATTGGACACGCTGCGCGCGCTGGAGCCGGTGCCGCGTGGGTTCTACGCCGGCGCGGTGGGCTGGATGGACGCGCACGGCGATGGTGACTGGTACGTGGCGATCCGCTGCGCGCACGTGCAGGGCACGCAGGCGCGTGTATTTGCCGGCGCCGGCATCGTGGCCGGCTCCGAGCCGGCACTGGAGGTGGCCGAAACGGCCGCCAAGTTCGCGGCGCTGCTGACGGCGCTGGGCGCCGACGCCGCCCCCCTGATCGAGACCGGGAGTTCGTGATGCATCCTGTACCCGCGCCGCCGCGCATGCCGCTGCGCCAGAGCTGGCCACCTGCGCTGGTGGCGCGTTATCGCGCTGCCGGCTACTGGCGTGGCGAGACCTTCCCCGGCTTCCTGCGCGAGCGCGCGGCGCAGTACGCCGACGACATCGCCGTGGTCGGCGGCGACACGCGGCTGAGTTACGCCCGGCTGTGGGCCGAGGCGGGGCGGATCGGCGCCGGGCTGCTGGCGCAGGGCCTGGTGCCCGGCGACCGCGTGGTGGTGCAGCTGGGCAACACCGTCGACTTCGTCAGCGTGGTCTGCGGGCTGTTCCGCGCCGGACTGATCCCGGTCTATGCGCTCCCCGCGCACCGCTTCACCGAAGTGGCGCATGTGCTGCGCAAGGCCGAGGCCAATGCCTATATCGCCGGCGCCGCCGTTGAAGGATTCGATTACCGCACGCTGGCGCGCCAGCTGCAGGCGGACATTCCCGCGCTGCGCCACGTGTTGATCGTGGGCGATGCCGCCGAGTTCGTCGCCGTGTCCGCACTGGCGGGCGACGCGGCCCGCCTGCCGCCGGATCCGGATCCGCAGTCGGTGGCGTTCCTGCAGTTGTCGGGCGGCAGCACCGGGCTGTCCAAGCTGATTCCGCGCACCCACGACGATTACCTGTACTCGTTCCGCGCCAGCAACGAGATCTGCGCGATCGGCCGCGACAGCGTCTACCTGGTCGCGCTGCCGGCCGCGCACAACTTCCCGATGAGTTCGCCCGGCTTCTTCGGCGCGCTGTACGCCGGCGCGCGGGTGGTGCTCAGCCCCGGCGCGGGGCCCGACGTGGCGTTCCCGTTGATCGCCCGCGAGCGGGTCACCTGCGTGGGCCTGGTTCCGCCGCTGGCGCTGCTGTGGGCACAGGCGGCGGCGAATACCGCGCACGACCTCTCCAGCCTGGCGGTGGTCCAGGTGGGCGGCGCCAAGCTGGTGCCGGAGGCGGCGCGCCGCGTGATCGACGGGCTGGGCTGTCGCCTGCAGCAGGTGTTCGGCATGGCCGAAGGCCTGGTCAACTACACCCGCCTGCACGATCCGCTGGACTGCGTGATCAACACCCAGGGCCGCCCGATCTCGGCCGATGACGAAGTGCTGGTGCTGGACGACCACGGCAATCCGGTCGCGGAAGGCGAGATCGGGCATCTGCTGACGCGCGGGCCGTACACGATCCGCGGGTACCACAACGATCCCGGGGCCAATGCGCGGGCGTTCACCGAGGATGGCTTCTACCGCACCGGTGACAGGGTGCAGCAGCTGCCCGGCGGCTACCTGGTGGTGCAGGGACGCGCCGGCGACCACATCAACCGGGCCGGCGAGAAGATCTCCGCCGAGGAAATCGAGGACCACCTGCTGGCCCACGCCAGCGTCTTCGATGCGGCGGTGGTGTCCATGCCGGACGCCTACCTGGGCGAACGCAGCTGCGCGTTCGTGATCGCCCGCGGCGACCCACCCACTGCGGCCAGTCTGAAGGCATGGGTGCGGGGGCGTGGCCTGGCGGCGTTCAAGGTCCCCGACCAGGTGGTCTTCGTTGAGGCCTTCGGCACCACGGCGGTGGGCAAGATCAGCCGCCGCGAACTGCGCGCACAGCTGCGCGAACGTTTCATCGAACAGACAGGAGAACCGCGCTGATGGCGCTGCCCACGATTTCCGCCTATCCATTGCCCACCGCGGTCGAACTACCCGCGCCGCGCGGCCCCTGGCAGCCCCGGCGCGAGCGGATCGCGCTGCTGGTGCACGACATGCAGCGCTACTTCCTGGCCGCGTTCGCCGCCGACGCCGCGCCGCTGGCACCGGCGGTGGCCAACATCGCCCGGCTGATCGCCCATTGCCGCGCGCACGAGATCCCGGTGTTCTATACCGCCCAGCGCGGCAACCAGGATCGCCGCGACCGTGGCCTGCAGGCCGACCTGTGGGGGCCGGGCATGCGCAGTGGCGCCGAACACGAGGCGATCATCGATGCACTGGCACCCACCGCCGCCGACCACGTGCTGGTCAAGCACCGCTACAGCGCGTTCCAGCGCAGCAACCTGGACACGCTGATGCGTGCGCGCGGCCGCGACCAGCTGCTGGTGACCGGCGTCTATGCGCACATCGGCTGCACTGCGACGGTCGCCGAGGCGTTCCAGCGCGATATCGAGGCCTTCATCGCCGCCGACGCAGTGGCGGACTTCTCGCGTGTCGACCACGACCAGGCGCTGCAGTGGATCGCGCGCACCTGTGGCGTGCCCTTGACCACCGAACAGCTGCTGGAGCACCTGGCATGACACACGATTCAGACCTCGCACCCCTCACCCTGGCGCGCATGCGCGCCGATATCGCCGGCATGCTCGGCGAGGCCCCCGACGCCGTGGGCGACGATGACCACCTGATGGACCTGGGGCTGGATTCCATGCGCGTGCTCGGGCTGGTGCTGGCCTGGGGCAACACCGGCATCGCGCTGGAGTTCGGCCACCTGGCCGAGCACACCACGCTGGCGGGCTGGTGGCAGGTGGTGCAGCAGCTGCAGGCACGCAGCGCGTCCAACGCATGAATGCGCAGGCGGCGGCGGTGACGGCCGAGGTGGGCGAACGGCACGCGCTGAGCGAGGCGCAGTCCGGGCTGTGGTACGCCCAGCGGCTGGCGGCCGCGCCCGCCGCGTTCAACACCGCGCACGTGGTCTGGTTCGAAGGTGTGCTGGATGTGCGGCGTTTCGTGATGGCCGCCGATACCGCGGCGGCGGAAGCGCAGGCGATGTGGCTGCGCTTCGGCGAAGACGCAGACGGCCAGCCGCGGCAGTGGCTGGACCCGGCGCATTGCCCACGGCTGCTGCTGGTGGATTTCTCGGACGCGCCCGACCCGGACAGCGCCGCCCGCCAGGCCATGCGCCACGATCGCCTCACCGCGGTGGACCCGTGCCGTGACCGGATCGCCCAGCAACGCCTGTTCGTGCTGGGTCCGAAGCGGTTCGCCTGGTACCTGCGCGTGCACCACCTGGCCACCGATGGCTACGGCATGGCGCTGCTCAGCGCGCGGGTCTGCGCGCTGTATGCCGGCGATGCAGCGCCCGAGGCACTGCAGCCGCTGCTGCCCGTGGTGCAGGAAGACGCGCAGTACCGCTGCAGCGAGCGCCGCGCGACCGATGCCGCGTACTGGCAGGACTACCTGCAGGGTGCCGCGCCCGGCGAGACGCTGGTCGGCGGCAATGCCGCCGCGTCGGCCGATGCGCTGCGCCTGGTGCGCAAGATCGAGCCGGCGCTGCGTGAGCGCCTGCAGGCGGCCGCCGTGTCGATCGGCCAACCCTGGCCGGACCTGCTCGCCACGTTGGCGGGTGAGTATTGCCGACGGTTCGCGGCGCGCGACGAAGTGGTGCTGGGGGTGCCGTTCATGGGGCGGCTGGGCAGTCCGTCGGCACGCGTGCCGGCGATGGTGATGAACGTGCTGCCGCTGCGCGTGCGCGGCAACGACACCGGCAGCGTGGCGGAGTTCGTGCGCGACACCGCACGTGCCCTGGTGCGCGGGCGCCGGCATGGCCGTTACCGGGGCGAGCAGCTGCGCCGCGATCTCGGCTGGACCGGGCCGCAGCAGCGCCTGCATGGCCCGCTGGTCAACGTACAGCCGTTCTACCGGCCGCTGCCGTGGCAGGAGCTTGCCGCGCAGCTGGAGGTGCTGTGCACCGGCCCGGTGGACGACATCAACATCGGCTTCCGTGGCGATGGCGCGGTGCGGCTGGAGCTGGAAATCGAGGCGAACCCGGCGCTGCATGCGCTGCCGTCGCTGCACGCGCACGCCACGCGGCTGCTGCACTTCGTGTCGACGGCACTGGCCGTGCATGCGCAGGGCGGCACGATGGGCGAGATCGCCCTGGCGACGCCGGCGGAGGCGCGGCGTTGGCTGCATGAGATCAACGCCACTGACCATGCCGTGCCGGATGTCTCGCTGGTGCGCCTGCTGCTCGAGCGCATGGCCGCGACGCCGCAGGCCACCGCACTGGTGTTCGAGGGACAGACGCTCTGCTATGCCGGGCTTGAACAGCGCAGCCGGGCACTGGCGCTGCAGCTGCAGGCGCTGGGCGTGGGCCGCGAGTCCACCGTGGTGGTGGCGCTGCCGCGTTCGCTGTCGCTGCTGGTGGCGCTGGTCGCCGTGCTGCGCGCAGGGGGCGCCTACCTGCCGGTGGACCTGGGCCATCCGGACGCACGGCTGGCCCGCATCGTCGCCTCCGCACAGCCCGTGTGCGTGCTGGCCGACGTCGCCGACGCCGCCCGCTTCGCCGGCACGACGGTACTGCCTCCGTCGCAGTGGGCGGTGCAGGGCGAGGCGGACCTGGTCGATGCGGTGCAGCCGCAGGACGCGGCCTATGTCATCTACACCTCCGGGTCCACCGGCGCGCCCAAGGGAGTGCTGATCGAGCATCGGGCGATCGTCAACCGCTTGCTGTGGATGCGCAGCCACTACGGCATCGGCGCGGACGAGCGCATCCTGCAGAAGACGCCGGCCACCTTCGACGTGTCGGTGTGGGAATTCTTCCTGCCGCTGATCACGGGCGCCACGCTGGTGATCGCCGCGCCGGGGCTGCATCGCGATCCGCAGGCACTGGCCCGGCTGGTCCATGCCGAGCGCATCACCACGCTGCATTTCGTGCCGTCCATGCTGGACGCATGGCTGCAGGCACCCGAGACGCACGGATTGGCGCTGCGCCGGGTGTTCACCAGCGGCGAAGCGCTGGACGCGTCGCTGCGCGACCGCTTCCACGCACACGTGCACGCCGAACTGCACAACCTGTACGGCCCCACCGAAGCGGCGGTGGATGTCAGTGCGTGGCCGGCCCTCCGCGACGACCGCTCCGACCCGGTGCCGATCGGGCATCCGGTCTGGAACACGCGGCTGTACGTGCTGGATGCGCGCCTGCGTGCAGTGCCGGCGGGCGTGCCCGGCGAGCTGTACCTGGGCGGTGTACAGCTGGCGCGCGGCTACCTGGGCCGTGATGACCTGACCGCCGAGCGCTTCCTCGACGACCCGCACGTACGCGGAGGCCGCCTGTACCGCACCGGCGACGTGGCGCGCTGGCGCGATGACGGCGCGCTGGACTACCTGGGCCGCAGCGACCACCAGGTCAAGCTGCGCGGCCTGCGCATTGAACTGGGCGAGATCGAGGCGGCGCTGCGTGGCGCGTCTGGCGTGGTGCGTGCCGAGGTGGTGCTGCGCGCGAACGACGCAGGCGTTGCGCCACGCCTGGTGGCGTATGTGTCGGGCGACGCACTGGACCCGCAGGCGCTGCGGCGCACCTTGGTCCAGCAGCTGCCGGATTACATGGTGCCGGCCGCCGTGGTGGTGCTGCAGGCGTGGCCGGTCACCGCCAATGGCAAGCTTGACCGCGCCGCGTTGCCCGCGCCGGACATGGCCGCAGCGGCCGGCCGACTGCCGGCCACGCCCAGCGAGCACGCGATCGCCGGGTTGTTCCAGCAGGTGCTGGGCCTGCCGGCGACGGTCACCGCCGACGCCGATTTCTTCCGCCTGGGCGGCGACTCGCTGTCGGCGGTCCACCTGCTGCTGGCCATCCAGCAGCGCTGGCAGCGCGACCCGGGACTGGGGGCGGTGTTCGCCACGCCGACCGTGGCCGGCCTGGCCGCGCGGCTGGATGCCCCGCCGCAGGACACCGACCACGGGCTCGCGCCGATGATCGCGCTGGCGCGCGGCGAGGCGGGCAGGGCGCCGCTGTTCGTGATCCATCCCGCCGGGGGCATCGCCTGGAATTACCGTGCGCTGGCGCGGGCGCTGCAGCCGTCGCGCGACGTGCACGGCCTGCAGTCACCCGTACTCGATCCCGCACAGCCGTTGCCGGACAGCATCGATGCGCTGGCCGCGGAGTACGTGGCGCGGATCGTGGTGCAGCAGCCAAGCGGGCCGGTCCACCTGCTGGGCTGGTCGGTGGGCGGCATCATCGCGCAGGCCATCGCGGTGCAGCTGCAGGCGCTGCAGCGCGAGGTCGGGCTGCTGGTGCTGCTGGATGCGTATCCCAGCGAGTGCTGGCGGGCCGAGCCCGAGCCCGATCCCATTGCCGCGCTGCGCGCCCTGCTGGCCATCGCCGGCCACGACCCGGACGCCCATCCGGACCTGGACAGCCGCGAACGCATCGTGGCCTTCCTGCGCCGCGGCGACAGCGCGCTGGGCAATCTGCCCGACGCGGTGCTCGACGGCGTGGTGCGGGCGGTGACCGGCACCAACCGCCTGATCCGCGCGCACCACCACCGCCACTACGACGGCGAACTGGTCCATGTGCGCGCCGCCAACGATCACGTACAGCGCCCGCAACTGCAGTCGGCGCTGTGGCAGCCGCACGCCACGCACGTGGAGGCGCTGCCGCTGGCCTTCCTGCACGCAGAACTGACCGGCCGCGACGCCGTGGCGCAGCTCGCGCCGTGGTTGTCGGCACGGTTGCAGCAGCGGGACGCCATTCCACAGGACAACAGAACATGAAACTCACCGGATTCCAGGACACCGTGGCGCTGATCACGGGCGCGGGCGGCGGTATCGGTGCGGCGCTGGTGCGCCAGCTGCTGGACAGTGGCTGCACCGTCATTGCCACCGACGTGCACGCGCCTGCGCTGCCCGACCATCCCCGACTGCATGCGCGCGCGCTCGACGTGACCGACGCGGCGGCGGTGGATGCGCGGGTGGCGGAGGTGGAAGCGGCGTTCGGACCGATCGGTTTCGGGGTGAACGTGGCCGGCCTGCTGCAGGTGGGCGAGGTGACCCGCATCGACGATGCGCACTGGCGGCGCGTGTTCGCGGTGAACGCCGACGGAGTGTTCCATCTCGGCCGGGCGCTGGCGCGGGTGATGACGCCGCGCGGCACGGGTGCCATCGTGACCGTCAGCTCCAACGCCGCCGGTGTTCCGCGCCACGGCATGGCGGCGTACGCCGCGTCGAAGGCGGCCGCGACCATGTTCACCCGCTGCCTGGGCCTGGAACTGGCCCCGCACGGCATCCGCTGCAACATCGTGGCGCCCGGATCGACGCTGACGCCGATGCAGACCGGCATGTGGACCGACGACGACGGCGCGCAGCGGGTCATCGACGGCACCCCATCGACCTACAAGGCCGGCATTCCGTTGCGCAAACTGGCCACGCCGGACGACATCGCGCAGGCGGTGATGTTCCTGTTGTCCGACCAGGCCGGTCACATCGCGATGAGCGATCTGTACGTGGACGGCGGCGCCACGCTGCGCGGCTAGCGCGGGCTGCGTGCCCGGCGCGGCTTGGCCGGTGCCCGGCCCGGCGCGCTGTCGCGGCTGGGCAGGGTGCCACGCTGCTGCATCTGCTCCAGCCAGGCGAGGTTGTCGACGTAGGCCAGGAAGTGCTCGAGGTAGGCCGGCGAGACGTCGCCCATCCAGCCGATGGTGCGATGGACCAGCACGCTGGAATTCAACGGACCGCCATCGCTGGGGCTCTGCGCCAGCGTCTGGCGCACCTGGCCGGCGGTGCGCAGCTGTGCCCACAGGGTGCGGAACTGCGCCAGCGCGGGCAGCGCGGGGTAGGTCGATGCCTGCGTGCTGCGCGCTGCGCCCAGTGTCGCCAGTGAATCCATCGTGGCGGCAGTGGCCACGGACACCGGCGCAGCGGCCGAGGCGGCCAGGCGCGCGGCGTGCGCGTCAAGCAGTGTCCCCAGGCGTGCGTCCAGGACCCGGCGCAGCGCACCGTGGGACGCCTGCGCGCGACGCTGCAGCGCCTCCAGGAACGCAAACTGCACCGGATCGTGATGATCCAGCTGCTGTGCCCGCCACTGTGCGAGGCGGTCGTCGGCGGCGGGGCGGTTACCGTCCATCGCCCGCCACGGTCGGCGTCGGGCGCGGGATCGGAGCCATCTCCACGCGCCGGTTGCGTGCGCGGCCTTCCTCGTCGGCATTGGAGCCGACCGGCTGCTCGGCGCCGAACGCGGCGGCGAACACCGATCCGGACGGCACGCCTTCGGCGATCAGGGTGCGGGTCACGGTCAGGGCGCGCTCGGCCGAGAGTTCCCAGTTGTCGGCGAACTGCCGGTTGCGCTCGCGCACCTGGCGGTCGTCGGTGAAGCCGCTGACCATGAGGATCTCTTCGCGCGAGGACAGGTAACCGGCCAGCGGCGCGGCCAGGCTCTTGAGCAGCTCGCGGCCTTCGGGCTGCAGCTGGTCGGAGTTGAGCGCGAACAACACGCTGCCGCGGATGCCGATGCGGCCATCCACCAGCGTGACCCGGCCGGCAGCGAGCGGGCCGGCCAGCGCCTGTTCCAGCGTCTGGCGGCGCTTGGCTTCGGCCTGGCGCTGCGCCACTTCCTGGTCCAGCCGGTGCGACAGCTCCAGCTGCAGCGCGACCACCCCGACCAGGATCAGCACGAAGGCGCCCAGCAGCACCGACATCAGGTCGCCGAAGGCGGCCCAGATGGGTGCGCCGGCGTCGCCGTCGCCATCGAGTTCGATCTCGTCGCTCATGCGCTGGCGGCCGCGCTGCTGCGGCGGCGCCCGGCCAGCTGCTGCAGCTCCTCGATGATCTGCTGCTGCGAGAGCACGCTCAGGTCCACTACTTCGCGCGCCTGCGCCACGTAGTAGGCCAGCTGCTCGTCACTGCGGGTCATCGACGCGTCCAGCGCGCCGGCCACCTGCTGCAGCTGCTCGCCCAGCCCGGTGCTGGCGCTGCCGAAGCTCTGCATGGCGGTGCCGAAGGCCTCGGCCAGGCTGGCCACTTCCACGGCGCTGCCCGTGACCTGGGCGGCAACCGTTTCCAGCTTGCCGGTCTCGGCGGCGATGTGGTCGGTGAAGCGGCTGCCGACCCGTTCCAGCAGGTCCGCGGAGGTGCCGACCAGGGCATCCACGGCGGTACGCTGCTCGGTGGAGGCATGGTTGACCGCGTCCAGCAGCGTTTCCAGCGTGGCCAGCAGGCGGCTGCGTTCTTCGAGCATGGCGGTATCGCGGACCATGCTGTCCGACAGCTTCTGGCGCAGCTCGGCGACCACGTCGGCGGCGGCCTTGGGTGCTTCGGAGGCGAGGGTGACCAGGCGCGAGATCTCGCTGATGGTCTCGGCGGCATGTGCCTGCGCCTGCGTGCCGATGTCATGCGCGGTGCGCGACAGCGTCTCGCAGACGGCCTGCTGGCTGGCGGCGACCTGCGCGCCATTGTCGGCCCACTGCTGGCCCAGCCGCTCGGAGAGCTGCGTGAAGGCGTCGCTCCAGGTCGCCAGGCGCTGCGTATCGCGTGCTTCCAGGCGGTCCTGCAGGCCATCGTGCGACGACTGCAGGCCATCCACCAGCGCGCGCGCATGGGTGTCGAAGTGGGTGGTGGCGGCCACCAGTGCCTGCTGGTTGCGCTCGGCCAGCTCGGCATTCACCGCCTGCTGGCCGTGCAGCGCGTCCCGCCACGCCTGCGCGCTGTCGCTGGCGCTGGCGTCCATGCGCCCGGCCAGGGTGTCGACCAGCGCGGTGGCGTGCTGCGTGTGTGCGTCGCTGAAACGCGCCAGTGCGCCATCCAGCTGGGCAATGAGGGCGGCATGGGTCTGCGCCTGTACCGCCTGTGCGTGCTGCCATTGGCCGGCGGTGGCGTCCAGGCGGGCGCCGACGGCATCGAGCAGGGCGGTGCCGTGCTCGCCCTGGGCCTGGCTGAAGCCGTCCAGCGTCGCGCGCAGGTCGGCGCTGAGGGCGGCGTGGCGTTGCTGCTGTGCGTCCTGCGCCTGCGTCCACGCGTCCACGCTGGCATCGAGGCGGGCGGCCAGGGTGTCCAGCAGCTGCACCGCCCGCTGGTCGTGCTGGTCGCTGAGCGTGGCCAGGGTGGAGCGCAGTTCGGCCGACAGCGTTGCGTGGGCCTGCTGCTGGGTGGACAGCGCCGCGCTCCAGGTGGCCGCCGTTGCCACGCGGCTGGCCTCGAAGCCGCTGGACAGTCCGTCCAGCTGTGCGCGCACGGCGTCGCCGACGGTGCCCTGCAGATCCGCGGTCTGCCGCGCGATGCCGGCCATGGTCGCTTCCATGATCGGCTGCAGCGCATCGCCCACGGCGCGTGCGCTCTGCGCCACGCTGTCCTGCAGGGCCTGCTGCACGGCGCCGGCGAGGCGCTCATGGGCAGCCTCGGCACGGGCGTGGAAGGTGGCCTGGCTGGTCGACAGGCGTTCGCCGGCCGCGCCACTCTGCTGCTCGATCGCCGCGCTCATTGCGTCGAGCCGGTCCACCAGCGCCGGCATCAGGCCGGCCTGGGCCTGCAGCAGGCGGAAGGCTTCGGTGCGCTGCCAGGCCTGCGAGTGCACGTGCAGGGTGGTGGCGATGCGGCTGTCCAGCTGCTGCACCACCAGCAGGCGCTCGCGCCGGCACAGGGCGGACAGCAGGCCCAGCATGGCCGAGGTGGCGACGCCGGCAATGGAGGTGCCGAATGCCACGGCCAGCCCTTCCACGGGCGCGCCCAGCGAGCCGCGGATGGCCTGCAGGTCGGTGGCGCTGCCCAGCGCCAGGCCGGTGCCACGCAGGGTGGCCATCATGCCCAGCAGCGTGCCCAGCATGCCCAGCAGCACCAGCAGGCCGACCAGATAGGGGGTCAGCACGGGCGCGGGCAGGGCCACGCGTTCGCCTTCCACGCGCAGTCGCACGGCGTTGCGCAGGCCGGCCGGCACGCGTTCCAGCCAGTCACCCAGGGTGGCCGGGGGAGCAGCGGCTTCGTTCACGGCCAGCACCAGCCCGGCTGTGGCCTGGCGGTAGCGGTGCAGTTCCAGGGCGCCAGCGCAGTAGGCGGCCGCGATCAGCAGCGCCATGGCCAGGCCGACCGGGTTGGAGCCGACGTAGCCGGCGCCGATCCAGCACGCCGCGACAAGGCCGGCGAGGAAGACAACAACGTAGAGAGGAGTTCTGAACATGACAGCCCGGTTAGTGGGGGCGAAGCGCTGCAAGCAGGCCTTCGATGGGGTGAAAACGAACATCCAGCTCCGCCAGCAGCACGGCCTGCATGTCTTTCCTGAATATCTGCAGCCAGCCGCTGTCGGGATCGACCTCGCTGCTGCCCGCGTCCTCGCGCAGACGCTCGAAATGCGCGCCGAGCAGGGCGGGCACGCTCGCCAGCAGCTGTTGTTCGCGCGGGCTCAGCGCCTGTTCCATCACGGCATCCACTTCGGCCAGCCGCGGCAGCTCGCCCGGTTCAGCGGCAAGCCGGTCGCGCAGCTGGCCGCGCAGGCGGCCGGTGGCGCTGAGCATGGCGCGCTGCACGGTGAGGCACCGCTGCCGGTAGGCGATGGCGTCGACCGGGACCGGCCTGCCGGCCTCCGACGGCTGGCGGATGGTCTCGACCAGCACCGCCCGGACCCGCGCGCATTCGGTCGCGAGCGCATCCGCCTGGGCCGGTTCAGCCTCGACCGGGGCCGGCAGGCGTCCGTCGAGCGCCCGCGACAAGGCCACCGCGCGGGTCCAGTCGATCCACTGACTGAGCCGATCGGACAGGTCCGGGCCGGTGCGCGGGGCGTTGCGGTCGGCCAGCGCCGCCAGCAATCGTATGAAGGGCGGGCCGGGGACAGGCGTGCGGTGCTGCTTTTTCGCCATGGTTCCGGTCAAAACAGCGAATTTTACACCGGAATGACAGCCGGGCTTGCTGAATGCCCGTGCGTTGCGGCCTGGACCGGTTGCGCTGCCCCGTCCACACGCGCTGCACACGCCCGTATGCACCGCGCTTACATCCGCTTCCCTACGGTGGGGGTGGGCGTCAAGACATCGCCCGTTTTTCCCCTCAAGGAGTCAACCATCATGCAGCAGATCCCCGAAGGTACCCTGGTCGTCGTGGCAGACGGCGGCTCGGCCCGCGTCTTCACCAATGTCGGCGACGGACGCACGCTGCAGCTCAAGCAGCACGAGGAACTGCAGATCCAGGACATCAGTTCGCAGGGCGTGTCCGGCCAGGGCCCGTCCGGCGCGGTGCCCAAGGATATGAGCATCTCCCAGCTCAACGAAGCCACGTTCGCCAAGCAGCTCGCGCAGCAGTTGAACGATGACGCGCTCAAGAACCGGTACAGCCACCTCATCCTCATCGCCGACCCGAAGACCCTGGGCCACATCCGCCCGCAGCTGCACAAGGAAGTCGAATCGCGGCTGCTGCGCGACATCGCCAAGGACCTGACCAACGCACCGCTGGAAGACATCCAGCGCGCCTTGAGCTGATCGCCGCATGGCGTACACCCGCGACTACGCCGTACAGGAGCCGCTGCGCTCGTCCATCGACGCGCACGCGGGCTGGCTGCTGCTGGAATTCGGGGCGCCATGGTGCCCGCATTGCGTGGGTGCGCAGCCGGTGGTGGCGCAGTGGCAGGCGGAGCACGCGACCGATCACATCAAGATCGAGGATGGCAAGGGGCGCCCATTGGGGCGCTCCTTCCAGGTCACGCTGTGGCCGACGCTGATCCTGCTCCACGACGGCGGGGAAGTGGCTCGCGTGGTGCGCCCGCGCGACGTGGATGACCTGCTGGCACTGACGGCGCTGCGCGAACGTTGATGGGTTGAAGCAGCGACGCAGGGCGTCGCTCTACGGCGGAGGCATGGCCAGGGGAGGCCCGGATTTCCGGCATGTGCTAACATGCATCGCTTGACCTTTGCCTCGGGCCATCGCCCGCCTCACGGTCATCCTTCCTGCAGCGCCGCTGTGTCCCCGCGGCCGTCCGGGATCGTCTGTTGAAGCCCCTTCTTCGCGCATCGTGCCGCGTTCTTCCGGAGGCGGCTGCTTTCCCGTGCCGTGCGCGGGCCTCGGGCGACGTGGTGACCACGCTCCCAGGAGACAGCAATGCAGGACCTGCATGCCGCACATGCCCATTTCGGCTGGTTCAAACGCCGCCGCCAGATGCAGGTTGACGAAGTCACCGTCGTCGACCGACCCATGTTGAAGAAGGCGGTGGGGGCTGCGGCGCTCGGCAATGCGATGGAGTGGTTCGATTTCGGCGTGTATGGCTACCTGGCCGTGACGCTGGGTCAGGTGTTCTTTCCCGCCAGCAGCCCCACCGCGCAGCTGATCGCCACGTTCGCCACGTTCACCGTCGCCTTCCTGGTGCGCCCGCTCGGCGGGCTGGTGTTCGGTCCGCTTGGCGACAAATACGGGCGCCAGAAAGTGCTGGCATTCACCATGATCCTGATGGCGCTGGGCACCTTCAGCATCGGCCTGATTCCGTCCTACGCCAGCATCGGCATGTGGGCGCCGGCATTGTTGCTGCTGGCGCGCCTGGTGCAGGGCTTCTCCACCGGTGGCGAGTATGGAGGCGCGGCCACGTTCATCGCCGAGTATTCCACTGACCGCAATCGCGGACTGATGGGCAGCTGGCTGGAATTCGGCACGCTGGGCGGCTACATCGCCGGTGCGGCGACGGTCACCGCGCTGCACATGGCGTTGAGCAGCACGCAGATGCTGGACTGGGGCTGGCGCATTCCGTTCCTGGTGGCCGGTCCGCTGGGCCTGCTGGGCCTGTACATGCGCATGAAGCTGGAAGAGACGCCCGCGTTCCGGGCGTATGCCGAGGAAGCCGAGAAGCGCGACCACGAGCGCCCCGGGCTGGGCGCGCTGCTGCGCGTGCATTGGCCGCAGCTGCTCAAGTGCGTGGGCCTGGTACTGGTGTTCAACGTCACCGACTACATGCTGCTCACCTACATGCCGAGCTACCTCAGCGTGACCATGGGCTATGCGGAGAGCAAGGGCCTGCTGCTGATCATCATCGTGATGCTGGTGATGATGCCGCTCAACGTGGTGGGCGGGTTCTTCAGCGACCGCCTGGGGCGCAGGCCGATGATCATCGGCGCCTGCATCGCGCTGTTCGCGCTGGCCATTCCGTGCCTGCTGCTGGTGGGCAGCGGCAACGACTGGCTGATCTTCCTCGGGTTGATGCTGCTGGGCCTGGCGCTGGTGTGCTTCACCAGTTCGATGCCGTCGACACTCCCGGCGCTGTTCTACACCCCGGTGCGGTACAGCGCGCTGTCGATCGCCTTCAACGTGTCGGTCTCGCTGTTCGGCGGTACCACCCCGCTGGTCACCGCATGGCTGGTGCAGCGCACCGGCGATCCGCTGGTGCCGGCGTACTACCTGATGGGTGCAGCGGTCATCGGCATCATCACCATGCTGTTCGTCAACGAGACCGCGAACCTGCCGCTGCGGGGTTCGCCGCCCGCCGTGGCCAGCGAAGCCGAAGCGCACGCGCTGCTGCGCAGCGACGAGCCGGTCACCGTAGACGCCACCCAGCCCACGCTGCCCCAGCCGGCACTGCCGAACGACCCCACCCCCGCGTAGTGCCACGCCCTGCGTGGCGACCCCGAAATCCAACCGACACCACTGCCCGGGCTATCCCCATGCCAACCGCCACGCAACGGTGACGTAGTGCCACGCCGCGCCCCATGATCAGCGGGCGCCATTGCGATGAACGCGTCGCCACGCGCCCGGGGACCATCCGCACCAACGGGGCATGATGCTGTTGCGTGGCAACCCCTGCCAACCTGATCCACGCGACCAACCCCGCGCCGCAACATGCGGCGCGGGGAGAACCAATGCTAGGATCGGTTCACCTTGAATCGATCTAAATCCAAATGAGCAGAGCGGGTAAGTCGGGCTGGGCGGCACTGGCCATGGGTGCAATGCTGGTCGCAGGAGGCGCATCGGGCGCCCCACAAACCGCAGGCGAACGTGCGTTTGCCGCGGTGGATCCCTTCATCGGCACCGCGGGCGAGGGTCACACCTACCCGGGCGCGACGGTGCCGTTCGGCATGGTCCAGCTCAGCCCGGACACCCGCATCCAGCCGCGCGAGAAGGCGTACGACTGGGCAGCCGGCTACCGCCATGACGACAGCAGCATCGTCGGCTTCTCGCATACCCACTTCTCCGGCAGCGGCCACTCCGACCTGGGCGACGTGCTGGTGATGCCGTTCACCGGCGACCCGGGCCTGGAGCGTGGCGACCCGGAAAAGCCGCGCAGCGGCTACGCATCGCGCTTCGATCACACCGATGAGAAGGCCGAGCCGGGCTATTACGCGGTGACGCTGCAGGACTACAAGGTCCGCGCCGAACTCACCGCCAGCGCCCGCACCGGCGTGCACCGCTACACCTATCCGAAGGGCGCGCCGGCCAAGGTGCTGCTCGACCTGCGCACCAGCCTGTACGACTACCCGGGCAAGATCCTGTGGTCGCGCCTGCGCCTGCACGACGACGGCACCGTGACCGGTTTCCGCGAGACCCGCGGCTGGGCGCCGGGGCGGCAGCTGTATTTCGCCATGCGCTTCTCGCGTCCGCTCACCGGCCACGCGCTGCACAACACCGAGACCGACATCGCCTACAAGGGTTTCCCGCCGCCGGGGCAGAACAACCCCGAACAGCGCCCGCAGATCGAAGGGCGCCAGCTGGTGGGTACGTTTGAATTCGGCAAGCTCGATGCGCCGCTGGTGGTGAGCGTGGCGATCTCGTCCGTGAGCGAGGCCGGCGCCATCGCCAACCTCGATGCCGAGGCAAAGGATCAGAATTTCGACCGCATCCGCGCCGATGCTCGCACACAGTGGCAGCAGGCGCTGTCGGTGCTCGATATCGAGGCGCCCGCGCATGACCGCCGCAGCGCCTACACCGCGCTGTACCACAGCCTGCTCGGCCCAACCCTGTTCATGGACAGCGACGGCCAGTACCGCGGGTCGGACAACGCCGTGCATCGCGCCGAGGGTTACACCAACTACTCGACGTTCTCGCTGTGGGACACCTACCGGGCGCTGCATCCGCTGCTGACCCTGGTGCAGCCGGAGCAGCGCAACAGCGACATGATCAATTCGCTGCTGGCGCACCAGCACAACAGCCCGTACGGCATGCTGCCGGTGTGGGCGTTCCACGGCCAGGAAACGTGGTGCATGATCGGCTACCACGCCGTGCCGGTGATCGCCGATGCCTACGTCAAGGGCATCCGCGGCTTTGACGCCGACAAGGCGCTGCAGGCCATGGTCGCCACCGCCAACTACGGTCCTTACGATGGCATCGCGCAGTACCGCGAGCTGGGCTGGGTGCCGATCGACGAGGAAGGCGAGGCCGCCAGCAAGACGCTGGAATATGCGTTCGACGACTGGACCATCGCCCGCATGGCCACGGCCATGGGCAGGACCGAGGTGGCCGCCGAGTTCGACAAGCGCGCCGGCAACTGGCGCAATGCGTTCGATGCCGAGACCGGCTTCATGCGCGCCCGCAAGCGCGACGGCAGCTTCCGCACCCCGTTCGATCCCAGTGCCAGCGGTTACGGCACCGATTACACCGAAGGCAATGCCTGGCAGTATTCGTGGTACGTGCCGCAGGACGTCGCAGGCCTGGCCGCCGTGCACGGTGGCGCCGACGCGCTGCTGGCGCGGCTGGACGCGGTATTCGACGCCAAGGTCGATCCGTCCATCTTCGAACACATGGAAGACATCACCGGCCTGATCGGCTGGTACGCGCACGGCAACGAACCGAGCCACCACGTCGCCTACCTGTATTCGTATGCGGGCCAGCCGTGGCGCGCGCAGGCGCGACTGAAGCAGATCATGGACACCCAGTACGCCGACCGCCCCGATGGCCTGGCCGGCAACGACGACCTGGGCCAGATGTCGGCCTGGTATGTGTTCACCGCGCTGGGCTTCTATCCGGTCGCGCCGGGCAGCGGCGAGTACATCATTGGCCGTCCGTTCCTGCCCAAGGCGGTGCTGAACCTGCCCAACGGCAAGACCTTCCGCATCACCACGGACGGTATGGGCAAGGGCCACGAATATGTGGGTTCCGTGACGCTCAATGGCAAGCCGTTGAATCGCACCTTCCTGCGCCATGCGGAGATCCTGGCCGGTGGCGAACTGCACTTCACACTGCAGGCCGAACCCAACACGGCGTGGCCGGGGCAGGGCGCCGAGCAGCCGTATTCGATGTCGCACTGACGCCGCTCAGCCGTCCTCGTCCCACCCATCGCCGTCCCCGTCCATCGGGGGCGGCGATGTCGTTTCAAGATCCGGGTCGACGGGCTCCAGCAGCGTGTAGTCGTCGCGTTTGAGGTCACGGAATGCGCGGCCGACGGGGTAGGCTTCCAGCGCGGGCGAGCGTACCCGCAGCTCGGCCGGCGTGGTGGCGGCACCTGACAGCCAGGCCAGCGCCAGCGCGGCCGGCAGGAACACCGGCCCATCGGGCGTGAGCGGTGCCGGGATGGCCCGGTTGGGCGCGGTGAGCACGCTGAAGGAGTCCATCGCGTGCCCCTCGCCATCCTCCCAGTGCTCCCAGACGCCTGCCGCCAGCAGGGCCAGGCCATCACCGCGCTGCACGAACAGCGGCCACGGCGGTCGTCGCTGACGATCGAGCTTGTAGTACCCCGTCATCGGGATCACGCAGGGGCGTTCGGACCAGGCCTTGGCGAAGATGCGGCTGCCGGGCGCCCGGTCCAGCCGCGCCGTCACGGTGGTGTAGGGCGTGTCAGGGGTTTTCGACCAGCGCGGCACCAGACCCCACACCATGTCGGTCACGATCAACTCGCCATCGGCATTGCGCGCCAGCACGGCGGCAGGCGAGCCCTTGCCGATGTTGTAGCGGTCCGGCGCAGCGGCGACGGCGTCGGCGAGCGCGCGCGGCAGTCCGTCGGGGACCGATTCCGGCTCGGCAATGGCTTGGGCGAAACGACGCATGCCCGGAGGGTAGGACGTGCGCCGTGAGCATGCGGTTGAGCGCCGGCGCGTGCGGCGCTAGAGTCGTGGGGTGGTTGTTTCGCGGTATCTGCCCATGCCCCATCGAAAAAAAGACAGGCCGCCGGTGGACGCCGCCGGCCAGCGCCTGCCGCTGGGTCCCGAGTCCGCCGTGCTGTGCCGGGCCCGCGACTACGCCGCCGGCACCGTGATTCCGCTGCACCACCATCCTGATCGCCATCAGCTGGTGTACGCCGCCTCGGGCGTGCTGGTCGTGCAGGCCGGTGCCGGGCGATGGGTAGTGCCCAGCACGCGCGCGATCTGGATGCCGGCGGGCATCGGCCACAAGGTGAGCTGCATTGGCGCGGTGCGCATGCGCAGCCTGTACATCCTGCCGCAGGCCATGGCCGATGCACCGACGGGCGCGGCGACGGTCTCCATCACCCCGTTGCTGGCAGCGCTGATCGGTGCCGCCGCCGACGTCGAACAGCCGTATGTCGCGCAATCGCGCGATGGCCACCTGATGCAGCTGATCCTGGACGAGCTGCAGACCTTGCCGGTGCTTCCGCTGCACGTGCCACAACCGGCCGACCCGCGCCTGCAGCAGATCATCCGGCACTGGGAGGCCTCACCCGATGATGCCTCCACCCTGCAGGACTGGGCGGAGCGCCTGGGCGTGGACGCGAAGACCATCCAGCGCCTGTGCGCGCGCGAACTGGGCATGACCTTCGGCCAATGGCGGCAGCAGATCCGCCTGGTCCGCGCCCTGGAGCGTCTCGCCCACGGCGACAAGGTCATCGACGTCGCACTCGCCCAGGGCTACGCCAGCCCCAGCGCCTTCACCGCCATGTTCAAGAAGCGCTTCGGCCAGCTCCCCAGCCAATTCTTCGCGTAGTGCCGGCCGCTGGCCGGCTCCCCTCACACCGCAACAAGGCCGACATATCGCCGGCCGCTGGCCGGTTCCCGCGTATCGCCGGCCGCCGTCCAGCTCCCGCGTAGTGCCGGCCGCTGGCCGGCTCCCCTCACACCGCAACAAGGCCGACGCATCGCCGGCCGCTGGCCGGCTCCCGTCACACCGCAACAAGGCCGCCGCATCGCCGGCCGCTGGCCGGCTCCCCTCACACCCCGACGCAACCTACGGCTTCGTCTTCGGCAAAAACGCCGTGGCCAACCCCAGCAACGGCAGGAACGAGGTCAGGTGGTACACCCACACGATGCCGTGGATGTCAGCCAGCTTGCCCAGCCCGGCAGCCCCGATGCCGCCAATGCCGAACATCAGGCCGAACATCAGCCCTGACACCATTCCCACGCGGCCGGGCACGGCCTCCTGCGCATACACCACCAGCGCGGCAAACGCCGAAGACATTACCAGCCCAACGGCCACCGCAAGCACCGCCGTCCCCATGAGGTTGGCATAGGGCAGGGCGAGCGCGAACGGCGCCACGCCCAGGAACGAAATCCAGATCACCGCCTTGCGCCCGATCCGGTCGCCAACGGGGCCGCCGATGAAGGTACCCAGCGCGATGGAGGCAAGGAACACGAACAGGTACATCTGGCTCTGCTGCACGCTCAGGTGGAAGCGCTCGATCAGGTAGAACGTGAAGTAATTGGTGATCGAGGCGATGTACACGAACTTGGCGAACATCAGCACCGCGACCACGGCGATGGCCTGCACCACCTTGCCGCGGCTGAGGCCGACCCCGTGCGAGCGCGACAGGCTGTTCATCTTGGCCTGCCCGTGGCGGACGGTCCAGCCGGTCAGCCGGAACAGCACGAAGATGGCCACGGCGGCGATCAGCAGGAACCAGCCGATGGCGCGCTGGCCATGCGGTATCACCACGGCCGCCGCCAGCAGCGGACCGATGGCCGAGCCGGTATTGCCGCCGACCTGGAAGGTGGACTGCGCGGTGCCGAAACGCCCGCCGGACGCCATGCGGGCAACGCGCGATGCTTCAGGATGGAACGTGGCCGAACCCACGCCCACCACGGCGGCGGCCAGCAGCAGCATTTCGTAACTGCTTGCCATCGCCATCATGCCGATGCCGACGAAGGTGGCCATCATGCCGGAGGGCAGCAGGTAGGGCAGCGGCCGCTTGTCGGTGTACATGCCCACCCAGGGTTGCAGCAGCGACGCGGTGAACTGGTACACCAGCGCGATGGTGCCGATCTGGCCGAAGCTCAGCGCGAACTGGCTCTTGAACATCGGGTACACGGCCGGCAGCACGGCCTGGATCATGTCGTTGAGCAGGTGCGCGAACGCAGCGGCGCCGACGATGCGGATCGCAAACCCCTGGTGGGCGGGGTCGGACGCGGTGGGCACTACCGGCGAAACAGGGACGGCGGGCGAAGCGGACGGCGGGGTTTCTATGCGCATGGGACCATTCGACAACAGCAGCGGCACCGGCCGGCCACGCGTCCAAGGCGCCGGCGCGTGCTCCAGCCTGGACCGGGTGGGGGACAGGTGGGGCACGAGGGTACGCCGGACGCACGGTGCCGTCTCGCGCGATAGGGGCCACTATCGTCGCGTTAGGGACATCGCGCATCATGGCGGCATGAAGATCCGCTACGCCGCCTTGCTGCTTGCCACCCTGCTCACCCGCGCCGAAGCGTCACCGCTGCTGCAGCCGGGCATCTACCAGCGCACGCCGCAGGCGTCCGATGCGGATCGGTCGGCATCCCCGGCGGCCGGCGAGATCCATCACGACACGCTGTCCGCGGCGATTCCAGCCACGGCGAAGGTGCGCTACGCCTTCGTCTCGCGCGATCCAAGCGATGCCTTGAACAAGCTGGTATTCGTTACCGATGCGGCCTACCGCTACGACATCAACGGCGCCAACCGGTTGTGCCCGGCCTACGCGTTTCCCGGCTGGAACGAGCGTTCGGAGGCACAGCCATTCTGCCGGACCAACATCGGCAGCGCCGACCACGAAGCGGCGCTTGCCTGGACCGAACGCGGGTTCACGCTGCGCTGGGCCGACCAGAAGACGCTGCTCCGGACCGAGCAGATTCCCGCCACCCGCAAGCCCACGCCGGATGAGATCGGCGCCTGCGCGGTCAGTGGTGTGTGTGCGCCCGAATCCTACGGCGGCCATCTCCAGCACTACCAGGTCAGCCACTTTCGCGATGGGTTTGAGCTGCAGGCGTCACGGCCCTATATCGACGTGTTCGCGGCGACGGTGGATACGCCGATCTACCCGCGCGCCGAGGACAGTACGCCGTCGGGCACGCTTGCGGCAGGACGCTACGCCGGTGTGCTCAGCAGGGGAGCGGAATGGATCGGCATCGAGGACGTGGCGGCGGACGGCGTGCCAACGCCCGGTTGGATCCGCCGGGATGATCTCGACGGCGCGGCGATGCGCATTCCCCAGCAGGCCGCGACCGCCACGCTGCGCTTCGTGCTGGTCGTAGCGCCCGCCGACGACGATCAAGCGGTGCTGCAGGCCATCGACATCCTGGATGCCGCGACCGGCCGGCGCCGGCAGATCCTGCGCGACATCGATGCCGAGCCGATGGCGGCCGGCCCGGAGGTGCTGCAGCTGGTGGACGCCAATTTTGACGGCTGGCCCGACCTCAGTGTGCCGGCCTACTCCGGCGGGGCGGGCCCCAATGCCACACGGAACCTCTACCTGTTCGATCCAGCGGCCAAAGGCTTTGTGTTCGATCCGATGCTGTCGAGCCTGTCGCAGCTGGACATCGACCCGGCGACGCGCACCCTCACCTCCGCCTCACGCGGCGGCTGCTGCTCGCATGCAAGCGAGACGTATCGCTATGTTGACGGGCAGCTGCAGCAGATGGCCAGTTGGGAAGAATCGCTGTCGGCCGATGGCGAACACCTGCAGACCACGGTGGGCACGCTGCGCGACGGCACGATGAAGTACCACACCCGCACGCGGAAGCTGCCCGCCCACTGGCGCTGAGCGCATCAACCCCCCGTCACGCCGGCGGTGGCAGGATACCGGTTGCATTCCCCTCAGGAGACCGCCGTGTCCTCAACCGTCGTCGTGACCCGCCACTGGGTCATCCATCCGTTCCACGCCGCCGTGCTCGGTGGCGTGCTGCCGCTGTTCCTTGGCGCGCTGCTGGCCGACTACGCCTACTGGAACACCTACGAAATCCAGTGGAGCAACTTCGCCTCCTGGTTGCTGGTGGGGGCGATGGTCATGACCACGCTGGCCCTGTTGTGTGGCCTGGTGGGCCTGGTGCGCGGCAGCCGGCATGTGTTCTATGTGGTGGTGCTGGCGGCGACCTGGATCGTGGGCTTCGTCAATTCGCTGCAGCACGCGCGCGACGCGTGGGCGATCATGCCGGCGGCGTTGATGTGGTCGGTGATTGCCACGGTGCTTGCGTTGCTGGCGACCTGGCTGGGCTTTGCCAGTCTGCGCGTGCGCGTGGGAGGTGCCCTGTGAACCGGTCGACATCGAAGGGACTGGCGGTCTCCACACTCGCCCTGGCATTGGCTGCCTGCAGCGGCAAGGCGCCTGACATGAACCAGCTGGGGGCCAATCCGGAACTGCCGAAGCCTCACCGCGGCGTGATGCCGGACATGACCATTGCCCAGCCCACCGCCTGGGGCGACCAGGTGCCGACCGTGCCGGCCGGCTACAAGGTCTCGGCGATCGCCACCGACCTGGCCATTCCGCGCCAGACCCTGGTGCTGCCCAACGGCGACATCCTGGTGGCCGAAGGGCGCGGCGGCAGCGCGCCCAACCTCAAGCCCAAGGACGTGATTGCGGGCAAGATCAAGGCCAAGGGCAATACCCAGGTGAAGAGCGGCAATCGCCTCACCCTGTTGCGCGACGCAGACGGCGACGGCGTGTATGAGCTGAAGACGGTCTTCGCCGACAAACTCAACGCCCCTTATGGCCTGGCGCTGGTGGGCAACGCGCTGTATGTCGCCAACCAGGACGCGTTGGTGCGCTTCGACTACGCCGACGGCCAGACCAGGGCCAGTGGTGCGCCCACCAAGGTCACCGACCTGCCGTCGGCCATCAACCATCACTGGACCAAGTCGCTGGCCGCCAGCGCCGATGGCCAGCACCTGTACGTGGGCATCGGCTCCAACAGCAACATCACCGAACGCGGCATGGCGGCCGAGATCGACCGCGCCCAGGTCTGGGAGATCGATGCGCAGACCGGCGCGCACCGCGCCTACGCCAGCGGCATCCGCAATCCGACCGCGCTGGCGGTGCAGCCGGGCACTGGGGTGCTGTGGGCGGTGGTCAACGAGCGCGACGAGATCGGGCCCAACCTGGTGCCGGATTACCTCACGTCGGTGAAGGACGGCGGCTTTTACGGCTGGCCCTACAGCTATTGGGGCAAGAACGTGGACCGGCGGGTGATGCCGCAGAACCCGGACAAGGTTGCCTCCGCGTTGGCACCCGACTATGCGTTGGGCTCGCACGTGGCCGCGCTGGGCGTGTCATTCGCCAACGCTGCCGTGGGTGGCACCTTCACCGACGGTGTATTCGTTGGCCAGCACGGCAGCTGGAACCGCAACCCGCCGGTCGGCTACAAGGTGGTGTTCGTTCCGTTCCGTGACGGCAAGCCGGCCGGGGAGGCCATCGATTTCGCCACCGGCTTCCGCACCGATGACGGCAAGACCCGCGGCCGTCCGGTGGGTGTGACCGTCGATCCAAAGGGCGCGGTGATCGTGGCCGACGACCTGGCCAACACCATCTGGCGGATCACGCCGACCGCGGCCCCGACACCCCCCGCTGCAGCGCCTGCGGCGCCGGTAGCGCCCACCCCGTAGAGCCACGCCCTGCGTGGCTCAATTGCGCCTGCGGCGAACGCCGCAGGCGCAGACGCTCACTCCACCCAACGCACGGCCTTCAGTGCCTCGGCGAGCCGTTGTTTCGCCTCTTCAGTGCTGAAGGGCGGCGTGCGCGGTGGGTCGTAGACCTCCGCGCGGGTGCCGGTCACGAGCAGATCGATGGCGTAGCAGCGGTCATGCTGCACCGCGCGGTAGCTTTCCACTGACATGTAGTGGCTCATGGCCGCATCGCCTGCGCTGAAATGCGTAAACGGGATGCCGTCGATATCGATGATGCGGGTCGTACCGGTCGCCTCGGCGGGCGGCGTGAGGCAGGCCGCCATCGCCGCGGAGGCGTCATTGCGCCCCAGTCGCAGTTCGGCGGCGGTGACCTCGTTGGAGCCGTCCAGCAGCAGCGCCGCCAAGGGTGTGCCCGCAGTGTCGGGCGGGGCGAACACGGCCCAGCCATCGGAAGTGAGGTACGTGCGTTTGAAGTCATGACGCAGCGTCATGCCGGGCACGGCGTTGATGGCGATGCCAGGCGCTGTTTCAGCAAAGGCCGGGGCGGCTGTCGCGGCCACGGCGGTGGCCTTGGCCGCGCCGGGGTCGGCGCCGCTGGGCGGCGTCGCTGCCGCAGCGGGGGTGGCCGCCTGCTGGGTGCAGCCACTAAGCGCGGTCAGCACCCACAGGAAAACGGAGGCGCGGGAAAGAATGCGCATCGCTGTGTCCACTCCGATCGATCAGGCGGCCTTCGCGGGCTGGGCAGCGCTGCTGGATTTTGCGATCAAGGTCAGCTTCTCATCGGTCGCCTTTTCTTCCGCCAGGGTGTCCAGCAACAGCGGCAACGCGTCCTTGTAGCCAAGCTGCTTGGCCAGCGCCGCAATGGTGCCGTAGGAGGCGATCTCGTAATGTTCCACCTTCTGCGCGCCGCCGATCAGTGCGGCATCGCGGACCGGACCTTCCTCCACCCCATCGATGACCTCCTTACCTTCCTCGACCAGGCCTTCCATTGCCGCGCACTTGATGCGCTTCAGTTTGATCCCCAACAGTTCGACCACCTTGTCGATCCGCTCGACCTGGCCCACGGTTTCCTCCAGGTGCGTCTCGAAGGCTGCCACGAGTTCCGGATGGGTGGCGGCGCGCGCAAGGCGGGGAAGGGCTTTGGTCAGCTGCTTCTCCGCGCTGTAGATATCGGAGAGTTCGTGGATGAACAGGTCTTCCATCGTTTTGATCGGCATGGTGCAGCTCCTGCGGTGAGTGAAGCAGCAGCATGGGCCGCCTGATGTTATTCGCCGGTCTGTTCGCGTGAGGGTGCGCGCGAGCGCGGCGTGAGGTCGGTCTTGACGCGGAGAGTGCCGAACGAAGACGGCTGCTGATCACTTCAGTGGAGGACGCGCCGGTGCAGGGTGACCCAGCCGGTCCGTGCAGCTGCGGTCACGGGTCGTCGGCGGGGGACATTCCGGGCGGGCGCGACAGCCATACCGGGCCGTCGCGCGCACGCGCGTACCCGATCCCGTAAAGCACCGTCATGCGGGCGGGGTCGAAGCTGGTCGCGTCGGGCAACGCCAGCGTGGAATCGATGGTGACCCAGGCGAACCGCGCGCGGTCGCGGCGTGCGTAGGCGTACTCGCGGAAAAGATCGCCGATCATGCCGGCGCGGCCGGCAACTTCGATGGTGCGGAACGCGATGCCCCGCAGCGAACGCTCCGCCGGATCGGAGGCGGCGTTGAGCTGGCCGTTGTGGATCATGAAGGTGTCGTAGGTGGCCGGCGCGCGCGACAGTCGCGTGTAGATGCGCTGCGGATCGATGATGCCGGCGTGCAGGAAGATGTTGGCGGCGACGAAGCCGTCGACGTGCATCTCGTCGTAGCGCTGCCCATGCACGTCCACCTCGATCAGCACCGGCGGAAACGCGATTGGTATCGACGCCGACGCCAGCATCACACGCCGGAACAGTGCCAGCGCCTCCGGCGACTCCCGCGTGGCGATCAGCCCCATGTTCCACACCGCGAACTGGCGGGAATCCAGGTCGGCGGTGCCGATGTACAGGCGGCGGCCGGCGCGGTGTTCCGCGGCGATCCGGGCCAGCAGCGGCGCATCGATGGCGCGGGCGATCAAGGCTTCCAACGGCGCGGTGTGGGCGAGGGAATCGCGCCGCAGCAGCGCCATGACCGGGTTGCCGGCAGTGAACACGTCGGCATCGGAGGTGGTGGTGTAGAAGCGCTTGAGCGCCTCGTCGTACTCCGCGCCGAGGAACGCGTAGGGCGCCATGAGCGCGCCGGTGGATACGCCGGTGACGATCTTGAAGGTGGGGCGGGTGCCGGTCGCCGTCCAGCCGTTGAGGAAGCCGGCACCGAAGGCACCATTGGCACCCCCGCCGGACAGGGCCAGATGCGGGTAGTGAATGCGTCCATCGCTGGCGACGGGAAAGTCGTCCGGGCGCTCGTCGTGCATCGAGCGTTCGAAATCGACCTGCATGTCCCGGTTCGGCCGTCCGGCCCAGCCACGCACATCCGGCATGCCGGGCACCGTCGCCCAGGCGATCTGATCGGCAGGCACCGGATTGCGGGGCAGGGTGACGCACCCTCCCAGCATCAGGCAGCCCAGCAGCACCAGGCCCCGCGCGAGCGCCTGCGCGTGCCGGGGCACGAGAACGGCGCGGCAGCGGGCGTTGATCGCATCCACCAAGGGCCTCGGCGCGGAGGGAGCACGGCACGAACGGCCCGAGCGTGCCAGCTCCGCCCAGCCCGGTCTACAGTAAAACCCGCAGCCAAACCGCCCACGAACCCGGTAGAGCCACCCCCATGGGTGGCTGAAGGCAAACCCGTAGAGCCAGCCCCACGGGGTGGCTGCACCCAAAGGCATCCCGCACCGTAGAGCCACCCCATGGGTGGCTGCGTGCACCCACCACCACAACCTGTCAAAGTCGCCCACGCCCGGCACGGGGAGCGTGCCGCGCATCCATTCAATCGACAGGGGAATGACATGGATTCGAGAAAGCTCTGGGCCCTGGTGCTCATCATCATCGGCATAGCGATCTACCAGGCCGCAAGCCAATGGGCTGCCCACCTGGACGCGACCAACACCCGGCCAAGCCTCTCGGCGGTTGCGCACCTGCTGTCGGCGCTGTCCATCCTGCCGATGGCCGTGGGGGCATACCGGCTGGTCACCGAAAGAAAGCGGCCCGCGCCTTAGGTTCGCCGGGGATGGTGCCGCGCTGCGCGCGGTTGCCATGCATTACGGATGCGTGCGCAGGATGTACCCGGTAGAGCCACGCCCTGCGTGGCTGGTCTTGGTTCAGCGGTCATGAACGCCCGATGGGCGGCTTCGGCGGGTCTCAACGCCGGTTCGATGATTGCCATCGGCGTTGCGTCGGCTTCGGAAGTTTGCTCCGCGCTGCGCGCGGTTGCCACGCACGGCGTGGCACTACGGGTGCGCTCGCGGTCGTACTCCGTAGTGCCACGCCCTGCGTGGCTGGTCTTGTTCAGCGGTCATGAACGCCTGATGGGCGGCTTCGGCGGGTCTGAACGTCGGTCCGATGATTGCCATCGGCGTTGCGTCGGCCTCGGAAGTTTGCTCCGCGCTGCGCGCGGTTGCCACGCGCGGCCTGGCACTACGGATCCTTGCCTGGGATGATCCGGAGGTCCGCTTCAGGCGGTGGCGTCCCAGTGCGGTGGGGTGCCGAAGGCCTCCAGCAGGAACGCCGTGACCTCGCGGACCTTGCGCGAGCGGAGTTTGTTCTCCGGTGAGAGCAGCTGGATGTAGGAGACCTCGGTGGTCACCGAGCTCTCCCATTCCTCAAGCAGCGGCACCAGTTCGTGGCGCGCGAAGCTGTCACGGTTGAACAGCCAGCTGGGAAACAGCACCGCGCCGTGGCCTTCCAGTGCGGCCGCGAGCAGGACCTCCGCGTTGTTGCTGCACAGCGGACCGCTCACATTGACACCCTCGAACGGCTGGGCCAGCGCCTGCCGGAAATACCAGCGCTGCGTGCCGAACTGGCCCTTGTAGAGCAGGCAGCGATGTTCCAGCAGGTCGGCGGGGGTCTGCGGCGTGCCGTGTGTGGCGAGATAGGCCGGGCTGGCCGCCAGGATCTGGCGCTGGGCGGCGACGGTCCGCCCAATGAGGCCAGAGTCCACCTGCGGTCCGATCCGGACCGTGATGTCCACGCCTTCCTGCACCGGGTCGATGTAGGCATCGGTGAGCTGCAGTTCGACATCCAGGCCCGGATGCTCGGTCTGCAGGGCATTGATCGCCCGGGCGACATGCAGGCGCCCGAAAGCCTCCGGCGCATTGATCCGCAGCCGCCCGCTGAGCTGGCCTTCGTTGCGCCCAAGATCGTCCACGGCCGCATCCAGCAGGTCGATGGCCTCGCGCGCCTGCTGGTGGAAGCGCTCGCCGTCCTCGGTCAGGCGTACCGCGCGGGTGCTGCGGTAGAACAACTGCCGGCCCAGGTCCTTCTCCAGCGCCGCGATGAACCGCGACACCGACGACGCCGGCACCCGGAAGTGGCGGGCGGTGGCCAGGAAGCTGCGCGTGCTGGCCACCATCAGGAAGTAGCGCAGGGCCTTGAGCTGCATGGGGTGGCTCCATAAATGCGAATCAAGCAATTGTGATTTGCTCGTTGGCCGGATTGTAGCTCTATCGGCATCTGCCTAGCATGGTCGCCTGCCCGCAAGCGCGGGCCCCTCCCCAGGACATCTGCAATGACTTCCCCCCTGTTCGCCCCGTTCGACCTCGCCGGCACGCCGCTGCGCAACCGCGTGGTAATGGCGCCGCTGACCCGCGCACGCGCGCCCAATGACATCGCCGACGAGCGCATCGCCCTGTACTACGCCCAGCGCGCCACCGCCGGCCTGATCGTCAGCGAAGGCACGCCGATCTCGCAGGAAGGGCAGGGCTACCTGTTCAATCCGGGCATCTTCCGCCCGGAACAAATCGCGGGCTGGCGGCTGACCACCGATTCGGTGCACGCCGTGGGCGGCCGGATCGTGGCGCAGCTGTGGCACGTGGGCCGGGTGTCGCACCCGACCATCCAGGCCGACGGCAAGCTGCCGGTCAGCGCCAGCTCGAAGCAGCCGGTCGGCGCGCAGGCATACGGCTATGACGAGACCGGCACCCCCGGCCTGATCGCGCCGCCGGTGCCGCGCCAGCTGCAGACCGATGAGATCGC
The DNA here is from genome assembly GCF_057839485.1 of Stenotrophomonas sp. KH_036_B. Taxonomy (NCBI): domain Bacteria; kingdom Pseudomonadati; phylum Pseudomonadota; class Gammaproteobacteria; order Lysobacterales; family Lysobacteraceae; genus Stenotrophomonas; species Stenotrophomonas sp. KH_036_B. Next base: position 2,357,413 of record NZ_CM174491.1, on the reverse strand, counting down.
ACGCATCGTGGGCGAGTTCGCCCAGGCCGCCGCGAATGCCATCGAAGCGGGTTTCGATGGCGTGGAAATCCATGGCGCGAACGGATACCTGCACGAGCAGTTCCTCAACCCGCTGGTCAACGATCGTACCGACCGTTACTCGGCCGACAGCATGGAGAACCGGCTGCGCTTCACCCTGGAGGTGATCGACGCGGTGGTCGCCCGCATCGGTGCCGACCGCACCGGTATCCGCCTGTCACCGTATGGCCAGCTGTTCGACATGCCGCTGTATGACGGGATCGACAGCACCTACGCAGCGCTCAGCAAGGAGATCGGCGCGCGCAACCTGGCCTATGTGCACCTGATGAACCAGTCGGGCTTCCAGGTCGGCCAGAAGGTGGTCGCCACCGGCACCGAAACCGGCTTCCAGGGGCTGCTGCGCACCATCAAGGGCAACCTGCCCAACACTGCCGTCATCCTCGCCGGCGGCCTGGCGCGCGAGAGTGCCGAGCAGCTGATCGATGCGGGACTGATCGACCTGGCGGCCTTCGGTACGCCCTTCATCAGCAACCCGGACCTGGTGGCGCGCCTGCAGCACGGCTGGCCGTTGAACACCCCGGACCGCGCCACGTTCTACGGCGGCGGTGCGAAGGGCTACATCGACTACCCGAGCTACAAGGCGGCCTGATCGGCGAACGCGTCGGTGGCCCGCACCAGTGCATCGGTGGTGGCCGCCTCGTTCGCGCTGTGCCCGGCCAGGACCATCTCCAGCCGGGCTTCCGGCCAGGCCTGGGCCAGGTCCCAGGCGCTGCGCGGCGGACAGATGATGTCGTAGCGCCCCTGCACGATCACCCCGGGCAGGTGACGGATGCGGTCGATGTCGCGCAGCAGCTGCCCATGTGCCAGGAACGCGTTGTGGCGGAAGTAGTGCGCCTCGATCCGCGCCTTGGCCAGGGTGTCCAGCGGGTCGGCGTCGGAGACGGCGTCGACCTGGTGCACCAGCGTAGCGGCGAAATCTTCCCAGCCCAGCCACGCCTGCGCGGCGGCGATGCGGGTCGCGCTGTCATCGCTGTCCATGCGTTGCCAGTACGCCTCGATCAGGCTGCCGTGTTCGTCCGCCGGAATGTGCGCGGCATAGCGCGCCCAGCGCTCGGGAAACAGCCAGCGCGCCCCGCCGTCGGCTTCGTTGAACCAGCGGTTTTCTTCCGCCCGCCCCAGGTAGACGCCGCGCACGATGATCCCGGTGGCGCGCTCGGGGTGGGCCTGCGCGTAGGCCAAGGCCAGTGTGGACCCCCATGAACCGCCGAACACCAGCCAGCGTTCGACGCCCAGCTGGGTGCGTACCCGTTCGATATCGGCCACCAGGTGCGCGGTCGTGTTGTCGCGCAGTTCGCCGAATGGCGTGGACCGGCCGCTGCCGCGCTGGTCGATGAGCACGATCCGGTAACGCGCCGGATCGAAGAAGCGCCGATGAGTGGGTGACACGCCCGCACCCGGCCCGCCATGCAGGAACACCACCGGGATGCCGTCAGGCGTGCCGCATTCCTCCACGAACAGCGTGTGCAGGTCATCGACCGCGATCTGGTGTTCACGGAAGGGCGTGATGGGCGGATAGAGCGTGCGCATGAAGAAACCTTGGGCGGAATGCCTGCCAAGAATAGCCCAGCGGCCGGATCAGTCCCGCTGCACCGCCACGTCGACATCGCGCGCGGTATCGCGGAGCAGCTCCACGGTGAAGGCCGGGGTACCGCGGCGCGCCCTGACCACGACATCCGTGCCATCGACAACGACGACCAGGTAGCGCACACCCAGGCGCGCGGCCAGGACGTCCCGGGCGGTCTCGGCCATCTGCACCTCTGTTTCGCCGTCGAGCACCGGCACGTCCACATGGATCGGCGAATCGTCGCCCGGCCAGATCCGGAAGCTGATGGTCCCGTTCGACGCGGCGCCGTCGTCGAATGCCACGCGCCAGCTAGATGCGGGTTCTGGACGGGGGACGTCGCTGACCGTCGGACCCAACAAAGGGGCGAACTGGCCACGGGCCGGCATGCCGAAGGACAGCAGCAGGCAAGCCATGACCAGTGCGGCCATCCGGCGCATGCTGGCAGATGCGTGTGTCATGCCGTGAGTCTCGCCACCGACTGCCGCAACACTGGCACGGGCCGGGCATCACTGCATCGGCAAATCTGCGCGACGGGAGTCGGTATTTCTACGCACCTGCGCCATCGCCGTGGCCCAAGGGGTAAGTAAAGGTACTGGAATCGGTAGAACTACCGTGGCTGGGGCCGTGTGCAGTGACAAGAATCAAGGCCCCCCGAAGCGATACGGACGATTCCCATGAATGCGAATGCCCGGCAGAAGAAGCCCAACATCCTGGTGATCTGGGGCGATGACATCGGCTGGCAGAATGTCAGCGCCTACGGGATGGGCACGATGGGGTATACGACCCCGAACATCGATGCGATCGGCTATGAGGGCATCCGCTTCACCGACCACTACGCACAGCAGTCCTGTACGGCAGGGCGCGCGGCGTTCATCACCGGCCAGTACCCGATCCGCTCGGGCATGGTCACGGTCGGCCAGCCCGGCGACGCGCTGGGTCTGCAACCGGCCTCTCCGTGCCTGGCCGAAGTGCTGAAACAGGCCGGGTACCGTACCGGGCACTTCGGCAAGAGCCACCTCGGTGATCGCAACGAGCACCTGCCGACCAACCATGGCTTCGATGAATTCTTCGGCAACCTCTACCACCTGAACGTGTCGGAGGAAGATGAGCAGCGTGACTACAAGCACTTCGCCGAGGCCTATGCCGGCAGTCTGGAGGCCTACGAAACGAAGTTCGGTGCGCGCGGGGTCATCCACAGCTGGGCGACCGACAACGACGATGCGACCGAGGATCCGCGCTTCGGGCGCGTGGGGAAGCAGAAGATCGTCGACACCGGGCCGCTGCACCAGGAACGCATGCACGACGTGGATGCAGGAGAGTTCATTCCGAAGGCGCTGGCGTTCATGAAGCAGGCCAAGGACGCCGATGAACCGTTCTTCGTCTGGCTCAACACCAGCCGCATGCACCTCTACACCCGGCTCAATGACACGTGGCGGTATGCCGCCGAGAAGTACACCTCCGAAGCGGACCTGCACGGCTCCGGCATGCTGCAGCACGACCACGATGTTGGCCTGGTCACCGCCTTCCTCAAGGAGAACGGGCTCGAAGAGGACACCATCGTCTGGTACTCCACCGACAACGGGCCGGAGCACTCGTCCTGGCCGCACGGGGGAACCACGCCGTGGCGGGGCGAGAAGATGACCACCTACGAGGGCGGCGTGCGCGTCATCTCGATGCTGCGCTGGCCGGGCGTGATTGCGCCGCTGCAGCTCAAGAACGGCATCCAGGCCCACCAGGACATGTTCACCACGCTGGCGGCGGCCGCTGGGGTGGAGGACGTGCGCGGGAAGGTGCTGGAGGAGAAGAAGCAGTACATCGACGGCGAGAACAACCTGGACTACTGGCTCGGCAAGACCGATGCCTCTGCCCGCAATCACATCTTCCACTACAACGAGTCGCGGCTGACCGCGCTGCGGATGGGGCCATGGAAGTGGCACTTTTCCACCGCCGAAGACTACTACGGCAACATCGTCGGCCGCAGCAAGCCGCTGGTGTTCAACATCCGCATGGACCCGTTCGAAAGCTACGACAACAGTGATTCCTACGGGCACCTGATCCAGAAGGTGTCGTGGCAGACCGGGCCGCTGGGCGAGCTGATGCAGCAGCACCTGGTGACCCTGGCCAAGTACCCACCGGTCCAGGGGGGCAAGAGTTTCGACATGTCCAACGTGGTGGAACAGTTCATGAGCAAGGGCCACGACTGAGGCCAGACGCATGCGGATCTGCGTGGACTCCGCCATCCAGTGACAGCCACGCAGTCCCGAATGGGGCGGTCACCATCGCCAGGACCGGCAGCCCCGCCAGCGGTGCGGCGGTGGCGGCAGGCGACGGCCAGCTGCGTGGACACCAGACCGTGCCCAGCTTGCCCGCCGGCAGTAGTATCGTGGTCATTGCGACGTGCACGGTGACTGCGAGCGGGCAGTGATCGGAACGCAGTGCTATTCGCGGCGCAGCTTGATGTCCACGTCCTTCACCGTGCTGCCGACCAGCTGCAGCCCGAAGTCGCCCGTGCCATGGCGCGCCTTCACCAGCACGTCTTCGCCGTCATCGATCTCCACGTGGTAGCCCTTGCCCAACGCAACCCGTAGAGCGTCGCGGGCGGCGGCGGCGATGTGGTTCTCCGACTCGCCGTCGACCACGGCGACGTCGACCTGGACCGGCGTCCCGCCCCGCGGCCAGACCCGGAAACGGATTGTGCCGTCAGACTTGGCGCGCTCATCGAACACGATCCGCCACTTGTTGGAACTGCGCGGCCGCTCGGCGTCCGCGGGGGCGGCGGTGGCACTGGAAGGGGGGGGCTGCTGCGCACGCACCAGGGGTGCGGCGATCAGGATGATGGCCGACAGCAGCAGGGACAGCACCACACGCACCGGATTGATCTTCATCGTCATGCTCCTGAACGTACAGACAGCCAGGCCGCGGAAAAGGCCTCCGCCAACTACAGGCCCCGCATCCGACGGGCTCGCTGCAGTGTGCCGCGGCGGGGCCGTGGTCGCATGCGTGTCACTTCGGTACCTCGGACAGTAAATCTACCGGGCCGCCGCAGTCAGTAGAAATACCTACGGCAGAACGGTAGTTGCCCGTCTTGCCACGCGCGCCGAACGCGCCGACGCTGCATCCATCCGCCGCTGCCCGCGCGCCGCCCAGAGGATGCCACCGTGACGCTCAAGGAATACAAGGCTGGATCGCGCTTTCCCGGCATCGTTGGTCGCACGCCGGACCGGTCGTCACCGGCGTGGCCCGAGCCCGTACGTGCGCCGCCAGACGCACCCAACGTGCTGTTCATCGTCCTTGACGACACGGGCTACGGCCACCTGGGCTGTTACGGCAGCCCGATCCGGACCCCGAACATCGACGCGCTCGCTGCGGACGGGCTGCTGTACAACAACATGCACACCACCGCGCTGTGCTCCCCCTCTCGTTCATGCATCCTCACCGGTCGCAACCATCACTCCAACCACATGGGGTGCCTGTCCAACGGTTCCACCGGATTTCCCGGCACCGATGGCTACATGCCGTTCGAGAACGGCACGATTGCCGAGATCCTGAAAAAGGTGGGGTACAACACGTACTGCCTCGGCAAGTGGCACCTGTCGCCGGAGGAAACCAATACCGCCGCCGGCCCGTACGACCGCTGGCCACTGGGGCGCGGCTTCGAGCGCTTCTACGGTTTTCTCGGCGGCGACACGCATCAGTACTACCCGGAGCTGGTTCATGACAACCACCAGACCGAGCCGCCCTTCACCCCGGAACAGGGCTACCACCTGACTCCCGACCTGGTGCGCAGGGCGCGTTCGTTCATCGCCGATGCCAAGCAGGTTGCTCCGGAGAAGCCGTTCTTCTGCTACTTCGCGCTGGGTGCGATGCACTCGCCTCACCACGTCCCCAAGGAATGGGCCGACCGCTACGCCGGAGCCTTCGATGAGGGCTGGGACGTTTACCGTCGGCGGGTGTTCGAGCGCCAGCTTGCATTGGGCGTACTTCCTGCCGGTACCGAGTTGTCGCCGCACGACCCGGACGTGCAGGACTGGGACGCGCTGGGCGCGGACGAACGCCGCCTGTTCTCGCGGATGATGGAAGTCTTTGCCGGCTTCCTGGAGCACACCGACCACTACGTCGGCGAGCTGATCACCTTCCTCAAGGACATTGGCGAGTACGACAACACACTGATCATGCTCGTGTCCGACAACGGCTCCAGCGCCGAAGGCGGGCCGACCGGGTCGGTCAATGAATGCCGCTTCTTCAACAACGTTGCCGACACCGTGGCAGATGGGCTCAAGCACATCGATGAGATCGGCGGCCCCACCACCTTCAATCATTTCCCCTGGGGGTGGACCCACGCCGGCAACACCCCGTTCCGCCGCTGGAAGCGCGAGACCTACCGGGGCGGAAGCACCGACCCGTTCATCCTGGCCTGGCCCAAGGGCATCGCGCAAAAGGGGCTGATCCGCCACCACTACTGCCACATCATCGACATGGTGCCGACCGTGCTGGATGCCTTGGGCATTGCCGAGCCGGTGTCGATCAACGGCGTGACCCAGGCCGCCATGGCGGGGGTCAGCCTGCTGCCCACGGCACTGGATGGCGGGTCCGGCGAAGTTCACCTCACCCAGTACTTCGAGATGCTGGGCCACCGCTCGCTCTATCACGACGGCTGGCGTGCGGTGTGCCCGTGGCCCGGTACCTCGTTCGCCGCATCGGGCCGCGCGTTTGGTGACGAGATCAGCCACGACATGCTCAATGACCTCGATGCGCATGGCTGGGAGCTCTACCACGTGGCCGCGGATCCCGCCGAGACCCGCAACCTGGCAGCACAGGAGCCGGACCGGCTGATCGAAATGGTGGGCCGCTGGTATGTAGAGGCGGGCAGGTACAACGTACTGCCGATCGACAGCCGCGGCACCCAACGCATCGCACTGGAACGGCCGCGGGTTGCGGAAAGCCAGCAGCGCTATGTGTTCTACCCTGATACTCAAGGGGTCGTAGCCGCCGCGGCGCCCAGGACTCTCAATCGTCCGCACAGCTTCGTGGCCGAGGTGCACATTCCGGCAGGCGGCGCCGATGGCGTACTGCTGAGCTTCGGCGGCAATGATGGCGGATTCAGTTTTTACGTGCAGGGCAACCGGTTGTGCTACCTGCACAACTATCTCGCGCTGGACTACTTCTACGTGACATCGAACGATCCGCTTCCCAGCGGCCATCATCTGCTGGGCATGCAGTTCGAACCGACCGGCACGCCGGACATCAAGCACGGCAAAGGCGTGCCTGCCAAGGTGACGTTGCTGCTGGACGGGGTTGCCATCGGCAGCGGAGAGTTGCCGCACACCGTTCCGATCCGGCTGGGGCAGGGTGGCGCGCTGCTGGTGGGCATGGACAGCGGCGCGCCGGTCAGTCCTCGGTACACTCCGCCGTTCCGTTACGGCGGCGAACTCAGACGCGTTGTCATCGATGTGAGCGGCGAAGACGTGCTCGACCAGCACGCTGAGATGAAGGCCTATCTTCGCAAGCAATGACACCGCGCCATCGAAATATGACAGAGGTCAGTCAATATGAGCGGTCATTCTCCCGGCGCCACACTTCCGTTCCCCGCGCCCCCATCGGCAAGCGATGCCGGGTACTCGTTGGTGGAGTCTCGGCACCAGCGCCGCGCCCGTCCCAGCCACCTTCCGGCCGACGCACCGAACGTGTTGGTGATCCTGCTCGACGACGTGGGCTTCGGCCTCGCCAACACCGTTGGCGGTGAGGTGAAAACGCCGGCCTTCAGCCGGGTGGCCAGCGCAGGCATCTGCTACAACCGCTTCCACACGACGTCGATCTGTTCACCGACACGCGCCGCACTGCTGACCGGTCGCAACCACCACCGGGTACATTCGGGCACCATCGCCGAACGGGCAGTCGACTGGGATGGTTACACCGGTGTGATCACCAAGGATACCGCCACCGTGGCCGAAGTCCTCCGCCACTACGGCTACAAGACCGCTGCGTTCGGAAAGTGGCACAACTCACCGGCTGACCAGACCACCGCGATGGGGCCGTTTGATCGATGGCCCAATGGCCATGGCTTCGATCACTTCTACGGCTTCATCGCCGGTGAAACCTCGCAATGGGAGCCGCGGTTGTACGAGAACACCACTGCGGTCGAGCCGCCCAACCACGATGGCTACCATCTGTCCGAGGATCTGGCGGACAAGGGTATCGAGTGGCTGCGCAGACATACCGCGTTCGCCCCGGATGCGCCGTTCTTCATGTACTGGGCACCTGGCGCGGCACATGGTCCGCACCATGTCTTCAAGTCCTGGGCGGACCGCTACGCAGGGCGCTTCGACGACGGCTGGGATGCATATCGGGAGCGGGTATTTGCGCGGCAGAAGTCGCTGGGCTGGATTCCCGACAGCGCCGAGCTGACCCCTCGCGCCGAGTCGATGCAGGCATGGGCCGATATTCCAGAGGCAGAAAAGCCGTTCCAGCGCCGCCTGATGGAGGTGTTCGCCGGCTTTCTGGAGCACGTGGACGCCCAGGTTGGCCGGCTGCTGGACGAACTGGAACGACTGGACCAGCATGAGAACACCCTGGTTCTGTACCTCTTCGGCGACAACGGTTCCAGCGCCGAAGGGCAGCGCGGCAGCATCAGTGAACTGCTGGCGCAGAACAATATTCCCAACACCGTCGCAGAACAGCTGTCGGCGCTGGATGCGCTGGGCGGACTGGACGCGCTGGGTTCACCTCGCACCGACAATATGTACCACGCCGGTTGGGCATGGGCCGGCAATACACCGTTCCACCACACCAAACTGGTGGCCAGCCATTTTGGGGGCACCCGAAATGCCATGGCGTTGTCCTGGCCAAGGCGAATCGAGCCGAACGGAAAGATGCGCAGCCAGTTTCATCACGTCAACGACATTGCGGCAACGCTGTACGAGGTCATCGGCATCACGCCGCCGGAGGTCGTCGACGGGCATCGCCAAAAGCCCTTGGACGGCGTGAGCTTTGCTTACACGTTCAACGCCGCCGAGGCCGATGGCCGCAAGAAAGTACAGTATTTCGAGAACAATGCCAGCCGCGGCATCTATGTTGATGGCTGGTATGCGTGCGCGTTCGGTCCCTTCGTGCCCTGGGACACGGCCAGCACGGCCCGCGGTCTGAAAGACTGGGACATGGCGGCCGAGCCGTGGGAGCTTTACAACCTGGATGAAGACTTCAGCCAGGCGCACGACCTGTCCGCCGTACATCCCGAGCGGTTGGAGGCGTTGAAGGCGCAGTTCAAGGAGGTATCTCGCGACAACCTGGTCTGGCCGGTGGGCGCCGGGTTGTGGCTGCGGATCCATCCGGAAGACCGGATTGCCTCACCCTATACGCATTGGCGCTTCGACGCCAGCACGGTACGCATGCCGGAGTTCACGGCACCTGGGCTTGGGCGGCAAAGCAGCCGCGTGAAGGTGACGGTCGCGACGGGAGAGCGTGCCAGCGGCGTGCTCTACGCCCTCGGTGGATTCTCCGGTGGGGTCACGCTGTTCATGGACCAGGGTGAACTGGTCTACGAGTACAACATGCTGATCCTGGAGCGCTTCCAGGCACGCAGCCGTTCGCCGATAGGCAGCGGGGAACACGTGATCGTGGTGGAGACCACGATGGCATCGCCTGAGCCGATGACGGCAGCGCATGTCACCCTCGAGGTCGACGGTCGAATGGTGGCGCAGGTCTTGGTGGCGCGTACCGTGCCCGCCGCGTTCACCGCCAGCGAGACCTTCGGCGTGGGCGTGGACCTCGGTTCGCCGGTGTCACCCGATTACGTCGATCGTCGTCCCTTCCGCTTCGACGGCACGATTCATGGAGTGGACGTCGAGGTATTCCCGCACTAGCCCCTCTCTTGTCGCGAGCAGGTCATGGAATACATCGCCACCCTCAAACTGCTGATCATCGCCAGCGTCTTCCTCAGCGTGCTGGCCCTGGCGCTGCGGGCACACGCGGCCGACGTCCTGTATCTGTTCAGGAACTGGCGTCTCGGGCTGCGGGCGTTTGCAGCCATCTACGTGATCGTGCCGATCGTGGCGGCATTGATCGTGGCCAATGTGGCGCTCAAGCATGAGGTGAAGGTGGCGATCCTGATCCTGTCGGTCTCGCCGATCCCGCCGCTGCTGCCCAAGCGCCAGCTCAAGTCCGGCGCCGACGGCGCCTACATCACCGGGCTGCTGGTCGGCGCCGCGCTGGTGTCGCCGATCGCCTCGCCGCTGGGTCTGGAACTGCTGGGGCGAGCGTTCGGTGTCGACCCGCAGATATCGTTCGGCCGCCTCGCCATGACCTTGGCGATCACCATCCTGCTGCCGCTGCTGTCCGGTCTGGCGTTGCAGCGCGTCCTGCGCGGCCATGCGGAGAAGGTGGCCGACGTGCTGGCCAAGGCCGCCGGGCTGCTGCTGGTGGGCTGCGCGCTGGTGCTGCTGGTGCTGCTGCTGCCCGCCATCCGGCACCTTCTGGGCGGGGGCACGCTGCTGGCCATCGTCGGCATCATCATCGCCGGGCTGCTGGCGGGCAACCTCGCCGGCGGCGCGTCGCCACGCAACCGCACCGCGCTCTCGCTGGCGGCGGCCACCCGCCATCCCGGCGTGGCGATGGGCATCGCCACCACCAACTTCCCTGATGAAAAGGCGGTGTTGGTCGCGATCCTGCTGTATGTGGTGGTCGGGGTTCTGGTGGCGATTCCGGTGCTGCGCCTGAACAGCCGCATCACAGAGCACTAGCCGTGCCGGTGCACGCGTTTGCGTCATTTTCGCAGCGCATCCCGGTACAACTACTGAGGAGCGCGCCTGCGCGGTGCTGGAGACTGCGTACTCACCCCATCGTGTGCAACGGGAGAAGTGCAGTGACCAAGGCAGCCAACACCACGTCCGCGAAAAAGAAGGGCGACACCGGCAACGCAGGCGACCGACCCAACATCCTGGTGATCTGGGGCGACGACATCGGCATGTGGAATGTCGGTGCCTACACCCACGGTCTCATGGGCCACACGCCCAACATCGACAGCATCGCCTACGAAGGCATGCTGTTCACCGACCACTACGGGCAGCCCAGCTGCACGGCAGGCCGCGCCGCGTTCATCATGGGCCAGCTGCCCATCCGCACCGGCATGACCACCATCGGCATTCCGGGCTCGACCCGCGGCATCCAAGCCAGTGACCCGACCCTGGCCGAAGTGTTGAAGTCGGTCGGCTACGCCACCGCGCAGTTCGGCAAGAACCATCTTGGCGACCGCAATGAGTTCCTGCCCACCGTCCACGGCTTCGACGAATGGTTCGGCAACCTCTACCACCTCAATGCCGAGGAGGAACCGGAAGAACTGGACTACCCGGGCCAGAAGAACCCGGAATACAGGAAGACCTACGGGCCGCGCGGTGTGCTGCATGCGTTCGCGACCGACAAGGACGATCCCGCCACCGACGCCAAGTTCGGCCGCGTCGGCAAGCAGAAGATCGAAGACACCGGTCCGTTGACCCGCAAGCGCATGGAAACCTTCGACGGCGAGGTCGTGGAGAAGACGCTGGACTGGCTCGATCGCGTCGGTAAAGGTGACAAGCCGTTCTTCTGCTGGTTCAACACCACAGCCATCCACATCCACTCGCATTCGCCAAAGAAGTGGATCCAGAAGGCGGTGGATGAGGGCAGGGCGGAAGAAGACGTGGTCCGCGCCAAGATGCTCGAGCACGACGAGCAGGTCGGGCAGCTGCTCGACAAGCTGCGTGAGCTGGGCATCGAAGACAACACCATCGTCATCTACAGCACCGACAACGGCAACGAGATGATGTTGTGGCCGGACGGCGGATATGCGCCGTTCCGTGGCGAGAAGGGCACCACCTGGGAAGGTGGCGTACGTGTCCCGCACCTGGTCAAGTGGCCGGCCAGGATCCCGGCCGGCAGCGTGTCCAACGAGATCCAGAACCACGAGGACGTGTTTGCGACGCTGGCGGCCGCGGCGGGGCTGCCCGATCTGAAGGAAGACCTGCTCAAAGGGCATTCCCTCAACGGCACGAAGTTCAAGGTGCACCTGGACGGCTACAACAACCTCGACCACTGGACCGGCGACTCGAAGACCTCCGCGCGCAGGGAGATCTTCTACTACGACGAAACCGACCTGATGGCGGTGCGCGTGAACAACTGGAAGATGCATATCGGGGTCAAGCGCGAGGGCAGCTGGTGGGACGAGAAGTACTATCCCTCCGTTCCGTACATCTTCAACCTGCGCATGGACCCGATGGAAAAGATGGACCCGCAGTCTCCCGAGTGGGGCTACATCGGCCGCAAGTTCTTCGCCGCCAAGATGTGGGCACCGGCTGCCGGCGGTCCGATCATCGCCGAGCACCTGAAGTCGTTGATGGCGTTCCCCCCGTCGCAGGGCGCGGACACGCTCAGCTTGAAGAAGTCGCTGGAGAAGGCGCAGGCCAAGATGGAAAACCCTGCCGCCAGCAGCAATTGAGTACCGGCCGGGCGCACGCATGGCGTGTGCCCGGTTGCGGCCTGGCCCCATCATGGTGTGCTCATGCCCGGCCGGGGTATGGTGGAGACCCGCTTCCGTCGCCTCGGCGCCATGCCCCGCACGCAGTCCTCCGCACCACACGCCCTGCACGCGTTCCAACCCGCCACGCGCGAATGGTTTGCGTCGGCGTTTCCGGCACCGACACCCGTACAGGCGCAGGCCTGGAATGCCATCGGCGCCGGGCAGCATACGCTGGTCATCGCACCCACCGGCTCCGGCAAGACCCTGGCCGCCTTCCTGCATGCCATCGACCAGCTTTACCGCGTGCGCCAGCGGGAAAGCGACGCGACGTCGGCCGAGCGGCGTGCCGCGCCAAGGCCACGCACGCGCGTGGTCTACATTTCGCCGATCAAGGCGCTCGGCGCGGATATCCAGCGCAACCTGCAGGTGCCGCTGCAGGGTGTGGACGCCGAGCGCGCCCGCCGCGGTGATCCGAGCGTGGCGCTCAGCGTCGCGGTGCGGACCGGCGACACCCCGCCGGCCGAGCGCGCCCGCATGGTCCGCCGCCCGCCGGACATCCTGATCACCACGCCCGAGTCGCTGTTCCTGATGCTGACCTCGAAGGCGCGCGACACCCTGCGTGACGTGGATACGGTGATCATCGATGAAATCCACGCGGTGGCGGGCGGCAAGCGCGGCAGCCACCTGGCGCTCAGCCTGGAGCGGCTGGATGCGCTGCTGTCCGCGCCCGCGCAGCGGATCGGGCTGTCGGCCACGGTGCGACCGGTGGAGCAGGTGGCCGCGTTCCTCGGCGGCGACCGGCCGGTGACGGTGGTCGATCCGGCCAGCCCGCGCGCACTGGATGTGCGCATCGTGGTGCCGGTGGAGGACATGGCCGACCTGCCACCCGCTGCGGGGCCGGTGGGCGGGAACGCGCTGCCCGGTCGGGTCGGCTCCATCTGGCCGCATGTGGAAGCCAGCATCCTTGACCAGGTGCTGGTGCGGCGCTCGACCATCGTGTTCGCCAACTCGCGCGGGGTCGCCGAGAAGCTGACCGCACGCCTCAACGAGCTGTACGCCGAACGCATCGCGCGTGAGGCAGGCACGGCACCCATCGCACTCACGCCGGAACAATATGCGTCCTCCAACGGCGGCACGTCGTCGCGCACTGCCGGTGGCCCGCCGCTGATCGCGCGCTCGCACCACGGCTCGGTGTCCAAGGAGCAGCGGCGCGATATCGAACAGTCGCTCAAGGACGGCACGCTGCGCTGCGTGGTGGCCACCTCCAGCCTGGAGCTGGGCATCGACATGGGCATGGTGGACCTGGTCATCCAGGTGGCCGCGCCGCCCTCGGTGGCCAGCGCGCTGCAGCGGATCGGCCGCGCCAGCCACCAGGTGGGTGGCACGTCCACCGGCCTGGTCTACCCGCGTACCCGCCGTGACCTGATCGATGCCACCGTGGCGATCGAGCGCATGCTGGCCGGGCAGATCGAGGCCGTGGACCCGCCACGCAACCCGCTGGACGTGTTGGCCCAGCAGACCGTGGCGGCCGTGTCCGTGGAGCCGCTGGACGTCGAGGCGTGGTACGCCTGCGTGCGCCGCGCGGCGCCGTACCGCAGCCTGCCGCGCAGTGCCTTCGACGCGACGCTGGACATGCTGGCCGGGCGCTATCCCTCCGATGATTTCGCCGGGTTCCGGCCGCGCCTGGTCTGGAACCGGCAGACCGGTCAACTGAGCGCACGGCCGGGTGCGAAACAGCTGGCGGTGACCAGTGCCGGCACCATTCCGGACCGTGGCATGTACAGCGTGATGCTGCCAGAGGGCGAAGAACGCGCCGGCTCGCGGCGGGTGGGCGAGCTGGACGAGGAGATGGTGCACGAGTCGCGGGTCAACGACGTCATCACCCTGGGCGCCACCTCGTGGCGGATCGAGCAGATCACCCATGACCAGGTCGTCGTCACGCCGGCGCCGGGACGCTCGGCGCGGTTGCCGTTCTGGCGCGGCGAAGGCGTGGGTCGGCCGGCCGAACTCGGTGAGGCGGTGGGCGCGTTCCTGGCCGCGATGGATGCCGACGCGGCGGCGGGCGACATCGCGCCCGCGCACCTGGCGCGGTTGCAGGCGTCGGGACTGCAGTCCAACGCGATTTCCAACATCGTTGGCCTGCTCGACGAGCAGCGCCAGGCGACCGGCGTGCTGCCCACCGACCGGCGGCTGGTGGTGGAACGCTGCCGCGACGAATCAGGCGATTGGCGGGTGATGCTGCATTCGCCCTACGGGCGGCGCGTGCACGATCCCTGGGCGCTGGCCTTGGCCGGGCGCATCCAGGAACGCTGGGGCGTGGACCCGGCCGTGGTGGCCAGCGATGACGGCATCATCGTGCGCATTCCCGATTCCGCCGGGCGGCTGCCGGGTGCCGAACTGTTCCTGTTCGATCCGGAACGGCTGCGTCGCGAGGTGACCCAGGCGGTGGGGGGTTCGGCGTTGTTCGCCGCGCGCTTCCGTGAGTGCGCCGCGCGCGCGTTGCTGCTGCCGCGGCGCACGCCAGGGCGTCGCTCACCGCTGTGGCAGCAGCGCCTGCGAGCGGCCGAACTGCTGGCCATCGCGCAGCGTTACCCCGACTTCCCGATCCTGATCGAGGCTGCCCGGGAGTGCCTGCAGGATGTCTACGATCTCGATGCGCTGGACACGCTGATGCAGCGCCTGGCCAGGGGCAATGTCGAGATCGCCGAGGTCACCACCGAGGTGCCGTCGCCCTTCGCCGCGAACCTGCTGTTCGGCTATGTGGCCGAGTTCATGTACGGCACCGACGTGCCGCTGGCCGAGCGTCGCGCGTCGGTGCTGTCGCTGGATGCCGGTCTGCTCGGGGACCTGCTGGGGCAGGTCGACCTGGGCGAGCTGCTGGATGCCGGGGTGGTGGAGCAGGTCGGTTTGGAACTGCAGCGGCTGGCACCAGAGCGGCGTGCATCGGGCAAGGAAGGCGTGGCCGATCTGCTGCGCGAGCTGGGGCCGCTGGGCGAGGCGGACGTGGGCGCACGCCTCACGGACGGCGACGCTGCGGCGATGCACCTGCAGGCGCTGCAACGCGAACACCGCGCCGTCCCGCTGACCCTGGCGGGACGCAGTAGTTGGGCCGCGGTGGAAGATGCCGCGCGCCTGCGCGATGCGCTGGGCGTGGTGCTGCCGGACGGACTGCCCGAGGTCTTCCTGCAGGCAGGGGCAGACCCGCTCGGTGAGGTGCTGGCCCGGTTCGCACGCACCCATGCGCCATTCACCACGGCCGACGCCGCCAGTTACGCGGGCCTGGGCGTGGCCGTGGCCGATGCCGCGCTGGAGCGCCTGGCCGCGCAGGGCAAAGTGCTCAGCGGTCATTTCGGCGCCGGGGCGCCCGATCCAAACCCGTTGGCGCGACGCGAGTGGGTGGGGGAGGCAGTGTTCCAGCGTCTGCGCCTGCGCTCGCTGCAGGCCGCACGCGAGGCCACCCGCCCGGCCAGCCGCGAAGCGTATGCCACGCTGCTGCTCGAGCGGCAGGGGCTGGTCGCCGATGCCACGGTCGCCACCCGCGCCGACGCGGTGCCCGCGCAGGGCGCGCTGGAAGGCAGCGACGGCGTGCTGCGCGTGATCGAACTGTTGGCCGGTGTACCGATGCCGGCCTCGGCATGGGAACACCAGATCCTGCCCGCGCGGGTCGGCGACTATGCGCCTGCCATGCTCGATGCGCTGCTCGCCACCGGGGCGGTGGTCTGGGCCGGACATGGGCGGCTCGGCGATGACGATGGGGTGGTGTCGCTGCACGTGCAGGCGCTGTCCGGTGAGACGTTGTCGGCATTGCCAGCGCCAGCGCTGTCGCCGTTGCAGAACGCGATCCTGGCGGTGCTGGCCGATGGCGGTGCCTTCTTCGCACGCCAGTTGATGGGGGCGGTACAGGCGCGGCTGGCCCGGTCCGGTACCGCCGACGCAGTGGATGCGGAGGCGCTGCATGATGCGTTGTGGACGCTGGCGTGGGACGGTTTCGTGACCACCGACCTGTGGACGCCGCTGCGCCACCTGTCCGGGCCACGAGCGGCGCGCCCGCGCGTGAGCACTTCGGCGCGGCAGGGCCGGTATGCGCGGGGCAGGGCGATGATGGACCCGCTCGGTGCCGGCGGCGGGCTGCCCGCCATGGCCACCACGCTCGACACCGGCACCCTGGCGGGGCGCTGGTCGCTGCTGCAGCGCGTACCGGCCAGCGACACGGTGCGCGCCGTAGCGCTCGCCGAAGGCCTGCTGGAGCGCCACGGTATCGTGACGCGGGGCGCGGCCATCGCCGAAGGTATTGCCGGCGGATTCCCTGCACTGGTGCAGGTGTATCGCGGCATGGAGGACGCCGGCCGTGTCCTGCGGGGACGCTTCGTGGAGGGCCTGGGCGGCGCGCAGTTCGCCGAACGCGGGCTGGTCGATGCGCTGCGGGAGGTGGCCGAGGCACAGGACGCGGCCGACCGTGGCGTGACGGTGGCGCTGTCGGCGGTGGATCCGGCCAATGCGTTTGGTCCGGTGCTGCCGTGGCCGGTGCATCGCGCCACGCTGCGGCCGGTGCGCCGCGCGGGCGCGCTGGTCGTCATCGGTGGTGGGCGGCTGCGCATGTACCTGGCGCAGGGGGGCCGGCAGTTGCTGACGTGGCTGGATCCTGCGGCCCCGGCGGCGGAACAGACCCTCGCTGCGGCGGCGCAGGCGCTGGGCATCGCACTGCGACGCGGCCGGCGGCTCTCGTTCACGCTGGAGCTGATTGACGACGCGCCGGTGAAGCGCGATGCACTCACCGACGCGCTGCGCGCGGCCGGGTTCTCCAGCGCGCCGAAAGGCCTGGACTGGAACGGCTGAGTGCCGCGCATCACGCCCTGTCGATGGGCATGCTTCCACACTCCACGGCATGCCGGCCCGCAGCGCGGCGGCAGTTCACCATGACGACAAGAGGAAAATGCATGCACGGTATCAGTCTGGCAATGGGCGTGGCACTGGTGCTGGGAATGGGCAGCGCACGCGCAGGGGAACTGACGGTGTCGGCGGCGGCGAGCCTGGTGGATGCGTTCGGTGAGATCACCACGGCGTACGAACGCGAACACCCCGGTACCACGGTGCACCTCAACACCGCCGCGTCCGGGGTGTTGCTGCAGCAGATCCGCAACGGTGCGCCGGTGGACGTGTTCGCCTCGGCCGATGCGTTCACCATGGACGAGGCGGCCAAGGCGGGGCTGATCGATCCTGCGCAGCGCCATGTGTTCGCTCGAAACACGCTGGTCGTGGTGGTGCCGCCTGCGGCGTCGGCACCGCCGAAGAACATGCAGGACCTCACGGGCGCGACCGTGAAGCGGATTGCCATCGGCAACCCGCAGACGGTGCCGGCCGGCCGCTATGCGAAGTCGGCGCTGGACGCGGCCACGCTGTGGACGGCGCTGTCGCCCAAGTTGATCACCACCCAGAACGTGCGCCAGGCCCTGGACTACGTCGCGCGTGGCGAAGTGGATGCCGGTTTCGTCTACGGCAGCGATGCCAGCACGCTGAAGCAACGCGTGCGCACCGCGTTCCGTGTGCCGCTGACGCAGCCGATCGACTACCCGATCGCACCGGTGGCGCGCAGTGCCAACGCGGCGGAGGCCAGCGCGTTCATTTCCTACGTGCGCGCATCGGCGGCACAGGCCATCCTGCGCCGGTACGGCTTCAGCGGAGTGGAAACGCCCTAGATGGGGATGGACTGGACGGCGGTCCTGCTGTCGCTGAAGGTCGCCGGCTGCGCGACGCTGATCAACCTGTTCGTGGGCGTGGGGCTGGGCGCGGCGTTCGCCCGCTGGCGCTTTCCGGGTCGCGAGACGCTGGATACGCTGCTCACCCTGCCGATGGTGATGCCCCCCACGGTGCTGGGCTATTACCTGCTGGTTCTGGTCGGGCGCAACGGGCCCATCGGCCACTGGCTCGACAGTACGCTGGGCATCCAGCTCATCTTCACCTGGCAGGGCGCGGTGCTGGCTGCGGCCATCGTGTCGTTCCCCCTGGTGTTCAAGCCGGCACGCGCGGCGTTCGAAGGCGTGGATACACAGCTGGAGCAGGCCGCCCGCGTGCTGGGCGCGCGCGAGTCGAGCCTGTTCCTGAGGGTGACGCTGCCGTTGGCGTGGCGCGGCATCCTGCCCGGGGTACTGCTGGCGTTCGCCCGTTCGATGGGCGAGTTCGGGGCCACCCTGATGGTGGCCGGCAGCATTCCAGGCAAGACCCAGACCCTGTCCATCGCCGTATGGGAAGCGGTGCAGGCCGGACAGGACGACCGCGCCCTGTTCCTGGTGGTGGTGACCTCGGTGATCTGCATGGCCGCGCTGCTGCTCGCCGGTCACTTCGCCGCCGGTCCGCGCGAAGGGAGTCCGCGCCGATGAGCAGCGTCGACCTGTGCATCCAGCGCCACCTGGTCTCGCCGGGCCGGCGCTTCGATCTGGACGTGGCGCTGCAGACCACGCAGCGCCGCGTGGTGATCTTCGGCGAATCCGGCGCGGGCAAGAGCCTGACCCTCAAGGCCATCGCCGGGCTACTTCGCCCGGACCGCGGCTGGATACGCGTGGACGGCACGCCGCTGTTCGATGCCGCGCAGGGCATCAACCTGTCACCGCAGGCGCGGCGGCTGGGGTATGTGTTCCAGGACTACGCCCTGTTTCCGCACCTCACCGTGCGCCAGAACGTCGCCTTTCCGTTGGCCACGGGCCTGTTCAATCCGCGTGCGCGCGGGCGCCTGCCGGCGGTCGAGCAGTGGCTGGACCAGCTCCAGCTTGGTCACGTGGCCGACCAGTACCCGCGCGACATCTCGGGCGGCCAGCGCCAGCGCACCGCCGTGGCCCGTGCACTGGTGGCGCAGCCGCGCGCCTTGCTGCTGGATGAGCCGTTCGCTGCCCTCGACCATGCCAGCCGCCAGGCGACCCGCCTCGGACTGGAGCGGCTGCTCGACGCGCTGGGCATCCCGGTGGTATTGATCACCCATGACCCCGCCGATGTGGAGGTGTTCGGTGGCGCGGTGCTGCACCTGCGCGACGGCCGCAATGTGGACGCCGCGCCGGGTTGAGGCGCGTGGCTCAGGGGTCGATCAGGCCCAGCCTGCGGGCTGTGCGCAGGTCGTCGGGGGTGTCGATGTCCAGCGCAAGGCCCGGCGCCTCCACGACACCGACTGTCGCCTTGGCGAGGGCGCGCAGGCGCGCACGGAAGCCGCTGTCCGCCGTACCGGCAGCGGGATCCGCGAACCAGTGGCCGGGCACCACTGCAGGAACGCCCAGCGTGCCCTCCAGCGCGGTCGCCGCGCAGCCGGACGCGGCGTGCCGCGCGGCGGTCAGCAGGGCATGCAGATGCGCGGCCTCCAGTGCGGGTTGATCGCAGCCGAGTACCAGCACCCGTGCTTGAGCATGCACCCACGGTGAGGCGGCCTGCAGGCTGCTTGCCATGCCGCGCCGGGGATCGGGATTGATCGCGGTTGCGTAGTCCAGGCCCACCAGTGCCTCGGCGAAGACGGCGGAGGCGGGCGGCAGCACCACCACCACCACGTTGGGTGCGGTGCCCTCGGCCAGGCGCACCACGCGATGAAGCATCGTTTCAGCGTCCCGCCGCAGCAGTTGCTTGGGCTGGCCCAGCCGCGTGCTCGCGCCGGCGGCGAGCACCACGACGGCATGCGCGCCACGGGTGTCGCTCACGGGTGCTCCGCCGTGATGCCGTGGCGCCACGCCTGCAACTGCGCCGCGATGCTCAGTGCGATCGCCTCGGGTCCGCGACCGCCGAGTGGCAGGCCGATCGGCGACCGCAGTCGCGGCAGCAGGGCCGCGCGCAACTCGGCGCGCAGCAGCTTGAACAGGTCCTCCCGACGGCGCTCGGGACCCAGCAGGCCGATGAAGGCAATGGTCGAGGCGGCAAGATGCTCCAGCGCCTCCCGATCCAGTTCGAAGTTGTGGTGCATCACCAGGGCCGCATCGAAGCGCTCCATGCCGGCGTGCGCCACGTTGGCGCCGGTAGCGTCCGACCGCGGGTCGGGTGACGCGACGCCCACCACGCGGCTCCGCCACGCGTCACGCGGCTCGCGGAGCTCCACGCGCCAGCCCAGCCCCGCCAGCAACGGCAGCAACGGTACCGCCTCCGGGCCCGCGCCGAAGATCAGCACGCGGGGTGCGCGCCGCCACTGGAGCTGCCAGTGCGTGCGGTCGGCGTCCCACGCGAGGGGAAGGCTGGGCAGGGCAACCGCGAGGTGTGCGTCGCCACAGCGCCATTCGAGCGGTCCCTCCGCATGCAGTGCCAGCGAGAGTGTGTGATCCCCCTGCAACCATGCCGACAGCAGCGGTGCCAGGGCGGCCAACGCTGGCAGCGGCACGAGCACCACGCGCTGGCGGCCACGGCACCCGACCGCATTGCCGGCGAACAGTGCATCGTCGTCGCGGGTGTCGATCTCCATCCAGGTCAGCACGCCCTCGTCGACGGCCTGCATCGCGCGGCGCTCAAGCTCCGGCTCCAGGCACCCTCCGCTCAGCCAGCCTACATGGCCGGTCTCGGCGAACAGCACCAGGGTGCCCGCGCGCGTGTACGTCGAGCCGTCCGTTTCCAGCACGATGGCCAGCGCCGCGCGCCGCCCATCACGCAGGGCGTCCGCGGCCGCGTGCAGCACCTGGGCGGGGTTGCCGTCCTCCACGTCCAGCGGAGCGATGGACCGGCCTGCACTCATCCCAGCGCAGGCAGCCCGGCCAACAGCTTGTCCAGCGTGATGGGGTACTCGCGGACGCGGGTGCCGGTGGCGTTGTAGATCGCATTGGCCACCGCCGCGCTGACCCCGCACAGCCCGAGTTCGCCCACCCCCTTGGCCTTCATCGGCGAGGACACGGGATCGGTCTCGTCCAGGAACACCACCTCCTGGTGCGGAATGTCGGCGTGCACCGGCACCTCGTAACCTGCCAGGTCGTGGTTGACGAAGAAGCCCAGCCGGGTGTCCACCGCGAGCTCTTCGGACAATGCCGCGCCTACCCCCATGGTCATCGCACCGATCACCTGGCTGCGTGCCGTCTTCGGGTTGAGGATGCGGCCCGCCGCGCACACCGCGAGCATGCGCCGGATCCGGCTTTCGCCGGTGGCGACGTCCACGCCGACTTCGACGAAGTGGGCAGCGAAGGTGGACTGCTGGAATTTCTCTTCCAGTTCGGCGAATTCGATGGTGTCTTCCACCACCAGGTCGCCCTGCGCGGCCGCCTTGCCCAGCGCGAAGGTCCTGCCAGCGTCGCTGACCGTGCCGTTGGCGAACGTGGCCGTGGCCGGGTCGACCCCGAGCCTGGCCGCCACCGCGTCGCGCAGCTTGGTGCAGGCGGCGAACACGCCCGCCGTTGAACTGTTCGCACCCCACTGCCCACCGGAACCGGCCGACGCAGGGAAGCTGGAATCGCCGAGCTTCACCGTGACCTGCTGCAGCGGCACGCCGAGCATCTCCGCCGCGGTCTGGCCGAGGATGGTATAGCTGCCGGTGCCGATGTCGGTCATGTCGGTCTCCACCGTCACCTGGCCCTTGGCGTCGAGCCGCACGCGCGCGCCGGACGTCATCACCAGGTTGTTGCGGAAGCCCGCCGCCACGCCCATGCCGACCAGCCAGCGTCCGTCGCGCTGCATGCCCGGGCGCGCGTTGCGCCTGTCCCAGCCGAAGCGTTCGGCACCGGTGCGCAGGCACTGCACCAGCTGGCGCTTGGAGAAGGGCCGCTGCGGGTTGGCCGGGTCGACCTGGGTGTCATTGCGGATGCGGAATTCGATCGGGTCCAGGCCGAGCTTGTCGGCCATTTCATCCATCGCGATCTCCAGCGCCATCAACCCCGGCGTCTCGCCGGGTGCGCGCATGGCATTGCCCTCGGGCAGGTCCAGGTGCGCCAGGCGCAGGCCGGCCAGGCGGTTGGCGCCGGCGTAGAGCAGCTTGGTCTGCTGCACGGCTTCCTCGGGCGAACCGCCGGGCAGGTTGCCCGACCAGGACTCATGCCCGATGGCCGTGAGGGTGCCTTCGGCCGTGGCGCCCAGGCGGATGCGCTGCAGCGTGGCGGGACGGTGGGTGGTGTTGTTGGCGATCTGCGGGCGCGACAGCGCGACCTTGACCGGACGCTTGGCGGCACGCGCGCCGAGCGCGGCCAGCACCACGTCCGAGCGCACGAACAGCTTGCCGCCGAACCCGCCGCCGATAAACGGCGAGATCAGCCGTACGTTGTCCTTGGGCAGGCCCAGGGTCTTGGCCAGGTCGGTCCTGCCCCAGTCGATCATCTGGTTGGAGGTCCACACCGTGAGCTTTTCGCCTTCCCACGCCGCAAGGGTGGCGTGCGGCTCCATCATGGCGTGCGACTGGTCGGGCGTGTGGTAGGTCGCATCCAGGGTGACGGGCGCGTTGCCGAACGCCTTCTCGAAATCACCCACCCGCGCGTCGGGGTCGGTCTTCTGGAAATGGGTGCCTGCTTTCTTTGCCGCCGCCAGATCGTAGGCGCCCTTCTGCGTGGCGTAGCGCAGCTTGACCAGCCCGGCTGCGGCGCGTGCCTGTTCGAAAGTCTCGGCCACCACCAGCGCCAGCGCCTGGTGGTAGTGGGCGATCTCGGGCCCACCGAGCAGGGCGGCGGTGTTGCGTTTGGACGTCTGCAGCGGACCGGCGTTGTCGGCGGTGACGATCGCCAGCACGCCGGGTGAGCGGCGCGCGGCATCGAGCTCCATCGCGGTGACCCGGCCCTTGGCAATGCCGGCGGTCACCACATACCCATACGCGGGTGCGGCGATGGCATCGTGGCGCTCATACGCATAGGGCGCATGGCCGGTGGTCTTGAGTGGACCGTCGATGCGGTCCAGCGGCTGCCCCACCACCTTCAGCTGGTCGATGGGGTTGGTGCCGGCGGGTGTGTCGAATTTCATGGCTTACCCCTTCGCTTCCTGGAGGACGGCGGCGAGCGTGCGTTCGGCCAGCTGCACCTTGAAGGCGTTCTGTGACGAGGGTGCGGCACCCTCCAGCAGTTTGGCCATCACGGCCGCGGCACCCTGCGGCAGCAGCGCATCGGCCTCCGGCGTGCGCCACGGTTTGTACGCCACGCCGCCCAGTGCGACCCGGCCGCTGCCGTCGCGCTGCACGACCGCCGCCACCGACACCAGCGCGAACGCATACGACGCGCGGTCGCGCACCTTGCGGTAGATGTGGGTGCCGCCCAGCGGCGCGGGCAGGTGGGCGGCGGCGATCAGTTCGCCCTTGTCCAGCACGGTTTCAATGTGCGGCGTGGTCCCCGGCGCGCGGTACAGCTCGTTCAGCGGGATGCGGCGGCCACTGCCGTCCGGCCGGATGGTTTCCACCACCGCATCCAGTGCCATCATCGCCACCGCCATGTCGCTGGGGTGCGTGGCGATGCATGCCGGGCTGGTCGCGACCACCGCCAGCTGCCGGCTGACGCCACCGATGGCCCCACAGCCGCTGCCTGGCAGCCGCTTGTTGCAGGGCTGCGCGGTGTCGTAGAAGTACGGGCAGCGCGTGCGCTGCAGCAGGTTGCCGGCCGTGGTGGCCTTGTTGCGCAGCTGGCCGGACGCACCGGCCACCAGCGCACGGGTAAGCAGTGCGTAGTCGCGGCGAATGCGCCGGTCCGCCGCCAGGTCGGTGTTGCGGACCAGCGCGCCGATGCGCAGGCCCCCGGCGTCGGTGGCCTCGATGGTGTCCAGGGACAGCCCGTTGACATCGATGAGGTGTGCCGGCGTCTCGATCTCCAGCTTCATCAGGTCAAGCAGGTTGGTGCCGCCGGCAATGAAGCGTGCGCCCTGCGTGCGGGCGGCGGCGGCGGCAGCCTGGGCCGGGCTGGTGGCGCGTTCGTAGGTGAAGGCTCTCATGCGCGCGTTCCCCCCACGTCTTCGATCGCGTCCACGATGTTGGAGTAGGCGCCACAGCGACACAGATTGCCGCTCATGCGTTCGCGGATCTCCTCGACGGAGAGCGTCGCGCGTTGGTCGAGGTCGCCGGTCACATGGCTGGGGATGTTGTCGCGCACCTCCTGCAGTACCGCCACCGCCGAACAGATCTGCCCGGGCGTGCAGTAGCCGCACTGGTAGCCGTCGTGCTTGACGAACGCGGCCTGCATCGGGTGCAGCGCGTCCGGCGACCCGAGGCCCTCGATGGTGGTGATCTTCGCGCCCTGGTGCATCACCGCCAGGGTGAGGCAGGCGTTGATGCGGCGGCCATCCACCAGCACCGTGCACGCACCGCACTGGCCGTGGTCGCAGCCCTTCTTGGTGCCGGTGAGGTGCAGGTGCTCGCGCAGCGCGTCGAGCAGGGTCACCCGCGTGTCGAGCTGCAGCGTACGCGCCTTGCCATTGACCTGGAACGCCACGTCCGCGAGGACCGGGGCGCGCGCACCGGCCGGGTTGCCCTGTGCGTCAGCGACCACGGCAGGCAGCACCATGCTGGTGGCCGAGCCGGCGCCGAGCTTGAGCAGGTCGCGTCGTGAAAGGGAAAGGTGCGGAGGGGTACTCATCGGCTTGCTCCTCGTTGGCTGCAAAGGCCTGGCTCACGGGATCAGGACTCACGGGATCAGGAACGGCAGCGCCAACGGCGTGCCGAGGGAAACAGGATGGCCGAGGCGCGGTCGGCGCACGGTGAAGCGGGTGGGGCATGGGCGGGTCAGCGCGCATCGGCGCGGTCATGTGAATGGGGTGCGCTGCCATGCGAGCAGACCACCCATTCCGAATCGCCCTCCACGTAGCGTTCCTTCTTCCACACCGGCAGCCGGTGCTTGAAGGCATCGATGATGTAGCGGCACGCGCCAAACGCGGCATCGCGATGCGGAGACGACACACCGACCCAGACGGCCAGTTCACCCACCGCGAGCGTGCCGCTGCGGTGCACACCGACCGCGTCGATGTCGCCAAACCGCGCGCGCGCTTCGGCCAGGATCGCGGCGCCTTCGACCTCCGCCAGCGTGGTGTAGACCTCATACTCCAGGCCGTCCACCTGGCGGCCGTCGTTGCGGTTGCGCACCCAGCCTTCGAAGGCGCAGAAGCCGCCGTGGGCGGGATTCTGCAGCGCCGCCCGCAGCGCCGGTACGTCCAGCGCAACCGCGCTCACCGAGAACCCGCTCATCCGCCGTTGACCGGTGGAATGAACACCACGCTGTCACCGTCGTGCAGGGGCTGGTCCCAGCTGCAGAAGCGGTCGTTCACCGCCACCCTGAGCACCGAGGCGGGCAGGGTGAAACCGTGCCGGTCCTGCAATTGCCCGTACAGCGCGGTCAGCGAGGTTGCATCGGTATCGAGGCGTTCGGAATCGGTGTGGGCCTGTTCGCGCAGCAATGCGAAATAGGCAAGTTCGACGCGGGGCATCAGCGCAGCTCCAGTTGCCGGCGTGCCTGCAGCAGCTCGTCCGGGGTGTTGACGTTGTCCAGCGTGTTGCCCGGCGCGGGCAGTGTGTGGATCTGCAACTGCAGCAGCGCCTTGCGCGGGCAATGGTGGCCGGACGCCAGCCGCTGCCGAAGCAGGGGGGCGGTGCTGGGTTCCCAGATGGCACAGAGGGGTTCGGGCAGGCCGTCGTGGCGGCTGCTGAAGGCCGTGGCATCCCGATCCGGATCGCGTGCATCGAGGAGCGATTGCAGCGTGGCTGCGTCCAGCAGCGGCAGGTCGCAGGCGAGCACCAGCCATGCGTGGGCGGGGAACGCCTGCTGCGCGGTCACGATGCCCGCAACCGGCCCTACGCTGGGCACCGTATCGGCCAGGGTAGGCAGGCCGGCACGCAGTGCGTCGCCCTGCTGGCCGGGATTGATCGACACGTGGGCGTGGGCAACGCCGACGTGCTGCAACAGTTCCCACGCGCGCAGCAGCTGCGGCCGGCCGCCGTAGTCCAGCAGCGCCTTGTCGGCCTGCATGCGCCGGCTGGCGCCGCCACTGAGCAGCAGGGCAGAGAGCGGTGCACTCATGCCGGCGGCGCCAGGTCGGATTTGCCACCGCGCTTGGACACCAGCCGCACCTGCTCGATCACGATGGCGTGCGAGAGTGCCTTGCACATGTCGTAGAGCGTCAACGCCGCGACGCTGGCGCCGGTCAATGCCTCCATCTCCACCCCGGTGACGCCGTGGCAGGCTACGGTGCAGTCGATGACGGCGCTGTCGCCGTCCATCGCGATGGCGATGTCGCAGCGCTGCAGGGCCAGCGGATGGCACAGCGGAATGAGCTGGGACGTGGCCTTGGCGCCCATCACCCCGGCGATGTGCGCCACCGTCAGCACCGCGCCCTTCGGCAGCACGAACCCGGCCTCGCGCAGCTGGGCCGCCACCTCGGGCGGAAAACGAACGCGGGCCTGTGCGTGGGCGACACGGTCGCTGGCGGTCTTGCCGCCCACGTTCACCATGCGTGGCCGGGCGTCGGCATCCAGGTGCGAGAGCAGGGAAGGGTTGGGTTCCATCATCCACCTATGTAGTGCATTTCGATGCGGCGGCCCGGCGGGGTGGCCGGTCTGCCGCGCAGTTCGCTGTAGCGGTCGTTGCGCGCGGACCACACGCCGGCCAGGACCGCACGCAGGGCGGTGTCGTCCTGGCCGGCGCGCAGCAGCCCGCGCAGGTCGGTGCCCTGGGTGGCGAACAGGCACGTGTACAGCAGCCCTTCCGAGGACAGGCGCGCGCGCGTGCAGTCGCCGCAGAACGGTTTGGAAATCGAGGAGATCAGCCCGAGCTCACCGCCGCCATCCAGGAAGCGGTAACGCGTGGCCACCTCGCCCGGGTGGCGCGGCGGCAGGGCCAGCAGTGGCCAGCGTGCGTGGATGCGCGCCTGCAGTTCGGCGGAAGGCACCACCGCGCCGGCGGACCAGGCATTGCGGTTGCCCACGTCCATGAATTCGATGAAGCGCAGCACCACGCCGGTGCCGCGGAAGTGGTCGACCAGGTCCAGCGCACCGGCATCGTTGAGGTCGCGCTGCACCACCGCGTTCACCTTGACCCCGTCGCGGAAGCCGGCGTGGCGGGCCACCTCGATGCCGCGCAGCACCGCGTCGACCTCGCCGCGGCCACCACTGAGCGTGCGGAACAAGGCGGGGTCGAGCGTATCCAGGCTGACCGTGACGCGGTCCAGTCCGGCGTCGGCCAGCGCACTGGCCTGGCGGTCCAGCAGCACGCCGTTGGTGGTCAGCGCGATGTCGTCGATGCCATCGATGGCACGCAGCCGCCGTACCAGGTCCGGCAGGCCGGGGCGCAGCAGCGGCTCGCCACCGGTCAGGCGCAGCTTGCTCACCCCCAGCGGCGCGGCCTGGCGGCAGACCCGTTCGATCTCGTCGAAGTCCAGCCGCTGGGCATTGCTGAGGAACGCGTAGTCGTCGCCGTAGGTGGCGGCGGGCATGCAGTACGTGCAGCGGAAGTTGCAGCGGTCCATGACCGAAATGCGCAGGTCGCGCAGCGGTCGGCCGCGGCGGTCCAGCACGGGCGTCGGTGCGTTCATGTCACCACCGATGCAGCGGCAGGCGCTGCCCCGCGTCGGCGCCGGCGCCGGCGGCCAGTTCGACCACGCCGGCGGTGCCGGCCAGGGCGGTGAAGTCGCCGGAGTTGCGTGACCCGACCGGCTCGGCAACGGCGTTGCCATGCGCGTCACGGCCGAGTCGCACCGGTATGAACTGTGCGAGCGGGAAGGCGGGCAGGGCGCTGGCCAGTGGCAGCTGCTCAGGCGGCTCGGCCGCGAGGCCCATGCCGGCCAGCAGCGCGGGCCGCACGTAGCGGACCAGGCAGACCAGCGACGACACCGGATTGCCGGGCAGCGCGAATACACGCTGGCCCGCCGGCCCGACACCAAACCACATCGGCTTGCCCGGACGCTGCGCGATGCCGTGGAACTGGCAGCACACACCCAGTGCCTGGAGTGCATCGGGCAGGTAATCGCGTTGGCCCATCGAGACGCCCCCGGACAGCACCAGCGTGTCGTGCGACGCCAGCAGCGTCGCGAGCGCCGCCGCGAGCACGGTCGGCTCGTCGGCCAGGTGGTGCAGGCTGGCCTGGCCCAGTCCGGCCGTCTGCAGTGCCGCCATCAGCGCCAGGTCGTTGGAGCGGCGGATGCGCCCCGGCGGCAGCGTTGCGTCCACGTCCACCAGCTCATCGCCGGTGGCGACAATGGCCACGGCCGGTCGCCGCGCCACCGTTACGTGGGCTACGCCATTGGC
The DNA here is from genome assembly GCF_057839485.1 of Stenotrophomonas sp. KH_036_B. Classification (NCBI taxonomy): domain Bacteria; kingdom Pseudomonadati; phylum Pseudomonadota; class Gammaproteobacteria; order Lysobacterales; family Lysobacteraceae; genus Stenotrophomonas; species Stenotrophomonas sp. KH_036_B. The sequence continues at coordinate 2,329,150 of NZ_CM174491.1, read as the reverse complement.
CGCCAGCAAGGCCATCTGTGGCGCACCGATGCGTACGCCCGGCGCCAGCACGGGGCTGCCGGCAGCGCAGTCGCTGCCGCGGCGGTGGATGAACTGGCCCGGGGCAGGCGTCGCCGTTTCCTTCAGCGCGTAGCCGTCCGGCGTACGGCGCAGGTGTTCGATGGGAAGGATGCAGTCGCAGCCGTCGGGCAGTACGGCGCCGGTGGCGATCTCGATGCAGGTGCCCGGGTCGGTGAGCGCGCCGCCCTGCATGCCGGCCATCTGCATCCCGGCCACCCGCAGCAGGGCGGGCATTACCGGCTGCCACTGCGTGGCCACGCCATCCATCATCACCCGGTCGAACGGCGGCTGGGGACCTTCGGCCAGCACGGGTTGCGCGAGGACGCGCCCGACCGCGTCGTGCAGGGCCACCTGCTCGGTGGCAGCGGCCACCGTGGTGGCCTGGATCGCCGCCGCGGCCGCATCGACGCTGATCAGCGGCCGCATCGCACACCCCTTTTCGGGGCGCCGTTGCAGGCGCGCAGCTGCGGGGAAAACGACGGCAGGCGAGGGAACATCACGGGCACGGCAAGACTCGATCTGAGTGGGGCTGGCATCCCACCGTGCAGGTGCGCGGTGGGCGTGCGGGCTGGAGGCTTCAGATACGACAGTCTGGCGATCTGGATGTGATCGTCATTTCACGACGCGTCGCGCATCACCTTGTCCGGTGTGATCGGCGTACTGCGGACGCGCTTGCCGGTGGCATGGAAGATCGCATTGCTGATCGCCGCCGAGACGCCCACCAGGCCGATCTCGCCGACGCCTTTCGCGCCCAGGCTGCTGACCACCCGGTCGTCTTCCTCGACGAACAGCACGTCCACGTCATGGATGTCGGCATTCACGGACACGTGGTACTGGGCCAGATCGCGGTTCATGAAGCGACCGAAACGATGGTCCGCTTCGGTGTGCTCATGCAGGGCCGCACCAATGCCCCACACCACGCCGCCGATGATCTGGCTGCGCGCGGTGGTCGGGTTGAGGATGCGCCCGGCGGCGATCGCGCTGACCACCCGCATCACCCGCACCGTGCCGAGTTCCTCGTCCACGCGTACTTCGACGAACACCGCGCTGTGGGTGGCGCGGGTGTAGCGGCGCTGCTCCAGCACGTTCGGCAGCAGCAGGTAGCTGGCCTCGACGCTGTCGTGCCCGGCCGTGCCAAGCAGCGTGGTCAAGGCCACCGCGCTGGCAGGATCGCCGCGCAGCGCGAGGCTGCCATCACGGAAGACCACGTCCTCCAGCCGCGCCCGCGAGAACGCGGTGCCGGGCGCGAGGCGGGCCAGCGCCAGCAGGCGACGCCGCAGCTTGGTGCAGGCGCCGTCCACCGCCGAACCGACGGTGCTCACATGCGACGAGCCGCCTTCGATCGGGGCCACCGGCAGGGTGGAATCGCCGAGCTGGAAGCTCACCTGCTCCAGCGGCAGGCCCAGCGCCTCGGCCGCGATCATGCTCATCACGGTATAGGTGCCGGTGCCGATATCGCTGGCGGCGCTGCTCACCACCAGCCGACCGTCGGCATGCAGCACGGCCCGCGCCCGGGCGAACATCTGCATGGCGTCCCACTGCCCGGTGGCCATGCCCCAGCCCACCCATTCGGTACCTTCGCGACGCGCCCGCGGCTGCAGCGGACGGCGGGCCCAGCCGAAGCGCTCCGCGCCCTGCGCATAGCAGTCGCGCAGCGCCTTGCTCGAGTAGGGCTTGCCATCGGCGGGATTGACCTCGGCGTAGTTCTTCAGCCGTAACGCGAGCGGATCCATGCCGAGCTCGGCGGCCAGCTCGTCCATGGCCACTTCCAGCGCGTGCACGCCGTGGGCGGCGCCCGGGGCACGCATGTCGATGGGGGTGTACTGGTCCAGGTCCACCACCTTGTAGCCCAGGTGGACGTTGTCGCAGGTGTACAGCTGCCCGCTCCAGTTGACCACCACTTCCACGTAGTCCTCGATGCGCGATGTCTCGCCCACCGCCTCGTGCCAGATCGCACGCAGGGTGCCGTCGGCGTCGGCGGCCAGCTTCACCCGCTGTGCGGTCTCGGCGCGGTGGCCGAAGGTGAACATCTGCTGCCGTGTCATCACCACCCGGACCGAGCGATCGAGTGCCAGCGTGCCCATCACGGCCAGCGGCAACTGGTACTGCGGGCGCAGGCCCGCGCCGAATGCGCCGCCGACGTAGGGGTTGCGCACCGTGACCCTGCGCTTGGGCAGGCCGAACACATGCGAGACGTACCAGCGGCTGTTCTGCGAGCCCTGGGTCTTGTCATAGACGGTGAGATGGCCATCCTCGCCCCGGATCACCGTGCTGGCGAACAGCTCCATCGGGTTGTGATGCTCGACCCCATGGTGGAAGTCGGCCGTGATCTGGACGGGGGCCTGCGCGAAGGCCTGCTCAGGATGTCCTTTGTCCTTGGGAGGGGATGAAAAGCCGGCCTTCATCTTCTTCGGCGGGCGGGCGCGCGCCATCGCCGCCAGCATATTCGTGTCGTGTTCCTCCACTGCATAGTGGACCTCGACGCGCCCGGCCGCCTCGCGCGCGGCCTCGAAGGTCTCGGCCAGCACCAGCGCCACCGGCTGGCCGCTGTACAGCACGGTGTCGTCGTACAGGGGCCGGAACGGACTGCCGGCTGGTGCCGTCATGTCCTTGTAGAACAGACCGGCGCGGCGCATGTGCGGTCGGTTGAGATGGGTGATGATGCGCAGCACGCCGGGCACCGCATGCGCCGCCTCCAGGCTGAAGCCGAGGATGCGGCCTTTGGCGATCGTGCTGTTGACGGCCACGCCATAGGCCAGGTCCGGCGCCGGCCATTCGGCGGCATAGCGGGCCTGGCCGGTGACCTTGGCATGGCCATCAATGCGCGGGGTGCCGGTGCCGGTCGGGACGTGCCCGGTACCGGCCGGAGCGACGGGCGGCTGCAGGGCCGTGGGAAGGTTCATGCCAGCGTCTCCGGATGCGGGCGCGTGCTGCCCTGGTTGTCCACGGTGCCTTGCGTTGCCACCTCAAGCGCGCGGATCAGCGTGCGCCGGGCCAGGGGGATCTTGAAGGCGTTCTCTCCCTGCGGGACGGCTCCCTGCAGCAGCGCGTCCGCGGCCGCTTCGAATGCCACCGCCCCTGGGCGTGCGCCCACCAGCAGCGCTTCGGCAGCGGGGCGTCGCCAGGGTTTGTGCGCCACGCTGCCCAGCGCCAGACGGGCAGCGCGGATGACCCCGTCCGGCCCGATGTCCAGCGCGGCGGCGACCGACACCAGCGCGAAGGCGTAGGACAGACGCTCGCGCACCTTGAGGTACGCGCTGTGCGCGGCAAAGTGCGTGGCAGGCGGCAGTTCGATCCGCAGGATCAGTTCATCGGCCGCCAGCGCCGTATCCACCTCCGGCGCGTCGCCTGGCAGGCGATGGAAGTCCGCGAACGGAATCGCGCGTTCGCCGCGCACACTGGCCACGTGCACCACCGCGTCCAGCGCGGCCAGCGCCACGCACATGTCGGACGGATGCGTGGCGATGCAGTGCTCGCTGGCGCCCAGGATGGCGTGGTGGCGGGTGAGGCCGCCGATGGCCGAGCAGCCGCTACCCGGTTCGCGCTTGTTGCACGGCGTGGCACGGTCGTAGAAATACGTGCAGCGCGTGCGCTGCAGCAGGTTGCCGCCGTTGGTCGCCATGTTGCGGATCTGCGGCGAGGCGGCCGCCAGCATGGCCGCCGAGAGCAGCGGGTAGTCCCGTTCCACGCGGGGGTGCCAGGCGGTATCGGCATTACGCGCGGTCGCGCCCAGGCGCAACCCGCCGTCCTCACGCACCTCGATCGCGTCCAGTGGCAGCCGGCTGACGTCCACCAAGGCAGTGGGCGTCATCAGCTGCAGCTTCATCAGGTCCAGCAGGTTGGTGCCGCCTGCGATGGGGCGGGTGGCGTTGCTGCCCATGGCGCCGGCAAGTGCCTGCAGCGCGTGGGCAATGGCGTCGGGGCGCTGGTAGGTGGCGGGAATCATGCGGGCACCGTGCCTGGCACCCAATCGTCGGTGGCGGCATCGCCGCGCAGGTCGTGGTCGGTGGCCAGCACGGACATCACCGCGTCGGTGATCTGGGGATAGGCGCCGCAGCGGCACACGTTGCCGCTCATCAGCTCGCGTACCTGGTCGCGGCTGCAGGCCTTGCCCTCGTTGATCAAGCCCTGTGCCGAACAGATCTGGCCCGGCGTGCAGTAGCCGCATTGCAATGCGTCGCAGGCGATGAAGGCCTGTTGCAGCGGATGCAGGGTATCGCCGTCCGCGAATCCCTCGATGGTCTGCACCTGCGCACCGTCCTGCATGACCGCCAAGGTGAGGCAGCTGTTGATGCGCCGCCCGTCCACCAGCACCGTGCAGGCACCGCATTGGCCGTGATCGCAGCCCTTCTTGGTGCCCGTCAGCTGAAGGCGTTCACGCAGCAGGTCGAGCAGGCTGACCGTGGATTCCACCTGCAATGCATGGTCGACGCCATTGATGACCAGGCTGAGCGGGTAGAGCACGCGTGGGCGTGGGGATGCAACAGACTCGCTCATGGCAGTTCCGGCTGGGGCGTATGTTCCGAGACTGGGTCATTGACTGTCTAATCAGGGTGCCGGGAACGTGCACTGCGCGCGAAGGACCGATTCCGGGTCGCTGAGCGGGACCTTGCTGTTCAACATGAATGCGCGCCCTGCGTATGACATCCCTTGTGGCAGCAGGGGATGTCAGCGGCGTGTCATGAATGTCACCCGTTGGCGGCGCGGGAGCAACACGCTGTCATGCCGGTGTCACGACAACCCGGCGCGGATCCGGCGACCTAGGGGCTTCCCAACCCAGAGCCCGACCATGCCGCCGATTTCCCGCGCCTTTCCCCGCACATCGTTGACCGCCGCGCTGCTCTCCATTCTCGCGCTGCCGGCCTACGCCGGAACACACTGCCAACGGGTCGACGACAGCGGCACGCCAGTGACCATCGACAGCACCGCGCCGGGCGACAACGCCCTGGCCTGCGGAACGGACGCCGCGGCGGTCGGCGAGGGCGCCACCGCGCTGGGTGCCGACGCGACTGCCGACGGTGCGCATGCCACCGCCATCGGCGGGTGGACGGATCTGGACGGGGACGGCCTGGTCGACGCCGACGAGATCACCTGGGCCAAGGGTGACAACGCGACCGCGCTCGGCGCCGCCGCCCAGGCGCAGGGTGCCGCCAGCACCGCCATTGGCGTACGTGCACTCAGCGCGACGGACGGCAGCATTGCCATCGGCAACCAGGCCGGCGCGGTGCATGCGGGTTCGACCACCAGCAGGACCACCACCTACACCCCGCCTGGCAGCCAGGCCTCGACCTCCACCACCCAGGCCACCACGGTCGCCGGCAGCAGCCAGAATTCCATCGCGGTGGGGACGGACGCGAGCGCCAATGGCAGCGATTCGATCGCCATGGGCACGGGTGCCAAGGTCCGCTCGATCAATGGCAGCGTCGGCTTCAGTGAGGACGCCGGCACCGCCGTGATCACCAAGGTCGAAACCCTGACCGAAGGCCCGGCGAAGAACTCCATGGCCATCGGCAACGGCGCGTCGGTCAACGGCGATGGCTCCATCGCTCTGGGCAACGGTGCCATCGTCGAAGGCAACAAGAGCGGCGGCACGTTTGCCGGTTCCTGGTCCAACTTCTCGGGCACCACCGCCGAGTCGGCGGTGAACTCCATTGCCATCGGCAACGGCGCACGCTCGCGTGGCAACAACAATGTGGTGATCGGCGCAGGTGCGGGTACCGGCGGGGACTATCTGTACACCCAGTTCAACCCCAACTGGCAGGGCGACCAGAATTCGACGGTGATCGGCGCTGCCGCCCAGACCATCCGTGGCCCCGGCACCGCGGTCGGCTACAGCACCATCGCCTACAACCCATACTCCACCGCAATGGGCTACATGTCCTACAGCCTCGGCGTCGGCTCGGTCGCGATCGGTGGCTGGCTGGACTGGGCCCAGGCGTTCGGCGGCACCCCGCGCGGTCCCGGTGGGATCAGCAACGCCTACGGCAAGGCCTTCGCCACCAGCCTCGGATCGACGGCGCTCGGCAGCGGCACGTATTCCTTCGGCAATTACGGCACCGCCGTAGGCGCCGCGGCGGCCACCGGCGACCGCGATACCGAGAACCCGGGCCCGAGCAGCATCATCCGCAACTACGACAGCACCGACCCCACCGTGGTGTCCGGCTCGTTCGCCGGTGGGTTCTTCGCCCAGGCTGCCGGCCGTTCCAGCGTCGCGATCGGTCGCGAGTCCAGTGCCGCCGATGCCGATGCGATTGCCATCGGCACCCAATCCGTCGCGTACGGCGTGGCCAGCATTGCGCTGGGCGACCAGGCCACGGCTACCTGGCACCGCAACATCGCCATCGGCGAGAACGCTTATGCCGATGGATACACCGGGACCGGCAACATCGCCTTCGGCCAGGACGCGAAAACCGCACCGGGCGTAGGCGGCGAAACCAGCAATGCGGTTGCAGTCGGCACCGCTGCGGTGGCCACTGAAACGGCTGCGCTGGCCATGGGCAGCGCGGCCCAGGCCACGGGTGTCGGTGCCACTGCCGTGGGCAACACTGCCATGGCCGTGGCCGACAGCAGCGCCGCCCTCGGCGATGGCAGCCAGGCCACCGCCGCGCAGGCCACCGCGCTGGGCAACCATGCCTATGCAGCGGGTGAGTCTTCGCTGGCCGCCGGCACCAACGCGTTCGCCCTCGGCGGCGGCAGCATCGCCAGCGGCTACAACAGCTATGCCGGCGAGACCGACGCGGTGGCCATCGGCAGCTACGCGGTGGTCGAAACCGCGGGCGGGGTGGCACTCGGCAGCGGCGCCACGGTCTTTGGAAGCAACAGCGTGGCCATCGGCACGAACTCCAGCGCCGATGCCGCCAATGTGGTTTCGGTCGGCAGCGTCGGCGCGGAACGCCGCGTGGTCAACGTGGCCAATGGCAGCGACGCCACCGACGCGGTGAACAAGGGCCAGCTCGATGCCGTGGTTGCCGACGTGGGCGGCACGCTGGGCGCCCAGCTCGACACGGTGGCCACCGCGCTCGGCGGTGGCAGCCGTGTGGGCGCGTCGGGCATCACCGCGCCCGGCTTCAGCTTCCAGGGCGGCGGCTACGGCAACGTGGGCAGCACGTTCGACGCCATCGATGCGGCGTTCACCGGCCTGAGCAGCCGGGTGGCGTCGCTGGAGACCGCAGGTGGCACCGCACCGCCGGTCGGCGGCGGTACCCCGACGGGCACCGGCAGCGGCCTGGCTGTCGGCACGGGCTCCAACGCCACCGATCCCAACGACACCGCGGTCGGCAACGGCGCGCGCGTGGCCGCTGCCAACAGCGTGGCCGTGGGCAGCAACGCCCTGGTGGACGCCAGCGCCGACAACGCGGTCGCGCTCGGCGCCGACAGCCACGCCAGTGCCAGCAACGCCGTTGCGTTGGGCCAGGGCGCGGTCGCCGACCAGGCCAACACCGTCTCAGTGGGCAATGCCACCCAGCAGCGTCGTATCACCCAGGTCGCGGCCGGCACCGCCGCCACCGATGCGGCCAACGTCGGCCAGGTGGAGCAGGGCGATGCCACCACGCTGGCCTCGGCCAACAGCTACACCGACAGCACCGCCACCCAGACCCTGGGCCGCGCCAATGCCTACACCGACACGCAGTTGCAGGGCCTCAACGACAGCTTCAGCGGCCTGCGCGACGACGTGAACCAACGCCTGAACCAGCAGGACAAGCGCCTGGATCGCCAGGGTGCGATGGGCAGCGCGATGATGAACATGGCCATCAATGCCGCCAATTCGCGCAGTCCGCGCGGTCGCGTGGCGGCCGGCGTGGGCTGGCAGAACGGCGAAAGCGCGCTGTCGGTCGGCTACTCCAAGGCGATTGGCGAACGCGTCTCGATGAGCATCGGCGGTGCCTTCAGCAGCGATGACCGCTCTGCCGGCATCGGCTTCGGCGTCGACCTCTGACCGTCCTTCAGCACGATCCCCTCCAACACGCGGTGCCCCGCACGGGCACCGCCATTTCCCTGCATCCAGGAATTCCGTCATGACTTTCCGTCGCACTGTTCTCAGCCTGCTCATCGCCGGCGCCTGCGCACCGGCCTTCGCCGGCAGCGTCGACCTGCGCTCGCTCGACGACGCCACGCTGTCGCCGCGCTTCATCGTCACCTATAAATCCGGCAGTGCCGAACGCCTGCAGCCAGCGGCGCGTCAGCGCTCGCTGGACGCAGCGACCCACCGGGCGCGTCCGCTGATGGGCGCCAGCATCGCCGGCCAGCAAGGCCGTGCCGACATCCGCGTCAACACGCTGCGCGCAACCTTCGGTGGTCGCCACGTGGTGCGCGCCTCGCAGCGGCTGGACCGCAGCCAGGCCGAAGCGCTGATGCGGGCCATCGCCGCCGACCCGAACGTCGAATCGGTCGCCGTGGACCCTCTCATGCATGCGGCTGCAGTGCCGAATGACCCGATGCTGTCATCGCACCAGATGTGGCAGTACGGCACCGGCGCTGGCGGCGCCCGCGTCACCACCGCGTGGGACGCCGGTGCGACCGGGGCAGGCGTGGTGGTGGCGGTGATCGACACCGGTGCCACCCACCATGCCGATCTGGAAGCCAACCTGCTGCCGGGCTACGACTTCATCTCCGACGCGTTCGTCTCGCACCGCGATACCGACGAGCGCGTTGCCGGTGGCTGGGACATCGGTGACTACAGCGCCGCCAACGAATGCGGCGCCGGCGCGTCCGCAAGCAACAGCAGCTGGCACGGCAGCCACGTATCAGGCACGATCGCCGAAGTCACCAACAACGGCCTCGGCGGCGCCGGCATTGCCTACAACGCCAAGGTGCTGCCGGTGCGCGTGCTGGGGCGCTGCGGTGGCTACACCTCGGATATCAATGACGCCATCGTTTGGGCCGCCGGTGGCCACATCGACGGCGTGCCGGACAACACCACGCCGGCAGAAGTGATCAACATGAGCCTGGGCGGCGCACACGACTGCGACAGCGACACGCAGGCCGCGATCAACACCGCGGTGAGTCTGGGCACGCTGGTGGTGGTGGCGGCGGGCAACGACAACGCGCCGGTGGCAGGCCATGCGCCGGCGAGCTGCGCCAACGTGGTCACCGTCGGCGCCACCGGCTATTCGGGGCAGCGCGCCAGCTACTCCAATTATGGTGCGGGCATCGACCTGGCCGCACCGGGTGGGGCGGGTACCGAGGGATCGCCCAATGGCTACGTCTGGTCGACCGTCAACAGTGGCACCACGGTGCCGGTCGGCGACACCTACGGCGGCTACACCGGCACCTCGATGGCCACTCCGCATGTGGCTGGCGTGGCGGCGCTGATGCAGAGCGTGGCGGCGCAGCCGCTGACGCCGTCGCAGCTGGAGGGACTGCTCAAGGCCACCTCGCGCGCATTCCCGGTCAAGCAGAGCCAGGCCAATGGCAGTGGCCTGCTGGATGCCGCCGCAGCGGTGGAGCGTGCCCGCAGCTTTGGGCAGCCCATCGACGGCATTCCGACCAGCCCGGGGACGGCAATGCTGCTCCCCGCGATGGCCGCCGGCCAGCGCGAGCTGTATGTGATCGACGTGGCCCCGGGCAAGAGCCGGATCGACATCACCACGTACGGCGGTCGTGGCGAAGTCCAGCTGCTGCTCGGCTATGAGGCCGACCCGCTGCCGAACCAGAATGCCGGCAGCTCTGCGCGACCAGGCGTCAACCAGGCCATCAGCGTGACCAGTCCGGCGCAGGGCCACTATTACCTGGCGGTCACCGCGACCCAGGACACCACCGGTGAGCGGCTGCTGATCAAGGTGAACTGATTGAAGGGACAGGTTGCCAGCGGTGTGCTGGGGCTCGCGCTGCTGGCGTTCACGGCCTGGCGCGTGACGGAGGGTCCGGCGGACCCTCTGCCCGCGCCGGACCGCGTTGTGCTGCACGCCGGCGACGATGGACGTGACGTGCGGCTGCATCGCGGGCAATGGCTCGCGGTGCAGCTGCCGGCGCATTCGGCCAGCGGCTACCGCTGCTGGCTGCAGGATTCAGGCGCGGGTGTGCTGGAGCTGGAACAGGAGCCGACGCGCCTGCGCGCGACCGATCCCTGGCTGTTCCGAATCGCAAGGTCGGGCCATTCCATCCTTCGTTTTGAATGCAGGCAGGAGATGCCGGAAGGGCCGGTGCGACAATTCACGTTCCGCGTGCGCACCGACTGAACCATGCAGGGTGGGCGTGTCGTAGGATGCGAAGTCCACCAGGAGCCATGAGACAGGCCCGGCACATGCGCGTTACCCGGTACCGATTCGGCGACTTCCAGCTCGATCCTGCATTGCGTGAGCTGAGCCGCTCCGGTGAACGCCTGGCGTTGCCGTTGAAATCGCTGGAGTGCCTGGCCTACCTGGTGGTCAACCGTGAACGCGCGGTTGGCCGCGACGAACTGGTGTCGGCGGTCTGGGGTCGCGCCGATGTCAGCGATACCGTGATCACCCAGACCATGCGGCGCGCCCGCAAAGCGCTGGATGATGCCGGCGACCGCCAGACCATGATCCGTACCGTGGCCGGATTCGGCTACCGCTGGGTGGCGCCTACCGAAGCGATCAGCGTCGATGTCGATGGTGCTGCCGAGCTCTCCACCGCATACGTTTCCGCTGAAGCCGTCGTGGTGCCTGCCATCGCGCCGACCACGCCTGTGGCGTTCGCCGAGCCGAAGATCGACCGTGCACCGCCGCCAGCGCGCCGAACGCGATGGCGCCTGGCCGCCATGCTGGGCACGCTGGCCCTGCTCGTCGTCGGCGGTGGCGTATTCATGCATGTCGTTACGCGGCCACCGCCGGTGCGACCGATACTGGCCGACGCCAGCGTCATCGTGCTGCCCGTGACCGTGGAGGGGAGCCAAGCGGAATACAGCTGGGTGCGGCTGGGCGCCATGGAGTACGCCGCCGACCGCTTGCGCGCCGCGTCCCTCAGCGTCACGCCGACCGAACAGACGCTGCATCTCAGCGCAGCAACGGGGGAGGGCGGCGACCTCGACGCGCTGCTCGCGCGCAGCGGTGCGCACTGGCTGCTGGTACCGGTGGCGGAGCGCGCGGGGCCACACTGGCGCGTAAGGCTGCGCTCGCTTGATGGCAGCTCCGACACCAGCGTGGAAGCCCAGGGCGACACGCCGCTGCAGGCGATGGCGGTTGCCACCGATACCTGGTTGCGCCGCGTGCACCGCGCGCCGGTGCAGGTAGCCGCGCCTACGCCGCTGCAGGAACGCCTGCAGCGCATTGACGCCGAACTCGATGCCGGGCAGCTGGAGGCGGCGCGCGAGCAGATCCTGGGCGCACCGCCCGGGGCGCGCGACGAGCCGCCCATGCTGGTTCGCGAGGGGCAGCTGGAGTATCGGGCCGGCCGCATGGACGCGGCCCAGGCGCTGTTCGCGCGCGGGCTGGACCATCAGCCGCCTGCCGAACCACGCGTCCGTGCCAAGGCGCTGATGGGCCTGGGTTCGGTGGCGCTGCGCCAGTCACGGCCGGCCGAGGCACAGCGCAGCTACACCGATGCGCTGGAGGTGCTTGCCGACACCAGCACCGGGAGCGGTGATACGGCGCTGCTCGGCAACGCCTACAACGGTCGCGGTGTGGCGCGGATCAAGCTCAATGACCTGGAGGGCGCAGTGAGCGACCTCGGCATGGCACGCATCGCCATGCGACGCAGTGGCGACATGGTATCGGCGGCGATGGTCGGCTCCAACCTCGGCCGGATCGAGGGCATCCGCAATCACTGGCCCCAGGCGATACAGGAATTTGAAAGCGCCAATGCGGTATTCGAGCGCTTCCAGGTGCACGACTACCTCGCCGCCACACTGGCCGCCGAATCCGAGGCCTACCTGGAACTGGTGCAGCCCGCCGAAGCCAGCACCCGCATCGAACGGGCCGCCGGCCTGCTGGCCAGGATCGAGGACACCACGCTCATCGGCGTGGTGAGGGCGACGCAGGCTCGGGTCGCGATCGCCAATGGCAAGCTGGATACCGCGGCCACGGCGCTGAAGGCACTGCCTCCCGCGCCGGGCGAGCGCAGCACGGGCACGTTGCAGATGGCAGTGGCATTGAGCCGTGGAGACCGCGGCAATGCCGCCCGGCTGGCGAAGCAGGTGCCGGCCTCCGCGCAATCGCCCGATTTCAACGGCGTCACCATTCCGGTGCAGGCCGCTGGCGCTGCCCTGGTCGCACGCAGCTGGCTGAAGCTGTCGGTACCGGAGCAGGCAGCGCCGAGCGCCGAGACCGCGACCGATCCAGCGGCCGCTGCATTTGCCGCCGCCGTGGTCGAGCGCCGCTTCGGCAACGCCGGTTCCGCATTGCCTCTGGCCAACGAAGCGCTCGCCGTCGCCGACCGCGAAGGCAGCCCGAACGACCGGGTCCGCGCCAACGTGCTGCGCGCACTGGTGCTGCTGGATGCGAGGCAGATACAGGACGCCACTGCAGTGCTGGGTGAACTGGACGGCTACGCCAGCGCCGACTACCGCGTGGCCTGGCTGGCCTGGACGCTTTACAACCGCCGCGGCGATACCGACATGGCCCGTCATGCATTCACCCAGGTGCAGGCCCTGCGAGGGCAGCGCATGCTCGCGGTGGAGCCGCTGCTGTGATGCCACACGCGACGCATCTGCAGGGCCCGCTCAGTGCGCGGGAAGCCCCTGGCTGCGGCATCACGTAAATTTACTGAGCCGGTTTGCGTAGTTCAACGCTGGCTGCGCCGACAGCACGCCACCACCCTGTTCCTACTGCTGCCCGAGCAGCGCTCGTGGGACCCGCGTCATGCCCAGCCAAGCTTCCGCCATCCAATGGGTCGAATGGTCGGCCCTGGGCATCGAACTGCTGGCGATCGCTCTGATCGTGGCCACGATCCTGGTGTCCACTGCGGTCTACGTCGTGGCGCTGGCGGTGCATCACCAGGACCGTGCCGACAGCTACGAACGCTACCGGCGGCGGCTGGGGCGCGCCCTGCTGCTCGGCCTGGAGATCCTGGTGGCGGCCGACATCGTCCGCACGGTGGCGCTGGACAGCACCCTGAATGCGATTCTCTCGCTGGGGCTGCTGGTCATCATCCGCACCTTCCTGAGCTGGTCGGTGGTGCTGGAGGTGGAAGGATTCTGGCCGTGGAAACGGCCGCCGGAACGTGGCGGCATACGCCGCGAAGAGTAACCGCCACGTGCCGGGCAGGCGGTCAGCCGCCGCGTCGAACGCCGAAGATGACGTCCTTGCGACGCATGTCCAGCAGCTGGGAACGGGCCAGCACGATCTCGTCGTCGGTATCCCAGACGACTTCCTTGAGGTCGCCACGCAGCTCGCGCTTGGCGGAGATCGTGTCATCCCAGGCGCTGCTGTCGGTGACGATGGTGACGGTGTCCGCCTCGACCTTGATGACCTTCAGCAGTCCGTAGGCCTTCTCGCCCGGGACCTGGAACTCGGCCAGTTCGGACAGCTCCGCGGCGTACAGGTCGCCGACCCTCGGATCATTCAACTGTGCGGTTTCGTCTGTGGCAGCGGCACCGCCGACACCGCCGACACCGCCGGAGCAGGCCGTCATCAGGGACAGGGGGCCGAGCAGAACGGCGAGAAAAACAAGCTTCTTCATGAGGGATCACACAAGGTAGGGAAGGGGCGGTGTCGGTGGGCCACGTCGCGCGGCCGGATCGGAGGGCGCGGGCTCATCCGCTGTTTCGTGTCACCCGGCGCCGATACTCGCGCACGTTGTCCCCGCGGATCCGCGTCTCCTGCGTGCCGTTGTTGGTATCCACGAGGTGGTCCGAGCCGGTGATGGGCTTGGCCTCGACGGTGGTCTCACGCTCGAAGGCGTGCGACTTGTCGGTATTGCGGTAGTACCGGTACAGCGCCCAGTACAAGGCCGTTGCGCTGGCAGGGCCAGCCAACAGCAACCAGAGTCCACTTTCGTCGCTCATGAGGCCGCTACCAGGAACCAGAGGGTGAGGGCTTCAACGATCGTGCCGGTGGTGAGCGCGGCCAGCAGCAGCTTCCACTGCTGCACCGGCACGCTGCCCATGGTTTCACCGGTGCGGCCGTTGACCGCGATGTAGTGCAGCATGCCGCCGTTGCGGCCGGGCTGGTGGTACGAGTACAGCCATACCGGCAGGTACATGGACACCCAGCGCGTGCCGTGCACGTCCACGCGCTCCTGCTCCCAGCGCACGCCACGGTCGTAGCGGCGCACCGAGCCCTCGACCTGGGCGCGGGCGATGGACAGCAGCTGGTCTTCCAGGCGCGGCCGCATCTTCTCCACGTCCAGCGTGCGCTTCTCCGAGGTGAAGCCCAGCAGGTACGACGCGTTCCACTTCAGCGCGTTCTTGGTATCGAACGGCAGGATCGTGTTGATGATGTTGTTGGTGTTGGTCTTCGTATCGAGATTGCCACGCTCGGCGGACGATTCCAGCGGCAGGTCGTCCACCGTGAAGTCCACCCCGCGCTCCACCTGGTACACATCGGCGTCGTAGTAGGTCTTCTTCTTGTCGCCCTCTCCGCGCGTGTACTCGCCCGTCTTGATCTCGCCCTTGCCGGACACACTGGCGCTGACGTTGCTGTCCACGATCATGTACGGCATGTAGACGCCCACGACGTTCTCGGGCGTGAACTGGTCCTTGAACGCCTTCAGCGCGAACATCCGGCGCTTGTCCACGAACTGGCGGATGCGCGCAACGGCGTCATCCTTGGCGATCCGGAACGGCAGCACCGCATCCGGCACGGCGCCGTTGGCGACCTGCTCGTTGACCCCGAACACATGGCGGCACCAATGGCAGCGTGCGGTCATGGTGGTTTCGGTGTTGATGGTGACTTCCGCGCCGCAGCCGGTGCACTTGAAGCTCATCAGGCTGGCGGTGTCGGCCTGGATGTCGCGTGCGCCGGAGGCGATGACCGTACCGCGCAGCTGGTCGATACCGGCGCCCAGGCCGAATTCGTCCTCGACCAGCGCGCCATGCCATTCGTGACGGCAGAACTGGCAGACCAGCACATCGGTGCCGATCTTCAGGCGCACGTCGGTGGAGCCGCATTTCGGACAGCGGTTCAGGCCGTCCTTGAGTTCCTCGGCACTGGTATCGAGGGCGACCGGATCGGGCGCCTCGATCTCGGCACGGATCGGGTCGGGCAGGGTGGCCGGATCCAGCGGAAAGCTGCCCGGCAGGGGCGGGACATCGCGCGGCGAGCCGGGGCCGGTAACGGCGCCCGGCAACGGCGGCGGACCCCCGGGCAACGGGGGCGGGGTTCTGGGGTCGGACATGGTTATCGTGCGTCCGCCTTACAAACCCAGTGCCTTGGCCTTGAGCGCGTTGTAGTCGTCCTGGGTGATCAGGCCGAGGTCCAGCATCTCCTTGGCCTTGGTCAGCTTGGCCACCGTATCGTCCGCCGCAGGCGCCGCCGGGGCGACCGGCTGCTGCAGGTTGCCGGCACCGAACATGCCCGACGCCATGCCCACGCCGACCAGGCCCGCCGCACCGCCGTTCTCGCCGGCGGACTGGATGCCCTGGGCCACGCTGGCCTGCAGGTTGGAGTTGCCACGGCCGCCGGACAGCGCATCGGCGCGCTGCACGGTCTTGAGCAGTTCGCGGGTATTAGCGTCGTACTCGATCGAGACGATGGCGGTCTTGACGATGGCCAGGCCACGGTCCGACTTCCACTGGTAACCCTGCTCAACCGCCGCGGAAAGACTCTGGGCAAAGCCCAGCGAATCCTGCTGCAGCTTGGTGATGCGGTTGCCCTTGCCCGGATCGTTGGTATACAGGCTGAAGGCCGGCGCCAGCGAACCCACCACTTCGTTGAACAGCTGGCTGGCCGCGGCGTTGTCCATGTCGGTGAAGTCGAACACCTTGCCCGGCTGCAGGTACGCAGCCGGCACGAAGTTCTTCACGAACAGGATCGGGTCGACGATCTTCAGCGTGTACGAGCCGCGCGTGATCGCGCCGACCTGCGTATTGAGGAAGCCATCGTCCCAGTAGATTTCGGACTGCGTACCGAAGCGGTTGTCCGGCAGTTCCTTCAGCGAGACGAAGAAGGCCGCCTGCTGCCCACCCGGCTGGCCGCCGAACTTGAAACGCTCCCAGCTCTGCTTGATCAGCGGGGTGACGATGCCGTCGCCGGCGAAGATCGACTGCGAGTTGAGGTCATCCGAGCGCCACTCGTAGCCACCCGGCTCGGCCACGAAGCCGGTGATCGCGCCGTCCTGGAACAGCAGCAGCCCGTAGCCTTCCGGTACGACGATCTTCGAGCCGTTGGTGATGATGTTGGACGAGCCGCTGGTGTTGGACCCGCGCCCGGCGTTGGTGCCCTGCGGCACGGCCGCGAACAGCGCCGCGGTGGACGGCAGCCCGGCCGGCACGGTGTAGAAGTCCTTCCACTGGTCGGCCAGCACGCCGCCGACTGCACCCTTCACCGCTTGAATAAGACCCATGACCCGCTCCCTGTGATCCAAGGACGGGCACCACGCCCGCCACGATGGTAGAACTATAGCAGCGCGCCACGACCCGGGGATGGACGTTTCCGGCAGGGGGAAGGACGGATGCGGGGCTAAACCGTTGCCGGTGCCTGGGATGTCCCCCTGAAGGGGGGCTGACCTTGTCCGGCGCGCCGCCGGTCAGCCCATCATTCTCGTCGGGTTGTCTGACGGCGTAAGCTTTCGGTTCTTCGAGCCGGATGACAGCAGTGTTCTGAAATGGCGTGGCTATCCTGAGAACAAACCATGACTACGTTGATCGCTTCAGCCTATGAGCATGCACCGGGTTTTTTCCGGAGTACTTACTATTGTGTAGGGCCGGATGAAAGCTATTGCCGTGCAGTGAATCTGACGGTTCTCCTGTTGATTTTAGATCTTGATCATGAGCTGTTTGAGGAAGTGGCCCAATTGCTCCGCACGATGGACGATCCGGGGCGCGAGGCTTCGGTCACGGGGCAGGCGAATTGGGGTTGCAACGTAGTCGCGATCTGGCTTGACCCACCCGTTGCGAACCCAGGGTTTGCTTGTTTTACAAATGATATCTACCCCGAACTCGACGTGGGCGGAGAGCCGCCCCAGTTTTCCCGCGCGCAACTTTCCACCATTTTGAATCACTGGAACTTCTTCAAGGCAGAGATTTCTGCGCACGGCATGGAGGCAATGTCTGGAAGGAAGTTTGAGGTTGCGCTCAATGGTGACGTTCGTGCTTGATGTTGTGGACCGGCCAGGATTTCGTAGACATCTCAGAGCCCTAATCAATGGTAGCGAGAGAGAGGTCTATGGCGAGCAAGCAGTACACGGATGAGTTCAAGGCCGAAGCGGCCAAGCAGGTTGCCCAAAGGGGCTTTGCTGTAGCCGAGGTTGCCAAGCGGCTGGGGGTTTCATCCCACAGCCTTTACCATTGGTCTACAAGGCCAAGAGCGAAACCTTGGCGGGCACACCCGAGGGGTCGATGTTGCGCACGCACAAGGACTCAGCCGAGGTGCGCGGAAATTGCCATGACAACGTGGTGGCTGAGAGCTTTTTCAGTGCACTGAAGAAAGAGCGGATCAAGCGACGGATCTACCCGACGCGGGCCGAGGCACGCTCGGATGTATTCAAATACATCGAGATGTTTCACAACTCAATCCGACGCCATGGTTCCGATGGCAACCTGGCCCCTGTAGAGTTTGAACGGCGCTACGTGCAAAGCGGCTCATGAATGTCTACGGAAGTCTGGCCGGTCCAGGGCGATGCTGCGGGGTTCATCAATGGGGCAAGCGGATTTGCGCCGGTTGACCGCGCGAGACTTATACTTGCGGACATGGGAGTGCACCCGCTGCCACACAGTGTCGTACTCAGGAGTGACTCCACCGTGCTTAATGAGGCCGCGCCCAAGATGACAGCTCAGCAGATTGCCGAGTTCATGCGACGTGCAAAGCAGGAAGATTGACGTGGACAGAGGTGTCGTGTTTTTTGTAGATACAATTTTGCTGGCTAGAGATGGTGGGAGAAATTACGTCGGATATGTGAACTCGGGTGGATCTATTTCGCTTGGTGACGTTTTTCATGTTGCTTATGTGATTCCGCGTACAATTGAAGACGTTCGTATGGAAAGGCCGCTGTCTTCCCCGGTAAACGTCAGAAGCGTTTGCTTGTCAGTTGAGAGCATCGAGGTCATGAGGCAGAAGCTCCAGCAGCTCAACCATGGAATCACGGCAATAGTTAGGCTTGCCGGTAAAGGCGATGATATTGTTCTGCAGGGTGATTGGTTGAGTACCGCCCAGGTCTAACGTTGCAGAGCTTCATCGAAACGCCTTGCTGACGTCTGAAGCGTCGTGAGCCTTCTTGGCAGGCTGATTGGAAGAACGTGGCTACGACCCCAGGGCAAAGCTAGATGAAGACCATTCATGTCGATGAGCTGCGTGAGATCGCGCGACGTCTGACGCAGAAAGAGCTTGAGGGATACGTTATTCCTGATGAAATTCGCGGCTCGCTGGTGTTGACAACTCTCTTTGAAGGTGATGATCGTGTCTTTGTGCTCTATGTGCCAGGTGAGCTTAGAAAAGACGCCCGCGTCATTGCTCGCACCACTGTGAATGCAATAACTGGAGCAGCGTCAGTGGATGTGTCCGGGCTGTCAAAGGCGTAGGATTTGATGAAGGATTCCAGCCTGCGGCGCGCGGTTGCTGGCACCCATGTTCCTTACCGGAAATCGCGAGAATGAATGCCACTCCATGGCAGGAAGCATTGGAAGATCTTTTTGCAGGCGCTATCAATCAAGAGCCGCTGGATGTGGCGTTGAACCAAGTCGCGGAGTTGACTGTAATTGATCCGTCCTACCACGAAGAGGTGATTGGTGCGCTTGACGTTGCTATTGGTCTTGCGGAACAGGGCAGTGTTGAAATGCTTCCGGCCATCAACAAGAGTGGATATGGCGCGATTGACGTGAACTCCGCACACTTCCTTTTATGCTATGTAAAAAAGGTTTACCTGGAAGAGCTAGTCAAAGTTCGCAAGCTTCGATGCGCATAGAAAATATGCTTGAAGAGAAGGCTCACTGGCAGCAGATCAAGCCCGCGCTACAGGCCGGTGGTGCAGGCCGTATCGACGAAGCGATTCGTGAGCTGGACCATGGCGTCTCACTTCCGCAGTCGATTCCCGCACTTGCGACTGACATGAGGAATCCGCGCTGTACTTCTGGCCGAAATGTGCACTTTGGGATGATGACGCTCACATCGAATGGTTCGACTCGAAAAGTGCTGCCCGAGAGTTTGTTGAACAGAACATCCTCAATGTCGAGAGTGCCACCAGATCCGACTTGGTCGGGTGATGCCGAGGGTGCGCCCGTTGACTGTCCGTCCATTGGCTGCGCTCGAATGGCGTTCAGTCAAGTGGGTACTGTGCCGCCAGGTGCATGTGATGGGAACTCGCAGAGGTTTCAGGCGATCAACCATGTCTTGAGAGGTTTGGTAAGGCGGACTGCGTTGGAAGCTCACTCTCTGGGGGGGGCGTGATGGGCAAGATGGAGAAACAGTAAGATGACCGACGTAAACGTTCCTTTGTTCGAGACGTTTGAAGCGACGCTCGCTGAATTTATGAAGGATGGCTCTGTATCTGCGGTTCGTTGCGAACGGTGCGAAGTGATGATTGAGATCGCTGCGCCGAATCAATCCGGGATGATTGTGAGATGCAGTTGCGGCGCCTATAACGATAATTTGCGCGGACTCTGCGGAGATCCGGTAGGCAGCTCGGGGTATCTGTTGACGCAATCCATGAAGTGCGGGAAATCGCCGCCAGCCGCTGCCCCCAAGGTCGGGCGCGCGGCGCTGGCGGGAGAGAGGGTGGCGCTGACGCAGGTGACGGTCAAGTGTTCTTCGTGAATCCGGATAGTCGAGATCGCCCATGATGAAGCATGCGGATGTTGGTATTGTTCCCGTAGGTGGCCTGCAGCAGACTGCCGAGCTGCTTGGGGAGGTGCTTGGTTGTTTTGCTTTTGTTGAGGATGTTGACGGTATTTTTGATGAGTACCCAGCATATGTAGCAGTGGTGGGCGACCATCAGTACTCGCTACTGGGTCCGCCTGCTCCCGAGGACGATGTGAGGAGCGAGCCGAGTGCGCATTTTCAGCTGAAACTGGAACCGGTTTCTTATGTCGAGGGCGAGATGAACGTAGATGTAGCTGAAGGAATCATCTCAAGAATCACCGCTGACGGCAGAGTTCAGTGCTATTCACTTGATTGAATTTTCCAGTCGCTCTCGACGGATCTCCGGCTCAGTAGTTCTGATAGGTTTCTTCGAAGCCCGGGTTCTTGGCTCGGTACTTGATCCACGACGGCCACGCCAAAGTGGCCTGGCTCTTGCAGCACTGCTTTGGAGACAATTCGGGCCAACTTGAGGGCTACAGGTGATGGCGAGCGGTAAAACGTACCTTTATTGGATAAAACAACTGCCCGAAGCGGATAGTGATTTGTCGTCGGCAGCGTGTCCATCGTGTGGCAATGTCGGCCTGAGGTTTCAGTACTTTGGCCCGGATTCAGGACAGTTCGGCTGGAAGATAGTCTGGTGTGAGACTTGCTGGTCTGGCATCAATGTATCTCGCATCAGACTTCCCGACTCAGCATTCGTGATCCGCTCTGAGAGTCAGTACAGAACCTGCGAGCCGACCATCGATCGCATTGATTTGATCCTGGAGTGAATGTAGGCATTTGACCTAAGGGGCAAAGAGTCGATCTCAGCTCGGTCGAATTAAGGGCGACCTCATCGCAGAGAGGGAGCGCAACACCGGTCAGGTATGGCCAACGTATTTGCAGCCTGTGTACAGCAAGTCGGGGGAAGTCAGCAGAAGGGTTGGCCAGCACTATGAAGCCCATCATGTCATAGAGCTGGGCTATGGCGGTCCAAATGAATGGTGGAATATTCATCCGGCGAGGCACCCTGATCAACACCAGATGGGCATCCGCGGGGCAGGGTCGCCTGGTAGAAATCTATTCGTAAGGTGAGGCGATAGTGACTGATTACGGGCAGTTGAACGATATTCAAGGCGTAGGCGCTCTATTGAAGAAGCTTGCCTCCGTTTCGAGCGAGAAGACAGTGTCGTTGCAGGAACAGTATCCCGGGCTGCCAGAAGACTATATTGGGTTCCTTTTGCGCATCGGTGCCGGCGAAGTTGGAAGCGAAAACTACATGATCTATACGGGGCTGATTCCGGCTGAAGAGATATACGGTGAGAGCAAGCAGGTTAGAGGCGTACTGCTGTTTGGAGATGACCTCTGTGGCTTTGCTGCTGGCTTCGATTCCCAGACTTGGCGGGTCGTTGAAGTTGACACGGAACATGCGACACCAGTCGACGCAGCACCTGACTTCGCGACATTCATAGCGCGAAAGCTCAGTGAGATTGCGTCGTGGCAGTAAGTTCGGGCGATCGTATCGCCTCTTCCGCGATGGGCAGGGCCTTCTCTGCCTTTGCGTCATGACGGGCGGCTTTGCG
Source organism: Stenotrophomonas sp. KH_036_B (assembly GCF_057839485.1). Taxonomy (NCBI): domain Bacteria; kingdom Pseudomonadati; phylum Pseudomonadota; class Gammaproteobacteria; order Lysobacterales; family Lysobacteraceae; genus Stenotrophomonas; species Stenotrophomonas sp. KH_036_B. Next base: position 2,307,675 of record NZ_CM174491.1, on the reverse strand, counting down.
CTGTACGAGGTTGCTTTCCCGCTCTCGGCCAGCGAGCAATCCGGATATGCGGAACACGGCAAGGAATTTCTCGATGCGCTGGCGTACAGGGCATCGAGAGATCCGGGTTCATACGTCGGCCGATAGCGGCCATGCCAGCGTGCCGCAAAATGTGCGCCGCGCTTGCCGCACGTGACTTACGGCAGATCGCACTTCATCTTGCCGTCCACGTAGTAAGGCTTTGGCACATTCGGGTTCTCGCTGGTCTTCTCGAACACCACCTCGAACGAGTCCGCATCCGGCGTGCCCTTACGGTCGGTGCAGGCCTCCTGCAGCTTCTTCTTGACCGCGGCAATGCCCGCGTCACGGTTGGCGCCATCGGCGCTGTTGGTCAGGTTGGCAACCTCGGCGTAGGCGAGGGAACTCATGCCGAGCAGGCATCCGGCGAGAACGGCAGTGTGCAGCTTCTTCATTGCGACTCCTTTGCAGTGTGAAACGCCGGGCGCAGTGCCCTCGGCGCGTTGTCAGCATAAGGAAGTCAGGTTAAGGCCCCGTGGGCGTGGATCGCCGCTCCCTGCGGCGGCGCTCATACAACTTCATGTCGGCGCGGTTGATGGTGTCGGCCACCGTCTCCGGCGGTCGGCTGATCGCGCATCCGCCGGAGAACCGCACCGGTGCCGTATGGGCGCGCGCCTGATAGTCCGCCTCCAGCGCCTGCAATCTGCCGAGTGTGGCGCCTGGCACGAACACCAGGAACTCATCGCCGCCCAGTCGCACGACCACCTCGTTTTCGTCCAACGGCGCGGACAGGAACGCGGCGAACTCGACCAGCACCGCATCGCCATGCGCATGGCCCTGGGAGTCGTTGATCTCCTTGAAGTGGTCCAGGTCGAACACCAGGCAGCCCCATGCTTCCAGCTGCTGCTGTGCGAGCTCGGCCAGGTAGCGGCGGTTGAACGCGCGGGTGAGGGGATCGCGGATGGCCATCTCCAGCAGTTGCCGCTCCTGCAGGTGCTGGGTGGTGATGTCTTGGGCGTGGCCGAGCACATACGGCGGATCCGCCTCGGTATCGAGCACGTTGTGGTAGGCCCAGTAGCGGCGTGACCCATCTTCGGCCACCAGCTCCATCAGCCCCGAATCGCTCTGGTTCTCCCGCACACGCTGCAGGTAGGCCTGCAGCTGACCCTGCTTCTCGCCAGGAATGATCTCGGTCAGCGAGCGCCCCAGCAGCTCCGCTTCCGGCCGGCCCAGCGACAGCGAGGCGGCCGGGTTGACCGAGGTGATCACGCCGTCCAGCGTGTGCGTGCAGATCAGGCCAAGGCTGTGCTGGAACAAGCGTCGGTAGCGCGCCTCGCTCTGCGCCAGTGCGTCGGTGGCCGAGCGTTGCTCGGTCACGTCCTGGATGGCGCCGATCAAGCGTGCGCCGGCCGCGTCGTCCACGCGTTGGCCGACGATATGCAGCCAGCTGCGCTCGCCGCCCAGTGTGGTGGCGCGCACGGTCAGGTCGATGGCGGTGCCGTCGCGGGCGCAGGCGGCGATCGCGTCCTGGAGTTCAACCCGGCTCGTGTCCGGGTAGAACGAGAGTGCCGCGCCCAGGTTGGGGTCAAAGTCCTCTGGTACGCCATGGATCAGGCGGGTTTCCCGGGTCCAATCCAGTGCGTTGCTGTCCAGCGCCAGCTCCCAGCCGCCCACCTTGGCCAGCGTGTTGGTGCGCTCCAGGAAGGCCTGGCTGCGCTGCAGCTGGCGGTGCAGGCGGTTGCTCTCGGCAATGCGGTTGAGCAGGCTGGCGCGCTGTTCCATGCCGATCGCTGCGACCCGCGCCAGCCACGCCAAGGCCTCGCGCTGTGCCGCCGTGGCCACGCCGGGCTCTGGGTTGAGCAGGCACAGCGTGCCGATCCGGCTGCCGCCCTCCAGCCGGATCGGCGCGCCCAGGTAATGGCGCACATAAGGCGGGCCCACCACCGTGGGATTGGTGGCGAAGCGCGCATCCTCGCGTGCGTCGTGCACCTCCAGGACGCTGTCCGACTGGATGGTCCACGTGCAGAACGAGATGTCGCGTGCGGTTTCGGTGACGGCCTCCAGGCCCACATGCGCCTTGAACCATTGGCGGTCGCCGTCGATCAGGGAAATCATCGCCACCGGCATGCCGGTCATCGCATGCGCGGCGCGGGTCAGGGCATCGAAGAACGGTTCTGGATCCGAATCCAGTATCCGCAGGGACTCCAGGGCAGCTTGACGGGCGCGTTCGGTCATCCGATCCCTCCACAGCGTGTTGGGCGCGACCCTCCGTCGCGCCTGTGACCATCCTAGGTAGCGGCGCGGCAGCGGCTGGTGAAAACCCGGATTCGTTTCGTGCATGTAATGTTATAGTGTAACTATAGCAGCCATGATCCATGGCTGTCCCCTGACTTTCATTCGTGATGCTGCCCCTGACATGAAGATCCACGCTCTGGTGACGGCCGTTGCCGCCGTCCTGTTCGCTCCCGAATCCCGTGCCCAGTCGTCCGACTCGGCCCTCACGCTTGGCAAGGTGGACGTGCACCAGCACACCGAAGGCCAGCTCACCGCCCACCAGGTGCTGACCTCGGTGGATGTGCTGGGCGCCGACCAGATTGAAGACAAGAACGTGTCGCACAGCTGGGAGCTGCTTGGACAGATGCCGGGCATCCAGCTGACCGAAACCCGCCAGGGTGCCGAATCCGGCAAGGTCAGCTTCCGCGCGTTCAACGGCGAGGGCTACCTCAATGCCATCAAGACCCTGATCGACGGGATCCCCAGCAACGTCAACAGCGGCAACCAGCGCTTCATCGACATGCTGTTCCCGCTGGAGATCAGCTATATCGAGGTGGTGCGCGGCACCAACGACCCGCGCTATGGCCTGCACAACATCGGCGGCAACGTGAACTTCGGTACCCGCCAGGGCGGCAGCTACACCGACGCGCGGCTGGGCTATGGCAGCTACAACACCCGCGATGCGCAGCTGGCCATCGGCCGCGAGAGCAACGGCTTCGCGCAGAACTACTTCATCGGCAGCCAGGCATCGGACGGCTACCGCGACCACGACACCTCGCGAAAGTATGCGCTGGGCGGCAAGTGGTTCTACGGCTCGCTCGACGAAGGCATGCGGATCGGCCTGAGCGCACGCGCCTACCACCACGAAGCGGACGAACCCGGGTTCATGACGGCCGAGGAGCTGCGCACCGACCGCCGCGGCTCGCAGTTGCGCAATGCCAATGACGGCGATGACCGCGACATGCGCCAGATCGGCATCCACATGGACCTGAAGCTGGCCGACGCGCTGTTCCTGGGCAGCAAGCTTTACTACAACCGCTACGAAGACGATCGCCGGGTGACTTTCAGCGACCTGCCCACCGGCAATGCGCCCCGACAGCGCCGGGTGTGGGATGAGAAACAGACCGGCATGCTCACCACGTTGACCTGGCAGCCGGGTGCCGCCCTGACGCTGGAGGGCGGGGTGAATGTCGAGCACCAGGACAACGGCTACATCCGCGAGCGCTTCAGCTACGCCGAGCCCACCGACTTCAGCGCCGCCCCGGCACGCGTGCAGAACAACGACCGCCACACCTTCGACAACTGGGGCGCCTACGTGCAGGCGATCTACCAGCCCATCGAGGCGTTGAAGATCGTGCCGGCCTACCGCGTGGACCGTTTCGACGGCGACACCCGGCTGCCGGGCGGCATCACCGGGCAGCTGCAGCGCTACGGCAGCATCGAGCAGCCCAAGCTGAGCGTGGTCTATGCGTTCACCGACAGCACCAATGTGTACGCCAACTGGGGCCGTACCTTCCAGGTGCTCACCGGCTCGACGGCGCCGGCCTATCTGACGCCGGGCCAAGGCCCCATGAGCCCGTCGACGAATACCGGCATGGAGTTGGGCATGAAGTTCAGCCCGTTCGCAGGCAGCCAGGCGCGCATCGCGGTGTGGCAGCAGGATGCGGCCAACGAGATCTCCAACATGCCGGCCACCGGCACCACGGTGACGCTGGGCAAGACGCGCCGTCGCGGTGTCGACGCGCAGATCAGCGCACAGGTTGGCGAGAAGTGGACCGTGTGGGCCTCGCATGCGTACCAGGAGGCCAAGATCGAGCGCGATGGTCGCGATGCCAGCCTGTCGCTGGAGGGACGCGAAGTTGCCGCCACCCCGCGTTACATCAGCAACATCGGTTTGGACTACCAGGCCACCGGGGCGCTGCAGCTGGGCCTGCAGGGCAGGGCGCAGGGCGACTACTACCTGGAAGAGCGCAACGTTGCCGGCAAGTACGGCGGCTTCGCGGTGCTGGACCTCAGTGCGCGCTACCAGCTCAACCCGCGCTGGAGCGTGGACCTGCAGCTGAAGAACGCCACCGACCGCCAATACGACTATGCATGGTATGACAGCTTCTTCTGGGAGCAGCCGCAGCCGATGTTCTCGCCGGCAGCGGGGCGTTCGTTCTTTGTCGCGTTGAACATGAAGCTCTGAGCGGCAAGCTGGTCATGCCGTTCTCACTGGCGCTGGGCGGCATCTTCCTGGCGTTCGGGCGCAAGCTCTCCGCCGTGTTCTTCGCTGCCTACCTCATCCAATACCTGGTTGCGTACGGAACCAGTGGCCGCATGGACCTGGTGAGCGTTGCACTGGTATTTGCCTTCCTGGCCTATGCCCTGTGGCGATGGAAGACGGGCCACCTCAGCGGGTGGCCGCGTCCCCGGCGCGGGATCAGAACCGCGCCGTAGCGCCCACGAAGAAGGTGCGCGCACCGCCGTCGTAGTTGTTGCCTTCATCCACGGTGGACACATCGCCCACGTTCAACACGCCCGCGCGTAGGGTCAGGTGCTCGTTGACGTCGAACCCGCTCACCAGGTCCCACGTGGTGTAGGCCTTGGCGAAGGTCGGGCTGGTGCTGGAGACCAGCTGCTTGCCGATGTGCTGGGCGCTGACGTTCAACGACCACGCATCGGTGACCTGCCAGTCCAGCGCCGTGTTGGCCGTCAGTTCCGGCACCACCAGCAGCGTCGCACCGGTCGTGCGGTTCTTCGATTCCAGCATGCGGGTGGCATTGGTGGTCCAGCTCAGGCGCTCGTGCAGCGGAACGGTGACGCTGGCCTCCACGCCGCGCGTGCGCGCCTTCTGGATGTTCTGCGCCACCGTCCACCAGAAGCCGTTGACGAAGCTGGAGTCGTACCCGGCGATATCGCGCAGCGGTACCTGCTCGATCTTGTCGTCGAAGTTGGTCAGGAAGTAGGTGGCCGACGCGGACCAGCCGCCGCGGTCGAAGCCGACGCCCAGCTCGTAGTTGGTGCTGGTCTCCGGTTCCAGGTTCGGGTTGCCCGCCATGTAGCAGCCGGTGGTGCCATCGGCGCTGACCGAGCGGTTGGTCCAGCCTTCTACGGTCAGGCTGCGGCAGCCATTGCCGCCCGACTGCGTGGCCGCACCGGCGCTGCCCTGCTTGAGGTTCGGTGCGCGGAAGCCCTGCGACACGCCGCCACGCACCGTCCAGTCATCCGACGGATGCCACACGCCGTAGATGCGCGGACTCAGGTTGTCGTCGTAGTTTTCGGTGTTGTCCCAGCGCAGGCCGAGGGTCAGGGTGAAGCGCTCATGCAGGGTGATGTGGTCCTCGGCGAACAGCGCCCAGGAATCGGCCTCGTTGGTCGGGCTGATCCGGCCACTGCCACTCCAGGTCACCGGCACGGTGCCGATGGTGTCGGTGTTCTGCAGCTCTTCCCGCTTCCATTGGCCACCCACGTTCAAGCGATGCTCGAACCCAAGGTGGAAGCCGGTGGCGAACGCGGTGTCGAACACGGTTTCCTTGGAGTGGTTGCCCACCTGGCTGCCCTTGTCCTCGTAGTCGTTCTGGGTCAGCGTGGACTTGGACGTGCTGGCATCGCCGTAGCGCCCGTCATGGGTGACCACGTAGCCGGTGTGCACCAGCTTGGACAGGCCCCATGCGCCCACGTCGCCGTCACCGCGGTTGCGCTGCACACCGTGCGTGGCCTCGAACCCGACCGTGTGGTCGTCGTTGATCGCCCAGTTGAGCAGGGCATTGGCGTTCTCGGCCTTGCTGCCCGGCGTCTGTCCGCGCGCACGGTCCGACTCGCGGTCGGTCACGTTGGCGCCCACGCGCAGGCCCAGGCGGTCGGTCAACGGACCACTGAACTGCGCGCCCATCTGGGTGGTGTTGCCGCGGTCGTCTGCATCGGGCCGGCTGTAGTTGAAGGTCACCGAGCCACCCCATTCCGGGGCGATCTTGCGGGTGATGATGTTGATCACCCCGCCCATCGCATCCGAGCCGTACAGCGACGACATCGGGCCGCGCACCACTTCGATGCGCTCGATCATGTCCGGCGAGAGCCAGTTCAGATCCTGCGGGCCGAGGTCGTCCCGGTAGTTCACGCCGGACGAATTACCCTGGCGGCGGCCGTCGATGAGGATCAGCGTGTACTGCTCGGGCAGGCCGCGCAGGCGGATCTTGGACTGCGCGCCGGACAACGCGTAACCGCCGGTGACACCCGGCACCGTGCTGAGCAGCTGGCCGATGCTGGAGACCGGCTTGCGTTCGATCTCTTCGCGGGTGATGACGCTGATGCTGGCCGGCGCGTCCTTGATCCACTGCTGGGCGCCGGTGGCGGTGACCACGACCGTGTTCATGTCCTTGGCGTCGGCAGCGACGTCGCCGGCGGCGTGGGCCTGGGCGGACAGGGCCAGAGTGATGGCGGCCGTGAGCGCGGCCATCGAATGGGTAAACGTGGGGGAGGAAAGGTGCATCGAGCAAACTCCTGAGTAAGAGGGTCCGCTGGCGATGGCTGGGACGTCCGTGTAGGGAAACTGAAAACGTTCACAATGCTATCACGAATCATTCGCATTAGACACACACTGACATGCGCCGGGGCGCCGGCCACTGGCCGGCGTTCGCAACGTCTGCACGGTTCAGGACGCCGGCCAGCGGCCGGCACTACAGGTCGGCACGGTGCAGATGCCGGCCAGCGGCCGGCACTACACGGGGGCGCTCACCAGTCGGTGGGCGCGTAGTCCTTCAGGAACTGGCCCCACACGTGCTCGCCGGTGTTCACGCCGTGGATGATCGGGTCGACGATGCGTGCGGCGCCATCGACGATGTCCAGCGGCGGGTGGAAGCGCTCCTCTTCCACCTTGCGCGCGGCGATGTCGGCCGGATCCTCATCGGTCACCCAGCCGGTGTCCACGCTGTTCATGTGGATGCCGTCGTTCTGGTAATCGGCCGCCGAGGTGCGCGTCATCATGTTCAACGCGGCCTTGGCCATGTTGGTATGCGGGTGGCGGGTGGTCTTGAAGTTGCGGTAGAACTGGCCTTCCATCGCCGACACGTTGACGATGTGCTTGTCGCGGTCGGGCGTGCGCAGCATCAGCGGCTTGAGGCGCGCGTTGATGATGAACGGCGCGATCGCGTTGACCAGCTGGGTTTCCAGCAGTTCCACCGACGGTACTTCCGCCATCAGCAGGCGCCACGAATTGCGACCGCGCAGGTCCACCTGCTGCAGGTCCTGGTCCAGCCGGCCTTCGGGGAACAGGTGCTGCTGGCCCAGCAGTTCGTCGGCCAGCAACGGCACCTGCGACAGCTCGGCGGCACGGGTCAGGCCGTCGGCACCGGTCGCGCTGCGGTCCTGCAGCGCCGGCACGGCATCGTCCGAGCCCAGGCTCAACATCTCGGCGCTGCGCAGGCCCTCGTACTCGCCGACCAGCTTCCGGATCGTCTCGGGCAGGTCATGCAGCGCGGCGGTCTCGCCGGCCATCATGTGCGCGTAGAACTGCGGCGGGCGGCGCACCGTCTGGCAGGCGTTGTTGATGATGAAGTCCAGGCGCGTGCGCGTGGCCAGCAGCTCGTTGCAGAACGCCTCCACGCTGGGCGTGTGGCGCAGGTCCAGGCCGTACACCTGCAGGCGGTGTCCCCATTCGGCGAAGTCCGGCTCTTCGGCATACCGTGCGGCCGAGTCGCGCGGGAAGCGCGTGGTCACGATCAGCTCGGCGCCGGCGCGCAGCAGCTTCAGGCCGGCCTGGTAGCCGATCTTGACCCGGCCGCCGGTCAGCAGCGCCACGCGGCCGCGCAGGTCGGCGGTCTCGGTGCGCTTGACGAAGTTCAGCTCGGCACAGGCCGGGCACATCTGGTCGTAGAAGTGATGCAGCTGGGTGAACTTCTGCTTGCACACGTAGCAGTGGCGAAGCTCCGGCGAATGCACCGGCTCCGGCGCGGCAGCGGCCCCTTCGCCGTTGTGCGCGTCGTGCAGCCCGGCGGCATGCGGCGGGAAGTAGTTCGGGGTGCTGAACACCGGCTTGCGGCGCAGGGCGCGGATGCCGGTCTGCTCGAGCAGCGCCTCGGCCTTGCGCACCTTTTCGTGATGGCGCGCCTTGGCCTGCTGCTTGAGCTTCTGCCGACGCGCCTTGGGTTCGGGGTGGTAGACCTTCGCCACCACCTGGTGGAAGCGCACCCGGTCGTCTTCCGGCAACGTGTCCAGCACGCCGCGGTCGGCCTCGATGGCCTCCAGCAGGTCCAGCGCGGCACGCAGGCGGTCGGTCAGGGGCAGGTCGTCCTGGGGCAGGTCGTCGGCGGGAGCAGAGGCGATGGCGTTCACGTTGGATCCGGAAGTAACGGCGGGGTGGCGGCCGGCAAAGCCGTCAACCGCGCGGAAGCCGCCCCTGCCATGGCAGGCGGGGGCGTTCAGAGGGCCGCTATTCTCCCTGATCCGGGCGTTTCATGCTGGAAGGGGCTGAACAGCCCCGTTATTCAGCATCCTCGCCGCCGTGGGCGGCCGTCGGGTCATGCGCCCCCTTGGCGGCTTTGGCCTCGTCCTGCAGGTGCCTGCGCACCTTGGCGGCCTGGTCGGCCGTGACCGCGCCTGCGCTGTTGCCGAAGTCCTGGCGGATGAAGGTCGCCAGCTGCGCGATCTCCTGGTCCGACAGCCGCTCGGAGAAACCCGGCATGCCCAGGTTGGATGGGCGCTGGGCGGTGGAGGGCAGTGTGCTGCCGGCCAGCAGCAGCCGGATGACCGAGGTCGGGTCGTCGGCCAGCACCGTCGGGTTGCCGGCGATGGCCGGGAACACGTGGGTGTAGCCCTTGGCATCGGTGCGGTGGCAGGCCGCGCAGTTGTCCACGAACAATTCCGCGCCACGGCTGTCGTTGATGCCGGCCTGGAGCTTGCGCGCGGTGGCGTCGCTGGCGGTATACGCCGATGGATCGCGCGGGCTGGCAGGCAGTTGCTTCAGGTACACCGCCATTGCCTGCAGATCGTCGTCGGTCAGCTTCTGGGTGCTGTGGGTGACCACATCCGCCATCGGCGTGCCGACCACCGCGCTGTGCGCATTGCGCGCGCTACGCAGCGTGTCCACGATGTCCTGCGTGGACCAGCGGCCCAGCCCGTCGGCGGGATTGCCGCGCAGGTTCACCGCGTTCCAGCCGTCGATCACCTGGCCACCGGACAGGTAGGCGCTGCCCGATTCGTCCAGCGCCTTCTCCTGCAGGGCGAACCCGCGCGGGGTGTGGCAGCTGCCGCAGTGCCCGAGGCCCTGCACCAGGTAGGCACCGCGTGCGAGCTGCGGGTCGGCGTAGCGACCGGGATCGAACGCGACGGTGTCCGCGTCGGGTGCGAACGTCTTGCGCCAGATCGCCAGTGGCCAGCGCATCGACAGCGGCCACGGGATCTCAACGTCGCGGTTGGCTTCGCGCACGGGCGCGATGTCGCCGTGCAGGAAGTAGGCGTGCAGGGCCCGCACGTCCTCGTCGGTCACGCGCGCATAGGACGGGTACGGCATCGCCGGGTACAGGGTGCGGCCATCGGGGGCGATGCCGTGGCGGACGGCGCGGTCGAAGTCATCCAGCGAATACGCGCCGATGCCGGTGTCCTTGTCCGGGGTGATGTTGGTGCTGTAGATGACGCCCAGCGGCGACGCCACCGGCAGGCCGCCGGCGAACGGCTGGCCGCCTGGCCGCGTGTGGCAGGCGGTGCAGTCGCCGGCGTCGGCCAGATAACGGCCGCGCTCGATCAGGGCGGCGTCGGGTGCGGGGCCGTCCGCCAGCACGCGGGTGCGGGTGGGAATGAAGGCGTAGGCCAGCGCCGCAAGCAGCACCACCAGGCCGATCACCACAATCCAGAGCAGCAGCTTCTTCATGGCGCCCCCCTCATGCCTGCACCAGCGGGCCCGGATCGGGCAGGTACTTCTCGCGGATCGCCTTGGCGGCCCAGTAGGCCAGCCCGCCCACCAGCCCGGTGGGGTTGTAGCCGTTGTTCTGCGGGAAGGCGTTGGCGCCGATCACGAATACATTTGGAACGTCCCAGCTCTGCAGGTAGCGGTTGAGTGCGGAGGTCTTCGGATCGGCGCCCATGATCGCGCCGCCGCAGGTATGCGTGCTCTGGTACTTGGTGATGTTGTAGTGCTCGCCTTCCTTCTTGGCATCGCCGCTCATCGACAGCGGATTGAGCACGCGGCTCATCTGCATGGCCTTGTCGACGAAGAACTGCGAGGCCTTGATCTCGTTCGGATGCCAGTCGAAGGTCATGCGCAGCAGCGGACGCCCGAACGAATCGGTGTAGTTGGGGTCCAGGCTCAGGTAGTGCTGGCGATACGACATGCACGCACCCTGCACCTCGTAATAGAAGTTGTGGCGGAAGTTGTCGGCCGCCGCCTTCTTCCACGCCGGGCCCCAGTTGGGCGTGCCCGACGGCACGTTGATGCCGCGCACCGGACCGGCACCCGGCTGCCGCGCCCAGACCAGGCCGCCGCCGACGAAGCCGGCCTTGGCATTGTCCAGCTGGTTGCCGTTGAGGTCGTCCATCGTCGTGCCGGCGCCGCCGATGCCGATGAAGCCGTTGGCCTGCACGTCCTTGTCGAAGAACAGCACCACGCGGTTGAGGTTCTGGTAGGAGTAGTTGCGGCCCACGGTGCCGGTGTTGGTCTGCGGGTCGTACGGCTGGCCGATGCCCGACACCAGCATCAGGTGCACGTTGTACAGCTGGAACGCGCACAGCAGCACCATGTCGGCGGGTTGCTCCACCTGGCGGCCCTGCGCGTCCAGGTAGGTCACGCCGGTGGCCTTGGCGCCGGTGCTGTCCAGGTTCACCTTCAGCACCTGCGAATGGGTGCGCAGCTCGAAGCCCGGCCGCTGCCGCAGCACGGGCAGGATGCAGGCGTTCGGGCTGGCCTTGGAGTAGTTGAGGCAGCCGTAATCGCTGCAGAAGCCGCACGCGTTGCACGGCCCCAGCTGGCAGCCATACGGATTCACGTACGGGCCGGAGGCATTGGAGGCGGGAATGGGGTAGGGGTGCCAGCCCATTTCCTTGGCGGCCTTGTAAAACAGCTCGCCGCCGAGGTAGTTCGGGTTCGGTCCGAGCGGATAGTCCTGCGAGCGCGAGCCTTCGAACGGATTGCCGCCGTCGTGCACCACGCCATTGATCACCCCGGCCTTGCCGGAGGTGCCGCACACCAGCTCGAACATGTTCAGGTGCGGCTCGAGTTCGGCATAGGTGACCGGGAAGTCCTGGATGGTCATGTCCGCCGGAATGATGGCCTTGCCGTAGCGCTGTTCGACATTGCTGCGCAGCTGCAGGTCTTCGGGCAGGGGCCGGAAATGCGCGCCCGACCAGTGGCTGCCCGCGCCGCCCACGCCGGTGCCGGGCTTGAACGAGCCCATCTGCCGGTACGGCACGGCAGTGTCGCTGAGGGTGTGGCGGACGGTGACGGTTTCCTGGTTCAGGCTCTGCAGGTAGCGGCGGTGTACCGAGCCTTCCAGTTCGTCGACCACCTTCGGGTAGGCGAAATCGGGTTGGGTATCGCGGTCGCCGCCGCGCTCCAGCGCGACCACATGCAGGCCTGCGTCGGTCAGCTCCTTGGCGAGGATGGCGCCGGTCCAGCCCATGCCGACGATGACCGCGTCGACCTTCGGTTTGATGGTGGCCATGCGATCAGCTCCTGCGCCCGGAAAGGTCCACGGGCGGCAAGGGGTACGCCTTGTCGCGCACCCCGATCCAATCGATGTAGTCGGCGCGCACGCCGGGGTAGCCGATCATCTTCCAGGCGGCCATGTCCTTGTTGGCGCCGTACTTGGGATCGGCGAAGTAGCCGTTCTTCACTTCGCCAAGGAAGTTGGAGAAGAACAGCTTGCTGGAGATGGCCTCCCAATCGAGCTTGCCGCCCTCGGCGGCCTTGAGCAGGGTTTCCTGCTGCGCATGACCGAGCTGGGCGAAGGTCTTGCCGTTGAACTGGCTGCGGCAGTGGGAATCGAACGCGTCGATGCCCACCTTGATGATGTCACGCAATGCCAGCTTGCCCTGGTAGCCGAATTCACTGGGGGCTTCGAGGAACGGGCCCTGCATGTACCAGATGGCGCCGGCGGCGTAGGGCGTCTGCATGTGGCGGTCAAGGAATTCGGGCACGCCCGATTCCACCGCGCCCGGGCCGGTCTCGTCCGCGGGGATCAGGCGGTCGCAGGCGGCAGTGATGAAGGCCCACTCGGCGGCAGTGAAGAACTCGGGGGTGTACTCCCTGGCGGGCGTCGCCGATGGCGTGCTGGCCGCTGGGGTTCCGGGTGCGCAGCCGGGCAGGGCCGCGGCAACGGGAATCAGGGTGAGACCCTGGAAGAAGCGGCGACGGGTCAAGGTCGGCCGGTTCTGCTCGGCGTCGTCTGTCATGGTGTGGCTACCTGGCGGGTGGCTGGCCCCCAGCATGACGCAGGTGCTGTCGCGGCAGCGTGCAGCCCTGGCGACACGCAGATGCGGTCGCCAGGTCCGTGCAGCACGCGGTCATCGCACCGATGCGGGCTCAGTCAAGCCGGCACTGGCCCAGCACGTTGTCGACCAGGCAGGTTGCCGGGGCGTTGGCCGTGGGCATTTCCAGCGCCGGCGCGTTGTGCGGCGCTGTCGACCAGGACGGCGTGGAGGGCGGCGCATCCAGCGTCATCGTCGTTGCGGACGCGGATGCCCATGGCGAGCTCGTGCTGGTCTGCAGCGCACTGATCGACTGCACGGCAGTGGCGATGAGACCCGGATTGAACCCGCTCACCAGCAGCGTGCCCGGCACGTACTCGATGCGGTAGTTGGACAGGCCGGTTCCCACCGCGCCGCTGACGCCGATGGCGTACGCGCCCGGGTTGGCCAGCGACGACGTACCCGCGCTGGACAGGGTTGCCGACGTGACCGTGTCTGCATTGAACAGGCCTTCGGTGTAGTAGGCGAGCAGGGCAGGGCCGTCCGGTGCGCGGGTCGTGTCGCGGGCGATCACCCGCAACGTGGCCGGGTCCACGGTGAGCCGCCCGGCGACATAAGCGATGTCGTAGTTGGACAGCCCGGCACCCGAGGCGTTGCTGGCCGTGATCGCGTAGCTGCCCACGTCGGCCGACCCCGCCTGGCCGGCGCTGGCCAGCTCGGCGGCGGTCACCGTATCGCCGTTGACCAGGCCACGGCTGGTAAAGCCGGTGAGGTTGGCGGTGCTGCCGTAGATCTTGCCTGCGTTGCCCGCCTGGATGACCAGGCTGGCCGGTGTCACCGTCAGCAGGCCGCTGTCGGCCGTGGCGAGTGCATAGCCGGTGCCGCCGGTAGTCAACGTGCCCAGCCCCGTGGTGATCCGGTACGGGCCGCCGGCCACGCCCGCGGTTGCCGCCGCACCGAGCGAGCTCAGTTCGGGAGCGCCGTTCAACACATCCGCCACTGAGTCGCTGGCATACGCACCGGCAACGCCTTGCATCAACCCGGTCGCGGTCCAGTGCGTTGCCAGGTCCGCGACGGTGCCATAGACCTTGCCTGCGTTGCTGGACGACACCGTCAGCACGGGCTGATACGCGAACGCATAGCGATTGCCGGCCTGGCTCACGGCATCGGCTGCACCGATATTCCAGAGCGCGGTATTGCCGCTGTCCAGGCCGTTGAAGACGTGCCCGCCATTCGGATCGAGCAGGCGCACCAGCCAACGTCCGCCCGTCGCGCTGAGCGCATCGGCACCGCGGGTGTTGCGGAACACGCCGCCCGTGGACAGGTCGATGGCGGTGGCGCTGACGCGACCGTCCAGGCTCAGGTCACCGGCGGTGCTCACCTGCAGCGCGGTGAGCTGGCTGTTGCCGAGCCGCAGTGCCGCGCCGGTACGCACCACGGCATCGCCACCGTTCAACGACACCGCGCCGGCGAACGCATTGCCGGCATCGGTCAGCGTGATCGCACCGCTACCCGCCGTGAACGTGGCGGTCCCATCCACGGACAACGCGCCGGACTGGATGATGGCCGCATTGCCGCTGGTGGCGCTCAGCGCGCCGCGCACGGTGCTGCTGCCCAGGTTCAGCGCGCCGCCACTGGTGGCGGTCAGTGCATGGGCGGACACCGTGCCGAGGCTGAGCGCCGTCGCGGCGATCCGCACGTCGGCACCGGCCAGGTTCACCGGTCCATCCAGCACATTGGCCGCATTGCCCAACGTGATGTTGCCGGTACCGGCATCCACGTGGGTCCAGCCGCCTGCCGTGAGCGCGCCGGCGGTCTGGGTGATGGCGGCGTCGCGCGTGGTCAGCGCCAAGGCGTCGGTTGCCGTGACGTCGTCGGCAAGTACGATGCCATCGCGTGCCGTCATGCTGATCGCGCGGCCGCGAAGTTCGCCGTGGGTCGTCAGGGCGCCGCCGCGTGCGACCAGGTCGATCGTGCCGGTGCCGGAATCGATAATCTGTCCCGGCAGGAACAGCGCGCCACCCGCGGTCAACGCCACATTGCCATTGGGCCCGACGCCCACGTTGAGCAGGGTCAGGTCGCCGCTGTCGGTGACCGACAGATTGCTGCCGATCAGGGCCAGGCCGGTGCCGAAACGGTTGCCGCTGCCGTCCAGGGAGACGTCGCCGGCGGCGGTGACACCGGCCGTGGTGCCCACGCGTATCGCGCCACCGGTCTGGGTGATGGCGCCGTCGCTCTGCAGAAACAGCGCCTGGCTGGCGGTGACATCGTGGCCAACGCTGACACTGTCGTTCGCGTACAGATGGACGTTGCGGCCGCTCAACGCACCGTTGAGGCCGAGCGTACCGCCGGCGGCGATCGCGAGATTGGACAACCCGGTCGACAGCGTCTGTGCAGGCAGGGTCAGGTTGCCAAGCGCGGTCAGGGTGATGGCCGAGTTGCCGTCGCTGATGAGCGAGGCGATGGTCAGGTTGTTGCGGTCGGTGACGTTGATGCCGTTGCCGCGCAGTGACAGCGTGCTGAAGTCGTTGTTTCCGCCCTGCAGCGAGACCGAGCCGGCGCCGGCATCGACGGTTGCGGCACCTTGGACAGTCAAGGCACCTGCCGACTGCAGGATCGGGGCGTCGGTGCTGGCCAGGGCCAACGTGCTGGCGCCGATGTTCTGATTGAGAAACAGACCACTGCTTGCACTCAGGGTCACCTGATTGCCGCGCAGTGCGCCCGCCGTGCTGAGTGAGCCACCGTTGGAGGCAAGGCGGATGTTGCCGGTGCCCGCATCGATGGCCTGGCTCGGAAGCGTGAGCTGGCCACCCGCGGTGAGGACGATGTTGCGGTTGCCGGTGCCCACAAGCGACGTGATGATGAGGTTGTCGCGGTCGTTCACCGTGATGTCGCCGCCGACCAGCGCCAGATTGCCCCGGAAGTCATTGCCCGCATCGTTGAGCGTGATCGAACCGGTGCCGGCGTTGATGCCGGAGGCCTGGTTCACCACCAGGGCGCCACTCTGGGTGATGGCGCCGTTGCTGAACGCAGTCACGCTGGCGGCTGTCCCGCTGCCCAGGTTCAATGTGCCGTTGCTGATGAGGTTGAGCACGCCGGTGTTCAGGACGCCGAGGTTCAGGTTGCCTTGGTCGCGCACCAGCGTCGTACCGCCCGTGAGGTCAACGGGACCGCTGAAGTGGTTGCCGATGCTCCCCAGCTGGATGGCACCGGACCCGGTGGAGAAGGTCGCCCGGCCGCCGATGGAGAGCGTGCCGCCACTCTGGGTGATGTTGGTGCCGCCGGTGGAGGCGGACAATGCGCCGCTCGAGGTGATGGTGTTGCCCAGGGTCAGGGCGTTCTGGCTGTACAACCGGATGTTGTCTGCGTAGAGCGCGCCGCCGAGCACCAGCGTTCCGGCGCCGGCCTCCAGTGTCAGGTTGCCGGTCGTGCTCAGGCCGCTGGCCGGCAGCCACAACGACCCCCGCGCTGTCAGGCTGATGTCGCCGACACCGCTGTTGTTGACGGCGGCGATGGTGAGGTCGTTGGCATCGTTGACGGCGATGGTGCCACCCGTGAGGGTCACGTCGCCGGCGAAATCATTCTGGCGCGTCAGCCTGATTTCCCCGGTGCTCGCATCCAGCGTGGCGTTGCCACTTACGTTGAGCGCAGCGGTGCCTTGGGTGAGGATGTGGCCGTTGCTGGTCGCCGACAACGCGCCAGCGACGGTGCCGGTACCCAGGCTCAGCACGCCATTGCTGACGGCAGTGAGCGCGCCGGTGGCAAGGGTGCCCAACGTCAATGCACCCATATCACGGATCAGGGTGGTGCCGCCGAACAGGTTCACGGGGCCGCCGAAGTGGTTGCCGGCCGCACCGAGCGAAATGGCACCCGTATCCGTAGAGAAGACGGACGTGCCGCCAACGGACAAGGCGCCCGCCGTCTGGGTGAGGGCGCTGTCGCCGGTCACGACCGCCAGTGCGCCGGCGGCCGTGATGGACGTGCCGAGATTCAACGCCGTGCGGCTGTAGAGCGAAACGGCATTGCCGGTCAGGGCGCCGCCGAGTGTCAGCGCGCCGCCGTCGGCGCTCAGCAGCAGGGCGCCATTGGTGCTTATCGCACCCGCCGGCATCGTCAGCGAACCGCGCGCGGTGAGGTTGATGTCGCCAACGCCGGCGTTGTTGACCGAACTTACCGTCAGGTTGTTGGTGTCGACCACGGTGATGCCGCGGCCGGCGAGCGCCAGGCTGCCCGAGAAGTCATTCTCGTGCGCCAGGGTGATCGCGCCGGTGCCGGCATCGATGCTGGCGGCGCCGGCAACCGACAGCGCATTGGTCTGGGTGATGCCACCGGCGTCACTGGTGGCCGACAGCGCGCCGTTGATGACACCGTTGCCCAGGTTCAACGCGCCCCCGCTGCGGACGGTCAGCGAGCCAACGCTCTGCGTGCCGAGCGTCAGTGCGTTTCTGTCGCGGAGCGTGGCATCCTGGGCGATGATCCTGACCGGGCCGGCGAAGTCATTGTCGGCATTGTCAAGCGCGAGGTTGTAGACCGTGGCGAACAGCGCGGATCCGCCCACGGTCAGTCCAGCGCTCTGTCCAAGGTTGCGCGCGTTCTGCAGGTTCAAGCTGCCGCCCACGTCGCCCCCCACCAGCGCGATCTTGTTGGACCCGGTGAAGGCTGCATTGCCGCCAACACCCAGGCTGAGCGCGCCCGTGGTCAGCACGCCGCTCTGCTGGACGCCGCCGTCTGCGACGTACCCGAGCGAACCGTTGCCGACGTTGATGCTGCCGCCCCCGCCGATGGCGGTCCCACTGCTGGAACCGCCGCCTGCGATCAGCATGACGCTGCCATCGTTGCCGCCGGCGATGCCCGCCGCGCTGATGACGCCGCTGTTGTTGATCAGCTGGCTGAACAGGCCCGGCAGGGACCGCGCCTCCAGCCGGACCTGGCCACCCGCTGCCAGGAGATTGCCGGAATTTTCCACGGCCACGGCGTCCAGCGGCAACTGCAGCGGCTTCTCGACGGTCACCCCGAAGCCACCGGACTCGAACACCAGCACGACCCGATCGGCACCGACCAGATTGAGGTTGCCCGCGGCGGCGGTGATCGTGCCACCGTTGGTCACCTTCCCGCCGATGAGGCTGACGCCACCGGCAGAGGCGTTGATGGTGCCGGTATTGGACATCAGTGCAACGGTATTGCCACCCGCATCCAGGACGTTGCTGCCGCTCATGAAGGTGCTGGCATCAGTACCCAGCGTGCTGGCAACCAGCCCGCCGACATTGATGTTGGCCGTGCTGCCGAAGATCATGCCGTTGGTGTTGATCAGGAACACCTGGCCATTGGCGTTCAAGTTGCCGTAAATCTGCGTGGGGTTGCCGCCCTGGATCTGGTTCAGGCTGACGGCGCTGCTGGACGGCTGGTTGAACGTCACCGTGGCGCCCGAGCCGATATCGAAGCTTCCCCAGGTCAGCGCCATCCGGTTGGACGTCTGGGTGATGGTCAGGCTGGCACCATTGGGCGCGTTGATGGTGCCGGTGCCGCCGGCGATGCTGCCGCCGGTGGGCAGCTGGCTGGCCGACACCTGCGCGTGGGCGGCAAGCGGCGCGCCGCACAGGCAGGCGGCGAGGGCGAGCACCAGCGGTGTGTGACGCAACGGGGACCTGCGCGACGTCATCGAACGGGAGACAGTGGCATGCATGCGCAGATCCTCAGAAGGTGAAACCGAAACGCGTGTAAAGACGGGCGTCGTCGCGGCCGTCGGTGGCCTTGCGGCTTCCGGTCGGCAGCGCCGCGCTGATGCGCCACTCGAAGTTGGCGTACTGCGGCAGGCGGAAGGTCAGGCCCACGCCGGCGCCCTCCAGCGTCACGGGTGCCACGTTTCGATGGCTGGCAAAGACGCGCGCGTGGTCCGCAAACACGTCGAACTCCAGCAGCTCGCGCCATGGCCGGCCATCGAACGGCGACACCGCGTCACCGAATCCGGGGGCATCCACGTGATATTCCAGCGCCGCGTAGTAGCCGCGGTCGCCCAACGCGTCAGACACGGGGTAGGCCCGCACGCTGTCCGGGCCGCCCACCGCGAACTGCTCCATCGGGGTCAGGGTGTCGTCGGTGTATTGACCAGTGAGCTTGACGTACAGGCGCTGGCTGCGGCTGAGGAACTGCATGCGCGTGTAAGACAGGCGCGCGATCGTGAAATGGCTGTCGCGGTCCGGCGTGATCATGTCGCCGGGCGCCGTGCGGTCACGCAGCGCCTGGCGGACGCTCAGCTGCACCAGGTCCACGCCGTGCCATGCCATGTCGGTGCGGCGCATCGAGACGCCCAGTTCGGCGACGTCGAACTTCTGGTTGGAGAGGTCCAGGCCCAGTGCACTGAGCTTGGACTGCTCACGCAGGACGCGCGCGGAACCCTGCACCTGCAGCTGCTCACGATTGATGAACTTCCAGTCGGTGCCGGCATAGACGAGCGAGGTGGGACCCTTCAGCCCCAGGCTGGCGAACACGCCGTTGCGCACTTCCAGTTCGCTGCGGCTGGCCCCCACCACCACGCCCAGCCCCGGCACGGCCGATACCGGCACGCCATAGGAGAGCGCCCCGATCTGGCTCTGCCGGGGCGACAACGAGTAGCCGTAGTTGGCCGCGAATACATCGCCCACGCCAAGCGGGCTGTTCCAGGTGATACCGGCCTCGGCGCGATAGCGGCCGGTCTGCTCGGTCCCGTAGTTGTTGCCGCCCAGGCTGATCACGTAGGGGCGCGCCGATTCACTGGCCACCAGCACCACATCGGTCTCGCCCGGGTTCTCGCCGGGCTTGAGCACCGCCTGCACCGACACGCCCGGCAGGTCGCGCGCATACAGCAGCGCCGCGTCCACGTCCTGCTTGCGCAGCGCCTGTGCCTGCAGCGGTCGCAGCGCGGCGGACACGGTGCCGGCGCGGTAGCGCGACGCGCCCTGCACGATGACCTGGCCGACGCGGCCTTCCAGTACGCGGATCTCGACGATCTGCTCGTCGCCCACCGTCTGCTGGGGCAGGTACGCCTGGCTGACGATGAAGCCGGCCTGGCGGTACGCGCGTGTCACGGCGTCGGCGACAGCCTCCAGCTGGTCGAACCGCAGCGCAGCCACCGGCTGTCCGTCGGCAAGTTCGGCGAACGCGCGATCGGCAACCGCCTGCATGCTGGCGGGGTCGATGCCGGCTTCGGGATGCGACGCGACATCGAGCACGCGGAAGCCCCGCACCTGCACCGTGCCGGTGGCGGGCGACGCCTGTGCCGTCGGCTGCGTCGCATCAGCTGCGACGTTGTCCGTCGGATGGTCGGCAAGCGCCAACGCAGACACCGGCCCGGCAGCGAGCGACGCAGCGATGGCCGCCGCGATACACGTAATACGCATCTGATTCCCCTGAACCCCTGATGGCGCTGATGACACTTGCTTCAAGAAGCAGTCGCAACACAAACTGCGAGCAAGGTCCTGGCCGTATTCAAATTTAAGTGCTAAGCGTTGCTTTGACAAGCAACAGGGGCGTCAAAGGCTTGACGCCCAGGCCTGACCAAGCACGTAGAGCCACGCCCTGCGTGGCCCCGCGGCACCAAACGGTAGAGCCACGCCCTGCGTGGCTGCGCGGCACCAAACGGTAGAGCCACGCCCTGCGTGGCTGCGCGGCACCAAACAGTAGAGCCACGCCCTGCGTGGCTGCGCGGCACCAACAGTAGAGCCACGCCCTGCGTGGCTGCGAGGAGCAACCCGACGTTACAGGTGTCCCTTTATGCCGCGATAGTCACGCGGCGACATCCCCACCGTGGCCTTGAACTGCCGCGCGAACGCGCTCTGGTCCGCGAACCCGCATTGCTGGCCGATGCTGGCAATGCTCTCGTCGCCGTGCAGCAGCCGCATCGCCGCTTCGATGCGCAGCTTGGTCAGCAGCTGCTGCGGTGTCACCTGGAACACGCGCCGGAAGTGGCGCTCCAGCTGGGCCACGGACAGCTCGGCCAGGTTGGCCAGCGACTGCACGCGCAGCTGCTCGTCGTAGTGGTTCTGCATGTGTTCCAGCACCTTGTTCAAGCGCTCGAACGCGGAGTGCCGGCTGTCGGGCTGGCCGAGGTCGCGTGAGATGCCGATGACCCCGGACACCTCTTCGCCCTGGCACACGGGGCGCTTGAAGGTCAGGCACCAGCCCGGCATGCGGTTGGGGTACAGGTGCACCTCTAGCTGGTTGTCGATGACCTCGCCACACAGCACCCGGCGGTCCTGGATGGTGTAGCTGCCACCGAGCGGCAGGGGAAACAGTTCCAGCGGCGTTCTGCCGATCACGTCGCTGCGCTGCTTGCGGCCCAGGCGCCGCACCAGGGTCAGGTTGCAGTGCGTATAGCGCCCGTCCTGGTCCTTGATGAAGAACACGACTTCGGGGAGTTCATCGAACAACGACTGCATTTCGTTGCCGGAAAGGTTGACGTCCATCGAATCCACTGGCGTTCTGCTGGGGGCACGTGACTCCGATCCTAGCGCAAAGCGGGCCGCCTGCCACGCAGTGCGATTGTGCAGATTTCCGCATTTGCCAACGCCATTCCGCGCTAGTCGCCACGGCGGTCGGATGGGAGCATCGTTGCCATGCACACCATCGACGTGATCGACTCCCACACCGCCGGCGAACCGACCCGTGTCGTGACCTCCGGTTTCCCCAGCCTGGGCGACGGCGACCTTGCGCAGTGCCGCGAGCGCTTCCGTACCGACTTCGACCACTGGCGCAGCGCCATTGCCTGCGAGCCGCGCGGGTCGGACACCATGGTTGGCGCGCTGCTGCTGCCGCCGCGGGATCCGCGCGCCAGCATCGGCGTGATCTTCTTCAACAACGTGGGCTACCTGGGGATGTGCGGCCACGGCACCATCGGCGTGGTCCGCACCCTGGCCGAGCTTGGCCGGATCGGCCCCGGCCAGCACCTGATCGAAACCCCGGTCGGCACCGTGGGGGTCGAACTGGACGAGGCAGGCAACGTCTCGGTCGACAACGTGGAGAGCTACCGGCATGCCAGCGCGGTCGAGGTGGAGGTGCCCGGCCACGGCCGCGTGCGCGGCGATATCGCCTGGGGCGGCAACTGGTTCTTCATCACCGAACAGAGCCCGTGCGTGCTGGAGCTCGCCCACCATCGTGAGCTGATCGCTTATACCGAAGCCATCCGGCAGGCACTGGAGGCGGCCGGCATTGCCGGTGCCGACGGCGGTGAGATCGACCATATCGAAGTCAACGGCATCGCGCCGGACGGCAGCGGGCAGGCGCGCAATTTCGTGTTGTGCCCGGGCCTGGCCTACGACCGCTCGCCGTGCGGCACCGGCACCAGTGCCAAGCTGGCCTGCCTGGCCGCCGACGGCAAGCTTGCCGAAGGGGCGCGCTGGATCCAGCAGGGCATCCTGGGCACCGCGTTCGAAGGCAGCTACCGTTCCAGCGGCCGTGGCATCGCGCCGCGCATCACCGGCACCGCCTACATCACCGCCCGCGCGCAGCTGGTGATCGACCCGGCCGATCCGTTTGCGTGGGGCATCGGCGCGGAGACCTCCGCCCACCCATGAACACCCATGACCTCATCATCGTCGGTGCCGGCATTGTCGGCGCAGCCTGTGCCGAAGCCGCTGCGGCGGAAGGCCTGCGCGTGGCGCTGGTCGAGCCGGGCCCGGTCGGCGGCGGTGCGACGGCGGCGGCGAT
The DNA here is from genome assembly GCF_057839485.1 of Stenotrophomonas sp. KH_036_B. NCBI lineage: Bacteria > Pseudomonadati > Pseudomonadota > Gammaproteobacteria > Lysobacterales > Lysobacteraceae > Stenotrophomonas > Stenotrophomonas sp. KH_036_B. Next base: position 2,285,346 of record NZ_CM174491.1, on the reverse strand, counting down.
GGGGCACCTGGTGGCGATGGATGATGACCCGGCGGAACTGGCGCTGTCGGCCTATTCGCTGGGCTTGTGGGAACGCTACGCACAGCTGAAGGACGCCGAGTTCAGCCGCTGTGGCACGTTGTGGGTGGCGCGGAACGCGCGCGAGCTGGAGGCCGTTCCGGCCAAGATCGCCCGGTTGGCCCAGGCCGGGATCGTTGCCGAGCGCATCGATGCCGCGCAGCTGTATGCGCTTGAACCCAATCTGGTGCCCGGGCTGGCCGGTGGCATGCGGGTGCCGGGCGAGGCGGTGGTCTACCCGCCGCGCATGGCGCGCTACCTGGTGGACCAGGCCTGCCAGCGCGGTGCGCGGCTGCATGCCGGGCGCCGCGTGGTGGCGTTGCTTGACCACGGGGTGCGGCTGGATGACGGCGAGGTCCTGTCCGGCCCGGTGCTGGTCACCACCGGCGTGGACCTGCCGCAGCTGCTGCCGGAACTGCCGGTGCGGCCGCGCAAGGGCCAGCTGGTCATCACCGACCGTTACCCGGGCGTGGTGCATCACCAGCTGCTGGCGCTGGACTACGCCGATTCCGCGCACGGCGATGCCGAGACCAGCGTTGCCTTCAACGTGCAGCCGCGGCCGACCGGGCAGATCCTGATCGGCTCGTCCCGGCAGTTCAACGTCTCCGACCGCGAGGTCTCGTTGCCGCTGCTGCGGCAGATGCTGGACCAGGCGTTCGCGTTCCTGCCGGTGTTGCGTGAGCTGCAGGCGATCCGCATCTGGACCGGCTTGCGCCCGGCCACGCCCGATGGCCGCCCCTACGTGGGCCAGGTGCCGGGCCGCCGCGACGTATGGGTCGCGGCGGGGCATGAGGGGCTGGGCGTCACCACGGCGCTGGGCACCGCGCGGTTGATCGTGGACGGCCTGCTGGGGAGCACGCCGGCCATCGACCCCACGCCGTATCGGCCGGACCGCGCCGTCACCGGGATGGCCGCATGAGCGCCACCGTGTGCCTGTCGGTCAACGCGCAGCAGGTGCAGGTGCCCGACGGCGCCACGGTGGCCGTGGCCGTCGCACTGGCCGGTGGCGCGTTCCGGATATCGCGCGGCGGGGAACCGCGCGCGCCGGTATGCGGCATGGGCGTGTGCTTCGAGTGCCGTGTGCGCATCGATGGCGTTGCCCAGTTGCGTGCGTGCATGACGCCGGCGCGCGATGGCATGGAGGTGCTCACCGATGGCTGAGTCCATGCGCCAACCGCAGGTGCTGCACTACGACGTGCTGGTGGTCGGCGCCGGTCCGGCCGGGCTTGCCGCCGCACGGGCCGCCGCCTCGCATGGGGCGAGGGTGGGGCTGGTGGACGCGCAGCCGCGTGCCGGCGGCCAGGTCTGGCGCCACGATGTGCGGCACGGGGTACCGGCCGTGGCGAAGCGTGCGCTCGCCATCGTGGACGGCGGCCAGGTGGAGTGGCTGGCGCAGACCCAGGTGACGTTGGCGCAGCCGGGCTGGTTGCTGGCCGACAGCCCCGGTGGCGCCCGGCAACTGCACTACCGCACGTTGGTGCTGGCCACCGGTGCGCGTGAACTGCTGTTGCCGTTCCCCGGGTGGACGTTGCCCGGCGTGACCGGCGCCGGCGGCGCGCAGGCACTGGCCAAGCAGGGCTGGCCGCTGGCCGGCCGGCGCGTGGTCGTGGCCGGCAGTGGACCGTTGCTGCTGGCCAGTGCGGCCACGCTGCGCCACCACGGCGCGCAGGTGCTTGGCATCCACGAGCAGGCGTCGCGACGTGCACTCAGCGGGTTCGCGCTGCAGCTGCCGCGCTGGCCGGGCAAGGCCGTGCAGGCCGCCGCGCTGCGCCTGCAGTTGGCCGGGATCGGCTACCACGCGGGGAGCGTGGTCGTGGCCGCGCATGGGGATGCGCGGCTGCGGGAAATCGACATTGACGGCCCGCGTGGGCGGCGCCGCATCGCCTGCGACCAGCTTGCCGTTGGCTACGGGCTGGTGCCCAACACGGAACTGGCCCAGCTGCTGGGCTGCCGGCTGGAGCGCCACGGCGCGCACCCGCAGGTCGCGGTCGATGCACAGCTGCGCAGCAGCGTGCCCAGTGTCTTTGCCGCCGGCGAGGCACTGGGCATCGGCGGCCGCGACAGCGCCCGGATCGAAGGCGCCATCGCCGGGCACATGGCGGCCGGTGCCACCGCCGCCGCGGAGGCGCTGCAACCCCGTCGCCGCCGTGTACGCGCCTTCGCCACCCAGCTGCAGCGCAGCTTCGCGCTCGATGCGCGGGTGCACGGACTGGCGCAGGACGACACCCTGGTGTGCCGTTGCGAAGACGTCCCGCTGCGTGAACTGCGCGGGTTCACTGATACGCGCGACGCCAAGCTGGCGTCGCGCTGCGGCATGGGCGCCTGCCAGGGCCGCATCTGTGGCACCGCACTGGCCGAACTGGGCCTGGGCGATGCCGAACTGTCCACCGATGGCGGCCGCCGGCCGCCCTTGTTCCCGGTCCGCCTCGCGGCGCTGGCCGACTCCTTCACCGACGACTCGCAAGGGATACATCCATGAGCAATGCTTCTTTCTGGAAGGGCGTCCTGCCCGCCATCACCACCCCGTTCCATGCCGACGGCAGCGTCGACCACGCCTTCCTTGCCAAGCACGCGGTGCAGCTGGTCGATGCGGGTTCCACCGCGATCGTCCCGCTGGGGTCGCTGGGCGAAGCGGCCACGCTGAGCTTCGATGAGAAGGTCGCCATCGTCGCCACCCTGGTCAAGGCCGTTGGCGACCGCGTGCCGGTGGTGCCGGGCATCGCCGCGCTGTCCACCGATGAGGCGGTGAAGTTGGCGCAGGCGGTCAAGGCCGTCGGTGCCGGTGGGCTGATGGTGCTGCCGGTGTACGTCTACACCTCCGACTGGCATGAGGCCGCCGCGCATGCGCGCGCCGTGCTTGGTGCCACCGACCTGCCGTGCATTCTCTACAACAATCCGGTGGCCTACCGCACCGACATCCTGCCGGCACAGATCGCGCAGCTCGCGGGCGAATTCGCCAACCTGCAGGCGGTCAAGGAATCGTCCGGCGAGATCCGCCGCTTCGCCGCCATCAAGGAACTGCTGGGCGACCGCCTGGTGCTGCTGGTGGGCATGGACGACGCCATCGTCGAAGGCCTCGCCATGGGCGCGGAGGGCTGGATCGCCGGCCTGGTCAACGCCTATCCGGTGGAGTCGGTGACGTTGTTCGAACTCGCCCGCGACGGCGGCTACGCGGCGTCCGCCGACCTCTACAACTGGTTCCTGCCGCTGCTGCGCCTGGACACCGTGCCCAAGTTCGTCCAGCTGATCAAGCTGGTGCAGGCCAAGGTCGGCCTGGGCAGCGAAACCGTGCGTGCACCACGCCTGGTGGTGGAAGGCGCGGAACGCACCGAGGCCCTTGCCATCATCGACCACGCCATCGCAACCAAGAAGGCCTGATATGACCCATGTCGAACCGCTCCTGCTGGCGGGACGCTGGCAACCGAGCCTGTCGCTGCAGGGAAGCTTCCGCGCCGCGGATCCCACCACCGGCGAGTCCATCGGGCCTGCGTTCCCCATCAGTGGCGCGGCCGACATCGACACCGCGGTCGCGGCGGCGAGTGCCGTCGCGGCCGAACTGGCGGCGGCACCGGTCGAACGCATCGCCGCGTTCCTGGAGGCCTACGCCGATGCGCTGGATGCCGACGCGGAAACGCTCGTGGCGCTGGCGCACGCCGAAACCGCATTGCCGGCCCCCACGCGCCTGCGCGGCAACGAACTGCCGCGTACCAGTGGCCAGCTTCGGCAGGCCGCGTCCGCCGTACGCAGCTACAGCTGGACCCAGCCGGTGATCGACACCGCGGCCGGGCTGCGCGCGCACCTCGCGCCGCTGTCCAAGCCGGTGCTGGTGTTCGGCCCCAACAACTTCCCGTTCGCGTTCAACGCCATCGCCGGCAGCGACTTCGCCTCGGCGATCGCCGCACGCAACCCGGTCATCGCCAAGGCGCACCCGCTGCACCCGGCCACCAGCCAGCGCATGGCGCAGCTGGCGCATGCTGCGCTGCTGGCAGCAGGCCTGCCGGCTGCGGCAGTGCAGCTGCTCTATCAGTTCGACAACGCGCTGGGCGTTGCATTGGCCGGCGACGCGCGGCTCGGTGCGATCGGCTTCACCGGCAGCCGGGGCGGCGGCCTGGCCCTGAAGGCGGCGGCGGATGCGGCCGGCGTGCCGTTCTATGCCGAGCTGTCCAGCGTCAATCCGGTCTTCATGCTGCCCGGCGTGCTGGCCGAACGGGGTGAAGCCCTGGCGCAGGAATTCTTCGCCTCCTGCACGCTGGGCAGCGGGCAGTTCTGCACCAACCCCGGTGTGGTGGTTGTGCCGCGCAGCGCCGACGGCGATGCCTTCGTTGCGGCGGCCACCGCGCACTTTGAAGCGGCCGTACCGATGGTGCTGTTCTCGCAGGGTGGGTTGGATCACCTCACGCAGGGCATCGCGACCCTGCGCGGGGCCGGTGCCGCGCTGCTGGCCGGCGGCGCGGTGGGCGAGGGCGGCTACCGGCATGCGCCAACCCTGCTGAGCGTGGACGACGATGCGTTCGTCGCGCAGCCGCAGGCGTTGCAGACCGAGGCGTTCGGCCCGGTCAGCCTGCTGGTGCGCGTGGCCGATGTGGACGCCATGGTGAAGGTGGCCGCGGCGTTCGACGGCAACCTGACCGGCACGCTGTACCGTGCTGCCGATGGCAGCGACGACGCGGCGTGGCAACGCATCGCACCGGTGCTGCGCGCCCGCGTTGGCCGCCTCATCAATTCCAGGATGCCGACCGGCGTGGCCGTCAGCGCCGCGCAGAATCATGGCGGTCCGTTCCCCAGCACCGGCCATCCGGGCTTCACCTCGGTGGGCATGCCGGGCGCGATCCACCGGTTTGCGGCCCTGCACAGCTATGACGCCGTGCCGGATGCGCTGCTGCCGGCAGAGTTGCGCGACCGCAACCCGGGCGGCGTACAGCGCACCATCGACGGCGTCGGCAGCACGGCCGACGTGGGCGGCGGCGCATGAGCGGTCAGATCGGCGGGCTGACCCTGGCCCAGGCGCAGGCCTTGCTGGCCCCGTGGGAACACCGGGCGCCGGCCATCGGCGCGGACGAGTACCAGGCCCGTATCGCGCACGCGCGCGCAGTGATGCAGGCGCAGGGCGTGGACGCGCTGCTGGTCGGCGCAGGCACCTCGCTGCGCTATTTCACCGGGGTTCCGTGGGGCGCGACCGAACGCCTGGTCGGGGTGTTGCTGACCCTCAGCGGCGACCCGCTGCTGGTCTGCCCGGTGTTTGAAGAGGGGTCCCTGGATGCCGTGCTCCGCATCCCCGTCGACAAACGGCTGTGGGAAGAGCACGACGACCCGTATGCGAGCGTCGTACAGCTGATGGCCGAACGCGGGGCGCAGACACTTGCGCTCGACCCGGGCATCGCCTTCGGTGTCCACACCGGGCTGGCCAGGCACCTGGATGCGAACGCCATCCGTGACGCCACGGCCATCATCGATGGCTGCCGCATGTGCAAGTCAGCGGCGGAGCTGGCATTGATGCAGCAGGCCTGCGACATGACGCTGCACGTGCACCGGCTGGCGGCGCGGATCGCACACGAAGGCATCGGCACCGATGAACTGGTGCGCTTCATCGACCAGGCCCACCGTGCGCTCGGTGCCGACAACGGCTCCACCTTCTGCATCGTGCAGTTCGGGCATGCCACCGCGTTCCCGCACGGCATCCCGGGGGTGCAGCACCTGGAGGAAGGCCAGCTGGTGCTGATCGATACCGGGTGCACCGTGCAGGGCTACCACTCGGATATCACCCGCACCTGGATTTTCGGCACGCCTACGGATGAGCAGCGGCGTATCTGGGCACTGGAACACGCGGCGCAGGCCGCTGCGTTCGACGCGGTGCGGCCGGGCGTGACCTGCGCATCGGTTGACGCCGCCGCGCGCACGGTACTGGAAGCAGCCGGGCTCGGGCCGGACTATCGCCTGCCGGGGCTGCCGCACCGGACCGGGCATGGCTGCGGCCTGGCCATCCATGAGGCGCCGTATCTGGTCCGCGGCAACGACACCGTACTGCAGCCCGGGATGTGCTGCAGCAATGAACCCATGATCGTGGTGCCGGGCGCGTTCGGCGTGCGGCTGGAAGACCACTTTTTCGTGACCGGGCACGGCGCGCAGTGGTTCACGCCACCGTCGCCGGCCATCGATCAGCCGTTTGCCTGAGGGCAGTGCACCCGCCGGCGCCCTGCGCGTTGGCGAGGTGCCGTGTTCTGTGATTCCTGCTACTGGAGAAGATGCATGGCCCTGTTCCGTCCTCTCGCCATCGGCCTGCTTGCTGCAGCGCTGGTGACCGCGTGTCAGCCGACCACCGCGCCGTCGGAAGGCACGAAAGCACCTGCAGCTGCCGCCTCCAAGGCCGATGTGTCCGCCGCCTTCGATGCACTGCTCGACCAGCAGTGGCAGTACCAGCTCGCGCACAGCCCGGAGTTCGCCAGCATCATCGGCGACAAGCGCTACAACGATCGCTGGACGGACTACAGCCTGGCCGCGGTTGCCGCCGACCGGGTGGCCACGGCCGACCTGCTCACCCGCTTTGAAGCGGTGGATGCCACGGCACTGGACGAACAACGCCAGCTCAGCCTGCAGATGATGCTGCGCCAGCTGCGTGACCGGCTGACCGCCATCGACCTGAAGAACCATGAGATGCCGCTCGAACCGGTGGGCGGCATCCAGCTCGGCCTGGCCGGCATGGGCGATGCGTTTCCCTTCGAGGACGCCAAGGACTACCACGACTACATCGCGCGCCTGAAGGCCATTCCGGCGCTGCTCGACCAGATTGTCGAGGTCTCGCAGCAGGGGGCGAAGGACGGGCTGGTGCAGCCACGCTACCTGCTTGAACGGCTGCCAGCGCAGATCGCCAGCATCGCCGCACCCGCGGGCGCCGACAGCGCGTTTGCCTCGCCGCTGAAGAAGCTCGACAAGGCCGTGCCCGATGCGGCGCAGCGCGAGGCCATTCGCACACAGCTCATCGCCGCCATCAACGAACAGGTGCGTCCGGCCTACACCCGCCTGGCCGCCTTCGTGAAGGACGAATACGCGGCGCAGGGGCGGGCACAGGAAGGCATCTGGTCGCTGCCCGACGGCGACAAGCGCTACCTGTTCGCCATCCGCACCCAGACCACCACGGAAAAATCACCCGAAGCGATCCACCAGATCGGGCTGGACGAAGTCGCGCGGATCGAAGGGGAGATGACCCGCATCGCGAAGGCCCAGGGCTTCAAGGATCTTGCCGCGTTCCGCAAGGCGGTCGCCACGGACAAGCGCCACTTCGCCACCTCCAGCGAGCAGATCCTGGCGTTGTACCGCGGCTATATCGCCGACATGGAACCGGAGCTGCCCAAGCTGTTCGGCACGCTGCCCAAGACGCCGCTGGAGGTGCAGGGCATGCCGGCGTTCCGGCGTGAGGCGCCCGGTGCGGAGTACTGGCAGAGCAACCCGCAGGGCAGCAAGCCGGCCATCGTGATGGTCAACGCCAACGACGCCACCGACCGCACCCTGGTCAACATCGAAACCACCGCCTACCACGAGGGCGTGCCGGGCCACCACCTGCAGATCTCGCTGGCGCAGACGCTGCCGTTGCCGCCGTTCCGCCAGCAGGCCGGCTACAACGCCTTCATCGAAGGCTGGGCGCTGTATGCCGAGCAGCTGGCCGGGGAGGTCGGGTTCTTCAAGGACCCCTACAGCGAATACGGCCACCTGGCCGGCGAGCTGCTGCGTGCCAACCGTCTGGTGCTGGATACCGGTGTGCACTACAAGCGCTGGACCCGCCAGCAGATGGTGGACTTCTTCCACGCCCATCCGTCCGACGACGAACCCAGCATCCAGGCCGAGACCGACCGCTACATCGTCTGGCCGGGCCAGGCGATGGGCTACAAGATCGGCCAGCTGGACATCCTGGCGCTGCGCGCGAAGGCAGAGCAGGCGCTTGGCGACCGCTTCGACATCCGCGCGTTCCATGACGCCATCCTCGGCGGCGGCGCAATGCCGCTGGACCTGCTCGACGCCCGCATCGATGCGTGGATCGCCCAGGCCAAGGCCGCGCCGGTCGCTACCGCCACCGCCAAGGAGACCCCATGAACCTGCGCTCCCCGCTGTCCCTGGCCCTGCTGTTGGGCATCAGCGCCACCGCCCTGGTGGCACCCGCCGCCGATGCCGCACCCGCGGGGGCCACCGCGGGTGCGGCGCCTGCCAACGATGCCGCCGCACGCTTCAAGGCGCTGTACACCCGCGAGTGGGCGTGGCGCGCGCAGCAGGATGCCGGCGGCGACGACGAGAACGGCGGTGGCCGGCCTGCCGACCACCTGCCCAAGGTCGATCCGGCCACACAGGAGATGCGCACCGCGTATTGGACCCAGGTGCGCAGGGAACTGGATGCGGTGCCGCAGGCGCAGCTGTCGGCGCAGGACCAGGTGAATTACCAGGTGTACCGCCAGCAGATCGACGTGCTGCTGGACCAGCAGCACTACCGTGCCTGGGAGATGCCGTTCAACAGCGACACCGCCTTCTGGACCAACCTGGGCTTCACCGCGCGCGGCACCTTCCGCAGCGCCGACGACTATCGACGTTATCTGGCCCAGTTGGCCGATATTCCGCGCTACTTCAACGACCAGACCGCCAACATGCGGGCCGGTCTTGCGCGTGGCTTCAGCCAGCCGCGGGTGACGCTCACCGGCCGCGACCAGTCAATCGCCGACGTCGTGGAGGCCAAGGGCGAGGCCAATCTGTTCTACACCCCCTTCAAGCAGATGCCGGCCAGCATTCCGGCCGCACAGCAGGCCGCGCTGCGCCAGCAGGCGCTGGCGGCGATCGCCGGCAGCGTCATTCCCGCCTACGACAGGCTGCTGCGTTTCATGCGCGAGGAATACGTGCCCAAGGCGCGTACCACGCTGGCCGGCGAGGCGCTGCCGGACGGCAAGGCGTATTACCGCGCGCAGATCCGCGAGTTCGTCACCAATGACATGGACCCCGCGCAGATCCACCAGATCGGGCTGCAGGAAGTGGCACGCCTGCGCCGTGAGATGCAGGCGGTGATGGACGAGGTCGGCTACACGGGCAGCTTCGCCGAGTTCCTCACCTTCCTGCGGACCGATCCGCAGTTCTATGCCAAGACCCCGCAGCAGCTGCTGGACCATGCGGCGTGGATCGCCAAAACCATGGACGGCAACCTGGGCCGGTACTTTGGCCGCGTGCCCCGCCAGCGCTTCACCATCAAGCCGGTGCCGGACGACCTGGCGCCGTTCTACACCGGTGGCCGGGGCGGCCTGGACACCTACTGGCTCAACACCTACAACCTGCCGTCACGGCCGCTGTACGTGCTGCCCGCGCTGACCCTGCATGAATCCTCGCCCGGCCATTCGCTGCAGATGTCGCTGGCCGCCGAAGATACGGACCTGCCGGACTTCCGCCGCTACACCTACATCTCCGCCTACGGCGAGGGCTGGGCGCTGTACTGCGAATACCTGGGCCAGGAGATGGGCATGTACACCACGCCCTACGAGCGCTTCGGCTACCTGACCTACCAGATGTGGCGCGCGGCGCGGCTGGTGATCGACACCGGCGTGCACAGCAAGGGCTGGAGCCGCGAGCAGGCGCTGGCCTACCTGCGTGACAACGCCGCGTTGAGCGAACACGAAATCACCACCGAGGTGGACCGCTACATTGCGTGGCCGGGCCAAGCGCTGTCGTACTACCTGGGTGAGCTGGAGATCCTGACCCTGCGCAGGAAGGCGGAAGCCGCGCTGGGAGAGAAGTTCGACATCCGCAACTTCCACGACGCGGTGCTCTCGCTGGGCTCGGTGCCGTTGCCGGTGCTGGACGCGCGTATCGACCGCTTCATCGCCGAGGGCGGCACATCGCCCTGGGCTGACGCTCCGCACTGAAGCATCGAACACCCCTTCGCCTGCACGTTGCGGCGCCGCTGCCGCAACGGCACCGGCCCGCACCGTTCCACCGGAGGACCTCCATGGCTTCAGCAGGAAAGTTCCACAAGCGCCTCAGCCTGACCGACCTGACTTTCATCGGGCTGGGCTCCATCTTCGGCTCGGGCTGGCTGTTCGCGGCCAGCCACGTGTCCTCCATTGCCGGGCCGGCGGGCATCCTGTCCTGGATCATCGGCGGCATCGCGGTGTTCCTGCTGGGACTGGTGTACTGCGAACTGGGGGCGGCGTTGCCGCGCGCCGGTGGCGTGGTGCGCTACCCGGAGTACTCGCATGGCACGCTCCTGGGCTGGCTGACCGGGTTCATCACGCTTATCGCGTTCTCCAGCCTGATCGCCATCGAAGTGGAGGCCTGCCGGCAATATGCCGCCGCCTGGTTCCCGTCGCTGAGCAAGCCTGGCAGCAGCCATCCCACGCTGCTCGGCTGGCTGCTGCAGTTCGGCCTGCTGGTGCTGTTCTTCCTGCTCAACTACTTCAGCGTCAAGACGTTCGCCCGCGCCAACAACATCATCAGTGTGTTCAAGTTCCTGGTGCCGCTGCTGGTGATCGTGCTGCTGCTGTCGCACTTCAATCCCGACAACCTGACCAGCCAGGGCTTCGCGCCGTCCGGCATGGCCGGCGTGGAGGCGGCGATCTCGGCCGGCGGCATCATCTTCGCGTACCTGGGGTTGACCCCGATCGTGTCGGTGGCCAGCGAGGTGCGGGATCCGCAGCGCACCATTCCCATCGCGCTGATCCTCTCGGTGGCGCTGTCCACCGTGATCTACGTGCTGCTGCAGGTGTCCTTCCTGGGCGCGGTGCCGGGCGACGTGCTGGCCAACGGCTGGGCAGGCATGGACAAGGTGTTCTCGCTGCCGTATCGCGACATCGCGCTGGCGCTGGGCATGGGCTGGCTGGCCACCCTGGTGGTGGCCGACGCCGTGGTCTCGCCCAGTGGCACCGGCAACATCTACATGAACGCCACCCCGCGCGTGGTGTACGGCTGGGCCCGCAGCAGCGGCTTCCTGTCCATCCTGACCCGGGTGGATGCCACGTCGGGCATTCCGCGCCCGGCACTGTGGCTTAGCTTTGCGCTGTCGGTGTTCTGGACGCTGCCGTTCCCGTCCTGGGAAACGCTCATCGGCGTGGTCTCGGCGGCGCTGGTCCTGAGCTACGCGATCGCGCCGGTCACGGTGGCCGCGCTTCGCCGCAGTGCGCCGGACCTGGAGCGCCCGTTCCGGGTGAAAGGGCTGGCGGTGCTGGGGCCGCTGTCGTTCATGATCGCCGCGCTGATCGTGTACTGGTCGACCTGGACGACGGTGTCGTGGCTGCTGGGCCTGCAGGTGGTGATCTACGCGGGCTACGTGGTATCGCAGCTGTTCAACCCGCCGCGTCGCGCCCGCGTGCTGCGGCAGGTGCGCAGCTCCGCCTGGCTGATCGCCTTCTTCGTGCTGGTCATGCTGGTGTCGTGGCTGGGCACGTTCGGCGGCATCGGCGTGATCAGCCACCCGTGGGATACCGCGTGCGTGGCGGTGATCGCGTTCTTCATCTATCACTGGGGCGCGCGCAGCGGGCTGACCAGCGGCGAACTCAAGCTGGAGGAAGACGATGGCGAGTAGGGTGCTGCAGTCCCTTGCCGTCGCCTGCATCGCAGCGGCTGCGGCCACCGCCCATGCCGCACCGGATGCCGCCGACTACCAGCGCTCGCTCGGCCTGCGCGAGGCCTGGAGCGGCCTCACCCGCGACGTGGCGTTCCCGGCGCAGTGGCGCAGCGATGGCCGCTTCTACTACCGCCACACCGTCGACGGCGGTTTCGCCTTCGTGACAGGAACGCCCGACAATGATGCCGTGCAGCCGGCGTTCGATGCGGCGCGACTGGCACAGGGCCTGTCCACGGCCACCCAGCGTTCCCAGGCAGCGCTGAAGCTGCCGTTCTCGTCCTTCACCTACGTCGCCGACGGCACCGATCCGCATGGCGCCATCGCCTTCCATCTCGACAGCGACTATTCGGGCTGGCGTTGCACGCTGACCACCTACGTCTGCGCCGCGCAGCCGGCCACCGGCCGCCCACGCGGGTTCGGCGTGGTGCGCGACCTGCGCGTGCCGGCCGACAACGCGCCACGGCGCTCGCCGGACGGCCAGTGGGAGGCCTACGCCGATGGCGACAACCTGGTGCTGCGCCGGGTGGCGGACGGCAGCGAGACGCCACTCACGCAGGACGGACGCGCGGATGCGTTCTATGACCCGGAGACGCTCGCCTGGTCGCCCGATTCACGCCACGTCGCCGCGTACCGGGTCACGCCCGGCCTGCAGCGCCGGGTCACCCGTGTCGAGACCTCGCCACCGGGACAGCTGCACCCGGTGCTGCAGACCCAGCTCTACCCCAAGCCCGGCGATGCAGTGGATATCGAACAACCGGTACTGTTCGACGTCTTCGGCGGCCGCAAGGACATCACCACCCCGCTGCTCGCCAACCCCTATGCGCTGGCGCCGATCCAGTGGCGCGCCGACAGCAGCGGTTTCAGCATCCAGTATGTGCAGCGCGGCTTCCAGACCGTCCGCGTGGTGGCCGTCGACGCCGACAGTGGCAGGGCGCACGCGGCGATCGAGGAAACCTCGAGCACGTTCATTCCCGCCGACCGCACCTTCGTCCATGACGTGAACGGGCAGGGCAGGGAACTGCTGTGGATTTCGGAGCGGGACGGCTGGCGGCACCTGTACCGGGTGGACGGGGCCACCGGCAAGGTGCTGCAGCAGATCACCCGCGGCGACTGGGTCGTGCGCGACGTGCTGCATGTGGACGATGCGCAGCGCCGCATCTGGTTCAGCGCCAGTGGCATGGATGCAGGTGACGACCCGTACCAGCGGCATCTGTTCCAGGTGGATTTCGATGGTGGCCATCTGACCCGGCTGACCACCGCCGTGGCCGATCACGATGTCTCCATCGCCGACGACGGCCGCTACTACGTCGACGTGTATTCGCGCCCGGACCTGGCCCCGGTGGCCGAGCTGCGCGCCATCGACGGTCGCCTGGTGCGCGCGCTGGCGCGGGGCGACATTTCGCGCCTGCTCGCTGCGGGCTGGAAGGCGCCGGAGACGTTCGTGGCCAAGGGCCGCGATGGACGCACCGACATCTGGGGCATGGTGGTAAGGCCGCGCAACTACGATCCGTCGAAGCGCTATCCGGTCATCGAGAACATCTACGCCGGGCCGCATGATGCGTTCGTTCCCAAGACCTTCTGGCCGTTTGGCTACCACGCCGGCGGCGACAAACAGATCGGCATGCAGGCCCTGGCCGACCTCGGCTTCATCGTCGTGCAGATCGATGGCATGGGCACGGCCCACCGTTCCAAGGCCTTCCACGACGTGGCCTGGAAGAACCTGGGCGACGCCGGCTTCCCGGATCGCATTGCCTGGCACAAGGCGCTCGCCGCCAGGGACCCGTCCTACGACATCGGCCATGGCGTCGGCATCTATGGCGCATCGGCGGGCGGCCAGAGCACGCTCGGGGCACTGGAGCAGCACCCGGAGCTGTACACCGTGGGCGTGGCGATGGCCGGCTGCTTCGACAACCGCATGGACAAGATCAGCTGGAACGAGCAGTGGATGGGCTGGCCGGTGGACGACAGCTACGCGCGCGCCTCCGGCGTGGTCAACGCGGCGGGGCTGCGTGGCGACCTGCTGCTGGTGGTGGGCGAACAGGACAGCAACGTCGACCCGGCCTCCACCGCGCAGGTGGTGGATGCCCTGATCAAGGCCGGCAAGGACTTCGACCTGCTCAACGTGCCGGGCGGCGAGCACTCGGTGGGCCGCTCCAGCGGGCCCATCGATTACGTGACACGCCGCCAGTTCGACTTCTTCGTCCGCCACCTGATGGATGCGCCGACACCCCACTGGAATTCCCGCACGGACCCCCTGCCATGACCGCTCCCCCACGCATCGCGCGGAGACCCACCGCGACCCGTCCGCGCCGACGCGCCGCTGCCTGCCTCGCACTGCTGGGCATGCTGAGTGCGCCGCTGATGGCGGCCGAACAGATGCCGCGGTTCGTCACAGAAAATGGCCGGCATGCACTGCTGGTCGATGGCGCGCCGTACACGGTGCTCGCCGCGCAGCTGCACAACTCCAGCGCATGGCCGGCGGTGTTGCCGGGCGCGCTGGACCAGGTGGTGGCGCTGAACGCCAATACCGTGGAGGCCCCGGTGTACTGGGAGCAGTTCGAACCCGTGCCGGGCCAGTACGACACCACCAATGTCGATGCGCTGCTTGAGCAGGCGCGCAGACGTGGCCTGCGCGTTGCGCTGCTCTGGTTCGGCAGCTGGAAGAACGGCCAGATGCACTACGTGCCCGAGTGGATCAAACGCGATGCGCGCACCTACCCACGCACGCTGGACGAGCGCGGCCAACCGGTGGACGTGCTGTCGCCCTATGCCAGCGCGAACGTGGAGGCCGATGCGCGCGCGTTCACCGCACTCATGCAGCACCTGCGCAAGGTCGATGGCCAGCGCCATACCGTCATCCTGGTGCAGGTCGAGAACGAACCGGGCACGGTGGGCGCGGTCCGCGACCACGGCGCCGCCGCCAACGCCGCGTTCGCCCAACCGGTGCCTGCGGCGATCACCGCCCGGCTGGGCAAACCGGCGGGCAGCTGGCAGCAGGTATTCGGTGCCGAAGCAGACGAGGCCTTCAATGCCTACGGTACGGCGCACTACATCGAACAGGTCGCGGCAGCCGGCAAGCGCGCCTACGACATGCCGATGTATGTCAACACCTGGCTGCGCTACAAGGGCAAGAAGTACCCCGGCGTGGACTATCCCTCGGGCGGTGCCACCGTCAACGTGTTCGATCTGTGGCGTGCGGCCACCCCGTCGATCGACTTCATCGGCACCGACATCTACACCAGCGACTACAACGAGTACACCAAGGTCATCGGCCAGTACGCCCGCCCGGACAACCCCGCGTGGGTGTCCGAAACCGGCTTCGAGCCGGCCACCGCGCCGTACCTGTTCCATGTGCTGGGGCAGGGCGGTATCGGCTTCTCGGTGTTCGGCATGGACGGGCTGGACTCGCCGGAGAAGCAGGCGGCCACAGCGGCCCATGCGGCCAACTTCGGCCAGCTGGCACCGCTGCAGCGGATCATCGCCAAGGCCGCCTTCGAGGGGCGGCTGCAGGCCGTGGCCGAGCAGCCGGGGCAGCCCCGCCGCACGCTGACGTTTGGCGACTGGCAGGTGCAGGTGTCCTACGGCGCGCCGTACTGGGGCGATGCCGACCCCATCCTGCCAGGCAACAGTGACCATGCCGGTCGCCTGCTGGTGGTGCAGACTGCCGCCGACCAGTTCCTGTTGACCGGTTTCGCCGCGCGGGCCGAGTTCGTCCGCGTGGCCTCCGACGCGCTGCACGGCCAGCTGCTGCGGGTGGAGCAGGGCCGCTACGTGGATGGTCAGTGGCGGTTCGAGCGGCTGCTCAACGGCGACCAGACCGACTACGGGCTCAACTTCGTGCGCGACGCACCGCCGGTGCTGCGGGTCACCGTGGGCACCTACTGAGCCACGTTGTCACCGATGTATGCGGAAAACCGCATCGACGACGCGGGTGCAGGACAAGACGCCGCGGCCCGCGCCACGCAGCATGGAGCCTGGTCATTGCAAAGCAGGGGCACCATGGATCGCAGAAGTTTCCTGCGTCAGGGCGTAGCAGCAACGGCGGCGGTCAGCCTGCTTCCGGCAGTCGCCGGGAGCGCGGCGGCGGCGTCCGGCACGCCGGCTGCGCTGGCACGGCAGCCCCGGCCGGCACTGCAGCCCGCCACAGGGGTGGACCTGGCCGGCTTCACCGAACTGTGCGCATTTGAGCACCATGGGGTGGCCTGGACCGTGCATGAGGATCTGCGCACGCCGCAGGGCGCGCTGGTGCTGGCCAGTGCCGCCGGTGTACTCGACCTCGGCAAGCGCACCGAGGCGGTGTGGGGCAGCGACACGCCGCCGTACCTGGGCATTCCGCTGGCGAAGCTGGCCATGGCCGAAGCCGACCTGCTGGCCGACGCGCTGCTGCGACACGGCGACCCGCGCGAAGACGAGGTGCGCGACGTGGCGCCACCGCCCGCGTCGCGGCTGGACCCGAAGGACCACAATGGCCGCCTGCCGTGGACCACGTTCGTGGGGACCGTGCAGGCCAACGACACCATGCAGATCTATCCGGATGGCCGCAGCCGCACCTATCGTGCACTGCAGTCGTTCCCGGAGCTGGCGGATGCAGACAAGGTCGCCCACCGCCTCGAGGGGGTGCTGGGTGGCTGGATGCCGGCCGTGCACAAGGTGGTTCCCGCCGGCGAAGGCCGCTGGTACGACGTGCTGGTGTTCGCCGATGTGAACGCGCAGGACCGCTTCATCGTGCAGACCTGGCACCGCGCGGTGCTGGTGGAGCAGGGCAAGGCGGTGCGCACCGTCTTCGGCTACAGCTACCCGGACTTCCCGACGCGCCGCAGCGGCGCCAGCGCCGACGACTTCTATCGCGGCGTGATCGACTTCGCCGCCACCTGGCAGGCACAGCTGGCCCAGGCCAGCACGCTGCAGCTTCCTGACGACAGCTGGGGAGATCTGGCCCGCTTCGCGTTTGCGCGCGAACGGGTGGTGCGGCCGGGCGGGGTGTACCCGAAGTACGGCGCGGTCGACCGCGACTATGTCGGCAACGAATACGACGGTTTCCAGGACACCTTCACCAGTTCGCTGTACGCCAATCTGGAATGGGGGCGCTTCGACCAGGCCAAGGCGGTGCTGGACAACTATCTCAGCGAGTACACCCAGGCCGACGGCCTGGTGAACATGCGCGGGCCTGAGATCGGCCAGTTTGGCCTGACCCTGTCCCTGCTGGCGCGTTACCTGCGCTACACCGGCGATGTCGCGCTGCTGCGCCGCCACCAGGGCAAGATCGAGGCCACCGCCGCGCTGCTGGTTGAGCTGCACGACGTCAGCCTGGCGCTGCCCCGCAGCGACCGCGGCCATGGCCTGATCCACGGCTGGAGCGAATCCGATGCCTGCCTGTACCCGGATCCATCGCTGTGGTGGAAGCCGTACTTCGGCAACAGCGCACTCACCCTTCGCGGCTGGGAAGACATCGCCGCCGCGTGGCCCTCCATCGCGGGCGAGCGCGGGCCCAGCCGCCAGTGGCAGCAACGCGCCCGGCAGCTGCGCGCGCGTCTGCTGGCCAGCATCCGCGCCGATATCCGCCATGACCTGGTGCCGCCGTACCTGGGCCCGTTGCCCGGCACCACCGAGACGTTCCGCCAGGCGATGTCGCAGGAAGACCCGAGCCGAAGCGAGCAGCTGTGGTCGCATCGCGCATACGCCGAGCTGCTGCAGGCCGACGTGCTGCCGGCCGACATCGCCCACCTGGTCATCGACTGCCTGCGCGGCCACGGCGGCACCACCCTGGGCATCGTCTCCAACATCTGGAAGCCGACCCCGGAAGGCCGCGACATCCTGGGCTTCATCTCCTACGGGCATGCCCAGCAGCTGCTGCGCCTGGACCGGATCGAGGAGTACCTGCTGTTCCTGTACGCCCACCGTTACCAGGCCCATACCCGCGGCAGCTGGACGGCAGGCGAGGTCGCCGGCATCACCGGCGGCATGCCGCTGTTCTGCATGCCCGCGCAGATGACCGTGCCGCTGCTGCTGCGCTGGATGCTGGTGTTCGACCAGGACCAGGACCTGTACCTGGCGCGGGCGCTGCCGCGCGACTGGCTGGCCACCGGCAAGCCGGTCGATCTCCAGGACGCGCCGACGCCCTGGGGCCACGTCAGCGTGCGCCTGCAGGCCGACACGACCCAGCGCCGCATCGATGCCGAGGTCACGCTGCCCGCCTCACGGCCGGACACCACCTGGCTGACGCTGCGTGTGCCCACAGGCACCGCGCTGCGCGAGGTGACGGTCGATGGCCGGCCGGTGCGTGCCACCGGCCCGCACAACGACCGCATCGCACTTCCCTTCGCCGCCGGGGCAACGCTGAACGTGCAGGCCCGTTACGAATAACGCCACAGAGGACGTCCCCATGCCTGCTTCCAGCACGCCCCCCATGATCGATCCCTCGCGCCGCCGCTTCCTGCAGTGGAGCGCGCTGGCGGTCGCCGCCGGGATGCTGCGCTTCCCGCTGGACGCCGCCGCGTCCACCGCGGGCAAGGTCACCGCGCTGCCGCTGCAGGCAGTCACGCTGAAGCCGTCGATGTTCCTGGATTCCCTGCAGGTCAACCGCCGCTACCTGTTCGAGCTGGAACCCGACCGCCTGCTGCACAACTTCCTGCAGTACGCCGGGCTGCCGCCGAAGGGTGAGGTCTATGGCGGCTGGGAGGGCGACACCATCGCCGGGCACACCCTGGGCCACTACCTGAGCGCGCTGTCCAAGCTCTACGCGCAGACCGGCGATGCAGAGGTGAAGCAGCGTATCGACTACATCGTCGCCGAGCTCGCGCGTGCCCAGGCCAAGGACGCCGACGGCTATGTCGGCGGTCTGACCCGCAAGACCGATGCAGGCGCGATCGTGGGCGGCAAGAGCGTCTTCGAAGATATCCGCGCCGGCGCCGTCACTGGCAGCAAGTTCAACATCAACGGCAGCTGGTCGCCGCTGTACACCGTGCACAAGCTGTTCGCCGGTCTGCTCGACGCCGACGCACTGGCCGGCAACACCCAGGCACGGCAGGTGCTGCTGCCGCTGGCGGGCTACCTGGCCGGCGTGTTCGACACACTGGACCACGACCAGATGCAGTCGCTGCTGGGCACCGAGTTCGGCGGCCTCAACGAGTCGTACATCGAACTGGGCGCGCGCACCGGCGAACCACGCTGGATCGCCATCGGCAAGCGCCTGCGCCATGAAGGCATCGTCGACCCGGCCATCGCCGGGAAAGATGATCTGCCGCACCACCATGCCAATACCCAGGTGCCCAAGTTCATCGGCGAGGCCCGTCAGTTCGAAGTCACCGGCGAGCCGGACTGCGCCGCGGCGGCACGCTTCTTCTGGGAAACCGTTACCCAGCACTACAGCTACGTGATCGGCGGCAACGCCGATCGCGAGTACTTCCAGCAGCCGGACACCATCGCCGCGTTCCTGACCGAGCAGACCTGCGAGCACTGCAACAGCTACAACATGCTCAAGCTCACCCGGCACCTGTACCAGTGGACCCCGCAGGCGCGCTACTTCGACCATTACGAACGCACGCTGCTCAACCACACCATGGCGGCCCAGCATCCCGAGACCGGCATGTTCACCTACATGACGCCGATGATCACCGGCGGCGAGCGCGGCTACTCCGACAAGTTCGATTCGTTCTGGTGCTGCGTGGGCAGCGGCATGGAGGCGCACGCACAGTTCGGCGACTCCATCTACTGGCAGGACGCGACATCGCTCTATGTCAACCTGTACATCCCGTCCACACTCGACTGGACCGACGGCGGCCTCGCGCTCGAGCTGGACAGCGGCATACCGGACAACGGACGGGTCCGCCTGCAGGTCACCCGCGCCGATGCCACCGCACCCAAACGCCTGCTGCTTCGCATTCCTGCGTGGTCGGAACGGGGGCACACGTTGACGCTCAATGGCCGCAAGGTCGCCGCCACGGTCAACGATGGCTACGTGACCCTTGAGCGCCGCTGGCGCACGGGCGACGTGGTGGAGCTGGAGCTGGACACCGCCCTTCGCCTGGAACACGCGGCAGGCGACCCGGACACCGTGGTGGTCATGCGCGGCCCCCTGGCCCTGGCGGCCGATCTTGGCCCGGCAACCACCCCGTACGATGCGCCCGATCCGGCGCTGGTGGCCGATGTGTCACCGCTGTCGGGCTTCATCGCACTGCCGCAACCCGGCCGTTTCCTGGCCAGTACCACGCGCCCGCAGGCACTGGAGTTCTCGCCGTTCCATGCGCAGCATGATCGCCGCAGCGCGCTGTACTTCAGGCGCATGACCGCCGCGCAATGGGCGGACGAAGCCCAGCGCCGCGATCGCACCCGGGCTGAACAGACCGAACTGCAGGCCAGCGCGGTGGACATGCTCCAGTTCGGCAACGAGGTCTCCGAGAAGGCGCACGCGCTCAGCAGCGACACCTCCTTTGCCGCCGCCTACCGTCGCCAGGAGTGCCGCGACGTGCGTGGCAAGGGGTTCGTCACCTTCGTCATGAAAGGCAGCACGCAGCCACTCGCGCTGCGGTTGCGCTTCTGGGGCAGCGACAAGGGCCGCTTCAATATCCTGGTCAACGGCACGCTCGCGGTGGAAGTGGAGGTTGAGCGCGGCCAGGTGATCGATTTCGTCGACCGCGACTATCCCTTGCCGCATGCGCTCACCCGTAGCGGCCACGCGCTCACCTTCCGCATCGAACCGCAGCACGGTGACACCGCAGGCCCCCTGTTCGGCGGCTGGCTGATTCCCGCATGAGCGGCGTCCATGCGCTATTCCGCATCCAGACGCGATAAAAGCGACAAGACGCAAGGTCGGGCCACCCGGCACATTGTGACCGTGAGATGAAAACGTTGTAGTTGAATGCAGGGCGAGTGGCGCCGTGCATGCGATCCATCCGAACACTGCCTGCCCATGTGCGCCCTGGCGTGGAACGCCAGCTCGCAAGCCCCATCGAACCGTTTCACTGGCGCATGCCGGTGCGGGGGATTGTTGCCCCTCGACGCCACCGGCCTGCGCATGACCGAGGAAGTTCGCCCATGACGCCCCATCCGT
Organism: Stenotrophomonas sp. KH_036_B; assembly: GCF_057839485.1. Classification (NCBI taxonomy): domain Bacteria; kingdom Pseudomonadati; phylum Pseudomonadota; class Gammaproteobacteria; order Lysobacterales; family Lysobacteraceae; genus Stenotrophomonas; species Stenotrophomonas sp. KH_036_B. The sequence goes on along the minus strand of NZ_CM174491.1, from coordinate 2,264,656 downwards.
TCCATGCACCGCATGCTTCGTCGTTGTCCCGATGTGCCACCGCCGCCCGTCGCCCGCTGTCCATGGCCGTGGCCGCCGTGCTGCTGCTGGCCAGTGCCGCGCCGGTACTGGCTCAGGAATCCACCGCTGCCGCCGGCAGCGGCACCACCAACCTGGACAGCATCGTGGTGACCGGCTCGCGCCTGCGCCGCGTGGACACCGAAAGCGCCAACCCCGTGGTGACCGTCACCCAGCAGCAGATTGCGGCCACGGGCAAGGCAACCGTCGGCGACCTGCTGCAGGAGCTGCCGTCCATTGCCGGCAACTCCACCAATCCGAACACCAACAACGGCGGCGGCACCGGCGCCTCGACCATCTCGCTGCGCGGCCTGGGCGACAAGCGCACCCTGGTGCTGGTCAACGGCGTTCGCCTTGCCTACAACGACGTCAACGCCATTCCGGCCACCATGATCGAGCGCATCGAAGTGCTCAGCGATGGTGCCTCGGCGATCTACGGCTCGGACGCCATCGGCGGCGTGGTCAACTTCATCCTGCGTGACCGCTTCGAGGGCGCGCAGTTCACCGCCGACTTCGGCACCAGCGGCGAGGGCGATGGCAACCGCCGCAACTTCTCGCTGACGGGTGGCAAGGCCTGGGACCGTGGCAGCGTCGTCGCCGGTGTCTCGTACCACAACCTCGACGCCGTCTCCGCACTCGACCGCGACTACTCCAAGGACGCGCTGTACCTGAGCAGCGGCGAAGCGGTGAAGCAGGGCTCGTCGGCCACGCCGACCGGGTCGATCAACTTCAACGACGGATCGGCCGCCTCCAGCGCTTTGGCGGCGGCCAACGGCTGCTCGCGCGTGACCCTCAACGGGGGCGTCACCGGTGCCACGGGCCCCGGTGATTTCCACTGCTACACCGCGGCCAACGATTCGTACAACTACCAGCCCTACAACCTGCTGCAGACGCCGCAGGAGCGCACCAACGCATTCGCGCTTGCCACCTTCCGCTTCACCGACAACATCGAAGGGTACGTCAACACCTGGTTCAGCAAAACCGAATCCGCCTCGGTGATCGCCCCGATCCCGATCTTCGCCAACGGCGACAACTTCCTGGTGTCGGCGCAGAGCTACTACAACCCGTTCGGGGTCAACTTCGGCACCGACCGCACCACCGGCACGTCATACAACGACCTCAATACCCGCGCTACCGTCCTTGGCAACCGCCGGTACGAGTACAAGACCGACAACCTCCAGATCAGTCCCGGCCTGCGCGGTGGCTTCGGCGACAGTTCCTGGCAGTGGGACGTCAACCTGAACTACGGTCGGGTCAAGCAGACCTCGACCAACTATGGCTTCCTCGACTACGCCGCGTTCAACCAAGCGGTGGGTCCGTCGTTCCTGGACGTCGATGGTGCGGTCAAGTGCGGTACCGCCGGCAACGTCATCGCCGGGTGTACGCCGCTCAACATCTTCAACATCAACGACCCGTCCAGCCTGGGCACGCTGGAGAAGATGATCGTCAACCCGGTGGCCACCAGCGTCTACACCGTGAAGCAGTTCGAGGCCAACGCCAACGGCGACCTGTTCGAGCTGCCGGCCGGCACCGTCGGCCTGGCGGCCGGCATTTCGTATCGCAAGGAGACCAGCACCAGCAAGGCCGACGCCCTCTGGACCGGTGATGAGAACGGCCTGTGCGGTGTCATCGAATTCTGCGCCTCGCAGCTGAGCGGCAGCTTCGACGTCAAGGAAGCCTATGCCGAAGCGCTGTTCCCGCTGCTGAAGGAGCTGCCCGGCGTGCAATCGCTCAACCTCAGCATCGGCACGCGCTTCTCCGACTACAGCTCGGTGGGCAGCAAGACCAACAGCAAGGTCTCCATCGAGTACCGCCCCGTACAGGACCTGCTGCTGCGCGGCACGGTCTCCGAAGTATTCCGCGCCCCCAACATCAACGAGCTGTACTCCGGCGTGGTAGGCGATGCGCCCACGGTCAACGATCCCTGCAATGGCTACACCGGCGGCAACGACGTCGCCTGCGCCAACGTGCCCACCAACGGCAGCTACCACCAGGCCGACGGCCAGATCTCGGGCAAGGCCTCGGGCGCGGAAGTGGCCGGCTACCAGCTCAAGCCGGAAACCGGCAAGTCCTATGACGTCGGCTTCGTCTACGATCCGCGCTGGATCGAAGGCCTGTCGATCAGTGCCGACTGGTGGCGGATCGACCTGGAAGACACCATCACCGGCGTCTCGGCCCAGACCGTACTCAACCAGTGCTACGCCAATCCGGCCAGTGCGTTCTGCGCACTGATCCATCGCAACGGCAACGGCACCATCAACTACGTGGCCGAACCCACCGTCAACCTGGGCACGCTGGCCACCCGCGGCGTCGATTTCAACGCCACCTACCGCATCCCCGCCACCGCGTGGGGCAAGTTCACTGCCGGCCTCAACGGCACCTACCTGGAGCGCTACGACGTCCTGCCGGACACCACCGACCCGAGCACCGTCACCATCCGCAACGGCGGCATGTACACCTATGCCTACGGCAACTTCCCGCGCTGGCGCGGGCTGGGCACGCTGAACTGGAGCATGGACGACTGGAGCGCATCCTGGCGGATGCGTTACATCGGCAAGACGAAGATCGGCAGCAGCGATCTTGACCAGGGCCTGTCGGCTGATACCGATGAAGCCGGCGTGGTGCGCCGGATCGGCTCGTTCGTGTATCACAACGTGCAGGTCGGCTACACCGTGGCCCCGTGGCACACCAGCTTCGAGCTGGGCGTGGACAACCTGACCAACAAGCAGGCGCCGCTGTACTACGCCAACAACGGTGGCAACGGCAACACCGATGTGGCGACCTACGACGTGCTCGGTCGTTTCTACTGGGCGCGCATGTCGGTCAAGTTCTGATGTAGTGCGTGCCGCCGGGGCAGGGTGTCCCGGCGGTGCACCTTCCGTCGTAGACTCGGCAACGGAGCCGGTCGATCAAGGAAGATGCAGTGAGCCACGCCAACCCGCAGAAAAGCACCGGCCGCCCGCGTGTCAAACGCGCTGCGTTCTGGTTGGCAGCAGGCCTTCTTGGACTGCTGCTGGTGCTCGCCAGCCAACTGTACGCGACGATCGACAAGCCCTGGCGCAGCGGCGTGCAGAGCGGTGAAGACTTTACCGGCTCTTTTTCAGGCTCCCCGCTTACTGAAGACGGCGCCCAGATCAGCGCACGTGCGTCTGGCAATGGGCCCAGCCGCTTCGGCTACGCCTTGCAGCGCGCCCCCGGCACGCCCGGCCATTACAGCCTCACCTTCGCGGAAGGCACCCTCACCTCCGGGGACATGGTGGTGACGCTGACTGCCTATGACGGATGGCAGCGGCTCGATCGCGTGCGACGACACCTGCAGGGACCGGCGGATTTGGGAGGGCTGCGACTCGATCTGCAGGTGCCGGCGCGGGCCAGGCTGGTGGAGTTCATGGTGGGCGGGCGACCCGGGACGGATTTCAGCCTCCACACGGTGCAACTACGCGAGACAGCACCGCCTTCGACCGGCAGTGTTTCCGGGGGAGTGCTGTACGAGGAAGCCATGCGCCTCATTGCGGCCCATGCGCTGCATGCGGACCGGTTGCCGCCGGATTGCCGGGCGCAATGGCAGCCCGCGCCGCAGGCGACGCCCGCAGAGGCGCGGCTGGCCGTCAAGCAGGTGCTCAAAGCGCTGGGGGACCGCCACAGCTTCATGATGGACCCAAGCCGGCGCTTAGACCTGCCGCAGGTAGCGAAGGCGACATTCAAGCCAGCCCGATGGGAGGTGGTGGAAGAAGGCATCGGCTATGTGGAGGTGCCGGGGTTCATCGGCACCGATCCTGACCTGCGCAACGCTTACGCCACGTCTCTCGTCGAGGCGTTGCAGGCCGGCAGCCGGCGCGGCGTGCGTGCGTGGGTCGTGGACCTGCGCGGCAATGGCGGCGGCAACATGTGGCCGATGCTGGCCGGGCTGGAGCCGCTGCTGCGCGGCCAGAGCCTCGGTTTCTTTGAGGGCCGCGATGGCAGCAGGCGCGCGTGGCGAAATGACCCGCCGCCCGCTGCGGCGGCCGTGCCGAGCATGGCGCAGGTGCCGGTGGCGGTGCTCACCTCCGGGCGGACGGCCAGTTCTGGCGAGGCAGTGGCCATCGCATTTCGCGGCCGGTCCGCCACGCGCAGTTTTGGCGCGCCGACATACGGCGTGCCCACCGCCAATGCCGCATATACCTTGCAGGATGGCACTCTGCTGCTACTCACCGGCGCCCGCTTCATCGACCGGCTGGGGAAGGGCGATGGCGGCCCCCTGACACCGGATGAAGCAATCAGCGACCTGGGTGTGGCCAACCGCAGCCAAGTCGCGGCGGTGGCATGGCTGCGCGCCGAACGGACGCGAGGGCGTGCGCGGTGATCCGCTGCCTCGACGGCAGCGACCGCATCGCCAAGGCAATCAGATGCGCGCAAGGCTGGCGATGGCCAGCACCACGGTGGCCGCGGTCACCACGGTGAAGTAGAGCCAGCCCAGCACGGTGAACTTGATCGTGGTGACCAGCCAGGACTGACCATATACGCGGCGCTGCATCAGCAGCAGGTAAATCGGCATCCATAGCAGCAGCAACGCAATGGCAATGCCGATCAGCGTGCCGGCCGCAGGCACCGAGGTCAGCTGCCCGCCCAGCATCGACAGCAGCAGGATGCCCAGCAGCGCAACGCACAGGAACGCATGGCTGTACAGCGCCACCACCAGGTGCTCCAGATAGAGCCGGCCACTGCCCAGGTAGAACACCTTCAGCAGCCCCGCGAACAACGGCACCAGCACGAACAGCGCCGAGGGCACCGAGGCGAAGAAGGCGTTGACCAGCAACTGCGGCCGTTCGCTGATACGCGGCAGGTTCTGCCGGATGATGTCCGCCTGCCCGGTCAGCCAGCGGTTGGCGAAGCCCGGCAGGAAGCCGATATCGACCGGATCCTTGCCGTTTCCGGGGACCACCCGGGGTGGCGGGGATGCGGGCTTCGCCGCGGACGGTGCGGATGTCCCGGGGGGAAGGCCCAGCAGCTCCTTCTGCCGTCGTGCGGCCTGCTTGTCCACCTTGGCGATCGCCACATCGATCGGCTTGCGCAGGGCCTGCGGCAGGGTGTCGCGTGATCGCTGCAGCGGTGCCAGCAGGGCCCGGCGCACCTGTTCGACCTCTTCGGTGGTGGTCGCATCGCGGAACGCACCCGGCACCTCGGGCGGTGTCGGAGTCTGGCTGATGAACGACCCTGCATCGACGTGAACCACCAGCCGCGCCACGAAGAAAGTCAGCACGCTCAGGATCACGAACAGCCGGATCGGCGGGATATAGCGGGTACGGTGGCCCCCCAGGTAGGCGGCGGCCAGGCGACCGGGCAGCAGCAGCTGGCGCAGGGTGCGGAAGATCCGCCCGTCCAGGTGCCAGAACGACTCGAAGACCTCTTCCACCGCATGCCCGAAGCTGCGTACCGGGCTGTGCGCGGACTGCCCGCACTGGTGGCAGAAGTCGCCCTGCAGCGCGGTGCTGCAGTTCTCGCAGGCGTCAGGGTGGGGAAGGGCTGAATGCATCTGTGCCAGGACCCGGGCGGGAAAGGCGCATACGATAAGGGCGGCCGTGGCGGGCTGCCAGTGCCCTGGTGCAGGGGGTGCTCACGCCCGCCTTGCTAGAGTCGAACGACCTCCCTTCGCGGCGACCACAATGCCACTTACCACGTCCCAGATCGCCATTCTGCGCGCCATCGAAGCGACCGATCCGGTATCGGCCGACGACGCCACCTGGGCGGTCACCGAGGGCCTGGCGGTGCAGGCCGAGGACGCGGATATCGACCTGACGCCGGCGGGTCGGGAAGCGCTTGCGTCGGTCTGAAGTGCGGACGTCGTTTTCGCGTGTACGCCATACCGGCTGCACACCCGCTCCACATCGCGCTCCCTACAGTTGGGTCCATCCAACCAACGGCGCCCGCGTGTGAACCTGCAGACCTCGATTGCCCATCCGCTCCCCCGGCGCGCCCTGCCGGACAGCTGCCACTTCGAACTGCTGGATGTGAGCGCCCTGCAGGATCCGTGTACCGGCCGCATCGTCCATCTGTACTCGATGGTGGCGCGTTGCCTGAGCTGCGAGGTGATCTTCAAGGCGCAGGAAGGCGAGGGCTTTGTCAGCACCTCGGTCGCGCGCGTGCTGCGTTGCCCGTCGGGCTGCGGTGAGCAGTCCCTCAAGGGGCCGGCACTGCGCCAATGGCGACCGAGCGGCGCGCCTACCGCGTCGGCTCCTTCGCCCACCTGCTCTGGGTCGACACCGCTTCAACCACTTGTCCCGGCGTGAAATCGCAATGCCCCTCTCCTGTCGCGGGCAGCGTCGTCGGCGGGGGCGTGGCACCCGCCCGTGCCGCCAGCGCCGGGTAGATCGGCTCGAAACGTGGGGTCACTGAGGGGTCGTCATGGTTGTACTGCAGCAGCAATGGTCTGCGCAGCACACCCGTCAGACCCAGCTCGCGCTCCACCCAGGCCTGCGCCCCGGCATCCGCGGTGATGCGCCGCACCTTGGCATTGAACGCCTTGTCGTCGCCGAAGCCTGCGTACACCGTGCGCGTGTTGCCCACCGGCATGCCGCCGCTGCGCGTCACCAGTTGCTGGAACACAAGTGTGTGCAGGCTGATGGTGTCGGCCAGCTCATGCGGCTGCAATTCCAGCCGTTTGGCCAGCGTGGCAGCCGCGGCCGGGTTGGCCTGCACGGCCGCCTCGATGGCGTCATACGTCTGCGCCTGGGGAAGGTGGGCCGCAGCGGGCGAGGTGAGTCCTGCTTCCGGCACGCCTTTCGCAGCTGGGAAGAAGTATTCAAACGCCACCAGCGAGGTGAGCATCTCGGCCGCCAGGACATCGCCCGGCAGATTGGCACCGCAAAGCGAGATGCCCCCCGTGTAATGCTGGGGCAGGCGCTCAAGCGTGGCGATGGCCACCGCGCCGCCCATCGAGAAGCCGAGGATCCAGGTGCGCCGGGTATCCGGATGTTGGGCAACGAAGCGCTGGCGTAGCCGCTCGGTATCCTCGATGGCGTCGGCGACCGCCCAACCCTGGCTGCGGTACCCGCTCTGGCCGACCGCATAGCCCGCCTTGACCAGTGCCTCACTCCCTTTGTTGCCCGGCCACGGATCCGGGCGGGGCGTGCCGACCGGTTCGAAGCCGTGTGCAAGCATCACCAGCTCGCCATTCCAGTGGTCCGGGTAATCGATGCGCCAAGGCGCGCCCTGCAGTTGTCCGGTCTCGCTGCGCGGCTCCACAGAAGCGGGTGTCCTGCTCCACGCCGGCCCAATGACCAGGACGATGCACAGGCCTATGGACAGCGAACCGCGTCGGGCGTTGCGCATCAACTCCTCCTTATCTGGCCGCGGGTGCAAGGTCCACCAGCAGCGTGGGAATCAGCTCCGAGACCGTGGGGTGGATCGGCACGGCCCAGCGCAGTTCGTCCAGCGGGCGATCCGCGCTCATCATGTCGAGGATGCCGTGGATGGCTTCATCGCCGCCAGTGCCCAGGATCGCCGCGCCGAGGATCCGTCGCGTTTCGGCATCGGCGACCACCTTCATGAAGCCCTTGGACTCGCCTTTCTCGACCGCGCGCCCCACCCGGGTCATCTCGCGCTTGGCAAACAGGAGCGGGCGACCCGTCTTGGCCGCCTCGAGCTCCGACATGCCCGCACGGCCCAGCGGCGGGTCGATATAGAGCGCGTACCCCGGCACGCGGCTGCTGACCCGCCGGTCCTCGCCATCAAGCAGGTTGGCCGCCACGATCTCGAAGTCGTTGTAGGCGGTATGGGTGAAGGCGCCGCGCCCGTTGCAGTCGCCCAGTGCCCAGACGCCGGGAACCGAAGCCTGCAGGCGGTCGTCCACCGTGATGTAGCCGCGCGCGTCGAGCGCGATGCCGGCCGATTCCAGGCCCAGATCGTCGGTATTGGGGCGGCGGCCGATCGCGATCAGCAGATGGCTCCCTGCCACGACCGATTCGCCCGCGCGGGTCTGGAAGGTCACGCCGATGCCGTCGTCGGTCTGCTTGAACGACATCTGGTCGGCACCGGTACGCACGTCGATCCCCTCGTCCTCCAGGATGCCGCGCACCGCAACGGAAATATCCGGATCCTCGCGGGCAATCACCCGGTCCGCGCGCTCGAGGATCGTCACCTGCGCGCCAAAGCGGCGGTACATCTGCGCGAATTCGAGGCCGATGTAGCTTCCGCCCACGACGATCAGGTGCCGGGGCAGGGTGTCGAGCTCGACCATGCTGCTGTTGGTCAGGTACGGCACCTCCTGCAGGCCCGGCATGTCCGGCACCGCAGCGCGACCGCCCACATTGATGAAGATCCTGGGGGCCACCAGCCGCTCGCCATTGACCAACACCGCGCCGGGCCCATCGAAACGGGCGTGGCCGCGGATCAGTGTCACGTTGGGCATGCCCGCCAGCCAGTCCTCATTGCCTGTGCGCGAATCCAGAATGACCTTGCGTGCACGTGCCGCCACCACCGTCATGTCCACGCTCACCGGGCCGGCAGAGAAGCCGTACTCCGCCCCACGTCGGGCCATCTGCGCGGCGTAGGCGCTGGCGACCAGGGTCTTGGTTGGCTTGCAGCCGGTATTCACGCACGTGCCCCCGACCAGATGCCGCTCGATGATCGCCACGCGCATGCCGGCGGCGTCGAGCCGGCCCGCGAGCGATGGGCCCGCTTGGCCGGTACCGATGATGATGGCGTCGAACGGGGTGTCGTTTGGCATCTGGGGATCCCTCTTGTGTCCCCGTCGCTGCAGGGTGCGTGGATGTGGCCGCCAGTATCCGTCAGGGTACGCCTGCAGCCGGTCAAGAGGAGGCAGCGAGGGAAGGGAGGGCGGAGCTGCGGGCGCACAAACCCGACCAAGTGACTAGTTTCGCAACGTGGCCCCGCGCCGTGCTGCAAACACGCACAGTCCCATGCACACACAGAAGTATGCCGCCAGCAGGCCCGCCATTCGCAGCGCGTCCCCGTCTCTTTGGTAGTCCAGGACCACGGACATGTCCCACACCATGACCCCGCCGGTCGCAAGGCCAAGAACGAGCAGGCCGCGGGCCAACCACATGGCTACCTTGCCGCGCGGGTCCAGCCAGATCCGCCGCGCACCCAGCAGCCAGGCAGCCGAAAGCAGTGGGATGCCAAGAAACACAAACCACTGCATGAACATGCACAGCCAAGCGAGCGGCAGCAGCGCGGCCAGCATCAGAACAAGAGGGCTGACGCGAGCGGGCCCCTTCGTGGAGGAGGTGACGCGACGCAGGAGAATGAAGCCTGACACCAGCGCGATGAACGCCAAAATTGGCGTCGCCATGAACAGAGAGAAGAAGCCCCGGAAATCGGAGGCGGCCGCTGGCCCGGGAACGGTGATCAACGAAACGGTCAACAACGTTCGTTCGGTTCGATCCATGTGCGCACTGCGTCCTGTCTTGCCTTTTTGTTGACGCACGACGATAGCAGACCGGTTGGAGGACATTCATGCCGATCAGCACGACTGGCTACGCGGCTACACTGATGGTATACCGCTTCGCCGGCAAGCCCTGTGTACCAGGAAGCGCGCGCGAAGAATCAATGCCGTTCACGCTGGGTGTTTGGGAACAACATGGAGAAGGACGTTTGAAAGATCGGATGATGGGTGTGGTTGTTCTGCTGTTGCTTGTGGGTTGCGCCAGGACACCTGAGGCTTCGGTGCCACCACAAGGAAACGAGGCACCGGCCGCGCCCCAGCCCGCACCGTCCAAGGCCTCTGTGCTGGGAGGGCAGCGGGGCGATGGCATGCCGTACGAGGTGGTGGGCAGCGAGGTCCGGGATGTGCCGGATCCGGTCTCCGGACGGAGGTACCAGGTTTTCGTCGCATTGCCACCGTCCTATGCAGACACGCCGGAGCGCACCTATCCGGTTCTTTATGTGACCGATGCGGACTACGCGTTCCCGCTCGCGCGACAGATCGGCCGGCGGTTGAATGTCGAGGGTCCGAAGCTGGAGGAGTTCATCCTGGTTGGGCTGTCGTACGCGGTGGGCGATGAAGGGATGCCCAGCCGCCGCCGCGACTACACGCCCACCCCCAACGGACCCCGCAGCGCCCCGGCCGACGCCGTGCACGGGGGTGCCGACGCCTACATTGGCTACCTTCGCCAGCAGGTGCTGCCCTTCGTGGCAGGGCACTACCGCACCGACGAAACCCGGCGCCTGCTGCTGGGGCACTCGTACGGCGCATTGCTCGGCACACGGATTCTGTTCACCGATCCGAGCATGTTCTCCGGCTATATCGTGGGAAGCCCATCGTTCTGGTACGACCGCAATGTCACGGCGCGGTACGAGAAGGACTACGCGGCAGGGCACAGCGACCTGCCGGCGTCCGTGTACATGTACGTCGGACAATACGAAACGCCCGCCTACGGCAACGACGCCGACATGGTGGCGGATGCAAAGCAGATGGACGCGGCCCTGCGCGCGCGCCACTACCCCTCGCTGCGGCTGCAGTTGGACGTCCTGAACGACGAGGACCACCTGAGTGTGGCTCCGCGTGGGCTGACGCACGGGTTGAAGTTCCTGCTGGCATCGCCCCGTTGAACGCCGCACTGGAATAGGGCGGCCGGCGCGGCGTCAGTGCCTGGGGAGTAGATCTCCGTGCCGACAGCGGCATTGCATGTATCTCGGTCAAGGGTGTAGTGTACAAAATATTTGACATTCCGGGAGCCTGAAATGATCAGCCACCTCGCTCAAGTGGGAGGCTCCATAAAGGAGCGCCGGGCAGCGCTCGGCTTGTCACAGGCGCTGCTGGCAAAGCTTTCAGGACTGACGCGGCAGACGATCAGCGGGTTGGAAAGCGGCAAACTCAAGGATCTGGGATTCAACCGGGTATGCCAGGTGATGAACGTGATTGGGCTCAGCCCAGGAGAGCCATCCGTAGGGGCGAGAAGTGCCAAGAAGGCACTCTGGATGGCGGCCAACACCGCCAACGTCAGCTACAAAAGCGAATTCAGCCCTGAGGATCTGTCCCGCACGCTCGCAACCGGCGATCTACCCCATGAGTTCATCGCACAGGTAGCCAAGCTCCTTGAGGAAGCGCCCATTCCCTTGCTGGTCATGGCGGTTGAAGAAGCCGCGAGCAAAGAGCAGGTGGCACCGCAGGTAATCTGGAAGAACATAGCAGCGATGGCGGATAGGCTCGGCCTGGTCCGCCACGACCTCTTCAAATGAATTCAGCTGCTGATCTACCGGAACACAACCTGCCGGCAGGACCTTGGCAGCCGCTCTTTACGCGCGCCATGGTCCTGATGGGAGGACTTGAGACAGCCGGTGGCACCGAGCGACCGTTCTGGACGTTTGGCGGCGGAACCGTGCTCATGTTCCGCTATGGTGCTCCAGGCGTCCTTCAGCCAGATCGACACACTCAACTACAGTCCATCCCTGGATCATTGCATCCGGACTGCGACGCGTTTTCTCACATCACTGTGATTGGATGGTTGCCAACCTCCAGGATAGGCCCGCTGATGCACGCGGTTTTCGCCGGGGTCAGTATGTTTTCTGCACAACCATAAGTAGTAGTACGGGCGCGCCGGGGTGGGGCAACTGATGGAATAGGGGAACATCTGCCGTCCGGGCAAACCCTCCGGCAGGGTGTACGTGTTGCTCCCTGTCCTCCTGGAGGTTCCCATGCGCATCCTTGCCCTATCGTCCTCTCTCGCACTCATCCTTGGCGCGGTGCAGGTCGCACCCGCAGCCCAGCCGGCGCCCGCCCCCCGCGCCACGCCTGGCCCCGTCACCGCTGCGTCCACGCAACTCTCCCTGCAGGGCAAGATCACCGCGCTGGACGCGAAAACCCGCGCCGTCTCGATCACCGGCAAGGACGGCGGGGTGCTGGACGTCATTGCCGGCCCTGAGGTGCGCAACTTCAGCCAGCTCAAGGTGGGCGACACCGTGACGCTCAACTACACGGGCGCCGTCGCCCTCGAGCTCAAGCCGGCCGGCAGTGCACCGGTGGGCGTGACCAAGACGCAGCAGAGCACCGTGCAGATTCCGGGCACCAAGCCGGGTGGTTCGCAGTCGAACACCATCAGCATCGTCACCGAAGTGGCAGCGGTGAATCCGGAGCGAAACACCATCGCGCTCAGAGGGCCGCGCGGCAACACGCAGATCGTGGCCGTCGTACGCGAAGACCTGCGCGCCAAGCTGCCGAAGGTGAAGCGGGGTGACCTGCTCAACATCACCTACACAGAGGCGGTAGCCGTCAGCATCCGTCGCGACACCCCGTAAGCGCCGACGCCCCACTGCACGGTGAGTGGCATCCCTGTGCCGCCTGCGCACCCAGGCGGCCGGGACCTCGTGTGTGAGCATGCGTGACATCCGGTGGGGGTATAGTCGACCAGACGACCTCCCCAAGGATAAACGCTATGCCCAAGGGCTCGGATCTACTGGTCAGCGCGCTGGAAAATGAAGGCGTAGACCGCATCTTTGGCGTGCCGGGCGAGGAAAACCTCGATTTCCTGGAATCGCTCCGGAACTCGCGTATCGAACTGGTCCTGACCCGCCACGAGCAGGCCGCGGCGTTCATGGCCGCCACCCACGGGCGGCTCACCGGCAGGCCCGGCGTCTGCCTCGCCACGCTGGGCCCGGGCGCACTGAATTTCTCCACCGGCGCGGCATACGCGCATCTCGGTGCATGGCCGATGATTCTCATCACGGGCCAGAAAGCGGTGATGAGCGCCAAGCAGGCGCGTTTCCAGATCGTGGACATCGTGGCGTCGATGAAGCCACTGACCAAGATGACACGGCAGATCATCAGCCCCGCAGCGATACCCGCCGTGGTGCGTGACGCATTCCGTGTTGCCATGGAAGAGCGCCCGGGTCCGGTGCATCTGGAACTCCCCGAGGATGTGGCCGGGGAGGACGTGGACGCGGTGCCGGTGATTCCGGTCCACGCGTTGGAGCGCCCCGTCGCCCCGGCGGCCGCGCTCGAACGGGCGGAAGCCGCGATCCTCGCCGCCAAGCGGCCGCTGGTGATGATTGGTGCGGCCTGCAGCCGGCCGTCGCTGACCGAGGCCCTCTCCGCGTTCGTGTCCCGCACGCGTCTGCCATTTTTCAACACGCAGATGGGCAAGGGTGCCGTCACCGGCGGCTCCAACCTGTACATGGGAACGGCTGCGCTCTCGGAGGGCGACTATGTGCACGAAGCCGTCGCACGCGCCGACCTGATCATCGCCATCGGCCATGACACGATCGAGAAGCCTCCGTTCCTGATGAAGAGCAGTGGCGGACCCAAGGTCATCCATGTCGGCTTCCAGTCCGCCACGGTCGAACAGGTCTACCACCCCGATATAGAAGTGATCGGCGACATCGGTGCGACCGTCAGTGCCCTGGCCGAGCGCCTGGAAGGCCGCCTGTCTGAAGACGAGGGCATGATCGAGCTGCGTCAGAAGATCCTGTCGCGCCTCAACGACCGCGCCGAGGAGGACCGCTTCCCGGTCACGCCACAACGGCTGGTGCATGACGTGCGTGCGGCCATGCCGGACGACGGCATCGTCTGCCTCGACAACGGCATGTACAAGATATGGTTCGCCCGCAACTACCGCACGCATGTAGCCAATACGCTGCTGCTCGACAACGCGCTTGCCACGATGGGGGCGGGCCTGCCGTCGGCCATGATGGCGGCCATGCTGTATCCACAGCGGCGCGTGCTGGCGGTCTGCGGCGACGGCGGTTTCATGATGAACTCGCAGGAGATGGAGACCGCCGTGCGGCTGGGCCTGAACCTGGTGGTCATCGTTCTCAATGACAGTGCCTACGGCATGATCCGCTGGAAGCAGGCGGTGGACGGTTTCGCGGATTTCGGCATGCGCTTCGGCAATCCCGATTTCGTGCGCTATGCCGAAGCGTATGGTGCGAAGGGCAGCCGGGTGTCTGCAGTGGAGGAGCTGGTGCCCAAGATCGAAGCCGCCTTTGCTGGCGGCGGCGTACACCTGCTGGATGTACCGATCGACTATTCCGAGAACACCCGCGTGCTGGTCGACGAACTGCGCAACCGCACCCCCGACGTAGGCTGCGCGTAGCCATCGGACAGTAGTGCCGGCCGCTGGCCGGCTCCACGCAAACCGGACTCCAAGCGATCCCCCAAGCCAGAAACCCCGCCTCCAGCGCTCAAAACAAGGAACAAAAGATGTTGACTGTCGTACAGGCCTTCGACCGCGCACCCATTGCAGAGCTCGGGTTCGACGATGCCGCCGCGCTGGAACGCAAACTCCGCGCCGCCGAAGGCGTATTCAAGGATCGCGATGGCTGGCTCAAGCCGCACCAGCGCATCACCATCCTGCGCAGGCTGGCCGCCCTGATGGACGCCAAGCGCGACCACCTGGCCCTGCAGATCGCGCGCGAGGGCGGCAAGCCGCTGCCGGATGCCATTGTCGAGACCACCCGCGCCATCGATGGCGTGCACAATGCCGCCGATGAGCTCCGGAACTTCGCAGGCCGCGAAATCCCGATGGGTCTGTCGGCGGCGTCGGAAGGACGCTGGGCATTCACCACCCGCGAGCCCATCGGCATCGTGGCAGCGATCTCGGCATTCAACCACCCGCTGAATCTCATCGTCCATCAGGTGGCCCCGGCCATCGCGGTCGGCTGCCCGGTCATCATCAAGCCCGCGTCCGCAACGCCGCTCTCCTGCCTGGAGTTCGTCGCCATGGTCCATGAGGCCGGCCTGCCGGAGCCCTGGTGCCAGAGCTTCCTCCCCGAAGGCAATGACCTGGCCGAAGCGCTGGCCACCGACAGGCGCGTGGGCTTCCTGAGCTTCATCGGCTCGGCAAGGGTAGGGTGGTCGCTGCATGCCAAGCTTGCGCACGGCGCACGTTCGGCGCTGGAGCATGGCGGGGTTGCGCCGGCCATCGTCGATCGCAGCGCGGACCTCGGCAAGATCATCGAACCGATCGTCAAAGGCGGTTACTACCATGCCGGCCAGGTCTGCGTCTCCACCCAACGGATCTTCGTGCACACCGACATCGCCGACGATTTCACCCAGTCGCTCATCGCCCGCGTCGAAAAACTGCGTACCGGTGACCCCACCCTGAAAGATACCGAAGTAGGCCCGCTGATCCAGCCGCGTGAGGCCGACCGGGTCGCCGAATGGATCGACGAGGCGGTGAAGGGCGGCGCCCAGCTCGCGACAGGTGGAAAGCGCCTCTCCGAGACGACCCTGCAGCCCACGGTGCTGCTCAATCCTGCCCGCGATGCAAAGGTGACCACGCAGGAGGTGTTCGGCCCGGTGGTCGCGGTGTATCGCTACACCGACCTCGACCAGGCGATTGCCACCGCAAACGCGCTGCCCACGGCCTTCCAGGCCAGTATCTTTGCCCAGGATATCGACGTCGCCATGAGGGCCGCCAACCGCCTGGACGCCTCGGCCGTCATGATCAACGACCCAACCGCGTTCCGCACCGACTGGATGCCCTTCGCGGGCCGCCGGGAATCGGGCTACGGCACCGGCGGCATTCCCTACACCATGCGGGACATGTCGCAGGAGAAGATGATCCTGATGCGGCGGAGTTAGGCACCGCCACCGCGAACGACGAGCGAGCGGGGGCACTGCGACGGCGGGCGGTGCCGCCCCTGGCGGCTCGGGTCCCCTACAGGCCGTTACGGTCCTGCGTGAATACTTGACGCGCTCACACTTCCCCCTGAAGATCGGCGCACTCAGCCAAGCGACTCAAGGATCGACCATGTCGGGCTTCATCGGTGACCTGCTGGAAGGCATTGCTACATTCGTGACCGATGTGTGGGTACTGCGCCGGCAACGCGCCGCGAAGGACCGGGCGCAGAATGCCTGGGGAAAGGACGCCACGGATATCGCACTATTCGATGCCTGGGTGATCGGGCTGTCGATCCTGATGCTGGCGGCCACCGCCATCCTGTTGTTCGTACTCAAGCTGCCGCTGCTGATCAGCCTGCTGCCGGTAGCCGCAGGTGCCGTCTACATCGGCTACCGCTGGATGACGCTCGTCCGCGCGTAGCCAGGCGGGCAACCGGCAAACCCGTGCGCCGACACAAGCCACAGGGCCGAACAAGCGACGGGGCCGATACAAGCGACGGGGCCGATACACGCGACTGGGCCGATACAAGCGACTGGGTAGAGCGGACTGTTAGTCCGCTGCCCTTCGCGAAGACCCCAAACACCCATTCGCGCACCCAACGCACAATGCGTCACGCCCCCCCCGAAACGCAACGCCCCTCCATAAGGCGCGGCCAATCCCGCGCCGACGTTATCAACGCCCTGACTGCCCACCGCTTCCGTGCGCGCCAACCTTCCGATCCAGAAACTCCCGGATCACCGGAATGATCTCGTCCGCATGCGTCTCCAGCGCGAAGTGCCCGGTATCGAAAAAGTGGATTTCGGCATCGGGAATGTCGCGCTTCCACGCCTCTGCACCCGCGGGCAGGAAGTACGGATCATTTCGCCCCCACACGGCAAGCAGCGGCGGTTGATGCGTCCGGAAGTAGGCCTGGAACGCGGGGTATAGCCGCACATTGGAGGCGTAATCCAGCAGCAGGTCCAGCTGGATATCCGCGTTGCCGGGCCTGGATACATGCAGGCCCTCAAGGGTGTAGCCATCCGGCGCCACCAGGCTGGGGTCGCGCACGCCTTCCAGATACTGCCACTTGATCGCGGCGGCCGTGGGGAACTCTGCCAGGGCGGCGCGGTTCTGCGCACTGGGATCGTTCCAGTAGGCGCGGATCGGATCCCACCCCCTCGCCAGGCCGTCCTCGTAAGCGTTGCCGTTCTGCGAGATCAGGGCGGTGATCCGCTCCGGATGCGCGCTGGCGAGACGCCATCCCACCGGGGCGCCATAGTCGTGCACCACCAGCGCGTAGCGCTCCAGCTTCAGCTGCTCGGTGAAGCGCTGCACGGTCGCGGCGAGAGCGTCGAAGGTGTAGTCGTACGCGCCACGCGCAGGCGCCTCGGTGTAACCGAAGGACGGCAGGTCCGGGGCGATGACGTGGTACTTGTCCGACAGCGCCTCGATGACGTCGCGGTACATGTACGACGACGCCGCGAACCCATGCAGCAGGAGCACGGTGGGGCCCGAACGGGGGCCGGCCTCCCGATAGAACACCTTGACCTCGCCCACCTGTTCGTAGCGGTAGTGGACCTGGGCGTGCGCGGTGGCGGTGGCGGTGAGCAGGGCAGCCGTCGCGCCGAGTCGGGTGAGCGTATTCGAAGGGGTCATGAGCGTCTTTTGTAACCGCATTGGAGTTGATTTGAAGGTTACGCACAGCAATGGTAACCTGTCAACAACACTTACAGGGGTTACGCATGATCGACTCAGCTCCCTCCGCCGCGCTGTTCGTGGCCAATGATCTGGCGCTCGACTTCATCAACTCGGCCTACGGCCCCGGCACGGCCCCGGTGGACGTGCTTGAGGACGACCCGGCGGTGATCGACTGGCTGGCTGCGGCGGGCGTCCTCGAGGCGGGCGCGGTCGCCGTCCCGAACGGCGTGGCGGCGCTGGCCGTTGCCCTGCGCGACGAAGCACGCGAACTGGTGGCGGCTGCACGGGCAGGGCGCCCGTTCCAGGCAACGGTGGTGAACAAGGTGCTGGAGGCCGGCCGACCGATCATTCAACTGCAGTCGACCACTGACGGTGCAGGCCCTTGCGTGGTCGAACGCCGCCGCGATGACAGCGCAGAGAGCCTGCTGGAGCCCATCGCGGTGGCGCTGAGCCGGCTCCTCGCTGGTGGCGACCTGCAACATGTACGCGAGTGTGAAGCGCATGACTGCACCCTGCTGTTCCATGACACGACCAAGTCGCGAAAGCGGCGCTGGTGCAGCATGGCGCTATGCGGGAACCGGATGAAAGTGGCGGCGTTCCGCTCTCGCAAACAGGTGGGGAAGGGCACCTGAACGCGGCTCACACAAACCGCCGTCCCTTCACAGTCCATGTACGCATTGCAGCGTCATCATCTCTCTGCATGGGGGGCGCAATTTACATGAACCCAAGAAGGAGTACTCGAATGATGATGACCAAGAAGAATGTGGTGTTGATGCGTACGCTGGGCGTGGCGCTCGTCGCCACCTTGGGCCTTGGCGGTTGCGCCACGTACAAGGACGAGTTTGCGACCATCAACTCACGCCTTGATTCGCTTGATACGAAGGTGCAGGGCGCAGCGCAGAGTGCCGAATCGGCCAATCAGTCTGCACAGCAGGCCAACCAGCGCCTGGATCAGATTGAAAGCCGCGTTCAGCGTCTTGAATCGGTCCCCGCAAAGCGTCAGCCGCGCGGCTGATCGCCCGCTGCGTATGCGGTAAGGAAGGTTTGAAACCCGGGACCCGGTGGCCTTGACTGGCCACCGGCTTCTTTGCATTTCCCCGTAGTCGCTTCAAGGAATTCCCCCATCAACACCTACATGCATCCCGCTATTCGGGCCACGTGTGGCGCACTGGTGCTGGCACTGGCGTTAGCTGCGCCCGGCGTGGCGCGCGCGCAGGCACCCGCCGAGGAACCGGCGGTATCCAACGATCAGCTGCCTCCGGACCAGGCCGTGTCCGAGACAGTCATTCAACTTGCGGGCTGGGTAAAGGCAAGCAGGGACACCGAAGGCTATCCATTCGCAGTAATGGACAAGGCCGCAGCCCAGATCTTCGTGTTTGACGGCAAAGGCAAGCTGCTGGGCGCCGCCCCGGGCCTCTTCGGCTCCGCCGTCGGCGATCATTCGGCACCGGGCGTGGCGGGTCTGGCGCTCAAGGAAATTCCGGGACGGGATCGTACTACCCCTGCTGGCCGCTTCATAGGCGGCTATGGCCCGTCACTCGACGCCGGGCGCGTGCTGTGGGTGGACTATGACACGGCGATTTCCATACATCCCACCGCGACGGGCGTTCCCGCGGAGAAGCGTGCTGAACGCCTCGCGACGCCGTCGCCGGACGACAACCGGGTGACGCATGGCTGCATCAACGTCAATCCGGATTTCTACGCGCGCATCGTCCAGCCGACCTTCGAAAAGGGCGGCGTGTTCTACATCCTGCCGGACAACCAGTCGCTTGCGGAGACCTTCCCGGACTTCGCGCAGAGTCGTGCGGCGTCACAGGGCGGCGGCGGCGAAGACGGTCGCGCGGGTCCTGCCCGACACTAAGGGCCGTGCAGGGCTCCGGCGCAGCGCTTCAACGAAATACACGTGCCTGGCACGCGGTAGCGAACGTTGGTGCCGGCAGATGCACGGTGCTGGACAAGGCGAGGCGACTCATCCCCTGAACGGGGGAGGGAAAGCGCCCCTTGATTCCGCATGCGGCGCGGTGTGCCTGAAGACATCATTCGATGTGTTTCCTGTTCCAGGAACTGGATGAGGTGCCTTATGCGCTATCGAATCTTTGGGCAGACCGGTCTTCGCGTGTCCTCGCTTGCGCTGGGCACGGGCAACTTCGGCAAGGGCTGGGGGTATGGGTCGGATCGCGACGAGGCTCGGAATATCTATGCCGCATATCGGGAGGCGGGCGGCAACTTCATCGACACCGCGGACCAGTACCAGTTCGGTCAGTCGGAAGAAATGCTCAGCGAATTCATTTCGCATGATCGCGACGAGGTGATCCTCACGACCAAATTCTCCCTCGGCGCCAGTCCAGCCAGCGGCCTGCAACGCACGGGCAACAGCCGAAAGGCCATGCTCCAGTGCGTCGAGGCAAGCCTCAAGCGGCTCGGAACGGACCGTATCGATCTGCTGTGGGTTCACATGCCCGATGGGGTTACGCCAGTCGACGAGATTGCACGCGGCCTGGACGACCTGGTTCGATCAGGGAAAATCCTGTACTCGGGGCTGTCAGACTTTCCGGCATGGCGCATCGCGACCGCCGCGACGATGGCGGAGTTGAGGGGCTGGGCGCCGGTATCCGCCGTGCAGTTGGAATACAGCCTGGTGGAACGCACGGCGGAGCGCGAGCTGTTGCCCATGGCCTCTGCGTTCAAGCTCGGGGTGGTGGGCTGGTCACCGTTGGGCGGCGGGCTGTTGACCGGGAAGTATCGAAAGGGCGAGACCGGCCGCGCCGAAGGTCTCGGCGCTGTGATTCACAGCGAGAGCAGCGAACGAAAATCCGCAGTCGTCGATGAAGTCCTTGCCATTGCGGAAGAAACCGGTCGACCTCCCGGCCAGATAGCCATTGCCTGGGTGCTGGCCAAGGGAACGCTGGCCATCATCGGCCCACGCACGCTGCAACAGCTGGAGGACAACCTGGGGGCCGTCGCGGTGGCACTGACGCCGGAGCAGATCCACCGGCTGGATGCCGCGAGCGCTATCCCACTTGGCTTCCCGCACGAGGTTGTCTCGGCCAGCGCCGGATCCCTGGCCGGCGGAAAGCTGGAGTTGATTGATTTCCCGACGGGGGCGATCAGATAGGCGTAACCGCGACACACAAAAACGCATGCCGCTGGCGAAACCGGCCAGGCCTGCCACACGTGTCGGCGATGGTCAGGGCGCCAGCAACGGGCGCGACACGGACGCCCGCATGATCAGCTGGTGCGGCAGCACGTGGTTCACGGTGCCGCGCCCCGACGAGGCGGTGCGCCGGATCTCCCGCAACAGGATGTCGATGGCGGTGTCCGCCATTTCCGCCACCGGTTGATGGATCGTGGTCAGCTCCGGCCACACCATCGTCGATGCGGAGGTGTCGTCGAACCCCACCACCGAAAGATCCCCCGGCACCTCCAGCCCGCGACGATGCGCGACTGACACCACGGCGGACGCCATGTCATCGTTGCTGGCGAAGATCGCGCTGGGCGGCGGCTGCAGGGTCAACAGCCGTTCGGCCGCCTCCAGTCCGGAGCGGTAGGTGAAGTAGCCAGGCTGGACCAGCGCGTCGTCGTAGCCGATGCCGGCGTCGGCCAGCGCATCGCGGTAGCCCTGCCAGCGGTGCCCACTGGCGGTCTGGTTCGGGTCGCCCGTGATGTAGCCGATGCGGGTGTGACCGTGGGCGATCAGGTGCGACACCATGTCGTGGCTGGCCTGGTGGTCATCGATGCGTACGCAGGCGATCTGGTCATTGAAATGGCTGGACGCGATGGAAACGACGGGGACACCCGCATTCACGAATTCGTCGACGATGGCCTTCGATTCGCACAGCGGCGGCGGAAGGATCACGCCTGCCACGCTGGTGGCAAGCTGCCGTGCCGCATCGCGACGCGCCTCGTCGCCCAGTTCATCCCAGGTGGCGATCACCAGCTGCGCTGCCGCGCGCGTGGAGCCGCGCAATGCGCCGACCAGTAGTTCACGCAGGTAGCTGGAGCTGGGGTTGGTGTAGATCAACGCGATGCAGGTGTGCTGGGCTGCGGCCAGGGCGCTGGCGGCCAGGTTGGGCCGGTAATCCAGCTCAAGCACGCTGCGCATGACCCGCTCGCGGTTGTCATCGCGTACCCCGGCATGGCCGTTGATGACACGCGACACCGTCATGGCGGAGACGCCTGCATGCGCGGCTACGTCATCGATGGTGATGGCGCTCGCTTTGCGACGAACCGCTTTAGGGCTGTTCTTCAAGGTCGGGTTCCTTTGCTGCGCTGCATGATGACAAGCCCGACCCCAGATGATTAGTCTGCGCCGTGACGTGATGGTAGCGCTACCACTTGGTCGGAGTAAGGCCCTGCGGATACGCCCCCCCTTTACCACGCGGCTGTTCTGGCAAGCCTGAAAGCGAGTTTGAGTCGCAGTGCGCGCAAAGCGCATTGCGATGTTCGGTGTGGAAGACGGGCATCGCCCGTACGTGCCCCCAGGAGGGGCGGTACATCCATTCGATCGTATGTCAGAGGGGAGAGTCATGAGCGCGTTTACTTTTCGTCGTACCCCAGACCTGAGGGCTCGTTCATGAGCCGCACGCTGGCGAAGTTCAAGTCCAGGGCCATGTTTACGTTTGTCGGCGGTGTCCTGGTCATCAATCCCGCATTTGCGCAAGACGCACCCACGCCGGCGCCCGTCACCCAGCAGCAGGCCCAGTCCAGCCCGACACAGCTGGACACCGTGCAGGTCACCGGCATCCGCAACAGCCTCAGCCAGGCGATGGACATCAAGCGCGACTCGGCCGGCGTGGTGGATGCGATCAGTGCGGAGGACATCGGCAAGTTCCCCGATACCAACCTGGCCGAATCCCTGCAGCGCATCACCGGCATTTCCATCGAACGCCGTGACGGCGAGGGCGCGCAGGTAACCGCGCGCGGCTTTGGCCCGCCGTTCAACATGGTGACGCTCAACGGGCGCCAGATGCCGGGTGCCGATGCGTTCGGTGCGGCAGGACAGGTGGCGATCGGCGGTGTCGACGGCGGCACCCGCGCGTTCAACTTCGCCCAGTTGGCGGCCGAAGCGGTCAATGGCATCGAGGTCTTCAAGACCAGCCAGGCCAACGTGCCCAGCGGTGGTATCGGCGCCACCATCAACATCCTCACCGGGCGTCCGTTCGACCATGAGGGCACTGTTGCCAGCGCCGGGGCCAAGATCGTCTCCGACCAGAGCCAACCCTTCGACAGCGACCTGACCCCTGAACTTTCCGGCATCTTCAGCTACACCAACCCGGACAAGACCTGGGGCGTTGGCGTAAGCGCGAGCTACCAGAAGCGCAAGGGTGGCTCGGTCCAGGCCACCAACAACTACTGGAACATCCAGCCGTGGACCGGCACCATGCCCGGCAACCCGACGGTGACCAACGCACCGGCGATCGGCGCGCTGTACGGGCGCCCGAACGACCTGCGCTATGCATTCGCCGACTTCGAGCGCGAGCGCATCAATGGCCAGGCGGTGCTGCAGTTCGCACCGACCGATGCGGTGACGCTGACCCTGGACTACACCTACTCGACCAACGAGATCGAAGAGAATCGCGGCGAGCAGGGCATGTGGCTGCAGAACAGCAACTACACTGATGTGACGTTCGATACCAGCGGTGCGGTGGCCACGCCGATCTACATCCGCGAGATCGCCGGCACCAAGGACTTCGGGCTCGAACAGCAGCGCAGCATGCAGAAGTACAAGCTGGGTTCGCTCGGCTTCAATGCCACCTGGAACATCACCGACCGCTTCAAGCTGAGCTTCGACGGCCACGACTCGAAGAACGAGAGCCGGCCGAACGATCCCCTCACCGGCGGCGGCTCCATCTTCTCCAGCATCGCCGGCACCAACAACTGCACCACCGGGCCGCAGTGCGGTGGTACGTATGTGCAGGAAATGGCCTGGAACAACGGCCTGCCGGTGGGCACCCAGGTCTGGTACCCGACCGCTGCCGATGCCATCGCCAAGACCAATGGCGTGGTCAACGCAGGGTTCGTGCCGGGCGAGATCGGCTCGCAGGTGCTGCGCATCAACTCGCAGACCCAGATCACCGAGATCAAGCAGGGGCGTGTGGACGGTGAATGGGCCTTCGACCAGGGGCGCTTCCAGTTCGGCGTGGACTCCAGCAAGCAGACCACCCACCGCATCCAGGCCGCGGAGAACTACAACACCCTGGGCGACTGGGGCGTGGCCAATGTAAACGGCGATGTTGCCAACGGCTTGATGGACCTGCTGCAGCCGGTGAACATCGTCGGCATGTTCGACGACTTCAACGTCAACAGCTTCACCGCCTGGCGCGGCGACGCGGGCCGGCTGGCGCAGTGGGCGGGGCAGCACTATGGCGCCAACCTCGGCGTCAGCCCGCAGAATGCCGCCGACAACCGGGTGGAAGAGAAGACCAATTCGGCCTACATCCAGGTCGAGCTGGACGGCGATCTGGGTGGCCATCGCACCAATACGCGCCTGGGCGTCCGCTACGAGACTACCGACGTGGTGTCGACCTCGATCATCGCCATTCCGGAATCCATCCAGTGGCAATCGAACAACGATTTCCGCGTGCTGTTGTCCGATGAACAGCAGCCCTTCACCGAGAAGACCAGCTACAGCTACATCCTGCCCAACCTGGACTTCAGCATCGACCTGTTGGACGACCTGAAGGGCCGCATCTCGTTCGGCAAGAGCATCGCACGTGCGCCGATCGGCAACCTGTATGCCGGCCCGACCGCGCAGCAGCCGTTCGGCTCGGTGCTGATCGATCCGTCCTCGCGGGCCAGCGGCACGGCGCAGAACCCGGCGCTGAAGCCACTGGAATCGGACAACCTGGACCTGGCGCTGGAATGGTATTTCGCCGACGCCAGCTACGTGTCGGTGACCTACTGGAACAAGCAGGTCGCCAACTTCGTCGGCAACACCATCGTGCAGGAGAACCTGTACGGCCTGCGCGACCCCAGTTCCGGACCGGACGCACAGGCGGCGCTTGGTTTCCTGACCAGTGGGGCCTGTATCGCCCAGGTGGGCGTGGCCAACGCGGCGGCTTGCTCGGCCAATGACACCTCGCTGTTCACCGCGTTGGCGTTGCTGCGCAACAACCCCGCTGGCCTGGGCGCCTACAACGGCACCGACGCACAGGTGCTGGCCACCGAAGCGGCTTACGACCTGTACGGGGAGGCGGACGATCCGCTGTACCAGTTCAACGTCAACCGCCCGATCAACCAGAACGAGTCCAAGCTGCATGGCTGGGAGCTGGGTGGGCAGTACTTCTTCGGTGACACCGGGTTCGGCGTGCTGGCCAACTACACCATCGTCAACGGCGACGTGGGCTTCAACGACGCGGGTGATCCGAACGTCGACCAGTTCTCGCTCACCGGCCTGAGCGATACCGCCAACGCCATGCTGATGTACGAAAAGTATGGCTGGTCGGTGCGACTGGCCTGGAACTGGCGCGACCAGTACCTGATCCTGGCCAACCAGGGTGCCAGCCGAAACCCGTACTATGTGGAAGAGTACGACCAGTGGGATCTCAGCGTGGGGTACACGCTCGATGACAACTGGTCGTTCAGCCTGGAAGCGATCAATCTCACCGGTGAGGACGTGCGTTGGCGTTCGCGCACCTCGCAGATGATGGTGAAACTGGCTGACCAGGATCCGCGTTACATGCTTGGCGTTCGTTACAGGTTCTGAACAGGCCACGGGTGCCGCTGTCTCGGCAGCGGCACCCGTGCAGGCTCCTGCAGGGATTGGACTACACATGCCGCGTTACGAAATGCTCAACAACATCGCCCACCGGGAGCTGCGTGTAGCGACCGGGTTCGGGCCCGAATTTGGCGACGCGGTAGGCATGGTGCCGGCCTACCCGAGCGAGTACGCCGAGCTGCAGCGCGAATACCCGATCTTCCTGCGCAAGGATACCGCCACCGGCGAGTGGCAGTCCGTTGCGCTGCTGGGCTTCGAGCAGCACGAGAACCTGTACCTGCAGGACGGGCGCTGGAATGCATCCTATCTTCCCGGGGCGGCGGCCAAGGGGCCGTTTCTGATCGGATTCCAGGAGAGCCGGATCGACGGCGCGCTCACCCAGGAAGCGGTACTGCACGTGGACCTCGACCATCCACGCGTGACTGCGATGCAGGGTGAGCCGGTGTTCCTGCCACAGGGGGGCAACACGCCCTATCTGGACCACATCGCAGGCGTGCTGCGTGGCATTCACGATGGCCACGCCTTTGGCGCGGAGATGTTTGCCGTGCTCGATGCAAAAGGACTCATTCAACCGATCACGCTCGACGTGCAGGTCGCCCAGGAGCATCGGGTCGGCGTCAACGGCCTGCACGCGATCGACCGTGACCGCCTGGCCCAGCTGGACGGGACGGCCCTGGCCGAACTCAACCGGGCCGGTTACCTGGAAGGCGCGTACCTGATGCTGGCGTCGCTGCACAACATGCGACGCCTGATCGCCGAGAAGCAGAAACGCCTGCGCCTGCAGGATGCCGCCGCTGCGGCGGGCAGGAACTGACCGGTGCTGGACGGCGATGCCATGCGGACACTGGAAGGCCTGGACCCCGCCGCGTTGCCGCTGGAGGCGCTGGTAGCCGCCGGTGAACCGGTGGTGCTGCGCGGCATCGCACGCGACTGGGGGCTGGTACAGGCCGGGTTGCGTTCCACGCAGGCGGCGCTGGGGTACCTGCGCGGTTTCGATGCGGGCGTGCCTGTGCCGTATTCCTTCGGCGGCCCCGAGATCGAGGGGCGCCCGTTCTACAACGAGGACTTCACGCAGTTGAACGTGGAGGTCCGGCGTGGGCTGCTGACGCAGGTGCTGGACGGCATTGCCGACCATCTCGAGGCCCCGCGGCCACCCACCTACTATGTCGCGTCGCTGCTGATCGATCGGGCGCTGCCCGGCTTCGCGCAGGCCAACGACGCCGGTCTGGCCGCGCAGGGCATCGAGGCGTCCGCAAGCATCTGGATCGGCAACCGCGTAACGGCCTCCTGCCACTTCGACACCCCGGACAACCTGGCGTGCTGCGCCGTGGGCCGGCGCCGGTTCACGCTCTTTCCGCCGGAGCAGATCGACAATCTGTATCCGGGACCGCTGGAACCCACCCCGGGCGGGCAAGTGGTGAGCGTGGTGGATTTCGACCGCCCGGACTTCGCGCGCCATCCGCGTTTCCGTGATGCACTGGCAAGCGCGCAGAGCGCCGTGCTGGAACCGGGCGATGCGATCTTCATTCCCAGCATGTGGTGGCACCACGTGCGCAGCCTCGAGCCGTTCAACGTCCTGGTGAATTACTGGTGGCGCAGCTCGCCGGCCTTCCTTTCCTCGCCGCTGCCGGCACTCCATCACGCGATGTGGGCCGTGCGCGATCTGCCGGCACGCGAGAAGCAGGCGTGGGCAAAGATCTTCGAGTTCTACGTGTTCGGTCCGGGAGAGCGTGCAGGAGAACACCTGCCCAACGCTGCCCGGGGCGATCTGGCACCGTTCGACGAGACGCAGGCGCGGCGCATGCGCGCCCAGCTGCTGGCTCGACTCAACCGCTGATGGGAGCACCGCATTGAACGTGGCGAACACAACCGAAGGGCGTATCCGCAAGGTCGTCATCGCCGGGGGCGGCACCGCAGGCTGGCTGGCCGGCTGTGCGCTGGCGCACCAGTTCCGCGACCAGCTGGACATCACCCTGGTGGAGTCCGAGCAGATCGGTACGGTGGGTGTCGGCGAATCCACCGTGCCCCCCATTCGCACGTTCCACCGTTTTCTGCAGATCGATGAGCAGGAGTTCCTGCAGGCCGTCGCCGGCACGTTCAAGCTGTCGATCTCGTTCGAGAACTGGCGTCGTCCCGGGGATCGTTTCATCCATCCGTTCGGCACGATCGGGCAGGGCACCTGGGCTACGCCGTTCCACCATTTCTGGCTGGACAGCCTGCGCCGCGGCATGCCCTCGGACCTGGGCGATTTCTGCCTGGAAAGCGCGGCCTCGCGGGAAGACCGGTTCTCGCTGCAGACCCAGCCCCAGGTCAACTACGCCTATCACTTCGACGCGGGGCTCTACGCAAAATTCCTCCGCCGCAAGGCCGAAGGGCACGGGCTGCGGCGGGTGGAAGGCAAGATCCGCGAGGTCCGGCAGCACGCGCATGACGGCTCCGTTGCCTCCCTGGTGCTGGAAGACGGGCAGGTCATCGAGGGCGATCTGTTCATCGACTGCACCGGCTTCCGCGGCCTGTTGACCGAGCAGACCCTGCAGACCGGCTACGAGGACTGGCACGAATGGTTGCCCAGTGACCGCGCGGTTGCCGTGCAGACCGAGTCGGTCCATCCGCCGGTGCCCTATACGCGCGCCATCGCGCACGAGGCCGGGTGGCGCTGGCATATCGCGCTCCAGCACCGGGTCGGGTGCGGGCTGGTGTTCTCCAGCCGCCACATGTCCGATGACGAGGCGCAGGCCAAGCTGCTGCGCGACGTGGACGGCCCGCCCCTGCGAGATCCGTGGCTGGTGCCGTTCCGCAGCGGCCGCCGCCTGAAAGCATGGAACAAAAACGTCGTGGCGCTCGGCCTGGCCAGTGGCTTCATCGAGCCGCTGGAATCGACCAGCATCCACCTGACCATCAGCGCGGTGGTGCGGCTGATCCAGCTGTTCCCGTCCGATGGCATCCGCCCGGCGCTGGTGGACCTGTACAACGAGGTCAGCCGCCAGGAGATGGAGCACGTACGCGACTTCGTCATCCTGCACTACCACGCCAACCAGCGCGACGAGCCGATGTGGACCGCCTGCCGCGAGATGGCGCTGCCCGAGTCGCTCGCCATCCGGCTGCGCGCCTGGCGCGAACGCGCACATGCCTGGCAGGACCCCGGCGAGCTGTTCCGGGTGGACTCCTGGACCAGCGTATTGATGGGGCAGGGCATCCAGCCGGGCCCTGCGCATCCGCTTGCCGCCGCCATCGGCGACGCCGACCTGCGCACGCTGCTGGCGCGCATACGGCAGCCGGTGCAGCAGGCGGTCGCGACGATGCCATCGCAGGAGGCCTTCATTGAACGCTACTGCAGGGCTGCTCCGGACGTGTGGCCACGGAGCGTGGCCTTGGCATAGCCGGGGCCCCTGCTGTTGGACAGAAATGGTAGCGCTACCTTCAAGCACGCACGGGGTGAACGCAATGGATCTGGTTGCAGGAATTGATGCCGGTACGCAGAGCCTCAAGGTGGTGGTCTATGACCCTGCCGTGCGCAGCCTCGTTGCCAGCACCAGCACGCCGCTGGGCCTGACCTCGGCCGCCGATGGCAGCCGCGAGCAGCCGCCGGCCGACTGGGTGGCGGCATTGCACGCCTGCTTCCATTCCATCGATCCGTCGGTGCGATCCCGCATCGGCGCGTTGGCGGTGTCGGGCCAACAGCACGGCTTCGTACCGGTCGATGCGGCAGGGGAGGTACTCGCACCGGCCAAGCTGTGGTGCGACACCAGCACGTCGGCCGAATGCGTGCAGATCATGGACGCACTCGGCGGCGCGGCGCGCACCATTGCACTGGCCGGCAATCCGATCCTGGCCGGTTACACCGCCTCCAAGCTGCCGTGGACGAAGACGCACCGGCCCGATGCCTACGCGCGGCTGGCTACGATCCTGCTCCCGCACGATTACCTCAACTTCGTACTCACAGGTCAGCGCTTCTGCGAATACGGCGATGCATCGGGCACGGGCTGGCTGGATGTGCGCACCCGCACCTGGTCACCCGACCTGCTGCGCGCCACCGATCCCGAACGCGACCTTGCCGAGTGCCTGCCGCGCATCGCCGCGCCCGATGAGGTGTTCGACATCGACCTCGCTACCGCCACGGCACTCGGGCTGCCCGCCACCGTGAAGGTCGCCGTCGGCGGCGGCGACAACATGATGGCGGCCATCGGCACCGGCTGCGTCGCATCCGGTCGCCTGGCGATGAGCCTGGGCACCTCGGGCACGCTGTTTGCCTACTCCGACACCCCCGTGGTCGACCCGGCCGGGGCATGGGCAGCCTTCTGCTCCTCCACCGGCGGCTGGCTGCCGCTGATCTGCACCATGAACTGCACCGTGGTGACCGAACAGGTGGCCGACGCCTTCGACTTCAGCACCCGCTTCGGCGATGGTCACCTGCGCACCACGCCGCCCGGTGCGGATGGCCTGGTGATGCTGCCGTTCCTCAACGGCGAGCGCACACCGGACCTGCCGCATGGCAAGGGCGTGCTGGCCGGGCTGGACACCACCAACATGACCCCGGCACACCTTTACCGCGCGGCCATGGAAGGGGCCACCTACAGCCTGAAGTACGGCTACGACGCCTTCGTCCGTGCCGGCATGCAGTTCGACCGCATCGTGCTGACCGGGGGTGGCAGCAACAGCGGCGCGTGGCGGCAGCTGGTCGCCGATGTCTTCGGGCTGCCAGTGGACGTGCCCACGCAGGCCGAAGGCGCAGCATTCGGTGCGGCCCTGCAGGCGCTGTGGGCGCTGGGCCATGCCCGCGGCGACGCCGCCAGCATTGCCGACATCGCCAACCAGCACGTTGCGCTCGACCCGCAGCTGTCGGCGCGCCCGGATCCAATGCGCACAGCGGCCTATGCCGAAGCCTATGCCCGCTACCTGCGCTATCTCGATGCCATCACGCCGCTGCAGCGCGGCTGATTTCCCTCTACGCAACACCCCGCACAACGAAAGGACCCCGCACCATGAGCACACAACCCTTCATCGGCGCCAAGGAATTCTTCCCCGGCATTGGCCGCATCCCCTTCGAAGGCCGGGGTTCGGACAACCCGCTCGCGTTCAAGGTCTATGACGCGAACAAGGTCATCGGCGGCAAGACCATGCAGGAGCACATGCGCTTCGCGGTCTGTTACTGGCACACCTTCTGCAACGCCGGGCACGACCCGTTCGGCCCGGGCACCCGCCACTTCCCGTGGGAAGCGGGCGCGCCGATGGCCACGGCCGAAGCCAAGGTGGACGCCGCGTTCGAGTTCTTCACCAAGCTGGGCGTGCCGTACTGGTGCTTCCACGACATCGACCTGGCACCGGACGCCGACGATGTCGGCGTGTACGAGAAGAACCTCAAGCACATGGTGGGCCTGGCCAAGGAACGCCAGGACGCCACCGGCATGAAGCTGTTGTGGGGCACGGCCAACCTGTTCTCGCACCCGCGCTACATGAACGGTGCTTCCACCAACCCCGACTTCGCCGTGGTGGCGCGTGCCGCCGTGCAGGTGAAGGCGGCGCTGGACGCCACGGTGGAACTGGGCGGCGAACACTACGTGTTCTGGGGCGGCCGTGAAGGCTACGCTTCGTTGGTGAACACCCAGATGAAGCGTGAGATCGACCACTTCGCGCGCTTCCTCACCATGGCGCGCGACTACGGCCGCAGCATCGGCTTGAAGGGCAACTTCCTGATCGAGCCCAAGCCGATGGAGCCGATGAAGCACCAGTACGACTTCGACAGCGCCACCGTGGCCGGCTTCCTGAAAGAGCACGGCCTGGACAAGGACTTCAAGCTCAACATCGAAGCAAACCACGCCACGCTGGCCGGCCACACCTTCGAACACGACCTGCAGGTCGCCTCGGATCACGGCCTGTTGGGCAGCATCGACGCCAACCGCGGCAATGCGGAAAACGGCTGGGATACCGACCAGTTCCCGACCGACCTGTACGACACCGTGGGCGCGATGCTGGTGGTACTGCGCCAGGGCGGACTGGAGGGCGGCCTGAACTTCGACGCCAAGGTGCGCCGCGAATCCACCGACCTGGATGACCTGTTCATTGCCCACATCGGCGGCATGGACGCCTTCGCCCGCGGCCTGGAAGTTGCTCACGGCCTGCTCAACGAGTCGCCGTGGGAGCAGTGGCGCAAGGAGCGTTACGCCAGCTTCGACAGCGGCAAGGGCAAGGACTTCGAACAGGGCGCACTGAGCCTGGACGACCTGGCGGCACTCGGCGCGAAGGGCGGCGAACCGAAGCAGATCAGCGGCAAGCAGGAGCGTTACGAAAACCTGATCAACCAGTACCTGCTGCGCTGAGCCCACCGGCAAGGATGAGCACCATGACGAACCACTCCGCCACGCGCCGCACCGGATTTCTGCTGGCCGCGCTGCTGCTTGCACTTGCGGCCTGCAAGGACGAGGACAAGACGGCCGCGCCGGCCCCGGCGCAAGCCAAGGCCGACGCCAACCCCTGGCCCCAGGTGACCTGGCCGTTGCCCGACGATCCGGCGCTTGAAAAGCGCATCACCGACCTGATGGCCACCATGACGGTGGAAGAGAAGGTCGGCCAGCTGGTGCAGGGCGACATCGCCAGCATCACGCCGGACGACGTGCGCAAGTATCGACTGGGCTCCATCCTTGCCGGCGGCAACTCCGACCCGGGCGGCCGCTACGACGCCGCGCCGGCCAGATGGCTGGCGCTGGCAGATGCGTTCTACGAGTCGTCCATGGACACCTCGCAGGGCGGCAAGGCGATCCCGGTGCTGTTCGGTATCGACGCGGTGCACGGGCAAAGCAATATCGTCGGCGCCACGCTGTTCCCGCACAACATCGGGCTGGGCGCGGCGCGCAACCCGGACCTTGTGCGTCGGATCGGGGAGATCACCGCATTGGAAACCCGCGCCACCGGCATGGAGTGGGCGTTCGCGCCGACGGTGGCGGTACCGCAGGACGACCGCTGGGGGCGCACCTACGAAGGCTATTCCGAATCGCCCGAGGTGGTGGCCAGCTACGCCGGCGCGGTGGTGGAAGGCCTGCAGGGCAAGGTGGGCTCGCCCACGTTCCTCGATGGCCGCCATGTGATCGCCTCGGTAAAGCACTTCCTGGGCGATGGCGGCACCCATGACGGCAAGGACCAGGGCGATACCCGGATCAGCGAAGCGGAGCTGGTGCGCATCCATGCGGCCGGCTACCCGACCGCGATCGCGGCGGGCGCGCAGACCGTCATGGCCTCGTTCAACAGCGTCAACGGCGAGAAGATGCATGGCCACAAGGCCTACCTGACCGACGCGCTGAAGGGCCGCATGAACTTCGGCGGCTTCGTGGTGGGTGACTGGAACGGCCACGGCCAGGTCAAGGGCTGCACCACTACCGACTGCCCGGCCACCATCAACGCCGGCCTGGACATGGCGATGGCGTCGGACAGCTGGAAGGGCTTCTACGAAACCACGCTGGCCGCAGCGAAGGCCGGCACCCTCTCCCAGGAACGCCTGGACGATGCGGTGCGCCGGATCCTGCGGGTCAAGATGCGGCTGAACCTGTTCGAGGCGGGCAAGCCGTCGTCGCGCGGGGTGGGTGGGCAGTTCGCCCTCATCGGTGCACCGGAACATCGTGCCGTGGCACGGCAGGCCGTGCGCGAGTCGCTGGTGCTGCTGAAGAACCAGGGCGGCGTGCTGCCGCTGGAGCCGAAGCAGCGCATCCTGGTGGCCGGTGATGGGGCGAACGATGTTGGCAAGCAGGCGGGCGGCTGGACGCTGAACTGGCAGGGCACCGGCACCACCCGCAAGGACTTCCCGAACGCGGAGACGATCTTCGAAGGCGTCGCGCAGCAGGCCAAGGCCGCGGGCGGTGAAGCAGTGCTGGCCGTGGACGGCACGTACACGACCAAGCCGGATGTGGCGGTGGTGGTGTTCGGCGAGAACCCGTATGCCGAATTCCAGGGAGATCTGGCGACCCTGGCGTACAAGCCGGGCGACGACGCGGACCTTGCGCTCATCAAGCGGCTGAAGGCCGATGGCATTCCCGTGGTGGCCGTGTTCCTGAGCGGGCGTCCGCTGTGGGTGAATCGCGAGATCAATGCCGCCGATGCGTTCGTGGCCGCATGGCTGCCGGGTTCGGAAGGCGGTGGCATCGCCGACGTGCTGCTGCGCAAGCCCGACGGCAGCGTCCAGCACGACTTCAAGGGGAAGCTGAGCTTCAGCTGGCCGCGCACGGCGGTGCAGTACGCCAACAACGTGGGGCAGAAGGACTACGACCCGCAGTTCGCCTTCGGCTTCGGCCTGACCTATGCCGACAACGGCGACCTTGCCGCACTGCCGGAAGTCTCGGGCGTGACCGGCAACGAAGGCGCGGCCGGTGTGTTCTTCGCACGTGGCGACGCCGGTTCGGGCATGGCCCTGCGTCTTGAGGCCGCCACGGGGCAGGGCGTGACCGTCACCAACGTGCCGGAAGCGCTCAACGGCGACCTGCTGAAGGTCACCGGCGTGGACCACCTCGTGCAGGAAGATGCGCGCCGGCTGGCGTGGTCGGGCAAGGGCGAGGCCACCGTCGCGGTGCAGTCGCACGTGCCGCTGGACCTGCAGCGCGAAAGCAATGGTGACCTGATGGTGTTGACCACGCTGCGCGTGGACGCTGCACCGCAGGGTGAGGCGTGGCTGGCCGTGGGTTGCGGCACCGGCTGTACCGCCCGCATTCCGGTGGGGCCTGCACTGGCCAAGCTGCCTGTCGGCCAGTGGAAGCGTGTGGGCGTGCCGTTGAAGTGCCTGGCAGCGGCAGGTGCCGATGTCGGCAAACTGGACCGGCCCTGGTCGCTGGGTACCGCAGGCGCGATGACGCTCTCGGTGTCACGCGTCGCGCTGGGTGCCTTGAACGAAGCGGACGCCACCGTCGCGTGCCCCGGCAAGTGACGATGCCTTCTGCACCCTCACCGCCTGGGCGGGTGCGCGACCGAGTCGCGCATCACCAGCCCATGCGGCAGCACGTGGTCCGTCAGGACGCGCGCGTCGTTGCTTCTGTGGCGGATGGTACGCAGCAGGATATCGATGGCCGCGTCGGCCATCTCGGCGATCGGCTGGTGCAGCGTGGTGAGTTCGGGCCAGACGGTGGTGGCGGCGGAGGTGTCGTCGAAGCCCACCACCGACAGGTCGCGGGGAACGTCGAGGCCGCGTCGGTGCGCGACCGAGATCGCTGCGGCCGCCATGTCGTCGTTGCTGGCGAAGATCGCGGTCGGCGGCCGGTGGTGGGCGAGAAGCAGCTCGGCCGCCGCCAGCCCCGAGCGGTAGGTGTAGTCGCCCTGCTGGACCAGGCCGGGTTCGACCTCCAGCCCGGCGTCGTGCAGGGCGGTGACAAAGCCGTCGTAGCGACGCGCGCTCGCACTGAGGTCGTCGCGCCCGCGGATGAAGCCGATGCGGGTGTGACCCTGTTGGATCAGGTGTTCGGTCATCTCCTTGCCGGCATGGAAGTCGTCGATGCGCACGCAGGAGATGTCGTCGCGCAGGTGACCGGATGCAATGGCAACCACGGGGATGCCGGCCTTGACCAGCTCGGTCACGGCCACCGGCGACTCGCACAGCGGCGGCGGCAGAATGACGCCGTCCACGCGGCCGTTCAACGCACGCGCGGCCTTGCGCTCGGCCGCCGGGTCCAGGTTGTCCCAGTAGTGGATGACCAGCTGGATGGCGGCATTGGACGCGCCACGCAGCAGGCCCACCAGCAGCTCGCGCAGGTAGGCGCCGCTGGGGTTGGTGTAGATCAACGCGATGCGCGTGTGCTGCGCCGCCGCCAGCGTGCTCGCGGCCAGGTTGGGCGTGTAGCCCAGCGCCTGCACCGCGCGCATCACGCGTTCGCGGGTGTCATCGCGCACCTTGCCCTGGTTGATCGCCCGCGACACGGTCATCGGGGATACGCCGGCCAGCGCCGCCACCTCGTCGATCGTCACGCCACTGGTTTTGCGGCGGACCGATTTCTTCGGTTTGTCCAATACGCGCTCCCGTTCTTCTTCGTGACGCTGCTGCATCCCGCGCACCGCCCGAGCTTACAAGGTTTGCGGCCACGGCTGCGGCTACGACCGGGTGTCGAGCGGTGTCATTGGATGCTGGCGGCTGCATTGGCCTTGCTGGCTTGCTCGCCGTCTGTGCGGGCGGAGGATGGTTACGCCCTGTGGATGCGCTATGTCCCGCTGGAAACCGCGCTCGCGGCGGACTACCGCACGCAGTTGGGCGAGGTAGTGGCGCCCGATCAGACGCCCACGCAACGCGTTGCACGTGAGGAACTTGCGCGTGGCCTGGGCGGGCTGCTGGGTCGCGCCCCCCGATTGGGTTCTGCGATAGCCGGTGAGCACGGCGTGGTGCTGGGTACCCCGCAGTCGTCGACGTTGATCGCGCCGTTCCGTGATGAGATCGAATCGCTCGGCGACGAGGGCTATCTGCTCAAGGTGACACGAATCGGTGGGCGCGAGGTGCTGCTGATAGCCGCGCGCCACGACATCGGCGTGCTGTACGGCGTGTTCCATCTGCTGCGCCTGCTGCAGACGGGCGCGTCACTGAACGGGCTTGACCTGCGCGAATCCCCCACGTTGCGGCTGCGCGTGCTCGATCATTGGGACAACCTCGACGGCTATGTCGAGCGCGGTTATGCCGGTCGCTCACTGTGGGACTGGCAGACCCTGCCGGAATGGCGCGACCCGCGCTACACGGACTACGCCCGCGCCAATGCCTCGCTGGGCATCAACGGCACCGTACTCAACAACGTCAATGCCAACGCGCAGAGCCTCGCGCCAGATTACCTGGCCAAGGCGGCCGCGTTGGCGGATGTGTTCCGGCCCTACGGCATCCGCGTGTACCTGAGCGCACGCTTCAGCGCGCCCATCGAACTGGGTGGTCCCAAGACCGCCGATCCGCTCGACCCGAACGTGCAGCGCTGGTGGCGAGACAAGGCCGAGGAGATCTACACGCGCATTCCGGATTTCGGCGGCTTCCTGGTCAAGGCCAATTCGGAAGGCCAGCCGGGCCCGCAGGACTACGGCCGCACCCATGCCGACGGCGCCAACCTGCTGGCCGACGCGCTGGCACCGCACGGCGGGGTGGTGATGTGGCGCGCGTTCGTCTACGCGCACGACGTTCCCGCCGACCGCGCCACGCAGGCGTACACCGAGTTCGCCGGGCTGGACGGCGCGTTCCGTCCCAATGTGGTGCTGCAGGTAAAGAACGGGCCCATCGACTTCCAGCCGCGCGAGCCGTTCCACCCGCTGTTCGGGGCCATGCCGCGCACGCCGCTGATGATGGAAGTGCAGATCACCAAGGAGTATTTCGGCTTCGCCACGCATCTGGTCTACCTGGGGCCGCTGTACGAGGAGGTGCTGCAGGCGACGACACAGCGCCCGCACGGCGCCACCGTGGCGCAGTCGCTGACCGGCATGGCCGGCGTCGCCAACATCGGCACGGACCGCACCTGGAGTGGCTCCCACTTCGACCAGGCCAACTGGTACGCGTTCGGGCGCCTTGCGTGGAATCCATCGCAATCCTCCCGCGACATCGCCGCGGACTGGGCGGCGATGACGTTCTCGCCGGACCCCGCCGTGGTGCAGCCCATCGTCCGCATGATGATGGCCTCGCGCGAGGCGGCCGTGAACTACATGACCCCGCTGGGCCTGCATCACCTGATGGCACGCGGGCACCATTACGGGCCCGGGCCGTGGGTCGACGGCGGCCCACGCGCGGACTGGACGTCGGTGTACTACCACCGCGCCGACCGCAACGGCATCGGCTTCGACCGCACTGCACAGGGCAGCAATGCCGTGGGCCAATACGCCCCCGAAGTAGCCGCAGTGTACGGCGACTTGTCCCACGTGCCAGAGCCGTTGCTGCTGTGGTTCCACCACGTGCCCTGGGACCACCGCATGGCCTCCGGGCGCCCGCTCTGGGACGAACTGATAAGCCGCTATTCGCAAGGCGTGCGCGAAGTAGAAGCGATGCAAGCCACCTGGGCAACGCTGTCCCCAACGGCGCCCGCTGACCCCGTTTCACCCGCGCCACCCACCGCCGTAGAGCGGGGCTCTGCCCCGCCGCATCACACCGTGGACGCCCAACGCCACCAACAAATCGCGGCGTTCCTCAACATCCAACTGCGGGAAGCGCAATGGTGGCGCGACGCCAGCGTCGCGTACTTCCAATCCATCAGCGGCCGGCCATTGCCGCCGGGCGAAGCCGCACCCCCGCACCCGCTGTCGTACTACGAAGCACTGCAATTCCCTTCCGCACCGGGAGACGGGCGATGAGCAGATCAGGCTGGGTGGTGGTCGCGGTTCTACTGGGCTGGGCATCGCCGTCACTGGCCCAACCATCCGTGACGCCGCTGTTGCATCCACTGTTCCAGGACCACGCCGTCCTGCAACGCGACCAGCCGATCCCGGTCTGGGGCCGTGCCGATCCCGGCGCTGAAGTTTCCGTAGCCTTCGCACACCAAACCGTCACCACCGAGGCGGATGCAGAAGGCCGCTGGCGCACGACCCTGCAACCCATCGCGGCGGGCGGCCCTTACGTCCTCAACGTGCAGGCAGGGCAGGCCACCCAGACCGTCAGTGACGTGCAGGTAGGCGACGTATGGCTGTGTTCCGGCCAATCGAACATGGAGTTGCCGGTACGCCGCGCGCTCAACGCAGACAGCGAAATCGCATCCGCCACGCACCCGGACATCCGCCTGTTCTCCGTGCCCAAGGCTGTGGCCGTCGCACCGCAGGACGGTTTCTCCGGGCCGGTGTCATGGAGCCCTGCGTCCCCGGACACCGTGCGCGACTTCTCCGCCGCCTGCTACTACTTCGCGCGCGAACTGCAGAAAACCGTCAACGTCCCGATGGGGCTGATCCAGTCGGCGTGGGGCGGCTCTCGGATCGAGGCATGGACCAGCGCCGATGCGCTGCGTGCGCAGGGCGGCATGGACGAGGCGCTGGACGTCTTGGCGCTCTATTCCAGTGATCCCGCTGCGGCAAACGCGCAATGGGGCAAGCACTGGGAACAGTGGTGGATGCAGCGCGAGTGGGCAACACCGGGCGATGCACCCTGGCAGCCCGGCGCAGATCACGCAGGATGGCAGGCAGCACCGGCCCAGCTGGGCGCATGGGAGCGCTGGGGCGTACCGGCGCTGTCCGCCTACAACGGCATGGTCTGGTACCGCACGCGGGTGACGCTCACCGTCGCACAGGCAGGGCAGGGCGCACGCCTTGAGCTGGGGCCTGCCGATGAAACCGACGTGACCTGGGTCAATGGCGTGGCGGTGGGCAGCCAGAACGCCCCGGGAGATGCGCGGTCCTATCCGCTGCCGCCCGGACTGCTGAAGGCCGGCACCAATACCGTGGTCGTCAACGTGCTGGACACCTGGGGCGATGGCGGATTGGGAGGCCCTGCCAGCGCACACGCCGTGCAGCTGGACGATGGCACGCGGATCGTCCTGGACACTCCATGGCAGTACCGGGCAGCACCCGGTAACCAGGCACCGCCGCTGGCACCGTGGCATTCGGCCACGGGCCTGTCGACCCTGTACAACGGCATGATCGCACCGCTCGGAAACCATGGCCTGCGCGGCATGCTGTGGTATCAGGGCGAATCCAGCACCGGCGACGGCGCGGCCTACGCGGCAAAGCTGCGCAGCCTGCGCGAGGACTGGCGCAGCCGGTTCGGCGCGCAGATGCCGCTGCTGGTCGTGCAGCTGGCCGGCTATGGCCAGCCACCCGTGGCGCCGGCGGAAAGTGGCTGGGCGCAGGTGCGCGAGGCGCAGCGGCGCGTCGCGGCGGAAGACCCGCATACGGGTCTGGCACTGGCCATCGACATCGGCGACGCCTACGACATCCATCCGCCGAACAAACAGGAGCTCGGCCGGCGTCTGGCCCGGGTGGCGCGGCAGGTGGTGTATGGCGAACAGGCACTCGCCGCCTCCGGCCCGACGCCGGGCGGCGTATCCCGCACGTCGGTTGAGGTGCGGATCGCGTTCGATGGTGTCACTGGAGCGCTGGTCGCCACGGGTGCGAACGGCCCTATCGGCTTTGAACTGTGCGACGCCGAGGCGAAGCACTGCACGTATGCGGATGCCCTGCTGGATGGGCGCGATGTTGTGCTGTCGTGCCGGGATTGCCTGGATTGCCTGGATTGCCTGGAGCCGGCCAGCGGCCGGCACTACAGTAGCGACCACGTGCGTGTCCGCTACTGCTGGGCCGACGGCCCGGTCTGCACGCTGCGCGACAGCAGCGGTGCACCTGCGGGACCGTTCGAGCTCTCCCTCACCGAAGCAGGGACCCCGTGATGCGACTGTTGCTTGCCACATTACTGCTCCTATCCACCGCCCTGCAGGTGCGAGCCGCGACTCCCGCCCCACCGGTTTACTTCGACTGGTTCGAATACGCCGGAAACGATGCGGCCTTTGACGCTGCCCTGCCTGCAGGGCACTACCGCAACCCCGTATTGGCCGGGTTCCATGCGGATCCGAGCATCGTCGCGGCCAACGGCACGTTCTACCTGGTCAATTCCAGTTTCACCTACTTCCCGGGCATCCCGGTGTTCGAAAGCGCGGACCTGGTGCACTGGAAGCAGATCGGCAACGTGATCGACCGGCCCACCCAATTGGACTTCGACGGTCTGAGCGTCTCGCGCGGCATCTTCGCGCCGGCCATCTCGTATCACGAGGGAACGTTCTACGTGGTCACCACAGCGGTCGACAGTGGCGGCAACTTCATCGCCACCGCGCGCGATCCTGCGGGACCGTGGTCCGACCCGCATTGGCTGCCCGGCATCGAGGGCATCGACCCGTCGCTGTTCTTCGACGCCGATGGCCGCGTCTACCTGCTCAACAACGATGTGCCGCCGGGCCCGCCACGTTACGAAGGGCACCGCGCGATCTGGATACAGGAAATCGATCTCACCGCGTTCAAGCCGGTGGGCCCGCGCAAGGTGCTGATCGATGGCGGAGTGGAGCCGGCCAAGAACCCGATCTGGATCGAGGGGCCGCATCTCTACCAGCGCGATGGCTGGTACTACCTCTCCGATGCCGAGGGCGGCACCGGGCCGCAACATTCCCAGGTGGTGCTGCGCAGCCGCGACGTCTGGGGGCCGTACATTCCATATGCGGGCAATCCGATTCTCACCCAGCGCGACCTGCCCAACGACAGGTCGCTGCCGATCACCAATGCCGGCCACGCCGACCTGGTGGAAGGCCCGGACGGCTCCTGGTGGGCGGTATTCCTGGCCAGCCGCAACTACGACACGCGCCACTACAACACCGGGCGCGAAACCTACCTGCTGCCGGTGCAGTGGCGTGATGGCTGGCCGGTGATCCTGCCCGCCGGTCAACCCATCCCGTACGTGGCCAAGGCGCCGTCATGGATGCAGGGCGAGGCCGCGCAGGCACCCTCCACCGGCAACTTCGTCGCGCGCGATAATTTCGATGCGAAGGCGCTCGGCAACGAATGGCTGCGTGTGCGCGTCCCGAAACAGGCCTGGGCGGACCTGCGCGAGCGTCCCGGCTCCTTGGCGGTGCATCCGCTGCCGGAGAACCTGGACACGCTGCGTAACCCCGCCTTCCTCGGCCGGCGCCAACAGCACCTGCGCTTCGAGGCCAGCACGCAGATGACGCGCCCCGCGGCGGGCGTAGCGGCCGGGTTGGCGGCATTCCAGAACGAGGCCTATTGGTTCTTCCTTGGCGTACGCAGCGCCGGGAAGGACCGCGTAGCTGTGTTCCTCGAAGCGCGCGACGGCAGCGGAGTGACGAAAGAGCTGGCCGCCAAGGAGCTGGACGCATCCGATTCCTTGCGCCTGAAGATCACGGGCGACGAGGGCAAGTATGCGTTCGCGTTCGACAGCGGCGACGGTCACGGCTGGCAGACCCTG
Organism: Stenotrophomonas sp. KH_036_B; assembly: GCF_057839485.1. Taxonomy (NCBI): domain Bacteria; kingdom Pseudomonadati; phylum Pseudomonadota; class Gammaproteobacteria; order Lysobacterales; family Lysobacteraceae; genus Stenotrophomonas; species Stenotrophomonas sp. KH_036_B. Next base: position 2,223,777 of record NZ_CM174491.1, on the reverse strand, counting down.
GCAGCCGACGTGGACGGAACCGTGTTGAGTACGGATCGTGCAGGCGGCTTTGTCGGCGCTCTGCTGGGACCATTTGCGCGCGATGAGCGTGCCTTGAGGAGCAACTGATGACGCGCAGGCCCCGGCTCTCCAGCCCGATGTTCCGCACGCTGGCGCTCTGCGCCGCGATCACCTTGGCCACCGTCGCCAACGCCGCCGAGCCGCAGCCGTGGCTGGACACCTCGGCCAGCTTCGAAGCGCGGGCCGCGGTGCTGGTCGCGCAGATGACGCTGGAGGAGAAGGCTGCGCAGATGCAGAACGCCGCGCCCGCCATCGAGCGCCTGGGCGTTCCCGCCTACGACTGGTGGAACGAAGGCCTGCACGGCGTCGCGCGGGCAGGGCAGGCCACCGTGTTCCCGCAGGCCATCGGCCTGGCCGCCACCTTCGACGTGCCGTTGATGGGGCAGGTGGCCACCACCATCAGCGACGAGGCGCGTGCCAAGCACCACCAGTTCCTGCGCGAGGGCTCGCATGCGCGCTATCAGGGGCTGACCTTCTGGTCGCCCAACATCAACATCTTCCGTGATCCGCGCTGGGGCCGGGGCCAGGAAACCTACGGAGAGGACCCGTACCTCACCGCGCGCATGGGCGTGGCCTTCGTGCACGGCCTGCAGGGCGACGACCCGGTGTACCGCAAGCTGGACGCCACTGCCAAGCACCTGGCCGTGCACAGCGGCCCGGAAGCCGACCGCCACCACTTCGATGCACGGCCCAGCAAGCGCGACCTCTACGACACCTACCTGCCGGCGTTCGAGGCGCTGGTGAAGGAGGGCCAGGTCGATGCGGTGATGGGCGCCTATAACCGGGTGTATGGCGAGTCCGCCAGCGCCAGTCAGTTCCTGTTGCGCGACGTGTTGCGCCGTGACTGGGGCTTCAAGGGCTACGTCGTGTCCGACTGCTGGGCCATCGTCGATATCTGGAAACATCACAAGATCGTGCCCACCCGCGAAGCCGCGGCAGCACTCGCGGTCAAGAACGGCACCGAGCTGGAGTGCGGCCAGGAATACGCCACGCTGCCGGCCGCCGTGAAGCAAGGGCTGATCAGCGAAGCGGAGATCGACGATGCGGTCACGCGCCTGTTTACCGCGCGCATGCGGCTGGGCATGTTCGACCCGCCCGAGCGCGTGAAGTGGGCGCGGATACCGGCCTCGGTGAACCAGGCCCCGGCGCACGACGCGCTGGCGCTGAAGGCCGCACAGGAGTCGCTGGTGCTGCTGAAGAACGATGGCGTGCTGCCGCTGCCACGCACCCTCAAGCGCATTGCGGTGGTCGGCCCGACCGCCGACGACACCATGGCACTGCTCGGCAACTACTTCGGCACCCCGGCCGCACCGGTCACCATCCTGCAGGGCATCCGCGACGCGGCCAAGGGCGTGGAGGTGCGATATGCGCGCGGGGTGGACATGGTGGAAGGGCGCGACGACCCCAGTGCGACCCCGCTGATCGAACCGACCTACCTGCGTCCTTCGGCCGATTCCCCGGAGCGCGGCCTGCGCGGCGAGTACTTCCGCACGGCCGATCTTTCCGGCACGCCGGCGCTGGTGCGTACCGACGCCCAGATCGGCTTCCGCTGGGACCGGGGCTCACCCACCGACAACCTGCTGGCCCGTGGCGAGGCGGCACCGGGGCAGGGCATTCCCGCCGATGGGTTCAGCATCCGCTGGAGTGGCCAGCTGCTGCCGCCGGTATCGGGCCGCTACCGCATCGAGGCCGCTGCGGACGATGGCTTCCGCCTCTACGTGGACGGCAAGCGCGTGCTGGACCAGTGGGCCAACGCCGACCGGCTGCACGGCGATGGCGTGGAGCTGGACCTGCAGGCAGGCCGTGCCTACGACATCAAACTCGAGTATTACGACGCCGAACGCGATGCCGGCGTGCGGCTGGGCTGGCGCATGCCCGGTGCCAAGCCGCCGTTCGAGGAGGCACTCGACGCCGCCCGCAGCGCGGATGTGGTGGTGTTCGTCGGCGGGCTCACCGGCGATGTCGAAGGCGAGGAAATGAAGGTCAACTACCCCGGCTTCGCCGGCGGCGACCGTACCGACCTGCGCCTGCCGGCCCCGCAGCGTGACCTGCTGGAGGCGCTGCACGCCACCGGCAAGCCGGTGGTGATGGTACTCACCGGCGGCTCGGCGCTGGCGGTGGAGTGGGCCGAGGACACGCTGCCCGCGATCCTGATGAGCTGGTATCCCGGCCAGCGTGGCGGCACCGCTGTGGGCGAAGCACTGTTTGGCGATACCAACCCCGGCGGGCGGCTGCCGGTCACGTTCTACAAAGCGGACCAGAAAATGCCGGCATTCGATGACTACGCGATGGAAGGCCGCACCTACCGCTACTTCCGGGGGAAGCCGCTGTATCCGTTCGGGCACGGGCTGTCGTACACCACATTCGACTATGGCAAGCTCCGCCTCGATTCGCCCCGCATCGCTGCAGACGGACGTATCAAGGCAACGGTGGACGTGGCCAACACCGGCAAACGCGCAGGCGACGAAGTGGTGCAGCTGTACGTGCGCCGGCTGGACGCGGCGCCGGGTGATGCACTCCAGGCGCTGCACGGTTTCCAGCGTATCCACCTGGCCCCCGGCGAGCGGCGCAGCGTTGCCTTCGACCTGGACGCGCAGCAGGCCCTGCGCCAGTACAACGAAACGCGGAGGGCGTATACCGTACCGCCGGGAGCGTACGAGCTCAGGGTAGGGAGCTCCAGCGCGGATGTCCGCGCGACCGCCGGGTTCACCGTGGAGGCCGCTCGTGACTGATTCGCGCCGCATGGAAAGCACGGAACACACCCTGTCGGTTCGCGAGAAGCTGGGTTACAGCCTCGGCGACCTGGCCGCGAATCTGATCTTCCAGACGCTCATCACCTACCTGGCGTTCTTCTACACCGACGTGTACCGGCTGCCGCCCGCCACGGCCGCGACGATCATCTTCGTCGTCGGACTGCTGGGTGCCTTCGTGTTCACCCCGCTGATCGGCATTGCCGCCGACCGCACCGCCAGCCGGTGGGGAAAGTTCCGGCCGTGGATCCTGTGGACGGCGGTGCCGTTCGGCGTGCTTTCACTGCTGGCCTTCAGCACGCCAGACCTGGGCGAGCACGGCAAGATCATCTATGCGCTCACCACCTACGGTCTGCTGATGCTGGTGTACGCGGCCAACAACCTGCCGTATTCCGCGCTCAGCGGTGTGCTTACCGGCAGCATGGCCCAGCGCAACAGCCTTTCGGCCTACCGCTTCGTAGCGGTGATGATCGCGCAGTTCATCATCCAGGTACTGCTGTTGCCGCTGGTGCTGATCCTGGGCGATGGCGACCGCGTGCTCGGCTTCGAGCGGGTGATGACCGTATTCGCAGTGGTGGGCACGGTGTTCTTCCTGATCACCTTCGCCACCACCCGCGAGCGCATCGTACCGGCCAAGGAACAGACCGGCGGCGTGCTGCAGGACCTGTCCGACCTGGTGCGCAACCGGCCGTGGAAGGTGATGCTGGCGCTGACGATTCTGGTCTTCATCAACCTGGCCCTCAAGGGCGGCACCTACATCTACTACTTCCAGTACTACATGAGCGAGGCCGCGTTGGCGGGCTTCCTCGACAGCACCGGTTTCAACCGCTTCATCGGCGGCTTGAACGCCGCGCTCAACGGAATGGGGCTTTCCGGCTTCGCGTGGCCGGAGGACCCGGCAACCTCGGCCTTCAGCCTGTTCAACGCCTGCGGCATCCTCTGCATGATTCTCGGCATCGGCGTGTCACGCCGGCTGGCCGACCGCTTCGGCAAGCGCGATGTGTTTGGCGGCGCGCTGCTGGTGTCCACCGTGTTCCTGCTGGTGTTCTACTTCTTCCCGCCCACCGCAGTGGCCGTGGCATTTGTCTCCTTCATGCTGCACGGGTTCTTCTACGGCATCACCATCCCGCTGCTGTGGGCGATGATCGCCGACGTCGCTGACTACTCGGAATGGAAGAACAACCGTCGCGCCACCGCCATCATCTTCTCCGCGATGCTGTGCGGGCTGAAGATCGGGCTCAGTATCGGTGGCGCGCTGGTCGCCGGCATCCTGGCGTATTACGGGTACCAGGCCGGCGCGGCCCAGCAGCCGGAGGGCGTGGTCAACGGTATCCGGCTCACGGTGAGCCTCTACTGCTCCATTCCGTTCCTGGTCGCCGTTGCGATGCTCTTCCTCTATAAGATCGACAAGCGCATGGAGACCCGCATCGAGCAGGAACTGCGGCAACGTCGGCAGGGCAACGACCTTGGCCACCTCGCCGCGCATGCGATCTCCCAGCCGCTGGTGACCCACATCTTCACCGCCGATCCGTCGGCCCACGTGTTCGAGGGGCGGCTGTATATCTATCCCTCCCACGACATCGATGCCGGCGCGCCGTTCGACGATGAGGGCGGACACTTCGGCATGGAGGACTATCACGTCTTGCGCATGGACCGCCCCGACGGCGAGGCCACCGACTGCGGCATGGCGCTGCATGTCCGAGACGTGCCTTGGGCAGAAAAGCAGATGTGGGCACCGGATGCCGCCCACCGCGACGGTCGCTACTACCTGTATTTCCCGGCCAAGGACGGGGAGGGGATGTTCCGCATCGGCGTTGCCGTGGCCGATCGCCCCGAAGGCCCGTTCACCGCCGAACCGGAGCCCATGGCGGGCACCTACTCGATCGACCCTGCCGTGTTCAAGGACGACGACGGCGCGCATTACCTCTATTTCGGCGGCATCTGGGGCGGCCAGCTGCAGAAGTATCGTGACAACCACTACGACACCGCGCACGAGGAGCCGACTGGGGCGGCGCCCGCATTGGGGCCGCGCGTTGGCCGGCTGGAGGCGGGCATGACGCAGTTGGCGGAGCCGACCCGGGAGGTGGTCATCCTGGACGAGCACGGGCAGCCGCTGCGCGCCGACGACCATGAGCGCCGCTTCTTCGAGGGGCCGTGGCTGCATAAGTACCAGGGCCGGTATTACCTCTCGTACTCCACCGGCAACACGCACCTGCTGTGCTACGCCATCGGCGACAGCCCGTATGGGCCATTCACCTATGCCGGCGTGATCCTCAAGCCGGTCGTCGGCTGGACCACGCACCACTCCATCTGTGCGTTCGAGGGGCAGTGGTACCTGTTCTATCACGATGCCTTGTTGTCGGGCGGCGTGACCCACCTGCGCTCGGTCAAGTGCACCCCGCTGCACATGGACGCGGACGGCAGCATCCGGACCATCGATCCCTATGGCAACTGAGCACGCGCTGCCCATTGACGATGCGCAGGCGCCACTGCCTGCTGGCCGCGTGCACTGGTTGCGGGCCGGCGGGTTGGAGGTTGCACTTGCACCTGACGCCGGCGGACGCATCGCCCAGATCTGCTACGACGGGGTGGAGTGGCTGGTGGACGAACAAGAAGGTGGGGCGGCCACCATCGCGTGGGGCTGCTACCCGATGGTGCCGTGGGCCGGGCGCATCCGGCACGGGCGTTTCAGTTTCGATGGCAGGGCGTACGCATTGCCAACGAACTTCGGCGAACACGCCATCCACGGCGTAGGGTTCGCGCTGCCCTGGCAGATCGACAGCCTCGATACTGACAGCGCCACGCTGTCACTGAAGCTACCGGAGGACGGTTACTGGCCCTTCGGCGGCACGGCAATGCAGCAGATCCAACTAACGCCGCACCGTCTGGAGCTGCGCCTCGCCGTACAGGCGGGCACCCAACCGATGCCGGCCGTGCTCGGCTGGCACCCGTGGTTCCGCAAGCCGGATGAGTTGCTGTTCGTCCCCCAGGCCATGTATCCGCGGGACGGGGAGGGCATTGCCACGCTGCCCCTCGTAACCCCTTCGCCCGGGCCGTGGGACGACTGTTTCATCAACCAGAACGACGTAACGCTCGTCGCGGCCGGCCAGCGGCTACGGCTGCGAGCCAACACCAACCACTGGGTGGTCTACGACGGCGCGCCACACGCCACCTGCGTAGAACCGCAAACCGGCCCACCCGATGGATTCACCGTGGCACCAAACACTCTCGAGCCGGGCCAGCGACTGGAGCTGACCTTCGAACTCGAGTGGAACACGGTCCGGTAGGGTTGGTTCCCGAACAAGCGCCGATAACGGTGATCGGCACGGTAACGCATGACCAAGAGTCGAAACGCGCTCCTACGTTCGAGTTCATGCCCTAAAGGGGTAATCACCACCTCGGCGGTTGATCGGGATGCAACCCTACCGGTGGCCGAGCCCGGCACACGGGGCTATAGTCGGCCGGAAGGCTCGGCCCAAATCGACTCATGGAAGGTCAATGAACTGGTTCTCACGCCCGCCAAATCAGCCTTATCGAAACCTGTTTTTCGCGGGATTCATTGGCGTCCCCGCCGGCTACCTGGTGAACGCGCTCCTGATTTCCCTGTTGGCGTCCGTGTCACTTTCGGATGCAATGAGCGTCATCACCAGTGCGTTGCTCTTCTCGTTATGGGGTTACGTAGTCATGGTGCTGGCGCTTCTGGTGTACGGGCTTCCCGCGCTCTGGTTGGCCCTGAAACTTCGCCTTGCCGGGCCGGCGACAGCGTTCGCAATCGCCCTTCTCCCTGGACTGTACAGATTGGTCAAAGACTGGCCCTACTCGATACTCCTCTTTACACCGTTGGCCGTATGCGTAGCCACGGGCCTGGCATTTCTAGCATTGGCCTACCGGGGGCCTACGCAACCCCGTCAGGTCCGGAACGGTAGGGTCGGTTCCCAAACGACCGCCGATACCGGTGATCGGCACGGTAACGCATGACCGACATCGAAGAGGCGCAAGGCCGGCAGCAAATCAACCTGCAACCTGCCCACCCTTGACCACCGACTTCGCCCGCTCAAGCCAGCGCGCATTATGATCCCGCGCAAACCGCGACCAGCGCTTGGAATCCTCAACAATGCTGGCAAACAACGCCCGAGCCCGCTGCTGGTCATCGGCATCCGCCTGCGCCAGCAACCACTCCCCATACCGGCACCGCGCAGCCGCCTCATTGCCACACTCCACCGCGCGCTCGAACGCCGCCCGCGTGCCCGGCGCATCGCTCGCCGCCAACGCCTCGGCATACAGCAGCGCCGGCTCCGGCTTCCGGCGGGTATCAGGATGCCGCGCGAACATGCCGTCCAGCGCCTCCGCCGCCAGCCCAGCATCCCCCGACGCAAGGCGTGCCTGCGCAAGCCCAAGCAGAATGTGGGGCTCATCACCCAGCGGCGAACTGGCCGCCTTCTCGAACAGCGGCCGCGCCTCCTGGACGTGCCCGGCTTCCAGCAGCACCGTCGCCAGGCGCACCCGGTTCTGCAGGGTGGGCGCATGCTCCAGCTCGGCCCGGGCGTTGCGCAGTTCCTGACCGGGGTTGATCAGCTGATTCGCCGCGCGCAGGGTGCGGCGCGCCCCGCGCGAATGCCGTATCTCAGGGAAGTAGATGGCGAGGAAATAGACAACGCTCCCCAGCAGCGGGAACGAAAAAAGAAGGATCAGCCAGTACAAGCTCTGGCCTGAGCGGATGGCATGCACGGCAAAGAAGATGGCGGCAAGTACATGGAGTCCGATTCCGATAAAGGGCATTTCAGTCCGCCGTGTCCGTTGAAGAGCCGAACTATAAAGTCTCTTCACGCCCCGGGAAACACCCGGGCCCAGGCGCTCGGTCAAGTACACCGCTGCACATGGACGCCGCCGCGTAGAGCCACGCCCTGCGTGGCTGCCAGCCCCAGGCTTAAAGGCCGCCGGCTATCGGCTATGCTTGGCGCCCAGTCCACCCCCGCCTTCAAGCGCCGACGGATGCAAGCGACTTCGATGATTGTTCGACACAGGCAGTGGCTCAATGTCGTAGTAGTTTCCGTAGTGCTTCTGGTCGCCGGATGCGCGGCCGACAATGTCCCCGCGAAAGACCTGGGGGCGGAGATCGACGCGGTCGCCGCCACGCTGATCAAGCAGCCCTTGCTCCACTCCACCTCGATCGGGGTGGTGTACCGGGGCAAGGAGTACATCCGCCACCGCGGTGACATGCAGGCAGGCAAGCCAGGCTCTCCCACCGACGCGACCCTCTACGAGATCGGCTCGCTGAGCAAGACCCTGGCAGGCACCCTGATGGCCAACGCCGTCCTGGAGGGCAGGGTGACGCTGGAGGACGATATTCGAATGTACCTGCAGGGGAGCTACCCGAACCTGCAGTACAACGGCGAACCCCTCCGCATCCGCCACCTGCTGTCGCACACCAGTGGCCTGCCGAACATGTTGCCGGAGCGTGCGAATACCGTGCTTGACGACTTCACCGACCACGGCACGCCGCGCGAACTCAATGCCATCTACGCGCACTATGGCAAGGCGGACTTCTTCAAGGACCTCCACACTGTCGAGATTGCCCGTGCGCCCGGAAAGGACTACGCCTACTCAAGTACCGGAACCGAACTCACGGCGCACATTCTGGAACAGGTCTACAAGCGCGATTATGAGTCACTGCTGCGCGAGTTCTTCAGTACTGCTGCAGGGATGAGCGGTCTCAGTATCCGGCTGGCCGATACCGAGGCGGACCGGCTCGCGGTCGGTTACCACAGCGACAACCCGACACCGACCACGCCGATGCCGCAGCTCCCCTGGGGCGCATCCGGCAACGCAAAGGCCACCGTCCCGGAGATGGTGAAGTACCTCCGGTTCCAGCTGGTCAACGGCCCGGTCGTCACGGAATCGCATCGCACGCTCGCGAAATTCGATTCGGACTTCAGCATCGGGTACTTCTGGAACATCGTTGGCGGCGACCGTCAGAAGGGCAGCTACTACGCCCATCATGGTGGGGTGCCCCGATCACAGTGCTACATCTACATCATTCCGAAGTACGACCTGGGTATCTTCATCATCACCAACCAGAGCGGTGACCAGACCGCGCGGGCGATGGAAGCGGCCGTCGATACGCTGGTGGAGAAGATCGCCGCCAACCCAACCACCCCTATCGGAATCTGATCCTCGCCGCATTGGCTGGGGTGCCCGCCGGAAGCCTGGCGGTCTTGCTCCTTATCTCACTGTTTGAATCCACCTCACCCCAAGAGGTGTTGAGGTTCATTGGTGATGGCATGTTTGTCTCATTCTTCGGCTACCTCATGATGGCGCCGCTGCTTCTGCTGTACGGGCTGCCTACGCTATGGCTCGCATTGAGGCTTCGCCTTGCGGGCCCGGCCATCGCGTTTGCAATGGCCACGCTCCCTGGTCTGTGCATAACGCTCAGTGAAGGCGGGCAAGACAAAACCACCCTATGGATACCACTGGCCATATCCCTGGCGACCGGCGTTGTATTTGTTGCGTTGGCATATCGGGGCGCTGCGCAACCTCATCAATTTCGGATGGGGTAGGGTCGGCTCCCAAACGACGACGTGCATGGATGCACAAGTGGTGCGACCGCAGGACGCGGAGGAGCACCACTGCCGATAGCGGTGATCGGCACGGTGACGCATGAACCCAAATCGAAAGCGCGCCTCCTGCGTTCAAGGTCATGCCCCAAAGGGGTAATCACCACCCCGGCGGTTGATTGGGATGCAACCCTACCGTCGGCCGGCATAGAGCAGTCCGGCCGACATACAGCGGCCCGGCTGGCATGCAGCAGCCCGGCAGGCATGCAGCAGCCCAGCCGGCGTACAGCAGACCAGCCGGCACAGCCGGCCCGGGCCTACGCCTCAGCCCGTGACCTGCAGATCATTGCCCGGCGTTGCCCGGCGCCACGCCGCCAGGTAGCGGGCGTACTTGCCGATGAAGATGCCGGTGAACCCGCCTGACAGCAGCAGATAGGCAGCGCGGAAGCCCACATCCCCAGCAAGCGTGGGCGACATCGCAAGCGCGGATTCAAACCCGTACTTCACCGCGAACGTCACCAGCAACAGCGGCAGCAGGCTGTAGTCCGCGCCGCGCCACAGCTTCCCGGTTGCACGGTTGGGAGTGAGCGTCGAACGGCGCAGCATCAGCCAGCCGATTCCGGCGCCCACAGCGATACCGACCAGCCAGATCGCCCATGCCTCCCAAGAAGCGCCGTAGCGCGCACTGATCGACCACAGGCCCCACGCGGTGAACAGCCCGGGCACGATGGCCAGCCTACCCAACGAGACTTCACCCGGCTTCATGGCAGCAATACCGCGCGTGATCAGGAAGATCAGAAGCGCCCACACCCAGAGCGGGGTGTGCGAAAGGAATAGCTGCAGCATGTTCATGGAACGTCCTCGGCTTGGGGTGGGGGCCGGCCGTACAGGGCCGTGCGGGAATGGGGTAATTCTCCCGCTGCGCCGAAACGGAACAAGTGACAGCTGTCAGCCATCAGGAAGTACAGGTTGCCGGCTACCATAGGGTCCTTTCAGTACGCTCAAGATCGACGGATGACGAAGCACGACACGGACGCCTTGCAGCGATTCCACGCCACGCACACCGGGGCCGCCAGACGTGCCCGGCGCATGGCCCCGCCGGTGCTCCTGGCACTCGCCCTCGGCATCGCGCCGGCTTGGGCGGAGGCACCCCAGACATTCGTGCTGCAGGCCAGTGGTTTCGAAACCGCCGTGGTCGCCAACGACCAGGGCCGCCTGATCCAGGAGTGGCCGGGGCGCCCCCAACAGATCGCGCCCAATCGATGGCTTGCCGTGGATTTCGACACAAGCCGCAGCGTGTGGTTCGATGACACGGGCCGGGTTTCCCTGCGGGGCCCGTATGTCGAGCTGCGATCCGACGCGCCGTTTGAGCGCCACCCGGAAGACCCGGACCCAACCCCACTGTTCAGCGCATGGTCCCAGGCGGGGACCGGCCTGATGCACGCCGATGGAAGCAGCTTCGTGGACTGGCAGCCGGGCAGCGGCGAGTGGGCCATCACGCCGCATCCCCAGCGTTACAGCTGGCGTTCGCGGGAAGCAGGCGAACGCATCTTCGATGCACGTGGGCAGCTGCGCATGCAGCTCGCCAGGGGTGAACTCCGGGCAGCCGGCCCGTTCCCGGACCGCGCGCAGTATCTGGTCTGCGATCTCGAACCGGGCACACCCTGCGCATTGCGCGACGAAGCAGGGAGCACGCTGTGGACCGAGCGGATCGACAATCTGCTCCCGCTCACCAACGGCGGCTGGCTTGGGCTGCAGGGCAGGGCGTGGCGCAGACTGGATGCGCGCGGGCAACTGACCGGTGATCGCACGCTTATCTACCTGGTGGGCTACTCATCGGCGCGATCGCGCAGCCTCGCCTCTGAGGATCTGGGCCGCTGGCCGCGCTGGGCGACCGAATACCGCGTCATCCGTGAAGATGCAGAGGGCATTTTCGCAAGCGAAGCCGACGCCGTGCAGGGCCTCATGTACCCGGATGGGCGCTTCCTGGCGATCGCCGGCGCGACCAAAGGCGAGGAGGTCTGCCCAGGTGTATGGCGCACGGCCATGGGCGATGCCGGTGACAAGCTGGTTGATGCGGATGGCAACGTGCTCGGGCCATTCACGGCCTACGCGTGGAAACAGGTGGAGGGGCGTCCCGAGCTGAGGCAGGCGATAGCGGAAGACGGGCAGGAGACCCTGGTGGACTGCAGAGGAACGCTGCTGGTCCAGACGCCGCCGCTGAGCCAACTCAGCGCCGAGGCCACAGGCTTCTTCGGCACACTGGAAGGCGAATCTCAGCCACGGCTGTGGCTCGACGCCGGGCTTGGCCAGCACCTGCTGCCAAAGGGCACCTGGATCGACCAGGTCAGCGCTGATGGCGCATTGCTCCTGGTACGCAGCGACGAGGAAGGGTTTCGCCTGTATCACGTAAAGCGCCAGCGCTTCGTCGGCGAGACCATCAGGTATGCGGAGGCGTTGCTGCCAGGCGGCGTGGTGTTCCTGCGCGATGGCTACTACGGCTTCATGGACGCGGAGGGAATCGAACGGCTGCCGGCGCGATACACCGCGATCACCCCTTGGGGCGAGGATCGCCTGTGGACGTCGCGTTACCTCGCCAATGACGCGCCGGGCAGGATGACAACCTTGCGTCGCATGGATGGCTCGGTCATCGCCAGCTGGTTGAATGCCTCCATGAACGACAGCCCGGTGCTGCGCAGCCTCCCCAATCAAGGGTCGCTGACGGAGCTGATCGGCCCGACCTTCGAGCGGGCGGATGGAGAGTACTTCGGGCAGCAATGGGTGGACCGCAACGGCCGAACCCTGTTCCTTTCAATGCAATGCAAACTCGGAACAAGCGAGGCCAAAGGCGGCGTGATTGAACCGCTCACGGGGCCCGCGCGACGCCACGGCACCCATTGCACGATTCCGGACGACATCAGAGCCGCAATGGCCGCAACCACCAACGATTGAGCGGTAACGCATGACCTCACATCAAAACGCGCTGCCTGCGTTCGAGGTCATGCCTCAAAGGGGTAATCACCACCCCGGCAGTTGATTGGGACGCACCCCTACCATCGAATGTTCCGGCGCCCATCGACGGTTTGCGGGTAGATGCGCGGCGCCTCAACAACGTGCACAATCGCTCCGGGACCGGGCATGACGCCAGGTAAACTCCGTGTAATGTCCGGGGGTCAGCACGGAGCAGGACAACAGGGGGATGTACATAATGGATTCGCTCTATCCGGCGGGGCCGTCGGCCGTGCCTGCGCAACTCACCGCACCCAGCTCCGCCTATCGCCGCCATGCGTGGCTGGCGGTGGCCGGTCTGCTCAGTTTCGCCTTTGCCTACTTCGCCCTGATGGGCTGGTTTGGCTGGACCGCTTACCGCGTGTTCCGCACCCTGCTGGCCGGGGAGGGTGGCAACGCGTTTGCCAATGTCCTCGTCGGTGGGTTCTCCGTGTTCCTGGTCGCGTTCATGGCCAAGGGGCTGGTCTTCCTGAAGCGCGGGCAGACCTCCAAGGACATGGAACTCAAGCCGGCCGACCAGCCCGAGCTGTTCGCCTTCCTGCACCGCCTGGCCGACGAGGCCGGCGCGCCGCGCCCGAAGCGGGTGTACCTGTCGCCGCGGGTCAACGCCGGCGTCTTCTACGACCTCTCGCTGGTCAACCTGCTGCTGCCCTCGCGCAAGAACCTGGACATCGGCCTGCCGCTGGTGAACGCCCTGAACCTGGGCGAATTCAAGGCCGTGCTGGCCCACGAATTCGGCCACTTCGCCCAGCGCACCATGGCGGTGGGGCGGTGGGTATACGTTGCCCACCAGATCGCCAGCCAGCTGGTGGCTCGGCGCGACGCGCTCGACACCATTCTGGCGACCGTGTCGCGGCTGGACTTCCGCATCGCCTGGATTGGCTGGAGCTTGTCGCTGATCGTCTGGGCCATCCGCTCGCTGGTGGACACCGCCTTCAGCGTGGTGGCGCTGTCCGAGCGCGCCCTGTCGCGCGAGATGGAGTACCAGGCCGACCTGGTGGCCGCCTCGCTGGCCGGCAGCGATGCCCTGGTGCATGCCTTGCACCGCCTTGGCGCGGCCGACGATGCCTGGGGCAGGACGCTCAGTTTCGCCTCGCGCGAATTCGCTGCCGGCCATGCCGTGGCCGACCTGTTCGCCGTGCAGACGCGCATGCTGGCCAACCTGCGCCGGGTGTCGCCCGACCCCCTGTATGCCGAGCCGCCGCAGCTACCCGAGCGTGAGCGTGAGCAGCACCGCGTGTTCCGCCAGGCCATGGTGCGTGCGCCGGAAATGTGGTCCACGCACCCGGCCAACATCGACCGCGAGAACAACCTGAAGCGGCGCTATGTGGAGGCGGTCATCGACGAACGCCCGGCCATGCTGCTGTTCCGTGACGCCGACGCGCTCAAGCACCAGCTCTCCAACGGCCTGCTGCGCGAAACCCCGCCGGCGTTCGCTGATGGCGAGGAATCGCTGCGCCGGCTCGATGCCGAATTCGATATCCGCGCCCTGCAGCAGCGCTACCAGGGCACCTACCTGCGGCGCTCCTTCGTGCGTGGCGTCGCCACGCCGGCCGAGCTGTTCCTCGGCCCACTCGAACCGCTGAACAACGACCAGCTGCGCGACCGCATCGCCGCCCTGTATGCGCCGGCGCACGGCAAGGCACTGCAGCAGCTGCAACTGCTGGAGGACGAGCGCGCCACGCTGGAGGCCGCCCGCGCCGGGCACCTTCGCGCATCGGGCAACCGCGTGCATTGGCGTGACCAGGTGCTGGACACCTCGCGCCTCGGCCCGGTCATCACCACACTGGATGCGGAGATCGCGCCACTGCGGCAGGCCGTGACCCAGCACGACCAGGAATGCCGCACGCTGCACCGGCTGGCCGCGCGCCGCAGTGGGGCCGGGTGGGAGGCGCTGCTCGAAGGGCAGGTGGCCCTGCTGCACTTCTGTGAGCACACCGAGGCCGACCTGCGTGACGGGTACGGGCTCTTCGTCAACGTGCTGCAGGTAGTCACCGCGGACAAGCGCGTTTCCGAGAACGAGCTGCGCCGACTCATCGTGGCCGCCAGCCGCGTGCAGCAGGCGCTTGTCTACCTCTACGACACCGCCGGCAGCTGCGTGATCGATGAGACCGTGATCGCCCACGGCGGCAAGCCGTTGGCAGCGGCGCTGGGCAAGCTCGGCCTGAGCGCACCGGTGCAGGGCAACATGGACAACTGGGTCCGCAATGCAGGCAACTGGGTCAACCATACCTGCGGTGCGCTGTCACAGCTGCGCGCGGCGACGCTGGAAGCCCTGCTGGCCAACGAAGATGCCGTGGTGGAGCGCCTGGAGTCGACCGAGCTGGCGCCCGCTGCGCCGGCCCCGTCGCAGCCCCCCAAGGGCTATCCGCTGCTGCTGCCCGGCCAGGAGCGCAAGCTGCAGACCAAGCTGGGCTGGTGGGACAGGTTCCAGACGGCCGATGGCTGGGCCGCCGGCGCCGCCCGCGCATCCGCAGCGGCGGCGATTGTCGTGGGTGTGCTCGTGTTCGGCATGCTGACCGGCACCGCCACGGTGTCGCTGTACAACGGTTTGGGCATCCCCGTGCAGGTCACCCTCGACGGTAACACCGTCGCGCTGGAGCCGCTGCAGAGCGCGACCCTGGACGTGGAGCCCGGCATCGCCCACAAGGTGGTCACCCACACTGCGGACGGGGAGCTGATCGAGTCCTTCGACAGTGAACGCATGACCGGTCGCTCCCACTTCACCTACAACGTGGCCGGTGCAGCGCCGATGGTCCAGTGGTGGGCGGAATATGGCGGCGCAAAGGGCAACCCGGACCGCATGCTGGGTACGCAGCGCTGGTCGGCCACCGATGCCGACTTCGTGCTGCAGGAACCGCCCAGCACCATCCAGACCCAGAGCTACGAAAATGGCGGCACGCGCTCGGTAGTGACGGCGATGGGCGATCGGGCGCCGCGCCGGCAGATCGAGCTGGTGGGCGACGACGAGCAGATGAAGGCCATGATCCTGGCGCATGCGCGCTGGGATGCACCCGGCTCGCGGAACCTGACCACCTGGCTCGCCATGGCGGCGCGGGACCCGGACATCCTGCCAGGCCTCATCGCTGAGCGGCTGAAGCGCTACCCCGAAGACGTCGCTGCGCTGCGAATGGAGCAGGACCTGCATATCGGCCAGACACCCGCCGCGGCGTGCGAACGCCAGACGCAGATGGCGGCGAGCAAGCCGGAATCGTCCTCACTGGCCTATCTGGCCGTGCGCTGCATGGCCGATGGCCCGGCGCAGGACGAGGCGTTCCTGGCCGGACAGCGCCGCTGGCCGCAGGAGCCCTGGTTTGCCCAGGCGGCCGGCTACGTGCTGGCCTCGCGCAGCGACTGGGCGGGCGCCAACGAAGCCTGGTCGCAGGCGGCGACGGCGCCGGCAACGTCGGAGTACGTGGCGCTGGAGCTGGCGCGCGTCAAGCGCATGCTGGGCGCCAGCAATGCGGAGCTCAAATCGCTGGCTGGCCAGTCTTCGCTGCTGACCAACATGCTCGCCATCGACAGCGAGGACGCCGTGGGTTCGCCCTACGAAGCCTATCTGAAGCTTGGCCAGGGCGAGTACGAGCAGGCGGTGCAGCTGGCTCAGCCTGACGCCGAGCTGCTGCCGCGCATGATTCGCATGGTCGCCGCGTCCGACGGCGCGCCGAGCGAATACGTCGAAAAGGCCATGGCGATGACGGCGGAGCAGGGGATCGATCCGGATTCGGTGTGGGCCACCTGGGCGCTGGCGCTGCGGCACGGCCGCGACGAGGCAACCTGGCGCAAGGCCGTGCTGTTGTCTACCAATCCCGACGAAGCGGCGCGCATGGTGGCGTTCGTTGACGCCGTGCGGGCCAACGCCAGCGTGCAGCAGGCAGAGGCAGTGCTGGGCCGGGTCAGCCCGAGCAATCGTGGCCATGCCTATACCGTTGCGGCCGTGCTGCGCGGCAAGTCGTGCCCGGCGGTGTGGCGCGAGGGAGCCAACCGGTTGCTGTTCGGCAGCGAACGCCCGCACCTGATCTGAGGTACTGGTCATGGCGGGAGCGTATCCCGCCGTGGCCCGATTGCGCTGTCTCACCACACCTGGATAAGGGGCATGGCATGACAAACGTCCTTGCGTTTACCACCACTCGAAACGCCTTGGTACGCGCCTTTGGCCTGGCGCTGCTGTGTGCGCTGGTGCTGGCGACCGCCAGCTGCAGTCGCATGAGTCAGTCGTGGAAAGAAGAAGTGCGGCTATCTGACGGCCGACTGATCGTGGTCAAGCGCACCGCGAAGGGGACCATGTTGCGCGATATGGCGATGCGCCCAACGGGCTGGAAACCCGGGGAGACCACGGTGCGGATCCCGCACACGGACGGGGATGTCAAACCGCCCGTGTGGCGATCAAGCCTGATTCCGGTCGTCATGGACTACGACCGAGCCTCATCGACGTGGTCGGTCGTGGCCACTTACCTGTTCTGCAGCGCCTGGTACGACATGGGTCGCCCGGCTTTGCCGTACGTGCAGTACATCTCGGTCGGCGGGGAAGCGTGGCGTGTCGTTCCCCTGCAGCCGGGCTGGATTGGCAGGCGCGCAAATCTGCTGACCCACATTCAACCGACACACATGTCGCCCATGGTCCGGGAGCAGTACAAGGAAATGAACTGGCGCCAGGCCCCGGAACAGTTCAAGTCAATCTCAACGACCTGGAAAACCAACTGCTAGTGCGTCACCCCATCACGCAATGGCCAATTACATGCTCGGGGCAAGGCAGGTCAACGGCAGGGTCGGTCACCAGACGACTGCCCTGAAATCATCATCACCCGGTAACGCATGACCTCAACGAAACGCCCGCACCTGATCTGACGTGACCAGATTTCGCTGTCTCACCCAACCGGCATAAGGGGCATGGCATGACAAACGTCCTTGCGTTCACCACCACTCGAAACGCCTTGGTACGCGTTTTGGGTCTGACGCTGCTGTGTACGCTGGTGCTGGCGAGCGCCAGCTGCAGTCGCATGAGTCAGTCGTGGAAAGAGGAAGTGCGGCTATCCGACGGCCGACTGATCGTGGTCAAGCGCACCGCGAAAGGGACCATGTTGCGCGATATGGCGATGCGCCCAACGGGCTGGGAGCCCGGGGAGACCACGGTGCGGATCCCGCACACGGACGGGGATGTCAAACCGCCCGTGTGGCGATCAAGCCTGATTCCGGTCGTCATGGACTACGACCGGGCCACATCGACGTGGTCGGTTGTGGCCACTTACCTGTTCTGCGGCGAGTGGTACGACATGGGCCGCCCGGCATCGCCGTACGTGCAATACATTTCGGTCGGCGGGGAAGCGTGGCGTGTCGTGCCCCTGCAACCGGGCTTGATTGGCAGGCGCGCAAATCTGCTGACCCACATTCAACCGACACACATGTCGCCCATGGTCCGGGAGCAGTACAAAGAAATGGCCTGGCGCCGGGCCTCGGCAAAGTACAAGTCGATCTCAACGACCTGGAAAACCAACTGCTAGTGCGTCACCCCATCACGCAATGGCCAATTACATGCTCGGGGCAGGGGGAGTCAACGGTAGGGTCGGTCCCCAGACGACTGCCCTCAGACGATCAACACCCGGTAACGCATGACATTAAACGAAGCGCTGCGTGCCCAACCCCCCATCTGGAAGAACCCACGACCAACGTGCCTGACGGACCGCGAAAGCTCTGTTCAAGGGTCATGCGTTACCGGGTGTTGACGGTTTCAGGGCAGTCGTTTGGGAACCGACCCTACCAGCGGCGTTGTTCCCCGCAGCGAGATGGCGTGCGGGCGAGCAGCCAACGCAGTGAATCCCACGTGACGCACACCACTCAACACTTCACTGCATGGAAACCGTGACGGTGCAACGCTCACCCGTCCATTTCCTCCCCCATGAAGTGCAGCCTCTCCATGACCAAGAAACAGCTCACCACGATCAACCCACTGACCGAAGAAGTGATTGCCACCTATTCGTACATGTCGGACGAAGAAGCCGCCGCCGTAGTCCAATCCAGCCACAACGCCTACCTGGAATGGCGCCTGCGCTCCTTGGAAGAGCGCGCAAAGGTGGTTTCCGCCATCGCCAAAGCACTTCGCGATCGCAAGGAAGAATTCGCCCAACTCATGACCCGCGAAGTCGGCAAGCTCATCGAAGACAGCCGCACCGAAGTAGAACTGTGCGCAGCCATCTGTGACTACACCGCCAAGCAGGGCCCTGAAGCGTTGGCGGACGAGGAGCGCGATGTCGAAGGTGCCACCGGCATCGTCACCCATTCGCCCATCGGCGTCGTCTACGGCATCCAGCCCTGGAACTTCCCGGCCTACCAGGCCATCCGTTACTCCATCGCCAGCCTGATGGCCGGCAATGGTGTCCTGCTCAAGCACGCAGAGAGCTGCACCGGGAGCGGATTGCTGCTCCGTGACATCTACGAAAGTGCCGGGCTGCCCAAGGGCCTGTTCGGCGTGCTGTTGATCAGCCACGACCAATCCAACGACATCGTGGAGAACGATCTGGTCCGGGCCGTGACCTTGACCGGCAGCGAGGCCGCAGGGCGCACCGTGGCAGCCAAGGCGGGCGCAGCCCTCAAGAAGACCGTGCTGGAGCTGGGCTCCAACGATGCCTACCTTGTCCTAGACGATGCCGACCTTGATCTGGCTGTCGACACCTGCGTCAAAGGACGTCTTTTCAACAACGGGCAGACCTGCGTCAATGCCAAGCGCTTCATCGTGACGGAGAAGAACTACGATGCGTTCGTCGGCGCCTACGCCAGCAAGTTCGAGGCGATCACGATGGGCGACCCGAACGCCGCCGATACCCAGCTGGGCCCGCTGGTCTCCGAGGCGCAGCGCGACAAGCTGCACGAACAGGTCACAAAAAGCGTCTCGCAAGGCGCCCGCCTGCTGGTGGGCGGTGAAGTGCCGGACCGCACCGGTTGGTTCTATCCGGCCACCGTGCTGGCCGACGTCGCACCGGGGCAGGTGGCGTATGAAGATGAGCTGTTCGGCCCTGCGGCGGCCATCATCCGCGCCAAGGACGACGAGGACGCGCTGCGCATTGCCAACGACAGCCGCTATGGCCTGGGCGGCGGCATCTTCAGCCGCGACGTGAAGCGCGCCCGCGAGCTGGCCACCAAGTACTTCGATACCGGAATGATCTTCATCAACACCTTCGATGTTGCATCGCCCGCGCTTCCGTTCGGTGGGGTAAAGGCATCGGGCTACGGCCGTGAGCATGGTCCAGAAGGGTTGAAGGAGTTCGTCAACGTCAAGTCGATCAAGATTCCGGCTGCCGCTTGACGGTTGACTGCGGCGCCAATGACCGGCTCTGCGGCACGGTGCCAGAAGCGCTTACAATCACGTGCACCGCGCGCATTGGCCGGTGCACGAAGAAGCGTAGTGCCACGCCATGCGTGGCTGCCCGAAGAGACGTCCCGCAGGGGCGCTCATAAAGAACGAGAGCATTACAAATTGATCGCAAGCGAATGGTGTAAGTCCCTCGGTCTCATCGGCATGGCACTAGCCCTGGCACCCATGGCATCAGCAGCAGAACCAGCCCGCAACACCACCCCCAATCAGGACCAAATCGATCGCGCAGTAGCGTTAGCAACCTGCAAGGCCGACCGCCCAGCGTTCCGCACATTGGCCTATGAGCTGCGCGACGTCGCATCCAGCCGCGAGCCCTCGGCAGGCTGGCAACCGGTCGCCCGCGAAGCAGGGGAATACGGCGCGGCGTTGGGCAATATTTCCGGTGTCCTGGCGGAAATGCAGCTCACCGAACCCGTGCTCATTTTCGGCCATCCAACCACGCGCTTGATACTGTCGCGTAGTTCCGTGGTCGCCACCTTCGATGACCCAGCGATCGGCGCAGACCTTGCCAAGTCCATGGGCATTGAACCGGACACGGGGCAGGGTAGCCCTGGAGGGATGCGTATTGTCGAGTCAGCGCCGGAAGCCGAAGGCGATGGCATCGAGGTGAAGGCATTGATAACCTCGCGGATCGACGCCGATCATGGACCGTCCGCCGTGGCAGGGTGCCTCTACTACACCCAGTAGACGCGAAGCCACCTCGGCCCACCGTATTGGACACAGCAGCAAGGACAGAGCCATGAGTCAAAAGGACACGATAAGGCGCAACACGCTCATCTTCTTCGCGCTCGGCCCGGTGATGGGTGGCCTCTGCATGTTCATCCAGGTTCATCTGGGGTTGGAGCATCCAGTGCCGCTGTCCGAATTCTTCAGCCGCGGCACGATCCTTATGGTCGTTGTTTTCATCATTGGCGGCTACGTGGTGGGCGCGCTCCCGGCCCTCGCCGCCGGAGTGATGTTCGCCCTCCTGGCTTCCCGGCGCACACTGGGCTTCATGGGAAGCCTCTTGGTGGGCACCGGCGCCGGCTTCCTCACCAGCGTGGTGGCGGAGGCGGTGATCATAGTGGTCAATGCTGGCGAGCCCGCATGGAACTGGACCATCCCCGCCACGGGCGCGGTTGCCGGCGCGATCTGCGGCGGCTACTGCTGGCGGGTTGCGCAATGGGGATCCCAACAATGTCGCCTTTAGGTTTCGTGGCAGTCGTCCAGATCGGAGGTGGTCTGCTCGGATGCATCGTCTGCTCGCAGATCACCGACACCAAGTTGCCTGAGGCCGTGATTGACGATCCCAGCAGAGGCTGGCGGATCTTCGAACGCACCATGCTGTTCCTCATGTGCAACATGCTTTCCTTGTTTGCCACGGTGGGGCTGCTTGAAAGCCTCCTGGACGACCCGGTGAAGCGCATGCTGGCCGTTGGCCCTGACTGGATGGATGCATTGTTGCTGCTGGTGACGCCGCTTCCGATTGCCTGGCTGTTCTACCTTGCCTTTGCCGGACTAAGCCGTTGGTGGCACAGATTCCTTGGCCGCTAGCACGGCACTGAGGGCCTTAAGGAATTCGTTAACATAACCTCCATCAAGATCCCCGCGTCCCCCTGACTCGCGGGCTTGCCACCCCATTCAGCGAGTTCCCAGATGCAGTGGATTGATCTGCGCAGCGACACCGTCACCCAGCCCACCCCGGCGATGCGCCAGGCCATGGCCACCGCGGACGTGGGGGATGACGTCTATCAGGACGACCCCACCGTCATCCAGCTTGAGCGCCTTGCCGCCGACCTGCTGGGAAAGGATGACGCCCTGTTCGTTCCGACGGGGGTATTCGGCAACCAGCTCGCGGTGTTCACCCATTGCCGCCGCGGCGACGAAGTGATCGCGGGCGACGACTCGCACCTGGTCTGGCACGAAAACGGTGCTGCGGCGGTGATCAGTGGCGTCCAGCTGCGCACCATCGCCAGCAACCGGGGCCAGTTGGAGCCCAGCGAGATCGCGGCCCGCATCCGGGTGGGGGAGGACATCCACATCCCCCGCACCGGGCTGATCTGCCTGGAAAACGCGCACGGCAACGGCCGCGTGATACCGCTGGCCACGATGGAGGCCACCGCCGCCATCGCTCGGGAACACGGCGTTCCCATCCATCTGGACGGCGCACGTGTGTTCAATGCCGCCACCTACCTGGGGTGCGACGTAAAGGAGATTACCCAGCATGTGGACACGGTGATGTGCTGCCTCTCCAAGGGCCTGGCCGCACCGGTCGGCTCGATCCTGGCGGGGCCGGCCGCCTTCATCAAGCGCGCCCGCTACAACCGCAAGCTGCTGGGAGGAGGGTGGCGGCAAGCCGGCGTGATTGCCGCGCCAGGCATTCTGGCGCTCACCGAAATGACGCACCGGCTGGATGTGGACCATGACAACGCAACGTACCTCGCGCAGCAGCTGGCCGACGTGCCGGGCATTGAGGTGGACATGGACGACGTCCACATCAACATGGTGTGGTTCGCGCTCCCCGGCGGGGTAGACATGCCGCAGCTGATGCAGATCCTGGAAGCAGCCGGCATCCGGGCGAACGGTGCGTACGGCGGCAAAATGCGCCTGGTGACCCATTGGCAGATCGACCGGGACGCCATCGACAAGACCGTCTCGGTGATCCGGAGCGTGGTGGCGGGGTAATCAAAGAGGCCGGCGCGCGACCCAGCCCCGGAAACTAAGGGCGGCGTAGAACAGCTCCACGTCCGTGAAGCCGGCAGCCTCCATCAACGCAACCTCGTCGGCTGCGGAGATGGCCGGAAGCTTCTCCGCCATAACCGCAATCGACGCTTCGGCCTGCTCGTCCAGAACGCCGCCTGCAGACGCGAACGCTGCCGAGCGCCGCAACCAGCGCATGCGTGCTTCAGGTGCATAGCTGTGGTGAGCTACCACGAGCACGCCGCCAGGCCGCAGGCGCTGGAACAACCCACGCAGGGTTTTCAGCCGCGCATCGGGGTCGAGGAAGTGCAGGGTGAGCAGGCATGTAGCGCCGTCAAACTCGCGGGTCGGCGCATCCTCAATCAGCCCCTCCACCAGCACAGCACGCGAGGCGTTCGCGCCCAGGGTATGCCGTGCAAGGTCCAGCATCGGAGGTGAAGGGTCTACGCCGACAAATCGCCAGCCGGGCTGCGCCTGGGCAAAGGCGTCGAGCTCCAGCCCGCCCCCGGCACCCAGCACCAGCACCTCGCCCGTTGGCGGAACGGATTCCGCCAACAGAATGTGCGTCATGCGATGGAGTGCCGCCATGCCAGGCACCTTGGCTTGGGCGGTTTGCTGATAACTGCTGACTGCGAAGGGGTCGTTGAACGTCGACATGGATACTCAGCCCGCGTGGGTCCATTTATATGTAACTGCAATTGTTACATACGACGGACACGCACCGCGACCGGGTAGGGTCGGTTGCCAGACGACCGCACTGAACCCATCAACACCAGGTAGCGCATGACCTCGAACGAAGTCCGAGATCGACCAGGAAGTGTCACGCAACGGTGCCTCTTACATTTCCTGCGCCTACCGAAGCGCGGAGTCAAACAGCACTCTGGCCTGCTGGATCGCTGTCTCATGCGTAGCGGCCTTGCTGCTCCGTGCCAGTTACTGGGTGGGAGCGTAACGCAGGGTGGGGGAGGGCGTTTGCAGGATCTTGCTGTTGTTGCGCGGTGCGGGTTGGGAGCGACAGTGTTGCCGGTGGTTTGGCGAACATTTGGGTTGCGACCGAACGGGCTGGAAGTGGGACCTGCTGCCTTGGTAACTGCGTGCCGGTACAAGGATTTTGACGAAATGATTTGCTCGCGAAATTCCGTTTCGCAACCCCATTGATGCCGTGAACCGCGACCGGGCGGCGTCGAATTCCAGTACCGTCACGTCTGTCGCATGGTGTGCCCTGGGTGTCAGAACCCGAAACAAACATTGCATGTTGAACGTCCTGTGTCGGGAGGGTGGCGGAATACAACACCCTCGTGGAAACACGTCGCACCGTCTTGTTTGTTTCACGGTTCTGAACCTCCCGACTCCCTCGCCATCCCGGCGAGGGAGAACACAGAGGAGAAGCATCATGCACGACGATTGGGCGAGCCTGACCCCCGAGCAACAGGCCTTCCGCAAGCGCTTCTGGCGCGCGCCGAAGAGCGTAATGATCAATGCACTTCATCACGACGGACTAGAGACGTATCCCGGCTGCCCGACCGTGCCCTGTCTGAAGACGCGGGGCCTGTGGATGCGTGACCTCGGCATCGAGCCTGGGACGCGGATGTACCTGGGTATCGGACGCGAAGTGTTTGTCCTGGCGGCAGACCCGTCGCCGGACGCGCTGTCCAAAGCGATGGTCCGGTTTGAGAAGACTGGGGCCAGTTGGAGGCTCGGGCCGGTTGGGTAAGTCAGGCCAGAGCGGGGCGGCGGCAACGTCGCCCCGGGACGCTCCTCATAAACCCCGCACGGCATGATCAACCACGGCTCGCCACCCGCATCAGTCCGGGCGGCTCTCGGCCAAGCTACTCACCATCCACGGCGTACGCGGCATGCACCAAGGCCAAGTGACTGAGGCCCTGCGGGGTGTTGCCCAGCCCCTGTTCTGCCTGCGGGTCCCACATCTCCGACATCAGGCCCACGTCGTTCTGCACACGGACCACCAACGATCCGAACAAGCGATTGGCCTCATCTGCCTCGCCCAACAGTCCGTAAGCTTCCACCATCCAGAAAGCGCAGCTGATGAACGTTCCCTCGCAGTCCTGCATGCCGCTGTAACGCCAAAGCAGATCGCCGCTCTCATCCGACAGTTCGCGCCGCATCGCCTCCCGGGTCGATATGAAGCGCTCCCGCCGAACCTCAGCAAGGCCAAAACGCGAGGCCAACATGAGGCTGGCGTCCAGGCGGTCAGTGCCGGGGTGCATCACGTAGCTCTGCTTTGCCTCATCCCAGCAGTGCTCGTCGACCCAGGCCAGGATGCGCTCCTTCTCGCGCTGCCAGCGCGGCAGACGCGCGGTGGTGATGTGGCCAGCTTCGGCCAGTTCACAGGCCCGGCGTAGGGCCATCCAGCATTCCACCTTGGACATTGTGTAGTGCTGCGCGTCTCCCAGCTCCCAGAAGCCGCTGTCCTTGCGCATCCAGGTATCGGCGCATTCGTCGGCGAGCTCAAACAGCAGGCGGGCGGTGGTGGGGTCGAGGATGTGGCCTGCTTCGATCATCCGGCTCGCCATCTCCAGAACGTCACCGTAGGCGCAGGTCTGCAGCTGCTCAGAGGCCGCATTACCCACGCGCACCGGTTGGCTGTTGCGGTAGCCCGGCACGTCGATGCAGCGTACCTTCTCGACGCGCTCGCCGCGAAGGGAGTAGCACGGCGCAAGCCCGGGGCGATGGCGACCAATGGTGGTCATCAGCCAGCTGAAGCCGGCCTTGGCGTCGGGGAGGGCGCCCACGCGCAGGAAGGTCTTGATGACGTAGGCCGCGTCGCGCACCCAGGCATATCGATAGTCCCAGTTCTTGTCGCCACCGATGCGTTCCGGCAGCGAGGCGCTCACAGCTGCGGCGATGGCACCGGTGGGGGCGAACCACAGAAACTTCAGCGCCAGCGCTGATCGGATGACCTCGGCGTGGCGGCTGACACCGCAGTGCAGGTCGTCCACCCACTGACGCCACTCCCGGTCGGAGCGATCGATGCGGGTATCGATATCGGACAAGGGAGGGACGGGTAGCACTTCGTCCTGCGAGGCCAGCAGCGCGACGATGTGCCTGTCACCAGGCCGAAGGGTGAGGCTGCCGCGTACTTCACGGTCGTCACACTGGGTGATCTCCGCGCTGTCGGGATAGCGCAGCATCGTCATCACGGGGCCGGCATGATGTACGCACCCGTTGGGGGTGTCGCTCATCCACGGCGTGCAGGTGCCGGCTCGGGTGCCTGGCAGGTAGTGCAGGTCGAAGGTCACCTCTCCCTCAAGGCCTTCCAACCGCCTGGCCAGCTCGGACCAAGGCAAGCGGCCGGCCGGGCCGCTGTTGAGCGACTCGGTCGCACGTACCAAGCCGGTCGTGGTGCGGACGAGCGTTTCCAGGACGTTGCTGTTATCGCGGTAGCGCCGTTGCACTTCCTTAGCGTCCCGGGCGTGCAGGACAAAGCGACCGCCGGCCGATTCATCAAGCAGACGGTCGAGCAAGGGCGGGGCGTCCATGCAGGGCGCGCACCACCAGTCAACGCTTCCATCGGGGGCGATGAGCGCGCTGGAGCGCCCATCGCCGATGGCGGCATAGGAGTGGATGGGGGCATACCCGTCCGCGTCGCGCTCGACAGCAACGGTGCCGGCCTTGCTGGCACCAGCGGTCACGGAAGCAGCGTGCCGCCGGTGGTACCGCTGGGAAGCTGGGTCAGCGGCTTCTGCGTGTCGTATGGATTGAGAGAAGTCATTGGAGTCCTCGGGGAGGAGAGAGCCAGGCGCGTTACAGGGTGACGGCACCGCCGGAGACGGTGAGCAGTGCGCCGGAGGTGTAGCTGGCGCTGTCGGCCGCAAGCATCACGTAAGCCGAGGCGAGCTCGGCTGGCTGGCCGGGTCGACCGAAAGGCGTCTGGCTACCGAACTGCTCCACTTCTTCCGCGGCCATGCCGGCAGGAATGAAGGGCGTCCAGATCGGGCCTGGCAGCACTGCATTGACCCGGATGCCTTTCTCTGCGAGCAGGCCCGCAAGACCAATGGTGAGGTTCGCAAGGGCGCCCTTGGTAGCGGAGTAGGGCAGGATATTGGGGGTGGGCTTCTTGGAGTTGACCGAGGCAGTGTTGATCACCGAGCCGCCGTCCTGCAGGTGTGGCACGGAAAGGCGTGTGAGATTAAACACTGCATGCACGTTCGTCTCGAACGTTTTGCGCCAGTCCTCGAGGGTGATGTCGTCGAAGGACTCGTAATAGCGCTGGTACGCAGCGTTGTTGACCAGGATGTCCAAGCCGCCAAGTTCGGCCGTGACCTGCTTGATGAGCGCCGCAGCCTGGGCGTCGTCGCTGATGTCGCAGGGGCACAGGACGGCCTTCTGACCCGCCGCTTCGATCAGCGCGCCAATGCTGGCAGCATCCTTTTCCTCCCCCTCAAGAAACGCAATCGCCACGTCGGCGCCCTCGCGGGCGTAGGCGATGGCCACTGCGGCACCGATACCACTGTCGCCGCCGGTGATCAGGGCTTTCTTGCCCTTCAGAAGGCCGTGGCCAACGTAGCTCTCCTCACCGTGGTCTGGCCGGGGGTCGAGCTTGTCGGTCTTGCCAGGAAACGACTGCTGCTGAGCTTTGAAGGGCGGCTTCGGGTAGTTGGGCACTGGCATCGAGGGAGCCTCTATGGGGTGGAAGAAACGCCAGTCTGCGAATGTGCGGGTAAACAGAGCGCCCCTGCGATGTGGATGGCTTGTGCAGGGCCTTGGACAAAGCCAATCAGCGGCGTCCTCTCCGCTTGGCGCCCCTTGCGGACTGAGTGATCAGCGCGGCACTTCCCACGGCAATCGCATCCTCCACGGCCCCGGTACTGGTTTGGCCGTAGCGGGCAATCGCGCGCATGCGCAGGTTGAAGGTCACGTAGGCCATACCAACGGCAGCACCGGCCCCCAACAGCGCGCCCAGCTTTCGCTGCCGATGCGGAGCCAACGCCGCGCCGGCAATCAGCCCGGTAGCGACGCGCGCCAACATCCCCGCCGGCACGATCCGATCAGGGGCCGTTTTCATCTTGTCGCCGATGAGCTCACCGCCTGCCAACGCAAGCATTCCTGCCGACGCGAGGTTGTTGGACAAAAGGCGCGGCGCACCGTTATCGGCCGGCAGGTTGCCGCTGCGGGCGGCGTTCGTCACCGCAGCCAACGGGGTCATCGCGCGCATCCCGGCTACTGCGCCCATCAATATCGAATGGATCAAGGCCATCTCGTTCTCCTGAGTCGAAAATGTGCATGCTGGGCCTGTAACCATGAGCACGGCGTCTTGGCGGGCTGCACATCTTCACTACACTGCAGTCACCGACCGGGGACGCGGTGACGGGTATCTCTAGGTGCATCGATCACGTCACGAGGAGCCCCAATGCGCGCGTTGACCTACCACGGCAGAAAAGACGTCCGGGTGGACACCGTTCCCGATCCCACCCTGGCTGCGCCCGATGACCTGATCCTGCGCGTCACCGCGA
The DNA here is from genome assembly GCF_057839485.1 of Stenotrophomonas sp. KH_036_B. NCBI lineage: Bacteria > Pseudomonadati > Pseudomonadota > Gammaproteobacteria > Lysobacterales > Lysobacteraceae > Stenotrophomonas > Stenotrophomonas sp. KH_036_B. The sequence goes on along the minus strand of NZ_CM174491.1, from coordinate 2,195,882 downwards.
CGGCCATTTGCGGCTCGGACCTTCACCTTTACCGCGGCAAGATTCCTGATCTTCATACCGGCGACGTGCTGGGCCATGAATTCATGGGGGTCGTGGAGGAGGTGGGCAGTGGGGTGACCGATCTGAGGCCGGGCGACCGGGTCGTGGTGCCGTTCGTCATCGCCTGCGGCGAGTGCTTCCACTGCAAGCTGGCTGAACACGCAGCGTGCGAGACAACCAACACCGGCAAGGGCGCGGCACTGAACCAGAAGGGCATCCGCCCGCCGGCGGCACTTTTCGGCTACAGCCATCTATACGGCGGCGTTTCAGGCGGGCAGGCTGAATACGTGCGGGTTCCGCAGGCAAACGTGGGCCCGCTGCGCGTGCCGGACGCGCTGCCCGACGAACAGGTGCTGTTCTTGTCGGATATTTTGCCAACCGGCTACCAGGCCGCGATCAACGCGGGCGTCAAGCCGGGATCTACTGTGGCCATCTTCGGCGCCGGCCCGGTCGGACTGATGGCTGCCGCGTGCTGTCGCCTGTTGGGCGCTGAGACCATCTTCATGGTCGATCATCTGGCCTACCGGCTGGCCTTCGCCGCGCAGACGTACGGCGTAACCCCGGTGGACTTCAGTCAGATCGAGGACCCTGCGCAATACATCATCACCCAGACCAATGGGCGCGGCGTGGATGCGTCCATTGAGGCAGTCGGCTTCGAAGCCGAAGGCAGCGCTCTTGAATCGGCGTTGACCACGCTGAAGGTGGAAGGCAGCAGCGGGGTGGCGATCCGCCAGTGCATCGCCGCCACCCGCCGCTGCGGCACGGTAAGCATCCCCGGCGTCTATTCCGGCGATCTGCATGGCTTCCTGCTTGGAGATGCGTTCGACAAGGGCCTGACCTTCAAGATGGGCCAGACCCACGTGCAGGGTCTGATGCCCGAGCTGCTCGATTACATCGGGGAAGGCGCGCTCGACCCTGGCGTGATCATCACTCACCGTCTTCCGCTCGAAGAAGCCGCCCGCGGCTACGAACTGTTCGACCGTAAGGAGGAGGACTGCCGCAAGGTGATCCTCATCCCCTGACACATGACCAGGGCGTGGCGGCGGCGCGCTCGGCTACGAGAGCTGCTCGTGGATGGCCGTGATCAGCTGCTTGAAGCGGTAGGGCTTGGGCAGAAAACGCATGGACGAAGGGATGGGTGGGAGCTGCGAACGTTGCAGGCCTGATACCACCAATACCTGGGCGTTGGGCTGTGCCTGGGCAACCTCCGCAGCGACGTCCAGGCCGGATACACCGCCTGGCATGCTCACGTCCGTCACGACCACTGCGTACCGTATGTCACCCCTGAGATGAGCGATGGCTTCCACGCCATCGGACGCAGGGGTGACCACGAATCCTTGATCGGCCAACGCTTCAACCACCACGGTGCGCAGATCGTCTTCGTCTTCAACAAACAATATGTTGATGGGCATTTCAAGGCTCATGGATTGGAAAACAAAGCACGATGCGGGTGCCTACGCCCGGAACGCTGCTCAGGTGAGGGAATCCCCCGGATTGCTTGGTAAACCCAAACACCTGACTCAGGCCCAGACCGCTGCCGCGTCCTACCGGTTTGGTCGTGAAGAACGGCTCGAAGACCCGTGCCTGTTTGTCAGTTGGGATGCCCTCGCCATCGTCCTCGACCGTCAGGCAGACGTGGGGCTCCGGCGCGTGGTTTTCGGAGGCAGGATCCTGTGTTTCCTGCACGCGCGCAGCGATCGTGATGGTGCCGCCCTTGGGCATGGCGTCCCGACTGTTGCACACCAGGTTGAGCACCGCTGCCTCCAGTTGGGCCTTGTCGACGAATACCAGGGGAAGATCTTCATCGAGGTCGAAAACAACGTTGACCGCGTCACCCGCGGAGCGTTGCAGGAGCTCTTGGGATTCGCGCAGCGCTGCGGTGACATTCAAACGTTCAGGGGACAACTTCTGTCCTCGGCCAAATGTCAGCAGTTGTCGGGAAAGTAGCGCCCCCCGTTCGGCCGCGCGGAGGGCCGTCTCAATCAGCTTGGCAGCGGGCCCGTCCTTCACGCGCACGCTGATGAGGTCGAGGCAGTTGACAATGATGGTCAGCAGGTTGTTGAAGTCATGGGCCAGACCGAGAGTCAACTTGCCGATGGCTTCCATCTTCTGCGCCTGCAGCAGGCTGTGTTGAACCTGCTGCAGCCGTTCCTGCGCGTCGTGGCGCTCGGTGATGTCGCGTGTCACTTTGGCGTATCCAACCAGCACGCCTTCCACCCAGATGGGATCGATGACTACGCTCGCCAGGAAACGAGAACCGTCTCGCCGAACCCGCCATCCGTCCTCGATGCACCGGCCCTCCGTGGCGGCCGTTCGCAGGTTGCGTTGCGGGACGCCTGCTGCGGCATCGTCGGGCAAGTAGAAGCGGGAAAAGCTGGTGCCAATCACCTCATCGGCGGTGTAGCCCTTGATTCTCTGACCACCGGGGTTCCAAGTGCGAATCACGCCATGCTCGTCCAGCATGTAGATCGCATAGTCGGTAACGGAGTTGACCAGGAGAGCGAACTGCCGGCTCTCGTCGTTCAAGGCGTCTTTGGGGCGTTGCAACTCTGTCACGGCCATCCTCCCCGGATCGGGTCACCCTAAAGCACCGTTTGTAAAGAAATCGTAAAACATTCGGCACCGCAGCCTCGCGTTGATCCCGTCTTTACACATACAGATGGACAGTCGTTCACACTGAGTGCTCGGTGTTATCACGCTGGCGAAAGAGGCATTGCATGATGGACGAGGCGGGCCCGGTGAGCGTGTTCCTGGTCGAGGACGAACCCAGCCTGATGTATGTGCTGGAGGAGTCGCTCAAAAGCCTGGGTTACGCCGTAGGGGAGAAAGCAGAGTATCTGCCAGAGGCCTTGGAGCGAGCGCAAAGCGAAGCCTTCAATGTGGCGATGCTGGACGTCAACCTGCATGGCCAAGAGTCTTTCCCTGTTGCGGACGTGCTGATGGAGCGCGGGATCCCGTTTGTGTTCACCACGGGCTTTGGGGTGAGGAAGTTCCCTGAGAGGTTCAACCGTACGCCCGTCATGGAGAAGCCGTTCCGACTCAAGGATATCCGGCGCGCAATCTCTGAGCTCCACCCGGCGGCATCTGCCTGACCGCTTCGTTGTTGAGCGGCTCCGCTCCGCCGTCACGAATCAATCGCTGACTGGCTAGAGGCGGATTTGACGATCCCTTGACGCCGCAGTGACGCGCCGTGCCCTCCGCCAAGCGGATATTTGTCTTCAGATATCTGCCAGGAGGATCTTATGAGTGCTTACCCACAGTTCCGCGCCGCAACGCCCCGCGTAACTCGGATGGAAATGGCGGATCTCTACGTGGGCGATGCCACTACCGTGGTCCAGCTGGACGCGGTCCCCTGCGAGACCTGGATCCAGAACCTGCGAGCACTGGTCAGCCGGTCCACGGATCTTGAAGGAACTCGAGTGGAAGTGGAGGGCTCATGGGTCCACTTCATCGGCGTGCGGAAAGAGGGTGGCCCCGTTGCCGCTCGCCTCTTGGAACTGATCGCGACTGCAGGCGAGATGGCCTACGAACCCGCTCCCATCCGAGCACCCACGTTCAGGGCGACGCCAGCGCCCGCTGTACAGTGACCTAAACGCGATGCGTCGATCCATCCTGTCCGCCACAGCCGCTCTCGCCTTGGCCGCCTGCGGAGGCGGCAACACCGAGTCCAGCGTGCAAGCCCCGGGGGCCGATGAGACGGCCAAGACCAAGGCACTGGAGGCCGGCGCGGCGCTGCTGCAGGATCGCCCGCCAATTGCCGCGATCAATGCCTACCTGGACGGTTTCCATTTCTATAGCGGCCGGATGGACGCTCAGATGGAAGCGCATCACTATTGCTCCATCCTCAACGAGGATGTCATTCAGTGCACGATCTACGACGGCAATGTGAAAGACGCCAAGCTGATGGGGGTGGAATACATCATCAGTGAGAAGCTGTTCGCTGGCCTCCCTGAGCAGGAGAAGGCGCTCTGGCACAGCCACGTCCATGAAGTGAAATCGGGGCAGCTGATCGCACCAGGGATCCCGGAGGTGGCCGAGCATGAGTTCATGGAAAAGCTCATCCACACGTATGGGAAAACGTGGCACACCTGGCACACCGACCTGGACAAAGACCTGCCGCGCGGGATGCCGCAGTTGATGATGGGCTTTACCGCCGATGGCCAAGCCGACCCCGCGATGGTGGCAGCACGGGATGCACGGCTGGGGGTCAGCAGCGAGGACAAACGGAAACGCCGCGCCGATATCCCCGAGCCCGCTATAGACCCGGGAGCAGACGCCTGGCAACAGGGGAGGGTGGTCCAGCTTCAAGACCCGACGGGTGCGCACGCTCACGACGCCGGCAGTAACATCAAGGCGCCTTCCAGCCCCGACCAGAACGCAACGTCCAATGGCTCTACCGAACAATAGCTGTGAGTCGGCAAGGGGTCTGAGAAACACCCTTCAGCGGCGCAGGTAACTCGCCAGCTTGAGGACATTCGCCGCCTTGGAGTCACCCAGCAGCCGTAATGCGGTCGTTCGTCTGGAGCCAATGCCGGCCACCGCTTCCTGCACCACGATCGTGTGGTATTCCCTCGCGTTGCTGTCGAAGCAGGTGGCGGCGATGCATGACTCGGCGGTCATTCCTGTAATGACGAGCTCGCTCACGCCAAGCTTGGCCAGGAGCACGGAAAGCGGGGTGGCGAGGAACGCCGAGTGCTTGGGTTTGAGCACGAAGTAGTCGCCAAGCTGCGGCTGCAGAACTTCAGCGATCACTGACGATTCGCCTTCCGTCGCCAGACAGAGACTCACCAGTTCTTTGAAGTCCATCTGCCAGTTGGCAAAATTGTCATTTGCATAAATCACCGGGTTACCTCGCTCGCGGAAGCGCCGCGCGAGGACAGCGATCTGCCCGGCGGCCTTCAACGCGTTGGGCTTCACCTGGTCAGCTTCGGGGAAGTCGAACAGCGTGAACATGTCGATGATCAGAAGAGCAGGGGTGGGCTGACTCATGGATGCTCCGGCTCCTCAATCGCCCGTCTGACTGTGCGGTGCAGCCAGCGGCTTCGACTGGGGCGAGTCCTTCTGGCGCAGGAAAATGGTCAAGATGACCAACGCGAGCACAGCCAAAAATTCGCTCTGCCAGTTCTGGAACGACTCGAACCAGAAGCTGCTGCTCCAAAGGTGTTCCCAGCACGTCGGCGTGGGCTGCCCAAGGGCCCTCTGTTCATCGACTTCCGCACGCCAGCTGCCCGCAAGGTGCAACGAGAAGCTCAACAGGAAAAGCGCACCGAAGGTGATCGCCAGGGAGTGGCCGTATAAGGTCTTCCAGAGCCCGCCTTTGCGAACGGCCCAAGGGGTAGGGCCAGACTCAATGCGCTCCTCTTCTTCGGCCTCGTTCAGTGGTCGGGATTCAGCGGAGCCCTTTTGACGCAGGCTGACAGTCAGCAGGACATACATGCCCATCTGGAGGAACTCACTCTCCCAGTTCTCAAACGTGGCGATGACGAAGTGCCCGCTCTGCAGGTAGTCCCACAGGTCCAACGGCGCTCGGTGTGCGTCAGCAAGTTCCTGGTTGTGTGCCAGGAAGCCGGTCCACACCTGCCCTCCCAGGAAGCAGAGAAGCAAAAAGAGCAGCACGATCGATAAACCGTTGCGTTTCCACATTCCGATACGGCCCAGAGTTAAGCTAGCTATCCGACGTTAGTCCCGCCGGTGGAGAAATCCGGTGAAGGAGCGGCAGCCAGTGCCGCTCCCCGGATTACCGGCTGGATCCGGACGCTTTCTGGTCGCGTTCCATGGTCCTACCTCACGCCGCTTGGGCTGCCTTGGCATTCCCACCGGACTTGGCCAGGAGCGTCAACTTCTCATCCGTTGCCTTCTCTTCGTCCAGGGTCTCAAGAAGAAGCGGGAGCGCGTCCTTGTATCCGAGCTGCTTGGCGAGCGCTGCGATGGTGCCATAGGAGGCGATCTCGTAGTGCTCCACCTTCTGGGCGCCGCCGATCAGCGCAGCGTCGCGCACCGGGCCCTTCTCAACCGAATCAATGACTTCTTTGCCTTCCTCAACCAGCCCTTCCATCGCGGCACACTTGATGCGCTTTAGGCGGATGCCCAGCACTTCAACGACCTGATCGATGCGCTCGATCTGTCCCTGCGTCTCTTCCAGGTGGGTCTCAAAAGCCGCCGCGAGGTCCGGGTTTTCTGCGGCTCGGGCCAAGCGGGGCAGGGCGTTGGTCAGCTGCTTTTCAGCGCTGTAGATGTCGGACAGCTCGTGAACGAACAGCTCTTCAAGCGTTTTGATGGCCATCTATTGGTCCTCTGCTGGGGTGAGGCAATACCTTGCCGCCCGCCTCGCCGAAGACGCGTGAAGGGAGGCCCTTGAGCGCTGAGAATTTCTTAACCAAGCCACCTGGATTGTGATCGCCGCCGGCGAACGCGCGGCCCAGAGCGACGCCGGGCGGCCACTAAATCATTCAGGCTCAGCCAGGGCCTCTTGCCAGCACGGCATGCCGCGTTGCGGCGGCAACGCTGCCCCGCAGTAAATCCGCGAATCACCGGAAACGAAGAGGGTCTCCCCCGAAGTGACTGCCCGAGCTAAACTGGCTTTCAGGCAGTCCCTGCCGGAGCCCATGCAGCATCGCCAGCCGTCACCAAGGGAGTACCCGCAATGGATATGCAGGTTGCAAGTAGTGTCCGCCCGCTCAGCAGCGAGACCCAGCCCATGCTTACGTTTTCGTGGCTGTACAAGCAGGTGCAGGCCTACACCTCCACCACCATCTACCCCAAAGCATCGCAGCTGGAGCGTTGGTCACTGTGGGTCGGCGTGGCAGCAACCGCCTTGGGGCTTAGCGTGGCTGCCTTGTCGACAAGCCTGGTACCGGCACTCTGGGCGCTGAAGATACTAAAAATCTGCCTTGCCGTTGAGGTGGCTGGCTTTGTCCTTTCATTCGTACTCATGCTCAGCAGGGAAGGGCGCCAATACATCAATCCCCGACTGACGCATGCAATTGAAATGGATGCCGCGTTCCACCATTGGCAGATGCTGGTGGAACGATTGCGGGAGTACCCCAAGGTAGAGCGAGAGCGCCGGCTTCGGTTCGTAAAAGACCTGCGGGTCGGCATGATCGACCGCATGGGGCTGATGTACGGCGGGCTGCAGAAGCTTGGTCCGTTTCCTGTGCTTATTGCCCTGTATCTTCAATTTCGCAATTGGAAGTGGGGCGACTGGGCCGGTGCGTTTGATGTGAACCTGGTGGCCGGCACTTTGATCGCGGGGCTCGTGATGCTGTACCTGATGGGCTGGGTGCTGATCGGGATGCGGACGCGGCTGGATACCTATGCTTGCCTGTTGGAGGCTTCCTTGGAAGATGCGGAGCGTTTTGGCTCTTGTGCTGTTTAGCGATGCCGATCGGGGGTGGCGCGAATGCCCGCTCTTGGCCGCAGGAAATCACGCGACTCTATGCCCCGGACAGAAGGTGAGACGTGCGGAATAGGCAGCGCGATCTTGGCTGCGTTACATCTAGGCGACGTTCGTCTATGAAAATCAAAAGGACTGGCTATCCTTTCAACGATTTACGCCAGTGGAAACGAGATCATGATACGCTAAAATTGAAATGTCTCTGGGGAGGGGCATTTCTTGCATTCCAGTTCCCCCCCCCAAAGAATGAGCTACCTCCAGGCTTGGTCAGAAGCTGCGGCCTCCCCCCTCGATGGTTCCGCACTGGTTTCTAACAATCATTCATGAGGAGTATTGATGGGCTGGCATAGATCAAAACGGCTCCTTGCGTGGCTAGACGAATGGCGCTTGCTATATCTTGCCAGCCTTTGCGTGGCGCTCGGCCTTTTGTTTATATCGAGCATTAATTCGAGTGAGAAAAGTATTCGACTCGTTGGTCTAGCTCTTCAAATTCTCGGCATCGGGACAGTGATTTGGGGCATCTCACTAACACGAAAGCATTTCGGACATCCTTCGGTTGTCAGTCTTCTATCTTCATGGGTTCGTCGCTGCCCACTCATTCGCAATCCAACCAATCTCCAGCCTGAGGGCATAAGCCTAGGGGCTTCCGTGGTCGGCGGAAGGCTGACAACTGTCTTCACGCCAGATCAAGGGGCACCGCTTGAGCAAAGGTTGGCGCACATAGAGCAAGGACTAGAGTTGCTGCAAAAGCGGATTGAAAGTGCGGAGTGTCAAATTGACAACGAATCCAGCATTTCGCACGGCAAGGCTTTGGTCGAAACGCGGGAAAGAAAGGCGGCTGATAAGGAGATCATGGGTGCACTCGAAGCGTCTAGCACTGGCGGGGTCAGCATTTCGGCGGTTGGCGCACTTTGGCTCTTCGTTGGCGTTGTGTTAAGTACGGCCTCACAGGAGCTGGCAGTTTGGCTGGCCTGACGCCTACAATTCCTTTAGGCCGACACCGCTTCGGCGCGCAACTCGACACAAGCGACGTAAGGATCCGGCTCTCAAGTTGACAGGCCCATTTAGGAGGAATCTGATGCGCGCAAACCCTATTGTTGTGCTTGGCATGTCGGCCCTGGCACTAGTTGCATCAGCCTCCGCAGCGGTCCCTGGTCGCTACATTGGCGACGTTGTTGCAAAATGGCTCGCTGACGGCCGAGCGATGGAGCTACAAAGCGACTTCCGTTACATCGATCCATCTGGTAGAGAGTGGCTTGCTCCCAAGGGTGCGAAAGTAGACGGGGCGTCTATTCCTCCAGCGGCGTGGCCCATAATTGGGGGACCGTTCGAAGGAAAATACCGCAATGCGTCTGTTATCCATGACGTCGCGTGCGATCGAAAGGACCGCCCATGGCAAGAAGTGCATCGCGTCTTCTATGACGCGATGCTCACCTCCGGCGTAGATAGCTTGAAAGCTAAGACGATGTACGCTGCGGTATTGCTGGGTGGCCCTAAATGGAGTCGGCATCTTGCGTTTCATGATATCCCGTATGGACAAGCGCAAGCCAAGGCTTTTGCTGTGGCCAGAGTTCAAACCATGAGTGGCGAAACCGCTAGCACAAGGGTCGTACTTGGGTCTACCGTTCCGCAGTCACCTACCGACTACGCGATATTTAGGCCGGACTTGCCGCCAAGCTCGGCGACGGTTGAGGTCGCATTTGAGCCTCAGCCATCAGTGCATCTAACGGAGGATCAAGTTATGGCTCTTCAGAAGGAAATTGATATGCAAGGACTTTCTGTGGAGCAGATTGAGAAAAAGTACTTGGTGGCGCCACCAAGCTTGTGAGCATTTTGGCACAGGAATTCTCTCAAGCCGGATCCGCCCTCCGAGGTCAGTTCAATTTCAAGAGTAAATCCATTCCCGCTTGGGGGAGGCGGATGCAGGCGCGTCAGGCAACTGAGAAATCGCATGAGTGTGACGAAGGGGGCGTCTTTGACAACCTCAGGCTCGGCGGTGATACGCCCGTGCCAAAGTCGACCGCAACTCACGGCAGCAAAGATGCTTGCCAATGGTGCCGCCTCCTCCAGCGATTCAAAGAAGATTTTGCCACGGAGAAGGAATATCTAGCCGAGCACGTGCTCCGCATGGCATCGATGCCCTGAGCGGCGCCGATCTTTGATGGCGCCAGGTCGCCGCGAACCCATGTATCTGCTGTATGTCGTCTGCGGCAGAACTAGAGCTTGCCATTCTGAGGCAGATCAGACCGCCACGCCGAACCCCGCCAAGGGAATGCGAGGCCGGTCGCGCTCGGCCGCCCAACTAAGTAAAGAGAGTCGCAGAGGGCGCCACGGATCCAAAGACATTTCCTACTTGGCAGGCGGGGGCAATACGGTAGGACCTTGCTCAGTACCGAGACGCGGTGGGTGAGGGTGGCCAACCGCCAAGGGCCGGGGCGGCTCTTTAACTTGGCCGCCACCAGCGCTTGGCCGAGCGTGGTACATGGCCTTCCATCAAAACGGCGATGACCAGGTCGCGCCGTTGGTGGCCGCGTACCGAGATGGCATCGCACGCCGCAACGCTGCCGCCGCGGCAGCGGGCTGGGTACTGCCGTCGGTTGGCCTGCAAGTCGCGCTGACCCGCATGGCAGAGACCGACATGCAGGCCCATCTGGCGTACTAGGACCGCATCCGCGGCTATCACGAAAGGCTGCGGCAGTTCTTCTACGGTTACCTGTTCACTGACAAGCCGTTCGTGAAGAGCGACGACGAATCCATCCCCCCGTTTGAGCCTGGGGAGTGAACCAAGCGTTGGGCCCCACCACCGGCAACAGCGTTGTGCGTCGCGCCCGGCACGACGACCATGGCGGTGGACAATACCGGGTTCAGACCAAGCGAACAGCATGAGCAATGATGGACACAGAACCCAAGGGCGACGAGACACGGACCTCTATTTCACCCATGTCATCTCCGGCGCACCCAACGTCGCACTGCTCTTGGGCCACCTGTATCTGGAGGGCCACGACCCCAGCATCACCCGGGTGATGCTGATGCGCGATGGCACGTTCTACTTTGTCTATGATCTGCCCGACATCACGTACGGCGCAACGTTGCTGCCGGCAACGGACGAGCAGCCGTTCGCCTTCGCCATGCTGGGCAGGCGCGGCCTGCTGCGGATCAACCCGACCGGCCAAGCACCGCACGTTGAAGCGCTGACCTTGCCCAATGCATACGTATTGCACCTGCACCAGATCGCAGGGGAGTTGTATGCGTGCGGCACGCAGCAACAAGTACACCATCGCAGCGCCGACGGATGGGTTCGGATGGACGATGGTTGCCACGCGCCATTGGTGGACCAGGTCACCTGTGGTTTCAACGCGATGGATGGCTTCGGGGCAAGCGACATCTATGCCGCAGGGGAGGGCGGTGCACTCTGGCATTGGGATGGCCGGGAGTGGCAGGCGCTAACATCACCTTCCGTGTGGACCATTCGTGTAGTGCACTGCATGCCCGATGGCAGCGTGGTGCTGGCCGGGGATGCGGGCACGGTGTTCCGCGGCAATCGCGTGGACGGCTGGCGTACGCTCACTGTGCCGGCATTGGCGCATCTCAGCATCGAACACGCCTGCCTGTTCCAGGAAACACTCTATCTGTGCGCGCAGCGGGAGTTGTTGGCGTTGTCAGGCAGCACGGTGGAAAGGGTGGTCGTGCCCGTGGAAGGACATCTGGCCTACTACAGCGCATCCGCCACCGCGGGAGCAATGTGGACTGTTGGCGATGACGCGATCCTGCGCTTCGATGGAACCCATTGGGAGCGCTTCAGCTGCCAATGAGTTCATTACTCTCCATACTCAGCCGCTGATCCCATTAGATGACGCGAATGGAGTCAAGCGCGAGCACGTAGCGACCATCGACCTTGGTCATGTCGAAGCGGGCTGTGCTGTCGGTCGGCTCGCCGTCGTACTGCACGTTGACGGTCACCCAATCATGTTCAACGATGCGGCTGCTGTCGTCCGCCTGGATGCGCCAGGCCAGCGCCAGCTCCGGGGCGTCGCCAAGCGAGGTGATATGACTCAGCCACGGGCCTTCAAAGCTGGGGTCAGGCAGTTCGGCCACCCAGTCTTCCAGATCATCCCACAGCCAGCGCAGATGGTGCTCCAAGGTTTCAGCCTCGCTGCGCCCACTAAATGCCTTGATCGATGCGGAAGACGGTACCTGGCCAGGATTCAAGCGAAGCTCGTCGAAGAACTGGACAATTGCCTGCTGTACTTCAGTGAGCGGTGGCGGGGTCTGCCATGACATGTTGACGGAGCTCCTTGTTGGTAGAGCAGAGTTTAACCTTTCCGCCAAGGTGGCAATCGAGCGCGCAATCCCGGTAGAGCAGGGGGCCACCATCGCGCGTGCGCAGCGCGAGGCGGTGAACGGCGCCTGGGATATTCCCCGCGACCGTACAATGTAGCAGTTCTATGCCAGCCATCCGCAATGGCGTGATTCGGCGCCGCTTGGCGATGCTTTCCACTACAAGTGGTATCTGGCCGTCCATCAAAACGGTGATGACCAGGTTGCGCAGTTGGTGGCCGCGTACCGACATGGCATCGAACGCCGCAATGCTGCCGCCGCCGCAGTGGGATGGGCACTTCCGTCGGTCGGCCTGCAGGTCGCGTCGTGAAGAGCGACTATGATCGGATACCCCCGTTCGAGCCAGCGGAGTGAAGCCAGGCCTCCCACAGGGGATACACTTCCCCTCAATCATGATCCAGGATGGAGTACAGCCCTATGCATTTCACTGCAGCAGCCAGTTCGCTTGTCGTTCTACTGTCCATGGCGTCTGCCGTTCCGGTCTCTGCGGGGGAACGTGACATATTCGGCATCACAATAGGGGCACCACTAGCGCTGCCCGCTTGCCAGATATCCTTGCCCGCTCCAGCTGCCCGCAGAAGCAACAAAGGGTTGGGGGCCAGGGCGTTCAACGAGCTGATGACCCCGCCGCCGGAACCGCTGAAGGCCACCCCACCGGCAACAGGGTTGTGCGTCGCGCCCGGCACGACAAACATGGCCGTGGGCAATACCGAGTTCGGGGCAGGGGAGTACGGGTACCTGGTCTTCGCCACGGATGAGTTTCCGGCGTGGGTGGCACCGATCGGCATGTCGATGGGCGCGGGCGCAGGTGACGCTTTTTCTCTGGAGGGTGCAGGCGGCCTGGTTCTGCTGCGCAACGGGCGTGTGATCGCCTTGCGCTTCAACACCACGGGGTTCGAGGCGCAGCCGCGCGTGATGGAGCTGCTCAAGCGCAAGTTCGGCCCGCCCAGTGCGCAGAAGGCGGTGAGCTGGAACAACGATCTGGGCGGCAGCCGCGAATCGATTTCCGCGCAATGGCGCAAGCCTGATTTCTTTGCGGATTATTCTTCGGTCGTGCAATCGCAGGCCATGCGAGCACAAGGGCTTTCTGGCGGGATCGGGCTCCTCAACATCGGTAATGATGTGGGGCAGCAAGTGCTGCAACCCGCTGCAAGCAAGGAAGCGGAGTTCTAGGTCGCGCTTGGCCGTGCAACGCCTGTCGCACAGTCTAGTGCTGGGGTTTGCCGCAAGCTTGAAGCGGGGCCGGGGGTTGCCAGAGCCATTGCCGATGCTTAGCATCGGTGCAGCACGATCGACCCGGAAGCGCCTGGTTCCGGCAGAAGCTCCAAAGGTTGCGTAGCGTACGTGCGCGGTAGAGCGCGAGTTGGTAAAACGGACAAGGAAGCGCTCATGACACGACCAATCACAAAACTCGCAATCGGCGCGGGCATCATGGCTATCGCGGCGCAAGTCGGAGCCAGCGAGTTTCTGATCGATATGCAGGGTGCAGCAGGAAAGCGTGTCAATGTGTACGCCAATGACGCGGTGACCGACCACACGCCGGTCGATGATGTCACGAATCCTGGCCCAAACCGGATCCGTCAGATTGATCTGACAATGGTCTATGAAGCGATCGACCAGCCCCTATGGTTGGAATATCAACTCCAGTTCAAATGCCCCAAGCCGAGTCAGCGCGGCCGTGGCGCAACCAAGCACAAGGCTGATTCAACCGGCATGTTGGACACGCCGGATTCCGTGGAATTCCGGGTGGCCAGCGGCACGAAGTCCATGAAACAGGATCCGGCGATCATTGATCTCCAGCCCACCGATTGGCAAAGTACGAGCAGCCATACGATGCGGCAGGCATGGAATGTAGCCTGCAACAGTGACAGCATTATCGGCGCCAAAGAAGCTGCGTCGGTCAATCGTGTGGTTCAGGCCGACACATTGCGACCGAAACTGGCAGCCCTTGGCTTGAATGGACTGGAACTGGTCCCGGACGGATTGTCGATGAGTTCGCTTGCCGACTTTACCTGGGAAAAGCTGTGGTCCGACGTACCGAAGCCTGCGATCAACAACGGCCGCAAGCTGACGCCAGCAGAATCGGCAGCGCACAAGGCAAAATTGGCGCACATGCAGCAACAAGTAGCCGAAGCACAGGGGAGGGTGCAGGGCGATCTGGCGACGATGAAGGCCGATCTGGATTTTACTCAGGCCGCCGCTGAATACCGGGGGAAAAGGCGTTTATCGCGCAGTGAATCGATCCTGATTCCGGTGTGGGTGGGCAAGACCGAGCAAGAGGTCGTCGCCGCGAACGGCAACCCAGCTGTCCGTCAGGCCGGGATCGCGCGGACGCTCTCTTATGGGCAAGCCTTTGACAATCGCGTCATGTGGCAGAACCTCGCGACCGGCGCGACGTATGGCGGCGGCGGTTATAAAAGCTGCAACGTCCGCTATGTGCTGATCCCGGACGGCGCCGGGATGCTGAGGGTTGCCGATGTGAATGTCTTCAGTGAAGCAAGTGGCGACACTAGAAAGATAAGTGACGCCTGCGCCGACATCTTGAACATGCCAAACGGCTGAAATCATGGCCTATTTTTGAGCCACGCTCATGCAAGCCGAAAGCTGGCGATACGCCAGCTGCAGCTGGACAACCTTTGAGCGGAACACCTCTTTCCCCTGAAACTGGATAGCGAGCTCATTGCTGTCCGGCTTTTCCTTCACCGATTTCCGCACGTCGATGGTGAGCAACAACGCCCCACTGCTCTGGCCCGGCATGCTCACATGGGCGGCCTGGACGTTCTGCGTGGGGTGGTTGGTAGATGACAACGTGATCGGAGCGATCTCGGTCGTTGTCACCGGAGGGATCGCCTGGCTGATGAACCAAACGCCGCCATGACCCTTTCGCGCCATTTCAGCGTCGGCGGGGCCACGAAGCGAAAAGGTGGAATCTGGCGTGATGAAATTAACCGAGCAATGGTAACCGGTGTTGACGGGTTCGCGTACCAGCACCCAATTGCCCTCAACCCCCTTGTAGAAGGATTCGCTGAACATCGGCTTGCCCGGATCCGCGCCGCCAAGCAACTCAGGGGCGATTTGAGCAGCGCAGGGGCTGGTCCATGCCATGGTGACTACTACGCCGATCAGCCAACTCTTCATCTAAAATCGCTCTCCATTCGTGGGACCGTGACGTACGGTTTAGTGCAATTCCCGTCCTGGCCCTATCCAAGCGGCTACGGGCCATAGCTTAGCCTTCCAGGATTGCAGTGTAACGCTCTGCACGCCATGTACTTCTGCGAAGACTCTATCTCGTACGGGACCGACCCTGCCGGTAAAATCAGCTTGGCGGTGGGATCCTACCTGGACGCAGCAACCACATTACGGACACAGAGCAACCCGATGTTGTCGAAACTTATTGCCGCAACGGCGCTGTGCCAGGCGGCCGCAAGCCCGGCCGAACTTCCTGTATCCCAGCTTCAGGCGATTGACCGCTATGTCGCGTCTGAAATGGCTCGGCAGCAGATCCCTGGCTTGACGCTCGGCGTCTATCGCCATGGGCACGCCGTGCTCTTGAAGGGGTATGGACTTGCGAACATCGAGCACGAGGTGCCGGCCACCCCGGATACCGTGATGCAGTCTGGCTCGATTGGAAAAACGTTCACCGCAACCCTGGTGATGATCCTTGTGGAGCAGGGCAGGCTTCGCCTGGATGACAGCATCCGCTCACACGTGGCCGGACTGCCTGAGACGTGGCAGGCGATCACCATCGGCCAGCTGCTCTCGCATACGTCGGGCATTGCCGATTATGACGGCGACGAGTTGACCGGCCGCGACGGGCCGTTCGACGTGCGCCGGGACTTTACGGAAGCGGAACTGGTGCAGAAGGTTTCCCAGCTGCCCGTTGAGGCGTCTCCAGGAGAAACGTGGAGCTACCGCAACGCAAATTATCTCCTTCTTGGCGCCGTCATCCGCAGCATCACCGGGAAATTCCACGGCGACATCCTGGCGGAGGACATTTTCGGCCGTCTCGGCATGACCGCATCCCGGGTGATATCCGACCAGGAGATCGTCCCCCATCGGGCCGCAGGGTACGAACGCAGGGAAGGGACGCTGTACAACCAGGCATGGGTATCGCCCACCTTCAATTCCACGGCGGACGGCACCCTGTACCTGACCGTGCGGGATCTGGAGCACTGGGATCGCGCCTTGTGCAGCGCCTCCGTTCTGGCTCCCGCTACGTTGGCGCAGATGTGGACACCGTATCCGGTCGACGGCGTGGTTCCCGAGGAAGGCTACGGTCTGGGCTGGTTTGTCCGCAACCACCCATCGGGTCCCATCGTGGAGCATGACGGCGCATGGCAGGGGTTTACGTCGTACTTCGCCAGATACCTGGGAACGGGCGTCTCGGTTGCTGTTTTCACGAATCTCCATGCCGATCACAGCCGCCCTGATCAGATCGGCCAAGCGGTCGCAGGATTGGTGGACGCGCGCCTGGCGGATCCGGAGCAGGCCAGCAAACATCCTGATCCATGTTCGTCGCAGAGATTTGACGGCAAGCTAAGTCACTGATTCCTTGGGTCATAATTCTATCGCAACGCCACAATCTCCATGATCCAACGCAGATCTTTCTGGGCCTAGGATGCAAGTCGCAGACATTCCTTCCACTGGAAGGACAGATGCCGACAATTCCGCCCTTTGGAAGTCGGATGCAGACAATTCTGTATCTCAACGAACTTAGTAAGAGGCGGTCCAGGTTTGGCAGGGAACGACCCTCCATCCACTACACCTGACCGCCGGCTCTGCTTCGCTCCTTGCCGGCGTAGCCCAGCCACGCCAGAGTCAGAAAGCACGAGCTCCTTCTATGTCTGATCAACACCCTATGTCTGATCAACACCACTGGGCGGATCAGTTCGGCTTCATCATCAGTAGCAGAGCCGTCAAGTCGGCCGAGCAAGTGAAGGGCGGAGCGCGCGAAGCCGCGGCCCAGTACCCGCTCGTATGCCCGCGCCAGAGCCTCGATCGCAGGGTTGTCAGACGGGAGGAGAGACATTGCCTGCGCGATCTCCCTTAGGACCGCCTGCGTGGGCCTACCCAATACACGGCCATCCAGGAACAGGTGCTCGCGGACTCTGTAGGCGGGGAGCAATACAACCGAAGCGCGGGAGGATGGCTGCCCACCTTCCGAGGGCTCAGGCAAGCCTAAGCAGGCTCGCTCACGTGCCGAGAAGGTCGACTCGCGGAACTTCGCCGCGACTGAGGCCGTGATACGCGCCATCGGTCTTTCAAGCGCCTGAGGAAGCTCAAGAAAGAAGTCACGACCTGGCCCCATGGACGGGGCAAGGCGCGAGAACTCCGCCTTCTGGGAGCGAGCTTCCACGGATTGGCCATGACGTAAGGTAGACGTCCTGATGAGCACGTCCGACGAGGCGTGCTGCGGTCGGTACCAAGGGTAAGCCCTGCCGCGAAACAGGACTGCCGCCTCCTCGGCGGACGTCAGATCATCCCCCACCCCGATCAGCGTTCGCCGACCTCGACTCGCCCCGGCCCAGCGAAGATATCGCTTTATCCAGCTGCCACGAAGGGCCTCGATCCTACCTTCTTCGTCAATGGTATTCCGGCTCGAGACCGGGTCATACCCGCATGGGCATAGTAGGGGAGGGGCATCGGAGCGAAAGCCATGCCATAGAGGTCTCGAGCAATGCTCGCATTGAGATGTGAGGGGTTGCGAGTGCCACGGACACCGGTTGACCCAGGGCATCTGAAACAACATCGAGTGATACCCAGTTATCATGCACTCAGTACACCCCGACAGGTATGGACGCCAGTGCATCGCAGAACCGCCGAAGACTTGCCAAGCAGTTGGCTGCCACAGTGGCGCGAGGATGGACGCAGCAGGAATCCTTGCCGCAATCGAAGTTCGGGCCTTTGCGGAGAGACAGAGCTGACGACAAAAATCCTCGGTGTACCTTGGGCGGATGCCGAATGCACCATGTCCATCACTGCAGTAAAGGCTATTGAATCTCAGCGTCTGAACAACGAATCCGAGCGGGGAAATGCCGGCACTCCACGCTGGCGGTAGGTGGGCTACAGTTCTGACCTCGCTCTCGCTATCCATTGATGCCTCCATCTGCTGTGAAAGTCAGCGCTCCCGATTCGCCATCAAAAGCAGCAAGATCTGAGAAGGCGACCGACATTTCAATTTCACTGGATGTGACCTCTTTGAAGCCACTTTTGCAGATCACTCTGGTTGCCAAGTAGTACGCAATGAGGCGCATAGCCTTTAGAGGCCACTCATCTTGAGCGGAGTGCCCGGCGGCAGCACGGCAGCTGCACCCGGCATTCCAGATCTGCTCACTGAAATGCCGTAAGCGAAAGTTCCCGTCGTAGAGCTCTGGCGCGAGGCTCCTAGGCAAGGTAAGCCCGGCCCCGGGGCTAACTTCTACCTCGTCCTCGAAGCGCTCCAGGAACGTCTCAACGTCCAGAACGCCTCGGATGCCATGCAGGCGATGGTAGCGAGTCAAGAAACGTCCACGGACCTGAGGTGTGACCGTGGTTCTATTGATCTCCTCGCGCCGACTTGAGGTGTGATTGTCCTGAAACAAGAAGATGACAAAGAGCGAGATGCCTTTCTTCTCCAGCGCGTTGTCTATCGTGATGAAGTGTTGAAAGGCGGCTTGCTCCAGCAGGTTTGCATCATCGGCGATGAAGAATAGCGATCCGCCGCCTGCCGACCTGAGCATCAGATCAACGGTATTCACGATCCTTTCGATCTTTCGATCAGCAGACTGGTGTGAAATCACCTGTGAACCAAGCTGTGAAATGAACCAATCCAGGAATGCGGACTCTCCAGGACCAAGCACCCGGAGGTTTGCCTGCCTGGCCACGTACTTGCACTCGGTCCATTCAGTATTAGCGCAGATGAATTGCGCGAGGGTACTTTTTCCAAACCGTGTCAGCGAATGGAAGCCGATACCGCGGTAGTCAACCTCAAGTGCGGAGATGATTTTGGTCAGCGCATCCTCCATGCCGCGGGTCGGGATTATGGGCTCTCCCTTGTAGTTGAAAGTGGTCATTGCTTTGCCCCCTTTCTGCCCAAATTGACCCGGCCGGTGATGGGTACGAACAAGTCCTCTGCAGGTATTGGCGGAAGGGCGATCTCGGCCACAGGCAGTCTCACTTCCTGAGCCACCGGTCCAGCCTCAGATCGCGCATCGAGATCCCTCCGATGTCGCGTTGCTGCAAGCGCAGCTCCGTGCTCTGAGCTGAAGTTCTTTCTTACATGCTCCCTGTACGCGATGACCGCGTCTTCTGCACCGCAGATCTCGAAGCCACCCGTTTGGCTTCGGCGATGGATCAACCGTCTAAGCGCGATGCTATGCGGTGAGCGGCCCCAAGGCCGGAGCGCCCTCAAGACTACGAATAGCTCTCCTGACGAGGTGTATAGATACAAGAACCTTCCATCGTGGATGTCGACCTCTGCCGCGAACGTCTGGCCTAACAAGTCCCACCTGTTCTTCATGGAGGCGGATCGATATATCGCGTGTTCATGTCGCGCATAAGGCTGACGCCCTTCACTTCGATCGCCCCGAATGGTTACGGTGAAATTGTGCTTGGAAAGTGACCGAGCCCGATCCTCGTGATCCTTTGTGGCGAACAGCCATCCGCCAGATGCGGCAAACGACTGTAGTGCCTGCACTGGCGTGCGGTTCTGGAGCGTGTTGATCGGCGATATGTTCGAAGCCGAGATCGTGACATCCATGAGATCTTCGAGCGCCGTTGGCTGTAGTGGGAAGTCCTCGAACTTGTGGCCATTCGTTTTGATCGCATCTGATAGCTCACCCGCTGGCCGGAACCCACCTGGCAGCTTTCGAATCACCGCTTCCTCCATACGCTTGTTCCAAGCCTCCAGATGGCCGCGTGTCTCAGGAACATGGCTATACCCAAAGTGGATGACACCCATCAGTTCGGACGCCATCCGCACTCTATTGACCTGCAACTTGTGAGCCATCGCATTGTCTACACTCGTAATTGCCCCCGTTGCGACAAAACCAATGGCGGACGAGGATCCGATGCACGCCCCTGGCTCATAGTTCATGGAGGGCGCAACGAGGTCACGAGCGAACCATTCCCGCAAGCTATCTGCGCATGCCGCGTTGAACTCGGTTCCGTTGTAATTGGTGGCGAACGAAAGCCTCCAGCTGCAGCAGAGCCTCAGTAGCGCGAAGTAGCCGACTATCAGCCAAGTCTTTGGGACCGTTTGGAAGAACGGGTTTCCATCCGCGTCCTCACCTTCAACGCTGAACTTCGTGTCCAACGCGTGCCCATCGAACTGCACCCAGTCCCCCATCTGTAGTGCAAACACCTCGTTCAGCTGGCTGGCGAGGGTTGCGTCCTCTATATCGAAGCCATCATCTACAAACAGAGAACCCTGACGCAGTCGTTTCAGGTACTGCAGGATGCTTCTCCTCGCGCACGATTTATCGTTCGCTGGATAGCGATCTGCCGGGACGGACTTGTGCACAGTCTTCTTCAGTGATTTGAAGAAGCGATCAAACTTGGGGCTTCGCTCATTTCTCGAAGGCAGTGGGCCGCCGTAGCCTATGAGCATTTCTTCGAACTCCGGGAGCTTTCTCAAGAACGAATTGAATGCTCCCGGTCCCGCAGCGGCTGGAAAGTCTGCGACAAGGCGTGGGCTGGTATTTCTCACTTTGTAGGGCAAGCAGGCGCGCCAACCCCACGGCCGGCCATCTGGGGACGTCTGCTGTGCGTTTCGCAGCGTCAATGCAAGCGTCTTGGCGTTCAGCCCGTGACGCTTCGCAACCGCAGCGATCGAGGAGCCTGCGGCGACGGCATGAACTGCGTCAACGCGAGCCTGGTAGGACGTGAGTTGGTTTGATGTCAGCCCTTGAGGACTAAGCAGGTCCCAGGACAGTAGCTCCTCGCGACTCACCCCGCTCATTGGTCTGCTCCCAGCGTAACTGACGACGAGGTCCGAAGCCTCTCATTGAAGTTGATCGCCAGGTCCCCGCGATGTACCAGAAGACAGGTCGCACTGCGAATATCCCGCCAATCGAACGTCGGGCGCAGGCTCGTTTCGATTGCATGGAAAGAGCTGACGGGGTGCCTTCTCATGTGGGTCATCACTGCGTCAATGAAGACACTGATTCCTCGCGACCGTCTAGCTGCCTGCACATAAGGAAGCAGCTCAAGTCGCGTGGCATTGGCCACCCGTGCTGCAAGAATGGACTGCACCTTCCGGATTGCAAGGTCCAAACCCGCACGCTGTGAAGCTTCCATCAGTTCGGCGCAAAACTGCTGTTCGGCGCGGAGCGCCGGAACAGTGGCGCCGGCCTGTCTGCGGAATACGATGAAGCTTTCGGTGCCACACTTCCTGGAGATCCAGAAGCAGAGCTCAACCTCTCGGCCACGCACCAGTAATGTTCTAGGGCGCTCAACATAGGTTGCCACGCTTGGGTCAAACTCCAGATCCAGCGCCAAGGCCAAGCGGCACGGTTCCACGACAGCAACCAGGCGTTGGTTATTCCTTGGTGACTGGTAGTAGTAGGCGTCCAGTCTGGTGGATTCAGAGGGCGTGAGTGGGCGAGCGGTGTACGCCTCCGTGCTAGACGAGGGCGGGGTGTCTGACGCGGTACCTAGAAGGTGGGGAAGACTAGCCATGACGCCTCTCCCATTGAATCCGTAGCCGGCCAACCGCAAGGGGCGCGGTGGCAAGGGCATGGCACTTAGACTGAAAGGCGCGAGCCGCGCACATATCACCGCCGTCATGGTGACTGTTCGCGGCAGTCATAACGGAGTAGTGGCGAGTGATGTCGTGCAAAGTGGCGACTAGCCGGGTTCGGTAGCCACGCCAAGCGGCATCGGAAGTTTCGGTGGGGCGCAGGTTGTGGTGATTTACCCGGGCAGTGTCGAACGTTCCCAGGCAGGCTGCTCCTGAAGGCATGGTTTTCTCCGGATTAGGTGCACGGTGGCACCACACCGCGAGAGACGTGGCGGGCCAGGGCGCAACCTTCCCGCGGTTCGGCATATGCCGGCCCATATGAAGGCAACACCTGTCTGGCCGACCATCACTGGCGGCTTGACTTCGCGGAAGAAATGAAGGAGTCTAAACTTAGGGATGTTTAGTAATTCCTACCTCTCGCTCTTTCGAGAGGCCAATGCCCTCGTTGACGCGGGGGCATTTTCATTTCCAGGGTCAGAGAGGGCGGTTTCAGCTCATGCTCAGGGACTCCTGGTGGGTTGGGGAATGCGGCTAACCGCCGGACGATGCCTTCGCAGAATCCACGAAGGCGGCAACATCGACAGTGTCGGCAAACCAGCCGCGGCGCTTGGGCAGCAGGAACATTTGGAAGGGCAGGGACCCGCGTGCGCGCGCCTTGGCCAACGACGCAGTGCTCTTGTAGCCAAGGATCCTCGCGGTCTGGGCCGCAGACAGAACAGCGCCGAAGGTGCGCAGGTACTTCGTTTCGAGCGAGTCTTCGGACATCTGCCGTACTCAGTCGTGGTCTGGCCGCGCAAGGTCGCGCACTGACAACAACTCTACTCGTGCGCGCAACCCCCTGCAATATGGCTAACATATTGATTGCAATGCAATTAATCGCGGGCAATTAGGCGTGGAAGCACTTTCAAATCGCATGGTTGGGAATGCGAAATTGCGCCGGTTGGGCTTTCAAAGCTTGAAAGCTTGCGGTTGAGTTCCTCATGTCATTAGCGACCGCTTGTGAGGAGCTAGGAGACACCCCGGTAGCGTTCGACTCCTGCAACGTTCCGAAAAGCGATCTCCCTTGAGGAGCGCCCCCCATCGACAGGGCATCCAGAGCCGGTGCTTAGCCGGAAGATCAAATCAGAAAGCATGATGCACTGGGAATCGCGGAGTAGAGGGCGGCGTAGAAGACGCAGTCGAGCAGAAGACTCGGACGCCGGGTTGTGAGGTGCTTTGGGCCGGAAGTTGTCCTCCGCCAAACGCGGGAGGAGGCATCCAGCTTCAGGATTAGGATTCGTTATCAGGGGTTGGGTAGAGGTCCGCTCCTGGCCGATAGCGGACATGGGGCTCAAACTCAGTTATTTGCAGCGTACTGCACGTATTCGCGGCTGATTCGACGGGAGTGAGAAACAAGTCCTCTCGCGTAGGGAAGCCGCGTTGAATCGTAGATCGACAACGCCTTGGATATGCCGTGTGCGTCGTCTCTATGGTCAGCCAGCGCCTGCGCCAAGACGCCAGCGTCTTCCACACCAGTCAGGTAGCCTCGCCCTGTCATCGGGGAGACGGTATGTGCGGCGTCTCCGATGATGGCAATTCTCCCTCGAGCCAGGCGTTGTGGCAGGTACTCCGCGATGGGCGCTCCACTCAGAATTTTGTCGCCCGCGATACCTGCCTCGACAGCCTCTGCCCAGATTTCCGGCCATACCGATGGAATGGCGGTGAGAAGTTTCTCGCGGACGGAGGCGTCGATCGTTCCCCGCGCCAAGGTTCCCACGATGCCTCCCGATTCGGTCAGGGAACCAGTGCTGCGCAGTAGCGTCTCTTGGTGCGCATCGAACCACGCGAATGTTATCTGCCTGGTGCCTGGTTCAAGTGACCCATCGCGTCCCGGTAGGACTGCAGCGACCAGTCGATAGCCCGCAATGAAATCAATCCAAAGTCCACCGTCGGAGGGCCACGCAACCGGTTTTGAAAGCAGTCGCTCATCTACAAGGCCGCGCCATACCAGATAGCCTGCATACTGCGCGTACGGCGCCTCCGGAGAGATCGACCTGCGTATCAGGCTACGGTAGCCATCCGCTCCAATGACTGCACGGCCGGTACGGGTGCTTCCGTCCTCCAGCACTATGAACGGTTGACTATGTTCGTCGTTCACCGCCGACACACCCATTCCTTCTTCAATGCTGATACCTGAGGTACTTGAAGCTCGATCATGGAGCCAGCGGTAAAGTGCATTCCAGGTGGTGAGTTCGCGGTAGGCCGGCACCACTGGCAACACAGGCGCGCTGCGCGGATCGAGGCCGGTGACTGCCTTCAGCGCGTTGAGGTCCACGCTCAGGCTGTCGCCTCCCTGCACGTGCCCTGTGGTCCGCTCGATGATGCGTACCGGTATGCCCCGCGTGCCGCATGCCAAGGCGAAGGTCAAGCCTGCCAACGAACCGCCGATGACCAGAACCTCAGACTGCTCGCTTTGCATGCGCTTCAAATGTGCCTCGAACGATAATGCTGATGGTGAGGAAGGCCGGTCGGGGGCAATGCGCCCCGACCGTGTTGCCAACCTGGTTCAGGCAATGCCTGCGCCCATCGCCGGGAATACATCGCTGAACAGCAGGCCGATCAACTGCTGGCCATTGGGCGTGGACCAGTCCTGGGCAATCTCGGCCATCAGGGTGTTTGTGGTGGTGAGCACGACGCCTGCGTCGTGCATGCGCTGGCGGGAAAGCTCCTCGGACAGGTCACTCGGCGAGCCAGACGCGTCCATCACAGCCTGAACTGCAAATCCTTCCAGCGCGGCATCAATGGACGGGAAGATCAGGCACACGTCCGTGGTGACACCTGCCATGATGAGGTTCTTGCGGCCGGTCGCTATCACGGCATCGCGGAACTCCGGGTACGCCCAGGCATTGACTACGCCGGGACGCTTTACGCGGGCTTGGTGCGCTTCAGGAAGGATCTCGGCAATCTCCGGAAGGATCGGGCCCTGCGCGTTGTCTTCCTGGCTTGAGGTGATGATGGTGGGCAGGTTGAGAATCTTCGCCATTTTGGCCAGCGCAATCGACTGCTTGGCGGCCAACGTGGTGTCGATGTTCTTGATCAGCTGCATGGTGCCCACTTGGTGGTCGATCAGCAGCAGGGCGGTGTTTTCGGCAGTGAAGCGTTGCTGTTTCATGGTGGTGCTCCTCGGGGTGGATTAATGCAGTGGGAAGGGTTGGCCGCTGAACAGCACGACCTGGGCCGCGCCCTCTTGCGCGGAGAGAACAAGCGAGCGCGGTGCGTCGTGCTCGGCAAAGACCGGAACGCTGAGATCATCCGGGGTAAACCTGTGGCCTTGGATACTGACGGCGCCATGGATGGGCATCGCGAACAGGGCGACACCAGCCGCCAAGGGAATTTCAACGCTGGCACCTGATTCCAGGCTGATGTCCAGCAGCGTCACATCGGTCGGTGGAATCAACGGTGACTGTTGGCTTCCGTAGCGGCCCACTGGTACCCGGATCTGCACCCCTGGATGATGGATCACTGGCACCGCATCGGGTTCAATGGTCAGCGGGAAGGGCGCGATGTGACGCTTGGATGCGGGCAGGGCCACGAAGATCTGCAACCCATGGACTGACTTGCCCGGTTCCGCTGGAACTTCTTCATGCACCACCCCACTACCGGCAGTTGTCCAATGCAGTCCGCCTGGGCGAATCAGATTCTCGGTACCGATCGAATCGCGGTTGGACATACCAGTCTCCGAATCCTGAAGCAGGTAGGAGACTGCTGACATGGCAGAGTGGGAGTGGGGGGGGAAGGTCGGCCCGCTCATCCGGTAGTGGTCCACCCCCAGGAACGGGGAGAGCGACACTGTCTGGCCGCGCAGCCCGTCGGCGCGGAAATGGCCGCCGTTCCCGGCACGGTGCAGAGGGGCAAGGGAAAAATCGAGGTGGGAGGGGTGAGCCATCGAGGTGCTCCGTCGTTGCGATGGGAGAATCTTGCTCCTCTGCGCGGACGGGATAAAGATGGCCGTTTGGATATGATTGCTGCACCTGTGGGGCAATCATGTGGCGTGTCGCCCTATGCCCTGCGGGCGTCTCCTGGCGATTTCAGCGGGACTGCACCGCCGTTTCCAGCCGCGTGGCTGCGAAGCGGTTCAGTACAAGGTGCGTCGCGTAAAGGAAGAACAAGGTGGCGGCCACAGAGAGCGCAACGGAGCTGATCCGGTAGAGAGAGTTGGTAAACAGGTCCGTGGACGGAGTGGCGAGGCCAAACAGGGCTGCCAGCCCTGTCAGTGCGCCGAAGCCCCGTGCGGGACCTGACGCCTCACGCGCGTGCTCGGCCGCGAACAGGAGCAGCCCGAAGGCGTAGAAGGGAATCACCAACAGAAGTCGGTCATAGTGGGTGTAAAGCAGCAACTGGATAAGGAGGGCAAGCACCGAGCCGACGACGGTACCTGTCATGCGCTGCAGGCTGGCCATCTTCGAACCACTCCAGGTCATCGGAAACAGAATCAGCAGGGTGGCAACCTGTGCGGACAATGAGTCGCGTAGATCCGCGACCTGGAAGACGATGAAGGAGAGCGTTGCACCGATGCTGCCCAGGAGAATCTGATGGCGGATCGTGCTGGCAGTCTTCTTCACACGAGGCGGTGGCTGTCGCGGCGATCTGTCGGGGAACAGTGCATAGGACACTGCTGCCACGGCTACGGCCATTGCAGTGGCCCACGCATGATTGCCGAAGAGATTCAGGACATCGGTCTCAGGATAGCTGGCCAAGTGCACCAGCGTGTGGGTGGATGCCAGCGACATCGCACCGAAGAGGAAGGCTCTTCCTGTTGCCATCAGCCAGAAGCACATCATCGAGAACAGCAGAACCAGCAGCGTCATCACAAAGGGAGAACGAATGAAGACGGCCGCGATCAGGGTGGTTGCGGTGATGTTGACTGCCGCGCTGTACAGGAACTGCCGCGCGATGTGGGCATTGAAAAGCGGTACAAGTCCCATCAGCAGCAGCGGGTAGATGGCATAGAACAACCCGTAGTTCCAGCCGAAGACCTTGGACACGGCAAACGCCAGCGTACCCCCGAAGACCAGGCGCTTGACTTGTGACCAGTCATTCTCGGTCAATGTGTGCCGCAGCGAGGGTGCTTTGGCATCAGTAGACATAGTGCAACCAGCTGATCAAGCGGATCTGTGCACCAGCCAGTGCGTCGGCAATACCGCTGTGGTGTGGGTACAGTTGGATGGTGGCGCGTGCACCGGCAATCAGCGATGCATCAGGCGCATCCAGCAGCCGCAGGTTGACCCTTGCGCGCTCGGCTTGGCGCACCCAGCGGTCCGTCTGTTCGGTGACGGCCAGCTGACCGTCGGCGGCTTGCTGGCCATTGCGAACACCAGCATCGATGCCAATGACCTCCGCACGGAATACTTCGCCTGGGCGGGCGTCAAACACCACGGCAGCACGGTCCCCGGCCACCACGTGGCGCAGCGACTTCTCGCGGAAATCGCCGTAGAGCGTTGGCGCAGGTGTCACCAGTGCAAGTCGGGGCACCCCGGCTGCCGCGTATGCCCCTTGCTCCAGCTGCATGTTGCTGACGGTGCCTTCGCTTGCCGCGCGGATGGTGGTTCGACCGAGTCCGGTATGGGCTGACTCCAGTCGAATCAACGCTTGGCGTGCACTCAGGTTGTCGCCCTTCAACGACCCACGCTCAACGGTAAGGCGTTGCAGTTCGCGTGAGGCAATCTGTACCTGGGCGGCGGCGACCGCACTGGCCGATGCCAGCTCATCGGCTGCCTGCCGCGAAACGAACTGGTCAGCCGCAAGCGCCTTGTAGCGCGCCGCCTGGCGCGAGGTTTCCGCGGCTTGCGTACGAGAGGACAGGAGCTGTGCCTTCGCGCCGGCAATGTCTGCATCGATGGCACGGTTATCGCGTTCGGATGCCTCGAGCTGAAGCTGCGCGTCCGCCACCGCCTGCGCGTAATCCGTCGGGTCGATGGTAAACAAGACATCCCCGCGCGCTACCTTCTGATTATTGCGGACGTTGATGGAAACGACACGGCCGCTCACCTCCGGTGCTACCTGGACAACCATGCGGCCAAGGCGTGCCTCCGGGCTCACCGGCATGTGCAGGTCAGCGAAAATGAAATACAGGAACAGCATCAGGCCCAGGGTCAACGAGCTGTATACCCACCGGCGGAACCGCTGCTCCGGAGACAAGGGCGCTTTCATGCGATGCCCTCCAGCGGCAGCAGCCGTCCCATCTCGCCGCGCGTGTAGCGATCCAAAGCCTCGATAAGTTGTTCCTGGTCGTTCATGATGAATGGCCCATGCACAGCCACCGGTTCGGCTGGGTCGGTACCGGTCAGCACCAGAATCTGCGCAGCGCCATTGGGCTCGACCTGTAATGGGCACGCTTTGGTGAAGCGTGCAGCGGTCGCTTGGAAGGCTCGAATCTTCCGAACCTCGCCCCCGGCCTGGACCTCCACCTCCCCGGACAACGCGTAGACCAGCGCGTGACGGCGTGCCGGTACCGGGTAGATCCAGCTGCCCATCACATGTACATCAAACAGGTCGAAGGGCTCCGCAGGGTCGAGGCGACCAATCGCCCCCGACAGGCGCCCGCTCAGCACGCGGGTTCGGTTGAACTGCTTGTCCATGATGACCGGAACGTCGCAGGCTTTCAGGTGCATTACACGCGGCGGCAGTACCTTCGTCCGCCGCGATTGATTGACGAAGATCTGGATGCCGTGAACCTCTCGACCGATGGCTGCGGGGAACTCCTCGTGGACAATTCCCGATCCTGACTGCGTCCACACGACCGCACCCGGCTCGATGACCACGTCGTGCTGAAGTGAGTCGCGGTTGCGAAGGCCGCCCGCCGAGCTTTCCAGTACGTAGGAGACGGCGGAAAAGCCCGCGTGTGGGTGTGGTGCAAACGTCGGACCGCGCATCCGGTAGTGGTCCAAGGCCATGACCGGTGCAGCCAAACCTTGCAGACCCTCCAGGTCCAGCCGCCGTGCGGAGAAGTGCGCACCGTGCTCTACGTGGATGGCGTCCACCACGCCAGACATGACCTGACTCATGAGTGTTTCCAGAAACAGGGTACAGGTGCCCCGAAGCCGATTACCCTACATTTGCAACAGTGTTGCGATAAGATGTCAAAACCACCAAGGACTGGTGCGGAATTGCACCAATGGCTGCGCGATGGATGACCTGAACGATCTGGCTTACTTTGCTGCGGTAGTTCGCCATGGCGGATTTTCTGCTGCTGCGAGAGCATCCGGCATCGAAAAGACCCGACTAAGTCGTCGGGTTGCGGCGCTGGAAGATGCACTGGGGGTGCGCCTGTTGCAGCGAACCACACGCCGCATCGCCCTGACCGAAGCGGGCGAGCGCTTGTATACCCAGGCCAGCCGTCTGGTGGAAGGCGCAAAGAGTGCCTACGAAAGTGTGGCCCACCTCAAACGCGAACCCTCGGGCACCGTCCGCTTGAGTTGCCCCCAGGTAATGGCGCAGAGCTATCTGGCCCCGATCCTGCCCGGGTACCTGGTGTCTCATTCGAAAGTAAAGCTGGAACTGGACACGCGCGACCCTGAGGCGGACCTGCTCAGGGAACGCTTCGATCTGGCGGTGCGCGCCAACGTACGCATGGATGACACGGCAGGGCTCGTGGCAAGAGAGCTGGGGCGCGCACGACGTGTGCTGGTCGCGAGCCCGGCGCTGCTTGATCAGACGGGTCGGCCACGGCGGCCTGGCGACCTCGCCGCGATGGACACGATCAGTCGCCTTCGCGACGCCTACGAGGGCCAGGCAAGATGGATGCTGAGTTCCCGCCTTGAAGGCGAGGAGACAGTGATGCACGGCCCGCGGCTGTCCTCTGATGATCTGCGCCTGCAGCTGGAAGCTGCCATTCATGGCTTGGGTGTGGCCCTGCTGCCAGAACCCATCGTGTCCGGTGCGGTGCTCAGTGGCATGTTGGAGGTAGTGCTGCCCGATTGGTCGGCCACCACCCATGTCATCCACCTGCTTTACCCGCCACCGCGCGGCATGCTGCCGTCGGTGCGGAGCCTGATCGACTACCTGGTACTGCACCTGCCGGCCAGCATTCAACAACGCAGCGTGCAGGTCTAGCCGACCTGCTGCTTCAGATGCCTGTTGAGGCGTGGGGCGTCGTGGTGGAAAGCCGGTCACGCAGGAACTCGATGAATCGCTGGGTTTTCGCTGGTAGCAGTCTGGTTTCGGTCATTGCATATGCCGTGAGCGGAACGCCTCTCCAGTGCGGCAGGACCCGCTGCAACCTGCCAGCTGCCACGTCTTCCTCCACCGCCTTGGGTGGCATCAGGATGATCCCCAACCCTAGTCCACCCAGGCGACGCATCATGCCGATGCTGTTGACGATGAAACGGCCTGCCACCGGCACCTTCCGCTTCTCCTTGTCATTCTGAAGGGTCCACTCACCATCGCGCTGCATGTGGAAGCACTGGTGTGCGGTCAGATCCTCGGGATGCTTGGGTTCTCCTGCTTCGGACAAGTACCCAGGTGCGGCGTAGAGCTCTGCCGAGAAGCTGGCAATCGCGCGCGCTATGAGACTTGAGTTCTCCGACTCCCCGATGCGAATGGCGACGTCGAAGGGTTCGGTGAACAGATCGACCCGGCGCGGAGTCAAGTCAAACTCAAAGCTGATGCCGGGATAGGCGCGGGCAAAATCCGCAATGTGCTCTGCCAGGTACATCGCTGCGAAGTCTACCGGCATCGACACGCGCAGGACTCCCGCGGGCTGGGCAAGCATGTTGCCAAGCTGCTCGTGCGCAAGCCTTGCCTCTTCGACGATGTGCTTGCAACGCTCGTAATACAGGTGCCCGGCTTCAGTCAGCTCCAGCTTGCGCGTGGTCCGGTGCATCAGCCGCAGGCCAATCGCCTTCTCCAGGCTGCTGATCCTGCGCGAAATGGTTGAGTTGGGGATGCCGGTGATCTCCGCTGCTCGGCGGAAGCTCATCACCTTCACGACCTCGACAAACAGCGCCATGTCGTTCAACAGTTCCATGATTGCGTCACCTATGGAGCAATATTTTCCAGATTACCACCTTTATCCCGTAGGCGGAATTCTCCACGATGGAGGCCTTCCCCCAGATGCGAGCCGCAGCGCGGCCAGGAATTGCACATGAGCGCCTTGTTCACCGAAGTTCAAGTGGGTCGTTACACCCTTTCCAACCGCATCGTCATGGCCCCCATGACGCGTTCCCGCGCTAACGATGCCGGCATACCCGACGACATGGTGGCCACCTACTACGAGCAGCGCGCCAGCGCGGGCCTGATCATCAGTGAAGGCGTATTTCCCTCCGCGCTGGGGAAGGGCTATGTGCGCACCCCCGGAATCGAAACCGATGCGCAGGTCGCCGCGTGGAAGCGCGTGACATCCGCCGTGCACGCACGTGGCGGGCGCATTTTCATGCAGATCATGCATACCGGCCGCGTCTCCCACCCGCTGCTCCTCCCGGGCGGCGCACAGCCTGTCGCTCCTTCGGCCATCAGGGCTAGCGGCCAGACCTGGACCCAGGAAGGCCAGAAAGATTTCGTAGTACCCCACGAGCTGAGCACTGCCGAGGTCAAGGAAGTCATTGAAAGCTACCGCCTCGCCACCCGGCGGGCGCTGGAAGCCGGATTCGATGGCGTCGAGCTGCACGGCGCCAGCGGCTACCTGCCCGAACAGTTCCTGTCCTCGTCCACCAATCATCGCACCGACGAGTACGGCGGAAGTCTGGCCAACCGCGCACGATTCGTGCTCGAAGTGCTGCAGGCGATGGCCGAAGAAGCAGGCTCTGATCGGGTAGGTCTGAAGATCTCGCCCGAGATGAACTTCAACGACATCAGCGACGCTGACCCGGTTGAAACCTATACCTACCTGGTGGACCTGTTGAAGCCGCTCAAGTTGGCCTACCTGCATGTAGCCCTGTTCGGCAGCGACACTGACTACCATTCCCTGCTGCGCCCGCGCTTCGCCGGCGCGTATCTGCTGGGCAGCGGGCTGGAAAAGGCGAGCGCGGAAAATGCGTTGCAGGCGGGTCGAGCAGACGCTGCGGTGTTTGGAAGCAGCTTCATCGCGAACCCGGATCTGCCGGCGCGCCTGCTCGCCGACGCGCCACTCAATGCGCCGGACAAGAGCACGTTCTACTCCGGTGGCGCAGCCGGATTCGTCGACTACCCGGCACTCGAAACGGCCTGACAGGCTGTTCTTCCATCCAGCGTCATGCGAGGTGAATCATGAAAAGCAACAATCCAGGCCGCCTTGAAGGCAAACGTGTTCTCATCACTGGAACGGGCGGCGGGCAGGGGGCCGTGGCACAGCGCCTGTTTGCCCAGCAGGGAGCAACTGTCATCGGCTGCGACTTCCGTCCAGGTGCCGCAGAGGCGACAGCCGAGGCATTACGCAACGAGGGATATTCCGCTTTCGCCAACACTGTGGACCTGACCAATCCTGAAGACGCTGGAAAGTGGGTGCGTGAGAGTGCTGAGCGCATGGGCGGCCTCGACGTGCTCTACAACAACGCCGCAGGTTTCGGCTTTGCACCATTTACACAGATGGATCTGAAGTTGTGGCGGCATGTGATGAACGTGGAGCTCGATCTGGTGTTCCACACTACCAGTGCTGCGTGGCCGCTACTGATTGAGGGCGGCGGCTCGCTGATCAACATCGCCTCCTACTCGGCCTTGCTGGGCATTCAGCCGCTGGCGCAGGTTGCCCATGCCACCGCGAAGGGGGGCATTGTTTCAATGACGCGAGCCTTGGCTGCAGAGGGCGCGCCGCACGGCGTGCGGGCGAACTCGATCGCACCAGGGTTCATCAGCACGCCAGCGACGGACAAGGCAGTGGATCCGGAAGCGAAGGCTTGGCAGTTGCGTCACGCGCTTATCCAGCGTGCGGGAACCAGCGAAGACGTCGCCTACATGGCTCTGTATCTGGCATCCGATGAATCCAGTTGGGTCACCGGACAGAACTTCAGCGTGGATGGCGGTGCTACGGCCGGTTGGCGAGACGACCAGGAGACCGCTCGGCTTGCCACTAAGGCCACTGCAGCCTAGCCGTCCCGTTTGCTCGCCACTGTACGGGCGGCTCATGGCTCGCCCGTGCAGGCGCGTCGCGGACGTAGCACAGGTGACGAACCGCTTCCGCGCGCCGATCTTGGTTCCTGGCCGTGTCCGCTGCTGGCCGAAAGCAGACGCTGGGCGGGCAGGGGATTAGGGAGATTTATCGGGGGTAGGCAAAGTCCCTCTCTTGTCAAGTCCAGCAGCGAAAGGAAGCAAGCCTAACCTTGCTAAACAGCCAGTTGCCCATTCCCTTTTTTCCGGCACAATGGCGTGAAACTGTTGCTAGCGCTGTACCAGGCTTGGAATTTTTCCGGTGCCAGGCACCATCAATGAAGCCCCGATGCCGCCCTATTCCAAGGAGTGAGGAAGTTGTCTGCTGACTACGGAAGAGTGAAGGTAGCGCTGAGGGGCCTCGGACTTGAGGATTCGTTGATTCACCTCTGGCACTACTGCCGGCTGACCGGTGACGGCATTCCACTGCCACACCAGTACCAGCATATCGACGGTCGCGGTGTGCACATTCGTCTTGAGAAGCATGTATTCCCCCACCAGCTCGACATACTGGGTAGGGAACTGATGCTCCATGCGGACCGGTCCGGCAAGCCGTCTGTTCGCACCTTGGCCTCATGGAATGATTTGGCAAGGGCGATGAACGCGCTTTACTACTACGGCGATGCGGTGTTCGACGGTGATAAGAAGGGGGGCGTGATGCTGACGCTTCACCGGATCGCGCATCAGCAGCTCCCACGGTTCAGCAGATTGTCCAGCGCAAAAATGGGGCGCTACCTTGCGCTGTATCGCTTCCATAGTCTCGCCCCTTTTTTTGAGACGCAGATCGGAATTGATGTAGACACCTACTTCGTAATGGCCTTCGCTGTGATTAGTGCTTCAGCTCAGCGGCCCTGCAATAACCGACTCACAGATTATTCAGTATTGGGCATCGATCCGGGCTCTGCTGAGCGGTTCTTTTCAAGAGTCGTGGGAACGACTGACGAAATTCGGAAGAAGCTCATAGATGACCAGCGCCTTGGCGACTGTTGGGAATACACGTTCAACGCGCTTCACTTCAAGCCGCTGGTCGCTTTTGATGCGGACCATCCCGAAAGACTGATCTGCCCCCTACCATACGCAGTGGAGAGCAGGCTCACCGAGGGCATCTTCTTCGACGTAGCCACCAAGGGCGCGGGCTTTGAGAGAGCATATGGCGATGGGGTCGAGTACATCATTGGCCGCATGCTGCAGTCTCTTCCATCCACTTACTCGGTCTCCCAGCCTGCCAAACAGCGAGTCGGGAAGCTCGAGTTCGCTGGCGCCGATTTCATAATCGACCAAGATCAAAGCAGGGCGTACATCGAGTGCAAGGCGAAGCGTCTGGCGTTGCGCGGCCGGGTTGCAGAGAAGCTGGAGGATTTGCGCAGCGAAATTCAGTACCTAGCCAACGCCATCCTTCAGAACTACCGAAACATTGACCGGGAAACTAGCAAACCTGACGCAACAAATGATGCACAATGCCGCATATTCTCCATTGTGATAACGCTTGAGGACTGGCTGCTTTTCAGCAACGTCGCTACCGATATGCTGGAGCGTCTCGTCACAGAAGGACTTGAAAAGTCTGGGCTGCCGGCCGACCTGAAGCAGCGAGTCCCCTACCTGGTCTTCGGAGCAGAGACCTTCCAGCATGCTGTCGCAGCGATGACCATACATCCGATGTCGGATGTCTTTGGCGGTCTGGGCGCCCCTCAGTACGAAGGATGGGTACCCTCGACGTATCTGCAGACGTGCTTCCCGGACGTCAAAACCTCGTCGATCGGAGGCTTTGACAAGGACTTCAACTCTCTCGTTCACTCGCTTCTGTCAGATACCAAGATGCGTCTTAACAGGACTCTGTGACGCACTTCTGCAGTATGTAGCCTGACACTACATGCCGGCGGCGCCTATCCCATCCAGCCGAACGGGTGTGGGAGGATGGCCTTTGCCAACCTGCTCGCCGAGACCGCGCTCCGCCGTGCGGTTATTTGCTGGACATCCGCGCGTAGGCACGCGTCGTGGCTGACCACCAATGTATTCGCGCCAATCCGCCCTTGCTCATAGTTGCTGTAGGCGCAGACAGGCCCGACGCCTGCCAGTGCCTGTGCCGGTCCAGCTATGCGACCCAGATGTTGTCGTTCACACGTACGGCATGAAGGATGTCAGTTCCGCAAGCAGCTCAACAGGCGCGACAGATCCGCCCCCCCCCTTAATCGCCAGAAGTCGAGGGCAGGGTAGGCGAGAACCGGAAAGCCCTCCCTTTCCCTTGGCGGCCCGGATAGGACTATGATCAGGGGAATAGGTCAGCACAGGGGGTGCGCAGTGATCACGGGGCTATCCATTCGCCGATACAAGAGCTTCCATCCAACGACAGCTACCCCCATCCACTTTGAGTCGAACACGCCGCCCCAGCCAGTTTTTCTCTACGGCATCAATGGCGCCGGCAAATCAGCCATCGGCGAGGTGATCCAAGGATTGGCTGGGAACGAAGCAGAGTTTGCCCACTGCGCCTTGGAAACTAGCAATAACGCTGACTATCGAATTCTCGTCTATAACCAGCGCTTCGTAGATAAGGTAATCCGCACGGCCGAGGGTGTGCCCGGAATCTTCACCATTGGCGTCCAAGACGCCGCCACCCAGGCTGAGATCGAAGAGAAGCAAGCCGAAGCCGAAAAGCTTGAAGGGCAATCGACGGCGTTGGACGCGAAGATCCAGCAGACGATTGACGCAGGCAAGGCAGTTCGGGACATTGCCATTGCTGGTGCTTGGAAGGCACATTCTGACCACGATCAAGGGCCATTCCGGGACTTGATGAAGGGCTTTCACTCTGATCGTCAGAAGTTCTTCGAGGAGCTGGGCACTTGCACCGTTGCTGACGATGCAGAGCTAGACGACCTTGATCGCTTAAAGCAAAGACTGGCAGACGCCAACAGCACAGAGAGTTCCCAGCCCAAGATTTCTCTGAATCTAACTGGACTCGCTATCGTTGAAGCTGACGTCATCTGGGGCGAGGTGATTGCCGTCTCTGCGACCAGTCGTCTGGCCCCGCTCATCGAAAAGTGGGGTAATAGCGATTGGGTGGGCCAGGGGCGAAAGTTTGCGCATGATCCAGAGTGCCCGTTCTGTCAGCAGTACCTGCCGGCTGGCTTCGCCAAAGATCTAGCGTTGCTACTGGACGGAGACAGGCAGTCGAAGCTCGACCGGATCCAGTCGCTTTCCGACACCTATGCCCAGCGTGTTGCCGAGATCGAGGTGGCAGCTAAGACCATGCTCGAACAGACGTTCTCCAAGGAAGAGCCGGGGCTGGAGCAGGCTTGGGATCTATTTCATGCGCAGATCAAGGCTAACGCCGCCTCGATGCTGTCGAAGATTGAAAAGCCGGGCGAGAGTGTTGTGCTGGAAGCCAGTGATACTGAGAGTTTCGCGAAGGCGATCGCTACCGTGAACGAACGGATCACTCAGTTCAACACCCGAGTGGCGGATCGAGTGGCTGAGCGTGAGCGCATCAAGACCATGTTCTGGCAAGTCATGCGAAGGGAGCGGGCGCCCGTCTATGACACATACAAAGCGGGCAAAGACCCGCTAGTGGAGGTGCTGAAGAAGGACAAGGAAGAAAAGGTGGAGGTAAGTGAGGCGCTGACGGCTGTCGCCGCCCGGCTAAAGGAACTGCGTCGTGTGCAAAGCGGTGTTGGTGCCTCGGTGGATAAGATCAATTCGCGCCTCGCGCGGATGGGGATTGCGTCATACTCGATCGCCAGGAAAGCCGGCGAAGGAAATCTGTATTGTTTAGCGCGCCCCGGGCAAGCCGAAGGAGATATGAAGTCATTGAGCGAAGGCGAGAAGACTCTCATTTCCTTTCTCTACTACCTGGAATGCCTTGGCGGCTCAGACACCGCCGAAGCCGGCGCTGTCGATCTCGGGAGGACCATTGCGGTCATTGATGATCCTATATCCAGCTTGTCTCACAATTTTGTGTTTGACATTGCCTCCATCATCTACGGAGAGCTGATCAAGCCGGAAGATGGAACACCCAGGCCGCGCCAGGTGATCGTCCTGACACACAATCTGTTCTTCCTGCACGAAGTGCTTCGGCAGACGATCGGCGGATCCGATCTTGCCAAGGCGTCAAAGAAGTGCCAGCTCCTGCGTGTTGTGAAGTCCGAGCACACCAAAGTCGTGCCCATGAAGGCTGCCGAGCTCATGAACGACTACCAGGCGCTGTGGCAAGTGCTACGAGACGCGCGTGACTCCAACATGCCTGCGATCATGGTGCCCAACGCCATGCGTTGCATCCTCGAACACTTTTTCTGGTTCACGCATCAAGAGGACAAGTTCAAAGAGGCCTTAAAGAAGGTCGGCGACGAAGACGCAACCTTCGCTCCCTTGGCGCGCTACCTAGATCGAGGATCACACAAGGATGGGATTAACATCACGGTGATGGACTTCAATCAGTACGATCTGAGCTACTACTTCACCAAGTTCCAGGCTGTGTTCGTGGCCGCAGGGTTTGGCGATCACTACTCGGCAAATATGGGCGCTGCAGAAGAGCAGGCCACAGCATAGGGCTCGACACCGAGCGGTGCTCGGTCAGCTGCATGATCGCTGGCAGCGCCATGCCCTGGCGGCTGGCCTCGGTGACAAACCCCGATCGCAGGCTGTGCCCGCCAAAATCCCCCTCCCGCCCGGCCAGACGCGCCCGCCGCTGCACGATCTCGCCTACCACAGTACGGGACAGGGCAGGGCCGACGCGCTGTTTCCATAGTCACCGGAAGATCGCCCCTCGGTGATCCCGGAGGCCTCCAACCAATCCTGCAGGGCGAGGGCGACCCGATCCAGCACCGGTTTGTCCGGGGACCAAGTGGCGGTGACGCCGGCCTGCTGGCTCTTGCTGTGCTCCATCCGAGAGATATAGCCCGCCTCCGACGCCCCCCCCCCCCCGCTTTCAGTAGCGGGGCCCTTTAGAGTCCAGATTTAGTCTTGGCGGTTTTGGCCGCGAGTTGTTGGGCATAGGCGGCCGGCGTCAGACCTCCCAGGATCTTCTTCGGTCGTTCCTCGTTGTATTCCCGTCGTCAAGTTTCGATCCCGGTACGTGCGTGCAGCAAAGTGGGAATGACGTCCTCTGCCTTCAGTAGCGGGGCTCCTTAGAGTCCGGGTTTTATCGTAGAGGCCCCGGTGAATGGCCTCAGGTCATTCCCCAGAGACTTCACGTGGCCGTGGGCAGGGTCAAGGCTGACATTCAAGCTCTCATCGCTGAAGGCGAACTTCCATCGGACATGATTGCCAGATCGGTTGCGATGCGTCAGATCGATGCGTTGGCCCGCTACATGGCATCACTTGGTCCTGAGGCCCAGGCGGCCTTTAACAAGCTACGCAAGGCCGTGTTCACCCGCTGGCCCGGGAATGCTCAGGGAACTTCAGGGTAGCTCTATCGCAAGCCGCTTTCCTCGAACCTGGCAAGCACGGTGTTCACCGCAGAGGTGAGGTTCTCCTTCGACGCATCGATTCGTTCGAAGCCTTCCATCTCGGGTGGTAGAACCGCGGTCGAATCAGTCGTCGCCACCATCACCTTGTCTGCCCCGCGAATGACATCCCCAACGGCAGTCCATTCTGCAATAAGTCTCTGGGGATCCTCAGCGAGCAGGACGACCATCAAGGGGCCGAGCCTCATCGCGCGCGTGGAGTGTCCTCGCCGGGCCGCCGTTTTCGGATTGCGTATCGCTTCACGGTGGCAGCCTTCTGACATTTCGCGAAGGAATGGGGCACATCCGGGGATACCAATCTCGTTGCACACCGTATGGACGATGCCTTTAGCCCACAAACGGAAGCCCACTGACGACGGTTCCAGCTCGTCGGCGCGGAAACAGGATTCCACGAACTGACTTCCCGTCGAGCTCAGTTCCTTCTCTCCGAGCATCCCTAGGCGCTCGAACGTCAGCCGGTTGATGCTGTTTTTCGAATCAAAACCCAAGAATTCTCTGGGTTCTCGGCTGCCACCACCGCCGCCCGGATACACGTCGAAGCGCTTGGCAATCCAAGCCATGCGCAGAAGATCGACTTGCCCGAAAGACAGCTCACTGAGGGCCTTGATGAAGTGCCGCTTGAAGTGGCCTTTTACCTTGCCCGTGGCAATGGAGCAGGCCAGGCGACCGTAAACGGTCGCCTTCTCGGCTTCAACGTCCAACTCTAGGGCTCGAATCATGGCAAGGAAGTCCTCCGGCGTCATGGCCTCCGCGTTCTCCGGGAATACGCCGCCATCCAGCGCTGAGCGGGCAAATTCCTCGTACCGCTCCCGCGTGCGCTTCTCCATCCAAGCCGCCAACGCCTTGGGGCCCTTCGACAGGAGTTCCAGGGGGCTGGAAAGGTCACCCAGTTTGGTCAGGTCTTTCAGATCCATGGTTGCTCCGTGGACGATGGTGCTGCTGCTCGATGGCCCGCACGTCAATAGGG
Organism: Stenotrophomonas sp. KH_036_B; assembly: GCF_057839485.1. Classification (NCBI taxonomy): domain Bacteria; kingdom Pseudomonadati; phylum Pseudomonadota; class Gammaproteobacteria; order Lysobacterales; family Lysobacteraceae; genus Stenotrophomonas; species Stenotrophomonas sp. KH_036_B. Next base: position 2,156,874 of record NZ_CM174491.1, on the reverse strand, counting down.
GGGGTGAAGTCCCACTGTTTCCGCCACTCCTAATCGTCCTCCAAAAGACGAGCGGCGGGATTCGCCGTGGCCCCGCCTGTCTGGAAGTAGCCCACCACGCTCGACACCGATCGGTGCTCGGTCAACTGCATGATGGCCGGCAACGCTACCCCTTGGCGGCTGGCCTCGGTCACGAACCCCGACCGCAGGCTGTGCCCGCCAAAATCCCCCTCCAGCCCAGCCAGGCGCGCCCGCCGCTGCACTATCTCACCCACCGCCGCCGGGGACAGGGCAGGGCCCACGCGCTGTTTCCACAGCCGCCGGAAGATCGCCCCCTCGGTGATCCCGGAGGCCTCCAACCAGTCCTGGAGGGCGAGGGCAGCCCGATCCAGCACCGGCTTGTCGGGCGTGGAGGTCGCGGTGACGCCGGCCTGCTGGGTCTTGCTGTGTTCCAGTCGGTAGATATAGCCCGCTTCACCGATGCGGCGTAGGTCACGAAGGTCGGCCGCAGCGATCTCGCTGCGTCGGCGGCCGCCACTGGCAAACCCGAAGCAGAGCAGGGCACGGTCGCGAATCCCTTCCAGGCTGTCATCGCAGGTGGCCAGCAGCGCTTCCAGCTCGGGCAGGGTGATGGCAGTCTTCTTGCGCGGCCGCTCGCCGCGCTTGACTGCCGCCCGCGCGGCGCGACTGAGCACGGTGCGGATCGCCGGCTGCTCGCAGGGGTTGGGTGCTTGCTTGAGCCGGTGCGCCGTGGACAGGACGGCGACCCGATGCCGCACGGTGGCCAAGGTCCACGGGCCGAGCTTGGCCTTGAGGCCAGCGGCCACCAAGGCCTGGTCGACGGTGGGCGGCAGTTCCCAGGCCAATTCGCCCTCGGTCGAGCGGCGCTGGACATGGTCGACCACGAACTGCAGCACGGTGGCTTCGGGTACAGGCAAAGCCAGCTCGATGCCGTAGCGCGCCGAATGCCAGCCGACCCAGTAGCGCAGGGCGCTGGTGTAGCTACGGGTGGTGTTCTCGGCGGCGGCTTCGGCCAGCAGCTCGCGGACCGCGTCGGCGGCCTGCTGGGCCAGCTGTTCCGGCAGCACCAAGCTGGCGGCCGTCGCGCCGAGTACGGGAAGCATAGAATTATCTTTCATACTATGTAATGTATACTACGAACTAGAGTTTATACCCGCGATAATCATCACTTATCGCCAGTACGGAATCAACGGGGCAGGGCGCCCGCACAGGAGATAGTTCAATGGCTCGCGGCATCACGGAACTGGACGTGCACGGCGCCGCTGACGCGCTTGTGGCAAAGGGCGAGCGCCCGACGGTGGAGCGCGTCCGGGCGCACCTAGGTACGGGCTCCCCGAACACGGTAACCCGCTTGCTGGAGACGTGGTGGCAAAGCCTCGGAAGTCGGTTGTACCCTGAGAGTTCAGTCGTGAAAGACGCTCCGGCTGTGGTGGGGAAGCTTGCCGGGCAATGGTGGGCGCTAGCGCTAGAACATGCGCGTGATGCGGTCCTTGCTGAGTTCTCCGAGGTGCGCGAGGACCTTGCACTCAAACAAGAGGAGCTTCTTGTCCGGTCCAAGGCACTTGCAGGCGAGATAAGCGCTGTCCATGCGAGATCGGAGGCGGCAATTGCCGCGGAACGCATCGCATGCACCCGCGCCACCGAATTGCAGCGATTGGTCGACCAGCTTCAGCTGCAGGCTGCGGAACTGGCCGAGCAACGAACCGCCGCTATTCAGCGACTTGACCAAGTGGAGGCCTCACGCCAAGCGCTCTACGACAGGCTCCAAAAGACTGAGGAATCCGCGAGATCTGAGCGCGAGAGCCTGGCTGAGCACGTCAGATCTGTCGAAAACCGCGCATTGGGTGAGCTTGATCGCGCTAGGCAAGAGAGCAAGGTGCTGCAGGCGCAGCTAGCCAGCGCACTGAAAAGACATGCATCAATTGAAGCAGAGATGCGGGGCAGCCTCGAAAAGGCACACTCAGCTACTGCGGATGCACTACAGATGGTAGACAATCAGCGCGGCCGATCTGCAGCGCTAGAAGAGCAACTGGCCAAGCTCCAGAACTTGCCGGCGGATCTAGAGGCTGCCCTTAGACGAAGCCAGGTAACTTCCGGTCCACGGAAGACAAGCCCCAAGCAGCGAGCTAAGAAGAGCTCATCCAAGGCCACAAACTAGGAACGCGGGCTTGCGTAGATCTCAGCCAAGGCCATTAATTAGGAACACTTCAGCCATCAAGAGATTTGCCACAACAAGGGCATTTTCCTCCAGCCAGGTCTCGGGCTTCTGCTGCATTCTGGCGGTTGGCCAGCCGAACTGCCGCCACGGTAATGGAAACAACAAGCGCTATAGCGACGCCGGCGACGATGATCATCTGTTGCAAGGTAGACAGGGAGTTCATTGCATTTCCCACTAGGAAGACCAAGACGATGTGGCACTGCAATTTTAGTCCCCGGATCGAGAGAATTTGCAGGAAATTTAACGGTAGAAGCCCCAGATCTAACGCAGACTGAGGGCTGGATGGCTGCACTCTGCGGGCAGGATGGCTGCATTTGAACCCGGCGCACCCAGGCGATCCAAGGGCGGAACTTTGTTCAACCAGACAACTAGCACCCAGAAATTTCTGCGACGGCTTGCGGCGGCCCAAGAATGTCTGCCTTGCGGACCAGAATCTCTGCCTCAACGGGGCAGAATTGTCTGCTGACGAACAATCCAGTCGATCGTTGAAGCGGGACCCAGCCACCTGAAATAGCGTGGCTAGGACAGATCTACCATTTCGCATAATGTATATTATGTAAGAACGCGGATGGCCGGCCAGACCCCGAACCGACCCCCAATACTTCACTCCAACCCAGGCAGCTTCATCCTTACACCCTACGATGAAGCCAGCGCGCCACCTCTCTGCAGCGCGCCCCAATCCCCCTCCAAACCACAACCGTTCAAAGCGTAGCCTGCGCCTGCAACGTAAACACCCACGCATCCGGCCGCTCTGACAACCCTGACGGCCGCGTCACATATTGCAGCGCCGGACGCAGTACCAGCCACGGTGCCACCTGGGCGCCATAGTTGAGCTCCAGCATTTCTTCCCGGGTCTGCACCTGCTGGCCGGAAGCCTGCTGGTACGCCTGCAGCCGCCGTGAGAAATCCAGCCGCGTCCAACCCACGCTCAGGATATCGTCCTCGCGTGACCGGAATGGACCGCGCCAACTGACGCCGAGCTCCCACGAACGGCGCAGCGTGCCGGTGCGTACATCGGCCTGCGTACCGATGGCGAAGGCCGAAATGCCGCGTACCGTCTCTTCTTCCGGTTTCCAGATGCGCTGCGCCAGTTGCACATACTCGCCGCTGCGATGCGAAGCTTCGCGCGCCCCGGGATTGTCCAGAACGGCCGCGTTCGAGGTGTCCCAGTAGTACCCGGCTTTGTAGGTCCCGCCGTACCCGCGCTGACCGGGGTCGTTCACGTAGCCCAGCTCGACCGGGAAGAACAGACCGGTGTTGCCATCAAACGACAGCTTGAAACCGTTGTCGGCCTGCTTGCGGGACGGATTCACGTCGAACACACCGGTCTGCGCGTACCAGCCGGAAGGGTCGGTCCATTTGACGCGTAGGCCCCATTGCCCGGTCGGATTGTCGAGCCAGCCGGAGCTGTAGATCGGTCCGAGCGGATGACCACACTGCCCGTTGTTGTTGAAATTGCAGGTGTAAGGCAGCCCGCCGAAATCATTGCCCATCGAGAAGAAGCCACCCTTCAGGCTGAGCCGCTTGTCCAGCAGCGCACGCTCGTAAGAGACCTCGTTGAGACGGAAGTTCTGCCCCTGCCCCCAGAACGCCTGGTTCTGGATGTAGCTGCCGGTGTAGCGGTCGTGCGCCGCTTGTCCGAACCGATCCGACAAGACCACCCGCAACGTGCCATCCACGCCGAATGCCTTGCCGGTGTCCACGACAGCGCCGAAATCAACATGGGTTGCCGTGGCGGTGCCCGAGCCACGGTAGCCACCGTCGACGTAACTCGAGGACACCACCACGCGCGCCGTCGGGGTGACGCCGCGGTCCTGCAACCAGTCGCGCGCTGGCAGGCCGGTACTCAACGGAACCTGCTTGACGGACTCCACCGGCTTGGCCGGAACACCATCAGCGGCCATCGCCGGCTGACATGCCAGCACGGAACTGATCGACAACACCACTACAGATGCGCGCATCACAGCGCCCTCCTCTTCCGGGCCGCCCTGCGCCGCCAGATCCAGATACCCAATGCAATGATCACCAGCCCACCAAGCGGCAGGCCGTAGGTGGTCAACGTCATCAACAGCGGCCTGGGACCGCCTGCTCGCGCCAGGCGCACGTCCGCTGCAGAAACGCTGTCGCCCGGACCGAACTGTTGACGGACATAGGTGGCAACGCTGGCCACCTCTTCGTCGCTCAACCGCTGTACGTAGGAGCCGGTGGAGAAATGCGGCATCACCGTGTGTTCGCCGGCCACCTCACGATCCACGCCGGTGAGAATGGTGGCAATCAGGTTCTGCGGCGTGGCGGCACCGACCGTGCTGTTGTTGACCAGCGAGGGGTAGTACTGATCGGCACTGCCCTCCCCGCGCGTGCCATGGCAGCTGGCACAGACACCGTCATAGAGCACGTGGCCGTCGGACAGTGGCAGACCGGTGCCACGGATTCGGGCCTCCCCTGCTCCCGCGCCTGTGCGCAGCGTCCACGATGAGGCGTTCCTGCTCATCGAGGGGTCCGCGACCGCTGGCACGGTCCTCAGGTAGGTCACGATGGAGGCGATGTCCTGATCGGTGAGCTTGGACAGGCTGTGCGTGATGGCCTCGGCCATGCCGCCGCCCGCCTGGGCCTTGCCGGCGACCTTGCCGGTCTTGAGGTACTGGGCGATGTCCTGGTCGGTCCAGGCACCAATACCACTGACCTTGTCCGAGGTGATGTTCGGGGCATACCACAGCCCCAACGAACCGCCCGACAGCGCTTGGCCCGACTTTTCCTGCATCATCAGGCCGCGCGGCGTGTGGCAGCTGCCGCAGTGTTCCAGGCCTTCAACCAGGTAGGCGCCGCGGTTCCATTGCGCGCTCTTGGACGAATCGGATGGCACCGCCGTGCGATCAAGGAACAGCAGGTTCCAGCCGGCCATCGACAGGCGCACGTTGAACGGGAACGGCAGGTCGGTGGACGGCGAGAGCTGCTCGACCGGTTTGACCTCGGCCATGAAGTAGGCATACAGATCGCGCACGTCACGATCGGTCAGCTTCGCGTAGGACGTGTACGGCATCGCCGGGTACAGGCGGGCGCCGTCCTTGCGGATGCCCTGGCGAACGGCACGTTCGAAGTCCGCCTCGCTGTAGCTGCCGATGCCGAACTTCACCGAGGGCGTGATGTTGCTGGCCCAGATCTCGCCCATCGGCGAGGCGATGGAGTAACCGCCTGCATAGTCCTTGCCGCCATTCGGCTTGGTGTGGCAGGCCATGCAGTCGCCGGCCGTGGCCAGGTAACGTCCGCGCTCGACCGCGTCGTCGGCGTGGACGTTGGCCGCCGCCATCAGTGCCAGGAGCACGCCCGGTAGGGTCAGCCACTTCACAGGGCACGCTCGATGGCATCGGCCGCCTTCAAACCCAGCGCGGCCATGGTCAACGTGCTGTTGACCACGCTTGCCGACACCATCGCGCTGCCGCCGGGCAACCACAGGTTGGCGTGGTCGTGCGCGCGGCAGTTCTCATCCACCACCGAATCGCGCGGATCGCTGCCCATGATGGTGGAGCCCATGATGTGGTTGTTGGCATTGAGCGCAGTGGTGATCTCGAACTCGTCGGCATTGAACAAGGTGCCGATATGGCGCAGCTGCTCGCAGGCCTTGTCGTAGCCCTTGCGCGCATAGTCGCCCAGCGAATAGTGGATATCCGGGCAGGCCAGGCCGAGGCCATCGACACGCGATTTCGACAGCGTCAGGCGGTTGCTCGGATCCGGCAGCGGCTCGAGGCTGATCGAGAGGTCCACGCCGTACACCGCGCGCCGGCGGATCTCGGCGTCCAGCGCCTCGCCGACGAGACCCATCTTGAGCGCCTGCTGGGTGGCCACCGGAACGCGGCTGATGTTGTTGAGGATGATCTTGTTGGCCGAGTACTCCGAGCGGAAGCTGCCATCGCGCGGGCCCACCATGCAGCTGGACTGCGCGGGACCGCGCCCGAGCCAGATGGGACGGTCGGCGATGAAGGAGCAATGGAAGCCCGAGTGATCCATCATGTTGCGGCCGACCTGGTCGGAAGAATTGGCGATGCCGTTCGGGTTCTGCGCGTTGGCGGCCAACAGCAGCAGGCGCGGCGTTTCCAGTGCGTTGCACGCGATCACGAACTGCCGTCCGGTGGCCTTGTGGCTGACACGCTCACGGTCGTACCAGTGCACCGCCGTGACGGTGTTGTTCTGGTCGGTGTCGATGCGGTACACCACGGCCTCGTCCAGCACCACCGCGCCCTTTTTCTCGGCCGCATCCACTGTGTGGACGCCGTTGTACATGGCGCCGATCGGACAGATGGGCTGGCAGTTGTTGTTGCCACAGCACGCCGGGCGCTCGTTGAACGGCTGGATGGTGCGCCCTTGCGGAATCGGCACCAGGTTGTAGCCATGCGGGTTGACCACCTCGGCGAAGGTGGTATCGCCATGGCCCCACGGAATCATGTCGGCGATGTACGGCTTGGAGCGCTCGCGCGGGCTCTGGCGCTCGGGATCGTTCGGTCCGGAGACGCCCATCGCCTCTTCGGCGCGGCAGTAGTACGACTCGATGTCCGAATAGGCAATCGGCCAGTCGCGGCCAACCCCGTAGGCGGACTTCATCTTGAAATCGACCGGCAGATGGCGCCAGCACGAGGCAGCCCAATGCCAGGTGGTGCCGCCGACGGCCTTGATGAAGCCTTGGCGGAAGCTGTTGCCGTCCGGCCCGGAAAGGGCCACGTAATCATTGGGCGGAAAGTACAGCGGCGCAGTGGCCAGTGGCGACTGACGGTACGGCCCCTGGAAGTCGCTGCCGATGCGGCGCTCGAAGCTGGCGTTGCGCCAGTTCTGGACGATTTCGGCCCGCTCCAGGCGGGGACCGGCTTCCAGAATCACGACGGAGCGACCGGCGGCGGCCAGCTGGTTGGCGATCAGGGCGCCAACGACGCCGGAACCTACCACGATGACGTCTGCATCGACGTCACCGCTGTTGAATGTTGGTTTTTTCACGGGAATGCACTCGGAAAGCGCGGCGTTGGCACGCCACGCGGCAATCGACAGGAAGGCGGTGGGTCAGCGCAGGGCGATGGCGGCCGGCGGTGCGGCGACCCACCAGGCCGGGCCACCCAGCGCATACGTCGCCGGGAACAACCCGTCGGCAACCGGGCGCTGCATGAGCGCGTCACGGTAGGCGACGGTAACGGCGGCGGTGCCCTTCCCTACCGTGCCGGTGTACCACGCGGCGATGATGGCCAGTGCCGCATCGCGCACGCCTGGCGACGCGACGATCTTCGCCGGGGAGTCCGCGGTGGCGGCCACACGCTTCAGCGCGGGAAGTGCGGCGGTGGTCGCCGGATCCAGTGAAGCCAGCGCGGCGCGGATTCTGCCGGCGACCGACGGATCCAGATCGGCCTTGCCGGTCAAGGCCACGGAGAGCGCAAGGAATTCGGTGTCTGCAGCGGTGCTGCCCGCTGCTGCCGCATCGCGGCGTGGGGTCTGGTTGGCGCTTGGCTGGGTGCTGGCAGCGGGTTCATCGCTGCGCCGGCAGGCCGCGAGCAACGCCATCGAGGCAGACGCCAGAAGGAACTTCCGACGCGACCATCCATGGAATTGCACTGGGCCCGCATCACCGTTGCTGTCATCCACGGGGCGTTCCAATTGTGACGTTGGGGGTCGGACAATGATTGCAGGCGACGCGTGGCGCATCAATTGTCGAAGCTAATAGTTTATTTTCGCAAGGATTATTGGATTGCTGTTTTTAAGTGAGATAAAACCGCAACTTACGCGCCAGAGGAGGCGTGGCGTGAGCAGAAGACCGACGATGGAACGATCTGTCTTTCTCCAGCCCAACATTCACGCCACAATGACGCGACTGATTTTCACTGCAACGGCAATCAGGACAGCGCTCCTGGAACGAAGCGCCGCCCTCGCCCGCCAACAGATCTAGTTGGTCCGCAATGTCTCCAGCTCTTTCAACCGCTTCATCGCGTCCTGCTGCTGCAGCAACCCGTAGTTGATGCCGCTGGGGTTGAGCGAGCTGCCAACCTGATAGGGATAATCGCCGAAGTCCTTGAAGAACGCCTTGATCTGCGCCTGGATCGGTACCAGCAGCCACATCTGCTGCCCGATGAACTGCATCGCGCCACCGCCCTCCTCGATGCCCCGCTCATAGGGGTCCATGCGCAGGTTGGTGATGGTGGCCCACGACGTCACTTCGCGTTTTGCGGTGGCGATGTTGCCGTGACTGGCCACCGCGAAACTCACCTTCCAGTCCGCGTAGCGAATCGCATTGAGGTTGCCGCCCTGGTCGAAGTAGTACAGCGCCTGTCGCGGCCCCTGGTCGGCCTTGCCCCGGAAATAGCTCGTGAAGTCGTAGCCGTCCAGATGGACTTTGAAGGTGGTGCCGCCGGCCTTGTACCCTTTCTTCATCTTGCCCACGACGTCGTCCACGCCTGCGGCGGCGCACAGGGTCGGGAACCAGTCGATCAGCGAGATGATGTCGGTGTAGGCGGTGCCAGGCTCGATCACGCCAGGCCAGCGGACCATCATGGGGATGCGCATGCCACCTTCCCAGGTGGTGCCCTTTTCACCGCGGAAGGGTGTCATGGCACCGTCCGGCCACAGCGCGATTTCGGCACCATTGTCGGTGGTGTAAAGCACGATGGTGTTGTCGGCCACCCCCAGCTCGTCCAGCTGGTCGAGCAGCTGCCCGACATGGCCGTCATGTTCCACCATGCCATCTGCATGCAGCCCCTTGCCGGTCACACCGTCGGATTCCGGCTTGAGATGGGTGAAGACGTGCATCCGGGTGGTGTTGAACCACACGAAGAACGGCTTGTCTTCCTTGACGCTGTTGCCAATGAAGCCCTGCGCGGCCTCCAGGAATTCTTCATCCACGGTAGGCATGCGTGCCTTGTTCAACGGACCGGTGTCCTTGATCTTGCCACCGGCCTTGGAGTGGATCACGCCACGCGGACCGAACTTCTTCTTGAACGCCGGGTCCTTCGGGTAGAAGTAGCCTTCAGGCTCTTCCTCCGCATTGAGGTGGTAGAGGTTGCCGAAGAATTCGTCGAAGCCGTGGTTGGTCGGCAGGTGCTGGTCTTGGTCGCCCAGATGGTTCTTGCCGAACTGGCCGGTGGCGTAGCCCTCCGCCTGCAGGACATCGGCGATCGTCGGCATCCACTCAGCGATGCCATGCGGATCGCCGGGCATGCCGATCGTCAGCAGCCCCGTACGGAACGGCTCCTGCCCAAGAATGAACGACGCGCGTCCGGCGGTACAGCTCTGTTGACCGTACGAGTCGGTGAACAGCGCTCCCTCCAAGGCAATACGGTCGATGTTGGGCGTCTGGTAGCCCATCAGCCCCCGGGTGTAGGCACTGATCTGCGGAATGCCGATGTCATCGCCAAAGATGACGAGGATATTGGGTTTCTTGCTCGAGTCGACGCTCTTCTTCGCCACGACGTGCTCCTGTTCCCTTGCGGGATACCGATGGGATTTCAATTGTTCACCCGGGGCGCTTGGGAGGCATCCGTAGTTCCCTTCCATGCCTGCCAGTAGTTCTACTGCGTGCACGTCCGCAGTAGTTTTACTGACACGGTCTCCGCATTGACACGCATGCATGGCACGCGTCTGCACGACACACTTCCAGGCATCTGCTGCGGCCCAACGGAGACCCCATGAGCCACGCCCCTGCCCCGCCAGACACCGCGCCGCCCGCCTCGCTGGCCAACGACCTCGCCCGCGGGCGCACCCACCTGGGCAACGAGCGCACGCATCTTGCCTACCTGCGCACCACCGTGTCGCTGATCGGGTTCGGGATCACCATCAACCGGTTCAGCACCTATCTGATCCAGAACGACGAAGCGCCCAAGGGCGGCCGCCTGATGCTGCATGACGCCAGCAATGCCGGTTTCGGCATGGTGCTGTTGGGGCTGGCGCTGCTGGTCTGGTCGCTGGTGCGGTACCGGCTGGTGACACGGGACATCGAGCTGGGGGTCATCAACCCCCGGCACCGCGCCACCACGGTATTCACCCTTGGCTTGTTGTTGATGGGCGGGCTGACAGCGGTCTGGCTGTTCACCGACTAAGGTCTTCCACCGCCCCCCTCTTCACGGGGGCCTCTGCTCAGCGGGGATAGAGCAAGGTGACACTGAACCGGAGGCCCCAGTCCGGCCCGCCGCGCGGGCCGTCCAGGTAGGCCCGCACCCCACCCTGGTAGCTGATCATCTGGCTGCCCAGCTTGCTGACCTTCGAGTACTGGAGGTTGAGCGGCACGGTCCACTGGCTCGCCTTCCAGTCGTAGGTGGACTCGATGTTCACCGCCACGGTGCGGCCGCCGGTGAACGCCTTGGCCACGAACGGCTGGACGAACGTGTTGCTGATGTCCCTGCGACGGGAGCCGCTGCCGGCGATGTCCGACAGGTGGTTCACCAGCGCGCCGAAGGTCCAGCTCGCGTCCTGTTTGAGCACCACGAAGGTGGGACCGGCGCCCCAGGTGTCCGCGCCCAGGTCATCGGTGCCGGTGGGCACCAGCAGCGCCGGGCCGATGCCCCAGACGATGCCGGACGGGCCGGTTTCCTTGGGCGAGAAGAAGAAACTCTGGGTGAGGTCGCCGAGGCCGGCTTGGTCGGTCCCGGGAATCACGTCCTCCTGGTAGGCCACCGGCAGGATGGTGCGGGAGATGACGTTCCACTCCGGCGAGATCGAAAACGGTGCAACCGGCTGGATGTTCAGCGTGTGCCGATAACCACCATTGGCGTAGCCGTCGTCGTAGTTGTACTGGAACGGCACGCTGATGAGCGCCGCGACGGGGTTGGAGAGCTTCTTCGCCAGGGCGTCGGCATCCTGCGCCGATACCGATCCGGACCATCCTGCCAGTACCGGGACCATGGCGAGCGCAGCCAGCACCGGGTGTATGCGCAGGGGGCGAGCAGCGTTGGATGAGCAGTGCATGACGGACACCTATGAAGGCGTGGGCAGGGCCACGGAACGCTGAAGATCGAGCATGGGGTCCTGCGGCACGTTGATGCCGCCGGTACTGGGCAGGTCCAGGTCCAGTACCAGGCCCACGGCGAGCGAGAACAACAGGAGCAGCAGGGTTGTCGACGTCCGCTGGCGAACGCGTTCATAGCCGAGCAGCCCTGCGGCAAACAGCGCGAACAGGAACAGCATCCGCAGGATGCGATGGGGAATGTGGTCCTGCCGGGCCGCGAACCGCTCGCCGGCGAGGTCGATGGATTCGTTGGTGGTGGTCACCATCAGGCTCGCGCGCGGGGTGTCACGGAAGGAGGCGGTGGCCGACATCACGGCGGCCCACAGCTCCGTCTGCAGCGCAGTGGTGCGTGCGTACCGATCCAGCTCCTGCTGTGCGGTCTTTGCCTTGGCGAAATCCACGCGTGCGTCGATGTACCGGCGCAGCACGGCGCGTACGCGTTCGGCGTCGGGCGTCTCCAGCAGATCCGTCCGCAGCCAGGTGGTACCCAGCGCGTTCGCCTCATGCAGCACCAGCGACCTGCGCTCGTCGTAGCGGCCGAGCGCGAGCGAAAACGTGAAGCCGATCAGCAGCGCCAACAGGCCCAGAACGGTGTTGGTCGAGAACGAGTCGCCCTCATCGGCATCGGTGGCCGTCGGCTCCCGCGACTTCCGCAGGTTCTCTCGTCTGCGCAGGAAGGACCCCAGCTCGCGGGCGGCGATCAACGCGACGAAGAACATCACGGTGAGCAGCCACAGCGGGACGAAGAGGAGGCTGCCTGACATGTGAATGCTCCATCATCAACGGGCACGCGAGGGTTGGCTTGAGGATGGCCGATGAATCCCGTAGCTGCTTCGGTACTTCTACCGAGCCTCGCCCAGTGATTGATGCACGGCGGTAGTTGCGGCTCAGTTTCCCGATGCCGTCACGGTACACGGCACGTTGACCACTACGCTGCCACCGACCGGCAGCGAGGGAATCGTGACCCCGGCACCGAACAGGGCCGCGGCCGGCACGCTGGCCGGGCACGTGGCGCCGCCGCTGGCGCTGCAGCTTCCGGCCGCGGTGCAGCTCAAGCCTGCACCGGGCGCATCGGCCAGCACCGCATTGCTCACATCGACCACCCCCACGTTGCTGGCGGTCAGGGTGTAGGTCACCGTACCGCCGCTGGCCACGACGCCCGGCGACACCTGCTTGGTGACCGCCAGGTCCGGTTCGCGCAGGCTGTTCACGAACGTGCATACCAGGGTGGTCGTGGGTTGCAGGCTGGCAGCCGGAATGGTCAGGGTGGCGCCGCTCAGTGTCCCGATGCTGCCGGGCACGGTGTTGCTGGTATCGACGCAACTGGCCGTGTCGAGCGTGAACTGGGTGTTGGTCGCCTCGATGACTGTCACGGGTTGCGCCGGATCGGACACGGTGAATGTTGCCGCCGAGAGCTGGGGCGTTCCAGGCGTTACGGTGGTGATGGTGTCGCTCCCGCCGCTCAGGTTGGTCAACGTGTAGTTGAACGTGCCCTGCCCGCCTTGACTTGTCTTGGCCAGTTGCACCGTCTGGGCCGCGACCAGGGCAGGCAGCGCTGCGCACAGCGCGAACACACACGCCACCACGCGATGGCGCGCCCGCGAGCGTTGGAGAAAGACGCTGGCCTTGGTAGTCATCATGCGCCCTCAGTAGGTGCCGACCATGTTCAGGAACCAGCCTTCATGGTCGTCATCGAAGTCCGTCAGGTCGTCGCTGAACCGGGTGAAGTTGTATCCCACGCCCAGCCGGAAGTTCTCGCCGATGTCGCGGTCGACGCCGACCAGGAACCCGGACTGGGTGCCGCCCTCGTCGACGTCCAGCCAGCGGTACTCGCCCAGCGCGTACCACTTCTGGTGCAGTTGATAGCGACCCTGCAGCACGCTCAAGGTAGTGGCCGAATCGAACCACGGCCCGCTGCCGCGGCCCAGCCGCACCTCGCCTTCGCGGCGGGCCAGCTTGGCGCCGAATTCCCACTGGGTGTCGTATTTGTAGACACCCTCGAGCGAGAGTATCCGGCTCTTCTGGTCCTGGTCGGCGCCGCCCAGCTGCGCCTCGGTGGCCAGGTCGTAGAGATAGGTGTAACGGCCGAACAGGGCCCAGCGCTGGCTGTTCCAGGGACGGTAGGCGAAACCGAAGTTGGCCTCCCAGAACCGGGCGCCGGCCAGCGCGTTGAGTTCATCGGTGGTGCGCGAATAGTTGAGCCGCCCGGCAATCCGCCAGCTGTCGTTGAAGCGATGGGTAAGCCGGTTGGTGGTGACCCACTGTTCGCGGCGCTCGCTGCCGGTGTCCTTGCGCCATTCGACCTTGCTGCGCCAGTCGGTGTCGGCCGAGGTGCGACCACCGCTGACGCTGACGGCGCTGCGGTCCACGTGGCCGCCGTCGACCGTATCCAGGTCGCCCGACTGCAGGGTGAAACCGAGGTTCCAGCCTTGCGCCGGGTAGAAATCCATGCCCATGGTATGCGCGAGCCCGGACTGATCCGGCTCTTTCAGGAACTGGCTTTCGTTGAACAGGTTGGCGCGGCTCGACAGCCGCCAGCGCTGGCCCAGCGACCACCCGTTCTGGCGGGTGGGGTTGAACAGGGACTCGTACTCCGTCGTATCGGTGGAGTACGTGTAGGCACCGTAGAGCGAGTGATCCGCATCGAGCTTGTACTCGGCATCGACCGTGGCCGAATCGCCGCGGTCGCCGGTGCTGACTTCGGCACCCACGCTGGCACGGTCATCCAGCAGGTAGTCGCCTCCGACCGCCATCGCGTTGTTGTCTGCGTAGCGCCCGCCGTCATCATCCAGGGTGCCCTGCACCAGCCCATACAGCTCCAGCGCGGTGCTGAAGCGGTGGCTGTATTTCACCGCGCCCAGCAGCCCGGCGGCGGGATCGTCGGTACGGCCCTCCTCCACCCGGCGCAGTTCTGCGCTGAGGGTGTTCCAGTCATCCGGACGCCATTCCAGCGTGGCCTGGGCCTGGGTGAACTGCTCGTCGCCACTTTCGGCCTTGCTGTAGCGGGCATACAGGCCCAGCTCGCGGGTCAGCCGTCCCAGCACCTCGGCGCCATACTCGGTGACCGGCAGTCCCGTGTCGTGGCGGGCGATGGAGAAGCCCGGCTCGGTTTCGCGCCACCAGCCGCCGGCACTCCAGTCCAGCGTGGTCCAGCCCAGCTCGCGCAGATTGGCGCGGGCTTCCACAGCCTTGGCGTCACCTTCGCGATGCGGGTCGGTGCTGTTGCTGCGGATGAAGGTAAACCCGCCATTGTCGGAGAAGAACGACGGCACCCCGAAGGATTCTGTGTGCGCGTATTCCAGCTTCAGGAAGGTGCCCTTGCCTGCCTGCAGGGTCAGGTCGCCTGCGGCCAGCGAATAGTCCTGGCCGTCACGATTCTCGTCCACGTAGGTGACGCCCACGCCGACGTGGTCGCCGAGCCACTGCTTGCCGCGTACGCCGGCGGTGAGTTCGCCATCATCGAAACCGGACGGAAGCCATTCGTAGTCCACCAACAGATGCTGCTGGTAGCCGTCGAGCGGCGAATCGCGGGTGAGCGTGGGCATGTTCTCGCGGGTGACCTGGCTCAGCGGCCGGGTCAGCAGCAGCCGACCCTGCATCTCGTCGATTTCATAATCGGTACCCCGCTGCAGGGTGATGCGCTTTTCCACCCGCCCGGTGGTGCGGTCGCGGATTTCCAGCACCACCTGGTCAGACCCGGGCAGGATGTCGGTGTTGCGCAGGTAGTAAAGGCTGCCGCCGGTACCAATGAATTCGTTGTGGCCCGGCGCGGTCTGCTCCTGGGCACCGAACAGGCGAAGCGTGCTGCGCGGGTCGCCCCAGGGGTTGATGGCCTGCGAGCGCCAGCTCAGTGCGCCGCCGTACAGCGAGCGCACGTACTGGGCGTATTCGGTACCGGTCAGGCCGGTGGCGAAGTTGCCCCACAGGGCTTGGTTCTTGTCCCAGTCCACCCGGACGTAGAAGCGGCCCATGCTGTCCACGTCGCGGTAGGTGGTGGAATCGTCGCCGTAGGTCGGGTAGTACAGGTCCGGGTCCAGCCGGCGGAAGATGTCCTGTGGCCACGCCTCGGTGAAGCCGTCGAACAGATGCTCGATATCCTGCTCCGTCGTGTCGGCCTGCGCGGTCACCAGGTACTTGCCGCGCACCTTGCCCTTCGCGTAGAACGCCAGCCGACCATCGCTGATCACGTCGTCGCTGTAGCGCTCGTCCACCGCGAACGGTGCGGTGGCACTGCTGACAGTGTTCTGGGCGATGGTCACATCGGCCAGTCCGATGCCGTAGAAGTACTTGCCGGTCACATCCACTTCCAGGGTGTGCTGCTGCTCCACCCCATCGCGGCCACCGCGCACGGCGATGTCGAAGCGGTGCAGGCCGACCGGGACCAGGTATTCGGCGACGAACTTGCGCTCCATGTCCACCGGGTACGAAGCGCCATTGATGGTGAGGGAGGTGGACTCGGGAATATCCCGCCCGGTGATGCGGATGCGCGAACCGTAGATGGGAATGTTCTGCAGGCGCAGGCCATTGGCGGCGAAGGCCGTGTCGATCAGGCTCTGCTGCAGGGCCTGGTCCACGCCCAGCGAGGTGCCTTGGCTGCGTTCCACCTGGCTGCGCAGTCCACGCAGCTGGCTGTCGGCCTCGATCGGGCGCACCAGCTGCAGGCGCTGCGCCACGGTCTCGTCGAAGATGCCGTTGTGGCCGTAGGCGCGCACCACATACAGCAGTTCATCGCCTGCGCGGAACGGTTCCCCGGCGGGCAACGTGCCATCCCACTCCACCTGGCTGACCGCCGATACCTCTACGGGGATGTGCGCCAGCGGCGCGATCAGGTCCACGTCGGTGGCGCGGTAGACCAGGATCTCCATGCGCTCGATGAAGTCGCCGTAGTTGCCGCGCACATAGAACGGGACCGGCTTCTGGATGCGCCCGTCTTCGAAGGCGACCAGCGACGGGGCCGAGGCCGAGAGTTCGGGCTGGCCCAGGTTGGGGTCCTCGGTGGCCCAGAGCACGCCGCCACTGGGCAGGCGGATGTTGAAGCGCCCGGTCGCTACGGCACGCCCCGGCGGCGGCGCCGAGATCGTGACGCGGCGGTCCGGCTGAAGGGCGTCCGAACCGGACTGCGCGTCGGTCCCTTCGGTGACCGGGTCGGTCTTGCCGCGCGTGCGGATGCGCAGCAGCAGCCCCTCGCCTTCATGGCACTCCCGTTCACCGCAGCTGACCGGCGGGGTCTGCGCCGCCGGCGACGGATCCTGCGCCGGCTGCGCAAGCGTGTTGCCCGCCATGCCGGCGATCAGGGTGGCGAGCGCGCCGCTGAGCAGGTGCGGCTTCATCGTGCCTCTCCCGCGCCCGGGCGCGCATCCAGCGGTGCACCCGGATCGGCACTGCTGTCGACCTGGACCTTGTCACGCACGCCGGGGCTCAGGTACGCGCGGAGTGCGGCGTAGACCGCTTCGGCGCGGCGCAGGCCAAGCTGCACGTTGTACGCGGACGCACCCCGCACATCGGCATGGCCGACGATCAGCACGCGCCCGCCGCCGCGCTGTTCAAGCTGCTGCGCGATGCGCTCGAGCAGCGGCTGCATGGCCGGGCGGATCACCGCGCTGTCGGTATCGAACAGCACCGTGCCGACCAGTGCGCCGCCCTGGTCGACCCCGACCAGCAACGAGGCCGGGTCGTCCACGTCGGCGCGCGCGAGTACGCGGATGGCTGCGCCGTTGCTGCCCAGCGCGCTCACCAGCGCCTGGCGGACGGCGTTGGCACGATCCAGCGCGAGCGTCTCGCTGCCACCGTTGGCGGCGATCACAATCTCGCCTTCGCCCTGCCCGCGCGCCTGCTCGGCCATCTTTTCGATCACCGGCTGGTAACGCTCGCCGATGCGGGCGCTGTCCGGCGCGAAGACCACTTCGCCCAACACCATCTCCACCTCGCGCTGCTCTTCCAGCACGGTGGCCGGCAGGGTAACCGCGAAATCGAAGCGGGCCGGCACACCGGGCGTGATCCGGCGCAGCAGCGGGTTGCGCGTCACGAAGGTCGTTCCGGCCGGCAAGGTGGCCGCGTCCACCTTGAGGATGAAGTTGCGTCCACGCGCAAGGCCACCGCCGGAGACCCCTACCAGGTGGTAGCGCCCGAACTGGTCAGTCTCCATCAGCAGCCCTTCCACCGAGCCGATCCGTACGCCGGGAATGCCGCTCTCGTCGATGCCGGCGTTGGCGATCACGTAATCGACTACGTAGCCGCCCTCGCCCGGCATCACCTTGCGGCTCACGCTCGGCTGGGCAGCGGTGAGGCCCTTGGCGGCATCGCCCACACGTTGCCGGCGGGTGCTGCCGTCGGCAGCCAGGTGCACGCTGACGCCCTGCCGGCTGGTCAGCACGAAGTCGTCGGTGAAGCGCGGCTCGCGCAGCCGCTGGCGGACCACGATCGTCCCCGTCGGCGCGGCCTCGCTGCTGCGTCCGCCCAGCTCGCCCAGGGCAATCCCATGCAGCAGCGGCGCGCTGGCGTCCGCCACCGGCTGCGGACCGTTGCCGCGGTCGATGGTGGTCGAACCGGCGATATAGGCCTCGGCGGCGAAGCCGCCCCGTGCCTTGAGACCGGTCAGCGCGGCGCTGTCCTGCCAGCCATCGCCGTCGCGGTCATCGAACACGCTGCCGATGATGAGGCTGTCGTCGAGCAGCGGGTCGCTGCCGGTCACCACTTCGGCGGTGGCCACGTTGGAGGCGGCCTTGTCGGTGGGCGCGAAGGTCTGCGCCCTGTTGATCAGCGTGCCCGGCCGCACGCCCGCGCCGACCCGCATCAGGTAGGAGAGGCGCGCGGTATTGCCGGCGGCGATGTCGAGGTCGTTGATGCGCAGCGGCGCGCTGCCGCTCGCGGTGACCGAATGATCGTCATCATCGCCCTGCAGCGAGCCCTCCACGTAAGTGAAGCCCGGCGCCGGGGTATCGATCAGGTAGCCGTCCACCAGGTCGATGTCACCCACGTTCTGCGCGGTCAATGTGTACCGCACCAGATCGCCCACCTTCACTTCGCGCACGTTGGCGACCTTGCCCAACCGGATATCGGCCGGTGCGTTTTCAACGGCGATGACGGCTGCTGCGGTGGCGGTGGCGCTGGCCAGCCCGGCCCCGGTGGGCTGGCCGGTGGCGAGCACGGTGTTGTTCAACTGGCCACCCTCCACGCCGGCATCGGCTTCGGTGATGGTGTGGTCGTAGCTGGCACAGGTAGCGCTCTGCCCCGGTGCGAGCTGGGTGGGCGCGCAGCTGAGCAGCGTAGGCGTGCCGCCCTGCAGGGTGTCCTGGATCACCAGCTGGTCCAGGGTCACGTTGCCGATGTTGGTGGCGGTCACCGCATAGGTCACCACGTCGTCGGCATTGCCCTTGCCCGGGGTACCGCGGTCCACGCTGAGCGTGGCGGTCTTGGTGGTGGCCAGCGCCGGCCGGCGCACGATCGGCAGGTTCAGCACCGGGCGGCAGCGCGCATCGGCCGAGCCCGGGGGGCACACCGCCGGGGGCAGCGGGCTGCCGCCGGGGCCGGGTTGCGCGGTGATGGTGGCGATATTGTCGACGGTGCCGGCATCGGTATCGGCCTGGGTCACCACATAGGTGCCGGTCAATGTGCATTCGCCGCCGGGCGCGACGCTGGCGCAGACGATGCGGTTGGGCGTGATCAGCGGATCGTCGATGGTGAGATCGCTCAGCGCCACGTTGCCGGTGTTGGTGGCAGTGACGGTGTAGGTGAGCGTATCGCCGGTGCTCACTTCGCCGCTGGGATCAGTACTGGCGGCAAGCCGCTTCGCGGTTTCCAGCGCGGGCTGTTCGACGGTGTGTTCGGTGCTGCACTGCACGCAGACAGGGTCCGGATCGCCGCCCGGCAGGTTGGCCGCGCTGACCACGTTGTGCAGCGTGCCGCTGGCGTCGGCGGCAACGGTGGCGGTGTACACCAGCGGATAGCTGCCCGGCAGCGTGCCGATAGGCAGGATGCAGGCCAGGTTGCCGCTGCAGGTGTAGGCCCCGGCGGCGGCGACGCTGACCTGGCCAAGCCCTGCGTCCAGCTGGTCAGTGAGGATCACCGGCTGGGTCGTGGCCGAGCCCGCGATCACCGTGGTGACGGTATAGGTGATGGCTTGACCCTGCTGCACGAAACTGCCGCTGGGCGGGGTGGCACTCTTGCTCACCGTCGCGGTGGACGGCACCACCGGATGATCGGTGCTGCAGCTCTGGCAGACCGGCGCCGGATCGATGCCGGCCGGTTTGCTGGGCACCACGGCATTGCGCAACGTGCCGGTGGCGTCGGCATCCACGGTTGCGGTGTACACGACCGCGTAGGTACCGGCGGCGGTACCCACCGGCAGCGTGCACACCAGCGGATTGGCGGCATTGCAGGTGTAGGCACCGGGGCTGGTGACGGCCACGAAGCTGAAGCCATCGCCGAGGGTGTCGGTCAGCGTGAGCGGCTCGTGCAGTTCGTTGTTGGCGACGGTGGTGGTAAGGGTGAACTGCACCACATCGCCCGGCGCCACCTGCGTGCCCGATGCGGGCTGGGCGCTTTTGTTGACGGTGATCGCGGCCGGGGTGATGGCGGTGGGCGTGGTTTCGGTGTCGGTCGCAGTGGCGTCGGGTGCGCTGCCCGGCGCATCGCCGGTGGCCGTTGCCGTATTGACCACGGTGGTGGCCGTTTCGTCGGCGAAGGTGACCGTGTAGGTGTTGTTGCTGGCCGTGCAGGCGGTGGTGGTGCCCGGTGGCAGTAGCAGCACGGTGCAGCCCAGCCCCGGCAGGCGCGGATCGACCACGGTTACCGGCGCGAGCAGCACGTTGCCGGTGTTGGTCACGCTGAACGCATAGCTGATCACGTCTCCGGCATCGCCGGTGATGCCGTCGCCATTGCTGTCGGCCACGCTGGCGGTCTTGTCCAGGCTGATTGACGGCAGCTGGGTGGCGTTGATGGTCACACTGTCGGGTGCGGACGTGCTGGTGCCGTCCGTGGCGGTGGCGGTGTTGGTCACGCTGCCCTGGTTGAGGTCGGCCTGGGTGACGGCGTAGCTGGCGGTGCAGGTCAGGCTGGCACCCGGGGCAAGACCACCGGCGGGCAGTGCCGGGCAGCTCACGGTGCCGGGCGCGACGATGCGGTCGTCGATCACGGAGATCGGGCCGGTGACGGTGACGGTGCCGCTGTTGGTCACCACGTAGGTGTAGCTCAGCACATCGCCCACTGCCGTATAGGTGGCGGTGCTGCTGGCCTTGTCGAGGGTCAGCCCGCGCAGCTGCTGCACCGGGGTGATCGTCGGCGGCGACGGGGTCAGCGGCGTGGTGTCGGAGATGCCGCTGCCGATGTTGAGCACCTGGCCGGCATCGACGTCGGCCTGGGTCACCGTGTAGGTGCCCACCAGCACGCAGGTGCCGGCAGGTGCCACGCTGGCGCAGGTAGTGCTGGACGGGGTGATCCTGTTGTCGCTGATCACCACGTTGGTCAGGGTGGTGTTGCCACTGTTGGTACCGGTAACCGTGTACTCCAGCACACTGCCGAGCACCACCGGGTTGGGCGCATCGCTGACCACCTTGGCCATGCTCAAGGCGGGATTCTGCACCCCGCTGACCGTCACCGAATCCGGCCCCGACGTGGTGCTGCCGGAGGTCGCAGTGGCGGTGTTGGTCACGCTGCCTGCATCGAGATCGGCCTGGGTGACGCTGTAGGTGGCCGTACAGACCAGCTCCGCGCCCGGTGCCAGCCCGCCCACCGGCAGTGCCGGGCACGTCACCACGTTGGGCGCAACGATGCGGTCGTCGGCGACCACCACCGCAGCGGTGAGGGTCACGTTGCCGGTATTGGTGACGCGGTAGCTGTAGGCCAGCGTGTCGCCCACGCTGTCGTAGCCGCTGCTGGTGGTGGTCTTGTCCAGCCCCAGACCCGGCTGCTGGGTGCCGGTGATGGTGACCGTGGATGGCGCGGAACTCACCGCGCCGGACTGCGCCGTGGCGATATTGGTGACGCTGCCTGCGTCGAGGTCGGCCTGGGTCACGGTGTAGGTGCCCGTGCAGGTCACGCTGGTTCCTGGCGCGAGCCCGCCCGCCGGCAGCGCCGGGCAACTTACCGCTGCGATGCGGTCATCGCTGACGGTCACCGGGTCGGTCAGGGTGATGTTGCCGGTATTGGTGACCAGGTAGCTGTAGGGCAGTACGGTGCCCACCGCGTTGAAGCCGGTGGCGGTGCTGCTCTTGACCAGCGCGAGCGCACGAGTCTGCACGGCCGTGATGGTGGCCTGCGCGCTGGCCGGGGCGACGCTGCCCTGCGCCGGCACCACGCTGGCACTGGCGGTGTTGGTCACGCTGCCGGCATCCAGGTCGGCCTGGGTGATCGGATAGGTGCCGGTGCAGGTGGTGCCCTCGCCCGGCGCCAGCGTGGTGACCGGGCAGCTGATGCTGGCGATGCGGTCGTCGGTCAGCGCCAGGGTGTTGAGGGTGACGTTGCCGGTGTTGGTCACCGCGTAGCTGTAGTTGATGGACTGGCCGACGCTGGCGTAGGTGGTCGGGTTCGCGGTCTTGGCCAAGATGAGCGCGGGCCCTGCGGTCAGCGGCGTGGTGGTGCTGTCGTCTCCCGTGGCATTGGGTCCCGAGGGCGGCGTGCCCTGCCCGGTGGCGGTATTGGTTACCGACCCGGCATCCAGGTTGCCCTGGGTGAGCGTGTACACCACCGTTGAACAGGTGCGGCTTGCCCCCGGCGCCAGCTGCCCCGGCGGGCAGCTGATCGCGGGCATGCCGGGCAGCGGATCGGCCACGGTGAGGTTGTCGAGGGTGACGTTGCCTGCATTGGTGATCACGAAGCTGTAGCTGATCGTGTCGCCGGCGTCGGTCACCGTCGGCAGCGCGCCCCCGGCCACGGTCGGCGCGCCCGCCGTCTTGTCCAGCACCAGCACTGGCTGCGGCGCCAGGGTGACCACCGCCGAATCCGGGGACGAACTCACCCGTGCGCTTCCCGGCGGCGTCCCTTCTGCGGTGGCAGTGTTGGTGACGGTGCCGTTGTCCATCTCGGCCTGGGTGATGGTGTGCACACCGGTACAGGTGGCCACCGCATCCGGCCCGCTGGCCGTCAGCGTGGTCTTGTCGCAGGTGGCGGTGGCATCGAGGTTGGTGTCGATCACCGCCAACGCGGACAGGCTCTGGTTGCCGGTATTGGTCACCACGAAGGTGTAGGTGATGGTGTCGCCGGCGTCGGTCACCGCCGGGTCCAGGCCCAGGTTGAGGGTGGGCGTGCCGGCGGCCTTGTCGATCTCAAGCGACTGCTGCGGCAGCGGCAGGGTGACCTGCGCGCTGGCCGTGGTGCTGGTCCCATCGCTGCTGGCCGTGGCGGTGTTGTCGATCGCCTGGTCGCCACCGCCGTTGGTGTCGAAGTCGGCCTGCGTGGCGATGTAGGTGCCCTGGCAGACGACGGTGGCGGCCGGTGCCAGTGCCGCCACCGGAATGGCCGGCGTGCAGGACAGCGCCGGCAGCATCGGGTCGGCGATGCTGAGGTTGGTCAGGGTGGTATTGCCGTTGTTGGTGGCGCTGAGCGTGTAGACGATGGCATCGCCGGGGTTGAGCACCTGGGTGACATCCGCGGTCTTGGTGAAGCCCAGTGCCGGGCTGCGCGCCACCGGAATGTCCAGTGCGCCGCTGCGGCTGATCGTGCCGGCGGCCTGCGAAGTGCCGGTGGCCGCCGCCACGTTGCTGACCACGTTCAACGTGTCCACGTCCGCCTGGGTCACCCCGCGGGTGGTGCCGGTGCAGACCACGTCCGCGCCAGCGCCACCGAACACCAGGGTCTGCCCGGGTGCGAGATCGACGCTTGGACAGGCCAGGCCCAGCGTCGGATCGCTCACGGTGACGTCTTCGAGCGTCACGTTGCCGGTGTTGCTGACCGTGAAGCGGTAGTTGAGCGTGCCCGGTGCCGTGATGGTGGCGACGTCGGCACTCTTGACGATGGTCATCTGCGGGCCGCGCACCGGCAGGTTCACCTGGTGCTCGCCGGTATCGGTGACGGTGGCCCCGGCCACGGGCGTGTCGGCCACCACCGTGGCCACGTTGTCGATCTGGCCATTGCCCGGCAGGCTGTCGGTGCTGCCGCTGTCGATGTCGGCCTGGGTCACCGTGTAGACGATGCCGGTGCAGCCGCTGAACACCACCAGCGCACCCGGTGCCAGGCTGGACAACGGCGGGCACGACAACGACGGCAGCATCGGGTCGGTCAGGACCAGGTTGAACAGCGTCACGTTGCCGGTGTTCTGCACCGAGAACGTGTAGGTGATCGGCTGGTTGGGCCCGCTCACCGAAGCCACGTCCGAGCCCTTGGTCAGGAAGATCGCGGGCGTGCGCTGTGGCAGCGCGACATCGGCGCTGGCCACGTCGGTGACCGTGATCACCGGGCCCGCCCCGATCTGGTACTGGGCCGTGCCGGTGACGTCGTTGTGGATCACCTGGGTGTCGTTGACCGGGTTGCCCTGGTTGTCGATGTCCGACTGCTGCACGGCATAGGTGTTGCCGGTGCAGCTGAAGTCGGCGCTGCCGCCGGGCGCCAGCGTGGCAATGGGCGTGCACGACAGACCGGTACCGAGCAGCGTGTCGTCGGTGATCTGCAGGTTGGTCAGGGTGACGCTGGACGGATTGTTGACCCGGAAGGTGTAGCTGATCGGGTCGCCCACCGCGCTGACCGAGGTGCGGCTGGGAATCTTGATGAGCTCCGGCGACACCGTGCCGTGGTTGATGATCACCGCGCTGCCGTCGGTATCGCTGATCGGCGTGCCGTCGTAGTCGCCGGCCGCCGTGGCCAGATTGGTGATCGCATTGCCGCCGTCGATATCGGCCTGGGTGACGGTATAGGTGGCCGAGCACGTCGCGCTGGCGCCCGGGGCCAGGGTGAAGGGTGCTGGGGGCGTGCAGGTGATCGCACTCAGACCCGCCTTCGGATCGAGCACGCTGATGCTGGTCAGGGTGACATTGCCCGGATTGCTGACGGTGAACGTATAGGTGATCATCTCGCCCGCCGCGCTGACCTGGGTGGGACTGGCGGTCTTGTCCAGCACCAGTTGCGGCGCCGGAGGATCCAGCGGCACGCTGGACGTGGCGTCGCCGTTGACGCTGCCGCCCCCGGGCGCCACCGCCGTGGCCGTGGCGTCGTTGTCGATATCGCCATCGCCGCCGCCGCGGCCGTCGATGTCGGCCTGGGTGATGGTGTGGGTATTGCCGGTGCAGGCGATGTCCGCCGGCGGTGCGGTCCCGAAGGTGATCGATTGCCCCGGTGCCAGCGGGCCACCCGCCGGGCAGCTCAGGCCCGGCAAGGCCGGATCGGCGATCGTCACGCTCTGGATGGTGGTGTTGCCGGCGTTGGTGACCGTGAAGTTGTAGCTGATCACTTCACCGACGCTGCCGGTGCCGCTGCCGTTGGCATCGGCCAGATTCGGGGTCTTGGTGAACTCGGCCACGAAGTTGCGCGCAGGCAGGGTGGTGTCGACGCTGCTGGAATCGACTACCGCGTTGCCATCCGGATCGGTGCCCTCGACATCGGCGCTGTTGCTGATGACATCGTCGTTGATCCCGTCGCCACTGCCGACGCGGTCGATGTCGCCTTGCGTGACGGTATAGCTGCCAGTGCAGCTGAGCGTGCCCCCCGTTGCCAGGGAGGCGACAGGAATGGACGGGGTGCAGACCATGTTGCCCGCAATCAGCGGATCGACCACGGTCACATCGGTCAGTGGCACATTGCCGGTGTTGGTGGCGGTGATCGTGTACGGCACCACCTGCCCCGGTGCGGTGACGCTGGTGACCGGGGTTGTCTTCTGCAGATCCAGCGTGGCGCGCGGCACGAAGATGTTGCTGTAGGTGCAGACAATGGTGCTGCCGGCGTCGGCGATTGCAATGAGCAGGCCGTTGCCTGGATTGGTGTCGGTACCATCGCAGCTCACGCTGCTGGTGTAGTCACCGCCATCGCCGCCCGGGAAGCTTTCCGCGCCGAGCCCGCCGTTCTCCAGCGCGTATACCGTGACCGGCCCGACCTGGTCCGGCCCGGGCGAAGTCGAGGTGAAGGCCGGGGTGTTGTTGGTGAAGCCGGTGCTGGCGGGGATCGTGACCGTGGTGGGCGGCCCACCGCTCCAGACCTTGCGCACGATCAGTTCAGCACTGCGCCGGTCATTGACGTAGGTGCAGGTCATCGGACCATCGTTCGGCCCGACCGTGAGGGTGCCGGTGGTTGGATCGTTGACCACGAGCCCGCTGGTGTTGGTGCACGACAGGGTGGTGGTGTACAGGTTGGAGGTGACCGAGCTGAACGACTCGGTCAAGTTGATGATGTCGCCTGCATGCACGGTCTGCGCGGCACCGGTATCGGTCTGGCTGGGCCCGCCGCTCGCGGTCGACGACAGCGGCGCCAGACCGGTGGCGACGATGGTCACCTCGTCATTGGGCAGCGCGTTGAGCCAGGTCTTCTGGAGCGTCAGCGTTGTTGCGGTGCGGGTGTTGGTGTACGTGCAGGCAATGGGCGTGCCCGCGTCGGCCGGGGTGATGTCCAGCGTGTTGGGCGCTTTGCCGTCGGTCCCGCCCAAGGTGCCACCGGTGCAGCTCAACGACACCGCGTAGTTGGCCAGCGCTCCGCCCCCCATGGTCTCGGCCGGCAGGGTGGCCTGCTCGCCCACATACACCACCACCGTGGTGCTGTTGGCATTGATCGAGGCCGTCGACGTAAAGGCGTTGGTGTTGTTCTGCAGCCCCGTGGTGGCACCCAGCTGGGCGACGTCGCCATTGCGGCTGTCCGGCGCCCATTGCTTGACCAGCTGCAGCGTTGCCTGCGGGCGCGTGTTGGTGTACGTGCACACGATGGCGCTGTCGCCCTGCCCCACGGTAAGCAACGAACCGCTCAACCCGCTGGTGCCCGTGCAGGCGAGCGCGGTGGTGTAGTTGGCCGCGTTGCCCGGCACCGTGAACGTTTCAGCCAGGGTGATGGACTCGCCGGCATACACCTGCACCGCGGCACCGGTATCGATTTCGGTGGCGCTGTCGGCGGTGGACGCCAGCGTGATCGGCGTGGTGGTGCTGCCGCTGGCGGTCAGCGTGACCGCCTCACCCACGGCTGCATCCACCCAGCTCTTGCGCAGGGTCAGGCTCACCGCTCTGCGCGCGTTGGTCTGCGTGCAGGTAATGGCGGTGTCGGCCGGGTTGATTGTCAGCGTGGTGCCGGTCACCGGCGTGGTGTTGCCAGTGCAGGCCAGCGTGGCGTCGTAGTTGCCCGGGTTGCTGAGCGCTTCGCTGAGGGTGCCGCTCTCACCTGCAAACACCGTTACCGCAGCGCCGGTGGTCACGTTGTTGCCGGTGGACGTGGACACGCCACTGCTGGCGGCGTTTTCGAACCCACTGCTGGTCACGGTGGCGGTGTCGCCGGGAAGCCCGTCGATCCAGGCTTTGGCCAGTGTCAGGGTGGCCCGGCGCCGGGTGTTGGTCTGGGTGCAGGTAATGGCGGTGTCGGTCGGTGCGATCGTCAGCGCGCCGCCGCTGAGTGGCAGCGCGTTGCCCGTGCAGGTCAGCACCGGGTCGTAGTTCGCGGCATCACTGAGCAGCTCGCTGATGGTGCCGGTTTCGCCGGCGTAGACCGTCACCGCCGTGCCCACCGTCGCATTGTTGCCCGTGGAGGTACTGGGTCCGCTGGTGGCGTTGTTGGTGAAGCCGGCGGTGGACACGGTCGCCGTCTCCCCCACCCGCGCATCGACCCATTGCTTGGTCAGCGTGAGTGACGCCTGGCGCCGCGTGTTGGTGAAGGCGCACGCCACACCACTGTCGGCAGGCATGGTGAAGCTGACGCTGCCGCCCGTGCCTGATACCGGCACGCCAGCGCCGTTGTCGGTCCGGGTGCAGGCGGCCGTAATGAGGTAGTTCCCCGCGTCGCCGGTGCTGAAGGCTTCCGCGAGGGTGACGGTCGCACCGGGCGCACCGCCTGCGGTGGCCAGCGTGGTACTCCCGCCGTCAGTGGAACTGCCACCGCCCAGGACGATGACGCTGCCCGCTGCGCCGCTGATGGCAAGATCGACAGCGTCGCCGCCGGGACCGTTCACCCAGCTCTTTCCCAAACTGATGGCGGGGTACACGGCATGCACCGTGGTGCAGTCGCCGCCGACGGTGCAGCCCTGCCCACCGGACACGGTATTGCCGACCGAGCCGGTCGCCGACGCGTCCACCTGCGCCTGGTAGGACCAGCCAGAAGTGCCCGGCGCCGCGCCGGCCGGCAGGGTGCAGGTGATGGTCTGGCCGCTGCCGGTGCAGCCGGCGGGAAGTGACGCGGGGATCAGTGTCAGGCCGGCACCGAGCACATCGGTGAACACCGTCGGCTCGGAGGTGGTTGCCCCGGTCACGGTCACGGAGAGATTGAAGCCGATCGTGTCGCCCGCGGCAACGGCGGCGCCGCTGGCAGGACTGCCGGTCTTGCTGATGGTGACCGCATAGACCGACGCCGCCACCGTGGCGGTGTTGTTGCCTGGGGTGGCGTCGGTCAATCCCGCCGGCAGCTGGATCTGAGCCGTGTTCTGTACCGAGGTCTGTGCGGCGGCCGACGCACAGCAGGCAAGCATGGCCAGTACTGCAAACGCGATGGCCCGCAACGGTTGTCCACGCCGGACCCGCCGCAAAGATACCGCTGCGCAACCGTCAGCCACGTCCCGACCGTGTGGTGGATCGCGTTGCAGTTCCGCAGCGCAGGGACAGCCCGGCGTACCCCATTGAGATGCTCCCCCAAGGTAGACAATCCTTCATTCGCAAGAACACAAGCCGCTGCCGCCGGCCCAGGGACGGCGGCAGCGTTGCCACGACGCTCGCGCCGCCTGCTACGCCCCGGTGGAGGCTTCCTTCATCTCTTCCAGCACCTGGTCAAGGCTGAAACTCGCGGCCTTCTGTCGAGGTGGGAAAGCTTTGGGTGCGGGCCGTGTACCGGCCAGCGTTTATATACCTATGCGTGCTAAGTAAATTTACGTTCCATCGCAGACGGCCTCCCTGTCCAACAAGCGCTCGACGAAAGCCACGGCGTTCTGCATCACTTCGTCGAAATCCGTGCCTTCTTCCACATCGGGTTGCATCCAATGCTGGTCTTTCAACGTAATCACGAAAACAAAGGCCGGCTTGCCCGCCGGCTGCCACGCGGTGACGTGATAGTCGACGTGCCGGTACGCCGCATCCAGCGTCGCGCTGGCCACGGGGGCACGTTCAGTGTGTCGGGCTGCACCCCGCGCTTCAAACCCGGCATCGCTACCCGTTGCCAGGTCCAGCATCTGGGTGCCGAACCGCACCCGCCGGGAGGCGGCAAGGTGACTGTATTTCCGCGATGCCACATCGGAGATGCCGCACAGGCTGTCCGGGCACCGCTCCAGGTTCGGGCCCCGCATGGGATACGTTCGGTTGGAAGCCACTCTGGACATCGCCACTCACCTGTCGTGCCGGTCTACGGGGCAAAGTCTGGCCGCACCTCACCGCAAGCGCATCAGTAAAGCCGCGTGCCGGGCGTGCGTACTCTTACTTACCGGCCGTCACAATCGGAAGCGCGCCCCGATCCGAACAGTGATCTCGGCGAAGCGCTGGTCGCCACGCTGATATGCCGGCGGGCTGAGAGGCCTGGAAGCTGCGGCCACCGTCAGTAAAAGTACGGTCCCGCAGGGTTTGCATCGGCAAGGCGGCGCTGACATCGCCTTCATGCGCGCGGGTCAACCCTGTGCGCAGCCTGCCATTCCCACCGGAAGGACGTTCGCCATGCTGCCTGCCCTGTTCCGGCGGGCTCAGCGATTGGCCAACGCAAACTCCAACCCGGCCACGACTGCGGCCACCTGGGCGTCGTTGCACTGTGCGGGCGTGGTGCGCGGGCTGTCCGGATACACCTCGGTGGTGGTGGCAAAGCGGGCATCGGTGACGCCGGCGCAGGCGCCGATCGAGCGCGATTCACCCCACACCACCCCCGGCGACTGCAGCGGCAGGCCCACCAGGTTGCCTTGGGCGTCGGCCGGGGCGATGTGGGTGATCGGGGCCACGGCGGCAATCAGGGCCTGCTGGAAGGCAGGCTCGGGATTCTCGCTGTTGCCGATGACGTAGAAGCCATCCGGAATGGTCTCGGGCGTCCAGGCCTTGCCATCGCGCGAGGCCAGTGCGGGGTCGAACTCATCTGCATCGCTGTCGGTGGTTTCGTGCAGGTCGAGGTGCACCAGCAGCGTGTCATCGCGCGCGGCGAGCCAGTTCATCAAGGAGGCCGATTCCACGATCAACCCGCCGTCACGGAAGCTGCGATTGGGATCAACCGCATCGCGGTTCCAACGCTGGATGCGCTCATAGCCCCACGGGCACACGCACGGCACGACGATCAGGTTGAGCCGCCCCACATAGTCCTGTGCATGCCCACGCAGGAACTGCAGGGCGCCATGCACGCCACTGGTCTCATACCCATGCACGCCGCCGGTCACCAGTGCGGTCGGCAGGGCCGGGTCCCAGTCACGACTCATCGCGAGCAGCAGCGGGTAGCTGTCGGTGATCGATTCAAGCTGGCCATACTGCACCACCTCCAGCGAACCCGGCAGCGCCTGCAAGGCTTCCACCACATCCCGCGCATAGCTGCGCTGCTGCACCTGGCGCGCGCGCCATGCAGCCCGCTCACCATCGCCCCAGGCATGGCCGGGCGTACCGATGGGATAGAAATGGGCGGTGGTCATGGCAAGCTCCTCAAACAGATGCGCCCATTGTAACGGACTGGCTTCTTTCTACAGCCACAGCCGAAGCTACAGCTACAGCCACAGCCACAGCCACAGCAAAAACCAGAGCACCTGGTTTGCGGGGTCACTGTGTGAGGGCCGGCGGGCATGGGGGTACGGGACACGCCGTGAACCCATCCATGGGGGCTCGTAGAAAACATCCATGTTTTCTACGGTCCCGTACCCCCATACCCGCCGACCCTCTTTGGAGTTGGCCGGTGGCCTACGGAAAATCAGGACAAGACGGAAAATCAAAACAAGCGAGCTACCGTCACCGGCGCCTGAACTGCATTGCTCTGTCCTCGGCCACCGACACACTTTGAAGTTGGCCGGTGCCCTACGGAAGATCAAAACAAACGAGCGACTGTCACCGCGACCTGAACTGCATTGCTCTGTCCTCGGCCACCGACACACTGTCGAAGGGTCGGCGGGTGCGGGGGTACGGGACCGTAGAAAACATGGATGTTTTCTACGAGCCCCCATGGATGGGTTCACGGCGTGTCCCGTACCCCCGTACCCGCCGGCCCTTACCAGGCGAACCCAGCAAACGAAGGCTCTTAGCCTCTAAGAAAAAAAAGGGGAGCCGGAAACCCGGCTCCCCCACTCCATACACCATCAAGCGGCCTGCACTTCTTCGTAGCCATTCAAACGCATGTCGCTCGATGCGCGGCCCTGGGTGAGCGAGCGCAATGAAGTGGTGTAGCCGGACAACTGCGCCAACGGCGCGTAACCCACCACTTCCGCGCGGCCACCCTGGTCATCGATGGACGCGATGCGGCCACTGCGACGATTGAGGTCGCCGACCACGTCGCCGACATTGACCGACGGCACGTGGATGGACACCTCCATCACCGGCTCCAGCAGACGCGTACCGGCCTGCAGCAACGCCGCCTTGACCGCCTCGCTGCCCGCACGGTGGAAGGCCATGTCCGACGAGTCTTTTGCGTGCGTCTGCCCATCGACCAGCGTCACCTCGATGCCGACCACCGGATGGCCCTTCGGGCCTTCCATCAGCGCCGTGCGCACACCCTTCTCCACCGCCGCCACGAAACCGCGTGGGATGACCCCGCCAACCGTGCGGTCGACGAAGTGCACCTCCCCGTCCTCGCGCGGCGCCACATCGATCAGCACCCGCGCGAACTGGCCCTGGCCACCCGTCTGCTTGACCACCTTCCCTTCCACACCGCGCAGCGCCTGCCGCAGCGTTTCCTGGTAGGCCACCCGCGGTGCGCCCGTCTGCACATTGACGTTCCACTCCGTACGCAACCGCTCCACCATCACCTCCAGGTGCAACTCGCCCATGCCCCAGACCAGCGTTTCACCGCTGTCCGCATCGGTCTCGATACGGAACGACGGATCTTCCTGGGCCAGACTGGACAAGCCCTGGCTGATGCGGAGCAGGTCGGCCGACTTCGCCGCCGTCAACCGCCACGCCAACACCGCCTGCTGCGCCTTGATCGTGTCCAGCAGCAGCGGCCGCGATGGCGCGCTGAGCGTTTCACCGCTCACCGCATCTTTCCAGCCCAGCACCGCCACGATGTCGCCAGCCACCCCCTGCTTGATGTCGTGGGTCTGGTCGGCCTGCACACGCACCAGCCGGCTGACCCGCCGACCCTGCGCGTGCTGCGAACTGGCCAGCGCATCGCCCACCCGCAGCGTGCCCGAATAGACCCGCACGAAGCTCAGCGCACCGTGGTTCTGGTGCGTGATCTTGAACAGCAGCGCCGCCAGCGGACCGCTCGGATCCGGCGGCAACGTGACCTCGCCATCCGCAGATCCGGCCACCACCGCCGGCCGGTCTTCCGGCGCCGGCAGATAGTCGACGATCGCGTCCAGCAACGTCTCGATGCCCTTGCTCTTGAACGCCGCACCCGCGAGCACCGGCACGCCCGCACCGGCCAGCGTGGCCCGGCGCAGCGCCGCGCGCAGCGACAGCGCATCGATCTCGCCGCCTTCGAGCCATGCCTCCGCCAACGCGTCGTCATGGCTGCCCACCGCCTCCACCAGCTGCAGGCGGCGCGGCTCCCATTCGCCACGTTCGTCGTCGGTCCACGGCGTTCGCGTCGGCGTACCGGCCTCGTCCCAGCGCACGGTCGTGCGATCGACCAGGTCGACCCAGCCGTTGAACTGCGCCTCGGCGCCCAGCGGCCAGCCGATCGCCCACGGTCGCGCCTGCAGCTTCTCCCGCAGTTGCGACAGCACGCGGTCGAACGACGCACCGATGCGGTCCATCTTGTTGACGAAGGCAATCATCGGCACCCCGTGACGGCGCGCCTGGTGCCACACCGTTTCGGACTGCGGCTGTACGCCATCCACGGCAGAGAACACCGCCACCGCACCGTCGAGCACGCGCAGCGAGCGCTCGACTTCAATGGCGAAGTCGATGTGGCCCGGGGTGTCGATCAGGGTCAAGTGGTGGATGGCCTCACCGCGCGGCGCCCAATGCGCCTGCACGGCGGCTGCGCCGATGGTGATGCCGCGCTCGCGCTCGATCGCCGAGAAGTCGGTGGTCGTCGCGCCATCGTGGACTTCACCGACGCGATGGATCTCGCCGGTCTTCCACAGCAGCCGTTCGGTGAGGGTGGTCTTGCCGGCGTCGATATGCGCAATGATGCCGAGGTTGCGCCGGAGGGCCTGGGTCTGGGTGTTCATGGACTATGTTCTCGCTGCCAACTTCGGGGAGCCGCACGCCGCCGTTGGCTGACGGGCGTGCGGCCAGGTTTGGGGCTCGGCGATCTGGTGCATGGCACGTTCTCCTTCATGAGGTTGTGGAACACGGAAACGAAAAGAGCGCCCGGTGGGCGCTCTGTCTGGGTCCTTCGGCTGACCGGATCAGGTCAACCGCTTGAGGAGCCGCGAGGCAGACGCGCCCGTCCCGCAAAAGCGCGGGTGCGAGTAAAAAACGTCAGGAGCGGCATCAGGGTCATGGCGGCAAAGGAAGGAACCTGCGCGCATTCTAGTCCTGTGTTGGCCGTATGCAAGCGGGTTTTGCAAGCATCCATGGAACACTGAGCGGCCGAAACGTCCATGGGGAGCATTTCTGGCAACGAACCGCACCCGTTCCGGTCTCTTATATGCGAATAGGTCGCAATTGCATCCTGTGCGGAACTGCCTAAAATGCGTCGGGCACTGTCGTCCGAGTTCCCATCATGATCACCGCTCCTGCCAACACCCGTCCGTTGCCGCGCCACCCGCTCGCCCTCGCCTGCTGCCTCGCAGCCGCCAGCTTCGC
Source organism: Stenotrophomonas sp. KH_036_B (assembly GCF_057839485.1). Taxonomy (NCBI): domain Bacteria; kingdom Pseudomonadati; phylum Pseudomonadota; class Gammaproteobacteria; order Lysobacterales; family Lysobacteraceae; genus Stenotrophomonas; species Stenotrophomonas sp. KH_036_B. Next base: position 2,123,726 of record NZ_CM174491.1, on the reverse strand, counting down.
GCCGGCAGCGCTGGCGCAGACCGCCACCGCACTGGATGCGGTGCAGGTCAATGCTTACCGCGCCGCCAACAGCACCAGCGGCGCCACCAAGACCAGCACGGCCATCGCCGAAACGTCGCAGTCGGTGTCGGTGATCGAACGCGCCGAACTGGACGCCCGCGGCGTGCAGTCGCTCAACGACGCCATGCGCTACGTGGCCGGCGTGAGCCTGGAGAGCAGCGGCATCGACAACCGCGTGGACGACTTCCGCATCCGCGGTTTCGATGCCGGCAGCTGGTCCAACAATGTCACCCTGGATGGCATGCGCGCACCGCAGGGCAGCCAGTGGAACCGCAGCATGTTCGACAGCTGGAACCTGGAGCGCGTGGAAGTGCTCAAGGGACCGTCGGCCGTGATGTACGGCCAGATGGCACCGGGCGGCATGGTCAACCAGGTCAGCAAGACCCCCACGCCCGATCAGCAGCAGCTGCTGCGGCTCGGCCTGGATGCGGACGGCCAGTACAGCGCCGCGTTCGACGTGGGCGCCGGCAGTGCGGACGACCAGCATCTGCTGCGTCTGGTCGGGGTGTACCGCGACGGCGACACGCAGATCAAGCACACCGCGCAGCAGCATTGGTTCCTGGCTCCGAGCTACACCTGGCAGCTCGCCGAGCGCACCCGGCTCACCCTGCTGGGCATGTACCAGAAGGACGACGGCGGATCGACCTACCAGTTCCTGCCGATGGCCGGCACGCTCAACGCCACACCATATGGCTACATGAAGAACAGCACCTTCATCGGCCAGCCGGACTGGAACACCTTCGACCGCACGCTGTGGACCGCCGGCTGGATGTTCGAACATCAGTTCAACGACCATATCACCCTGACTCAGAACGCACGCCGCACCCACGTCGACTCGCTCTACCGCGGCGTGGTCACGTTCGGCGCGCTCAACGCCGACGGCCGCACCCAGAACCGCCGCGGCGTGCAGGGTACCGGCGATTCCGACGGCGACACCTTCGACACCCGCCTGCAGGCGCGCTTCGCCACCGGCGCCGTGGACCACACCGTGCTGCTCGGCTGGGACTGGCAGCGTGCCGACTGGGAAGGCGTGCGCAGCGCGATGACCAACCCGCGCGCGATCGACATCTTCGACCCAGCCTATTACCCCTACCAGCCCACCGTCACCACCGAAACGCCCACCGCCGGCATCAACCGGCAGAGCGGCGTGTACCTGCAGGACCAGCTGGCCGCGGGCAACTGGCGGCTGACCTTGGGCGGTCGTTACGACTGGACCAAGGACGACACCCTGAGCGCCACCCGCAACATCGCCACGGGCGTGTCGCAGCCCGGCCCGCACAACGTGATCAAGAACGAGGCGTTCACCGGCCGCGGCGGGCTGCTGTATGTGTTCGAGAACGGCCTGACCCCGTACGTGAGCTACGCAGAATCGTTCCAGCCCTCGACCAGATCGCCACTGGACAGCTTCACCCAGACTGCGTTCGACCCGGTCACCGGTTCGCAGTGGGAGGCCGGCCTGAAGTACCAGCCGGCGAGCGTAGACGGCCTCGTGACCCTCGCCGTGTACGACCTTCGGCAGCAGAACATGATCGTCGACGACCCGATCACCAGCCATCGCAACTGCGGCGCCACCGGCACCGCCACCTGCTCCATCCAGGGCGATGAGGGCCGCGTGCGCGGTATTGAACTGGAAGGCCGCATCACCCCGATCGAGGGCCTGAGCCTGATCGGCGCCGCCTCGCGCATGGATTCGGAGATGCTGCGCTCTGCAGCGTACAAGGGAAAGCAACTGGCGATGGTGCCCGATGTCAGCGCCTCGTTCTGGGCCGACTACACCTTCCAGGCCGGCGCCCTGCGTGGCCTGAGCCTGGCGGCGGGTGCACGCTACAACGGCGTCAGCTACGGCGACAGCGCCAACCTGTACCGCATTCCGTCCTACACCCTGTTCGACGCCGCCCTGCGCTATGACCTCGGCCAGCACGGCAACACCCACGTGCAGCTCGCGCTCAACGCCAGCAACCTGGCGGACAAGCGTTATGTGTCGACCTGCACCGGCGTTTCGTCGTGTTACTACGGCAGCGGCCGTACCGTGACGGCCACCGCCACGTTCGGCTGGTAAGCCGCGCGCACGGCAGCCACGCAGGGCGTGGCTCTACAAGCCAGAACGGCGCGGCACCCAGTAGTGCCACGCCCTGCGTGGCAACCAAGCAGTGCCGAACGCAAGCGTAGTGCCACGCCCTGCGTGGCAACCAAGCAGCAGCCAAACGCAAGCGTAGTGCCACGCCCTGCGTGGCAACCAAGCAGTGCCGAACACAAGCGTAGTGCCACGCCCTGCGTGGCAACCAAGCAGCAGCCGAACGCAAGCGTAGTGCCACGCCCTGCGTGGCAACCAAGCAGTGCCGAACGCAAACGTAGTGCCACGCCCTGCGTGGCAACCAAGCAGCAGCCAAACGCAAGCGTAGTGCCACGCCCTGCGTGGCAACCAAGCAGTCGGCTCTACTCCGGGTCCGCCACCACCACCAGCGGCACGTTGCGCTGCGGGTGCCGCAGCACCAGCACCGGCTGCTGGTATACCCGCTCGATGTGCTCGCGCGTCAATACCTGGTCCGGCGTGCCATCGGCCGCCACCCTGCCCTGCTCCAGCAGCACGATGCGGTCCGCATAGCCGGCGGCCAAATTCAGGTCGTGGACCACCACGATCACGCACGCGCCGGCATCGGCCAGCCCGCGCACCGCGCGCAGCGTCCGCTCCTGGTGGCGCAGGTCCAGCGCGGCGGTGGGCTCGTCGAGCAGCAACAGCGGCGTGTCCTGGGTGAGAACGCGCGCGAACGTCGCACGCGCCGCCTCGCCACCGGACAAGGTCTGCACCTCGCGCTGGCGCAGCGCGTGCATTTCGGCCTGTCCCAGCGCGTGTTCGACCCGCGCCGCATCGCGCACCGCGTCGGCCGGGTGCGGCAGCCTTCCCATGGCCACCACCTCCTCCACCGTGAAGGCGAAGCGCACCGCGTGGTCCTGCGGCATCACCGCGCGCTCGCGCGCCAGCGCCATCGCCTTCCACTGCGCGATGGGCCGGTCATGCAGGATCACGCGCCCCTCATCCGCATCGATATCGCCGCTGGCCACCGCCAGCAGCGTCGATTTACCCGCGCCGTTCGGGCCGACCAGCGCGGTCAACGTACCCGGCGCGAAGGCCAGGTGGATGTCGTGCAGGATGCGGCGCTCACCCAACCGCAGCCCTACCCCGTCCAGCTGCAGCAACGGCGCACTCATACCGTTCCACTCCGGCGCTGGTGCAGCACCAGCCACAGGAAGAACGGCGCGCCCAGCGCGGCCGAGAACAGCCCCAGCGGAATCTCGGCCGGCGGATCCAGCGTCCGTGCCGCCGTGTCGGCCACCACGATCAGCAGCGCGCCGGTGACCGCCGATACCGGCAGCAGCCAGCGGTGCCCCGGCCCCACCAGCATGCGCACCACGTGCGGCACCACCAGCCCCACGAACCCGATCGAGCCGGCGAACGCGACGGCCGCGCCCACCAGCAGCGCGCTGAACGCAATCAGCTTCAAGCGCGTGCGCCGCACATCCAGCCCAAGGTGCTGTGCCTGGCGCTCCCCCAGCGCCAGCATGTCCAGCGGCGTGGACAGGCGCAGCAGCGCCACCGTGCCCAGCACGAACACCGGCAGCGCCGCGGCGACGTCGGCCCAGTCGGCCTGCGCCAGCGACCCCATCTGCCAGAACACCAGCGACTGCAGCTCGCTTTCGCTGGCAATGTAGGTCAGGAATCCGATCGCCGCCGAGCAGAACGCCGCCATCGCGATGCCCACCAGCAGCAGCGTCGCCGTGCCGCTGTTGCGTCCCGGACGGGCCAGCGCGTAGGTAAGGCTGATCGCCGCCGCGCCGCCGGCGAATGCCGCCAGCGGCAGCGTCCAGCCGCCCACGCTGCCGGCTCCCAGCACGATGGCGGCCACCGCGCCGAGCGCCGCGCCCTGCGTCACCCCGACGATACCCGGGTCGGCCAGCGGATTGCCGAACAGGCCCTGCAGACTGGCGCCGGCCATCGCCAACGATGCGCCGACCAGCGCGCCTAGCAGCGCCCGCGGAATGCGCAGGTTCCACACCACCGCCATGTCCCGCTGGCTCACCTGCGACGGGTCCAGCAACCCCAGCTTGACCGCCATCGCCTGCATCACCTCCAGCGGCGGCAGCCGCAGCGGACCCACCGCGAACGAGGCCAGGATTGCGCCCAGCAATGCCAGCGCCATCATCGCCAGCACCCAGCCGCCTGCGCGGCGACGCCTGCTGCGCTCCATCACGGACTGCCAGTCACGGTGACGGCAGCGCCGCCAGCGCCTTGGCCAGCGCCACGGCGCCGCTGCCCGAACCAACGCTGGCCGCCTTGAGCTGTACGTCCGGCATCACCCATACGCGGTTGGCCGCGCCGGCCGGCGTCTGCTTCAACGTCGGGTAGGCCTTCCACAGCCCGGCCTCACCGCCGAACAGCTGCAGGTCATTCTCGGTGACCAGGATGACGTCCGGTGCCGCCGCCACCACGCCTTCATTGCTCAGCGCGGAGTAGTTGGCCACCCCGGCCTCGGTACCGATATTGAGGCCACCGGCGAGCGCGATCAGCGCGCCCGAGGCACTGTCGGCGCCGGCCACGGTGGGCGCGCCGCCGGCACCCGTGGCCGAGAGATGGATCACGCGCGGGTGGTGCGTGCTGGCCGCCGCAATCGCCGCGGCCTCATCCAGCTGGGCCTGCACCTGTGCCGCCAGCGCTTCGCCCGCCGCCGCGACGCCGAGCGCCGCCGCCACCTTGCGCACCTTGTCCGGTGCCGGCTGCAGATCGTCGATCACGATGGCCGCCTCACCCGCCCCGCGCAGCTTCCTGGCCAGCTCGGTATGGCGGCGCAGGCTGTTGCCGATGAACAGCGACCCTTCCAGGCTGAGCACGCCTTCCACGCCAGTGGTGCGGTTGAACAGGAACTGCTTCGGCGCCTTGCGTCCCGCCTCGGTGGCCGAACGCAATGGCGCGGCATACACCTGCCCGCCCATGCCAAGCGCCTCGATCACCGCGATGACGTCGTCGCCACCGGCCACGATGCGCGCGGTGTCCTTCACCGTGACCTGTTCGCCATCGTCGGACTGCACGGTCACCGGCAACACCGGCGCCAGGCCCGTGCTGGCGGGGACGTCGGTGCCAGCAAGGCGCAGCCAGCCCTGCGGCAGTGCGGCCGCGGTGGTCGCGTCCGCACGCGCGGGCGCCTCCGGTGTGGCCGCAGGCGCTACGGCGTCCGCCGGCGTTCCACCGCATGCGGTGAGCCCGGCCGCGAGGGCCAGCACGAGCACGCGGCGGCGTGCGGACAAAGCGCTCAACATGGTTTTCTCCAGTCAGGCGCGCGCAGGACGTTGGCCCTGCGCGCGCGGCACATCAACGGCGGATCGGGGTGATGCGGGTGATGCGGTCGCCCTTCGGGTCTTCCGCACCGCGCGACTTGTTGACGGCGAACACATTGCCCTTGCCGTCCTCACGGACGTGGTTCGGGAAGGTACCGCCATCCAGGTTGCCGACGACCTTGCCCTCGCCATCGACCACGGTCACGGTGCCGGCACCGCGGTTGGTGACGTAGGCCAGGCCGGACACCGGCTCGAATGCCACGTTCAACGCGCCCGCACCGACGGCCACGTCGTGCAGCACCTTGCCGCTGGCCACATCGACGATCAGCAGGTTGTCGGTCCCCTGCGAGGCCACGTACAGGCGGTTGTGCTTCGCGTCGAATGCAACGCCCGAGGCGCTGATGGCATTGCCGAGGTCGATCACCCTGTCGACCTTGCCGCTGGCGACATCGATCACCGCCGCCTCGGGCGTGCCGATGCTCACGGTGAACAGCTTGCCGCCGGCCTCGTCCAGCACCAGGCTCATGGGCACGAACTTTTCGTCGTCCACGCCCGAGGCCAGGGTGATCGGTTCCAGCGCCTTGAACGTCTTCGCATCGAACACCGACAGGTGATCTTCACCGGCGGCGGACGCAAACACCTTGCCGCGCTTGGCATCGACCACCACGTCACGCGCGTGCGGCACCGCGCCCACCGGGAACTGGTGGACCAGCGACAGGTCGGACTGGCGATACACCGCCACGGTGTCCTGGCGGGTATTGCTCACCCACACGGTGCCGTTGGCGTCGTCCACGCCCACGCCGTAGACCGCGAACACGCTGCCCCCCTTGGCATCGGGCGCCTGTGCCGGGGTGATCGCCTTGACCACCTTCAGGGTCTTCGGGTCCACCTTGAGCAGCTGCGACTGGGTCACCGGCGGGCGACCCACCGCCGCGGTCACGAACAGCGCGTTGCTGCCCGCGCTGTAGCTGCTCTGGTACAGCCCCTGCACCAGCTTGCCGGAGGTCTGGCTGAAGTTCTGCTGCCCACTCAACGGCAGGCTCGGCGATACCCGCAGGGCCACCACGGCGGCGGCGGCCGGCTGGCTGGCGCGCACCACCACCGGGTGCTGACCGGGCACCGCATCGGCCGGGATGGCCACGCTGGCCTTGAAGTTGCCCTGCGCGTCGACGACGTACGGGGTGGCGTTGAGCACGGTCTCGCCGCGCAGCAGCGTCACCTGCTGACCGGGCACGAATGCACGGCCGGTCACTTCGGCGGTGCTGCCCGGCACGACGTTTTCATTGCGGGCGCTGACCTTGCCACGGAAGCCGTTGGCCGGCGCGTCGAACACCGGCTGGGCGCACACCGCCCCGGTCACCAGCGACAGGGCCACGGTCAACGCCGCAAGGCGCGGAAGGGAAACGAATCGGGACATAGCAGACTCCTTCTGTAGGGGCGCGCCAGCGGCGCGTGTCACAAGGGTTGCCTTGGCGTAGCTGCATCGCTGCGGCGGTGGCACATGGCCACGCATTGCCTGGGTAAGGGTGAAAAAGATCAATCCGAGGTCGCGTCGGTGGCCGTGCCCGCAGGCGCGGTGCTGCGGTCGGCGGCGCCGTACAGCGCCGCCAGCGTCGCCTTCAACGATGCCGGCAGCATCGGCCCGTGGCCGAGCCCGGGGAATTCGCGGTAGGTCACCTGCACGCCGGGCACCTTCGCCAGGCGCTGGCTCAACGTGTAGGCGGCGTCCGGCGTGGCACCGGCAATGCGGCGCAGGTGGGCGACCACGCGGGGATTGGTCAGGTCACGCACGCCGCGGTTGCCGCTGCGCTCGTCGCCGCCCAGCATCAGCCACACATTCGCCGGCGACGGCTTGGCCACGAAGTGATGCTCCATCACGCCCTGCGGCGCGCCCTGACTCCACCACAGCGAGGGACTGGCGCTCACATAGTTCTGGAACGCCGTGGGCTGGGTATACAGCGTGCTCAGCACGAACAGCCCACCCAGCGAATGACCCCACAGCGACTGCTGCCCCGCATCCACGCGTGCCCGACGCTCGACCTCCGGCTTGATCCGGGTCTGGATCATCTCCAGGAAGGCCTGCGCGCCGCCGCCGCTGGACTGCGGCGTACCGTTCTCATCGTCGGCGGTATCCACCCAGGCGGTGTAGTCGATCGTGCGCGCCAAGGAATCGATGCGCAGGTCGTTGTCGTAGCCGATGAACACCAGCACCGGCGCGGCGTGCGCGGCCAGGTCGGAGAGCATGGCCTGGTCGAAGACCATGGCAGCGGCATTGCCGTCGAGCATGTACAGCACCGGCGCAGCCTTGGCGGCGGTGTGTGTCGGCAGCCCCACATTGACGCGCCAGCGACGTGCCGGCGCACCGCTTTCGATCACGAAACGTTCGAAGCGATAGCTCTGCGCGGGCTGGTCGAGGACGGTCTCGCCGACCTTCTGCAGCGGGTTGCGCTGCTGCGCCGCGGCCGGTGCTGCTGCCACCATGCCCAGCGCAGCGACGACGCCGACGGCGCGCAACCAGGGAGAGAACGACGGAATCAGGCAGGAAAGCACGGCAGGCACGACTCAGGGCAAGGCGATCACCCCAGTGTACCGCAAATGCGAATGGGTATCACTTGCCGCATCCGGACATCTCGTCGCGCGCGTCGGCCACGCTCGCGTACGTGTCGCCGCTGGCATCGACCCAGCCGCGCAGCGACGTCGTCGCCGGCAGTGCTTCCGTGCGCTCGTGCGGGGACACCACCATCTCGCGCCAAGTCCCGACCGGTTCCAGTTCGGCCAGGCGCGCCGCGCGATCATCGTCGGTGCTCACCCGATCCTCGGGGCCGGACGCCGGCGTGGTGGTCTCAGTGGCAATCTTGGTCGCCCGAAGCCGGAGCTGGCCGACCGCGTCGCGCGAGACGGCCAGCGCGTAACGCTCCTTGCCGTACGCCCAGGCGGTTGTCTTCTCGGTGCTGATCGACGCCCCGGCCGCTGGCACCTCGGCCTCCCGGCCCGCTACGCCGGTCACCATCGCCATCCCGGCCAACGCGCCCATGTATTGGGCGCCGCGGATGGCGCGCAGTTGGCCGCCCGACAGCGGCGCAGCACCCGCGGTGTCCGGCGCGGTGTTGAGGAACGTGGCGCGCGTGCAGATCGTGACCACGATGGGCACGCCTTCCCCGCCGCCGTGCCGCACCAGCATGTCGCCATTGGCGAACTGCTCGACCACCGCATGATCGACTGCGCCACCCGAGGGCAAGGCCTGGGTGATGCTGATGCGTGCGCTGCGCTCGATCAGCCCCTCGAGGGTGGCAGGCACATCAGCGGCGACGGCGCTGGACGAGAACGCAGCAGCGGCAACCAGGTACGACAGCGAAACAGGCGTCATCAACATTCCTTTGCAGTGGGCGCCGCCGGCGCGCCACAGGGAACGGCATCATACGCCAGCGATCACGCCCCACCCCACGCAAAAAAAAGTCCGGCCTGGGGCCGGACTTCGGTGATTCGGTCATTCCATTCCGGCAGGTGCTTATTCTTCTTCTTCCTGCTGCCCACCCTGCTGGTTGCGCTCGCGCTTCTGGTCGGCATCCTGCTGTTGCTGCTGACCCTGGCGCTGCTTGTCGCCCTGCTGGTCTTTCTGGTTCTGCTGGTTCTGCTGACCCTGCTGCGGATTCTGCTGGCCCTGCTGCGGATTCTGCTGGTTACCCATGACTGTCTCCGGTATTCGGCGTCGAGAGTGATGCCGGTGACTCAACACTAGGCAATGGCCCGTTACCGCCGCGTGCGCTGAAAGCCACCCGTCATCGACGCGCAGCGCACGTCACTAAACAGTTCAGACGGCAGTGCCCGCATCGTCACGCTGCTGTCGCACAGGGATGGATACGTGCGCTCCGGATTACCGCGCGGCCGCCTGCCACGCCGCCACCTTGGCCCGCGTCTGCGCCAGCAGCGCATCCAGCGCCTTGCGATCGTAGACATGCCCGCGCAGCACCACGGCATGGATCGCGCGGGTCGCCTGGATGTCCTGCAGGGGGTTGGCGTCCAGCAACACCAGATCTGCCGCCTTGCCTTCGGCGATGCCACCATACCGATCCAGCGTGCCGAACCACGACGGGCCCGCACGCGTTGCGGAAGACAGCGCCTGCGCGGGCGTCAGCCCTTCCTTGACGAACAGGCCCAGCTCGTCATGCAGGCCGATGCCGGGATAGTTGAATGAATTGAGGAAGCCTGCATCGGTGCCGGCCATGATCGTCACGCCTGCCTGCTGCAGCATCGGCAGCACCGCGGCGACCTGCTGGTAGTTGCGGTGCCGCGCATCGATCTGCGCGGGGCTCGCCTTGGCCGCACGCTCGACACGCCAGGCATAGGTCGCCTGGAGCTTCGGGCCGATGTAGGCCAGGTACGGATCCTGCGCGTGATCGTCCTGGTCGAGGAAGTCGAGGATGCGGCCGCCATTGAGGGTGGGCGTCACGTACACGCCTTTGGCGGCGAAGCCACGGTACGCCGCCATGGCGGTGTCGCGATCAACGCCTGCGTCCAGCCGGCGATTGGCTTCGGCGCGGTCGATGCGCTTGGCGGCGAAGTCCGCGGCAATGCTGGCCTCGTCCTTGACGCCTGCCTTGTACGCGTAATCGAGGTGCTCGATCGAGCTGATCCCTGCGTCCACCGCCTGCTGCACGGTCAGTGCCATCGGAATGTGGCCGGAGGCGCGCAGACCGTTGGCACGCGCGCCGCGCACGGCGGCCAGGAACAGTTCCGGCGTCAGCGTGCTGTCGGTGATCTTGACGAAGTCCACATGGTCGGTTTTGAGTCGCGCCAGTGCCGCGTCCAGGTCGGCTTGGCTGCCGACTTCCAGCGTGCCCTTCCAGACCGGCTTGATGCCTTCGATCTTGGCGCCGGAGCTGAACAGCTGCGGACCCTCCAGGCTGCCGTTGGCGATCTCGCCGCGCCATTGCAGCACCTGCTCGGGCAGGTCCCCGGAGCAGTCGCGGATGGTGGTGATGCCGTGTGCGATGTACAGCGGCAGCAACGCCTTGTTCTCTTCAATCAGTTCCGGGCCGCCGCCGAAGTGCACGTGCATGTCCCACAGCCCGGGAATCAGGAAACGGCCCTTGCCATCGATCCGTCGCGGCGCGTTCCAGTCCCGGGCAATGACGCGGTCGTCGCCGACCGCCACGATGTCGCCGCCGCGCACGACCACGGCCTGGTCGGCGCGGGTGGTGGCGTGTTCGACATCGACCACCGTGGCGTGGCGGATGATCAGATCGCCCTGCTCGGCTGCCAGGGCAGCAGGGGTCAGCGCAAGCAGCAGCGGGAACGCGGTCAGCACGGTCAGGTTCATGGCGGGGCGCAATGCAGTAAAGACCTCCGCACCATACGGCGCGGAGGCCCGCATTCACCAGTTAACTTTCTGCATGGCCATCATTCGTTATTCGAATCCAGGCTCAGACCTCGCCCTGCATCGCCGGCCGGGCCTGCACCTGCGCCAGCCATGCCGCCACCGCCGGGTAGTCGTCCACCCCTGCCCCGACGTAGGTGCCGTAGCCGACCACCTGCGCCACCACCAGGTCCGCCAGCGAGTACTGCGCGCCGAGCATCCAGGCGTTGCCGCCCAGTCGTTCGTCGAGCACCTCCAGCAGGCGCTTGGCGTCAGAGGACGCCGCATCTGCCTGCCGTGCATCGCGAAGTGCATCATCGGCCGTGGCCAGCCGCAGCCGGCCGATCACGGCCATGTAGGTCACGTAAGCCCAGGCGCACCACGACATGGCCTGCAGCCGTTCGGGCGTGTCGGCGGCCGGCCACAGCCCGCGTTCCACGCCGAAACGCTCGCCCAGCCAGAGGTGGATGGCCAGGCCTTCGAAGATCGGCGTGCCGTCCACCACCAGGCACGGCACCTTGCCATTGGGGTTGATTGCCAGGTATTCCGGGGTGCGCTGCTCACCGTTGCGGATGTCGATCCTCACCCGGTCGTGGGCGACACCCAGCTCGGCCAGGGCGCAGGCGATGGGGGTGGCACTGGACATGGGGTGCCAGTAGAAGACGAGGGACATGCAGAACTCCTTGTTGTGTGTCGGCGTGGACGGTGCGCGGCGAAGGGCCTTGCACCACGGACACAGGCTAGCCACCATTGCGGACAGATCCTGTCCTCGACAGGCGCGACCCTGCTGCCATGCTCACCACCTCCGCCCGACTGTTGCGCCTGCTCTCACTGCTGCAATCCCGACCGCATTGGTCCGGCACGACCCTGGCCGCCGACATCGGCGTGCACCCCCGGACGCTGCGCCGCGATATCGACCGCCTGCGCGAACTCGGCTACCCGATCCAGGCCAGCAGCGGCGTGGCCGGCGGCTACGCTTTCCGCGCCGGACGCGCGCTGCCCCCGCTGCTGCTCGACGACGAAGAGGCGTTGGCCGCCGCGCTGGCGCTACGGATGGCGGTGACCGGCACCATCAGCGGCATCGAGCAGACCGCCATCACCGCCATGGTCAAGCTGGAACAGGTGATGCCCGCCCGGCTGCGACGTCGACTGGATGCCCTGCGCACCTCGATCCTGCCGGTCGACCAGGCCGGGCCGGTCGTGGATGCCACCTTGCTCGCCACGTTGGCCGGCGCCTGTCGCGACCAGTTGCAGCTGCGCTTCGACTACGCCGACCGCCAGGGCCAACCCAGCCACCGGCAGGTCGAGCCGCAAGGCGTGGTGCACGCCGAACGCCGCTGGTACCTGGTGGCGTGGGACACGCTGCGCACCGATTGGCGCACCTTCCGCATCGACCGCATGACCAGTGGGGCCGAGGTCGGTGCACACTTCCGCCCCCGCCCGTCGCCGGCCAATGGCGACCTGCGCGCGTTCGTCATCGCGTCGTTGTCGCTCGGCCCGTATGGCGACGAGGCGCGCGTGATCCTGCACGCGCCGATCGAGGTGGTGCGCGAGCGCATGCCCAGCTCGGCCGGCCTGCTGGAGGTGGTGGACGCGCAGCGCTGCCTGCTGCGGTGCGGCGCGCACCCGCAAGGCGCAGTCGTGTACTGGCTGCTGGCACTGGAACTGGAATTCGAGGTACTCGGTCCACCGGCCCTGCACGTGATGATGCGCGATGCCCGCGCCAGGCTCGGCCGCAGCCTGGCCCGCGGCGACGCCGCCCTGGCCGACTGAGCCGCGCGCGTTGTCGCACCCGCGTGGCATGCTGCCACCCTCGTCATTTACATTCTGGATGCCAGCATGCGACCCAGTGGAAAACCCCATCGCGCCCTGTTCGAGCTGGACCTGCTGCGCGCCATGGCGATGGTCGCCGACTGCGGCAGCTTCACCACCGCCGCCGCGCGCCTGCACTCCACCCAGTCCACCGTCAGCCAGAAGATCCGACGCCTGGAACAGCTGGCCGGCCATCCGCTGCTGGTGCGTGGCAATCGCGACGTTCACCCGACCGACGCCGGGCAGACCCTGCTCGGCATCGCGCGGCAGATGCTGGCACTCAACGACCAGATGGGCGAGGCCCTGGCGGGCGCTACGGTAGCCGTCACCCTCCGCCTCGGCGTGCCGGAAGACTTCGTGAGCGCCCGCACCACCGAACTGCTCGGGCGTTTCAACCGCCGCCATCGCGAGGTGAAGCTGGAGGTCACCAGCGGACTCAGCCGCGACCTGGCCAATGCCTACGATCACGGCGAACTGGATCTGGTGCTGGTCAAGCAACGGCGCAACAGCCGCCAGGGCGTGCAGTGCTGGCCCGAGCCGATGCGCTGGGTGGACAGCGTCCGCAGCCCCTGCATCGGCCTGGACCCGGTGCCGCTGGTGACGTTCCCACCGCGCGGCCTCTACCGCGACGAGCTGATCGCGGCGGTGGAAGGCATGGGCCGGCGCTGGCGGATCAGCTTCACCAGTTCCAGCCTCAGCGGGATCCAGGGCGCTGTCGCCGACGGCATGGGCATCAGCCTGTTGCCGGCACGCGCCATGACCCGCGAACACCGCGCACTCACCCCACGACACGGCCTGCCACCGGTCGACAGCATCGAGATCGCGATGCTGCATCGAAGCAATGCCGAGCCGCTGGTGCTCGAACTGGCGACGCAGTTCACACGCCTGCTGGATCGCGAGCGGCGCTGACGGGCGACCATCGCCACCGGGCGGCCGGAGGCGTGCAGAGAGTGACGGGCCTCTCGTCCCGCGTATAGGAATAATCCTAATCTGGCGTCAGGGCATCTTTGCCGGACAGTGAAGCAGTAAGAATGGCGCAGACCCAACGAGTGCGCGCCTCCTTTGTCCCTACGCCCTACAGGCCCCCTGCACGGAACCGCATGCCCACCCGTGCTGAAGATCGCGCTGCTGGATGACCATGACGTCGTCCGGCGCGGCAGCGTCGTGCACCTGGCCAACGATCCGCGTTTCCAGGTGGTGGGCAATCACGCCCGCAGCCGGGCACTGATCAACACCCTCACCCAGCATGTCGTGGACGTGGCCGTGATCGACTACGCCCTGGCCGAAGGCGACCTGCAGGGCATGGAGCTGCTGCGCATGCTGCGCCGCCGGTTCCCGCGCGTGCGGCTGCTGATGTTTTCGGCCAACGTGCATCACGTGATGATCTCCAACACCATTGCCGCTGGCGCCGCGGGCGTGGTGTCCAAGGGTGAACCGCTGGAGGCGTTGGCCCGCGCGGTCGGGCGCGTCGCCGCCGGCCACATCCACCTGCCGGTCAACTACCGCGATGAACACGAGGCGCACCGCCTGTCGCCCAGCGAGCGCGAGGTACTGCAGCTCTGCCTGAGTGGCATGACTGTGACCGACATCGCGCTCAAGCGGCACCGCAGCATCAAGACCATCAGCACCCAGAAGCATGCCGCCTTCCGCAAGCTGGGCCTGCGTACCGACCGCGACCTGTTCACCCTGCGCCACCAGCTGGCGGTACTGTGAGCGGCGCCGAATGGGCACGCACCAGCACCCTGCTGCTGGTGCTGGCCGCCTGGCTGCCGCCTGGCTTGGCCACCGCCGCCCCGACGCCCCGCACAGTGCGGGTGGCGACCGACCCGTCGCAGCACCGGCTGCTGGCCACGGAGAGTCGCGCGGCGCGTGACGCCAACCTGATCAGCGGCTACGCGCGCCTGGTGTCGGAACAGACGGGCCTGCAGTTCCGCGAGCAGCAGGTCGACTCCACCCGCGCCGCGCTGCAGGACCTCTGCGATGGTCGCGCGGACCTGATGCTGCTGCTGGGCGCACTCGACGAGGCGCCGTGTGCCGCGCTGGCAACATCGCCGGCGTATTACCGGGGCCAGGCCCTGCTGGCCAGCAGGCACACCCTGCCCAATCCGCCGGACCTTGCAGACCTGCGGCGGGTGGCGGTGGTGCGTGGCAGCCGTCATGACGAATGGCTTGCCGCTTACCACCCGCACCTGCAGGTCATCGGGGTACCCACCCTGCGGGAGGCGCTGGCCGCCGTGGAAACCGGCGTGGTCGACGTTGCAGTGGGGCTGGACGTGGTGATGCGGCCCCTGGTGCGCCGCGACCACGGTGACAGCCTGCTGCTGCATGGCGGCCCCGCGAACCTGCCGGGCAGCCTGCACCTGGTGGTCCGTCACCAGGACCGGGCCCTGCTCGAACAGATCCACCAGGCGATGCGCTCGATCAGCCCGCAGGAACATGCCGAGCTGATGCAGCGCTGGACCAAGGCCACCTACCTGAGCGGACCGTCCTTCGCGGTGCTCTCGCGGCATTTCGGCTGGGAACTGCTGGCCATGGGCGTAACCCTGCTGCTGATGCTGTCGGCCGGATTCTGGCTTCGCCGTGCGCAGCAGTCGGCACGCCGCAGTGAACGCCAGCAGGCGCGCTTCATCGCCATGATGAGCCACGAAGTGCGCAATGCCGCGCAGGCCCTGGTGACCTCGGTGGACCTGCTGCACCAGTCCGGGCTCGACCAGGGCCAGCGCCAACTGGTCAATGCCGCCCGCGCGGCCGGTGCAGGCCTGCGCTACCTGCTGAGCCACGCGCTGGACTACTCACGTCTCGCTGCTGGCGAGTACCACCCCACCCCCCGCTGGGAAGACCTTCGCCAGCTGGTCCGCGAATGCATGGCCGTGGTGCGTCCATCCGCCGAGGGCAAGGGCCTGGTGCTCGCGCTGAAGCAGACCACCGACCCGATGCCACGCGTGTGGATCGACGGCGACGCCCTGCGCCAGGTGCTGAGCAACCTGCTCGGCAATGCACTGAAATTCACCGACCAGGGACACATCGAGGTGAGCATGGGCCTGCACCTGGACGCCGACAGCGCGCACCTGCGGGTGGCGGTGCGCGACTCCGGCATCGGCATCGCACGCGAACACCAGGACAGCGTGTTCAAGCCCTTCGCGCAGGCGCATGGCGCCCGGTCGCGGCAGGTGGGCGGCGCGGGCCTGGGCCTGTCCATCTGCCACGACCTGGTGCGCGCACTGGGCGGGACCCTGCAGTTGAGCAGCGCACCGGGACAGGGCAGCTGTTTCGAGGCATGCATACCCGTCGTTGTCGAGGCGGCCGGCGCGCCCCCCATGGGCAAACCACTGGCTGGGCGCACCCTGCTGCTGGTCGAGGACCATGCCTTGAGCCGTAGCATGGTCAGCCGCCGCCTGGCCGCGCTCGGCGCATCGGTGACCAGCTGCGCCGACGGTGCCAGCGCGGTGCGCAACCAGGCCGCCGAACCCTGCGGCGTCGTGCTGCTGGACTGCACGCTGGATGACATGAGTGGCTACGAGCTGGCAGTGCTGCTGCGCCAGCTGGAACGGCAGCGTGGCGCCACGCCCGCCCTGCTCGTCGCCTTGTCCGCCAACGACTCTGCGGCGCACGTCGAACGCTGCCGCGCCTGCGGCATGGATGCGGTGCTTTGCAAGCCGCTCGACACCCGCCGGCTGCTGGACATCCTGCGGGTGGATCCTGTGGACCCGCCCCCGTCCAGCGCGGCGGGCGCGGACCCGGGCGGCGACCCCATGTGGCTGCAGTTCCTGCAGTCGCTGCAGGAGGAGCAGACGGCCCTGCAGGACGCCCTGCGCCAGCAGGCCGCCAACCGCCTGCGGCATCACGCCCATCGCATGGCGGGCATCCTGCGCATGCTGGGGCAGCCCGCACTGGCGGCGATCGCCGGGGACCTGCACGAGCTGGAGCTTGACGATACGGCCGACTGGCAGGAGGCCGAGCGGTTGCTGGGCTATCTGCGCCCGGCGGTAGCACTGATGGTGCGCGGCGGGGTTACTTCAGCTGCAACGGATACCGCTGCCACAGCACATGCACGAGAAAACCCGTCAGTTCCGGATCCTTTCCGCTGATCGCCGCACGGATCTTGTCCAGCAGCACCATGTCGCTGCAGGTGCGCACGTCGCCCTGCCCGGCCTGCCCTGCACGACGTGCACGGTAACGGGCTGCGCGCTGCGCATCGGTCATGGCGTAGCCGAACGTGGGCGGACGGCCGCGCTTGCGCGGCAGCATCAGCTCCAGGGTGCCGGGGTCTTCTTCATCACGCATGACGGGCAGAGAAGTAAAACGGGGGCGCGCACGATATCGTGAGCGCTCACAGAAATCCAGCGGATTTACCGCTGGATTTCTGTGAGCGCCCGCGCCTGCGGCGTCAACGGCCGACCTGCCACTCCGCCAAGCGCGCACCCAGCCAGACCAGCGCAAACCCGGCAACGAGGCTGATGCCCAGATAGGTCGGCATGACCCACCCGCGCCCGCTGCGCGCCAGCAGCACCGCCTCGAGCATCATCGAAGAGAACGTGGTCAGGCCGCCGATGACGCCGACGACCGCGAACGCACGCCAATACAGCGCCGCGCTGCCGCGGGTCTGCAGCCACACCACGACGTAGCCCACCGCAAACGCGCCCACCAGATTCACCGCGAGCGTGCCCCACGGGAAGCCGCTGCCAAACTGGCGCAGCAGGGCGTCGCCGACCATGAACCGCAGTGCCGCACCCAGCGCGCCGCCGGCCATCACCAGGCCCAGCTGCTGCCACCATGTGCCGAAACCGCCCATCACTCCTGCGCTTTGCGTGCGCGGGCCTGCTCGCGTTCGGCGCGCAGCCGGTCGAGCTTGTCCTTGAGCTTGATCTCCAGCCCGCGGGGCACCGGCTGGTAATACACCCGCTCGCCCATCGCATCCGGGAAGCCGGTCTGATCCAGTGCGATGCCGCCCTCGGCGTCATGGTCGTACTGGTAGGTCTTGCCGTAGCCCAGCTCCTTCATCAGCTTGGTCGGCGCGTTACGCAGGTGCAGCGGCACTTCCTGCGTGCCGGACTCGCGAACTTCCTGCCTGGCCAGGTTGAAGGCGGCATAGCCGGCATTCGACTTCGCGGTGCTGGCCAGGTACAGCACCAGCTGGGCGAAGGCCAGCTCGCCTTCCGGACTGCCCAACCGCTCGTAGATGTCCCACGCCTCCAGCGCCATCGACTGCGCACGCGGATCGGCCAGGCCGATGTCCTCGATGGCCATCCGGGTCAGGCGTCGCGCCAGGTAGGACGGGTCGCAGCCCCCGTCGAGCATGCGCGTCAGCCAGTACAGCGCCGCGTCGGGATTGGAGCTGCGCACCGACTTGTGCAGGGCCGAGATCTGGTCATAGAACTGTTCACCGCCCTTGTCGAAGCGGCGCGTGCGGTCGGCCAGCACCTGCACCAGCATCTCCGGGCTGATCCGACCGCCTTCGCCGCCGGCCAGTTCGGCCGCGATCTCCAGCAGGGTCAGCCCGCGGCGAACGTCGCCGTCGGCGGCGGTGGCGATCTCCAGCAACGCCGCGTCGGTCACCTGCAGCGCGTCGCCGCCCAGGCCACGCACCGGGTCCTGCAACGCACGCTGCAAGGACTCGACGATATCCGCCGGCGATACCGCTTCCAGCACGTGCACGCGGCAGCGCGACAGCAGCGCCGAATTCAGCTCGAAAGACGGGGTTTCAGTGGTGGCGCCGACAAACACGATGGTGCCGCGTTCGATGTGTGGCAGGAACGCATCCTGCTGGGCCTTGTTGAACCGGTGCACTTCGTCCACGAACAGCACCGTGCGGCGGCCTTCCGCGAAGCGCTGCGCGGCCTCGGCCAGCACCACGCGCACGTCGGGCAGGCCGGACAGCACGGCCGAAATCGCCCGGAATTCGGCGTCGGCATAATGCGCAAGCAGCAAGGACAGCGTGGTCTTGCCGCACCCCGGCGGGCCCCACAGGATCATCGAGTGCACGTGCCCGGATTCCACCGCGCGGCGCAGGGCGCTGCCCGGGGCCAGCAGACGCTTCTGGCCGACCATCTCGTCCAGCGTCTGCGGGCGCATGCGCTCGGCGAGCGGGCGCATGCTGTCCCGATCTACCGCCAGCAGATCGGGCCCGTTGAATGTCGTTCGGTTTCTGGCCACGCGGCTATTGTAGAGCGATCAATCGCCGATGACGTCGGTGCCCTTCGGCGGGGCGAAGCTGAAGGTGCCGGCCGCAAAGCCCGGGTTGCGCTTCCAGCCGGTGAAGCTGATCACCGTACGCTGGCCGACTGCATCCACCACTTCCATGCGCGCCAGGCCCTGGGCATTGAAGCCGAGCGCGGCGTACTGGAAGGACGTTTCGGTCTCGCGCTTCGGGCTCAGCGACAGCCACTGCAGGCCATCACGCGGCGCGGCTTCTTCGCTCACGTCGTACTGCTGGTCCAGCAGCTTCGGGTTGATCAGCGCGGTCAGCGGGCTGTTCTGCTCTTCGGCACCCTGGGCGCGCTTGGTGGCCTGCTCCAGGTCCTTTTCGTACACCCACACGTTCTTGCCGTCGGCAATGATCAGCTGCTCGTGCGGCTTGAGGTACTCCCAGCGGAACTGGCGCGGTGCCGACAGCGCGACGCGGCCGCTGGTGGTTTCCTTCACTTTGCCCTTGCTGTCGAACACCTGCTGGCTGAACTGCCCGTCCAGGCCCTTCAGGCCCTGGCTGAAACGGTTCAGTTCGTCGCGGGCGCCGGCCCACGCACTGGCCGATCCCACGCTGGCGCAGACCAGGGTGGCGGCAACGAGATAGCGACGGAAGGAGCTGTGCATAGGGGGATCCAGTGACAAGGATTGAGGATGGCCGACAGTGTGCCGACGCCATCCTGAATGGGCAATCAGGGACCGGCCTGGACCGTACGCAGGTCGCCGTAGACCACCTGCCCCCGGAACCCGCGCCGCACCTGCTGGTAGAGCTCACGGAACGCAGGATAGTCGGCCGGCTCGCACAGCGCCTGGGCGCCGCGCACCGCCCGCTGGTGCAGCCGGTGGCGGGCCACGATGGCCTGGCCCTCGCGCGACCAGGTCAACGCGTACTCGCCGGCCGCGTTGCGGAACTGCTGGTTGCGCGGCATGGCCACGATGGGGATCCCGACCGGGAACTCGAGCCGGTAGGTTTCCTCGCGCTGATTGTCGTTGCAGTAGAAGGGCGTGGCGTTTTCCGGCGCGGAGGTGGTGGTGTAGATGTCGCGGAAGGATTCGCCACCCGGCGCGTCCGGCAGCGCCATCCCGCCGACCACGCCGAAGTCGACGTAGTCACTTGCATGGAAGTCGTAGCGGTAGTTGAACGGACGGGTCAGGTCCTGCGGGTCGCCCACCAGGGTGAGCGAGCCGCTGCCATCGAAGCCGGACGCCGCCATGATCGACTCCTCAACGCGCGCCCGGTTCTGCGCGTTGAGCCGCGCGAACGAGCCACGCAGGCCGATCTCGGTGACTTCGCGCGGCTGCTGCACGGTCTGCCCGGCCAGGTTGCCGCTCGGGTCGAAGCGGAACGTCACCTCGAACCCCGCGCCATTGCGCGCGGCATCGTTGTCCGGCGTGCGGGCCACGGTGGCCTGGCGGGTGTGCAGCACCGGCGCGCCCAGATCGCCCTCGGGCAACTGCCCGAAGCGTGCGTAGGCACTGGTCGAGTCCAGGTACAGGTCGAACTCGGGCACGTAGGTGATGGCGTGGTTGAAGCGCCCCAGCAGCGGAATGGCCGGCAGGGTCGGGCCGCCGCCCGCGCCGATCAGCACCGGGGTGCTCTCGATGCCGCGGGCCGCCAGCAGCGCCTCCAGGATCACCACATGGTCCTTGCAGTCCCCGTAATGGTTGTCGAGGATGCTCTGCGCCGGATTCGGCTCCAGCCCGCCATTGCCCAGGTACACGGCCACGTAGCGGATGTTCTGCGACACCCAGCGATACAGCGCGGCCGCCTGTTCGCGGCGGTCGTCGATGCCGCGGGTGACCTCGTCGGCCAACGCCTGGATGCCGGGGGTGACCTGGGCCGCCTCGCCGCCCTTCACCTGGTAGGCGCGCGCCACCTGCGACCAGTCGCGGTAGGTGCTGGCCATGATGGTGGGACTGAACTCCCAGGCGGCCGCGGACCAGTTCTGCACCTGCATGGGATCGGCGCGACGGTACCGCCATTCCCAGCGGGCCTGGCCATCACGGTGCTGCGGCGACTGGCCACCCTCGACGCCGCGCGCCTGCACATGCATCGGCAGGTTGGACGGTGCGGTGAGGGTCACGCGCGCGTCGTCGTACTGGGTAAACACATTGAAGGTTTCCCACAGCCCGAAGTACCCCGGGAAGTACGGCGTGTTCTGGGTGCGGCGGGTCTGGTAGACCACGCGCGTGCCGGGCGCCAGGTTCGGGAACACCACCACCCGCACCTTGCGGTCGGCGTACATGGCCGCGGCCGCGCTGGAATAGCTTTCCTGCGTGTAGATGCGGTCGGCCGGCACGTCGCGGCGCTGGCCGTCGGCGGTGAGCGTGTATGCGGCCAATACGTCCAGCGTTTCCATCTTCTCGCTGTAACTCAGCCGCACCTGGCTGAACTGCTCGACCGCGGACTTGGTCTTGAGCAGGATCTCGTATTCTTCGGTCTGCACGTTGCCGGCGTCGGGCCGCACCACGTAGTCGGCCCGATAGCGCACGAAACTGTAGTTGTTGCTGGCCTGGGTTTCGCTGGCCGGGGTGGCCTGCGCCGGTGGCGGGGCCATGGCGGGCACGGGAATCCGGGCCGGTGCCGGCGTGGTGGACTGGGCGCAAGCCTGCGCGTGCACCAGCGCCACGGCGCACACCGCCAGCCATGTCATGCGGTTCATCTGCGGTTCCTTGCGGTGCGCAGCCACGCAGGGCGTGGCTCAACGGATCTTGCAGCCACGCAGGGCGTGGCTCAACGGATCTTGCAGCCACGCAGGGCGTGGCTCTACGGATTTTGCAGCCACGCAGGGCGTGGCTCTACGGGGCGCGTTTATTTTGGCGGGGGCGGGGCGAGGACGCTGCGGTCGCCATTGTGTTCGGGCGGGCTCACGACACCGGCGGCTTCCATGGCTTCGATCAGGCGGGCGGCGCGGTTGTAGCCGATCTTGAGGCGGCGCTGCACGCCGGAGATCGAGGCGCGGCGGGTCTCGGTGACGATGCGCAGGGCCTCGTCGTACAGCGGATCGGACTCGTCCCCTGCCCCGCCACTGGCTTCCGGCAGGCCGCCCGCGCCGACCACGACGCCATCGCCCATCATCTGCACTTCGTCCAGCACGCCACTGATGTAATCGGCCGGGCCGCTGGCCTTGAGATGCTCGACCACGCGATGCACTTCCTCATCCGACACGAAGGCACCGTGGACACGGTCCGGCAGCGCGGTGCCCGGCGGCAGGTACAGCATGTCGCCGTGACCGAGCAGCGTCTCGGCGCCGGACTGGTCGAGGATGGTGCGGGAGTCGATCTTGGAGCTGACCTGGAAGCCGATGCGGGTCGGAATGTTGGCCTTGATCAGGCCGGTGATGACGTCCACCGACGGGCGCTGGGTCGCCAGGATCAGATGGATGCCGGCCGCACGCGCCTTCTGCGCCAGGCGTGCGATCAGCTCTTCCACCTTCTTGCCGACGATCATCATCATGTCGGCGAATTCGTCGATGAAGATGACGATGAACGGCAGCGTCTCCAGCGGCCGCGGCGCCTCGCCCAATTCGGGATTCGGCTTGAACAGCGGGTCCATCATCGGCTGGCCGGCGTCCTCGGCGTCCTTGACCTTCTTGTTGAAGCCGGCCAGGTTGCGCACGCCCACCGCGCTCATCAGCTTGTAGCGCCGCTCCATTTCGGCCACGCACCAGCGCAGGCCGTTGGCGGCCTCCTTCATGTCGGTGACCACCGGCGCCAACAGGTGCGGAATGCCCTGGTAGACGCTCAGTTCGAGCATCTTCGGGTCGATCATCAGCATTCGCAGGTCTTTCGGCGAGGCCTTGTACAGCAGGCTCAGCACCATGGCATTGACCGCCACGGACTTGCCCGAGCCGGTGGTACCGGCCACCAGCAGGTGCGGCATGCGCGCCAGGTCGGCCACGGTCGGCCGGCCGGCGATGTCCTTGCCCAGCGCCAGGGTCAGCGGGCTGGTCGATTTGTCGTATTCCTTCGAGCGCAGCAGCTCGGAGAGGTAGATCATCTCGCGGGTGACGTTGGGGATTTCCAGGCCCACCACCGATTTGCCCGGAATCACATCCACCACGCGCACCGACTTGACCGACAGGCCGCGCGCAATGTCCTTGTCCAGCGAACTGATCTGGCTGACCTTGATGCCCGGGGCCGGTTCGATCTCGAACCGGGTGATCACCGGGCCCGGATAGGCGCCGACCACCTGGGCTTCGATACGGAAGTCCTTGAGCTTGAACTCGATCTGGCGCGACAGCGTTTCCAGCGTCTCTTCGTCGTAGCCCTTCGGCTGCGGCTTGGGGTCGTCCAGCAGTGCCAACGGGGGCAGGTCCGAGCCATCGCCGTTGACCCCGCGGAACATGGGAATCTGGGTTTCGCGCTTGGCGCGGTCGCTCTTCTCCAGCACCGGCTCGGGGCGCGGCTCGATCTTGACCGGCTCACGCTTGGCGCGGACCTCGGCGTCGACCTTGCGCACTTCCTGGCGTTCTTCGCGCAGGGCGCGGGTCTGCTGCCATTCGCTGGCCTGTTCCTTCTTCTTGCTGAGCAGCGGCGGCAACGCCAGCACCGCCCGGCCGATCTTCTCCATCACCACGAACCACGAAATGCCGGTGGCCAGGGTGATCGACGCCAGCAGCAGCACCAGCACGAACATGTTGGCCCCCAGCGCACCAAAGCCGGCGCTGAGCGAGTTGCCGACCAGCCGACCCAGGATGCCGCCCGCATGCGCGACATCGCCACTGAACAGGCGCAGATGCAGGAAGCCGGTACCGGCGATCAGGAAGCCTACCAGCCCGACCAGGCGCAGCGCCGGATCCAGGTCGTGCTCGCCCTTGCTCTCGCGCTTGAGCCCGAACATGGCAAACCAGGCCAGCGCGCCGAGCACGATGGGCAGCACGAAGGCGATGTAGCCAAACAGCTGCAGCAGCACGTCGGCGATCCACGCGCCAACCCGGCCGCCCATGTTGTGGATGGGCGCCACCACGCTGCCGGTATGCGACCAGCCGGGATCGGCTGCCGAATAGGTGAACAGACTGGCCACCAGATACAGCAGCGCCGGCGCGATGGCGATCAGGCCAAGATCGCGCCACAGGCGCTGCTTGCGCGGGTTGTCGACCGGCGCCGGCGCAGCCGCCGCACGGCGCGACGACGCCTTGCTGTCGGGAGACTTGGTTCGTTCCGGGACCTGCTTCGCCACCTTAGACCAGACCTTGGGAATGCACTGTTAGTGCTTGATAATAAACGACTGACGTCCCCCAAGGTAGGTGCCAACCGCTGGTCGGCACACTTGGAGGCGCCGGCGACCGTCAAATCCCCGGCGCGCTGTTGATCGACCTCCCTGCCGGGCTGCGTCGTTCCATCGCTCGCCTTGAATCAGCCCGCCCCTGCCGCCACTCTATGACCTGTCTTGGACGCACGGCAATCCTCCGCCAGCGCCCCGCCCCATCATCTCTTTGCGAGTCTACATGAGCAATTCCAAGCCTTCCCGCCACCAGAAGCTCGTCATCCTCGGTTCCGGCCCGGCCGGCTGGACGGCCGCGGTCTACGCCGCGCGCGCCAACCTGAACCCAGTAGTGATCACCGGCCTGCAGCAGGGCGGCCAGCTGATGACCACCACCGAGGTCGACAACTGGCCGGGCGACGCCCACGGCCTGATGGGCCCGGACCTGATGGCGCGCATGCAGGCCCATGCAGAGCGCTTCGAGACCGAGGTGATCTTCGATCACATCCACACTGCCGACGTGTCCCAGCGCCCGTTCAGGCTGATCGGCGACAGCGCCGAATACACCTGTGACGCGCTGATCATCGCCACCGGCGCCACCGCCAAGTACCTGGGCATTCCCACCGAAGAGGCCTTCAAGGGCCGCGGCGTGTCGGCCTGCGCGACCTGCGACGGTTTCTTCTACCGCGATCAGGACGTGGTCGTGGTCGGCGGCGGCAACACCGCCGTGGAAGAGGCGCTGTACCTGTCCAACATCGCTCGCAAGGTCTACCTGGTCCACCGCCGCGACACCCTGAAGGCGGAAAAGATCATGCAGGACAAGCTGTTCGCCAAGGTCGCCTCGGGCAAGATCGAGACCGTGTGGCACCACCAGGTGGAGGAAGTGCTGGGCAACGACGCCGGCGTGACCGGCGTGCGCGTGAAGTCCACCCTGGACGGCAGCACCCGCGACATCGACGCCCACGGGTTCTTCGTGGCCATCGGCCACCACCCCAACACCAGCCTGTTCGAGGGTCAGCTGACCATGAACAACGGCTACCTGGACATCCGCTCCGGCCTGGGCGGCAACGCCACCCAGACCTCGGTGGAAGGCGTGTTCGCCGCCGGCGACGTGGCCGACCAGCACTACCGCCAGGCGATCACCTCGGCCGGCTTCGGCTGCATGGCCGCGCTGGACGCCGAGCGCTACCTGGATGCGAAGGGCGAGCTGGGCTGAGCGACCCCGTCGCCCCGCAACGTGAACCGAAGGCCGACGCAGCAGCGTCGGCCTTTTTCTTGCCCCCCGCAGGGTTAAATCTCGGGCGACCCGCCTTTCCGGGAACAGGACGCCCACTTGACCAACTGTAGCCCAAAGGCTACAGTCCTGACCATGGAGATGAAGCGCACCCACGAGTTCATCGCGTGGATCGACGCCCTCAAAGATGTTGCAGGGCGCGCGAGAATTCTTGCCCGTATTCGGCGGCTGGCGGATGGCAATCCCGGTGACCATCGAAATCTGACCGGTGGAATATCCGAACTTCGCATCGATGCAGGGCCCGGTTATCGGGTGTATTACACCCAACGAGGCAATCAGCTCATCATCCTGCTGGTCGGGGGCGACAAGAGCTCACAGCAACGCGACATTGAGAGCGCGAAGGAATTGGCCCGCAATCTCTGATGTCATGAAGAAGAATCCAGCCGACACGCAACAATGCAACCGGAGCACACCATCATGACCACCAAGAAGAAGACTCCGCTGGAGGCATTCGACGTCGCGGAGCATCTGCGCACCCCGGAAGAAATGGCTGCGTACCTGGACGCCTGCATCATGGAAAGTGATGGTGACTCGGCATTCATCGCCAAGGCGCTGGGTGACATTGCCCGCGCGCAAGGCATGAGCAAGGTCGCCCGCGACGCAGGCGTGTCGCGCGAGAGCCTCTACCGCGCCCTTTCCGGCGAGCGGAGTCCAGACTTCGCGACGATCCTCAAGGTAACCCGGGCCCTTGGCGTGCAACTACACGCCAGCGCGGCCTGAGTGCCGCACCCGGACACGGATGATGGCCGACGCAGCAGCGTCGGCCTTTTTCTTTCCCCCCTTGCACGGGTTAAGCCGTAGGCGACCCGCCCGGCTTGGAACAGGTGTGCTGAAACTCGACCGGCGCGGTGGCGACCCCATCCACATCACGCAACACCACGCTCCACCTGGCATCGCCGGTGAGCGAGCCCCGGCAACGCATCAAGACGGTGATCGGCGTGTTCGGATCGTCGAAGGTCGTCCTGCTTGGCCTGCATGCACCCGGCGAGCTGCAGTTGGCGGTCGTGAATTCCATGGTGATTGGAAACTGCGGATGGCCGGCAAACGGCAGCGTGATTTCCTGCGAGGTGCCCGCGGCCAGCGCGATGTCCGGAATCTGCTGCAGCACGAACGGTTCGCAGGTCTTTCCTTCGCGGAACAGGCGGACGCCCTTCTCCACCCCCTTCATGGATGCCTCCCGGAATACCGGATCCTGCAAGGCAACCGAGTCCTCTGCATTGGAGTGGTAGGCAATTTCCACCAGGACGGACGGCATGGTTCCGATGCGGTTCTCACCGTGGCGACCCGGGCTGGCCTCCTGTCTCGCAGGGAAATTCTCGTAGCCAGGTTGCGCACGAATCAACTCACGCATTCCGCAAAGGACACTCTCTGCCAGAGGACGGTCGTCAGGTTTGTCTCCGTGGTAGTAAACCTCGACACCACGAATCGCACCAAGCTCGTGACCGTTGGTATGCAGACTTATCATGGTGCCAACACCGAGATGATTGGCATACAACGGCCTGGCACGGATATCCTCCTTCACCTCACGATCGGCATCAGTGTCGTTTGGGAGCGAGTTCCAGATATCGGTGCGATCAGGCAGCAATGTCTTCAAGTGATATCGAGACGACATGTAGTCCCACGGCCGATTCGACTCAGGGTGGGGATCCTGCGAACGATTTCTTGCTCGATTGACGCCCGAACCGCTACGCTCCTCAAGCAGGCGTTGCAGCGCATCACCATATGGTGGCGTAATCATATCCTCGCGAAAGCCAAACGCGTCCGGCCGCTGGTAATCCCAGTTCAAAGCAGGATGCACTCGTACCAAGCCATGACTGGCGGACACAAGCGCAGTCTGATTCCGCGCGTCGATTCGCGCACGGGGCAGCACGGCAAGTTCCGCAGGGTAGTAAGACTTGAGTGGCTTTCCCTGATAGCGGAAATCCACACCGACGATGGGCAGCCCTGCCTGCTCCGCATAGTGCCGAAGCGTCACCGCAAGCTCATGGAGGAACACTTCCGCCTCGTCAGGACCTGGCAGGAATCCCGGCCCGAAATCAGCGAGGATCATCCTGTCGTCCATGTTGATGGAAACACTGACATCAACCACGCGAAGCCTGCCTCGGCTCTGGAGATAGGCAGTCACCTTTCTGGACGCCTCTTTCTCCAGCACAAGAATCAGCTCGGCATCGACATGCCACCTCGTCATCGAAATGTCAGCCCCTGCCTCAAGCCGCCGCTCTGCATTGGCGACCGTCACTTCCGCCGGCGACGCTAATGCACCACCAGCCACACACAGCACTCCGCAACCTGCCGCGATCATCTGTAGGGTGTTTCTTACCATCGTTCTTCTCCTTGAAGGGGTTGGCGCATCCCCGGATGCGTTCACGCAATCTGCGCGCTTCGCGCGTCGGCTTGCGCGCGCCAACGCACGCTTCCTGGGCGTCACAGAACGACCTTCCGATCGCTTTCCCGAACACCATCTACCCCGCCTGAAATCTCCCCTTCGGCATCGGCCTGCCCTATCCTCTAGCCATGCCCGATCCACGCTTTCTCCATCGCCTTTCCGACCTCCCCGCCGCCGACTGGGACGCCCTGCACGACGGCCGCAATCCGTTCGTCAGCCATGCCTTTCTTGCCGGGCTCGAGGAGCACGGCTGCCTGCGCGCGGAATGGGGGTGGCGGCCACGCCACTTCACGCTGTGGGAGGGCAGCAGGCTGGTGGCGGCCGTGCCCGGCTACCTCAAGGACAACTCGCACGGCGAGTTCGTGTTCGACCATGCCTGGGCCCATGCCTATGCCCGCCACGGGCTGGAGTACTTCCCGAAATGGCTGGGGGCGGTGCCGTATTCGCCGGTGACCGGGCCGCGCCTGCTGGCCGCCGACGACGCCACCCGCGCGCAGCTGGTGCAGGCGCTGCGCAGCGAGGTCGCGCGGATGGGCTGGTCGTCGGCGCACGTCAACTTCCATGTGGCGGCTGACGACACGGCGTTCGGCAACGACTGGCTGCTGCGCGAGGACATCCAGTTCCAGTGGCACAACCCCGGCCACTGGCAGGATTTCGAGGGCTTCCTGGCCGCGATGGACCACAAGCGCCGCAAGAACATCCGCCAGGAACGCGCGAAGCTGGCGCGCACCGGCGTGACCTACCGGATCGTGCACGGCGACGAGGCCAGCGAGGCCGACCTGCAGGCCATGCATGGTTTCTACCTGCAGACCTTCAGCGAATACGGCAATTCCCCGGCGCTGACCCTGCCCTTCCTGCGCCACCTGGCCGCCACGATGCCCCGCCAGCTGGTGATCTTCCTGGCGATACTGGACGACCAGCCGGTGGCCGGCGCGCTGTGCCTGCGGGGCGGCGACACGCTGTATGGCCGTTACTGGGGCGGCGCCACCCTGCCCGGCCTGCACTTCGAGACCTGCTATTACCAGGGCATCGACTACTGCCTGCGCGAAGGCCTGGCCCGGTTCGAACCTGGCGCGCAGGGCGAGCACAAGCTGGCGCGCGGGTTCCTGCCGCACACGGTGCGCAGCCGGCACTGGATCGCCGAGCCGGACTTCGCCGGTGCGCTGGCCGGTTGGTGCGAACAGGAACGCGAGGAAGTGGCACGCTATGCGCAGGTATTGGCCGGGCACAGCCCGTTCAAGGCGCCGGACGCCGCATGAGCCGGCACCTGCCATGGCTGCTGGACGAACGCCCCGATGCGGCATTTCCACCGGCGGAAACCGCCCTGCGCGACCCGGACGGACTGCTCGCCCTGGGCGGCGATCTGTCGCCGGTGCGGCTGCTCAACGCGTATGCGGGCGGCGTGTTTCCGTGGTTCTCCGAGGGCCAGCCGCTGCTGTGGTGGTCGCCGGACCCGCGCATGGTGTTCCGCACGGAGGGCGTGCGCCTGTCGTCGCGCTTCCGCCGCACCCTGCGGAACAGCCACTGGACCCTGCGTGCCGACACCCGGTTCCGCGAGGTGATGGACGCCTGCGCCGCCAGCCCCCGCCCCGGGCAGGACGGCACGTGGATCACCCGCGACATGGTCGAGGCGTACGTGGCGCTGCATGCCATGGGACATGCGCATTCGGTGGAGGTGTACGACGGCGACACGCTGGTGGGCGGCATCTACGGCGTGGCCATCGGCCGGATGTTCTTCGGCGAAAGCATGTTCAGCGCGGTCAGCGGCGGCTCGAAGGTGGCGCTGGCGGGCCTGGCGTACCGGCTGCGGGGCTGGGGCTGGCCGTTGATCGATGCCCAGGTCGAGAACGATCACCTGCTGCGCATGGGCGCCGAGCATTGGCCGCGGGAGCGGTTTTTGGAGGTGGTGCGGAGGCAGGTGCAGGAGCCGGGGCTGGCAGGAAGCTGGGAAGCGGCATTCGGGGCAGTGCCGGCCCACGTGGTAGCGGGGTAGCGGGGTAGCGGGGTAGCGGGGTAGCGGCCGGGGTTAACACAAACTTTGCATCCACGGGGAAGTGCGCGTAAAATGCCCGCTCTTAAGGCCAGCTCGGCCGTTTACAGAACTGCACAGGACTACATGTCGAAAGACGACTCCATCGAGTTCGAAGGCACCGTCAGCGAGACGCTGCCGAACACCACTTTCCGCGTTCGACTGGAAAATGGGCATGAAATCATCGCCCACATCTCCGGCCGCATGCGCAAGAACTACATCCGCATCCTGACGGGCGACCGCGTAAAGGTCGAAATGACGCCCTACGACCTGACCAAGGGTCGCATCACCTACCGCATGAAGTAAGCGGTACGGGTTTCCCGCCAGAAGGCCGGCCACGCGCTGGCCTTTTTGCGTGGGCGCCATTCAGGCATGTCCGTGCCAAGCGGCACCCTGACCCTCCACACCCTGCCGACGGTCAGCCTGCCTTGATGCAGATTCGCCCTTGGCGGCGCAGGCGCATTGTGATGCCCGGTCCACTCCGGATCGTCATCGCCTGGCCCCCGACATGAAAACCCTGCTCCCCCTGTGCCTGCTCGCCGCCTGCAGTCTTGCCGGCGCCGCATCCGCCCAGACGGCACCCGCTGCCGCGCAGCCCGGCAGCGAGTGCGTTGCCCTTTCCAGCGACCAGCACCTGGTGCGCAAGGGCGCGGACCGCAGCATGCTGCTCCGCAACGGCACCGACCATTACATCGTCCATTTCGCAGGCTCGTGCAGCAGCGCGAGCTTCTCGCGCAAGCTGACCTTCGTCACCCCCGGCCAGGAAGGCCAGCTGTGTGGCGCACGGGCCAGCAAGCTGCGCACCGATACGCAGAGCTGTGACGTGACCACCCTGGAGCCGATCACCGCCGAGGCATTCGCGAGCCGCGCCCGCCGATAAGGGCTGGCC
Source organism: Stenotrophomonas sp. KH_036_B (assembly GCF_057839485.1). Taxonomy (NCBI): domain Bacteria; kingdom Pseudomonadati; phylum Pseudomonadota; class Gammaproteobacteria; order Lysobacterales; family Lysobacteraceae; genus Stenotrophomonas; species Stenotrophomonas sp. KH_036_B. Next base: position 2,093,180 of record NZ_CM174491.1, on the reverse strand, counting down.
AACAAAAAACGCCCCATCGGGGGCGTTTTTCGTTCACATCAACCCGCGGTTACTCGACAGTCGCCGGCAGGCGGCGCTCCGGCTCGGCCTGCGCCTCGACGAACAGCTCGTCGTCGCGCACATCGATGCTCACACGGCCACCGTCGACCAGCTTGCCGAACAGCAGCTCGTCGGCCAGCGGGCGCTTGACCTTGTCCTGGATCACGCGCGCCATCGGACGAGCACCCATCAGCGGGTCGAAGCCGTGGCGGGCCAGCCAGTCGCGCGCTGTCGGAGTGGCCGACAGGCTGACGTGCTTTTCCTGCAGCAGCATCTCCAGCTCGATCAGGAACTTGTCCACCACGCGCAGGATGTGCTCGAAGCCGAGCGGCTGGAACTGCACCACCGCATCGAGGCGGTTGCGGAATTCCGGCGTGAAGCTCTTGCGGATGATCTCCATCGCGTCGGTGGCGTGGTCCTGGCGGGTGAAGCCGATCGAACGCCGCGACGCCTGTGCGGCACCCGCATTGGTAGTCATCACCAGTACCACGTTCTTGAAGTTGGCTTCGCGCCCGTTGGTGTCGGTGAGCACGCCACGGTCCATGACCTGCAGCAGGATGTTGAAGATGTCCGGGTGGGCCTTTTCCACCTCGTCCAGCAGCAGCACGCAGTGCGGAGTCTTGACGATCTTCTCGGTGAGCAGGCCGCCCTGGTCGAAGCCGACATAGCCCGGGGGCGCACCGATCAGGCGACTGATCGAATGCGGCTCCATGTACTCGCTCATGTCGAAGCGGACCAGCTCGATGCCCAGCTGCAGCGCCAGCTGCTTGGTCACCTCGGTCTTGCCCACGCCGGTGGGGCCGGCGAACAGGAAGTTACCGATCGGCTTCTCCGGATTGGCCAGGCCGGAACGGGCCAGCTTGATCGCCGACGACAGCGTCTCGATGGCCGGATCCTGGCCGAAGATCACCATCTTCAGGTTGCGCTCGAGGTGCTTGAGCACGTCCTTGTCGGTGGCGCTGACCTGCTTGGCGGGGATACGCGCCATCTTGGCCACGATGGTCTCGATCTCTTCGATGTCGATGAGTTCCTTGCGCTCGCCTTCCGGCAGCAGCCGCTGGCGTGCGCCGGCCTCGTCGATCACGTCAATGGCCTTGTCGGGCAGCAGGCGGTCGCCGATGTGCTTGACCGACAGATCCACCGCGGCCTGCAGCGCGTCATCGGCATAGGTCACGCCGTGGTGCTCTTCGTACTTCGGCTTGAGGCCCTGCAGGATCTCGTAGGTTTCGCCCACGGTGGGCTCGACGATGTCGATCTTCTGGAAGCGACGCGCCAGGGCACGATCCTTCTCGAAGATGCCGCGGTATTCCTGGAACGTGGTCGAGCCGATGCAGCGCAGCTCGCCCGATGCCAGGGCCGGCTTGATCAGGTTGGACGCGTCCATGGTGCCACCCGATGCCGAACCGGCGCCGATGATGGTGTGGATCTCGTCGATGAACAGCACCGCATTGGGCATCTTCTTCAGCGCGCTGAGCACGCCTTTGAGCCGCTTTTCGAAGTCGCCGCGGTACTTGGTGCCCGCCACCAGCGCGCCCAGGTCGAGCGAGTAGATGACCGCGTCGGCCAGCACGTCCGGCACCGAGCCTTCCACGATGCGCTTGGCCAGCCCTTCGGCGATGGCGGTTTTGCCTACGCCAGCCTCGCCCACGTAGAGCGGGTTGTTCTTGCGGCGGCGGCACAGCACCTGGATGGTGCGCTCGATTTCATCGCGGCGACCGACCAGCGGATCGATCCGGCCGTTGCGGGCGGCGTCGTTGAGGTTGCTGGCGAATTCGGCCAGGGCATCGCCCTTGCCCTCACCTTCGCCCCCTTCGGCACGCCCCTCGGCATCGGCCGACGGTGGCACCTCGCCGTCCTCGCCCAGCTTGGCAATGCCATGGGAGAGGTAGTTGACGATATCCAGCCGGGTCACATCCTGCTGGTTGAGGTAGTAGACCGCATGCGAGTCCTTCTCGCCGAAGATCGCCACCAGCACATTGGCGCCGGTGACCTCCTTCTTGCCCGAGGACTGGACGTGGTAGACAGCCCGCTGCAGCACGCGCTGGAAGCCCAGGGTGGGCTGGGTGTCGCGGCCGTCATCTTCGGCCAGGCGGGACACCGAGGCCTCGATGGCCTGCTCCAGTTCCTGGCGCAGGCGTTCGGCGTCCGCCCCACAGGCCTTGAGCACGGCCTGGGCGGACGGGTTGTCGAGCAGTGCCAGCAGCAGGTGTTCCACCGTCATGAACTCATGCCGGGCCTCACGGGCGCGCTTGTAGCACTGACCGATGGTGTGTTCGAGGTCTTTACTGAACATGTTCTACTCCGGCGGCAGTTGAGAACAATATGCGGCCTAGCTGCGCAATTTCCATCACCCTAGCGGATCGGTGCGTTCATATGGCGTTATGGCCGGATCCAACGGCCGGGGACGGCCACCCGGCGCCAACACGCGGGCCGGCCAACGGCCGGCGCTACCGGGGTGCGTCCGGCGCCATCCGTTGATTGATCCAGATCCCCATGGGCCCGTAAAACTCCGTCGGTCCGGCCGCTGGCCGGACACCGCGCGCAGCGCGGCTCAAGCACTCAACCACAGTGCACCTCGGATGGAACACTCCATCCGACGTTTGAACCCACCGACGCCGCCTCGAACCGGGACTACCCCGTCTTCTCCATCGTGCACAACAGCGGATGCTGGTTCATGCGCGAGAATTCGTTGACCTGGGCGACCTTGGATTCGGCCACTTCGCGGGTGAACACCCCGCAGACCCCGCGCCCGCGGGTATGGACGTGGAGCATCACCTGGGTGGCCTTGTCCAGGTCCATGGCGAAGAAGCTCTGCAGCACGGTCACCACGAAATCCATCGGGGTGTAGTCGTCGTTCAACAGCATCACCTGGTAGAACGGCGGCGGGGCGACCTCCGGGCGGGCTGGTTCCAGCGCTACGCCGTGGTCGTGATGGGGTTCTTGGGAGGGCTCGCGGGGCATCCAGACATTATAAACGCCGGATCCACCAGATTGGACGTTGCCCCCCTGCCCCCGTCACAATCCACTCATCCGAACACACTTTCACAGGGACTTCATGAAAAGGATCGCCACCGCGCTGCTGCTGACCGCCACCGTCTTCGGGGCCCACGCCGCAACGCCCGACAAGGCCGTCGGCCGCGTGCTGGACACGCTGAAGTACCCCTATGAGGTCGACGAGGACGGCGACTACAAGATGGTCTTCGACCTCGATGACGGCCGCACCCAGCTGGTCTTCGTGCGGTCCACGGTGGAAGAGTACGGCAAGCACAAGATCCGCGAGATCTGGTCGCCGGGCTACAACGCCCCGGGCAAGCAGTTCCCCGCCGCCGTGGCCAACCGCCTGCTGGAAGACTCCCAGGACGCCAAGCTTGGCGCGTGGGTCAAGCAGGACCAGCTGGCGATGTTCGTGGTCAAGGTCGACGCCACTGCGGGCGCCGATGCGCTCAGCGACGCGATCGACGCGGCCATGCGCACCGCCGACGCGATGGAAGCCGAGCTGACCGAGACGGACGAATACTGAGGTGAATGCCGTGCAGGACCAGCGCTGGGCACCGCACGTGACCGTGGCCACCGTCGTGGTGCGGGACGGCGAACTGCTGCTGGTGGAGGAGTCCATCGATGGCCACGCCGTGCTCAACCAGCCGGCCGGCCACCTCGAACCGGGCGAGAGCCTGGCCGCCGCGGCGATGCGTGAGACCCTGGAAGAGACCGGCTGGACCGTCGCACTGACGGCCTTCATCGGCACCTACCAGTGGACCGCCCCGGACGGCACGCCGTTCCTGCGCTTCGCCTACGCGGCCGAACCGCTCTCGCACGACCCCGCGCGCCCGCTGGACGCCGGGATCCTGCGCGCACTGTGGCTGGCCCCGGCAGCGCTGCAGGCCGAGGCGGCGCGCCTGCGCAGCCCGTTGGTGTGGGCGGTGGTGGCCGACTACCTGGCCGGCCAGCGCTACCCGCTGTCACTCGTGAAGGACACCGCATGAGCACGCCCCGGATCATGGTCGGCGTGTCCGGCGGCGTGGATTCGTCGGTGGCGGCGTGGCGGCTGGTGCAGCAGGGCGAGCCGGTGGCCGGGCTCTTCATGCAGAACTGGGCCGATGACGGCAGCGGCGACTGCCGCGCCGAGGACGACCGCCGCGACGCGGTGGCCGTCTGTGGCCTGCTCGGCATCCCGTTCCATTTCCGCGATTTCTCCGGCGAATACTGGAAGGGCGTGTTCGAGCACTTCCTGGCCGAATACGCCGCCGGCCGCACGCCCAACCCGGATGTGCTGTGCAACCGCGAAGTGAAGTTCAAGCACTTCCTGGACGCGGCCCGCGAGCTGGGCGCCGAGCGCATCGCCACCGGGCATTACGCGCGCGTGGCGCAGGTGGGTGGCCGCTGGGCGCTGCTGCGCGGTGCCGACCGCAGCAAGGACCAGAGCTACTTCCTGCATCAGCTGGGCCAGGCCCAGCTGGCCGCCACTCTGTTCCCGATCGGCGACCTGCAGAAGAACGACCTGCGCCGGATCGCCCGCGACGCCCGCCTGCCCACCCATGCCAAGAAGGATTCCACCGGCATCTGCTTCATCGGCGAGCGTGATTTCCGCGAATTCCTGGGCCGCTACCTGCCCGCCCGGGCCGGCGAGATCCAGGACCCGGACGGCAACCGGATCGCCGAGCATCCGGGCGTGTTCTATTTCACCCTGGGCCAGCGCGAGGGCCTGAACATCGGCGGCGTGCGCGGCCGTCCTGCGGCGCCGTGGTACGTGGTCGGCAAGGATGTGGCCAGCAACGTGCTGTACGTGGACCAGGACCGCGAGAGTCCGTGGCTGCAGTCCACCCGCCTGCATTCGGAGGTCGCACACTGGATTGCCGGCGCCCCGCCCGCGCGCCGGTTCGAGTGCACCGCACAGACCCGCTACCGCCAGCCCGACGAACCCTGCACGGTGCTCGTGCGCGACGACGGCACCCTCGAGGTGCGCTTCGCGCGCCCGCAGCGTGCCGTCACCCCGGGGCAATCCCTGGTGCTGTATGACGACGAGGTCTGCCTGGGTGGCGCCGTGATCGCCGCCACCGACGCGCCGCTGGAGCAGCGCCTGCGCACCACCCCTTCCCCCTTTGAGGTATCTGCTGCATGAGTTTTTCCGTCGACGACCGCGTTCTTGCCCTGGCCGGCATCGCCCAGGCGCTGCAGCAGGTGCGCCGCATCGCCGAAACCGGCCACTCCGAGGCCAGCGTGGTCCGGACCGCGGTCGACAGCGTGTTCAAGATCGATGCCGACAGCCCCCAGGCGGTGTTCGGCAGTGTTTCCAACGTCGCACCGGGCCTGCGCCTGCTGCACAACTACTTCCGCAACCAGGGCCAGGACGAGATGCTGCCGCGCCTGGCGCTGGCGGTGCTGCAGCTGGAGCGCCGCTTCGTGCGCGAGCATGCGGTGGTCGCGCAGGTCAGCCAGGGCATCGGCCGCGCCCAGCGCCAGTCGGTCGAACTGGGCGACAGCGCCCACCCGGACGTGCTGGCCACGCTCGGCGGCCTGTACGCCGACACCATCAGCCACCTCAAGCCGCGCGTGATGGTCCAGGGCAACCCGCACTACCTGGGCCAGGCCGGGGTGGTGGCCGAGATCCGCGCCCTGCTGCTGGCGGCCGTCCGCTCGGCGGTGCTGTGGCGCCAGACCGGCGGGCAGTACTGGGACTTCCTGATCTCGCGCAAGGCGATGATCGAGGCTGTGGACCGTCAGCTGCGCTGACGGTGCCGGTCTGCCACGCAGGGCGTGGCACTACTAGGACGGTGCCGGTTTGCCACGCAGGGCGTGGCACTACTAGGACGGTGCCGGTCTGCCACGCAGGGCGTGGCGCTACGAGGACGTAGAGCCACGCCCTGCGTGGCTGCGCACGGCGCGCGCACGAAAAAATGTGCGCCGTGCCTAAAGCAAACGGGGGTACGGCCGATACATCTTCCGTGCACCTCCCCGAGAACGTCCATGTACTCACGCATTTTCATTCGTCTGGCCGCCCCCCTGGTCCTGACCCTGCTGCTTCCCTTCGCCATCGGCTTCGAATGGCCTGTCGCCCTGCGCTGGGCGATCCTGACCACGATGACGCTCAGCTGGCTGGGCTTTGCCTGGTGGACTGCCCGCGCCCAGAGCCAGCGCTCGCCTGAGCATGCCCGCATGATGCGGGAACAGGACCAGCTGCTGACCGACCTGCGCTCGTTTGTCGGCAACGAAATCGACGGTTCGCGCGGCGAGATCGAACGTGCCCGCGACCTGATCCGCCAGGCCGTGGCCGGCCTGGGTGGCAGCTTCGACGCCATGAACCGCAAGTCACGCCAGCAGAGCCAGGCACTGGCCCGCATCGTCGACCGCGCCGGTGAAGACGGCGGCGCCGGCGTCGACGTGGCCCGCTTCGCCCAGCACGCCAGCCACCGCATGGAACAGTTGGTGGAAGCGCTGGAACAGGTCAGCGGCCAGAGCAGCACCACCGTGCAGCACATCGACCAGATGGCGCAGCACCTGGATGGCATCTTCGCCCTGCTGGAAGACGTCAAGTCGATCGCCGACCAGACCAACCTGCTGGCCCTGAACGCCGCCATCGAAGCGGCCCGCGCCGGCGAGGCAGGCCGGGGCTTTGCGGTGGTCGCCGACGAGGTCCGCAACCTCTCCGAGCGTTCGACCACCTTCAACGAGCAGATCCGCAAGCTGGCGCACAGCTCCAAGGATGCCATTGCCAAGGTCCGCGAGACCGTGTCCAACATGGCCTCGCGTGACATGGACCGCTCCCGCGAAGCGCGCCACGAAGCGGCGCAGATGCTGGACAACGTGGCCCAGATCAATGCATCGCTGGGCGATGGCATGCGCGAGATTTCCGAGTGCGGCCGTGCGATCGACAGCAGCGTTGCCGAGGCCGTCCGCGCCCTGCAGTTCGAAGACATCGCCACCCAGGCGCTGGGCGGCGTGCATACCCACCTGGACCGCCTGACCTCGATCAACCGCGAGGCCGTGGCCCTGCAGGAACTGCTGCACCGCAATGGCGGCGTGTTCGACGCCGAGGTCGCAACCGCCCTGCAGCGTACCGGCAGCCGCCTGCGTGAAATGCGCAGCGAATGGGAACGCCCGCCGCACAAGCCGGTGAGCCAGCAGAGCATGGCCGCTGGCGCGGTCGAGCTGTTCTGATCGATGGTGTTGTGTGCCGGCAACGGCACCCCACACGGCCCCGCTGATCCCGGGGCCGTTGTGCGTTCACCCCCGCCCCCGCTGCAGATGACCGCCCCATGCTGCTGAATGTTGCCCCCACCCCCTCCACGCATGCCGGCGCCGGGCCCGCGACCGACGGCGCCGCCGAGGTCGCCCGCGCCGCCGCCCCCACCGTCGCCCCGCCCACCGGGCGTGCGTTGCTGGCGGCGCTGGAGCATCAGGCGCAACGGGAGCTGGCCGAAATGGCGGCGACAACAGCCGCGGCCGACCCATGTCCAGACCCCGCGTTCGCGGCATTGGCATGGGACCTGGGATTGAGCGGAGACGAGGTCGAATCAACGCCACCGCCGCTGGGCACGAAATGAAACGAACCTCAATCCTGTTGGGCACGTAACGGTTCGTAGAGACACGCCGCGCGTGTCCGCCGCGCGCAGCGCGGAACAAGCGTCCGAAGCCGCTCGATGACGGCTCGCGACCCACCTGCCGAGGTTTAGACGCGCCGAAGCCAACGGTAGCGCCGGGCGCTGCCCGGCGGCTCTTCGTTCCGGCGTCATGAACACCTGACGCGCGTCTTCGGTTGGGTTTACACCCGGATGCATGATCGCGAGCCGGGTTTGACGGGCTTCGGATGCTTGTGCCGCGCTTCGCGCGGCGGACACGCATGGCGTGTCTCTACGAGTTGTTACGTGCCCATTGAAATCTAGAGCAGATGACCGCGCGCGGTTGGGTTACGGAGCCGCCAGAATCCGCGCAGCATCCAGCGTCCCCGCCAGCAACTGCTGTTGCCCCTGCACCCCGCTCTTCAACCATTGCGCCAGATCGCGCGGCGTCAGCGGCCTGGAATACAGGTAGCCCTGGATCTCGTCGCAGCCCTGCCGGCGAAGCATCGCTTCTTCCTGCTCGGTCTCCACGCCCTCGGCCACGACCTTCATGCCCAGCGCGTGGCCCAGGTGGACGATCGCCTGGGTGACCTCGGCGGTGCCGGCGTCGTGGAGCATGCCCTGCACGAAGCTGCGGTCGATCTTCAGGCGGCCTACCGGGAAGCGGTTGAGGTAATGCAGGTTGGAGAAGCCGGTGCCGAAGTCATCCACCGCCAGCGGCACCCCGTGCCGTTCCAGCACGTCGAAGCAATGCCGGAGCACGTCGGTGTCACGGATCAACGCCGACTCGGTGAGTTCCAGTTCCAGCCGCTGCGGTGACCAGCCATGGACATGGCAGGTGTCGATCACGCGTTCGGCGAAGCCGCGGTCGCGCAGCTGCACGGCCGAGACATTCACCGCCACGCGGTCGAACTGCAGCCCGGCCTTGTCCCACGCCGCCGCCTGGCGGCACGCCTCATTGAGCACCCAATCGCCAATACGGACGATTTCGCCGCATTTCTCGGCAATGGGGATGAACTCGGCCGGGCTGCAGTAGCCGATGCCGGGCCGATGCCAGCGCAGCAGGGCCTCGATGGCCGGTGGCTGGTCGTGGGTGGCGTGCAGCAGCGGCTGGTAGGCCAGGGTGAACTCCTCGCGCTCGATCGCGCCCAGCAGGGCGTGCTCGATTTCCAGCTTGCGCTGGATGCGCAGCAAGGCGTCCTGGCTGTAGTACTGGTAGGTGTTGCGCCCTGCTTCCTTGGCCGCGTACATCGCCGCATCGGCGGCGCGCAACAGGGAATCGAAATCGTTCCGGCCTTCATCCAGCATCGCGATACCGACACTGGCGCCCACCTTGAGCGTGGTGTCGCCACGCTGCAGCGGCTCGGCCAGCGACGCGATCAGCTTGCGCGCCACATGGCCCGCATCTTCCGGATCGGCCAGGTCGCGCAGCACCACGATGAACTCGTCGCCACTGAAGCGCCCGAACAGATCGGCGTTGCGCAGGTTCTGGTGGAGGCGCGAGGCCGCGGCCTTCAACAGCGCATCGCCGGTGGCGTGGCCGAAGGTGTCGTTGATGGTCTTGAAGCCGTCCAGGTCGATGAACAGCATCGCCAGCGGGGCGCCGCGGTCCCGCGCCACTTCGATGGCATCGGCGGTCTGCTCGCGCAGCAGCATGCGGTTGGGCAGCCCGGTTAGCAGGTCGTAGTGAGCCAGCAGCTCGATGCGCTCGTTGGCCTCGCGTTCGCGGGTGATGTCACGGAACAGCACCACGAAGCGCGTGGGCAGGCCATCGCGGTGGTCCAGCTCGATCAGCACCTGCACCCAGATGCGCAGCCCGGACTGGCGATAGAAACACAGGTCCAGCTGCTCGGGCAGGCCGCCATTGGCGATCCGTGCCAGCGCCGCTTCGAACGCGTTGCGCGAGTCCTGGGTGTACAGGGCCAGCGCCTGATCCAGGCTGATGGGCTCCTTGCGCAGCCCATGGATGCGGTAGCACTCCTCGGTCCACTGCATGTTGCGGGTGGCCACCTCGATCTCGCAGCCGCCGATGCGGCCCAGCGCGGAGACCCGGTTGAGCAGTTCGGTGCGCCAGCGGATCAGCGCATCGGTCTGGTGTTGTTCGGTGATGTTCTGCACCTGGCCAAGCAGGCGCTGGATGCGCCCGTCGGGGCCCAGCAGCGGCTGCATCCACAGGCGCATGTGCAGGGAGCCCTCGCCGTCCCGCGGCAGCTCCAGCTCCAGCGTGGCGGGGGTGCCGTCGCGCAGCATGCGCCGCCAGGCGTGCCGAAGCAGGCTGCGCGAGCGCGGCTCGAGCCGGCGCAACCAGCGCCGCCGCCCGGTCAGCGGGTCGTCACCGACCTCCAGCAGGCTGCGGAACTCCGGCGACCACCAGAACTGGCGGTTGTGCGGGTCCCATGACCAGCTGCCCATGCTGGCGATGCGCTGCGCTTCACGCAGGTGCACCTGCTGCTCCAGCAGCAGGGCTTCCATCTGTTTCTGTGCCTGGATGTCGGTATGCGTCCCGACCATGCGCAGCGGCTGGCCATCCACCGTCCGCGCCACCACCCGGCCGCGGTCCAGCACCCAGCGCCAGTCGCCGTCGGGGTGGCGGAGGCGGTACTGCGCCGTGTAGACCTCGCCTTCGCCGCGCAGGTGCGCGTCAAGCGCGGCACGCACGGCAGGCTGGTCATCCGGATGCACCGGGGCCAGCAGCGCCCCACCCGCATCGGCGGCGGCGTATTCGTCATGCGCCGCCGGCGCGTCATCCCAGCGCCGCGAGCGGGTCACCGCGTCGCTGGGCAGGTCCCAGTCCCACAGACCGTGCCCGGCGTGGTCCAGCGCCAGCTCCCAGCGACTGCCCGCGTAGGCGGCCACCGGTTCGGGAATGCTCAGGGTGAAGCCCAGCAGGTGGCCATCGGGGTCATGCACCGCGCGCATCCAGCCGTCGAAACGGCCGCGCGGGCCGCCCGGCAGCTGGCAGGGGACCAGCCCACCGTCGGCGGCCAGCAGGCGCAGGTCTTCCAGCACTTCACCGTAGGCGGCCACGGTGGCGGGCAGGCCATGCTCGCGCGCGGCGGGATTGGCGGCCAGCGGGCGTCCGTTTCGGTCCAGGATCACCAGGGCCGACGCCAGGGGGTGCTGCAGCAGACTCGCGATAATCCCTTGGTCCACGCGGTAAGACTCCGATAACGCACCCGACGCCCGGGAACGCAATCGTTAGCGGCGGCGGCGAGCGATAGTTGAGTCCCGCGTGCGCCAGGGGGGCGCACAGCCACTACTATGGACCGCCCAGCCGACCCGGATTCCGTCGCCCCATGCCTGTCGCCCCGCCTGGCCCGCCCACCGACGAACGCCCGCTCGCCAAGGCCCTGCGCCGCGACCGCTGGCGCGTGGTGGTCGGCTACCTGCTGCTGGCCCTGGTGTGGATCCTGTGCAGCGACGCGGCGGTGCAGATCATGGCCACGGACCTGTCCACGGCGGCACGCTGGCAGACCGCCAAGGGGGCGTTCTTCGTCATCACCAGCGGCGCGCTGATCTACCTGCTGCTGCGCCCGCTGGCCCATCACGTCCTGCACACCCATGCGCAGCTGGAGCAGTCCGAGCAGCGCCTCCGGCAATTGTTCGAAGGCAATCCCGGCCCGATCCTGGTCTACGACCTGGACAGCCTGGAGATCCTGGATGTGAACCCGGCCGCCTGCAGCCTGTTCGGCTGGACCCGCGAGGCGTTCACGGCGATGCAGATGACCGCGCTGTGGCCGCCCGGCGACGAGGCGGCGCTGGCCGCCAAGCTGGAACAGATCCGTGCCCAGCCCGATCAGCTGTGCGTGATCACCGCCGACCTGCTGCTCAAGGACGGCAGCCCGCGCCGCATCGAAATGCGCAGCAACTACCTCGACTACGACGGCCGCCCGGCACGGCTGTTGATCGCCATCGACCGCACCCGTGAGGACCAGGCCCTGCGCCGCCGCGACCAGGCCCTGACCCGGGTGGAGGAAGCCCACGAGATGGCCCGCATCGGCGCCTGGGAAGTGGACCCGGCCACCGGCCTGGGACGCTATTCCAACCAGGTCTACCACCTGCTGGGCCGACGCCCGCCGGAGGCGCGACGCTGGCATCGCTTCGAAGAGCTGCTGGTACCTGCCGACCCCGCCACGGCCGCACTGAGCGAGCAGCTGTTGCAGGACATGGGCGGCGAGCAGGTGCAGATCGATGTGCTGCTGCCACTGCTGGCGATGGACGGGCGCGCCCTGATGGTGCACCTGCGCGCGGAGAGCGGCACCGACGACGCCGGCCGCCCGCGGGTACTGGGCACGCTGCAGGACGTGACCGAACGCGAGCAGTCGCGGCGCCTGCTGCGCGAACGCGAGGAACAGTTCCGCGAACTGGTGCGGGTACTGCCCGACGGCGTGGTGATCCTGTCGGACGAACACGTGCTGTACGCCAACGCCTGCGCGGCCGCGCAGTTCGGCTACGGCCAGCACACCCTGCTGGGCGAGCCGCTGGCCGCGCTGGTGGTGGCGCAGGACCTGGCGCGGGTACGCGCGCAGCTGTTCGCGCCCATTCCGCTGCCCACCACCGGCGGCAGCGAGGTGATCGGCATGCGCCGGCTCGACGGCCAGTGCTTCCAGGCCGGCCTGGCGGTGGGCGACGTGCGCTACGGCGGGCGCAACTGCAAGCTGCTGATCGTGCGTGACCTGAGCGAGCCCGAACGCATCCGCGAAGCGCTGGAAACCAGCAACCGCGAGCTGCAGGCCATGGCCGGGCGGCTGTTCTCGCTGCAGGAGGACGAGCGCCGCGCCATCTCGCGCGACCTGCACGACGACATCGGGCAGGCCATCACCGCCATGAAGCTGTCCGCCTACGCCGCCCAGGACGAAGCCGACGAGCGTCGGCGTGGCGAGGACCTGGAGCAGATCATCCAGCTCGCTGACGCCACCGTCGGCAAGCTGCGCGACATCTCCACCCTGCTGCGCCCGCCGCAGCTGGACGCGCTGGGACTGGAAGCCGCGCTGCGCTGGCAGGCCGGCATGCTGTTCCGTTCGGCGTCGATCGAGCTGCTGGCCGACATCCAGCCGCTGCCGCGGCGCCCGCAGGGCGACATCGAGCAGGCCTGTTTCCGCATCGCGCAGGAAAGCCTGACCAATGTGCTGCGCCACGCGCGCTCCAGCCAGGTCAGCCTGAAGCTGCACGACGTGGACGACCACGGCCTGCACCTGCAGGTGCGCGATGACGGCGAAGGGTTCGACCCGGACGGCCCGCGCGGGCTGGGCCTGATCGTGATGCGCGAGCGCGCGCAGAGCGTGGGCGGCACCCTCAAGATTGAATCGGCGCATGGTGCAGGCACCCTGGTCGATCTGTACCTGCCGTACCGCATCGACGGTACGGCCACCTCCGACACCCTGGAACATTGAGTCATGTGGAACCCTTCCCTGCCCCTGGTCAGCATCGAGGACGCACCGCCCCGCCTGGGCGCGGGCAATCCGGAACTGCAGGCCATGGTCAACGAGGCCGCCTCGGGCGGCACCCCGCTGATGCTGATGCACGTGGACATCGACCACTTCGCGTCGGTGAACGAAAACATGAGCGCCGAAGTCGGCGACCAGGCGCTGGTGCTGGTGGCCCAGCGCCTGCAGCACCACCTGCGCGGGCGCGGCAAGCTGTGGCGGCATGGCAGCGACGAATTCCTGCTGGCGGTGCCGCGCACGCCGGACCTGCCGCTGCCCGATGACCTGGCCGAAGAGATCCGCCAGCAGCTGGAGCTGCCGCTGTCGGTGCTGCCGTACACCTTGTTCATGACCGGCAAGCTGGGCGTGAGCCTGTGCCCGGAACACGCCACGGAGACCTCGCGGCTGCTCGACCACGCGGAGGACGCGCTGTACCAGGCGGCGCGCGAAGGCGGCAATGCGGTGCGCATCCACGCGGTGAACACCCCGTCGAGCGCGCACAGCGAGAGCATCATCGCGCGGCAGATCGTCGACGCCATTCCCAATGGCGAACTGAAGCTGCGCTACCAGCCGCTGGTGAGCGCCCGCGATGGCCACGTGGTGGGCATGGAGGCGCTGCTGCGCTGGCAGTCGCCCACGCTGGGCATGCTGGTGCCGGAGCGCTTCATGCGCACGGCCGAGCGGCTGGGCATCATCGTGCAGATCGGCACGTGGGTGCTGGAGGGTGCGCTGAAGCAGGCACGGCTGTGGCGCGACCAGGGTTTCGACGACTTCACGATCGCGGTGAACGTCTCCACCCTGCAGTTGCTGCGCCCGAATTTCTTCGCCGAGGTGATGGCGTTGATGCAGACGGCGGGCGTGCCGGCGCAGATGCTGACGCTGGAAATCAACGAGAGCGCGCTGACCAACAACGTCAACTTCGTCCATGAAACGCTGGTGAACCTGCGCAACGAAGGCATCAGCCTGAGCCTGGACAACTTCGGCACGGGCGATTCCAGTCTGAGCGCGCTGGTCCGCTACCCGGTGGACAAGCTGAAGATCGACCGCAGTTTCATCAAGAGCGCCCCGGCGGGCAACCGCGAGGCCGCGATCGCGCGCGCGATCATCGCGATGGGCCACCAGCTGGGCATGACGGTGATCGCCAACGGGGTGGAGTCGCAGGCGCAGCTGGGCTTCCTGCGCCGCAACGACTGCGATGTGTTCCAGGGCTACCTGTTCGGCGAGCCGATGTCGGCCGATGCGGCGGGGATGACGCTGCGTCGGCGCTACCTGCGCCCGGAGGCGTTCGCGGAGACACGCCCGGACCGCACGCTGCTGCTGCTGGACGATGAGGAGAACGTGCTGCGCTCGCTGGTCCGCCTGTTCCGTCGCGACGGCTACCGTATCCTGGCGGCAGGCAACGTGCGCGATGCCTTCGACCTGCTGGCGATCAACGATGTGCAGGTGATCCTGTCCGACCAGCGCATGAGCGACATGAGCGGCACGGAATTCCTGGGCCGGGTGAAGATGCTCTACCCGGACACGATCCGCCTGGTGCTGTCGGGCTACACCGACCTCAACACGGTCACCGACGCCATCAACCGCGGTGCGATCTACCGCTTCCTGACCAAGCCGTGGAACGACGACGAGCTGCGCAAGCACATCCACCAGGCTTTCCGCACGCACGAAGAGCAGCGCAGGGCCAATACCGCGCAGCCGGTGACGGTCCCGGCGCCTGAGAGCGAATGAGACCGGGTTGATCGATCCCGATCTCAATGGGATCGTAATGAAACGAACCTCAAACCCATTGCGCACGTAACAATTCGTAGCGACACGCCGCGCGTGTCCACCGCGCGCAGCGCGGCACAAGGATCCGGAGACGGTCGGTCATCGCGTACGATCAACCTTCCGACGTTTACACCCACCGGAGCCGCCGTAGCGCCGGGCCCTGCCCGGCGGCTCCCCGTTCAGCGATCACGGCGCGTGACGGGCGGCTTCGGTTGGGTTTACACCCGGATAGATGGCCGCGAACCGCAGGTAACGAGCTCCGGACGGTTGTGCCGCGCTGCGCGCGGTGGACACGCATGGCGTGTCGCTACGAATTGTTACGTGCCGAATGGGACCGAGGTTCGTTTCATTTCGGCCCCATTGGGACCGAGGTTCGTTTCATTACGCCTCCCCCTGGCGAACCCATTACCGCGGCTGCTTGATCGGCAGCACCAGGCGGAATTTCGAGCCTACGCCCGGCGTGCTGTCCAGGTCGATGCGGCCGTGGTGCTTGTTGATGATGCTGTAGGAGATCGACAGGCCCAGGCCGGTGCCGCTGCCGACCGGCTTGGTGGTGAAGAACGGATCGAAGATGCGCTGGCGCAGCTCCGGCGAAATGCCGCCGCCGGTGTCTTCGAATTCCACCCAGACGTAGTCGCCATCCACGCCGGTGCTCACCGTGATGGTGCCGCGTTCGGCAATGGCGTGCCCCGCGTTGAGCAGCAGGTTCATGTAGACCTGGTTGAGCTCGGACGGCAGGCACTCCACCAGCGGCAGCTGGCCGAACTCGCGGTGCAGGGTCACCTTGTACTTGAGCTCGTTCCAGATGATGTTGATCGTGGATTCCAGGCCCGAATGCAGGTCCACCAGCTTCCACGATTCGTCGCGACCGGAGTACGAGAAGTCCTTCAGGTCCCGCACGATGCGGGTCACCCGCTCGATGCCCTCGCGCGACTCCGCCATCAGCTGCGGCAGGTCGCGGCTGATGAAGTCGATGTCGAAACGGTTGCGGATGTCGTCGATCTCGGGGATCAGCGCCTTCGGATCCGGTGCGCGCAGCGCCCGCTCGTAGGCCTCGATCACGGTGAACAGGCTGCGCAGGTACTCCTGCAGGCTGCCCAGGTTGGAGTGCACGTAGCCGATCGGGTTGTTGATCTCGTGCGCCACGCCGGCGGCCAGCTGGCCGATGGAGGCCATCTTCTCCGACTGCAGCAGCTTTTCCTGCGTGCCGTTGAGGCGCAGGTAGGCCTGGCGCAGCTCGGCATGGCGCTGCTGCAGCTCACGCTCATAGTCTTCCTGGCCTTCGATGCGGCGGAACAGGGCCAGGTAATGGCGCTGGCCGGCATCGTCGTGCTGATAGATATGGGCGATGACCATGCGCTCGCCGACCGGCAGGCTGCCGTTCCAGTGGCCGTGCTGGCGCGCGTGTTCAAGCGCGTCGGGCGGCAGCATCTGGCGCAGCCATTGCGCCGCATCCACCTGGGCATCGCGCTCGGCCTGGCCGAGCATCTCGCGCACGGCGGCATTGGCCACGGCCACGCTGCCGTCTTCGCGGAACAGGAGCACGCCTTCGTTGATCCGCTCGAACAGGGCGAGCAGGACGGGCTGCGGCGGCAGCGGTGCGGTGACAAGGGTGGTGGACACGGTCACGGTCACATCGGGCAGTCAAACAGGACGCCCACTATATCCGTGTTGGAAAGAGACGGGCGCCGCAGGCGCCCTGCCCGGCTCAGGCAACGGCCAGCGGACGCCGCGTGTGCAGGGTGTTGGACTGGCCCTTGGCGTCGTACGCCGAGGCCTCTTCGCTGCGACCCAGCTGGCGCAATGCCCAGTTGACCTCGCGGCGGCGGCGCGCCAGCAGCACGCCGTTGGCGCGGTTGCGCTCGGCCAGCTCCTGCAGGCGCTCGTTCTGCCCCACCGGCAGCGTGGCTTCCAGCGCACGCAGCGCGTCGAGCTTGGCACCGGTGGCGCGGATCAGGGCCTGCACGTCGTGCTCGACCAAGGCCTGCCGTTCCACGTCCAAGGCCTCGCTGAGGCGCTGCAATGGCTCGCTCATCGCCAGTTTCATCCCTGCAGCTGCTGGTCCAGCTCAAGCATGCGCGAGGCGATCGCGTCCGGGTTGATCTTGTAGGTGCCGTTCTGCAACGACTCGCGCACGGCCTGCACGCGGCCGGCGTCGATCGCCGGGGCCGTGCTCAGTTCGCGCTGCAGGGCCTGCAGGCTGGTGGCTTCGCCGGTCAGCCGGAGGCTGTCGGCAGCTTCCACGGGGCGCGCCGGGGCATCGGTGCCGACGCTGGGCTTGGTCCCCGGCGCAATGCTGCGCAGATGGGCGGTAGCCTGCAGGTTGCCGTCGATTTTCTGGCTCATGGGTCTGTCCTGGAGTTGCGGTTCACAAGGGATAACGGCACGGGGACCGCCATCTTTAGGGTCTTTTGGGCGGTTTGGGTGATTTTGGTCAGCGCGTCACAAAAACGTCGCCACTGGCCGCCACCGTACCCTGCACTATCTTGCGTGACGACAGATTCTCTACCGAAACGCGTTCATTTTCACCGGCGTCAGCCAGGGCCTTGCCCGCCACCCGGACCTCCACCCCGCCGAAACGGGAGACCAGCGCCACACTGTCGCCCCGCCGGACCAGCCGCTGGGCGACCAGGTCGTTGGCCGACAGCAGGCTGCCGGCGCTCAGGGTACGGCGGGCGACCCGGCCGACCGCCGCCGCCGGATCGGCCAGGGCGGCACCGGCGATCCGGGCCACGTCGCGCTGTGCGGTGGTGATATCGGCCACCCCCAGCGTTTCTCCAGCGGCAACGCCGCGGTTGAGGATGAGCACGGTCTGGTTGCGGCGCACCTTGACCGGCACGAACAGGCGCCAGCCGCCGGCATCGGGGCAGCTCACCTCGACGGTGCTGGTACCGGTGGGCTGCGCGCGCAGCGCCTGGCCACACGCAGGCAGGCGCAGGGCCGAATCCAGGGTGGTGTCGCCTTCGCTGCCAGCCGGCAGGGTCGACAGCGCCGCCGCGCGGATGCTGTCCACGGGCTGCCAGCTGCCGGCCGCCTGGGCAGGCGCCGACGCAAGCGCGACCGCGGCGATGAGGGCGGTGGCAATAAACAGGATACGCATGGCGGCTCCGGGGGCATGGCACATGCGCAGCGTCATGCAAGCGGTGTGCCGAAGCCGGCGGGCAGCGCGGCCCTCAAGTGATCGCCGACGGCGCCGATACCACCCCCATGTCACATGACCTGCTAAACCGCATCGACCAGCGCACGCGCCTGGCTGGCCACAACCGCCTCGCCCTGCTGTTGTTCCGCCTCGGCGGACGTCAGCTTTTTGGCGTCAATGTGTTCAAGGTGCAGGAAGTCCTGCGCCGACCAGACCTGTTCCAGGTGCCGGGCCTGCCCAGCCAGTTCGCCGGCGTGGCCGACGTACGGGGCCGCTCGGTCCCGGTACTGGACCTGGGCCTGGCCATTGGACACCCCGAACGTGAGCCCGACGCCGACAAGGCCCCGGGCTATCTGGTGGTGACCGAGTTCAACCGGTCGATCCAGGGCTTCCTGGTGAGCGGTGTCGAACGCATCGTCAACATCGCGGTGGAAGACATCCACCCGCCGCCGGAACTGGGTGCCGAGTCGAGCTACCTGACCGCGGTGACCCGCTTCCAGGGCGAGCTGATCCAGGTGATCGACGTGGAAAGCGTGCTGGCCGACATCGCCCAGGTCCGTGGCGAAGCGGTGCTGGACCCGTCGATGGCGCTGTCGCTGGTCAGCGATGCCCCGCAGCTGCAGGTGCTGGTGGTGGACGACTCGCGGGTCGCCCGCCAGCAGATCCGCAGCGTGCTGGACCAGCTGGGGGTGGGCGCGACCCTGCTCTCGGACGGCAAGCAGGCGCTGGACCACCTGCTGCAGATCCACGCCGCCGGCGAAAACCCGGCCGAGCGTTACGCCATGGTCATCTCGGACATCGAGATGCCGGCCATGGACGGCTACACCCTGACGACGGAAATCCGCCGCCACCCGGGCCTGGCCGGCCTGTACGTGCTGCTGCACACCTCCCTCTCGGGCGTCTTCAACAACGCCATGGTCGAGCGGGTGGGTGCGAATGCCTTCGTGGCCAAGTATTCGCCCCACGAACTGGCCGATTTCGTGCTGGAGCGGCTGCGGAAGGTCGCGCAGGCGGCGTGAGGGCCTTGGGGCGTGATGGACCTGCGCCGAGAGCAGCCACGCAGGGCGTGGCTCTACGCCCCAACGCCCCACGCCCCATGCCCACCGGGCTGGGGGCCGCTTTTGATTACGTGATCGTCCTGCGCACGTAACAATTCGTAGGTCCACGCCGCGCCGCATGACCGGCGGGCGCCAGTTCCATGAGCGCGTCGCCACGCGCCCGGGACAAATCGCGTCTGCGGGGCATGATTCTGTTGCGTGGACACCGCGCGAAGCGCGGCACACGCGTCCGAAGCCGACGCGGCAACGGCTGCCCGCCGTCGGTCCGGCGTTTAGAGACGGCCGAACTCGCCCATCAGGCGTTCATGACCCCGGAACGAAGAGCATCCACGCAGGGCGTGGATCTACGCCCTCAGGGCGCACGCGCTCGCTTCTGGCACAGCCCTTGCACCACTCCCCACATCGTCCCGTGGGAGTGCGCCATGCCCAACCTGATTTCCGACTATCTGGGTGTCCATGCCCAGGCCATGCCGTTGCGCGAGCAGCGGATGAAGCTGATTGCCAGCAACCTGAGCAATGCCGACACCCCCGGGTACAAGGCCCAGGACCTGGACTTCGATGCCGCCCTGCGCAATGCCCAGGGGGCCGACAGCAATGGCCTGATGAAGACCACCAGTGAGCAGCACTACGCCATTGGCGGCGGGCTCAACCCGTTCCAGATCACCAAGGAAGGCGTGCAGCCGAGCATCGACGGCAATACCGTCGATCCCGATGCCGAGCGTGCCGCCTATGGCCGCGCCGCGCTGGAATACCGCGCCTCGCTGAGCTTCGTCGAATCCAAGGTGCGCTCCATGCTCACCGCGATCACGGGGCAATAAGCCATGAGCAACCTGCCCATTTTCGATATTGCCGGCTCCGCGCTGCAGGCCCAGTCCGTGCGCATGAGCACCCTGGCCTCCAACCTGTCCAACGCCGACACCATCGCCGGCTCCGCCGACGCCGTGTACAAGCCGCTGGAGCCCATTTTCCAGTCGGTCACCAGCCGCACCGACCCGAACATCACCACCGTCCAGGTCAAGGAAATCAGCCAGAGCAACGCCGCGCCGATCAAACGCTACGAGCCCGGCCATCCGCTGGCCGACGGCGACGGCTACATCTACCAGCCCGACGTGGACCCGGTCGCGCAGATGGTCAACCTCATTTCGACCTCGCGCAATTACCAGGCCGGCGTGGAGATGCTCACCACCGCCAAGGAACTGGCGCTGGCCACCCTGACCATGGGTCGCTGACCCCTCATTCCCCAGGACATACCGTCATGAGCACCACCAGCGGCGTCGGCAGCACCGACATCTACAGCGCCTTGGGCCTGAACGCGCCCAACAGCGATACCACCAAGAAGAAGGACACCCTGGACCAGGCCGATTTCCTGCGCCTGATGACCGAGCAGCTGCAGCACCAGGATCCGCTCAAGCCGATGGACAACACCCAGATGGTCGCGCAGATGGCGCAGCTGTCCCAGGTGCAGGGCATCAACGACCTCAACACCACGGTCAAGGGCTTCCAGGAATCCATGTCCAGCGACCAGGTCCTGCGCGGTGCCGCGCTGGTCGGTCACGACGTGCTGGTGCCCTCGACCAAGTGGCAGCTGGAGGCCGAGGGCGATACCACCGGCATGGTCGCCGCGCCCGGCGCCGGCTACGTCACCGTCGACATCACCGATGCCAACGGGGTCAAGGTCACCCAGCTCAACGTCGAGGCCAAGGAAGCCGGCGAAGTCACCTTCAACTGGGACGGCAAGGATGCCAGCGGCAACCGCATGGCCGCCGGCAGCTACACCATCGCCGCCACCCACACCGACAGCGCCGGTGCCCAGACCAAGATCAACACCTACGTCGAAGCCCCGGTGGAAAGCGTCACCGTCGGTTCCGATGGCCTGTACCTCAACCTCAAGGGCCTGGGCACGGCCCCGATCGACTACGTGCTGCGCGTCAGCTGAGTCACTTCGTCACGCATCCAAGGAGAACCCCATGGGCTTCAACATCTCGCTGTCCGGCATCAATGCCGCCAATGCCGACCTGAACGTCACCGCGAACAACATCGCCAACGTCAACACCACCGGCTTCAAGGAATCGCGCGCCGAGTTCGCCGACCTGTTCTCGGCCACCAGCTACGGCCTGTCCAAGAACGCCATCGGCTCGGGCGTGCGCCTGAGCAACGTCGCCCAGCAGTTCTCGCAGGGCAACAACGAGCAGACCGGGCGCAGCCTGGACATGGCCATCTCCGGTGAGGGCTTCTTCACCATGAGCATGAACGGTGCCCGCGTGTACTCGCGCGCCGGCAACTTCCAGACCGACCAGGCCGGTTACGTGACCAACCCGCAGGGCGCGCGCCTGCAGGTGTTCGCGCCGAACGCCGACGGCACCAGCTTCGACAGCGGCCGCCTCACCGACCTGCAGCTGCTCACCACCGACAGCCCGCCCAAGCAGACCGGCAAGGTCAACGTGGCGTTCACCCTGCCGGCAAACGCCAAGCAGCCGACGCTGGCGACGTTCGACCCGACCGATTCCAACAGCTACAACCAGTCCACCGGCGGCATCACCGTGTATGACTCGCTGGGCGTGAGCCACACCCAGACCTCGTACTTCGTCAAGACCGCCACCGCCAACGAGTGGCAGGTCCACAACTATGTCGACGGCCAGGCGGTGGGCACGCCCTCCACCCTGACCTTCAACGACGCCGGCGCCCTCACCGCCCCGGCCAACGGTCAGATCGTCATGGACCCGTTCACCCCGACCACCGGCGCCGGCACCCTGGCGATGACCCTGGATGTCTCGGGTTCCACCCAGTACGGCGAGAAGTTCGCCCTGCGCAACACCCAGCAGGACGGCTACGCCGCCGGCAAGCTCAATGAAATCACCGTGTCCGAAGAAGGCGTGGTCTACGCGCGCTACACCAACGGCGACGACAAGCCGCTGGGCCAGGTCGCACTGACCACCTTCAACAACTCCCAGGGCCTGGAAGCCAAGGGCAACAACCTGTGGGTGGAAACCTTCAGCTCCGGCACCCCGCGTACCGGTGCGCCGGACAGCTCCAACCTGGGCAAGGTGCAGGCCGGTTCGCTGGAAGCGTCCACCGTCGACCTGACCGAGCAGCTGGTCAACATGATCACCGCGCAGCGCAACTTCCAGGCCAACTCGCAGATGGTCTCCACGATGGACCAGATCACGCAGACCATCATCAACATCCGTTGATGAGCCACTGACCGCAGCACGGGAACACAACGATGGACAAGGCTCTCTACGTCGCGATGACCGGTGCACGCGCCTCCCTGCAGGCGCAGGGCACGCTGTCGCACAACCTGGCCAACACCGATACCCCCGGATTCAAGGAAGCCCTCGCCAATACCGAGGCCTTCCCGATCAAGGGCACCGGCTACGCCTCGCGCGTTGATGCCCTGCACGTCGACGCCGGCTTCAACCGGCGCATGGGCGCGCAGCACATCACCGGCAACGCGCTGGATCTGTCGCTGCAGGCCGGCAACTGGCTGGCGGTGCAGGCGCCGACCGGCGGCGGTGAAGCCTACACCCGCGGCGCATCGCTCTCGATCACGCCCAATGGCCAGCTGGTCACCGCCGGCGGCCATCCGGTGCTGGACGAGAACGGCGCCCCGATCGCGGTGCCGCCGCACCAGGCCATGGACATCGGCAATGACGGCACCATCTCGATCATCCCGCAGGGCGAAGGTCCGCAGACCATGGCCGTGATCGGTCGCATCCGCGTGGTGCAGGCCGAGGATGCGCGGCTGGAACGCGGGCTGGACGGTCTGATGCGCAACACCGATCCGCAGCAGCCCTTCGTGCAGGCCCAGGGCAAGTCGCTTGAAAGTGGCCAGCTGGAAGGCAGCAACGTGGACGCCGCCGGGGCGCTGGTGCAGATGATCCAGCTGCAGCGCCAGTACGAAATGCAGGTGAAGGTGATCAAGCACGGCGACGAAAACGCCCGCAGCGCCAATTCCCTGCTGCGCCTGGGCAGCTGATCCGGGGCCGCGACGTAATTCCGGCGCGGTTCTGGCACGCGCCATGCATGAGCCAAGACAACGGCCCCGCCAGGTGGCCACCCGCACCAACACAGGAACAACGCCATGAACCAGGCATTGTGGATCGCAAAGACCGGACTGGATGCGCAGCAGACGCGCATGTCGGTGGTGTCCAACAACCTCGCCAACACCAACACCACCGGCTTCAAGCAGGACCGTGCCAGCTTCGAAGACCTGCTGTACCAGCAGGTGCGCCAGCCCGGCGGTTCCTCGTCGGCGCAGACGCAGCTGCCCAGCGGCCTGCAGTTGGGTACCGGCGTGCGCGTGGTGGCGACCTCCAAGAATTTCGAACAGGGCAGCCAGCAGCAGACCGGTCGCGCCCTGGACGTGATGGTCAACGGCCGCGGCTTCTTCGAAGTGCAGATGCCCGACGGTTCGTCGGCCTACACCCGCGACGGTTCCTTCCAGCGCAACCAGGATGGCGAGCTGGTTACCAACAGCGGCTACCCGGTACAGCCGGGCATCCAGATTCCGGAAGGCGCGCAGTCGCTCACCATCGGCACCGACGGCACCATCAGCGTGAAGATGGCCGACGACGCCGCGTCGGTCGAGATCGGCGCACTGACCCTGACCGACTTCGTCAATCCGGCAGGCCTGCAGGCACGCGGCGAGAACCTGTTCCTGGAAACCACTGCGTCGGGCCCGGCCCAGAACGGCAACCCCGGCCTCAACGGCCTGGGCAGCGTGGTGCAGGGCGCGCTGGAAGGCAGCAACGTCAACGTGGTCGAAGAGCTGGTGTCGATGATCGAAACCCAGCGCGCCTACGAAATGAACGCCAAGGCCATCTCCACCACCGACTCCATGCTCGGCTACCTCAACAACAACGTCTGATCGGCCGAACCGGGAACCTGCCATGTCGCCTCTGCGCCCTACCCTCCGCCTGCTGCTCGCCAGTGCCGTGATCGCCCTGCTCGGCGGCTGCGTGATTGCTGGCGACGTGCGCCCCTACCCGGCCATGGCGCCCATCGTCCCCGTGGTTGCGCCGAGCGCGCCAGCCACGGCCGGTGCCATCTACGCCGCCGGCCCCGGCCTGCAGCTGTACTCGGACCGCCGCGCACGCGATGTGGGTGACCTGCTCACCATCACGCTGACCGAATCCACCACCGCGCAGACCACCGCCAACACCAGCACCAACAAGGAATCGGAAGTGAGCATCGGCTCGCCGACCATCTTCGGTGCACCGGTCACGCTGGGCGGCAAGGACATCCTCAGTGCCAGCGCCGCCGGCACCCGCGACTTCACCGGCAAGGGCACCAGCGCGCAGAGCAACCGCCTGCAGGGCAGCGTGACCGTCACGGTGATGCAGCGCCTGCCCAACGGCAACCTGGTCGTGCAGGGCGCCAAGAACCTTCGCCTGAACCAGGGCGATGAGCTGGTGCAGGTGCAGGGCATCGTGCGCGCCGCGGACATCTTCCCCGACAACACCATTCCTTCCAGCCGCGTGGCCGATGCACGCATCGTCTACGGCGGCCGCGGTCCCGTCGCCCAGTCCAATGCCATGGGCTGGTTGAGCCGCTTCTTCAACTCGGCGCTGACGCCGTTCTGAGGCTGATATGAAGAGCATTTTTTCGATGATTTCCGCGAATCCACGCAGGGCGTGGATCTACGTCATTGCTGCGTCCCTGCTCTGCATGTCTTCGGCTTCGGCAGAGCGCATCAAGGACCTGGCCCAGGTCGGCGGCGTGCGCGGCAACGCGCTGGTCGGCTACGGCCTGGTGGTGGGCCTGGATGGCAGCGGCGACCGCACCAGCCAGGCGCCCTTCACCGTACAGAGCCTGAAGAACCTGCTCGGCGAGCTGGGCGTGAACGTGCCGGCCAACGTCAACCCGCAGCTGAAGAACGTGGCCGCCGTGGCGATCCATGCCGAGCTGCCGCCGTTCGCCAAGCCGGGCCAGCCAATCGACATCACCGTCTCCTCCATCGGCAACGCGGTATCGCTGCGCGGCGGTTCGCTGCTGATGGCGCCCCTGCGCGGTGCCGACGGCCAGGTCTACGCCATCGCCCAGGGCAACCTGGTGGTCGGCGGCTTCGGCGTGCAGGGCAAGGACGGCTCGCGCGTGTCGGTGAACGTGCCCAGCGTGGGCCGCATCCCCGGCGGCGCCACCGTCGAGCGCGCCCTGCCCGACGTGTTCAGCGCCGGCGGCGAAATCACCCTGAACCTGCACAAGAACGACTTCACCACGGTGTCGCGGATGGTGACGGCACTGAACAGCGCATTCGGCGAAGGCGCGGCGCGCGCCGTGGACGGCGTGACGGTGGCGGTGCAGTCGCCCAACGACCCCGGCGCCCGCATCGGCCTGCTGGCCCGCATCGAAAACCTCGAACTCACCCCCGGCACCGCGCCGGCCAAGGTGGTCGTGAATGCACGTACCGGCACCGTGGTCATCGGCTCGCAGGTGCGGGTGGGCGCTGCCGCCATCTCGCATGGCTCGCTGACGGTGACCATCAACGAGAACACCAATGTCAGCCAGCCCAACGCGTTTGCGGGTGGGCAGACCGTGGCCAGCCCGCAGTCGACCATCACCGCCACCAACGACGGCAGCCGCATGTTCAAGTTCACCGGCGGTACGACGCTGGACGAGATCGTGCATGCGGTGAACGCGGTCGGCGCGGCCCCGGGCGATCTGATCGCGATCCTGGAAGCCCTCAAGCAGGCCGGCGCGCTGAGTGCCGAACTCGAGGTGATCTGATGCGCATCCAACCGTCCCTGGAGCTCAACCCTGCCCAGGCCAACAGCCCGGCCAAGGTCGACAAGGTGGCGCGCCAGCTGGAAGGCCAGTTCGCGCAGATGCTGGTCAAGAGCATGCGTGATGCCAGCTTCGGCGACTCGCTCATGCCTGGCGAAAACACGATGTTCCGCGACATGTACGACCAGAAGATCGCTGAAGCCATGACCCGTGGCCGCGGCCTGGGTCTGTCGGCGATGATCTCGCGCCAGCTCGGCGGCGGCGACGGCGAGACCGCCAAGCCCACCGACACCAGCCTCAACCCGGCGGCCGCGCTGCGCGCCTACCGGCTCAATGCCCCGGCCGCAGCGCCGATCGCACTGCCCACCGGCAGCGCACCGGCGGCCGCGCCGAGCGAAGTGAACCTGCTGCAGCAGCTGGGCGGCGGTGAACCCGCGGCCGTCCTGCAGCCGATGGAACGCGCGCTGGACCTGATCGCCGGCCGCGAAAGCAGCCAGATGCACGAGGCGATCGGCCGCAGCGATCCCTACGGTGCCCTGCCCGCCGCCGATCCGTCCACCCAGAACTGGGCCATGGCCGATGACCGCTGGCGGGAGGTGGGCGCCACCGCCTCCGCTGCGGCACCGACCGCGGTGGACACGCTGGCCGGCAGCACCGCCGCCGCCCAGCTCGGCCCGCACACCCCGGAAGGGTTCGTGGCCAGCATCTGGGGCCACGCCCAGCAGGCCGCACGCGAACTGGGTGTGGACGCCAAGGCGCTGGTCGCCCAGGCCGCACTGGAAACCGGCTGGGGCCGCAAGCTCATCCAGCGCAATGGCGGCGGCAGCTCGCACAACCTGTTCGGGATCAAGGCCAGCGGCTGGAGCGGCGAGCGCGCCACCACGGGCACCCATGAGTACGTCGATGGCGTGCGCCGCAACGAAACCGCCAGCTTCCGCGCGTACACCTCGGTCAGCGACAGCTTTGCCGACTATGTGAAGCTGCTCAAGAACAGCCCGCGCTATCAGAACGCGCTGCAGGCCGGCGGCGATGTCCGCGGCTTCGCGCAGGGCCTGCAGAAAGCCGGCTACGCCACCGACCCCAGCTACGCGGCCAAGATCGCCGCGATCGCCGGCGGCCCGACCATCGAGCGCGCCATCGCCGCCGTGGGCGATGCCAGCCAGCGCCTGGGACGCACTTTTGCCAGCACCGCCAGCCCTGCCGGGCTGGGGGCAATCCGTCGTTGAGGTAACCCATGTCCGTACTTTCCACCGGCACCAGCGCCCTGCTCGCCTTCCAGCGGGCCCTGGCGACCACCAGCCATAACGTCGCCAACATCAACACGCCCGGCTACAGCCGGCAGAAGGTGGACTTCGCCACCGCCACCCCACAGAACCTGGGGTATGGCGACATCGGCAACGGCACCCGCATCACCGACGTGCGCCGCGTGGCCGACCAGCTGGCGATTTCGCGCCTGCTCGACAGCAGCGGCGAACTGGCACGCCTGAAGCAGCTGTCCACCCTGGCCGATCGCGTGGATTCGCTGTTCTCCGATACCGCCACCAATGTATCGGGCGTGTGGTCGAACTTCTTCGATTCGGTCAGCGGCCTGTCGTCCAACGCCTCGGGCACCGCCGACCGGCAGAACCTGCTCGACAACGCCGGCACGCTGGCCAGCCGCTTCAAGCAGCTCAACGAAAGCCTCAACACGCTCAACGGCGAGGTCAACAACGGCCTGATCGCCGGCGCCTCGGAAGTGAACCGCCTGGCCGCCGAGATCGCCCAGCTCAACGGCGCCATCGGCAGCAACGCGAATACTGCCGCGCCCGACCTGCTTGACCGCCGCGACCAGCTGGTGGCCAACCTGATCGGCTACACCGGCGGCACCGCGGTGATCCAGGACGGCGGCTTCATGAACGTCTATACCGCCGGCGGCCAGGCCGTGGTGGTGGGCACCACCGCCAGCAAGGTCACCACCGTCACCGACCCCTACCAGCCCGAACGGCTGCAGCTGGCGATGGAGACCCAGGGCCAGAAGATCACCCTGGACCCGAAGAGCCTGGGCGGCCAGATCGGCGGCCTGCTCGAATTCCGCACCACCGTGCTCACCCCGACCCAGGCCGAGCTGGGCAAGCTCGCCGTGGGCCTGGCCAGCAGCTTCAACGAGACCCATCACCAGGGCGTTGATCTGTACGGCAACATGGGCGCGGACTTCTTCAGCTACGGCAGCCCGCGCGTGACCGGCAATACCGGCAACACCGGGTCGGCCAGCTTCAGCGCCAGCTTCGGCGACCTGTCCAAGCTGGATGGCCAGAACATCGTGCTCAAGTTCGACGCCGGCACCTGGCAGGCGACCCGTGCCGATACCGGCGCTGCGGTGCCGATGACCGGCACCGGCACCGCGGCCGACCCGCTGGTCCTCAACGGCGTGTCACTGGTGATGTCCGGCGCCCCGGCGCAGAACGACCGCTTCCTGCTGCAGCCGACCGCCGGCGTGGCCGGCACGCTGGCGGTGGCCATCACCGACACCTCGCGCATCGCCGCCGCCGCTCCCGTCAAGGCCGCGGCCGGTCTCACCAACACCGGCACCGGCAAGGTCAGCGGCGTGGCGGTGACCGACTACGCCAATGCGAACCTGCGCAATCCGGCCGCGATCGTGTTCACCAGCGCCACCGAGTACACCGTCGATGGCACCGGGCCGTTCACCTACACGGCCGGCCAGACCATCAGCGCCAACGGCTGGAGCTTCGTGCTGGATGGTGCGCCCAAGCTCGGCGACAGCTTCAACATCAGCCCCACCCCGGCCGGCTCCAGCGACAACACCAATGCCCTGCTGCTGGCGAAGGTGGAGGACGCCAAGACCTTCAACGCCGGTACCGTCACCCTCAACGGCGCACTGGGCGGCCTGACCACCCTGGTCGGCTCGGCCGCGCGTGGGGCCGACTACTCGCTGCAGGCCCAGCAGGTCATCACCGACCAGGCGCAGGCCTCGCGCGACTCGGTGTCCGGGGTGAACCTCGACGAGGAAGCCGCCGACATGCTCAAGCTGCAGCAGGCCTACCAGGCCGCGTCGCAGCTGATCTCCACTGCCGACACCATGTTCCAGACCATCCTCGGAGCCGTTTCGCGATGAACAACCGAATCTCGACCGGGATGATGTTCAACCAGTCCATCTCGATGATGATGGCCAAGCAGAGCAAGATGAACCACCTCGAACAGCAGCTGGCCACGGGCAAGAAGCTGGTGAGCGCCAAGGACGACCCGGTCGCGGCCGGTACCGCGGTGGGGCTGGACCGCGCCGTGGCCGAGCTGGACCGCTTCGCCCGCAATGGCGACGTGGTGCAGAACCGTCTGGGCCTGCAGGAAAACGCGCTGGCCCAGGCCGGCGACATGATGGCCCACATCACCGAGCTGACCATCCAGGCCAACAACCCGGCCCTGTCCGCGGCCGACCTCAAGTCGATCGCCTCCGAGCTGAAAAGCGTGCGTGACGGCCTGCTGTCGCTGGCCAACAGCACCGACGGCACCGGCCGCTACCTGTTCGGCGGCACCGACGACGCCGATGCGCCGTTCAAGCTCAGCAATGGCGTGGTCACCTACAACGGGGACCAGACCCAGCGCCAGGTGGAAGTGGCACCGGACACCTTCGTCAAGGACGCCCTGCCCGGCAGCGAGATCTTCCTGCGCATCCGCACCGGCGACGGCACCCTGGACGGCAGCGCCGCCACCACCAACACCGGCACCGGCGTGCTCACCACCTTCGGCCGCGACCCGGCCTCGGGCAACTGGGACGGCGCCAGCTACACCCTGCGCTTCACCGGCCCGGATGCCTACGAAGTGGTGGATGCCAGCAATACGGTGGTCAAGACCGGTGCGTTCAAGGCCGGCGATGACATCACCTTCGCCGGCGTTTCCATGCGGATCGAGGGCGAACCCAAGACCGGCGACAGCTTCGGCATCGGCACGGCCGACGCACGCGACATCTTTGCCACGCTCGACGGCATGATCACCGCCCTCGACAACGCCGCCGACGACCCGACGTCCGTGGCCCGCCAGCAGAACATCCTGCAGTCCGGCATCCGCGACGTCGCCCGCGCCTCGGAGAAGTTCATCGACGCGCGTGCGGCCGGCGGTGCCCAGTTGAAGGCCATCGACGATGCCGGCGCGCTGCGCGATGCCAACGGCGTCACCCTGAAGACCACATTGTCCGCGATGCGCGACCTGGACTACGCCGAAGCCATCGGCCAGTACCAGCTCGAGCAGATCTCCCTGCAGGCCGCGCAGACCATTTTCACCCAGATGCAGCAGATGTCGTTGTTCAACGCCATCCGCTGACATAGCGCGCACGCCGGGCGTCTAACGCCCCGCATTGCAGGCTGTTGCGCGCATTCCGGAGCCGTTCCGGATGCGCGCAACCCCCGACCATCACCCCCACCGGGTGATGTTTTCCGCGTTTTTTTCTCAAGCCTCCGGCATTACCGCCGTTATCTCTCCTGCAACAGCTGCATCCGCCACGGATGCGGTCTCTGCGTCAACTCCGGGTGCACGCCGTGGCCGGAACTTGCCCACAGGAAAGAGATAAATGGCACAAGTAATCAATACCAACGTGATGTCGCTGAACGCTCAGCGCAATCTGTCGACCAGCGGTTCCAGCCTGGCCACCACGATCCAGCGCCTGTCCTCGGGCCTGCGCATCAACAGCGCCAAGGACGACGCCGCCGGCCTGGCCATCTCCGAGCGCTTCAGCACCCAGATCCGCGGCCTGGACGTGGCCGTGCGCAATGCCAACGACGGCATTTCGCTGGCGCAGACCGCCGAAGGCGCGATGGTCGAAATCGGCAACAACCTGCAGCGTATCCGTGAGCTGTCGGTGCAGTCGGCCAATGCGACCAACTCCGACAGCGACCGCGAGGCGCTGAATGCCGAAGTCAAGCAGCTGACCTCGGAAATCGACCGCGTCTCCCGCCAGACCAACTTCAACGGCACCAAGCTGCTGGACGGTTCGTTCTCCGGTGCCCTGTTCCAGATCGGCGCCGATTCGGGCCAGACCATCGGCATCAACAGCATCGTCAACGCCAGCACCTCGGAGCTGGGCAATGGCCTGTACGCCGACAAGCAGACCTCGACCGCGGCGCCGATCACCGGCACCGCTACCGCCAAGGGCACCGTCAGCGCCATGGAAATCAACGGCATCGCCATTGATGCCGTGGACGTCGCCGTGGGTGACAAGGCCGCCGACGTCAGCAAGAAGCTGGTCAACGCGATCAACGACAAGATGGACCAGAGCGGCGTGTATGCCTCGCTGGACAAGGATGGCAAGCTGGAACTGACCTCGCTGAAGTCGGGCAAGGATTTCGAGTTCACTGCCGCCACCACTGACGCCGCCGGCCTGACCATGGCCATGGCCGGCCTGGCCGACGCTGATGCCGACGCCCGTGACACCGTCAGCGGCGTGGACATCTCCTCGGTGGCCGGTGCGCAGAAGGCACTGTCGATCGTTGACGATGCCCTGAAGTCGGTGAACTCCTCGCGCGCCGACATGGGTGCGATCCAGAACCGCTTCACCTCCACCATCGCCAACCTGAACACGACCTCGGAAAACCTGTCCGCGTCGCGCAGCCGTATCCGCGACACCGACTACGCCAAGGAAACCGCCGAACTGACCCGCACGCAGATCCTGCAGCAGGCCGGTACCGCGATGCTGGCCCAGGCCAACCAGTCGCCGTCGAGCGTGATGAGCCTCCTGCAGGGTTGATGCCTGCGGTGGGTGTGTAACGAAGAACCCCGCGAAAGCGGGGTTTTTTGTTGACAAACGAAAAAACGCACGTCCGGGCCTAAAGGTTCCCGCCGGGGTGTCGTTAATGATTTCAACCAGGGCACATCGCCCACTGCCTCCCCCGAGGCACCCCAACCAAACCGCATCACCTTCGTACCCAGGAGCACGGAAATGGCACAAGTCATCAACACCAATGTGATGTCGCTGAACGCACAGCGCAATCTGTCGACCAGCGGTTCCAGCCTGGCTACCACCATCCAGCGCCTGTCCTCGGGCCTGCGCATCAACAGCGCCAAGGACGATGCCGCCGGCCTGGCCATCTCCGAGCGCTTCAGCACCCAGATCCGCGGCCTGGACGTTGCCGTTCGCAACGCCAACGACGGCATTTCGCTGGCCCAGACCGCCGAAGGCGCGATGGTTGAAATCGGCAACAACCTGCAGCGCATCCGCGAGCTGTCGGTGCAGTCGGCCAACGCCACCAACTCCGACAGCGACCGCGAGGCGCTGAACGCCGAAGTGAAGCAGCTGACCTCGGAAATCGACCGCGTTTCCCGCCAGACCAACTTCAACGGCACCAAGCTGCTGGACGGCTCCTTCTCCGGCGCCCTGTTCCAGGTCGGCGCCGACTCGGGCCAGACCATCGGCATCAACAGCATCGTCAACGCCAGCGCCAGCGCGCTGGGCGGCGCCAAGTTCGACAAGAACACCTTCACCGTCGCCGCACCGGGCACCAATGCCGGCGCGACCATCAAGGGCATGGAAATCAAGGGTGCTGACGGCAAGTCGTACAAGCTGGACGACATCGAAGTGAAGGCCGGCGTCGACGCCGCCGCCACCCAGAAGGCCACCGCCTCCGCCATCGCCGCCGCCATCAACGCCAAGATGGACCAGACCGGCGTCTACGCCTCGACCGATGCCGCCACCGCCGGCAAGCTGGACCTGACCTCGGTGCAGAACAACGTCGCCGACGACGGCACCTTCAATGCCATCGCCGTGACCATGGGCACCTGGACCGGCGCCACCGCACCGACCGCGCCGACCCCGACCGCCGACGCCACCGGCCTGACCGCGCAGTTCGCCAGCAACCTGAACATCTCCACCTTCACCGGTGCCCAGCAGGCCCTGTCGATCGTCGACAAAGCCCTGACCGCCGTGAACTCCTCGCGTGCCGACATGGGTGCGATCCAGAACCGCTTCACCTCCACCATCGCCAACCTCGGCACCACCTCGGAAAACCTGTCCGCATCGCGCAGCCGCATCCGCGACACCGACTACGCCAAGGAAACAGCCGAACTGACCCGCACGCAGATCCTGCAGCAGGCCGGTACCGCGATGCTGGCCCAGGCCAACCAGTCGCCGTCGAGCGTCATGAGCCTGCTGCAGGGCTAAGCCCCGCCGCTGGTGTGGATCACGAAAACCCCGCTCCGGCGGGGTTTTTTGTTGCACCGGCTAAAGGTTTCCGCCGGCGTGTCGTTAATGATTTCAACCAGGGCACAACGCCCACTGCCCCCCAAGGCAGCCTACCCAACCCGCATCACCCAGGAGCACGGAAATGGCACAAGTCATCAACACCAATGTGATGTCGCTGAACGCACAGCGCAATCTGTCGACCAGCGGTTCCAGCCTGGCTACCACAATCCAGCGCCTGTCCTCGGGCCTGCGCATCAACAGCGCCAAGGACGATGCCGCCGGCCTGGCCATCTCCGAGCGCTTCAGCACCCAGATCCGCGGCTTGGACGTTGCCGTTCGCAACGCCAACGACGGCATCTCGCTGGCCCAGACCGCCGAAGGCGCGATGGTTGAAATCGGCAACAACCTGCAGCGCATCCGCGAGCTGTCGGTGCAGTCGTCCAACGCCACCAACTCCGACAGCGACCGCGAAGCGCTCAACGCCGAAGTCAAGCAGCTGACCTCGGAAATCGACCGCGTCTCCCGCCAGACCAACTTCAACGGCACCAAGCTGCTGGACGGCTCCTTCTCCGGCGCCCTGTTCCAGGTCGGCGCCGACTCGGGCCAGACCATCGGCATCAACAGCATCGTCAACGCCAGCGCCAGCGCCCTGGGCGGTGCCAAGTTCGACACCAGCACCCTGGACGTCGGCGCACCGGCGACCAACGGCGACGTGACCATCAAGGGCATGACCATCAAGGGCGCCGACGGCACCGCCTACACGCTGTCGGACATCTCGGTGAAGGCCGGCGTCGACGCCGCTGCCACCCAGAAGGCCGCCACCGCCGCCGTTGCTGCCGCCATCAACGAGAAGATGGACCAGGCCGGCGTGTACGCGACCGTCAATGCCACCGCAGGCAAGATCGACCTGACCTCGGTCAAGAACAGCGTCTCCGACACCGGCACGTTCAACGCCATCACCGTCACCGCGGGCACCTGGACCGGCATCACCGCGCCGACCCCCGCCACCCCGACGACCGCCGTCGCCGGCGCCGCCCTGGCCACCAAGTTCGCCAGCGACCTGGACATCTCCTCGGTGGCCGGTGCCCAGCAGGCGCTGTCGATCGTAGACAAGGCGCTGACCTCGGTGAACTCCTCGCGTGCCGACATGGGTGCGATCCAGAACCGCTTCACCTCCACCATCGCCAACCTCAACACCACCTCCGAAAACCTGTCGGCATCGCGCAGCCGCATCCGCGACACCGACTACGCCAAGGAAACCGCCGAACTGACCCGCACGCAGATTCTGCAGCAGGCCGGCACCGCGATGCTGGCTCAGGCCAACCAGTCGCCGTCGAGCGTGATGAGCCTGCTGCAGGGTTGATGCCTGCGATGGCTGTGTAACGAAGAACCCCGCGAAAGCGGGGTTTTTTGTTGTGTGTGGGATGGGGTTGTTTGGGGGTGAGCGCCGGACGGATGGCCAGGATCGTGTTCGATAGGTTTTGGACGGGTTACGTTGATCTTCGTTCCGGGGTCATGAACGCCTGACGGGCGGCTTCGGCAGGTCTAAACGCCGGACGAATCATGAGCAGCGGTGTTGTATCGGTTTCGGATGCTTGTGCCGCGCTTCGCGCGGTTGCCACGCAGGGCGTGGCACTACGTCACCGCTACGTGCCCATTGAGATTTAAAGCAGTCCAATGGCCCGTATTGCTACGTGGCCATTGAGATCCAAAGCAATACACCCGTCGGCCCGGGTCATTGCCGGTTGCCTGTGTTTTGTCATAGGCCACCAGCCACCTGTCAAAGGGTCGGCGGCGGTGGGGTTGCGGGACCGTAGAAAACATGGGCCCGGCGCATGCGCCGGGCGGGTTGGGCAGGATGCCCAACCCCGGCCTTGCCGTGTACGCAGGATTGCGTACACGAGCAAGTTTTCTACGAGCCCCCATGGACGTATTCACGGCGTGTCCCGCAAACCCACCGCCGCCGGCCCTACGCGACGTCATCAGCAAACCAAGGCTTCGGCTTCGGCTTCGGCTTCGGCTTCGGCCTTACAAAACGTGATCCAAACAACGTTTTTCAGCGCCTATCGATTAAAGGTTATTGACATCTGGTCGTTATTGATTTCAGCCACGGCAGATCGACATCGCTTGGCTCTCCCGCAAGGGGGAAACACCTCTACCACCCGGCGACATCATCGCCACCAGGAGCAAGAAAATGGCACAAGTCATCAACACCAATGTGATGTCGCTCAACGCCCAGCGCAACCTGTCGACCAGCGGCTCCAGCCTGGCCACGACGATCCAGCGTCTGTCCTCCGGCCTGCGCATCAACAGCGCCAAGGACGACGCCGCCGGCCTCGCGATTTCCGAACGCTTCAGCACCCAGATCCGTGGCCTGGACGTTGCCGTGCGCAACGCCAACGACGGCATCTCGCTTGCCCAGACCGCCGAAGGCGCGATGGTTGAAATCGGCAACAACCTGCAGCGTATCCGTGAACTGTCGGTGCAGTCGGCCAACGCCACCAACTCCGACAGCGACCGCGACGCACTGAACGCCGAAGTCAAGCAGCTGACCTCCGAAATCGACCGCGTTTCCCGCCAGACCAACTTCAACGGCACCAAACTGCTGGACGGTTCCTTCTCCGGCGCCCTGTTCCAGGTCGGCGCCGACTCGGGCCAGACCATCGGCATCAACAGCATCGTCAATGCCAGCGCCAACGCCCTCGGCGGTGCCAAGTTCGACAGCAACAGCTTCACCGTCGGTGCCGTCGCCGCAGCAGCCAACGCCGACGTCAAGATCACCGGCATGGCCATCACCGGCGCCGACGGCAAGTCCTACACCCTTTCCGACATCAACGTGAAAGCAGGCGTCGACTCCGCCGCCACCCAGAAGGCCACCGTCGCCGCAGTGACCGCCGCGATCAACGAAAAGATGGACCAGACCGGCGTGTACGCCTCGGTCGACGGCGCCGCCGGCAAGGTCAACCTGACCTCCGTGCAGAACAGCGTCAGCGCCACCGGCACCTTCAACGCGATCGGCCTGACCGCCGGCACCTACACCGGTGGTGCCACCGCCCCGGCCGCCTACACCGCCACCACCGCCGCCGCCGGCGCCGCACTGGCCAGCAAGTTCGCCAGCGACCTGGACATCTCCTCGGTGGCCGGTGCACAGCAGGCCCTGTCGATCGTCGACAAGGCCCTGACCGCCGTGAACTCCTCGCGTGCCGACATGGGTGCGATCCAGAACCGCTTCACCTCCACCATCGCCAACCTCAACACCACCTCCGAAAACCTGTCGGCCTCGCGCAGCCGTATCCGCGACACCGACTACGCCAAGGAAACCGCCGAACTGACCCGCACGCAGATTCTGCAGCAGGCCGGCACCGCGATGCTGGCTCAGGCCAACCAGTCGCCGTCGAGCGTGATGAGCCTGCTGCAGGGTTGATGCCTGCGATGGCTGTGTAACGAAGAACCCCGCGAAAGCGGGGTTTTTTGTTGTGTGTGGGATGGGGTTGTTTGGGGGTGAACGCCGGACGGAGGGTCGACAGGGTATCTGGTTGGTTTCCGAAGATTCCGTTGTTCGTTCGGAGGTCATGAACGCCTGACAGGCGGCTTCGGCGGGTCTAAACGCCGGACGAATCATGAGCAGAGGTGTTGTATCGGTTTCGGACGGTTGTGCCGCGCTTCGCGCGGTTGCCACGCAACAGAATCATGCCCCGTTGGTCCGGATAGTCCATGGGCGCGTGGCGACGCGTTCATCGAAATGGCGTCCGGCGGTCAAGCGGCGCGGCGTGGCACTACGTCACCGTTACGTGCCCATTGAGATTTAAAGCAGTCCAATGGCCCGTATTGTTACGTGGCCATTGATATCCAAAGCAATACACCGGTCGGCCCGGGTCATTGCCGGTTGCCTGTATTTTTTCATAGGCCACCAGCCACCTGTCACAGGGTCGGCGGCGGTGGGTTTGCGGGACCGTAGAAAACATGGATGTTTTCTACGAGCCTACATGGACGTATTCACGGCGTGTCCCGCAAACCCACCGCCGCCGGCCCAACCCCGCAGCACAGGCAGACAAAAGCTCTTGCCTTGCTCCGGCGGTGCTCTGGCACGGCTCTTGCAGCTGCTCTGGCATCGCCGCGCGCACCTTTCGGTGCCTGCGGCTCAAGCCTCCCCGTTCCGGGCCGATATCACCTGCAGGAAGCGCAGGCGGTTGCGTGCCCACCTTACAAAGACAGGACTGCAGACATGGCAATTGGTTCGATTGGTACCGGCCTGGACATCCCCTCCTTCGTGGCGCAGCTCGTGGCCAAGGAGCGCGAGCCCCAGGCAAACCAGATCAATGCTGCCGGAACCGCGGCCACCGCCAAATTGTCGGCTCTCGCCACCCTGACCGGCGGCATGACCAACCTGCAGACCACCCTGGCCAGCCTCATCAAGAACGCCGACAAACCGTCGTTCAAGACCAGCACCATCACCGACTCCAACTTCACCGCCAGCATCGACACCAGCGACGGCGCCGCCTCCGCCTCCGCCGGCACCCACCAGGTGGAAGTCAAATCCCTGGCACAGGCCCAGAAGCTCAGCTCCGGCGCGTTCGCCAAGGATGCCGTCGTCGGTGACGGCAAACTGACCATCGCCTACGGCGACAAGACCCTCGAAGTGACCGTCAACGCCGACAGCAAGCTCAGCGACATCGCCGCCGCCATCAACAAGGCGGCCGGCGGCAAAGTGGTCAGCGCCAGCGTCATCACCGCCGACGATGGCCAGCATCTCATGCTCAGCGCCATCGACTCCGGCCTGGCCGGCGCCGTCACCATCACCGCCTCCGGCGGCAATGGCGGCCTCGATTCCCTGAACTACGACGGCACCGCCGGCTCCGGCATGACCCAGACCGTCGAACCCAAGGACGCCGTGGTCGTCGTGGACGGCTTCACCCGCACGTCCAGCTCCAACACCATCAGCGACATCGTCCCCGGCGTGAACCTGACCCTGACCAAGGCAGGCACCGAGGCGGGCAAGACCCAGACCCTGACGATCACCCGCGACAACACCGCGCTGAAGACCGACATGGCCGCGTTCGTCGCCGCCTACAACGCCATCAACAACGCCCTGAAGTCCACCAGCGCCTACAACGCCACCAGCAAGACCGCCGCCGCCCTGACCGGCGACGCCATGGTGCGCGGCCTCCAGCAGCAGCTGCGCAGCCAGTTCAGCAGCAACATCAACGGCCTCAAGGACATGGGCGTGACCATGGCCGCCGACGGTACCCTGACCCTCGACAGCGGCAAGATGGAAACCGCCATCGCCAAGGACCCCGATGCCGTCGCCCGCCTGTTCGGCAAGGATGGCGCCATCGGCAAGCCCATGGACACGCTGATCAAGTCCAACCTGGACAAGGAAACCGGCACGCTCACCCAGCGTACCAACTCGCTCAACAAGCAGATCAAGGACCTGGAAAGCCGCCTGGACGCGCTCGACGCGCGCATGGAAAAGGTCACCGACCGGTACACCAAGCAGTTCACCGCGATGGAAACCATGGTCAGCCAGATGCAGACCACCAGCGACGGCCTGACCCAGGCCCTGGCCAAAAAGACCAGCAGCTGAGTCCTCGCGCGGCAACGCTCAAGTTTCCGCACCGCACCGCCGATATTCATGGCAGCACCCACCACCTCACCCTGTGGCGCGGGCTGGCCCAGAGGAGAAATTTCGAATGTACGGTTCCAGCCGTCAGTACGCAGAACAGTACCGCAAGGTCGGTGTTTCCAGCGCCGTCAACGATGCCGACCCGCACAAGCTGGTGGCCATGTTGCTGGCCGGCGCCTGCGAGCGCATCCGCCTGGCCGAAGCCTGCCTGGAGCGCAACGACCAGGCCCGCAAGGGCAAGGCGATCGGCGAGGCCTGCGCCATCGTTGGCCATCTCAACGGCTCGCTCGACCACGAAGCGGGCGGTGACATTGCCGGCAACCTCTCGGCCCTGTACGACTACGTCATGCAGCGCCTGACCGACGCCAACCTGCACAACGATGCCGCCGCCCTGCAGGAATCGCTGCAGCTGCTGACCGAGATCGACGCCGCCTGGAACGCCATCCCCCACGACCAGCGCCAGCCCGCTGCGGCAGGCGCCTGATGCACGCCGCCCTCGCCACCGACGTACTGCAGCCCCTGCACGACGCGCTGGACGAGTTGTCGCGCGCCGTCGAGGGTGAAGACCACGACCTGACCCAGCGGCTGATGGATGCCTATGACGAGCAGGTGCGGGCCTACCTGGACGAACACGATGCACGCATCGACGCCGGCTCCCTGCGCGGCCTGATCGCCCGCCAGCAGCAGGTGAGCATCCGCATGGCCGCCCGCCGCGACGAGGCGGCCACCCATCTCACCGCCGATCGACGCGCCGTTCGCGCCTCCCTCGCCTACCTCCGGGCAGAATCACTGACATGAGCGACCTTCGCCCCAGCGACATCCATCATCCGGCCGAAAGCGAGCTGTTCGATGAAACGCTGAGCTGCGAAGTCGCCCTGCCCGCGGAGTTCCGCCTCGGCAGCGCGGTGATCCGCCCCGGCAGTGCCGAAACCCTGCTGCGCAGTGTTGCCCTGGTCGAGGACTCCCGGGGCGACGACGGCCATGACGACCGTGGTGAGAGCACCCTCCAGCTGCAGCGCCTGGAGGCCAAGCTGGACCTCACCATGGTGCTGCTGGGCCGCCTGGTCCGCCAGAGCACCCAGGACCTGGACCTGCGCCCGCTGAGATGGTCGCGGCGCGGCATCCGCCTGGAACTGGGCACCCGCACCAGCGCCGCCCCCGGCAGCCTGGGGCTGATCCGCCTGCAGCCGTGCGATTGGCTGCCCGACCATATCGACCTGCCGGTCTCCGTGCTGGCCGAGGCCGCCAACGGCTCGGGCGCCTACTTCCTGTGGCTGCGCTTCGAGCCCATGAGCGACGCGCTGGAGATGGCCCTCGAACGCCACCTGTTCCGCCTGCACCGCCGCCAGATCGCCGACGCCCGCCGGCAGCGGTAGCCCGCAGGGCTACCGCGTAGTGCCGGCCGCTGGCCGGCTCCGCACGATGCAGGGCTACCGCGTAGTGCCGGCCGCTGGCCGGCTCCGCACGATGCAGGGCTACCGCGTAGTGCCGGCCGCTGGCCGGCTCCGCACGATGCTGGGTTCCGGGGAGCCGGCCAGCGGCCGGCACTACGGGCTCCGCACGATGCTGGGCTCCGTGCGGAGCCGGCCAGCGGCCGGCACTACGGCGCTTGGCTAGCGCCTCGCGCTCGGTTAATGTGAAGAACTTCCTGTCTTCACATGCCCCCTGCCCGTGCGCGTTCTCATCGTCGACGATCACACCCTGGTCCGCGCCGGCCTCAGTCGCCTGCTCCAGGGCTTTGCCGACGTGGACGTCGCCGCAGAGGCCAGCAATGCCGAGCAGGCCCTGCAGATGGCCATCCAGCATTCGCCCGACGTCATCCTGATGGACCTGTCCCTGCCGGGTCGCACCGGCCTGGAGGCACTGAGCGACATCCTGCTGCGCGCCCCCGGTACCCGGGTGGTGATGATGACCATGCACGATGACGCGGTGCACGTGCGCGATGCCCTGGACCGCGGAGCGGTCGGCTTCGTGGTCAAGGATGCCGCGCCCCAGGAACTGGAACTCGCCCTGCGCGCCGCGCACGCCGGCCAGGTGTTCCTGAGCCCGCAGATCTCGGCCAAGATGCTGGCGCCCATGCTGGGCCGCGAAAAGCCGGTGGGCATTGCCGCGCTGTCGCCCCGCCAGCGCGAGATCCTGCGCCAGATCGGCAAGGGCGAAAGCAACAAGGAAATCGCCGCCGACCTCGGCATCAGCGTCAAGACGGTGGAGACCCACCGCGCGCGGATGATGGAGTCGCTCGGCTGCCGCCGCGCCAACGACCTGCTCCTGCTGGCCGCCCGCCACCAGCACGAATTGGAATAGAGCGACAAATCCCCGACACCTGAAGCCTTCAGACTCGGCCTCCGTCGGAAATTTGAACCCGCAGCACGCCGCCCGCCCACGAAAACACAGGGCTTCCGCGGCACAGAGCGTCAAATAACTGGAATACGGTAGGGAATCTCCCCACACGCTGTCGGGAGCTTGACGACCCCTATCAGGAACCCCCTGATTACCCCCCCGCCGGATCACAAGCAAGATGTGTTCCAGAACGCACCGGGGAGTCGGTGCGACGGGGAAAAACGCATGAAGCCGATGATGTCGACCCAGCTGGGTCAGCAGCTGCACCTCACGCCGCAGCTGCTGCAGTCGATCCGCCTGTTGCAGCTGGATGGCATGCAGCTGGAGCTGGAGATCCGCCGTGCGTTGGAGACCAATCCGCTGCTGGAGCTGGAAGAGGCCCCCGAGCAGACCGCCGCCGACACCAGCGACGCCACCACCACCACCGACGTGGCCGCGTTCGACGAACTGCCCGAGACGGCGATGTGGGACGTGGCCGGTGCCAGCTGGCACGACGGTGACGACGACCGCCTGCAGCGCATCGCCGCCGACGAGTCCAGCGATCCCCAGCTGCGCGCCCTGCAGCGCCTGTCGCTGGAGCTGGATGACCGCGAACTGGCCGTGGCCGCTTTCTGGCTGGAGCATTGCGACGACGCCGGCTACCTGGACGCGCCGCTGGAGCAGCTGACCCTGCTGGCCAGCGCCCACACCGATATCGACGCCGCCGGCGTAGAGGCCGTACGCCAGCGCATCCTGCACGGCGACCCGGCCGGGCTGGCCGCCCGCGACCTGCACGAATGCCTGTCGGTCCAGCTGCACACCCTGCATGGCCGCGTGCCGGCCCGCCATCTGGCCCAGCGCGTACTGGACCAGGGCCTGGAGCACCTGGCCGCGCACGACTACCCCGCCCTGGCCCGGCAGCTGGACGCCGAAGTAGCCGACATCCATGAAGCGGTGCGGCTGATCCTGTCGCTGCAGCCGCGGCCGGGCGAAAGCCTGCTGCCGGGCAGCACCGGCGTGGTCATTCCCGATGTGATCGCCTGGCATGCCGACAACCAGTGGCGCGTTGCACTGAACCCGGCCACCAGCCGCCGCCTCAGCATCAACCCGAGCTATGAGCACGCGTTGAGCGACGCCGGCGACAGCGCCCAGCCGCTGCGCGACATGCTGCAGGAAGCCCGCTGGCTCACCCGTGGCCTCTCGATGCGCTACGACACCCTGCTGCGCACCACCCGGGTGATCATCGAGCGCCAGGCCGGCTTCCTGACCCGCGGTGAAGAGGCCATGGCCCCCCTCACCCTCAAGGAAGTGGCCGACGCCATCGGCATGCACGAGTCCACGGTCTCGCGCATCACCACCGGCAAGTACCTGCAGACCCCGCGCGGCACCCTCGAGCTGAAGCACTTCTTCGCCGTGCGCCTGGAAGGCGCCAGCGTCTCCGGGCAGGCCGTGAAGGCCATGGTCCGCCGCCTGATCGACGCCGAACCGGCCGGCCGGCCGCTGGCTGATGAGGCCATTGCGGGACTTCTGTCACGCCAGGGAGTGAACATTGCCCGCCGTACCGTTGCAAAATACCGGGAACAACTGGATATCGCCCCGGCGCGCGAGCGCCGCCGCATCAACGCCCGCCCGGCCCAACTTGCCCGGGTCGGCTGAAGGAAGTGGAAGACATGAACAAGCTCACCGTCCTGCTGGTCGATGACCACGAGGGCTTCATCAACGCCGCCATGCGCCACTTCCGCAAGGTCGACTGGCTGGACGTGATCGGCAGCGCCGCCAATGGCCTGGAAGCCATCGAGCGCTCCGAGTCGCTGCGCCCGCAGGTGGTGCTGATGGACCTGGCCATGCCGGAGATGGGCGGCCTGCAGGCGACGCGTCTGATCAAGTCGCAGGACGACGCGCCCTACATCGTCATCGCCAGCCACTTCGACGACGTCGAGCACCGCGAGCACGCGTTGCGTGCCGGCGCCGACAACTTCGTCAGCAAGCTGTCCTACATCCAGGAGGTCATGCCGATCCTGGAGGGCTTGAAGGAGACGGCCCCATGAGCGAGTCGCGCATCCTGGTGCTGGACAATGATGCGGTGCGTGCCGAGCGCACCGTCGCCCTGCTTGAGTTCATGGACTTCAACCCGCGCTGGATCGCCGACGCGGCCGACTTCGATACCACCCGCCACCGCGCCACCGACTGGATGGCCGTCATCATCGGTGGCCTGGAACCGGGCGCGCGCAGCGAAGCCCTGTTCGCCTGGGCCGGCCAGGGCGCCCTGCCGCCGCCGGTGATGCTGATCGACGGCGACGCGTCCAGCTTCGCCCAGCGCCATGGCCTGCACGAAGCCAACGTGTGGCCGCTGGAAGCCCCGCTGCGCCATGCGCAGATGGAAGCCCTGCTGCGCCGTGCCAGCCTCAAGCGCCTGGATGCGGAGCACCAGGCCGGTGCGGTGCAGGACCAGGGACCGACCGGCGAAGGTGCCGCCGTCACCGCGCTGCGGCTGATGATCGAACAGGTGGCTGCCTTCGATACCACCGTGCTGGTGCTGGGTGAGTCGGGCACCGGCAAGGAAGTGGTGTCGCGTTCCATCCACCAGCGTTCGCCGCGCCGCGATGGGCCGTTCGTGGCCATCAACTGTGGCGCCATTCCGGCCGACCTGCTCGAAAGCGAGTTGTTCGGTCACGAAAAGGGCGCGTTCACCGGTGCATTGAGCGCTCGCAAGGGCCGTTTCGAAATGGCCGAAGGTGGCACCCTGCTGCTGGATGAAATCGGCGACATGAGCCTGCCGATGCAGGTCAAGCTGCTGCGCGTGCTGCAGGAGCGCAGCTTCGAACGCGTCGGCGGCAACCAGACCATCCGCTGCAATGTGCGGGTGATCGCCGCCACCCACCGCGACCTGGAATCGCGCATTGCCGACGGCAAGTTCCGCGAGGATCTGTTCTACCGCCTCAACGTGTTTCCCATTGAAGTGCCGGCGCTGCGCGAGCGCAGCGAAGACCTGCCCGCGCTGGTCGGCACCATCGCCGGGCAGCTGGCCCGCACCGGCCGTGGCGAAGTCCGTTTCAGCGCCGAAGCACTGCAGGCCTTGGCCAGCTACGAGTGGCCCGGCAATGTGCGCGAACTGACCAACCTGGTCGAGCGCCTGGCCGTGCTGCACCCGTCCGGCAACGTGCGCGTGCAGGACCTGCCGGCACGCTATCGCGGCGATTTCGCTGCAGCGGCGCCGGTGGTGGTGGCCGCACCGGCCGCGCCGGCCGACGAGCGCCTGGACCTGCGCAGCTTTTCGTTCCACACCCCTTCCACGGGTGGCGCCACGGCACCCAACGGCGACGCCGGTGCAGCCGATCGTGCCCCGGCGCTGCCCGACGCCGGGCTGGACCTGCGCAACCACATGGCCAACATCGAGTTGACCCTGATCAACGAAGCGCTGGAACGCACCCAGGGCGTGGTCGCCCATGCGGCGCAGCTGCTGGGTCTGCGCCGCACCACGCTGGTGGAGAAACTGCGCAAGTACGGCATCGAACGCGACCAGCCCGAACTGGCGGGTTGATCCACAGCGCAGGCTGGCGCTCCAGGCCCGGGCTCACCCGGGCCTTCTCATTTTCACCTTGCCATGACAAAGCGCCGACTACGTTCGCCACACACGCAGGGTACGGGGGCTTCAGGTCCGGGCCTGCGGGGAATCGGGGGATTCTCTCGGTCGCCTGGCGCGCAGAACGCGCCAGCCCGCACCGTCGTCGAGGACCTCGATCATGGCTCGTTCCCTGCATTCGTCTGTCTCTGCGGCCCGCGTCGCCGCCCGCGTTCCCTCCCTCGCCCGCCTGGCCTTTGCGCTGGCCATCGCGCTGGGCAGTTCGTCCGCCTTTGCGCAGTCGATCTGCGACACCACCGGCGCCGCCGCACCGCCGACGGCTACCGGCACCGGCGGGTCCTTCGCCTGCGGTGACGCGGCCAACGCCAGCGGCGCCACTTCCACCGCGTTAGGCAGCGATGCCATTTCTGCGGGTGGCAACTCCACCGCGGTGGGCGCCTCAAGCCGCTCGTCCGGCGACTTCTCGTCCGCCCTCGGCCGCAGCGCCAATTCCAGCGGCGCTGCATCCACCGCCGTCGGCTACAACGCGGCGGCCAGCGCTGCCAATGCA
Source organism: Stenotrophomonas sp. KH_036_B (assembly GCF_057839485.1). Lineage (NCBI taxonomy): Bacteria > Pseudomonadati > Pseudomonadota > Gammaproteobacteria > Lysobacterales > Lysobacteraceae > Stenotrophomonas > Stenotrophomonas sp. KH_036_B. The sequence continues at coordinate 2,048,232 of NZ_CM174491.1, read as the reverse complement.
ATGGCGTTCGGCTCGAACTCGGTCGCCAGCGGTGCAAATGCCAGCGCCCTGGGCACTGGCGCCACCGCCTCCGGTGCCGACAGCACCGCACTGGGCAATGCCGCCAGCGCGACTGCCGCCAACTCGGTGGCGCTCGGTGCCGGTTCGGTCGCCGACGAGGACAACACGGTTTCGGTCGGTGCCGCCGGGGCGGAACGCAAGGTCACCAACGTGGCGGCAGGCACCAACGACACCGACGCCGTCAACGTCAGCCAGCTCAATGACACCGCCGCAACCACGCTCGCCTCCGCCAACACGTACACCGACCAGGCGGCCGGCGACACGTTGACTGCGGCCAACACCTACACCGACCAGCAGATCAGCCTGCTGGGTGCCGGCGGCGGCGTCGCATCGGCGGACCTGGAGCAGCTGCGCACCGACATGAATGATCGCTTCGCCGGCGTTGAGGGTCGCCTCGATGGCGTGGACGCTCGCCTCGATGGGATTGACGAGCACCTGCGCAAGATGGACCGCCGCATCGGCCGCCAAGGCGCCATGACCGCGGCACTGGTGCAGAGCTCGGGCATGCCGGAGGTGGGTGAAAACTACCTCGGCGCAGGGGTAGGCTGGTCCGGAGGCGAGAACGCGTTTGCCGCATCCTTCCGCCGGCGGTTCAGCGAGCACTTCTCCGCTTCGGTGGGCGGTGCCACCAGCGGCAGTGAAAGCTCGGTAGGTGTTGGCGCCGGCTTCACCTGGTAGCCCGCGACGGCGCGTTGGGTGCCCGGCCAGCCCGGGCGCCCTCAAGGACAGCGAAGATCACTCGGGACAGGGGAGGCATTGCCTCCTCTGCCCCTTTTCTGGTTCCGCTCCCATCTGAGGGAGCGTTTCATTCCAGGGCCGTAGAAGCTTAGCGCCCGGTCTTCGATCGGATCTGCCGCGAGCGTTGAGGGCCCCGCCGCGGCCGGCAGGCCCCTATGCAAATGTCCCCCGGCGTCGGCCTTCGCCGCCGCCTCCTCCTTTACTTTGCCAGGGACCTACCGGCCGCGACGGGGCTCGGCTTGCGGTGCGCAGGGAAAAGCGGATGTCACGGTGCCAACGCCGGTGGGGCGAGTGCGGGGCCGGCATGCCCTTGTGGCGAAGTAAAGGAGGAGGGGGCGGCCGAAGGCCGACGCCGGGGGACATTCGCAGGCAAGGGTATGGCGGCCCCGCACTCGACCCACCGGCAGCCGCTGTGGCCTAACCTCCTCCGTCCCCTTTTTCCGCTGTGGCTTAACCTCCTCCGTCCCCTTTTGTTGCGCGACGGTTTCCCGACGCCGGGCTTCCGGCGCCAGCCCTGCGTCGCCCCTCGCAGCCGCATTCCGTCGCCCGGGCCCTGTAACCGGTTGCACTTCGGGCCTGCGCGCCCCGCCATCACGACATCGCTGAACCACTCAGCGGTTTCGGCACGGCACTTGCAACGTGTTCACTCGAAACCCCCAACCGCCGGAACGTTCCAGATGTCCCACTCCGTCACCTCGATCCTTTCCCAGATCCGCTCCTACCAGACCCAGGTCGGGCAGCCGATCAGTCCGTTGGCCGAAACGCCGCAGACCAATGCCCTGCAGGGCCTGGTGTCGCCGCAGAACGTCCAGGGCCCGAGCTTCACCGAGACCCTGCGCGGCGCGATCGCCGGCGTGAACGAGGCCCAGCAGAAATCCGGCGCCCTCGCCCGCGCCTTCGAGCTGGGTGAACCCGGCGCCGACCTGGCCAAGGTCATGGTCGCCTCGCAGCAGTCCCAGATCGCCTTCCGCGCCACCGTGGAAGTCCGCAACCGTCTCGTCCAGGCTTACCAGGACGTGATGAACATGCCGCTGTAAGGATAGAAACGCATGGCCCTGTCGCTCACCAAGGAATCCCTGAACGCCGAAAAGGCGGGCCAGTGGTTCGACCGGCTGCAAAGCCTGCAGATCACCCGTCGGCTCGGCCTGATGGCGATGATCGCCGTGGCCGTTGCGGCAGGCCTGTTCGTGTTCTTCTGGTCGCAGAAGCCGGGGATGGTGCCGCTGTACACCGGCCTGGACCAGAAGGCCACCGCCGAGGCGACCGACCTGCTGCGCGCCGCGCAGATTCCGTTCGAACTGGACCCGGCCACCGGCGGCATCACCGTGCCGGAAAAGAACCTGCACGACGCCCGCCTGAAACTGGCCGGCTCCGGCCTGACCGACAGCGGCCGCCTCGGCTTCGAGCTGATGGAACGCGACCCGGGCTTCGGCGTCAGCCAGTTCATGGAAAATGCGCGCTACCAGCATTCGCTGGAAACCGAGCTGTCGCGCACCATCAACACCCTGCGCCCGGTGCGCGATTCGCGCGTGCACCTGGCCATTCCCAAGCCCAGCGCCTTCACCCGCCAGCGCGACGTGGCCAGCGCCTCGGTGGTGCTGGAACTGCGCGGCGGCCAGCAGCTTGAGCGCGGCCAGATCGATGCCATCGTGCACATGGTGGCTGCCAGCATTCCCGACCTCGCGCCCGAGCGCGTCACCGTGGTCGACCAGAGCGGGCGCATGCTCAGCGTGTCCGACCCGAACAGCGAAGCGGCCTTGAACGCCGCTCAGTTCGACCAGGTGCGCCGCCAGGAAACCTCGTTCAACCAGCGCATCCGTGAGCTGCTCGAGCCGATGACCGGCCCCGGCCGGGTGAATCCGGAAGTCAGCGTGGACATGGACTTCTCGGTGATCGAAGAAGCCCGCGAGCTGTACAACGGCGAGCCGCAGAAGCTGCGCAGCGAACAGACCAGCGAGAACAGCACCAGCACCCCCGGCCCGCAGGGTGTTCCGGGTGCGGCCAGCAACACCCCGCCAGGCCCGGCGGCCGCACCGGCCACCGCCGCCACGCCGACCGAGACCTCGCGCAATGCCACCCGCAACTTCGAGCTGGACCGCACCCTGCAGCACACCCGCCAGCCGGCCGGTCGCATCAAGCGCGTTTCGGTGGCGGTGCTGATGGACAACGTGCCGCGCCCCGGCGCCAACGGCAAGACCGTGGAACAGCCCCTGTCGGCGGCCGAGCTCACCCGCGTCGAAGCGCTGGTCAAGCAGGCCGTGGGCTTCGATGCCGAACGCGGCGACACCGTGTCGGTGATGAACGCCCCGTTCGTGCGTGAAGTCACCCCGGTTGAAGGGCCCAAGTGGTGGGAACTGCCGCAGGTGCAGGACGGGCTGCGGCTGCTGCTGGGCGCCATCGTGGTGCTCGCCCTGGTGTTCGGCGTGCTGCGCCCGGCGCTGCGCTCGATCACCGGGCAGGCAAAGAAGCCGTCCGCCAACGACAGCCTGGAACCGCACAGCGCCGACGTGCAGCTGGTGGACGACGGCGACGGCCTGCCCGCGCTTGGCTCGGACCGTGTGAACCTGTCCGGGCATGAGCCGTTGGCCCTGCCGGTGGACTCCTACGAGGAACGACTGCGCATGGCGCGTGAAGCTGTAAAGACCGATTCGAAGCGTGTGGCGCAGGTCGTCAAGGGCTGGGTGGCCAATGACTGACGTCGCCCCCCTCAACGGCGTGCAGCGCGCCGCCGTGCTGCTGCTCTCCCTCGGCGAAGTGGAGGCGGCCGATGTGCTGCGCCACATGGAGCCCAAGGAAGTGCAGAAAATCGGTATCGCCATGGCCACCATGAGCGACATCACCCGCGCCCAGGTAGAGGGCGTCATGGACCAGTTCAACGCGGAACTGGGGTCCAAGACCTCGCTGGGCGTCGGCTCGGACGACTACATCCGCAACATGCTGGTGCAGGCGCTGGGCAGTGAGAAGGCCGGCAACCTGATCGACCGCATCCTGCTGGGCCGCAACACCACCGGCCTGGATGCGCTGAAGTGGATGGACCCGCGTGCGGTGGCCGACCTGGTCCGCAACGAGCATCCGCAGATCATCGCCATCGTGATGGCCCACCTGGAAACCGACCAGGCCGCCGACGCGCTGAAGCTGCTGCCCGAACGCACCCGCGTTGACGTGCTGCTGCGCATCGCCACGCTGGACGGCATTCCGCCCAACGCATTGAACGAGCTCAACGAGATCATGGAGCGCCAGTTCGCCGGCAACCAGAACCTCAAGTCGTCCAACATCGGCGGCGTGCAGTGCGCGGCCAACATCCTCAACTTCATGGACAGCGGCCAGGACCAGGCCATCCTGGGCGAGATCTCGCGCATCGATGCACCGCTGAGCGCACGCATCCAGGAAAAGATGTTCGTGTTCGACGACCTGATCGACCTGGAAGACCGCGAACTGCAGCTGGTGCTGCGCGAAGTGAGCGGCGAACGCCTGGGCCTGGCCCTGCGCGGCGCCGACATCAAGGTGCGCGACAAGATCACCCGCAACATGTCCCAGCGCGCCGCCGAAATCCTGCTCGAAGACATGGAGGCACGCGGTCCGGTGCGCCTGTCCGACGTGGAAGTGGCGCAGCGCGAAATCCTGGCCATCGTCAAGCGCATGGCCGATGAGGGCACCGTCACCATTGGCGGCAACGCGGAGGCAATGCTGTGAACACTGCCGTGCGCTGGCTTGCCCCGGACCTGCTGGCCGAACCTGCACTCCCGCAGGACGACAGCTACGACCCCATCGACGAGGGTGTCGAACACGATCCCGAACCGCTGCTGCAGCTGCCTACCCTGGAGGAGATCCAGGCGATCCAGGACGCGGCGGAAAAGGACGGCTTCGAGCAGGGTCATGCCGACGGCCAGGCCCAGGGCCAGGCCGAGGTGCGTCGCCTGATCGCACAGATCGAAGGCATCCTGGACAACTTCAGCCGGCCGCTGGTACGCCTGGAGAATGAAGTGGTCGCCGCACTGGGCGAACTGGCCGTGCGCATCGCCGGCACCCTGGTCGGCCGTGCCTACCAGGCCGACCCGGCCCTGCTCGCGCAGCTGGTCGGCGAAGCGGTGGATGCCGTGGGCGGTGCCAATCGCGAAGTGGAAGTGCGCCTGCACCCCGACGACATCGCCGCACTCGCCCCGCTGCTGCAGCTGTCGCCCACCCAGCGCCTCACCCCGGACCTCAGCCTGAGCCGGGGCGACCTGCGCGTACACGCCGAGGCCGTCCGCCTCGACGGCACCCTCGAGGCGCGCCTGCGCGGCGCGCTGGATGCGGTGCTGCGGAAGTCCGGAGCCAGCGCATGAATACCGACCCCCTGCCCCCGCCCGCCGCCGACTGGTCGGCCGCCCGCAACCTGCGCCTGGCCGCGCGCCTGGACGGCATCCAGCCGGACGGCGCACACGGCCGTGGCCTGATCCGCGAAGGCGTGCTGCGCCGCGCGGTCGGCCTGACCCTGGAAGCGGTCGGCTGCGAATCGCCCATGGGCGCCAGCTGCAAGGTCGAAGTGGCCGACGGCGGCTGGGTCGATGCCGAAGTGGTCGGCTTCGCCGGTGAACGTACCTACCTGATGCCCAGCGCCGAGCTGCATGGCCTGCTGCCCAACGCGCGCGTGGTGCCGTCGCTGGGCCGCGGCGGCGTGGAAGTCGGCGAGGGCCTGCTGGGTCGCGTCATCGACAGCGACGGCGTGCCGCTCGACGGCAAGGGCCCGATCCGCGCCGAAGGCACCGTCAGCATGGCCGGCGTGTCGATCAACCCGCTGGCACGCGAGCCCATCACCCAGCCGCTGGACGTCGGCGTGCGCGCCATCAACGCCCTGCTGCCGATCGGCCGCGGCCAGCGCGTGGGCCTGTTCGCCGGCTCCGGCGTCGGCAAGTCCACCCTGCTCGGCATGATGACCCGCTACACCGCCGCCGACGTGATCGTGGTCGGCCTGATCGGCGAGCGTGGCCGCGAAGTGCGCGACTTTGTCGAGAGCACCCTGGGCGAGGAAGGCCTGCGCCGCGCCGTGGTGGTGGCCAGTCCCGCCGATCGCCCGCCGCTGGCACGCCTGCATGGCGCCTACCGCGCCACCGCCATCGCCGAATGGTTCCGCGACCAGGGCCTGAACGTGCTGCTGCTGATGGATTCGCTGACCCGTTTCGCCCAGGCCCAGCGCGAAATCGGCCTGTCGGTAGGCGAACCGCCGACCACCCGCGGCTATCCGCCGTCCGTGTTCGCCAAGCTGCCCGCGCTGGTCGAACGCGCCGGCAACGGCGCCAAGGGCCGCGGCTCGATCACCGCCTTCTACACCGTGCTGACTGAAGGCGACGATCCGCAGGATCCGATCGCCGACGCCGCCCGCGCCATTCTGGACGGCCACATCCTGCTCTCGCGCCGCGTGGCCGACAGCGGCCTGTATCCCGCCATCGACGTCGAATCGTCGGTGAGCCGCGTGGTCACCGAAATCGCCGACGAACCGTGGCGCCTGCGCATCCGCAAACTCAAGCGTCTGGTGTCCGCGTACTCCAGCAACCGCGACCTGATCGCCATCGGCGCCTACCAGCGCGGCAACGACCCGGCCACCGATGAAGCGCTGGAACGCTGGTCGGACATCGTCGAATTCCTTGGCCAGGACGTGGGCAAGGCCGCCGACCTGCCGCACAGCCAGGCGGCACTGAAGCAACTGGTCGAGAGAGAGAACTAAGCCATGATCCAGTCCAAGCGCATCGATCCCCTGCTCAAGCGGGCCCAGGACCACGAAGACGAAGTGGCCCGCGACCTGGCCGAACGCCAGCGCACGCTCGACACCCACCTGTCGCGGCTGGAAGAACTGCGCCGTTACGCCGAGGAGTACGCCAACGCACAGATGGCGGCCACCAGCCCGGCGCAGCTGCTCAACCGCCGCGCCTTCCTCGACCGCCTGGACACCGCCGTGGCCCAGCAGAGCCAGACCGTGGACAGCAACCGCGAGAAGGTCGAGGCCGAACGTGCCCGCCTGATCCTGGCCAGCCGCGACAAGGCCGTGCTCGAACAGCTGGCCGCCAGCTACCGGGCACAGGAGAAGGTCCTCGTCGACCGCCGCGACCAGCGCGAGATGGACGACCTGGGCGCCCGCCGCAGCCGCCAGGCGCAGCACCCCGACACCGACAGCGGAGAGACGCCGTGATGCCCCCCACCCTGCTTGGCGCCTCCGCGTCCGCCAGCGCCTCGACCAGCACCGGCAGCAGCGCCCGGCCCGACAGCGCGGCCGGCAGCGACCGCCGGGACTTTGACGCCCTCCTGAAAGGCGACTCCGCCGGCAAGGACACCCCCGCCAAGGCGAAGTCCAGCAAGCCCGGCAGCGCCGACACCAGCAACACGGCGCCCGGCGACGCGCCCAAGCGCCCCGGCGCCAAGGATGCCACCGACGCCACCGACGCCACCGAACCGTCCACCGCGCAGACCGCCGCAGCCACCGACACACCGGCCGCGTCCGAGCCTGCCGACGACGCCGACGCCGCCCCATGGCCCCCGCTGGGCCTGGCCGGCCTCGCCCTGACCGGTCTCGACGCCGTCACCGTGGCCGCCGCCCCCGCTGCCAACGCCGACGCCACCGCCCTGGCCAAGGCCGATCCCCTGCTGACCACCCTGCCCGCCCCCCCTTCCACCGCACCCGCGGCACCCGCCCTCGCGGGCGCCGCCGCGCCGGCCGGTGCCACCCACAGCGCCGCAGCCACCGGCGCGATCGCGCTGCCGCTCGACGCCGAGGTCAGCGACGACACCGCGCTGCCCAAGGCCCTGGCCGACGCCATCGCCGCCACCGACCCTGACGCTCCCACCACCCCGTTCCTGCACGCCCTGCACGCCGCCGCCGAACTCAAGACCGGCGCCGCCTCCGTGCCGTTCAGTGGCGACCCCACCGCCACCCCGCATGTGGGTGGCGACGACTTCGACGACGCCATGAGCGCCCGCGTCGGCTGGCTCGCCGACCAGAAGATCGGCCATGCCGTCATCAAGGTCACCCCGCACGACCTGGGCCAGATCGAAGTCCGCCTGCAGATGGACGGCGACAAGGTCCACGCCAGCTTCAGCAGCGCCCACGCCGACGTCCGCCACGCCCTCGAATCCAGCATCCCGCGCCTGCGTGAAATGCTCAACGACCAGGGCTTCCAGCTCGGCAACGCCGATGTCGGCCATCAGCACACCGCGCAGGACGGCAAGGCCGGCGGCGGCCAAGCGGGCCACGGCAACGGCGACGGCGACGTGGGATTGGTCGAGACCACCGTCTCCCCATCACAGCTGATGCGCCAGCGCGGCCTGGTCGACGCGTACGCCTGATCCTTGCGAAGGTCCCCAGGGCAGCTGGCCGTTGGCCAGCCGCTTCATGCATTCAGGCGAACAGCCCTTTGCTGATGCATGCCCCGGGCTGGGCCGTCCGGTGCGGGTTTGCGGGACACGCCGTGAATACGTCCGTGTAGGCTCGTAGAAAACATCCATGTTTTCTACGGTCCCGCAAACCCGCCCCGGCCGACCCTCGACAGTGCACCGGTGGCCAAAGGAAAAGCCGATGGTCCGAGCGCTTCATGCATCCTGTTTTGGACATGCTCCCGCTTCTTCCCGTGGCAACGACACACTGTCAAAGGCGGGTCGGGGCGGGTTTGCGGGGGTGTAGAAAACATGGATGTTTTCTACAAGCCCCCATGGGTGAAGGCGCACTGCTTGCGAGGCACTGCCTCGCGTGCGACTGAACGCCCAACCGCTGGCGGTTGGGCCGGGGCCCGGAGGGCGGTTCACGGCGTCCCCCGCAAACCCGCACCGTCCCGCCAAGCCAGGGGAACCACTGGCCACCCGCTGTTCGCCGAAATGCATGCCGCTGCCGGGCGACGCCCGGCGCCCCATGGACTGTCGAATCCCGTCGCCTCCGCCGTCAAATTTCCGGCAACGAAGAACCGTCGCAGTTCGGCACGCCGTTTGCATGTAGCCAGGAAGCAATCCAATGGAGCTTCCCCTCGTGGCCGCAGCCGCCGATAAAACCAAGAAATCCGCCGACAAGGACAAGGCCGCCAAGCCGCGCAGCCCGCTCCTCGTCACGGCGCTCATCGCCGTGCTGGCCGCCGGCGCTGCCGGTGGCGGCGTCTGGTACTTCACCCAGTCCCACGACGAGAAGTCCCCGGCCAAGCCCGCCGCCGCCAAGTCCGCCGTGCCCGCCCCCGCCCAGTACTTCGGCCTCGAACCCCCGTTCGTCGTCAACCTCAGCAGCAGCTTCGACGGCCCGCGCTACCTCCAGGTCGAAGTGCAGCTCATGACCCGCGACCCTGCCGCACTCGAAGCCATCAAACTGCACGCCCCGGCCATCCGCGCCAAGCTGCTCATGCTGTTCTCCCAGGTCGAACCGGCCCAGATCGCCGATCGCGCCGGCAAGGAACGCCTGCAGGCCGACTCCCTGGCCGAAGTGCAGAAACTGCTCAAGGCCGAGACCGGCAGCAAGGGCGTCGACGAACTGCTGTTCACCAGCTTCGTCACCCAGTAAGGGCCTGCCATGAATGACCTGCTTTCCCAGGACGAGATCGATGCCCTGCTGCATGGCGTCGATTCCGGCGCCGTCGAAACCGACGTCGACGCCATCGCCCCCGGCGAGGCGCGCAACTACGACTTCGCCAGCCAGGACCGGATCATCCGCGGCCGCATGCCGACCCTGGAGATGGTCAACGAGCGCTTCGCCCGTCTGTGGCGCATTGGCCTGTTCAACCTGATCCGCCGCTCCGCCGAATTGTCCGTGCGCGGCATCGAGTTGATCAAGTTCAACGACTACATGCACTCCCTGTACGTCCCCACCAACCTCAACCTGATCCGCTTCAAGCCCCTGCGCGGTACCGGCCTGATCGTGTTCGAACCCACCCTCGTGTTCGCCATCGTCGACAACTTCTTCGGCGGCGACGGGCGCTACCCGACCCGCATCGAAGGCCGCGAGTTCACCGCCACCGAAATGCGCGTCATCCACCTTCTGCTCAAGCAGACCTTCGCCGACCTGCGCGAAGCCTGGGCACCGGTCATGGATGTCGAACTCGAGTACATCAACTCCGAGATCAACCCGCACTTTGCCAACATCGTGACCCCGCGCGAATACGTCGTCGTGTGCCGCCTGCATGTTGAACTCGATGGCGGTGGCGGCGACATCCACGTCACCCTGCCGTACTCCATGCTCGAACCGATCCGCGAACTGCTCGACGCCGGTATCCAGAGCGACCGCAACGACCGCGATGAAAGCTGGGGCACCATGCTGCGCGAGCAGCTGAATATCGCCGAAGTCACCCTGTCCAGCGTCCTGGCCACCAAGCGCATGAGCCTGCGCGACCTGACCAAACTCAAGATCGGCGACATCCTGCCCATCGACCTGCCGCCGCAGGTGCCCCTGTGCGTCGAGAACATTCCCGTGTTCACCGGCCAGTTCGGCGTCGCCAACGGCATGAACGCCGTCAAGATCACCGCCACCCATCCGCCGGGCAGCCGCCCGCGTGTTCCCGTAATCCAGGAAGACCCGCAATGAACGACATCGAAACCAACGAACCGGCACCGGCGCAGTTCACCACGCTGCATTCCGATGACACCAGCGGCGGTGCCGATCTGAACCTGGACGTCATCCTGGACGTGCCGGTGACCCTGTCGCTGGAAGTCGGTCGCGCCCGCCTGCCCATCCGCAACCTGCTGCAGCTCAACCAGGGCTCGGTCGTCGAGCTGGAACGTGGCGCCGGTGAATCGCTGGATGTGTTCGTCAACGGCACCCTCATCGCCCACGGCGAAGTGGTGGTCATCAACGATCGCTTCGGCGTGCGCCTGACCGACGTGGTCAGCCCGAGCGAACGGATCCGGAGACTGCGTTGATCGCCCTGGTGCTCATCGCTGCCGGCGCGCCCGCCACCAAGGTGGGCCAGCACGCCGCCGCCGCACCGAGCATGTTCGGCGCGGTGCTGGCCCTGCTGGCCGTGCTGGCCTTGATCGTCGGCCTGGGCTGGGTGCTCAAGCGCATGCCCGGCAGCGGCTTCAAACCCGCCGAAGGCCTGCGCATGGTGGCCAGCCTCAACGTGGGCGCCAAGGAACGCGTGGTCGTGGTCGACGTCAACGGCGAACAGCTGCTGCTGGGTGTCACCGCCGGCGGCATCAACACCCTGCACCGCCTGTCCGAACCGCTGCCCACCCCGGAACCGGCACGCCTGCCGGACTTCAAGAACCTCCCGAATTTCGCCCAGCTGCTGCAACAGCGGCTGCGCAAGGAACCCTGATCATGCGTGGCCCCCGAGCATCCTGGACCCGTTACCTGCCGTTGCTGCTGACCCTGCTGCTGTGCGCCCTGCCGGCGCTGGCCATGGCCGCACCCGGCCTGCCCGGTGGCACCCCGCTGCCGGACGTGAATGTCGGCAAGATCGGCGGCCAGGCAGTGAGCCTGCCGCTGCAGACCCTGCTGCTGATGACCGCGATCACCCTGATCCCGTCGATGCTGCTGGTGCTCACCGCGTTCACCCGCATCATCATCGTGCTCGGCCTGCTGCGCCAGGCGCTGGGCACCGGGCAGACCCCGTCCAACCAGGTGTTGCTCGGCCTGGCCCTGTTCCTCACCGCCATGGTGATGCTGCCGGTGTGGCAGAAGGCGTGGGGCAGCGGCATGGCGCCCTACCTCAACGGCGAGATCGACTTCCAGACCGCCTGGAGCCTCACCACCGAACCGTTGCGCGCCTTCATGCTGGCGCAGATCCGCGAAACCGACCTCATGACCTTCGCCGGCATGGCCGGGCACGGCACCTATGCCAGCCCCGATGCGATTCCGTTCCCGGTGCTGGTCGCCTCGTTCGTCACCAGCGAACTGAAGACCGCCTTCGAGATCGGCTTCCTCATCTTCATTCCATTCGTGATCATCGACCTGGTCGTGGCCAGCGTGCTGATGTCGATGGGCATGATGATGCTCTCGCCCATGCTGGTCTCCGCGCCGTTCAAGATCCTGCTGTTCGTGCTGGTCGACGGCTGGGTGCTGGTGGTCGGCACCCTCGCCGCCAGCTTCAACGCGGTCTGAGGCGCACATGACCCCCGAACTTGCCCTCACTGAACTGCGCGGTGGCCTGATCACCGTGCTCTGGATCGCCGGCCCGCTGCTGCTGACCGTGCTGATTGTCGGCGTGGTCGTCGGCGTGGTCCAGGCCGCCACCCAGCTCAACGAACCCACCATCGCATTCGTTGCCAAGGCGGCGGCATTGACCGCCGTCCTGTTCGCACTGGGCAGCCTGTTGATCGGCCATCTGGTCGAGTACACCACGCTGCTGTTCCAGCGCATTCCACACCTGATCGGTTAGCGGACGGCCGCGATGGATTCCGCAACCCAGATGGCCGCCGACGGGCTCAACGCCTTCGGCATGATCGGCACCGTGCTGTGGACCATGCTGCGCATCGGCGCCATGATCATGGCGATGCCGTTGGTCGGCAGCCGTGCCGTGCCCGCGCGCGTGCGGGTCATGCTGTCGGGCGCGCTGGCCATCGCGCTCTCGCCGATGCTGCCGCCGGTGCCGGCCTGGACCGGCTTCGACGCGGCCACCGTGCTGAGCATCGCGCGTGAGCTGGCGATCGGCATTTCCATCGGCTTCCTGCTGCGGCTCGTCTTCGAAGCAGGCGCGATGGCGGGCGAACTGGTTTCGCAGGGCACCGGCCTTGCGTTCGCGCAGATGAGCGACCCGATGCGTGGCGGCACCTCCGGTGTGATCGGCCAGTGGTTCTACCTGTTGTTCGGCCTGCTGTTCTTCACCGCCAACGGCCACCTCGCGCTGATCTCGTTGCTGATGGACAGCTACAAGGCCGTGCCCATCGGTGCTTCGTTGCCCGACATCGATGCATTTCTCAGTGCCGCGCCAACCTTCGTGCTGCAGGTCTTCCGCGGTGCGCTCACCCTGGCGCTGCCGCTGACCGTCGCCATGCTCGCGGTGAATCTTGCCTTCGGCGTGCTCGCCCGCGCCGCACCCGCGCTCAATCCCATCCAGCTCGGGCTGCCGGTCGCACTGCTGCTCGGCATGTTCCTGCTCACCGTACTGGCCGGCGAGATGGGTCCGCCGGTACAGCGCATGTTCGACGCCGCGTTCCAGGCCGCCGACGGTGTGACCCACTAGGCAGTACGCCACCGCATTGTCACGTCGCGGAATTTGCCTACGGAATTTTGGCCAATTGGGCCTTGCGTTCCCCCAGGGGAATGGGCGTAGATTTGCGCAGGCAGCGGGGGGCCACTGCCTGTAGCGAGGCGGAATTCGAAAGCATCGCCACCCATATCTTTCGATTGCAGATCTGACCAGGGAGAGTCATTGATGCTCATCGGCAGCTACACACCGTGGTTGGTCGTGGTTTCGCTGCTGGTCGCCATGCTTGCGTCATTCACGGCGCTCGACATGGCCAATCGAGTCACCACCGCGGCCACGCCGCGGCTGAGCCTGTTCTGGCTGCTCGGCGGCGGCTGCGCCATGGGGCTGGGCATCTGGTCCATGCACTTCATCGGCATGCTGGCCTTCCGGCTTCCCATCCCATTGGGCTACGACCTGGGCTGGACCACGGTGTCACTGCTGTCGGCCATGGCCTCGTCGGTGTTCGCGCTGTGGCTGGTGTCGCGCCCCACCCTCCCGCACTCACGGCTGGCGCTCGGCGCCCTGCTCATGGGCAGCGGCATCGCGGCGATGCATTACCTCGGCATGGCGGCCATGCGCATGCAGCCGGGCATCGACTACCACCCCGGCTGGTTCACGCTGTCGCTCCTGATCGCCCTGGCCGCGTCGTGGGTGGCACTGTTCGTCGCCTTCCGCCTCCGCCACAGTGGCCATCGCCTGCGCCACCGCGTGCTTCCCGCCGCCGTCCTCGGCACCGCCATCGTCGGCATGCACTACACCGGCATGGCCGCCGCGCGCTTCCCGGAGGGCAGCATCTGTGGCGCCGCCGCCGGCACCGGCCTGCAGACCCAATGGCTGGCCGCCATCGTCATGGTGCTCACCATCGCCATCCTTGCGGTGGTGCTGCTGGTGTCCTGGCTCGACCAGCGCATGCAGGCGCAGCTGCTGCGCCTGCGCAACCAGCGCCTGCGCAGTTCGCTGGAAGACGCCTATGCGGAACTGAGCCAGGCCGCGCTGCACGATCCGTTGACCCACCTGCCCAACCGCCTGCTGCTGCAACAGCATATCGAGCACGCACTGGTCGATGCCGAGCAGCGCGGCGGCCGCTTCGCGCTGATGTTCATGGACCTGGACGGCTTCAAGCAGGTCAACGACGCCTATGGCCACCAGACCGGCGACGCGCTGCTGGTCGCCGTGGCCGAGCGCACCCGCAAGCTGCTGCGGCCGAACGACGTGCTGGCGCGGCTGGGCGGCGACGAGTTCGTGATGGTGGTGCCCATGGAGACGGATGAGGACCTGGCCACCCTGGCCAGCCGCATCCTGCAGGCGGTGGGCACCGGCACCCTGGTGCCGGGCCACGAGTTGCAGGTCACCGCCAGCATCGGCATTGCGATCTGTCCCGACCACGCCGCCACCGAGCGCCAGCTGATGAGCAACGCGGACGCGGCGATGTACCAGGCCAAGGAAGCGGGCCGCAACGCGTTCGTCGTGTTCGCCGAGTGGATGAACGACAGCGCCGAGCAGCAGTTCAGGCTCCTGGCCGACCTGCGCCGCGCCATCGGCACCCCGCAACTGTTCCTGCACTACCAGCCGAAAGTCCGCGTCAGCAGCCACAAGGTCTGTGGCGCCGAGGCCCTGATCCGCTGGCGTCACCCCGAACAGGGGCTGATACCACCGGACCGCTTCATCCGCCTGGCCGAACGCAGCGGCGTCATCAACGAAATCGGGCGCTGGGCGCTGGACGAAGCCTGCCGCCAGCTGCGCCTCTGGCACGACGCGGGCCACGACAGCTGGACCGTCTCGGTGAACCTCTCACCGATCCAGTTCGGCTCCCCGCACCTGCTCCAGGAAGTGCGCGACGTACTGCAGGCGCACCGCATCGAGCCGCGCCGGCTGGTGCTGGAGATCACGGAAAGCACGGTCATGCGCGACACCGACGCCAGCCTGCACCTGCTGCAATCGCTGGCCCGGCTGGGCGTGGGCATTTCGATCGATGACTTCGGCACCGGCTATTCCAGCCTGCTCTACCTCAAGCGCCTGCCCGCCACGGAGATCAAGATCGACCACGCCTTCGTGCACGATCTTGAAAACAGTTCGGAAGACGTGGTGATCGTGTCGGCCATCGTCGCCCTGGGCCATGCGCTGGACATGGACATCGTCGCCGAAGGCGTGGAAACCGCCAGCCAGCGCTCGTATCTGGAGCGGCTTGGCTGCGACTACCTGCAGGGCTATCTGCTCGGCCACCCGGTTGATCCGCAGCGGTTCATGCAGCTGCATGACCATCCGCGTCCCCGCGCGGTGGTGGCCGAGCCGTTCAAGGCCATCGAAGGCGGCCATTTCCTGGATTGAGTGCACGACCGCCGCGCTGCGCGCGGTTGCCACGCAGGGCGTGGCACTACGTGTCCGTGCAGAGCCACGCCCTGCGTGGCTGCACTTCGTTCCGGGGTCATGAACGCCTGATGGGTGGCTTCGGTGGGTCTAAACGCCGGTTGCATGGTCGAGACCGGTATTGGATGGGCTTCGGGGACTTGTGCCGCGCTGCGCGCGGTTGCCACGCAGGGCGTGGCACTACGTGTCCGTGCACAGGATCATCCCGTAGAGCCACGCCCTGCGTGGCTGCACTTCGTTCCGGGGTCATGAAGACCTGACGGGTGGCTTCGGTGGGTCTAAACGCCGGTTGCATGGTCGGGACCGGTATTGGATGGGCTTCGGGGACTTGTGCCGCGCTGCGCGCGGTTGCCACGCAGGGCGTGGCACTACGTGTCCGTGCACAGGATCATCCCGTAGAGCCACGCCCTGCGTGGCTGCACTTCGTTCCGGGGTCATGAACGCCTGACGGGTGGCTTCGGTGGGTCTAAACGCCGGTTGCATGGTCGGGACCGGTATTGGATGGGCTTCGGGGACTTGTGCCGCGCTGCGCGCGGCTGCCACGCAGGGCGTGGCACTACGTCCGTGCACAGCAGCATTCCGTAGAGCCACGCCCTGCGTGGCTGCGCGCGCTTCCGCACCGGCAAGGCCTGCCGTCATGGAACAGTTCTTGCACCACCCCGGGTAATCCCCCCCGGTGCCCTGCCCGATGTCCGACGAAGAACAAGCCGGCGAAAAAACCGAACAACCTACCGAAAAACGCCTGCGCGATGCCCGTGAACAGGGCAACATCCCGCGCTCGCGTGAGCTGGCCACGGCCGCCGTGTTCGGGGCGTCGGTGCTGGCGCTGATGGCGTTTTCCGGGGGGATCGCCAGCAGCAGCAAGGCGTGGATGAAGATGGCACTGAGCCCGGAGCCGGGCCTGCGTGCTGAACCGCTGGGTTTGTTCAACCACTTCGGGCACCTGTTCCTGCAGCTGATGCTGGCCCTGTGGCCGCTGCTGCTGATCTGCCTGCTGGCCAGTTTCCTGGCGCCGGTGGCCATGGGCGGGCTGCGCTGGTCCAACAAGTCGCTGATGCCCCAGTTCAACCGCCTCAGCCCCATGGCCGGCATGAAGCGCCTCTACGGCGCCGAAGCCATTGCCGAGTTCACCAAGTCGTTGCTGCGCATCCTGTTTGTCGGCGCCGCCGCCGGGCTGGTGGTCTGGCACGGCATCCGGCCGCTGCGCGACCTGATCCACCAGCCGCTGGAGGCCGCCATGGTCAACGGCCTGGGCTTCACCCTGAAGCTGATGCTGGCCACCGGCGGCGCCATGATGCTGCTGGCCGCCATCGACGCGCCGTACCAGCGCTGGAACTGGATGCGCAAGCTGAAGATGACCCGCGAGGAGCTGCGCCGGGAAATGAAGGAAAGCGAGGGCAGCCCCGAGGTGAAGGGCCGCATCCGCCAGCTGCAGCAGCAGATGTCCAACCGCCGGATGATGGAGGCGGTGCCCACCGCCGACGTGGTCGTGGTCAACCCGACCCACTACGCCGTGGCCCTGAAGTACGACGGCGGCAAGATGGGCGCCCCCACCGTGGTGGCCCTGGGCGTGGACGAAACCGCCCTGCGCATCCGTGAAGTGGCCGACGGCAACAAGATCGCCATCGTCTCGGCGCCGCCTTTGGCACGCGCCTTGTATCGGGAAGGTCAACTTGGAAAGGAAATTCCCGTGAGACTGTATTCGGCCGTTGCCCAGGTCCTGTCCTACGTCTACCAGCTGCGCACCTGGCGGGGTGGGCCGATGCCCGCTGCCCCCAGCATCGACGTGGATGAACACGGCAAGGGAGGCCGCCCATGAGCGCCCAGCCCGCTGGAATGAACACCCGCCGCGCCCTGGACATGATCCGCAACGGCCTGGGCGCCCCGCTGATCGTGCTGGCCCTGCTGGCGATGGTGGTGGTGCCGCTGGCCGCCCCGGTGCTGGATGCCCTGTTCACCTTCAACATCGCCATCTCGCTGATGGTGCTGCTGGCGGTGGTCTACGTGAAGCGCCCGCTGGACTTCACCATCTTCCCCATCGTGCTGCTGATCACCACCATGCTGCGGCTGGCGCTGAACGTCGCCTCCACGCGCGTGATCCTGCTCAACGGCCAGAACGGCCACGAGGCGGCCGGCAAGGTGATCGCCGCGTTCGGCGAGTTCGTGATCGGCGGCAACTACGCCGTCGGCATCGTGGTCTTCGCCATCCTGACCATCATCAATTTCGTGGTCATCACCAAGGGCGCCGGCCGCGTGTCCGAAGTGACCGCGCGCTTCATCCTCGACGCCATGCCCGGCAAGCAGATGGCCATCGATGCCGACCTCAACGCCGGTTTGCTGACGCGCGAGGAGGCCAAGCTGCGCCGTGAGGAGGTCCGCGAGGAAGCCGACTTCTACGGCGCGATGGACGGTGCCAGCAAGTTCATCCGCGGCGATGCCATCGCCGGCATCCTCATTCTGTTCATCAACATGATCGGCGGCCTGGCCGTGGGCGTGCTCCAGCACGGCATGCCGTTCGGCGAAGCCGCTGCCACCTACACCCTGCTGTCCATTGGTGATGGCCTGGTGGCGCAGCTGCCCGCGCTGCTGGTGTCGTCGGCGGTGGCCATGCTGGTCACCCGCGCCTCGCGGTCGCAGGACATGGCCCAGGCCATGATGGGCCAGGTGTTCGGCCAGTACCGCGCGCTGTCCATTGCTGCTGGCATCCTGATCCTGGTCGGCCTGGTGCCGGGCATGCCCAACGTCGCCTTCTTGACGCTTGGCGGCATCCTGGCCTTCATCGCCTGGAAGCTGTGGAAGAAGAGCGTGGCCGCACAGCGTGCCGCCGAGGCCCCGGCCGCCGGGCCGACCACCGCCCTGGGCCTGCCCGGCGGCGCACCCTCGCCCACCGCCGAACTGACCTGGGACGAACTGCGCCCCGTCGATCCGCTGGGCCTGGAAGTTGGCTACCGGCTGATCCCGCTGGTGGACAAGAACCAGGGCGGCGAGCTGATGGCCCGCATCAAGGGCGTGCGCCGCAAGCTCACCCATGACATCGGCTTCCTGATTCCGTCGGTGCACATCCGCGACAACCTGGAACTTGCCGCCACCGCTTATCGCCTGCTGATCCATGGCGTGCCGGTGGCCACCGCCGAGATCCACCCCGACCGCGAACTGGCGCTGGACCCGGGCAGCGCGCTCGGCGCGCTGGAAGGCATCGCCGGCAAGGACCCCGCCTTCGGCCTGGACGCCACCTGGATCCAGCCGCACCAGCGCGCCCACGCCGAATCGATGGGCTACACCGTGGTCGACCCGGCCACCGTGGTGGCCACCCACCTGTCGCACCTGATCCGCGAACACGCCCCGGAACTGCTCGGCCACGAGGAAGTGCAGCAGCTGCTGGCCAACCTGGCCAAGAGCGCGCCGAAGCTGGTCGAAGACCTCACCCCGAAGGCGCTGCCGCTGTCGGTGGTGGTACGGGTGCTGCAGAACCTGCTGATCGAACGCATCCCGGTGCGCCAGCTGCGCAAGATCGCCGAGTCGCTGGTCGAGAACGCCCCGATGAGCCAGGACCCGAGCGTGCTGACCGCCGCCGTGCGCAATGCGCTGGGCCGTTTCATCGTGCAGGAGATCGCCGGAATGTCGCCGGAGCTGCCGGTGTTCACGCTCAACCCGCAATTGGAACGTGTCTTGCAAGAGTCTACTCAGGGCAACGGCGCAGCGCTGGAACCCGGACTCGCCGAGCGACTGCACCAGAGCCTGGCCGAATGTGTCGGCAAGCAGGAAGCGAAGAACGAGCCCGCGGTGGTGTTGGTGCCCGGTCCGGTACGTGCCGCGCTGGCACGGCTGGTACGGCACAGCGTCCCCTCGCTGTCGGTACTTGCCTACAGCGAGGTGCCTGAGGACAAGCGGTTGAAGCTGGTCGGCACGATCAGCTGAGCCGGAACTCCGACAGCAACGCGTCAGAAAACAGACACCCCCATTTCGATATCACCGCAGCAGGACACAAAGGGAAACCCGGACCGTGCAGACCACCGACAACCAGCGCTTCCCTTCGACCGCCCAGCCGCCCCAGTCCCGGTACCACAGCATGAAAATCAAACGCTTCGTCGCTCCCGATATGCGCTCGGCCATGAACCTGGTGCGCAAGGAACACGGTCCGGATGCCGTGATCCTGTCCAATCGCCGGATCGAGGAAGGCGTCGAAATCGTGGCGGCCGCGAACTATGACGAAGGCGCCGTGCAGCGTGCACTGGAAGCGGCCCGCAAGGATGTCGCCCCGCCGCCGCCGGCCCCGCGTCCGCGCAATGCCGCCGATGCCGTGATTGCCGCCGTGACCCGCCGCAAGGCCCCGTTGGCCGCACCGGAACCGGTCGCCGCTACCACCTCTGCGGTGGCCGCCCTGGCCCGCGCCGCCGTCGGCGCGACCGGTCGCACCCTGGACAGCGCCAACGAAATCGTGCCGCCGCCGGGCAGCAGTGGCTTCGCCGCCACCCTGGCCCGCGCCAACGTACAGCCCGCCTCCCGGGCCGACGTACTGCCGGAACAGATCTTCGCCCCGTTCAATGTGGAACAGGCTGCTGCCGCCGAACGCGCTGCTGCCCACGCCACCCATGACGTCGCCGGGATGCCGGCTGCGATCCAGGCACCGGTCCGTGCCGCCGCGCCGGCCGCGCCCAACCGCGCCCGCTTCATCATCGACCCGCCGATGGACGAGGCGCCGCTGTTCGAAATGCATGCCCCGCTCAGCCGCGCCACGGTGCCGCCGCAGATTCCGCAGATCCCGCAGATGCCGTCCCAACAGATGCAGCGCGCCCCCGCCCTCGTCCCGGCCGCGCCGCTGTGGGAGACCGTGCCGGTGGTACCGGCGCCGGTCTCGCCGATGCTGCAGATCGACGACTCGGCCGTGTTCACGCCGGTCGCGCCGATCGCCAGCGTTGAGGCGGCTGCACCCGCCGCACCGGCTGCCCCGATCGCCCCGCCGGCCCTGCCGGAGATGCAGGCCGCCAACGAACCCGCACCGGTCGCCGAGGTCGTCGCCGTCGCCGTGGTGGCCGCTGCCCCGGCCCCTGTTGCCGCGCCGCTGACCGTGGTGGCCCGCGACGACGAGGACCTGCGCCAGCTGCGCAATGAAGTGGCCGGCATGCGCCACATCATCGAACGCGAGATGACCCGCTTCACCGACGAGCGCCTGCGCGGCTCGGCCGTACGCGCCGCCGCGCTGGACCTGATGGACGAATACGGCTTCGATGCCGGCATCAGCCGCGATGTGGCCCTGCAGATTCCGCTGGACACCGAAGCCCACCGCGGCCGCGGCCTGATGCTGGGCCTGCTGTCCAAGAAGCTGCCGATCGCCCCGGTGGACCCGCTGGAGGCCGGCGGCGTGATCGCCCTGGTCGGCCCGACCGGCGCCGGCAAGACCACCACGATTGCCAAGCTGGCCTCGCGCTTTGCCGAAGCCCATGCCGCACGTGACGTGGCCCTGGTCACCACCGACACCGGCCGCATCGGCGCCCGCGAGCAGCTGTATGGCTTCGGCCGCCAGCTCGGCATCGCCGTGCATGAGGCCAACAGCGGCAGCGACCTGACCCAGCTGCTGGAACGCCTGAAGGACTACAAGCTGGTGCTGATCGACACCGCCGGCCTGGGCCCGCGCGACCGCGCCCTGGCCGCCCAGCTGCAGTGGCTGCGCGCCGCCCCGCAGATCCGCACCCTGCTGGTGCTGCCGGCCAACACCAGTTTCGGCGACATGGACGAGGTGGTCCGCCGCTTCAGCGCCGCCAACCCCCAGGGCGTGGTGCTCAGCAAGCTGGACGAAACCGGCCGCTTCGGCACCGCCCTGTCGGTGGCCGTCGACCACCGCCTGCCGATCACCTGGGTGACCGATGGCCAGGACGTTCCCGAAGACCTGCACCGGGCCAGTGCAGCCAATCTTGTACTTCGCCTTGAAGATTTGCGCCGCGCGGCCGATATGCCCTGCAACCCGGAGTTGAACCATGCCGTCGCGTGAGTATGCCAATCTGACCAAGACCTTCCCGCTGTCGGCCACGCGTAGTGCGCCGCTGGGCCCGGTCCGTACCATCGCCGTCACCGGCGGCAAGGGCGGCGTGGGCAAGACCAACGTGTCGGCCAACCTGGCCGTGGCGCTCGCCGACATGGGCAAGCGCACGCTGCTGCTGGACGCCGACCTGGGCCTGGCCAACATCGACGTGATCCTGGGCCTGCAGCCCAAGCTGACCCTGGCCGACCTGGTCGCCGGTCGCTGCACCCTGGACGAGGTGATCCTGGAAGGCCCCGGCGGCGTGCTGGTGGTGCCGGCCGCGTCCGGTCGCCGGCACATGGCCGAACTGCAGCCGGCCGAGCACGTGGGCCTGGTCAACGTGTTCTCCGAACTGGAACGCGATCTGGACTTCATGGTGGTCGATACCGCCGCCGGCATCACCGACGGCGTGCTGACCTTCTGCCAGGCCGCCCAGGACACCGTGGTGGTGGTCTGCGACGAGCCGGCGTCCATCACCGACGCCTACGCGCTGATCAAGGTGCTGTCGCGCGAACGCGGCGTGGACCGCATCCAGGTCGTGGCCAACATGGTGCGCGACCCCAACGAAGGCCGTGTGCTGTACGAAAAGCTCAGCCGGGTCTGCGACAAGTTCCTGGCGGATGTCTCGCTGAACTACCTGGGCTGCGTGCCGCAGGACGACTGGCTGCGCCTGTCGGTGCAGCGCCAGCAGCCGGTGGTGAAGGCCTACCCGTCCAGCCCGGCCGCGCAGGCGATCACCGAGATCGCCCGCCGCACCGCCCGCTGGCAGGCACCGACCGAGCCGCGCGGCGGCGTCGAGTTCTTCCTGGAACGTATCCTCAAGCAACGCGGGGTGACCGCATGAAAGGCGCCGCACAATACAAAGAGGTCCAGCGCGCTGCGGCCAACGAGTGCATTGCCCAGCACTCGGACCTGGTCCGGCGCATCGCCCACCACCTGGCCGCGCGCCTGCCGGCCAGCGTCGAAGTGGACGACCTGATCCAGGCCGGCATGATGGGCCTGATCGAGGCCTCGCGCAGTTACGACGCCGACCAGGGCGCCTCGTTCGAAACCTATGCCTCGATCCGCATCCGCGGCTCGATGATCGACGAGATCCGCCGTGGCGACTGGGTGCCGCGTTCGGTGCACCGCCGTGCCCGCGACGCCGCGTCCACCATCCGCCGCCTGGAGCAGAGTACCGGCCGCGCCGCCAGCGCCACCGAAGTGGCCGCGGCGATGGACATGCCCCTGCCCGACTACCTGCGCCTGATGGAAGACGCCTCGCGCGGCCAGGTGCTGAGCCTGGAATCACGGATTGAAGACCAGGGCGAACTGGACACCGTTGCCCAGGGCGGCCCGACCCCGCAGCAGGTCCTGGAACGCGGCGAGTTCGGGCGCGAACTGGGCAATGCCATCGGCCTGCTGCCCGAGCGCGAACAGCTGGTGCTGTCGCTGTACTACGAGCAGGAGCTGAACCTGAAAGAGATCGGCGCGGTGCTCGGCGTCAGCGAGTCACGCGTCTGCCAGATCCACGGCCAGGCAGTGCTGCGCCTGCGTGGCCGATTGAAGATCTTCGAGGCGGCCGACGCCGGCCTTGAAAACACTTGATACCGAGGAAAGTGCTTTGAACAAGAACATGCGTATCCTGATCGTCGACGACTTCTCGACCATGCGTCGTATCGTCAAGAACCTGCTGGGCGATCTGGGCTTCACCAATACGGCCGAAGCCGAGGACGGGCATGCCGCGCTGGCCCTGCTGCAGAGCCAGGCGTTCGATTTCGTGGTCACCGACTGGAACATGCCGGTCATGACCGGTATCGACCTGCTCAAGGCGATCCGCGCCGATGCCAAGCTCAAGACGCTGCCGGTGCTGATGGTGACCGCCGAAGCCAAGCGCGAGCAGATCATCGAAGCCGCCCAGTCCGGCGTGAACGGCTACATCATCAAGCCGTTCACCGCAGCGACCCTGGAAGAAAAGCTCGGCAAGATCTTCGAGCGTCTGGCGGCGAGCGCCTGATGGAAAGCCTTCGCGACAAGTCCGCGCTGGTGCAGCGCCTGCAGGATGCCCTGGCCGCGCTGGAAAGCGGTGACGAGGCCGGTTGGCGCCGGGAAATCGACGCCCTGGCCGCCGTGCGCACCCAGCCGATGATGGCCGGCCTGAACCGGCTTGCCCGCGAGCTGGGCCAGGCCCTGGGCGAGCTGCCCACCCTGCCCAGCGAGGCCGGTGAGCTGGACGACGCCTGCGCGCGCCTGGACCACGTGGTGGCGATGACCGAACAGGCCACCCACCGCACCCTGGACCTCGCCGAGGAATGCCGGGCATTGACCGAACAGCTGCGCGCCAACGGGCTGAGCCCGGACCAGGACCAGCAGCTGGACCGGATCCGCCACAACCTCACCGAAATCGCGCTGACCCAGAGCTACCAGGATCTCACCGGGCAGATCATCCGCCGCGTGGTGGGGATCGTGCGGCGCGTGCACGAAGGGTTCGGCGCGCTCGGCCTGCCGCCGCCGCAGGACGACACCGCCAACAAGCGCGACAACGGCCTGGCCGGCCCGGCCGTGACCGGGCTGGACCGCCACCAGGTATCGCAGGTGGATGCCGACGACCTGCTTTCAGATTTGGGGCTTTGAAACCATGAGTGCTGTTCCAGACGACATTGCCGCAGACTTCATCCTCGAGGCCCAGGAGATCCTGGATCGCCTCGGCGAACAGCTGGTGTCGCTGGAGCAGTCGCCCCAGGACAGCGACCAGCTCAACGCCGTCTTCCGTGGCTTCCATACGCTCAAGGGCGGTGCCGGCTTCCTCGGCATCCAGGCCATGGTCGAGCTCTGCCACGCCGCTGAGGAAACCCTCGGCATGGCACGTTCCGGCCAGGCCACGCTGCAGGCGCATCACTTCGATGCCGGCCAGCAATCGCTGGATTACCTGCAGTCGATGCTTGATTCGGTGGCTGCCGGCACCGAGCCGGGCTATGCCCCGCCGGAACTGATCGCGCAGTTCGACGTCAATGCTCCGGCCACGCCGGTTCCAGTAGCCGCGGCGGCCGGTGCGAGCAGCGGCGAGCTGATCAGCGACGACGAGTTCGAAGCCCTGCTCGACCAGCTGCATGGCGGTGCGGCACCCACCGCCGTGACGCCCACGAAACGCGCCGATGACGGCATGATCGGCGAAGACGAATTCGAGGCGCTGCTCGACCAGCTGCATGGCGGCGCCGCCCCGGGCAGCCACGCAGCCGTCGCGCCGGCACCCGTGGCCGCACCACCGCGCGCAGTGGCCGCCCCGGCCCCGGCCAAGCCGGCCGCCAACAAGCCGGTGGCCGAAGCCGAACACACCGTGCGCGTGGACACCAAGCGCCTGGATGCCATCGTCAACCTGATCGGCGAACTGGTGCTGTCGCGCAACCGGCTCAAGACCCTGCGCGCGCGCCTGCACGACGAAGAACTCGACCGCGCCGTCTCCACCCTGGACATCGCCACCGCCCGCCTGCAATCGGCGGTCATGCGCACCCGCATGCAGCCGGTGGGCAAGGTGTTCTCGCGCTTCCCCAAGGTGGCCCGCGACGTCGCGCGCAACCTCAAGAAGGAAGTGGAGCTGGAGCTGATCGGCGCCGAGACCGAACTGGACCGCAACCTGGTCGAGGCATTGGCCGATCCGCTGGTGCACCTGGTGCGCAACGCGATCGACCACGGCATTGAAATGCCCGAGCTGCGCGAAGCGCAAGGCAAGACCCGCAGCGGCAACGTCCGCCTGTCGGCACAGCAGGAAGGCGACTACGTCAGCATTGAAGTGCAGGACGACGGCGCCGGCATCGATCCGGAACGGCTCCGTGCGAAGGCGCGCGAGAAGGGCCTGATCGATCCCGAAGCCGCCGCCCGCCTGACCAGCGAAGAGTGCCTGCACCTGGTGTTCCTGCCGGGCTTCTCGACCAAGCAGGAAGTCACCGACATCTCCGGCCGCGGCGTGGGCATGGACGTGGTGCAGTCGCGTATCCGCGAACTCAGCGGCCAGATCCAGATCCAGTCCGAACTGGGCCGTGGCAGCCGCTTCATGATCCGCGTGCCGCTGACCCTGGCGATCCTGCCCACCCTGCTGGTCCAGGCCGGCGAAGATGTCTACGCCCTGCCCCTGGCGCGCGTGATGGAGGTGCTGCACGCCCCCAACTCCTCGCTGGGCTGGTTCGACGGGCGCGCCGTGCTGGACCGCAAGTCCCACACCCTGCCGCTGGTGGACCTGCGCCACTGGCTGGCGGTGGAACCGGTGGCCTCGCCGCTGCTCACCATCGTCGTGCTGCAGGCCGGGGAAGCACGCTTCGGCCTGGTCGTGGACCAGGTGCGCGGCCGCGAGGAAGTGGTGATCAAGCCCCTGCCCAAGGCGCTGCGCGGCCTGCGCGGCTACGCCGGCGCCACCCTGATCGGTGACGGCCGCATGTCGCTGATCCTCGACGTGGACGGCCTGCGCACCCCGCACGATTGATTCAAGTCCCCCACACGCAAGCCGATAACGGACAAATGGACAGACTCAGCCTCATTGGACTTTTCCTCGCCCTGGCCTCGCTGGTCGGCGGCAGCATCCTCAAGGGTGCCGGGCTGGCGTCGCTGTGGTCCCCCGCCGCATTCGTGATCGTCATTGTCGGCACCCTGGCCGCGATCCTGCTGCACACCTCGCCGGCCGTGTTCAAGCACGCCTTCAAGATCGTCAGCTGGGTGGTGCGCCCGCCGAGCAGCGACCGCGCCGAACTGATCCGCCAGATCGTGGAATGGAGCAACATCGCGCGCCGCCAGGGCCTGCTGGGCCTGGAAGCACAGGTGGACGCACAGGACGACCCGTTCCTGCGCAAGGGCCTGCAGCTGCTGGTGGATGGCGTGGAGCCGGAAACCATCCGCCACATGATGGAAATCGAACTGAGCAGCCAGGAGAGCCAGGACCTGGCCGCCTCCAAGGTGTTCGAGGGCATGGGCATCTACGCCCCCACCCTGGGCATCATCGGCGCGGTGCTGGGCCTGATCGCCGTGATGAAGAACCTCGCCGACCCAAGCAAGCTCGGCCACGGCATCGCCGCCGCGTTCACCGCCACCATCTACGGCATCGCCTCGGCCAACCTGCTGTTCCTGCCGGTCTCGGCCAAGCTCAAGAGCGTGATCCACCACAACAGCCGCGACCGCGAGATGATCATCGAAGGCCTGATCTCGATCGCCCAGGGTGAGAACCCGCGCAACATCGAAACCAACCTGTCCGGGTTCCTGCACTGACATGGCCCGCCGCAAAGCCCACGAAGAGCATGCCAACCATGAGGCCTGGGCGATTCCCTACGCCGACCTCATGACCCTGCTGCTCGCGTTCTTCGTGGTGATGTACGCCATTTCCTCGCTCAACGAGGGCAAGTACCGGGTCATGGCCGATGCGCTGACCACCGCCTTCGGTGGCGCGCCGCGCACCATCAACCCGGTGCAGGTCGGCAACCAGCAGGTCCAGGGCGGCGGCTGGGACAGCCCGTCGGTGATCAAGGCCGGCAACCGGGTCGGCCCGTCCGCGCCCTCCCCGACCAACGACCCCACCCTGCTGCCGGCCATGGCCTCGCAGATGCGCATGCCGGTCTCGGTGCACAACCAGGAACAGCTGCAGCGCGCCGAGCGCCAGCTCAACACGATCGCCGACCGCCTCACCGCCACGCTGGCGCCGCTGATCGACCGCGGCATGATCACCGTGCGCCGCACCGAGCTGTGGATCGAAGTGGAGATCAACAGCGACATCCTGTTCACCACCGGCTCGGCCACGCTCGACGTGCATGCACGGGACACCCTGTCCTCCCTGGCCCAGGTCCTGCACGACGCCCCGAACGGCGTGCGCGTGGAAGGCCACACCGACAACGTGCCGATCGCCACCGCGATGTTTCCGTCCAACTGGGAACTCTCGGCCGCGCGCGCGGCCAGCGTGGTGCACCTGTTCGCCGATCAGGGCGTGCAGCCGGCACGGCTGGCGATGGTCGGCTACGGCCAGTTCCGCCCACGCGAAGACAACACCAGCGCCGACGGCCGCAACCGCAACCGGCGCGTGATGGTGATCATCCTGGCCGACACCGCGCAGGCCGTGGACCCGCTGGGTCCGCAGCTCACCGCCGAAACCAGCGCGGCGGCACCGTCGTCCACCGCGCCCCCAGTTTCCCCCCTCGCCCCGGTGCAGTTGCCACCGGTGCCGGCCGGCAGCCGCATTGGCGCCGCCGCCCCCCCTGCAATGAAGGAGTGAACCGATGCGTATCTGGGCAATCGCCAACCAGAAAGGCGGCGTGGGCAAGACCACTACCACGCTCGCTCTCGGCCGCGGCCTGGCCACGCTCGGCCACCGCGTGCTGCTGATCGATCTTGATCCGCACTCGTCGCTGACCCGCGCGTTCGGCGTGCCGCTGGACCCCACGCCGCAGGGCGTGCTGGAACTGTTCGGCACCCCGCCGGCCGAGCTGGCCAGCCTCGCCCACCACAGCGATATTCCCGGTGTGGACTACGTGTGCGCCCAAGCCGCACTGGCCACGCTGGAGCGCCGCAGCGCCAACCAGCCCGGCCTGGGCCTGGCCCTGCAGAACGCGCTGGCGCGGCACCGGGGCCAGCACGACTACATCCTGCTCGACTGCGCGCCGACCCTGGGCCTGCTGATGATCAACGCGCTGGCCGCCGCCGACCGCCTGATCATTCCCACCCAGGCCGAACCATTGGCCCTGCACGGGCTGGATGGCATGGTGCGCACCGGCGAGATGGTGGAGCGCTCGCGTCGCCGCCCGCTGCCGATGTCGATCCTGCCGACCCTGTTCGACCGCCGCACCCGCACCGGCAACGAGACCCTCAAGCAGATGCAGGACAACCACGGCCACCGCGTCTGGGAAGACGCCATTCCGGTGGACACCCGGGTCAGCAATGCCGCCAGCCTGACCCTGCCGCTGCAGTCGACCGACTACCCGGGTCGCGGCCTGGCCTCCTACCGGCGCGCGCTGGAGTGGATCCTGGCCGACGACGCGCTGCATATGGAGCGCGCGGCATGAGTACCAGCGACGTACTGGACGACTACCTGGAAGAACTGCTCGGGGACGCCGTGCCCGCCGCAGCGGTCGCCGTGGCCGCGCAGGACGAGCCCGAGGGCGTCGCCGAGGCGATCCGCGCCGAGTTCGCGCAGCCCCAGGAGACTGCCGAACCCGTCTTCGACACCCCCACCGCACCCGGGGCACCGGCCGCGCTGGCGTTGCTCGACGAGCTGATGAACGACCCGGCCTTGGGCCCGGTAGCTGCACCCGCTGCCGCCGCACCGGCCTTCGACAGCCCGACCGCGCCCGGCGCACCCGCCGCGCTGGCCCTGCTCGACGAGCTGATGAACGACCCGGCGCTGGGCCCGGTGGTGGCACCCGCTGCCGCCACACCGGCCTTCGACAGCCCCACCGCGCCCGGCGCGCCGGCCGCGCTGGCCCTGCTCGACGAGCTGATGAACGACCCGGCGTTGGGCCCGGTCGCCGCCAGCGACAACGATGCGCGCCCCAGCTGGGACGACCTCCCGCCAGAGGCCCTGCACGACACCTCGGCGCCGCCAGCGCCGGCCCCTGCACCGCCACCGCCGGCACGCGCGCCTGCCCCCACACCGACGCCCGCCCCCACTGCCCGCGCCATGCCCACACCGCTCCCCGCTCCTGTCGCGCGCGCGGCACCGCCGCCGCCCGCGCCTGCCGCCGCCTCCGGGCGCCCCACCAGCTGGCAGGAACTGCAGGCCCAGGCCCGCAACCCCGCCTCCAGTCCGCGCGGCGACCGCCGCGCCAGCGAGCGCACCTCACGCTGGCTGCGTCTTCGCTGCGGCGCCCAGGCCTACGCGCTGGAGCTGCTGAAGGTGCAGGAGGTGGTGCTGCCGGTCCCGTTGCTGCCGCTGCGCGGCACGTCCTCGGCCATGCTGGGCATCATGAACCTGCGTGGCCAGGTGGTGCCGGTGATGGACCTGGGCATCCACCTCGGCGCCGGCCCGGCCCACGACGATGCCAACACCCGCATCGTGGTGCTCGAGGAAGACGGCGAAACCATGGGCCTGCGGGTCTCGGCGGTGGAGGACGTGGCCAACCTCACCGACTCCCAGATCGAACCGCCGGATACCGCGCGCATCTGCCAGATCTCCAACGACCTGTTCCGCGGCGTGGCCCGCGTGACCGCCCAGCCGATGATCCTGCTGGATGCCACCCAGTTGTTGAATTGATCGGACGTGGCCGGCGGTACGTGGGACACGCATGGCGTGTCGCTACACCTGCGTGCACGTTGATGGGCGGGACGCGTAGCGACACGCCATGCGTGTCCCACGCGCCGCCGGCCACCCCGCAATCACCCCGCCCTAAAGGTTTCGGAACGCACGCCGTTATAGACCTAGGAACCGTTTGTCCGGAGCAACGATGAGCACTGTGGCCCTGGGTGATGATCTCGGAATCGAGAACAGCACCGAGCTCAAAACACGCCTGGCCCCCTTGGTGGACCAGGCCGGCGATCTGACGCTGGATGCCAGCCAGGTCGGCCGTATCCATACCGCGGCAATGCAGGTCCTGTGTGCCTTCGTCGAAGCCCGCCGTCAGGCAGGCTACCCGACCGCATTCGACGGCTGCACTGCCACCTTCCGTGATGCCGCGCGCCTGCTCGGTGTCACCCAGGCCCTCGGCCTGGATGCAACCCATGACAACCTGAAATCTGTGGAGAACGCGGCATGAGCGCACGTATCTTGGTGGTGGACGATTCGGCGTCGATGCGCCAGATGGTCTCTTTCGCCCTCACCTCGGCTGGTTTTTCCGTCGAGGAAGCCGAAGATGGTGCCGTCGCACTGGGGCGGGCCAAGGGCCAGCGCTTCAATGCGGTGGTCACCGACGTGAACATGCCCAACATGGATGGCATCTCGCTGATCCGCGAACTGCGCCAGCTGCCGGACTACAAGTTCACGCCGATGCTGATGCTGACCACCGAATCGGCCGCCGACAAGAAGTCCGAAGGCAAGGCTGCCGGTGCCACCGGCTGGCTGGTCAAGCCGTTCAACCCGGAACAGCTGGTCGCCACCGTCCAGAAAGTCCTGGGCTGATCCCCTTCCGTCTTCTCCTCCCCCATTGGTAACCGGACCCGAACTCTCATGAGCATGGACCTGCAACGCTTCCACGCCACTTTCTTCGAGGAAAGCCGTGAGGGGCTGGACGCGATGGAAGCCGGGCTGCTGGCACTGGAATCGGGTCAGCAGGACCCTGAGATCATCAACTCGGTGTTCCGCGCCGCGCACTCCATCAAGGGCGGCGCCGGCACCTTCGGCTTCGATGCCATCGCCGCGCTGACCCACGTCCTGGAAACGCTGCTGGACGAACTGCGCGCCGGCAAGCGCGCGCTGGAAGCGGCCGCGGTGGACGCCATGCTCTCCTCGGTGGACGTGCTGCGCGCGCTGCTGCGCGAAGCCGAACACGGCACGCCGGCCGACCCGCAGGCCGTTGCCGCGATCAAGGCCCGCCTGGAAGCGGTGCTGTCCGGCCAGGCGCCGGCCGCCGCCGCACCGGCTGCCGCCAAGGTCGACGACACCCCGGAAGCGTGGCAGATCGGGTTCGTCCCGGCGCCGTCGCTGTTCATGAGCGGCAACGATCCGCTGCGCATCATCCGCGAGCTGGAACACCTCGGTTCGCTGCAGGTCGCCGCGCGGATGGAACGCCTGCCCGGCTTCGACCAGCTGGACCCGCTCGAGGCCCACCTCGCCTGGGACCTGGGCCTGGTCGGCAAGGTGCCGCGCAGCAAGATCGAAGATACCTTCGCCTGGGTCGTGGACGACTGCGAACTGGACATCCGTCCGGCCGCACCGCCAAGCCTGGCCACCAGCGCACCGGCCGCCACCGCGGCCCCGGTCGCCGCCGCTGCGGCCGCACCTGCCGCTGCCACCCCGGCAGCCGCTGCCGCGCACGAGGCGGAAACCTCGATCCGCGTCGCCGTGGAAAAGGTCGATGCCCTCATCAACCTGGTCGGCGAACTGGTCATTACCCAGGCCATGCTCAAGCAGGTCTCGCATGCCCTCGATCCGGTGCATGCCGAGCAGCTGTTCGCCGGCCTGGACCTGCTGGAACGCAACACCCGTGACCTGCAGGAAGCGGTCATCGGCGTGCGCATGCTGCCGGTGGATGCGGTGTTCCGCCGCTTCCCGCGCCTGGTCCGCGATCTCTCCTCGCGCCTGGGCAAGCACGTGCGCCTGCGCACCATCGGCGAAGGCACCGAGCTGGACAAGGGCCTGATCGAGAAGATCGCCGACCCGCTGGTGCACCTGGTCCGCAACTCGATCGACCACGGCCTGGAAATGCCCGATGTCCGTCGCGACGCGGGCAAGGACGAAACCGGCACCATCACCCTGGCAGCCTCGCACCAGGGCGGCCACATCGTGATTGAAGTCAGCGACGACGGCCGCGGCCTGAATCGCGACAAGATCCTGTCCAAGGCCCTCGAGCGCGGCTTGGCCGTGCCCGACAACCCCACCGACGCCCAGGTCTGGGATCTGATCTTCCAGCCCGGCTTCTCCACTGCCGATGCCGTCACCGATCTGTCCGGGCGCGGCGTGGGCATGGATGTGGTCCGCCGCAACATCCAGGCCCTGGGTGGCGAAGTGCAGCTGGAAAGCAAGGCCGGCAATGGCACCCGCGTGCTGATCCGGCTGCCGCTGACCCTGGCCATCCTCGACGGCATGACCGTGTCGGTAGCCGGCGAAACCGTGATCCTGCCGCTTGCCTACGTGCTGGAGGCGCTGCAGCCGCAGGCCGAAGACGTGCGTTCGATGGCCGGCGAAGGCCGCGTGCTGCGCGTGCGTGGCGAGTACCTGCCGATCCTGTCGCTCAGCGAGTACTACGGCTTCGGCCGCCGCACCAACGATGATTCGCTGGTGGTGGTGGTGGAAGGCGATGGCCAGAAGATCGCGCTGGAAGTGGACGAACTGGTCGGCCAGCAGCAGGTCGTGGTGAAGAACATCGAGAACAACTACCGCCGCATCAGTGGCGTATCCGGTGCCACCATCCTGGGCGACGGCCGTGTCGCGCTGATCGTCGATATCGGCGGACTGGTGCGTTCGCTGCGGGTGCCGCAGGCGGCGTAACTGCCCGATGGTAGCGCCGGCCGTTGGCCGGGTGGACATGCCCCCGTTTGATGTCGGGGGCGTTATTGTTTTTCGGCGCGTGGTTTCGCGAATGACGGTGGGGCCGAGCGGTGATTGTTTTCTGGTGGGGTCGACCGTTGGTCGGCCGTTCTTCGTTGCGGGGTCATAACGCCTGACGGGCGGCTTCGTTTCGGTCTAAACGCTGGAACCATGGCGGCAACCGTTGCCGCGTCGGCTTCGGACGCTTGTGCCGCTTCGTTGCGGGGTCATAACGCCTGACGGGCGGCTTCGTTTCGGTCTAAACGCTGGAACCATGGCGGCAACCGTTGCCGCGTCGGCTTCGGACGCTTGTGCCGCGCTGCGCGCGGTGTCCACGCAACAGAATCATGCCTCACAGATGCGGTCTGTCCCGGGCGCGTGGCGACGCGCTCATCGAAATGGTGCCCGACGGTCATGCGGCGCGGCGTGGACCTACGAACCGTTACGTGCGCAGGACGATCGCGTAATCAACATCCAAACCCAACGCGATACGCGCGAGGCCGGCCGCGATAACGAATGCGACCGAACGCGTAGATCCACGCCCTGCGTGGATGCTCTTCGTTCCGGGCCAGGAACCCCTGATGGAAAACCGTGATGTCGGTCGGCGCCGATACGGCCCGGTATCGATACCCCATTCGCCACCGCACGGCGAATGCATTGCTACTGCTTGCTTTCGCAACGATCACGGCAAACCCGCAGCGTGCCGACATCCCGAAAAAAATGTGACATCGAACACTCAAGTTCAGACGCTCTGCCGCCGTTATCCGCAGTAGCGATGACACTTTCATTGCCCGTCCTACGCCCTGCCGCCGCACCGCTTTCGTCCTTCCGCCCAGCGCTCCCACGGCTGTGCGCCCCCGACCCGTCCGGAGTTTCCAGCATGAAGTGGTTCCACGATCTGCCTATCGCCCGCAAACTCGCGGTCGGGTTTGCCCTCACCACCCTGATGACGATCGCGCTGGGCGTGTTCGCCCTGGTGCGCCTCAACAGCGTCAATGCCGAGCTTGCCGAGATGTCAAACAACGACATCCCGTCCGTGCAGCACCTGGGCGAAGTGCGCGCGCAGCTGGGCGAGTTCCGCACCTTCGAGCTGGCCCAGCTGACCATGCTGGACCAGGCCGACAAGGTCGCCGATTACAACAAGCGCATGGACGCCACCGCCAAGACCGTGCGCGACGAGCTGGCGGCCTATGCCGCCCTGCCGGCCGGCGGCGAGGAGAAGGCCCTGTACAAGAAGGTCGCCACCGACCTCGACGCCTACTTCGCCGCCAATGGCGAGATGCGCGCGGCCGTGGCGGCCGGTGATGGCGCGCTGGCCCAGCAGATCTCCGACGACAAGTCGCGCCCGGCGCGCCGCAAGATGTTCGACGACCTCAAGGAACTCGGCGCCTTCAGCAGCAACCTGATGCAGAGCAAGATCGCCGACGCCAATGCCACCCACCGCAACAGCGTGGCGGCCATCATCACCACCATCCTGCTGCTGTCGGCGCTGGCCGTGGCGATGGGCTTCGTGATCTCGCGCGCCATCACCCGCCCGATCCGCCAGGCCATGACCGCGATCCAGGCGGTTGCCCGTGGCGATCTGTCGGTGAACATCCCCAGCATCACCAATGCCGACGAGTCCGGCCGGATGCTGGCCGCTACCCGCGACATGACCCTGATGCTGCGCCGCTTCTCCGAGCAGACCCAGCAGATGGTCGAGATGCACGCCGGCCCGGACATCAGCCACCGTATCCCGGAAGACTTCCCGGGCGTGTACGGCCAGCTGGCCGTGGGCGTCAACACGGTAATCTTCGAGCACCTGGATTCGATCAAGGACGCCATCAACGTCCTCAACCAGTACGCCGCCGGCGACCTGTCGCAGAATGCGCGCCGCCTGCCGGGCACCCGCGCGATCCTGCACGAATCGATGGATGCGGCCAAGGCCAGCCTGCTGGCCATCAACACCCAGATCCAGTCGCTCGCCCAGGCCGCGGCCGCCGGTGACTTCACCCAGCGCGGCGATGCGCTGCGCTTCGACCACGACTTCCGGGTGATGATCGAACACCTGAACACCATGATGGAAGTGGCCGACGGCAACCTGTCCCAGCTCTCGCACCTGCTGCAGGCGATCGCCAACGGCGACCTCACCGCACGCATGCAGGGCCAGTTCCACGGCGTGTTCGCCAGCATGCGCGACGACGCCAACACCACCGTGGCCCAGCTGACCCAGATCGTCGGTCGCATCCAGCATGCGTCGGGCAGCATCAGCACCGCCGCCGGCGAGATCGCCTCGGGCAACAACGACCTGTCGCGCCGCACCGAGCAGCAGGCCGCCAACCTGGAAGAAACTGCCGCCTCGATGGAGGAACTGACCTCCACCGTGCGCCAGAACGCCGAACATGCCCGCCAGGCCAACCAGCTCGCCATCGGCGCGCATTCGGTGGCCTCGCAGGGCGGCGAAGTGGTCGGCAAGGTGGTCAGCACCATGCACGAGATCGACGCATCCTCGCGCCGCATCGCCGACATCATCACGGTCATCGACGGCATCGCGTTCCAGACCAACATCCTGGCGCTGAACGCCGCGGTGGAAGCCGCGCGTGCCGGCGAACAGGGCCGCGGCTTCGCCGTGGTCGCCTCCGAGGTGCGCACCCTGGCCCAGCGTTCGGCCAGCGCCGCCAAGGAGATCAAGGGCCTGATCGACGAGTCGGTCGGCAAGGTCGCCGAAGGCTCGGCACTGGTCAACCAGGCCGGCGCCACCATGGGCGAGATCGTGGCCTCGGTGCAGCGCGTGACCGACATCATGGCCGAGATTTCCGCGGCCTCGCAGGAGCAGTCGGCCGGCATCGAGCAGGTCAACCAGACCGTCATGCAGATGGACGAGACCACCCAGCAGAACGCCGCGCTGGTCGAAGAAGCCACCGCCGCCGCACGTTCGATGGAAGAACAGGCCGGCCACCTCACCGATGCCGTGTCGCTGTTCAAGCTCGATGCGCACGCCGCGCCGGTGGCGGCCGCCGCACCGGTGGCCTCGCGCAGCGCCGCACCGTCGCGTGCCCGACCGGCCGCGCCGGCACCGGCGCGTCGGGCGGCGGTACGCGAACCGGCGCTGGCCAACGAGAGTGACTGGCAGGAATTCTGACGCACGCCAGCACTGCGCATGAACGACACCACCCCGCCCGCGCGGGGTGGTGTCGTTTTGAGCGGCCCGTCACATATCCGAAACAACACTGCCTTGAATCGTCGAATGCCCACTGAAACGCATCAAGTTCACCGCGCACCGCGCCGCTACCCGTCTACTGCATGGCCTGGGAAGGATGGAACGTGGTGGGGTCGGTCTCTTGAAGCGGTGGTCGGGATGTCCCTCTTCGGCCCGCGCTGCGCTCTGCGCGGTCGCACTGGCCGCGTGGCTGGGCGGGTTGGTGCCCCTGGTGTACCCGCATCTTTCGGCCAGCGAACCGGCGTTGAGCGCCGCGCAGATCCTGGCCCGGCTCGGCCCGCTGCCCGCCACCCACGGTGCGCCGCTGCTGCTGCGGATCGGGGCGCCCTGCGCCTGTGCCCACAACACCCTGGCCGTCCTGCCTGCCTTGCAGGCCGTGGATTACCACAGCATCTCCACCGTGGTGCCTTATCCCTGGGTGGTACTCGATGGGGAGCAGCGGCTGGTGTACGCGGGACCTGCGCTGATCACCCGTGAAGACGGCCGTCCACAGTCGGCCGCACCGCTGGTGCAGCGCCTGCTGGCACATCCGCAGCCACCGATGATCCTGTCGTCGCGCTGCTCATGCGTGCAGGAGTAGCCCCATCACCGGTCGCCGTACACACATTCGCCCTACATTATTGTGAACCGGTGCCGATAAACGGACAGAGACCCGGCATCGCTTGATGTCTGTACCCGCCCAACCCAGCCAGAGTCCATGTCCGAAGGCAGCCTTGACGCACACGACGCTCCCCATGCCGCCGATGACGACGGCACGGATGACCGTTACCTGGTACGCAACCCCCGGCAGATCCGGCAGTTGTTGCAGGCGCTGATTGACCAGCGTTCGCTGATCAACGCGCATCTGGGCGGTCGCGACCAGTCGTTCCCGACCGCGATCCTCGAGCTGGACGAGGACGAGGACTGCCTGCTGCTGGACGGCAGCCCGTCCGAGCCGGCCAACCGCGCCGCCGAGGACGCCGGCCACCTGCTGTGCTTCGCGCAGCTGGACCGGGTGATGGTGCGCTTCCGCCTGGACCACCTGGAACGCACGGGCGGCCACCGCCACGTTGCCTTCCGCGTGCCGTTCCCGACCGAGCTGGTGCACCTGCAGCGCCGCGAGCTGTACCGGCTGGAGACGCCCATCACCGACTCGCCGCAGCTGATGTTCCCGATCAACGAAGACCGCAGCGAGGCCCTGCATCTGCGCGTGGTGGACATCAGCGGCGGCGGCCTGGCCGTGACCGTGCCGGTGGACTGCAACATCTTCAGCATGCAGAAGCGCTACGACGCGCGCCTGGACGTGCCCGACGCCGGCCCGCTGCATGTGTCGCTGATCGTCTGCAACCAGCTGGCGGTCAAGCTGCCCAGCGGCGCGGAAATGAAGCGCATCGGCATGCGTTTCGACGGCCTGCCGCGCGGCGGCGACAGCGCGATCCAGCGCTACATCTTCCGCATCGACCGCCAACGCAGCGCCCGCAAAAACGGCGAAAGCTGAGGGCGGCGGCAGGTTGGTCGCTGCTACGGATCGGTGGGGATGGGGTTGCGGGGGACGCCGTAAACCCGTCCATGGGGGCTTGGTCGCGGCATCCATGCCGCTCACACCCCCGCAACCCCATCCCCACCGCTCCGTCCGTGGATGGTCGGCGCCTCGTTGAAAGCAAGAGCAGTACCAACCAACGGTTGGTATTTACCACTTTTTGCTGGCGCACCGACCAAGCGTCAAAGGGTTGGCGGGGGTGGGCATCCGGGGGCCTGAGCCGCATGGATGCGGCGACGGAGCTTACATGGACGTACTTGCAGCGTCCCCCGGATGCCCACACCCGCCAGCCCAAGCCCGGGGCACCCTCAGACCCAGCGCTCTTGCTCTATGCCCTGCGCCTCTAAAGTCGCGACATCCCAGGCCGATATTGAGCGTGACGCCCCGCTTTTCCGACCGCCACGCCCGACCCAGGATCCCTTCCATGAAAGACAGCAACCCCAACGCCGCCAGCAGCGGTGGCGAGTTCCTCAGCTTCACCCTCGGCGCCGAGCACTACGGCGTGGACATCCTCAAGGTGCAGGAAATCCGCGGCTATGACTCCGTCACCCGCGTTCCCGATGCCCCCGATTACATCAAGGGTGTCATCAACCTGCGCGGCACCATCGTTCCCGTCATCGACCTGCGCCTCAAGCTGCGCCTGGACGAAGCCCGCTACGACGCCTTCACCGTCATGATCGTGCTCAACGTCGAAGACCGCGTCGTCGGCATCGTGGTCGACAGCGTCTCCGACGTGATCCCGCTGAGCGCCGAGCAGATCCGTCCGACCCCCGAGTTCGGCGCCGCCGTCGATACCCGCTTCATCTCCGGCATCGGCACCCAGGACGATCGCATGCTCATCCTGCTGGACATCGAAACCCTGCTCGACAGCGCTGACATGGGCCAGACCGCCGTCGTAGAAGACGTCGCCGCCTGACCTGCCGTCCGCGATGGACGAGATCGATTTTCGTTCAAGAAAGTCCTTCAGTTCTGTCGCAAACGGCCGATAGCTGGATTCAGGACCCGGCGCCGTGGCAACCGCCACGCCCGGGCCAACTATCCATATCCCCCGGAGAATCTCCCGATGAAGTCCCTGCTCGCTCTGTTTTCGGTTGCCGTCCTCGCCTCTTCCGCGTCGTCCGCCTTCGCCCAGTCGGCCGACATGATCCCGCCGGAGCTGGCCGCGCGCGCCGTCGGCAAGGATGGCATGGTCTGCGGCAAGGTCGAAAAGGCCCGCTACGCTGAAGGCTCCGAAGGCCAGCCGACCTTCCTGTACATGGGCGGCGCCTTCCCGCGCCACACCTTCTCGGCCCGCATCGCCGGCGCCAACCGCGGCAAGTTCAGCTTCCCGCTGGAAACCCTGGAAGGCAAGACCGTCTGCGTGATCGGCAAGATTGCCCGTGATGCCTCGCGCGCTGAAATCGAAGTCAGCTCGCCGGCCGGCCTGAAGCTCGCCAACATCAAGTAACCGTCCAACGCCCTGCCACGCCGGCACTGGCCGGCGTGGTCGCTGCAACCGGGCGCCACGCCCGGACGCGTTTGCCACTGGAGACTGCACCACCATGCCGTGGATCAATAACCTCAAACTGATGCCGAAGTTGATGCTGACTTTCGGCGTACTCCTGCTGGTGATGCTGCTGCAGGGCGTAGTCGCCTATCGTGGCCTGCACTCCCTCAACAACGTGACCACCGAACTGGCCGGCAACCGGATGGAAAGCATCCGCATGGCCGGCGAGATGCGTGGCATGCTTGGCGAATACCGCAACTCGGCCTACCAGGGCCTGATCCGCGCCAGCGACGACGTCAAGGCAGAAGCCAAGACCCGCGCGGCCGACCTGCGCGGCAAGATCGACGCCTCGATCAAGAAGTACCCCGCCCTCATCGACAGCCCCCAGCAGAAGAAGCTGTTCGACGCCTTCGCCAAGGACTGGACCGATTCGCTGGCCTCCTACGATTCCGTCACCGAAATGCTGGAGCTGGACCTGCCGGACGACGCCATCGATACCTTCGTCGGCGAAACCCGCACCAAGCACCTCAAGGCCTCCAGCGCGCTTGAAACGCTGATTGCCGAAGACAACCGCCTCGCCCGCGCCTCGCGCGAAGAAGCGGAGTCCACCTACGCCACCTCGGCCACCCTGACCATCATCGCCCTGCTCGGCGGTGCCGCGCTCGGCCTGGTGCTGGTGTACCTGTTTGCCCGCTCCCTGGTCGGCAGCGTCCGCGGCGCCGTGTCGGTGGCCAACGAAGTGGCCGGCGGCAAGCTGGACGGCACCATCGACGTCAGCCGCAAGGACGAAGTCGGCGACCTCATGCAGGCCATGCAGCGCATGCAGCGCGACCTGCGCGACCGTACCGAGACCGAACAGGCCGTGGCCCGCGAAAACCTGCGCATCCGTACCGCGCTGGACTACAGCTCCACCGGCGTCTACCTGACCGACAACAACCTCAACATCGTCTACGCCAACCGCGCCCTGGAACAGACCCTGTCCCAGTACCAGGACGAGCTGAGCAGGAGCCTGCCCGACTTCGACGCCGGCACCTCGCTGGTCGGCCGCCCGCTGACCGTGCTTGAGCACCGTGGCGAAATGGACGCCAACCTGCTGGCCAACCTCAAGCAGCACGGTGTCGCCCGCCGCGCCATGCAGTTCGGTGACGCGCAGTTCGCCCAGGTCGTGTCGACCATCCGGAATGAAGAAGGCGAGAGCGTCGGCCATGTCGTCGAATGGCGCGACCGCACCCCCGAGGCGCTGGTCGAGGCCGAAGTGGCGCGCGTGATCGCCCAGGCCGCCGCCGGCGACCTGTCCGGCCGCATTGGCGCCGAAGGCAAGGACGGCTTCTTCCTGCAGCTGGCCCAGCAGATCAACGGCCTGCTCGACGCCAATGCATCCAGCATCGAGCAGATCTCCGGCCTGCTCACCGCACTGTCGCAGGGCGACCTGACCGTGCGCATGCACGGCGAGTTCGACGGCGTGTTCGCCACCATGCGCGACGATGCCAACGCCACCGCCGAACAGCTCAGCGGCATCGTGACCAGGATCAAGCAGTCCAGCATGGCCATCAGCTCGGCCGCCAGCGAGATCGCCACCGGCAACAGCGACCTGTCGCGCCGTACCGAACAGCAGGCCGCCAACCTGGAAGAAACCGCCGCCTCGATGGAGGAACTGACCTCCACCGTGCGCCAGAACGCCGAGCATGCCCGCCAGGCCAACCAGCTCGCCATCGGCGCGCACACGGTGGCCTCGCAGGGCGGCGACGTGGTCGGCCAGGTGGTCACCACCATGAGCGCGATCCAGACCTCGTCCAAGAAGATCGCCGAGATCATCTCGGTCATCGACGGCATCGCCTTCCAGACCAACATCCTGGCGCTGAACGCCGCGGTGGAAGCGGCGCGTGCCGGTGAACAGGGCCGCGGCTTCGCCGTGGTCGCCTCCGAAGTGCGCACCCTGGCCCAGCGTTCGGCCGGTGCCGCCAAGGAAATCAAGGGCCTGATCGACGACTCCGTCGGCAAGGTCAACGAAGGCTCGGCGCTGGTGCACAAGGCCGGCGCGACCATGGGCGAGATCGTCGCCTCGGTGCAGCGCGTGACCGACATCATGGCCGAGATCTCGGCGGCCTCGCAGGAGCAGTCCGCCGGCATCGAACAGGTCAACCAGACCGTCGTGCAGATGGACGAGACCACCCAGCAGAACGCCGCGCTGGTCGAAGAAGCCACCGCCGCCGCCCGTTCGATGGAAGAACAGGCCGGCCACCTCAGCGATGCCGTGTCGATCTTCACGCTCGACCAGCGCGACGTGGTTTCCGCCGCTCCCGTCGCCGCGCCGGCGCCGCGCGCCGTTGCCCGTCCGTCGGCAGCCCCGGCCCCGGCACGCAAGCCGGCCAGCCGTGCGGTCGCCGCCGAACTGGCCGACGGTGACTGGCAGGAGTTCTAAGCCGCCCGGCGCTCGCGCGCCCCGGTTCTGCACAGGCCCCGATGCTCCGGCATCGGGGCCTTTTTGCATCCAATGCTGAATGCGCTCAGCTGCGCGACCTCAATAGACCGCGTATGCGGCCGATAACAGCATTGCCTCGACACGTTCGTCGACGTCGGCCCCCACGGCTTCCGCCCCGCTCTCCAGGCATTGCTGCACGCCCCCGCTCGAAAAGACCCCATGCCCATGAATCTTTCCAGTCGCTTCTCCAACCTCTCCGTCCGGGGCAAGCTCAACCTGCTCACCGCCCTGATCGCCCTCGGCGTGATCGCACTGGCCGTCATCGCCGCGCGCATGCAGTACATCGACCTGGCCGAAACGCGCAAGGAAGGCCTGAAGACCCAGGTCGAACTGACCTACGGCATCATCGACCAGTACAAGCGCCTGGCCGGCACCGGCGAGCTCACCGAAGAGGCGGCCAAGGCCGCGGCATTGAAGGCGCTGCACGGCATGCGCGCCGACAACGACAGCGCGTACTACAACGTGCTGACCACCGATTACACCCTGCTGATGCATCCGTTCGCGCCTGACCGCGTTGGCAAGGTGCAGAAGGCCTACCTGTCCAAGGACGGCGTGCCGCTGTACCTGCAGCAGGTGGACCTGGCCAAGACCGGCGGCGGCTTCACCTACTACTCGACCACCAAGCCGGGCGCCGGCGAGAAGCTGATCGAGAAGGCTACCTACGCCGGCATGTATGCGCCGTGGCAGTGGGTGGTCACCAGCGGTGTGTACATGGACGACGTCCAGGCCGCCGCCATGGCCTTCACCGGCATCATGGCCGCCACCGGCGGCGCGCTGGTCCTGATCGTGCTGGCCCTGAGCTGGCTGATCGGCAACCGCATCACCGGGCCGCTGCGCCAGGCCACCACCGTGGCCGAGAGCATCGCCGGCGGCAAGCTGGACAGCCGCATCGGTCCGCAGGCCCAGGACGAACCGGGCCGCCTGCTCGAAAGCATGGGCCGCATGCAGCAGCAGCTGCACGCCGTCATCGGCGCCCAGCGCGAGATGGCCAGCCAGCACGAGGCCGGCCAGACCCGTTACCGCATGGACGAGAGCGCCTTCCCGGGCGAGTACGGCCTGATGGTGCATGAAACCAACGCCCTGGTCGGCGCGCACGTGCAGACCATGCAGGACGTGCTGGGCGTGGTGCAGCGCTATGCCGTGGGCGATCTCAGCGCCGACATCGCCCGGTATCCGGGCGACAAGGCGGCAATCAGCACCACCGTCGATACGGTCAAGCAGAACCTGGCCAGCATCAACGCCGAAATCAAGCGCCTGGGCGCGTCGGCCGCCGCCGGCGACTTCACCCAGCGCGGCGACGAGGCCCGCTTCGACCACGACTTCCGCCAGATGATCGCCAGCCTCAACGCGATGATGCAGGTGAGCGACGACAACCTGGGCAAGCTGTCGCAGCTGCTCTCGGCCATTGCGGAAGGTGACCTCACCGCGCGCATGCACGGTGATTTCCAGGGCGTGTTCGCCACCATGCGCGATGACGCCAATGCCACCGTCGCCCAGCTGACCCAGATCGTCGGCCAGATCCAGGAATCGGCGGGCAGCATCAACCAGGCCGCCAGCGAGATCGCCACCGGCAACAACGACCTGTCGCGCCGTACCGAACAGCAGGCCGCCAACCTGGAAGAAACCGCCGCCTCGATGGAGGAACTGACCTCCACCGTGCGCCAGAACGCCGAACATGCCCGCCAAGCCAATCAGCTCGCCATCGGCGCGCATTCGGTGGCCTCGCAGGGCGGGGACGTGGTCGGCCAGGTGGTGACCACCATGAGCGCGATCGAAGCCAGCTCCAAGCGCATTGCCGAGATCATCTCGGTCATCGACGGCATCGCCTTCCAGACCAACATCCTGGCACTGAACGCGGCGGTGGAAGCCGCACGCGCCGGCGAACAGGGCCGTGGCTTCGCCGTGGTCGCCTCCGAAGTGCGCACCCTGGCCCAGCGTTCGGCCGGTGCCGCCAAGGAGATCAAGGGCCTGATCGACGATTCGGTGTCCAGCGTGGCCGATGGCTCCGCGCTGGTGCGCAAGGCCGGCACCACCATGGGCGAGATCGTCGCCTCGGTGCAGCGCGTGACCGACATCATGGCCGAGATCTCCGCGGCCTCGCAGGAACAGTCGGCCGGCATCGAGCAGGTCAACCAGACCGTGACGCAGATGGACGAGACCACCCAGCAGAACGCCGCACTTGTTGAAGAAGCCACTGCTGCCGCCCGCGCCATGGAAGAACAGGCGACCCAGCTGTCCGATGCGGTGTCCATCTTCCGCCTCGACAACCAGGTCGCTGCGGCCGTCAGCGCGGTCACCGCCCGCATCGCCGCGCCGGCCCCGCTGCGCAGCGTGAAGCCGGCGGCCGCGCCCAAGGCCAGCGCACCGAGGCAGGTCGCGGCCGCACGTGCGCCCCGCACCCCCATCGCCGACGACGGCAACTGGCAAGAGTTCTGAGGAATCCGCCTGTGAGCACGCCTTCCGCACCTGCTTCTGCCGCGTCAA
Source organism: Stenotrophomonas sp. KH_036_B (assembly GCF_057839485.1). NCBI lineage: Bacteria > Pseudomonadati > Pseudomonadota > Gammaproteobacteria > Lysobacterales > Lysobacteraceae > Stenotrophomonas > Stenotrophomonas sp. KH_036_B. The sequence goes on along the minus strand of NZ_CM174491.1, from coordinate 2,004,619 downwards.
CGACCGGTCGCGAATTCGAGTTCGCCGACCGGGACTTCCGCCGCATCTGCGACCTGATCTACCAGCGCGTCGGCATTTCGCTGGCGCCGGCCAAGCGCGACATGGTCTACGGCCGTCTCTCGCGCCGCCTGCGCGCGCTGGGACTGCGCAACTTCCAGGACTACCTGGACCAGCTGGAGAAGCACGGCGGCGATGAGTGGCAGGCGTTCACCAATGCGTTGACCACCAACCTCACCGCGTTCTTCCGCGAGCCGCACCACTTCGAGAAGCTCGACACCGAGCTGCGCGCGCGGGCCGGCCACGGCACGATGCAGCTGTGGTCGTGTGCGGCCTCCACCGGCGAAGAGCCCTACTCCATGGCCATCACCGCATGCGAGGCCTTCGGCACGCTCAAGCCGCCGGTGCGCATCCTCGCCACCGACGTGGATACCCAGGTGCTGGCCACGGCCAGCCGTGGCGTCTACGCGATCGACCGCGTGTCGGGGCTGGATATCGCCCTCAAGAAGCGCTACTTCCAGCGCGGCAGCGGCCCCAACGAGGGGCATTGCCGGGTGCATCCGGCACTGCGCGACCTGATCGACTTCCGCCCGCTGAACCTGCTGGCGCCGCGCTACGACGTGGGCGGCCCGTTCGACGCGCTGTTCTGCCGCAACGTGATGATCTACTTCGACAAGCCCACCCAGCGCGGCATCCTCTCGCGGCTGATCCAGCACATGGGCGACGATGGCCTGCTCTACACCGGCCACTCGGAAAACTACCTGCATGCGGCGGACCTGATCCAGCCGTGCGGGCGCACCTTGTACAAGCGGGCGCCCGGAGCACCGGTATGAACCTGGCGGCCCGCAACGACGAGGTCATGCGCTACTTCGACAGCCGCTTCAAGGTCACGGCGGCCAAGCTGCTGCCGACCCAGTACCTGGTGGTGGATGACGACACCGCGCTCACCACCACGCTGGGTTCGTGCGTGGCCGCCTGCCTGCGCGATCCGGTGCTGAAGATCGGCGGCATGAACCACTTCCTGCTGCCCGAAGGCAACGTCGGCGACGGCGCGCCGGCCCGCTATGGCAGCTACGCCATGGAACTGCTGATCAACGACCTGCTCAAGCGCGGCGCGCACCGCAAGCGCCTGGAAGCGAAGGTGTTCGGCGGCGCCAACGTGCTCAAGGGCTTCACCAGCAATCCGGTTGGCACGCGCAACGCCGAGTTCGTCCGCCAGTACCTGCAGGCCGAGCACATCCCGGTGCTGGCCGAGGACCTGTGTGGCATCCATCCGCGCAAGGTGTGGTTCTTCGCCGACACCGGCCGCGTGGTCGTGCAGCGCCTGCCGCACGCACACGAAGCCGAAGTGGCCGCGACCGAAATCGCCGTGCGCGCCCGCCTGGCGCGTGCCCCGGTCACCGGTGGCGTGGAGCTCTTCGAATGATCACGGGTGCACCCTGCAGAGTCCTGATCGTCGACGATTCTGCCGTCGTACGACAGATGCTGAGCGAGATCCTGGCCGCCGATCCGGGCATCGAAGTGGTCGGCACCGCCGCCGATCCCCTGCTGGCGCGCGAGAAGATCAAGCGCCTGGCGCCGGACGTGATCACGCTGGACGTGGAAATGCCACGCATGGACGGCCTGGCGTTCCTGGAAAACCTGATGCGCCTGCATCCGCTGCCGGTGGTGATGATTTCCTCGCTGACCGAGCGTGGCGCCGATACCACCCTGCAGGCGCTGGCGCTGGGTGCGGTGGACTTCATTTCCAAGCCGAAGTTCGACGTGGCCCGTGGCCTGCAGGGCTACGCCGACGAGATCATCGGCAAGGTCAAGATGGCCGCCCGCTCGCGCGTGCGCACGCTGGCGCGTCCGATCACCCCGCGTATCACCCTGGACACGGTGGCCCCGGCCCCGACGCGGTCCATCCAGTTCCGTACCACCGACCGCCTGATCGCCATCGGCGCGTCGGCAGGCGGCACCGAAGCACTACGCGTGGTGCTGGAAGGCATGCCCGCCGACGCCCCCGCCGTGGTACTCACCCAGCACCTGCCCGCCGCCTTCAGCACCCCGTTTGCCGAGCGCCTTGACCGCCATTCGGCGATGTCGGTGCGGGAAGCCACCGACGGCGAAGCCGTGCTGCCCGGGCACGCCTACCTGCCGCCCGGTGGCAAGCACCTGCGGGTCATTCGCGACGGTGCCCGCTGGCGCTGCCGCATCGACGACGGCCCGGCGGTGAACCGCCACAAGCCCGCCGTGGACGTGCTGTTCCGTTCGGTCGCGGAGAGCGCCGGCGCCAACGCCATCGGCGCGATCCTCACCGGCATGGGCGACGACGGCGCACGGGGTCTGCTGGAGCTCAAGAACGTCGGCGCCCCGACCCTGGTGCAGGACGAGGCCACCAGCGTGGTCTGGGGCATGCCGGGCGCCGCGTTCAAGCTGGGCGCCACCGACGAGCAGGTGCCGCTGGAGCGCATCGCCGAACGTCTGATGGCGCTGGCACGCGGCTGAGAACATGACGATGCGTTGGCGGCGTAGCGCCGGGCTCTGCCCGGCACTCGTCAACGCGTGCGTCACGCACTACCGATTTCAACAAGGAGCAACACCGTGAGTGCATCACTTCACACCCTGCCCGGCCTGCTGATGGCCACCCTGATGATGGCCGGCCCCGCCCTGGCCCAGGACGCACCCGACGACGCAGCCAGCGTCGCCCCGGCGTCCACAAGCGTCATCGACGCCCCACCCGCCGCCAACGCCCGTGTCCGCATCTTCGGCCAGAATGGACAGGGCATCACCATGTACACCAACGCCGCCTGCCGCGACACCTACACCGACGAGGTGGAAGTGGCCCGCTCCGGTGCCCGCGCCATCGGCAGCCTGTTTGGCGGCGCGCCGGACAATGTCTCGCTGGGCATGCCCGAGACGCCCACCGTCCGCAACATGAAGAGCGTGCTGTTCTCCAAGCCCAACTACCAGGAATACGCCGTTGCCGGCGGAAAACCGCTGATCTTCGACGCACGCGTCGAGAACACCAACGACTATCGCTGCGACCGTGAGCTGACCCTGCAGTTCACTGCTGAACCCGGCCAGGATTACGAAGTCTTCATGAGCACGGCCGGCGGCATCTGCCGGTTGAGTGCCAACCACGTGGGCGCGGATGGCAGCGTGCAGCCGCAAGCGACCACGCTACCGCCGCAGCGCTGCGAGGCACCGGTGCAGGCCGCGTCACCCACGCCCGTGGGCAGCGCAGGGACGGGCGACGCGATGACGACGGTTGCCGCCGATGCGACGGCGTTGATCGAGGCCGCTGCTGTGCCGGATGGCAACGCGGTTGGGCCGCCCGCCGTCAAGGCTGTTGCGCCGAGGGACTGGACCCGCACCGTGGGCATCATGTCCACCCAGGGCAGCGGGCAGGACAACAATCGCTACGGTGATCTGGCGCTTCGTCTGGTGAGCCGGGGTGATACCGGCAAGGTCGTCGGCCTGAAGCTGGGAGTCCTGGCGCTGGCCGTCACGGGTCGTGCCTACGTGGGGCGCGTTGATGGATTCAACAAGAACAACCTGCGCGGTGACACCATCGAGAGCGTGCCAAGCCCGGCCGTGGTCCACATGCCGGACCTGCTGCGCGCAGGACTTGCCGAGTTTTTCCGCGCCCACCCCGATGCGATTCCCTACGAGCGGCGCACGGTACAGGCCAGCGCCGGCACCTGGACGCTGGCGTACCAGAAACTCGCCGGCTCCAACGTCCCGTATGAGCTTCGCCACCAAGCCAGCATCGGCTTCCTGCTGCCCAAGGACGGCCAGACCCAGACCACCGTGTATTGTGCCGACGAGCGGCTCCAGGCACCGCTGGAAGACTGGCAGGCCGACGACTACGCCAAGGTCAGAGCGGCCTCGCAGGCGTTCGCTGAACAATGCGTCGCGCGCTTCGTGGCCGAACTGCCGAACGTGTTCCCGGCATTGGCCGCGCCCGAGCCGGCGCCGGCGCCCATCGCACCGGTGGACGACGAGGCACCCGCAGTGGCCACAGAGCAGGCCTGACGCCTTCGACGGCGCTGCACCCCGCCGCACGACCCAAGGTCGTGCGCTACCAAGGCAGGCCACGACCGTGGGTCGTGGCGCCCGCCGATGTCTGTGACTGACGTTGCCGCCCGCCTGCTGCCATTGTGTTGAGATATGCCGTCAACACAACGGAGTAGACGCCATGGAAAGGCCTTGCCGCTGGATCGGAACCCGCCTGCTGTGGGTGCTGCTGTGCTGCCTGTCGCCCGCCGTCATCGCCAGCGGCAGCCTGTTCCAGTTCGAGGCCTCACAGGGAACGTTCCACTTCACGCTGGAAATGACCGGCCGCCAGGATCCTGGCGCGATCCAGGTCATGTCCAGCGACTTCAAGAGCTACATGCCGCACCGCACGTACTACATCGAGTTCAATCGCGCGCAGAAGCGCGCCCACATCCGCCCGCGCGAACGGGACGGCCTGCCGTGGTTCGAGATGGATGTCGTAGGCAACACCGGCGTGCTGCACTACAAGGGCAGGCGCATCGTAGGCAAGGCCGAGTGGACGCCCGAAGACTGGGACGACTGATCCCAGTACAAGCGCATCGGGTTGTCCACCAGCAGCATCTGCTGGAGCTCGGGCGTCAGCGCAATCCGGGGAATGACGTCCACCAGCGTGCCGTCATCGGGCATGTGCGATGTCAGGTTCGGGTGCGGCCAATCCGTGCCCCACAGCACCCGGTCCGGGAACTGCTCCACCAGGTGCCGCGCAAAGGGCACCACATCGTCATACGCCGGCGGACCCGACTGCGACAACCGCTCCGGGCAGCTGACCTTCGTCCACACGTTCGGGTGCTCGCGCATCAACCGTACGAACCGTTGGAACTCTGGCCCGTCCACCGGCTGGGTCACATCCGGCCGGCCCATGTGGTCCACCACCACGGTGGTCGGCAACGAGGTGAAGAAGTTCCAGCGCTCGGCCAGGTCCGCCGCCTCGAAGTAGACCACCACATGCCAGCCCAGTGGCGCGATCCGCTCGATGATCGCGTGGTAGTAGGCATCCGGCTTCGGGTCCACCAGCCGCTTCACGAAATTGAAGCGCACGCCGCGCACCCCGGCGTCGTGCAGTTCACGCAGCTCCGCATCCGTGACGCTGTCGCGTACCGTCGCCACCCCGCGTGCACGCCCGTCGGCACTGCGCAGCGCGTCGACCAGCGCGCTGTTGTCGGCGCCGTGGCAGGTCGCCTGCACAATCACATTGCGCGAGAAGCCCAGGAGGTCGCGCAGCGCGAACAGCTGGTCCTTGCCGGCATCGCACGGCGTGTACTTGCGCTCCGGCGCATAGGGGAAGCGGTCGCCAGGGCCAAACACATGGCAATGCGCGTCCACCGCACCCGGGGGCGGCACGAACTGCGGCCGGCTCGGGTCCGGGCAGAAGTCCAGCCAGTCGGCGTCTTTCACAAACTCCGCCATTACAGCCCCCTCGCCTTCAGTTGGGCGTCCAGTCGCGGGTACACCCGGCGCGCATTACCCGAAAGCACCTTGGTGCGGTCCGCGGCCGAGAGCCCCAGTGCCTCCACGTAGCGCAGCGTGTCGTCGAAATACTGCCCGGTCTCCGGATCGATCCCTCGCACCGCGCCCACCATCTCCGAGCCAAACAGAATGTTGTCGATGTCGATCACCTTGAACAGCAGGTCGATACCCGGCTGATGGTAAACGCAGGTGTCGAAGAACACATTCTTCATCACGTGCTCGTTCAGCGGCGGCTTGCCCAGCATGTCCGCCAGCCCCCGGAAACGGCCCCAGTGGTAGGGCACCGCGCCACCGCCGTGCGGAATGATGAAGCGCAGGTCCGGGAAGTCACGGAACAGATCGCCCTGCAGGAACTGCATGAACGCGGTGGTGTCGGCGTTGAGGTAGTGCGCGCCGGTGGCGTGGAAGTTGGCGTTGCAGCTGCCCGAGACGTGCACCATGGCCGGCACGTCCAGCTCCACCATCTTCTCGAAGAACGGATACCAGGCGCGGTCGGTCAGCGGCAGGCCGGTCCAATGACCCCCGGACGGGTCTGGATTGAGATTGCAGCCGACGAAGCCCAGCTCGTTGACGCAGCGCTCCAGTTCGGCGATCGAATTCGCGATGGGCACGCCGGGCGACTGCGGCAGCTGGCAGACACCGATGAACGTCTCCGGGTACAGCGCCACCACCCGCGCGATCAGGTCGTTGCAGCGGCGCGTCCATTCCGCGCTGACGGCCTCGTCGCCGATGTGGTGGGCCATGGTGCTGGCGCGCGGCGAGAAGATCGTCATGTCCGCACCGCGCTCGCGCAGCAGGCGCAGCTGGTTGCCTTCCACGCTGTCGCGCAGTTCGTCGTCGCTGATCGTGGGGTACACCGGCGCCGGCAGCGACGGGTCATTGAAGTGGGCCACCTGCGCCTTGCGGAACGCATCGTGGCTGGCGGGAGCGGTCGTGTAGTGACCGTGGCAATCGATGATCATGAGCGGCCTCGTGGGGGAGGAGTTACCAGCCGAACAGCTGGGCGAAGTGGACGTCCACGCGCAGCCCGACGATCAATGCGTCGGGAATGTCGGTGGTGCGGGTCGGTGCGTAGATGGGGTCCGGGTTGATCACATACTGCAGGTTCGGCATCAGGCGGATGCCCTTGTGCACCGCCCAGCCGTAGCTGAGCTCGGCGATGATCTCGTCGGCATTCGGGGCACCGCTGCCGCCATTGCGCGCGCGGCGGTCGCGCAGGAAGGCGATCTGTTCGTCGCTGAAGTGCGTGTTGGAAACGAACATCGCCAAGGTGTCCTGGTCGCGGCCGGCGAAGGTGCCTGTCTTGACGAAACCGGCCGCCAGGAACTGGTCCACCGGCGCCTCGTTGCCGGTGTTGACGTAAGCCCGGGCGAACAGCGCCAGGTTGCGCTTGCCGTCACCGCGCCACACGGTCTGGTCGGCCATCGCATACCAGCCCGTCCGTGCGCCGTCCTGAACCGCCGTGGGGCGTCCGGTCAGCGCCGCGGAGTTGCCAGCGGCATCGAAGTAGGAGCTCTTGCCGCCATCGCTGTTGCGGTACATGCCCAGCCGATACGTGCGCGGCAGCCGGTCGTTGGCGAAGCTGGTCTGGTAGCCGGCCTCGTACGCGGTGATGGTGCCGGTGCCCTCGCCCACCGAGAAATCCAGGCCGTTCTTGCCGGCCTTGTTCAGCTCGTTGTTGTAGTCGAAGGCCCCACCCTGCACGTACCAGCGATCGTCCACGTCGTAGCGCAGGATGCCGGCCCACGACGAATTCGGGAACGCGGTGATGCCGAGGTCGGTGATCGCCCCGTACGGGGTGAGGCACATCGCATTGCTCATGAACACGCAGTTGAGCGCCGAATTGTTGAAGTAACTGTTCACCGGCGCGCGGCCGGCGGTGATGCTCAGGCCGTTGTCGAAGCGGTGGCGGATGGTCAGCCGGGTCAGGCGACCACCGGCCACCGGGCGCCAGGTCTGCTGGGCGCTGATCGAGTTGCCGATTTTCTCGCGCGCCAGGTTGCGCCCGGCGAACCAGGCCCACTGCGCGTCCACGTCGGTGTTGTGCACGCCGAACAGCTCGTCCAGATCAAACTTCGACTGGGCCATGATCCAGTACGAGCCTTCGGTGCCCTGCTCCACCCCGCCCACGGGGTTGGAGGCGACGTTGCCGACGAAATCCAGGGTGAGGTCGACGCCCTTGGGGACGGTGCCCTCGGCGGCGGCCGGTGCGGCCAGTGCGGCGCTCAACAACAGCGCCAGCGGGGTGTGGCGGAGGATGGACATGAACTCTCCCTCCCTGCTGCCATGGGCAGCGGGTTCAATGCATTCGGGGTGGGCGCCGCGAACCCGCGGCGCGTCGGTCAGGCTTCGCGCACGCCGAGATGGCGCAGGCGGGCGCGGCGGGTGCCGATCTGCGCGGCCATCACCTTCTCGTCCAGCTTGCCTTCCCACTTGGCGATCACCAGCACCGCAATCGCGTTGCCCACCAGGTTCACGAAGGTCAGGCCTTCGGCCAGGATGCGGTGGATGCCCAGGATCAGCGCGATGCTGGCCACCGGGATGGTGCCGGTGGTGCCCAGCGTCGCCGCCAGCACCACGAACGCCGCACCGGCCACGCCGGCAGCGCCCTTCGAGGTCAGCAGCAGCACCGCGATCAGGCCCAGCTGGTGCCACACCGTCAGCTCGGTGTTGGTCGCCTGGGCCAGGAACAGCGCCACCGTGGTCAGGTACAGGCAGGTGCCATCGAGGTTGAACGAGTACCCGGCGGGAATCACGAACCCGACCACGCCTTCCTCGCACCCCAGCTTCTTCATCTTCTCGATCAGGCGCGGCAGCACGGTTTCCGTGGACGTGGTGGCTGCCACGATCACGATTTCATCGCGCAGGTAGGCCAGCAGCCGCCACAGGCTGGCACCGGTCCACCAGCACACCGCGCCGAGAACGAACACCGTGAACGCCGCACACACCACGAAGAACTCGATGATCAACTCGCCCAGCGACAGCAGCGAACCGGCGCCGAACTGGCCCACGGTGAACGCGATGGCACCGAACGCACCGATCGGCGCGAAGTACATGACGTAGCCGATGATCTTGAACAGGGCCGCCGACGTACCTTCGATGACCTTCATCACCGGCGCGCCGCGCTCGCCAATGGAGGCAAGCGCCACACCGAACAGCACCGCCACGAACAGCACCTGCAGCACGTGCGCTTCGGTGAACGCGCTGACCAGCGTGTTGGGGATGATCGCCATGATGTAGGAGACGATCGACTGGTCATGCGCGGTATGCACATAGCCCTGGATGCTGGCCATGTCGATGGTCGCCGGGTCGATGTTCATGCCCGCGCCCGGCTTCCACAGGTCTACCGCGACCAGGCCGACGATCAACGCGAGAATCGTGATCACCTCGAAATAGATCAACGACTTCAGTGCGAGCCGGCCCACACTGCGCATGTCGCGCATGCCGGCGATACCGTGCACCACGGTGACGAAGATGATCGGCCCGATCATCATCCGGATCAGCTTGATGAAGGCATCACCGAACGGCTTCATCGCCGAACCCCAGTCCGGCTGCAGCCAGCCCAGCACGACGCCGATGAGGGTGCCGGCCAGCACCTGGAACCACAACTGGCCAAAGACGCCGAAGCGGCCCTGCCGCTTCTCTACAACGGTCATATCAACCCTCCCAGGTCGCAAGAATAAAGACGTGGCGCGCATTCAGTCGAACCGGGGTTCAACCGAACAACACCCCGTCGAACAGTTTCCGGGCCGTGCGCAGGATCGCGGCGGCAACCACGTGGCCTTCTGCATCCCGCTCCAGCACGCAGCCGGTGCTGCCACTGGGGTGTTCGATGTCCAGCTGGAGGCGGCTGCCGTCCGGCACCACCGCCAGTGCGCTGGCCGGTGAATCGGGCAACAGGCAGGCCGTCGCCACGGTCACCGCACCGAGGACCCCGATGGAGGCGTGGCAGCGGTGCGGAATGAAGGAACGCACGCAGATCGCACCGCCATCGCGTGGCGCGGCCACCAGCATCATTTTCGGTACCGACTGCGCCGCGACGTCGCCGAGGTTCATCAGCGGGCCGGCCTGCAGCCGGATCGCCTCCAACCGCGCCTTCACTGCGTCGTCGGCATCCAGCGTGGCGCGGTCCTCGTACCCGCTCACACCCACGTCGCTGGCGCGCAGCACCACGCACGGCATGCCGTTGTCGATCAGGGTGACGTCCACGCCGTCGATCACATCACGGGCCCTGCCCGTCGGCAGCAGCGCGCCGCAGCTCGAACCCGCGATGTCGGCAAAGGTCAGCGGGATCGGCGCAGCCGTTCCCGGCACCCCGTCAATCCGGGCGGTGCCGTCATAGCGCACCTGGCCACCGGGCGTATGTACGTTGGCGGTCGCCACCTTGCCGGTGTTCACCATGAAGATGCGCACATCGGTGCTTTCGCCGGTGGGCGGGACCAGCCCACGCTCGATGGCGAACGGGCCTACGCCGGCCAGCAGGTTGCCGCAGTTCTGCGCATCGCTCACCACGGCCTGGTCCACGAACACCTGCAGGAACAGGTATTCCACATCTGCATCGGGCCGCGTGGACGGAGACACCACGGCGACCTTGGAGGTCAGCGGATCGGCGCCGCCCATGCCGTCGATCTGGCGCGGGTCGGGCGAGCCGTAGGCGCGCAGCAGGAACGCATCGCGGGCGTCCGCGTTGGCAGGCAGGTCCGTGGCCAGGAAGTAGCCGCCCTTGGACGTGCCACCGCGCATCCACATCGCCGGCACGCCCTCATTCATAGCGCAGGCCCTTGGCCGCCAGGCGCTCGCGCATGGCGTAGATGTCCAGGCCCAGCTCGCCCTTGGCCAGACGATCGCGTTTCTCCGCCTCGCGCGCCTCGCGCGCCTGCGACTCGGCCGCCACGCGTGCGGCATCGGCACGCGGCACGATGCACACGCCGTCATCGTCGGCGATCACCACGTCGCCGGGGTGCACCAGAGCCCCGCCGCACACCACCGGCACGTTCACCGCGCCCAGTGTTTCCTTGACGGTACCCTGCGCGTGGATCGCCCGGCTCCACACCGGAAAGCCCATCGCGGTCAGGTCGCGCACGTCGCGCACGCCGGCATCGATCACCAGCCCACGGCAGCCGCGCACCTGGGCCGAGGTGGCCAGCAGGTCGCCGAAATATCCGTCGGTGCACTCGCTGGTTGGCGCCACCACCAGCACATCGCCATCGCGCAGCTGCTCGATGGCCACATGCATCATCCAGTTGTCGCCGGGGGGCACCGACACGGTGATGGCGCTCCCGGCAATGCGCGCGCCGCTGTAGAGGGGGCGCAGCCGGGGGTGCAGCAGGCCGCTGCGCCCCTGGGCTTCGTGCGCGGTGGCAACACCGGCCTGGGCCAGAATCTGGATCGCGCCGGCAGCGGCGCGTTCGACATGGGTGACGACGCGGGACATCCATCCATCCTTCAATGACGATGATGAAGTGTTGTCCCCCTTCGACCACCCCCTCAAGATCGATTTCCGCAACTGCCATTGGGTTTGGTTATAGTTGGTGCATGAAGCGGGTCGACGAACTGAACCTGAAACACCTGCACGCGCTGGTCGCGGTGCACCGGCATGGCGGCATCAGCGCCGCTGCGCCGCAGGTGAATCTGTCACAGCCCGCGCTGACCCAGGCGATCGCGCGGCTGGAAACACAGCTCGATGCGATCCTGTTCGACCGCCAGCCCGGCGGCATGGCGCCGACCGAGGCGGCTGAACTGCTGGTGCCCCGGATCGAGCGCGCCATCAGCTACATCGCCGACGGCGTAAGGCTTGCCCGTCGCACGCAGCGCCTGCCCGCGCTGCCCGCCGTCGAGCGACGGGTCACGCTCGGCCAGCTGCGGGCGCTGGTGGCGGTGGACGCCGCTGGCAGCTTCACCCTGGCCGCCAGCCGTGCCGGCATCTCGCAGCCGGCGATCTATCGTGCCGTGCACGAGCTGGGCACCGCCATCGAAATTCCACTCACCGAACGTCACGGCAAGACCGTACAGACCACGCCGGCCGCCACGCGCATGCTGCGGCTGGTACGGCTGGCGCTGTCCGAACTGGCCGCAGGGCTGGATGAAGTGGCCCTGCTGCGCTCGGAACACGGCGGAAGGGTCACCCTCGGCGTCATGCCGCTGGCCCGCGCCATCCTCCTTCCGCAGGTGCTCGCACGGTTCGCCCGTGCGCATCCGGGCGCGTCCGTGAACGTGATTGAAGGTCCGTATGCGGAACTGCTGGGTGACCTGCGTGCAGGCAGCCTGGACCTGCTGATCGGCGCCATGCGCGACACCCTGCCGGTGCGCGACGTGGCCCAGGAGGGCCTGTTCGACGACGACCCGGTGATCGTCGCGCGCAGCGGCCATCCGCTCGCCCATGCGGGCACCCCCACGTTCGACCGGCTGCTCGACTACCCGTGGGTCATCGCCGCGACCGGCGCCCCGGTGCGCGCACGCTGGGAGCGCATGTTCCGCCAGCACGGCCATGAACCGCCACGCCTGCGCATCGAATGCGGTTCGGTGCTGATCACCCGCGGCCTGCTGCTGGAAGACGACTGGCTCACCCTGATGTCACGCGACCAGTTCGTGATCGAACGCCGCGCCGGCCTGCTCTGCGAGATCGGCAGCGCCGGCGACGAGCTGCGCCGCCGCATCGGCCTGACCACCCGCACCGACTGGCACCCGACCCGCCTGCAGCAGGCGTTCGTGGACACCTTTCGTACCGTGTGCGCCGAACGCAGCAACGACGTGGACGGCGCCTGGCCGTTCCGTTACCCCGCGCGTTGAAGGAAAAGAAAAACCCCCGGCTTTCACCGGGGGTTTTCGTTCAACACATCAACCGATCAGGTTCAGGCAGCAACCGTCTTGGCCACGTCCTGATAGTCCTCGATCTGATCGAAGTTCATGTAGCGGTAGATGTCCTTGCTGCTGGCATCGAGCACGCCGATGTCAGCCATGTACTCTTCCTTGGTCGGGATGCGACCCAGGCGCGAGCAGATCGCGGCCAGCTCGGCCGAACCCAGGTACACGTTCGAGTTGCGGCCCAGACGATTCGGGAAGTTGCGGGTCGAGGTGGAGAACACCGTCGCGCCCTCACGCACCTGCGCCTGGTTGCCCATGCACAGCGAGCAGCCCGGCATTTCCATGCGGGCGCCGGCGGTGCCGAAGGTGCCGTAATGGCCTTCCTTGGTCAGCTCCGAGGCGTCCATCTTGGTCGGCGGGGCCACCCACAGCTTGGTCGGAATGTCGCGCTTGCCTTCCAGCAGCTTGGCCGCCGCACGGAAGTGACCGATGTTGGTCATGCACGAACCGATGAACACTTCGTCGATGGCCGCACCGGCCACGTCCGACAGCGTCTTGACGTCGTCCGGATCGTTCGGGCACGCCACGATCGGCTCGTGGATGTCGGCCAGGTCGATCTCGATGACGGCGGCGTACTCGGCGTCGGCATCCGGCTGCAGCAGCTCCGGGTTGGCCAGCCACGCTTCCATCTTCTCGATGCGGCGGGCCAGCGAACGCGCGTCCTGGTAACCCTCGGCGATCATCCACTTCAGCAGCGTGATGTTGCTGGTGAGGTACTCGATGATCGGCTCCTTGTTCAGGTGCACCGAGCAACCGGCAGCCGAACGTTCGGCCGAGGCATCGGACAGTTCGAACGCCTGCTCGACCTTCAGCTCCGGCAGACCTTCGATTTCCAGGATGCGACCGGAGAAGATGTTCTTCTTGCCGGCCTTGGCCACGGTCAGCAGGCCCGACTTGATCGCGTACAGCGGGATCGCGTTGACCAGGTCACGCAGGGTCACGCCCGGCTGCATGGTGCCCTTGAAGCGCACCAGCACCGATTCGGGCATGTCCAGCGGCATCACGCCGGTGGCGGCGGCGAAGGCCACCAGGCCCGAGCCGGCCGGAAACGAAATGCCCACCGGGAAGCGGGTGTGCGAATCGCCGCCGGTGCCGACGGTGTCGGGCAGCAGCATGCGGTTGAGCCAGCTGTGGATCACGCCATCGCCCGGACGCAGCGACACGCCGCCACGGGTGGAGATGAACTCCGGCAGCGTGTGGTGGGTCTTGACGTCGACCGGCTTCGGGTAGGCCGCGGTGTGGCAGAACGACTGCATCACCAGGTCGGCCGAGAAGCCCAGGCACGCCAGGTCCTTCAGTTCGTCGCGGGTCATCGGACCGGTGGTGTCCTGCGAGCCCACCGAGGTCATCTTCGGTTCGCAGTAGGTGCCCGGGCGCATGCCCTGGCCTTCCGGCAGGCCACAGGCGCGGCCGACCATCTTCTGCGCCAGCGAGAAGCCCTTGCCGGTGTCCGGCGGGTCCATCGGCAGGCGGAACAGATCGGTCGGGGCCAGGCCCAGCGCTTCGCGCGCCTTGGCGGTCAGGCCACGGCCGATGATCAGCGGAATGCGGCCACCGGCACGCACTTCGTCGAACAGCACGTCGGACTTCACCTGGAACTCGGCGATGACCTGCCCGTCCTTCAGTGCCTTGCCGTCATACGGACGCAGCTCGACCACGTCGCCCATGTTCATCTGCGACACGTCCAGCTCGATCGGCAGCGCGCCGGCGTCTTCCATGGTGTTGTAGAAGATCGGGGCGATCTTGGAGCCCAGGCACACGCCGCCGAAGCGCTTGTTCGGAATGAACGGAATGTCTTCGCCGGTGAACCACAGCACCGAGTTGGTGGCGGACTTGCGGCTCGAACCGGTGCCCACCACGTCGCCCACGTAGGCGACCAGATGGCCCTTGTCCTTCAGCGATTCGATGAACTTCACCGGGCCGCGCTTGCCGTCTTCTTCCGGCTCGATGCCATCGCGCTTGTTCTTCAGCATCGCCAGGGCGTGCAGCGGGATGTCCGGGCGGGTGGTGGCGTCCGGCGCCGGCGACAGGTCGTCGGTGTTGGTTTCGCCGGTCACCTTGAGCACGGTGATGGTCAGGCTCTGCGGCACTTCCGGGCGGCTGGTGAACCATTCGGCATCGGCCCAGCTCTGCAGCACGCCCTGGGCGTGGGCATTGCCGGCCTTCGCCTTTTCCTGGACGTCGTGGAAGGCGTCGAAGACCAGCAGGGTCTTCTTCAGCGCTTCGGCGGCGATCGCGCCGACCGCGGCGTCGTCGAGCAGCTGCACCAGCGGGGCGACGTTGTAACCGCCGAGCATGGTGCCCAGCAGTTCGGTGGCGCGCTCGCGGCTGATGAGCACATTGGTTTCGCTGCCGAAGGCGATGGCGGCCAGGTACGAGGCCTTGACCTTGGCGGCGTCATCCACGCCGGCCGGAACGCGGTGGGTCAGCAGTTCCAGCAGGAACTCTGCCTCGCCGGCCGGCGGGTTCTTGAGCAGTTCGATGACGTCGGCCGTCTGCTGGGCGCTCAGCGGCAGCGGCGGGATGCCAAGCGCGGCGCGCTCGGCTACGTGGTGGCGGTAGGCTTCCAACATGACAACTCCCGGGTGATTCTTTGAAGAATACGGTTGAATACTGCGGTGGAAAAACGGGGCTCAGGCGTGCGGCACGATCAGCTTCAGGCCCTTGAAGTAGTCGCGGTAAAAGGTGTCGTTCCAGGTGATCAGGCCGTCGCACTGCAGCAGCGCATGGGCGCCGACCATGAAGTCGTCGATGCCACGCCGGCCGCTGCCACGCTGCCGGTGGCGGCGGTGCATCTCACCGGCACGCAGCGCGGACTTGGCTTCGAGCGGGCTGAAATGGATGCCCATTTCCTCCAGCGCTTCCTGTGCTTCGGTACCGCCGCGCAGCGCGGCGCAGATCTCGGCCAGCACCACCCCGCAGATCACCACGCGTCCCCCGACCAGGCTCTGGCGAAGGCAGGCTTCCACCGCATCGGCCTGCGGGCCGTTGCTGAGCAGTTCGATGAGGACCGGGGAATCGACGGCGATCATGCGGCGCTCATTCCTCGTCGCGCACGGTGCGCACGGCCGCGTCGGCCGACTCGAAACCGTCCAGCGCGAACTTGCCGCGTGCACGGGAAATGGCGTCGTCCACGCTCTTGCGCAGGATGATGCGGCTGCCGTCCAGCTCCACCTTGAGCTGGGTGCCCTTGGTGAGGCCCAACGCATCGCGCACTGCCTTGGGCAGGGTGATCTGGCCGCGCTCGGCGACGGTGGCTTCCATGGGGTAGGCCCGGTTTGGTATGTACGAATTATACATACCTGACCATCCATACCGCCACGGTACTGACCGGCTGCGGGCTGAACCCCCGGCGGCGTGAAGGCGCCTCGCCCAAGAAAGGGGCGAAATGTAGGCATATCCGCCGATTTGTGACGTAAACGGCTGAATGGGCGGATTGATTCACTAGAATGAAAGGGCTGTACACCTCCATCGCCTAGAGAAGGACATCCCCCGATGCGCAACACCGCACTTGCCCTGGCCCTGTTGTTGGCCGCCCCGCTGACCCTGTCCACCCCGTCGGCCCACGCCAATCCGTTCGGCGGCTACAAGACCGGTACCGAGATCACCCAGAAGCAGATGGATGCCGCTGAAGTCGGCAAGACCACGCAGGACCAGATCCGCGAGGCCTACGGCGCCCCCAGCCGGCGCGAGCAGCTCGGCGATACGCAGATCTGGTACTACGACTACGTCAACATCAAGCACTTCGGCAAGAATGTGCAGGAAGCTACGGTGTTCGAGTTCAACAAGAAGGGCCTGCTGTCGGCCAAGTCGAAGTCCAATGCCGTGGGCAAGACCGGCAACCCGCTGATCGACGCCGCCAACGGCAAGTAACGGCGCAGCACGCTTTCCCCGACGGGGCGCCCTTTGGCGCCCCGTCCGCGTTTGTGGGGCCTGCGTGATGACACAGGCGCTACATGTGGCTGTGTAACCTTGCGTTCTGTCACTGGCCGTCCATGGCCCGGCGCGGGATCGCTCATACTGGCTGCGATCCGGTGCCCCTGGGCTACCGGCAAAACACGCAAGCAGGCCTGCTCCGGGCGGGCCATCGCAAGCCATCCGCAAGAGGAGTCACCCCGCATGAGCGATTCGTTCTCCACCCGCAGCCAACTCGACGTTGGCGGCCGGACCTACGACTACTTCAGCCTGCCCAAGCTCGGACAGCAGTTCGACATCTCCCACCTGCCCTATTCCATGAAGATCCTGCTGGAGAACCTGCTCCGGCACGAAGATGGCGGCGCAACCGTGGGCAGGGACCACATCGAGGCCGTGGCCCGCTGGAACCCGCGCGCCGAACCGGACATCGAAATCGCCTTCATGCCGGCCCGCGTGGTGCTGCAGGACTTCACCGGCGTGCCCTGCGTGGTCGACCTGGCCGCGATGCGCGATGCGGTGGTGAAGCTGGGCGGCCGCCCCGAACAGATCAACCCGCAGATCCCCTCCGAGCTGGTGATCGACCACTCGGTGCAGGTGGATGTATTCGGTACGCCGGACGCCCTGGACCTCAACGGCAAGATCGAATTCCAGCGCAACCAGGAACGCTACGGGTTCCTGCGCTGGGGCCAGAAGGCGTTCGACAACTTCAAGGTGGTGCCGCCCAACACCGGCATCGTCCACCAGGTGAACCTTGAGAACCTGGCGCGCGTGGTGATGACCGCCGACGTCGACGGCAAGGCCGTGGCCTACCCCGACACCGTGTTCGGCACCGACAGCCACACCACCATGATCAACGGTATCGGTGTGCTGGGCTGGGGCGTGGGCGGCATCGAGGCCGAAGCCGCGATGCTGGGCCAGCCTTCGTCCATGCTCATTCCGCAGGTGGTGGGCTTCAAGCTCACCGGCCGCCTGCCTGAGGGTGCCACCGCCACCGACCTGGTGCTGACCGTCACCCAGATGCTGCGCAAGCACGGCGTGGTGGGCAAGTTCGTCGAGTTCTTCGGCGAGGGCCTGCAGCACCTGCCGCTGGCCGACCGCGCCACCATCGGCAACATGGCGCCCGAGTACGGCGCCACCTGCGGCATCTTCCCGATCGACCAGGAATCGCTGAACTACCTGCGCCTGTCCGGGCGCAGCGAGGAGCAGATCGCGCTGGTGGAGGCCTATGCCAAGTCGCAGGGCCTGTGGCACGACGCGCAGACCGCGCATGCCAGCTACAGCGCCACGCTGGAACTGGACATGGGTGAGGTCAAGCCGTCGCTGGCCGGCCCCAAGCGTCCGCAGGACCGCGTACTGCTGCAGGACGTGAAGCAGAACTACCGCGACAACCTGGGCGGGTTGACCACCAACCGCGACAAGCGCAATGCCGACGTGTCCACCTTCGTCAATGAAGGCGGCGGCGCCGCCGTGGGCAACGAGCAGCTGGCCAGGGGCTACGCCGATGTCGAGATGGACGGCGCGCGCTTCCGGCTCAAGGACGGTGCGGTGGTGATCGCCGCGATCACCTCCTGCACCAACACCTCCAACCCGGCGGTGATGATCGGTGCCGGCCTGCTGGCGCGCAATGCGGCCGCCAAGGGCCTGGACCGCAAGCCGTGGGTGAAGACCTCGCTCGGCCCGGGCTCGCGGGTGGTCACCGATTACCTTGAGAAGGCCGGCGTGCTCACCGAACTGGAAAAGGTCGGCTTCTACGTGGTCGGCTACGGCTGCACCACCTGCATCGGCAATTCCGGCCCGCTGCCCACCGAAGTCAGTGCCGGCATCGCCAGCGGCGACCTGGTGGTGACCTCGGTGCTCTCGGGCAACCGCAACTTCGAGGGCCGCGTGCACCCCGAAGTGAAGATGAACTACCTGGCCAGCCCGCCGCTGGTGGTGGCCTATGCGATCGCCGGCACCACCGACATCGACCTGACCACCGAACCGCTCGGCACCGGCAGCGATGGCCAACCGGTGTACCTGCGCGACATCTGGCCGAGCAACAAGGAAATTGGCGACGTCATCGCCGCCACCATCGGCCCGGAGATGTTCAAGCAGAACTACGCCGACGTGTTCAAGGGCGACACCCGCTGGAACACCATCCAGTCGCCCGACGGCGACCTGTACGACTGGGATGGCAGCTCCACCTACATCAAGAACCCGCCCTACTTCGACGGCATGACCATGCAGGTCGGCCAGATCGACGACGTGCACGGCGCCCGGGTCATGGGCCTGTTCGGTGATTCGATCACCACCGACCACATTTCCCCGGCCGGCAACATCAAGAAGGATTCGCCCGCCGGGCGCTTCCTGCAGGAACGCGGTGTGCAGCCGGCCGACTTCAACAGCTACGGCAGCCGCCGCGGCAATGATGATGTGATGGTGCGCGGCACGTTCGCCAACATCCGCATCAAGAACCTGATGTTCGGCGGCGAAGAAGGCGGCAACACGCTGTACTTCCCGAAGGCCGGCGGCGAACCGGAGAAGCTGGCGATCTACGACGCGGCCATGAAGTACAAGGCCGAGGGCGTGCCGCTGGTGGTGTTTGCCGGCAAGGAGTACGGCACCGGCTCGTCGCGCGACTGGGCGGCCAAGGGCACCAACCTGCTGGGCGTCAAGGCGGTGATCGCCGAGAGCTTCGAGCGCATCCACCGCTCCAACCTGGTCGGCATGGGCGTGCTGCCCCTGCAGTTCAAGGCCGGCGAGAACGCCCAGAGCCTGGGCCTGGATGGTTCGGAAGTCATCGACGTCGGCGGCCTGGACAATGGCGTCAGCAAGACCGCCACCCTCGTCGCGACCAAGGCAGACGGCACCCGCACGACGTTCCAGGCCCACGTCATGCTGCTGACCCCGAAGGAAGTGGAGTACTTCAAGCATGGCGGGCTGCTGCAGTACGTGTTGCGGCAGTTGGCGGCAAAGCGCTGAAACACGGTAGCGCCGGCCAAGGCCGGCGCTACCGCAACCCTGAACCGTCTATTTTTCATATTTTTGCCAAATCCACCCTTTCATCCCATCCGGGGTATGCTGGGTCCATCGCCGTTGCCTGGACCCACGCCATGCTGCACGCCCTCAAGTTCGACCCGATCACCGAGTTGACCCGCACCACCGCCTCCGCGGTGAAGGAGCACTGGCGCAAGGTCATGCAGGAGGTGCGCGAGCGCCAGATGGTGCTGGTCACCAACCACAACGAACCGCAGGCGGTGATCATCTCCGCCGAGCAGTACCAGGCCCTGCAGGCCCAGGTGGTGGACCTGCAGCGCAACCTGGCGTCACTGCGCGAGCAGACCCCTGCCCTGCAGCAGCTGCGCGACAGCTTCGATGCCCGCCTGTCCAGCCTTGATGACGCCGGCGCCGCCCGCAAGGCGCACGCCCTGCTGCGCAAGCCGGCGCGGCTGAAGGGCAAGGTCCAGGCCGGCACCGGCTACTGATGCCGCGTCCGTTCCTGTTCGTGCTGGCCGGGGTCAACGGTGCCGGCAAGAGCTCCATCGGTGGCCACCTGCTGCGTGAGGCCGGGCTGGACTGGTTCAATCCCGACGCATGGGCCCGCCAGCTGCGCACCGAGCTGCACATGACGCAGGCCGAAGCCAACGCGCAGGCCTGGGCCGAAGGCTTCCAGCGCCTGCAGGCCGCGATCCGCGAACGCCGCAACCACGCGCTCGAAACCACCCTGGGCGGCCGCTCCATCGCCGCCACCCTGGCCGACGCCAGTGCCAGCCATGACGTGCTGGTCTGGTATTGCGGCCTGGCCTCGCCCGAACAGCACCTGGCCCGCGTCCAGGCGCGCGTGCGGGCCGGCGGCCACCCCATCAGCGAGGCCGACATCCGCCGACGCTTCCCGATGGCCCTGCACAACCTGGCCGTGCTGATGCCGCGACTGGCCCAGCTGCAGGTCTACGACAACAGCGTGGATGCCGCGCCCGGCGACGCGGTTCCAGATCCGCAGCTGCTGCTGCAGATGGAGGCCGGCCGCCTGACGTGGCCCGCGCCGGATGATGCCGCGCAGCTGCGGCGCACCCCGTCCTGGGCGGTGCCGCTGATGGAAGCGGCGCTGCAGTGCGACGAAGCCGCTGCCGGGGAGGACCCATGACCCCTTTTTTCACGAATCCTTCGCGTTTTCCATTCGGACCGGTATGCTGCCGGTGACTGAAACGACGGATACTCTCCGTCACCGCACGACACCATCAACGTTTCCTGGAGGGGGAATATGAGTCTGGAACGTCCCTGGCTGCAGAGCTATCCCAACGGCGTACCCGCCGACATCGACGTCAACGAATTCCATTCGGTGTCGGCCGTATTCGACGCTTCGGTGGCCAAGTTCCGCGACCGCCCCGCGTACTCCAGCTTCGGCAAGGTGCTGACCTACGGTGAGACCGATGCCCTGGTCGAGCAGTTCGCCGCCTACCTGCTGGGCGAGCTGAAGCTCAAGAAGGGTGACCGCGTCGCCCTGATGATGCCCAACTGCCTGCAGTACCCGGTGGCCACCTTCGGCGTGCTGCGCGCTGGGCTGACCGTGGTCAACGTCAACCCGCTGTACACCGCCCGCGAGCTCCGGCACCAGCTGGTGGACTCCGGCGCCGCCGTGCTGGTGGTGGTGGACAACTTCGGCGACACCGTGCAGCAGGTCATCGCCGACACGCAGATCAAGCAGGTCATCACCACCGGCCTGGGCGACATGCTCGGGCTGAAGGGCGTGGTGGTCAACTTCGTGCTGAAGTACATCAAGAAGATGGTGCCCAACTACAGCCTGCGCGGCGCGATCCGCTTCAACCAGGCGCTGAAGCTGGGCAGCGGGCACACCCTGCCGAAGGTCGAACTGGACCACGACGACGTGGCCTTCCTGCAGTACACCGGCGGCACCACCGGCGTGGCCAAGGGCGCCATGCTGACCAACCGCAACCTGGTGGCCAACATGCAGCAGGCCTCGGCGTGGATCTCCGCGTCGGGCGTCGAGATGGGCAAGGAGTGGATCATCACCGCCCTGCCGCTGTACCACATCTTCGCACTCACGGCGAACGGGCTGGTCTTCATGAAGTTCGGTGGCTGCAACCACCTGATCACCAACCCGCGCGACATGAAGGGCTTCGTCAAGGAACTGAAGGCGACCCGCTTCACTGCCATCACCGGCGTCAACACGCTGTTCAACGGCCTGCTCAACACCCCCGGCTTCGACGAGATCGATTTCTCCTCGCTGAAGGTCACCCTGGGTGGCGGCATGGCCGTGCAGCGCGCCGTGGCCGAGCG
This sequence comes from Stenotrophomonas sp. KH_036_B, assembly GCF_057839485.1. Taxonomy (NCBI): domain Bacteria; kingdom Pseudomonadati; phylum Pseudomonadota; class Gammaproteobacteria; order Lysobacterales; family Lysobacteraceae; genus Stenotrophomonas; species Stenotrophomonas sp. KH_036_B. Next base: position 1,983,058 of record NZ_CM174491.1, on the reverse strand, counting down.
CTGGAAGAAGACCACCGGCGTCACCCTGGTCGAAGCCTACGGCCTGACCGAGACCTCGCCGGCGGCCTGCATCAACCCGCTGAACCTGGCCGAGTACAACGGCGCGATCGGCCTGCCGATCCCGTCCACCGACGCCTGCGTGAAGGACGACAACGGCGTGACCCTGCCGGCCGGCGACGTGGGCGAACTGTGCATCCGCGGCCCGCAGGTGATGAAGGGCTACTGGCAGCGCCCGGAAGAAACCGCCAAGGCGATCGACGCCGAGGGCTGGCTGCACACCGGCGACATGGCGCGCATGGATGAGCAGGGCTTCTTCTTCATCGTGGACCGCAAGAAGGACATGATCCTGGTGTCCGGCTTCAACGTGTACCCCAATGAGGTCGAAGACGTCATCGCGATGATGCCCGGCGTGCTGGAAGTGGCGGCAGTGGGCGTGCCCGACGAGAAGTCCGGTGAAGTGGTCAAGGTGGTCATCGTCAAGAAGGACCCCAACCTGACCGCCGAGATGGTCAAAGAACACGCCCGCGCCAACCTGACCGGCTACAAGCACCCCAGAATCGTCGAATTCCGCAAGGAACTGCCGAAGACCAACGTCGGCAAGATCCTGCGCCGCGAACTGCGGGACGCGCCCGCCGCGTAAGGGTTTCACCCAGCAGACAGGGCCGTGCCAGCGCCCGCAGGGAGTCTCCTTGCTGGCGCTTCACTTTGCGCGCATAGAATCACTGGCCACCGCGCGTTTCCTCCCGCCCCCTTGATTCTCCGTCCGCAATGCGGTCGGCCGGACGGTCCTACGGAGAACTCCCATGTCTGCCATCCATCCCTTCGTTCGTCCCCACCTCCACCCGACCCTGCGCATCACGGAAGAGACCCAGCGCGACGTCTACTGGATCCACATGCACGCCAACCTGGTGGAACAGCCCGGCCGGCCGTGCTTCTCCTCCGGCCTGGTCGACGACATCGTCAACTACCAGCGCAACCTCGCCGAGCGCCTGGTCATCGCCCATGCGCAGTCACCCCATGTCGTGCTTGCCTCGGGCAGCGACGTCTTCAACCTGGGCGGCGACCTTGACCTGTTCTGCCGGTTGATCCGCGAAGGCGACCGCCCGCGCCTGCTCGACTACGCGCAGCGCTGCGTGCGGGGCGTGCACGCCTTCCATGCCGGCCTGGGCGTGCAGGCCCACAGCATCGCCCTGGTCCAGGGCAACGCGCTGGGCGGCGGTTTCGAGGCGGCACTGAGCTGCCACACCATCGTGGCCGAGGAAGGCGCGATGATGGGCCTGCCCGAAGTGCTGTTCGACCTGTTCCCCGGCATGGGTGCCTATTCCTTCATGTGCCAGCGCATCAGCCCGCGTCTGGCGGAGAAGATCATGCTGGAGGGCAATGTCTACAGTGCCCGTGAGCTGCTGGCGATGGGCCTGGTGGACCGGGTGGTGCCGGCGGGCGAAGGCGTGGCCGCGGTGGAACAGGTGATCCGCGAAAGCAAGCGGATTCCGCATGCCTGGAAGGCGATGCGCCAGGTGCGTGAAGTGGCCGGCATGGTGCCGCTGCACGAGATGATGCGCATCACCGAAATCTGGGTGGATACGGCCATGCAGCTGGGCGAGAAGTCGCTGCGCACCATGGACCGGCTGGTGCGGGCGCAGGGCCGTCGCACCAGCGAACCGTCCTGACCCGGCTCATGTCGTCAGGAAGGGGAGCACTCGTCGCCGTCCGAGCGCCGCAGGGATGCGGCACGGGCATCGAGTGCCTTCCTGCCCTGGCGCAACGCACCGGTGACGCCGGCCACGCGTGAGCGCCACTCCGCGCTGAGCTGCCAGTCGGGCATCGACATCAGCTCGCCGCCGCCCTGGGCTACCCGGACCAGGCCCAGGTTGCTGGACACGCCGCGCAGTGCATGTGCGTGTTCACGAAGTTCGTTCCATGCCTGATCGTTGCCGGCACGCTGGATCTGCATCAGGCAGTTGTCGGCATCGCTCATGCACTGCGCCACGAATTCCGCTTCAAACCCGTCGCCCATGCCCAGTGCCGCCAGCTCGTCGAGCAGGCTCGGGTCGAGCGCGCCGCCGGCCAGCCTCGGCGTCGCGGTCTCCACCACCTGGGTGGTTTCCAGCCGTGCCTGGGCATTGCCGGCGACATCCGCCAGCGTATCCAGCAGCCGGGTCGCCACCACCGGCTTGGCCAGGAACGCGCGTGCGCCGGCCTGCTCGCAGCGCAGGATGGAATCGGGGGTCACATCGGCGCTGAGGATCAGCACCGGCGTGTACGGCAAGCCGCTGACCTGCATGACCCGCAGCTGCTTGAGCATGTCCAGGCCACTCATGCCCGGCATGTGCAGGTCCGCGATGACCGCATCGAAACTGCTTTCCGACAGCAGGTCCAGCACCTGCTCGCCGCCGTTGACGCAGACCACCTTGTGCCCCGCCTTCTCCAGCAGCCGCTGCATGACCATGCGGTTGGCCTCGTGGTCGTCGGCCACCAGCAGGCGCATGCTGCGGACCCGCGCGCGATGGCGCAGGAATGGGTTGGAGAAGGCGATGATGTTGCCGCCCTCCACCGGGTCCGGCACCGGCGCGGTGGACACCGTGGCGGCGCTGAAGCCGATCTCGAACCAGAACAGGCTGCCGTGCGGCAGGTTCGGCTGGTAGCCGATCCGCCCGCCCATCGACTCGACCAGGCCCTTGGCGATGCTGGTCCCCAGGCCGGTGCCTTCGTGGCGCCGGGCCAGGCCCACGTCGGCCTGCTCGAAGGGGTCGAACAGGCGTTCCTGCAGGGAGACCGGCACACCAATGCCGCTATCCAGTATTTCGAAACGCAGCTGCACCCGCTCCGCGGTGGCCTGGGCGGCGCGCACCACGCGCAGCTGCACGAACCCGGCATCGGTGAATTTCACCGCGTTGCCCATCAGGTTGAGCAGCACCTGCTGCAGGTGCCCGGCGTCGCCGCTGAGTCGCGGCGGCACGCTGTCGCCAACCAGCACGCGGTAGTCCAGGCGCTTGCTGCGCGCCTGCGGGGTGAGGATCAGATCGACCGCCTGCAGCACGTCCGCCAAGGCGAACTCGTGCTGTTCCACGCGGACCTTGCCCGCCTCGATCGCCGAGATGTCCAGCACCTCCTCGACCAGTGCCAGCAGGCTGCGCGCCGACGCCTGGATGGTGTTCACGCACTCGCGCTGTTCCTCGTCCAGGCGCGTGGTCGCCAGCACTTCGGTCATGCCCGACAGGCCGTTCAAGGGCGTGCGGAATTCATGGCTCATGTTGGCCAGGAAGCGGCTCTTGGCCTCATTCGCTTGGCGCGCTTCTGCCACCGCGCGGGTCAGCGCGTGAAGCAGCGAGTCGAAGTACAGCGGAATCGCGCCCAGGCCCAGCAGCAGGCCCCACGCCAGGTAGCTGTGCGCCTGCCAGTACGGGGAGAACAGCACCGCGCAGAGGAAACCGGTGCAGCCCATGGCCGTGGCCACGCGCAGGTAGGTGCTGCCATAGCGCATGCCGTTGCCGATGGTGACCCACATCAGCACGGCATACAGGGGCGCGGCCGATTCGCCCTGGATCAGCATGATCACGCCCATGCACGAGTAGTCGGTCAGCATGCCGATCACCCGGCGCACGTGCGACACCCCCGGCTGGACCAGGATCGCGGCCAGCAGGCCCGCGGACACCGTCAGCTCGAAGCCCAGGATCAACCAGGTGGCCAACGGCGTGCCGCCACGTCCATCCAGGTAACGCCAGCCCAGGAACGCGATGAACAGCGTAGTGATGGCGATGCGGATCAGGTTCTGCGCGTGCTCGCTGTCCGGGCGATTGGACAGGCGTTCCTTCAGGCGGGAAAACGGCCCATGCATGTCACATCCCCGGTCGGGATGAGGCGGTGGAGTGCTGCGCACAGATCGCGTCCAGCTGCTCGCGACCGCGCAGCAGCGCGTCCACGCAGCGCGGATCGAACAGGCGTCCGCGCTGGGCGTACAGATAGGCCAGCGTGGCTTCCATCGTCCAGGCTTCCTTGTACGGGCGCGGCGAGATCAGGGCGTCGAACACATCGGCCACCGCCACGATCCGCGCTTCCAGTGGAATCGCTTCGCCCACCAGGCCGTCGGGATAGCCGCTGCCGTCGTAGCGCTCGTGATGGCGCAGCGCGATCAGCGCGCCCACCTGGATGAAGCGGTTCTGGCTGCCACTGAGCAGCTCATAGCCGATGCGCGGGTGGCGGCGCATGATCGCCATCTCTTCCTCATTGAGCTTGCCCTGCTTGAGCAGCACGGCATCGGGAATGGCGATCTTGCCCATGTCATGCAGCGGCGCGGCCATCTCGATCAGCTTGACCTCGTCTTCCGGCAGGCCGAGCTGCTCGGCGATCAGACCGGTGACGTGCGACATGCGCTCCAGGTACGCGCTGGTGCCCGCATCGCGGAACTCGATGGCGCGGGCCAGCCGCGAAAGCGTCTCGCGCTCGCGCTCCTCGACCTCATGCATGCTGGCCAGCAGGCGCTGCTCCAGCGACAGGGCGCGCTGTTTGACGTTCTCGGTCTGCTGGCGCAGCTGCAGCAGGTTGTAGCAGCGCGCACGCAGTTCGCGCGGGCGGATCGGCTTGACCAGGAAGTCGATCACGCCCGCTTCGAGCGCGGCCTGGCGGATCGGCTCGTCACCCACCACGGTGATCAGGATCACCGGAATATCGCGATGCTTGGGCAGCCGACGGAAGCGGCGGGCGAACTCCAGCCCATCCATCTCCGGCATGCGGTAGTCGAGCAGCAGCAGGTCGACCCCATGCGACTCGCACCACGCCAGCGCCGTGAGCGGGTCGCCGAAATCATGCACGCTCAGTTCTGGCGCGATGTCTTCGATGACATGCCGCAGCATGGTGCGCGCGGACGTTTGATCGTCAACGATGACTATGTTCAAGGCTGCTTCCGTCGTCTTCCTGGACCACACTGGAACATGCTGCGGAAAGGATACTCCGCCGCTTTGCATACCGGCACCTTGCATCGGACCACCTCCGTCATGATCTCCCCAGTTCATGATCGTGGTCATAGTGTGATGCGCATGTCATTCACACCTGGTCCCGTCATGGTCCGTGGCCACAACGTCCCGGGGGACGCTTCTCAAGGCCACGCGGAAACCATACCCGCCCGGCCACGGTAGCGGAACCCCACAGGACGGCCCGGATGGGGGTCATCCTGACGGAAGTCTCAGTTTTCCGGGCGCATATAGGGGAACAGCAGCACATCACGGATGGAACTGCTGCCGGTCAGAAGCATGACCAGGCGATCAATACCGATGCCGAGGCCACCGGTCGGGGCCATACCGTACTCCAGCGCACGGATGTAGTCCGCGTCGAAGTGCATGGCCTCGTCGTCGCCGCCTTCCTTGGCCGTCACCTGCGCCTGGAAGCGTGCCGCCTGGTCTTCGGGGTCGTTCAGCTCGGAGAAGCCGTTGGCCAGCTCCTTGCCGTTGATGAACAGCTCGAAGCGGTCGGTGTAGCCCGGCTGGTCGTCGTTGGCGCGGGCCAGCGGCGAGACCTCGACCGGGTGGTCGGTGATGAAGGTCGGCTGCACCAGGGTGTGCTCGACGGTGGCCTCGAAGATCTCCAGCAGCAGCTTGCCCCAGCCGTAGGACGGCTTGACCCGGATCTTCAGGCGTTCGCAATGGCGCAGCAGCGCCTCGCGATCGGTGCAGTCGGCCGCGCTGATCTCGGGGTTGTGGTGGCGGACGGCCTCGTCCATGCGCCAGCGGCGGAACGCCGGGGCCAGGTCGATGGTCGCGCCATCCCACTCCACCGTGGTGGTGCCCAGCACCTTGCTGGCCACGTCACGGATCACGCCCTCGGTCAGGTCCATCACTTCGGTGTACGTGGCGTAGGCCTCGTACAGCTCCATCATGGTGAATTCGGGGTTGTGGCGGGTGCTGACGCCTTCGTTGCGGAAGTTGCGGTTGATCTCGTACACGCGTTCCAGGCCACCCACGACCAGGCGCTTGAGGTACAGCTCCGGGGCCACGCGCAGGTACAGGTCCAGGTCCAGCGCGTTGTGGTGGGTGGTGAACGGCTTGGCCGTGGCGCCGCCGGGGATGTAATGCATCATCGGCGTTTCGACTTCCAGGAAGTCGCGGTTGTCCAGCCAGGCGCGCATGGCGCGGATGATCCGCGAGCGCTTGATGAACACCTCGCGCGACTCCGGGGTCACGATCAGGTCCACGTAGCGCTGGCGGTAGCGCTGCTCGACGTCGGCCAGGCCGTGCCACTTGTCCGGCAGCGGGCGCAGCGACTTGGTCAGCAGGCGGATGCTGGTGGCCTTGACCGACAGCTCGCCGGTCTTGGTGCGGGTCAGCCCGCCCTCGACGGCGATGATGTCGCCCACGTCCCAGCCCTTGAAGGCGGTGTAGACATCGCCCAGCGCGTTGCCTTGCAGGAACAGCTGGATGCGGCCGGACTCGTCCTGGATCTGGGCGAAGCTGGCCTTGCCCATCACCCGCTTGGCCATCAGCCGGCCGGCCATCTTCACGTGGCGGTCGGTGGCTTCCAGGGCCTCCGCGGTCCACTGTTCGGCGTCGGCAAACTCGGTCTGCAGCGCGCCGGCGAAGTGTTCGCGGCGGAAGTCGTTCGGGTAGGCGATGCCCTGCCCGCGCAGCGCGGTCAGTTTCGCGCGGCGCTCGGCGATGAGGCTGTTCTCGTCGACGGGGGGCTGCGGCGCGGGTGTCTGATCGTTCATGGCGTGGGTCTATGTCTGTGGGGAGGTGCGAACCCCGCCATCATGCCGATGGACGGGGCAGAGTGCGAAAACCCCGGCAGTGGCCGGGGCGACAGCGCCGGGCCGCGCGTGGCGGCCCGACGGTCAGGCGTCGATGCGTTTGGAGCCGACTTCCAGGCCGGACTTCAGGCTGGCCTCGACGAATTCGTCGAGATCGCCGTCCAGCACCTTCTGCGTGTCCGAGCGCTCGATGCCGGTGCGCAGATCCTTGATACGGCTCTGGTCGAGCACGTAGTTGCGGATCTGGCTGCCCCAGCCGATGTCGGACTTGGTGGCTTCCACCGCGTCGCGTTCGGCGTTGCGCTTCTGGATTTCCAGCTCGTACAGCTTGGCGGCCAGCATCTTCATCGCGTTGTCGCGGTTCTGGTGCTGGCTGCGGCCGGTCTGGCAGGCCACGACCGTATTGGTCGGAATGTGCGTGATACGCACCGCCGACTCGGTCTTGTTGACGTGCTGACCACCGGCACCGGACGAGCGGTACACGTCGGTGCGCAGGTCGGCCGGGTTGATGTCGATTTCAATGTTGTTGTCGACTTCCGGTGACACGAACACCGAGGTGAAGCTGGTGTGGCGGCGGTTGTCGGAATCGAACGGCGACTTGCGCACCAGGCGGTGCACGCCGGTTTCGGTCTTCAGCCAGCCATAGGCGTAGTCGCCTTCCACGCGCAGCGTGGCCGACTTGATGCCGGCAACATCGCCACCGGACACTTCCATCAGCTCGGTCTTCCAGCCACGCGATTCGCACCAGCGCAGGTACATGCGCAGCAGGATTTCCGCCCAGTCCTGGGCTTCGGTACCGCCGGCACCGGCCTGGATGTCGACGAACGCCGGGGCGTTGTCCATCTTGCCGGAGAACATGCGCTGGAATTCCAGCTGCTCCACGTGCTTCTGGTACTTGTCCAGGTCGGCGACCACGGCCAGGGCGGTGTCCTCGTCCTGCTCGCTTTCAGCCAGTTCCAGCAGTTCGCCCGATTCGGTCAGCCCATCGAGGATGGTGGCGATGCCGCCCACGGTCTTTTCAAGGCTGGAACGCTCGCGGCCCAGGGTCTGGGCGTATTCGGCGTTGTTCCAGATATCGGGGTTTTCCAGTTCCCGGGTTACTTCTTCCAGACGCTCTTTCTTGGCGTCGTAGTCAAAGATACCCCCTGAGCGAGAGCACGCGATCGGTCAGATCGGTGATTCGCTGGCGCACGGGATTGAGCTCGATCATATCGGCGGTTTTTAAGGCTTGGGACAAGACCGGAATTGTAGCCCAGAGTGCCCGTTCATGTAGATGCACCTGCCGGCGCACCGGCCGGGGCGGTTTCCACGCCACCCGCGCCACTGCCCTGCCCCAGCGCGGCACGCAGGCCGGGCAGCTGGCGGCGGCTGCACGGCAGCATGGTGCCGTCGGCCAGGTGAACCCGGGCCTCGCCGCTGTCCAGCGGCTCGATCGAGACCAGCACCGCCAGGTTGAGCAGGTAGCTGCGGTGGATACGCACGAACCGCGCCGGGTCCAGCCGCGCCTCCAGCGCCGCCAGGGTACTGCGCAGCGGGTAGTCATGGCCGCGCACGCGCAGGTTCATGTAGTTGCCGGCCGCTTGGGCGTACTCGACATCATCCGTGGCGACCAGGAAATCACGGCCCAGCTTGCGGACCAGGAAGCGCCCGGGCCGGTCCACCGGCTCCACCGGCGGCGCGTCCTCGGGCGCGGCCAGCAGGTGGGCCTCGCCCTGCCGACGGCGTCCGAACCAGCTGAAGAAGTGCTCGATGGCCACGAAGGTGAAGAACGCGCGGACGTCCTTCAGGTACTCGTACAGCAGGCGCGTGGGCCAGCTGGACCCATCCACGTAGTGTTCGCCGACGCCGGCATAGGCCAGGTGGCGCAGCCCCATCATGCCCACCACGTGGACCAGCGACCAGGCCACGCTGGCGAGCAGGTACGCCGGCAGCCGCCGCCGCCAGGTATCAGCGTGCAGCGGCCAGCGCTGGCAGCCCCACCACAGCACCGGCAGCGTGAACAGGATCAGCGCGACACTGCTCAGCTCCCAGACCATCGGCTCCCACAGCGCCAGCACCTCGCCGCGGCGCTGCGCATCCATCACGTCGACGAAGGCATTGGCCACCCCGCTGCCGAGCAGGATGGCACCCCACACCAGCAGGCGGGCAGCAGGTCGCCAGCGGGCGGGGGTGCGCGAGGTCGTTGATTGATCCATCTGCAGAGCTTAAGCGCTAGCGCACCTCGAACTCACCCACCAGCACGGTGTCGGCTTGATCCTTCAAGCGCATCGTGACCTGCTGGTCCTGCTGACGGCGGCTGCCCCAGTGCGTGGTCAGGCGCAGGCTCAGGGTGGTGGCGCCGGTGATCAGCTGCTCGCGGCTGCCGAAGTAGTTCGCCTCCACCTTGTATTTGCCCGGCTTGGCCGCGCGCAGCGAGAACTGTTCGGGGCCGTAGCCGCCGGTGAAGTCCTGCGACATCTGCCCGCCCTGGTAGGTCAAGCGGTTGCCGTAGTACGCACGTTCGCCGTTGGGGTCGGTCACCCACAGGTCCATGTCGCTGTTGTCGCTGTCCCAGCTGAGCACCACGCGCAGGTCGAGCGGCATGGCGCGGCGCAGGCGCGGATCGATCGCGCTGGCATCGACCCGCTCGCGGGCGACCAGGTTGGTGAGCTCGTCCAGCGCGATCAGCGAAATGCCATCGAAGCGGCTGTCCCACGGGCGCACCACGACCTCGTACAGCGACGCCACCGCCGCCGGGTACTGCCCCGCCGCTTCCAGCGCCAGGCCCAGGTCACGGAAGCTCTGCGGCTCTTCCTCGCCCATGGCCAGTACATCGCGGAACACCGGCACCGCCAGCGCCGGCGCCTTGGCCTGCATCAGCCGGTAGCCCAGCACGCGCAGCACGTGGCGGTTCTCCAGCTGCATCTCGGCCAGGTTGGAGAGCACGCGCAGTGCCAGGTCGCGCTGGCCCTTGGCCAGCAGCAGATCGGCCACGTCCAGATAGAACGCGCTGCTGTCGCTATGCTGTTCGCGCTCGGCCAGGTAGGTGGCGTACAGCTGTGCAGGACTCGCGTCGCGCAGCCGGCGTGCGTAGGCCGAATCGGGTTCCCACGCCGCCAGCGTGACCGCAATGGCACCCCGGTTGGCCGGGTCCGCGGCCCCCTTGGACCGCATGTTGCCCGCCAGCGCCTGGCGCGCTTCGGCAGCGCTTTCGCGTGCCGCGCTTGCCCGGCTGCGCAACGCCGTCGCATCGGCCGCCGCGGGTGCAGGGGGCACGATATCGTTCGGCCTTGGCTCGGGGACCTCCACCACGGGCGCCATGGGCGCCGGCGGCGCGGAAGCAACCGCCATGACCATCGGCGCCTGCTTGGCCACAGCCTGCTGCGGCGGCGCGCCCTTTGGCCACGGCGTGTTCCACCAGCGCTCGCGCTCGGCAAACTGCAGCGCGACGCGGTCCAGCCGCTGCGCGCGCGAGGTCTGTTCGTCATCGATGCGCACGGCATGCAGGCGGTCATACGCGTCGCGCAACGGCGCCGGTGCACGGATGCCGTAACGCAGGTAGTCATCCAACGTTTCCAGCACCAGCAGCGAGGTCTCCGCGTCCACCAGGCCGAAGCGCTGCGACAGCGCCCGGATGGCCTCGCGGTTGGCCTCCGGCGCGGCGGCCAGCTGCTGCCGCCACGCCGCCGCCCAGGCATGCGCGACGAGCGCGCCGCCGCTGTCGCGTGCCTGCGCCAGTGGGACCGTGACGGTTCGACGCGTCCCGTCCGCCGCCGGCAGCTGCAGCCGCAGTTGGCCATCGGCACGCTGCACGCGCCCCAGCACCCGCACCCAGCCCTGTCCGGCACCCTCGGCATCCACCGAAAGATCCGTTACGCCATCGCCCTGCACCGCGACGTCACCTGCATCTTCGCGCAGCAGCCGTGCGCCCACGGCATCGACCTCTTCCGCACCGGACAGCACCAGCAGCTGTCCCCGCCCCGCACGCGCCCATGCGCGCAGGCGCAGGCTGTCGGTGCGCGCACCTGCACCGCTCAGGGCATACAGGCGCTGGCTGTCACGCAGCGCCGGACGCTCGCGTCGGCCGTAGTTGGCCAGCCCATCGCTGACCAGCAGGTACTCGTCGATATCGGCCTGCGCGGTCCAGTCCCCCAGCGCACTGGCACCGTCGTAGGGCAGCGCCTCGATGTGCTGACGCAGCGCGCTCCAGTCGCCGTTGCGGATCGCGAAGCGGCGGGTCGGCTCGGCACGATCACGCAGTACGGTGAGCTGCACCTCGCCATTGCCGATCGCGCGGAAGTAGCGGTCCAGCACCGCAAGCTCAGCGGCCGTATTGCGCGTGCGCGCCGAACCAGACGCATCCCAGAGCAGGCCGATGCGCTGTGGCAGCACGCGAGTGCGCGGCTGCACGGACACCGGCACCTGCACCATCACGTAGTGCTCGCCCGCGAAGTCACCCCGCACCGCCTCCACGCCGCGCGCCATCGGCAGGGTCCACCCGAGCTGCGCAGGCAGCGCGCTGCCCTGCCCCGTCCATGCGGCCTGCCATGCACCGTCGCGCAGCGCCAGCGCCAGCGCCAGCGGTGCCTTGCCGGTGGCGGTCGGCACGCCGACACCTACTGCCTGCAGACGGATCTGCACGTTCTGCGCGCCGCGCGCGAACTGCAGCGGCAGCGTCCAGCGCAGGCCCTGCGCGCCCATCGGCAATGCCTCACGCACGGTCAGCGCCACCCGCCGCGTGCCGAGCGCCGGGATCGGATAGATGCGCAGACGGAACTGGTTGCCGGCGGTCTGCTCCAGCAGGCCGGGGTCGACCCGGCGCCGCTCGATGGCTTCAAAAATCTGGCGTCCCTGCGCCTTGGGCACCGGCACCGCATCGCGCAGCACGCCGTCGATGTCCAGCGCGAACCCCGCCACCTGCTGGCCCCCGGCCAACGGGAATTCCAGCGCGCCTTCCAGCACGCGGCGGTTCGGATTGCGGAACACCAGCTCGATGCGTGTCTCGCCCAGGCCGGCGGCGACACGGCTGTCGATCTGCGCCAGTTCAAGCTCCACCGGCTGCTCGGCGCCGGCCACCTTCAGCACCGGATCGGCAGTGCGCTGTGCCAGCGCCGCCGGCATGCCCACTCCCACCCCAACCCACAGCACCATCCCCACCCCGATACCGCGTAGCACGCTGCCCATGTGACGCTCCAGATCCGTTGACGAAGGGTTGAACGCACCAGCGCCGCAAACGGGGTTGCACCGGCCAGCCGCCCGTCCCGGTCATGGACAAGCACGGTCCCCGGGTTCAGGATTCCAGCCCCACGGAACGTTGTCCAACAAGGATCGCCCATGCGCCAGTGCCTCACCCTCCTGCTGCTCGCCGGCCTGCTGCCCGCAGCGGCCCATGCCGCGCCCACGGCGGCCGTCGCGCCCGGCATCGACTTCGGTCACGAGGACTGGACCGTGGCCTGCGACAACACCCGCACCTGCCGCGCAGCGGGCTACCAGCGCGACGACGGCGACAGCGAACCGGTCTCGATCCTGCTCACCCGCGAGGGCGGGCCCGGGCAGCCGGTGACCGCGACGGCGATGCTGGGCCAATACGACGAGACCACCCTGCCGCAGACGCTGCGCCTGCAGATCAACGGCACCGGGCTGGGGCCGCTCGAGTACAACGCCGGCGACGGCACCGCCGAGCTGTCGGCCAAGCAGGTCGCTGCGCTGCTGGCCGCGTTGAACCGCGACAGCCGCATCGTGCTGGTGGGCGACGATGGCCGGCAGTGGACCGTGTCCGATCGCGGCGCCTCGGCCGTGCTGCTGAAGATGGACGAAATCCAGGGCCGGCTCGGCACGCCGGGCGCGCTGGTGCGCAAGGGGACGCGCGCGGAGGCCTCGGTGCTGCCCGCCCTTCCGGTTCCGGTGATCGTGCTGGGCAGGACGGTCGCCACCCGCCCCGCCGACCTGGCCCTGGCGGACGCGCCCGCCTTGCGTGCGGCGCTGGTGGCGGCCACCCCGGCCGACGAATGCGAAGCGCTGCGTCCCGACGGAACCATGTTCGGCGACGAGGGTCCGCAGGACATCACCGTGCAGCGCCTGTCGGCCGGCAAGCTGCTGGTCTCGCAGAGCTGCTGGCGTGCCGCCTACAACACTGGCGACGGCTACTGGGTGGTCAACGACCGCGCGCCGTACGCACCGACCCTGGTGACCGCGTCGGCCGTGGACGATGACCTGCGCACGATCCAGGAAGCGCACAAGGGGCGCGGCCTCGGCGACTGCTGGCACACGACCAGCTGGGGCTGGACCGGCACCACGTTCGTCAAGACGGCGGAAGCGGGCTCGGGTCTGTGCCGCCTGGTCGCCGCCGGCGGCGCGTGGGACATGCCGACGCTGGTGACCAAAGTGCAGCCGTAGGCCTGGCGCTACGCGTCGGCGCAATGCTCGACGATCAGCTGGATCGCGCCGCCGCCACGGTAATCGTCACTGACCAGCCGATATGCGATGTGCACCTGGTTGGCCGGGGCATTGCCCCGCCAACCGCTGAAATGAATCGCGCTGATCGGCTCCGCGCGACCGGGCACGCGCAGGCTCAGCTTGAGGTGCTTCTCCTTCAGCACCTGCCAGCGCGCCACCTGGAAATGCCCGTCGAACAGTGGCTCCGGGAAGCCCTGCCCCCACGGACCGGCCAACCGCAGCGCTTCGGCGTGGCGAAAATCAAGCTCATCGGGGGCCAGCTCACCATCGCTGAGCAGCATCTGCTGCAACGCGGCCGGGTCCATGCTGGCATCGACCACCGCGACGAAGGCCTGCTGGAACTCGGCGAAACGCGCCTGTGGCAGGCTCAATCCGGCGGCCATGGCGTGGCCGCCGAACTTGTCGATCAATCCGGGATGCGACGCGTTGACCAGCGCCAGCGCGTCACGGATGTGGAAGCCGGCAATCGACCGCGCCGACCCGCGCAGCGAATCGCTGCCCGGCTCGGACGGTGCGAACGCGATGACCGGACGATGCAGGCGATCCTTCATCTTCGATGCAACCAGCCCCACCACGCCCGGGTGCCACTCCGCGTCGAACAAGCAGGCCGCCACCGGGCGCTCGCCCTCGGCAAGCAGCAACGCGCGCGACACGGCCAGTTCGGCGTCGTCGGTCATCAGCTGCTGTACCGCGCGGCGCTCGGCATTGATCTGCTCCAGCGTCTGCGCCATCTCGCGGGCCTGGTTGCGGTCTTCGGTCAGCAGCAGCTCGATGCCCAGCGCCATGTCTTCCAGGCGGCCGGCGGCATTGAGGCGTGGGCCAAGTGCGAAGCCGATGTCGGTGGCACTCAGCCGTGCCGGGTCGCGCCCGCTCGCCTCGATCAGCGCCTGCAGGCCCACGCAGCCCTGCCCCGCACGCAGTCGGCGCAGGCCGGCCGAGACCAGGGCGCGGTTGTTGGCATCCAGTGCCACCAGGTCGGCCACCGTACCGACCGCCACCAGGTCCAGCAGCGTCAACAGATCCGGCTCGGCCGTGGCGGCGAACGCGCCCTGCACCCGCAGGTGGCGGCGCAGCGCCATGAGCACGTAGAAGATGACGCCCACGCCGGCCAGCGCCTTGCTGGGGAAGGCATCGCCATTGATGTTCGGGTCGACGATCACGTCGGCGCCCGGCAGCTGTTCGCCCGGCAGATGGTGATCGGTGACCAGCACCTTCCAGCCCAGCGCCTTGGCCGCCGCCACGCCGGCATGGCAGGCGATGCCATGGTCGACCGTGACCAGCAGGCCGGGGTGCAGCGGGGCCAGTTCGGCCACCAGCGACGGTGACAGGCCGTAGCCGTGCAGCATGCGGTTGGGCACCGCATGCACCACGTCGCGTGCGCCCAGCATGCGCAGGCCGCGCACGCCCACGGCGCAGGCCGTGGCGCCATCGCAATCGAAATCGCCCACCACCAGGATCCGTTCGTCGGCCGCGATGGCCGCCGCCAGCAGGTCAACAGCCGCCTGCATGCTGCCCATCAGTTCCGGCGCATGCAGCTGGGCCAGCTTGGGCTGCGCCTGCGCCGCATCGCTGACCCCGCGCGCCGCGTACAACCGCTGCAGCAGCGGCAGCATGTCGCTCGGCCATTGGCCAAGCTCAGCAACGGGACGGCGTCGGATCTGGAGCGAATCAGGAGAAGTCAACGCGGGCTCGATAAACAGCGCGAACGCCGATGTCCGCCATGATACCCGCGGCAGATCGATATGGCAGACCCGGCCACCGTAGAGCCACGCCCTGCGTGGCTGCGCGGTGTCGGATGGTTACGCGGTGTCGGGACGCAGAGCAGCCACGCAGGGCGTGGCTCTACGTGCTATCGACCTGACGGTCAGACGTCGTGAAGCTGCACCGGCTTCTTCCAGAACCGCCAGCGTTGGGCCTTGTCCAGCTCGAACCGCGCGCCGTCCTCGAAATCCAGTACCAGCCGGCGCAGTTCGCCGCGCTGCAGGGCCGACAACAGCGGCCGGATCGCATCGTTGCCCAGCTGGTCGAGCGAGCGCAGCTGGCGCAGGTCCACCAGCGCGTCCACCTGCTGGTCGCCGTCGGCATGCACGCCGGCGGCCTTGGCCAATGCCTGGAGCAGCGCATCGCGACTGCGTACCTGCGCATGCGCGGTCTGTACGCGCGCCGGCAATTCCCCGCCGCCCCAGAACCACAGCGAATTGATCGCGCGCTTGCCGGCGGTGACCCGTTCCTGGTTCCACGGGTGCTGGTGCAGCACCACCTGCGCCTCGGTCAACAAGGCGCGCCAGCGTCGGCCGGCATCGCCTTGCGGCAGGTGCTCGAACAGATCGTCGCCCAGCACATCGTCCGGTGCGGCGAATGCCGGCAGCGTGGTGCCCGGCGGCAGGCGCAGGTACCAGCGCGACGGCGTCGGCGCATCCAGGGAAAAGCCGTAGCCGGCAAACAGCGGCTGCAGCGCCGGCAGCAACGCAGCCACATCGTCGTCATCGGGCCGCAGCGTGTCGCCATGGCCCATCATGCGCGCGCCGTGCATGTCCGGCACCACGTTGGCCGGATCCGCACGCAGCCACACGCCATCCACCGCATCACCCACGTCGAGCTGGCGGGTAAGCGCGGCTACCGGCCACTGCGCCGGCTGCAGCTGGAAATGCCGCTGCAGCTGGGCACGCTCACCGGCATCCACACGACTGCGCTCGGCCTGGCCGAGCGCTTTCGCCACATCTTCCGGCAACGCCGCCGCCGGGAAGCGGTTGCGCGCCGGCAGCAACAGGGTTGCCGTGGCCATGGTCAGGTCAGTCCAGGTACTGGACGCTGACGATTTCGTACTCGCGCTGCCCGGCCGGGGCGTCGATCACGATGCTGTCGCCCTCGTTCTTGCCAATCATCGCGCGCGCGACCGGCGAAGAAATCGCGACCAGGCCGAGTTTGATGTCGGCTTCCAGGTCACCCACGATCTGGTAGCGCTTCTCTTCATCGCTTTCCACATCGGCCAGTTCGACGGTGGCGCCGAACACGACCTTGCTGCCCGCGTTGAGCTTGGTGATGTCGATGATCTCGGCATGCGAGAGCTCGCCTTCCAGCTGCTTGATGCGGCCTTCGATGAAGCCCTGCTCCTCGCGCGCGGCGTGGTACTCGGCGTTCTCCTTGAGATCGCCGTGCTCACGCGCCTCGGCGATCGCCGCGATGACCTTGGGGCGCTTGACCGACTTGAGGTGGTCAAGCTCTTCGCGCAGACGCTGCGCGCCCTTCAGGGTGATCGGTGCTCTCATGCGTTCAACTCCTTGTGCAGTTCCTGCAGCGACCAGACCGGGCCGGTACCGCGGAATTCAAGCGATTGCACCAGCGCCTTGGCGCCGGCAATGGTGGTCGAATAGGTGACGCGGTGCTGCAGCGCCTCGCGACGGATCGAGAACGAGTCGTTGATCGCCGCGCGACCTTCGGTCGTGTTGACGATATACACGATTTCGCCGTTCTTGATCGAGTCCACGATGTGCGGACGGCCTTCGACCACCTTGTTGACGATCTCGCAGTCCATGCCGTGCTGCTGCAGCCATGCACCGGTGCCACGGGTAGCCACCAGCGTATAGCCACGCTCCAGCAGGAGCTTGGCCACCGGCAGCACGCGCTGCTTGTCCGGGTCACGCACCGACACGAAGGCCTTGCCCAGCGGCGGCGCCTTGATGCCACCGGCTTCCTGCGCACGCGCGAACGCGGCGCTGAAGCTGCGGCCCACGCCCATCACCTCACCGGTGGAGCGCATCTCCGGCCCGAGGATCGGGTCCACGCCCTGGAACTTGGCGAACGGGAAGATCGCTTCCTTGACCGAGAAGTACTCCGGCACGATTTCCTTGAGGGCGCCCTGCTCGGCCAGCGTCTTGCCGGCCATGCAGCGCGCGGCGATCTTGGCCAGCGCCATGCCGGTCGCCTTGGACACGAACGGCACGGTGCGCGAGGCACGCGGGTTCACTTCCAGCAGGTACACGATGTCCTCGCCGTTCTCGCCGGCCTGGATCGCGAACTGGGTGTTCATCAGGCCGACCACGTTCAGGGCCTTGGCCAGCTCCACCACCTGGCGGCGCAGCTCGGCCTGGGTCTCGGCCGACAGCGAGTACGGCGGCAGCGAGCAGGACGAATCGCCCGAATGCACGCCGGCCTCTTCGATGTGTTCCATCACGCCGCCGATCAGCACGTTGCCGTCCTTGTCGGCAATGATGTCCACGTCCACTTCCACCGCATTGTCCAGGAAGCGGTCCAGCAGCACCGGCGAATCGTTGGAGACCTTGACCGCATCGCGCACGTAGCGCGCCAGGTCGGATTCGCCGTAGACGATTTCCATCGCGCGGCCGCCCAGCACGTAGCTCGGGCGCACCACCAGCGGGTAGCCGATCTCGCGGGCCAGCAGCAGCGCTTCCTGGTCGTTGCGGGCAATGCGGTTCGGCGGCTGCTTCAGGCCCAGCTTGTCCACCAGCTGCTGGAAGCGCTCACGGTCTTCGGCCAGGTCGATGGAGTCCGGCGAGGTGCCGATCACCGGCACGCCGTTGGCTTCCAGCGCGCGCGCCAGCTTCAGCGGCGTCTGGCCACCGTACTGCACGATCACGCCCTTCGGCTGTTCCAGCTCGACGATTTCCAGCACGTCTTCCAGCGTCAGCGGCTCGAAGTACAGGCGGTCGGAGGTGTCGTAGTCGGTGGAGACGGTTTCCGGGTTGCAGTTGACCATGATGGTCTCGAACCCGTCTTCGCGCAGCGCCAGTGCGGCGTGCACGCAGCAGTAGTCGAACTCGATGCCCTGGCCGATGCGGTTCGGACCGCCGCCCAGGATCATGATCTTGTCGCGGTTGCTCGGCGCCGCTTCGCACTCGTCCTCGTAGGTCGAATACAGATAGGCGGTGCTGGTGGAGAACTCGGCCGCGCAGGAGTCGACGCGCTTGTACACCGGGCGCACCTTGTGGGCACGACGCAGCGCGCGCACGGCGGCTTCGTTGGTACCGGTCAGTTCGGCCAGGCGTGCATCGGAGAAACCGGCGCGCTTGAGCTTGCGCAGGCGCGCGGCGTCCAGCGCATCGATGCCGTCGGCTGCGACCTGGGTTTCGGCCTGGATGATCTCTTCGATCTGGTCCAGGAACCACGGGTCGATGTGCGAGAGCGCGAACACTTCTTCAACGCTGAAGCCGGCACGGAACGCATCGCCCACGAAGAACAGGCGCTCCGGGCCCGGGGCCTTGAGCTCGCGCTTCATCGTGGTGATGTCGTCTTCGTTGGACAGGTCCAGGCCGGTCGGGTCGAGGCCGACCTTGCCGGTCTCCAGGCCACGCAGCGCCTTCTGCAGCGACTCCTGGAAGGTGCGGCCCATGGCCATCACTTCACCCACCGACTTCATCTGGGTGGTCAGGCGCGCGTCGGCCGCCGGGAACTTTTCGAAGGCGAAGCGCGGGATCTTGGTGACGACGTAATCGATCGACGGCTCGAACGAGGCCGGGGTCAGGCCACCGGTGATTTCGTTCTTCAATTCGTCCAGGGTGTAGCCGACCGCCAGCTTGGCGGCGACCTTGGCGATCGGGAAGCCGGTAGCCTTGGAGGCCAGCGCGGACGAGCGCGACACGCGCGGGTTCATTTCGATCACAACCACGCGGCCGGTGGTCGGGCTGATGCCGAACTGCACGTTCGAACCGCCGGTATCCACGCCGATCTTGCGCAGCACGGCGATGGAGGCATCGCGCAGGCGCTGGTATTCCTTGTCGGTCAGGGTCTGGGCCGGGGCCACGGTGATCGAGTCACCGGTGTGCACGCCCATCGGGTCCAGGTTCTCGATGGAGCAGACGATGATGCAGTTGTCCGCGGTGTCGCGCACCACCTCCATCTCGAACTCCTTCCAGCCCAGCACCGACTCTTCCACCAGCACTTCGGTGGTCGGCGACAGTTCCAGGCCGCGGGTCACGATATCGATCAGCTCTTCGCGGTTGTAGGCGATGCCACCGCCACTGCCGCCCAGGGTGAAGCTGGGGCGGATGATGGTCGGGTAGCCGACGCGGGTCTGGATGTCGATCGCTTCTTCCAGCGTGTGCGCCACCGCGGCGGACGGGCACTCCAGGCCGATCTCACCCATGGCCACGCGGAACAGCTCGCGGTCTTCGGCCATGCGGATCGCATCGCGCTTGGCGCCGATCAGTTCGACGTTGTACTTCTCCAGCACGCCGTTGTCGGCCAGGTCCAGCGCGCAGTTCAGCGCGGTCTGGCCGCCCATGGTCGGCAGCAGGGCGTCGGGCTTTTCCTTGGCGATGATCTTCTCGACCGTCTGCCAGTTGATCGGCTCGATGTAGACGGCGTCGGCCATCTCCGGGTCGGTCATGATGGTGGCCGGATTGCTGTTGACCAGCACCACGCGGTACCCCTCGTCACGCAGGGCCTTGCAGGCCTGGGCGCCGGAGTAGTCGAACTCGCAGGCCTGGCCGATGACGATCGGGCCGGCACCGATGATGAGGATGGTTTTAAGGTCAGTGCGCTTGGGCATTGTCTTCTCTAAGTCAGTACAGCGTGTCGGGGGTGATCGCACGCTGTCGATCAGGAAACTTCCGGAGCTGCTGCGCCGCGCCGATGGCAGCGGCCCTGCAGGGTGTCGCGATCCGTCGCGCGGTGCCGCCGGCCAGGCCGTCGGCGTGGCGCATCAGGCCTTGGCCTGCGCCATCAGGGCAATGAAACGGTCGAACAGCGGGGCCACGTCGTGCGGGCCCGGGGACGCTTCCGGGTGGCCCTGGAAGGAGAACGCCGGCACGTCGGTGCGGGCGATGCCCTGGTTGGTGCCGTCGAACAGCGACCGGTGGGTCACGCGCAGGGTGGCCGGCAGCGTGGCTTCATCCACCGCGAAGCCGTGATTCTGCGAGGTGATCATCACGCGGCCGTCGTCCAGGTCCTGCACCGGGTGGTTGGCACCGTGGTGGCCATGACCCATCTTCACGGTCTTGGCGCCGGAGGCCAGCGCCAGCAGCTGATGGCCCAGGCAGATGCCGAACACCGGCACCTTCTTGTCCAGGAACACCTTGATCGCCTCGATGGCGTAGTCGCACGGTTCCGGATCGCCCGGGCCGTTGGACAGGAACACGCCGTCCGGGTTCATCGCCAGCACGTCGGCGGCCGGGGTCTGGGCCGGGACCACGGTGATGTCGCAGCCGCGTTCGGCCAGCATGCGCAGGATGTTGAGCTTGGCGCCGAAGTCATAGGCCACCACCTTGTACTGGGGGGCGGCGCTGGCGAACGTATTGGAATCCAGGTCGAGCTGGCCCTCGTTCCAGCTGTAGGCCTTGTCGGTGCTGGTCACCTTGGCCAGGTCCATGCCCTTCAGGCCCGGGAACTTGCGGGCGGCTTCCAGTGCGATGTCCACGTTGATGTCATCGCCCGCCATCAGCGCGCCGTTCTGGGCGCCGCGCTCGCGCAGGATGCGGGTCAGCTTGCGGGTGTCGATGCCGGAGATGGCGACCACGCCACGCTGCAGCAGCCAGTCCTGCAGCGAGACCTGGCTGCGCCAGTTGCTGGGACGGCGCGGTACATCGCGCACGATCAGGCCGGCCGACCACACTTTGTGGGCCTCGTCATCCTGGTCGGTCATGCCGGTGTTGCCGATATGCGGGTAGGTCAGCGTGACCATCTGCCGGGCGTAGGAGGGATCAGTCAGCACTTCCTGGTAACCGGTCATGGCGGTGTTGAACACCACCTCACCGACGGACAGGCCGGGCGCGCCTACGGATTCGCCCTCGAATACGGTGCCGTCTTCGAGGACGAGGATTGCGGCTTGGGTCACGGGAATCTCACTTTGGCTACCGAGGGGTCACCGAAGTCACGCCACGCTTCACGGAAAAGCGGTTGCAAAAAAGCGCGGACTGCGGTGCGGGACCGGTCCGGCTGTCGTGATTCGGCGAGCGGGAATTGTAAAGGCAAGCACCCTCCGACGCCAGCGTTTGCATGCAATCGCCAGCGTACGGCTGCGTCCGGCCACCCTGGGGTTCAGGCGTGGCCGGCATGCCTGTTCAGGTTGGACTGGCTGCCACCAGATCCCGCACACGGTAGCTGCCGGGCGCGCGCCCGTTCAGCTGGAGGGCGGCAAACAGCGCGCCCCGGGCGAAGATGTCGCGGTTGGTGGCGCGGTGGACCAGCTCGATGCGCTCGCCCAGTCCCGTGAACTGGACCAGATGCTCGCCGACGATGTCGCCGGCGCGCAGGCTGGCGTAATGCGGCGCGGCGCCGCCCTTCTGGGCGGCGGCACCCAGCGTGAGCGCGGTGCCGGACGGGGCGTCCTGCTTGTGCACATGGTGCGATTCGACGATGTCGCAATCCCAGCCGGCCAGGGCGGCGGCGGCGCGTTCGACCAGCTCGTCGAGCACGGCCACGCCCAGGCTGAAGTTGGAGGCCCACACCAGCGGAATGCGCGCGGCGGCCTGGATCAGGGCCTGGCGCTGGGTCTCGGTGATACCGGTAGTGCCCGAGACCAGCCCTGCCCCGCGCTCGACGCACAGGGCCAGGACGGGATCAAAGCCCTCCGGCAGGCTGAAGTCGATGGCGACATCGAACTGCGGCGCACCGTGCAGCTCGCTGGCGGCGAAGTGCGGCACGCCCTCGACCACCCGCTGGGCGGGCGAGCGGCGGGTAACGGCGGCAACGACCTGCAGGTCGTCGCGCTCGGCAGCCAGGCGCAGCAGGGCCTGGCCCATGCGACCGGACGCGCCGTGGATGAGCAAACGAAGGGGGGGAGTAGTCATGTCCGCAGGCTAGCGGAAAGGCCTCGCGAACGGTAGGTGCCCACCGTTGGAGGGTAATCAAAAAGGGGACGTACCCCGTTAATTCCAAAAAATTAACGGGGTACGTCCCCTTTTTGAAACGGTCGGCGCTACCGGTGTTGTTTCGGCGGTGTCGGCCCACAACTGTCGCAACCGCCACAAGCGCCGCCACCGCCGGTGGCCGGCGGTGCGATCTTCCGACCGAGCGCCTGCATCCAGCTGGCGCGCTGCGGCCTGACCAGCCCCAGCGCGATCGCGCCGCGCGCCTTGCGCACGGTGCCGGGGAACTGCTTCTTCAGCACCACCCACGCGCTGGCCAGCACGATCAGCGCGACCACGATGTACTGCAGCAGCAGGCCCGTCGCCATCAGCCGCCGCCCAGCGCCACGGTCACCTGGTAGGTGACCAGCGCCGCCAGGTAGGCGGCGGCGAAGAGGTAGAAGGTGGCGAAGCCAACCTGCTTCCAGGAGTTGGTTTCGCGCTTGATCGTGGCCAGGGTGGAAATGCACATCGGCGCGTAGATGAACCACACCAGCAGCGACAGCCCGGTGGCCAACGACCAGCCATGGGCGACCACCGGCGTCAGCGCCTGGATGGCGGCGTCGTCATCGGCGGCGGACAGCGCATAGATGGTGGCCAGCGAGGACACCGCCACTTCGCGCGCGCCCATGCCGGGGATCAGCGCGATGCAGATCTGCCAGTTGAAGCCCAGCGGGGCGAAGACGATCGCCATCGCGTGGCCGATCTGGCCGGCGAAGCTGTAGTCGATCGCCGGCATCGTGGCGTTCTCCGGCGCACCGGGGAAGGACAGCAGCACCCACAGCAGGATGGTCAGCGAGAGGATGATGCCGCCCACGCGCTTGAGGAAGATCATGCCGCGCTCGTACAGGCCTACCGCCAGGTCACGCGGATGCGGAATGCGGTAGGACGGCAGCTCCAGCATCAACGGATGCTCGCTCTTGTCGCGACGCCACTTCTTCATCACCCAGGACATCGCCAGTGCGCTGAAGATGCCGGCCGCATACAGGCCGAACAGCACCAGGCCCTGCTGGCTGACAAAGCCCCACAGCGTCTTCTGAGGAATGAAGGCGCCGATCAGCAGCGCGTACACCGGCAGGCGTGCCGAGCAGGTCATCAGCGGTGCGACCAGGATGGTAGCCAGGCGGTCGCGCGGGTCCTGGATGCTGCGGGTAGCCATGATGCCCGGCACGGCGCAGGCGAAGCTGGACAGCAGCGGGATGAACGAACGCCCGGAGAGCCCGGCCGAGGCCATCATGCGGTCGAGCAGGAACGCCGCGCGCGGCAGGTAACCCGATTCCTCCAGCGCCAGGATGAAGGCGAACAGGATCAGGATCTGCGGCAGGAACACCACCACCCCGCCGACGCCAGCGATGATGCCGTCGGTGAGCAGGCTGGTCAGCGGGCCCGGCGGCAGGTTGGCGCCCACCACCTCGCCCAGCCAGCCGAAGCCGGCCTCGATGCCGTCCATCATCGGCGTGGCCCAGGCGAACACCGCCTGGAAGATCAGGAACATCACCACCACCAGGGTGATCAGCCCGAATACCGGGTGCAGCAGCCAGCGGTCCAGCGCGTCGTCGATCTTCGCGGTACGGGTGGGCATGCTGACCGCGGCGGCGAGGATGCCGCGCACCTGGGCGTGGTAGTCCGCTTCCCC
The DNA here is from genome assembly GCF_057839485.1 of Stenotrophomonas sp. KH_036_B. Taxonomy (NCBI): domain Bacteria; kingdom Pseudomonadati; phylum Pseudomonadota; class Gammaproteobacteria; order Lysobacterales; family Lysobacteraceae; genus Stenotrophomonas; species Stenotrophomonas sp. KH_036_B. The sequence continues at coordinate 1,959,444 of NZ_CM174491.1, read as the reverse complement.
GGCCACAGCCGCCACCAGCGGGGCATCCAGGTGCGGCACCATCGCGTCCAGCCGTTCCACCAGCGCCTGCGCGCCATTGCGGCGCACCGCCACGGTTTCCACCACCGGCACGCCCAGCGCCTGTTCCAGCGCCGGTACGTCGATCTTGATGCCGCGGCGCTCGGCCGCATCCACCATGTTCAGCGCCACGATCATCGGCTTGCCCAGCTCGCGCAGTTCCAGCGCGAAGCGCAGATGCAGGCGCAGGTTGGTGGCGTCGATCACGCACAGCAACACGTCCGGCGCGGCCTCGCCGGGATAGAAACCCCGGCACAGGTCACGGGTGATCGCCTCGTCCAGGCTGGCCGGCTGCAGGCTGTAGGCGCCCGGCAGATCCAGCACGGCGAACTCGCGCCCGGACGGCGCGCGCAGGCGGCCTTCCTTGCGTTCCACCGTGACACCGGTGTAATTGGCCACCTTCTGGCGGCTGCCGGTGAGCTGGTTGAACAGCGCGGTCTTGCCGCTGTTGGGGTTGCCGACCAGGGCGATGCGCAGGGTGGCGGCGGCGCTCATGCGGCCGCTCCGTCTGCAACCGCGGTGATGTCGATGCGCTTGGCTTCGGAAATCCGCAGCGCGAACCGGGTGAACCCGACCTGCACCAGCAGCGGTTCGCCGCCGATCGGACCACGGGCTACCAGACGCACATCTTCACCTTTGACGAAACCCAGTTCCCTGAGCCGGCGGGCGATGGCGTCGTTTGCATGGAGGTCGCGCACCGATTCCACCAGAGCGGAGCCGTGCAGCGGCAGATCGGACAACGTCACAGGTCGCCTTCGGTCGATAAGAATGGTTATCAATTCTAGCATCGCCGCGTCGCGTCATGGCCCGGGCCCCATGGCCCGCTATGATCCATACATGTATGGAGCAGGCGCAGGTCCCCGATGAGTGACGCTTTACGGATTGAACGCAGCGCGGCCGTGCTGACCCTGTGGCTGAACCGCCCCACCCTGCACAACGCCTTCGACGCCGGGCTGATCGCCCAGCTCACGGCGGGGCTGGAAGCGGCCGGCCGCGACGAGCAGGTCCGTGCGGTGGTGCTGGCCGCCACCGGCGCCTCGTTCTCGGCCGGTGCCGACATGCAATGGATGCGCGGCATGGCCGCGGCCAGCGAGGAAGACAACCGGCAGGACTCCATGGCGCTGGCCCGGCTGATGCGTACCCTGGATGAACTGCCCAAGCCCACCATCGCGCGGGTGCACGGGGCGGCGTTTGGCGGCGGCGTCGGCCTGGTGGCCTGCTGCGATATCGCCATTGCCAGCGCCACCGCCCGCTTCGGCCTGACCGAAAGCCGGCTGGGCCTGCTGCCGGCCGTGATCTCCCCCTACGTGATCGACGCGATCGGCCAGCGCCAGGCCCGGCGCTGGTTCGCCACCGGTGAGCATTTCGACGCCGACACCGCGCTGCGGATCGGCCTGGTCCACCAGCTGATCGAACCTGAACGGATCGACGAAGCGGTCCAGCGCCAGCTCGGCCTGCTCGACAAGGCCGGCCCGATCGCCTCGTCGTCAGCCAAGGAGCTGGTGCGCCGGGTCACGATCGCTCGCGATCGCGACGCAACCGACCGCGACAATGCCGCGCTGATCGCCCGCCTGCGGGTGTCCGACGAAGGTCAGGAGGGCCTGGGTGCCTTCCTGGACAAGCGCGCCCCTCATTGGGTTACCCAGGACTGAAGGACGTCCCATGCTCGACCACATCGGTATCCGCTGCAGCGATTTCGCGCGCAGCCTGGCCTTCTACCAGCGGGCGCTGGCCCCCTTGGGCATCCGCGTGGTGATGGAGGTCACCGCCGAACAGACTGGCGCCGACGCCCACGCCGGGTTCGGCCGTACCGGCAAGCCGGATTTCTGGATCGGCAACGCGCCCGGTGCCCATGGCGGCGTGCACGTGGCCTTCAGTGCCGGCAGCCGGGACGAGGTGGATGCGTTCCACCGCGCCGCGCTGGCCGCTGGCGGCCGCGACAACGGCGCGCCCGGCATCCGCGAGCACTACCACCCCGACTACTACGGGGCGTTCGTGCTGGACCCGGACGGCAACAATGTCGAAGCGGTCTGCCACCGCCCCACCTGACGGTGGGCTGGCCGCTTTGCCGCCCATCCCGCGTATCCCCCTTTCATGGCCCACAGGGAAACCTGGGCCGCTCCACGTCGCCAGGAACTTCCGTGACCCCATCCCCCACCCGTCCGCGTCAGGCTGTGCGTCTTCCCACCCATGGGGAGCATCGCCATGGATGATTTCGTACGCATCGTCGAGGTCGGCCCGCGCGATGGGCTGCAGAATGAAGCCCAGCCGGTGGCCACCGCCGACAAGATCGAGCTGATCCGCCAGCTGTCGCTCACCGGCCTGCGCACCATTGAAGCCACCAGCTTCGTCAGCCCGCGCTGGGTGCCGCAGCTGGCCGATGCGGCCGAGGTCTACACCGGGATCGAGCGGGTGCCCGGCATCGCCTATCCGGTGCTGGTGCCCAACGAACAGGGCTACGACCGCGCGCGCGCGGTGGGCGTGCAGGAAGTGGCGGTGTTCACCGCCGCGTCGGAAACCTTCAACCGCACCAACACCAACGCGGGGATCGACGAATCGCTTGCCCGCTTCGCCCCCATCCTCGAACGCGCCCGCGCCGACGGGGTGAAGGTGCGCGGCTATGTGTCCACCGTGCTCGGCTGCCCCTACCAGGGCGACGTGCCGGTCAGCGACGTGGTCCGCGTGGCGCGCGCGCTGCACGGAATGGGGTGTTACGAAATCTCGCTGGGCGACACCATCGGGGTGGGCACGCCGCGCAAGGCGCGGGCGATGCTGCATGCGGTTGCCGCCGAAGTGCCGATGGCGGCGTTGGCCGTGCACTTCCATGACACCTACGGCCAGGCCCTGGCCAACATCGATGCGTGCCTGGAGGAAGGCGTGCGCGTGGTCGATTCGGCCGTGTCCGGGGCCGGCGGTTGCCCGTATGCCAAGGGCGCCAGCGGCAACGTCGCCAGCGAGGACGTCGTGTACCTGCTGCAGGGCATCGGCATGCAGACCGGCATCGACCTTCCCGCATTGGCCGCGACCGGCCGCTGGCTCGCCGCCCTGCTCGGTCGCGAAACCGGCAGCAAGGCGGGAAAGGCACTGGCCGCCACATGAGTCGACGCCGCCCGCGCAAGGATGCAGCGGTCGGTGACCACCTCACCGCGCACGTGCATGCGCTGGCGGCCCTGCAGCAGGCGCTGGCGCAGCCGCCCGGCGAAGACGTGCACGGCCTGCTTCGCAACGTGCAGCAGGCCCTGCAGGAGGCGATGGACGAACGCCAGCTGGCGCTGCGGCGCTACACCGCGCTGTTCGATGCGGTGCCCGACCCGGTGAGCATCCTCAGCGAATCGGGGGTGGTGCTGGACCTCAACAAGGCCGGCGTGCGCGCCTACGGCCGGGCCCGCGAAGACATCATCGGCCAGCCCATTGAACTATTGAACCCGGACCTGCCCAGCGACCACCTGGATCCGGTCTGGGAAGCGCTTCGGCGCGGGGAGACCTACGTCATCGAGGTCACCAACATGCGCGGCGACGGCAGCCGGTTTCCGGTGGAGGTGCATTCGGCCGGGTTCGAACACCAGGACGAGCACTGCATCGTGGCGGTGGCGCGCGACCTGAGCAGCCGCTGGCAGGCCGAATCGCGCTACCGGCTGCTGATGGAATCCATCGACAAGGGCGTGATCCTGTTCGACCGCAACCTGCACGTGGTGTCGGCCAACCCGGCCGCGCACCGCATCCTGGGCACCCAGGGCAACGGCGGCAGCCTGAAGGCGCTGCTGGCAGCGGAGGACTGGATCAGCGTGGACGAGCACGGCCACCCGCTGACCCGCGAACAGTGGCCGGCCAGTGAGGCGTTGCACCGCGGGCGCATCGTACGGAGCACGATCGTGGGCCTGTACCACCGCCCGCGCGGGCGGATGATCTGGATCTCCACCACCAACGTGCCCGTGTACGGCACCGGCCGCGATACGCCCGACCACGTGTTCGGGCTGTTCAGCGACATCACCGAGCTCAAGCGCAACAACACCCTGTTCGACCGCGCGCAGTCGCTGGCCCACATCGGCGGCTGGGAATGGGACCGGGGCCTGCAGCGCCTGTACCTCACCGATGAGGCCGCGCGCATCCTCGGCCAGGAACCGCCGCTGCAGGACATGGCGCACCTGATGGAGTGCCTGCGCCTGGACGACCGCTCCCAGCTGCAGCAGGCGCTGCTGGATGTGATCGACCGCCAGGCACCGTTCGAGCTGGAACTGCAGGGGCAACGCAGCGACGGGCATTCGTTCTGGGTGCGCATGATCGGCGAGGCCGAGGCCGGCGACGTCAATGCCGCGCGCATCGCGGGCACCGTGCAGGACATCACCTCGCGCAAGCATGCCGAAGAAACCCTGCGCATCCAGGCGCGCACCGATCCACTCACCGGCATCATGAACCGCGATGCGGTGCTGACCGACCTGGCCACGCGCATGGCCAGCCCCACCCACTGCCGGGTGGGGGTGCTGTACATCGACCTGGACCGGTTCAAGACCGTCAACGACCTGCTCGGCCACAACGCCGGCGACGAGCTGCTGATCGATGCCACCCGCCGCATCTCCACCGCGATCGGTACCGAAGGGCTGGTGGCCCGCTTCGGCGGCGACGAGTTCCTGGTGGTGTGCGACACCCGCGACCAGCCCGACCAGCCCGAGCGCCTGGCCGAGGCGATCACCCACGCCTTCTCCACCCCGTTCCGCTTCGGCAGCGACGAGTTCGCCGTGACCACCAGCATCGGCATCGCGCGGGCCCCGCAGGACGGGCTGCGCCCGCAGCAGCTGATCCAGAACGCCGACATCGCCATGTACGACTGCAAGCGCCGCACCCGCAACGGCTGGCAGGTATTCTCACCCGAACTGGCGCAGCGCCAGCACGACCGGCTGCAGATCGAAAGCAAGCTGCACCGCGCGCTGGACGACGACGAGTTCCATCTGGTCTACCAGCCACAGGTGAACCTGCACACCGGCCAGATGGTGGCCGCCGAGGCCCTGATCCGCTGGCGCAACACACAGCTGGGCGAGCTGCGCCCGGACATCTTCATCGGCCATGCCGAAAGCACCGGCGACATCGTGCGCATCGGGCTGTGGGTGTTGAACGAAGCCTGCCGGCAGGTCCGCCAGTGGCAGGATGCGGGGCTGGGCATCGTGCGGGTCGCGGTCAACGTCTCCTACCGCCAGTTCGTGGGCGAGGACCTGGCGCGCAACGTGCGCCAGGCACTGGACCAGTACGGCCTGCCCGGCAGCGCGCTGGAACTGGAATTCACCGAGCGGGTGCTGATCGAAGACGCGCCGGACACCCTGCAGACCTTCGCCCGGCTGCGCGAAATGGGGGTGCTGCTGACCATCGACGACTTCGGCGAAGGCTACAGCGCGCTCAACTACCTGCGCCGGCTGCCGATCCACGGGCTCAAGCTCAGCCAGCTGTTCGTCGAGGGCGTGCCGGGCAACCGATCGGACGTGGCCGTCTGCGAGGCGGTATGCGGCATCGCACGCAGCCTGGGGCTGGGCCTGGTCGCCGAAGGCATCGAATCGGAGGAGCAGCGGCGGTTCCTGCATGGCATGGGCGTGACGGTCGGCCAGGGCTTCCTGTTCGCGCCTGGCCTGGCCCCGGATGAGTTTGCCCGGCGGCTGGCGCCGCGCCACTGAGCCCTGCACGCGCTGCACAACGGCGAACGCGCCGGCATCCGCTAGAATCGGCGGCTCTTGAACCAGCGGGATCGTGCAATGCAGCTGTCTTCTGTCCGCGCCGTTGTCACCGGCGGCGTTTCCGGCCTTGGCCTGTCCGTCGCCCAGTTCCTGGTCGGCCAGGGCGCCAAGGTGGCCCTGTTCGACCTCAATGACGACAAGGGTGCGGCCGCCGTGGCCGACCTGGGCGAGGCCAATGCCCGCTACTTCAGCACCAACGTCAGCGACGAGGCCGCCGTGGCCACGCAGATCGATGCCGCGCACGACTTCCTGGGCGGCCTCAATGCCGTGGTCAGCTGCGCCGGCATCCTCGGCGCCGGCCGCGTGCTGGGCAAGGAGGCGCCGATGGCGCTGTCCACCTTCCAGAACACGATCATGGTCAACCTGGTGGGCAGCTTCAACGTCGCCAAGGCCGCCGCCAACCGCATGCAGCACAACACGCCCGGCGAAGACGGCGAGCGCGGCGTGATCATCAACACCGCCAGCGTGGCCGCGTACGAAGGCCAGATCGGCCAGGCCGCCTACGCCGCGTCCAAGGGTGGCGTGGTCAGCATGACCCTGCCGATGGCCCGCGAACTGTCGCGTTTCGGCATCCGCGTGATGACCATCGCGCCAGGCATCTTCTGGACCCCGATGGTCGACGGCATGCCGCCGGCCGTGCAGGAGTCGCTGGCCGCCTCGATTCCGTTCCCGCCCCGCCTGGGCAAGCCGGACGACTTCGCCAGCCTGGTCGGACACATCCTCGGCAACACCTACCTCAATGGCGAAACCATCCGCCTGGACGGTGCGGTGCGCCTGGCACCCAAGTAAGCAAGCACCCTACCTCCCACGAACCGACCTTCATTCCCATGAAAGCCAACGACATCAAGAAAGGCAACGTCGTCGAATACAACGGCGGCGTTTACCAGATCCGCGACATCGAGCGCAGCTCGCCGCAGGGCCGCGGCGGCAACGTCCGCTTCCGCTTCATCATGTACAGCGTGCCGGGCGGCAACAAGCTCGACGCCAGCTTCGACGCCGACGACAACCTGCCGGAAGTCGAGCTGCTGCGCCGCCAGTCCACCTATTCGTACAAGGACGGCGATGCGTTCGTCTTCATGGACGATGAGGATTACACGCCCTACACCCTGGATGCCGATGTCATCGGCGACGACGCCGGTTACATCACCGACGGACTGACCGGCATCTACGTGCAGGTCATCGACGACCAGCCGGTGGCCGTGCAGATGCCGAGCAGCGTGGTGCTGGAAGTGGTCGAGACCCCGCCCGAGCTGAAGGGTGGCACCGCCACCAAGCGCCCGAAGCCGGCCAGGCTCAGCACCGGCCTCGAAATCATGGTGCCGGAGTACATCTCCAACGGCGAACGCGTGCTGGTCAACACCGCCACCGGCGAATTCGCCGGTCGCGCTGATTGACCGTGCGTAGCGCCACCCCATGGGTGGCTGCCAGCACCACGGTCCTGCTCGTCCTGCTCGCGGCGTGTTCGCCGCGGGCAGCCGACCAGCACGTGGACGCCAGCGCCGCTGACCCAGTGCCTCCGGCAACGGACGTGGCTGCGGTCAGCGCGGCTGCGCCCGCACAGGACGCGGCGGCGGTGGCCGATACGCCCGACCCGTTCGACGCACTGCAACGTGCCCGTGCCGATGCCGGCTGCGAGGTGTCCGACGATGTCTACGATCTGGACGACATCCGCGTCTACTGCAGCGTGCCTGAGGATGTCCGCGCCTTCCTGGCGCGCGAGAACACCTGCCAGCATTTTGCCGGTGAAGAAGCCTATGACGAGGCGCGCCGCCGTGAGCTGGAACAGGCGAGCGCGGAATTCTGCGACGGGCGCGAACAGCAGTTCGCCGACCTGTTCGAGCAGCACCGCGATGACTGCTCCCTCCGCGGCGCGCTCATCAACATCGGCAACCGCTACGACCTGTTCACCCTGGTCGCGCCGGACCCGTGCCGCGCACAGGACTGAGCTCGCTTGCGGTCGCCCCGCTCAGGGACGCTCGGCCAGCGACGGCGCACCCGCGAAGTCGCCGCACCCGTGGTACTGGCGTGCCCCTACCGTCAGCATCACCGTGGCACCGAATCCCTGCCCGCTCATGGTGTCCTGGCAGACGGTGCGCTGGAAACTGAGCTTGATGTCGGTGCCATCGGCGGCCTTGCCTGACCAGCCGTCCTTGCCCTGGGTGGGCGAGGCAACCTCGAACGTCTGTTCGCCGTAGCCGGTCTCCACGTGGAGACGGGGAGCGTCGCCCGCGCTTACCTGGGCCAACCAGCCGGGCTCGTTGCCGGTGGCACGGAAGGCCGTCGCGGCAACGGGAGCGGCGGCCGCCACGACCTCGCCTTCCTTCCCGGAACCGGTGCAGGCACGCTCAGGCTCACCCTTGAGCGAGAGCGTGCCCTCGGTGGTGCCCTTGGTCCAGAAGGTGTTGCCCTGCCCGTCGCCGTACCTGGCGCCGGAGGCCGCCACTTCGTTGGCCATCGCGAAGGTGCGGTTGCCCGCCACCACGGTCGCGGCGTCCTGTCCGCGATAGGTTGCCTGCACGGCAAGATCACCGCACTGGAAGGCATAGACGCGTTCGTCGGAGGTGGGCGCGGCCGCGGGCGGCGCCACTTCATTCCCGGCGGGGCTGGCGCCGGGCGGTGTGCCCCCGGCCTGTTGTGCCGGCTGGCACGCCGCCAGGGCGGCGGCGATGGCCAGGCTGGAAATCAAGGGAGATGCACGCATGTTCGACTCCTTGCCGATGTTCTGGTTCAACCGGAGATGCTAGCGCCCGCCGTGTTAGCGGGGGTGAAACGCCTGCGGCGCCGCGTCGCGCGGTGGACACGCATGGCGTGTCTCTACGAACCGTTACGTGCACAGGACGATTACGCTGAAATCCCGTAGAGCCACGCCATGCGTGGCTGTTTTTCGCCGGGCACCGCGCAGCCACGCAGGGCGTGGCTCTACGGTGCGCGCGCGAGCTGGCGCATGCGGTTGCCCAGACGGTTCAGCGTTTCGTCGATCGTCGCCAGCTCCTGCTGCTCGTGCGCCGGCAGCTGCGCGCGCAGCTGCGCCTGCAACGCCGTCCACGCCGGGATGCCGCGCGCGCTGATCTGGCGTGTGGCGTCGGCAGCGATGACCCGCTCTTCCGCCGTCGGCAAGCCATACCCATTGCTGCCAACCAGCCCTGCCGGATTCACCAGTTGCCCCGCGTCGTCCAGCAGTGCGCGCAGCGACGCGAGCGCCGCATCCTCGCCGGCGCCTGAACCCTCCAACGCACGCTTCAACCCGTCGCGCGCCCGCAGCTCTTCCCGGTTGCGCGCCGCCTGCTCCAGCAGCAACAGCGCCGAGGTGGCGCGCAAGCCGCCGCGTTCGGCCCATGCCGCGCGCTGCGCGGCGGGCAGCTGCAGCCACGCGGTGACCTGCGCGGTCGGGAGCACCAGTTCCGCGCGCGCCACATCGAACAGCTGCTGGTAATGCGCCTGCGCCGACGGAAAGTAGTAGCCCAACCGCATGGCCTCGCGCCGATCCTCCAACACTGCGCCATCCGCACGCCCCTGCCGCTCCAGCCGACGCAGCAGGCCACTCGGGCTGAGCCGGTTCAGCCCAGGGTCGGCCCAACGCGGCACGCCTTCCTGCAGCAACTTGCCGGTTTCCACCGCGCAGTTGTTGCTCACGAATCGGTACCGCCCGTCATAGCTCCAATGCACCTGCCCTACCCGCTCCAGCAGCGTGGCGATGTCGCCCGGCTGCAACGCCAGCGGTACCGACACCAGGCCGCGCAGCTCCAACTGGGTGTATTCGTTGATGACCTGGTTGAGCGGCAGCACGAACAAGCGCGATGGATACGCGCCGGTGAGGCCGCGCCAACTTGAAATCTGCACATCGCCGACGAAGGCACGGAACGACAACACCCGGTGGTGGGCCAGATCCAGCCGGCACCCCGGACCGCGTGGCCGTCCGGGGGCACAGATCACCAACCGCAGCATGCTGTGGCCCCAGCGGCTCATCAGTTGGTCGTTGCCTTCGGCCAGCAGGTAATCCACCGCGTACACCCGCTGCGGATCCAGTTCCAGCAGCGAGGCCTCGCCGGTGACATCGCCCGCCTGCACCAGCGCCACGCGCGGGTCGCACGCCGACTGCGGCCTGGCCCCGATGTGGTCGGCAAACCACGCCGCCAGTGCCGGGCGCCGGCAGGCATAGTTGGCATCAAGCAGGTAGTGCTCGGCATTGACCGCCAGGTACTCGGCCGGGCTGTGCCGTTCGTAGGGATCGGGGCTGCGCTCGGTGAACGCATTCGCGCCGCGGCCCAGCCGCCACGGACGCCGCTGCCAGCCGGCCAGGTCACGCCAGCGTGCGCTGTACGACCACCCGCCGCCGGGGGCGCGATCCAGCACATGGGTCAACTCATGGATCAGCGCGGCCTGCACCGCACGCGGCAACGGCTGGCCGGGCTGGACCTCGTCAAGCAGGCTGCGCCGCAGGGTGATGGCACCGTGCCGGGCACGACCATGCACGGTATCGGGGAGCCGATCCGACCATGACAGCGTTACGGGAGCGGCGAAGCGTGCCTGCCAGGACGCAGGTAACAGCGCGGGCGCCGCGTCCAGCACGGCGTTGGCCTTCGCGACCTGCTCGGGGTCGAGACCGTCCGCCTGCAACTGCAGCTTCAGGGCGGCATGGGCGGCCGGGGCGGACAGCAACGCCGCCAAGACCGCCGCGCATCGGCGCAGGGCCCGGCGGCGGGGTTGCATCAGCGGGCCAGCAGGGCCTGGGCGAGCTGCATGTCGCTGGCATCGCGCTGGGCGGCGCCGGTTTCACGCAGGTGCAGCAGCGCGGCCTCCAGGCGGGCACCGCGGATGGCACCGTCGGTGGCCACGAATGCGGCCGCATCTTCGCGGGCGTCGACCACCACCTTGTCGTCGTCCGAGCTGGACGACCCGGCCGACGACGCGCCGGAGGCGGAACCGGCCGAAGAACCGGCGAAGCTGGACGCGACGGCGGACAGCGGCAGCGCAAGCACGGCGAGGAGCAGGATCGATCGCATCATGTTCGGGTCATTCAAGACAGGAAAGCGCAAAGGGTATCGGCTGCGTGAAATCCTGTCGCCTGCTACAGGTCGAAAACCTTGCCGGGATTCAGCAGCCCTTGGGGATCAAACGCACGTTTGACCGCCTTCATCAGCGCGATTTCCGCCGCGCCACGGGTGCTGTCCAGGTAGCCCTTCTTGACCAGCCCGATGCCGTGTTCGGCCGAGATGCTGCCGTCGAAATCCTTCAGCACCTGCGCCAGCAGCTTGGTCACGTGCTCGCACTGCTGCAGGAACTGCGCGTCATCGGTGCCATCGGGCTTGAGCACGTTGATGTGCAGGTTGCCGTCGCCGATGTGGCCGAACCAGACCACGTCGAAGTGCGGGTAGGCCTCGCCGATCAGCGCCTGGGTGCGCGCCATGAACGCAGGCATGGCCGAGATCCGCACCGACACGTCGTTCTTGTAGGGCGTGTAGCGCGCCACCGCCTCGGTGATGCCTTCGCGCAGGCGCCACAGCTGCGCGGCCTGTGCATCACTCTGGCTGACCACGCCATCGCTGACCCAGCCCTGCTCCATGCAGGCTTCGAAGGCGGCCATCGCGGCGGCCTCCTGCGCGTCGTCGCCCGCGGCGAATTCGGTCACCACGTAGAACGGGTGGACCTCGGCGAACGGGGCCTGCGCGCCGTGCGCGAGCACGTGTTCCAGCGCCCGGTCGGTGAAGAATTCGAAGGCCTGCAGCTGCATGCGCTCGCGGAAGGCGGCGAACACCTGCATCAACACCTCGAACGACGGCAGCGCCAGCAGCATCACGTTGCTGGCCGGCGGCGGATCGGTGAGCTTCAGGGTGGCCTCGACGATCACGCCCAAGGTGCCCTCGGACGCGATCAGCAGCTGGCGGAAGTCATAGCCGCTGGAGTTCTTGATCAGCCCCTTGTTGAGTTCGAGCAGCTCGCCGCTGGCGGTGACCACCTTCAGCCCGGCGATCCATTCGCGGGTATTGCCGTAGCGGATGACGCGGATGCCGCCGGCATTGGTGGCGATGTTGCCGCCGATCGAGCACGAGCCACGCGCCGCGAAATCGACCGGGTAGATCAGGCCGTGCTCGCGTGCGGCATTGTGGACCGCCTCCAGCGCCATGCCGGCCTGTACCGTCAGCGTGCGGTCCACCGCGTCGAAGGCCAGCGGCTTGTTCATGCGTTCCAGGCTGAGCACCAGCTCGCCCTGCGCTGCCACCGCGCCGCCACTCAGGCCGGTTCGCCCACCGGAGGGCACCACGGCCACGCCCTGGGCACTCGCCCAGCGCAGGATGGCCTGGACCTGTTCGACGCTGCCGGGCAGCGCGATTGCCAGGGGCGCCGGCGTCCAGCGACGGGTCCAGTCGCGCCCGTAGTGTTCCAGGTCGGCCGGCTCGGTCGTGAGCCGCAGCCCGGGGCAGTCCTGCAGGAGCGATTCAAGGCGCGGGTCGGTCATGGGAACAAGAGCGGGCGGGAATCGGAAAGGGTAGCGCACGCCCGTGGGTCGTGCGACCTCGGCCGATATTGGTCGCATCTGAAACCGTCCGCACCGGCCATGGCGCACCGCACCATCGGCGCCCCGATCTGGCATAGTGGGCAGCTCCCGTCCAACATGCTGCCGCTCGCCCATGTCGCCGAAGAAGACCTCGTTCCCGAAGCAGGATATCCGCGTGTTGTTGCTGGAGGGGGTGAGCCAGACCGCGATCGACGTGTTCAGCGCCGCCGGTTACTCCCAGATCGAACTGCACAGCAAAGCGCTGCCCGAGGACGAGCTGAAGGCCCGCATCGCCGAAGCACACATCGTGGGCATCCGCTCGCGCACCCAGCTCAGCGCCGACGTTCTGTCGCACGCCAAGCGCCTGATGGCCGTGGGCTGCTTCTGCATCGGCACCAACCAGGTCGACCTCGACGCCGCCGAACTGGCCGGCATACCGGTCTTCAATGCACCCTATTCCAATACCCGCAGCGTGGCCGAACTGGTGATCGCCGAGGCGATCATGTTGACCCGCGGCATTCCGCAGAAGAACGCCGAATGCCATCGCGGCGGCTGGTCGAAGTCGGCCGCGGGCAGCCACGAAGTGCGCGGCAAGACCCTGGGCATCATCGGTTACGGCCACATCGGCACCCAGGTGGGGGTGATGGCCGAAGCAATGGGCATGCAGGTGATCTTCCACGACATCGAAACCAAGCTGTCGCTCGGCAACGCGCGCGCGGCGATCGACCTGGACGACCTGCTGTCCCGCGCCGACATCGTCACCGTGCACGTGCCCGAGACGCCGGCCACCCAGTGGCTGATCGGCGCACCGCAGCTGGCCCGCATGCGTGCCGGCGCGCACCTGATCAACGCCGCGCGCGGCACCGTGGTAGACATCGATGCGCTGGATGCGGCGCTGCGTTCGGGCCACATCGGCGGCGCGGCGCTGGACGTGTTCCCGGTCGAGCCCAAGGGCAACGGCGACGCGTTCGTGTCGCCGCTGACCGCGCACGACAATGTCATCCTCACCCCGCACGTGGGGGGCAGCACGCTCGAAGCGCAGGACAACATCGGCATCGAAGTGGCGGCCAAGCTGGTGCGCTACAGCGACAACGGCAGCACCCTGTCGGCGGTCAACTTCCCGGAAGTGACCCTGCCCGAGCATGAGGACAGCCTGCGCCTGCTGCACATCCACCAGAACGTGCCGGGCGTGCTGTCCAAGGTCAACGAGATCTTCTCGCGCCACAACGTCAACATCGACGGCCAGTTCCTGCGCACCGATCCGAAGGTGGGCTACGTGGTGATCGACATCACCGCCAGCGAGGCACAGGCCGGCGCCGTGCGTGACGAGCTGGCCGCGATTCCGGGCACCTTGCGGACGCGCGTTCTGTATTGATCGCAGCGGCGGCAGACGGTGCGCTCGCGCGGCGCGACGCGCGTTTGAATCAGCGCGCCAGCCACCGTTTGGCCATGCGCGGCAACGAATCGTCGCCGTCGGGCGTCTCGATCGCCGCGTTGGCCACGTCGACCACCTCGCGCCAGGCCAGTGCCAGCGATTCCTCGCTGATCGCGAAGGTCTCGCTGCCCAGCGCCCGGACCACATAGCGCGCGTCGTAATGCCAGTGCCCCGGAGCGTCCGTGCGTTCGGGAATCCAGTGCTTGTCGATGTCCAGCAGCACGCCATCCTCCAGCACCAGCCCGCCCAGCCCGGATTCCTCCTCGGCCTCCTTCAGCGCCACCTGGGCCAGATCGCGCTCGCCGTCGGCATGCCCGCCCAGCTGCAGCCAGCGGTCCAGCTTGCGGTGGTGGGTCAGCAGCACCCGCGCGCCGTCGGCGCTGACCAGCCAGGCGCTGCCGGTGAAGTGCCCGGCCAGGCGGCTGCGCAGGAACGGGTTCTCCGGGTCGTCCAGCAGTGTGCTGAATTCGTCAGCCAGCGCGGCGTGTTCGGGGTAACGACGGGCGTAATCGGCCAGTTGGGCGCGCAGCGCGGCGTCAAGTCCTACAACGGATTCAGGGATAAGGGACATGGCGACCGGGGTGGGAAGAAGAATATGACGATTATCGCCGGTCATGCTGCATTTGCGCTTGTGCGCAGGCTTCAGCTTTGGCTAAGGTACAGCGGTCGCCCTCGTGGGGGCGGCACAGCGATTCATCAAGGTGCGCGGCAATGCATCGCGCACCTACCTTTTTATTCAGCGGGGCCGAGCCCCGCTCTACTGGGAAGCATTGCATGCTGAAGTCTCTGTTGAGGGTCAAGCCGGTCGAACCGGCCGGCCACGTTGATGCCGGCGAGCCGGTCGAAGGCAGCCTGGACGGCGAAGCCACACTGAAACGGACCCTCACGGCGAAACACCTCATCATGCTCGGCATCGGCGCGGTGATCGGCGCCGGTATCTTCGTGCTGACGGGCCAGGCCGCCGCCAACCACGCCGGCCCGGCCGTCATGCTGTCCTTCGTGATCGCCGGCTTCGCCTGCGCCCTGGCCGGCCTGTGCTACGCCGAGTTCGCCGCGATGATGCCGGTTTCCGGCAGCGCCTACTCCTACTCCTACGCCACCCTGGGCGAAGGCATGGCCTGGTTCATCGGCTGGTGCCTGGTGCTGGAATACCTGTTCGCCTCGGCGTCGGTGGCGGTGGGCTGGTCGGCGTACCTGATCAGTTTCATCACCACCACATTGCACATGCCCTTCCCCGACGCGCTCAGCTCGGCCCCCATCGCCTGGACCGGTCATGAGTTCGTGTCCTCCGGCAAGCTGTTCAACCTGCCGGCGGTACTGATCGTGGCGGCGGTGTCCGGCCTGCTGTACGTGGGCGTGACCCAGTCGGCCTTCGTCAACGCGATCATCGTAGCCATCAAGGTCACCGTGATCTGCCTGTTCATCGGCTTCGGCGCCATGTACATCGACCCGGCCAACTGGACGCCCTTCATCCCCGAAAACACCGGCGTGTCCGGCGAGTTCGGCTGGAGCGGCGTGTTCCGCGCGGCGACCATCGTGTTCTTCGCCTACATCGGCTTCGATGCGGTCTCCACCGCGGCGGGTGAAACCAAGGACCCGCAGCGCAACATGCCCATCGGCCTGCTCGGCTCGCTGGCCGTGTGCACCATTGTCTACATCATCGTGTGTGCGGTACTGACGGGCCTGCTGCCGTACAACCTGCTGGGCACCGACAAGCCGGTGGCCACGGCACTGGAAGCCTACCCGAGCCTGTCCTGGTTGAAGACGTTCGTGGAAATCGGCGCGATCGCCGGCCTGTCCTCGGTGGTGCTGGTGATGATGATGGGGCAGACCCGCATCGCCTACACCATCTCGCGCGACGGCCTGCTGCCGAAGATCTTCGGCAAGGTGCACCCCCGTTTCCGCACCCCGTACTGGGCGACCATCGTGGTCGGCGTCCTCGCCGCCACGCTGGCCGGCCTGATGCCGCTGAACGTACTGGGCGAGCTGGTCTCGATGGGCACCCTGCTGGCCTTCGCCACCGTCTGCGTGGGCGTGCTGGTGCTGCGCTACACGCGCCCGGAGCTGACCCGTCCGTTCCGCGTGCCGGTGGTGTGGCTGATCTGCCCGGTGGGCGCGCTGTCCTGCCTGTTCCTGTTCTGGCAGGCGTTCGTGGTGCATTGGCACCTGTTCGTGGGCTGGACGGTACTGGGCCTGCTGATTTACTTCGGTTACGGCATCCGCCACAGCAAGCTCAACAAGGCGTCCTGATCCATGCTGAAACAACTGTGGGCCACCAAGCACCCGCACGCCGCCCATGAAGACGCCAACGGACTGAGCCTGCGCCGCACGCTCGGCCCGTGGGGCCTGACCGCGCTGGGCATCGGCGCGGTCATCGGCGGCGGCATCTTCGTCATCACCGGCCAGGCCGCGGCCAACCATGCCGGCCCGGCGATCATGCTGTCGTTCGTGCTCGCCGCGATCTGCTGCGCGTTCTGCGCCATGGCGTACGCCGAATTCGCCGCGATGGTGCCGGTCTCGGGCAGCGCCTATACCTACACCTACGCGACCTTCGGCGAGCTCTCGGCCTGGTTCATCGGCTGGATGCTGGTGCTGGAATATGGCGTCTCGGCGTCGGCGGTGGCGGTGAGCTGGACGGGTTATTTCCTGAGCCTGCTCAGCCATTTCGACCTCTACCTGCCCGCGGCGCTGGTCAGCGCACCGCTGGACGCGCAACTGCGCCCCACCGGATCGATCGCCAACCTGCCGGCGGCCATCCTGGTGCTGCTGCTGACCTGGCTGTGCTACGTAGGCATCAGCAAGTCGTCGGCGATGAACATGGCGATGGTGGTCCTCAAGACCGGCCTGATCGTGCTGGTCATCGTGGTCGGCTGGAAGTACGTGGACCCGGCCAACTGGACCCCGTTCATTCCGGCCAACGAAGGACCGGGCAAGTTCGGCTTCGAAGGTGTCCTGCGGGGTGCCGCGATGGTGTTCTTCGCCTACATCGGCTTCGAGGCCGTGTCGGTCGCCGCCCAGGAATCGCACCGCCCGCAGCGCGACATGCCCATCGGCATGCTGCTCTCGCTGGTGGTCTGCACCGTGCTCTACATCGCGATGGCCGCAGTGATGACCGGGCTGGTGCCGTACACGATGCTGGGCACCGACGAGCCGGTGGTGACCGCGGTGGCCGCGCACCCGGGCCTGGGGTGGCTGCGCGTGGTGGTGGAGATCGGCGCCTTGATCGGCCTGTCCTCGGTGGTGCTGGTGATGGTGATCGCGCAGCCGCGCATCTTCATGATCATGGCCCGCGACGGCCTGCTGCCGCCGGTGTTCACCAAGATCCACCCGACGTACCGCACCCCGCACATCAACACCGTGATCACCGGCATCGGCATCGCCCTGCTGGCGGCCCTGTTCCCGCTGGACGTGCTGGGCGAACTGACCTCGATGGGCACCCTCATCGCCTTCGCCGCGGTCTGTGCCGGCGTCCTGATCCTGCGCCGCACCCAGCCCGACCTGCCCCGCCCGTTCCGCATCCCGGCCGCCTGGCTGATCTGCAGCCTGGGCGTGCTGAGCTGCCTGGCCCTGCTCTCGGCCATGACCCTGCACAACTGGATGCTGATGGGCGTCTGGACCGTCGTCGGCTTCGCGATCTACTTCGGCTACAGCATGAAACACAGCCGCCTCCGCGGCTGACGGGACGGCCGTCCCGACGGCCCCCGCGCACCACCCTGAAGAGCCGGCCAACAGGCCGGCTCTGCTTTTTTCCCTCCCCTCCCCCAAATTGCTGGCACTCGCCTCAACGTGTCGAGGGTCGGGCGGGGTACGGGTTGCGGGGGTGTGAGCCGCATGGGTCGGGCGTATACGCCCGACGGGTTGGGCAGGAACCCAACCCCGGTCTTGCCGTGCGCGCAGGACAGCGCACACGTGCAAGCGGCGACCAAGCCCCCATGGATGGGTTTACGGCGTCCCCCGCAACCCGTACCCCGCGCGGCCCATCCTGGGAACATGCTCTTGACTGCCCTTACCTGCTCTACACAGTTAAAATGCCAGCCATGAACTCCACCCCTTATGACACGGCCCGGCTCAGCGAACTGGCCCAGGTGCTGATCGACAACATCCGCGAGCTGGCCCAGGCCGGCTGGACGCCCGCGACCAGCAGCAACTTCTCGCATCGGCTGGACGACCGGCATGCGGCCATCACCGTGTCCGGCAAGGACAAGGGGCGCCTGATCGAAGACGACATCATGGTCGTCGACTTCGACGGCAAGGCCGTCGGCCGCCCGTTGCGCCCCTCCGCCGAGACCCTCCTGCATACCCAGCTGTACCGCCGCTTCCCCGAGATCGGCTGCGTGCTGCACACCCATTCCCCCGTGCAGACCATTGCCTCGCGCCTGTACGCCGCCAACGGCCATATCCGGCTGGAAGGCTACGAGCTGCTCAAGGCCTTCCACGGCAACAGCACCCATGAAACGGCGGTTGAAGTGCCGGTGTTCGCCAACACCCAGGACATGGACGAGCTCGCCGCCAAGGTCGAGGCCACGCTGGACGAAGGCTGCATGTGGGGCTACCTGATCGACGGCCACGGCCTGTATGCCTGGGGCCGCGACATGGCCGAAGCCCGCCGCCACCTGGAAGCCTTCGAGTTCCTGTTCCACTGCGAACTCGAGCTGCGCAAGTTGCGCGGGCCCTGAACGAACCCCTGTCGACCGGATACCGTCTGGAGCCGGCCAGCGGCCGGCACTACCGGCGCTGCCGACATCCGCTGTTACGTGTCGACCGGATACCGCCTGGAGCCGGCCAGCGGCCGGCACTACCGGCGCGACCGACATCTGCTGTAGTGCCGGCCGCTGGCCGGCTCCCGGGAACGCCTGGCATGGCGTGGAGCCGGCCAGCGGCCGGCATTCGCTGTGGCGCCGGCACCTCATGCCTTGGCGTCATGAGGACGCATCCCCATTCAGCCCCGTGCGCTGATAATCTTTCACCCCCCCCGACGTTCAAGCTGCCGCCATGAGCCGACTGCGCATCTACGACGACCACGCCCCCGACGCCCCGCTGCTGGACACCCAGGACGGCGCGATCATTGCCGACGCGTTGAAGAAGATCGGCGTGACCTTCGAACGCTGGACGGCTGCGCACGAGGTTGCGCCCGGCGCCAGCCAGGACGAGGTGTTCGCCGCCTACAAGGTCGACATCGACCGCCTCGTCGCCGAGCACGGCTTCAAGAGCGTGGACGTGGCCTCGATCGCCCCGGACAACCCCAATCGCGCCGAACTGCGCAGGAAGTTCCTGGACGAACACCTGCACAAGGAAGACGAAGTGCGTTTCTTCGTCGCCGGCTCAGGCCTGTTCACCCTGCACGTGGACGCCAAGGTCTACGAGATCGAGTGCGTGAAGGATGACCTGATCGCGGTGCCGGACGGCACCACGCACTGGTTTGACATGGGCGACGAACCCAGCTTCGTGGCGATCCGCTTCTTCACCGAGCCGGATGGCTGGGTCGGGCACTTCACCGGTAGCGACATCGCGCAGAAATTCCCCCGCTACATTCCGACCAAGGCGTCCTGATCCATGCCCCACCCCACCGTCATCCTCACCGATATCGAAGGCACCACGAGCAGCATCTCGTTCGTCAAGAACGTGCTGTTTCCGTATGCGCGCAACGCGCTGCCCGGCTTCGTCGCCGCGCACGGCCAGCAGCCCGAAGTACGTCGGTGGCTGGATGTGGTGGCCGTGGAGATCGGCGGTGCCTGCCAGGACAGCCTGATCGTGGAGACCCTGCAGGGCTGGATCGACCAGGATCGCAAGCACACCGCGCTCAAGGCGCTGCAGGGCATGATCTGGGAAGCCGGTTACCGCAACGGCGACTACAAGGCGCACTTCTACCCTGAAGTTGCGGCGATGCTCAGCGGCTGGCATGCAGAAGGCAAGCCGCTGTATGTGTATTCCTCCGGCTCGGTGCCGTCGCAGAAGCTGTTCTTCGGCTTCAGCGAGGCAGGCGATCTCACCGCGCTGGTGTCGGGATGGTTCGATACCGAGATCGGCGGCAAGCGCGACGCTGCCAGCTACCGCAACATCGTGCAGGCGATCGGCGTGCCGGCCAACCAGATCGTGTTCCTGTCCGATGTGGTCGAAGAACTCGATGCGGCCCGTGAAGCCGGCCTGCAGACCCGCCTGCTCGATCGCCTCGAGGATTACCCGCTGCCGCGCACCGGTGACGCCACCCACGGCCACGACCGCGTCGAGAATTTCCAGCAGATCACGCTGTAACGCGCGTCGGGAACCGCACAGCCACGCATGGCGTGGCTCTACCGCAGGACGTTGGCCAGCGAGGTCATTCGCATCGTCCGGCGTAGCGTCTGCAGGTCGGCATCGCTGCTCACGCGAATCGTCACAGGCTCGCCCGGCACCAGGTCCAGCGCGTTGTCCGTCAAGGTGACATCGCGCCCATCGAAGTCGATCCACAATGCGCGCACCAGGGACGGCGAGCGCAGCGTCAGCACGTACCCGCCGCCCTCGGTCTGCAGGTCGCTGTCGATCTGCATCTTCGGCAACTGCATGTCCTTGGCCGCCGCAAAGTACACCACCTGGCGCGACAGCACCCGCTGGCCTTCGAGCAGTTCCACCACCGCCACCGTCCGCGCCGGGTCCGCCTTGCCCAGCAGCTGCGCGTCCGTGAACCGCCCCACCTCCAGCGCCGACAGTACGGGTACCACCACCGCATGCTGCTGTCTGGACAGCTCGCGCCCATCCACATCCATCACCCGCAACCGCCATTGCGCCGTGAGCGGCGCCTGCAGGTCGTTGAGCAGGCTGACCCGGGTGACGCCCTCGTCGCGCAGCGCCGCCACCGCGTGGTCGGCAAAGAAGCGCCGGGCATGGAAATGCAGCGCCTTCCAGCGACCGGCATGGTCGATGCTCGACCACGATGCGCCGGGCCACACATCGTTGAGCTGCCAGTACAGCGAGCCCATCGTGTAGGGACGCGAGGCGCGGTGGTGCAGCGCGGCGAGCGCGATGCCCTCGGCCTGCATCACCTGGCTCAGGTAGACGAAGTCTGCGAAGTCGCGCGGCGTCCCGAACTCCCGCTCGATGTACTGCAGCAACCGCTGGTTGCCCTCCCCGGCCATGAACTTCTGGTGGGCGCGCACCGTGGCGCTGTCCATCCGACGCTCGTCCGCCGGAATGATGCCGTCGAGCGTGCGCAGTACCGGCCAGGCCTGCAGCCCGTATTCGGACATGAAACGCGGGGTCTCGCGCAGGTAGGCCTGCACCGGCAGCGCCGGGTTTCCCCACACCTGCCAGTAATGCTTGTCGCCGCGGGTGGAATCATTGGCCACCGTGTCCAGGTCATTGCTGGGCGAGCTGGACCAATACGGCACGCCCAGCCCCTCCTCGGCCACCACCTTGCGCAGGTCGTGGCCGAACAGATCGACGTAGCCCTGCCAGACGCGAGCGGCAAACACGGGATCGGCTGCCTTCAGGTCGCGACCGTGCCCCCAGTCCTTCCAGGCGGTCTCTTCCTCGTTGTTGCCACACCACAGCACCAGGCTGGGGTGGCGGCGCAGCCGGCGCACGTTGTCGCGCGCTTCGGCCACCACGTTCGCGCGGAAGGCCGGGTCGTAGCCGGGCTGCATGCCGCCGCCGAACATGAAGTCCTGCCAGACCAGCAGGCCCAGCTCGTCGGCAATGTCGAAGAACGCATCGTCCTCGTAGTAGCCGCCGCCCCAGTTGCGCAGCATGTTCATGTTGGCGTCGCGCGCAGCGGTCAGCTCACGCCGGATCCGCGCCCGGTCGACGCGCGCCGGGAACATGTCGAACGGAATGACGTTGGCGCCCTTGGCGAAGATCGGCACCCCGTTGATGACGAAGGTGAAGCCCTGCCCGCCCTTGGCATCGTTCTCACGGCGCAGCTCCACCGTGCGCAACCCGGTGCGGATGCTGGCCTCCACGGCATCGCGGGTGCCTGCATCCACACTGGCACGCACCGTGTAGCGGGCCTGCTCGCCCTGCCCCACCGGCCACCAGCGCCGCGGCTGCTCCAGCCGTACCGGCAGCGACACCGCCTGCGGGCCTGCGCGCAGCGCAGCCGCCTGCTCCACGGTCGCGGCCACCCGCCCGTCCGGATCGATCAGCACCACGCGCACGCGGGCATCGCGCGCCGCTGCGCTCTCTACGTCCACCGCCACCTGCAGCTCGGCACGCTTCGCATCCAGCGCCGTGGTCAGTACCGCGACATCGGTGATGCGCTGTGTACCCCAGCTCTCCAGCCGCACCGGACGCCACACGCCGGCGGTGACATAGCGCGGGCCCCAGTCCCAACCGAAGTGGTAGCCCGGCTTGCGCACGAAGTTGCCGACCATCGCGTCCCTGGGCTCATCCCCGTACGGCGACGGGTAGTTGCCGGCGATCTTGTGCGGCATCGCCTGCACACCCGGCAGCAGCGTGGTGATCGGCGAGCGGAACACGATGCGCAGCACGTTGCCGGTGGCGCGCAGCTGCCCATCCACCCGCGCACGCCAGGTGCGGTGGCTGTTGTCGGCACGCAGCAGGGCGCGGTCATTGAGGCGGACCTCGGCGAACGTATCCAGCCCGTCGAAGGCCAGCTCGGCGTGGGCGCGTGCCAGCGTGGCCGCGTCCACGTCAAACGTTGCCTGGTACTCCCAGTCGGCCAGGCCGATCCACTGCAGCCCCGCCTCGGGTGCACCGGCATGGGGGTCGGGAATCACGCCATTGGCCAGCAGGTCGGTATGCACCGACCCGGGCACCGCCGCCGGCCGCCATTGCCCGGCCTCGGGATGCGCCGCCAGCTGCGCGTTGCCCGGCAGCAGCCGGAACGACCACTGCGCCTGCAACGGCACCGCACCTGCGGGCAGCGCATGAAGCGCAAGCAGCAGAACCAGTCCAACGCCCCACGCCCATCGCTTCATGCATCACCTCGCTGGAAGAAACCTCAACGCACTACGTTGAGCACTTCGTAGCACGCGCCCATGGTGTGGTAATCGGTCTTGCCCGCCGGGCTCTTCTCATCGCTGTACTTGCGGTTGTCCGCATCCAGGATGCGATACCACGCGCCGTAGCGGTGATCGATCATGTGCTGCCAGGCGTAAGCCCAAAGACGGTCGTACCAGTCCCAGTAGGCCGTGTCGCCCGTGCGTGCAGCCAGCAGCGCGGCCGTGGCCAGCGACTCGGCCTGCACCCAGAAGTACTTGTCGTCGTCGCACACGCTGCCATCCGGCGCGAAGCCGTAGTACAGACCGCCCCGGGTCCCGTCCCAGCTGCGCGCCACGGCCGTGTCGAACAGGTGCCGTGCCGTGGGCACCAGCCAGTCGGCCTGCACATGGCAGTCCAGGATCAGCAGCAGCTTGGCCCACTCGGTCTGGTGGCCGGGCTGGAACCCCCACGGGCGGAACAGGTGCTTGGGGTTGTCGCGGTTGTAGTCCCAGTCGATCTGCCACTGCGGGTCGTAGTGCTCCCAGACCAGGCCATCGGCCTGCGCGGCCTGGCGGCGGGTCATGTGGTCGGCCAGGAGCAGTGCACGATCGCGGTAGCGGGCTTCACCGCTGGCCTCGAACGCCGCCAGCATCGCCTCGCACATGTGCATGTTGGCGTTCTGGCCGCGGTAGTCGCTGAAGTTCCAGTCCGCGTCGGCCTCGTCCTTGTACAGGCCGAACGCCGGTTCCCAGAAGCGCGCTTCCAGCAGCAACCAGATTTCGTTCATCCATTCGCGCGCTTCGCCGATACCGGCCTTGAGCGCGCAGCTGTAGGCCAGCAGCACGAACGCGACGCCGTAGCAGTGGTTGGTGGCATCTTCCACCACCCCATCGCGCAGCGTCCACGCGTAGCCGCCGCTGACCGGATTGCGATGTACCTCGCGCAGGTAGCGGATGCCATGCTCGACGGCCTTCAGGTCCTCCGGCTTGCCAAACTCGCGGTACGCCATCGCGTGGTTGAACACGAAACGGGTGCTGCTCACCAGGTGGCGGTGGCTGCGGTCGTAGACGCTGCCATCGTCACGGTAATAGTGGAAGAAGCCACCGTCCGGGTCGATCTCGTTGGGCTGGTAGAAGGCCATGCTCTGCGCGATGTGGGCGCGCAGGAATTCGGGGGAACGGAAATCGGGCTGGGCCGGAAGGGTCGTGGTCATGCGGCATGTTCCTGTTGTTGCTGCAGCAGCTGCTGGACTTCGTCACGGCTGGGCATGGCGGCGAACGCGCCCTTGCGGGTGACGGCGAGTGCGCCGACGGCGGCACCGAAGCGAATGGCGTCCCGCAGGCCGCCCGGCTCGCGGCAGAACGCGGCGAAGGCAGCGCCGTCGGCGGTGCGTTCGCCGAGCGCGAACAGCAGCCCGCCAACGAAGGCATCGCCTGCGGCGGTGGTGTCCACGGTGGGCACCTCGAAGCCGCGGACCGACCCCTGGCCCTGGCGGGTGAACCAGCGCATCGGTGCGGCACCGTCGGTCACCACCACCGCCTGCGCGTGGGCGGCCAGCAGGCGCTCGATCACGGCCGTGTTGCCGTCCGCCCCGAGCGGCGCGGCCAGGTAGTCCAGTTCCTCACGCGAGAGCTTGACCAGCTCGGCCAGCGACAGCGCTTCCCACAGCCGCGGCAGCGGGTCCACCCCGGTCGGCCACAGCGCGGGGCGCAGGTTGAGGTCGATGCTGACCATCGCGCCCGCGTCGCGCGCACGGCGCATGCCGTCCAGCGTGGCGTCGGCGATCTCGGTTTCGGTGAGGCTGTTGGAACACACATGGAAGCTGCTGGTGCCGGCAAAGCAGTTGCCGTGGAAGTGCTCACTGCGGAACAGCAGGTCGGCCGCCGGCGGCCGGTAGAAGCTGAAGCTGCGCTCCCCGTGTGCGTCCAGCGCCACGAACGCCAGCGCGGTCTTGGCCGCGTCGGTGCGCACGATGCAGTCGGTCGCCACCCCGGCCTCCGCCAGGCTGTCGGCGAGGAAGTCGCCGAACATGTCCTGGCCGAGCATGCCGGCGAAATGGGTGTCGGCACCAAGCCGTGCGGCGGCCACGGCGACGTTGGCCGGCGCGCCACCGGCGTACTGCAGGAAGGCGCGCGGCGTCTCCGGCGTGGCCGGCGGTTGGGCAAGTAGATCGATCAAAATCTCGCCGAAACAGACAATCTTGCTCATTCGGGCCTCAGGCTCCCTGGCGGAATGCGGCGCTCGGGCGGGAGCCCCACACGCCGTAGAAGAGGATGTAGCCGTAGCACAGCAACGGCAGGATGAAGGACAGGTGCAGCCCGATACGGTCGGCCAGCAGGCCCTGCAGCAGCGGAACGATCGCCCCACCCACGATGGCCATGATCAGCAGGCTCGAGGCCTTGTTGGTCAACGAACCCAGGCGTTCGATGCTCAGCGCGAAGATGGTCGGGAACATGATGGAGTTGAACAGACCGATGGCCACCAGCGAATACACCGCCACGTGCCCTTCGGTGCTCATGGTCAGCGCGAGCAGCGCCACATTGGCCGAGGCGAAAAGCGTGAGCAGCAGGCGCGGCGAGAAACGCATCATGATCGCCGCGCCGGCGAAGCGCCCGATCATCGCCATGGTCCAGTAGACCGACACCAACCCGGTGGCCTGCTGTTCGGTGAAGCCGCCGATATTGGGCATGGACAGGTAGTTGACCATGAAGCTGCCGATCGACACCTCCGCGCCAACGTAGAAGAAGATGCCCAGCACGCCGAGCAACACGTGGCGATGGCGCAACGCATCCATCAACGTGTGCTTGACCGGGTCGGCATTCTCGGTGGTTTCGTTCAATGCGGGCAGGCGGAACAAGTAGACGAACACGGCCAGCAGGGCCAGCGCGATGGCAAGGCCGACATACGGGCCCTGCACGGCCTGCGCTTCCTGGGTGCGGTAGGCCAGCTGCTCGGCAGCGCCCAACGCGGCCAGTTCATCGGCACTCTTGACCGTGTTGCCGAGGATCAGCAGGCCGCCAAAGATCGGCGCGATCGCCGTGCCCAGCGAGTTCAGCGCCTGTGCCAGGGTCAGTCGACTCGATGCGGTCTGTTCCGGGCCCAGCAGCGCCACGTAGGGATTGGCCGCCACCTGCAGCACGGTGATGCCCGTGGCCAGCACGAACAGCGCGCCGAGGAAGGCTTCATACACACGCAGTTCGGCGGCGGGCCAGAAGCCCAGCGCACCGACCGCGGCGATGGCCAGTCCGGCCACGATGCCCTTCTTGTAGCCCAGGTGCGCGACCAGACGGCCCGCCGGCAGCGACATCAGGAAATACGCACCGAAGAAGGTGAATTGCACCAGCATCGCCTTGGCGTAGTTCAGTTCGAACACCGCCTTCAGGTGCGGAATCAGGATGTCGTTGAGGCAGGTCAGGAAGCCCCACATGAAGAAGATCGTGGTCGCCACGGCCAACGCCATGCGCGTGTTGACCACGGGCGCGGAGGAAGACGAGGTGGGCAGTCGGGGCGTTGGAGAAATGGGCATGCGGTACGCGCCTCAATGCGCGGGCAGGTGAAAGGGAGTCGGGGTCAGCGAACGGCGGGGCCGCTGCTGTCACGGATACGGAGCTGGACCGGTGCCACGGTGCGTCGTGGAGCGGCGGTGGGATCATCAAGCCGCTGCAGCAGCAGTTCGGCCGCCTGGCGGCCGCGCTCACGCGGGTTGACCGTCAGGGTGGTCAGCGGCGGCAGGGCCACCGCTGCCTCGGAAATATCATCGAAACCGGTCACCGCGAAATCGCGGCCTGGCTGCACGCCGCGCGATGCAAGGCCCAGCATCAGGCCCAGCGCCACGGTGTCGTTGTAGCAGACCGCGGCGGTAGGCACGCTGCCGTTGAACAGTTCGCCCGTACGCGCCGCCGCCTCGAGGCGGTTGGGCGCCGATTCGATCAGCCACGCCGGCTGCACGGCCAGGCCCGCTTCGGCCAGGGCCTGCGCATACCCGCTACGGCGCTGCTCGCAGGAGCTGGAATCGGCATGGCCGCCGAAGAAGGCGATCCGCTGGTGGCCGCGCTCGATCAGATGGCGCGTGGCCAGGTAGGCCCCCTGCTGGTTGTCCAGCGTGAGGAAGTCCCACTCGGCGCCCTTCAATTCGCGGTTGAACAGCAGCACGTTGGCATTGAAGCCCAGCGCCTGGCGCAGTTCGGTTGCATCGCTGCCTTCGGCCGGCGACAGGATCAGGCCCGCGGGCGTGTGTTCCATCAGCGTGGTCAGCACCGCCTGCTGCCGTGCCGGCGATTCGCCGGTACTGCCCAGCAGGGTCACGAACCCCTTGGCACCCAGCGCCTCGTCGACACCGGAGGCGAATTCGGCGAAGAACGGATTGGACAGATCGTTGATCACCAGCGCCACGCTGGTCGAGGTGCGCCGACGCAGGTTCGCCGCCCCCCGGTTGTAGACATAGCGCTGCCGACGCAGCTCGGCCTCCACGCGTGCGCGGGTATCCACATTGACCAGCGGGCTGCCGCGCAGCACCAGCGACACCGTGGCGCGCGACACCCCGATCGCATCGGCGATGTCGGTCACGGTGACCGCGCGTGCGGCACCGGTGCGTGCGGCGCTGCCTGCACGCGTCCCCTTGGCGCTGGAGGTGTCCTTTTTCATCGTGGCGTGGCGATCCTCATGGTGGTGCAAGCCTAAACGATCACATCGGTCAGCGGATCAGGTCAGGCGCATGGGCCGATCACGACAGCAGGCCCCGGGGACCTGCCGCCGCAGCGGCTTATTCCAGCGCGGCGCCAGGAGTGGCGCACCAGGACACCGGCAGCGCCTCGGCGCGGGTCCCCCAACCGGTTTCCGGGGCCTGGGTGCCGAGCGTGAAGGCGATGGTGCCGCCCTGCTGCAGGCGGCTCCAGTCCACCCAGACCGGTGCATGCGCCTGGCCATCGACCTGCACACCCTGCACGTACTGCAGCGTGCGGCCATCCGCGCCGGGCGCCTGCAGGCGCAGCGTGCGGCCCTGCCCCAGGTCCACTTCAACCTTGGCGAAGCGCGGGGTGTGCAGCAGGAACTGGCCGCTGCCCGGCACGGCCGGGTACAGGCCCAGCGCACTGAACAGGTACCAGGCCGACATCGTGCCCAGGTCGTCGTTGCCGGTCACGCCGTTGGGCGCATTGGTGAACAGCTGCTGGGCGGCGCGCACCACCGTGGCGGTCTTCCACGGCTGGCCGATCAGCGTGTACATCCACGGCGCGTGCAGGTCCGGCTCGTTGTTGGGGTTGTAGCGGTACTGGTTGTAGTAGCTGTACGGCCCCACCACCCATTCCTTGCGCGCGGCCTGCAGCGGCGACTGCAGCAGCGCGTCGTAGGCGAAGAAGGCATCCAGGCGCTTGCCGGCCTGCTCGCGGCCGTGCATCGCCTGCACCAGCCCGGGCATGTCCTGCTGGGCCAGCCACTGGTACTGCCACGCAGTGCCTTCGTGGAAACCGTGGTGCGAACGCGGGCTGTAATGGCCATCGGCCGGCACATACCACTTGCCATCGTCCATGCGCGGACGCGGGAAGCCGCTCATGCCGGTCTCCTCGTCACGCACCGCCGGATCCCACACCTTCTGCCAGTTGCGGCCGCGCTCGCGCAGCAGGCCCGCATCGTCGGCATGGCCCAGACCATCGGCCATCTGCGACAGCGCGCAGTCGGCCAGGGCGTATTCCAGCGTGGCCGAGCCACCGTGGTGCGGATCGACGTCCATGCCCTTCGACGGGAACGCACGATCGTAAGCCACGTAGCCGTTGTCGACGTAGCCGGGATTGCCCGAGCGGCCGGCATGGCGCGAGTTCATCGGCGGCAGCTCGAACGCATTGCGGCGCAGCGCGGTGTAGGCCTCGGCTTCACGCCCTGCCAGCGCGCCGAAGCGCCACAGGTCAACCATGAACGGCGTCACCGGATCGCCGGTCATGATGTTGGTGTCGAAGTTGGCATAGCCCCAGCGCGGCAGCCACCCACCCTGCTCGTTGATCGCCAGCAGGCTGCGGCCGATGTCGCGGGTCACCTCCGGCCGGGTCAACGCCAGCCACTGGTTCTGTGCGCGGTAGGTGTCCCACAACGAGAAGTACTCGTAGTAGGTCCAGCCATCGGCACGGTGGATGTTGTTGTCGTAGCCCCGGTAGCGGCCGTCGGCATCGCTGCCGGTCAGCGGCTGCAGCAGTGCGTGGTACAGCGCGGTGTACAGCACGGTGCGGTCATCGGCGTGCTTGCTGTCCACGCGCACCGTGGACAGCTCCTTGCGCCATTGCTGCTGCGACAGCGTGCGCATGCGTTCGAAGCCGAGCAGGCGGTCGCCCTGCATGCCCTCGCTGCGCAGGTTCGCCCGCGCCCCTTCGGCGTCCACGTGCGAAATGGCACTCACCGCGGTGACCGCGCGGCCCTTGGACAGATCGAAGCTCAACCACGCGCCGCTGGGCTTGAGTTCCCCTTCCATGCCGTGACGCGCGCCGGGCAGGCCACCGCCTTCGCCCCAGGTACCGAACGCCTTGAACGGGCGGTCGAACTCCATGCGGAACCAGGTCGTGTACTGATGGCCACCGCAGAAGCTCTTGGTGACCAGCTTGCCCTCGACCACGCGGTCACCGACCACGTCGATCACGCTGCCGATCACCGAATGGCGTTCGTTGGCCTGGCCGACGTTGACCAGTACGTGGCCGGTGCCGGCGTCGGCCGGGAAGGTGTAGCGCTCGGCGGCGGCGCGGGTGCGCGCGGTGGCCTCGGCGTCGATGCCGCCGTAGCCGGTCAGGCGCACCTTGTAGTAACCGGCCTGGCCGACCTCGCCCTCATGGGTGTAGCCCGAGGCATAGGCCTTGTGGTCGAAGCTCTTGGCGCTGTCGGTGTCGAAGTCGCCGCCCGGTCCGATGGTGCCGGTCACGGGCAGCACCGAGACCTGGCCGCCCTGCTCCCAGCAGCCGGCCCCGGACAGGAACGAATGACCGAACCCACGGATCTTCGGGTCGTCGTAGCGCCAGCCGGCGTAGTGTTCTCCGATCGGGCTGACCTGGATCAGGCCGAACGGGGCCGAGGCACCCGGGAAGGTGTTGCCGTCATCCTTGCTGCCGATGAAGGTGTTGACCTCGCGTTCCAGTCCGGCCGGGGCGGCCTGGAGCATGGGAGCGAAGGCCAGCACGGCCAGGCAGGCCAACCCGGCCACCGGGCGGCGTACGGGGGGAAGAGCGAAGATGGACGGCAATCGGCGCATGTAGGGGTTCCTGTGGGTCGATGACGGTGCGACGAGGCGGCGGGCACGCGCCGCCGGCGAGCCTGCAGCCCCCTGCGAACGTCCCCACACCGCCCCTTTGGATCGCTCCAAACTCACCCTTCGATGAATTTAGATCGATTTAAGTAAACCATGCGGAATTCCCGGGATGCATTCTGCGGCGCAACATAGCCAGCGCTGGGAGCGCGATTTGCCCGGTCGGAGCCACCTTCGGCGGGCTCGGCGACCCAGGTTCCAACCTGCCCGGCCCGCCGCCCCTCCTGCGCCTAGGCACATATGCCCCCTCGCCGTCCATATTGCGCAGCAGCATGCTTCCCCCGCTCCGCC
Source organism: Stenotrophomonas sp. KH_036_B (assembly GCF_057839485.1). NCBI lineage: Bacteria > Pseudomonadati > Pseudomonadota > Gammaproteobacteria > Lysobacterales > Lysobacteraceae > Stenotrophomonas > Stenotrophomonas sp. KH_036_B. Next base: position 1,929,250 of record NZ_CM174491.1, on the reverse strand, counting down.
GTGTTAAAAATTCGCCGCCAGCGGTTTAGATCGATCCAACTTTGAACCGTCACATTACCGGCCGTGGCGAGCTGGGGGGCTCACCACGCGGGGAAGGCGGCACGACCACCGGACCCCGAAACCCCAGAAGAAATCGGCTCCAGAATTTAGATCGATACAACTACGTGTCAGCCAAACGGTTCAATCCAGAGGGAGAGAGTGGAATGAAGCAGATGTCCCGCATGCACGGCCGCGACGCGTTGTCGGCCGCCATTACGTTCGCATTGGCCGCCGCCGCATTCGTGCCGGCCACCGTGTTTGCCCAACAGGCCGCTACCCCGTCCGAGACTCCCTCGGCGACCACGCTCGACAGCGTGCAGGTCACCGGCTACCGCTACGCCATCGAAAAGAGCCTCCAGCAGAAGCGCGACGCGAATGCGGTGGTGGAAGTGATCACCGCCGAAGACGTGGGCAAGTTCCCCGACAAGAACGTGGCCGATTCGCTGCAGCGCGTGCCTGGCGTGGTCATCACCCGCGATGGCGGCGAAGGCAAGAGCGTCAGCGTGCGCGGCCTGGATCCGGACCTGACCCTGACCCAGTTGAACGGCAACTACATCGCCACCTCGGAAACCAACGACGAGGCCAGCCGTTCCTTCAACTACACCCTGCTGCCGTCGAACATGCTGTCCAGCGCCGAGCTGTTCAAGTCGCCCGAAGCGCGCATCGACGAAGGCGGCATCGGCGGCACGGTCATCCTGCATACCCGTCGCCCGCTGGAGATGGAAGCCAATTCCGGCTACGTGACCCTGGAAGGCACCTCCTCGGACACCAGCCACGACGTTGATCCGCAGGCATCGGCGCTGTACTCCTGGCACAGCGAGGACGAGCGCTTCGGTGTGCTGGTCGGCGTGACCCAGCAGAAGCGCACCAGCCGCACCATGGAAGCCACCACGGAGAACTTCCAGTGGTACGGCACCGACACCACCGCGCGCGATGTCAACGGCACCCCGATGAACCAGGGTGGCGTCAATTACTGGTGGGGCAACTCCGGTTTCAACGACCAGAACGGGCGCAACTACACCGACTTCTTCATGCCTACCTCGGTGAACTTCGCCGTGAAGGAAGAAGAGCGTGAGCGCAAGGGTGGCCAGTTGACCTTCCAGTTCAAGCCGACGGACAACGTCACGTTGACCGCGAACTACTTCCGCTTCGAGCTGGAGGGTGATTACACCCAGAACATGCTCAAGATTCCGGAATGGAACATGGCGCGTTACAACCAGGACGGCAACTGGGCCGGCGGCCGCCTGCTCAACGGGCTGACCATGGACCCGAGCGGCAGCATCGTCACCGGTGCGCAGTTCGAAAAGCTGGCCGGCAAGACCTACTACTGCAGCGAAGACGAGGCCGCAGCGGCCGGCCTGGCGCCGGGTGGCTGGGGTCCGGACGACTGCACCATCCCCACCCCGCAGCTGACCGGCGGCTACAGCCGCGAAAAGGCGCTGTCGCAGACGGCCGACCTGAGCATCGATTGGGACATCAGCCCGCTGTGGAAAGCGTCCTTCAGCGGCGGCCGCACGTGGTCCGAAGGTGGGCCGTCGATGAACTTCCGCATGTCGGCCAAGCCGCGCCGCCGCGTGGATGGGGTGTGGCAGACCGGCAACCAGTATTCGGCGTGGGACCTCACCGGCACGCCGTCGGCCACGTTCTCGCCTGACCTGCAGCAGCAGCTGATGAACGGCATCGCGGAAGTGGACACCGGCTCGACCGATTCGTCCTGGATGCAGACCGAGGTCAAGCAGAACCACTTCCAGGCCGACTTCACCAAGCTGTTCGAGGCCGGCGTGCTGGATTCGTTCCAGTTCGGCGCCAAGTACAGCGATGGCAAGGTCCACCGCAATACGGGCAACACGTATTGGGTCTGCCCGGGCACCGATCCGGCCGACTACGACAACAACCGCTACCAGGCAGGCTGTGACAACACGGCGGGCATCGCGCAGCCGGGCTTCTTCCTGTCCAATCCGATCAGCAACATCGCCGGTGGTTTCGACGCCAACGTGTTCCCGGGCATCAACTTCCCGTCCTACATCAACTACCTCAACGACCGGTATGGCGGTTCGCACAACCGCACCGAAGAAGACTTCGTCTACAACGTCAACGAGAAGGTCTACGCGGGCTACTTCCAGGCCAACTTCCGTACCGAGCGCCTGCGCGGCAACGTGGGTGTGCGCGTGGTACGTACCGAGCAGTTCGCGCAGTCGAGCGATTCGATCGAACGCTTCAACGACTACTTCCTGGACAACGCGTCCGGTGCGCCGATGTCGTGCAACGACCCGGCGGCGGCGGCCTTCCCGGGCTACGGTTGCGAGAGTGGCTTCGTCCGCCTGCCCGACAGCCTGGCGCGCCAGAAGTCGTTCGAGCTGATCGGCACGGACAAGACCTATACGGACTTCCTGCCGAGCTTCAACATCGCCTGGGACATCACCGACAATCTGGTGCTGCGCGGTGCGGCGTCGAAGGTCATCGCACGCCCGAGCTACACCAGCATCGCGGCTCCGGGCGCGCTGAACTACTACAGCGCCGAGTATGTCAATGACCGCCGTGTGGCCGGTGGCGCGCCGCAGGAAGGCTGGCAGGGCCACGGCAGCAACAAGAACCTGGAGCCGTTCGAGGCGACGCAGTTCGACGTGGGCCTGGAGTGGTACTTCCAGCCGGGTGCGGTCGCGGGTATCGGTCTGTTCCGCAAGAACGTGGACAACTTCACGGTGCCGGTGGTGCGTGACGTGCAGCTGGTGGTCGGCGGTGAGTCGGTCACGGTGCAGGACTACGAGACCCAGGCCAACGGCCGCGATGGTGTGTCGCAGGGCGTGGAGCTGTACGGCCAGTACACCTTCGACATGGGCTTCGGTGTGCAGGCCAACTACACCTACAACGACACCAACCTGGCGTCGATCGTGCTCGATGGAGAGAGCATCGGTTCGTCGCCGCTGGTCGGCAGCGCCAAGAACCAGGCCAACGTGACGGTGTTCTACGAGAACGAGAAGTTCCTGGCGCGTGCGTCGTACAACCGCCGTGGCGAGGTGGTCGGCGGCCTGAACGGCGGCATGACCGAGTACACGGAGCCGTACGCGCAGCTCGATCTCAACGTGGCCTACAACTTCACCGACGCGCTGACGTTCACCGCTTCGGTGCTCAACGCCACCAAGGAAGAACAGCGCATCCACCTCGGCAACGACACGGATGCCCGCCTGGTCTCCAGCCTGTACTCGGGCCGTCAGCTGTACTTCGGCGCGACCTACAAGTTCTAAGCCTTTCCACCCCGCCTACGGGCGGGGGCAACGCTCCTCCACGGCAACCGCGCTTTCTCAGGTGGTTGCCGTTTTTTTTGGGTGCTGGAGCTGGAGCCGGAGCCGGAGCCAGAGCCGTCGTTTGCCTGAGCACGCGCGCAGGGCCGGCGGGTGCCGGGGTACGGGACACGCCGTAAATACGTCCATGTAGGCTCGTAGAAAACATCCATGTTTTCTACGGTCCCGTACCCCGGCACCCGCCGACCCTCTGTCAGTGAGTCGGTGGCCTGGGAATATCAACGGCGGTTTCGATCATTGTCATGCGTTTCCGGGCGTGGGTGATTTCAAGGCAGTCGTTCGGGAATCGACCCTATCGGGATGCAGAACCGCGCACGCCGCGCCGGCCCTACTCACCTTATCGCCCATACGTAATACGTAATGCGTAGGGACACGCCATGCGTGTCTGCTTCTTCCCACCGCCCCCTGCCAACCGTCGGGGAGGCAGGCGGGTAGCCTCCGTAGGGACTGTCAAAAACATGGGTCCGGCGCATGCGCCGGACGGGTTGGGCACGACGCCCAACCCCGGCCTTGCCGATTGCGCAGGATTGCGCAATTGCGCAAGTTTTTGCCAAGCCCCCATGGATGGGTTCACGGCGTGTCCCGTAAGGGGCTGCCCGCCTGCCTCCCTGCTCGTAGCACCGGAGACGCTGCCGTTGCCCTTGCCCTTGCTTTACGGAATGGAACCGTTCAAGGCAGCGCGCAGCGCGGCCACGGTGTCGGCGTCGGTCTGCGTCCAATCGTTTTCCAGGCCACGCAGGTTGGCATTGCGGTACCGCATGCCAGAGGCGCGAACCGACTTCGCCGACGCGTGCAGCTCGTGGCAACCCGTGACTGTTGCGATATTGGCAATGTTGCCTGGCGTGATGCCCGCGCCAGCCATCACCGACAGGCGCTGCCCGGCCTGCGCGACCAGCTGCGCCAGCATCGCACTGCCCGCCTCCGCACTGGCCTGGCCGCCGGAGCTCAGCACCCGCTCGCAACCGAGTGCGATCACCTGCTCCAGTGCGGCCGGCAGGTCACGCGCCGCGTCGAAGGCGCGGTGGAAGGTGATGCTCAACGGGCCCGCGGCGGAAACCAGTTGCTGGCAGAGCGGGATGTCGATCTCGCCATGCGCGTCCAGCGCACCGATCACCACCCCATCGCAGCCCAGCTGCCGGCAGTTCTGGATGTCGCGCAGCATCAGCTCCGCTTCCAGCGTGTCGTAGTGGAAATCCCCCGGCCGCGGCCGGATCAGCACGAACAGCGGAATGCGCATCCGCTCGCGCGCCACCGCGATGCTTGCGTATGAAGGCGTCGTACCGCCTTCAGCGAGGTTGTCGAACAGTTCGATCCGGTTCGCACCGCCCTGCTGTGCGGCAAGGGCCGAGGCGACCGAGTTCGATGCGATTTCCAGCACGTGGCGTGACGCGCTCATGTCTGTTCGCTGGTGTAGACCGACGCCGAATCGCGCAGGTCGTCCTGGCGGTCCTTGTCGCATACCGCGTACACGAAGCCACGGTGCAGCGCGTAGGCGCCGACCTCGCCATTGCGGTCCAGCGCCAGGAAGCAGACCTGCAGGGTCCTGCTCGCCTCGGGCCGCTTGCGCACGACCCGCGCGATCGCCTCACGGCAGGCCTCCGCCGGTGAGCGCCCCTGGCGCATCAGCTCCACCACCAGGAACGACGCCGCGTTGCGGATCATCTCCTCGCCCACGCCGGATGCGGTCGCCGCGCCCACCTCGTTGTCCACGTAGAGACCCGCACCGATGATCGGGCTGTCGCCCACCCGTCCGTGCAGCTTCCAGGCCATGCCGCTGGTGGTGCACGCACCGGCCAGCCGGCCCTGCGTGTCGATGGCGAGCATGCCCAGCGTGTCGTGGTTGGTGCTGTCGCCGGGCCGACCGCGTCGCTCTGCGTTGATCTCGGGCGTGTACTGCGCGGTCTTCAGCCATTCCCGCCAGGCCTTCTCGGCGGCGGGGGTGAGCAGCTTCTCGCGCGGGAAGCCCTGCTGCTCCGCGAACTGCCGGGCGCCCTCGCCCACCAGCATCACGTGCGGTGTCTTTTCCATCACCTTCCGTGCCACCGACACCGGGTGCAGGATGTCGGTCAGCGCCGCGACGGAGCCGCAGCGGCCGTCGCCATCCATGATGCTGGCATCCAGGCTCAGCACGCCATCGCGGTCCGGGTTGCCGCAGCGCCCCACCGTGGGATTGCACAGCTCGCTTTCCGCCCAGCGTGCCCCGGCTTCCACTGCATCCAGCGCGGTGCCGCCGCTGCCCAATACGCTCCACGCGGCCTGGTTGGCGCCGACGCCGAAGTCCCAGGTCGAGACCACCCGCGCGTGCGCATCACCGCGCGCCTGCAGCCGTGGAAACGCCATCACTCCGGCGGCCAGCGCACCGGCCTGGAGGAACTGCCTGCGATCACTCACTCGTTGCTCTCCCAACGCCATGAACCGGCCCCGGGAGGGCCGGGAAAAGAATGCCTATGCGGCCGCGCGCCGGTGCTCGGCGTACCACACCGCCGCGCCGATCACGCCCAGCTCGCCATGCTCCACGCGCCACACCGGCACCTGCTCCAGCACGCGTCGCATGACGCCCTTGGCCAGGAAGCGCGTGCGGAAATGACCATCGTCCAGGAACCGCGCGACATGACTGGAAATACCGCCGGCCAGGTACACCGAGCGCGCCCCGAAGGTCACTGCCAGGTCGCCCGCCAGGCTGCCCAACCAGCCACAGAACACCTCCAGCGTTTCCACCGCCAACGCGTCGTCGCCCGCATGGGCCGCGGCGATCAGCGCTTCCGGCGAGCTCCAGCGCGGAGTCACGCCACGGATCGCACACAGCGACGGATACAGGTTCATCAGGCCGCTGCCGGACAGGATGCGTTCGTTGTCCACGTGCTCCCAGCGCTGCAGCATCTGCGCCAGGACCTGCAACTCCAGCGCGGTGCCCGCGCCCAGCGCGGCATGCCCGGCTTCGCTGGCCAGCACGGCACGCGAGCCCGCCTCGAAACGCAGCGCGCCGCCCAGGCCCGTTCCGGGGCCCAGCACCAGCGCCGGCCAGCGCCCGTCTCCGCGCGTGTCGCCATTCATGGCCACCAGCGTGTCGGGCGCCACGTGCGGAATCGCGTAGGCGACCGCCTCGAAGTCGTTGATCAGCTCAAGCGTGGCCAGCTGCGCGTCGCGCCGCGTGGCGTCCACCGAGACGTCCCACGGCAGGTTGGTGTTGACCAGATGGTCGCCTTCCAGCAGTCCGGCAATGGCCACCACCGCTGTCGACGGCGGTGTGGCGAGGGTCGCGCTGAACCCGGCCAGGATCGCGGCCAGGCTGGGGAATTCGGCACAGGCATAGCGACGCAGCGCGCTGATGCGCGGCGGCTGGCCGGCGGACACGTCCGCCACGGCCAGGCGCGCATAGGTGCCGCCGACGTCGGCGACGACGATCAGGGTGTCGCCATGAAGACCGGGGCGGGGCGCCGGGGCGCTCGACACGTCAGGGTGGACCGGAACTGCATCCGGAAACGGTGTCGCAACGCTCACTCGAAGGCCTTGGGTTGATTCGATTCCATTGCCGGGGAGTTTGGGTGATCGACCCGGCTTTGCAAAGCAGCGCGTGCCGTACAGGGGCGTACTGCGCCCGCCCACGGCACGCCCCGCATCAGGGTTTGGCGACCTGCAGGCGATAGCTCGTACTGGCCATGGCCGTCGGGCCATCGGCGTGCACCGCGCGCACCTCCACCTTGTGTTCGCCAACAGACAGGTCGGTGGGCAGCGCGCCGCGCCACAGGTGCGGCGACGGGGTGGCTTCCGGCGAACGGTCGAAACCGCGCAGGCGCTCGGCGGTGTCGTCGGCGACGTTCTCCACCACCAGGCGGGGGTCCGGCTGCTCCACGCGCTTCATGGTCTGCCATGCGCCCTCGTCCACGCGGTACTCCACCAGCGTATCGGCCTGGCCCATGAACACGTTGGCGTACACGCCCCACGCCGGATAGGCGTCCTTGCGCAGCACCTTGGGCGCATGCAGCGCGATCTGGTAGTCGTCCGGGGCGCGCGCCACGTAGTAGCGCAACCCGTACTCACCGCCCGGCTGGACCGACAGCACGGCATAGCCATTGGGCGTGCCATCGCTCATGGTCGCGTCCGGAATGCCGGTGCTGTCCTTCACGCCCGACCAGAATGCGCCGCAGGCCGCGCCCACGTTGTACTCGTGCAGCGGCTGCCGGCCCTGCCAGCCCTCGGCCGCACCGTGGTAGTAGTGCTGCTGGGTGTGGCTGTGGCCGCTGAGCACCAGCACGTGCGGGAAGTCCTTGAGCAGCGCGAACAGGCGCACACGGTCGGCATGGCGGAAGGTCTCGCGGCCAGGCGCGGCGTCGAACAGCGGGATGTGCATGCCCAGCACGAGCAGGCGGTCACGCGGCAGGCCCTTGACGTAGTTGGCCAGGAAGGTGAACTGGTCCGGGCGCAGGCCACCCACGTACTTCGGCTTGGCGGTGGGGTCGTACACCACGTCATCGAGGAACACGAAGCTGGCACCGCCCTCCTCCACCGCGTAGGTGTCCGGCCCGTACACCGCGCGCCAGCTGTCGAGCGAATGGCGGTCATCGCCGGCATCCATGTCCAGGTCGTGGTTGCCCGGTACGTGGAACCACGGCACCTGCAGCTGCGCGGTCGCCTTGTTGATCTCCGGGTACAGCGACAGGTCGTCGTTGACGATGTCGCCCAGCGTGGTGCCCAGCCGCGCCGGGTGCTTGCCGATGATCGGTTCGACGATGGCACGCTGGTAGTAGCCCACGTCCTGGCGGCTGGCGGTCTGCGAGTCGGTGAACACCAGCATGTCGAAGCCCGCGCGCGTGGCATCGGCATTCTGGTCGGGTTCAAGCGCGAAATCCCAGTTGCGCGGGTTGCTGCCCGTCGCCGCGATACCGGCGTACTTCAGCCGCGGCGAGCCCTGCGGTGCATAGTGCCGCCAGTAGGCCGGCAGGCCGTTGGCCGCAGCGGGGAAGCGGTACTCCTCGGGCTTGATCACGAACACCGTCTGGCCCTGGCGTACCGGAAGGCTGTAGCTGCCGTCGGCGGCGGTGCGCACGATGGCCTCGCCATTGGAGACCTGCACACCGGCCAGGCCCGGATCGGTCGGCCCGCGCCCGGGTTTGCCGTCGCGCTCCTGATAGACCTTGCCGGTCACGGTGGCCTCGTTGGCCCAGGCAGGTGCGGACGTCAACAGCAGGCAGGCCAGCCAGGCAGCAGTGCGGCTCATCAGGGGGTTCCGTTCGGGGTAGGCGATTGTAAAGCGGCACATCATCGCCTGCCGCGCGTTTCAGCGACGTTAAACGGAACGCCGCTGCCTCATCCCGCGTGCCGCGCCACCAGCACCCCGACCGCATCCTGCAGCGACAGCCCGCGTGCGCGCAGCAGCACGGTGAGGTGGAACAGCAGGTCGGCCGACTCGCCGAGCAATGCCGCGTCGTCCTGTACCACCCCGGCCAGGGCCGTTTCCACGCCTTCCTCGCCGACCTTCTGTGCAATGCGGCGGATGCCCTGTTCGAACAGGCGCGTGGTGTAGCTGTCGGCCGGGCGCTGCTGCTCGCGTTCGCGCACCAGTGCATCCAGCCGGCCCAGGAAGTTGCCCGGCGCCTGCTCGAAGCAGCTTTCGCTGCCGGTATGGCAGGTCGGGCCGGCCGGCCGCGCGCTCACCAGGAGCGTGTCGCGATCGCAGTCGATCCGCACCGCGACCACCGCCAGCACGTTGCCGGACGACTCACCCTTGGTCCACAGCCGCTGCTTGCTGCGGCTGTAGAAGGTCATGTGCCCGGTTTCCAGGGTCCGCGCGAGCGACTCGGCGTTGGCGTAACCCAGCATCAACACCGCCAGGGTGTCGGTGTCCTGCACCACCACCGGCAACAGACCGTCGCCCTTGGCCCAGTCCAGCTGCGCCAGCGCATCGCGCGATGGGAAGACTTCAATAGACATCTCGTACCTCGATCTGCTGCTCGCGCAGGAACTGCTTGAGCGCGGGAATGGCGATGGCGCCACTGTGGAAGACACTGGCGGCCAACGCACCGTCGACATCGGCCCGGTCGAACACGTCGGCGAAGTGCTGCATCCCGCCGGCACCACCGGAGGCGATCAGCGGCACCTGGCACACGGCGCGCGCCTGCTGCAGCTGGGCCACGTCATAGCCGCGGCGCACGCCGTCGCTGTCCATGCAGTTGAGCACGATCTCGCCGGCGCCCCGGCGCTGCGCCTCGACCAGCCAGTCCAGGGTACGCACCGGCACCGCCTGGGTCTTGTCCGGATCGCCGCTGAAGCGGCGCACGCGCCATTCGCCATCCGCCTCGCGCACCGAATCGATGCCGACCACCACGCACTGCACGCCGAAGGCGTCGGCCAGCTCCTCGATCAGCGCCGGGCGCCCGAGCGCGGGCGAATTGATCGAGATCTTGTCGGCGCCGGCGTACAGCACGCGGCGTGCCGTCTCCACGTCGCTGATGCCGCCGGCCACGCAGAAGGGAATGTCGATCAGCCGCGCGATGCGCTCGATCCAGGCCACGTCGACCGCGCGACCCTCCGGGCTGGCCCCGATGTCGTAGAACACCAGCTCGTCAGCGCCCTGGTCGCGGTAGCGCAACGCCAGTTCGGCGATGTCGCCCATGTCCACGTGGTCGCGGAAGCGCACGCCCTTGACCACGCGGCCGTCGCGCACGTCCAGGCAGGGGATCAGGCGGCGGCTCAGCATGCGAGCGCCTCCTGCAGGGTCATGCGCCCTTCCAGCAGCGCCTTGCCCAGGATCGCGCCGCCGCAGCCCACCGCCTTGGCGTCGGCAACGTCGCCGGCACTGCGCACCCCGCCCGAGGCCTGTACCGCCACGCCGGGCAACAGCGCCGACAGGTGCCGGTACAGGTCGATGTTCGGGCCGGTCAGCATGCCGTCGCGGGCGATGTCGGTGCACAGCAGGTGGCGCATGCCCGCCTCGGCGTAGCGTTGGGCGAGCGCATCCAGTGTCACGTCGGCGGTCTCGGTCCAGCCGTGCACCGGCAGCAACCAGCGACCCTCATCGGACTGTCGGGCGTCCAGGGCGATGGTCAGCCGCTCCGGACCAAACTCGCCCAACCACTCGATCACGGTGTCCGGCGCGCGCACCGAGACCGAGCCGACCACCACACGGGCGGCGCCGGCCTGCAGGATGCGGGCGACATCATCGCGCGAGCGCACGCCGCCGCCGGTCTGTACCTGCAGGCCCGTCTGCGCGGTGATCGCCGACAACAGGGGCGCCAGGGTATAGCCACCGGCACGCGCGGCGTCGAGATCGACCAGGTGCATCCAACGTGCGCCGGCGTCGGCAAACGCCTGCGCGCGCGGCAGCGGATCGTCGCCATAGGTGGTCTGCTGGTTGTAGTCGCCCTGCAGCAGGCGCACCACGCGGCCGTCGCGGATGTCCAGCGCGGGATAGACGATGAAGCTCATGTGGGTTCGTTCTCGATGAAGTTGCGCAGGATCCGTGCGCCGGTGGCGGCGGATCGCTCGGGATGGAACTGCGCGCCGCTATGGCGGCCGCGCTGCACCACCGCCGCGAACAGGCCGCCGTGGTCGCACGCCGCCACGGTGTGTTCGTTCAATGGCGCGGCGTAGCTGTGCACGAAGTAGGCGCTGGCACGGTCGGCCACGCCCTCCATCAATGCCGTGGGGTGCAGCGGCAGCAAGCGGTTCCAGCCCATGTGGGGCACCCGGATGCCGGTCGCCGGACGCAGGTGGCGCACCACCCCGGGCAGCAGCCCCAGGCATTCGACATCGCCTTCCTCGGACCCTTCGAACAGCAGCTGCATGCCCAGGCAGATACCCAGCAGCGGAACCTCCAGCTCACGCAGGGGTTCCACCAGACCCTGCGCATGCAGGCGCGCCATGCCGTGCGGGGCGGCGCCCACGCCGGGCAGGATCACCCGCGAGACGCCGCGCAGCCCGGCCGCATCGCGCACCAGCCGCACGCGCGCGCCGAGCCGTTCCAACGCGTAGCGCACCGAACCGAGATTGGCACCGCCGGCATCGATCAGCGCGACCTCGCTCACAGCGCCCCCTTGGTACTGGGCAGCGCCGTGCCCTGCCGCGGCAGCGCCTGGCGCAGTGCACGCGCCAACGCCTTGAAGCACGCTTCCACCTTGTGGTGGTCGTTGTCGCCGCGCACGCTGAGGTTGAGGTTCAAGCCGGCCGCATCGCACAGCGAACGGAAGAAGTGCGGCACCAGCTCGGTCGGCATGTCGCCCACACGCTCGCGCTTGAATTCACCGTCGAACACGAAGTACGGCCGGCCGCTGAAGTCCAGCGCGGCGCTGGCCAGCGTCTCGTCCATGGGCAGGGTGAAACCGTAGCGGCCGATGCCGCGCTTGTCGCCCAGTGCCTCGCGCAACGCCTGGCCCAGCGCCAGGCCGGTGTCTTCGATGGTGTGGTGCTCGTCGATGTGCAGGTCGCCCTCGGCGTGCACGCTCAGCGCGAAGCCGCCGTGCTTGCCGATCTGCTCCAGCATGTGGTCGAAGAACGGAAGGCCGGTATGGGTCTGCGGTTCGGCGACGCGGTCGAGGTCGACCTCGACGCGAATGCGGGTTTCCTTGGTATTGCGCTGCACGACGGCGCGGCGCGGGGCGTCGGCCAGCTCGTGGGCGATGCCGTTCCAGTCCCACTCGCCGCCGAACTGCGCGGTGCGCAACTGGAAGCCACGGATGTTCATGTTCTGTGCGAACTGGATATCGGTCGGGCGGTCGCCGACCATCGCCGAACGCGCCCAGTCGATGCTGCGATCCTGCAGGTACGGCAGCATCATGCCGATGCCCGGCTTGCGCGTCGGCGCATTGTCATGCGGCCAGGTACCGTCGATCAGCACGTCACGGAAAACGATGCCCTGGCTGGCGAAGATCTGCAGCATCAGATCATTCGGCCCATCGAAGGCCGCCTGGGGGTAGCCCTCGCTGCCCAGGCCGTCCTGGTTGCTGACGATGACGAACTGGTAGCCGGCATCGCGCAGCTTCAGCATTGCCGGGATGACATCGCGCACGAAGCGGATCTTCTCGTACGCGTCGATCTGGAAATCGGCCGGCTCTTCGATCAGGGTGCCGTCGCGGTCGACGAACAGAATGGGGGTCATGCGGCGGCCCTCCGGGCGCTGAGTGCCTGCAGCACGCGGTCGTTCTCCGCCGGGCTGCCAATGGTGATGCGCAATGCATCGTGCAGTTGCGGCGCGGCACGCTGGTCACGCACCACGACACCGGCCGCCAGCAGCGCATCGAACGCGCCCTGTGCGTCGGCAAACCGCACCAGCAGGTAGTTGCCCTGCGAGGGATAGGCGCGCAGTACGCCTGGCAGCTGCGGCAGCGCCTGCAGCACGCGTTCGCGTTCGGCCTTGACCTGGGCCACACGGCCTGCGGTCACCGCCAATGCCTCCGGCGCCAGCGCGGCCACCGCCAATGCGGCGCATGGCGCCGGCACCGGATAGGGCGCCTGGCAGCGGCGCAGCACCTGGATCAGGGCAGGATCGGCGATCAGGCTGCCGATCCGTGCGGCGGCAAGTGCATGCGCCTTGGACAAGGTGCGCAGCACGGCGACGTTGTCATACTGCGCAAGCAGCGTGGTGGCCGAGGGCTGATTGGCGAACTCGCCATAGGCTTCGTCCACCACCACCAGCGCCCTGCCCTGCATGGCCTGGGCGACCCGTTCGACGTCGGCCAGTGCGATCACACTGCCGGCCGGGTTCGACGGCGTGCACAGGAACACCAGCTTGGCATTGCCCGCCAGCGCAGCGGCGATGATGGCGTCGATGTCGGCCACCAGCGCAGCGCCGGTGTCGCGCAGCGGAACCTCCAGCAGCGGTGCGTTCTGCAGCCGCGCGCACACGGCGTACATGCCGAACACCGGCGGCGTCACCAGCACGGCATCGCGACCCGGCTCGCACAATGCACGAACCAGCAGGTCGATGGCTTCATCGCTGCCGCGGCCGATCAGCAGCTGCTGTTCATCGCAGCCATACAGCGCTGCCAGCCTTGCGCGCAGCACTGAAGGCTGCGGTTCGGGATAACGGCGCGCGACACCCTGTGCATCGGCGGGGTTGGCCCAGGCCGACTCATTGGCATTGAGCCACACCTCCCCGACCAGCGCGCTGCTGCGCGCCGAGGAATACCCGGCAAATGCGCGAAGATCCTCGCGCACGAGTGATAGCACGGCGGTGGCGCTCATGCGGCCGACCCCATGCGCAGCGCCACGGCATTTTCGTGTGCATCCAGTCCTTCGGCACGTGCCAGCACGCGGGCACAGTGGCCGATGGCGGCGATGCCCTGCGCGGTGGCCGCCTGCACGCTGATCTGGTTCTGGAAGCTGGCCACGCTCACGCCGCTGTAGGCGCGCGCCGCGCCCGCGGTAGGCAGCACGTGGTTGGTGCCGCTGCAGTAGTCGCCCAGCGCTTCGGGCGTGTAATCGCCGAGGAATACCGAGCCGGCTGCCTCGACCTGCGCCAGCCAGTCGCGCGGTTCGCGCAGGGCCAGGATCAGGTGCTCGGGTGCGTAGCGGTTGCTGATCTGGAACGCCTGCACCAGCGAATCCACCAGGATCAGGCGCGAGGACTGCAACGCCTGCGCGGCGATATCGGCGCGCGACAACCGCGCCAGCTGCGCCTGCACCTGCGCTTCCACCTGTTCCAGCATCGCCGCATCATCGGTGAGCAGCAGCACCTGCGAATCCGGGCCGTGTTCCGCCTGCGAGAGCAGGTCAGCGGCGACGAAGGCCGGGTTGGCACCGGCATCGGCGATCACCAGCACTTCGGACGGACCGGCCGGCATGTCGATGGCGGCGGCCCCGTCCTGTGCGACCTGCTGCTTGGCCTCGGTCACGTAGCTGTTGCCCGGGCCGTACAACTTGTCGCAGGCCGGCACGCTGGTGGTGCCATAGGCCATGGCGGCAATCGCCTGCGCTCCCCCCAGCTTGAACACCCGGTGCACGCCGGTCAGCCGCGCGGCGACCAGTACCGCTGGATCGGCGCTGCCATCACGGCGCGGCGGCGTGCACAGCACCACTTCGCGGCAGCCGGCCAGCTGCGCCGGCACGCCGAGCATCAGCGCAGTGGACGGCAGCGGCGCGCTGCCCGCAGGCACATACAGACCGACCCGGCCGATGGGCCGCACCATGCGCTCGCAGCGGACGCCGGGCGCGGTTTCCACCGCGTAGCCCTGGCTCATGCCGGCCTTGTGGAACAGGCGGATACGGTCGGCCGCCTCGATCATCGCCTGGCGCAGTTCGGCGGGCACGGCGCGTTCGGCGGCAGCGAATTCCTCATCATTCACTTCAAAGGACGCGGGGGCCACGCCGTCGAAGCGCAGGCTGATTTCACGCAGCGCGGCATCGCCATCATCGCGTACCGCGGTGATCAACGCCGCGACCGATTCGCGCGTGCGCGCCGCCACGGCCTGCACCGGGCGCTGCAACGCCTGGGCCTGGGCGGCGTCATCCAGTTGGGACCACTGCAGACGATTCATGCCAGCGACCGCTCCACGCTCAGGACCATCAACCCCTGGGCGCCAGCGCGCTCCAGCTCTTCCAGCCGCTGCCAGGTCAACGCGCCGTGGCACATGGTCTGCAGGCGCAGGTGGCCACCGTCGTCCGGCAGTTGCACCAGCGGATCGGCATCGGGCAGCAGGCGTGCCAGCTCGGACACGCGATCCAGCGCGGCGCGGAACATCAGCAGCTTGCTGTCCTGCACCTTCACCACGCCGTCGAGGCGACGCAGCAGCATGGCCATCAGGCCGGCACGTGCGTCATCCGGCGTACGCACCGGACCGGCCAGCACCGCTTCGCTTTCCAGCAGGGTCTCCACCGGCTTGAGCTGATTGGCCGCCAATGTGGCGCCGCTGGAGACCAGGTCACAGATCAGGTCGGCGGTGCCCAGGCGCGGGGCGATCTCGACCGAACCGGACAGTTCCACCACCTGCGCGTCCACACCGCGCTGGGCGAGCCAGTCGGCCAGGATCGCCGGGTAGCTGGTGGCGATACGCTTGCCGGCCAGCTGCTCGATACCCTGCCAGTCCCATTCCTCGGGCACCGCCAGCATGAGCCGGCACTGGCCGAAGTTCAGGCCACGCAACGCCTGGTACGCGTCGGGCAAGCCAAGCCGGCGGCGTGCGGCGCCTTGTTCGTCCAGCTCGTTGCGGCCCACGATGCCAAAGTCGCAGACGCCGTCGGCGATCAAGCCGGGGATGTCATCGTCGCGGACCAGCAGCAGGTCCACCGGCAGCGATTCGCCGTAGCAGAACAGCTTGTCACGGCTCTGCCGCCAGCTCAGTCCGCAGGCGGTGAGCAGGCTGCGCGCCGGCTCGGCCAGCCGCCCGCTCTTCTGGATGGCGATACGCAGCCGGTCGCGTGCCGGGGCGGTCTGGGTTGCACTCATGGGGAAAGTCTCTACTCGGATGCGGGGGAGGCAGGCGTGGCGGTCGCGGCAATGGCGGCGGCATAGCCGCCGTGGCCATGGTCCAGCGAGCGCGCCACGCGCCCGGTGGTCGTCACGCTGACACCGGTCAACTCATGGATTTCGCGATACGGCACGCCCTGCCGCAGCAGCGGCACCACCTTCCAACGGTCGGACAGCGCCTCCAGCTCGGCCGGCGTACACAGATCGCGCAGGAACGCGGTGACCTGCCCGGCACTGGACAGGCCGGCAAAGGCGCCGGCCAGGCTGTCCAGGTCGGCCTGGGGCTCTTTCTCACGGGGGACGGGGCGGATTTTCATCGTATCAATGTAATAGCGTGCTATTACATTAGCGCAAAACCGCCTCGATGCCAATTGGCTGAAGCTACGTCGAAGCCTTCGTTCAGGTTCTGGCCGTCGTTCTCCCAGCGAGCGAGCATCCCTGCCTGTCGCCGGGCGTTGCCCAGCTGGCGTTGGTTTCGAGCGAACAGCCGTTGGGCCGAGGCAGTTGCAAGCTGGGCCGGCGGGTGCGGGTATGCGGGACACGCCGTGAATCCCGCTCCGCGGTCCGGCCCAGCCGCTGGCGGCTGTGCGTTCAGTCGTACACGAGGCAGTGCCTCGTAGGCGTACGCCTTCACCCATGTAGGCTCGTAGAAAACTTGCTCGTGTACGCAATCCTGCGTACACGGCAAGGCCTGGGTTGGGCGTCCTGCCCAACCCGCCCGGCGCATGCGCCGAGCCCATGTTTTCTACGGTCCCGCATACCCGCCCCCGCCGACCCTCGACGGTGTGTTGGTGGCCATGGAAGATCAAAGGCAGGCGTCGGTGTATTCCATGCGTTACCGGGCGTTGGGTTGTTCAGTGCAGTCGTCTGGGGACCGCGCCTACCCATTCCGATCGCAAATCCCGATCCGACGCGGATGTCGATACCGGCGTCGACGCACTCCGACACCGGCCCCAAGGCTGCGACCGCTGACAGGGTCGGTCGCCAGACGACTGCCTTGAATCCACAAACACGCGACAACGCATGACCCCAGAACGAAAACGCTGTTGCTGTTGCTGTTGCTGTTGCTGTTGCTTTCCGTGGAGCCGGCCAGCGGCCGGCACTACGGGGGCGGACGGCCGTCAGAACCCGTGTTGCTTTTACTCATGGCCACCAACCACCTGTCGAAGGTGGGACGGGGTGGGTTTGCGGGACCGTAGAAAACATGGATGTTTTCTACGAGCCCCCATGGGTGAAGGCGCACTGCTTGCGAGGCACTGCCTCGCGTGCGACTGAACGCACAACCGCTGGCGGTTGGGCTGGGGCCCGGAGGGCGGTTCACGGCGTGTCCCGTAAACCCACACCGTCCCGCCAAACCAGGAATCAAGTGCGAAAGGGCTGTTCGCCTGAATGCATGAAGCACCGGGCAACGCCCGGTGCCCAGTGAAAACGTGCAATCAAGCAATCAAGCAATCAAGCAATGAAGCAATGAAGCAATGAAGCAATGAAGCAACCATAAACAACAACGGCACCCGAAGGTGCCGTTGTAGTCATCCACAGAAGGAAGCGAAACTCACGCCATGGCGCGGGTCTGCTCCAGCTCAACCTGCAACGCACTCGCCAGCTCATCGCGGGCAACCTCGAACTGCTGCTCGCGCAACAGATCCTTGACCGCCACCACGCCGCGCGCCAGCTCGTCTTCACCGGCCAGCACCACGAAGCGGATACCGGCCTTGGCCGCGTACTGGAACTGCTTGCCGATCTTCTTCGGCTCCATCTGCACCTCGGCGTTGATCCCGCCCACGCGCAGGCGACGCGCGATATCGAGCGACTCGGACAGACCGTTGTCATCCATCAGTGCCACCAGCGCATGCACGCTGCTGTCCTCGATGCCCGCGATCAGGCCCGCTTCGCGCAGCTGCCAGAACAGACGGGTCAGACCGATCGAAATACCCACGCCCGGCAGCTTGGACTTGCTGTAGTGGCTGGCCAGGTCCTCGTAACGGCCGCCCGAACAGATCGAACCGATCTGCGGGTGGTCCGTCAGCGTGGTTTCGTACACCGTGCCGGTGTAGTAATCCAACCCACGCGCGATCGAGAAGTTCAGGCAGTACGCGTTTTCCGGCACGCCCAGCGCCTTGACCAGCTGCAGCACCTCGCGCAGCTCCGCCACGCCCAGCGTCAGCGTCTCGCTCGCCGTGCCATCGGCCACCAGCGCGTCCAGCTGCGCCAGCGCGTCGGCATGGCTGCTTGAACGCACCGCCACGAACGCCAGGATCCGCTCGACCTGCTCGGCCGGAATGGCGAAGCCTTCCCCGGTCAGCGTCTCGCGCACATAGTCTGGACCGCGCTTGTCGAGCTTGTCGACTTCACGCAGCACCGCCATCTGGCGCTCACCATCGGCCACGCCCAGGCTCTCGAAGAAGCCGCGCATCAGCTTGCGGTTGTTCAACTGTACCGAGAAGTCGCCAATGCGCAGCTCCGCGAACACCGCGTGGATCACCGCGAGCACTTCCGCGTCATACCGCGTGCTAAGCGCGTCCTTGCCGATCACGTCGATGTCGCACTGGTAGAACTCGCGGAACCGCCCGCGCTGCGCGCGCTCACCGCGGTAGACGCGCTGCATCTGGTAGCGGCGGAACGGGAAGGTCAGGTCGTGCTCGTGCTCGGCCACGTAACGCGCCAGCGGCACCGTCAGGTCGAAACGCAGCGCCAGTTCCGGCAGACTCTTGTCGCCCGCCTCGGCCGCATTGGCCAGCGCACCGGTGGACTGCACGAAATACACCTGGCGCTCGGTCTCGCCGCCGGACTTGGTCAGCAGCACATCGGACAGCTCGAACACCGGGGTTTCCACCGGCAGGAACCCGAACCGCTCGTAGTTGCGGCGGATGACGTCCAGCATGCGCTGAAACGCGATCTGCTCGCGCGGCAGCAATTCCATGATGCCGGGCGGCGTACGGGGCTTGATCACTTGCGGGACTCCTGCGGAACGGGGGATGAGCGAGCTGCATATTCTAGCCGCAGCCGGGCGGAACGGCCGTAACGGCCGTCGAACGCCGGCCCGCCAGCGGCATTGGCGTATCATAGTCAGGCCCCGCTCCCTGGCTCGACATGACCCGGCCCCACCCCGCACTTGCCACTGTAGAGGACCCCGCCCCCGGGTGTTCGCCGCTGCGCGACTGCCTGCACTGCTCGGTGCGTCACCTGGCCGTGTGCTCGGCGCTGTCGCCCGACGAGGTGCAGGCGCTGGAACGTGTCACCGTCTCCCAGCCCCTGGTGCTGGGCGCCACCCTGGCCCGTGCCGGCGAGCCGCGCCAACATGTCTATACCTTGACCCGCGGCGCTCTGCGCCTGGTCCGCACCCTCGCCGACGGGCGTCGCCAGATCAGCGGATTCGTGCTGCCTGGCGACTACCTGGGCTTGAGCGGCAGCGACCACCACCGCTACGACATCGAGGCCATTGCCGACAGTCGCGTGTGCCGCGTGGCCCTGCCCCAGATGAAGGATCTTCGCGCACGTTTCCCGCACCTGGAGCGCAAGCTGCTGCAGCGTGCCTGCCAGGCGCTGGATGACGCGGCCGACGCCGCGATGGCGTTGGGCCGCCTGCAACCGGCCGAGAAACTGGCCGATTTCCTGCTGCGCCTGGCCGCGCGCGAGGCCCGACTGGGCGGCGACGGGCTGCGCGTGACCCTGCCGATGGGCCGCAGTGATATCGCCGATCACCTCGGGCTGACCATGGAAACGGTCAGCCGCACCTTCACCAAGCTGCGCCAGCAGGGCCTGATCGCCCTGCCCCACCTCAATACCGTCGAGATTCTGGACGAGGCCGGGCTGCAGGTCCTGTCCGCAGCCTGATCGGCGGCGTCGTTCACCGCTGAACGTCGGTCAGGACAGCAGCACCTCACGCAACGCCGCATAGTCCGGCGCGCACGGTTCCGCATGTGCGGGCCGCTTCAACAGCGCCGCCAGCGCCGGCGGAACGTCGAGGGGACGGCCGATCAACGGTTCCACCACCGATTCGAATTTGGCCGGATGCGCGGTCGCGGCGACCGCCCAGTCGCCCTGGACGCCCTCGCTTCGCAACTGTTCAAGCAGCTTCACCGCCGTGGCGGTGTGCGGGCAGAACACCTCGCCCGCCTGCGCGTGACGCCGCGCGATGAGCTCGCCGATCGCCGCATCGTCGACGGCCTCCGCGCGGAAGCCCAGGCGCAACGCCGCCTCGTCATCGGCGTACATCCAGCGCAGCCGTTCGAAGTTGCTCGGCGCGCCCACATCCATCGCATTGGCCAGCGTCGCCACGCTCTGCGCCGGCTGGTAGGCCTGCCCGTGGAAGAAGCGCGGCAGCACGTCATTGGCATTGGTGGCCAGCGCGATGCGTCCGAGTGGCAGGCCCATCGCCCGCGCCAGCACCGCCGCCATCGCATTGCCCAGGTTGCCGGTGGGCACTACCAGGTTGAGCAACTGGCCGCTGGCCGCCTGATGGGTCAGCGCCGCATGCGCGTAGTAGCTCATCTGCGGCAGCCAACGCCCCAGGCTGATGCTGTTGGCCGAGCTCAATGGCAGCTGCGCCTGCAGCTCGCGATCACCCAGCGCCTGCTTCACCATCGCCTGGCAGTCGTCGAACGAGCCGGCCACGCGCAGCGCCTGGATGTTGTCGCCGAAGCAACCGAGCTGGTGCGCCTGGCGAGGAGATACGCGACCGTCAGGGTACAGCACCACCACCCGGATACCCGGCTGCCGATGGAACGCGGCGGCCACCGCCGCACCGGTATCGCCGGAGGTCGCCACCACGATCGTCAGCGGCCGCGCGCGGTCGCGCTGCAGCCGGGCCAGGCTGGCTGCAAGGAAGCGCGCGCCGAAGTCCTTGAAGGCCGCCGTAGGTCCGTGGAACAGCTCCAGCACATGGTCGCCCGGCGTTGACAGCGCCCGCAACGGCGCCGGAAAGTCGAACGCCTCCGCGCACAGCTCGGCCAGGTGAGGCGCCAACGCGTCGCCGGCAAAGAACGGTGCCAGCACCGCTCCCGCGTCGCCGGCCAGGCTGCCACGCCCGGTCCACCGCTGCGGCAGGGGGCGCTGCGCGGGCACGTACAGACCGCCATCGGGCGCCAGGCCGGCGGCGACGGCCGCGCTGAGCGACACGGCCGGTGCCGCACCTCGGGTCGAAACGAAATTCATGGAAAGTCCTGGCAGATGAGGGGAAACCGCACTCACAACAGTTGCGCGCCGGGCGCGTCCAACGGCGACACCCAGGCCTGGCTGTCGAAACCGGCCTGGGCAAAGGCCTGCTGCACACCCGCCTGCGCGGCCTGCGCGGCGGCCTGGCTGTCGAACCACGCGAATACGCTGGGCCCAGCGCCGGAAATGCTGGCGCCCATCGCGCCGGCCGCGAGCGCGGCATCGCGCGCCGCATCGAAGCCGACGATCAGCGCGGCGCGACGCGGCTCCACCAGCACGTCGCGCAGACCGGCACGCACCAGCTCCGCATCGCCGCTGAAGCAGCCGCTCAATACCAGCGCCAGGTTCGCGCTCTGCTCGACGAACGCGGACAGCGTGTAGCTGCCCTGCAGTGCGGCTCGGGCGCGCCGCGTTTCCAGCACCGCCTCCGGGTGCACCAGCAGGCTGTGCCAGGCCGACGGTACCGGAATGCGCACCAGCCGGTCGGCGGTGCTCAGGACCAGCCCGCCGAGCAGCATCGGCCCCAGGTTGTCGCCGTGGCGCCCGCCGCTGGCCACGGCCTCGCCGGTCAGCGCGAACGGATACAGCGCCTCACGCGGCAACGGGGTGTCGAGCAGCGCGTTGGCCGCGATCAGTGCGGCCACGCACGACGCCGCCGAACCGCCCATGCCCGAGCCCAGCGCGATGCCCTTGTCGATCTCCAGCTCGAAGCCGAACGGCAACGCCAGTGCCTCGCGGAGCGCGATCAAGGCCGCGCCCGCCGTGTTGTCGGCCGCGTCCAGCGGCAGGTCCACGGTGGTGCCGCGGATCGCCACGATGCGTACCTGCGGCGACGCGATGCGTCGCACCGTGACCGTATCGCCAACACCGGCGATGGCGTGGCCCAGGATGTCGAACCCCACGGCGGCGTTGCCGACCGATGCCGGCGAGAATGCACGCGCGGCGGTGATATGAACGGCCTCACTCACAGACGCGCTCCTTCACCGGCGGCGACCCGCAGCACATCGGCGAACACGCCGGCGGCCGTCACTTCCGGTCCCGCCCCCGGTCCCTGCACCACCAGCGGATTATCGCAATAACGGCGCGTGGTGAACTGCACCACGTTGTCGGTGAGGCGCAGATTCGCGAAGGCATGGCTGGCCGGCAACTCGACCAGCCCGACCTTCGCCGCATCCGCCGACAGACGCGCCACGTAGCGCAGCACCGCACCACGCGAACGCGCCTGCGCCAGGCGCTCGGCAAACACCGCATCCACGGCATCCAGGCCACCCATGAAGTCATCGACACTGGCATCGCGCAGCGCCTCCGGCACGAGGCTCTCCACCGACACCTGCTCCAGGCTCAGCTCACGCCCGGCCTCACGTGCCAGGATCACCAGCTTGCGTGCGACATCCACGCCGGACAGGTCGTCGCGTGGATCCGGCTCGGTATAGCCCATGCCACGCGCCTGCGCGACCAGCTGCGAGAACGGCACCTCACCGTCATATTTGTTGAACAGCCAGGCCAGCGTGCCGGAGAAGATGCCGTCGATGGCCAGCACCTCGTCACCGGTATCGACCAGATCGCGCAGGGTGGTGATCACCGGCAGGCCCGCACCCACTGTCGCCTCATAGCGGAAGCGCGCGCCGCTGGCGGCCGCCGCGTCGCGGATAGCGTGGTAGCGCGGCAACGGGCCGGCTCCGGCCTGTTTGTTCGGGGTCACCACGTGGATGCCTGCCTGCAACCAGGCCGCGTAGCGGTCGGCCACGTCGGCACTGCCGCTGCAATCCACGATCAGTGCATGCGGCAGATGCGCGGACAGCAGGTGTTCGGTGAATGCATCCAGGTCGGTCGCCTGCGCCTGCCCGGCCAATGCGGCGCGCCAGTCGCCCTGCACGCCGCGTGCATCCAGCCGCATGCGGCTGCGCGATGCGACCGCACGCAGGCGCAGGTCCACGTTCGCGCGCGTCAGCAACGTGGGCTGCGCGGCCAGCAGCTGGTCCAGCAGCGCCGCCCCGACATTGCCCGGGCCGATCACCCCAACGGAGAACGTCTGCGGCGACAGCCAGAAGCCGGCATGCGCCGCGCGCAGTGCCTTGGTCGCATGCCCGCTGTCGACCGCCACGGAGATGTTGCGCTCCGATGAACCCTGCGCGATCGCCAGGATGTTCACCTGCGCCCGTCCCAGCGATTCGAACAGCCGCGCGGCCACGCCGGGCTGCCCGGCCATGCCATCGCCCACCGCCGCGAGCACGCTCACGTTGTCGGTGAGTTGCACGCGCTGCACCTGGCCCAGGCCCAGCTCATGCGCGAAGGCCTGCAGCAGGGCATCACGCGCCTGCCGCGCCACGGCCTGCGGCACCACGCAGCAGATCGAATGTTCGGACGAGCCCTGCGAGATCATCACCACCGACACATGCGCGTTGCGCAGCGCCGCGAACACCCGTTCGGCGGTACCGGGCACGCCGATCAGGCCCGTGCCCTCCAGGTTCAGCAGGGCCAGGTCCGGGCTCAGCGTGAGGCCTTTGATGGGGCCGGACGTGGTCCGCTCGGCCGTGATCCGCGTGCCGGGATGATCGGGGCGGAAGGTATTGCGGATGATGATCGGCAGGCCGCGCTCGATGGCCGGTGACATGGTCTGTGGGTGCACGACCTTGGCGCCGAAATACGCCAGCTCGCAGGCTTCGTCATAGCTGAGCGCGTCCAGCTGGACCGCTTCGGGCACCACCCGCGGGTCGGCCGACAGCACACCGTCCACATCGGTCCAGATATGCAGTTCATCGGCATTGAACAGCGCGGCGAAGATCGCACCGGAGTAATCACTGCCGTTGCGGCCCAGCGTGGTCACGCGGTTGCGGCGGTCGCGGGCGACGAACCCGGTGGCGACCACGCGGGCCTGGGGGTGGCGCTCCCGCCACTCCGCCAGGCGTTGCGCGCTCTGCGCCCAGTCGACGTCCACACCCAGCTCGCCACGGTCCACCACGAGTACATCGCGCGCGTCGAGCACCGCACAGTCGTCGCCCACGCTCTGCAGGTACTGTCCCAGCAACTGTGCCGAGTAGACCTCGCCCAGGCCCTGCACGCGGTCGAGCACCTCGCTGGGCAGCTCGCCGATCACCGCCAGTGCCGCCAGCACGTCGGACAGCTGGTCGAAGCGCGCATCCAGCCATTCGACGGTGGCGCCGGCGTGTTCGCCAAGCAGCGCCACTGCGGCACCGCGGTGCCGGGCCCGCAGCGCATGCCAGTCATCGCGCCATTGCGGCGCATCCAGCGACGCCCGCTCGGCCAGGGCAATCAACGCGTCGGTCACGCCCTTCATCGCCGACACCACGGTGACCTGCACGGCCTCGTCGCGGGCCAGCAGCAGCTGCGCCACGTGCCGGTAGCGGTCCGCGTCAGCGACAGAGGTGCCGCCGAACTTGTGCACAATGGTGGCCGTGGCGGCCCGCAGCGGGGAGGAAGAGCCTGGCGATGCGGCGGCATCGGGTGAAGCGGCGACAGAAGACATGCTGACCTCGATTCGAGGCCCCGCGTCAGTCAGATGGAAGGAGAGTCCCCGCCACCTGGTCTGGTGCGGGGCCGTTGTTTTCGGAAATTACGCGAAGACGACGGGCCGCACCGGGCGAGTGGTGACGGTGGTAATGGTGGTGGTACCGATGCCGAGGCCAGACACGCGCGCGCCGCCCGAAGAGGCGGTGGAGCGCAGCGTGGCGGTGGCGGCGGGAAGGACCATGGGTCAAGAAAACTACGCCGCACCCCCGCCTGTCAAGTGCTGCGGTGCAAGAACCCGCCGGCGTCGATCAGCGTGGAACGTCGGCAAAAAAGTTGCGAATGTGACTATCCAGGCGCGGCAACGCCATCAGCCGACGTGCTCGGCTACCGCCCGTGGCGGGCGGTGCGCGTGGGCGCACAGCAGCACCCCCGAGACCAGGCAGAGGATCGCGAGCGTCTCCATCAACGTCGGCCAGCGTCGCTGCCAGGCGAAGCCGTAGAGCAGCGCGAACAGCGTTTCGAACACGATCATCTGCCCCGTCAGGGTCAGCGGCAGGTTGCGACTGGCGCGGTTCCAGCAGGCGTTGCCCAGCACTGATGCCACCACCGCCACGCCGGCGCTGATCGCCCAGAACCACATCCAGTCGATGGGTGGATGCACAGCGCGGGACATGACGAACGCACTCGGCACCAGCAGCAGGGCCAGCGCTCCGGTGGTCACCCCGGTGAGCAGCGACCAGTCGTGGCCACTCAAGTCCGGCCGCCGCGCCAGCCAGCGACTGTTGCCGATCGAGTACAGCGCCCACGACAGCAGCGCGCCGACCGCACACAGCAGGCCCAGCACGCGGCGGCTCGCCGAGCCCTGCGCATGTCCCGCCTGCAGCGCTTCGTAGCCCACCAGCCCGACCCCGAGCAGGCACAGCGCCAACGCCGGAGCAAGCCGGCGCAGCGGCACCGCGCCCTCCTCGCGCGCGCCCGCCACGGTCACCACCACCGGGATCAAACCCACGATCAGCGACGCCGCCGCGCCACCGGCCCACTGCACCGCATTGGCCAGCAGCACGAAATACACCAGGTTGCCTGCCAGGCTCAGCCACAGCAGCCCCCGCCATTCGGCACTGCCGATGCGCTGGCGCAGTTCACGCCAGCGCGGTGCCAGCAGCACCACGGCAATCAGCCCGTAGACCAGGTAGCGGCCCGCCGACAACTGCACGGCACTGAACTGCACCAGCATCGCCGGTGCCAGGAAGACCACACCCCACAACGCACCGGCGGCGATGCCGTTGGCAATACCGACTCCCATCGAACGATTCATCTGCGAGCACGCATCCAGCAGCGGAAAGACCGCGCCAGTGTAGGCGCGGACATCGCGCCGATCTTGACCCAGGCTACTGCGTGGGGCGGTAGCGGCGTCGGTACTCGGCGGGCGTCATGCCCCAGTCGCGGCGCAGTGCCCGGGTCAGCGCACTCTGCTCGGAGTATCCGGCGTGCTGCGCGATGTCGGCGATGGACAGCCCCGTATCCGCCAGCCGACCCCGCGCCCAGCGCAACCGGCTCGCACTGAGCCAGGCCTGCGGAGTGAGCGAAAATGCCTCACGGAACAGCACGTGCAGCCGGCTGCTGCTCACCCCCACCTCGCTGGCAATGCGCTCCACCGGCCACGCATGCCCGGGGGACTGCGCGATGCGTGCGCACACCGCCTGCAGGCGGGTGGAACTACCGGCCAGCGAAAATGCCTGCAACAACGCCGGAAGTTCGCGCTGCACGACGTCCCCATGGATGCGCGCAGGCGCCAGCCCTGCCACGCACTGCGCCATGGCACGCACGGCGGCGGGCAGCGCAAGCAGCGGCTGGCGCTGCAACCGCGCCAGGGTGTCATCGTCGATCAGTGTGGCCGGACAGTCGACGATCAGGAACAGGTCGTCATCGCCGGCCGACTGCGCGTGGCCTGCGGCAGGAGCCACGAAAGCACCCTGCAACCCGTCCAGTCGTGCGCCGTGTCCGTCGAGTTCGAACGCAAGCTCTCCGCGCACGGGAATGACCCATTGCGCGAAGTCGTGGCGATCCACGTCCGACGACGGGCCGTAGCGGCGAAGGTTGAAGGCGGGTGCACTCATGTCGAGCCCATGGTAGCCGGTGCTATAGTCGGCCGTGTCCTGTCAGCATGGAGTGCGCACTGTGACGTACATCAAAAATTCGGCCCGCCGCCTGCGTTTGCGCCCGTCCGCGCTGCTGGCCCTGGCCCCCGTCTGCCCGCCATTGGCGGCACAGAGCGGACCCGCCCCTTCCCCCTGATCCGCGCCCCTGCCGCGGGTCGTCGTGCTGTTCCGCTTCCGGGAGCCGACATGCAGTTCATTGCACTCAGTGAAGCGCCGCGTCTGCTGCCGCAGGTGGCGCGCTGGTACTTCGACACGTGGGGCCGGCATGTGCCCGGCATGACCCTGGACGACGAGCAGGTTCGGCTTGAAGTCTTCCTTCAGCAGGACGAGCTGCCGCTGCTGCTGTTGGCGGTGCACGACCATGGACCGGTCGCCGCCGCGCAGCTCAAGTTCCACGAGCGCACCGAGCGCCCTGAACGCCTGCATTGGCTGGGCGGCGTCTACGTGGACCAGTCACAGCGTGGCCACGGGCTGGCCGCGCGGCTGATCGAGGATCTGATGGCACGCGGACGCGCCTTCGGCGTACGCGACGTCTACCTGCAGACCGAGCGGAACGACGGCGGCCTGTATCGACGGCTGGGCTGGAAACCCCTTGAAATGCAGATGCACGCAAGTGGCGTGCCGGTGCGGATCATGCAGCGGACGCTGTCCGCCGCCGAGTGAAGCCTGTGCCCGCGCTCAGCGGAATCGCACGGGCTGCGGTGCCGGACGATCGGCCAGCGAGCCCAGCGTAAACGTGTAACCCGCTTCTTCCAGCAGCTTGCGCATGCGCAGCTCGGCGCGCTTGGGATACGCCAGCGACGTGGGCGCATGCAGTGCATATGAGGTGGAGCGACCGGCCTGGTTGTCACGCGTGACCGACGACTGGTTGGTCTCGCACGCGTTCGACCAAAGGTCCAACAGCACCTTGGGTCCAATGGACTGGTTGTTGCCAAGACGAAGCGTAAGCCAACGCATGTGTTCCATGACGAATCCCAACCCTACCTGTGACCGAGTATGCACCATATCCCGAGGCGCCGTACGCGGGGGTCTGGAATCGCGCAGGGCGTTGATACGCAAACGCCCCGGCTGAACCGGGGCGCTTGCTGACCTGCCCGTCGGCGACGCGGACGTCGCCGTGGTGATCAATGCTTCAGTGCATGCTTGCGGGTGCGCATCACTTCATGCGTTTCCTGCACGATCGGCAGCAGTCGGTTGACTTCCTGACGCGCCGCCGGCGAGGTGTCGCTGTCGGTCAGCGTGTCCTTGAACGCCTTCAGCAGGCGATCCTCGGACTCTTCCAGTTCGGCTACGTAGCCGTACTGCGTGTCGCCCAGGGTGGCGCGCACCTTGCCGTAGAACTGCTGCATGGAACCCACCATCGTGCCGTGTTCGGCAGGCTTGCCACCGGCAGCCAGCACGGTGCTGCTCAGCGAATTGACGATGTCGGCCTTGACGCCCGCGATGCGGGTGAACAGTGCGGACAGCTCGGCATCCTTCACCTTGCCGGCGGCTTCGGTGTAGAAGTCCTTGCCGTCGCGGGCGATTTCGATCAGGTCATTGAGGCTGTGGGCGGTATTCGATTCGGTGCTCACTGTTGTCTACTCCTGGTAATTCATTGGATGGCCCGTGCTTGGGTGACCCCACCTTTCCGCATTGGGAATGAAGTCGGCGTGACCTCCGCAGCGGACCGTTAAGCGATGTGTGAGGCGTGAAAAAACCGTGTCTGCAGCGAGTGTTTTCCGCGTCACGGTGCAGTTCGCACGAGCATCGCATCACGTAAACGATGCGCATCGTGCGTCGTGGAGTGCACTCACTCCTGCACCGGTTCGCCGGGCGGAACCGGTGCCTCCAGCGGCGGCTCCGCCGGCGGTGGATCGCGTTCGGGCGGCACTTCGCCAGGCGGATCCTGCACCGGCGGATCCTGCGCAGGCGGTGCTTCCACCGGTGTGGGCGGTGCCTCGGGTACTGGGCCGGGTGGCGGCACCTGCCCGGCTGCATGGATCATCGATGCGGAGGAAAAATGGACTGACATGCATGCACTCCTGAACGTGTGTAATCAGGACCGTCGCACGAGAGAGGTAAACACGCGGAGATGGCAGCGTGTTGAAGATCGCCACACAGCAACTGCTGGTTGCTCGACCGCGCCGCGGCGCCTTTCACCAGACGCACGCTGCGCTGCTGCCTGGGTAGCGCAGCCAGGCAGCGCACGGTGACGCACTCAGTTGAAGAGCTCGCGCACGTCGGTGACTCTTCCATCACGGAACGTCACCTGGATCGTCTTGCGCGGCTGGTAATACTCCCAGCGCTCGCCGATATTCCCGCTGTACTCGCTTTCCAGCTGGACGACCCGATCCGGTTTGCCGGCCACCTGCGTGACTTTGCCCGCCGAGTCGCCCGAATTCACCAGCTGGTTGCCAAACCGCACGCTGCCGCCCGCCATCGCCGCACCCGCGGCCAGGCAGAGCACCAACGCCGACAAAATCCTGTTCATCGCCCTCTCCTTCATCATGGGTAGGTATCCCGCCCTGCAACTTTGCCACAGGGGGCCGGTGCTGCACATGTGAGCGGGTGGCACTCGGTGCAAGCCAGAAGGAGTAGCGCGGATGTGGTGACCCCGGCCCGATTCGAACGGGCGACCTTCCCCTTAGGAGGGGGACGCTCTATCCAGCTGAGCTACGGGGCCAAGTGCGGGTCCGGCGTGGCCGGATCCCTGGCCGCACCCACATTGCATGGGTGCAGCCGTGAAGGATACCTACATTCGGCGAACGGACCAAGGCCGATTCCGCCGTTGCGGCACGTCCCGGCTCAGCGGATGTCCAGTTCCGGGAAGCCCTTGACCAGCTCGTCCAGCGCCTTGATCTGGGTCAGGAACGGCTCCAGCGCGCTCAGCGGGAGGGCGCTGGGGCCGTCGCAGCGGGCGTGGTCCGGGTCGCGGTGCGCTTCCAGGAACAGGCCGGCCAGGCCCAGCGCCATGCCCGAACGGGCCAGTTCGGCCACCTGGCGGCGGCGGCCACCGGAGGCTTCGCTGCCGGCGTCGCGGCGCTGCAGGCTGTGGGTGACATCGAAGATCGCCGGCAGGCCGCCGGTGGATTCGATCATTTCGCGGAAGCCCAGCATGTCCACGACCAGATTGTCGTAGCCGAACTGCGAGCCGCGCTCACACAGGATGATGTTCTCGTTGCCCGCTTCGCGGATCTTGGACACGATGTGCTTGATCTGCGTGGGGCTCAGGAACTGCGGCTTCTTGATGTTGACCGCACGGCCGGTTTCGGCGATGGCCTTGACCAGGTCGGTCTGGCGGGCCAGGAAGGCCGGAATCTGCAGCACGTCGACCACTTCGGCCACCGGCGCGGCCTGGGCGACTTCGTGCACGTCGGTGATCACCGGAATGCCGAAACGACGCTTGACCTCTTCGAAGATGCGCAGCCCTTCGTCCAGACCCACGCCACGGTACGAACTGATCGACGAGCGGTTGGCCTTGTCGAACGACGCCTTGAAGACATAGGGAATGTCCAGCTTGCCGGTCACCGTGGTGAAGTGCTCGGCCGCATGCAGGGTCGAATCCAGATCTTCGAGCACGTTCAGGCCACCAAACAGCACGAACGGGAGACGGTTCCCGACGACCACACCTTCTGCAACGGTAACGTTCATTCAGATTCCTGGGGGCGAACAATGGTGGCCATTCTAGCGGGTTGGCGGCGGCCCCCGCCCGACCCACGGTCGGATGCCACCACCGGCAGGTGCCGACCGTTGTGCAGTACCGGCGAACCGTGACGGGGTAGAATTGGCGTTCTGCATGCCGCACCCCCACCCTGCCAGCGGCTGCACCCTTTTTTGATTCGCAACAGGAGTTTGCATGTCCTCTGACCTGCTCAAGGCGCTCGGCCTCGACGCGACCAACGCTGGCACCTACCTCGGCAACGGCGAGTGGTCCACGGCCACCGACGCCGGTGTGATCACCCCGGTCAATCCGACCACCGGTGAGGCCATCGCCCAGGTGTACGCCACCACCGACGCCGACTACGAAACCATCGTGGCGCGCGCCCAGGACGCCTTCAAGGTCTGGCGTACCACCCCGGCACCGCGCCGTGGCGAAGCCGTGCGCCTGTGCGGCGAAGCGCTGCGCGCCCACAAGGATGCGCTGGGTTCGCTGGTCGCGCTGGAAATGGGCAAGAGCAAGCCCGAGGGCGATGGCGAAGTGCAGGAGATGATCGACATCGCCGACTTCGCCGTGGGCCAGAGCCGCATGCTGTACGGCTACACCATGCACTCCGAGCGCCCGGGCCACCGCATGTACGAGCAGTACCAGCCGCTGGGCCTGGTCGGCATCATCAGCGCGTTCAACTTCCCGGTGGCGGTGTGGGCCTGGAATTCGTTCCTGGCCGCGATCTGCGGCGATGTGTGCCTGTGGAAGCCGTCCAACAAGACCCCGCTGACCGCGATCGCATCGATGAAGATCTGCAACGACGCCCTGCGCGGCGCCGGTTTCCCGGACATCTTCTTCCTGATCAACGATGCCGGCACCGAACTGTCGCAGAAGATGGTGGCCGACAAGCGCGTGCCGCTGATCAGCTTCACCGGTTCGACCCAGGTCGGCCGCCAGGTCGCCGAGAAAGTGGCCCACCGCCTGGGCCGCTGCCTGCTGGAACTGGGCGGCAACAACGCCATCATCCTGGACGAAACCGCCGATCTGAAGCTGGCCATCCCCGGCATCGTGTTCGGTGCGGTCGGCACCGCCGGCCAGCGCTGCACCACCACGCGCCGCCTGATCGTGCACGCATCGGTCTACGACGACGTGCTGGCCACGCTGATCAAGGCGTACAAGCAGGTGGAAGGCAAGATCGGCGATCCGACCGACCCGGCCAACCTGATGGGCCCGCTCAACAGCGACCACGCCGTTCAGCAGTTCCTGGCGTCCATCGAGAAGGCCAAGGCCAGCGGCGGCACCATTGAAACCGGCGGCACGCGCATCGACCGCGCCGGCAACTTCGTGCTGCCGGCGATCGTGACCGGCCTGAAGAACAGCGACGAAGTGGTGCAGCACGAAACCTTCGCGCCGATCCTGTACGTCATGAAGTACAGCACGCTGGACGAAGCCATCGACCTGCAGAACGGCGTGCCGCAGGGCCTGTCCTCGTCGATCTTCACCACCAACCTGAAGACCGCCGAACGCTTCCTGTCGGCGGCCGGTTCGGACTGCGGCATTGCCAACGTCAACATCGGCACCTCCGGTGCCGAGATCGGCGGTGCGTTCGGTGGCGAGAAGGACACCGGAGGTGGTCGCGAATCCGGCTCGGATGCATGGAAGGTCTACATGCGCCGCCAGACCAACACCATCAACTACTCCGACTCGCTGCCGCTGGCACAGGGCATCAAGTTCGACCTGTGATGGTCGAAGCGGGCGAAGGACTGCCGACCCACGGTCGGCACCCATCGGGTGAGGCGGCGTTGCGCCGCCCCACCCTCGATTTCAGCGGGCGCCGGGTGCTGGTGGCCGGTGGCAGCAAGGGCATTGGCCGGGCCATGGCAATCGCCTTTGCGGCTGCGGGTGCGCGCGTCTCGGTGTGCGCACGCGGCGCAGCCGGCCTGGCCGCGCTGAGCGATGACGCCACTGCACAGGGACAGCCGCTGCACACCTGCGTCGCCGACCTTTCGCGCCTGGACGATATCGAACACTGGTTGACCCAGGCGGCCGACGCGCTGGGTGGCATCGATGTTCTGATCAACAATGCCACCGGCTACGGCATGACCGACGATGAGGCCGGCTGGGAAGCCAGCCTCGGCGTCGATCTCATGTCAGCGGTGCGCGCCTCCCGGCTCGCCCTGCCCTGGCTGAAGCAGTCGAAGGATGCCTGCATCCTCAACCTGGCCTCGATTGCCGCCCAGCAACCGCGCCCCGGCGCCGCCCCCTACGGCGCGGCCAAGGCGGCGCTGATGCACTACACCACCTCGCAGGCGCTGGCACTGGCCCCGCACCGGATCCGGGTGAACGCCATTGCCCCCGGCTCGATCGAGTTCGAGGACGGGCTGTGGGCACGCCGACGCGAGCAGGACCCGACGCTGTACCACGGCACGCTGGCCAAAATACCGTTCGGCCGGTTCGGCGAGCCGCAGGAAATCGCCGATGCCGCGCTGTTCCTGTGCTCGCCGCTGGCGCGCTGGATCACCGGGCACACCTTGAACGTCGATGGCGGACAGGTGCTGATGGGATGAGGGCTCCTCCGCTGCCGGACCGATCCGGCGCCGGCAGCGCCGGTGGGCCAAACCGACCTATACGCTCTATCATGAGCAGCCCGCAACGGAGGACCCGATGAACCTGCCCCCCCGTCAAACCAGCGCCATGGCGCTGATCAGCCTGATCGCCGGCATCCTGGGCTGGACCGCCCTGCCGTTCCTGGGCAGCGTGGTGGCGATCTTCACCGGGCACATGGCCCGCGCCGAGATCCGCCGCCGCCCGCATGAACTGGAAGGCGACGGCCTGGCATTGGCCGGCCTGATCATGGGCTGGGTGGTGGTGATCGGCAGCCTGCTGGCGCTGCTGGCCATCGTGATGTTCTTCGGTGGCCTGGCCTGGTTCGTTTCCCTGCAATCGTGAGGTGCCCATGAGCGGATCGGACGCAACCGAACGTTTCAGCAACCGTGTCGCGGATTACGTCCGCTACCGGCCCGACTATCCGCCGGCGCTGCTGGACTGGGTGCATCGCGAGATTGGCGTGGCGACCGAAACCCTGGTGGCCGATATCGGTGCCGGTACCGGTATTTCCACGCGGCTGTTCCTGGCCAGCGGCCATCCGGTGATCGCGGTGGAACCCAATGCGGCCATGCGCGATGCGGCAGAGGCCCTGCTGGCCAAGGAATACCTGCGCCTGAAACTGGTGGATGGCACCGCCGAGGCGACCACCCTGGCCGATGACAGCGTCGGCCTGGTCACAGCGGCACAGGCGTTCCACTGGTTCGACACCGCGGCAGTGCGCCAGGAATGGGCGCGCATCCTGCACCCGGGCGGCCTGGCGCTGGTGTTCTGGAACTCGCGCCTGCTGGATGCCTCGCCGTTCCTGATCGGCTACGAACAGCTGCTGCTGGAATTCGGCACCGACTACACCGAGGTGGCCGAGCGCTACCAGGACGATGACACCATGCGCGCGTGGTTCGGCGCCGGCCTGCGCGGCATTGCCCAGTTTCCCAACACCCAGTGGATGGACGCCGACGGCCTGCGCGGCCGCCTGCTGTCCTCCTCCTACGCACCGCCTCCGGGACATCCGCGCCATGCGCCGATGCTGGAGGCGCTGCAGCAGCTGTTCGACGCGCATGCGGTGGACGGCAGGATCGCTTTTGAATACCACACCCGTGCCTTCATCGGCACGCTGGACTGACCGGACGCCATGTACTCGCTTGCACGACCCTTCCTGTTTTCCCTGGATGCCGAGCGCGCGCATGGCCTGGGC
This sequence comes from Stenotrophomonas sp. KH_036_B, assembly GCF_057839485.1. Taxonomy (NCBI): domain Bacteria; kingdom Pseudomonadati; phylum Pseudomonadota; class Gammaproteobacteria; order Lysobacterales; family Lysobacteraceae; genus Stenotrophomonas; species Stenotrophomonas sp. KH_036_B. Next base: position 1,895,298 of record NZ_CM174491.1, on the reverse strand, counting down.
CTGAGTGCGCTCGAGCTCGCCTACCGCACCGGCACCACGCCGCTGGTGGCACGACGCCCTGCCCCGCTGCCCACCAATGCGTTCGGCCTGACCTTCCCCAATCCGGTCGGCCTGGCCGCCGGACTGGACAAGAACGGCGAGCACATCGATGCACTGTTCGCGCTGGGCTTTGGCTTTGTCGAGATCGGCACCGTCACGCCACGCCCGCAGGAAGGCAATGCCAAACCACGTCTGTTCCGGCTGCCATCGCACCAGGCCATCATCAACCGCATGGGCTTCAACAACCTGGGCGTGGATGCGCTGGTGCGCAATGTTGAGCGCTCCAAGCGTCGCGGCGGGCTGCTCGGGATCAACATCGGCAAGAACAAGGACACCCCCAACGAGCAGGCGTTCGACGATTACCAGCACTGCCTGCAGAAGGTGTACCCGCTGGCCGACTACATCACCGTCAACATCTCGTCGCCCAACACCGCCGGCCTGCGTGAACTGCAGGAAGAGACGGCGTTGCGCCAGCTGATCTCGCAGCTGCGCGACAGCCAGGAGGCGCTGGCGGCCCAACACGGCAAGCGCGTACCGATGCTGGTCAAGGTGGCGCCGGACCTCAGCGACCGCGACATCGACGCGGCCGCGCGCGTGCTGGGCGAGCTGAAGGTGGACGGCGTGATCGCCACCAACACCACCATCGACCGCAGTGGAGTGGCCAACGATCCGCTGGCCGGAGAAGCCGGCGGCCTGTCCGGCGCGCCGCTGCTGGGCCAGTCCACCCTGGTGCTGCGCCGCCTGCGCGCGCGCCTTCCCGAATCCATGCCGCTGATCGGCGTTGGTGGTATCCAGTCCGGTGCCGACGCCGTCGCCAAGATGGCCGCCGGCGCTGCACTTGTGCAGTGCTACAGCGGGCTGATCTTCCGCGGCCCGGCCCTCGTGCATGACTGCGTCGAAGCAATCCGCCGCCGCCGCGAAGCCCCCAGCCGCGGCGCGGTGGCTCCCCTATGAGTACCGCAATGCCCGCCTGGATCCTGACTGAAAACGCCTCGCTGAAGGACCTCAACACCTTCCACGTCGACGCCAACGCCGCGCAGCTGCTCGAGCTGCACGACCCGTCCCTGCTGCCGGATGTGCTGGCCCTGCCCCAGGTGGCCGGCACCCCGCTGCTGGTACTGGGCAGCGGCAGCAACGTGCTCATCGCCGACGACGTGCCCGGCACCGTGCTGGTATTCGCCAACCGCGACATCGAGGAACTGGAACACCGCGCCGACCACACGGTGGTGCGCGCGGGCGCCGGCGTGAGCTGGCACGGCCTGGTGATGTGGTCGCTGCAGAACGGCCTGTCCGGGCTGGAAAACCTGGCCCTGATTCCCGGCACGTGCGGCGCGGCGCCGGTCCAGAACATCGGCGCGTACGGCGTCCAGGTCGACGAGTTCATCCAGGCGGTGGACGCCTGGGATCGTGACACCGGCGAATGGGTGCGGTTCGACGCCGAGGCCTGTGCATTCGGTTACCGCGACAGCGTGTTCAAGCACGCCCCGGACCGTTACCTGATCACGGCCATCGAATTGCGCCTGCCGCTGCTGCACGACCTGCGCCTGGGGTATGCGGGCATTGCCGAGGAAATGCAGGCGATGGGCGTGGAACTGCCGGTGGCCGCAGACGTGGCCAACGCGGTGATCGCCATCCGGCGCCGCAAACTGCCCGACCCGGACGTGCTCGGCAACGCCGGCAGTTTCTTCAAGAATCCGATCCTGCCGCTGGAACAGGTGGAGGTGCTGCAGCAGCACTTCCCCGACCTGCCGGTGTATCCCGCCGACCAGGGCAACCGACGCAAGCTGTCGGCCGCGTGGATGATCGAAGCGTGCGGCTGGAAGGGCTTCCGCGACGGCGATGCCGGCGTGGCGCCCAGCCATGCGCTGGTCCTGGTCAACCATGGCACTGCCAGCGGTGCCGAACTGCTGGCGCTGGCGCGCCGCATCTCCGCCTCCGTGCTGGAGAAGTTCGGGGTACCGATCGAACCGGAGCCGCGCCTGATCGGCGCGCAGTGGTGAACCCACCGCTTGCGTTGCCCGCGCCGACGCCGATGCGCGCGGCGCTGCTGATGCTTGGCAGCACACTGGCATTCGGGTTGATGGCCGTGGCCATCCGCTATGCCACCCGGTATGTGCCCACCCAGGAAGTGGCCTTCTTCCGCAACGCGTTCGGGTTGCTGGCGCTGCTGCCGGTGCTGTTCCGGCCGGGCAGCTCGCCGTTCCGCACGCAGCAGCTGCCGCGCTACTTCGTGCGCAGCCTGATCGGGCTGGCCTCGATGCTGTGCGCGTTCTGGGCGATCGGCCACCTGCCGATGTCGCAGGCGATCTCGCTGTCCTATTCCACCCCGTTGTTCGTCACCATCGCCGCCGTGCTGTTCCTCGGCGAGACCGTGCGCGTGCGACGCTGGGCGGCGGTCGTGTGCGGTTTCATCGGGGTATTGATCATCGTGCGCCCGGGGGCGGCCACGTTCAGCCCGGGGGCGCTGGTGGCGGTGCTGGCAGCCGTGCTCAGTTCGCTGGTGGCCATCCAGATCAAGCAACTCACCCGTGTGGACGGCGCCGACACCGTGGTGTTCTACACCTACGTGTTCTGGGTGCCCCTGTCGCTGGTGCCGGCGTTGTTCGGCTGGGTCCAGCCCAGCGGCATGGCCTGGTTGTGGCTGGCCGCCACCGGCGTGCTGGGGACGCTGGGGCAACTGCTGTGGACGCGTGCACTCCGGCTTGGCGAGGTGTCCGCGTTGACCCCGATCAGCTTCATGCAGCTGCCGCTGGTCAGCCTGCTGGGCTGGCTGCTCTTCGATGAACAGCTGGATCGCTGGACGGTGATCGGCGCCGGCATCATCCTGGCCGCCAATGCGTACATCGCCCATCGCGAGGCGGTTCTGGTACGCCGCGCCGCGTCGGAAGCGGCCACCGCAGGCGCAAAGCCGGGCGAGTAAGCGCCAATCTTGGCCATTTAATCGGATTTCTGGCTATTAATGGCCAATATTGACGCTTTATGGCTGCTAAATACCTATTCCGTAAAGCGCCATTCTTGACACAATGTGTTCGTCATGAGACATAAGGTGCCAGGAGGGTCACCTTATGAACATATCGAACCTGAGCACTGATGACGCCGTATTGCTGGAGCTGGGCCAACGCCTGGCGCGCCTGCGCCTGGCGCGCGGCTCCACCCAGGAACAGCTGGCCAATGCCGCCGGGGTTTCCAAGCGCACCGTGCAACGCCTGGAAGACGGCACGCCGGGACAGCTGACCAACCTGATCCGTTGCCTGCGCGCACTGGAACGGCTGGATGCACTGGAGGTCCTGCTGCCGGCCGACGGCCCGAGCCCGATCGATCTGCTCGAACGCCGCGGCCAACCGCGCCAGCGTGCCCGGCCGGGGGTTGCCGAACCCGCCGCGCGGCCCTGGACCTGGGGCGATGAGCAGTGAACACCACCGCAGAAGTCCGCCTGTGGGGCAGCCGTATCGGCGCGGTCAACCTGGCCGAAGGTGATCGCGTGGCCACCTTCGCCTACGACGCGGACTTCGCCCGCTCCGGCATCGAGCTGGCGCCCTTGACCATGCCGTTGGCAGCCGGCCAGGTCTTCAGTTTCCCGGCGCTGAACCCCACCAGCTTCCACGGCCTGCCCGGACTGCTGGCCGACGCACTGCCGGACAAGTACGGCAACACCCTGATCAATGCCTGGCTGGCCACGCAGGGCCGTACCCCGGACAGTTTCAATGCGGTCGAACGACTGTGCTACACCGGCAGTCGTGGCATGGGGGCACTGGAGTTCGCCCCCGTGCATGGACCCCGCGTGCGAACCGCGCACAAGATCCAGATCGACGCCCTGGTGGCGTTGGCCGGCGAGGTGCTCAGCCACCGCCACGACCTGCGTGGCTCGTTCGGCGATGAAACACGCGCCGACGCCCTGCGCGACATCCTGCGCGTGGGCACCTCCGCCGGCGGCGCGCGGGCCAAGGCGGTCATTGCCTGGAATGAAGCCACCGGTGAGGTACGCTCGGGTCAGTCCACCGCCGCACCGGCGTTCGGCTACTGGCTGCTCAAGTTCGACGGCGTGCGCAACAACCGCGACAAGGAGCTGGCCGACCCCAAGGGCTATGGCGCGGTCGAATACGCGTACTTCCAGATGGCACGGGCGGCCGGCATCACCATCAGCGATTGCCGCCTGCTGGAGGAAGGGGGCCGGCGCCACTTCATGACGCGCCGCTTCGATCGCGATGCGCAGGGTGGCAAGCAGCACATGCAGTCGCTGGCGGCGATGGCGCACTTCGATTTCAACACCCCCGACGCGTGGTCCTACGAACAGGCGCTGCTGGTGATGCGTCAGCTGCGCCTGCCGATGGCGCAGCTGGAGGAGCAGTACCGGCGCATGGTCTTCAACGTGATCGGTCGCAACCAGGACGACCACGTGAAGAACATCGCCTACCTGATGGACCGCCAGGGCCGCTGGTCGCTGTCGCCGGCGTTCGATATCACCTGGGCTTACAACCCGGACGGCGACTGGACCGCGCGCCATCAGATGTCCATCAACGGCAAGCGCGAAGGCTTCGGGCTGGACGACCTGGCCGCCTGCGCCGCGACCGCATCGATCAATGCCAGCCGTGCGCGCGACATCATCGAGCAGGTGCGCGCCAGCGTACTGCAGTGGCCAGGGTTCGCCGACAGCGCGGGCGTGGACGCTGCCTGGCGCGACCAGATCGGCGCCACCCTGCGCACGGACCTGCGTTGAACAACGGCTAGGCCAAGGCGGCCCAGCTGCGGGTGGCGGCGTCAACCACGTTCCCCGGCGCGAACTGCTCGTCCATGTAGCGCAGCGCCTGCCGACGCTGGCTGGGCGGGCGCGCCGCCGCACCGGGCTCGAGCAGCAGGTCATGGAACTCCTGCAGGTCATGCAGGATGCGCCAATGGCGGTAGTACGCCAGGCGCGCGGGATCGACTGCCAACGCACCGTAGCCCTCGTGGAAACCCGGCGGATCGTCCCGGCCCCAACGCCCGCCCACGGCGGCACCGATGAACATCAGGTCGCGCTCACGTGGCGCCAGCAGCATGTCGTCCCAGTCGATCAGGCACAGCCCGCCATCGTCGCGCAGCAGCAGGTTGCCTGCGTGCAGGTCGCCATGGCAGAGCACGCGCGACCAGGCTTGCCCGGACAGCCGTCCGCGCAGCGCCACGCAGCGCTGCAGCACTTCGGCGATGCGCGGGCGGTGCCGGCGCCAGGCGCGCAGGTAGTCTTCGGCCAGCCCGTCCAGCAACGGCCATTGGCCGTCGCCGCGCTGCAGCCACGCCCCTACCCGCTCCACGGCGGTGTCGTCATCAAACCCAGGTTGCGCCAGGCCCGTGGCCAGCTCCGCGGGCAGCACGGTTTCATGCACGCGGCGCAGCACCTGGCCCAGACGATGCCACTGTGCCTGCGACAACGCTGCCTCGAAACCCGACTGACCTTCGACATACGCGAACAGCGTCCACTGCAACCCGTCGGCCTGGACCGCCGGTGCACCGGCGAAGGTGGACTGCGGCGCGCTCACATCGGCCGGTCCCAGCGAACCCCGAAGGTGCCGCAGCACGTTCCAGACCGCATCGCCCACCGCATAGCGCCGGCACTTCAGCCACCAGCGCGTGCCGTCGTCGGCGGTCACCTGGTAGACCGTGGCGCCGGCATCGGCACCGGCCGGCCGCTGCACCACGTGGCGGGCGCGCACGCCATAGGCCTGGGCCAGCACCGCGCCAATCTGCAACGAAGACAATTCCTGTGGATGCAGCATTACTCCGCCATGGCGCACGAACATCGCGCCACTATCTCAGAATCGCATGCACACACACAGGGCAACGCGTCACGAAGATGCGCAGATGACGCCTGCATCCAAGTGGATTACGTCAGTGAAGCGTCGTCGTCGCCAGCGCCTGCAACTCGCGCTGCAGCAGCGCCTGCACTTCTTCCAACTGGAACTGGGTGGTGAAGACCGGTACCGCGAACACATAGGGCAACCCGTCCGCATCGCGACGGACCACATACGCCAGCTGCAGCCGCGCCAGCGCGCGCCGCAGCTGCTCCGGATCCAGTACGACGCCCGCGCCATCGAAGGCGGCCAGCAGCTCCACCAGCGGGATGCCGCGCTCGCCACTGCCACGCAGCTGCGCGCAGGCGACCTGGTACACCACGATGCGGTCGATCCGGCAGGCCACCGGATCGGGACTGAGCCGCGCCCAGCCGGCCAGCGCATCGAACACGGGCTCGGACACCAGCGCGGCATGTACCTGCGTGGCGTCGATCACCCGCTGGCCACGGCCCAGCTGGGTCAGCAGCTGCTGGCACACGATGGCCACCAGGTTGGCCCGCCGGCCGCATGCGGCCACCAGCCGCTGCGGGAGATCGGGACTGGCGAAATGCACGCCAAGCCGCGCCATCGGCTCGGTCGCCAGCGCTTGGCAGGCATCTTCCTCCAGTCCGCCCACATGGATGACCTCGCCGAAGTTGCGCAGCGGCGAGGCAAAGTCCAGGGTCACCGCTTCGTACAGATCCCAGAATCCGGCGAGCATGAAGTGGCAGCGGCCCTCTTCGCTCAGCGCGCGCAGCGCCGCCAGTTGCGGATAGCCCTGCGCCGCCTCGGCACGCAGGAACAGGTCGGTCTCGTCGATGAGCAGCAGCACGCCGCGCCCTTCCGCGCGTGCCGACAGCGCTGCCACCAGGGCATCGATCCCGGTGTCTTCGGCCAAGCCCAGCTCCAGTGCAAGTCGCACGGTGAGGCGATGATCACGCAACGACAGGTACACGCAGTGCACGCGCGGATGGCCGGCGAAGCGGCGTTCAATCGCCTTCATCAGGCTGGTCTTGCCAAGCTGCCGCCCACCCACCAGCAGGTAATTTCCCGGCTCGCGATTGAGCACGCGCGCCAGCAACGATTCGCGCCCGAAGAATGCCGCGGGACGGGTGATGCCGCCGTGGGTCTGGTACGGCGATATCCGGGTCACCTTCAACTGGCGCGCCAACAGCCCGGCCAGCCCATCCAGCGCGCCGGGCTGCAGCAGCCAGCGGGTCTGCGCGACCTGGTCCAGGCACACGCACAGGTTGGCCGGGTCGTCGGCGTAGGCCGCCAGCGCAGGCTCGACCGCCAGCGACGGGCTGACCACCAGCACCACGTCCTGGCCATTGGGCATGCCACGCAGCTGCTGCACGATGGCGTCGCCGGTCATCGCGGGATCCGGTTGGTACAGCCAGAGCCGTTCCAGCGCCAGCGGCAGGTTGCCTGGCAAGGTCCACTCACGCACCAGCCCGGTCAATGCCCACTCACGTGCAGGGGCATCGACCGCTCCGATGCGCGCGGCCAACTGCAGCGCGCGCGTGGTCGGCGTTGCCTGGAGATGGCGCAGCGCCTCGCGCCAACGCACCGTGGCCACGCCAGCACCGGCCAGCACCCGATCGCGCAGCCGCAACCAGCCCAGCTGGCGGTCGATGGCCGGCAAGCCTTCCAGCGGCTGTACGAACAACTGCCGCGGCTCGCGCACGATCTCGGCCACCGCCGGCCGTACCCGGTACCAGAGCAGGCCCAACGCAGCCAGCCCCAGCGCCGCCAGCCCGAGCAGCATCGACAACCACTGGACCACCGTCCACGGCGCCTGCGCATGGCAGTTCGCCGGCAACCAGCGTGACGGCGGCGCGGGGTCGCCCGGCACGCATCGCCAGTACTGGGTGCGCGGCTCCAGCGTCTGCTCGATCACGGTACCGCGCAGCCCGCTGCTGGCGGGGAAGCGGTCGGTGAAGCGCAGGCGCAGCACGTTCGGTGCGGGCAGTTCAGCCTCCACCAGCGTTTCCGCAGGATCGTGCACGCCGGGCACGCTGACATGGTCCGGCCAGGTTTCGTGCTGCAACCAGTACGACAACGCCTCCTCGCGAAGGAACATCATGTCGATGTTGGCGCGCTGCATGAGCATCATGCTTTCACCATCGCGCTTCATCCGCCACAGCTGCACGGGGTTGAGCCAAGGCACGAACAGAAAGCTGCCCACGAACCAGGCCAGTCCGGCGACCAGCACCAGCTGCAAGCCAAGGCGCGCCGAGATGCGGGCAGGCGCACTCATGCCGGCATCGCCTCCAGACCCTCGATCACCTGGCGCACGGCTCGTCGTATCGCCTCGCAGCGCCATTCCAGCCCTACCCCATTCGCACCGGCACGCGGTGCCAGCAGGTTGCTCCAGTACAACTGTCGCAGCAGCGGGTCCATCAGGTACGGGCGCGCGGGCGTGATCGGCGATCGCTCCAACCAGCCCCGTACTGCTGCACGGGCCGTTGGCTCGCGCAGCATCGGCAACAGCGATTCCCACAGGCGTGGATGCGTCGACAGCGCTTCGATCACCGCTTCGTCGCCCTGCGCCGCGTCGGCCAGCAGCACCAGCGCGGCCTGGGCCAGCAGCGGATGGCCACCGGAAAGATCCAGCGCGCGCGCCAGGGTGTCGTCGGCAATGCCGGGGGCACTACGACGCAGGTCGTCCAGCCCAAGCTCGGGCCAGCTTTCGCTGGCCGCGATATTGAGCAGCGACAGATCGCCGCCCTGGTATTTCAGATCGGCCAGCGCCGCGCCGCCACAGATCAGCAGGTGCAGCTTGCCGCTGTACATCTCGCTGAGGCTGCGCAGGATACCGGCCAGGACATCGCGCGGACCGGCCGCGCCCTGTTCGAAGCGGCTCACCAGACAGAACAGTGCACCCGGCTGCTGCAACCGCCGCGCCAGCGCCATTTCGAAGCCGGCGTCCGACGTCACCCCTTCCAGCCCGCACTGCGCCGCCAGCAGCGCGAAGTAGTCCTGGTCGCCCTCGCCCGCGCGGAACGGCGGCTGCAGGTGCAACACCCGCTCCTGGCCGTAGCGTGCGGTTGCCTCGGCCAGGATCGCTTCGCGTTCGGGCGGCTGCCCCCAATGCGCCTGGGTCAGCAGCAGGCTCACCGGGTAAGGTCGCAACGCCTGCAGGCGGTCGAACAGGCGTGTCACCGTGGCCGGCACATTGCCAGCGCTGACGGCCTCGGCGATGGGCAAACCCCCTTCAGGTTCCACCGGGAACTCCGGCTCGAAACCCACCGACTGCAGCAGCGCATTGCATTCGGTCTCGGTCAGTCGCAGGTAGTTGGCGCAGGCCAGCACCCGGTCGCGGTGCCGCCGGCTGGGCCGGGAGGTTCCCGCCCGCCAGTTGTTGACGGCCTCGCGGCTGATCCCGATTTCAGCGGCCACGCCGCCTGCGCTGGCGCGGATCCGCCGCATGTGTCGAGACAGCAGGTCCGCGAACTCCGGGGCAGGCATGGGAAACGACCAGAACGGAAGAGAGTCGCACACCCTACCGTGGCCGGATCGGCTGTCAACCTCGCACGCACGCTCCACGCCCGCGCTCCCGCTCAGGCCGCAGAGGCGGCAGGGGTCTGCCGCACGAACAACTTGCGGGTCAGCAGCAGGTGCACGACGAAGACCAGGATGGCCAGCATGCCCAGGGCCACCACCACGCGGCCCAGTACCGCTCCCAGCCCCTTCTGGCTTTCCAGCCGCTCCAGGCGATCGAACTGCGACGGGTCGGCACGGGAATAGGCCACGGCTACGTACGGCTCCTCACCCAGGTAAGGGGTGGCGTTGTCTTCGGACGTGGAGAACTCGCCCGTGTGCGCCACGCCATTGACCTCGAAGTCGTAGCGGAAATGGTACTGGTAGGAGACGCGGCCTTTGCGGCGCTTTTCTTCGATATGGTCGACCTGCACCGGCGCCTGCACGGTCACCGCATCCTTGAGAATCGCTTCGGCCTGGCGGTGACCGCTGAGCGCCGACGACGCGAAGATCACGGCGAGCACGGCATAGCCGATGCAGCACACCCAGCGCGAAGCGCGGGACAGGCGGGCGTGCGACGTGTCTGAAACAGGAATGCTGATCATGTGCTGGTTTTCCCCGGTACTGGTGTGTGGTGGTCGGCGGCAGGAGCGCCGCGACCTCGGAAACCAGTGTGGGGAAAGCGCGAGGTGCGTTGAACCAGCAGCCCGTCAAGTCGCACGGTGCGCAGGTTGACGATGCGTCAACCCGCGGGTCGTTCGGCCGCGTCCAGCGTGGCAGGCAGCAGGCGCTGCCCCCTCCTTGGCCACGAATGTCGCCCACCCTCCCCTCCAGGTGTGTCGCCTGATCCTGCGCCGCGATATTGCGATGCGTCATGTAACCGGTTACACCCCCTGTTAGCGTGTGGCCGCCTCAATGGGAGGCTGCATGAAGTGAGGATGCATCGATGGTGTTGCCCGTTGATCGCCGTACCGCTTCGCGACGTCCCCGCCGCAGGGCCTTCGCGCTGCTCCTCCCTGCCCTGACCCTGGCCGCCGGTTGTTTCGCCCAGCAACTGCCGCCCCGCAGCCAGTGGCAGGCCAGCAGCTCGTCACAGCAGGTGCCGGCCATGGCGGTCAGCCACCTCATCGATGGCGACCCCAAGACCGTTACCGGCGGCGCCTTCAGCCCCGGCCACTGGTTCCAGATCGACCTCGGCCAAGCCACCACACTCGCCGGCGCGCGCCTCACCTGGGACGTCTCCAATCCCGAGGGATACAGCCTGCAGACCTCGCTGGACGGCGCGCACTGGCAGACCGCGTACACCATGGGCGACTCGCTCGGCGGCATCGAGACGCTGTACTTCGCGCCCCGGCAGGCACGCTACCTGCGCCTGGCCAGTCCTGCGCGCACCTCGGACTGGGGCGTGTCCATCTTCGAGCTGGAGCCCCTGGACGCTGGCGCAGGCGCACGCATTTCCGGGTTGGATGCGACCCAGGCAGCGACGCTGTGGCAAGGCGGTCCTCCGGTAGCGGTTCCCCCCGGCACCGGCACCTCCCACACCCTCGATATCGCGCTGTTGCATGCCCAGCCCACCACCGGCCTGGCCGTGGAGTGGGCGGGTGCGCATGGCGCGGCCCGCCTGCAGGCGCAGGACGGCCAGGGTCACTGGACCGAGCTGGCGCGCGACCCGCAGGCCGGTAACCGCAGTCAGAGCTGGCTGGCAGGTGCGGTGCCGATCACCGCGCACGCGCTGCGGCTCACGGTCGACGGCGGCAGCCCGCAGATCGCCCGGCTGCGCCTGCTTGGCCCAGCGGCGGTGATGACGCCGATGAAGCGCTACCAGATCGCCGCCACGGGGGCGCAGCACGCCCTGTTCCCGGCCTCGCTGCATATGCAGCAGACCTATTGGACCGCCGTGGGTGTGCATGGCGGCCTGCAGAAATCCATCTTCGACGAGTACGGCAACATCGAAGCCTTCAAGGGCGCACCGCTGGTCCAGCCGATCTGGCGCAATGCCGATGGCACTACCGCCGCGGCGTCCGACAAGCGGGTTCGCCACGCACTGCGCGATGGCTGGAAGCCGATGCCCTCGGCCACATGGTCGCCGCAACCGGGGCTGGAACTGGAGAGCGACGCCTTCGCGGTGGAGATCGGCGGACAGCCGGTGACTTTGGTGCGCCATCGCCTGCACAACACCGGCACCACCCCGGTGGAAGGCAACCTCACCCTTGCCGTGCGGCCCATGCAGATGAATCCGCCATGGCAGAACGGGGGTCTCTCACCGATCCGCGCGGTGGAGGTGGACGGCACGTCGGTGCGCGTCAATGGCCGCACGCTGCTGCAGTCGCTGACCCCCGTCGATGCTTCGGGAGCCGCCCCCTTCGGCACCGACGGCAGCAGCGAGATCACGGCCGCGATCGCCGCCGGCGTGCTGCCCACTACGCAGCACGCCGAGGATCCGGACGGCATGGCGGCGGCGGCGCTCGCCTATAGCGTCCAGCTCGCGCCGGGGGCCAGCCGCTCGGTGGTCGTCGCCTTCCCGCTCGGCACGGCGGCGGCAGACGCGCACGGCGTGCTGCCCGAGGCGCCGCCGCTCGCACTCGGCAACAGCGCGCATGATCCAGACGCCCTCTTCGAGGCCTTGGCCAGCCGCGTCTCCAGCGACTGGCAGCAGCGACTCGGCCAGGTCGGGCTGCGCCTTCCCGCCCCCTCGCTGGTGGACATGTTGCGCGCCCAGGCGGCGTACATGCTGATCAACCAGACCGGCCCGGCGATGCAGCCCGGCCCGCGCAATTACAACCGCTCCTTCATCCGCGATGGCATGGCCACCTCGGCGGTGCTGCTGCGCATGGGCGAATCCAAGGTGGCGCGCGACTACCTCGCCTGGTACAGCGAACACGGCGTGCACGCCAACGGACTGGTCTCGCCCATCCTCAACAACGACGGCAGCGTCAACACCGGGTTCGGCTCGGACATCGAATACGACAGCCAGGGCCAGTACATCGCCCTGATCGCCGATGTCGCGCGCCTGGATGGCGGGCCGGAATCGGTGCGCGCCTACCTGCCCAAGGTGAAGGCCGCCATGCGCTTCCTGCAGGAACTGCGTGAGCGCACGCTGGTGCCCGGCTACATGGCCGGCCGGCCCTCGCCGGAACGGTTTGCCGGCATTCTTGCGCCTTCGATCAGCCATGAAGGCTATCCCTCGCCCACCCACAGCTACTGGGATGACTACTGGGGCCTGAAGGGCTGGCACGATGGCGCGTGGCTGGCCGAGTCGCTGGGCGATCACGAAACCGCGGCGTGGGCGCGCGAACAGTACCGCCTCCTGCACGACGCGCTGGCGGCGTCGATCCGCGCCACCATGGCGTGGAAAGGCATCGACTTCATCCCCTCGTCCGCCGATCTGGGCGATGGTGACCCCACCGGCGTGTCCATCGCACTGGACCCCACCGGCGCGCAGGACGTGCTGCCGGCGCAGGCGCTGCGCACCACCTTCGCGCGCTATCTGGACGACGTACGCAAGCGCAGCCAGCCGGGTGATCTCTACGCCTACACGCCCTATGAAATCCGCAACGTGCTCAGCTACGTGCATCTTGATCAACCCGAGGCGGCCGACGAACTGCTGCAGGGCCTGCTGAAGGACCGTCGCCCGCTCGAGTGGCAGGTGCTGGCCGAGGTGGTGCATTCGCGGCTGCGCTTCCCGCGTTACCTGGGCGACATGCCACATACGTGGATCGGCGCGGAGTATGGCCGCACCCTGTTCGGCATGCTGATGCGCGAGGACGATGACGCGCTGTCGCTGCTGCCGGGGACGCCGCCGTCATGGCTGGTGGGCGATGGGCTGGCCGTGGAGCGGTTGCCGACCGCCTTCGGCACGCTGCAGATGCAGGCTGTGCAACGCGATGGCACGCTCACGCTTACGCTGGGCAATGGCCTGCGCGCCGGCACGGCGGTGCGGGTGTGGTGGCCGAACCGGGCAGTGCCCAAAACCGTACGCGTCGATGGCCGCGCGGTGAAGGATTTCGATGCGCAGGGCGTGTTGCTGGGCAAGCCGTTCCGGACGCTTGAGGCCACCTGGTGATCGTTTGAACCGGGCAGTCCAGCCAAGCATGGCCGGGCTCTACAGGTCGGGTAATCCCGGCTGGGCGGTGGGACGCCTGTGCGCGCGGGGAGTCCCGCTCCTCGTGAGGCGCGGACCCCCAGCCGCCGGCAGGTACTTGCACGCATGCCTCGCGCTGGGAGATAGTGCCGAAAATGGACTGGGGAGTGGGCAATGCAAACCTCCATGGACGCGCCGGCCCGCCCCACCATACTCGCTGTCGACGACTCCCCCGAGAATCTCTGGCTTATCTCCGGCCTGCTGAAGAGTAAGTACCGGATCAAAATGGCCAGCTCCGGCGAGGCCGCCCTGAATACCATACGGTCAGCCCCGCTTCCCGATCTGATTCTGCTCGATGTGATGATGCCCGGCCTGTCCGGGCACGATGTCTGCAGGGCGCTGAAGGCTTCACCGGGTACCCGGCATATACCCATCATCTTTCTGACCGCCATGGCCGGAACCGAGGACGAGAGAAAGGGGCTGGAACTCGGCGCGGCGGATTTCATTACAAAACCCATCAACCCTCCCCTGCTGGTCGCCCGGGTCGCCACGCAGCTGCAGGCCAAGGCGGGGGCGGACTTTCTGCGCGACCAGAACCAGTTCCTGGAGGCCGAGGTGCAACGGCGGACGCGCGAGATCACCGCGATCCAGGACGTCACCATCCATGCCATGGCCTCGCTCGCCGAAACGCGCGACAACGAAACCGGCAACCATATCCGCCGCACCCAGCATTATGTCCGTGCACTGGCGATCGCGCTCCGTGAGCACCCGCGCTTCCGCGCGCAGCTGGACGACGCCACCATCGACATCCTGTTCAAGTCCGCGCCCCTGCATGACATCGGCAAGGTCGGCATCCCGGACAGCATCCTGCTCAAACCCGGGCGCTTCGAGCCGCACGAGTTCGAGATCATGAAAACGCACACCACGCTGGGGCGCGACACGATCCAGCATGCCGAAGATGCGCTGGGCATGCCGGTGCCCTTCCTGGCCTATGCCAAGGAGATCGCCTACGGGCATCAGGAGAAGTGGGACGGCAGCGGCTACCCGCAAGGCTTGGCTGGCGAGGCGATCCCGCTGTCGGCGCGGATCATGGCCGTCGCCGATGTGTATGACGCGCTGCTCAGCCGCCGCGTCTATAAAACGGCGATGCCCCACGACGAAGCGGTGGCCCTCATGCGCGAGGGCCGCGGCACCCACTTCGATCCGGACATCCTCGACGCCTTCCTGCAGCTCCTTCCCGAATTCCAGCGCATTTCCGCTCAGTTCGACGACAAGGCGGCTGAGGCATGAACATGCTGACCCGCTACCTCCAGCGGGCGTCACTGGGCAACAAGCTGGCGACCGCGTTTTCGGTGATGCTGTTGCTGGCCATCGCGCTGGGCATCCTTGGTGTCCAAGCGCTGGGCAGGCTCGGCACGGAAATCCAGGTCATGTACGAAAAGGACCTGCAGGGCGTCTCCAACGCACGCGCGGTACAGTTCCACTACGCAACGATGGGGCGCCATCTGCGCCAGGCGCTGCTCACCGCCGATCCCGCGTTGCAGCGTTTGGCCACGCAGGAGATAGAGAACGAGCATACGCATCTGCAGCGCGAGCTGGACGCCCTCGAGGGGCGCATCTTCCGCGACAGCAACCGCCAGCATCTGGCCAGCTTCAGGCGAGGCTATGCCGCCTACCGCCAGAACGTGGCCCAGGTTTTGGAGACAGCCGCTCAAGGCAGGCTTGAGGAAGCGCGGGAACGGGTGTCGAGCCGTGAGTTCGCGCGCATGGGCGACGCAGTGGCCAGCGCCATGGAAGCGGTCGTCATCACCAAGGAAGAAGGCGCGCGTGCCTCGCTGCAGCAGGTGCAGAACCTGGCCGCCCGGACCAAACTGTGGGTACTGGGCATCCTGGTGCTGGGCGGCCTGTTCAGCACGTTGTTCGCGTGGCTGATCACGCGTTCCATCGGCATCCCCGCCATCGAGCTGCGCAAGGCGGTGGAGCGGATCGCGGCAGGCGACCTGCAGCACGAAGTACCGCATACCGCGTACCCGAACGACATCGGTGCCCTGGCCCGCGCGGTGGCCGTCCTGCAGGTAGGTGCGCGCGAGCTGGACGAGCAGCGCTGGGTCAAGGCGTCATCGGCATCTCTCTCCACCGAACTGCAGGCTGCCACCACGAGCGAAGAACTCGCCAGCATCTTCTTCGCCTTCATGGCCCCCCTGCTGGGCATCGGCCGGGGAGCCCTGTACATCCACGAGCCTGCAAACCAAAGGCTGCGCCTGCTGTCGGGGTTCGCCACGCTTGACCACGCCGCACCCGGGCACTACATCGGTCTGGGCGAAGGCCTCGCCGGGCAATGCGCCGTCACCCGTGCGCCGACCGTGCTGACCGAACCGCCTGCCGACTACCTGCGCATCGGCTCCGCACTGGGTCAATCAGCGGCACGATCGGTGAGCATCACTCCCCTGCTGCGCGGTGACCGCCTGATCGGCGTGCTGGAGATCGCCAGCCTGGAACTGCCGACGCGCGCGCGGCAGGCATTGCTGGACGCGGCGTTGCCGGTGCTTGCAGGCAACCTGGAAATCATCGAACGCGGCGAAGCCACCCGACTGCTGCTCGAGGAAACCCGCGAACAGGCGACGGAACTGGAAACCCAGGCCACCGAACTGGCCGCGCAGAAGGATGCGATCGAGGCCACCGAGGCGTGGTACCGCGGCATCTTCGACTCATCGCCTGACGGCATGCTGGTGGCGGGTCCGGATGGACGGATCACCATGGTCAACCCGCAACTGGAGGCCATGTTCGGCTACGACAGTGGTGAGCTGCATGGTCGCTTCATCGAGCAGCTGGTGCCGGACGCAGTGCGCGCCGCCCACCCCAAGCTGCGCGAAGGGTTCATGCATGCCGGTGGCGCGCGCTCCATGGCGGTGCGCAGCACTGCGCTGACCGGCCGCCGCAAGGACGGCAGCGAGTTCCCCATCGACGTGGGTCTGTCGCGGCTGCCCGATCTTGGCGGCACCGGCGTCTGCGTGTGCGCGGCGGTGCGCGACGTCACCCGCCTGCGTGCCACCGAACAGCGGCTTGGCTTCGCGCTGCGCGGCGGCAACCTGGGGCTGTGGGACTGGGACGTGGCCAGCGCCACCAGCGAGGTCAACGCCATCTGGGCCGAGATGCTGGGCTACACCCTGGAGGAACTCATCGCGGCCGGCGGTGCCGCCCGCGCGTGGAACGACATGCTGCATCCGCAGGACAGCGTCGAGGTCCACCGGCAGTTCGAGGACTACATCAACGACCCGCACGCGCCCGACTTCGACGCGCAGTTCCGCCTGAAGGCACGCTCGGGCGAGTGGCGCTGGATCCATTCGCTGGGTCGCGCCACCGAGCGCGATGCCAGTGGCCGCGCATTGCGCCTGGTGGGCATCCACCAGGACGTCACCGGGCGCAGGCAGCTGGAGGATGAAACGCACCTGGCCAAGGAGGCTGCCGAAGAGGCCACGCAGGCCAAGAGCGAGTTCCTGGCCAACATGAGCCATGAGATCCGCACCCCCATGAACGCCATCATCGGCATGTCGCACCTGGCATTGCAGACCGAGCTGGCGCCCCGGCAGCGCAACTACATCGAAAAGGTGAACCGCTCTGCGGAGGCGCTGCTGGGGATCATCAACGACATCCTCGATTTCTCCAAGATCGAGGCCGGCAAAATGGGGATGGAACAGGTCGACTTCCGGTTGGAGGAAGTGCTCGACCACGTGGCCAACCTGGTCTCGATGAAGGCCGAGGACAGAGGCCTGGAGCTGCTGTTCAGCTGTGCCGCCGATGTGCCCACCGCGCTGGTGGGCGACGCGCTGCGCCTGGGCCAGGTCCTGCTCAACCTGTGCAGCAATGCCATCAAGTTCACCGAGCACGGTGAGGTGATTCTTGGCATTGAGACCGTTGCTCAGGCCCCCGACCGCACCGAGCTGCATTTCTGGGTCAAGGACACCGGCATCGGCATGACGCCCGAGCAGTGCGCGCGGATGTTCCAGTCCTTCAGCCAGGCCGACGGTTCCACCACCCGCAAGTACGGCGGGACGGGCCTGGGGCTGGCGATCTCGCGCACACTGGTGGAGTTGATGGGCGGCAGGATCTGGGTGGAGAGCGCCCCGGGCGAGGGCTCGACCTTCCACTTTCATGCCCACTTCGGCCTGCAGGCCAACCCTGCCCCGCGCCGCGTGTTCCGTGCCGAAGAGCTGCAGGGACTGCGGGTGCTGGTGGTGGACGACAATGCGGCGGCACGCGAGATCCTGTCGACCATGGCCAGGCAGTTCGGGCTGGAGGTCCAGACCGCGCGCAACGGTGCGCAGGGGTTGCGGATGGTGCGCCAGGCGCACGCCAAGCGCATCGCCTACGACCTGGTACTGATGGACTGGAAGATGCCGGCGATGGACGGCGTGGAAGTCGTTCGCCAGCTGCAGTCGCTCAACGCGGGCGATGCGCCGGCAGTCATCATGGTGACCGCGTTCGGGCGTGACGAGGCGATGGCCGAAGCGGAGGCCACGGGCGCGCGCCTGAAGGGCACGCTGACCAAGCCGGTCACCTCCTCGACGCTGCTGGAGGCCATTGGCCAGGCACTGGGCGCGGGCAGCTTCGCCGACAGCCGCGCGGAGGTGAGAGCATCGCAGCCGTCCACCCACGTCGAGCACCTGCGGGGTTCGCGCGTGCTGTTGGTGGAAGACAACGAACTGAACCAGGAAGTCGCGCTGGAGTTCCTGCGCCAGGCCGGCATCGAGGTCGTACTGGCGGTCAACGGCCAGGAGGCCTTGGACATCCTCGCGCGCGACCCGTCCTTCGATGGCGTGCTGATGGACTGCCAGATGCCGGTGATGGACGGCTACGAAGCAACGCGCCGGGTGCGCGCGCAGCCGGCATTCGAGCACCTGCCCATCATCGCGATGACCGCCAACGCGATGGCCGGTGACCGCGAGAAGGTCCTTGCTGCCGGCATGGTCGACCATATCGCCAAGCCGCTGCGCGTGGAGGTGATGTTTGCTTGCATGGCGAAGTGGATCCGCGCGGCGGCGCCCTCGAAGGCCGTGACTGCCCCGCGTGCCAGCGCTCAGCCAGTGGCGGACGTCCCCGCCATTGCCGGGATCGACGTGGTCTCGACGCTGTCCAGCATCGATAACGACGTGACCTTCTACCGTCGCCTGCTGGGTCTGTTCCATACCGAGAACGCCAGCTTCGCGGGCAGGTTTGCGAAGGCGCGGCAGGAACATGATGCCGAGGCCGCGATGCGCCATGCGCACACCCTGCGCGGATCGGCGGGCACCGTTGGCGCCCATGACGTTGCGGAAGCGGCAGGCCGGTTGGAAGAGGCATGCGTGGACAACGCAGGCGATGATCAGATCGACGCGCTCCTGGCCGACACCGTGGCTGGTTTGCAGCCGGTCCTCGACGCCATCCATGCTGCGGGGCTCGACGGAAGCAGCAGCGCGCCCGTCCTGGCCAAGGCCAGCGACCGCGAGGCAACCGACCCGCCCAGCCCTGCGGCGGCCGAGCTGCTGGCGGGGTTGCGCAGCCTGCTGGTGGAAAACGATGCCGACGCGCAGGACGTGTTCGAACGTCTCCGTGATCAGCTGCAGGCAGACGGCAACCCATTGGCCGCTGCACTGACCCCGGTGGCCCGCCTGGTCGACGCGATTCGTTTCAGCGACGCGCTGGAGCGCCTGGATGCGTTGACGCGTCCGGCTGCGCCATGACGGTCCGGATGTGTCAAAGCGACATGCGCGTGTTGCGTGTGTGGATCATCCAACTCTGCGCGGCGAAACCGATGAGGAACACGACGAAGCAACCCAGCAGCGTCTGCAGCACTACTGGCGCCATCGGCGCGGCGGCCAGCGGGTGCGAAACCGGCAGGCGGGTCAGCGATTCGTTGACCGCAGGTACGAGGCCGAGCAGGAAGCTGAAGGAAAGCGCGAAGGCGGAAAGGTACGGCCGAAGCAGGCCAAGAAATCCGATCCGGTTCACCAGTACCCCACCGAACGCCACCAGCAGCACCACGATGCCAAAGGCATGGCCAGGATTGAGGCCGCCGGTGCTGGAGACGGTGAACGAGGTCGCCACCGCCAGCACCAGGCCGACCAGATAGAGCTTGCCGGCCCCGTTGGCGGGGTCAATCTTCCGGTGGCGCACGAAGCCGTACAGACCGGCAAGCACGGGGATGAGGCTGATGGCGGTGTGCAGTACACCGAGTGCCGAGAGCGGATGTGTCATGGGAGGAATCCTCGATATAACCTACTAGTAGGTAGGCGCGATGGTCATGAAAAAGCCCGCGCGACGCGGGCTTACGAAAAACGATTCAATGCCGTGCAGTCACCCGGGCAACCGACAGCCGCGCAAGGGCCACGAACGTCTGCGCATCCCCAAACCCGCGCGCAGCCAGCATGGCCCCATGCACCGACGCCATGAAGGCCTTGGCCTCATCCGACGCGGCGCCCTGCAGCTGGAACTGCCCCTGCGCGACGCCTTTCTCCAACGTAGCGGTCAACCAGCCACTGAGATCCTCGAAGTGGCCGCGCACTTCGTCGGCAATCTCCGCCGGAATCATCGGCGACTCTGCCGCCAGCATGGCGCAGATGCAGAACGACGCCGTGCCGCCGGTGATGCAGCTGGACCAGTAGTCGACGTAGGCATTGAGTTCCTTCAGCGGGTCGCCCAGCTGCCTGTCCAGCATCGCCAGGCCCTCGCGGGCCTCCGCGCGGTACAGCGCCACCACGGTGCGCACCAGCTCGGCCTTGCTCGGAAAGTGATGGTGGATGCTGGCCTTGCTGATGTTCACTCTGGCCGAGATATCGGCATAGCTGAAGCCGTTGTAGCCGCCTCGTTCAAGCAATGACCGGGCTTCCGCAACAATCTCGGCGGCCTTGGGAGAGAGAGCATCGATCATGACCATGTTCAATAGCGACTTGGCGGCACAGTGCCGATGTCGCCACTCTACTAGTTGGTAGATTTAGAGTCAACTGCGGGGCTGGGCCTCAATGCGAGGACACATACTCTGACCCAGGGAATGCGGGCGGCAAGCTGAAGCTCTTGCGCATGCGCCGCACTTCACCGACCGGGGTCAAACCGAAGAGCCGCTTGAACTCGCGATTGAACTGCGACGGGCTGGCGTATCCAACCGCGTACCCGGCCGCCTCCGCACTCACGCCTTGGCGCACCATCAA
This sequence comes from Stenotrophomonas sp. KH_036_B, assembly GCF_057839485.1. Lineage (NCBI taxonomy): Bacteria > Pseudomonadati > Pseudomonadota > Gammaproteobacteria > Lysobacterales > Lysobacteraceae > Stenotrophomonas > Stenotrophomonas sp. KH_036_B. The sequence goes on along the minus strand of NZ_CM174491.1, from coordinate 1,874,707 downwards.
CAATCGCGCCTGGTGCAGGCGCGTGGATTTGAGGTATTGGATGGGCGTGGTGCGGGTAACGGCCTTGAAGTGGACGTGGAAGGTGGGCACGCTCATGCCCGCCTCGCCAGCCAGCTCCGCCAGGTCAAGCGGCTGCGCGTAGTCAGCGTGGATACGGCGCAGCACCCTGCCGATCCTGCCGAAGTGACCCCGCATCGCCAACGCGGCACGGATGGTTGCCCCCTGTGGACCGGACAAGACGCGGAAGTACAGTTCACGTACCAGTCCCGGCCCCAGGATGGCCGCTTCCACCGGCTGCTGCATCGCTTCAAGAAAACGCAGCACCGTGGTCCGCAGTGCTGGATCCATGCGGCTGGACACCATGCTCTCCGGGGCCGGCTGATCGGCAACCCCTGCCGCATCCAGGGCGAGCGCCAGCTCGGTGGCAAGTGCAAAGTCCAGGTGCAGGTAGATCGCCAGCAGCGGACGCTGCGGTGTAGCGTCGGTTTCCATGGTGAACGGCACCGGCACCGACACGGCGAGGTAATGCTGCTCGTCATACAGGTACATCTGCCCGGCGAGATAACCGCGCTTGGCCCCTTGGCAGACGATGACGATACCCGGGTCGTACAACACCGGCGTGCGCACCAGGGGACGATCCGAACGCAGGACGCGTACCTGCGGTAGCGCGGTCAGGGAGTACCCCTCCGTGGGAGCCAGCGCCTGAAGAAGCTCCACCATACGCCGCTGCTGCTGCGCGGGTTCCACACTGCCAGAATCTACGGCCACGGCGGCATACTCATACGAATAGGCAAGATTTCACCAAGACTAGCCCTGCCCCGCGCTCGGCTCAATGTCTATTGTGCTGGTTCACTCCTACTGGACCTCACCCATGACCTCCCCCAGGCGCCTCCTCATCACCGGTGTCAGCAGCGGTTTCGGACGTGCGCTCGCCCGCGAGGCACTGCTTGCCGGCCACAGCGTCGTCGGTACCGTACGCAGCCCACAGGCCCTGCACGAATTCGAACAGCTTCATCCCCACCGCGCGACCGGGCGCATTCTGGATGTCACCGATTTCGACACCATCGACGATGTCGTGGCGGACATCGAACAGAACGTCGGGCCGCTGGATGTGCTGGTCAACAACGCCGGCTACGGACACGAGGGCATCCTGGAAGAATCACCGCTGGACGATATGCGCCGCCAGTTCAACGTGAACGTATTCGGCGCGGTCGCCATGATCAAGGCCGTCCTGCCCTACATGCGCGCGCGCCGGCGCGGCCACCTCCTCAACATCACCTCGATGGGCGGCTTCATCACGATGCCGGGCATTGCGTACTACTGCGGCAGCAAGTTCGCGCTGGAGGGAATCTCCGAAGCGTTGGGCAAGGAAGTGAAGCCGTTCGGGATCCATGTCACGGCGGTCGCGCCGGGTTCGTTCCGCACCGACTGGGCCGGTCGTTCGATGTCGCGCACGCCGCGTTCGATCGCCGACTACGATCTGTTGTTCGATCCCATCCGCAAGGCGCGGGAGGAAAAGAGCGGCCACCAGCTTGGCGATCCGGCCAAGGCCGCACGCGCGATGCTGGCCGTGATGGAAAGCGATGCGCCGCCCGCACACCTGCTGCTGGGCAGCGATGCACTGCAGTTGATGCGACACAAGCTGGATGCGATGGTGGTCGAAGCAACCGCCTGGGAAGCGCTCACGCGGTCGACGGATGGCTGAATCAGCGACGAAATGAACAAGGGCCGCATTGCGGCCCTTGTTCTCGACTACTACCAATGTGTTCGATCGCGCCGACGCGGCGGATTCATTCCCACTCGATCGTCGCCGGCGGCTTGCCCGAGATGTCATACACCACCCGCGACACCCCCCGCAGCTCATTGATGATCCGGTTGCTCACCGTGCCCAGGAAGTCATACGGCAGGTGCGCCCAATGTGCGGTCATGAAGTCGATGGTTTCCACTGCGCGCAGTGCGATCACCCACTCATACGCGCGTGCATCGCCCACCACGCCTACCGACTTCACCGGCAGGAACACCGCGAAGGCCTGGCTGGTCTTGTCGTACAGATCGGCCTTGCGCAGTTCATCGATGAAGATCGCATCGGCCTTGGCCAGCAGCTCGGCGTATTCGCGCTTCACTTCGCCGAGGATGCGCACGCCCAGGCCCGGGCCCGGGAACGGGTGGCGGTAGACCATGCTGCGCGGCAGGCCGAGTTCGACGCCGAGGCGGCGCACTTCGTCCTTGAACAGCTCCCGCAGCGGCTCGACCAGGCCCAGCTTCATGTGCTCCGGCAGGCCGCCCACATTGTGGTGGCTCTTGATCACGTGGGCCTTGCCGGTCTTGCTGCCGGCCGACTCGATCACGTCGGGGTAGATGGTGCCCTGCGCCAGCCACTTGGCGTTCTTCAGCTTGGTGGACTCTTCGTCGAAGATGTCCACGAACAGGTTGCCGATGATCTTGCGCTTGGCTTCCGGATCGCTCACGCCTTCGAGCTTGCTGAAATAGCGGTCGGCCGCGTTGACGCGGATCACCTTGACGCCCATGTGCTCGGCGAACATCGCCATCACCTGGTCGCCTTCCTGCCAGCGCAGCAGGCCGGTGTCGACGAACACGCAGGTCAGCTTGTCGCCGATCGCCTTGTGCAGCAGCGCGGCCACCACCGACGAATCGACGCCGCCGGACAAGCCCAGAATCACCTCGTCATCGCCCACCATCTCACGCACGCGGGCGATCTGGTCGTCGATGATGTTGGCCGCGGTCCACAGCGTCTGGCAGCCGCACACGTCCACCACGAACCGGCGCAGCAGCGCCTGGCCCTGCAGGGTGTGGGTCACTTCCGGGTGGAACTGCACGCCGTACCAGCGCTTCTCTTCATTGGCCATCGCGGCCACCGGAATGCGGTCGGTGGTGGCGGTGATGGTGAAGCCCGGGGGCGCGACGGAAACGTGGTCGCCGTGGCTCATCCACACGTTCAACCTCGGCTCGCCGCCGTGATCGCTGAGGCCCTTGAACAGCGCGTCGGGGTGCACGACGTTGACTTCGGCGTGGCCGAACTCGCGCTGGTCAGCCGCTTCGGTGGCACCACCGAGCTGCGCGGCCAGGGTCTGCATGCCGTAGCAGATCCCGAAGATCGGCAGGCCGCTGTCGAACACTTCCTGCGGCGCGGCGGGCGCGTCCGGCAGCGTGGTCGATTCCGGGCCACCGGACAGGATGATGCCCTTGGCGCCGAACGCGGCGATCTCGGCCGGGTTGTGGTCCCACGCCCAGATTTCGCAGTACACGCCGAGCTCGCGGATGCGGCGCGCGATCAGCTGGGTGTACTGCGCGCCGAAATCGAGGATGAGGATCTTGTCGTTATGGATGTTGGTCATGGCGCCCAGGCAAAGCAGGAATGAAAACGGGATGACAGAAAGCAGCAGCAGATAGAGAAAGAGGAACGGGAATCAGCTTCCTCGTTCCTCTTTGCTCATGCCGCATCAGGCGCGGTAGTTCGGCGGCTCTTTGGTGATCTGCACGTCATGGACGTGACTCTCACGCTGGCCGGCGCCGCTGATCTTGACGAACTTCGGCTTGCTGCGCATGTCCTCGATGGTGCCGCAGCCCACGTAACCCATGGTGGCGCGCAGGCCGCCCATCAGCTGGTGGATGATGCCGCCGACCGGCCCGCGATACGGCACGCGACCTTCAATGCCTTCGGGCACCAGCTTGTCGGCGCTGGAGGCGTCCTGGAAGTAGCGGTCCTTGGACCCCTTCTCCATCGCGGCCAGCGAGCCCATGCCGCGGTAGCTCTTGTACGAACGGCCCTGGAACAGCTCGGTCTCACCGGGCGATTCCTCGGTACCGGCCAGCAGGCCGCCGATCATGATGGTGGACGCACCGGCGGCCAGCGCCTTGCCGATGTCGCCCGAGTAGCGGATGCCACCGTCGGCGATGAGCGGGATGCGGTCCTGCAGCGCCTCTGCCACCAGGTCGATGGCGGTGATCTGCGGCACGCCGACACCGGCCACCACGCGCGTGGTGCAGATCGAGCCCGGACCGATGCCGACCTTGACCGCGTCCGCGCCGCTGTCCAGCAGGGCCAATGCCGCTTCGCCGGTGCAGATGTTGCCGCCCACGACCTGCACCTGCGGGAAGTGCTTCTTGACCCAGCTGACGCGGTCCAGCACGCCCTGCGAGTGGCCGTGCGCGGTGTCCACCACCAGCACGTCCACGCCGGCCGCGACCAGTGCTTCGACGCGGCGATCGGTATCGCCACCGACGCCTACCGCGGCACCGACCAGCAGGCGGGTCGAGATGTCCTTGGCAGCGTTCGGGTAATCGGTGTTCTTCTGGATGTCCTTGACAGTGATCAGGCCACGCAGGGCGAAATCATCGTTGACCACCAGGATCTTCTCGATGCGGTTGCGATGCAGCAGCTGCAGCACTTCGTCCGATGCGGCGCCTTCCTTGACCGTGATCAGGCGATCCTTCTTGGTCATGATGTGGCGGACCGGATCGTCCAGCTCGGTCTCGAAACGCATGTCACGGTGGGTGACGATGCCGACCAGCTGGCCACCGCCGTCCACCACCGGCACGCCGGAGATGTTGCGTGCCTGGGTCAGCGCCAGCACATCGCGGATGGTGGTTTCCGGACCGACCGTGATCGGGTCGCGGATGACGCCGGCCTCGAACTTCTTGACCTTGGCCACTTCGGCGGCCTGCTGCTCCACGCTCAGGTTCTTGTGGATGATGCCCATGCCGCCGAGCTGGGCCATGGCGATGGCCAGGCGCGCTTCGGTGACGGTATCCATGGCAGCCGACAGGATCGGAAGCTTCAACCGCAGGTCGCGCGTGAGCCGCGTTTCCAGGGTCACATCCTTGGGCAGGATGATGGAATGGGCGGGGACGAGCGAGACGTCGTCGTAAGTAAGCGCTTCAGCCTGGATGCGCAGCATCGGCATACCCGAGATGTGGGGAAGCGCGACATTTTACCCTGATTCCGGCCCGATGGGCAGGGGGCGGATGCGACGCTGTGTCGCGCTGGAACCACCCGTTCACGTACCGGAGAATACAGCCCCCGATGTTCGGGGGCGACCGCGAAGCGGCGGGGGCGTGGGGGCTGGTGAGTTGGGGCCCGCGCTTTGCGAAGCAAACCGCGGGAGCGTCAGCGCGATTGCGCTGATGCGTCCGCGGCCTCGATCGTGTTCTGCATCAGGGTCGCCACCGTCATCGGCCCTACCCCGCCCGGAACCGGGGTGATCCAGCTGGCGCGTTCGGCGGCGGCCTCGAAGCCCACGTCGCCGACCAGGCGGCCATCGTCCAGGCGGTTGATGCCCACGTCGATCACCACCGCGCCGGGCTTGACCCACTCGCCGGGCACGATGCCCGGGCGGCCCACGGCCACCACCAGGATGTCGGCGTTGCGCACGGCCTGTTCCAGCACGTCCTTGGGGGTGAACTTGTGGCAGCTGGTGACGGTGCAGCCGGCGATCAACAGCTCCAGGCCCATCGGCCGGCCTACATGGTTGCTGACCCCGACGATGGTGGCGTTGCGGCCGCGCACCGGCTGGTCGGTGTGGCCCAGCAGCGTGGTGATGCCGCGCGGGGTGCACGGGCGCAGGCCGAATTCACGCAGGGCCAGGTGGCCGACGTTTTCCGGGTGGAAACCGTCCACGTCCTTGCGCGGGTCGATGCGGTGGATGAGCCGGTTGGCGTCGGGAATACCCGGCAGCGGCAGCTGCACCAGGATGCCGTGGATCTTCGGATCGGCGTTGAGCTGGTCGATCAGGGTCAACAGCTGGGCTTCCGTGGTGCCCGCCGGCAGATCGTAGTCGAAGGCCTCGATGCCGACCTTCTCTGCCGCCCGGCGCTTGTTGCGCACGTACACGGTCGACGCCGGGTCGCCGCCCACCAGCACCACGGCCAGCCCCGGCCGGCTGCCACCGGCGGCCAGGCGCGCGTCGACGCGGACCTTCAGGCTGTCCAGCAGGTCTTCGGCGATGCGGCGGCCGTCCAGGATGCGGGCGGGCTGACGGGGGGCGGTATCGTTCATCGAAGTCAGGGGCGTGGGGCGGCGGGGACGGTATTGTCCCCGATTAACGTGGCGGGGTCATTCTTCCTCTTCGGGCACTTCGTCGGCGTTGAGGGTGCGCGCCTTGCGCTTGGGCGCGGTGAACGGCGTCGGCGTGGGCACGCCAGGCAACGCGGTGCCGAACACCATGTGCGCCCCGGAGAGCAGGTCGCCGCCGGCCATTTCCAGCTCGAAACGCTCGGCGTCGCGCTGGCGGATCTGTTCGGCGATGTCACGGGCGTCGTCGGCATCGGCGCCCAGTTCGGTCAACGCAGCCTGGCCGAACAGCAAGGCCGATTCGAACGTCTCGCGGATCTGGTAATCGACCCCGGCATGAATCAGGCGCAGCGAATGCTCGCGGTCGAAAGACCGCACCAGCAGCTTGGCCTGCGGGAATTCATGCGCGACGAGCTCAACGATGCGATCGGCATCCTGCGCGTTGTTCACGCACACCGCGATCGCCCGTGCGGTGGCCGCACCGGAGGCGTGCAGCACGTCCAGGCGGGTGCCGTCGCCGTAGTAGATCTTGAACCCGAAACGCTCGGCGTTGTGGATCATGTCCACGTCGTTGTCGATGATGGTCACGTCCACGTCGCGGGCCAGCAGCGACTGGCTGGCGACCTGGCCGAAGCGGCCGAAGCCGATCATCAGCACGCTGCCGGACATGCCGTCGGCCGTATCCACTCCTTCCAGCGACACTTCGCGCACCGGCATCAGCTTGTCGTGCAGCAGCACGAACAGCGGGGTGAGCGCCATGGAGAGCACCACGATCGCGGTCAGGTTGGCATTGACCTCCACGCTGATCACGCCGGCAGCGGCGGCGGCCGAGAACAGCACGAAGGCGAACTCGCCGCCCTGCGCCATCACCACGCCACGGTCCAGCGCCTGGCGGTGATCGCTGCCCAGGATGCGCGCCACGGTGTAGATGCAGACCGCCTTGGCCAGCATCAACGCGAACACGCCGGACACGATCAGCGGCCAGTTGTTGGCCACGACGGTGAGATCCAGCGCCATGCCGACGCTGAGGAAGAACAGTCCCAGCAGGATGCCGCGGAACGGCTCGATATCCGCTTCGATCTGGTGGCGGAAGGTGGACTCGCTGAGCAGCACGCCGGCCAGGAACGCGCCCATCGCCATCGACAGACCGCCCAGCTGCATCAGCAGTGCCGCGCCCAGCACCACCAGCAGCGCGGCCGCCGTCATCACCTCGCGCGCCTTGGCCGCGGCCAGGATGCGGAACAGTGGATTGAGCAGGAACCGGCCGACCAGCACCAACCCGACAATCGCACCTGCCGCGATGCCGACGGTGAGCCAGCGCGAACTGCTTCCCGCGTCGGCCTGCACCGGCGCCATGAACGCCACCACGGCCAGCAGCGGCACGATCAGCAGGTCTTCGAACAGCAGGATGGAGACGATCTTCTGGCCCGACGGCAACGCAATGTCGCCGCGCTCGGCCAGCAGCTGCATCACCACGGCCGTAGAGGTGAGCACGAAACCGGCCGCACCGATGAAGGCCACCGGCAGCGGGAAGCCGAACAACATGCACACCCCGGTGAGCACGGCGCCGCACACCACGATCTGCAGCGTGCCCAGGCCGAAGATTTCGTTGCGCAGGCTCCACAGGTGCGAGGGCCGCATTTCCAGGCCGATGACGAACAGGAACATCACCACGCCGAGTTCGGCGGTATGCAGGATGGATTGCGGGTCGGAGAACCATCCGAACCCGAACGGCCCGATGGCCAGCCCGGCGGCGAAGTAGCCCAGCACCGATCCCAGCCCCAGCCGGCGGAACAGCGGCACCATCACCACTGCCGCACCCAGCAGGGCGACCACTTTCACCAGTTCACTGGCACCTGCTTCCACCGCCATGCGGTCTTTCCTTGCAACTCGGATCAGCCCTCACGATAGGGCAAGTTGATGCAGGGAAATAGCACGGAGGGTGCGCATGATCGTGCCGCAAATGGAACGACCGGCCAATAAACCACCACATCATTCCACCCAGGCGTGCGCCGGGCCCTGCGCGGCGGCACCTGATCGCTACACACCGCCGCAGAACGCGGCGTAATCGATATACCCAGGGAACGCATGCCCCGGCGCGCACAGCGGGCACGCCGGATCGGGCCGCAGCCGGATCTCGCGGAAGCGCATGCCCAATGCATCGAAGGTCAGCAACCGCCCCACCAACGGCTCGCCCATGCCGAGCAGCAGCTTGAGCACTTCGGTGGCCTGCAGCAGGCCGACCATGCCCGGGAGCACGCCCAGTACCCCGGCTTCGGCGCAGTTGGGCGCGAACCCGGGCGGCGGCGGCTCGGGGAACAGGCAGCGATAGCACGGCGCCTGCCCGCGCTGGCGGCCGGCGTCGAACACGCTCACCTGGCCGGTGAAACGCTCCACCGCGCCATACACCAGCGGAATTTCGTGCTGTATGCAGGCGTCGTTGAGCAGGTAGCGCAGCGGGAAGTTGTCGGAGCCATCCACCACCACGTCCACGCCTTCCAGCAGCGCGTCGATGTTGGCCGAGCTCACCCGCGCCTGCACCGCCTCCACGTCCAGCCGCGGATTGAGCGCGAGCAGCCGCTCGCGGGCGGAATCTACCTTGGGCAGTCCCACGCTGGCATCGGTGTGCAGGATCTGCCGCTGCAGGTTGCTGCGATCCACCACGTCATCGTCGGCAATGCGCAGGTGCCCTACCCCCGCCGCCGCCAGGTAGAAGGCCGCCGGTGAGCCGAGCCCGCCGGCGCCGAGCACCAACACGCGGGCACCGAGCAGCGCCTGCTGGCCGGCCACGCCGATCTGGGGCAGCAGCAGGTGGCGTGAATAACGCTCGTTGAAATCGCGCTCGTCGTCGCTCTGCAGCGGCTGCACGAGCGGCAGCCCGGCAGCGCGCCACGCGGTGGTGCCGCCGTGGACGGAGGCGATGTTGGGGTAGCCGAGCTCGGCCAGTGCCTGGGCGGCGTCCATGGAGCGTTTGCCGCTCTGGCAGATGAGCACGACGTCGCGACCCAGCGCGGGCAGGTGCGTTGATGGATCTGCCTGCAGTTCGCCCCTGGCGATGCCCAACGCACCTTCGGCCATGCCGGTGGCGCGCTCGTGCGGTTCGCGTACGTCGATCAGAAGCGCGCCTTGCGCGAGGCGGTGGCGGGCCTGTTCGGGGGTGATCTCGGGGATGGCGGTCATGGCCGTATTATCGCGCAGCCACCCATGGGGTGGCTCTACGGCCGGGTCCATTGGCATCGCGCAGCCACCCATGGGGTGGCACTACGTTACCTGCCCTTTACGTGCTTGATCAGGCGCTTCTTCTTGGCGATCTGACGCTCGGTCAGCACGTTCTTCTTGCCCTCGTATGGGTTGGCACCCTCGCGGAAGATGAACTGCACCGGGGTACCGACCAGCTTGAAGCGCTTGCGGAAGAAGTTCTCCAGGTAGCGCTTGTACGACTCCGGCAGATCCTTCAGACGCGTACCGTGCACGATGAAGGTCGGCGGATTGGAGCCGCCCGGGTGCACGTAGCGCAGCTTGGAGACATGGCCACGGATCGCCGGCGGCGGGTTGGTCTCGTACGCCACTTCCAGCGCCTTGTTGACCTCGCTGGTGCTGAACTCGTGGGTTGCCGAGGCATGTGCCGCGTGAACCGCACGGAACAGCTCGCGCAGGCCCGAGCCATGCTTGGCCGAGATGCGCACCACTTCGGCCCACGGCACGAAGCCCAGCTTGCGCGCCACCAGCGCCTCGGCCTGCTCGCGCTGGTAGTCGGTCAACCCGTCCCACTTGTTGATCGCCACGACCAGTGCGCGGCCGGCATCGAGCACCGCACCGAGCACGCTGGCATCCTGATCGGTCACGCCTTCGCTGGCGTCCAGCATCAGCACGGCCACCTGGCACTGCTCGATGGCCTGCAGGGTCTTGATGACGCTGAACTTCTCGACCACCTCTTCCACCCTGCCCTTGCGGCGCAGACCGGCGGTGTCGATCAGGCGGTACTCGCGCCCGTCACGCTCCAGGTCCACCGCGATCGAGTCGCGGGTGGTACCGGGCACTTCGGAGGCGATCATCCGCTCCTCGCCCAGGATGCGGTTGACCAGCGTCGACTTGCCCACGTTGGGGCGGCCGACGAAGGCAATGCGCATGCGGGCCGGATCGTTGTCCATCTCCTCGGCACTGCCTTCCTCGGGCAGCCGCTGGACCACTTCTTCGAGCAGGTCGTCCAGGCCCTGCCGATGCGCGGCCGACATGGTGAGCATTTCGCTGAAGCCGTAGCGGGCGAACTCCGCGCGCACGGTGTCTTCGTGCGTACCGTCGATCTTGTTGATCAGCAGCAGGGTCGGCCGGGACAGCTTGCGCAGCCACGACAGGATCTCGTCATCCTGCGCGGAGGTGCCGTCACGGGCATCCACCACGAACACGATCAGGTCGGCTTCACCCGCGGCAGCGCGGGCCTGGTCGGCGGTAGCACCGGCCAGACCTTCCTCATCCTCCGAGATGCCGCCCGTGTCGACGACGAGGAAATGGTTGTCCTCGTCCAGACGGCAAACACCATAGTTGCGGTCCCGGGTGACGCCAGGCTGGTCATGGACCAGGGCGTCACGGGTACGGGTCAGCGCATTGAAAATGGTGGACTTGCCGACATTCGGCCGTCCAACCAGGGCGACCAAGGGCAGCATCGCGGTAACTCCTTATTGTGCCAACCGGAATGCGGTCAGCTTTCCATCAACGTTCTGCACGAGCAGAATCCCATCGGCGACTACCGGCTGCGCCAGCAGGGCGTCGCCGCCACTCTTGGCGCGCGCGGCCAGTTCACCATTATCCGTCCGCAACCAGTGCAGGTAACCCTTGTAGTCACCGACTACAACGAAATCTCCCTGCACGACCGGACCGGTCAGCGAGCGCCGGGCCAGGCCGTTCTGCGACCACATCGCGGTGCCGCCGGCCTTGTCCAGGCCGAACACGCCGCCCTTGTTGTCGGTCACGAATACATTGCCCGAGGTCAGGGCCACGCCGCCGGCACCACCATGATCCCGCGTCCACAGCGGACGGCCGGTCGGGCCATCGATCGCCATGGTCTGGCTCTTGAAGCTGCTCACGAACAGCGTGTTGCCTTCCAGCACCGGGGCGCCATCGATATCCGACATGCGCTCCAGCTCGGTGCGGCCTTCGCCGTTGGCGACCATCTGGTCCCATACGGTGCGGCCGTCCTGCATGGCCAGCGCGGCGACGCTGCCGTCATCGTTGCCGATGAACAGCACGCCCGGCCCCGCCACCACCGGCGCGTTGCCACGCACGGTCAGGGCAGGAAGCTCACGCGGGTTGAACCACTTCTGGGTGCCATTGCTGGCATCGAAGGCCGTCACGCGGCCGTCGTTGCTGCGCACGAACACGATGCCCTGGGCGACGGCCGGTGCGGCGATCACTTCGCCCGGCACCTTGGCACGCCACTTCTCGGTACCGTCGTTGGCGTCCAGTGCGATGACCTGGCCGTCAAGCGTGCCGATCACCACCAGGCCTTCGCCAACGCCCGGACCACCGGAGAGGCGCAGCTTGGGCTGCTTCTTCACCTTGGCCGGCTCATACGTCCAGACCGTCTTGCCGGTCTGCAGATCCAGCGCGTGCACGCCGCCGTAGATCGCCGCCGCGTATACGCGGCCATCGGCAACCACCGGGCCCTGGCGGACGCCGATGCGCCCCTCGCCCTTGCCGACGTTGGCGCTCCAGATCCGGTCGACCTTGGCGGTCGGCTCGAATTTCACCAGCTCCGCCGGCTCCAGCGCCTTCTTGGCCGCCGCGTCCTTGCCGGCGAACCAGCCCTTGACGGTGGTGCAACCGGACAACGCCACGCCCATCAGTACCAGGGTGGCGACACGCTTGATCATGACCATCTGCTTCATTACACCGACTCCGCAGGATCGGTGACGGTGCCACCGGCATCCATCACTTTGGTTTCCAGCAGGCGCCGCTGCGGCGCTGCCACGTCCAGCGTCTTGAGCGCCTTCTCATACTGCCCGCGGGCTTCATCACGCTTGCCCAGCGCCATCAACGCGTCGCCATGGATTTCCAGGCTGGCGCTGTCGCTGGCGGTGCCGAGCTGCTTGATGGCCTCGTCGTTCTTGCCGGTGGCCATGAGCAGGCGCGCGATGCGCTGGTCGATCGCCGGCTTGAATTCGGGGTCGGCCTGGATCGCGCGCAGGGTCGCCAGCGCGTCTTCGTTCTTGCCGGCGTCGACCTGTGCCTTGGCCAGCTGCAGCGAGGCCAGGTCGGCGTAGATGTTCGCCTTGCTGCCCTCAAGCTCCTTCAAGCCCTTGGCGGCCGCATCCAGGTTCTTGTCCTGGAGGTGCTTGAGCACGGTCTGGTACTGCACGTTGGCGCCGGCTAGGTGATTGCCCTGTTCCTTCTGCCACCACTGCCAGCCAGCAATGCCGCCGATGGCAATCGCCACACCAGCGATGATGCTGACACCATTCTTCCGCAGCCAGCTGCGGACGCGTTCACTTTGTTCGTGCTCGTCGAGCAGGTCGTCGATCGCCATGCGTACTCTCGCCCCTGCCTGTCAGGAGGGACTCTTTGAATTGAATTGGGAAACGCGACTCAGTGTGAAACCGGAGCCACGGAGCCGTCAGAGGATACCGTAAAGCGTGCCACGTTGGCTCGCTGGTAAGGCGAAAGGTCGACGATAGTGCCGGCCTGCTGAACCTCGACCGCCGACGCATTGCCCAGCGTCATCCGGCCCACCTGGCCCGCGCTGAAGCTGCGCGTTTCGCCCGATTTGATCAGCGCCTTCTCTACGGTGCTGCCATCGGGGGCGGCGATGTCCACCCAGCTGTCGCCGTTGAACTGCAGGTTCAGCGCGCCACCGGGCGCCGACGGCGCAGCAGCGGTACGCGGGACCGGGGTCAAGGAGGCCAGGTAAGGTGCCGAGGGCGCGCTGGGCGCCGCGGCAGGCGCGGCGACCGGGCTGCTCGGGGACGCCGGCTCGGCGCTGCCGACGACCGGCACCGCCGCTGGAATCACATCCAGCGACGCGGTGTTGGGGGTACTGGAGGGGCTGTCGAAATGCCCGCGGGTCGCGAACCAGACCGGCACGGCCAATGCGGCCGTGATGCCCACGTACAGCACGCGGCGACCCAGGCTTTCGGCAATGCGACGGGCGCGCGGGGTATGGGTGTGGCTGACCAGTTGCGGCGGCACGACCGGCCCGATCCGGGACTGCTCCAGCACATCACCCAGGTCGATCTTGAGCAGGCGCGCATAACTGCGCAGCTGGCCACGGACGAATACCGGGGCACCGAGGCGATCCCACTGTTCGGCCTCCAGCGATTTCACCACCTGCACCGGCATGCGCAACTGCTGCCCCACTGCTTCGAGCGTCAGTCCTGCCGCTTCCCGCGCCTGGCGGAGACGTGCTCCACAGCCGGCTGCGGTGTCAAAAGCGTTCACAGTCTGGTCATCAATCACAATGCTTCAACTCCGGGGATTGGGAGCCGCATCCTGCGGAAATTCGTCGCGAATTCGCTGCAGATAGCGACCGGATGCCACTGTGTCACCGAGCTGCGCCTCGATTTGAGACGCAAGTTGTAACACGGAACGTGTGGCCGGTGCAGCCGCAAGACGCCGTTGCGCAAAGGCTCGCGCCTCGAAATAGCGGTTCTGGGCGTACTCGTTGCGGGCCATGGATTCCAGCGCGTAGGCGTTGTCCGGCTCCAGCGCCAGGGCCTTGCGCAGGTCACGGGACGCCCGCTCCGGCTGCCCGGCATCAAGCGCGCAGCCACCGGCGTTGGCCAGGGCCGCAGCCGGGGTGCGGTAGCCGGGCGCGGCAAGCGCGCGGTCGAACAGCGGCAGGGCTTCGGTGGCCCGGCCATGACCACATAACCACGCGCCATAATTGTTGAGCACCTCGCCGCTGTTCGGCGCGAGCTCGGCCGCCTTCTGGAACAGCGGGCCAGCCTCGGCATCGGCGCCGCGCTGGTTGGCCAGGGCCGCAAGCAGGATGTACGCGTCGGGGCGGCTGGCATCGAGTTTCAGCGCGCTCTTCGCCCGTTTTTCGGCAACGTCGATCGCACCGGCGCGGAACGCCTCCGCCGACAGGGTCACTTGGTCCTGATAGTTCACCCGGCGCCGGGTATCGGCATTGTCACGCGCCACGTATTCGGGTGCGATGCCCAAGGGCGCGCTGGAGGGTTTGATGCCTTTGCTGCCACATCCGGCCAATGCCAGCGCGACGAGAACAACGGCTGGCAATCGGAGGTCAGGCAGCGGCATCCCGGTTTTTCCCGTCCTGCAGTGTTTTGTTGAATTCGGCCTGGCGACGCGTGCGATCCATGACCTGGCCCTTGAGCTGGCCACAGGCGGCATCGATGTCGTCGCCACGGGTGCGTCGCACCATGGTCAGCACCTGCGCGTCGAGCAGGATCTTCTGGAAGGCACGGATTTCCGTGTCGCCCGATCGCTCGTAGCGGGTGCCCGGGAACGGGTTGAAGGGAATCAGGTTGACCTTGCCCGCATGCGAGGTCTGCACGGCATTGTCGAACTGGCGCATCAGCCGCGCCAATTGACGGGCGTGCTCGGGCTGGTCGTTGATGCCCTTCATCAGGGTGTATTCAAAGGTGACCGATTCGCGTCGCTTGTTGGCGCGCAGGTAGCGTGCGCACGAGGCCATCAGCTCCACGATCGGGTACTTCTTGTTGAGCGGCACGAGCGTTTCGCGCAGCGCGTCAGTGGGCGCATGCAGCGAGACGGCCAGCGAGACGTCGCTCTCCGCGGACAGGCGGTCGATCTGCGGCACCAGGCCGGAGGTCGACAGGGTCACGCGCTTGTTGGCCAGGCCGTAGCCCAGGTCGTCGCGCATAACACTCATGGCGCGCACGACGTTCTCGAAATTCATCAACGGCTCGCCCATGCCCATCATCACCACGTTGGTGAGGCGACGCTGCTTGTGCGGGATGTTGCCCAGGTGGCGTGCGGCAACCCACACCTGGCCGATGATCTCGGCGGTGGAGAGGTTGCGGTTGAAGCCCTGGGTGGCGGTCGAACAGAAGGTGCAGTTCAGCGCGCAGCCCACCTGCGAGGACACGCACAGGGTGCCGCGGTTCTTGTCCGGGATGTACACCGCTTCGATGGCATTCTTGCCATCGGTGCCCATCGCCAGCAGCCACTTGTGGGTGCCGTCGGCGGAGGGCTTGTCGAACACGATATTCGGCACGCGGACCTCGGCGTGCTGCTGCAGCTTGCTGCGCAGCGCCTTGCCCAGGTCGGTCATCTGGTCGAAATCGGTGACGTAGTGGTGGTGGATCCACTTCATCACCTGGTGGGCACGGTAGCGCGCTTCGCCGAGTGTCTCGGCGAAGAAGCGCTCCAGACCCTCGCGATCGAGGTCGAGCAGGTTCTGCTTGGCCACAACCGGACTCGGGACGAGTACGGAGGGGATGGCGGTGGGCTGTACGACCTCGTTCACGGCATCACTCTCAGCGCGAGACCACTTCAGTGGCGGCGAAGAAGTAGGCAATTTCGATTGCAGCGTTCTCGACCGAGTCCGAGCCGTGGGCGGCGTTGGCATCGATGGATTCGGCGAAATCGGCGCGGATGGTACCCGCAGCAGCTTCCTTCGGATTGGTGGCGCCCAGCAGGTCGCGGTGGGCCAGGACGGCGTTCTCGCCTTCCAGCGCCTGGATCATCACCGGGCCGGAAATCATGAACTCGACCAGCGCGTTGAAGAACGGACGCTCGCGGTGCACAGCATAGAAGCCTTCCGCTTCGCGGCGCGACAGCTGCTTGTACTTGGCGGCGACGACCTTCAGGCCGGCCTTTTCGAAGCGGGCGTAGATTTCACCGATGACGTTCTTGGCGACGGCGTCCGGCTTGATGATGGAAAGGGTGCGCTCCAGCGCCATGGGAATTCTCCGTTGGGCGGGCCACTGATCGGCCCGAGAGTAACATGAAAAAAACCCGCGTCAAAACGCGGGCTTAGCCTATATACGTGGCGTAATTCTACAGCCTCAAGGGTCGCAGTGCCACGCATCCGTAGCACCCCGGATCCAGGCGGAATCAACGGTAGTGCCACGCCCTGCGTGGCAGGCCCAGCAATGACGCAGGAAGGCCCTCCGTGGCAGGCCGAATCTACGGTAGTGCCACGCCCTGCGTGGCAAGCCCAGCAATGACGGAGGAAGGCCCTCCCCGGCAGGCCCGGCGGACGCAGGAAGGCCCTCCATTCACATTTACAGGTCCACCCACGCCCGGACGCCCCCCCCCCCCCCCACGGCAGATGAACGACAGGCCATATCTGCTGCGCCGCAGCATGCCAGCCCGCCCATCCAGGTCTAATATCAAACAATCGTTTGATTGAACCCTGCCCGCCATGGCCAAGCCCGCCCACTTCTCCACCAAGGACCGCATTCTCGGCGCCGCCGAGGAGCTGTTCGCCCAGCATGGGTTCGCCGGCACCTCCCTGCGCCAGGTGACCAGCCAGGCCGACGTGAACATCGCGGCGGTGAACTACCACTTCGGCTCAAAGGAAAACCTGGTCAACGAGGTCTTCCGTCGGCGCATGGACGAAATGACCGCCGCCCGGCTCTCGCAGCTGGAGTCGGCCCGCCAGGACCATCCCGGACAGCTGCGGCCGGTGCTGGCCGCCTTCGTCGAGCCCGCCCTGGCGATGGCCCAGGACCGCCAGAGCGGTGGCGCCTTCGTGCGGGTGATTGCCCGCGCCTACGCCGAAAAGAACGACAACCTGCGCAAGTTCCTCTCCGACCACTACGGCCATGTACTGCGCGAGTTCGGCAGGACCATTGCCGCCTGCGTGCCGGGCCTGAGCAAGGAAGAGCTGTACTGGCGGCTGGATTTCCTGGCCGGATCGCTGACCTATGCGATGGCCGATTTCGGCCTGATCAAGCGACCCGCCGGTGTCACCGAAGCGGCGCATCGTGCGCATGCCGCCCAGGAATTGATCCATTTCGCCGAAGCCGGCTTCCGCGCAAGCGCGGTACCCGTGCCGACGGCAACGTCCCTCTCCACCCCGTAGAGCCGGGCCAGGCCCGACTTCCAGACAACCAAAGGCTTATCGACATGTCCAATTCCCTGCTAGTCCGCCGCGCCGCCGTGCTGGGTGCCGGCGTCATGGGTGCCCAGATCGCAGCCCACCTGACCAACGCCGGCGTCGACACCGTGCTGTTCGACCTCCCCGCCAAGGAAGGTCCGGCCGATGGCATCGTGCTCAAGGCGATCGCCAACCTCGGCAAGCTCAGCCCTGCCCCGCTGGCCAGCAAGTCCTACGCCGAGGCGATCACGCCCGCCAACTACGAGACCGGCCTGGAGCAGCTGCGCGACTGCGACCTGATCATTGAGGCCATCGCCGAACGGATGGACTGGAAGCAGGACCTGTACAAGAAGATCGCGCCGTTCGTGGCCGACCATGCCGTGCTGGCCTCCAATACGTCGGGCCTGGGCATCAACAAGCTCGCCGACGTGCTGCCCGAGCAGCTGCGCCACCGCTTCTGCGGCGTGCATTTCTTCAACCCGCCGCGCTATATGCACCTGGCCGAGCTGATTCCGGCCACCACCACCGATGCTTCGGTGCTGGAAGGCCTGGAAGCGTTCCTGGTCACCACCCTGGGCAAGGGCGTGGTGTACGCCAAGGACACCCCGAACTTCATCGGCAACCGCATCGGCGTGTTCTCGATCCTGTCCACCATCCACCACACCCAGCAGTTCGGCCTGGGCTTCGACGAAGTGGACGGCCTGACCGGCCCGCTGGTCGGCCGTCCCAAGTCGGCGACCTACCGCACCTCCGATGTCGTCGGCCTGGACACCATGGCCCACGTCATCAAGACGATGGGCGACACCCTGCCCAACGATCCGTGGCACCAGTACTTCAGCGCGCCGAAGTGGCTGGACGCACTGATCGCCAAGGGTGCCCTCGGCCAGAAGACCGGCGCCGGCATCTTCCGCAAGGTCGGCAAGGACATCGTGGTGCTGGACCTGGAGAAGCAGGACTACCGCCCCGCCGATCGCACCGCGGCGCCGGAAGTGGTCGAGATCCTCAAGATCAGGAACCCGGCCGAAAAATTCGCCAAGCTGCGTGAGAGCCAGCACCCGCAGGCACAGTTCCTGTGGGCGACGTTCCGCGACCTGTTCCACTACAGCGCCTACCACCTGGCCGACATCGCCGAGACCGCGCGCGACGTGGACCTGGCCATCCGCTGGGGCTACGGCTGGTCGCTCGGCCCGTTCGAGACCTGGCAGGCTGCCGGTTGGAAGCAGGTGGCACAGTGGATCGCCGATGACATCGTCGCCGGCAAGAGCATGAGCAACGCCCCGCTGCCGGACTGGGTGTTCGATGGCCGCGATGGCGTGCACGCCGCCGAAGGCAGCTACAGCCCCACGCGCAACGCCAAGCTGCCGCGTTCGGCGCTGCCGGTGTACCAGCGCCAGCGTTTCCCGGATCCGCTGCTGGGCGAGACCTTCAGCCCGGGTGAAACCGTGTTCGAGAACGACGGCGTGCGCATGTGGCACGACGGCGACGGCATTGCCGTGGTCAGCTTCAAGACCAAGATGAACACCGTGTCCGACCACGTCCTCAACGGCCTGCAGGACGCGATCAAGCGCGCCGAGAAGGACTTCAAGGGTCTGGTCATCTGGCAGCAGAAGGAACCCTTCTCCGCCGGTGCGGACCTGGCCGGCGCGCTGGGCCTGCTGCAGGCCGGCAAGGTCGACCAGTTCGAAGAGATGGTGCACAACTTCCAGCGCACCAGCCAGGCCATCAAATACTCCCTGGTGCCGGTGGTGACCGCCGTGCGCGGCCTGGCCCTGGGTGGCGGCTGCGAGTTCCAGATGCACAGCGCCAAGAGCGTGGCGGCGCTGGAAAGCTACATCGGCCTGGTGGAGGCCGGCGTGGGCCTGCTGCCCGCCGGTGGCGGCCTGAAGGAGCTGGCGGTGCGCGCGTCGCAGGCCGCTGGTCCGGGCGGTGACGTGTTCGCCGAGCTGAAGAAGACCTTTGAAACCGTGGCCATGGCCAAGGTCTCCAACTCGGCGGTCAATGCGCAGGAGCTGGGCCTGATGCGCCCGACCGACAAGGTGGTGTTCAACAGCTTCGAAGCGCTGTACATCGCCAAGGCCGAAGTGCAGGCGCTGGCCGAAGGCGGCTACCGTCCGCCGATGCCGGCCCGCCGCATCCAGGTCGCCGGTGACGTGGGTATCGCCACCTTCAAGATGATGCTGGTGAACATGCTGGAAGGCCGTTTCATCAGCCCGTACGACTACGAGATCGCCGTGCGCATCGCCACCGTGCTGTGCGGCGGCGAAGTGGATCGCGGCACGCTGGTCGACGAAGAGTGGCTGCTCACCTTGGAGCGCAAGCACTTCGTCGAACTGGCCCAGCAGGAAAAGACCCAGGCCCGCATCGCGCACATGCTCAAGACCGGCAAGCCGTTGCGCAATTGATGGCGCGCCGGGCGCGACGGCCTCCGTCCGCGCCCGGCAGGTGCCGCCCGCTGGTCGGCACACCTGTCCCTACATTCAAGAGATCACTGCAATGACCAAGCAAATCCAGGACGCCTACATCGTCGCCGCCACCCGCACCCCGGTAGGCAAGGCGCCCAAGGGCGTGTTCCGCAATACCCGTCCCGATGACATGCTCGCCCATGTGCTCAAGTCCGTGGTCGCGCAGGCGCCGGGCATCGACCTCAGCCGCATCGACGACGCCATCATCGGCTGCGCCATGCCGGAAGCCGAGCAGGGCATGAACGTGGCGCGCATCGGCGTGCTGCTGGCCGGCCTGCCGGACACGATCGCCGCGCAGACCGTCAACCGCTTCTGCTCCTCTGGCCTGCAGGCCGTGGCCATGGCCGCCGACCAGATCCGCCTGGGCAATTCGGACCTGATGCTGGCCGGTGGCACCGAGTCGATGTCGATGGTGCCGATGATGGGCAACAAGATCGCGATGGCCCCGAGCGTGTTCGACAACGACCACGTCGCCATCGCCTACGGCATGGGCATCACCGCCGAGAAGGTCGCCGAAGAGTGGAAGGTCTCGCGTGAGGAGCAGGACGCGTTCGCGCTCGCCTCCCACCAGAAGGCCATCGCCGCCATCCAGAACGGCGAGTTCAAGGACGAGATCAGCCCGTACGACGTACGCACCCGCCAGCCCGACCTTGCCGACGGCCGCCGCATCATCACCCGCGACAGGATCGTCGACACCGACGAAGGTCCGCGCCTGGATTCGTCCGCTGAAGGTCTGGCCAAGCTGCGCCCGGTGTTCCGCAACGGCCAGTTCGGCGGCACCGTCACCGCCGGCAACTCCTCGCAGATGAGCGATGGCGCCGGTGCGGTGCTGCTGGCCTCCGAGCAGGCGATCAAGGACTACGGCCTGACCCCGCTGGCCCGCTTCGTCAGCTTCTCGGTCGCCGGTGTACGCCCGGAAGTGATGGGCATCGGCCCGATCGCCGCCATCCCGAAGGCGCTCAAGCAGGCGGGCCTGACCCAGGACCAGCTGGACTGGATCGAGCTCAACGAAGCCTTCGCCGCGCAGTCGCTCGCGGTCATCCGTGATTGCGGCCTGGATCCGTCCAAGGTCAACCCGCTGGGCGGCGCGATCGCGCTCGGCCACCCGCTCGGCGCGACCGGTGCGATCCGCACCGCCACCCTGCTGCACGGCCTGCGCCGTCGCCAGCAGAAGTACGGCATGGTCACCATGTGCATCGGCACCGGCATGGGCGCGGCGGGTATTTTCGAATCGCTGTGATGCACCGACGGGGACCGACCGCTGGTCGGTCTCCCCGGCAGGTACCGACCGTTGGTCGGTACGCGGACCAAAAAAAAGGGCGGCCTCTCGGGCCGCCCTTTTCATTTGATCGATCGCGTAGCGATCAATCCTCGGCCAGCATCTGCGTCAGCTTCTCGCGCGCCGGCTTGGCCAGCTTCTTGTTCTCGAGGGCGAAGCGGATGGTCGCTTCGACCAGGCCCAGATGGGTACCGCAGTCGAACCGGGTGCCTTCGAAACGGTAGGCATCGACCTCGTCTGTTTTCAGCAGTTCGGCAATGGCGTCGGTCAGCTGGATTTCACCGCCGGCACCCCGGCCGGTCGACTCAAGCAGCTCGAATATTTTCGGGCTGAGCACGTAGCGTCCCACCACGGCCAGGTCGCTCGGTGCATCTTCCGGCTTCGGCTTCTCCACGATCTGCGCGATGCGACCCTTGCGGCCGTCGAAGGCCTCGGTCGCCACGATGCCGTAGCTCGCGGTGTTCTCGTGTGGCACGTCTTCGACCGCGATCACGCTGGCACCGGTGGCGGCGTTGAGATCGGCCATCTGCTTGAGTGCGCCGTCGCCGCGGTTCCAGATCAGGTCGTCCGGCAGCAGCACCGCGAAGGGCTCATCACCGACCACGGATTTCGCGCAGAGCACCGCATGGCCCAGGCCCAGTGCCTCGGTCTGGGTAACGAAGACCGCGCGAACGCCTTCCGGCAACACGTTGCGGACCAGTTCCAGCAACTCGGTCTTGCCCGCGCGCTCCAGCTTCTGCTCGAGCTCGTAGGCCTTGTCGAAATAGTCGGCCACCGCATGCTTGTAGCGGTTGGTGACGAAGATCAGGGTGTCGCACCCCGCTTCGATCGCCTCATCGACGGCGTACTGGATGAGCGGCCGATCGATGATCGGCAGCATCTCCTTGGGTACCGTTTTGGTCGCCGGAAGGAAACGGGTTCCCAGACCCGCCACCGGAAAAACCGCCTTGCGAATGCGTGTGCTCGTCACAGCCTGTTGGCCTCTCGCGCCGGAAAGGGAAGCACTTTAGCCGACTCGACGTGATCGTCCTGTTGCAGCGGCGCAAACTCCGGCATCGTCGCGAACAGGATGCTGTTGATGGCATCGGTGTCGTAGTTGGCGATGGCCTCGCGCAGGCGCGGTACATTGCCCAGGACCTGCTCGCGGGCGAACGTACGCACGCCCGCCTCGAGGATCTTGGGGTGTGACGTGGGGCGGTAGTCCTCGTCCGAATAGAACAGCGTCTCGTGCAGCTTCTCGCCCGGGCGCAGGCCGGTATAGATGATCGCGATGTCCTTGTACGGCTGCTTGCCCGCCAGGCGGATCATCTGCTCGGCCAGCACCCGGATCGGTACCGGCTCGCCCATGTCCAGCGTGTAGATCGCCCCATGCGAGGCGGACGCGGCCGCCTGCAGGATCAGCTGGCAGGCTTCGGGAATGGTCATGAAATAGCGGGTGACTTCCGGGTCGGTCACGGTGACCGGACCGCCCTTGAGGATCTGCTCGCGGAACACCGGCACCACGCTGCCTGCCGACGCCAGCACGTTGCCGAAGCGCACGGTGACGAAGCGGGTGTGGGTGGTCTTCTGGTCCAGGCTCTGGCAGATCATCTCGGCGTAGCGCTTGCTGGCGCCCAGCGCATTGACCGGGTCCACGGCCTTGTCGGTGGAGATGAACACGAAATGCTCGATGCGCGCCTCGACGCAGGCACGCGCCACCGTTTCGGTGGACAGGATGTTGTTGCGCACCGCCTCGCGCAGCTGGCGCTCCAGCACCGGCACCTGCTTGTACGCGGCTGCGTGGAAGACCGCGTCCACCTGCGACAGGGACAGCGCATGGCGGATCACCGCCGGATCGCCGCAATCGCCCAGTACCGCCTCGACCAGCAGGTCGGGGAAGCTGCGCTTGAGCTCGGCCTCGATGGTGAGCAGCAGCAGTTCGCTCATTTCCAGCAGGACGATCCGCCCTGCCCCATGCCGCGCGCACTGGCGGCACAGCTCCGAACCGATCGAGCCACCGGCGCCGGTGACCAGCACCGTGCGTCCACCCAGCCAACCGCGGATCAGCGACCAGTCCGGCAGGATCGGCTTGCGCCCCAGCAGGTCCTCGATCGCCACTTCTTTCAGCTCGCCAGGCAGTGAATGGCCCAGCAGCACGTCATTGAGCTTGGGCACCATCCGGAACGGCACACCCGTGCTTTCGCAGATGGCCACTACGCGCTGCATGCCCGCCGCGTCCAGCGAGGGAATGGCGATGACCAGCAGTTTGGCCGCGGTTTCGCGCACCACCGCCGGGGCATCGTCGAGCGTGCCCAGGATGGGCAGCCCCTGCAGCTTGGCGCCCTGCAGGTGCGGGGCATCATCCAGCAGGCCCACCGGATGGAAATCACCGGAACGGCGCAGGTCACGGACCAGGGCCTCTGCGGCCTGGCCGGCGCCCAGGATCAGTACCCGGCGCGCGGTCGCATCGGACTGCAGTGCCTGGTAATCCTTCCAGGCCCGGTACAGCAGGCGCGGCGCGCCCAGCAGTGCGGACAGGGCGAAGGGATAGATCACCAGCACCGACATCGGCACGCCGTTGAAGCGCTTGTAGGCCAGCACCACCACGATGGCGAGCAGCCCGATGAAGCTGGATTTGAAGATATGCAGCAGGTCGGCCACGCTGGCGAAGCGCCAGAGGCCCCGATACAGGCCCACGCGCCAGAACACGATGGCCTGGATCACCAGCACCAGCGAGGTGTCGATGTTCCAGAGCGGCAGCGAGGGGGCATCGGCCAGCATGGAATAGCGGCCGGCATGCAGCAGCTGCCAGCACGCCCAGACCATGAAAAGGTCGTGGGCCACGATGGCGGCGCGGGGAAGCAGACTCGTGAAGCGGTCTTGCCAAGGCGTCATAAAACAAACAATCCTTTTAGTTGCGCATTCCTTTGCGCAGGAGTAGCCAAAGGCCGGTCGCGAACAGTATCCACGCTACGGCCACGGCAGCCTCCCACCTCGGCTGCAAATTCTTGCAAGCATTAAACACTGTAATACTGAACAAACCAAAAACAAAGTACATCCCTGTAATCGAAGTGTGCCCTGCACCACCTTTGACGGCACGCTGATACAGATGTTGGGTGTGGGCCTCCATCCATCGTTGTCCGGAGAGCATGCGCGAAAGCAGTGTGAAGCCCGCGTCCACGAGGAAGGCGGTCAACGGCACCAGCAACAGCAGCCAGGACAGGGTCGTGGCAACACTGGCCAGACAGACCAACCCGGCTATGGCGTAGCCCAGCGCCCCACTGCCCACGTCCCCCATGAAGATCCGCGCGCGCGGGAAATTGAACGGGAGGAAGCCAAGGCAGGCCAGCGCAAGGACAATGCCGGCGAGTGCCAGCGGGCCGGGCAGCACCAGGGCGAACGCGACACCAGCCAGGATGGCTTGGCTGGTGGCAATCCCGTTGATGCCATCCATGAAGTTCCAGATGTTGATCAGCGAGGTGGTGAACAACAGCGCCAGAAGGGCCTGCCACGGATTTCCGGTGGCCTGCCAGACCAGACCGGCCAGCAAGCCCGCTGCCGCCAGATGGACCAGCAACCGGCGCACCGCAGGCAGCGGCCGGTGGTCGTCCCACCAGCCGATTCCGGCGACCATCACCAGACCCAGCCCGAATACCAGCAGCGGTACCCGCGCGGCGGCCAGGAAGACGGCTGCCACCGCCATGGCCAACAGCAGGGTCAGGACGATCGCGATGCCGCCGCCGCGCGGCGTGGCGACGCCGTGACTGCGGCGCTCACCGGGCTGATCAAGCAGGTTGCGCCGCAGCGCATAGTGGCGCGCGGCCCAGGTAAGCGTCGCCGAGACTGCCAGCACCGCCGGCAGTCCGATCATCCAGGCAGACGGCATGGCTCAGAGCACCGCGTAGTTCAGCAGCGGCTTGACCGTGCCCCACTCCTTGCAGCTCGGGCACTGCCAGTGGTGGGTACGCGCGCCGAAGCCACACCGCGTGCAGCGGTAGGCCGGGTTGCGCACCAGCAGCTGGTCGGTGATGTGCTTGAGGTCGTGCAGGGTTGCGGTGGAGTCGGCGCCTTCGGCCAGGGTCAGGTCGATCAGGGCCGATTCGCCGCGTACCGACGGCCGATCCTTGAGCTGGCGCCCCAGATAGGCGCGTGCGGGGGCAACGCCCTCCTGCTCCTCCATCAGCTGGGTGAGGGCCAGCACCGGGGCGATGCCGCGGTAGTGCTCGGTCATTTCCGAAAGGAAGGCGCGCGCGCCCCCCATATCGCCGACCTTGCGGTAGTTCTGCATCAACGGCTGCAACACTTCCGGCAGGTACTCGGGATCATTGCGGGCCGCACGCTCGAACGCGCGCACTGCCGCCTCGGCGTTGCCGGCGTCGGTTTCCAGGCGGCCTTCGATGATGCCGGCACGCACCGACATGGCATCGGCCTGGTAGGCACGGGCGATGGCCGCGCGTGCCTCGTCGAGCTTGCCGGCCCCGCGGAAGCGTTCGGCGAGCTCGCATTCGAACTGGCCGACCAGTTTGCCCATCGGCTCGCCGGTGACTTCTTCATAGCGGGTGGCGTTGTCGATCGCCTTTTCCCAGTCACGCTCGGCCTGGTAGATGCCGATCAGGTGCTTGAGCGCCTGCGGTGCGCGCTGGTCGATCTGGGCCAGCTCGGTGAACACGGTTTCGGCACGGTCGAGCAGGCCGGACTTCATGTAGTCCTCGCCCAGCGCCAGCAGTGCCTGTACGCGCTGCGCATCGCTCAGGTCCGCGCGGTTGACCAGCCCCTGGTGCAGGCGGATGGCGCGGTCGACCTCGCCACGGCGGCGGAACAGGTGACCCAAGGCGACCTGGGTCTCGAAGGTCTCCTTGTCCAGCTCGGCGATGTGCAGGAACAGTTCGATGGCTTTGTCCGGCTGCTCATTGAGCAGGTAGTTCAGGCCACGGAAGTAGGTGCTGGAGAGGCGGCTGACCTGGTTGTCACCATGGCGCTGACCACCGCGCCGGCCGATCACCCAGCCGGACACCGCTGCCAACGGCAGAAACAGGAAGAACCAGAACCATTCAGAGACGAATTCCATCGGCGCTCAGCGTCCGTCGAAAGTAGAAGAAGGAGGTACCACGGGGGCGACGGCCGGGGCCGTCTTCTGCGCCTTGCGCAGTCGGGAATACAGCGGAATCACCAGGCCGACGAGCACCAGGCCGCCGCCGATGAACGCACCGGTCAACAGGGCGACGGTGATCGCCAGACCGGTACTGGAATGGATGGCAGTGAACCCAAGATTGAGGGTCATGTCCTGCGAATTGAGGGCGCCGACGATGAGTCCGGCCACCAGAACCGCGAGCAGAATGAGCAGGCGTACGACTTTCATTTGGCAGCTCCCGTTCCTTTAGGGGTAGAGAGTAGCGGACTAACAGTCCGCTCTACCAGCCGGGACCGCTCTACCAGCCGGGTCCGCTCTATCAGCCGGGTCCGTTCTACCCGCCGGATGGCTGTAAAGAGACGCATCCGCCAGTGCGGACGCCAACGCTCAGGCCGGATCGCTTTCCAGCGGCACCACGGCGCTCACGCGCTCACGCAGTTCCTTGCCCGGCTTGAAGTGCGGGACATGCTTGCCCGGCAACGCGACCGATTCCCCGGTCTTGGGGTTGCGCCCCAGCCTGGGCGGCCGGTAGTGCAACGAAAAACTGCCGAACCCGCGGATCTCGATGCGATCCCCGCCGGCCAGCGCCCCGCCCATCATTTCCAGCAACGACTTCACCGCCAGATCGACATCGTCCGACTTCAGATGCGCCTGTCGGCGCGCCAGGATTTCGATCAACTCGGATTTGGTCATTGCGGACTCGTGTCGAGGGTCTCTGACCCTGAAACGGCCCGGACAAGTGTCCGGGCCGTCCAGGAAACTGCTTGCTACGGGTAAGGCCGATTACTCGGACTTGTTGCCGTTCAGCTGGGCGCGCAGCAGCGCACCGAGCTGGGTGGTGCCGCTCGACGCCGACGAGGACTGGTATTCCTCCAGCACTTCGCGCATTTCCGCATCGTCCTTGGCCTTGATCGACAGCTGCAGGGTACGACCCTTGCGATCCATGCCCACGAACTTGGCTTCAACCTTGTCGCCGACCTTCAGGAACTGGGTCGCGTCGTCCACGCGCTCGTTCGCAACATCGCGAGCGGACACGTAGCCTTCGATGCCGTCAGCCAGTTCGATGGTAGCGCCCTTGGCGTCCACTTCCTTGACCACGCCTTCGACCTTCGAACCCTTCGGGTTGGCAGCCATGTACTGACCGAACGGATCCTGCTCCAGCTGCTTGACGCCCAGGCTGATGCGCTCGCGCTCCGGATCGACGGCCAGGACGACGGCGTCCAGGTTGTCGCCCTTCTTGTAGTTGCGGACCACGTCTTCGCCGGTGGTGTTCCAGCTGATGTCCGACAGGTGCACCAGGCCATCGATACCGCCGTCCAGGCCGATGAAGATGCCGAAGTCGGTGATCGACTTGATCTGGCCCGACACCTTGTCGCCCTTCTTGTGGATGGCAGCGAAGGTTTCCCACGGATTGGCGGCAACCTGCTTCATGCCCAGCGAGATGCGGCGACGCTCCTCGTCGACGTCCAGGACCATGACTTCAACTTCGTCACCGACCTGCACAACCTTGGACGGGTTGACGTTCTTGTTGGTCCAATCCATCTCGGACACGTGCACCAGGCCTTCGACGCCCGGCTCGATCTCGACGAACGCGCCGTAATCGGTGACGTTGGAGACCTTGCCGAACACGCGGCTGTTGGCCGGGTAACGACGGGCGATGTTGTCCCACGGATCCTCACCCAGCTGCTTCAGGCCGAGCGAAACGCGGTTGCGCTCGCGGTCGAACTTCAGCACGCGGACGTCCAGCTCGTCGCCGACGTTCACGACTTCGGACGGATGGCGCACGCGCTTCCAGGCCATGTCGGTGATGTGCAGCAGGCCGTCGATACCGCCCAGGTCCACGAACGCGCCGTAATCGGTCAGGTTCTTGACGACACCCTTCAGGATCGCGCCTTCCTGCAGCTTGTCCATCAGCTGCTCGCGCTCTTCCGAGTGCTCGCTCTCGACGACAGCGCGGCGCGAGACCACGACGTTGTTACGCTTGCGGTCCAGCTTGATGAGCTTGAATTCCAGCTCCTTGCCTTCCAGGTAGGCCGGGTCGCGCACGGGGCGCACATCCACCAGCGAACCGGGCAGGAACGCGCGGACATCCTTGATGTCCACGGTGAAACCACCCTTGACCTTGCCGCTGATGCGGCCGGTGATGGTTTCGTTCTTCTCCAACGCTTCTTCCAGCTCGTCCCACACCATCGCGCGCTTGGCCTTCTCGCGCGACAGGACGGTTTCACCGAAGCCGTTCTCGATGGAATCGAGGGCGACCTTGACGACATCGCCTTCGGCGACGTCGATCTCGCCTGCGTCGTTACGGAACTGTTCGATCGGGACGATGCCTTCGGACTTCAGGCCGGCGTTGATCACCACGACGTCGCCGCGGACTTCCACGACAACACCGCTGACGATGGAGCCCGGCTTCAGCTTGGCCAGATTGGCCTGGCTGGCTTCGAACAGTTCGGCAAATGATTCGGTCATTAGATTTACTCTGTTGGACACATGGGCATTGGCCCCCGCAAAGGGTCCGTTTACTGCCCGCCTGTTGGTCGACCCCGGAAACGCAGGTCGTGTGTTAAGTAGGAAAACCGCCACGCATCATTGCGGGACGGAGCTGTTGTTGCCTTGCATTGGTGCGACTGCCGTCGATGGACTGACGACCCTCCTTACAACGGATCAGGCACCCGAAACCGGAAGCAGATCCAGTACCTTGGCAACGACGGCGTCGATGCCGATACCACTGGTGTCGATGACGACGGCATCGTCTGCCGGCTTCAGGGGCGCCACTGTGCGCTGTGCATCACGGGCGTCGCGGGCCATGATCTCGCGCAGGAGGTCATCAAAGTTAACAGAAACCCCCTTGTCTTTCAACTGGTTATGCCGGCGCTCGGCGCGCTCCTCGGCACTGGCCGTCAGGAAGACCTTGAATGGGGCATCCGGGAAGATGACCGTCCCCATGTCGCGCCCGTCGGCCACCAGGCCCGGCTCGACCCTGAATGCGCGCTGGCGCTCCTTCAGGGCGGCGCGCACCTCGGGAATGGCGGCGATGGCCGACGCCAGGGCGCCCGTGGTCTCCAGCCGCAGCTCGTCGGTGGCATCCGTCTCATTGACGATGACACGCAGGCCACCGTCGGCGGACTCGACGAAGCGCACATGGGTATCGAAGGTGCAGCGGACCAGCGCGGAGGCGTCCGAAGTGTCGATATCGGCCCAGCTGGCGGCCACGCCCACGGCACGGTACAGGGCGCCTGAATCCAGGTAATGCCAGCCCAGCCGGCGTGCGACAATGCGGCTGACGGTCCCCTTTCCAGCCCCGGACGGGCCGTCGATGGTGAGCACGGGAGGTAGCTGGTTCATGGGTTTCCCTGTGGATTTGACCGCCCATTCTAGCCCCTGGCTGACCGCTCCCGAGACCTTTTTGGTGCAACCACTTGAAAGGATGGAAAAAAGACCGGTAGAATGGCGGGCTTGAACGAGCGTCACCTGCCGATTGTCGTCTGCATATCGCGGCCGCGCTCCAACCGTATCCACGTTTCTGCCGAGGTATGCAATGAAAGTCCTGTCTTCCCTGAAGTCGGCCAAGTCCCGTCACCGCGACTGCAAGGTCGTTCGTCGTCGCGGCAAGATCTTCGTGATCTGCAAGTCGAACCCGCGTTTCAAGGCTCGCCAGCGCTGAGCCGGAAGGAGTCTCGACCGATGGTCGCGACTGCCTGAATAAAAAGCCGCCTCCGGGCGGTTTTTTATTGCCGTTTTTGTTGTAATCGCGGGGTACGTCGCGGCCGTCGGTCACGACGCCTTCGCTGTAATCGCCGGTAGGTCACGACCGTTGGTCGTGACTCCATTCTTGATAACTGGGGAGTAGATCGAGATGAAGCGTTACCTGACCACCCTGCCGTTGCTTGCCCTGCTGGCCTGCTCCGGCGCCCATGCCGATACCCTGCTGATCGACCGGACCAAGGAGCAGCCCGCGCCCGTCGTGCCGGTCCGCGGCCAGAGCGCGAGCCAGGTGTTGTCCACCTTCGGCGAACCCAGCGAGAAGCTGGAGCCGCGCGGCGGCCAGAAGCGCCAGTGGCCGACCATCAACCGCTGGGTCTACCCGATGTTCACCGTCTACTTCGAGAAGCAGAAGGTGATCGACGTGGTGGCCAACAAGGCCGATGCCAACGAAGTCGGCCCGCGCCCGCCGATCCGCTGACCCCTCCTACGCCCACCGCACGGTGGGCCATCGCACCGAGACCATGAACGACACGCTCCGCTTTCCGGCCGAATGGGAAACCCAGTCCGCCATCCTGATCGCCTGGCCCCACGCCGACACCGACTGGGCCGACCGCCTGGGTGACGTCGAGGACACCTACATCGCGCTGGTCGCGGCCATCACCCGCTTCCAGCCGGTGGTGATCATCGTGGCCGACGACGACCTGGAGGCCTACGCCGACGCGCGCCTGCGCTCCAACCGGATCGACACGGACCGCGTGCGTTTCGTCACCGCGCCGTACGACGACACCTGGCTGCGCGATTCGGGCCCGATTTCGCTGCGCCGCGCCGACGGCGGTTTCCGCCTGCTCGACTTCCGCTTCACCGGCTGGGGCGGCAAGTTCGAGGCGAGCCTGGACGACCAGCTGGTGGGCGTGCTGCACGCCGCCAACCTGTTCGCCAACGCCGAGCTGCAGAGCATTCCGTTCGCACTGGAAGGCGGGGCCATCGAAACCGACGGTGCGGGCACGCTGCTGACCACCTGGCAGTGCCTGCACGAGCGCCACCCGGACCGCGACCGCGCCTCGCTCAGCACCGACATGGCCACCTGGCTGGCCCAGGACCGTGTGCTGTGGCTGGACCACGGTTACCTGGAAGGCGACGACACGGACGCGCACATCGACACACTGGCGCGCTTCGCCTCGGTGGACAGCATCGTCTACCAGGCCTGCGATGACAGCAGCGACTCGCACTTTGCCGAACTGCAGGCGATGGGCAACGAGCTGGCCGCACTGCGCACGGCCGACGGCCAGCCGTACCGGCTGTTCCCGCTGCCGTGGGCGCGGCCGGTGATGGACGAAGGCCGCCGCCTGGCCGCGTCCTACGCCAATTACCTGATCCTCAACGGCGCGGTGCTGATGCCGGCATACGGCGACGAAGCCGACAACGCTGCGCGCGACGTGCTGGCCCTAGCCTACCCGGACCACGAAATCGTGCAGGTCCCCTGCCGCTCGCTGATCTGGCAGAACGGCAGCCTGCATTGCATCACGATGCAGTTGCCGGCTGGGTTGCTGGCTTCGTAGAGCTCGTCGGCAATCGAGAGTTTCCCAGGCGCCGGGCTTTGCCCGGCGCTTTTGGTTTTGGGCGAACAGCCGGTGGGCCCCCTGTTTCCCTGGTTTGGCGGGACGGTGCGGGTTTGCGGGACACGCCGTGAATCCGTCCTTGGAGGCTTGTAGAAAACATCCATGTTTTCTACAGTCCCGCAAACCCGCCCCGACCCGCCTTTGACGGTTGGTCGGCGGCCAGAGGCAAGCAACCGCGACAGCCAACGTCAGCTGCGCCTTCGTTCTGGAATCCGGCATCTGATCTTCCATGGCCGCCAACACACCGTCGAGGGTCGGCGGGGGCGGGTTTGCGGGACCGTAGAAAACATGGATGTTTTCTACGAGCCCCCATGGATGGGTTTACGGCGTGTCCCGCAAACCCGCACCCGCCGGCCCAGCTCAGACCGTGCGCGGCCCACCGGCTGTTCGCCCAAGACCATCAGAAGCCGGGCAACGCCCGGCGCCCCGCCAACCCGGCTGCTGGAGCCCCGGTTTAACCGCCAGCACGCCGTACACACCCATCCGCGATAAACTGCGTTTTTCCCCCTGCAGGACCCGCCCCGGATGAGCTCACGCCACACCCTTTCCGTCGCCCTGATCCAGGAGCGCAACCACGGTGACGCGGCCGCCAACCTGGCCGTGATCGAAACGCGCGTGGCTGAAGCGGCTGCCCAGGGTGCCAAGCTGGTCCTGCTGCAGGAACTGCATAACGGCGCGTACTTCTGCCAGCACGAATCGGTGGATGAGTTCGACCTGGCAGAACCGATTCCCGGGCCGAGCACCGAGCGCCTTGGCGCGCTTGCGAAGAAGCATGGCGTGGTGATCGTCGGTTCGCTGTTCGAGCGCCGTGCGGCCGGCCTGTACCACAACACCGCCGTCGTGTTCGAGAAGGACGGCACCCTGCTCGGCAAGTATCGCAAGATGCATATTCCGGACGACCCCGGCTTCTACGAAAAGTTCTACTTCACCCCGGGCGACATCGGCTTCAAACCGATCGATACCTCCGTGGGTCGCCTCGGCGTGCTCGTGTGCTGGGACCAGTGGTATCCGGAAGCGGCGCGCCTGATGGCGCTGGCCGGTGCCGAACTGCTGCTCTACCCCACCGCGATCGGCTGGGACCCGGAGGACCAGAAAGACGAACAGGGCCGCCAGCGCGATGCATGGGTGCTGAGCCACCGTGGCCATGCCGTGGCCAATGGCGTGCCGGTGCTGAGCTGCAACCGCGTGGGCCACGAACCCTCGCCGCTGGGCGCCTCCGGCATCCAGTTCTGGGGCAACAGCCACGTGCTGGGCCCGCAGGGCGAATTCATTGCCGAGGCCGGTGGCGAGCCGACCGTACTGCTCTGCGAGGTCGACCTGCAGCGCAGCGAGCACGTCCGCCGCATCTGGCCGTTCCTGCGCGACCGCCGCATCGACGCCTATGGCGACCTGCTCAAACGCTACATCGACTGACTCCACAGGAACCCTGCCCCGTGACCGTGCTGCTGCGCGACGCCACCGATGCCGACATATCGGCCATCACCGCCATCTATGCGGTGGAAGTGACCGACTTCGTCAACACCTACGAATACGATGTTCCCGATGCAACGGAAATGCAGCGACGCATGCATGACATTGTCGCGCGCGGCTTTCCCTACATCGTGGCCGAGGTCGACGGCCAGGTCGCCGGCTACGCCTACGCCAATACCTACCGCGGCCGCATCGCCTACCAGTGGACGGTTGAGAATTCCGTGTACGTAGACGCGGCCTTCCAAGGTCGCGGCGTCGGCACCGCGCTGATGCAGGGCCTGATCGATGCCTGCGTCGCCCGTGGCTACCGGCAGATGGTGGCGGTGATCGGCGAACCCTCCAACACCGCCTCGATCAAGCTGCACGAACGTTTTGGCTTCCACCTGGTTGGCATCTTCCGTGGCCTGGGCCGCAAGCATGGGCGCTGGCTGGATACGGTGCAGATGCAGCGCGCGCTTGGCGATGGTGCCGACGGCGCCCCCTCGAATGAATGATGAAATGACTGATATCCCGATGGACGATAGCGGCGACACCCTGTTCGCCGGCCAACCCGTGCGCGTGGTCGAGCGCGACGGCGTGCGCTACACCCTGCTGGGTACCGCGCATGTCTCGCAGGCCAGCGTGGAGGTGGTGGAACGCGCCATCAACAGCGGCCGCTTCGACGCGGTGGCGGTGGAGCTCGACCCGCAGCGCCTGCAGGCGCTGACCAATCCCGACGCGCTGGCCAAGCTCGATCTGGTCGAAGTGATCCGCAAGGGCCGCGTTGCGCTGTTCGCCGCCAACCTCGCGTTGGCGGCCTACCAGCGGCGCCTGGCCGAGCAGCTCGGCATCGAGCCCGGCGCCGAACTCAAGCGCGCCGTCGGCCTGGCCAACGAACGCAACCTGCCGGTGCACCTGATCGACCGCGAAGTGGGCCTGACCTTCAGGCGTGCCTCGCAGCGGCTGGGTTTCTTCGGCAAGATCAAGCTGGTCATGGGCCTGGGTGCAGGCCTGTTCGCGTCCGAGGACGTGGGCGAGGACGAGATCGAGAAGCTCAAGCAGGGCGACATGCTCGAAGCCAGCTTCGGCGAATTCGCCAGCGAAAGCCCGGCGCTGTACGAGACCATCATCGGCGAGCGCGACCGCTACATGGCCACGCGCCTGCGCGAAGTGCACGATCCGGCGCAACGTGAGGTGCTGGCCGTGGTCGGCGCCGGCCATCTGGCCGGGCTGGCCAGGTACCTCGAAACCGACACCGATGCACCGGGCCCGCTGCGCGAATCGCTGGAAGCGGTGCCGAAGAAGCGCAACATTCCGTGGATCACGCTCATCATCCTGGCGGTGGTGCTGGCCGGTATTGCGGTGGGTTTCTACCGTGGCGGCCTCGGCGTCGGTGGCGAGCTGCTGCTGACCTGGGCGATGTATACCGGTGGGCTGGCTGGACTGGGGTGCCTGCTGGCCGGCAGCCATCCGTTGAGCATCCTGACCGCGATCGTGGTCGCGCCGTTCAAGCCGTTCCGCCTGAGCATTCCGACCGGCGCGTTTGCCGCATTGGTCGAAACGCGCCTGCGCAAGCCGGCCTACGAGGATTTCCTGAAGCTGCGCGATGATGCGCAGAGCCTGCGCGGCTGGTACCGCAACCGCGTCACCCGGGTGGTGCTGACCTTCATGCTGACCAATCTGGGCAGCATGCTGGGGCTGTGGCTGACGGGCTTCCAGGTCTGGCACAAAGTCGGCGCGTAGCGCCGCCTTTGTGCCGGGTTACGCGGCAGCGCATCTGCGCGGCCGCCCCCTGACTCAGGGGGCTCTCCCCCAGATGCAGTCCTTGTTACGCCGGCTCGATCACCGCGTCGCTGCCCTTCGGCGGCAGGCCCCTCGCCCGCCGCACGATGCGGGACACATTGATGCTCATGTCATCCAGCATCGCGTAGATGGTCGGCAGGAACAGCAGGCTGACCACGGTGGAGAAGGCCAGACCGCCGGCAATGGCCCGTGCCATCGGGTAGTACGGCGGGCCATCGCCCAGCAACTGGGTGTCGGTCAGCGAGATCGGCACCATCGCCAGGATCGCCGTGCCCATGGTCATCATGATCGGGCGCAGGCGCTCGCGTGAGCCTTCCACCAGCGCCTGTGTGCGGGCCATGCCGCGGCGGCGCAGGTTGTTGATGTGTTCGATCATCACGATGCCGTTGTTCACCACCACCCCCATCAGCACCAGGATGCCGATGAAGGACATGATGCCGAACGAGGTGCCGGTGAGCCAGAACAGCCAGAACACGCCGAAGATCGAGAACAGCACGCCGCTCATGATCGCCGCCGGGAACAGCAGCGACTCGAATACCGCTGCCATCACCACGTAGATCATCACCAGGGCGATGATCAGGTTGAACATCATCTGCTGCATGGCTTCGTTGTCGTCGCCGTAATCGCCGCCGTCGAAGGTGAAGGTGTAGCCGGCCGGGAAGCTCATCGGCTTGAGCGTTTCCTCCATCGCCTTGCGGCCCTCCGGCGCCGTGACCTTCTCGGCCAGGTTGGCCTTGATGGTCAGCGTGGTCTGGCGGTTGGTGCGGCCGACGCGCGTGGCCGACGGCGTGATGCTCACATCGACCAGGCTCAGCAGCGGTACCGAACGGCCGTCGCCGGTCCGCACGGTGAAGCTGGCCAGGTCTTCCGGACTGCTCTGCTCGGCGCCGGCGAAGCGCACCCACACCGGCACTTCGCTGTCGCCGCGGCGGAATTCGCGCAGCGGTGCGCCACGCAGTGCCAGGCCCACGAAGCTGGCGACCTGTTCGGCATTGAAGCCGAACGCGGCGGCGCGTTCGCGATCGACGTGGATGGACAGCTCGCTGCCCTTCTCGCCGTTGTCGATGCGCACGTCACGCAGCTCCTTGCGCTGGGCCAGCAGCGGCACGACGTCCTCGCCAATCTCCTGCAGCATCTGGGTGGAGTCGCCGATCAGCTGTACCTCCACGCCCTTGTTGCCACCCCCACCGCCGCCGCCGTCACCGCCCTGGTTGCCGACGATGTAGTCCGCGCGCGCCGAGCGCGGCAGGCCCTTGCGCAGTGATTCCTGCACCGCGGCCATGTTGCCGGCATGTTCCGCGTCCAGGGTGACGATGGTGCTGGAGCCTTCCTGCTCGCTGTACCACGAGTACACCTGGGTGATGTGCAGCTTCTCGCGGTTCTGGTCCAGGTACTGCTCGACCCGCGCGACCTCGTCGGACATCTGCGCCCGCGTATAGGCACCCTTCCAGTTGTAGCCGATGAAGACATCGGTTCCGCCTTCACCGCCGAACATGTCGATCTTGGTCAGCTTCATCGGCACCAGGCTGATCAGCACCACCATGATGATGCCGAACACGCTCCAGCCACGATGTTCCAGCGTCCACTGCAGCACCCTGGCATAGCGGCGTTGCAGGCGTGCGATCAGGCCGCTCTGCGAATGCACCAGCTTGGGTGTCTGCATGCGCGCCGACAGCATCGGGATCAGGCTCACCGCCACCAGCCACGACGCCAGCAGCGAGACCGAAATCGTGATCGCGATCTGCGCCATGAAGATGCTGATGTTGTTGGTCTCGCCGAACAGGTTCGGCACGAATACGATGCAATGGCAGAGCGTACCGGCGCTGAGCGCGATGGCCACGTTGCGGGTGCCGATGATCGACGCCTGCACCGGCTGGTCGGGCATGCGCTCGCGTTCCTGGTAGATGCTCTCGACGACCACCACCGCGTTATCCACCAGCATGCCCACCGCGAGCAGCAGCCCCATCATGCTCAGGATGTTGAGCGTGACACCCGCGAAATACATGAAACCCAGGGTGATCACGAAACAGATCGGGATGGCCAGGGTGACCATCAGCGTCGACGGCCAGTGGCGCAGGAAGAAGAACAGCACCGTCACCGACAGCAGCAGGCCCACCGCGCCGGCCTCGGCCAGTTCCAGCAGCGACGAGGTCACTGTCTTGCCCTGGTTGTCGATCACCCGGATGTTCACGTCGCGCATCGAGGGCTGCTTGCGGATCGCCTCCACCTCGGCAAGGGCACCGCGCGAGACCTCCACCAGGTTGGCGCTGCGCTCCTTGTAGATGTCCAGGCCCACCGCCGGGTTGCCGTCCAGCCGGCGCCCGTAGCTCATGCGCGTGGCCTTGAGCCGGATCTCCGCGATGTCGCCCAGGCGCAGGCCCTTGGTATCGATCACCAGGTCGCGAAGTTCCTGCAGGTCGGTGATCTCGCCGACCGGCTGGATCCGCACGCGCTGGCCGTTGTCGTCGATCTGTCCGGCAGAGATGGAGAAGTTGAGCGTGCGCAGGCGCTCGCTCAGTTCGTTGATGCTGAGGTTGTGCGCGGTCAGGCGATCCGGACTGATCGCGATCTCGACCTCGTTCGGCGGCGCGCCGGAGATCTCCACGCGCGCCACACCGGGAATGCGCTCGATGCGCCGCTTGAACTCGCGGTCGAGCATGTCGTAGGCGCCGGTCAGGTCGGTACTGCTGGCGAGGCGGACCTTCAACACGGGTTCGTCGCTGCTGGACCACTTGAATACGTTGTAGCGCTGCAGGTCATCGGGCAGGTCGCTGCGGATCGCGTCGATCCGCTCGCGCGCGTCCGACGCAGCAATGGCGATGTCGCGGTCCCAGTCGGTGAACTCGATGAAGATGCTGGCCCCTTCGGCGGTGGCCTGGGAGCGCATGCGCTTGATTCCGGTCATCGTGGCCAACGCTTCCTCGGTCGGCCGGATGATGGTGCGCTCCACTTCCTCCGGGGTCGAGCCGGTGTAAGGCACCTGCACGAACAGGAACGGCGCCGAGATGTCGGGCAGCGCCTCCAGCGGCAGGCGGAACGACGCGATCAGGCCCACCACCACCAGCGACACGAAGCACATGATGGTGGTGATGGGACGGCGGATGGAGAACTCGGCAATGCTCATGCCGGCTCCCGTGCCGCATCGCCGGCGGCATCCACAGCGCCGGCGCCGCGCTGGTGCTGGCGACCGCGCTCGCGGTAGTAGGCATCGCCACGACGATCCAGCAGGTCGTACACCACCGGGATCACCAGCAGGGTGAGCAGCGTGGAGACCAGCAGGCCGCCGATCACGGTGATCGCCATCGGCGCGCGCACTTCGGCACCCTCGCCCATCGCCACCGCCAGCGGCAGGAAGCCGAACAGCGTGCACAAGGTGGTCATGATGATCGGGCGCAGGCGCGAGCGTGCCCCTTCGATCAGCGCGTCGTGCTTGGCCACACCGGCCTCCCGCAGCTGGTTGACCTTGTCGATCAGGATGATGGCGTTCTTGGTCACCAGGCCCACCAGCAGGATCAGGCCGATGAAGACCACCACCGAGATCGGCTTGCCGGTGAGCATCAGGGCCAGGATCGCCCCCACCAGCGCCAACGGGATGGTGAACAGGATGACGAACGGATGCAGCAGCGATTCGAACTGCGAGGCCATCACCAGGTAGACCAGGAAGATGGCCAGGCCGAAGGCGAAGATCAGCGAGCGCGCCGATTCGGCCAGCTCCTCACCCTGCCCGCCGATATGCATGCCCACGCCGGCGCCCAGCGGCTCCTTGGCCACCATGTCCTGCACTTCGCGCACCGCGCCGCCCAGGTCGATGTCGCGCAGGTTGGCCGAGACCACGGCCACGCGGGTCTGGTCGGCGCGATGGATCTCGCTGGGGCCGTTGGTGGCCACGACCTCGGCCACCGCGTCCAGCGTCACCGGCCGCGTGCTGCCCGGGTTGACGATCAGGCGGCGGATGCTTTCCACGCTGGCGCGGTCGCCTTCCTGGGCACGCACCAGCACGTCGATCTTGCGGTCGCGGAAGCTGTAGCGCGTAGCAACATCGCCGCGCACCTTCTTGACCACCACATCGGCGATCTGCCGCGTGGTCAGGCCCAGCGCACCGGCACGCTCCTGGTCGAAGCGGATCTGGATCTCGGGGAAGCCCTCCTCCACGGTCGACTTCACATCGGCGTAGTGCGGGTTGCTGCGCAGCCGCGCGGCGAGCGCCTGGCCGGCGCGTTCCAGCGTGGCCATGTCCTGGCCACGCAGCTCCACTTCCAGTGGCGTGGAGAAACTGAACAGTGCCGGCCGCGCGAAGTCGACCTGCACGCCGGGATGGCCGCGCATCGAATCACGCAGGCGCTCGGTGATCTCCGCCTCCGCCCTGGCACTGCCGCCATCGGCCATCACGACCGTCAGCTTGCCGATGTTCTCGCCGCTCTCGGTCGGGCTGGCATCCAACCGCGTGCCGCTGCCGCTGACGCCGTACAACGAGGTGATGCTGTCGTCCTTGGCGTGTGCCAGCTGCAGCTCGCGCACCAGCGCATCGGTCTGCTTCAGCGGTGTACCTGCCGGCAGCTTGGCGGTCATCTCGAAGCGGTCCTGGGCCAGCTGCGGGATCAGGTCCGCACCCAGCATCGGCACCAGCGCCAGGGTGGCCACGAACGCCAGGCCGGCCAGGCCGAGCACCTTGCCCGGATGACCCAGTGCGTTGGGCAGCAGTGTCAGATAGCCGCGTTCGGCACCGGCGTAGGGCTTCATCGCCAGGTCGCTGGCCTTGCGCATGACCGGCCCGATCACGGCCGTCAGCAGGCGCCATGCACGCACCACCGCCCAGGCCACGCCGAAGCAGCTCCAGCGCACCAGGGCGCCGATGCCGCGGCGGCCACCGGCCACCGGCTTGAGCCAGCGGTGCTGCGGCTGCCAGGCCTGGCCTTCCGCTTCTTCCGGGAACGCCAGCGGCGGGTTGCCCTTGAGCGAGCTCAGCATCGGGATGAGGGTCATCGACACCAGCAGCGAGATCGCGATGGCGATGGCCACGGTCAGCGCCTGGTCGCGGAACAGCTGGCCGGCAATGCCGTCGACGAACACCAGCGGCAGGAACACCGCGATGGTGGTCAGCGTGGACGCGACCACCGCCATGCTCACCTCGCGGGTGCCGACGATCGCCGCCTGCAGGATGCCCAGCCCACGTTCGCGTGCCTTGGCGATGCTTTCCAGCACCACGATGGAATCGTCCACGACCAGGCCGGTGGCCAGCGCCAGGCCGCCCAGCGACATCACGTTCAAGCTCAGGCCCAGCTGGCCCATGAAGAAGAACGTGGTGATGATCGAGACCGGCAGAGAGAGGCTGATCACGAACGTGCTCCAGCCATCGCGCAGGAACAGGAAGATGATCAGGATGGCCAGCAGGCCACCGATCACCGCGTCCTTCTTGACGTCGCTGATGGCGTGTTCGATGAAGCGCGACTGGTCCTCGATGGTGGTCAGTTCGGCATCGCCGGGAATCTGTGCCTTGATCTGCTCCAGCTTGGCGCGCAGCGCTTCGGCGGTGGCCACGGTATTGGCATCGCCTTCTTTGTAGATCGCGAGCTCGACCGCTTCGCGGCCACCCAGGCGGATGATGGCCTCGCGCTCCTTGAAGCCCTGGCGCACGGTGGCCACGTCCTTCAGGCGCACCGGCACGCCATTGGCGATGGTGGACGAGCTGCTGCTGGAGGCACTCTGCGCGGCCGAGGCGGCGGCCACGGCGGCATCCGAACCGGTGGAGGCGGCGATGGCGAACATCTGCTGCATGGCGGCGTCGGCGGCGTTGCCGTTGTTGCCCTGGGTGGTCACCAGCAGGTTGCGGATATCCTCCAGGTCGGCGAACTGGTTGACGGTGCGGACCAGGAAGCGCTGCGAGCCTTCCTCCAGCCGCCCGCCGGAAATATTGATGTTCTCTTCCTTGAGACGCTTGATGACGTTGTCGATGGGCAGGTTGAGCTGGGCCAGCTTCTGCTGGTCGATGTCCACCTGGATTTCGTCTTCGAGACCACCGCCGACCTTCACCGCAGCCACGCCGACCACCGGCTCCAGCTTCTTCTTCAGGTCTTCATCGGCATAGCGACGCAGCGCGGTGAGCTGGCGCACCGCATCGGCCTCGCTGGACGGATCGCCCTTGGCGGCGATCACCAGGCGCATGATCGGCGCGGTGGACGGATTGAAGCGCAGCAGCACCGGCGCCTTGGCTTCCAGCGGCAGGTTCAGCGCTTCCATCTTGTCGCGCACCTCCAGGCTCGCCTGGTCCATGTTGGTGCCCCACGCGAACTCCAGCACCACATCGCTCTGGCCGGTACGCGAGATCGACTTCAGCTTGCGCAGGTTCTTGACCACGCCGACGGCCTCTTCGACCGGTTCGGTGATGAGGGTTTCGATCTCGGTCGGTGCCGCCCCGGTGTATTCGGTGCGCACGGTGAGTGTGGGATAGCTCAGGTCCGGCAGCAGGTTGACCTTGAGATTGCCCAGTGCGATCAGACCAAACAGCACCAGCGTGATCATGCACATGAAGATGGTGACGCGGCGGCGGGTGGCGAACTCCACCAGCCCACCGCCCCGCTGCGGTTCGTTGCCGTGGTCGTTGCCGGCCGAACTCATTGACGGGTCTCCGCCTTGACCGGAGCCGCCTTGCCCGCGACGGCAGTGGCCGGCTTGTCGCCGATCACCTGCACGGCGGTACCGTCGCGCAGGGCGACCTTGCCGGCCGTCACCACCAGGTCGCCGGCCGCCAGACCGTCACGGATTTCCACCCACGGGCCCTCTGCATAGCCGAGCTTGACCGGTACGCGGGCGACCTTGCCGCCGCGCACGCGGAACACCGCCGGCTCGCCATCGTCCAGCAGCGCCAGGCGCGGCACGACGAGCGCGTCGGCGCGCTGGTCGTAGTCGATGCGGATGCGACCGAACATGCCCGGCTGCAGGCCCTCGGCGTCCTCACCGAAGCCGCTGACCACGCGGAAGGTGCCGCTGCCGGCGTCGACCACCGGGGCGATGCGGTCCACCGTGCCGGGGAACGACTTGCCCGGCAGCGCGTCGGCCACCAAGGTCACCGGCTGGCCGGGGCGCAGCGTGGCCAGCTCGCGTTCGGGAACGTTGAGGGTGGCTTCCAGGCGCGAGTTGTCGATGATCCGGAAGATCGGCGTGTTGATCTGGACGAAGTTGCCGGTCTTGATCGAGCGCGAGGCGATCACGCCGGAGATCGGCGCCACCACCGTGGTGTAGGAGAGCTCCAGCGTCGCCAGACGGTACTGGGCGCGCGCGTTTTCCACGTCGTACTTGATCTGGTCGACATCGGCGGCGCTGACCATCTGCTGGCCGATCAGCTTCTGCGCCCGCTGGTAGTTGTTCTCAAGCTTGCGCATCACCGCTTCGCTCTGGGCCACCGCCAGCCGTGCACGGTCCGGATCCAGCCGCACCAGCGGCTGCCCGGCGCGGACCTGCTGGCCTTCCTCGACCAGCACCGCCAGCGCGACGCCGGAGGTCTTGGCCACCACCTGCGATTCGGCCCGCGCTTCCAGCGCCGCCGTGCCGGTGTAGCTGGCCGCCACGGCGCGGCGCGAGGCCGCCACGGCCTCCACCGGCACCGCTTCCAGCGCCTTTTCGGCCTTGGCGTCTTTCTCCGCCGCCTGGGCGTCGGCAGCGCCGCCGGCGCCGCAGCCGCTCAGCAGCAGCGTGGTGGTGATGAGCAGCGCCGCGGCGCAGGTTCCGGTGCGGCCGGGCAGAAGAGAGATTCGCAACATCGTCGTGTCCCTGAAGGATGCGTGGGCAGGTGTGGTAGCAAAGTAATGCACCACGTCACGACAACACCATATCCCAAAGGTCATGGTGACCTGCGTCCCGCCCTTGGCCGGACCCGGTTTCAGCTAGATGAAAACGCAGGCTATACTCGGGTCAGTTCCGTACCCCACGCCGGAACGACCAGAACCCGTATATCGGAAACGACATCATGCGCCCGCAGCCGCTCGCCGCTTGTCTCGCTCTGGCCGTCCTCCTGCCCCTCGGGGCCGCCGCACAGGCCGCATCAGCTCCAGCCGTACCTGCTCCAGCCGTACCTGCTCCAGCTGCACCCGCCGCACCTGCAGTTGCCCCGGCAGCCTCCCCGGCCGCCCTTGTCGGACAGTTCGACAATGGCCGGACCCTGGCCTATACCTGCCAGGGGTGTCACGGTATTACCGGGTACAAGAACGCCTATCCCAGTTACCGGGTGCCCAAGATCGGTGGGCAGACCCAGCAGTACCTCAGCCAGGCGCTGAGCGAGTACCGCCAGGGCAAGCGCCGGCATCCCACGATGCAGGCGCAGTCCATGAGTTTCAGCGAACAGGAGATCGCCGATCTCGCTGTTTACCTGTCCACCGTCAAATAAGCACCGCTCATGACGAAAGCCGCGCCGTTCAAGCGTCACGCCATCGCCCTGTCCGTTGCCCTGCTGCTGGCTGCCTGTTCGCAGTCGCAGGTGGAAAACAGCGCAGATTCCGCCGCCGACCCGGGCCACGCCAGTGGCGAGCACGGTTCAGGCTCTTCCGCCGGTCTCCCGACCGGACGCATCGCCGCCGGTGAGGCCCGCGCCCAGGTCAAGGGCAAGGCCACCGGGCAAAGCTGCATCGAC
Source organism: Stenotrophomonas sp. KH_036_B (assembly GCF_057839485.1). NCBI lineage: Bacteria > Pseudomonadati > Pseudomonadota > Gammaproteobacteria > Lysobacterales > Lysobacteraceae > Stenotrophomonas > Stenotrophomonas sp. KH_036_B. The sequence continues at coordinate 1,831,603 of NZ_CM174491.1, read as the reverse complement.
TGCCACGGGGCGGACGGCAACAAGCCGATCGACCCGACCTACCCCAAACTGGGCGGGCAGTATGGCGATTACCTGGCCCATGCCCTGCAGGCGTACCGCGCCGGTGATCGCCAGCATCCGCTGATGACGCCGCAGGCGACGGACCTGAGCGACCAGGACATTGCCGACCTGGCCGCGTATTTCGGCTCAAGACCGAGCCAGTTGCGGGATCTGCACGGGGTCAAATAACTCGGTGTGGGCCATGCGTGATCCCACGCGCTACGTGGGACACGCATGGCGTGTCGCTACGTGGATACGCATGGCGTGTCGCTACGCGAAAAACGCCATCGTCCTGCGCACGTAGCGGTTCGTAGTGACACGCCATGCGTGTCCACCGCGCGCAGCGCGGCACAACCATCCGAAGGCATTCCAACGCCGACCCCAATAATGGGGCCGACGTTCAAAACATCCGAAGCCAGAAAAATCAGGCGTCCAGCTCTTCCCAGCGCTTGTACGCGGCATCCAGTTCGGCCTGCACCGCACCCAGCTTCTGGGTGTGCGCCGCCATGTCCGGGGCGCTGCGCTGATAGAACGCCGGGTCGTTCATCGCGGCGGTCAGGCCCTCGACGTCCTTCTCCAGCGTTTCGATCTTCAGCGGCAACTGCTCCAGCTCGCGCGCGTCCTTGTAGCTGAGCTTGCGCTTGGGGGCGGCCGGCTCGGCCGGTGCCGCCGTCGCCACCGCTGCCTGCGTCGCCGGCCGGGAGACGGCCACCGGTGCAGCCGCCGCCGCCGCGGCCATGCGCGCCGCCTGGCGCTGCCAGTCGGTGTAACCGCCCACGTACTCGCCGACCACGCCGTCGCCTTCCATCACCATCGTGGAGGTCACCACGTTGTCGAGGAAGTCACGGTCATGGCTGACCAGCAGCAGCGTGCCGGTGTAGTCGCCGAGCAGCTCTTCGAGCAGTTCCAGCGTTTCCACATCCAGATCGTTGGTCGGTTCGTCCATCACCAGCAGGTTGGACGGCTGCGCGAACAGCTTGGCCAGCAGCAGCCGGTTGCGCTCACCGCCGGACAGGCGGGTGATCGGCGCACGGGCGCGTTCCGGGGTGAACAGGAAGTCCTGCAGGTAGGCATGCACGTGCTTGCGCTTGCCGTTGACCTCGAGGAAATCACGGCCTTCGGCGACGTTCTCGATCGCGGTCCAATCCTCGCGCAGTACCGAGCGGTACTGGTCGAAGTACGCGATCTGCAGGTTGGTGCCGGCACGCACTTCGCCGCTGTCCGGGGCGAGGTCGCCCAGCAGCAGCTTGAGCAGCGTGGTCTTGCCGCTGCCATTGGGACCAATCAGACCGATGCGGTCGCCGCGCAGGATGGTGGTGCTGAAGTCCTTGACCATCACCCGCTCGCCGAACGCGAAGGAGATGTCCTTGACGTCGATGACCTTCTTGCCGGAGTTCTGCCCCTGCGAGGCTTCCATGCGGACGTTGCCGCCCAGCTCGCGGCGCTGGGTACGCTCGTCGCGCATCGCCTTGAGGCGGCGCACACGGCCTTCGTCACGGGTGCGCCGGGCCTTGATGCCCTGGCGGATCCACACTTCTTCCTGCGCCAGCAGTTTGTCGAACCGCGCGTTTTCCTGTGCCTGCGCGTTCAGGCGTTCTTCGCGGCGGCGCTCGTAGTTGGCCCAGTCGCCCGGCCAGCTGGTGACCTGGCCGCGATCGATTTCGACGATCCGGGTGGCCAGCGCGCGCAGGAAGCGACGGTCATGGGTGACGAACACCACGCTGCCGTTCCAGTTCTTCAGGAACATTTCCAGCCAGTCGATGGCCTCGATGTCCAGGTGGTTGGTCGGCTCGTCGAGCAGCAGCAGGTCCGGCGCGGACACCAGCGCGCGACCCAGCAGCACCCGGCGCTTCATGCCGCCGGACAGGCGCGCGAATTCCGCCTCGCCATCCAGGTCCAGCTTGGTCAGCGTCTCGCTGACGCGCTGGTCCAGGCCCCAGCCGTTGGCGGCGTCGATCTTGGCCTGCACAGCCGACAACGCATCGCCGTCGAACTCCTCGGCCACGCTCAGGTGATGGAACTCGGCGAGCCAGTGGCCCAGTTCGCCCAGGCCTTCGGCGACGACGTCGAAGACGCTGCCGGCGGCACCGTGCGGCACCTCCTGCTCCAGCCGGGTGATGCGCACCCCCTGCTGCACGCGCACTTCTCCGTCGTCGGGCTTGTGGTCGCCGGACAACAGCTTGAGCAGGGTGGATTTGCCGGCGCCGTTGCGGCCGATCAGGGCGATGCGTTCGCCCGGCTCGATCGACAGTTCGGCTTTTTCCAGCAACAACGGGCCGCCGACGCTGAAGTCGACGCTTTGCAGAGTAATCAGAGGCATCCGACCATTGTACGGGCTGACGCTGCGTGGCGTCGCTCAGGCGGACGCGAAAACTCCCGGCGGCAGCGCCAGCAATTCAGCCAGCGCCGGGGGGACCCGCTTGCCGGGGTGGCGCACCATCCACAACTGGCGCGACAGCGGCGGCAGCGGCGTGTCCAGGATCCGCAGGCTGCCCAGCGCGACCAGGTCGGCCACCGCCAGCCGTGACAGGCAGGCGATGCCCAGGCCGGCGGCCGCGGCCTGTTTGATGGCTTCGGTGCTGCCCAGCTGCATCGACCGTGCGAAGTGGTGCAGGTGTGGCAGCAGGCCCTGCTCGACCGCCTCGCGGGTGCCCGAGCCCGGTTCGCGCAGCAGCCAGCGCGCCGCGGCCAGGGCCGGCACGTCCACGCGGGACGGCAGGTCCGCAGCCGCGGCCGCCACGATGACCAGTTGATCGCGCTGCCACGGAAGCACCTGCAGTCCGCTGGCGTGGCAGGGGCCCTCGATCAGGCCCAGGTCCACCTCCAACCGCTGTACCTCGGCCACCACGTCGGCACTGTTGCCGACCCGCAGGTCCACCTGGGCCTCGGGTTGGCGGGCGAGCAACGCGGCAACGCGTCCAGGCAGCAGATAGTTGCCGATCGTGGTGCTGGCGCCGATCCGCAGGTGCAGCGGCAACGTGTCGGCGGCGCCAGCCTGCCCCACGCCGGCCGAGCGCTCCAGCGCCTGCGCCGCCACCAGCAGCGCGCGCGCCGGGTCGAGCAGGGCGCGGCCGGCCGCATTGAGCACCAGGCCACGGCCGATCCGGTCGAACACCGGGAACGGCAGCTGGCCCTCAAGCTCGTTCAGGGCGGCGCTGACGGCCGACTGGGACAGGCCGATACGCGCCCCCGCCGCGGTCGTGGTCCCGGCATCGGCGACGGCGACAAGGACCTGCCATTGGCGAAGTGAGAGGCGCATCGAATAACCAACCTGTTTTTGCTGGTTTGTACTACTGATTTTATCCGTTTTACAGGTAGTTCATCCGGCACGCACGCTCACCTCTCCCCTGCCGGAGCAGCGCCGTGAATGTGCCCCTTGCCACTGATCCTTTCCCCGCCCTGCTGCAGCGCTGGCGGGGCCGCGCCACCGGGCTGCTGCTGGTCGCGGCGCTGGCCGCTGGCGCGCTGGTGCTGGCCGCCCTGCCCTGGCCCCAGGCGCATGGCCTCAGCGCGCTGACCCTGGCCATCGTGCTGGGCATCGCGGTCGGCAACACCGTGTACCCGCGCATCGCGAACCCGACTGCGCCGGGCGTGGCCTTCTGCAAGCACTGGCTGCTGCGCGCCGGCATCGTGCTGTATGGGCTGCGGCTGACCTTCCAGGACATCGGCCAGGTCGGGATGGCGGGCGTGGCCATCGACGCGCTGGTGCTCACCAGCACGTTCGCGCTGGCCTGGTGGGCCGGGACCCGCGTGCTCGGGATGGACCGCGAGGCTGCCCTCCTCATCGGCGCCGGCAGTGCCATCTGCGGGGCGGCGGCGGTGATGGCCGCCGAGCCGGTGGTGCGCGCGCGGCCGGCGCAGGTCACGGTGGCCGTATCGACCGTGGTGGTGTTCGGCACGGTCGCGATGGTGCTGTACCCGGCTTTGTACCAGCTCAACCTGGCCGTGGGCGCACTCTCCTTCAGCGAGCAGTTGTATGGCGTGTTCACCGGCTCGACCGTCCATGAAGTGGCCCAGGTGGTGGCCGCCGGTGGCGCGGTCAGCGCGGCCGCCGCCGACACGGCGGTGATCACCAAGATGGTGCGGGTGATGATGCTGGCGCCGTTCCTGGTGGGGTTGTCGCTGCTGCTGGCCCGTCAGCGCCCCACCGCACGTGACGGTGGAAACCACAGGGTCGTGGTGCCGTGGTTCGCGTTCGGCTTCGTGGCCGTGGCGGCGGTGAATTCGCTGCAGGTCCTGCCCCCGGTACTGGTCACGGCGGCGCTGCAGGTGGACACCGTGCTGCTGGCGATGGCCATGGCCGCGCTCGGCCTCACCACCCAGGTGCGCGCGTTGCGCCAGGCCGGGCTGAAACCGCTGCTGCTTGCCCTGCTGTTGTTTGCCTGGCTGCTGGTCGTCGGGCTGGCCATCAACCTGGGCGTGCACGCCCTTCTCCGGTAGGCCACGACCGTTGGTCGTGGCGGCGGCGCCGGACCGGCGCACCGGGTAGAATGCGGCATGAACGAATTCTCCGAACTGCCCCTGTCGGCCTCGCTGGCGGCGGGCATCGACGCGCTGGGCTATACCCAGATGACTCCCGTGCAGGCGCAGAGCCTGCCGGCCATCCTTGAGCGCCGCGACCTGATCGCACAGGCCCCCACCGGCAGCGGCAAGACCGCCGCCTTCGGCCTGGGCCTGCTGCAGGCGCTGGACCCGTCGGTGATCCGCGCCCAGGCGCTGGTGCTGTGCCCGACCCGTGAGCTGGCCGACCAGGTCGGCAAGCAGATCCGCAAACTGGCCACCGGCATCCCCAACCTGAAGCTGGTGGTGCTGACCGGCGGCATGCCGCTGGGCCCGCAGCTGGCGTCACTGGAAGCCCACGACCCGCATGTGGTCGTCGGCACCCCGGGGCGAATCCAGGAACTGGGCCGCAAGCGCGTCCTGAAGCTGGGGGGCGTGACCACCCTGGTGCTCGACGAAGCCGACCGCATGCTCGACATGGGCTTCGAGGAGCCGATCCGTGAGATCGCCGGGCGGACCAGCAAGGACCGCCAGACGCTGCTGTTCTCGGCCACCTATCCCGACGAGATCCGCGAGATCGCGCGCGTGCTGCTGCGCGACCCGGTCGAGGTAACCGTGGAAGGCGCCGACCACGCGCCGGCGATCCGCCACCTGTTCTGCGAGGTTGACCTGGCCAGCAAGCAGAAGGCACTGGCCGGGCTGCTGCTCAAGTACAACCCGGAGTCGACGGTGGTGTTCTGCAACACCCGCCGCGATGTGGATGACGTGGCCGTTTCACTGCAGCAGTTCGGGTTCTCCGCGCTGCCGCTGCACGGTGAAATGGAACAGCGCGACCGCGACGAGGTGCTGGTGCGCTTCGCCAACCGCAGCTGCAACGTGCTGGTGGCCAGCGACGTGGCCGCGCGCGGTCTGGACGTGCAGGACCTGGCGGCCGTGATCAACTACGAGCTGCCGACCGATATCGAAACCTACGAACACCGCGTCGGTCGTACCGGCCGTGCCGGTGCCACCGGCCTGGCCATCAGCCTGGTGACCAGCCGCGAACGCAACCGCGCCGACGCGCTTGAAGCGGCGCAGGGCAAGCCGCTGGATTGGCAGAAAACCCCGCTGGCCACCGCACGCCCGGCCGTGCTGCCGCAGGCGGCGATGGAGACGCTGCGCATCGATGGCGGCAAGACCGACAAGCTGCGTCCTGGCGATATCCTGGGCGCGCTGACCGGCGACGCGGGTCTCTCGGCCAAGGTGATCGGCAAGATCGACATCTATGCCACGCGCTCCTATGTGGCCATCGCCCGCGACCATGTCGGCAAGGCGATCGCACGGCTGGAAGCCGGCAAGATCAAGGGCCGACGCTTCCGCGTGCGCCAGATGTAATGGCAGGCCCGGTACCGCGTGGACACGCATGGCGTGTCCCTACGCGATGCCGGGCCACAACCACGCAGGGACACGCCATGCGTGTCCAGCAGGATCAATACACCAGATTCGCCAGCAGCGGCACGTCGCTGCTCCAGCGCTCGCGGCCACCCAGGCCGGCCAGCTCGACCAGCACCGCCGCACCGATCACCTCGACCTGCAACTGCCGCGCCAGTGACAGGGCGGCCAGCAACGTGCCGCCGGTGGCCAGCACGTCGTCCACGACCAGCACCCGTGCGCCGGGCGGCAACGCATCGGCATGCACTTCAATGCTGTCGGTGCGGTACTCCAGCGTGTAGTCCTGGCGCAGCACCTTGCCGGGCAACTTGCCCGGCTTGCGTACCGGCACGAAGCCCACGCCCAGCACCCGCGCCATCGCCGCGCCCAGGATGAAGCCGCGCGATTCGATGCCCATGACCGCGTGCAGGCGCGCATCGCGCCACGGCGCGACCATGGCGTCGATCGCCGCAGCGAAATCATCGCCGTCGGCCAGCAGCGGCATGATGTCCTTGAACAGGATGCCCGGCTTGGGGAAATCGGCGATGTCGCGGAGGCGACCTGCCCAGGCGGGCGTGGCGGAAGCGTCGGTCATGGAAAGCGGCAACCAAAGGGGTGGCATAGGGTAACCCGGCCCCGCATGGACCGCGCCATCGCGCTCAGGAACTGCAGGACAGCATCGAACAGCCGGCCTTGTCCCGGGCCCATTCCGGTCGCTTGCCGGCGTAGTGTTCACGGCCCGGCTGCCTGTCGTAGGGGTGGCGCAGCACCTCCTGCAGCGCATGCACGCCGCTGAGGTCACCCTGTTCAGCCTGCTCGATGGCCTCCTGGGCCAGCCAGTTGCGCAGCACGTACAGCGGATTTGCCGCCGCCATCCGTTGCTGGCGCGCCGCCGCGTCCAGCGCATCGCTGCGCAGCCGCGCCGCGTACTGCTGCAACCACGCCTGCACCGCCGGCAGCACTTCGCTGCGGCGCTCCATGCTGTAGAAGGCGTCCTCCAGCACGGCCGGGTCAGGTGCCTGCGGATCGAACCGCATCAGGCCGCGGAACGCGAGCGTCATGTCCATCTCGCCGTCCTGCAGGATCTGCAGCCACGCGGCCATCATCGCCACGTCGTCATCGCGGCACGCTGCCAGGCCGAACTTGGCGGCAATGTCCTCGCGCTCGCGCTGTGCATGCACCGCCTGGAAACGGGCCAGCCCCGCGTGCAGCGGCGCCACGTCGTCGAACAGCGGCGACAGCGCCTGCGCCAGCCGGGTGAGATTCCAATAGGCCACCTGCGGCTGCGTGCCGAAGCGGTAGCGCCGCCCCTGCGCGTCGGTGGTGTTGGGGGTCCAATCCGGATCGTAGTCGTCCACCCAGCCGTACGGACCGTAGTCGATGGTCAGGCCGAGGATCGACAGGTTGTCGGTATTCATCACGCCATGCACGAAGCCCACCCGCATCCAATGCGCGACCAGCACCGCCGTGCGTTCGCAGACCTGCGCGAACCACGCCGAATAGCGGTCTGCCCCCGCATCGGCAAGTGCCGGGAAGTCGCGCGCGATGCAGAAATCAACCAGTTTCCGCAGCAGGTCGACATCGCCACGCGAGGCCGGCAGCTCGAAACTGCCGAAGCGCAGGAACGACGGTGCCACCCGGCATACCACCGCGCCGGGTTCCGGCTCCGGGTGACCGTCATAGAACATGTCGCGCACCACTGCCTCGCCGGTAGCGACCAGGCTGAGCGCGCGCGTGGTCGGCACGCCCAGGTGGTACATGGCTTCGCTGCACAGGAATTCGCGGATCGACGAACGCAGCACCGCACGGCCATCGGCACCGCGCGAATAAGGCGTGCGCCCTGCCCCCTTCAACTGCAGTTCCCAGCGCGCACCGTCCGGGGCAAGCAGCTCGCCCAGCGAAATGGCGCGGCCATCGCCGAGCTGACCGGCCCAGTGCCCGAACTGATGGCCGCCGTAGTTGGCCGCCCACGGCTGCATGCCGGCATACAGGGCATTGCCGCCGAACACGCGCGGGAAGTCGGCGCTGTCCAGCAGGTCCTGGCCGAGGCCCAACTGCGCCGCCAGCGCCGGCGAATACGCCAGCAACGTCGGGTTGGCCACCGGCGTGGGCATCACCGACGACCAGGCCGCGCCGCGCACCTCGCGGACGCGTGGCCCGTCTTCTTCATCGCCGGGAAGTTCCCGCAGGAAACGGTTGTCGAAACGCAGCGGCTCTGTACTCATGGCATCGACATGGGGGCAGCGACGGGCGCGTGCAAGCTCAGGCCGCGCCTGCGCCCAGGTTGAGCGGGCCGCCGCGCTCGATGGCACGCTGGTACGCCGGCCGCTGCTCGATGCGCTGCAGGAAGGCCTGCAGCTTCGGGTAGCGCTCCATGCTGCCGGCGCGCGAAGCGGCCGCCTGGACCGGGAAGCTCATCTGGATGTCGGCCGCGGTGAAGCGCTCACCGGCGAACCACGGCGAGGCGCCCAGTTCGCGCTCCATCCAGTCCAGGTGCAGCTTCAGCTGCGGCCCGACGAAGGTCTTCATTACCTTGTCGACGATGCCGCGGGCGATCGGCTTGGCGAAGAACGGCATCGGCGCCTTGCGCACCCGCGCGAACACCAGGCTCATCAGCAGCGGCGGCATCGCCGAGCCTTCGGCGTAGTGCATCCAGTAGCGGTAACGGACCCGCTCGTCGGCCTGCGCCGGCAACGGCTCGGGCGACAGCTGGCGGGCGCTGTCGTAGCGGTCGGCCAGGTATTCCAGGATCGCGCCGGATTCGGCCAGCACCAGTGCGTCGTCCTGCAGGACTGGCGACTTGCCCAGCGGATGGATCGCGCGCAGCGCCGGCGGCGCCAGCCAGGTGGTCGGATCCCGCTGGTAGTTGACCAGCTGGTACGGCAGGTTCAGCTCCTCCAGCATCCACAGCACGCGCTGCGAACGGGAGTGGTCCAGATGGTGCACCTTGATCATCGACGGTTCCGGGGAAGGCAAACCCCCATCCTAACCGCCGCCGTGAACGGGCGCGTCATCGCCCTGCAGCCACTGCAACGCCCAAAAAAAAACGCCGGAAGCTTGCGCTTCCGGCGTTTCTGGCAACCTTACGGTTGCAGGGGCAATTAAGCCGCCTGCACCTGGTCAGCCTGCATGCCCTTCTGGCCCTGCACGGCGACGAAGGTCACTTTCTGGCCTTCCTGCAGCGACTTGAAGCCGGTGCCCTGGATGGCACGGAAGTGCACGAACAGGTCCGGGCCGCTTTCCGGGGTGATGAAGCCGAAGCCCTTGGCATCGTTGAACCACTTGACGGTGCCGCTCTGACGATCAGACATGTACTAACTCCTGAAACAAAAGTTGAAATAATCGCGACAACCGGTTTTCCGGTGCCGAGACTGAGTTGCAGGCGTTGGTAAAGCGGATCGATGAGCGGATCGTGAGATCAACTGCACCAGGCCACGATTCACGGTGACCCTAGCAAACACAGTGTGGGGGACGATACGCTTCTTTTACCGAAAAAGCGATAGCTGCGTTATTCAGCCACCGGCCCCCTCCCGCCTGACAGGACAAGGGATTGGCGCATCCTACACGAAATCCGCTGCCCCATTCATGTTTTTCCAGCCTTAATTTCAGCCAAATGATGGGCGGCCATGACCTGAGGAAGACTGGACCGGTGGCCGATATGGTCGTACAGCCAGACGCCTCTCGCGGGCGGGGTCGACCTTCCCAGCCACGCAGGGCGTGGCTCTACGGGACGCGCAGGGTCAGCTGGCTGGTGAAATGCCTTGGCTGGCGGGTCAACGGATCGTCGAACGAAAGCGCCTGGGCCAGCAGTTGCAGGGGCAGATCTGCAGCCGCCTCGCCCGCCGCGCGCAGCTGCGGATACAGGTTGTCCCCCAGGATCGGGGCGCCCAGCGCGGCCATGTGAACGCGCAGCTGGTGCTTGCGCCCGGTCTCCGGATGCAGGCGATAGCGCCAGTGCCCGCCCTCGCCATCGATCACTTCGATCCGGGTGCGCGCGTTGGGCTCGCCCGGCGCCTCGGCCATCCGGAAGAACGGCTCGCCCGGCACCATCCGGCTGTGCCGCTCCCGCGGGAAGGTCAGTCCGGGCAGCGCGCCGGCCAGCGCTTCATAGGTCTTCACGATGCGGCGCTCACGAAACAGCCGTTGGTAGGCGTCACGCGTCGCAGCGCGGGTCGAGAACAGCACCAGCCCCGCCGTGAGCCGATCCAACCGGTGCAGGGGCACCAGCGCGGGATTGCCGGTGCGGGCCACCAGCCGCGCCAACAGCGTCTCGCGCACGTAGCTGCCGGCAGGCGTCACCGGCAGGAAGTGCGGCTTGTCGGCCACCAGCAGGTCTGCGTCCTGGAACAGGATCGATTCCTGCACCGGGATCACCGGCTCGTCCACCACCTCGCGGAAATAGAGGATCTCCAGCCCCACCCGCCAAGGGTGCTGGGGCGCCAGCGCCCTGCCCTGCGCGTCCTGGACCCGCCCGCGCGCGAAGCGGTCCAGCCACTGCGCGCGCGCGATGCGCGGAAACCGCGCGCACAGCCCGTCCAGCAGGCTGGGCCAGTCGCCGGGCGGCAACTGCAGGCGGCTGGCAGGTACGCCGGGCAGGATGGAATCGGACGGGGTCATGGCCCAAGCATTATCATGGCGCTCTTTGTTTACGGTACCCCCATGGCCCTCACCGCCACCATCCGCAAGGCCGAGCTGCAGATCAGCGACATGGATCGCGGTTACTACGCGACCCACAACCTGACCCTGGCCCAGCACCCGTCCGAGAATGACGATCGCCTCATGGTGCGGCTGCTGGCCTTTGCCCTGAATGCCGACGACCGGCTGGAGTTCGGCCGCGGCCTGAGCGTGGACGACGAGCCGGACCTGTGGCGCCGCGATTACACCGGGGACATCGAGCTGTGGATCGAGCTGGGCCAGCCGGACGAATCGCGCCTGCGCAAGGCCGCGGGCCGCGCACGCGCCGTGCAGCTGGTCATGTACGGCGGCAACGCCTCCGAGATCTGGTGGAAGCGCAACAGTTCGGCATTGAACAAGCTCTCGGCGCTTGACGTCATGGAGCTGCCGGGCGAGTTCGTCAGCGAGTGGGCCGCCCAGATCGAGCGCACCATGCGCTGGGACGTGATGATCCAGGATGGCGAAGTGCGGTTGATCTCGGACAAGGCAGAGCTGAGCGTCACCCCGACCTGGCGCAAGCAGAAGCCACAGGCGTGAGCCCCGCGCGATGAGTACGATCCGCTGTGATGTGCTGGTGATCGGTGCCGGCGCGGCCGGGCTGATGTGCGCGCTGACGGCCGGTCAGCGCGGGCGCATCGTGCAGGTCATCGACCATGCCAACAAGGTGGGCAAGAAGATCCTGATGTCCGGCGGGGGCCGCTGCAACTTCACCAACACCGGCACCACGCCCGCCAACTTCCTGTCGTCCAACCCGCACTTCTGCAAGTCGGCACTGGCGCGCTACACGCCATGGGACTTCATCGGCATGGTGGAGCGGCATGGCATCGCCTTCCACGAGAAGGAGCTGGGCCAGCTGTTCTGTGATGTGTCGTCCAAGCAGATCGTGCGCATGCTGGTGGACGAGTGCACCGCGGCCGGGGTCAACATCCGTACCGACTGTGCGGTGGAGCGTGTCGAGCGCGGGACCGACGGCTTCCATGTGCAGACCGCGCAGGGCCGCTTCCATGCCGCCTCGCTGGTGGTCGCCACGGGCGGCCTGTCCATTCCGAGCCTGGGCGCCACCGGCTTCGGCTACGAGCTGGCGCGGCAGTTCGGCCATACGCTGCTGCCGACCCGGGCCGGGCTGGTGCCGTTGACCCTCAGTGGCACGCACCAGGAGCGCTTCCATGAGCTGAGCGGGGTCGCGCTGCCGGTGGCGGCGCGCTGCAACGACATGGAATTCCGCAACTCGATGCTGATCACCCATCGGGGCATCAGTGGCCCGGCGATCCTGCAGATCTCCTCGTTCTGGCAGCCCGGCGACGCGCTGCACCTGGACCTGCTGCCCGGCCAGGATGCCGAGGCCTGGCTGCGCGCGATGAAGCGCGACCGGGGCGCGGCCGAACTGCGCACGGTGCTGTCCGAGGTGCTGCCACGACGCTTGGCCGTGCGCCTGTGCGAGCATTGGCTGCCCGACCGCCCGGTGCGCCAGATCGATGAGCGCGAGCTGCTCAAGGCCGCCGCACTGCTGCAGGACTTCCCTCTGGTCGCCAGCGGCACCGAGGGGTACCGTACCGCAGAGGTCACGCTGGGCGGGGTGGACACCCGCAAGGTGTCGTCCAGCACGTTCGAATCGCAGCTGGTGCCGGGCCTGCATTTCATCGGCGAAGTGCTCGACGTCACCGGCTGGTTGGGCGGATACAACTTCCAGTGGGCCTGGGCCAGTGGCCATGCCGCCGGCCAGGTGGTGTAACCGCCCTCACAATCTGTGATCGGCGGCCATCGCCGGCATGGACGTAGTCACACGCATCGTGTATCAAGTTTGCAGTCTGGGGAGTAGTGAATGCAGAACGCGAATGACATCACCGTCCGCCTGTTGATCGTGGATGACAGCGGCGAGAATGCCGAAACCATCGTCAGCATGCTGCGCAACAGCGGCATTGCCGTGCGCCCGGCGCGCCCGCAGAACGGCGAAGAGCTGGCGCAGATCATCGGCAGCCAGCCGATCGACCTGGTCCTGGCCGCCCCCGCGCAGAGCATTCCGCTGCTCCTGGTCACCCAGCAGATCGCGGCCAGCGGCAAGGACATTCCGATGATCCTGCTGGCCGAGACCATCAACGAATCCGAATGGGTGGAAGCCGGTGCCAACGGCATCCGTGCGGTCGCCCTGCGCCATCGCCCCGAGCACCTGCTGGCGGTGGTCCGCAACGAGTGGACCGACCTGCATGCCCGCCGCGGCCTGCGTCGGATCGAGGCGCAGATGCGCGAGACCGAGCGCCGCTGTGATGCGCTGATCTCCTCCTCGCGCGACCCGATCGCCTACGTCCACGAAGGCATGCACATCCGTGCGAACGAGGCCTACCTGGAAATGTTCGGGTTTGAAGCGTTCGACGACGTGGAAGGCATTTCGTTGCTGGACATGGTCGCGCCGCAGCACGTGGACGGCTTCAAGCAGCTGCTCAAGTCGTTGAGCAAGGGTGAGGCGCCACCGCCGCAGTACCAGGTGGACGCGCGCAACCAGGACGGCGCGGTGTTCGCCGCGACCATGGAATTCACGCCGGCCACCTACGAGGGCGAGAGCTGCCTGCAGGTGGTGTTCCGCCGCCGGATGGAGTTCGACCCGGAGCTGGCGCGCGAGGTCGAGGACCTGCGCCAGCGCGACCAGGTGACCGGCCTGCTCAACCGCCCGACCTTCATGCTGCATGTGGAGCAGGCCGTGGCCCAGGCCGGTCGCAGCGAGGGCCGCTTCGGCCTGCTGCTGGTCGAACCGGACCATTACGCACGGCTGCTGCCGGACATCGGGCTGGACTCGGCCGATGCGCTGATCGCTGCCCTCGCCCGGGTGCTGGCGGCTGCCGTCGGCGACGGGGTGCAGGTGGCCCGCTTCAACGAGCACAGTTTCGCGGTGCTGACCGAGGGCGCGTTTGCCCAGACCGAGGCGTTGGCCGATCAGATCCGCGATGCGTTTGCCGGCCAGGTGTTCAGCATCGGCGAGCGCTCCGCCACGGTGACGGTCAGCATCGGTGGCGTGCAGGTCGGTGAGAAGATCGCCAGCATCGGACAGGTCCTGGCACGCGCGACCGAATGCCAGCAGGCGGCCTCCGAGCTGGGCAACACGAGCCGCATCTTCGACCCGGCCGCGATCGACCGCGTGGAGGAAGAGCGCATCCAGCGCTGGGTGGCGCGCATCAACGAGGCGCTGTCCGGCGACGGTTTCCAGCTCTACTACCAGCCGGTCCTCAATCTGGGCGGCGAGCCGCTGGAGTTGTACGAGGCCTTCCTGCGTCTGGACAACAATGGCGAACTGGTCAGCCCCACCGCGTTCCTGGGGATCGCCGAGGAACACGGGCTGCTGGCGGACATCAACCGGTGGGTGGTGAAGCACGCCATCGGCGTGCTGGGCGAGCGCGAGCGAGCCGGTCACGCGACGCACATGATGGTCAAGATCACGCCGGAGTCGTTCAACGACCCGCAGATGGTGGCCACGATCCGTCGCGAACTGCAGGCACAGGGCGTGCCGGGCGAGCGGCTGTGGCTCCATGCGCCGGAAGCCAAGGTGTTTACGCACCTGCGCAATGCACAGCAGTTCCTGGCCGACGTGGTGCCCCTGGGCTGCCGGATCGGCCTGGAGCAGTTCGGTTCGGGCCTGGATTCGTTCCAGCTGCTGGCGCACTTCCAGCCGCAGTTCCTCAAGCTGGACCGCGACTTCACCAGCGATTTCGCCCGCACCCGCGAGAACAGCGAGAAGATCAAGGAAATCACCACGCGCGCGCAGGAAGCCAACATCCGCACGATCGCCGAGTTCGTGGCCGACAACGGTTCGATGAGCCTGTTGTTCAGCGCGGGCGTCGATTACGTGCAGGGCGAGTTCGTGGGCCCGGCGGGCCCGGTGATGAACTTCGATTTCTGATTAAGCTCATGCCTGCAGATGTCACTGCTTTGGGCCGGCGGCGGTGGGTTTGCGGGACACGCCGTGAATACGTCCATGTAGGCTTGTAGAAAACATCCATGTTTTCTACAGTCCCGCAAACCCACCCCCGCCGACCCTTTGACGGTTGGCTGGTGGCCGGAGGCGAGCAACGTCAAATGCAGTTTCGTTTTTGGTTCATGCGTTTCCGTGCCGATCGGCACGGTCGGCGGTTGTTCTGGAACCAACCCTACCGCCCTCCACCGGCATACCGTCGTAGAGACACGCCATGCGTGTCTGCTCTTTTTGTACGCACGCGATAACCCAAAAAAATGCCGCCCATCGGGCGGCATTTTTCATGGATTGCCGGTAGATGCCGACCGTGGGTCGGCATGCCGTCGATCAGGTCATATCAACCAGGTTCGGAATGGCCACATCGGTGGGCACGTCCGCTTCGTAGTCCACGCCTTCCACGCCGAAGCCGAACAGGCGCAGGAAGTCGGCCTTGTAGCCGGCCAGGTCGCTGATCTCGTACAGGTTCTCGTTGGTCACCTGCGGCCACAGCGCGACGACCTCGCCCTGTACCTCCGGCGCCATTTCCTTGTAATCCGCGCGCAGGCGACCGGCTTCGTCGACCAGTTCAACGGTGCGGCCATCGGCCAGCAGCTGGTGGCGCAGACGCTCGGTAGCGGTGCCCGTGTCCTTGCCGCCGTAAAGGATGTCGTACAGCGTGTCGAGCTGCTCGATGCAGCCCTCGTGCGTGCCCTTTTCCTTCATCACCTTGAACAGCAACGACAGGTACAGCGGCATGGTCGGAATGGCCGAGCTGGCCTGTGTCACCACGGCCTTGAGTACCGACACGCGCGCATCGCCGCCGATCGGGGCCAGCTTCGCGCGGATGCCCTGCACCTTCTCGTCCAGGTCCTTCTTGGCCGCACCGATCGAACCGTTCCAGTAGATGGCCTGCGTGATTTCCTCACCCACGTAGGTGAAGGCCGTGGTGGTCGCGCCGTCGGCCAGCACACCGGCCTCCAGCAGCGCATCGATCCACATCTGCCAGTCTTCGCCGCCCATGACCGCGACCGTGCCGGCGATTTCTTCCGGCGTCGCCGGTTCGATCGTCGTCTGCGTGATCACTTCCTTGTCGGTGTCCAGGCCGCGCAGCGTGATCGGCGCGCCGATCGGCTTCAGCGTCGAGTTGATCACTTCACCGGTCCTGGGGTGCTTGCGGCGCGGCGCGGCCAGGCTGTACACCACCTGGTCGACCTGGCCCAGGTCCTCGCGGATCAGCGCGATGACCTTGGCCTTGACCTCGTCGGAGAACGCATCACCATTCACGCTCTTGGCGTACAGGCCGGCCTGCTCGGCATACCTGTGGAACGCCGCGGAGTTGTACCAGCCGGCAGTGCCCGGCTTGGTCTCGGTGCCCGGACGCTCGAAGAACACGCCCAGCGTGGCGGCGCCGCTGCCGAACGCGGCCGTGATGCGCGCGGCCAGGCCATAACCGGTGGAGGCGCCGAGCACCAGCACGCGCTTGGGACCGTTGTGGATCTTCGGCTGTGCCTGGATGTAGTCGATCTGCTGCTTGACCGCAGCGTCACAGCCGACCGGATGGGTGGTGACGCAGATGAAGCCGCGCACACGCGGTTTGATGACCATGTAGACCTCGATGGGAACAGACGCAGGCCTGGCCTGCGTATTGAAAGGGGGGATGCGCGCCATCGAAACGGCTGCGCGGAACGCATGGGATCGTAGTGCGCGCGGCGGCGCAGCACAACCGACGGGTGGGTACGGTAGTGCCACGCCCTGCGTGGCAACGCGGTAAACCCAGCCGGCAAAAGAAAAGGCCGCGCAGAGCGCGGCCTTTCCAAAGCGGGCTGACGGCCAGAGGCCGGCGCCGTTACGGCCGCCGAGCCAATGCTTCGACGTCCTTGGCCTTCGGCAGCAGGTCCTGCTTGCTGACGCGCAGGAAGCCGATGGTCAGCATGGGCACGGCCACCAGGATCGACGACAGCACCACCACCACCGCACCCACCATGTGGGTCTCGGCCAGGCCTTCCATCGACGCACCGCCGTACATGTACAGCGCCAGCGCCGACAGGAAGAACATCACCGCGGTGATCACCGTACGCGACAGCGTCTGGTTGATCGAACGGTTCAGCACTTCCAGCGGTTCCACCCGCAGGCTGCGGAAGTTTTCGCGGACGCGGTCGAACACCACGATGATGTCGTTGATGGCAAAGCCCATCACCGACAGCAGACCGGCCAGCACGTTCAGGTCGAACTCGCGACCCAGCAGCGACACGTACGCCAGCGTCACCAGCAGGTCGAACAGCGCCACGATGCTGGCCGTGACCGCGAACTTCCATTCGAACCGGAAGCCGATGTAGATCAGGAAGCCGGCCAGCATGAAGATGGTGGCGTACAGGCCATTCATCGCCAGGTCCTTGCCGATCTGCGGACCAACGAACTCGTTGCGCAGGATCGTGGCCGGATTCTCAGTGCTGGAAATCGCCTTGAGTACGGCCGCGCCCGTGGCCTTGTCCTCGGCACTGGCTGCGCCGGTGCCAGGCGCGTGTTCGCCGTGCGGGGCCAGGCGGATCAGCACGTCGGTGTTGCCACCGAAGCTCTGCACCTGGGTGCCCTCGAAGCCGGTGGCTTCCAGGCGGGAACGGACCTGCTCGACGTCCACCGGGCGTTCGAAGCGGGCTTCGATCAGGGTGCCGCCGGTGAAGTCCAGCGCGAAGGTGAAGCCCTTGAAGGCAACGATGCCGACGGAGGCCAGGAACAACGCGATGGTGACGGCCATTGCAACATGGCGCCAACGCATGAAGTCGATCTTGGTGTCGTTCGGGAGGATATGCAGCGGAAACAGTTTCATTGTGCGTGTCGTCCCGTCAGATGGCCACGTTCTGGAGCTTCTTGCGGCGGCCGTAGATCAGCGTCGCCAACGCGCGCGATACGGTGATCGCCGTGAACATCGAGGCGAAGATGCCGATGATCATCGTCAGGGCGAAGCCCTTCAGTGGACCCGTGCCGAAGGCAAACAGGGCCACGCCGACGATGAGACCGGTCAGGTTGGCGTCGAGGATGGTGCCGCTGGCACGCTCGTAACCGGTCACGATGGCCGTCTTGCCCGGCACCCCCGCACGCAGTTCTTCGCGGATGCGCTCGTTGATCAGCACGTTGGCGTCCACCGACAGGCCGACCGACAGCGCCAGACCGGCGAAGCCAGGCAGGGTCATCGTGGCACCGAACAGCGACATCACCGCCACCACGATCAGCAGGTTGAACAGCATCGCGGCCGAGGTGATCAGGCCGAACATGCGGTAGTACACGGTGAAGAAGATCAGCGTGAACATGAACGCGTAGATGACCGCGGTGATGCCGCGCTCGACGTTCTCGGCACCCAGGCTGGGGCCGACCACGCGCTCTTCGACGAAGTCCATCGGTGCGGCCAGCGAGCCGGACTTCAGCAGCTTGGCCAGGTCTTCGGCTTCCTTCTTCTCCAGACCGGTGGTCTGGAACTGCTTGCCGAACACGCCGTTGATGTTGGCCACCGAGATCACTTCCTCGTTGACGCGGAAGCTGCGCACTTCCTTGCCATCCACCTCGGTCACGGTCGGCACACGCTCGGTGTAGACCACGGCCATCGGCTTGTTCACGTTGGCACTGGTGAAGTCGAACATGCGCTGGCCGCCGACGCTGTTCAGCGTGACGCTGACCGACGGGGTGCCGGTAGTGGCATCGGTGACGGCCTGGGCGGCCACCATCTGGTCACCGGTGACGATCACCCGCTTGTTCAGCAGGATCGGCCCGCCCTGGTCGCGGCGCTGGTACACCTTGGCTTCCGGCGGAATGCGGCCCGAGGCGATCGCGTCCTGCGCGTTGCCTTCCACCACGGCACGGTATTCCAGCGTGGCGGTGGCGCCGATCATGCGCTTGGCTTCGGCGGTGTCCTGCACGCCCGGCAGCTGCACGACCACGCGGTCGGCACCCTGGCGCTGGATGATCGGTTCGGCCACGCCCAGCTGGTTTACACGGTTGCGCAGCGTGTTGATGTTCTGCTCGATCGCACCGTTGGTGATCTGGCTCAGCTCCGATTCCGGCACCGTCACTGTGATGCGCTTGCCGACCACGTCATAGCCCAGCGTCGGCTGTGCCTTGGCCAGCGCCACGCGGGCACGCTCCACGGCGGCATCGTCAGTGGACGGGCTCAGCGACGCCACGATGGAATTGTCCGGACGGCGTTCGACCGACTGGAACGGCACGCGCGACTCGCGCAGCGTACCGCGCACGTCTTCGGCGTAGGCGTCCATGCGCTTGTCGACCGCGGCCTTCTGGTCCACCTGCAGCACGAAGTGCACGCCGCCCTGCAGGTCAAGGCCCAGCACCATCGGGCGCCCACCCAGCCTGGACAGCCAGTCCGGCACGGTCGAGGCCAGGTTCAGGGCCACGGTGTAGTTTTCGCCCACGCTGTCGCGCAGCTTCTCGCTGGCGGCCGCCTGCGTCTGCAGGTCGGTCAGGCGCACGATCAGGCTGTCACCCTCCACCTCCGCGCCGACGGTGCTGATGCCGGCCTGCTTGAGGTCGGCCAGCACGCGATCGCGCAGGGCGTTGTCGACCTGCCCGCCACGGTTGGCGGTGATCTGCACGGCGGGGTCTTTCTGGTAGATGTTGGGCAGCGCATACAGGGTGCTGAGCGCCAGTACGATCAGGATGACGACGTACTTCCAGCGTGGAAATTCAAGCATTGCCAGGTTCCTGCGCGGCGCCAGTCCCGGCGCCGCGGTTGTGCATCGGAAAGGGAACGGCTCAGTTGGCCGACTTGAGGGTGCCGGTCGGCAGCACGTTGCCCACGGCGCCCTTCTGCACGCGGATGTTCACGTTGTCGGCCACTTCGATGGTGATGAAGTTGTCGCCGATGGCCTTGACCACGCCGGCGATGCCGCCATTGGTCAGCACTTCGTCGCCGATCTTGATCTTCTCCAGCATCGCCTTGTGTTCCTTCTGGCGCTTCATCTGGGGGCGGATCATCAGGAAGTACATGATCGCGATCAGGATGATCGGGAACAGCAGCGTGGTCAGGCCGAAGCCCTGCGGCTGGCCGCCAGCGGCCTGGGCGTGTGCGGCGGGGATCAGGAAGGCGAGCAGGTTCATGGTGTGTCCTTGGGTTGGGAGGCGCCCGGCCCTTGTGGGGCTGGATGTCGCCGCGAAACAGTGGTCAGCCGCGAAGTATGCCACGGCCCCGGGACTTCGTCCTTGGGCCGTTCGGCACGGTCGGCGCGCCGGATCCGGGGTCGGGCCGTGCGTTACAGCGACGGCGTGGCCATGCCCCGGGCCGTGTAGAACGACTCGCGGAAGGCCGTAAAGGTTCCCGCCGCGATGGCCGCACGCATGTCGGCCATCAGTTTCTCGTAGTAATACAGGTTGTGGATGGTGCCCAGCATCGGCGCCAGCATTTCATTGCAGCGGTCCAGGTGGCGCAGGTACGAGCGGGTGTAGCCGCTGGTGCAGGCATGGCAGCCGCAGCCCGGCTCGATGGTGTCCATGTCGCGCTCGTAGCGCGCGTTGCGGATGCGAACGGTGCCGAACGAGGTGAAATAGTGGCCGTTGCGGGCATTGCGGGTGGGCATCACGCAGTCGAACATGTCCACCCCGCGCGCGACGCCTTCGACCAGGTCTTCCGGGCGCCCCACCCCCATCAGGTAGCGCGGGCGGTCGGCCGGCAGGATCGGATGCATGTGGTCGAGCATGGCGTTGCGCTCGTGCTCGGGCTCACCCACGGCCAGGCCGCCGATGGCATAGCCGTCGAAGCCGATCTGCTGCAGGCCCTCGGCCGAGCGGCTGCGCAGGTCGTGATGGACCCCGCCCTGGACGATGCCGAACAGCGCCGCATCGTTGCCCAGCGCATCGTGCGCGTTGCGGCTGCGCTGCGCCCAGCGCAGGCTCAGTTCCATCGAGGTGCGCGCCACCGGCTCGGTGGCCGGGTACGGGGTGCACTCGTCGAAGATCATCACGACGTCCGAATCGAGCACCTTCTGGATCTTCATGCTCTCTTCCGGCCCGAGGAACACGCGGGCGCCGTCGGTCGGCGAGGCGAAGGTGACGCCCTGTTCGGTGATCTTGCGGCGGTGGGCCAGCGAGAACACCTGGAAACCGCCCGAATCGGTGAGGATCGGGCCACTCCAGCGCGCGAAGCCGTGCAGCCCGCCATGGTCGGCGATCACGTCCAGGCCCGGGCGCAGATAGAGGTGGAAGGTGTTGCCCAGGATGATCTCCGCGCCCAGCGCACGGATCTGCTCCGGCAGGATGCCCTTGACCGACCCATAGGTGCCCACCGGCATGAACGCCGGGGTTTCCACGGTTCCGCGCGGGAAGGTCAGGCGGCCGCGGCGGGCGCGCCCGTCGGTGGTCTGGAGCTGGAACTGGAGTCGGGACATGGAACGGTCATTCGGGCAAATAATTGCCTATTGTCGCCGAAAATGACCGTGCCCGCCTTCAATCCGCCTGCGGGAACAGCAGCATGGCGTCGCCGTAGCTGAAGAACCGGTATTTTTCCTCGATCGCGGCCTGGTAGGCCTCGAAGACGCGGGCCTGGCCGGCAAAGGCCGAGATCATCATCAGCAGCGTGCTCTCGGGCAGGTGGAAGTTGGTGATCATCGCGTCCACGCTGCGGATCCGGTACCCGGGCGTGATGAAGATCTGGGTTTCCCCTGCGTACGGCAGCAGCTCGCCCTCACGCATGGCGCTTTCCAGCGCGCGCACCACGGTAGTGCCCACGCCGATCACCCGGCCGCCGGCGGCGCGCGTGCGGCGCACCTGCTGGACCAGCTCGGCACCCACGTTGAGCCATTCGCGGTGCATCACGTGGTCCTTCAGGTCGTCGGCCCGGACCGGCTGGAAGGTGCCCGCCCCCACGTGCAGGGTCACGTGGCCGACGTCCACGCCCTGCGCCTGCAGCGTCGCCAGCAGGGCCTCATCGAAATGCAGGCCGGCGGTAGGTGCGGCCACGGCACCGACTTCACGCGCGAACACGGTCTGGTAGCGCTCGCGGTCGTCAACGCCCGGCTCGCGCTGGATGTACGGCGGCAAGGGCAGCCGGCCGGCGTGCAGCAGCCACTGCTCCAATGCCTCGGGCACATGGAAGCGCAGCACGTAGAACTCGCCGTCACGGCCCAGCACCTCGACCTCGCCGCCGGCATCCAGCGCGATCCGGCTGCCCGGCTTGGGCGACTTGCTGGCCCCCACCTGGGCCCGGGCCTGCTGGCCGCCGAGCAGGCGCTCGATCAGGATCTCGACCCGGCCGCCGCTGGCCTTCTGCCCGAACAACCGCGCCGGAATGACCCGGGTGTCGTTGAACACCAGCAGGTCGCCGGCGTTCAGCAGCCCCGGCAGGTCGCGCACCTGGCGGTGTTCGAAGGGCGCCGGCGCCTGCGGCACCAGCATCAGGCGGCTGGCCGAACGCTCGGCGAGCGGGGCCTGGGCGATCAGTTCAGCAGGCAGGTCGTAATGGAAATCGGACTTCTTCAAGGGAGCGCACGGCAACAGGTCGACAATGTCGCGCATTGTACGACTGGCCCTCGGTGGCCATGCGAGTGACAGCAAACGTCGCGCAAAATGCTGCTATGCAACAGTTTTCGCCGGGGTTATCGCGCGAAAAACCGCGTGCTAGCATCGAACCGGAAGTCTGATGCACGAGCAGGAATGCCCGAAGCGCGCGCGAATAGACGCGCGTTTTGCTTTTCCGCCGTGCCGCCAATCGTGTCAGGAGATCTGCAATGAGCTTCATCGAACGCCTCGCCCCCCTGCGCGCCCAGCCCGGCACCCGTCTCACCGCCGGCCTGGATGACGCGACCCTCGACCGCCTGGCCGCCGGCCACCCGCAGCTGGTTGCCGCGGTGGAGGCTGCCGCCGCCGAATTCGAGCGCGTCCGCGCCGATCTGGCGGCCCTTCTGCCGCTGGATGAGCGTGCCCAGATCGAGGCCATGCAGGACGGTTTCGTCAATTTCTATGCCGATGACGCGGTGACCCCGTACGTCGCCCTCGCCGCCCGCGGCGCGTGGGTGGTCACGCTCAAGGGTGCGGTGCTGTACGACGCCGGTGGCTACGGCATGCTCGGCTTCGGGCACACCCCGGCGCCGGTGCTCGAGGCGATGTCCGCCCCGCAGGTGATGGCCAACGTGATGACCCCGAACCTGTCCCAGCAGCGCTTCATCCAGGCGCTGCGGCGCGAGATCGGGCACCGCCGTGGCGGCTGCCCGTACAGCCACTTCATGTGCCTGAACTCCGGTTCCGAAGCGGTCGGCCTGGCCGCGCGCATCGCCGACGTGAATGCCAAGCTGCAGACCGACCCCGGTGCCCGCCATGCCGGCGCCCGGATCAAGCGCGTGGTGGTCAAGGGCAGCTTCCACGGCCGCACCGACCGCCCGGGGCTGTACTCCGATTCCAGCCGCAAGACCTACATGCAGCACCTGGCCAGCTATCGCGGCGAGGATACCGTCATCGCCATCGCGCCCTACGACGAGGACGCGCTGAAGCGGGTGTTCGCCGAGGCCGAGCAGAACCACTGGTTCATCGAAGCGGTGTTCCTGGAGCCGGTGATGGGCGAAGGCGACCCCGGCCGCTCGGTGCCGCCGTCGTTCTACGCGCTGGCCCGCGAGCTCACCCGCCAGCACGGCAGCCTGCTGCTGCTGGATTCCATCCAGGCCGGCCTGCGCGCGCATGGCGTGCTGTCGATCGTGGACTACCCGGGCTTCGAAGGCCTGGACGTGCCGGACATGGAGACCTACTCCAAGGCCCTGAACGCGGCGCAGTTCCCGCTCTCGGTCCTGGCGGTCACCGAACACGCGGCGCAGCTGTACCGCAAGGGCATCTACGGCAACACGATGACGTCCAATCCGCGCGCACTGGACGTGGCCTGCGCCACGCTGTCGCTGCTGACCCCGGACGTGCGCGACAACATCCGCGTCCGCGGCGAAGAAGCGGTGCGCAAGCTCGAACAGCTCAAGGCGGAGCTGGGCGGGCTGATCACCAAGGTCCAGGGCACCGGCCTGCTGTTCTCCTGCGAGCTGGCGCCCCAGTTCAAGTGCTATGGCACCCATTCCACCGAGGAATGGCTGCGCAACCATGGCATCAATGTCATCCACGGCGGCGAGAATTCGCTGCGGTTCACCCCGCACTTCGGCATGGACAGCGAGGAGCTGGACCTGCTGGTGGGCCTGGTGGGCCGTGCGCTGAAGGAAGGACCGCGCAGGGAACAATCGGAAGCCGCCTGACGTCTCCGGATCTTCCTGCGCACGTAGAGGGTCGTACTGCCACGTCATGCGATAATCCGCGCCCGCATCACGCAACCTACCCCGCCACGAAACCGGTTCATCGGTCATCGGCGGGGGTTTCCAGGAAGATCCAATGAAGTCGATTTGCGTTTACTGTGGCTCCAACGCCGGTAGCAAGCCCGTCTACACCGAACGCGCCATCGCGCTGGGCGACCGCATCGCCCGCGATGGCCTGCGCCTTGTCTACGGCGGCGGCAATGTGGGCCTGATGGGCACCGTCGCCAATGCCGTGCTGGCCGGCGGCGGCGAAGTGACCGGGGTCATTCCGCAGCAGCTGGCGGACTGGGAAGTGGCCCACCGCGGCCTGACCGAGCTTGAGATCGTCGGTTCGATGCATGAACGCAAGTCGCGCATGTTCGAGCTCTCCGACGCCTTCGTCGCCCTGCCCGGCGGCTTCGGCACCATGGAAGAGATCTTCGAGATGCTCACCTGGCGCCAGCTCGGCATCGGCAACAAGCCCTGCGCCTTCCTGGACGTGGACGGCTTCTACGCCCCGCTGATCGGCATGATCGACCGCATGGTCGAAGAGCGCTTCCTGCACCCGGCACAGCGAGCCGACCTCTGGTACGGCTCGGACATCGACGCCATGCTGGACTGGATGCGCGCCTATGAGCCGGCGCAGGCGTCGAAGTGGATCGACGAAAAGCGGCGCAACGCGCTGGTGTGATTCAAACGAACGTGTCCATCGGTGCAGGGCGGCCCAGCAGGTAGCCCTGGCCGTAATCGCAGCCCAGTTGCAGCAACGTCTGCCGCTGGGCCATGTTCTCGATGCCCTCGCCCACCGTCTCGATGCCCAGCGTGCGCGCCAGCGACAGCACGCCCTGCACGAGCGCGTAGGTGCTCTGGATGTCCTGGCCATGCAGCCCGGCGATGAAGCTCTGGTCGATCTTCAGCGTTGAGATCGGGAAGCGGTGCAGGTAGGACAGCGCTGAGAAACCGGTGCCGAAATCATCCAGCTGGACCAGCACGCCGCGCTCGCGCAGCGCCTGCAGGATGCGCAGCGTGCGCGGGCCGTCGTCGAGCAGGGCCACCTCGGTGATCTCCAGCCGCAGCCGGCGCGGATCGGCGCCGGCCGCCTCGATCAGGCCGAACAGGCGCGTGCTGAAGTCGGCCGAACGGAAGTGCCGCGGCGACACGTTCACCGAAAGATAGCCTTCGCCACCGCGCGCAAGCTGCCCGATCACGTCCTCATACAGCAGCCAGTCCACCTGTTCGATCAGCCCGCTTTCCTCGCCCAGGTCCAGGAACGCGCTGGGCAGCAGCAGCCCGCGGCGTTCATGCTTCCAGCGCAGCAGCGCCTCGTAGCCCACCACCTCGCCGTCCTGCAGGCGCACGATGGGCTGGTAGTACGGCACGAAATCGCGGTTGTTGATGGCCCGGCGCAGGTCGGCCTCCAGGTCCAGGCTGCGCAGCGCCTCCTCGCGCATGGCCTCGTCGAACACCGCGCAGCGATCCTTGCCCTGCGCCTTGGCGCGGTACATCGCCGCATCGGCGTCGCGCACCATCTCCTCGCCATTGCGGTAGCGCGGGCTCCACATCGCGATGCCCAGACTGCCGGAGGGGAACAACTCGCGCCCCTGCACCCACATGGACTCTTCCAGCGCCACCAGCATGCGCTGCGAGAACTCCCGCGCCGATTCCAGCCCGCGCTCGCACTCGAGCAGGATCGCGAATTCGTCGCCGCCAAGCCGCGCGACCACGTCGTCGGCGCCCACCATCGACACGATGCGCTTGGCGACCTCCACCAGCATCTGGTCGCCGGCCGCGTGGCCGATGCTGTCGTTGACCAGCTTGAAGCGGTCCAGGTCCAGGAACAGCACCGCGAACCGCAGGCCGCCACGGCCCCGGGCACGCGCGATGGCGTCCTCCAGGCTGTCCAGCAGGTGCGCGCGGTTGGGCAATCCTGTCAACGCATCGTGCAGGGCCTGGTGGGTGAGGCGCTGTTCGGCACGCAGGCGCTCGCCGATCTGCCCGAGCAGCTTGTCGTTGACCTCGGCCAGCTCGCGGGTGCGCTCCTCGACCCGCTTCTCCAGGTCCGCATGCGCGTTGCGCAGGTCCTGCTGGTCGCGCTGGCGGGCCAGTCCGTTGCCGATGTTCTGTGCCACGAACGTGAGCAGGCGCTGGTCGTGCGCGGTGAAGCTGATCTCCGGCGAGTAGCTCTGCACCACGATCACGCCGACCACGTCGTCGTCGCTGAGCAGCGGCACGCCCAGCCAGCAGTGCGAACGCGCGCCGAACTCGTTCACGCTGCCGGACGCGCGCAGCGCATCGATGTGCGCACGCGAGGCCAGCAGCGGCTGGCGGTTGCGCACGATGTATTCGGTCAGTCCCTTGCTGAACGGCCGGGAGGCGCGCGCCGGGTTGTACTCGTCAACGGAATAGACGAACTCCAGCCCTTCGCCGCTTTCATCCACCAGCGCGATGTAGAAATTGCGCGCATCCAGCAACGTGCCGACCACCCCGTGCACCTGCACGTAGAACTGCGCCAGGCTCCCGGCGCTCATCGCCATTTCAGCGATGTTGAACAGGGCCAGCTGCAGCTTCTCCGCACGGCGGCGCTCGATCACCTCCTCCTGCAGGCTGTGGTTGGCGCGCTGGATCTCCAACGTGCGCCGCTCGACCTGGCGCTCCAGCTGCACCTGCGCCTGGCGACGGTCCATCGCCGTGAGGATGTGCTGGGCCACATAGCCCAGCAGGGTGCGGTCGGCCTCGTTGTAGCGCACCCGCTGCTCGTAGCTCTGCACCACGATCGCACCGCACACGCGGCCTTCGCGCAGCATCGGCACGCCGAGCCAGTCCAGGCTTTCCGGGCCACGGCTGGGGTCGTATTCGTCACTCATCGCCGCCAGCAGCTCATTGGACGGCCCACTGAGCGGCTGCCCATGACGGAGCAGGGCAAAGGTCAGGCTGCGCGGCATTTCATGTTCTTCGTAGCTGCGGTCCGGATCGGCCACGAAGCTGTCGCGCTGGTCGGCGAAGTACAGGAAGCGGATGCGCCGGCGCACGTCGTCGTACTCGACGATGTAGCAGTTCTGCGCGTACATCAGCGAATTGAGCACCCGGTGGAAATGCCGGAGCATCTCGGTCATTTCCAGGTCGGCACCGGCCAGGTCGGCGATTTCGTACAGCGCCTGCTGCAGACGCTTGGACGTCTCCAGCGACCTGATCTGCTCGCGCTGCCGGGCCAGGGCCAGCGCGTCCTGCAGCCAGCGCGCCGCCACGGCCCACCAGGTCTCGTCCGGCGGCGCGCCGTCGGGCAGCAGCGCACGGATGGCCAGCTCCCCGCCCTGGTGCTGCCAGCGGCGCAGCGGGCCGTCGGGCGCAGGCACCGTCGCCAGCAGTGCATCCACACGCGCGGTTTCGGCCGATGCCGTCGCCGGCTGCTCCACGCAGCCCTCGCCCAGCCCCGCATCGGACCAGCCCAGCGCCACCTGTGCGCCGGCAGGCAGCAGCGCGCACAGCGCCTGTGCAAGCGCGGTGGAAACCACCGCGCCACGGTCAGGATGCCCCGAGGACGTCACTACCTGGCTGGCCAACATGTTGATCTCTTCTGGCGCCGGAAGACCGGCACCTCCCCTGTGCGCCGAGCATAGCGCGCCCACCGGGGGGCTGTGGAAGCCCATCGACCCCATTTGCCGCCGATGGACGTTCTTTTCTGTGTTCTCCGTTCCGGCACTCCCTTTCGATGCCCACTGCACGCGCGGCCAGGCAGGGCCTGGCCCAACCCATCCCCCGGCCCGCCCGCTATGCGCAGGCGCATTCAGCGCTTACTCTGTGCGCCGTGGATGCCCCTGCCCTGCCAACCGACGAGTCGCTGATGCTGGCCTGGGCCGAGGGCGACCTGCGCGCGTTCGAGACCCTGTACACGCGCCATCGCAACCGCCTGTACAGCTTCCTGCTGCGCCAGTTGCGCGATGCCGCACTGGCCGACGAGATGTTCCAGGACGTCTGGCAGCGGGTGATTGCCGCGCGGGCCGGTTGGCAGCCCGAGGCCGCCTTCACCACCTGGCTGTTCCGCATTGCCCATAATCGGCTCAATGACCACTGGCGCGCGTCACGCCACCGGCCCGCAGCGCCCGGCGATGCCGACGAGCGGGTGGCACGGATGAGCGACAGCCGCACGCCGGAGACCCAGCTGTCCGACTTCGAACAACGCCGCCGGCTGCAGCTGGCGATGGAACAGCTGCCGGACGACCAGCGCACGGTGCTGCAGTTGCGGCTGGAGCAGGAGCTGAGCCTGGAAGAGATCGCGGAGATCACGGGCGTCGGCCGGGAAACGGTCAAATCGCGCCTGCGCTACGCGATGGACAAGCTGCGTGCGGAGTTGAACCCATGAACCGCCCTGAACCACTGACGCCGGAAGAACGCGAGCTGGCCCGCCTGCTCGGGCGTGCCGCGCCCAGCGCGCCGTCGGCGGCATTGGACGACGCCGTGCTCGCGGCCGCGCGCGCCGCGGTGCAGCCCGCCGGCGTGGCTGCTGGAAGCGCCGCTGCGTCCCCGGCGGCAGCCGCCGCGCCGCGTGCCGTGCGCCGCCCGCGTTCGCGCCTGCCGGCCGCGTTCGGCCTCGCCGCGTCGCTGGTGTTCGCGGTGGGCATTGCCTGGCAGCTCAAGCCGGATGCACCGCCGCCAGCGATGCCCGAAGCGGCCGTCGAAGCCGCCGTCGATACGGCTGCCGCGCCGATGCCAGCTGCCCAGAGCGACGCCGGGACGGCGATGGCGAGGGTCGCGCAGGCACCCGCCGCCGTGGCGGAGATCGCTGCCGAGCCCATCGCCAAGCCCGTCCCGCTGCCACCGCCCCCGGCCGCTGCGGTGGTGCAGGAGATGGCTGCGCCTGCAACGCCCCCGCCCCCGCCGGCGCCCGCCATGGCCGCGCCCGCCCCACAGAGCAAGGCGATGCTGGCAGACACACAGAGCGAGCTGGACAGCGTTGCTGCCACCGGCTCGCAGGTGGCCGATTCGCGCGAGCGCGCCAAGGCTGCCCCTGCGCCTGCACTGGCAGCGCGCACCGCCGGCGCGGCGGGCATCATGAGGCGTCCGGCACCGGCCCAGGACGATGCCAGCGGCGCGCTGTCGGCGCGTGCGCTGGATGCGGCCGTCGAGGCCGACGCCGCCCTGCCGCGCACGCAGTGGATCAAGCGCATCCGCGAACGCCGCGACGCCGGTGACGTGGACACCGCGCGCGCCAGCCTGGAACGCTATCTGCAGCACTATCCGGAAGTGCGCGTGCCGCGCGACCTGCGCCAGCTGCTCGATCCGTGAGCGGCGCTGCACCGCGCCATCCCCACTAGAATGGCCGGGATGTCCGATACGCTCGCCACCGCCGTCAGCCACAGCCTGGACATAAAGCACAGCCGCTTCGTCGCCCATGCCACCCCCATCGATGCGGCCCCCGATGCGCTGGCCTTCCTGCAGCAGGTGGCCGTGGCCGACGCCACCCACAACTGCTGGGCCTACCGCCACGGCAACGAGTACCGTTCCAGTGATGACGGCGAACCCGCCGGAACCGCCGGCCGGCCGATCCTGGCCGCGATCGACGGCCAGGGGTTCGATCGCGTCATGGTGGTGGTGACCCGCTGGTACGGCGGCATCAAGCTGGGCGCGGGCGGCCTGGTGCGGGCCTACGGCGGTACGGCGGCCGAATGCCTGCGCACCGCGCCACGCCTGCCGCTGGTGGCGCTTGCCGAACTCGACGTGCAGGCCGGCTTCGAGGACCTGGGCACGCTGCACGCGATGCTGGCCGCCCACGGTGCCGAAAAACGGGGCGAATCCTTCACCGCCGCCGGGGTCGAACTGCACCTCCGCCTGCCCGCCGATCAGGTCGAGCCATTGAAAACCCGCCTGCGCGACGCCACCCGTGATCGTATCCGGATCCATCCGCGCACCGAACCAGGCCTTGCCCATGACTGACCCATCTTCCCCGCCAGCCCCTCCGCTGCGCCGTCTTGGCAGCCTGGGCACGCTGTGGCCGTTCGTGCGCCGCCACGCG
The DNA here is from genome assembly GCF_057839485.1 of Stenotrophomonas sp. KH_036_B. Classification (NCBI taxonomy): domain Bacteria; kingdom Pseudomonadati; phylum Pseudomonadota; class Gammaproteobacteria; order Lysobacterales; family Lysobacteraceae; genus Stenotrophomonas; species Stenotrophomonas sp. KH_036_B. Next base: position 1,801,770 of record NZ_CM174491.1, on the reverse strand, counting down.
GGGCTGTTCAGCGCCTGGCTGGTGGCGCTGGCGGTGTCATCGGCGGCAACGCTGAGCCTGCCGCCGGCGGTGAAGCAGATGATCGACCATGGCTTCAACAGCAATGGGCAGATCAACCGCGCCTTCGCCCTGTTGTTCCTGGTTGCGGTGGTGCTGGCGCTGGCCACGGCCGCGCGTTTCTTCTTCGTCTCGCTGCTGGGCGAAAAGGTCGTGGCCGACCTGCGCAGCCGCCTGTACGCCCACCTGATCGCGCTGGGTGCCGGGTTCCACGACCGCAGCCGCAGCGGCGAACTGGTTTCGCGGCTTACCGCCGACAGCGAACTGCTGCGCAGCGTGATCGGCTCCACCATGTCCGTGGCGCTGCGCAGCAGCGTAACGGTAGTGGGCAGCCTGGTGATGCTGTTCGTGACCAGCCCGCGCCTGGCGGCGTGGTCGCTGGTGGGCATTCCATTGGCGGTGCTGCCGATCATCATCGGTGCGCGTCGGCTGCGCGGCATTTCGCGCGCCAGCCAGGACCGGATCGCCGACGCCAACAGCCTGGCCGCCGAAACGCTGGGCGCGGTACGCACGGTGCAGGCGCATGCCCGCGAACCGTACGAGCGTGGCCGCTTCAACGCCGCGCTGGCCGAGTCGATCCGCGCCGCGCGCCGGCGCATCGGCGCGCAGTCGCTGGTGACCGCCACCGCCATCGTGCTGGTGTTCGGGGCGATCGTCGGCGTGCTGTGGCTGGGCGCGCACGACGTCATCGACGGGCGCATGAGCGCGGGCACGCTGGGCCAGTTCGTGCTGTATGCACTGATCGGTGGCGGTTCGGTAGGCGCGCTGGCGGAAGTGTGGAACGAACTGCAGCGCGCGTCCGGCGGCATGGGCCGCATCGCCGAGCTGCTGCAGGAAGACATCGAGATTTCCACCCCGGCCGATCCGCTGCCGCTGCCGCAGCCGCTGCGCGGCGAGATCCGGTTCCAGGATGTGGTCTTCCACTACCCGCAGCGGCCCGACACCGCCGCGCTGGCCCATTTCGACCTGCATGTGCGCCCCGGCGAAACCGTGGCACTGGTGGGTCCTTCCGGCGCGGGCAAGAGCACGGTGTTGTCGATGCTGCTGCGCTTCCACGACCCCGCCAGCGGCAGCGTGCAGGTGGATGGCGTGGACGTGCGCCGGGTCGATCCGGCGCTGCTGCGCGCGCAGATGGCGCTGGTCCCGCAGCAGCCCACGCTGTTTGCCAGCAGTGCGCTCGAGAACATCCGCTATGGACGACTGGACGCCAGCAACGACGAGGTGCAGCGGGCAGCCGAGGCGGCTGAAGCCGACGAGTTCCTTCAGGCGCTGCCCGAAGGGTACCTCAGCGAGCTGGGCGAACGCGGCGCCCGCCTGTCCGGCGGCCAGCAGCAGCGCATCGCCATTGCGCGCGCCCTGCTCAAGGACGCGCCGATCCTGCTGCTGGACGAGGCTACCAGCGCGCTCGACGCGCAGAGCGAACGCTCCGTGCAGCAGGCGCTGGAGCGGCTGATGGCCGGCCGCACCACGCTGGTCATCGCGCACCGCCTGGCCACCGTGCTCAAGGCCGACCGGATCGTGGTGATGGACCACGGCCGCATCGTCGCGCAGGGCACGCACGCGGCGCTGCTGGCCGAGGGCGGCCTGTACGCTGAACTGGCGAAACTGCAGTTCATCGATTGATGACACACCGCTAACGGCCCAGGTTGCATGGTGCTCACGCCCCATGTCCCAGTTGCTGAAGGAGGTGTTGCATGTCGTTCCGTCAGTTCCCCGCTACCGACGCCAATGGCGATGACTACGTCATCATCGAATTCAAGGATGAGCCGGCCGGCGATGCCAACGCATCATCCGACGCGCATGCGCGCTATGAGCTCGCCGATGGCCGCCATCTTGTCCGCGACGGCCACGTGTTCCGCACCAGCGGCGGTGAGCTTACGCTGAGCACGTAGGCAGCGCGCGCCCACGGGTCGCTGGCCAATAAATAGCCACCCATCTTGACAGCGTTGTGCCCCGGGGGCTGCGCGCGGTTATCCACATGGTTGTGCGCAACTCATCCACACCCCCTGTGGATGAATGTTGCGTCGCGTCAGCGAGGCAGGACGCGACCGATGCCGGTGGCGTCGATCTCCACCGCGGCCCGCTGCATCGCCTGCACATCGCTGCCGGCCACGAAACCCATCCGGAAATGCAGTTCACCGCCGGGCGTGCGCGAGGAATGGATCGAGGCCAGGCTCACCCCGTGCCGCTCGAACACGTGCAGCAGCTCGCGCAGCGAGCCCGGCCGGTCTTCGGGCAGGTGCACACTGATCGCATTGCGCTCGGTCAGGTCCGCCAGCAGGTAGCCGACCCGCTCGAAGGTGTAGTTGCCTTCGGCCAGCAAGGCCTCACCCTGGTGCTCGCGGTTGTCATGCAGCAGCTGTTCGCGGAAAGCCGCGCGCGCCGCATCGTCGCCCTGCGCCACCTGCCCCCGCAACTGCTGCAGCTGCGCCAACAGCCGATCCAGCATCGGCGCCACGTGCGGGTTGCCGAACTGGATGTCTTCATAGATGGCCGGATTCATCGACAGGATCCGCGCCATGATCGCCGTGTCCAGCTCGAACGAGGCCGAGCGGTACGGCATCAGCGCCGGCAGCGCCCCCAGCAGCGGTGCGTACTCGCGCAACACGCCAGCCTGGGCAAGATGGGTGGCGTGCACCATCGCCTGCACAAGCGCCATGACCTGGTCGTGATGTTCGGGCGTGGCGCGAACGCATTCGGCCTCCAGCGCGTCACACAGCGACTGCACCCATGGCTGCCAGTGCGACAGGCGCGCCTCGCAGACCACCATCACCCTGCCCTTGAGCGTGGGCGCTTTCGGGGGTGCGGTCATCGGGTGCAACCCCACCACCTCCGCCTGCGAGGCGAGCATGGCGGCCACCGGGGCGCTCTTGACCGAGGTCACGTCCAACCACAGGCGGCCAGCCTCGCGGCCTGCAGAACGGGTCACGTAATCGGCGATCAGCGCCGGGGTGTGGCGGATCGGTGCGGAGAAGATCAGCACCTCCGCACGCGCGAGCACGGTCTCCGGGTCCTGCGACTGCGGGTCGGCCGGATCATGGCCGATCACCTCCAGGCCCATGCGTTGCTGCAGGAACTGGCGCAGCCAGCGCCCATACGCGCCGGCACTGCCAACGATGCCAACGACCGGACGCAGGCTCACGCCAGGCGCTCGGGAACGAAGCGGGTGGGCTGCGCCAGTGCGGCCGGCGCGGCGGCCAGCACATCGAACTCTTCATGGTCGTTGGCCAGCGTGGCTTCCAGCGCGGCATGGACCCCGGCGATGGAGCGCGACAGGGCCTGTTCGAAGCGCTCACCGCGCAGCAGGAAAGCCACCAGCAGCGACATCAGCACGTCACCGGTGCCGGCCACGTCCACCGGCAGGTGCGGCGAGGTCCAGCGCCAGATTGCATCGCGACTGACCGCCAGCGTGACCAGTTGTCCCGGCGCGCCGCCAACGCTGTGCGCCAGCACCCACTCCGGTCCGCGCGCGAGCAGCACCTTCGCGGCGGCGATGGCGTCGGCCTCGGCCAGGCTGGGCATGCCGGTCAGGCGGCCCAGCTCGAACGCGTTCGGCGTGACCAGCCACGCATGCGGCAACAGGCGTTCGGCGAAGATCGTTTCCAGGCCCGGCTCCACGTAGGGGCCGGTATGGGTGTCACCGATCACCGGATCCAGGCAGTAGCGCAGCTGCGGCGAGGCCGGCAGCACGGTGTCGAGCCAGTCGGCAAAGGCGGCGCCATTGCCGACGCTGCCGAAATACCCGGACACCAGCATCTTCGCGCGCGCCGGAAGACCACGCTCAGTCGCCCCCAGCAGCAATTCGGCGAACCAGTCGGCCGGCAGCACGCGGCCGCGCGTGGTCGAATAGAACGGCGCATTGCTCAGCAGCGTCGTGGGTATTTCAGCCACACGCACACCCAGCGCGCGCAGCGGCGGCACTGCCGCACTGTTGCCGGCATGGCCGTACACCAGCTGCGACTGGACCGAAATGACGTCGACCGGCGACGGACCGTCCGGGCGCTGGCGGCGCCCGTGGACGAGGTGGCTTTCGAGGGATTCGTTCATGCCCACATTTTACGCCCATAAAAAAGGGGCGTTTTTCTATGCGCTTGAAGCTTGGCGCAATGTCTTCGATCGGATCTGCCGCGAGCGTTGAGGGCCCCGCCGCGGCCGGCAGGCCCCTATGCAAATGTCCCCCGGCGTCGGCCTGCGCCGCCGCCTCCTCCTTTACTTTGCCAGGGACCTGCCGGCCGCGACGGGGCTCGGCTTGCGGCACGCAGGGAAAAGCCGGAGCACGACGCAAGCCGGTGGGGCGAGTGCGGGGCCGCCATGCCCTTGCGGCGAAGTAAAGGAGGAGGGGGCGGCCGAAGGCCGACGCCGGGGGACATTCGCAGGCAAGGGTATGGCGGCCCCGCACTCGCTCCACCGGCAGCCGCTGTGGACGGAAAATCGCAGGCAAGGGAAAGGCGGCCCCGCGCTCGCCGCACCGGCAGCCGCGTCTGCTCAAGCGCTCCACCCGATCAGGCAAACAACCAAAAAAAACGCCGGGACGTGCCCGGCGTTTTCGTTATCGTTGGAACCAACCACTTACGACGTCATCCGGTCCCAGAAGCCCTTCACCCCGTCGATGAAGGTCGCCGACTTCGGCGAATGCTTGCGCGCTTCTTCGCCGGTGAAGGTGGTCTCGAACTGCTCCAGCAGCTTGCGCTGCTCGACCGTCAGGTTGACCGGAGTCTCCACCACGACGCGGCAGTACAGGTCGCCTTCGCTGCGGCTGCGCACCGAACGCACGCCCTTGCCGCGCATGCGGAACAGCTTGCCGGTCTGGGTCTCGGCCGGAATGCGGATCTCCGCATAACCACCCAGCGTGGCCACGCGCACGGTGTCACCCAGCGCGGCCTGCGAGATACGGATCGGCACTTCGCAGTGCAGGTCGTCGCCATCGCGCTGGAAGATCGCATGCTCGCGCACGCGCACTTCCACGTACAGATCGCCCGGCGGCGTGCCGGCCGGACCGGCCTCACCCTCGCCCGCCAGGCGGATGCGGTCACCGGTATCGACACCCGCAGGCACCTTCACCGACAACACCTTGTCTTCCTCCACGCGACCGTTGCCGTGGCAGGTCTTGCAGGGGTTCTGGATGATCTGGCCGCGGCCGTTGCAGTTGTGGCAGGCCTGCTGCATCGCGAAGATGCCGCGCTGGATGCGCACCTGGCCCTGGCCACGGCACACGCTGCAGGTTTCGACCTTGCCGTCGTCCGAACCACTGCCATGGCAGTCGTCGCACTCGGCCAGGGTCGGGATGTCGATCCGGCGCTCGATGCCACGCACCGCCTCTTCCAGGTCCAGCTCCATCACGTAGCCGATGTCGGCACCGCGACGCGCCTGGCGCGGACCGCCGCCACCACCACCACCGAAGATGTTGCCGAAGATGTCCCCGAAGATGTCGCCCATGTCCGGGCCACCGGGACCGCCACCGCCACCGCCCATGCCGTGCTCGAACGCAGCGTGGCCGTGGGCATCGTACATGCGGCGCTTGTTGGCGTCGGACAGGGTTTCGTAGGCCTCCTTGCACTCCTTGAAGGAGGCTTCGGCGGCACTGTCGCCCGGATTGCGGTCCGGGTGGTACTTCATCGCACAACGGCGATAGGACTTTTTCAGTTCTTCTTCGGTCGCAGTGCGGGAAACGCCCAGCACCTCGTAGTAGTCGCGCTTGCTCATGGCTTGAATCGGTATCCGGAAGTCGGGATTCACCCCCGACACACCGCGGTACGGTTGTCAGGAACTAGGGGAAACGACAACGGGACGTTGCCTGCGCAACGTCCCGCGTCTGGTCCGGATCAGGACTTCTTGTCGTCCTTGACTTCGGTGAACTCGGCATCGACCACGTCATCGTGGGCACCGTTGCCCGTGCCGGCACCGGCATCGGCGCCCGGAGCGGCAGCGCCCTGCTCGGCCGCGGCCGAAGCGGCGAACAGCGACTGCCCGGCCTCTTCCAGCACCTTCGACTTGGCTTCAATCTGCACCTTGTCGTCGCCCTTCATCGCGGTTTCCAGATCGGCCAGGGCCGATTCGACCTTGCCGATCACATCGCCACCGACCTTGCTGCCGTGCTCGTTGATCGCGGTACGGGTACCGTGGATCAGCGCGTCAGCCTGGTTGCGGGCCTGGACCAGCTCCTGGAACTTCTTGTCTTCTTCGCGGTTGGCTTCCGCGTCGGCGACCATGCGCGCGATCTCGTCCTCGGACAGACCCGAACCGGCCTTGATCTCGACCTTCTGTTCCTTGTTGGTCTTCTTGTCCTTGGCCGACACGTGCAGGATGCCGTTGGCGTCGATGTCGAAGGACACTTCCACCTGCGGCAGGCCGCGCGGGGCCGGCTCGATGCCGGACAGGTCGAACTTGGCCAGCGACTTGTTGAAACGGGCCTGTTCGCGCTCACCCTGCAGCACGTGCACGGTCACGGCCGACTGGTTGTCCTCGGCGGTGGAGAACACCTGCGAGGCCTTCGTCGGGATGGTGGTGTTCTTCTCGACGATCTTGGTGAACACGCCGCCCATGGTTTCGATACCCAGCGACAGCGGGGTCACGTCCAGCAGCAGCACGTCCTTGACGTCGCCGCCCAGCACGCCGCCCTGGATCGCCGCACCCAGTGCCACGGCTTCGTCCGGGTTGACGTCCTTGCGCGGTTCCTTGCCGAAGAACTCGGTGACGGCCTGCTGCACCTTCGGCATGCGGGTCTGGCCACCGACCAGGATGACGTCGCTGATGTCGCTCGAACGCAGGCCCGCATCATTCAGTGCGGTGCGGCACGGGTCGATCGACCGCTTGATCAGGTCTTCGACCAGCGCTTCCAGCTTGGCGCGGGTCAGCTTGATGTTCAGGTGCTTCGGACCGGAGGCATCGGCGGTGACGTACGGCAGGTTCACTTCGGTCTGCTGGCTGGTGGACAGCTCGATCTTGGCGCGCTCGGCGGCGTCCTTCAGGCGCTGCAGGGCCAGCGGATCGTTGCGCAGGTCGATGCCCTGGTCCTTGTTGAACTCTTCCACCAGGTAGTTGATGACGCGTGCGTCGAAATCTTCGCCGCCCAGGAAGGTGTCACCGTTGGTGGCCAGCACTTCGAACTGCTTCTCGCCGTCGATGTTGGCGATTTCGATCACCGACACGTCGAACGTACCGCCGCCCAGGTCGTACACCACGATCTTGCGATCCTTGTTGTCCGCCTTGTCCAGGCCATAGGCCAGCGCGGCCGCGGTCGGCTCGTTGATGATGCGCTTGACGTCCAGGCCGGCGATGCGGCCGGCGTCCTTGGTCGCCTGGCGCTGGCTGTCGTTGAAGTAGGCCGGCACGGTGATGACCGCTTCCGTGACCTTCTCACCGAGGAACGCCTCTGCGGTGCTCTTCATCTTCGTCAGCACGTGGGCGGAGATTTCCTGCGGCGACATCTTCTTGGCGTCGCTGCTCTGCACCCAGGCATCGCCGTTGTCGTGGGCCAGGATGCTGTAAGGCACATGCGAGATGTCCTTCTGGACTTCAGCGTCCTGGAACTTGCGGCCGATCAGGCGCTTGACGGCGTAGAAGGTGTTCTTCGGATTGGTGACCGCCTGGCGCTTGGCCGAGGCACCCACCAGCACTTCGCCGTCCTTGGTGAAGGCAACGATGGACGGCGTGGTGCGGTCGCCTTCCGCATTTTCGATGACGCGGGCCTTGCCGCCGTCCATGATCGCCACGCACGAGTTGGTGGTGCCGAGGTCGATACCAATGATCTTGCCCATGGGGAGACTCCTGAAAGTTGGGAACATCCGGCAGTTGCCGGGTTATGAATGGGATGTGTGGGACGCTGCGAACACTTTCAAGCCATCCATCGAACGCTGTGTCCGATGGCGGCCGAACGCGTTCAGGTCAATCGCGGGCAACCACGACCAGCGCCGGGCGCAGCAGGCGACCGTTGAGCTCGTAACCCTTCTGGAACACCTGGACCACGCTGCCCGGCGCCGCGCCGGGCGCGTCGACCTGGCTGATGGCCTGGTGGTGTTCGGGATTGAAGGGCTGGCCGGTCGGGTCGAGCAGAAGCAGGCCGTTCTCGGCGGCGACCTTGAGCAGCTGCTTGTAGGTCAGCTCCAGGCCGTCGCGCAGCGGGCTGGCCTCGGCGCCAGCGGCAGTAAGGCCGGCGTCCAGGCTGTCGAACACCGGCAGCAGTTCGCCCAGCAGCTTCTCATTGGCGAAACGGCGCGCCTGCTCGACGTCGCGGGCCACGCGCTTGCGCTGGTTGTCCAGGTCGGCGCGCTCGCGCAGCGACTCGGACCGGAGCAGGGCCAGCTCGTTGTGCAGGGCGTCCAGCTGCTGCTGCAGGGAATCCCCCGGGGCGGCGTCGCCGGCCGGGCTCTGGGATGCGATATCAGGCTGATCTTGGTTCATTTCCGGATCCTTGGCGGTGACTCTCCGCCTCCACCCACCCCTATGTGGGCGGCCGGACCCGATTCAAGAGCTGGCGGCGCGTTTAGGCGCGATCCCGGGACAATCCGCCCCCGGTGGGGGCATCCAGCGCCGCCCCGAGCACCTGCGCGGTGGCCTCCACCAGCGGAATCATGCGGTCGTAGGCCATCCGCTTGGGCCCGATGACGCCCAGCACGCCCAGTACCTGGCCGCCGGCCGAATACGGCGCGGTGACCAGCGAGACGTTCTCCAGCGGCATCACGCCGGTCTCCTCGCCGATGAAGATGCGCACGCCGGGCGCCTGGATGGTGCGCTCAAGCAACTGCAGTATCTCGCGCTTGCTGGCGAACACGTCGAACAGCTCGCGCAGGCGGTCCAGGTCGGACAGGTCCTGCACCCCCATCAGCCGGGTCTGCCCGGCCAGCACCATGTCATCGGCGGGCGGGGCCATGGCCTGCTCGGCCAGTTCCACGCTGTGGGCCAGCAGCTGCTCCATTTCCGAACGGGCATCGCGCAGCTCCAGCAGCAGGCGGGCACGGATCTCGGCCAGCGGGCGGCCGGCGCAGTGGGCGTTGAGGTAGTTGGCGACCTGCTCCAGCTCGGCCGGTTCCCAGCTGCGGCGCGGCTCGATGACCCGGTTCTGCACCTCGTTGTCGGCAAACACCAGGATGGCCAGCACCCGGCGCGCGTCCAGCGCCACGAAATCGATGTGGCGGAAGGCGAACTGCTCGCGTCGTGGTGCGCCGACCACGCCGACGAAGTGACTCATCGCCGACAGCAGCTCCGACGCACTGCCCAGCAGCGCCTGGGTGCCGGCCCCGGTGGAGAGCTCGCTGCGCAGCCGGTTCAGCTCGCTTTCGCCGGGCGGCTGCATCTTGACCAGGCTGTCGACGAACACCCGGTAGCCGTGCGCGGTAGGCACGCGCCCGGCCGAGACATGCGCCGAACTGAGCAGCCCCAGGTCCTCCAGGTCGCCGAGGATGTTGCGGATGGTGGCCGGGCTGACATCCAGCCCGGCCAGCCGCGCCAGGGTCTGCGACCCGACCGGTTCGCCGTCCTGGATGTGGCGCGCGATCAGCGTCCGCAGCAGGTGGCGGGCGCGCGGAGCGAGTTGGGTCGTGGAGGGATGCATGGAATCAGCCTGTGAGACGCCACATTAGATAATGGCTGGGCCAGGCGTTGGCAAGTGAGCCCTTCACGCCGATCCGCGGCGACGGAGCGGCACATCCCGATTGGAGCTGCCCCTCGCCCATGCTAGCGTTGCGCGGCTTGAGAACCGAAGACCATGCTTAGACATCTATCGATCAAAGATTTTGCCGTTGTCCGCGCCACCGAACTGGAGTTCGGGCCGGGTATGACCGTGGTTTCGGGCGAGACCGGCGCGGGTAAGTCGCTGATGGTCGACGCGCTGGGCTTCCTGTCCGGCCTGCGCGCCGACAGCGGCGTGGTCCGCCATGGCGCCGCGCGCGCCGAACTGTCGGCCGAATTCGCCCCTACCGCCGACGCCCCCGCCCGGCGCTGGCTGCGCGAAAATGAACTGGACGACGACGAACAGTGCCAGCTGCGCCGGATCATCCGCGCCGACGGCGGCTCGCGCGCCTTCATCAATGGCCGTCCGGTCACCCTCTCCCAGCTGACCGAGCTGGCGAGCATGCTGGTCGAGATTCACGGCCAGCACGAGCAGCAGGCACTGCTCTCGCGTCCCTCCCAGCTTTCGCTGCTGGATGCATTTGCCCGTAATGACACCGAGCGCGCCCAGGTCCGCCAGACCGCGGCGCGCTGGCAGGCACTGGTCGATGAGGCCGACGCCTTGTCCCGCCAGGGCGATGTCAGCGACCGGATCGGCTACCTGGAGCATCAGCTCGGTGAGCTCCGGCGCGAGGACCTGGACCCGGCCTCGATCGCCACCCTGGGCAACAGCCACCGCCGCCAGGCCCATGCCAGCGCGCTGATCAGCGCCTGCGACGTGGCCGTTGGCCGGCTCAACGGCGACGATGAGGTGTCGGTGCTGCAGCTGCTGCAGCAGACCCGCCATGACCTGGCCCGCGTGGCCGAGCACGACGGTCGCCTGGTGGAGGTCGATGCCCTGCTGGACAGCGCCGCCATCCAGCTGGACGAGGCACTGTCGCTGCTGGACCGGGTCCATGACGACCTGGATGCCGACCCGGAGCAGTTCGAGGACATCGAGCGCCGGCTGGGTCGCCTGCACGATCTCGCCCGCAAGCACCGGGTGCCGATGGAGGCCCTGGGCGAACACCGCGATGCAATGGACGCCGAAGTCGAGCAGCTGCGCGGCGCCGATGAGCGCCTGCAGGCCTTGGCGGGCGAGATCGACCGCGCCGCCGGCCAATGGAAGACCGTGGCCGAGGTACTCAGCGCCAGTCGCCGGAAGGCGGCCAAGGCGTTGTCGGACACCACCACCACCCTGATCGGTGAGCTGGGCATGGGCGGCGGTCAATTCCTGATCGATATCGAACCGCAGGCGGTGGTCAAGCCGGACCCGAATGGCGCCGAGCGGGTCGAGTTCCTGGTCGCCGCCAATGCCGGGCAGCCGCCACGCGCCTTGCGCAAGGTGGCCTCCGGTGGCGAACTGTCGCGCATTTCGCTGGCCATCGAGGTTGCCGCGCTGGGCCTGGACGCCGTGCCGACCATGGTCTTCGATGAGGTCGATTCCGGCATCGGCGGCGCCGTCGCCGACATCGTCGGCCAGACGCTGCGTGCGCTGGGCGAGAAGCGCCAGGTGCTGTGCGTCACCCACCTTCCGCAGGTGGCGTCCAAGGGGCACGCGCACTACCGGGTCAGCAAGGCACCGGTGGACGGCATGACCCAGAGCGCGGTGGAGAAGTTGGACCCCCGTGCCCGCGAGGAAGAACTGGCGCGGATGCTGGGCGGCGTGGAAGTCAGCAAGGAAGCCCGCGCAGCGGCGCGCAAGCTGCTGCAGGAGTCATAGCGCCACGCCACGCGTGGCTGTACCTGGCGGCGTACCCACCCAGGGTGGGTACCTGCCTACGGCGGGTGCCTGCCAACCTTGCACACCCACCGATGGCGGTCACGCCAGCGGCCGGGCCAGATCCACGTGTTCCACCAGGAAATCCAACAGCGCGCGCACCCGCAACGGCAGGGGGCCGCCCTGCCCCACGAACACCGCGTGCACCTCCTCCAGATCGCCTGGATTGGCCTGCTCCAGCACGGGCAGCAATCGCCCCGCCGCCACATCGGCCTGGACCTGGAAGGCGGCCAGACGCGCCATGCCGACCCCGCCAAGCACCAACCGGCGCAGCCCTTCACCGTCGCTGGCGCGTGCATTGCCCTGAATCGGCACCACCCGCCGCTCGCCGTTGACCTGCAGCGGCCAGCCGGTCTGCGTGCGCGCATGCCCGATATCCAGCCGGTTGTGCGCCAGCAGCGCATCGGCGTCCTGCGGCAGACCCTGCCGGGCGGCATACGCCGGCGCCGCCACGATCATCATCCGGCTGGCGCCCAGGCGGCGTGCCACCAGGCTGGAATTCTTCAACGGCCCGGCGCGCACGGCCACGTCGGTACGCTGTTCAAGAAGGTCGATCACCTCGTCGGTGAGCACCAGGTCGACCCCCACCTGCGGGTGCCGGGCCAGGAACTGCGGCAGCAACGGCAGCAGGAAGTGGTGCCCGAACGGGACATTGGCATTCACCCGCAACCGCCCGCGGGGTTCGTCGTGGGCGGCGGCGCAGCGTTCCGCCTCGTCCAGGTCGGCCAGCACGCGCAGCCCGCGCTCATAGAACGTGCAACCTTCCGGGGTGAGCTGCAGCTGACGGGTGGAGCGTTGCAGCAACCGCGTTCCCAGGCGCTGTTCGAGCCTGGCCACCAGCTTGCTGACCGCCGAGGGACTCATGTCCAGCGCGCGCGCCGCCGCCGAGAAGCTCCCGGCTTCAATGACGCGGACGAAGATTTCCAGCTGGCCGGAGCGGTTGATGTCAGGCGACGACATTGGATGAATCCAGTTCACAGATGATTGTCCGCAGGCAGTCTAGTTCACAGATCAAGCGCCGCGCACGATGGCGATCCCCTTCCCCCGGATCTCCCCATGAACCGACTCACCCGCCTTGCCACCGTCGCCCTGCTCACCCTGTCCGTCGTCGCGCCCACGGCCGCCGCCGTGCCCCCGCACTGGGTCGCCAGCTGGCAGGCCAGCCCGCAGCCGGTCTGGGAAGACGCCTTCCTGTTTCCGAGCGGCATCCCCCAGGTGCTGGACGACCAGACCTTTCGCCAGACCGCGCGGATCAGCCTGGGCGGCCCGCGCCTGCGGGTGCGCCTGAGCAATGCCTACGGCACCGCGCCACTGCGGATCGGTGCGGCCAGCGTGGCCGGCGATGGCGGTACGACGGCCCTGGCGCTGTCCTTCGACGGGGAGTCAGGCACGGTGATCGGACCGGGGCAGGAACGCCTGAGCGATCCACTCGCCCTGCCCACCCGCGACCTGCAGGCCGTGCAGGTCGACGTCCATGTGCCGGCGCGCACGCCGCTTCAGACCTTCCATTGGGACGGGCGCCAGACCAGCGCGATCGCGCCGGGCAACCAGACTGGAGCCGTCGCGCTGCGCGGCAGCAGCTCCACCACCGCGCGGCTGTTCCTGTCCGGGATCGACGTCGAGGCCCCGGCAACCGCACGCAGCGTGGTGGTCATCGGCGATTCGATCACCGACGGCGCCACCGCCAGCCTCGATCGGGACCAGCGCTGGACCGACCACTTGGCCGCGCGGCTGGCCCCCCACGGCGTGGCCGTGGTCAATGCCGGCATCTCCGGCGCTCGCCTGCTGCGCGATGGCATGGGCGCGTCGGCGCTCGCGCGCTTCCAGCGCGACGTGCTGGATCAACCCGGCGTGGCCAGCGTGGTGGTGCTGATCGGCATCAACGACATCAGCTGGCCGGGGACAGCCTTCGCCCGAGGGGAGGCGCGCCCGTCGCTGACCGAGCTGGAGGATGGCTATCGGCGACTGGTGGAGCGCGCCCACGCGCATGGGGTGCGGATCGTCGCTGCGACCCTGCCCCCCGTCGCCGGTGCCCTGCCGGGCACGCCGCTGGACGACTACTACCAGCCCGGGAAGGACGCCCTGCGCCGCCAGGTCAATGCATGGCTGCGCGAGGGCAGCCCGTTCGATGCGGTGATCGATCTGGATGCCGCACTGCGCGATCCGGCCGACCCGTCCCGCCTGGCGCCGGCGTTCGACTCCGGCGACCACCTGCACCCCGGCGATGCCGGCAACGCGGCGATGGCCGAGGCGGCGGAGCGTACGGTGCTGGGGAAATGAAAAACCCCGGCGGGGCCGGGGTTTCCTGTATCAATGCCGTCCTCACCAACGGTCAGGTCCTGCATCGTATCAATCACGTCCTGACCAACGGTCAGGACCTACCGTAACGGCGATACCGTTACTTGCGCTTCTTGCGCACGTAGAGCACCAGCGAGTGCTCTTCCAGCTCGTAGCCGTGATCCGCCGCGATCTTGCGCTGCAGCTCCTCGATCTCGTGGCTTTCGAACTCGATGATCTTGCCGGAATCGACATCGACCATGTGGTCGTGGTGACCGCCACGGTCGAGTTCGTAGACGGCCTGGCCGCCTTCGAAGTTGTGCTTGAGCACCAGGCCGGCCGCCTCGAACTGGGTCAGCACCCGGTACACGGTGGCCAGGCCGATCTCGTCACCATGCTCGAGGAGCTGGCGGTAGATGTCTTCGGCGGTCATGTGGTGCTGGTGGTGCTCGGCATTGCGCTGCTCGAGCAGGGCAAGGATCCGCATCCGCGGATGGGTCACCTTCAGGCCGACTTTACGCAGGTCGTGGGTTTCCATAGTTCTCCGTTCATTGGCGATTTAGCGCCAGCTGCCTCGGATTGGGTCGCGGCGACACGGCAGGAGTGTATCATCGACTCGATTTCCCCAAACGCCATTCCCGATGCGCAATCTCCTGCTGGTCGCCGCCGTTGCCCTGTCCACCACGGGCTGCGGCATCATCTATAAGCAACCCATCTACCAGGGCAACCTGGTCCGGGAGCAGGCCGTCGGTCAGCTGCAGGTGGGCCAAAGCAAGCAGCAGGTCAACGCCCTGCTCGGCACCCCCTCCATTGACGACCCGTTCCATGCCCAGCGCTGGGACTACACCGCCAGCGAGCGGGTGAACCGCCTCGGCACCACCGAGGTGAAGAACTTCACGGTCTTCTTCGACAACGACCTGGTCACGCGCTGGGAAGGCGAGTTCTTCCCGAACCGTGATGCGGCGCTGGCCAAGGACACGGTGCGCCAGTTCGGCCGCAACCTGCCCAAGGACAAGAAGAAGCAGCGCGGCCGGTAACGGGCAGCCTACCGCCTGGTCATTGATTGACCGGGCGCGTGGCGACGCGTTCATCGTTGCTGCGCTTCAGCGTGACTGGGGCGCGGCGCGAGCGCGTCGGCGGCGGTTGTCCTTCGGGTCGGCCAGCAGCGGACGCAGCAGCTCGATCCGGTCACCGTCCCTGAGCGGCTGGTCGGGCTTCGCCACTACACCGTGTACGGCGACGGCCGGGCAGTCCTGTGCCCCATCGATGGCGGCCATGGCAACGGCCTCGCCTACGGTCGCTCCATCGGCCAACGCCAGCCGCCGTGACAGCGCGCGGTCGGCCCAGGCCAGCACTACCTCGACCCGGATCACCGCTCAGTCCTGGGCGTCGGCGACGCGGACGAAGTCGTTCACCATGCGATCGGCCAGCCCCTGGAAGCCCAGCGCCAGAGCCGGTCCCAGCAGGCGCGAGGTGGGCTCGAACTCCAGGGTGAGGGTCACCTTGCAGGCGTCCTCGGCCAGTGCGTGGAACTCCCAGCGGCCATGCAGCCGCTTGAAAGGCCCGTCGCGCAGCTGCATGTCGATGTGATTCGGGCGCTGCAGGGTGTTTTCGGTCATGAACCAGGTCGAAAACGAACCCAGCCCCAGGTCCAGCCGCGCAAGCAGGCGGTCCGGACCGGACTCGAGGATCTGCGCAGCCGAGCACCACCGGAAGCGGCGCGGGTAGGCATCAATATCATTGACCAGGTCGAACATGCGGGCAGCCGAATGTTCGACCAGGGCACTACGTCGGATAGTTGGCATGCGAAGGCTTGGCTGGCGAATCGACCACGGGGGCCCGAATCGGAGACAATAGGTAAATGAGCAAGAACAGCGGCAAGGATAAAGCAAAGAACGCGACGGCCAACAAGACCATCGCGCTCAACAAGCGTGCGCGGTACGAATACTCCCTCGAGGACCGGTTCGAAGCCGGCCTGGCCCTGCAGGGCTGGGAGGTCAAGTCGATCCGCGCCGGGCGCGGCAACATCATCGACGCCTACGCCTACGTCAAGGACGGCGAGATCTTCCTGATCGGCGCCCAGATCACCCCGCTGATCCAGGCCTCCACCCACGTGGTGGCCCACGACCGGCGTGATCGCAAGCTGCTCCTGCATCGCAGCGAGATCGACAAGCTGATCGGCAAGGTGCAGCGCGACGGTTACACCATCGTGCCCACGGCGATGTACTGGAGCAAGAACAAGATCAAGCTCGAAGTCGCCCTGGCCAAGGGCAAGCAGACCCACGACAAGCGCGATGCCGAGAAGGACCGCGACTGGGCGCGCGAGAAGTCGCGCACCATGCGCCGCCACAACCGCGACGCCTGAGCGAAGGGCCGGCCCAATGCCGGCCCTTTCTCCCTCCAGCGCCGGGCCCTGCCCGGTCGCGGCCGCTAAAGACCCACGAACCGCTTCAGCCGGACCAGGTCCTTGTCATGCACGGTCAGTGCATCCAGGAAGAGATTGGCCATTGCCCGGGCCTGGCGACGCTCGCTGCTGGCCTCCATGAGCCGCCAGGCGGTCTTGACCACCCCGGCCGGGAAGCGCCCCTCCGGTGCCTCCACCACCCGGTGCACGCCCGACGTCAGCCAGCCGGACACCTTTTCTGCCCAGGTGCCGTTCAACCCCGCGAACACCTTCCGGTCGGCGGTTTCCTTGGTCTTGCTGATACTGAACGGCGCGGTCGCGTCCGGACCCTCCGGCAGCGGCACCCAGGAATCCGACCTTCCCAGGTGCATCGAACTGGGCGCATAGCCATTGGCATGCAGGAACGTGCTGCAGCCAAAGCACGATGACAGCTTGTGGGTCTTCGCCCCCAGCGCCAGCTCGAACGGCCGGCCCTTCGGGAAATCGCAGCGCACTTCGGCCACCGCCCAGACCATGCCATGGCAGTAGCCGCACACCTCGCCCTGCCCGTCCCAACGGCTGATCAGCTCGGTCGGCTCGATCGATCCCGCCTGCTTCGGCGCCTGCCGGGCGGTGCCAGCGCGACGCGGATCGTCGTAGCCGATCAGCCCATGGCATGCCACCTGGCGATCCCAGCGCCCGCCCTCGCTGGCGTAGGGAATCAGCCGGCGCGTGGAGCTGATCACCTTCGGCACGACGTTGTCGGCGGCATCGACGATGCCGTAATAGGCCCCGAACTCTTCGTCGATGCCGGCGAATGCGCCAGGCACGGGGGGTGGCTCCGGGCGCATCAGCGTGTGGGTGTCGAGCAGCGTGCGGATATGGGCAGCGACGTTCGGCGACCACTCGATCGGCTGTCGCGCCTCGTCCGAGGCCTGCTGGCTGAGGGGGCGCGCGGTCGCCGCGATGGCCACCTGCGACACCCGCCCATCGTCGTACTGCGGACTGCGCCCGGCCTCGATACGCGGCGACTCCACGCCGGTGAGGTCCTGCAGCCTGCCCAGCACCTGTTGCAGCTCCTTGACGTGCGCCGCGGTGACCGCAGCGTCGCCCGACTCCAGGTCCCAGCGCAGTACCACGCCGTCCTGCAGCGCATCGCGCATCAATCCCAGGAACACGCAACCGAAGATCACGTCCGATTCCAGCTGCGCCTGCCGCGCGTCCACCTCACCCAGGCCCAGGGGCCGTCCATCGATGATGCCCATGCTCGTTCTCCGCCAGTGGAAGGAGCGGCGGCGGCGCCTGCTCAGGGGGGGCAAACGCCGCCGCCGCATCGCGCCGCCGGTGGCAGCAACGACACGGCCAGCATCGATCCACGCGGCGGGCGCGGTTTGGCCGCAGGTTGCGCTGGCTTGTCGAAGTTTCCCGCCGCAGCCCCACAAGTGTCAGAATCCCCGCCTATTACCCAGTACTGGAGCGTTGCGTGACACAGGAAATCCCCCAGGAGACGGTCGTGACCGCGGACCCGATGGCCGAGCTCCAGGCCGATGTCGCCGCGTACGAGTCGATTTTCGCCGAGCTGACCCGCGCGATGGACCCGGCCGCCCTGCTCAAGGTGCTGACCTATACGCAGCGCAACGCCAAGCGCGACGCGTCCGAGAACCAGACCTACGACACGCTGGAGCACCGGCGCCTGGTCGCCCTGGTGGACGCGCTGACGGCCCAGGTCCAGCCCGAAGCCCGCAAGCAGGCCATGACCCAGCGCAACGCGCAGAACCACGACCGCAAGGTGCGGGCCAAGCACCAGGCCGACAGCAAGCGCCAGCGCGAAGGCAGGTAGGTCCATTCAGGGTCGCTGCACGCTTCAGGTGACTGTTCAGCTGAACTGGAGTAGCATCGGCCCCGTCAAGTAGCGTCTGGTTCGCCAGGCGTCTTGCGGTTCTTGAAGAAACCGGGGGTGCATTGGTTTCGACGGGGGTTGTGAAGTTACTTGGTGCATGCCGAGGGGGCAGCTTTCCTCGTTAATCCAGCAGCAAACTTTTAGTTGCCAACGACGACAACTACGGTTCGGACTTCCGCCTCGCCGCCTAAACAGCAGCAAGTGCGTTAAGTTCTACAGCCGCCTAAGGCGAACCCCCGAACCTACTTGTGCCCGTGCTCGTAGATGTAGGGTCATTATCACGGAACCGGCTGTGATGGCTGCCTGTCAGTCACGGCTTAACTAAAGCAGGCTGGTCCTGGGGTGCGCTTTGCACACCGTGCTGCCACAGGGCGAGATTCAACGGTGAGCTAAGCATGTAGTACCGGGGATGGAGTGCCTTCGGACGGCGGTTCAATTCCGCCCACCTCCACCATTAGACGGTCCCACAAGGACCACAGAAAGCCGGAACCTCCCGTCAAACAAGGGGTTCCGGCTTTTTTGTTGTCCAGGGTTGTCCGGGCTGTTCCGTTGCAGCCTATGAGACGCTGGGGGTATATCTAGGGGTATCCACCCTGCTCGAAACCTCGATACCCCCATGCCTCTGACCGACGCTGCCATTCGTCGCGCCAAGCCTGCCGACAAGCCCCAGAAGCTTGCTGACGGCGGCGGCCTGTTCCTCTTTATCACCGTCGCCGGCGCCAAGAGCTGGCGCTGGAAGTACCGCGTCGCCGGCAAGGAGAAGCTGCTGACCCTCGGCCTGTACCCCGACGTGGGCCTGGCCAAGGCGCGGGAGGCCCGGGAAGATGCTCGGCGGCTCCTCGCCAGCGGCGTAGACCCTGGCGAGCAGCGAAAGGCCGCGGCTGCCGCGAAGGCCGCCGACCTGGTCGAGAGCTTCGAGGTCATCGCGCGCGAGTGGCTGGCCAGTCGGCCGTGGGTGCCGGGATACCAGAAGAAGGTAGCCGCCTGGTTCGAGAAGGACGTTTTCCCCTTGCTGGGCTCACGGCGCGCCGCAGATCTCAAGGCGTCGGACTTCCTGCAGGTCGCCCGCCGGATGGAGGCCCGCGACGCCTTCGAGTCCGCCCATCGGATCATGCAGAACTGCGGCCAGGTCATGCGATACGCAGCGGCTACCGACCGGGCAGAACGGAATCCAGTCGCCGACCTGCGTGGCGCCCTCATCCCCCCGCCTGAAAAGAATCATGCCGCAGTGGTGGACCCGGTACAGCTGGGTGGCCTACTGCGCGCCCTGCATGCCTATCACGGGACACCAGTGGTCCAAGCCGCCCTCAAGCTGGCACCGATGGTGTTCGTCCGCCCGGGAGAGCTGCGGCAGGCGGAGTGGACGGAGGTCGATCTGGACGCAGGGCTGTGGAGCATCCCGGCATCGCGCATGAAGATGCGACAGGCGCACATCGTCCCACTGGCGACGCAGGCTGTGGCGGTGCTTCGCGAGCTGCACGGCTGGACTGGGCAAGGGCACTACGTCTTTCCGGGCGGGCGCAGCGACAAGCGGCCCATGTCGGAGGTAGCCGTGTTGGCCGCGCTGCGCGTCATGGGGTTCGACAAGACCACCGTCACCGGTCACGGGTTCCGCGCAACCGCGCGCACCCTGCTGGACGAGGTCTTGGGCTTCCGGCCCGACATCATCGAGCACCAGCTGGCCCATGCGGTCAAAGATCCGAACGGCAGGGCCTACAACCGCACCACACATCTGGTGGAGCGCACGCGCATGATGCAGGAATGGGCGGACTACCTGGACCAACTACGAGCCGGCGACGTCGTGGCGCTGCGACCGGGCCAGGCTGCCTGATCGTCTCTGAAGGGCGCCAGCCGGTTCGCGATGCCGTCGAACGGGGCAGCCTCGGCGCGGAGCGTAGCCGTGCCGCACCTCAGCACCGCTACGCACTAGCGGCCGCTACGGCCCAAGTCCATCCGTCACCAGGCCGGGCAATAGTGACAAAGGAGTGCGCGCCCGTCGGAAGTCCTTAGTGTCAGCAAGCGACCCCAATTCACGTAGCACGCAGGTCCAAAATCTAGTCGGTGACCTTTTTACGTTTCTGGCGCAGTTTAGTCTCAGGGATAACGCCCGTTACGGATAAGCCAGCGCTTGTACTAACAACCTTAAGAGACAACCCCTTAAGCAGCTGCCCGTCAGCCAGCGCGCGCACCCTGAGTGCAACGGGCGCCTCTATAGTCACTGGCGACATCACGAAGTTAATCGCAAGCGTGTGTTGCGTATCCTTTATCGGATCGATGGCCGCATCCGAAACTCTTTTCATTTCAGCAAGGGCAACGTGAGGCACCTCTGCGGCGGCAATTTCCTCATCCCCTTTTAGCACCACTACTCGCAGTTTTTCAAACAATCCATCACGTGAAGAGACCTTCACTACTGCGCACAGTTTGGACAGAGTGACAGGAAAGCTAGGGACTACCATCTCCGGTCCATAGCATCCTATCAACGACATCTTTCCATCAACTTCGTGTCGAATGTCGTCACAGAAGTAGCCACTCAGCGACCTTGCTTTCACGATGCCATTCCTTTTTCAAATGCGTCGTCGATTGTGTTCATGTCCAATCCGAACACCTCTGCGAGCTTCCTCATAGTGGTGCGTACGGGCTCGGCTCGACCGCTCTCTAGGCGAGCGATATGCGGCTGACTCGTCCTAAGTTTTTCAGCCAAGTCCGTTTGGGACAACCCGTGCTGAAGACGCAGCGCCTTCAGAGTCACCTCACCGCCGCTCTTTTCCCGGACGCGACCTGACAGGCGGCCACGCGCAGCCCTGATCTCGTCTCCGAAACCGTCCATCTCTAGTTCCGTAACGAAGTCGCTCAAACTCGAAGTCTTCGGAGGGCACAAATCCTCTTTAACCACCGAAGCAATAAACGCGATGTTGGTGACCGCAACAGAGCCCGGCATCCCGACGGTGCGAGTCGGGTACGACACTTCGGAGGCGGGCTCCACCTTCGCTTGTGTAGCCCCCCCAAGGAGCGTCGTGGAGAACGTTATTGGCGTGGCGGAGCTAGACGAGCTCGTCGTAGCTTGCCAGTACTCGCTGGACACGAGGATCGCTGAGGTTGTCATAGTCAAAGCTCGATCGCAGAAATATTCCAAGCACCACGTACATGTGCTTGGCGGGCAGAAAAGCATAAATAAAACGGTATTTCAGACCGTCTTCTTCCAGGTCGAGGTTCTTCAGACGCCAGAGGTTGCGCCCCTTGTTCCATTGGCGCTGCCAACGAGACACGCTGATCTTCAGAATCCATTCCGGATTGCACGAGTCTTCAAATCCATGCTGAGAGAGTCGGTCAAGGAGGTCTTGGTCGCCATGGAACTCTTGTAGGAAAACCACCAAGTCCGCCGCCGTTTTCGGGTCCGCCAGCCGGATCCCCTTGAGGTCGCTCTTGGCCTCATCATGCACGTATAGAGCATACTTTATACCGCTCACGGTATAAAAGCCATGTGCAGCCGTTCAGGCTCACTTCTGTCTTCCGGGCCCATCCCTGCCCCCCCTGTCGCGTAGCTTCCGTGGATCACCGGAACTTAACAGACTGATGGCTAGCGCGCTACTGGCACCAAATGGGAGAACAGGAATCGGGCTGAGAAGCCGACCGTCTGGGCCTCCCCGACTAGTTGGCGACTATGAACTGGCCAGCCGGGTAGCCAAGGAGCTAGCGAGACGATGGGGCCGGAGTAGCGCGGGCCCGCATGAGAGCATCAAAACTGGCTGCCGGCTTTCAGCTGCTTGATCCGCTGATCCACCTCAGCTCGGACCAGGTTGGTGGCGCTCCGCCCACAGCTCGGCGCCGGCCAGCCCTGCTCGCAGCGCCTCAGGTCTTCTCCCACCACTTGCTGCGCCCCCTGCCCTTCCGCCTGGCCGACTCCTTGAGCGAGGCAGCCCGCTTCTCTTCAGGCGTGCGGGCGTCGCGCAGGAACAAATGCCCGACGCTCGGGACCATCTTCGTGGGATCGGGGCGATCCGGGGCTGGCTTGGGTTTGTTGGAGGTGTCCATGCCCTCACCGTACTGTCCGGTCGGCTCAGGGGCTGCGACGGCGGCGCTCACCGTCCGCATCGCGGACCCGCAAGGCCTCAGGGCGAATCTATTACCGCCCGAGCGCCTGCGGATCCGCGCCGCGTCCAGCTGGAGCCCACCCACGCTGGGTGGCGTCTCCCCCGTTGATGTCGCAAGGATTGCGCAGAGGCAGCGCTTTCTAAGAGGTCAATTATGAATCAGGGACGCGGCTGCGCAGATGCTTCCGTCTGGTTCTGGAAATGAAGTCCACCACCACGAGCGCCCTCGCCCACGGTCGGCCCGGTACGCACCAGAGCCCTCCGAGGCCCTCCCGAAGATCCCACTCTGGGCCTTCCAAGGTGCAGTCGCGGTCCGGTTCTATCTGCCCCGCACGATGAATGGCATCCGCCATTGCTTCTGCCGGGGATGGGAACCAACGGAATCCCAGAGCGCAAATCGCGACCGGTTGATCACCAGTCCCCGGATACGCAGGCAACATCCGGCGCTGCCTTTGAGTGGCATCTCTTAATGCCTGACTGCGAAACCCGGGCTGCTGTTGCCAGCGTTCAAGAACTGCTCGTTCTATGCACTGCATGCTTCCATCCCAACTGTGCAAGTGGTGGATGGATGTCTCCCCCGAGACTGAGGAAAAAATTGCGCCTCCCCCGGTGAAGGCAGCGCGAAGGCCTGAAGAGACACCCCGCGTATGGTCACCCAATGTGCGGCCGATTCGTCCAGACCCCTATCCGAGACGCTGCCAGCCTGGGCTTCCCCCAACTGGTGGGCGATCTGCTGTCCCTGCCCGCCAGTTACAACTTGGCACCGACCCAGCGTGCATCCGTGGTGCTGGATCGCGGTGAGGGCCTGCAGGTGCAGCGGCTGGCCTGGGGCCTGTTGCCCTTCTGGGCCAAGGCCAAGAAGCTACAGGGCTCTACGATCAACGCGCGCATCGAGACGGTGGCCACCAAGCCAGCGTTCCGGTCAGCCTTCAAGAAGCATCGGTGCCTGATCCCCATGGCCGGGTACTACGAGTGGTCGGTCAACGCCGAGGATCAGAAGAAGGATCCGTGGTTCATCCACGCAGCCGCGCCGCTGTGGGCCGCCGGCCTGTGGGAAGACACCAGCCCCCTACTCGCCCCGGACAACCTGGGCACCTTCACCGTGATCACCGGTGACAGCAGCGGCGTCTCGGCCGATATCCATGACCGGATGCCGGTGTGGCTCCCACCTGGCCAGGCCGAAGAGTGGATGAAGGCGGACGCTGATGACGCCATGGCGATGCTGCTGGCCAGCGAACCACCGCACATGGAGGCCTATCGCGTTAGCCGCGCGGTAAACACGCCGCGTAACAACACCGAATCGCTGCTCACGCCAGTCCAATGAACCTTAAGTATCCGGGGCCCCGGCTACGCCAGTGAAGATATGCTCCGCCTGCGTAGAGCGCTGTGTACCAACAGTGCCTTCGCGTGTCATCCCTGCCACTTCGATCCAAACCTATCAGAGGGAAGTATGACCGCTTACGTATCTCCGTCTATCAATGAAACGGGATTCAATTGCCCCCATTGTGGCGTCCTAACTTCCCAGGAGTGGTACAAGCTCTACGCTGCCGACATAGACACCGAATCACGTCTACCACTCACGCCTGACGCGGAGTGGACATCGCGGCTCACGAACGACTTGGACTTTCCAGAAGAAACTAAGCGCTCTCTGACTAGCTGGGCCGAAAAGATGCAGAGCGGACTCGTGTTCTTTGAGGAATTTCGAGACGGGAAGTATGTACGCATTGAAGCTAACAACATCTGGCTAAGCAGCTGCTACAACTGCAGGAAGATCGCAGTATGGATACATGATCAGTTAGCGTTTCCAGCGGCACGAGAGGCAGACGCCCCGAATCAAGATATGCCCGAAGAGGTGATAAGGGACTTCGAGGAGGCACGAACGATCGTCGGACGATCCCCACGCGGAGCCGCAGCACTGCTCAGACTTTGCATTCAGAAGTTGTGCAAAGCGCTCGGCGAGAAGGGGGCCAATATTGACGCAGACATCGCGTCACTAGTGAAGAAGGGGCTCAATCCGCTCGTGCAGCGATCACTAGATGTGGTACGCGTAGTTGGCAACGACTCAGTCCACCCCGGCACGATGGATTTGCATGATGACCGCGACACTGCACTGAAGTTGTTCAAGCTAGTCAACCTCATCGCAGAGCAGATGATCACCATTCCCAAGTCAATCGACTCTTTGTATCAATCGCTACCGGAGCAAAAGCTCAAAGCCATCGCGCGGCGAGATGGCGAATCGCCTGGGTGCGCCTAGTGCGGCGGCACCGCATAGAGCCGCGCGCCAGCTGCGTCGATGCTGAGGGCACGGAAGCCAGCAGACGGAGCGAAAACGAACCGCATTGCTGGGCTAGACTCAGCTTACGAAGGGCTCGCCAGCATATTCCTGCCTGAGGGGCCCGGTCCGATCCTACGAAAAGTGCGCGAGAGTTATATGGCCTTTAAATGGAAGCCGGGTTCAAATCCCAAGCCAGTGATTGAGTCAATCTTGGAGTCGGCCAGCTTCTACGATGGAACTGCCAGCATCCGGGATATAGGCATCCATTCCGACATTGCAGTTCTCGCCTCCATGCTGGATGGCGCACAGGCAGATGACGGAATCAACAGCGTGGACACGCTCTGGGATGCCCTCATGTCGCCAGGTGCTGAACGGACCCCAGAATCCATCATTTCTTACTTCAACAAGTCAAAAATTGCCCAGAAAAGAGAAGGTCAAAGCGTCTTTACGGTGGTCACCACCATCTCCACAGCGACCTCATGGTTGCCCAAAAGTCTCAGCTTGGGTGGTATGAAGATCAGCTTTCACAAAGGGTTGCCGAGTCGATTCCTCAAACACAGGAATGAGACCGCCGCCGAACATATTAAGTTCGGCAATATACATGATGACCGCGAGGACTATTGCTTCGTCAAGATTGATGTTAGCTCGGTAAACGCCTCAGCCGCATACTCTCTCGCAAAGCGTGAGCTAGATTTGTTCCGCGGCATTATTTGCCTCCTATCCAACCCCGGCATTGAGATTACCGTGACCGGCTCGGAGCACAAGCCGATCAACGTGCTGCGAACTGGGAGTTTTCACACTGTTCATAAGTCCGATGGATCAGCTGCAGCAGACGTTGTATGGTACGAGCCGAACTACAGACCCAAGCGAGTATTCGAGCCTCGCGATCCCGTCAGACTACTGAGGGCGGCTCGCCAAATCCTAAGGCTGCTACGCGCAAAGCCCTACAAAGGTCGCCTTGAGAACGCCATTATCCGGATCGCCGAAGCGTTTGATGAGGCGGATCCCGACACTGCATTTATCAAGAGTTGGTCAGCACTTGAATCTATCCTTACGGACAAGCAGGCTGACTACCCACTTCTTATCAGGAGGTGCGTATTCCTCTATCGAGATCGCGTCTATCACGAGGCCGTACTTAAGCAGCTAGCCGACCACCGCAACGCAAGCGTACATCGAGTCTCCGACGGAACTCTGTCCAGGACGTTTTGCTTTCTTGTGCAAGGATATTTCTCGCGGGCACTCATCTTTCATCTCCACCACCAACGAGACTTCTCCAACTTCGAAGAGGCGCTTGCGTTCTTGGCGGGGCCGTTCTCATCACACGAACTGGAAAAGGTGATCCTGCGAGCGAGACGTGCAAAGCGCTTCATAGGCCCGGAAGCTTGATCGCTCGCCCGGGCCACTTGATGGAAGCTCTACACATCCAGCTCAATCAACGGCAAATTTGGGGCCACCTCGACGACTCGGCCGCCACGGACCCACACATTGTATGGAATTGTTCCACCCAAGATTCCCATTGCCCGCACTTCCGCGCCATCGTAATTGGTCAGGCTACTGGTTCCATCAGCGTTATGCGCGGTTACCGTTGCCAAGAGGGCCGGGCTACCAGCGATCAATCCGCTGAACTCGTCCCACAGTTCAGTCCGCATCGGTGTAGTGCCTCTCCAAAGTGATGGTCTGCTCGACGACAATCGCACCGTCGCCCGCCCTTGCTTCCGTGCGCACGGCCGTACAGAGACCGTGCCACGTACCCTCCCCGCCAACTACCTCCACCAAGTCCAGCGGGAGCACTCTCCCCGCCTCGCCCGGCTTCACTGGACTGCTGAACAGCGGAATCACCAGGTCGATTGATGCTTGCTCGCCACGGTCCGACAGAATATTCCGTCCGCGCTCGGCGCCGGCTGCGGAGGTGTTGATCAGTGGACTACTGACCTGGGGTGCAAACAACTCTCCCGCCTCTCCGCTTCGGCGAACCTTACAGGTCACACCCTTCCCTGCCAGCTCCCCGGTAACCACAACCGCGTCGTAGAGCGGCGCACTACGCACCTGCAGACTCTCATTGGTGACGATGTCCTCATGGATTAGGTGCGTCGGCGTGCGCTCTTTCCAGTGCCATGGGCTCTCTGGGTAGCGGGCCCGAATGCGCAGCAGTGGATCGGCGGGGTCGGACTGCACCACTCCGCCGCTGGCTTCGGCGAGGCGACTTATGGCTTCCAGTGGAGGCGTGGCGTCATAGAACCACGCACCCGCAGGGACCACCCAGTCCACCGTGTCGTAGGAAGCGGAGAAGCCGGTGTCAGCCAGTTCCTCGTCGACCAGCTGAGCGACCGTTCTGTCCTCAGTCGTGACCTTGACCCTCGCCGGCGCATAGGGCGCGGCCAACAGCGCGGTGCGCGACCGACCCGCAAGGCTGATCCCACTGCTGGCCCACTCCCGACGACTGCTATAGCTCTCGACCAGCGCCGTCCAAACGTACCCGTTGAGGGTGACCTCCACTTGGCGCGGCCCGGCCGCAGAGGGCTTCAGGAGAGTCAGCTGGGCAACGTCGGCCAGCTCGAAGTCGAAGGTCGAACCCCAAGCATCGCAGCTAGAACTGATCGCAACCGATGACACTTCGATGGGAGTGCGGTCCGGAAGGCGGACCACAGAGATACTGTTGATCACAACGTACGTCCTTTGATGAGGGCGGACCACGTAGCACGCTGCCACACCCAGATTGAGAGGGGCCACGCCTCGCACACCCGGCGCCAGGCAGGATAGGTTCAGTCCCACCCGGTCACCTGGAAGGCGCGGCGGATCCGGATTCGGCTCCGGTGGTTTGACTGGCGGCCGAACGATCCATGGCAGCGGTTTAGCCAACCCCCAAGGCAGATCGCGTTTCCCCGCCCACCGCCCCGGCAGCTGCCAGCGGAGGGCGTGAGCTTGGTGCGAGCGGCTGGGTACACCCCAGCGCATGCCCAGTTCCTGAGCAACGGCAGGTAAGGATCCATAAGGCAGCTGCCAGGCTGCGTCCACCCGCTCGCTGGCCCGCCAGCGCAGGGAGACGCCCCGGCGCTCCCGCCCAAGGCCGATCCAGCCGATGGCCTGGCTAGCTCGCGTTGCTTGCATCGACGCCGACCACGTCAGCGTGATATTGGCGGCCGCAGCGTCGGCCATAGACCACGGCAGCGATGTGACCGCGCCTACGCCCCCCTGCTGTTGGCCCCAGGCAAGCGACGCGCTATTGCGGGAACGGTCTGCTTGTTGCCAGCGAGCCGTGCACAGGCGCCCCAGCCTCGCGGTGCCTTTCCACCTCATCTGTGCCGAGCTGCGCAGCGCCTCCACGGTCGAGACCGGCGGATCCACCTCCGCCCACTCCACGCCAAGGTTCAAGCTGATGCGCACGCCCGTCCCGAGCGAGAGCGGGCCGAGGTTCAACGGGACACGGGGACCTTCGACCACCACGCGCTACTCCTCCACGGCCGGGCGCACCCAGTCCTGGACAGCTGCGTTCTGCTTGCCCGAATCGTCGTAGCCAATCACGGTCAGCAACAGGTCTGGATGCAGCCGGTCAACTCGCCACGTGCCATCGGGCTTACTGAGCACGCTGGCGATGCAGTTGGTGGTGCCGCGATCGAAGACAATGATCCGCCCCTGGGCAGGCTGATTCAGGATGCGGAAGCGGCCATCGACCTCACCAGGCTCTGAACTCGAGGGCGCCTCACCGGCGAGGAACCCCCTACCCGCGTATGCCTGTGCACTGGAAACGAGCGCGCCAAAGCATACTCCAGTACCCAACGGCGCCCACTTGACTGGCGAGGCGCGGAACCCGAATCGGATCGCAGCGAGGCTCATGCGTCACCACGCATTGGCGATGTCGATCAGCACCTGACCGTGGTACGAATCGCTATAGCCGGTCGTATCGACGATGTACCCCTTCGCCAGCAACTGGGTACCAGCTGGCAGACCACCAATGTCGCTGACTACGGTCATCTCCGGGAACGGGCGACGATGGATCGGCGCGTAGAGCCCCGGAAGGAAGCCGCGAGGTGCATAGGCGCCTTCGAACACCACGACGGGCGCGTAGAGCAGTCCGTTGTTGGCTGCATAAGGATAGGGGGGATAGATCGTCGCATTACCGAACGAGCCAGCGCTGTACATGCCGTCTGCGGAGACGCCGCATCGTACAGCTCCTGGAATCGCCGCCGTATTGCGCCCGATGAAGCACGCGGTGGCTGTGTCAGCAGTGATGCTGTTGCTCCAGCCGCTCTGACCTTTGAGCGCATACCCAATGCTGCTCGACAGCTCATTGTCTGAGCCTTTGTAGGACACCACGTAGTGGTGCCTGTCGCCGGGCTTCATCGACGTAATGTCACCTGCGTAATGCGGATGCATCGCCCCACCGCCGTATTGCGCGAACTGCCCGGACGTGTCAACGAACAGGTAGAAGAATCGCTCATTTCCAACAGCAACCCATGCCCTGCCCTCAGACGTTGCCGTCGATGACTTGTCCCAACGTGAGCCCGTGGGCTTGAGCGAAGTCGCCGGGGCAGGATCGGTACCGGTATCGATATCCGACATCGTGGCGAAGCCACGCAGCAACCCTGAACGCTGGGCCGTATCATCGAGCCGCAGGAAGAAGCCGGTTCCGACGATGGAATTGTTGCGGAAGACACGGACGTTCGAGCCCGTGAATGCCCGGGTCCAGCCCATGCCAGGCTTCTGGTTGGCACCGGTACCGTAGCCGTCCACCAGCAGCGCGTCGAGCAGCATGGCCAGCGCGCCAGGCTGGCCGGAAATCATGGGCGCGCCCGGGTCGGTGCTCTTGTAGACGGTTGGAATCAAGCTCATGCGTTATCTCCAGAAATGTTGCCCACTACCATGAAACGGGTGGAATCGACGATCCCTTCGGGTGCGCCAGGAAGCGTGGTGCGCACCATCCAGACCGGGGCCAAGCCGCCAACGGTGTTGAAGCGCACCGCGTTGTTGGTAGCCCAGCCGGTGCCCCAGCCTTGGCGGTGAATCGTGAAGTAGGGCCGGTTGGTTCTTGGATTGAGGGGCGCGCAATCCGCGCTGATGCTGCCGGTGGTGATCACGCCCACGGTTTCGCCGATCACCTCGAACTGAGTTGCATTGGTAAACCGGATTGCCCAGCGCTCGGTGATGGTGTCGCTGTTGGCAACGACCAGAGGGAAGTCGGTGTCGTTGTAAGTGCCCGGCGCGGCGCTCCCCACCAGCTGGTCGGACCAGGTGTTTGCCCACGTCGCTTGGTCGAACAGGTTGACCACGCGGGCCTGCAGGTCCAGGGAGCCATTTGCCTCACCCAGGCGCAGGGCCGTGCTGATCAGCGCCTCCCCAGCCGGGTAGTCGTGGGTCAGTCCAGTGTTGATCTCGATTTCACCGGTAATCTGGGGCTGAACCACCAGCCTGCGGTCTTCCACCCGGTCCGCCACCACGATTGGCAGCTGGTAGGCCGAAAGGTTCAGCGGATCGCTGAAGGTCAACCTCCCCTGCTGCAGGTCGTACGTGTACCAGGCGCTGTCCACCGGGGCGCCGGCAGCATCCACCACCTCCACAGCAGCCACGCGGGTGCGCCCGAATGGCACCACCTGGTTGGCCTGCGGCGCGGCAACTGCGTGCTTGGCAGTGTGGTGAATCAGGACCGTCTGACCCGACTTGAAGGCCGGAACCCGCCCGTCTGCCGGCAAGCGGACCGACTCCAGGCCGATAACCACGGCTGAAAGCGGGATGGAACGGAACACCACTGCGCCAATGAAGATCGTGCCCGGCAGTACAAGGGTGGGCTTCCAGACCTGGTCGCCGACCACCGCAGCCGGATCGAACCATGGCGCGCCCTCGTTGCCGGCCGCCGTCACGAGCTGTCCGAAGGCGACCTTCGCCACCCCTGTTTCCCAGTCAATCTTGCCAGCAACCTGCGGTCCGGTGATGTTGCCATTGATGTCGGCCGTGGCCGTCAGCTGGGTACCGTCGACCACCACCGCCCGAAGCGTGAACACACCTGGGCGCAACGGCGAACCTGGCGCGCGGAAGTACACCCCGGCCACTCCGTGATCGGCGATGCGCGTGAGCAACGATTGAACCGTCACGGTATTGGAGCCCCCGGGCACCCACTGGGTAAGGGTCACTGCGCCGGCGGCGTAGTCGATGGTACCTCCGTAGATCCCGCCACCGGATACGGGGTCGATGTTGTAGTACAGCCCGCCGTTGCGGTCCACGTACGTCCGGCCCTTGTAGGTGAAGCGGACGCTTCCCGGCACGATGCTGTCGCTGATGGTGGGGGTCAGCAGCAGCTGCACCGGCGGCAGGGCCAGAGACTCGCTGGACGTGGTTTGCGCAGCCCCTGCGATCATCCAGCCCAGTGAGATGATCGTGCCGGCCGAAAACTGCGCCGGCACATCAGCGCGGTGATACCCGATGATCCGGAGTTCGTCGCGTCCGGTTACAACCTGATACAGGGGCATGGAGACTTCATGGACGGTGAACTTGCCCGCCTGCAAGTTGATCGCGCCGGTGGTGTAATTGATCGAGCCAAGCGTGGTCGCAAACGCCTGGCCGCCGATACTCACACCGACCACGTTGCCCTGCCCGTCATCCTTGGCCGTCACGCGCATGACCTGGGGGTTGCTGGGCATTCCAGCCTCATCCTTGGCCACGGAAATCAGCCAGTCCAGACGCAGGCTGCCTGCGCGCACGGGGCCCTCCGGAAGCGCGAACGCCACAACACCTGCTCCATCCGGTACCGGCTGCGCCGTGGCGGAAAGGGCTTGGCCATAGTCGTACTCGCACGCAAGCTGACTATCGGCGTCAGGCAACGACACCGGACGGATCATCACCTCGCCGGTGGCGTAGGCGATGGAGCCTCGGATGACACCACCAATCAGCAGACCACCAGCACCGTCGTCCACCACCGGCACGTTCGAGCTGCCCACGCGCAGAGTGAACGTGGCCGAGCCCGGCACGACGCCGGAGTTGCCCAACATGAAATGCAGCGCGGGCGGCTCGATGGCCACATCGCCCGTCCGGGCCTCTGCCAGCACAGGAGTTCCCCAACTGGGGATCACACTGCTGTCGAGGTCCGGCAGGGCCCCGGTGGTCAGGACCACCGCGCCGGTAGCGTAGTTGACCGAGCCGCTGCCCTGCCCAGGCTTGCCAACGAGCTGACCCTGGCCGTTGTCCTGCAGACGGATCCACTTGCCCAGAGCACGGTAGTCCACCACCACGGTGCCTGCCGCCGGCAGTGGGGTCAGCTGGAAGAGCCAGTTGTAGCCTTGGTTGTTCTGAGTGACAGTGATCTCATCCGAGAATCCCTGCGCGACGATCGCACCGGCTGGCCGAGCGGTAACGTTGACGCTCGCAAAACCAATGGTGTTGGCGCTGATCAGGGTGATCGAGCCGGACTGATAGTCGACCGAGCCGGACCAGGTAGACGCGCTGGCCGACGTAAGGGCGCCCGCGCCGTCGTCGGAAAGCTCGACGCTGCCCGCCAGAACCTTGACCGATCCCAGCACCATTGGCGTGCCCAGGAACCGGGTTACTGGAGTGCCTGCCGGGAAGTTGGTGCTGTAGCTCAGCGCCAGGGCGCCGGCAGGCCCGGCTGGCACGTAGCTAATCGTTCCAAGCCCTGCCAGTACATCACTCACCGGGGTCTCGGCGGTGGAGGTCGGCACGATGGTCACGTACGGAGTGTCCACCTGAACCGACAGATCGCCCGGTTTGGCAGCCGCAGTGAGGCGCTTGACGCTGTGGTAGCTGGTGGCCTCCACCACGTTGGTCTCATAGATGCGCGTCGGCGGCTTGATGCTGGTGAGGCGCGTGGCCTCCTGACCGGAGAAGTCGTACAGCAGCGCGGTCACCGTTTCGATGATAATCACGTCGCGCTCAAACGCGCCGAGGTCGTCGTAGAAGGTTCGAGCTGAGCGCGAGAGCACGCTCTTGACCCGCACATACTGCTCATTCGGGGTGTAGCCCGCAGCAGTCACGAATAAGCACAGGTTGTCGTTGATGTCTGGGCTTGGCGCATCCTTCATGCAGTAGAACTGCAAGGCCTGCTGCCCAATGAAATGGTTGCTCAGTAGCACGTAGCGCGATTCGACCCCGCGCGTGATGTAGCTCTCCACGCGGTTCCGCGCGTCACTGCGCACGTCACTGTAGCTGCCCGTGGCGAACATGCTGACCTGCACCTTCGGATCTGTCGGCGGGTCCAACAGCACGCCGATGGCATCCTTGAGCACGTCCGTGCCGGGGGTATCCACGTGCACGAACATCTTGCGCAGAGTGGCGCGGCCGGTAGTGCGCTCTTCATCACCGATGTCGGGGAACAGGTTGTTCATCTGTCCGTCCACGATCTCGGCCTGCACCATACGCCCGCCACCGTCGGGGTTGTCGGTAAGGCGCTGTGACTGGCGCATCTTGATATCTGTAGCGGAAATCGTCATCGGTTACACCGTCATCAGTCGGAGAGTGATTGAGAAGTAGTCGCCGTCCAGCGCCGGTACGGCAAACCGGATCGGCTCGGCCTCCAGCGCGGCACCATCGATGCGCCGCCAGCGGACGTTGAAGGGTCGATCTCCGCCGTTGTGCGCCGGCAGCACCAGGGAGAGAGATTCATTGCGCGGCTGCTCTTCGCTTGCCTGGAGCGCGCGAAGCACGGAGAGCGTGATGGGCGCCACGAAGGCGTTGCCGTCGCGCTGGGTCTGAAGCGTAATCGGACGCCCCGCCTGCAGCGCCGACTCTTGGACAATACGGGCACCCTTCAGGCTGGTCTTGACCTGCTGACCCACCCGCCAGGACGTGAACTCATCGGTCCACTGCAAGTCAGCGGGAAGCTCAATGCCTGCCAGAACGATCCGACTCATCGCGCCGCCCCTCCACGAACCGAGACGCTCTTGCTACGAGCGACCCTTTCCATGACCAACGGCGTCACCAAGCCAGCGATGCGCTCCGCCTGCTCACGCTCAGCTGCAGAAGCGCTGGCGACCACGGCGCGCGAAGGAGAGACCCACTCGATCCGCAGCACGCTGGCACCCGCTCCTTCGCCATTGCCCACCCGCTTGGCATCTGTGGCCGCCTGCAGCTCGGCCTCCTGCTTCGCCGCATCCAACCGCTCCTGCGTCTCCTGCCGCGCCGCACGCCGACGCTCCGCGCGCTTCGTCTCGATCTGGGTTTCGAGCTGCACCAGCTCTTCCAGCTCGCCCTCGCCAACCATGTCGAAGCGCGATGCGAGCTCCCGTCGCTTCTTGGACAGCTCATCCATGCCATTGGCTACGCCCTGCAGTTCTTCCTTGTAGGCCTGCATGTCACGGCGTTGCTTCGCCAAGCCATTCCAAATATTGGCGAACTGCTGCATACCTTGGGGACCATTCATCTGACTGAGCAGCTCGCGTGTCTTGGCCGAGATCTGCCCCATATCCATGGAGAAGCCACTTGCCGCACTGGACGCGCTCTTCAGATTCCCGCTCGCACCTCCGGCTGCGTCCCCGACCGCAGCCACGCTATCAGCAGCACCGGCGGCCGCCTGCTGAACCTGCTGAAGCGACGCCACCGCCTGGCTGCTGCCTTGGACGACGGCCTGTGCAGCCGCAGCACCCTTGGCTCCCTGTCGGTCGAACTCGGCATTGGTCGAGTACAGCGCGCCCTGAATCTCCAACTGTGCGCTCACCTGGTCCTGCTTCCACCTATCACTGTTGGCGACCGCGGCCCTCGCGGTGTTCGAGTAAGCCGTGAATGCTCGGCGTACGTCCTCCACGCTTGCCTTGCCCGATGCAGCACCTCTCCGGATGGCCTCGAACGCCTCCTTCGCCGAGTCGCGGGCAGCGTTCAAGGAAGCTTGGGACTGGATGCCCAACCGACCGAACTCATCGTTCAGCGGATTCATGGCATTGGTGATCTCGCGAATCCGTGCATTCAGCGCTGACGCTGAACGCTCCGCCTGGTCAAAACCGACCTTGCCCTGTTGACCGGCTGCTTGCAGCTGCGCGCCCAGGGCCTTGGCCTCATCCAGAGTCGCGACCTTCCCAAGGGCTGATTTGAAGGCAGTCTCGATCTGCGCACTTGTGGAAAGCGCGTTTTCGACCACGGTGGCAAAGGCGGCGTTGGCGTCGCGTCCGGCGGCCGTGAAGCTGGCGCCCATGCGGTCTGCCGACACCCCCAACTTGGTCATTGCCGCCATCAACGTCTGCTCGAGCACTACAGCTGTGTTCGCTGCCGCTGATGGAAGCGAGGCGAAGGCAGCTTGGGCGGCGGCCTGGAACCGGGACAGCTCCTCGCCGCTCAGCTGCTGCAGGGTCGCCATCAGCCCGTCACGGACGTTGCGCGCCGCGCCGGCGCCCTGCTCCGCGATCGAAGCGAGCGCCAGGCCGACGTTGCCGAGCGCGTTGGAGTCCGAGTAGTTGAGGCTCTGAAAGAGCTTACCGATCTCGGTGACCGCCAGCTTGGCATCGTTCCCGATCCCCTTGAGCTGTTCCACCACCAACTGCGCGCCAGCGCCGATGCCCGTCTTCAACGCTTCGCCGGCCAGTCGTGACCCGGCCGAAAGTGCCTGATAGCCCGCGCCCACTTCGGAGAGTCGCGCCTTGACCTGCTCCAGTTGAGCCAGCTGCTCTTGCGTGGCGAGACCCAGCTCCTTCTGAGTGAACAGGAACCCGAACTGCGCATTGAGGTACTTCTTGAGTCCCTCAAGGCGGGACTCATACGACTTGCGCTCCTCCTCGCCCATGGCCGCCACCTCGGCCGAGGTCTTGACCGACACCTGCCCGTAAGAGGCTACTGACACAGCGAGCTTCTTGTACTCCACACCCTGCAGATACATCTGCTCACGCATCAGCGCGACAGCGGCGCCGGCATCCTTGCTGGACTGGCTCCACTTGCCAATCTCTTCGCCGAGGGCTTGACCCATCGACTGAAGCCCTTTACTGACCAGCTCCAGCCCCAACAGAGCGATCGTGATGGGTACCGCGCGAGGCAGTGACTTCAGGATGTTGCCAAGGGTCATGGCGCCCTTGCCAGCCGCATCCATGGCAGCGACGTTCGCGATCTGCGCCCGGGTGGACGCCATCAGCGCAATGCGCCAGGTGTTCATCTGCACGATGGCACGGACTATCGCGAAGGTCGCGAAGGCTTTACCCAGCGTCGCCAAGGCCCCTGCGTGTTCGACCAGCCAGCTGGTCGCCGTGCGCGCGGCATTGGCCATGGTCACGATGCCATCGGCCGTCTGCTTGGCCCACCGGGTCAGCGTTCCGTCTTTGGCGAGCCGGTCGGCAAGGGCCAGCATTTCGCTGAGCTGCGCCTTGAAGTAGACCAGCACGCCTTGATCGGCAACCTCCTGCTTCCAATCCTTAAATCGCTCGGTCGCCGCCTTCCACAGTCCGGCGATGGTGCCTACCTTTGCTGCGGCAGCGGCACCACCGTACGACTCGGCCAATAGGTCCAGGATGATGGTTTGAGCTTGGGCGACTTGGCCGGTCGCCTCCAGCTGGGTGATCAGCTGCTTCTGGCTCGCATCCAGCGTGAAGCCTTGCTTGCTGAGCGATTCCATCGCCTTCGATGGCGTCTGCAGCGCCTTGCCCACCACTTCGGCGGACTGTTCCAGGCTCATGCCCAGACGCTGGGCCTGATCGATGGTGATCTGCATGGCGGCCGGGAACTGCTCGCCGACGATATTGGTATAGGACAGCAGGCGCACCTGCGCCTTGGAAATCTCGCCGTCATCGAACAGCCCCCCCTGCAGCTGGCGGCGCATCTCAGCAAGCTGCTCGGCGGTGAACTCGCTCTGCCGCCCAGTTGCAGCCAGTGCCGCTTCCAGCTGACCCAGCTCCTGCTCGGCGTCGCTGCCCTCCGTGATGATGCTCTTGATGCCATCTACGATCTTGCTGAAGCCAATGAAGCCCAAGGCCATGGCGGCCACGCCTTTGAGCTTGTTCATCAGGGAGCCGGTGGCCTCGGCGGCCGTGCCCAGCTCGGCAGTGTCACGCGTTGCTTGGTTCGCGCGCTCACGATATGCCTTGAGCGATTCCGCGGCGGCCGTGCTGGCCTTGGCCTGCGCTCGAAAGCCCGCATCGCTCTGTTCGATCTGGTCGTTGCGTTTACGGGTTTCGGCCGCAGCCTCGGCAGATGCCTTGGCCTGATCGGTGAAGGCCTGCGCGGTGCGCATTGCTTCGTTGCGCAGTCCGCGCTGCCCCGATTCCAACTGGGCGGTGTCAACCCCGAGCTCCCGAAGTTCGGTATCAGCCTTGGCAACCGCCTCCCACTGCTTGTTCAGGCTTGCTTGCAGCTTGTCGCCTTCAGCGCGCAGGGCTTTCTGTGCATTGAGCAGGTCACGCGTGGGCTCCTCGACTTCACCGATCTTCAAGCCCAACTGCAGGGCGGCGCGCTGGTTGGCGTCATACCGCTGCTCCAGCTCACCCAGCGTTTGCATCATCCCGCTGAAGGCTTCGGCCTTCCCAGCCGCGGCATTCAAATCGGACAGCCTGTCGATCAGCTTGGCCGTGTCAGCGCCAGCCTCCTCGGATGCGACGCCCATCTCCTCAAGCGCCTGGCGCAGCTCATCAACACCTTGGGTGCCACTGGTTTCCAGCACCAGCCGCAGCGCTTCTTCATATGCAGCATTGCTCGCCATCAGACCTTCCTCTTCCTTGCCAGCTGCAGCTGACGGATCAGCTCGTTGCCACGAAACGCGTTCATTTCCCGTGCCAGCCGGGCAGCGATTGCGTCCCCCTCGCCCATCACCATCTGGTAGGCGCTTGGACCGGTGAGCGTCCGGAGCTTGTTGCGTCCATCGCGACCGGACGGCGCAGTGGCGTCACGCGAGAATTGCCGCGCAACAAGGCGCAACCGGCCTCCAACCTTGGCGATGAATGCCGACGCATAAACCTTGCGCTGGCCCTTCTGGATACCGGCCGTCGCACCGGGGGTCTTACGCCCACCCCATCGGCCGCCGAACCCGATCAGCGGCAGCGGCTTCGTTGACGCGTTGAGTGTCAAAAACTCCCCGCTGGAGTCAGCACCGGACAGCACCGTGAAGCGACCTGACAAATCGCTGGCGCGAACGTTGTAGACCTCTCGAATGGACCGCTTTGCAGCCGGCTCGAACCGCCTGCGAACCGAGGCAATCGATTTTCCGTCGGCCTTGGCGATGGCGGTCGCGCTTAGCCCGTTCACTTGCGCTGCCAGCCGTGCCAACGCAGCCCCGTTCCCGCGCGCATCAATGTTCGCGAACTTCGCCATCAGTTCTTGTCGCCGCACGCGAGAACCGACGCCCCGAGGGGCGCCGTCCCGTGCAGACCACAGTGGGTCTGCGCCGCCATCAGGCGGATGCCTGCTCATACACCTTGAAGGTGTACAGCGCGGTCTCCTCGGAGCGGAAGACCACCGGCCCGGTGAGGGTCAGCTGGATCGGCTCGTCACTGAACCAGTCAACATCCCCGTCGACGGTCAGGTCAACCTGCGGAATACGCAGTAAGCCCTCGTCGCCGCCAATGCGGTCCTGGACGTCGCCCAGGATCGTGAAGGACTTGTTCGGCACCGCGCCGCCATTGATGGCAGTCTCCAGGTAGCCGTCGTAGCTGTAGTCAACGCTGAGCAGATCGCCATGCTCGATAGCACCACCCGCCTTGGGAATGAGCAACCCCTGCCGGTTATCAATGGTGTAGTCGGTGCCAACCACCAACGAGGTGCTCCCCTTCTTGACCACAGGCGCCGGCAACGCCAGCACGAAGCGGTGGCCCAACTCGACCGGGGCATCCTTGCTGTGGATGGTGACAGCCTGCCCCGTCACCTCACCCTCGGCCACCGTGGTCGTGACCGCACTGCCGTAGAGCATGCGGGCGAGGAAGCCGACCGGAACTTCCAGCGCACCCACCGTCACGTTGGTGGTGCCCGGATTTGCGTCGCGGTGGATGATCTGGCCGTAGCGATCATCGCGGCGCTTGCTCTTCACTTCGGTCGTGTCGCCGGCCTCATAGCCAAACGTCAGCGAGCTCTGTTCGAGCGGCTTGTTACCGAACTTGTCGTCAGGGTCGGGGATCAGCGGGATACGATTGGCGCCGCTGCCAATCTCATAGAACCGCAGATCGCCTGCGAACTTGCGGACCTTGGGCTGTGTGGCCATGGGGATTCTCCTGGGAAATGGACACGGGCTAGAAAACTTCGGTCAGACCGGCCCGTGCGGTGATCTGAGCGACAACACTGGAATGGCCCGCGTCGTCGCCGACGGTGGCCAGGTTTGCTTCGGTGACTTCAAAGGTGGTCACGCCCTTCGGCAGCGCGCGGATGTCGAAGCTCAGAGCCTTGCGCAGGTCTGCTCTGGCGCAATGGACAAGGCGACGGGGGTTCTCCTGGTCACCCCCGCGCGGTACGCTGAACTCGATCACGACCCCGACATCCGAGGAAGCCTGGGAGCGACCCGAAGAGGTGGCGCTGATGCGGTCCACCTCGATGACGGTGGACGGGCCTTCGAACTCAGCCGGTACATCCGAGTCGTCGACCACCACCAAGCCATTCCCGATGTCGGTGCGATAGCCCGCAGCCTTGGTGATCAAGCGCACGCGGGCTGCGAGGAACTCGACCAGCTGCCAGCTGGCTGGATCTTGCTTATCAGGGCTGGACACGGCGCACCTTCCAGCGGCTTAAAGAGCCATCGTTGGAGAGCTCGGTGGCGTTCTCATACAAGTCGCCATCGACCAGCAGACGGCCCTTCTGCGCCGGCTGCAGCCCGACCAGCGCCAGGCTGCCGAGCACATAGTCGACCTCAACGCTGAGCGCCTTGAACTGGCGGAGATCCCCGACAGTCTCGACATCGCGAGTGACGTAGACCTGGCATGGCAGCGCTGAGGCGCCGCCCGGGGCGGTGTAGAGGGCGAGATCGGCCATGCCGGCGGTGGCGAAGCTGGCATGCAGGTCGGCATCCAGCTGGGAGAGGAACTCACGCTGATTCATCGGCGTCCACCGCCTACGCGCCGATTTTCCCGCTCTAGGTACAGCCCTGCGACCGATGCGGCCAAGGCGATCAGATGCAGCATCAGGATCACGGCTCGCCTCCACAGTGAATGGCATAGGCCTGCAGCGCCCTTACCTGGGCGTCACACTGGTCGGCGGCGCCAATAATTCGGCCCGCACTTTGGAACCGGTCGTCGGCGCCACCATCAGGTTGGCTGGCGGCGGAGGCGGCCTGGGACAGTGCAGCGGTGTGGAGGGCCGCTTGCCAGCGCTGGTGCAGCTGACGCTGGCCAGCACGCAGATCATCGACAAGGCGATCAGACTCATCCTGCGCATGCTTCTTCTCCTGTTCATAGCGCGCAGCCAATGCATTTGCTGCTCTGACGTTGCCGCGCTCGGTTGCAATCGTGCTGCCCAGCGCGCCAATCTCGGCCTTGGCTGCGGACAACTTGGTGTTTGCGTCGTCTCGGGCAGCGATGGCGGCCGCCTCTGCGGCGTCGGACTTCCAGACGCTTCCTCGCTGCCAGACGATGACGCCGAAGAGGATGGCCAAGACAATGGCCAGGGCGCGGATCATGCCGACACCCCATCGGTTTCCGGTATTACGGCGCCCAGCTGGCGCAGGACCGACTCCAGCTGCCGGATCCGGGTCCGCAGCGCGCTGGCTTCTTCCTGAGCGCGAAGGCGCAGATCCACCTCTTGCTGGAGCCGCACGTCCTGAGTGGACAGGCGGTTCTCCAGGGTTTCGATGCGCCTGGCAAGGCCGTCGATCAAGCTGATGTTGGCATCGGTTTCGGTGCGTTCCTTCTTGCGAGACAGCACCGCGCCCCAAGTTTCCCGCAGCAGCCAGAACGCCACCACGCTCCCAGCCAGCCACCAAGGCGCGCCGTCGCCAATGTCCGGCCCGGCCATTACTGCAAGGCCTCGGTGACGCCGCGCTCGATCACAGCGTCGTCCCAGTACAGGCGGCCGTTCTCATGCCGGGCAATGGCCCGCACGAGGCGAAACAACGTCACGGGCCGGTCCAACGAAATG
The DNA here is from genome assembly GCF_057839485.1 of Stenotrophomonas sp. KH_036_B. Taxonomy (NCBI): domain Bacteria; kingdom Pseudomonadati; phylum Pseudomonadota; class Gammaproteobacteria; order Lysobacterales; family Lysobacteraceae; genus Stenotrophomonas; species Stenotrophomonas sp. KH_036_B. The sequence goes on along the minus strand of NZ_CM174491.1, from coordinate 1,761,396 downwards.
ATCTCGGTCCCTCCGACGCCGACTTCGTCCGCCACTCGGTGGACGTAGGCGGCCGTGTTGTTTTCCACCGGCGGGGCCCAGCGGTTGATGATCTCCTTTACCGTCCGCAGCCCATGCTTGCGCTGGTAAGTCAGCAGGGTCTTGGCAAGGGCGCGAAAGCCGGCCTCCGGCGTGGTGAACACACAGAAGCGATGCTCCCGGGCCACGGCTGTCGCGGAACGGTCTTCGCCCTGCCAAGCCACGCTGGTGCGGTCGATGTTGCCCGGATTGTTGTTGCGAACGCCGCGCGGCGTGGTGGTGGTGTTCATGAGGTTCCCCTTGCCCGTGGTGAAATGCCGATATCGCCCACGCCATCCCGGCGCATGTGGGCGATACCGGCCAAGCTTCTACGCGCCGCCGGCCTCGCCAGCCGCAGCCGTGCCCGGCGTCAGGCGCACGTACACCGTCGCTGCCCCTGCGGCCGCCGCGTACACGGCAAAGCCGATGTCACCGACCTGGTCTGCACCCGCCGCCGCCGCAATGGCGTGCTTGGCAGTGGCGTCCCAGTTGACTGGCGCGCCCACAGCGAAGACCGCTGCAGCCAACTTGGGCAGCTCGAACACGCCCTCCACATGGACAGCGATGATCTCGCCGACCTTGCCGTCCGTGACGGCAGCACCGACCAACTTGCCCTCGACCACCAGCTCACCGCTCTTGGCGTCACTGGTCAGGGTCACATCCAGCACGCGGCCGTCCTGATGTGCGTTCTTCATGGTTCAGTCCTCACTTTCGATATGAATGGCAATCAGGCGCGCCGCGATGGCAGCGCCTGACCGTGGTTCGGATCAGGCTTCGGCGGGTTCAGGCTTGCCCGGGTTCTTGTAGATGCCGCGGTAATCGGCAATAGCCGGCGCAGCATCGAGGCGAACCTTCCAGGCAACACCGTCGACGGTGAAGCCCTGTTCCTGTTCGAGATACGGGGACTGGTTACCGTCCAGGTAACCCACCACAATTCCGTCCACGAATGCCGGGTTGGCCACGCCGTACCAGGCCTCCGCGCTCTTTTCATCCAGCCGGCCGTGGTCCCACACTTCGAAGGTGTTACGCACGGTGTTCGGGTCACGCTCGCCGCCGCTCCCGACAGCGAACTCCGCAGTGCGTACGGCGCGGGCGCGTTCGCCCAGCGCAACGGGGGTCAGCAGCCCCTTCATCGGCACCTGGATCAGGTTGCCGTCCTTGTCCTTCTGACGGCGCATCCGAGCCTGCATGCCGCCAACGCTGGAGGTGCTGATCAGCGCCGCCGGCAGGAGGTTGCCGTGCTCGGCGTGGAACAGCGGCTTGCCATCGGCCAGAATCGGGTTGCCGTTGATCAGCTCGAAAACCGCCTTTGCAAGCGTGCGTCGGGCAGCCTGGCCCATCTTGCGCGGCACGTCGCTGAAGATGCCAAGGTCATCGTTGATGATCGCCTGACGGGTGATGGTGAAGAGCTTGCCGTAGGTGACGATCTTCATCGCCTGCGACTGTTCGCTGAAGGTGCCGTGCTTGTACTCGCCACCTTCCGGCACGATGTCCAGATCCGAGAAGGCGCCCAGTCCGACCAAGTTGGTCGGCTTGAAGTCCGGCACGTTGACGGCGCGGGTGAACTGGTCGAAGTTCTCCTCCGCTTCCTGATACCCCTGCAGCACGGCCCGGCGCGAGGCGTCGCCCAGCAGCGAAGGGAAATCGGAGGAGCTGTGGGTGAAGGCAAGACCCACAATCTGCATCCGATCCATGCCGGCCACATTGGTGCCAGTGGCCTGGACGCACGCGCGAGCGATCTCGCCCATGGTCATTCCGCGATAGGGATTGGCGTCGGTCGGCTGCACCAGACCGGCACGGGCCTGGATGGCATTGGCCATCGCGGAGCGGGCCAGCTCACGCTGGTCGGTACCCGCGGTGAAGTTGGCCCCACCGTTGAGCGGACCCGCATTGGTGGCCAGCAGCGCCAGGATGTGGCGGCCCACCGCATCGGCGGTGACATTGGAGTCAGCCTGCGCGATCACGCTGTTCACGTATTCGCTTACCTGGGCGTTGCCCATATGCGGAGTGGCCATCGCTTGGATCTGCGAATTGCGCTCGCGCAGTGCCCCCATCGCGACCTGGACCGGATCGGCCGCGGCCGTCACCGGCGGTGCTGCTACGGGCGCGGCGACCGAGGCGGGGGTGGTGGTTGCGCCTGCCGGAGTCGCACTGGTGCGGCCGGCATTGGCGAGGATGTGGCGGTACTGCTGGTTCATGGTTGGATCCTCGATATGGCCGATGACGGCCGACTGGCTGACCTCAGGGAGAGAGGCGAAAACGTGTGGCGACAGGCACGCCGTAATGTGGCGGCGAAGCTGGGCGGTGACCGAAGAGGCCGCACCGTCGATGGACTGCAGGTAGCCGCTGATGGCCACGGCCGATGCCCCCTGCCAGCGAGCGCTGGCGCCCGGCTCGGCGTCCACGACGGTGTCGGCCAAGCCGGCCTCCACGGCCTGCGGGCCGGAGTACCAGTGGTCCACGTCATCGGTAAGCAGGCGCTCCATGTCCTCGCGGCGACCCGAGCGGACCGCGTACGCTTCCAGCATCGCGGCCGCATGAGCGTCCAAGGCGTCCGCGTTCTGGCGGAAGGCAGTGGCGCTACCGGCGGCCACCGTGCGCGGGGCGTGCACCATCACCAGCGAGCTGGCGTAGACCTGCCGCTCATCGCCGGCCTGCAGGATCAGCGACGCGATGGACGCCGCCTGCCCTTCCACGGTGACGATCTTGCGCGCGGTGTGGGACTTGAGCGCGTTGTGGATGGCCAGTCCATCAGCAACGATGCCGCCTACGCTGTTCAGGCGTACGTGAATCGTGGAGGCAGTGATCTGGCCGATCTGATCGACCAGGTCGCTGGCTGAGACCGATTCTTCGAACAGGAAGCCGCCGATCGCGCCGTAGATCATGACTTCGGCCGTGTCGGCCTCGGCGCGGATCTGATACAGCGCGGGCCCCAACTCGGGCTCATGGCCAGCGTCGGCCCGGATGGTGGTTTGGATGGCGGCGGCCAACAGGCATGCACGCATGGTCATTCGCTCCTGGAGAGGTCGTGCTGCAGCGAGCCCACCACGCGGGCACGGGCTTCAGCGCTGGTGTTGGATGCCGGTGGCATCAGGTCTTCGTTCTGTTGCTGCCAATCCTGGCGTTGGCGCAGGACCTCGGCCGGGTTATTGCCGTATTGCAACGTGTTCTGCTGCGGAGAGACCCAGCCGCGATCTTCAGCCTCGCCACGGGCGTAGGCCTCTTTCAGTGGGTCGATCCAAGGCATGACCGGACGCACGTACGTCGAAGCGGCCAAGTCGCGCAGGGTCCAGCCTCTAGGCAGCTTCACGCGACCGGACAGAACGCAGGCCTCGACAAAGCGCATGCGTTGCGGTCGGACACACAGCGCGATGAAACGTTCGGCCAGCATCAGGTAGCTACCCCACTTCTCCACCAGCTCCTGGCGCTGTGCCGAGTAGGTGCCGTTGTAGTCCAGCGACAAACTGGAATAGCTCACGCCTATCCCGCCAGCAGCCGCACGCAGCTGTTCCTTGCGCCACGTCGCTGCATTGGGGTTGGGCCGGTCAGTGCCCAGACTTTCAATGGACTCGCCGGGCAGGAGATCATCGAAGATTGCACCAGGTGCCAGGCGCAGTTCACGGATCGGCACGTCGTCTTGGATCAACGCATTACCGCCCAGATCACCAGCATAGGATTCGCCCGAGCCCTTCTTGATCTGGAACGTCATCGACGCTGCAACCTTCGCAGCGATGCGTTCGGATTCTTCGTAATCCTTCACGTCCTCGAAGCGCGACATCGAGCTGGCGAAGACGCTCAACCCCCGCAGCTGGTGCAACCGTTTCACCAAGGCGATACGGTGCATGAAGTCAGCCGACACACGCTTGGTCTCGGTGCGCGCACCCATCGGGTCGCCCGGGTGACGTTTGAATACGTGGTACGCCACTGGCCTGCCCCACGCATTGCATTCCACGCCCTGGCTGATGTTGCGCGCCGGATCGTTGAAGTCATGTGGCACCAGGTCCGCTTCGAGCATCTCAAAGCTGTAGGGCACGACCGACCCGTGCTCCAGATACGACACTGGCCCGATCAGGTCCTGGTAGAACGCATCGCCGTCGCGGAACCAGCTGCGGGCCAGCAACTGCTGGCACATGCCGTAGTCGTGGGAGCCGGTGACTTCCGGTGCATCCCACCATGCGTCCCACAACTCATCCAATTGCAGGGCCAGAGCGCGATGAATGGGCTGGCCCGGCAGGCGCGGCGCAGAAAGTACGTCGATTCCAGACCCAACAGTGTTCTGGACAAGGACGTTGAGGGCGTTGTCCGCCAAGTCCAGATCGCGCTCAAGGTGCCGTGCCTGGTCGCGAAGCTGACGTGCGTCCATGCCCGCGATGGCGTTGCCACTGCCCCAGTCCCGGGCGAGCTTACGATTGCGCGATGGACGAGTGACCTCGTGGGCGCGCGCCAACACCGGAGCCAGTTGGGCCCGCGCTGTGGCAACGGCCCGGTCAGCGCTCAGTGCTGCGGCTAGGCGTGTCTTGGCGGTGAGCGCGGAGGACATCAGGTGACACCGCCGAAATCAGCGTTCGCCCAACGAGCGCGACGTCCGCCGCTTGCCGCTCGAGCCACAGCAGACTGCCATTCCTTGCGACCGTTGCGAATCTCCGCAAGATCTGCCCGGGTCAACTGTCGCTCGCCGAAGCGAACTGACTGCCCAAGCAGGACAGCCTGTTCGGCGGCGATATACAGATCCAGCATTTCCTGCGCAGTCTTCATGACTACATAGGCTAGGGACTTAGCTGTCCACGAACTCAATAAACTCGTGGACACCGCCTATCGCAAGTTACTGATTTGAAAGAGACGAAAAACTAATTTGTCGCCACTTTCATTGAAACCGTGGACACCTCGCCTTCTTCGCGCTTTGGCAGCCCGCCAGGGAACAGTTCATGCAGCTTGGATCGGGAAACATCGAACTGTCGCATCACGTGTTTCACGGGAATCCCATTCTTGAGCGCGGCACGGATTTCCTCGACCGCATATCTCTTGGCAACTGCCGGGAAGTAGGGCTGCTCGCCTGCAAAGCACTGCATGACCGAATCCACGAAGGGTTGCGCCATCCGTTCGCTTATCCCGATGTCCGCCAGCATCGCCGCCAGAATTCGTTCTCGAAGCTGCTCGCTGGTCTCTCTTCGCTTTGCCATTACAGTCCCCAGCCGTCGCGGGCGAAGCCCGAGCTACGCGATCGCCCAGCCGGTGCAGGGTGTCCGGCGGCCACCCCCACGGCGGCGCCGGCGGCCCCTTCCCCACCCAGCGATGTTTCACGGGGATCCGGTGCTGGTGCTGCGGCTGATCCGGCCAGTCTTGCCTCCAGGGCATCCCAGTCAGTCTTGGTGAAACGATGCAGGCGCACCTCCGCGTGGTGGGCAGCAGCGTAGGCATACACCCAAGTGTCCAACGGCTCGTTGCGGGTCACGCGTTTCTCGAACCGATTCTTGACCGGGTTGTAGACCTCCGAGACCAGACCAGGGAAGAACTCCGGCGATAGCTGGTCGCTAAAGCGCACCAAGCGCGCGTCCGCCTGCCGCTCTGCGTCAGCTGCCAACCGGCTGTAGAGGTAGTGCTTGGCGGCCACGGTTCCCACGTGATGGATGGTGATGCCGCGTTTGTCCGTCCGCTCCTTCCAAGTCACGTCAGCAAGCTTGCCCTTGGAAAGAATCGGCGCGTTGTTTGGCACCGCGCCAAAGATGCACATGACACGGGTGACCTTGCGCTGCCGCACATAGTTTTTGACCGCCTCGGTGCGGTGGCCACCCGCGTCGATGGCTGTGGCCGAGGCCCGCAGCTGCACGCCATCCTCCCGCTCGATGGGACGATTGAGCAGATCCGTGAGCGCGACCCACACCCCTTCCTCTGCTGGGTCACCGGCAAGCTCGACGTAGTCCAGGGTCCAGGCGATCATCCCGCGCCCCCAGCCGACCACGTGAACCGCAAGCCGGTTGTCCTGGGTGTCCACTCCTACGGTGATGGCCAGCACCCCACGCGGGGCACAGCGAAGCCGGTACGGTTCGACGCGATCTGCGATCACGTTGTGCTTGACCGCCCGCATCTTCGGGTCTTCCCACGTCTCGGCCAGGCGGTCGTTGACGAAGGTCTTCAGCGAGGCCGGATCGTTCTGCGCATCGAGCCACTCCCGCACCAGGTCGACCCAGCGCGGGCCCAGCCCGAACTGGTAGTACAGGCAATTGATGTGATAGCCGCGGATAGGCGAATCCGGGTTGGCCGGCACCCAGCGACCGGCGGCGATCATATCCGCCTTGTGGTGCTCTTCGATGCAAGCGCCGCAGTCGTTGCAGGCATACCAGGCATGCTTGGCATCAGGCGACCAATGCAGCCCGCTCCACTGCAGGTGCTGGAAGTGTCCGCAGTGCGGGCACGGTACGTGGTAGCGGCGCTGGTCCGATTTTTCGTACAGCTTCGCGATGCGGCTCAGACCCGAGATACCCGGCGTGCTGATGTACAGGCGCTTGTAGGTTGTGGGGAAAGACGAGGTGCGCCCATCCAGCATCTTGACCGGGTCATCGCCGGTCAGCAGCACCTGCGGGGCTTCATCGATTTCGTCGACCACCAGGTTCTTGACCGTGGTCGACTTCAGTCGCTGGGGACTACCCATGTGCTCCACGTAGAGCTGGCCGCCGGCGAAGTCCTTGAAGGTGCGCTGGTTGGAGCTGTCGCGGCTTGCGGTGCTGCTCAACGCCCGGCGCACCGCGTTGCACACCTCGATCATTGGGTTGAGCTTCTGGTTCACCCACTTGTTCATGGATGCCTCACCCGGCAGCGCGTACATGATCGGAGCGGGCGCATAGTCCATCCAGTAGGCAATGGAGTTGGTGGCGATCTGGCTCTTGCCGAACTGGATCGGGAACATGCAGGCCTGGTCGTGCACCGGGCTGCGCGCAGACATGTTGTCCATCGGCTCACGCAGCGGTGGATTGCGGTCGGTCACCCAGCGGCCGGGCTTGCTGCTGCCCTTGCTGGACAGGCGCATGTGCTCATCGTTCCACTGCGACACGGTCAGAGGACGGCGTGGTTGCAGCGAGCGGGCGAGCACAGTGTGCAGGCGAGCTTGGGCGGTCATTCCGCCACCGCCGTCGAGGCGGTGCGGAAGCCACGGCTCATTTCTTCCAGTGCGTGGCTCACCTCGTTCCAGATCATCTCACGGCAGCGTACCTCGTCGGCGGTCGCGGCAAGCTGCGGCGCCAAGGCGTCAGCCATGCGCTCCAGTTCCACCCGAATCGCCGTGGCGGCCTCGGCCAGCACGTGCTCGACCTGACCTGCATCGAGCAGCTTGCCCATGCTGACTTCGTAATCGCGGGCTGCGGCCTTGGCGTCGATCTCCGCTTTGTCGGCCAGCGCCTTGGCCTTGCGCTTGGCGTCAGGCGTGACCGGCACAGCGGCACCCTCCCCGATCTCGCCTTCGCCGTCCGCGTCCACGTCCACGTCATCCTGGTCAGAATCTAGGTCGGACACCCCCCCTTCCCCCGCCCTCGCCAAGGCAGAGCCCCGCGCCTGCGCATGGCGAGCCGCGACGGCACTGTATGCCGGGTCCTGGGTCTGGCCATACAGCTCCAGAGAGGCGTCGCGCATGTAGCCCTTGCCGTCCTCGGCGCAGACCAAGCGGCCCTTCTTCTTCAGTTCCACTATGTATGACGGCCTGCAGCCAATCAGCAACGCCAGGTCTTTGCCCGACACCTGCACATCCTCAGAAGCCATTGACAGCCTCCCCTTCCATTATTTTCAAAAGAGCAGTGACAGGAGAAAGCGCGCGCGCGAGCGTGGGTGCGGCACGTGCGGTGTGGTGTGCGGGGACGAAGATGCCCGAAACGATTGCTGCGCCTTCGTTGTGCGGGACGTGCGGGACGTGCGGGCACCTATACGCGCGGGCGGGCGCATGCATGCAGGTGATGCCCGGGGCTCCGCTGCGCGCACGCCCGCACAGGTGTGTAAGGGAAGTCCCGCACGTCCCGCACACGCCTACTGCCACAAGGCCAAATGCCCGCACAGAGGCCCGCACGCCATCCCGCACGTCCCGCACGTCTATAGGCGAGCGACTCATGCACGTCCCCGGTAGTCGTTGAACGCACTGCGGAACGCGACGAGCTCGTCGCCCAGGAAGGCCTGCTCGCTGCGATCATCGCTGGGCGCGGTAGCGCCCAGCAGCAAGAACCCATGTGGACCCAGCGTGGTCTGCCCGACCGTGTAACGCTTGCGCGCCCGGTCCGGGTGTACGATCTGCCGCTTGCGCACCAGGGCGTTGACGAACTTGGGGTTCGGCGCAGGGCGCACCCCCTCCTTGCCGCACCACACCTTGTAGAGCTCGTACCATTCCTTTGACAGCGCAGGCCGGGGTTTGACGCCTGGAATGTCATTGCCATAAAGCTCGTCTAGGAACCGTTGCGGGCTGTCCTGGCTCAACCCGATCAACTCGCGCTTAGCATCGGTCATCGGTGGGTTGGTGCCGTTGGAGAAGTCGCCCAGGTCCAGCCGCAGCAGGTAATCGTGCAACGCCGCTGTGCCGCCGTTGCGGATCTCGGCCATCGCCTCCTGATAGAACTCCTGGGTCAGCTTGTCCGGGGTCCAGATCACCGCGTGGCGGCGGTCGTCTTCTTCCAGCACAACCGGCATGGCCTCGTTGGACAGGAACACTAGGTTGGCGTGGTTGTCTTCCTCGTACGCCTGGATGTTCTTGGGGTTGATCCGGATGCGGTCGCCGGTGATCAACGCCTTGAGCTTGTTCTTGAGGTGATACACCTCAGTGCGGGCGACCACTTCGTCGGCCAGCAGGAACAGCTTGCGGCTAGCCCAGTCGTTGAACTTGTCTTCCAGCGCGGCCTGGTCCAGCACGCGCCCGTAGTCCCCGAACAGCTTCATGTACTCGTCGAAGAACATGTTCTTGCCGGTGCCCTGCGGGCCGTGGATGACGATGGTGCTCTTCATCTTTGCCCCAGGATGCTGCAGCGGATATGCCAGCCACTTCAGGACCCAGTCGTACAGGGCCTTTTGGTTGGCCTCGTTACCGCACATGTGCCACAGAAGGTGCAGCAGCTTGGAGCACTCGCCGGCCTTGGGCGTGGTCGGCCAGCCGGCGAACAGATTGCAGGTAACCCCCTCCTTCGTGCCCGATGGGTCGAAGTCGACCTCGCGAACCCGCACGATGGATCTGTTGGGATGCTCCATCCACGCCCGATGCAGTTCGCGGCGCACGCAGGCATGACCCATGTCGCCCAGCGCCATCAACATGTGCTCTTTGTGGTCGAACACCGTGCCGCCCTGCCCGTACACCAGCGCAAAGCGCTCCAGCAGTTCGTCCAGCGAATCGATGGGCTTAAGCGGTGCCTGCCCCGCGCCCCCGGTGGTGGTGACCGACGGCGCGCGATTTTCGCTACGCGGGCGCCACGAAAGCTCCGTGATGCGGGCCTCGACCTGACTGCGCACGACATGCAGGCCTTCGAGCACGTGCAGGTCATTGAAGTCGCTCATCTTGCGGCCGGTGTCGATGAAGCGCTCGCGGCGACCGGACTCGTCGGAGAAGCCCGGCAACAGCACTGCCCCGCCCACGTCCATCGCCGCTGCTTCCGCGCCGAGCAAGCCGGCATTGGATGCGCCGTGCGACTCCCCGCAGGTGGGGCAGATCCCCGGCGCGTCGGCCAGCACCAGGCGGGATTTGCAGCGCCGGCATTTCTGCAGCACGTCATCGTCGCCGCAGACCAGCACCTTGGTGCTGCGGTAACGCTTGGCAAGCGCAGATGCGACCGGCATCAGGTTGCCGGCGTCGAAAGCGACCGCGACCGGATAGCCGGTAGCCATATGCAGGGTGGAGGCAGTGGCATAGCCTTCGGCTACCAGCAGGATCCACTGCGGCGTGCCGCCGATCAGGTGGAAGTGGCCCTTCTTGGCCAGTCCGGGCGGCCAGAATTCTTTGGCCGGCTTGTTGGTGGCCTTGGCCTGTTTGGTACTGCGCAGCACCTGCAAGCCGTGTACGGAACCATTCGGGTCCAGCAGCGGCACCAGGGCGACACCACTGCGGCCGTAGCGCAGGCCGAATGCCTGCACCGCCTTGTCGGCCAGGTAGTCGGCCTCGCCCTCGGGCAGCGCCTTGTTCCAGGCCGCCGTCGCCCGCGCCGCCGCGCGTCGGTTCTGCTCCAACCGTGCCGCTTCTGCCCTGCGGCGGTCCTCGGCCAGCCGGCGCTTGAGGGCCTCACGCTGCTCCTGGCTGAATGCACTGTCGCGCTTGTGCAGCTCGACCTTTTGCGCACCGTTGTCGTTTCCGTGCCAAACGCCGAAGGTGCCGACGATCAGCGTATCGCCGCTGCTGGTGTTGAGCTCATGGAGCACGTACCAGCCGCGACGCTCGCGCGAGCCTTCGACGCGGCAGCGCACCATGCGCCCGCTGGTATCTAAGGTGTCGAGGATCAGGCCAGCATCGGTGAGCTGGCCGAGCACATCAGTGTAATTGGCAGACATTCAGTAAGTTCCAGAGCCGCTATGTACACGAGCAGTGCGCGTTTGATTACCCGCACGCAGCCAGCCTAGGGAGGACCCATCGACTGGCGCTCGTTCAGGGTCGACATTCAGGTCCGAAATGCAGATGAAACTGAACCGTTCGTGCGGCTCTTCCTTGCCAACCCGGGGGGACGGGGAGAGGTCAGTGCTGGTCATGGCGGAGCGGATTCCCCAAGGGCATTTCGGACTGCATGTCCGTGGCTTTTCGATGCTGGGCCCAGAGCCGTTCTCGCTCGGCCAACGCCTCGTCACCGACGGGGCCGGCTTCGCTGCCACTGAGCAGGCGCTCGATGCGCTCCATCTCGGCGCGGGCGACGGGAGTGATGCTCTTGCGGCCGCTCATAGCTCTAGCCCGGGGCGCGCGGTAGATGGCCACATCATTCGCGCCGCCGACTCTTCGTCAGCGCACGTCGGAGGTTGCGTTCCATGCGATGGCACATCGTACGCAGGGCCTGCAGCGCGTCGAGCATCCTATCGGCCTCGCTCAACGTCACCTCACTGTCCTCAAGCACATCGAGCGCGACAGCGGAAAGCTGACCGCAGAACTTCGAGACGTGCAGAAGCTTGTCTTTTATCGCCGCGATCTCGTCAGGCCATCCCGCATCAGGGGCGGCAGGCACGTGGTCAACGGCCAAGTTGAACTGAGCTGCGAGGGACAGTATCCAATCAGTGGCGATCGCGGTACCCGCCGCTTGCTCGACCATCCACTCGGTGAGCATCTCGAGCATTTCCATCGAGAGCGACTCGCCCTCTATGCCACGCAACTTTTTGCGAAGGGTCTCACCTTTGATACTCACCCCGCGTCGTTCAGTCAGGTATGCAGCGGCGGCGACCACGCTTCCGGGCATCTTGGAAACAGCGTTGTATGCAGCATCGCGCCAGTAGATATCGGAGCGCGCGCAGGTCATTTCATCACCCACTGAAACGTGGCGCATTTCATCGTTCCGCCCCTGGCATAGACACCCGCACCATGCTTGCCATGAGCGAGATCATTCTCTTCCAGAACCACATTTCCTTCACCGCACTTCGCCACTTCAGCGAGGGTGTTGGCGTCGGCGGAGTCGTGGCGGTCTTCTTCACTCCGTCCAATGCAGGGGTCATGCATGTGTCGGAACCTCCCACCAATGAAGCGGTCGTGCTGCGGCTTGTCGCGCACAACGAAGCACCGCCCATCCGTCGGCATCAAAGGCCACACCATCAGGGTGGCGCGTGACGATAAGGCCAGGATCCAAAAGCAGACCGACCTCGCTGTTACTCAGGCCGGGATCAAGTGGAATCACATCGGGCTCGTTCACTTCGCCTCTCCTACGATCACGCCAGGGCGCAGGTCCCTGAGCTGGAGCCACCGCAATTCTGGGATGGGCTTGTCCCTGTCCCACTGGGCAACGGCCGCACGGGAGATACCGAACAGGTCGGCCAAATCCGCATCGGTTTCGAAGCCGAGAGCGGTCCTCACTTCATGCTTGGTAGGTGGCTGGGTCATGTCGAGCCATAGTATTAAGAGGTCTTAACTTTGAGTCAAGCCCCCTTATCAGTCCAATTGTTAAGCTGGCTTATGCCTAATACCAGCCTCGGACAGCGCCTACAGCGCGCCATGCAAGCCGCACGGATAAACAAACCGGCGGACCTTGCGCGCGCGTCCGATACGACTACAGCGACCATCAGCAACTGGCTCAACGACAACGTCGTGTCGGAGCACGTCAAGGCGGTGCAGCTATTCAAGATTGCCGACGCTGTCCAGATCGACGCGCGAGAGCTGCTGCTGGGTGAGTGCAGCACCACCGCTGCGGCCGAGAATTCGACACCGTCTCAACCAGTGACATTGGATAACTGGATAGTTGCCTTCCAGCTGGTAGCCGAGGCCCTCGATGAGCGAGGTCTGGAGCTGCCACCCGACAAGCGGGCACAAGTGACGCTCCTAGCGTACGACCTGCTTCAAGAGGAACTGCCACGGGCGAAGGTGCTGCGCTTCGTTCAAGCTGCCGCAGCGTGAGTGCGGCAACAGGGAGTACGAAGGATGTCGTCTCGGGAAAAGGTTTCGCGGCTGCGGCAATTACTCAGCGAAGCAACACCAACCCGCGCAGAGCCGCGCGACCAAGCTCAAACCAAGACGGAAGCCTGGCGTAGGTTCCAGCACTTCGAGACCTACAGCGCGCCGGTGCCATTGGAGTCGGACTGGCGCGCCGTAGCGGCGCGCGAGATCACCCGAATTGCCGGATGGTACGGTTGGACTAATGAAATTCAACGGATTCTGGACCGCAACAACGCGCTGTTCATGTCTTCGCTGCCGGATGACGACCTAGACGAATTGCTGGAGCGCATGAAGTGCTTGGAGGACTGTGCTCAGCAGGGCCTGGGCGCGCCAGACGCGCCCCCTGCCATCTGAGGCCTCAGGACGCCTGTTAACGACAGGCGTCCACCACCCTTGTCCAGTTGGACAGATTGGCGCGAGCGTCCTGCTCAGCCTCGCCCTTGGCCCGCCACTGCGATGACATGAACGCCATCATCGCGCGCGCCTCCGCATCCAAGCCACCCGTCCAATACAGCCGTCCCTGTTCGAAGCACGGCGACAGCTCAACTACTGCACTCTGCCTCACCAGGCTCTGTAGGTCCCTGATAGGGCCAGCCAATTGGAGCTGGGGCGTTGTCGATGCGAGACGCACTGCGTCATTCCACCGTTGATCGAAGGCGACGATGCGACCCATGGAGGCATCGCGAACTGCCTTCTCATCCGGCTGCAGGTGAACTGTCTTGGTGCCGCCACCAGCGGTGGCCAAGGTTATCTGTTTTGCCGGCCGCCACTCGCTAGGCTGCGCGATCGGCACGCCCTCCGTGGACCCAAGCTTCCGCCACAGCCCTACCCCGGCCCCAGCTACACCCAGCGCGATCACTGCTGCTACCCACACCCTCATAAGCTCTCCGGTCTCAGGCGGCATCCTGCCGCAGGCCCATCATACCAACCGCAGGGAGACGGCTACCCATCGAATTGCTAAGTGCGCTTGACACCGCGTGTAAAGCCCGCTTAATGTTTGCGTCGCCGGCGAACCGCCGGCGGGCGACCGGCAGGCCGCCCCTCTCGGCCAGCCCTCCCCTGCTGGCCGGAAGACGCCTCTCCCCAGGCACCAGGCCCGCCGGCGCCCTCCTTTTCTTGGAGAGCGCCATGTCCTACCGAACCGCTGCCGACTCCCTGCCCAAGCCCCCGCTGCCGATCCAGGCCGCGTCGTGCCTGCTGGCGCAGGCCGCTCGGGACCACACCCGCGCCAACGTCCTGCGTGCCCGCAGCGCCGGCGAGCACGGCCGCAACCAGCTTCGCCGCTCGCGTCGCATCGGCGTTGCCGGCCACCGCGCCGAAGCCGAGTCGCGTGACATGGCTGCCGAGGTGAGGGCATGAGCCGCCGGTATCGGGTCGCATGGGCCTTCCTTGCCGCTGTAGCGGCAGTGGTTGTCCCGCTACGCCTGGTTGAGATCAGCCAAGCGCACGCGGATCGCGAAGCCGCCGGGGCCCGCTTCGCCGTCTTTTCGTCTGTTCGAGGCTGACGCCATGCAGACAGCCCGCCCCACCCCCTCTTCGATTCCCTTGTGCAAGCCGGGTCACCGACCGCAAATCGTGACCACCCTTGGCGCCCCCACTGGCCACCAGTTGGGCGCTCCGTGCCCGGCCTTGATCCATTTCGAGTGCCACCTCTGCCAGAAAGCCACTGTGCCCAGTCCTTCGCTCGCGATTGCTGAGCTGCGCTGGACCGACCCTGGCCTGGCAGCACAGCTGATCCCGATTTCCCACCTCGCCCGCGCTCGTGGCGACGTGCTGGCGCGCCTTCCGGCCCAGCACGCGGCTTGACCTGGAGAACGCAATGGCCGCCCCTCTCAAACCCCTCGAGCGCGCCGCGCTCATCACCGCGAGCGGCGCCACGGGCCATGCCCTCAAACGCACGCGCGGCGGCTTCTACTCACCCAAGCAGCCCGCCGCCATTTTCACCCGGCGGGTCGTCAACTGGCTCTACGAGCGGGCAATGATCGACTACGACGACCCCCTGTTTCCGACCAAGGCAACGCTGACCGGTCGGGGGCGAGCGCAGGCTGAATCCTTGATCGCACAGGCACGGGCCAAGGCTGGCGCCGCGTGAGCGCCTCCTACGAGGTGAAAAAGGCCGAAGCGCTTGCGACACACGCCGCCGCCTGTCGGATTGAAGCCGAAGCAGCAGCCTTGTGCGGTAGTCAGGACATGGTCCAGCACTACCTCCAGCTGGCCATCGAATACGACGCGCTGTCGAGTTCCTATCGGTCAATGGCGGTGAAAGCATGAGCGCCCAACCACTTCCCATGGAGCAGTCTTTCGCAACAGGAAGCCAGGGCACAACCTTGGTTCTGATGGTCTGCGCTGGCTGGCTATGGGCGGGTGTGTATGCCAGCCCACACAGCATCAGGCCAACCGAGGTGTCGGCGACAACCCGCCGCACCGTATCGGTGAGCGGCCGTCTTCTCCACCTCGGCGCGGGTCGATTCCCGCTCTCCCAGAAGTCACTCCAGGCAGCGCGCCGTTGGCTGGATCGCAGCGGCGTGCGCGTGCGCGACGCAAATCCCAAGGAAACAGCATGACCGGAAAGATCCAACGCTTCGGCCGCGCCGCGCTCATTCGCGAAGTTCTAGCTGCGCTTCCCGCTGGTGCAACCGATGAGCAGCTTCTCGCCGCTGGCATCGACTGCAGCCTCAAGCAGCTCAACAACTCCCTCAAGGCGATGTGTGATTCGGAACAGGTGCGCTCGACTACTGTCGCGGGCAACAGGGTCTGGAGTCTCACGACCGCCATGCAGAGGCTTATGCGTGGTCGCGGCGAAGGCGCTGAACCCTCCCGCCAGGCTGCCGCCCGCGTCATGCGTTCGGCACCTACCGGCAGCAACAACAGCACGACCGTGCTCCACAAGGACGAGGAGCGCCAGAAGCTGGCGCTTCTGGTGCGCGCCTTCCAGCAAGCCGGCGGGAAGATCGAAGTCCTTGATAACACCGGGATTCGGCCAAGCATGACCCGCCGCCAGATCAACGACGCGAGCGCAGAGGCCCGCAACAAGCAGATGAAGACCGTAGGAGCATCCGTATGACCTCCAGTCCGCACAACGCGCCAAAAATGGCGCAGTCGCTCCGCGAATGCCTGGATAAAGCGCCACCTTCGTCACCTTCGGCGGCGATGTGGTGGGACGGAGGCGAGCGCGCCATTACACCGCGCGAGAAGGCCCTGATCGAAGAACACAGCCAGAGCAGCTTCACCATCGCGCTGGTGCCGGCCTCAACGGTGACGCCGCGCTCGATGGACACCGCGCCGCGAGACGGGACGCTAGTCCGCCTCCTCGTGGATTTCGATGAGCACCAAATCGAAGACACCATAGAGCCTGCCTGGACCATCGGAAGCTGCAACCTCGACAACGACTCAGACGCAGACGCAGACTGGCAGATGGTCGGCTGGTGCTGGACGCACGACCACTTCACGGATGGCTCCGGCACTCCTGTTGGCTGGCTGCCGATGATCGACAACCCTGCGCTAGCCATCGGCGCGAGCAGCGGTGCACGCGCCATCGCCGAAGAGCGCCAACGCCAGGTCGATATCGAGGGCTTCAGCCCAAGCAACGACGCCGACTACAAGGCGGGCGAACTGGCGAAGGCCGCCCTTGCCTACGTCCAGCTTGCGGCGATGGACCTCGCCAGCGGCGGACGCGAACACATTGCCACCAGCACACCGCCCGCTTGCTGGCCGTGGCACCGCCTGTGGTGGAAGCCACACGACGTTCGCAGTGACCTGGTGCGCGCTGGAGCGTTGATCGCGGCACAGCTGGACGCGCTCGATGCAGCGCCGGGGGTGGACAATGGCTGATCCGCTTCAACTCCGTCCCAATGTTGCTACAGCGCGCGATGGCGTTGGCTATGGCGCCCCTCAGGGACGTCCACACCTGGCTGCCACTGCCGCTTCGATCAACTCTCGAAGTTCTGTCTTTTCAGCTGTCGACTGCGCGCGTTTTCCATCTTCGATGCGTCGGTCATTTTCGCGGGATTCAGCAGCCCTTCCATCATGCCAATCCAGCGCAGCAGAGTTCAAGAATATGCAGGCGCAAGCCACGACAAAAACGGATGCAATACGGACGGCGCCCGCGCCATCTCCGAGTTTTTTCGGACAAGTGCCAAATACGAATGAAACGACTGGGATCATCGGCAGAATCCCACCAGCCAAGACTAAGGCCGCAATTACGATGTTGCGTGACGCGTACGGCACAAAATTCGTTGCAGGGTCAAACGCGAGCAAGACAATTGCTGGACCACCGGCGATCGACATAACCGCGAGTAATCCCTCGCAGATTGTCTTTATCAGCTTGTACGCCTTTCCACGCTTCACCCTTCTTTGCCGTCGATCCACATCGCTCTCCTTGCTTGGGAATTGCTTGATGCTCACATGTTCTGCCGGTGAGGAATAGTCGGGTGAATTACTACAGCGAGCGGGACCCCTTCGCCGCGCAATGGCTGCGCAACCTGATCGCCGAGGGGCTGATCCCCGCTGGCGACGTCGACACCAGGAGCATTACCGATGTTCAACCCGATGACCTCGCCGGATACCGGCAGTGTCACTTCTTCGCCGGCATCGGCGGATGGCCCCTCGCAGCCCGACTTGCTGGGTGGCCCGATGATCGCGAGCTGTGGACCGGCTCGGCACCCTGCCAGCCGTTCTCCGTCGCGGGCAAGGGCAAAGCCCAGGCTGACGATCGGCACCTGTGGCCCCACCTTTTCCGGCTCGCCCGTGCCCGCCGGCCCGCTGTCCTCATGGGAGAGCAGGTTGCGGCGGCGGTTGGCAAGGACTGGATCGACGGAGTGTTCGCTGACATGGAAGGAATCGACTACGCCTGCGGGGCGACCGTTGTCCCGGCTTGTGCCGTCGACGCGCCCCACCGGCGCGACCGGCTCTGGTTTTTGGCGCACGCCTCTGGCGAGCGACGGGACGAAGCTGGATTGCCACCTTCCAGGAATCGACAAGCGGATTGCAGCTGGCCGGGAGATCGGGTTGGCAATTCAAGCCCGATTGGAGACCGCACGGGCGATGTGGCCAACGCCAACGACGCGGGACCACAAGGATTCGGCGGGAATGTCCTTCGCACCCAGGAAGGACGGGGCGGGCCGCATGGACCTGGTCCCACGACAGGTCTACTGGATAGCTCGCGAGCGGCCCGCAGCGCTTGGAGCGGCGCAGAGCGAATCATCGGTCACGACGGGCAGTCCCGGCGCTTTGAACCCAGCATTCGTTTGCTGGCTCATGGGGTTCCTGCCCGTGTGGGACGCCTGCGCGCCTACGGCAATGCCATCGTCCCGCAAGTCGCAGCCGAAGTGATCGGCGCATACATGGACTGCTACCCGGAGATCCGAGCATGACTCAGCGACACATCAGCCACCCCGAGGGCTTGCCCACGTGTGCCGACGGGCACAGCGCGCGCCATATCCACGATCTGCGTGGCCTCGCCGCCGGGGGCGGACACTTCATCGACTGCCGCTGCCGCGCTAGCAGCAAGCACGCGGCGCCTGTCTTGGCACTGGCCGAGTGGCGTCGTATCAACCGGCCGGCGCGGGCGCCGCGCAGGGTGCCGCCGAAGATCGCGCCGCCGGCCGACAACGTGATCCAGCTGCGCCTGACGATGCCGTGCGAAGGCCGGGTGGCCCGTGGCTGACACAACCTTCCACGTCGCGCTCAGCGTCCGGGGCAGCCTGAAGAGTTCCAGCCGCCGCGAGCTGGGAAGCATGTTCAGCAACAGCCAGACCGGGCGCCGCCTGACGGCCGACGAGGCAAAGGACGTACTGCTGGACCACCTGGCGAAAGGCCATGAAGTCATCCCGCTGGCGACGGCGTGCGAGGGATTCGACTACACCGGCGGCGGTTGCCCCGGACACAGCGAACCCATCACGCCGGCCAACGTCGCACCGCCTCGCGACCTGCGCGCCCAGCTACCGAACGGTGCGCCACATGGTTGACCTTCTATCCGCGCTTTTCAGGAAGCGCTGCAATGGATTCCTCAACGGCCGCCAACCCGAGCTGCAATGCATCACCCTTCGAGCGTATGGGGGAGTGCTTCCCTACCCACAACGCCTGACCTTCGATCTCCGCCCTGTACTCAAACAACGCGTCCTCCAACTCGACGACGGTCAGGACAAAGGCATAGCCACGGATGCTGCTGCGGAGAGTGTCACTGTCGCTAGGGGCGGTCATCTGGGTCCAGAACTGAATGGGCGAGCGAACTCTACCTACGACGAAGATTCCTGTGAAGAGCGGAACCTGATCAATTCAGTATTCGTGGCGCAATCGATCCTGTGCGGCGTCTGCGCCTGCGCTGCCGCCGACCTTAATGCTTGCCAGTGCAAGCTTCTCGGCCCCTTGACGCGCCGCACGGCAAGACGCAAAGCCCGCCCTGCTCACTTTCAGGGTGGCGCGGCGCTCGATATCCAGCGACAGCAGCCTCCACTCACCTGGGCACTCGCGGCCTCAGCTTCGACTCATCGAAAGCCAGACCCTGACGACCCCTTCAGCTGCATCCAGTGCGCTGCGGCAAGACTCGTGGTCCGCTCTATCTGGCTCGTAGTTCCCCGCGCCATCGATTTCCACAGACAGAAGGCGCCACTGTGCGGCGCCACCGCGCCAGATGGTGGCCGAGTACCCAGTTCCCTCTACGGTGAGATCCACGCGGTGAAGCGACTCTGGAGCTATTTGGCGTGCCACGGGTTCGGCCTTGCGGGCAGAAAGAGTGAGTCTGCGCCGCCGTCGTTTGATGAGCAATGGGCGAGACCCGCATTTCAGAAGCATTCCGAGGCTGCGCAATGACACAACGACACATCAGCCACCCCGAGAGCCTGCCGCAGTGTGCCGCCGGGCACAGCGCGCGCCACATCCACGACCCGCGCGGCCTGTCCGCCGGCGGCGGCCACTTGGTCGAATGCCGGTGCCGTGCCACGAGCAAGCACGCGGACCCCGCCCAGGCCTTGGCCGAGTGGCGCCGGATCAACCGCCCCGTCCGCAGCGCGCGCAAGGTTCTTCCGTTGATCGATGCCCCGGCGGACAACGTGATTCAGCTGCGCCTGCAGATGCCAAGCGAAGGCCGGGCAGCTAGCGGCTGAACCCGCCGGCCAAACAACTCAACTGCGTCGCCTCACCTTGCCAAAGAAACAGCCGCCCACTGCGGCGAAGGACACATCATGAGCACCAACGTCCAGCCCATCCCCCCCCGCCGCCTTCTGCGCCGTGCCGAGGTGATGGACCGGGTCGGCCTATCGAAATCGACCCTCTATTCGCGCATTTCGGCCGGAACCTTCCCCAAACCGGTCGCCCTTGGGTCGTCGGTTCGGTGGGTCGAATCGGAGGTCGAAGCCTGGATTCTGGCCTTAGTGTCTGAGCGGGACCATGCGGTTGAATCCGGGGGTACGGCTGGGGGTACAGGCGTTTCCGGAAGCCCCGCAACCATTGCTGCGTAAAGGTTTCCGAGCCGAATGCGATAGAGCCCACCTCCACCATTAGACGGTCCCACAAGGACCACAGAAAGCCGGAACCTCCCGTCAAACAAGGGGTTCCGGCTTTTTTGTTGTCTGGGGTTGTCCGGGCTGTTCCGTTGCAGCCAATGAGACGCTGGGGGTATATCTGGAGGTATCCGCCCTACCGAAAACCCGATACCCCCATGCCATTGACCGACGCTGCCATCCGTCGCGCCAAGCCGTCCGATAAGCCACAAAAGCTTGCGGACGGCGGCGGCTTGTTCCTCCTCATCACCATTGCCGGCGCCAAGAGCTGGCGCTGGAAGTACCGCATTGCCGGCAAGGAGAAGTTGCTGACACTGGGCCTTTACCCGGACGTGAGCCTGGCCAGCAGTCGGCGGGAGGCCCGCGAGGACGCCCGCCGACTGCTGGCCAGCGGCGTCGACCCCAGCGAGCAGCGGAAAGCGGCGGCAGCGACGAGGGCTGCCGATACCATCGGCAGCTTCGAGGTCATCGCGCGCGAATGGCTAGCCGGTCGGCCCTGGGTGCCGAACTACGAGAAGAAGGTCGCCGCATGGTTCGAGAAGGACGTGCTCCCCTTCATCGGCGCCAAGAGCGCTGCCGAGCTGAAGGCCTCGGACTTCCTGCAGGTCGCCCGCCGGATGGAGGCGCGGGACGCCTACGAGTCCGCCCACCGGATCATGCAGAACTGCGGACAGGTCATGCGGTACGCCGTGGCGACTGACCGGGCAGAACGGGACCCTGTCGCCGACCTGCGCGGCGCCCTGATCCCGCCACCAGAGAAGAACCATGCCGCAGTGGTGGATCCCGTGCAGCTGGGTGGCCTGCTGCGTGCCCTGCACGCCTATCACGGCACGCCCGTCGTCCAGGCCGCGCTCAAGGCGCCCATGGTGTTCGTCCGCCCCGGCGAGCTGCGGCAGGCGGAGTGGACTGAGGTCGATCTGGACGCTGGCCTATGGAGCACCCCTGCCGCGCGCATGAAGACGCGACAGGCACACAACGTGCCGTTGGCAACTCAGGCTGTGGCGGTGCTGCGCGAGCTGCACGCCTGGACTGGCCAAGGGCAGTACGTATTCCCCGGCGGGCGTACCGACAAGCGGCCAATGTCGGAGGTGGCCGTACTGGCCGCGCTGCGCGTCATGGGATTCGATAAGGACACCGTCACCGGGCACGGGTTCCGCGCGACCGCGCGCACGCTACTGGATGAGGCCCTCGGCTTTCGGCCAGACATCATCGAGCACCAGCTGGCGCACGCGGTCAAAGATCCGAACGGCCGGGCCTACAACCGGACTACGCACATGGCGGAGAGAGTGCGGATGATGCAGGAGTGGGCGGACTACCTCGAACAATTACGCACTGGTCGAGTGCTGCAGCTGCCGCTTAGCCGAGCAGCATAGTCGCCGTCCAAGTGTGAGCTTCCTGTAACCACCGATCAAAACCCGGCCCCTTCAAGAATACAAGCCAGTGATCCTCCTTGGTTTGATACATTGAGGAAATAGCTCTCAAGGACGACGCATGAAGAACCAAGCATTTCCTCAACCCGCACTGCAAGACCCCGGTCCGAACCTTGCGCAACTCAGGCTCCGAAGGGCTGCCGAGACCTCGCCCGGTCATGTCACGCGTCGATGGTTTAAGGGTCCACGACATTTGTATAAGTACATGGGCATCAGTCGTGAAGATCCCAAATCCTTGCGAAACCTACGCTCAATCATTGTCTCGTCAAATCTCTGGCTAAGCTCCCCTGAGGATTTCAACGATCCATTTGATATAAAGTTCAGCGTAGAGCCCGATGCCGACCGGGTGGCAGTGCGACGGGAACTCGAGAGGATGGGTCGCGCCGTTAAAAGGGAGCGCGGAATCAGCAAGGCGGAAACCAAGATAAGAGTCTCCAAAGCAATGCTGAACCTAGAAAAGGTTTTGGACAATGAGAGGCTAGGTAGGGACCGCGCCTTGCACGGGGTTACGTGCCTTACTCCCCATCCAAAAAATCTCTTGATGTGGGCCCACTACGCCCGGTCCCATCGCGGCATTTGCCTACAGTTCCGCACGTCATTAGATCCGGGCATATTCGCGACCGCAATTCCCGTCGAGTACTCCGATGAGTACCCTATTGTTCACTGGCCAAGCTTTCCCGCCCCTGAGTTACGGGCCGTGATGCTTCGGAAAGGAAGCAACTGGGAGTACGAAAACGAGTACCGAATCGCTATTGCAGGGGTTAGCAAGCGGGAACTTGGCGTCGCACCGAGGGCGCTAACGGCGATCATACTGGGGTGCAAATTCCCGACCGAAGAGTGGCCTCAACTTGAACACATCCTGGCAGAACGAAGAGACGCCGGACTCCCTCCGATCAAGATTCTGAGGGCAAGGATGGGATCATCTCACTATGGGATCAAGTGCTTTAAAGCGATTTCTACTTGAGAACTCATAGGCTGAAGAAACACGGCTGGCTTGCGCGAAACGGTCGGCGAGGGTCGGATTGAAAATCCCCGTGTCGGCGGTTCGATTCCGTCCTTGGCCAACATTTTTTAAGGGTTCACAGCAATGCGAGCCCTTTTTCTTTTGTCGGTTGCACGGAATTTGCACGACTCCGGCCAATGCAAGGAACGACCTGACGTCCAACGCATAGGCCTCCTCACCAATGTCCCGTGAGCCAACATTGGTGGCGCAGTGGCAAAGTTCACTCGAATGTCGGATGCTCAGCTTGTGATTTGCCTTGACCCTGACGCGCCGCCTACGGAGTTGACAATGGATCCTGTGCAGCAAGCTCGCCTGGAAGCAATCTACGCTTCCGTCAAAAGCGTTCAACGCGACACCGAGCCGCTTCAGGAAGAGGATTACCTGCTCCTGGGGCGTTTCATCCAAGCCTTCTGTGTTGCTGACTTCGAGGCGCGCCGAGTGCTGCTGGCAATGCAAGCCATCGTGGCGAAAAAGTCTGTTGAGATCCGCAAGCTTCCCGACAAGACCGTGATTGAGCATCTCGCGTCAGGCGCTAAGGCTTGGCCAGGTAAGAAGGAAATCAGCGAAGGTGTTGCCAAGGTCGCCGCTACCCTCGATATGCATCATCAAATCCGGCACACCTTCGCTCACTGGGCCGGCCGTCGAGTGAAGGGCCATGATGCGCTCATGTTCCTTTCTACGAGCCTCAACCACAAACCCCCAGTAGGGGGGCACTATGTTGGACCAGGTGACCCCGACGCGGATTCGGAATTTCGGATCATGGAATAAGTGCATATCCGCGAAGAGCTTCCTAAGCTAATGGGGCATGCCTCCTATCTCGGCAACCTGGCGAAGCACTTGGAGGACAACAAAGACAAGTTGCGCAAGACCTTCGGGGCCGCCGGAAAAGCTTCAGGGCCATAACTCGCACAAAGCAACTCCGTCGCCAGATGCCGGAATGTCAACAGAAGCACCAACATGGGGCGATCTGCGCCCCTAAGTAGTTGAAGCTGCTTCAGCAACCTGGGACGCTCGGAACCAGAGCCTTACATATCAATGACTTAGGGTTCATCTGCCCCCCAATTTGAGCAAACGGGCATCTCCAATCCTCGGGAAAAGACTGCTGTTTCCCGCGATTGCGGAGCACTATGCTTACCCCAAACAGGCGAGGGGGCATCATGGGCAAGACTTGGAGTTGGCAGACGTCAGGCGACGAGCAGTGCCAGCACTGCGCGGCTATCTACTCCGTCAGGACATTCAATGCCCCGGCCAAGGACGACGACTCCTTTGCATGTGGCTGCGGAGAGGCTCTGAACAGGTGGAGATCCACGTCCATCCCCGAATACACCCTCAAGACCCTCGGGGAATGCTCGCTGACTAGCCAGTCCGCCTTGGCCAGGAGGGACCGAGAGGTTCGATAATGCCCGGGGCGGCGGTTCGATTCCGTCCTCTGCCAGCATGATTTAAGGGTTCTCAGGAATGCGCGCCCTTTTTCCCTTGGGATTGCACGGATGGCTTTGCGTCAGGGCGGTGACGCCGGCGGATTCCCGCCCGGTGCTAGACGCCCGAGGATCATGCCACGAACCATGTCCTCTTGCCCCCAAAGCGCGTCAACCTGATACGAATTTCCCATAAGATGCAGTCCATCTGCGCGGTCGAGCCGTTCGTGACGATTCTCCTTCGCCACGATAACTGCCACCACTAAAGCTGAGACTACAGCCTCCGGTAGCTCCCAAGAAGATCCGATTCGCACTTGCGCATGGTCGTTAAGCTTCAATCTGGGATCAAGCTCACCATCGTGTGCAGTTCCATTCCGCAGGAACTTATAGAGCGCGTCGGAAACGGTTAATCCATCGACCCGAACATTGATGAGCGTTACGCCCATCCCGAGCGCTGTGATGACGCCTTCCATATCCCTGAACCATCCTCGCATGCGCTCCCCCACCTTACTGACGGAAGGTCTGCGCCGCTTGGCACTAATGTCTAATGCCGGGACGATCTGGACTAACGCGGCCTCCAGATTGCCGATTGCCAGTTGATCAAGGGCACTGGCTACTCTGCGCAAAACAGCAGACGGGCTCATGCGAATCGCTCTGAAAGTTCTGGAATGGAACCCTGGGCCAAAATCGTCAACCAGGCGGACTGGACCTGCTAGCCTCTCTTGCATGGGTCTCTTTCAGGGCCTGCCGCTCCCATCGGACCACGAGTGGCTCAAGACTGGAGAATGCCAAGACATCGGCGCCACCACGCCCGCGCGCAGCCGCAACGACCTCAGTGCCACGTCGAAAAATAGATGGAACGTGAATTCCCAGCGTATCGTAAAGCAAATGATCATCCAGATCATTTTTCTCGATACCAACTGCCATGAATTCGTAAAAGTTCAGCATGTATCGCAGCGCCACCACACCCTCAACATCGCGGATCTTTTTGTTCAATGCCGGGATTGCGTCAACTGTTGCAGCCGCCAGCTGCGCTTGAAGCGCACCCAACGTTGAAAGCGTAGAACCCGCAATATCCGCAGGAACCGCAACCCCATGCGGGAAAACCAAAGCAACTGTCTCTGTGCGCTGTAGAAATTCTTTACTAGTCCGCGTCTGCATCAATAGCGACAGAGCATTGTTGGTCCTGTGCCCCTTAGCGGTGGCTTGGAAATGGATGTACCAACCCACTCCTGCGGCCCAAATTGCGGCTACTACCGGAGGTACGTTGAGCAGCTTGTCCAAACCATAAGGCGTCTTGTCAGAATCCTTCGGAAGTATTGGCCCGACCGCCAAGAAGTAGACCCAATAAAGAATTACCAGGGTCACTATCAACAGAAATATCGAGTAGAAGCACACTTGGCCGATACTGCGCGGGCCGCAACAGGCGCAACGATGCACGGCTAACGCCGACGTTCCAACAAAGAAAGCGCCTGCTATAGCAATGATGAAGGCCTTGTACTGTTCGTATACCGACTGATCACTCAGCTCCAGGCCAACACACATCGCAACGAACAGCGCCAACACGCCGTACGCGATCCGCATACGAATGCTGATATGTTCAAGTACAGTATTTTTACTCGCGTCCATGCACACACCCCTGTATGTAGGAAGGGCCCCTTTCGGGGCCCTGGTCTAGCGCTTTAGCAGTCGCCGGTGTTTTGATTCAGACCATTCATGGCGAGTCTCCCGTGTATCCAAATAAGGGGAACTTCTAATGCGCACTTGGTCGTCCCCGTGGCCAAGTACGCGCATCGTGACACCACCGTGGTCCAGAGTAAAGGGATGCCTACCCGCGGCCGGGTGTCACTTTTTTGGCGCGATACATCATCCTGAAGATCATTTTATGAAGCTGAACAGTCTCATTCCAGAGTGAAACCGACAGGAAACATCTCGCCCCTATTCACATCTACGTGTTGCAAATCAGCCCTTCTCCCACCACTTCCCACGCCCCCTCCCGACCACAAGGACAGTTTGGGCATGTCCTTCGCGCCGCGGAAGGATGGCGCGAGCAGGCTGGACCTCTTGCCGCGGCAGGTGTTCTGGATCGCTCGGAAGGCGCGGCTATGGCCGACGCCGACAGCCGCAGATGCACGTCGCGGCTATCGACCGCCGAGGGAGCACGACACGGGCGTCCCGTTGAATCAGGCGGTGGCGATGACTTCTGGAGTTCCGCCATACGGATCACCGGCCACGACGCCAAAGGGCGTCGGATTGAACCCGGAATTCCCCTGCTGGCTCATGGGATTCCCGGCCGCGCGGGACGCCTGCGCGCCTACGGCGATGCCATCGTCCCGCAAGGCGCAGCCGAAGTGATCGGCGCCTACATGGACTGCTACCCGGAGATCCGAGCATGACTCAGCGACACATCAGCCACCCCGAGGGCTTGCCCACGTGTGCCGACGGGCACAGCGCGCGCCACATCCACGATCAGGGCGGCGTCGGAAACTTCGTTGAATGCCGCTGCCGCGCCAGCAGCAAGCACGCGGAGCCTGCCCTGGCACTTGCCGAACGGCGTCGTATCAACCGGCCGGCGCGGGCTCCGCGCAAAGTGATGCTGGAGATCGCGGCACCGGCGGACAACGTCATCCAGCTGCGCTTGACCATGCCAGGCGAAGGCCGAGCGGCCAGTGGCTGACACGCCCCAGCGACACCTGGCCGCTGCCGCAGCGCGCGCCGCGCACGCCCCTTGCCCCACCACGCCAAAGAATCAGCCGCAAGCCGCGGCGAAGGAGACAACATGAGCACCAACGCGCAGCCCATTGCCCCGCGCCGCCTGCTGCGCCGCGCAGAGGTCATGAACCGGGGTGGCCTGTCCAAGTCCACCCTCTAGCGCATTTCGGCTGGAACCTTCCCCAAACCGGTCACCCTCGGGACGTCGGTTCGGTGGGTCGAATCGGAGGTCGAGGCATGGATATCGGAGAGGGTTTCGGAGCGGGACCCAGACATCCCGCTTGCTCTGGCGCGTCAGCCGCGCGAAGACGCCCGACAGCTGCTCGCCCGCAGAATCGACCCCGGAGTACACCGGAAGGCAGCAGCTCAAGCCAAGGCCGAGCTGGGAGCGGACACCTTCGAGATCACGGCGCTGGAGTGGCTGGCCAAGCGTGACTCGGTGTCCAATTAGTCTGTGAAGGTCGTTGCCCAGATGGGAAACGACGTCTTCTCGTGGATAGACCCCTATGGCCGAATTTACAACCGCATAGCCCACTTAGTGGAGCGGACGCGGATGATGCAGGCATGGGCCGATCGTCTCGAACAACTGCGGGAGGGCCGAAGCACTTCTGTCGACCGCCCCACCGCCCTTCATCCTTCCGCCGAGGGCGTCTGATGTAAGCTTCGGTGGTCAGGGAGGGGGCATGAGCGACGAGGAACTGTTACCACCAACGAAAGATGGCTCAGGGACCCTGCAAAAAAGGGCGCCGGTGCCCACACCTGTGCCCAGCCCGCCATTCCATGAGGCCATGGCGCCTACTCTTGTGGATCTCACCAGGCAAGGCCGAGGGCTGGGCGACGCCCGCCTTAACGCCTTGGTCCCCGCGCTCTTCCACCAATTGGAGACTCGGAATCGCGAGCTGAAGGACGTGGCAGAGCGTCTCGGAAACGAGAAGGATTCAGCACGCGACAAACTGAGTGAGACGCGCGAAGCCCTTGCCCGCAAAGAGGGCGAAATAATAAAACTAGAAGCGGAATTACTTCGACTTAACCAAATGCGAAAGAGCGAACGGCAGTTGACAACACTTGCCCTCGGCACCGCTGCCTTTTTGATCCCAATTGGTTATCAATTACTCAACGATAAGACACTAGCCGGTGCCGGCCTAATTGGGTTTGGATCCCTCGCGGCCATTGTGGGATTTTTCCCGAAAGTACTTCGAATTCTTGGCTTGGGTGAACATCAATGATTATTGGCATGGCTCCCCTCATAGACCTTTCAATCGATAGCGTCCTAGCTCGGGGCCTGCCGAATCAAGAGCGCATCGTTGTCCGGGCAACCATGGATTCGTACACCGCAAATGTTGGGTTGATGCTCGGCTACCGAGACGTGTCCGGAGCCTATGTCCCGATTGCCGACCGGCTTTTTTGGCTTGGCCCATCCTGGTTGCTTGCAGGGAGCGTCCTAAACATTTACACAGGAATTGGTCAAAATACGAGCTTTCCGGTCGGCAACGGCACCACGAGTCACAGCTTGTTCTGGAATATGCCGTTCGTTGCATTTGATCGACCAGAAATCGAGCCAATCCTGTTCCGGCTCGGCGAGGCTACCGTTGGGCAGTCACACATCCAGACGCACAATGCCATCCCCGGACCCCAAATGGCTCTTCCGAAGCCACTGGGCAGCCTGTAGCGGCCACACGCCTGACAACGGCATTGAAAGTCCCCGTGTCGGCGGTTCGATTCCATCCCCGCCACCATAATTAAGGGTTCTCAGCAATAAGAGACCACGGAATTTGCATGGCTTGGCGTACGGAGTCGCGTGCCAATATTTGGCCCCTCCCAGACAACAGCGCAGAATTCTGCAATGGACATTGATAGCCTGGAAAAATATTGGCCACTGATTTCCAGATATCCATGGGCATTTGCGTGGACCTTCTTCACCGGCGGACCCGCGGGCTTCGGTTTACACAAGCTCTGGATGAAGTGGACCTCGGTAAAGCCCAGGCAGTTGTCTACACCGGCGCCAGCACCAGCGCCAATGAAAACTCCCTTGATTGCCAGAGAGCCCTTCAAACCCACGGAGCTGCAGATCGCCTGCGTCCGCGTTCTCAGGGACTTTGACGATGAGTGGGTGCACTTAGACCAGGTGGTCAACGGCGTTGGCCCTCATGAAGCTCGCGCCGATGTTCGACAAGCCCTAGAGGTATTGACCGCCACCGACTGGGTGAGCGATCGGCAGAACTACGTGTACCGCCCCTCCTACCGACTGAAGGGACCGGGCTTAGACTTCGCGCGCGAGCATGAATTCCTTGTGGAGAGGCGCTCCGGTTACTGACCCCGACCATACCATGGTCGCGGAAGATCAATAAAAACAACAACTATGCAGATCCCCCGCGATCACCTGCGTAAGCCGCGCGACGCCAGCTAGAGATCATCAACGTCCGCTGACAAGCGCCCATTGCTCAGCTGTCGGTGGTAGCCACCGCTAGGATTTTTAGCATCTTCGTGTAGCTCTCCCATTCTTCGTCCGAGCCCAGCGGTGTGGGTGCGTCAGCGAACAAGTAGATCGTTCCTGGCTCAGCGTGGGTGTCGGGGTAGACACATGGAGAAAGTCCCTTGATTTTCTGCAGCGCACCGTCGTCAATCTCGATCCGATTGGGGTGGGCGTTGTAATCGACCCAGTCGAGAGAGGTTGTTCCTACGGGCTTGTACTTCCTGTTAAGGGTTAGCCATTTGCCGTCCGTGGTCTTCTGAAGGCAGTACGGAAGCTGAGAATGTGAGAAACAAGGCATGTTCAAAATTTCCCTAGCGAAAAGTCGATTGTCGGCCACCTTCCGGTCTTCTTTAGCCTTGCTTCTCAGAACTGAGCACTGGTTCCCATAAATGCTCCTTGGGGATCGACAGCGCTCCGCGTCGGCCAGCCATGCGACCAAGTGTGTCGCGCCGAAACAAAACCGCTCTGCGATGTGGCGCATGAGATCGGCGAAGCTACCAGAAGATTCGGTGCCGCCGCTTACGCCTCAGTCCCCTCGACGCGACGGTCACTGCTTCATTGGCTGCCTCAACGTCGTGGATCGCTTTCCCAAGAACCTCCGCGACGAACAGCGTCATTCGCACCCAATGGATCGAGTGGTGGGTCAACGAAAATCTCAGCATCGCTCTGAAAGCGCCTAGTCGATTCCATTGCTATTGCGACCCTGGCAGCCAGGTCCAAGTCCGCAGTAGGCCATTTGGTGAGGTCTATCTCTCTTTTAGTCAGCTCATCCAATGCTCTGCTCAGACCACGGATGCCGTCAATGATCCCTTCGATAAAGGGCAGAGGCTGCTTCCGAAGCCCTTCACCAGTTGGCAGTTTCAGGACGCATTGGTTCGGACAGTGCGGATGTACGCCCAGGAGCCTCTCTGGAGGGATGGTATAGTCGAATTGAACGATACTTCCGTGCACCAGGGCTTGCCGGCCTTGCGCTTCGCGTGATTGCCCGTCCGGCGGCTGACCAGGGAGGATTCCATGGCTACGAACGCATCTAAAGCCGCCAAGGCATCAAAAGCAGTGCGGTCTGACGTGGTTCGGCTGCAAAACGCCAGCCTGGAGAAGGCCCTTCAAGCGGTGACCCTAGCGACGAGCAGAGGCACCCCTGTCAAGTTCGTCGGGCAAAGTCGGCAAATCAAGCTGCGATCGTCCTAAGCACGCCGAAATGCGGCCCGGGAATCCTCACAGAGGGTTCCCGGGCTTTTTGCTTTCCGGCGCCCACGCCGCCACTGCGCCCCTGGTCCTCAAAAGTCTTCATGGCCGATCAGCGCTTGATGCCGCAACATACCGTCCGGTCGGTATCTAATGCGAGCGCAACCATGTCCCCCCTCTTCACTGCCTATCTCTTCCTCTCCGGTGCCATCGCGTCTGAAGTCACCGCAACGATGCTGCTGCAGAAGACGGAGCAGTTCACCCGGCTTGGGCCCACCGTCACGATGGCGCTGCTGTACGGACTCTCGTTCTACCTGCTCAGCCATGCGCTGAAGAGCCTGCCGCTGGGTATTGCCTACGCGCTCTGGGGCGGTGTGGGGATCGTGCTCACCTTGATCATCAGCGTGACCGTGTTCAAGCAGTCGCTGGACTGGCAGGCCATCACCGGCGTCGGCCTGATTGTCGCAGGCGTTGTCATGATCAACGCGTTCTCGAAGGCGGCTGCCCATTGAACGCCGACCTCAAGCGACGCCGACAGCCGGCCCTCGTGCGCGCCGCTCTGCTGGACGCCGTGATCCAGGAAGCGGTGCTGGGCGGCCTGGCCAGCGTGACCGTGCTCGGGGTCGCGGCACGCGCAGGGGTGAGCAAGGGCGCCTTGTTCCATCACTTCCCCAGCCGCCAGGTGCTTCTGGACGCCGCGTATGCAGAATGCCTGCTGCGCTTCGGCAGTGAGCTCGATGCCTGCATGGCGCGGGATGCGGTGGAGGCGGGCCGATTCACCCGGGCTTACGTCACCGCCACCTTCGAGGCCATGACGTCGCCCGACCGCAGTTGGGCCCGATTCTCCTTGACCGCACTTGTCGAGCCCGCCTTCGCCGGTCTCTGGCGCGAATGGCTCGCACAGCGGTTGGAAAACGCACCCTCAGAACGTCTGGATCCAAGACAACGGGCCGCGAGGCTGGCCGCCGATGGATTCTGGCTTCAGATGCTGAGCGACCCTGCGGCGCAGATGCAGCCGGTTCAGACCGACGCCCTGCTCGCCTGCATCCTCACACTCACCTCGCCAGCGTAGAAGACGACGAAGATGGCGCAGCACCCTCGCCACGCCGAGGGCCCGCTGGCTCAGGGCAACGTGAACTTGCGCGCCATGCGCGTCGGCCAGACCGAGGTGAACTGCGCGCCGCCGACCAGCCGGTAGGCGGCCGAAACGCTGTGCAGTACACCCAGCCGCTCCAGCACGTCCTTCGCACGCCGGAATGCGGGACGCGCGTCGGCGGTGAACATGAAGAGGTTGATCTCCTTCGCGCTGACGTCGTAGCCATCCAGCGTGGCGGCGCTGCCCAGTGCCGTCTTCAGCTCGGCCTCGAGCGTGGCCAGGAACGCTTCGTCGTCGAGCGACTTTCTCCAGAACTTGATGACGAGCTGGTATTCCATCGGACGGTGCGTCCTTCAGCAACAGGGGATGGACAAGAGTACGACATCCACTACAACAACTCCGATTCCGACAGCAGGGGGCTACGCGAATCCGCGCATCGTTGCGTCGGCAATCCATGCGCCACAAGGCGCACCGCTTACGCCACGCGAACCCATGGCACAACCGCCCCGCACGAGCAGACGTATTGGGTAGCCTCGGCGCCCCCGCCCCGCCCGCTGATCGCCACGATGTCACCGCCCCCTTCCCCGACGACCGCTTTTTCTCCTGCACCCGCGCAGCAAGCCCACCCTGCCGCAGTGCCATGGCGTGCGGCCCCCACTTCAATGGAAGCGCCAAGGCAGACGCCCCTGCGCAGTGGGCCAGAATCGGTAGTCAATGCTCCCATCCGCCCGCACGCAACAGCATGCGCTTCGAGACCGCTCAACCCGAAGGAACAGCGCGTCCTGCGCGCCCTTCTGGCCATCAACGCGCCCGACGCCGCCAACCTGGCCGGCATGCTGCGCAGGAAACTGGACGCGACCGACGACGCGGACGCACGCAGCCAGATCGTGGAAAGGTTCCAGCAGGCACTCGATGACCGCGAGGCCAACCTGGGAGCATTGCCCGACGCGTTGACCGCGCTGACGCTCAATGCGGCACGAACGACGGCGGGCCGTTTCTGCTGGTCGACGTTCTCCGCCGCGCAACCCGAGTTGGCCGCCCTCATTGCGCAGGCGCACGTTGCGCGGGAACTCGACAGTGGCAACTGGAGCAGCATGCTGATGGCGCTCCCTTCGTTGCTTCCGCTGCTGCCCTCGCTTCATGGCCACCCGCAGGTCGCCGCACTCCTGCAGGCATTGCCGGAAACGGTACGCAGCGGCCTGGTGTCCGTGCAGGACTGGGTGGAGCAGACTGACCGCGCGTTGCTCCCGGACCTGGGTATCCGCGGGGTCGGACCCGCTCTCGCGGTGGCCGTACCGCTCTGGCTGTTCTCTTGCTACCTGCCCGTGCCATCGGCGCGACTGCAGGGCGCAGGGAAACTGATGGCCAATCTGCCTGCCTGCTGGCAAGCCGTGACGGGACTGGGCGGGATGGGCCGGGCACTGTTCGGCGGCGCTGCGCACCCTACTGCAACCAACGTCGCATGGCCGCTGCTGCCCGATGCGACAGGGGCGCACTCTCCGCCGAATGGAACCGGTGCCGCGATGGCAGGAGACACCCCCCATGCCGTTGCGGAAGGCGTCCGCACACCGCAGGCGCTTGCAGGCGCACTGACCGACGTCGGTCGGTCCGATCCCTCTTGCGGGCAACAGGTACTGTTCCCGGGCGCGGCAATGGCCCAGGGCCTGCTGCCCATGCCGCCCATGCAGGGGCACCTGCCCTTGAACGTGCTGGCACCGTTGATCGACCGCATCCCTGCACGCTCCTGGTGGGAGGCATTCGACTGGCAGGTGGAGCACACGCCGGGCAGTCTGTTTGCTGCCATCGAGCACGCGTTCCAGAACGCGGGGATCGCGCTGGAGCAACGCCCACCAGCGCCCGATGCTCTGCTGGCATTCCTCTCATCCCCCGCCGCCGCCGCATTTGTCGATGCGATCCAGCGTTTCCCCGCGGTGCCCAGCGGCGCCAGACGCAGCATCGGCAGCGGCGGATTCGAAACGCGCGTATACGTGTTCGCCCGGATGCTTGAGCGCCTGACGCGGCGCATGCGCATACCCGCGTCAGGCGACGAACGCCACGCACTGCATGTGCTGGCCGCCATGGGACGACAGACAGCCGCGTATCTGCAGCAGCTCCAGCCGATCCCGCTCGACGCCCTGCAAGCGCATTTTTCGCGGCTGATGGAGCGCAGTGCAGCGGTACCCGGCACGCCTGCAGCCTCGTACACCGACGACACCCTGAAGGCCATCCAGCGGCGCGTTCGAGCCGCCTATGGCGTGCCGCTGCCCGGCAAGGTGGACAGCCGGACGCTGCGGGCCTGGCTGGTTGACAATCGCCATCCCCCGCTGGATGTGGCGACGTTCCAGAACCTCACCGCTGCCGATGCACTGTTGCTCGATGTTGCGGTGAACCTGCGCCGCCTGCTGGATGCAGAACGGTTTGGTGTGGACTGGGACTGGCGAACCCTGGCGCCGACCGCGCAGGACTGGCGCGCACGGTTCGACCCGCGTGCCAACGCCGACCACGCACCATGGGAAGGCGAACTCGGCGCCCTGTTCCACCAGATCGCCGCCACACTGGCCCGGTACCTGGAACTGCACCCAGCCGCCGGGGCGCCGATCAACGCTGCCATCAATGACCTGCGGGTGATGGTCCGTCGGCTGGTCGAGCCGATCCTGCAGCTCTACAGCGACCTCGACCTGCCACTGGAGCGGGCGGATCCTCATTATGCGGATGCGTACGAGGCGTGGATGACGTTCTTCGATCTTGCCGGCGCCACCTGGTCATCGCCCCTGCTCGCCGTGATGGAATCCTTCGATCTTGCCGGCAATTCGCCACGGCTGCGGGCGCTGCTGCCGCAGGACACCGGCGCATTGCCGCTGCCCAGCGCGGTGCTGCACTACCTGCTCGGCGATCTGGCGCTGCCCGCCGATGCGGATGCGGATGCGCAGGACCGTGACCGGGTCCGTCTGTACCGCGGCCAGCCCGCCCGGCACCTGATCGCGCAGCTTCTCGATGCGGACGTGGAACAGATCGAACCGGAGGTGGCGCATGCGTTCTTCCGGCGCCTGGCGGGCATGCCCGAGGCCGCTGCGCTCGGCGCGTGGCGCGGGGTGTTGCTGGGCGGATCGCACTGGACGCTGTCGCCGGCAGAATGGCTGACCCTGCAACCCGAGGCCGCGCTGGCCGCATTCTGGAACCCGCCTGGCGCGGGCGACAACCGCGAGGGACTGGTGACCGTCATCCACGCCGCACTGCAGGATGCCGTGAGCGCCAACCAGACCCTCGGAATACCCGCACTGTGGACGCATGTCATCGACGGCCCTGCCGTTCTGGGCGCGTGGCTCGACAGTCAAGCCGGTCGGCAGGCATGCCGGCACCACCTCGAGCGGGTCAGTCCCGGTGGACTGCCCACGTCGCGGCTGGACCCGCATGCGCCGTTGACGCCGGCCACCTGCGCGGCGCTGCTGGCCGCCTCGGCGGAGGCGCAGCTGTCGCTGACCACGGCAGAGACCCCTGCGACATATTCCATGGACACCGACGGGGCGCCGGTGCTCTCGCTGGCCATCGACCTCTCCCGGCAACATCCCGAGCTGAGCGCGGCCGAAGCGCTGGCGTTTGCCCTCGCCCTGCTCGGGCCCACAGCCCCGCCTGCAGCCGCGTTGCCGGCCGCACCGCTGCCATTCCCGCTGCTCGCTTCGCCGGCAGTCCCGCCCGGGTCCGATCCCCTGCTGCTTCCGTCGCTGGACACGCTGCTCGACGGCTTCGGCCTGTCCCTGCTGCAGCCGGGCGACCCGACGACCGACACGCCCCCCCTCTCGCCGCCGGAGCGCTGGGACCTGATGTCGCGCACGCGTCAGTTCATCGACGTCTGCCAGCCACTGCTTGCAGAGGCCGGCTGGCTCGACGCCAGCGCGGACGTGGCGGTATCGCCGCGCGGTGCGCAGGAACTGCTGGCACGGCGGATGCTGGAGCGCTACATCGGCCTGGCACGCATTGATGCACTGCGCACTCAACTGCAGTCACCCGACATCGTCAACACCACCTACGTGGCGCTCGCCGCCGAACTGCGCGCGGTCATCGTGCAGCAGAATCCAGACGCCTCGACTGCCGCGGTGGACCTGCTGTACTGGCTGCTGGCGAGCGAGCTGGAACAGCCGGTACTGCTGGTGCGTGGCATTCCCGACTGGCTGTACGTGGGGCGTTCATTGCAGAGCGTCGCGCTGCTCCACGGCGCAACGCTGCTGGAAGGCGTGCAGCCGGGCGCGTGCAGCCGGGCCACGTTCGAGCAGGTCAGCGCACTGCCCGCGCAGCTGGCCAAACCGCCGCACACCGCAGGCGAGCACGATGCGCTGCACGCGGCCTGGGCACAGGCGCTGGTGCCGGCGGCGCTGTACTACGCCCTCGCCCAGGGCGCGGTCACCGGGGTGACCCGGATCGATGCCTTCAGCGCCGCGCAGGCGGCCACGGCGTTGGAGTTCCTGCAGCAGCAACAACGTGCGCATGCGCTGCACGTAGCGCAACTGGGCACGGCGCCGCCCACGCGGCTGGAGATTGGCTCGCGCATCCTCGCCGCGGCCGGCGTGGACCGGACGCTGTGGAACGAACGCCCGACCGATATCGAACCGGGATACCTGCTCGCGCACGACATCGTCCCGGCCCGCTGGCTTCGCGTGGAGCAGGCCCGGCTGGAACAGGGTGGCACCGGATTGATCGCGTTCGACCAGGAACGGTACGCGCTGCGTGCATCCACCAACGGCGACACGCTGCTGGACCTGGTCGTTGCCGATGCCTACGTTGCGGTGAACGGGCCCACCACCGCCGCCCGTTTCGACACGGCATTCGATACCTACCAGCGCACGGTGGAAACCGGGCTGGCCGGGATCATCGCCACGCTGCTGGGCGAGTTGCCGGACGCTGACCGCCAGCTGCTGGCCACCGCGGTCTGCACACCGCAACGCGTCGCGCTGGGCGAGCGGAACGGCGACCAAGGGCTGCTGCTGCGGTGCGTGCCCGTGGCACCCGGCGGTACGCCTGTGGACATCGAACTGTTTCCCATGGCCGGCGTCGCACGCCGCGTCTGGCTGCACCCCGTGTTCGGTGCCATGGTCGATGTGGAGGGATTCATGACCGGCAGGGTGAGCCGGACCCGCGGTATCGAGCAGCTCGGGGAGCTGGCACACCTTACCCTCAGTCCCGGTGCCGTCGCCGTCAGCGGCGACGCCCCGGACGCGCTGAATCAGCTCGCCCAGGCCGCAGCCCGCCATCTTTGGCAGCCGCTGCTGGCACGGGTGAAGCAGGACGCGCTGGATCAGCACACGCCACTGGAACAGGTGTGGAGTGCTGATCGGCACCTGCTCAACCAGCTCGCCGGGTTCGCCGTGCCGGGTTACGCGTGCGCCGAAAGCCTGCAGGCCGGCGACCATTCCCCCCTGACCATCGCAGGCTGCACGCTGGACGCGCTGTCGCTGCTGGTCCCGGTGGGCGAGTTCATCGGCAGTACGGTACGGATCGTGCGCACGGCCGGGGAACGCACCATCCAGTCCATCGCCAGCGAAGCCGGCGGCGCGTTGCTGCAGTTGGCGAAGGGGTATGTCGAACAAAGCAGTGTGTTTGTGCTGGGCAAGGGCGCGCGCTGGATCGCCGGACACGCACTGGACAGCGCACTGCACGGCGCCGGCTGGCTGCGCGGGGTGTTGCGTTCGGGCACGGTGCTGGACGGCGCGATGGACCTTGAACGCGCGGTGGCAGCGGGCCAGAGCGACGCGGCAGCGTTCCAGGCCCACGCCGCGCATGAGCCCAGCCTCGCCGTTGTGCAGCTGGCGGATGGAACCCCGCAGCTGGCCAGCGCCGTGGGTCCGGAATGGTACCGTTGGGACACGGTCGCCAAGCGCCCTTACGGCCCGCCCCTGACCCATCACGTGCTCACCGGAGACCACCTGCCCCGCATCATTCCGGTGGAAACGACCGAAGACGGGTTCCGCATCAACCTGGGCGACACGGCGAACGTCGAGATCCTGCAGCGCAGCCCAACACAGTGGGACGTGTGGATCCACGGCAAGCCGTATCGGCTGGATGCCGCCGACCCCTGGCTGCGCGCGCAGCCCCACGAATCGCTGCCGGACGAACCCGGCACCCTGCAGGAAGTGGGTACCTGCAGGCCGAAGCGCGCACTGGAGCCGATCGGCTGCGCGCAGGGGGTGCGGCTGCAGTTTGTGCCTTACCAGCGGAACGCGTTGCCCGCTTCCCCCGACCTCACCGGATTGGGCGCCCATGTGCTTCCCCGCCGCGAGTACGCGCTGGCAGCGCATGCCGTGGAAGCTGCGGATGGTACCCGCACCGAGGTCCAGGCGATGGTCCACGAAGGCAAGGTCCAGAAGTGGGAGGTGCCCACCACCCGGCGCGGCACGGGCGTTGGCAGGCTGGTGCCGCTGACCGCTGAAGAACTGGCCGCGTTGAATCTGCCGCCCACGGTGGTGTATCCGCAGCAACTGCGCGGCACCGTGTCCACCGACCATGCGCTTGGCCTTCCGCCTGCCGTGGATGCCGCCACCGGCGATGCCCTGCACAGCCAGATGCCTGTCATCGACATCGGCGAGCTGGTTCCCGGCCTGGGCGACAGCCGCCGCCTTCGTGGCGTGGTCATTTCACCCGCCGGCACCGTGCCCAGGTACGTGTATGTCGAGCCGGACCCGGGTGTGGTCTATCGCGCGGTGCTGCCCACCGACCTGCAGGACGGCACCGAACTGACCTTCATCCGGTTGAGCGCCGACGCCGGCGCACCGCTGATGGGCGACGAATACATGCAGGCGCTCGACCACCTCCCCGCCGGCGATGGCAACGCGGGCAGCCCTGAGCGCGGCGACGGGTTCATGGTCGCCATCGACGAAGGTGATCCACCGCTGCCCGACGTGAACGTGCCGGGCAGCGACCGCAGCGACATCAACGCCTACCTGCGCGAGGTCGAAAAATATCGCATGCTGCGCCTGCGCGGCAGCATGGAACAGGACCGGGAGAACATCGCCCGCATCGCATTCCGGCACCTGCAGTCGCAGTTCACCGGCGAGCAGTTGCAGCAGTATCCCAGCTACGACGCCTACCGCGATGCGTGCGTGGCGCAAGGCCGTCCGAACGTGCTGATCGGCTATGCCGACAGCGTGCTGTACGGAGCGTCCTCCCAGCGCACCTTCGTCAGGCTGGCGCGCGAGCTCATTCCGGACTGGTCACCGTTGGCGTCAGGCAGCCGGGAAGAACGCCAGTCGTTGGCCAACATCCTCAACGCCCTGTTCCCCACCGTAGGCAAGGAGGCCACGTGGACAGCGCTGGATGCCGATACCGTCGCGACCGAACAGGGCAGCAGGCAGATCCTGGACCAGACCCATGGCGCCAACCTGGCCGTTGCCGAAGTGACGCTGGCGGATGGACAGCGCAGGATCTATTACGCGCTGTCGGGCGGCAAGAAGGCAGCGAACGTGAAGCTGCAGCCGGTGTCGCAGCTGGGTGGCACGCCTCTCGTCGATGCCCGTGCAGCCGTCGCCGGCAAGCCGGTCGAAATCACCTACACCAGCTTGCCGGTGTTGCGGGCGGACGCTGCCGACCTGGAAATCGTGTTCGACCGCGGAAAGGACTCAGAGAATCTGATCCTGCAGACCATCGCCGGTGATCCAGACATTGATGAGACGCAGGTCGTCTCGTTCAAGCTGCACTCCGTGCTGGACATGTGCCCCACCTGCGCAGGCGTAACCTTGACGCAGGCCTTCGACCGCATGGGCAAAACGGCCAAGCCCTTCTCGGTCCGCTACCTGCGTGAGTACCGCGTCTCGCCGGTGGTGGAACGGGCGCCGTCCAGCGTGGCGCTCAACCCTCCCGTCCCCGAACCAGACCCCGCTCTGGTCAGCTTCTACCAGCGCTGGCAGAAGGACAGGCACGTGATCTGAGCGCCCGCCCGGCTGCCCGGATGCGGCAGCCGGGATGGCGGCCCTTGTAAGCGGCGTCGCCCGTGGGCCATGCTGGCCACATCGACGGGCCGTGCGCCGTCATCCCTGCCCCGCGCCCGAGGTGGCCATGGATTTCCTGAAGCTGCTGCGTTCGCTGGAAGAGTTTCTCTACGAGCTCTGTACCTGGTTCCTGTTCTTCCCGCGTACGTTGTACCGGGTGATCGTCCACCCGCGGCGCATGGCGGAGTACGTGAACACGGAACTGAAGGAGAAAGTGGAGCGCCAGTTCGACGATGCGATCAGCCCGCCGATGTTCCTGATGCTGGCGGTGCTGGTGGCGCATGGCGTGGAACTGCTGATGCACCAGACCGTGGCCGGCACCAGTGAGCTGTCGCGCACGGTGATGGGCAACGAGGAAAGCCTGCTGCTGTACCGCTCGATCACGTTTGCGATCTGGCCGCTGGTGGCCACCGTGCATCTGCTGCGCCGCAAGCACGTACCGATGACCCGCGAAACGCTGCGCCGGCCGTTCTTCATGCAGTGCTACCTGACCGCACCGTTCGCGGTGGCCTTGTCCACCAGCATGGTATTCGTGCGTCTGCCCGGCGAGCTGTCCACCCACATCGGCCTGGCCACCGCGCTGTTGTCCGCCGTCTGGTTCGTCGTGGTGCAGGCCGGCTGGCTGAAGGTGGCGCTGCAGCGCTCGTGGCTCAACACCCTTCTGTCCACGCTGTGGGTATTCACGCTGGGTGCGGCGATCAACATGACCGTGGGTGTGCTGCTGTTGACCGGCTGAGCCGGCACAGGCGTTGCCGCCAACCTCCGCATATCCGCGCCTGGCGATTCCATGCGACCCTCTGCAAACGATTTCACGGAATGGAGGGATTCCCATGTTGTCTCGTTTTCGTCGTCCGGCCCTGCTGGCCCTGATCGCGCTGGCGCTGCCGCTTGGCTCCGCGCTGGCCAAGAGCCCCGAGCCGTTGCGGGTCATGTCGTTCAACGTCCGCACGCCGGTGGATACCGAGCCGAACAAGCGCTGGGAGGACCGTCGCGATGCGATGGTGGCGCTGCTGCGTGAGCAGCATCCGGTGGTGTTCGGGACCCAGGAACTCAAATCCAACCAGGCCGATTACCTGGTGCAGCACCTGCCCGGCTACCGCTGGTTCGGTGAGCCGCGCGGTCCCGGGGACAACGAGGAACACATGGGCGTGTTCTACGACAGTGCGCAGTTGAAGGTCGTGGAGTCCGGCAATTTTTGGTTGTCGGACACGCCGGAAGTGGCCGGCAGCATCACCTGGGGCAACCTGATGCCGCGCATGGTCACCTGGGCGCTGTTCCAGCGCCAGGCCGACGGCAAACGCTTCTACCTGTACAACACCCACCTGCCCTACCGCGACGAAGACGAGCCGCGCCGCGTGCTCGGTGCCAAGCTGATCAGCCAGCGGCTGGCCGCGCTGCCGGAGGACATCCCCGTGGTGGTGACCGGCGATTTCAACAGCGAGCCGGGCAGCACCACCTATGCGGCGTTCACCGCCGCGCTGGGCGATGCACGCACGCTGGCACGCAAGGTCGAGGGCCCGCGGCTGACCTTCCAGAACTTCAGCGACACGCCCACCGCCGAGATCGACTGGATCCTGGTGCGTGGCTTCGGCGTGAACCGCTTCCGCACACTGGACCAGAAACCGGGCGGCGTGGTGCCGTCGGACCATTATCCGGTGGTGGCCGAGCTGGTGTTCCCGGCGTCGCCGACGCGTTGAATGCAGGGGCGGAGGGTTGATCCGCTGACAGGCGCGCCCCTACCCCGGGGGCGTCAGGTGGGTGGGGGTGTCGTCCTGCAGCGCGGCGGTGCAGCCGCCTTCGCCTGGATGTTGTGACGGCCACTGCGTCACGCGATGACGATACGTGGGGCGCAGGCCGTCCAGCGCCCGGCACAGGGCCAGGTGCTGCTCGCGCGCCTGGCAGATCCGTGCACTCACGGCCAGGAACAGGCCGACGCCGACCACGCCAATATCCAGCAGGCCATCCGGGAGCCGCGCAAAGCCCAGGCTCACCGTCGATGCGGCCACGATCAACAGCACGATCACGCCGGCCGACAGGCCCGAGCCGAGCGCAAGGCCTTCTTCCCATGCCGCGCGTTGCGACCTACCGCCGTTCCGTTGCATCAGTGCGTCTCCCGTACAGGCGGTGTTTTTAGCACTGCGCCTGTCGGGCCCGGCAGAGGCAAAGCCGTCAGCGCGGGGTTCCCCGGTACGCCGTCGCGGCGAACCATTACAAACCAGGCAGAGGGCGACGCTTGCCGCCCCCCGCCGTCCTTCATCGCATCGTGCCAGCCACGGCCGGCGGTGCGGCATCCTTCTGCTGGCCCCACCCGCCCAGCGCCTTGTATACGCCGACCACGCTGACGTTGACGGTCGATTCCGCCGCGGCCAGTGCATCGTCCGCCGCCAGCTGGGTGCGCTGCGCGTCGAGCAGGGTCAGGAAGTCCTCCGATCCCTCCCGATAGCGGATCTGCGCCAGCTGCTCGGCGCGCCGTGCGGCCTGCGCCTGCTCGGCCACAATCGCCAACCGGGCCTGCTGCTTGGCGTAACGGGTCAGCGCGTTCTCGGTGTCTTCCAGTGCCAGCAGCACCGCCTTCTCGTACTCGGCGGCCGCACCATCGGCCTGTGCCTTGCTGGCGCGCAGGCGTGCCTTGACGGTGCCGAAGTCGAACGCGGCCCAGCTGATCGACGGCGTCACCGACCAGGCCTTGTTGCTGCCGTTGACCAGGCCGCTGGCATCGCCGGACAGGAAGCCGACGAAACCGCTCAGGCTGATCCGCGGGAACAGGTCCGCCGTGGCCACGCCCACCCGGGCGGTGGCGGCGGCCAGGCGGCGCTCGGCCACCCGCACGTCGGCACGCTGGCGCAGCAGGTCGGTGGTGTCACCCAACGGCAGCGCCTTGGCATACGGGGCGGCATCACGCGGTTCCAGCAGCGCATCCAGCGCATCCGGTCGCTGACCCAGCAGCACCGCCAGGCGATGCCGCGACTGCACTTCGGCCACTTCCAGCAACGGAATGTCGGCTTCGATCGCCTTCAACCGCGCGCGGCTGCTCTGCACGTCCAGTTCGCTGCCCGCGCCCAGTTCCCAGCGGGTTTCGGTCAGCTTCTGGGTGTCGCGCAGGTTCACCAGCGTGCGCTTGGCCACCTCGATGCGCTTCTGCGTGCCGCGCAGTTCGAAGTAGTTGCGCGCCACTTCGGCGGCCACCGTGACCTGTGCATCGGCAAGGTTGTCCTGCTCGGCACCGAGGTCCGCACGTGCGGCTTCGGCGGCACGACGCTGGCGCCCGAACAGATCCAGCTCCCAGCCGGCATCGAAGCCGAGCTGGTAGGTCTCGCTGAAGACACGCTCGCCGCCGGCCGTGAGGTCCGGCTGCTTGCGGCGGTCGTAGCTGCCACCGCTGGTGACGTGCGGCAGCTGGTCCAGCCGCTGCTCGACGAACACCGCACGGGCCTCGCGCACCCGCGACATCGCGATGCGCAGGTCCAGGTTGTCGCCCAACGCGTCGTGCACCAGCTGTTCCAGCACCGGGTCATCGAACTGCGCCCACCAGCTGGCCACCGGCGAGGTGGTGCTGAACACCGGCGCGGCGGCGCCCTGCAGGACCACCGGCTGCGCCGGCGGTGCCTGGTAGTTGGGGCCGACGCTGACGCAGCCGGCCAGCAGCGCGCTGGCAACGGCGACGGTCAACACACGGATCACCATGGCAGCACCTCACCCAGGTAGGTGAAGCTGCCGTTGGGGCCGTCGGCACCGATCAGCGCCATGCCCACGCTGGAGCGCGCACCGTCGGCGATTTCCAGTTCGCCCTCGCCACTGTTCATGTCGGTCTTCACGTAGCCGGGGTGCACGGTATTGACCTTGGTGGTGCTCTCGCGCAGTTCGTAGGCCAGCTGCACCGTCCACGCGTTCACCGCGCTCTTGGAGGCGTTGTAGGCGGGCACCGCGAAGCCGTAGATCGGCGAGCCCGGCTGGCTGTGCAGGGTCAGCGAACCCAGGATGCTGGACACGTTGACGATGCGGCCCGCGGGCGACTGGTTGAGCAGCGGCAGGAACGCCTGGGTCACGGCAATCACCGCGAACACGTTGGTGTCGAAGGTGCTGCGCCAGGTGTCCAGGGTCTGCGCCGACGGTGCCAGCGCCGGGTTGTCGACCAGGATGCCAGCGTTGTTGACCAGGATGTCCAGGCGGCCGTGGCGGTCGCTGATCTCCTGCACGGCGGCGGCGATGCTGGCCGCATCGACCACGTCGAGCTGGATCGCTTCCACCGGCAGGCCTTCGGCCTGCAGCTTCAGCGCTTCGGCCACGGCGGTGTCGCGCTTGCGGCCGGCCAGCAGCGTGTGCACGCCGGCCTGGGCCAGCTGGCGCACGGTTTCCAGGCCGATGCCACGGGTGGCACCGGTGACCAAAGCGATCTTGGAAGTAGCGGTATTCATGCGTAAGTCCTCGTGGGGGTCGGGATCAATGATGGAGGGTGGATTCGCCGTGGGCGACCAGCTTGCCGCCGCCATTGCGGCTGACAAACGTGCGCAGTGCCACGTAGAACACCGGGGTCAGGAACAGGCCGAACAGGGTCACGCCGAGCATGCCGGCAAACACGGTGATACCGGTGACCGAGCGCACTTCCGCACCCGCGCCGTGCGACAGCACCAGCGGGATGGTGCCGGCGATGAACGCGATGGAGGTCATCACGATCGGACGCAGACGCAGGCGGCAGGCTTCCAGCGCGGCGTCCACGATCCCCTTGCCGCCCATTTCCAGTTCGCGGGCGAACTCGACGATCAGGATCGCGTTCTTGCACGCCAGGCCCATCAGCACCACCAGGCCGACCTGCACGAACACGTTGTTGTCACCGCCGGTCAACCATACGCCGAACAGCGCGGACAGCAGGGTCATCGGCACGATCAGGATCACCGCCAGCGGCAGCGACCAGCTTTCATACAGCGCAGCCAGCACCAGGAACGCCAGCAGGATGGCCACCGGGAACACGATGAAGGCAGCCTTGCCCTGGGTGGCCTGCTGGTAGCTCAGGTCGGTCCATTCGGTGGTCATGCCGACCGGCAATACCTTGGCGGCAATGGCGGTCAGGTTGTTCATCGCTTCGGCAGACGACAGCAGGCGGGGGTCGGCTTCGCCGGCCAGGTCGGCGGCCGGGTAGCCGTTGAAGCGCAGCACCGGGTCCGGGCCGTAGGTTTCCTTGACGGTCACCATCGAGCCGATCGGCACCATCTCGCCACGGTCGTTGCGGGTACGCAGCTTGCCGATGTCTTCAACGCTGTTGCGGAACTGGCCGTCGGCCTGGGCGATCACCTGCCAGGTACGACCGAACTCGTTGAAGTCGTTGACGTACGACGAACCCAGGTAGGTCTGCAGGGTGTCGAACAGTTCGGTCAACTGCACGCCCTGCGCCTTGGCCTTGACCCGGTCCACTTCGGCATCCAGCTGCGGCACGTTGGCCTGGTAGCTGGTGATCGGGAAGGCCATGCCCGGGGTCTGCGCCACCGCGCCCTGCATCTGGCTGACCGCCGTCTGCAACGCGCCGTACCCCAGGTTGCCGCGGT
Source organism: Stenotrophomonas sp. KH_036_B (assembly GCF_057839485.1). Taxonomy (NCBI): domain Bacteria; kingdom Pseudomonadati; phylum Pseudomonadota; class Gammaproteobacteria; order Lysobacterales; family Lysobacteraceae; genus Stenotrophomonas; species Stenotrophomonas sp. KH_036_B. The sequence goes on along the minus strand of NZ_CM174491.1, from coordinate 1,716,433 downwards.
CTTCAATGAACATCTGGTAGCCGTTGCCGTTGCCCAGGCCCAGGATCGGCGGCGGCATCATCGCGAACGCGAAGCCTTCCTGCAGCCCGGCGATCTTCTGGTTGATCTCGGCATTGATCTGCGCGGCGGTACGACCGTGACGCTCGTTGAACGGCTTGAGCGGAATGAACGCCACGCCGGTGTTGGGCGTGTTGGTGAACTGCAGTGCGTTCAGGCCCGGGAACGAAATGGTGTGCGCCACGCCCTCGGTTTCCTGCGCGATCTTGGCCACCTTGCGCAGCATTTCATCGGTGCGTGCGATCGACGAGCCTTCCGGCAGCTTCACGCCGGCGATCAGGTACAGCTTGTCCTGGGTCGGAATGAAGCCCGGCGGCACGACCTTGAAGATGAAGCCGGTCCCCACCAGCAGCACCGCATACACCACGAACACCGCGCCGCGGCGACCGAGGATCTTCGACACGCCGCGCTCGTACTTCTCCGAGCTCGACTTGAAGAAGCGGTTGAACGGACGGAAAATCCAGCCGAACAGGCGGTCGATGATGCGGGTCGGCGCATCCTTGGCCGCATCGTGCGGCTTGAGCAGGCGTGCGGCCAGAGCCGGCGACAGGGTCAGCGAGTTGATCGCCGAGATCACCGTGGAGATGGCGATGGTGACGGCGAACTGCTTGTAGAACTGGCCGGTGACACCGGACAGGAAGGCCATTGGCACGAACACCGCGCACAGCACCAGCGCGATCGCGATGATCGGCCCGGACACTTCCTTCATGGCCTGGTGCGCGGCCGCAAGCGGCGTCAGCCCTTCCTCGATGTTGCGCTCGACATTTTCAACCACCACGATCGCGTCATCGACCACGATGCCGATCGCCAGCACCAGGCCGAACAGGCTCAGCGTATTGATCGAGAAACCCAGCAGGTACAGTGCGGCGAACGTACCCACGATCGACACCGGTACCGCGATCAGCGGAATGATCGAGGCGCGCCAGGTCTGCAGGAACAGGATCACCACCAGCACCACCAGCGCGATCGCCTCGAGCAGCGTGGACACCACCGCCTTGATCGAATCACGCACGAAGATGGTGGTGTCGTACACCGCTTCGTACTTGACGTCGTCGGGGAAGGTCTTCTGCATTTCGTCCATCGTGCCGATCACCGCATCGCGGATCTCCAGCGCGTTGGCGCCCGGCGCCTGGAAGATGCCGATACCCACCGCGTTCTTGCCATCCAGCTGCGAACGCAGGGTGTAGTCGCCCGCGCCCAGCTCCACGCGGGCCACGTCGGACAGGCGCACCACTTCGCCGTCGGCACCGCTCTTGAGCACGATGTCGCCGAACTCCTGCTCGCTGCGCAGGCGGCCCTGGGCGTTGATCAGGGTCAGGAACTGGCTGTTGGGCATGGGTTCGGCGCCGAGCTGGCCGGCCGAGACCTGCACGTTCTGCTCGCGCATCGCGCCCACCACGTCACTGGCGGTCAGGCCGCGGGCGGCCACCTTGTCCGGGTCCAGCCACGCGCGCATCGCATAGTCGCCACCGCCGAAGATCTGCGCGTCACCCACGCCCTGGATACGCGCCAAGGCATCCTTGACGTGCAGGCGGGCGTAGTTGCGCAGGTACAACGTGTCGTACTTGCCCTTCGGCGAGGTCAGGTGCACCACCATCAGGAAGGTGGGCGACTGCTTCTGGGTGGTCACACCCTGCCGGCGCACATCTTCAGGCAGGCGCGCCTGCGCCTGGGCGACGCGGTTCTGCACCTTCACCGCCGCATCGTCCGGGTCGGTGCCCGGGCGGAAGGTGACGGTCATCTGCAGCACGCCGTCGGAGCCGGCCACCGACTTGAGGTACATCATGCCCTCAACGCCGTTGATCGCCTCTTCCAGCGGGGTGGCCACGGTTTCGGCGATCACCTTCGGGTTCGCGCCCGGGTAGACGGTGCGCACGACGACCGACGGCGGCACCACTTCCGGATACTCGCCGATCGGCAGCATCGGGATGGAGATCAGGCCGGCGGCGAAGATCACGATCGACAACACCGCCGCGAAAATCGGCCTGTCGATGAAGAAACGGGAAAAGTCCATGGGTGGATTCCTGGGGTTTCACCAACGCCGGCGTGCAGCACCCCTGCCGCTGTCGCAGGCGACAGCGGGAGCAGTGCCCCACGGGGCGTTGAAAGACTCGGTTGACCCGACGGTACAGCCGACTGTCAGCCGGCTGCCGTCGGTCGGCTGCTTTTAATTCAATGCAACAGGCGCAGCAGCCGCGGCCGGCTGCATCGCAACCGCCTTGGCCTGGACCGGCATGCCGGGCATGAAGACCTTCTGCACGCCATCGATGATCACGCGGTCGCCGGCCTTCAGCCCCTGCTGGACGATGCGCAGGCCTTCGGCGGTACGGCCCAGCGTGATGTCACGGCGCTGCGCCTTGCCGTCCTTGTCGACCACGTACACGTACTTGCGGTCCTGGTCGGTCAACACGGCCTTGTCGTCGATCAGCACGGCCTGGAACTCGCCGCTGCCGAGCAGCTGCACGCGGGCGAACAGGCCCGGAGTGAATGCACGGTCGGCGTTGTCCAGCAGCGCACGCACGCGGATGGTGCCGGTGCTGCGGGTGACCTGGTTGTCCAGGAAGTCGACCTTGCCTTCGTGCGGGAAGCCGTCTTCGCCGGACAGACCCACCTTCACCGGCAGCTCGCTGTCACGCTCGCTCGGGCGCTCGCCCTTGCGTGCCATCTGTGCGTAGCGCAGGAAGGTGCCTTCGTCGGCATCGAAGTAGACGAACACTTTGTCCAGCGACACCAGCGTGGTCAGCACGCTGGCACTGTCGCCGGCGGTGACCAGGTTGCCCGCGGTGACCATCGCGCGGCCGGCGCGGCCGTTGATCGGGGCGCGTACCTTGGTGAATTCCAGGTTCAGTGCCGCCGCATCCAACGCAGCCTGCGCGGCCTGCACGCTGGCACCGGCCTGGTCGGCGGCGGCACGGCGCTGCTCCCAGGTCTCGGTGGAGATGGCCTGCTGGTCGGACAGCTTCTTGGCGCGGTCGGATTCGCTGCGGGCCAGCGTGGACTGGGTACGGGCGCGGGCGAGTTCGGCGCGGGCGCGGTCGTACTCGGCCTGGTAGCTGCGGGCGTCGATGGTGAACAGCACATCGCCCTTCTTCACCTCCTCGCCTTCAACGTAGTTGACCTTGTCGATGTAGCCGGACACGCGCGGACGCAGCTCGACGCTCTGCACCGCTTCGACGCGGCCGCTGAAGTCGTCCCACTGGCTGACCGGCTTGATCAGCACCGGCGCGGCGCTGACCGACGGCGGCGGCGGCATGCCGGCCTCTTCGGCGTGGCCGCCACTGCAGGCGGCCAGCACGGCAGCGGCGAGGATCGACACGCCGGCCATGGCCAGCCGTCGGGTGAAACGAGAGGGAGTGGGAATGTGGGAGGTCATGACATGCATCCGTGTACGGAAAGGGGGGTGATACGAAATCTGACGTGCGTGCGGGGCGACGTGGGTGGGTAGCCTGAGACCTGAACCTTGGTAGAGGTCAAGCGGTGCCGGCGGTGTTGTGCGACAGCGGAGGAAGTGCGTCCAGGTGCAGCAGGCCGCGCGGCAGTTCGGCATCGCGCGCGTCGCACCGGACGATGGCGCGGTTGTCCGTACAGTTGTCCAGCAGCGACACCAGGCGGCGGCCGACCAGCAGCGCGCTCGGCCATTCGATGCAGGCGTTGGCCGCATTGGTCGGGGTGCATACCGGGTTGCACACTTCCAGCATCTGCGCGCGCACGCCCAGCGCCTGCGCTTCCTGGTGCAGCACCTGCGCGTACATGCGCGTGGTGGACATGGTGATGGACGACTCACCGTGCCCGGCCCACGGCTTGAAGCCCGCCGGCCCGCCGACCAGCACATAGCGGCGGGTGTGCGCGCCACCGCGCAGCAACGGCAGCAGGTGGCGGCCGGCATGCACGTGGGGCATCACATCGGCCTGCAGCGCCTGCAGCAGCGCATCGCCGCTGCGGTCGGTGACCCGGCCACGGTTGTACGGGCCGCCCATCGCGTCGACGACGGCCGCAAGCGGGCGCCGGCGGGCGCCCATGCGCTCGGCCACGGTGCGTGCCGACCCGTCATCGCCAAGCGAGCCCAACAGGGTCTCAAGCCCCGGCTCATCGGCGAACTGGTCCTGCAGGGCTGCCAGCCGACCGGGATCGCGGCCGACCACCAGGACCGGGCTGCCGGCCTCCAGCAGCGCAGCCACAATGCCCTGCCCGACGCTGCCGGTGCCGCCAAGCACCAGCACCTCGGGGGCCAGCGTCCCACTCATGGGACTTTAACTCCCGTCGTCGGGATAATCCCAATTCGACCCAGTTGACCGCCATGGCGGGCGCCGAAGCTCAGGCTGCCACCACGCTGCATGTTGGCGGGAGGGGTAAACTCGCGGAAAGCCTTGCGGGAGAAGGTTGACGGGCGCTTCTCAACGGTCAGGGCCAGCTCCAGCGAGGGCGTGCGGCCGCTGAGTACGCGGCCAAGAATGTTGCGCAACCACATGGTTGGCGTCCTTCAATTCGGGAATGGCGCCAGATTAGTCCTCAAACACCCCCTTGATTAGTCCGGATTAAGGGGAATAATCGTCCCGTACCCGGCACAATCTTTCGGGCACCCTACCCCCACCCCGAATCGGATCCCGTTATGGCCCACGATCTCAACGACACGCTGATCTTCGTCAAGGTGGTCGAGCAAGGCAGCTTCATTGCCGCCGCCAATGCGCTCGGCCTGCCCAAGACCACCGTCAGCCGCAAGGTGCAGGACCTGGAGACGCGCCTGGGCGCGCGCCTGCTGCACCGGACCACCCGGCGGTTGGGCCTGACCGAGGCCGGGTCGGTGTATCACGAGCACTGCCAGCGCATCGCGCGCGAGCTGGAAGAAGCCGAGGGTGCGGTCAACCAGCTGCAGTCCGGGCCGCGCGGCTGGCTGCGCTTCACCGTGCCCTACTCGATCGGTATCACCTGGATCGCACCGCTGCTGGGGCAGTTCCATGCCCAGTACCCGGAGATCCAGCTGGACATGCATCTGGGCAACGAAAAGCTGGACCTGATTGCAGGCGAGGCGGACCTGGCGCTGCGCGTGGGCACCCTGCCCGACTCCAACCTGGTGGCGCGCAAGCTGGGCAGCCTGCGCACGCAGGTGTTCGCCAGCCCGGCCTACATCGAACGCTACGGCGAGCCGCTGCATCCGGACGAGCTGCAGTTCCACCGCATCCTGGCAATGCGCAAGGCGCGCAACCTCAACAACAACCGGTTCTTCTGGCAGCTGGGCGAGAACGGCGGCGACCTGCGCGATTTCCCGGTCAACCCGCTGCTGGTGGCCAACGATCCGTCCGCGCTGAATGGCGCGCTGGTCTGCGGTGAAGGGCTGTTGCTCACCGGCGACGTGATGGCCAAGCCGTTCGTCGAATCGGGCATGGTGCGCCGCGTGCTGGCCGGCTGGACCGGGCCGGAAGTGGATTTCAACGCGGTGTTTGCCGGTGGCCGGCTGGTATCGCCGAAGGTGCGCGCGTTCGTCGACTTCCTGGTGGAGAAGCTGAACTTCGATGCCAACTACATGCTGGCGCAGTGCCCGGCCGCGAAGCTGGCCAAGCAGCAGCAGACGCAGGTGGAAGCGGAGCTGCAGGAGACCGGGAAGCGGATTCTGGAGACGGTGACGGCGGCATGACCCGAGGGTAGCCGGCTCGGTAGAGCCGACTGTTGGTCGGCTGTCCTCCGGACGGAGTAGAGCCGACTGTTAGTCGGCTGCTCTCCGGACGCGAAGGCAGCTGACTAACAGTCAGCTCTACCCAGTCGGCATTACAGAAAATGCCGCCCGTTTGGGCGGCATTTTCGCATTGCATCGGCATTGCCGACACAATGCAATAAAACGCGCGGGCGCGTTTTATTGTTGCAACGGGATCACGCGGATCTCCACACGGCGGTTCTTCGCGCGGCCCGCATCGGTGCTGTTGTCGGCGATCGGGTACGCCTTGCCTGCGCCGAGGGTTTCAATACGTACGCTCTGCACGCCCTGCGCGGTCAGGTACGACGCCACCGAATCGGCGCGCTCCTTCGACAGTTTGTTGTTGACCGCATCGCTGCCGATGCTGTCGGTGTGGCCGACCACTTCGATCATGGTCTGGTTGTACTCATTGAGCGTGCTGGCCACGCCGTTGAGCGCGCCATAGAACTGCGGCTTCAGCGCGGACTTGCCGAAGTCGAAGGTCACGCCGTCCGGCAGGTTGAGCACGATGTTGTCGCCCTGGCGCTGCACGTCGATGCCGGTGTTGGCGGTGCGCTCGCGCAGCTCCCGCTCCTGCTTGTTCTGGTACGCACCCACACCGGCACCGGCGAGTGCGCCGATACCTGCACCCACCATGGCGTGCTGGCGGCGCTCGGTGGCGCTGTCGCCGGTGAGCAGGCCTGCGGCCACACCAATCGCGGTACCGATCAGCGCATTGCGGCCGGTGCGGCTCTGCTGCTCGGTCGGGTTGCCGTACGGGTCGCTCTGCACATAGGAACCGCCGGTGGCGCAGGCCGACAGGGCGGCTGCGGTCATCAGGGCCAGGGCCACGTTGCGGGGTGCGGGTCGGATCATGTGTTTTCTCCTAGTTGCCGGCGGTCGGCGTGCGAACGGCCAGAAGCATAAACACGCAGACGCGATGCCGACATGATGAACACGCACATATTCGGCAGTTCATTCAGGTTGCTGTCTCTACCCCGTGTGCCGATAGGCCGCCAGCGCCGCGTCACGACCGGTCGCCAGATCGACCAGCGGTACCGCCGGATAACCCGGTGCCGACTCGGCCAGCAACGCCGGCGACTGCCAGGGCGCGAACCGCGCCTTCACCGGCAACGCCGCCAGCTCGGGCACCCACCGCGTGATGTAACGCGCCTGCGGATCGAACTTCTGTGACTGCGTGACCGGGTTGAAGATGCGGAAGTACGGCGCCGCGTCCGCGCCGGTGCCGGCTACCCACTGCCATCCCATCGTATTGTTGGCCAGGTCTGCATCCACCAGCGTGTCCCAGAACCAGCGCGCGCCGTGCAGCCAGTGCTGGCGCATGTGCTTGCACAGGTAACTGGCCACGATCATCCGCACGCGGTTGTGCATGTAGCCCGTGGCCCACAGCTCGCGCAGGCCCGCATCGACGATGGGCACGCCAGTGCGACCCTGTTGCCAGGCCTGCAGCTGCGCCTCATTGGGCGCGGCCCAGCGGAACGTCGCAAAGCGTGGATTGAGGTTGTCCTCCGGCGTCTGCGGGAAGTGATGCAGCAGGTGGTACGAAAACTCCCGCCAGCCCAGCTCGCGGATGTAGCCGTCGATGTCGGCATCGCGGCTCGCACTGCGCTCCTGCTCCAACCGCCGCACGATCTGCCACGGCGAGATCTCACCGAAATGCAGGTGCGGCGACAACAGCGAGGTGCCCACCCGATCCGGCAGGTCGCGCTGCTGCCGGTAGCCATTCAATGCGCCGTCGATGAACACCCCGAGCGCCTCCTGCGCGCCCGTTTCGCCCGGCTGCCAGTGGTCCCAGAACTGCCGATCCCAATCAAGGGTGGGTGCCAGCTGCAACGCGTCCAGGGGAGCGCCCTGGACCGTGTGTACCGGCAGCGCGTCCGGCAGCGCGACGGGCGCCGGCAGGTGCATGCGGGTCAGCGCGTTGCGCCAGAACGGCGTGAACACCTTGTATGGCCCGCCCTGCAGCGTGGCCACGTCCCACGGCTCGAACATCAGGCTGCCGTTGTGGCTCCCGGCATCGATGCCCTGCTCGCGCAGCTCACGCTTGATGCGTGCGTCACGCGGTTGCGTGGCCGGTTCGTACTTGCGGTTCCAGTACACCGCCACCGCGCCGGTGGCGTCGATCAGCGCCTGCAGCTCCGCCTGGCTGTCACCCTGGCGCAGCACCAGGGCCGAGCCGCGGGCACGCAGATCGGCATCGAGTGCCGCGAGCGAGCGGTGCAGCCATGCATTCGAGGCGCCGCCCGGTGCCCACTGCCCTTCCTCATGCGGTGCATGGATGTAGACCGGCACGGGGGTATGCCCCGCATCGAGTGCGGCCTGCAGCGCCGGGTTTTCCTGAAGGCGAAGATCGCGGCGAAACCAGACCAGAGCTACCGACACGGACACCGCCCACGCTTGAAATGAGCCCACATGATAACGACCGGCAGTGAAGGGGACACACGCGCCCTTCGCGCCACCGCCATGCCGCCTGCACCCGCCCTGCACGCCACCCGCGACAAGGTGTGACCTGCCCCAGCCGCACGTTGCCAAGGCCACCGGTCATGGGCGTGATTGCTCCCCTCTCCCCATGTCCTGGATGCCATCGTCATGCCCCCTATCCTGCCCGCCGTGGGTTATTCCACCGACGTCGAACACCGCGACGCCGACGAGGACGCGACCATCGCCGAACTGGCGAAGGTATTCACCGACATGGCCGGCGTCGTCGCCGAGCATGAAGGCCACGCCCACCGTGCGGTGCATGCCAAGGGCCACGCGTTGCTGCGGGGACGCTTCCGCGTGCTGGACGGGCTGGCGTCGGAGCTGCGCCACGGCCTGTTTGCGGCACCGGCTGAGTACAACGCACTCGTTCGCCTCTCGTCACCGCCGGCCGAGCAGCTGCCCGACACCGTATCGACCCCGCGCGCGATGGCGGTGAAGATCCTGGACGTGCCGGGCGAACGCGTGGAAGGCGGCGACGAGCTGCACAGCCAGGACTTCCTGATGGTCAACGGCCCGGCATTCAACACGCCCGGCATCCGTGGCTTCCTGCGCTCGGCCAAGCTGCTCGCCGCCACCACCGAACGCATGCCGCGCACCAAGCAGGTGCTGTCCGCCACCCTGCGCGGTACCGAGGCGGCGCTGGAAGCCGTCGGCGGTCAAAGTGCCACGTTGAAGGCACTGGGCGGCGAGCCGCAGCACCATCCCCTGGGCGAGACGTTCTTCACCCAAGTGCCGTTCCGCTATGGTCCCTTCATCGCCAAGTTCTCGTGGCGGCCCATTTCACCCGCGCTGCTCGCACTGAGCGGGCAAACGCTGACCTCGGCACCGGATACGCAGCGCGATGCGATCGCGGCATTCTTCGCGCAGCCCGACGCGCTGGCCGAGTGGGAACTGCGCGTGCAGTTGTGCCGCGACCTGGAGCGCATGCCGATTGAAGATGCCTCGGTGGTCTGGCCGGAAGATCTCAGCCCGTACCTGCCTGTCGGCCGGTTGACGGTAGGCGCACAGTCGTCGTGGAGTCCGGACGCTGAAGCGAACGAAGACAGCCTGGCGTTCGCTCCGTGGCATGCGCTGGCCGCACACCGCCCTCTGGGCAGCCTCAACCGCGCGCGCCGCGTGGTGATGGCCGCCTCACGCCAGTTCCGCGCGCAGTTCAACCGCTGTCCCATCCACGAACCGACGTGACGCCATGCCCGCCGTAGAGCCACGCCCTGCGTGGCTGCGGGGTGGCAACACGCCAAGCGCCTCGCTGCGCGCATTGCGTCATCGCTTCTACGTCGCCCGCCACAGCGTTGAAGGAGGCGTAAGCGGCACGCCTGACCGCCGTTTCGACACGCCACACGCTGCAGCGTGCGTGAGCCCGTCATGGGCCGTCGCAGCCACGCAGGGCGTGGCTCTACGGCGCGGTGGCCGTGTCGGGACTGCGGTGGATGATGTTGCCGTCGGCGATGGTCATGCGCACGTCAGCGAATGCCTCCGGTGATTGCTGCGGATTGCTGCCAAGCACCACCAGGTCCGCGGCGTAACCGTCTGCGATGCGTCCGCGCCCGGCGGCCTGGCCGAAGCGCTGCGCCGGGGCGGTGGTGGCTGGCCAGGATCTGCCGCCAGTCCATGCCCGCACCGGCCATCAGACGGTACTCCAGCCGGGTGTCGTACACCTCCGTGTAGCCGGCGTCGGTGCCTCGCCGTGGGTCAGCCCTTCAATCGCCCTTGGCGCGCCGTTGCTGTTCGTCGAAGCGCTGCATCGACGCGCGGATCAGCGCCTTCGCCTCGGCCGCGTTGCCCCACCCATTGAGCTGCACCGGGTTGCGGCCTTCGGGCAGGTCCTTGTAGACGCGGAAGAAGGCCTCGATGCGCTGGCGCTCGATCAACGGCAGGTCCTGCAGGTCGCGGATGTCGGCGTAGGTCGGGTCGATCTTGTCGGTGGGCACGCCGATCACCTTCTCGTCGTGCTCGCCGTTGTCGATCATCCTGAGGTAGCCGATCGGGCGGAAGCGCACGATCACGCCCGGATGCAGCGGCTCGCGGGTCAGCACCAGCGCGTCGAGCGGATCGTTGTCGCCGGCCAGCGTGCGCGGCATCGACCCGTAGTTGGCCGGGTACGCGACCGGCATGGACTGGAAGCGGTCCACGTGGACCAGCCCGTCGTCCTTGATCTCGTACTTGATGAAACTGCCGGCGGGAATCTCCACCGCGAGGTTGGCTTCCTCGGGCGCTTCCCTGGGCTGCGCGGCCAGGAACGGGTGCAGGATGGCGTTGCTGGCCAGGCTGGCGCCGGTGAGCAGGAGCAGTGCGCTGGCCAGGGCGATGAGCGGTAGCGTGCGTTTCATGGGAGCTCCGTTACGACACGTCATTCCCAGCAACGGTCCGCGCGACCCTTCAGGGTCTGGGTGCGCGTGCAGTCGCGGGGGGCGATGCGGCCCTCGGTCAGTTCGGTCCTGCGCTTGCTGCCGTCAGCCGACCGGTTCAGTTCAAACGCGTCGTACAGCCTGCCGGTCACCGTCCGTGCTTCGTAGCGCAGGTGGCGTGGATCGATCGTGAGCACCTGGTACAGCTGGGTGTCTTCGCCCACCGGTGCCATGGTCGCGCGCGCCTCGTCGGACAGGCGGTACTGCTTCGGACCGGCCACGGTGACCACGTACTGCGGGGTGGCGTCCTGGCCCTCGCCCCGCCGGCCGTAGGTGTGGTCGTGGCCCTGCAGGACCAGGTCCACCTTGTGGCGGCGCACCACCGGCAGCAGCACATCGCGCAGTTCGGCATTCTCGCGCCCCTCGCGCGGGGAATAGAACGGCTGGTGCAGCAGCACGATGCTCCACGGGTGCGGGTTGTCGCCCAACACCTTGTCCAGCCACGCCGCCTGCGCCTGGGCCGTGCCCAGGTCGAGTGCCGACGTGCCGTCGAGCACCGCGATACGCACGCCCTGGTAGTCGAACCAGTAGGTGCTGGTGTCGGCCGCATCCACGCCGTTGCGCGGAAGCGCGAAGGTCACCGGCCAGTGCCGGCCCAGCACACGGCGTTCCTGCGGGGTGTCCTCGAACTCTTCGAAGTACTCGTGGTTGCCGATGGCCGGGGCCACCGCGGTTTCCTGAGGCAACCAGCCGGCGGCGGCGAACCACTCGCCCCACTCGCTGTCGTCCTGGCCATCGCCGCCGCTGACCAGGTCGCCGGCAAACAGGCTCAGGCGTGCCTCGGGGGCGGCCTTGAGGCCCGCACGGAGCACGCGCGACACATGGCTGAGGTTCTTGTTCTGGGTGTCGCCGAAGTACAACAGGGTCAGCGGCTGCCCGGCGCGACCGGCGGTGCGCAGCTGGTTCCAGGCGCCCCACGTGCCATTGCCCTGCACCCGCCACAGGTACAGCGTGTCGGGTGCCAGGCCGACCACGTCGGCGCGGTGATGGTGCGAACGGCCCAGCTCGGTGTCCAGCGGCGTGGTCACGGCCGTCACGCGGGTCGGCGTGCCGACATCGGGCGAATCGCCGGCGACCACCCACTCCAGCACGGGCGCAGTCACGGTAGTGTCGGTACGCCAGGCAACGGCGAAGCCGCGCGCGGCATCCTGCGCGGGCGAGGCGACGATGCGGTCCGGGAAACCGGTGGCGGCGTAGTGGCGGTTGCCCGCCGGCACCTGGGTGTTGGGTTCGGCCGTGCCCTCTGGCGCAGCCGACACGGAGGCGCTGGCGAGCAGCAGCGCCACGGCCAGTGCGCGGGCGCAGGCGTGCACGCCGATCAAGGCGCACACTCCAGCGGCAGCGACAGCTGTCTGGCCACGCTGGCCCAGTCGAACGCGACCACGCCCTGGTCGTCGTGCACGGCGTACAGCGCGCCGTGCGGGAAGCGCGGCGACGCCGCCTGGCTCAGCCAGATGCCATCGGTGTTGGCGACCGTGTTGCCCTGGAACGCGCCCACATGCTTGAACGTGTGGCGGTCGAACAGGTGGAACACGCTGCGCTGCTTGCCCTGCTCGGTGGTGATCCACCAGCCGTCCTTGCCGCAGGTGCGCAGCATCACGCCTTCGGCCTGCGCCTTGAACGCATCGCGACCGAACGTGGTACCGCTGAACGTGCCCTCCAGCGAGTACACCTTGATTTCGCTGGCGTAGGTTTCGTCTTCTTCGGCGATCAGCAGGCGGTCGTTGGCCGGGTCGCCCCAGATCGATTCGACCACGCGCAGCGCACCGGCTTCACCGGTGTCGCCGATGCTCGCGGCGAGCGAGGCCTGGAGCGTGCCGTCCTTCACCTGCAGCGCATAGCGACGCACGCGCTTGTCCAGCTCGGCCAGCGGTGGCAGCACGTCGTTGCCCTGCGCGTCTTCGCCCGCGTCGTACGAGTCGGTCACGTACACGTCGTAGCCGGTGGCCTGCTTGTTGACCCACAGCCCGTACGGCTTGCGCAGGTCGTCGGTGGCGAAGCTGCCCAGCGGCGTGAAATCCGGCAGCTGCAGCACCTGCACGCGGTGGTTGTCGCGCTCCACGATCAGCACCAGGTCGTCGACCACGGCGATGCCGTTGGGTCGCCCGAACTGGCCGGGCGCCGTGCCGGTGCTGCCCACATCGCGCAGGTGCGCACCGGTCTGGCCGTCATACACCACCAGCTTGTCGGTGGCCTTGGCGGTGGCAATCAGCCATACCTGCCCCTCCGGCGTGGTCCAGCTGGCCGGCGAGTCGATGTTGTCGGCGGGTGTCATCGGGGTCACGAATGCCTCGGCCACGGTGGCCACGACGCGGCCGGTGGTGGCCGCCGCCGGGTCCACGGGTGCCGGCGTGCAGCCGGCCAGCACCGCGAGCGTTAGCAGACCGATCACGGGGCGCGCGCGCATCACAGCGCCACCTTCAGGCCCAGCGCATAGGTGCGGCCGTACTCTTCATTCTGCAGGGTCCGCGAACGCACGCCCTGGTAGAGCTCCAGCGGCTTGTCGAGCAGGTTCTGCGCTTCGAAGTACACGCTCACGTTGGACGTGATCTTGTAGTCCAGGCTGAAATCGAGCTGGGTGTTGGGTGCCACGTAGATGTCGTACGCGCGGCTGTCGCCCAGCGTGTCGAGGTATTCACTGCGGTACACGGCCGCGATACGGGTGCTGAAGCCAGCCTTCTCATAGCCCAGGTGGGCGCTGTAGACGTGCTTGGAGGCGCGCGGCAGGGTGAAATCGTCATCGGCGCGGCCGTCCAGGCCCGGGTTGAAGTCGGTCTCCAGCCAGGTGCCGCTGGCGCCGACCAGCAGGCCGTCCCAACCCGCCGGCAGGAAGCTCAGCTGCTGCTGCCAGTTGAACTCGGCGCCGTACACCTTGGCCTTGTCGCCGTTGATCACGCGGGTGACCTCGAAGCCCGGGTAGTCCGGATCGCTGTCGCTGACCGTGTTGACGATGTAGCCGTCGATGGACTTGTGGAACAGGCCCAGCGAGAGAATGCCGGTGCTGCCGATGTAGCGTTCCATGGAGAAGTCAAGGTTTTTGGACGCGTACGGATCCAGTTCCGGGTTGCCCAGCCGCACTTCCTCGTCGCCACGGTTGTAGCCGATGCGCGGGGCGATGTCGCCGAACGACGGGCGCGATACGGTCTTGTTGGCGGCCGCGCGCAGTACCCAGTCGCTGCCGGCGTCGTAGCGCAGGTGCAGGCCGGGCAATACGTTGGTGTAGCTGCGGTCGGCGCTGAGCGGGGTGACGGTGTAGCTGCGGCCGTTGGCGGCCACATCCACGCGGTTGCCGGTGGCCTGGAACCGGGTGTTCTCCACCCGCACGCCGCCGATGATGCGCAGGTTGCCCACGTCCCACGTGCCCATGGCATAGGTGGCGAAGATATCTTCGCTGGCGGTGTAGTCCTCTTCGAGCGAGGTGATCGCATTGCCGCCGACATCCTGCGGACGGGCACTGTACTGGCTGCCGAACTGCGCCCAGTAGCGGCGCATGGCGTCCGAGCTCATGCCCTGCCCCAGGCTGCCGCCACGGTGATCGGGCGTCGAGGTGGTCCAGTCGGACAGGGCCACGTCCGGGCCAACCCGCAGTTCGCGCTCGTCGGTATCCACGTCACGGTCGCGCCAGCGGCCGAGCAGGCCGAACTTGTAGCTGCTGTTGTCGCCGTCGAAGCGGATGTTGACCTGCGCGCTGTGTTCCTTGTCATCCACGCGCTTGGGCGAGACCACGAAGCGGTCGAAATCGTAGTTGCCGTTGTCCATCCAGCCCGCATCGCTGAGGGTGTAGCGCGGAATGCCGCTGTTCTGGTCCACGGTGGCGGCCAGGTCGTCGCCGTTGTATTCGAAGCGCGCTTCCATTTCGTCGTTGACGCGTTCTTCGGTGCGGGTATAGCCGATCTTGTAATCGAGCACCGCATTGGTCAGGCGGTTCTCGCCGCCGAGGCTGGCCGCGAAGGTGTTTTCCTTCTTGGTGCGGTAGCGCATGCGCTTCTGGATCGCATCGGCCGGCAGGTCGTCGACGCGGTACTGGTTGTTGCCCAGCGCGGTGACCTCGCCATCGCCGAAGTTGAAGATCGTGCGCTGGCGCGTTTCGGCATCGTCGAACTGGCTGTAGAGGGTGCGCAGGTAGTACTGGCTGTCCTCGTTCGGGCGCCAGTCGAGATTGAGGTTGGCGCCGATGCGTTTGCGCTCGATCTCGTACTTGCGGTGCTGCAGACTGCTGGCGAACAGATCGTCTTCGTCGCCGCCATCGAACTCGGCGTACTCCACTTCGCTGTTGTCGGACTCGAACCTGCGGTTCTGGTAGTTCACACCCAACGCGACGCCGAAGGTATCGGCGAAGACTTCGCTGTAGTTGAAGGCGGCCTTGGGGCTGGTGTGGCCCGAGAGGTCCTGGTGGCTGGCCTCGATCTTGCCGCGCAGGCTGCGCCCGTCCCGGTCGAAGGCCGATGCCGATTCCACCAGGATCGCGCCGCCGATGGCGTCGCCCGGCATGTCCGGGGTGGGCGACTTGACCACGCGCAGGCGCTCGGTGGAGTCCGACGGAATGACGTCCAGCGGCGCGGCGCGGCTGGAATCTTCCGGGGTGCCGATGGCGATGCCGTCCACGCTGACGCTGTTGAGGTTGGCATCCAGGCCGCGGACGACCACGAAGCGGCCTTCGCCCTGGTCGCGGGTGACGCTCACGCCCGGCAGGCGCTGCAGCGATTCGGCCACGTTCTTGTCCGGGTACACGCCCATGGCGTCGGACGATACCGCGTCCTGGATCGCATCGCTGCTGCGCTTGAGGTCGACCGCACGGGTCTGCGACTCCAGCTGCGGGCGCACTTCAACGCGGTCCAGCTCGGTGGCCGCCGCAGCGCCGGCGAGGTCCCCACTCGCGGCGGCCACGGCAGGCGCGGTGGACAGGACCAGCAATGACAGGCTGATGGCGAGCCCCAACGGCGATTTCTTCTGCACAGCATCCCCAACGGTGTAAAGGTTGGGTCAGCACGGTATGTCCGCGAGGTTGCACGGGCATGACACCGGTGGCGACGGCGAGGGCCAGGCGATGCCGCTGGCCCGGTACAGCGCGGGTGCGGCAAAATGGTGCCCTCCCCGTTTTGTTGGCATTCCCATGAAAATCGTCGAAGTCCGCCACCCGCTGGTGCAGCACAAGATCGGCCTGATGCGCGACGCGTCCCTGAGCACCAAGGACTTCCGCGAGCTGGCCAACGAACTCGGCGGCCTGCTGGCCTATGAGGCCACCGCCGACCTCGACACCGAGGCCCACACCATGGCCGGTTGGGCCGGTCCGGTCACGGTCCAGCGCATTGCCGGGGCGAAGATCACGGTGGTGCCGATCCTGCGTGCGGGGCTGGGCATGCTCAGCGGCGTGCTGTCGCTGATTCCGGCGGCGCGGGTGAGCGTGGTTGGCCTGCAGCGCGACGAGGAAACGCTGCAGCCGGTGCCCTACTTCGAGCGCCTGACCGGCCGCCTGGAAGAGCGCGACGCGCTGATCCTGGACCCGATGCTGGCCACCGGCGGCACCCTGATCGCCACCATCGACATGCTCAAGCGTGCGGGCGCGCGCCGGATCAAGGGCATCTTCCTGGTCGCCGCGCCGGAAGGCATCGCCGCCGTGCAGGCCGTGCACCCGGATGTGGAGATCTTTACCGCGGCCATCGACGCCCGGCTCAACGAGAAGGGCTACATCCTGCCGGGCCTGGGCGATGCCGGCGACCGGATTTTCGGGACGCGCGTGGTGGGCTAGAACGAAACGGGGACGTACCCCGTTGATTCGGGGGCGTGGCGCTACGCCAGGGCCCTTGCTTTCAACTCGCCCTGCTCGTGGGCGGTGCCGAAGCGGCCCTTCTCGTCGCGGGTGACCTGGGCCAGCGCGACCTGCGGGTCGTGGGTAAAGAACAGGTGCACGTTGCGCGCGAGTTTGTCCTCGAGGAAGCTGCGCTTCTCGTCGATCAGCAGTTCGGCGTTGCGGTCATAACCCATGGTGATCGGTACGTGCACCCACGAGCGGCCCGGGATCAGGTCGGCACAGAACACCACGCCTCCGCGCGACTGACCGTCGCTCTGCTCGGGGCCGACGATCTCGGCCAGCATCAGGCCCGGGGTGTGGCCATCGCTGAAGCTGAAACGCACGCTCTCGCCGAGCGTGCGCGAATACGGTCCCTGCACGATTTCCAGCCGGCCGCTGTCGCGCAGCAGCTGCGGCAGCTCGGGAATGAAACTGGCGCGGTCGCGCGGGTGCGGATGCAGCGCGCGTTCCCAGTGTTCGGCACCGACCAGGAAGGTCGCGTTGGGGAACAGCAGCTCCGCATCGCGGCCTTCGCTCCACGGCGCCAGCAGGCCGCCGGCATGGTCGAAGTGCAGATGGCTGAGCACCACCACGTCGATGTCCTCATGCTCGAAGCCGGCTTCGCGCAACGACTCGATCAGCACGTGGCTGGGCTCCTGCACGCCGTAGCGGTCACGCAGCTTCGGCTCGAAGAAGGCGCCGATCCCGGTTTCGAACAGCACCGTCTTGCCCGCCAGTGGACTGGCCAGCAGTGCACGGCAGGCCAGCTCGATCCGATTGAGATCGTCCGGTTCCGCCCATTTTTCCCAGACCGCACGGGGAGCGTTGCCGAACATCGCACCGCCGTCGAGCTTTTGTGAGTTACCGCGGATGGACCATAGTTTCATCGGTAAATTATCCGGCGACGGGCGTTAATAATTCGCTATGTGCAAAACGCAGAAACCCCGCCGTGGCGGGGTCTTCGTGTTTTCCAGGCCGGCGTGGTTGCCGGCCAACGGGCGTTACCGTGCGGGCGCGATGGCGCCGGAGCCGACCGGGTTGCGCTTGTCGCTGCCCACGCTGAGCGCGTTGCTGCGGCGGTTCCATTCCACGGTCTGCAGGTTGCCCCACACATGGCTGGAGCCACGGCCGCCTTCGGCGCTGTCGCCAGGCAGGTCGATCTTGTGACCCATGGCCTGCAGCTGCTTGATGGTGGCCGCGTCGAAGGCACCGCTTTCGGCGTCGATCACATCCGGCAGCCACTGGTGGTGGAAGCGCGGCAGCGCGGCAACCTGCTGTGCGGTCAGGCCGTCGTCATAACCCAGCACACCCAGCAGCACCATGGTGATGATGCGGCTGCCGCCCGGGGTGCCCAGCACCACCACCTTGTCGTTGGACTCCATGAAGGTGGGCGTCATCGAACTGAGCATGCGCTTGCCCGGCTTCGGTGCGTTGGCCGCGTAACCCATCACGCCAAAGGCGTTCGGCGTGCCCGGCTTCAGCGCGAAATCGTCCATTTCGTTGTTGAGCAGCACGCCGGTGCCCGACGGAATCAGGCCCGAGCCGTACAGCAGGTTCACGGTCTGGGTCGCGCCGACGCGGTTGCCCTGCTGGTCGATGATCGAGAAGTGCGTGGTCTCGTCGTCTTCCAGCGGGGTCGGATTGCCCGACAGCAGGTCGCTGGGCGTGGCTTTCTCCGGGTGGATGGTGGCACGCAGGCCCTGCGCGTAGTCGCGGCTGGTCAGCACCTTCTGCGGGATCTGCACGAAGTCCGGGTCGCCCAGGAAGAAGGTGCGGTCACGGAACGCGCGACGCATCGCCTCCACCACCAGGTGCGTGCGGTGCGCCGGGTCCATCGACTTCAGGTCCCAGCCTTCCAGGATCTGCAGCATGGAGGCCAGCGCGATGCCGCCCGACGACGGCGGCGAGGCCGTGGTGATCTTCCAGTCGCGGTAATGGAACACGATCGGCTCGCGCTGCTTGACCCGGTAACCGGCCAGCTCTTCGGCGGTCCAGCGGCCACCGGCCTGCTTCACCCCGGCCAGCAGCAGTTTGCCGGTCTGGCCACGGTAGAAACCGTCGAAGCCCTGGGCGCCCAGCCGCTCCAGTGTTGCCGCCAGTTCGGGCTGGCGGAATACGTCGCCCTCGGCGATCGGCGTGCCGTTGCGCAGGTACACCTCGCGCGTTCCGGGATAGCGCTCCATGACCTCGCGGCGCGAGGCATAGCCCTTGGCCATGCGCGCGTACACCGGAAAGCCCTCGCGCGCGATGCGGATCGCCGGGGCCAGCGAGGCCTGCAGCGGGAGCTTGCCGTGCTTGGCCGACAGATCCACCAGCGCTGCCGGCAGACCCGGAATGCCGGCCGACCATGGGCCGTTCACCGAACGGTCGCGGTCCAGCTCACCCTTCCTGTCCAGGAATGCCTCGGGCGTAGCCGATTCCGGCGCGGTCTCGCGCGCATCCAGCATTACGTCCTTGCCGGTGGTCGCATCGTGCAGCAGGAAGAACCCACCGCCACCCAGCCCCGAACTGATCGGCTCGACCACGGCCAGCGTGGACGACACCGCCACCGCCGCATCGAAGGCATTGCCGCCCTGGGCCAGGATCTCCATGCCAGCCTCGGTGGCCAGATGGTGGCCACTGGCGATGGCCGCACCTTCGGGATGGGGAGCCAGCGCGGCCTGGGAGGGCTCGGCGGCCCACAGCGCCGGCGTCCACAACAGGACGAGCAGCAACCAGCGACGGGAGGGGGTGTTCATTCGGGCGCAGACTCCGCATAGAGTTCGGGATGATCGCGCTGGAGCCCAAACAGCTTGGCCAGCAGCGCTTCCTGGGTTTCCGGGATGTCCGGATCGGGATCGATGCACTCCACCGGGCAGACCACCACGCACTGGGGTTCGTCGAAATGCCCCACGCATTCGGTGCAGCGTGCAGGGTCGATCACGTAGATGGTGTCACCCATCGAAATGGCCTGGTTGGGACAGGCGGGCTCGCATACGTCGCAGTTGACGCAGAGCTCATTGATTTTCAGCGACATGGCGTTACTCCACGCCAGTGCCGGCAGAGGAAAACCGGCCTGCACATGCGCGCGGGCCGGTCAACGGCGGCGTCCTTGGCGGACACCGCCCGGGCCGTACCCGAAGGCACGGCCGCCAGGGCACGGCTTACTTGGCTTCGACGAAGATGTACTCGGCGCCGGTCGGCTGGATGATCGACTGCACGCGGGCATTGTCAGCGGCCAGGCCGATGAACACCACGCGCACACCCTTCATCGAGTCCGGCGACACGTCCTTGAACACGGCCTGGATCATGTCGGCCATCTTGCCCGAGGCAGACGAACCGAAGGCCAGCATGTTGCCCGGCTGCACGCCACGCGCGACGGCGTTGGTGGCGCTTTCAACCTGACGCTCGTACTTGGCCTGGAACTCCGGATCCGATTCCGGCGAGAGGTAGTACAGGAACGGGCTGTTGGTGATGTTGCCCATGTTCTGCACGGCCACGGACTGCAGGTACTTCTTCCAGCCCGCATCGTCGTCCTTGGCCGGGGCGACCAGCGCCTGCTGGGCTTCGGCGACCGGAGCGGCCTCTTCCTTCTTGCAGGCGGTGAAGGCCAGCGCGAACGACGCGATCAACATGGCACGCATGGTGTTGTTCATGGAATTCCTCCCTCTTGGTGATTCTTGGTATGTGTGGATCTGACGGGTTTTACGACTGGCCCGACTTCGCTTCGCGGACCCTGCGCAGCGCCTCGAGCACGGACGCCGGCACGAAGCCGGATACGTCGCCGCCCAGGCGGGCGATCTCGCGGACCAGCGAAGACGAAATGAAGCTGTGCTGCTCGGCCGGGGTCAGGAACAGCGTCTCGACCTCCGGAATCAGGTGGCGGTTCATGCTCGCCATCTGGAATTCATATTCGAAATCGGACACCGCGCGCAGGCCGCGCAGCAGTACCCCGCCCTGCACCGAGCGTACGAAATGCGCCAGCAGGGTATCGAACCCAATGACGTCCACATTGCGGTTGTGGCCCAGTGCATCGCGCGCCAGCTGCACGCGCAGCTCCAGCGGCAGCGTCGGCCCCTTGGAGGGACTCTGCGCCACCCCCACCACCACCTTCTCGAACAACGGCGCGGCCCGGTTCACCAGGTCGATGTGACCGTTGGTGATCGGATCGAAGGTGCCCGGGTATACGGCGATGCGGCGGTTGGCTACGGTCATGCGGAAGCTACGCGTTCTGATCTGGTGAAAGTGTAGCAGCGGCGCGCCTGTACAGGGCAAAGCGGACCTCACGGGTGGCCCCCTCGCGGTGCAGCAGCCAGCCGGCGGGCACCCGCAGGGTCTGCCCGGCGGGCGATTCCAGGTACAGCCAGGCGTCCGCGGCCAGGTGTGGCCCCAGCCCCGCCAGCACGGCCTCCCACAGGCCATCGGCAAAGGGCGGGTCGATGAAGACGAGGTCGGCCTGCCCGGCCGCACGCTGGCCCAGCCACTGCAGCGCATCGGCCTGGACCACCTCGACCTGCGCCTGCGCTCCCAGCCGGCCCACCGAGTCGCGCAGCTGACGGGCCAACGCCGCGTCCTTCTCCACCAGGGTGGCGTGCGCGGCGCCGCGCGAGACCGCCTCCAGGCCCAGCGCCCCGCTGCCGGCGAACAGGTCCAGCACCCGAGCCCCGCCCAGGCGCGGCATCAGCCAGTTGAACAGCGTCTCGCGGACCCGGTCGCTGCTCGGTCGCAGCCCGGGGGCCAGCGGTACCGGCAGCTTGGTGTTGCGCCACTTGCCGCCGATGATGCGGACCTGGCCGGTGGCCGCCGCAGGAGAGGGTCGAGATTTCATCGGTGCATTGTAGAGCCACGCCCTGCGTGGCTGCGGCAACGCGCATGCGATGACGCAACCTTGAAAACGGGACAATCCACCCCTACCCCTTGACCAGCCGCCGCGCCGGGCGCGGCACCGTCCAAGGAGCACTCCCCGATGACCGAGCAGACCCACAAAGAAACCCTGGGCTTCCAGACCGAAGTGAAGCAGCTGCTGCAGCTGATGATCCACTCGCTGTACTCCAACAAGGAAATCTTCCTTCGCGAGCTGATCTCCAACGCCGCCGACGCCTCCGACAAGCTCCGCTTCGAGGCGATTACCCAGCCGGGCCTGCTTGAAAGCGATGGCGACCTGCGCATCCGGGTCAGCGTCGATGCCCAGGCCCACACGCTCACCATCGAAGACAACGGCATCGGCATGAGCCGTGACGAGGCCATCGCCCACCTGGGCACCATCGCCAAATCCGGCACCGGCGACTTCCTGCGCCAGCTCTCCGGCGACCAGAAGAAGGACTCGCAGCTGATCGGCCAGTTCGGCGTGGGCTTCTACAGCGCCTTCATCGTCGCCGACCAGGTCGACGTGTATTCGCGCCGCGCGGGCCTGCCTGCCAGCGAAGGCGTGCACTGGTCCTCGCGCGGCGAAGGCGAGTTCGACGTCGAGACCCTCGACAAGCCCGATCGCGGCACCCGCATCGTCCTCCACCTCAAGGACGACCAGCAGGACTTCGCCGACGGCTGGCGCCTGCGCGGCATCATCAAGAAGTACTCCGACCATATCGGCCTGCCGATCCAGATGGCCAAGGAACACCACGGCGACGATGCCCCCGCCGAGGTCGAGTGGGAGACCGTGAACCGCGCCAGCGCGCTGTGGACCCGCCCGCGCACCGAGATCACCGATGCCGAGTACCAGGAGTTCTACAAGCACGCCGCGCACGACCACCAGGACCCGCTGGCCTGGAGCCACAACAAGGTGGAAGGCAAGCTCGAGTACACCTCGCTGCTGTACGTGCCCGGCCACGCGCCGTTCGACCTGTACCACCGCGACGCGCCGAAGGGCCTGAAGCTGTACGTGCAGCGCGTGTTCGTGATGGACCAGGCCGAACAGTTCCTGCCGCTGTACCTGCGCTTCATCAAGGGCGTGGTCGACTCCAACGATCTTTCCCTGAACGTCTCGCGCGAGATCCTGCAGAGCGGTCCGGTCATCGACTCGATGAAGTCGGCCCTGACCAGGCGCTCGCTGGACATGCTGGAGAAACTGGCTGCGGACAAGCCCGAGGTGTATGCCGGGTTCTGGACGCAGTTCGGCCAGGTGCTCAAGGAAGGCCCCGCCGAAGACGCCAACAACCGCGAGAAGATCGCCGGCCTGCTGCGCTTCGCCTCCACCCACGACGCCAGTGGCGAGCAGAGCGTGTCGCTGGCCGACTACATCGGCCGCATGGTCGAGGGCCAGGACAGGATCTACGTCCTGACCGGCGACAGCCACACCCAGGTCAAGGACAGCCCGCACCTGGAAGTGTTCCGCAAGAAGGGCATCGAGGTACTGCTGCTCACCGATCGCATCGACGAGTGGCTGATGGGCTACCTCACCGAGTTCGACGGCAAGTCGTTTGTCGATGTCGCGCGTGGCGACCTCGACCTGGGCGCGCTGGAAACCGCCGAGGACAAGCAGGCGCAGGAAGCGGCGGCGAAGGAAAAGCAGGGTCTGGTCGAGCGGATCAAGGCCGCGCTGGGCGACGATGTGGCCGACGTGCGCGTCTCGCACCGGCTCACCGACTCGCCCGCCATCCTGGCCATCGGCGAACAGGACCTTGGCCTGCAGATGCGCCAGATCCTGGAGGCCAGCGGCCAGAAGGTGCCCGACAGCAAGCCGGTGTTCGAGTTCAACCCTGGCCATCCGCTGATCGGCAAGCTGGACCAGGAAGCCGACGCCACCCGCTTCGGCGACCTGAGCCGCGTGCTGTTCGAGCAGGCCGCGCTGGCGGCCGGCGACACGCTGAAGGACCCGGCCGCGTATGTGCGCCGCCTCAACAAGCTGTTGTTGGAACTGTCGGCCTGAAAAGGCCGGCACCGGTAGTGCCGGCCGCTGGCCGGCTCGCCGCGATGATGAATCACCCCGTAGTGCCGGCCGCTGGCCGGCTAGCCGCGATGATGAATCACCCCGTAGTGCCGGCCGCTGGCCGGCTAGCCGCGACGATGCATCACCCCGTAGTGCCGGCCGCTGGCCGGCTAACCGCGACGATGAATCCCCCCGTAGTGCCGGCCGCTGGCCGGCTGGCCGCGACGATGAATCACCCCGTAGTGCCGGCCGCTGGCCGGCTAACCGCGATGATGAATCAACCCGTATTACCGGTCAGGCCTTGTCGTCCAGCAACGCCCCAAGCATGTCATCGGCACGCCGGATCAGGGTCGCGTTGGCCGTGAACGCCAGCACCTCGGTGCGCGAAGCGACCAGATCGGCCAAGGGCGGGGCCGGGTCGGCATCGGCCACCGCCACCTGGGTGGCCACGCCGCCGTCAGCAGTGCTGCTGCGCTGCAGCTGCAGCCGCTGCGCATCCGGGGTGGCCAGGTTGGCCACGTTGCGCGCGGCGACCTGCACGCCCTGCTGTGCCGCGCGCATGCCGCTGCCCGCGATGGCCAGGATGTTGCCCATGGTGATCGTCCTGGACCGTGAAAATACGGTCCTCCACGTTTGTTAGCGGCATGCCAGGGACAATATTGAGGGGACAGCGGACCAACAGTCCGCTCTACACGGTCCGCTCTACACAGCCCGTTTCACCCGTCCGCTCTATTGCACGCGGGCCCTACAGGCCCGGGTGGTAGCATATCCCCCTGATTTCAGCGCCGATCCCAATGCTCAGTTTCTTCCGACGCAAAAAGCCCCAGGACGCTCCGCAGGACGCGCCCAAGACCCAGCACTACTCGACTGAAGAGCTTGCCGCGGCCTTCCCGTCGGCCGCTCCGGCCACGGACCCGGCGACGCCGGCCGCTGACCCGGCAGCGTCCGCTGCGCCCGCTGGGACGAGCGCGGCCCCGGCAACGCCGATTCCGGCCCCGGACGCGCCCACCTTCGCCCCCGCCGCAGCGCCTGTTGCGCCGCTGCCGCACGTCGCCCCCGTGGCATCGCCTGCCGCAACGGCGCCGCGCGTCGCCCCGGTCGCGCCGCCCGCGGTGACCGCACCGGGCACCCCCGCGGTCGCGCCGCAGGCGGCAACCGCACCGAGCACCATTGCGGCTCCGCCCACCACGCCGATTCCGGCCCCCCTGGTCCCGCCCGCCGCCACGACACCCGCCCCGGCGGTAACGCCCGAAGCATTCCCGACAGCGCCGGCCGCCCCCCTGCAACCGACCCTGGTCGCCACCGAGATCGTCCAAGAGGCCGCCCAGCCGCTGGCCACGCCGTCCGCCACGGATGAAGCCGCCCCGGCCGCGCCCGGCAAGACCGGTTGGCGCGACCGCCTGCGCAACAGCGTCATCGCGCGCAGTTTCGGCGGCCTGTTCGCGCGCAATCCCAAGCTCGACGACGACCTGCTGGATGAACTGGAAACCGCGCTGATCACCGCCGACGTCGGCGTCGGCGCCACCACCGCGCTGGTAGAAGGGCTGCGCAGGCGCATGAAGGCGCGCGAGTTTGTTGATGCCAATGCCCTGCTCAAGGCCCTGCGCGCGGACCTGATCGCGATCCTGCAGCCCGTTGCCCAGCCGCTGGTCATCGACCGCAGCGCCAAGCCGTTCGTGGTGCTCACCGTCGGCGTCAACGGCGTCGGCAAGACCACCACCATCGGCAAGCTGGCCAAGCGCTTCAAGGACGACGGCCACAGCCTGATGCTGGCCGCCGGCGACACCTTCCGCGCCGCCGCCGTGGCCCAGCTGCAGGCCTGGGGCGAGCGCAATGGCGTGGCCGTGGTCGCGCAGGGCCAGAACGCCGATGCCGCCTCGGTCGCGTTCGATGCGCTGCAGGCCGGCAAGGCGCGCGGCACCGAGGTGCTGATCGCCGATACCGCCGGCCGCCTGCATACCCAGGGCGGGCTGATGAACGAGCTGGGCAAGATCCGCCGCGTGCTGGGCAAGATCGATCCCAGCGCGCCGCACGAAGTGCTGATGGTGATCGACGGCACCACCGGCCAGAACGCACTCTCGCAGCTGCGTCAGTTCCATGCCGCGGTCAACGTGACGGGCCTGGTGGTGACCAAGCTGGATGGCACCGCCAAGGGCGGCGTGGTGTTCGCACTGGCACGCGAGTTCGGCATTCCGATCCGCTTCGCCGGCATCGGCGAGCGCCCGGAAGACCTGCGCGTGTTCGATCCGGAGGCGTTCGTGGATGCGTTGTTGCCGGAAGCGCTGGGCGGCTGAGCCACCGCGTGGACACGCATGGCGTGTCCCTACGCTGGGCGGATGCGGCATGGGCACGCATGGCGTGTCCCTACGCTGGCTGGACGCGGCATGAAAACGCGTAGCGACACGCCATGCGTGTCCCACGTAACCTCGGACCAGAACGCCATCCCGCCCCCTTCGCCAAACGCACCCCACATGCCCCGCCAGCCTCCCGCCCGCGACACGCCCGCCATCAACGACGCCTTCGTCGCGCGACTGCTGCCGTGGTTCGACGGGCACGGTCGGCATGACCTGCCCTGGCAGCACCCGCGTTCGCCGTATCGGGTGTGGCTGTCGGAGATCATGCTGCAGCAGACCCAGGTCAGCACGGTCATTCCGTACTTCCTGAAATTCCTGTCCGTGTTTCCCACCCTGCCCGCGCTGGCCGCGGCCAGCAACGATGCGGTGATGGCGCAGTGGGCCGGGCTGGGCTACTACGCCCGTGCACGCAATCTGCATGCGGCCGCGCAACGGTGTGTCGAACAGCATGGCGGTGAGCTGCCGCGCGATGTCGATGCCTTGATGGCGCTTCCGGGCATCGGCCGCAGTACCGCCGGCGCGATCCTCAGCCAGGCCTGGAATGCGCGTTTCGCCATCCTCGATGGCAACGTCAAGCGCGTGCTCAGCCGCTATCACGGCATCGACGGGTTCCCCGGCCTGCCGGCGGTTGAAAAAGTTCTCTGGGCATTGGCCGAGGCGCACGTGCAGCACGTGCCGGCCAACCGCCTGGCCGATTACACCCAGGCCCAGATGGACCTCGGCGCGACCGTCTGCACCCGCAGCCGGCCGGCGTGCGTGATCTGTCCGCTGCAGGACGATTGCGTGGCGCGGCGCGAGGGTCGCAGCGACCAGTTGCCGACGCCCAAGCCGTCGAAGGTGCTGCCCGAACGCGAGGCGGTGGCGCTGCTGCTGCGCGACGGGCAGGGCCGGATCCTGCTGCAGAAGCGGCCGGACACCGGCATCTGGGCGCAGCTGTGGACGCTGCCGCAGGCCGAGCGTGGCGCCGACCTGCAGGACTGGTTCGACGCGCATGTCGATGGCGCACTGGAAGACGCCGAGGTGTTGCCGGTGCTGGAGCACACCTTCAGCCATTACCGCCTGCACCTGCAGGTCCTGGTGCGCCGCGTGCAGGGGTTGCGGCGGGAAGACCCCGCGTTGCGCTGGGTGGCCGCCGCCGACCTGCCCACGCTGGGCCTGCCTGCGCCCATCCGCAAGCTGCTGGAGAGCGGTGCCCCGCCCGTCCGGGCCAAGCGCCGTACAATGCGTGGTGCAACACCCTCAGACGATTTCGAGTAAGCCCATGTCCCGCACCGTTTTCTGCCAATACGAACACCGCGACACCGACGGCCTGGATTTCGTGCCGTATCCCGGCGAACTGGGCCAGCGCATCTTCGCCCACATCGGCAAGAGCGCGTGGAGCAAGTGGCTGGCGCACCAGACCATGCTGATCAACGAGAACCGCCTCTCGCCGCGCGATCCCAAGCATCGCGCGTTCCTGGAAGAGGAACTGGTGAAGTACCTGTTCGGCGGCGGCGCCGAGGCCCCGGCGGGGTTCGTGCCGGAGGCGTAGGCCGTAGTGCCGGCCGCTGGCCGGATCCTCGCGATGATGGGTTCATGGGGAGCCGGCCAGCGGCCGGATCCACGCGAGATACGGGGTTCATGGGGAGCCGGCCAGCGGCCGGCACTACCGCACCTGCGCCTGGCGCAGCTGCTTTTCGGAGGCGCGCAATGCCTGCACATCCAGCTTGCGGATGCTGCCGATGAAGCACGGCACCTGCGGACCGCTGGTGGAGTCGCGTACCAGTACCTTGTCGAAGCGCGAGGACACGCGACCCATCTGGCTGGTGAGGCCGATCGCGGTGGCATAGCTCAACCCCTGGCAGTCGCCACGGAGTTCGAGCAGGTACGCCTCGCCCGGGCGCGTCCAGACCGCCAGCGCGCTGTCGCCCAGCTCGGTCCAGCCGTTGAGGGAACCGAAATACTGCATGTCCTGCTGCGGCGGGCCGGCATGCGCGCGGTACAGCGCCAGCCGCTCGGTGCTGCTCAGGCGGCCGGTACTGGCACAGGCCACCAGCGACATACCCAGAACGACCGCTGCGATCAGCTTCTTCATGGCCCCTCCGTTGTGTGATGAACACCCGGATCATGTACCCGGGAACGACCGGTCTTCCACCCGCCTGACCGGCCGTTCAGCGCCCAGCTCAGACCTGGCTGTGGGCCAGGCTGTGCAGGCGCCCTTCGCGCAGCTCCAGTACCCGGTCCAGCTTGCGCGCCAGGCTGCGGTCGTGGGTGACCAGCACCAGGCTGGTGTGGTGGGCGCGGTTGAGTTCCAGCATGAGCTCGAACACGGTGGCGGCGGTCTTGTCGTCCAGGTTGCCGGTGGGCTCGTCGCCGAGCACGCAGGCCGGGCGGTTGACCAGTGCGCGCGCCACGGCGGCGCGCTGACGCTCGCCCCCGGACAGCTCGCCCGGCTTGTGGTCGAGCCGATGCCCCAGCCCCACCGACTCCAGCAAGGCCTGCGCGCGACCCTTGGCGTCGGCCACCTCTTCGCCGGCCAGCAGCACCGGCATCATCACGTTTTCGAGCGCGGTGAATTCGGGCAGCAGGTGATGGAACTGGTAGACGAAGCCCAGTGCGCGGTTGCGCAGGCGGCCGCGCTGGCTGTCCGACAGGGCCGACATGCGCTGGCCGGCCACGAACACTTCGCCGGCAGTGGGCGTGTCCAGCCCGCCCAGCAGGTGCAGCAGGGTGCTCTTGCCGGCGCCGGAGGCACCGATGATCGCGACCGTTTCGCCTGCGGCCACGCTCAGGTCCAGGCCGTTGAACACCGGGGTCTGCATGCGGCCTTCGGCATAGGTCTTGGCCAGCCCTTGGGCGCGGATGACTTCGTCGCCACGGTTGATCGGCTCATTCATAGCGCAGGGCCTCCGCCGGCTGGGTGCGGGCGGCGCGCCACGCGGGATACAGGGTGGCGAGGAAGCTCATGACCAGGGCAACCACGGTGATGATGACGATGTCCGGGGTCTGCATGTCGGTAGGCAGGCCGGTGATGTAATAGACGTCTTCCGGCAGCAGCTTGACGTTGAACAGCGTCTCGATCGCGCCGAGGATCCGCTCCAGGTTCAAGGTAAGGGTGATGCCGCCCACCACGCCCAGCACGGTGCCGAAGATGCCGATCAGCGAGCCCTGCACCATGAACACCTGCATGATTCCGCCGGGGGTAAGGCCGAGGGTGCGCAGGATGGCGATGTCGGCCTGCTTGTCGGTGACCAGCATGACCTGCGAGGACACCAGGTTGAAGGCGCCCATGGCGATGATCAGCGAGAGCAGGATGCCCATCACCACTTTTTCCATGCGCAGCGAGTGGTACAGGTTGGCGTTCTGCTGGGTCCAGTCGCTGACCCGGTACGCGCCGCCCAGGCCGTGCGCGAGGTCGACGCCGACCTCCAGCGCCTTGTCCATGTCATGCAGCTTCAGCCGCACGCCGGTCACGCCGTCCATGCGCAGCACGCGCTCCAGGTCGGCCATGTTGGCGTAGGCCACGCCGCGGTCGATCTCGTTGTACCCGGCCTCGAAGATGCCGCTGACGGTGAAGCGTTTCAGCCGCGGCATGGCGCCCATGGGGGTGCCCTGCACTTCGGCCAGCGTCACCAGTACGGTGTCGCCCACGTCCACGCCCAGCCAGGTCGCCAGCTCCTTGCCCACCAGCAGGTTGTAGCTGCCCGGGGTGATGCTGTCGAAGCTGCCCTTCGTGACCTTGGTGTTGATCACCGACACGGCAGGCTCCAGCGCCGGGTCGATGCCCTGCACGATGGCGCCCTGCACGCGCGGCCCGCTGAGCATGGCCTGGATCTCGATGTACGGCGCCGCACCGGCCACGCGCGGATCCTTGTGGGCCACCTCGACGGCACGCTGCCAGTCCGACATCGGCGCGCCATCGGCGGTGATGGTGGTGTGGGCGGTCATCTGCAGCAGGCGGTCACGGATTTCCTTCTGGAAACCGCTCATCACCGCCAGTGTCGTGATCAACACGGTCACGCCCAGGGCAATGCCCAGGATGGAGGCCATGGAGATGAAGGAGATGAAGCCGTTGCGGCGTTTGGCCCGCAGATAGCGCAGGCCGATAGCGACTGGTATGGGTTTGAACATGCAGGTACGCCGGAGTATTCGCGCTATGGTGCCATCACGGACGTGAACGCGGAATGGGACGTGCCTGCACGGCCAGTCGCAGTTCACGTCTCAGGGCCGCAGGCAGCGTGTCGGGCCAGAACAGCCGCGCCTGCCGGCGGCCGTGCAGCCGCCAGCGGAGCTGCAGCAGCGCGCCGCGGTCATGCAGCGACAGTGCGTCCACCGGGTGGCCATCGACCAGGGCCGGGGCCGCACCGGCCGGGATGAGGATGGAACAGGGCGACTGTCGTGAGTAACGCCAGCCCTGCAGTGCCGCCCCTGCCCCGGCGAGCAGGCCCACCGGCCAGTGTGCGGCGGCGGGCAGCGCGGTGGCGGTCGCCACCCAGGGCATCAGCAGCGCGAACAGCAGGTGCGCGGCGGCCTGCCAGCGCGAGGGACGCCATTCAAGCCGGCAGGGCGCGGATCCGGGCGATGAGCATGCTGAGCTGGGCATCCGGGCAGGCCTCGTATCCCATGAACCAGCGCCACAATTTATCGTCTTCGCAGTCGAGCAGGCGCAGGAAAACCTCGCGCTCGTCGGTCGGTGCAGTGGCCCATTCGCGGTCGAGATAACGCTCGAACAGCTGGTCGAGCTCGCGCATGCCGCGGCGGCAGCGCCAGCGGAGTTTCTTGAGGAGGGTCTGTTCGTCCATTTTTCCGGGTTTCCAGATGTGGCAAAGCCACGCAGGGCGTGGCTCTACCGGGTTCGATCATTGCACCGCGGACACGCATGGCGTGTCCCTACGCGGGTCGATCACGTAGTGACACGCCATGCGTGTCATCGCGGCGCCGCCCGTAGTGACACGCCATGCGTGTCATCGCGGTGCCGGACCACAACGAAACGCCATGCGTGTCATCGCGGTGCCAGACCACAACGAAACGCCATGCGTGTCATCGCGGCGCCAGAGCGACACGTCAGACGTGTCACCTGATGCCATCAGGCGCGGCGCGCCATCATCAGCTTCTTGATCTCGGCGATCGCAAGTGCCGGGTTCAGGCCCTTCGGGCAGGTCCGGGCGCAGTTCATGATGGTGTGGCAGCGATACAGCTTGAACGGGTCTTCCAGGTCGTCCAGGCGCGCACCGGTGTCTTCGTCGCGCGAGTCGACGATCCAGCGGTAGGCCTGCAGCAGGATCGCCGGGCCCAGGTAACGCTCGCCGTTCCACCAGTAGCTCGGGCAGCTGGTCGAGCAGCACGCGCACAGGATGCACTCGTACAGGCCGTCGAGCTTCTTGCGGTCCTCCGGCGACTGCAGGCGCTCACGGTCCGGCGGCGGCGGGGTCTGGGTGCGGATCCACGGCTTGATCGACGCGTACTGCGCGTAGAAGTGGGTCAGGTCCGGTACCAGGTCCTTGATCACGCTCATGTGCGGCAGCGGGTAGATCGGCACTTCGGCCTTGCCGCAGTCGGCGATGGCGCGGGTGCAGGCCAGCGTGTTGGTGCCGTCGATGTTCATCGCGCACGAACCGCAGATGCCCTCGCGGCACGAACGACGGAAGGTCAGGGTCGGATCGATCTCGTTCTTGATCTTGATCAGCGCGTCCAGGACCATCGGGCCGCAGGCGTCCAGATCGATCTCATACGTATCGGTGCGCGGATTGCTGTCGTCGTCGGGATTCCAGCGGTAGATCTTGAAGGTGCGGGTGTTCTTCGCACCGCTCTGGGCGGGGAAGTGCTTGCCCTTTCCGATCTTGGAATTCTTGGGGAGGGAAAACTCGGCCATGGCTGTTCTCGTTGGCTCAGGCGGCTCGCGCTGCAATGCAGGCGCGGCTGGCTCGGAAGATGAGGAAGTCGACCCCGCCGGCCAGCGGCGCACGCACCACCCCACCCGTGCGGGCGGAGGCGGAAGCAGGCGCTGCGTAGCCGGAGGTCATGCCGCAGGTCTCTCAGTACACGCGCGGCTTGGGCGGGACCACGTCCACGTCCTTGCTCAGCGTGTACATGTGGACCGGGCGGTAGTCGAAGCTGCACTTGCCGTTGTCGTCGACATTGACCAGCGTGTGCTTCTGCCAGTTCACGTCGTCGCGGTCCGGGAAGTCCTCGTGTGCATGCGCACCGCGGCTTTCCTTGCGCTGTTCGGCCGAGTTGATCGTCGCCACCGCGTTGAGCAGCAGGTTGTTCAGCTCGTAGGTTTCGATCAGGTCCGAGTTCCACACCAGCGAACGGTCCGACACCTTGACGTCCTGGAAGGAGTCGAAGATATCGGCCATCTTGGTGCAGCCCTCTTCCAGCGTCTTGCTGGTCCGGAACACCGCCGCGTCGTTCTGCATGGTGCGCTGCATGCGATCGCGGATGACCGAGGTCGGGGTGTCGCCATTGGCGTAGCGCAGCTTGTCCAGCAGGCCCAGCGCCTTGTCGCAGGAATCCGACGCCAGGGTCTTGTGCGGCTGGCCCGGCTTGATGGTGTCGGCGCAGCGGTTGGCCACCGCACGACCGAACACGACCAGGTCGAGCAGCGAGTTGGAGCCCAGGCGGTTGGCGCCGTGCACCGACACGCAGGCCGCTTCGCCGATGGCGTACAGGCCCGGCACCACGGCATCGGGGTTGTCGCCGACCTTGCGCACCACTTCACCGTGGTAGTTGGTCGGGATGCCACCCATGTTGTAGTGCACGGTCGGGATGACCGGGATCGGCTGCTTGTGCACATCCACGCCCGCGAAGATGCGCGCGCTTTCGGCGATGCCCGGCAGCTTGTCGTCGATCACGCCCGGGCCGAGGTGGGTCAGGTCGAGCAGGATGTGGTCCTTGTGCTCGCCGACGCCGCGGCCTTCGCGGATTTCGATGGTCATCGAACGCGACACCACGTCGCGCGACGCCAGGTCCTTGTAATGCGGTGCGTAGCGCTCCATGAAGCGCTCGCCATTGCTGTTGCGCAGGATGCCGCCTTCGCCACGCACGCCTTCGGTGATCAGGCAGCCCGCGCCGTAGATGCCGGTCGGGTGGAACTGCACGAACTCCATGTCCTGCATCGGCAGGCCGGCACGCATGACCAGACCGCCGCCGTCGCCGGTGCAGGTGTGGGCCGAGGTGGCGCTGAAGTAGGCGCGGCCGTAACCGCCGGTAGCCAGCACCACGCCGTGGGCGCGGAACAGGTGCAGCGAGCCGTCGGCCATGTCCAGCGCGAGCACGCCGCGGCAGACGCCTTCCTCATCGAAGATCAGGTCGAGCGCGAAGTACTCGATCATGAAGCGCGCGTTGTGCGCCAGCGACTGCTGGTACAGCGTGTGCAGCATGGCGTGGCCGGTCCGGTCGGCCGCGGCGCAGGTGCGCTGCGCGGACGGGCCTTCGCCGTACTTGGTGGTCATGCCGCCGAACGGGCGCTGGTAGATCTTGCCGTCTTCGGTACGGCTGAACGGCACACCGTAGTGTTCCAGTTCGATGATGGCCGGAATCGCTTCGCGGCACATGTATTCGATGGCGTCCTGGTCACCCAGCCAATCCGAACCCTTGATGGTGTCGAAGAAGTGGTAGCGCCAGTCGTCCTCGCCCATGTTGCCCAGCGCGGCGGAAATACCGCCCTGCGCGGCCACGGTGTGCGAGCGGGTCGGGAAGACCTTGGTCAGGCAGACGGTCTGCAGGCCCTTGGCGGCAAGACCGAACGTGGCGCGCAGACCGGCACCGCCGGCGCCCACCACGACCATGTCGTACTTGTGTTCCGTAATCTTGTAAGCGGACATCTAATCTGGATTCCTGTCTTGGTGCCTGGACTCAGGCAACGCCGAGCGCAATGCGGGCGACCGCAAAAACACTGACGATCGCGCCGAGCACGGCGATGAACTTCACCGTGGTCTGCAGCGCCAGGGCCAGCAGCGAGTTGTGGATGTAGTCTTCCAGCACGACCTGCAGGCCCAGCTGGGCGTGCCAGAACATCGCGACCAGGAAGCCGACCAGCAGCACCGCGTTCCACGGCTTGGACACCGCGTCGGCGGCGGTCACGTAATCGGCGTTGACCAGGCTCAGCACGAAGACCAGGAACCAGATGGTGAGCGGGACCAGCGCGGTGGCGGTCAGGCGCTGCACCACGAAGTGCTCGGTGCCGGTCTTGGCGGCACCCAGGCCACGCACGTTCTTCAGCGGGGTACGGAACTTGTTCATGCGGCGGCTCCGACGAAGACGTAGGCCCAGACCAGCGCGGTGATCACCAGGCTGGCGATGACCGAGATCCAGCTGCTGCGCACGAAGGCGGGGATGCTGAAGCCGATCGCGAAGTCCTGCGTGATGTGGCGGATGCCGTTGCACAGGTGGTAGGCGAACGACCACGTCCATGCGAACAGGAAGAGCTTTCCATACCAGCTGCCGGCGTGGCCGGTGAAGCAGCTCCAGGATTCAGGACCCATCATCAGGGCCAGCAGGCCGCCGGCGATGATCAAGGCTCCAACAGACAGAAAGATACCGGTCGCTCGATGCAGGATCGAGGTGGCCATCTGAATCTGCCAGCGATACACCTGAAGGTGCGGGGAAAGGGGACGTTCTCTGGCGGCCATTCGCTGGGCTCGTTGTCTCGGCTGGGCGGCAAAATGCCGCGTTGGCTCAATGCTGATCAGAAATCGATGCAGCGTCCGTTTTTTTCCCAGTCTCCATACCGCACCGGATCGAGTCCGCCGCGGCCACCGATTTCCACAGGCGCCACAGGCGTCTGGGCGAGCGGCTGCTCGTCCGGCACCAGCGGAGCTTCAGGTTGGGAATCTGGAGTGGGGGTTGTTTGGCCTATCATGGGTGTTCTCGCAACGCACAAATTTTAGACCCCGTTCACGTGCCTGACAACCTCGCCCTCGATTTCATCGGTTTTCCGCGCCTTTCCGGTCACGCGCTGCTCAGCCTGCGCGGCCCCGAGGCGGCGGTGTTCGCCCATGCCCAGTTCTCCAGCGACGTCACCGCCCTGCCCGTGCGGCATTGGCAGTGGAGCGCCTGGCTGAGCGCCAAGGGCCGCACCCTGGCTGTGTTTCAGCTGTTGCGCGTGGACGAGGAGCACGTGCTGCTGGTGCTGGCTGACGGCGATGCCGATGCGATTGCGTCGCAATTGCAGCGTTTCGTGTTCCGCCGCAAGCTGAAGATCGAGGTCCGGACCGACCTGGTGGTCGCCGGCAGCTTCACTGCGCCGGAAGCGGCATCTGGCGCGGCAATCGCCGTTGCCGATGAGACCCTGGAGCTGGATGTGGGCAGCGACGCGTTGCCCCGCACACTGAAGATCGCCCCGCCGCCCGCCTCCACCGCTGCGGATGACGGCGCCTTTGAACGGGCCTGGCGCCAGTCCGACCTGCGCTATGGGCTGCCGCGGTTGTCGGCCGACCAGCGCGAGCAGTGGACCCCGCAGCAGCTCGGCCTGGACCGGTTGAACGGGTACAGCGTCAAGAAGGGCTGCTATCCCGGCCAGGAGATCGTGGCGCGCACCCATTTCCTGGGCAAGGCCAAACGTGCGTTGCAGCTGCTGCGGGTGGCCGACGGCACCGCGAGCGGCGCGCAGGTGCAGCAGAACGGTGCGGCCATCGGCACGGTGGCCAGCGTGGCGGGCGACCTGGCGTTGGCGGTGTTGCCGCTGGAGATGGCCGAGGGCGCCCTGAGCGTTGGCGGCGTTGAAGCCCATGGCGTTCCGTTGCTGGACGGCCTGGCCCGCTAGCCCAGCCGGGCGCTTCGTGCAGCCACGCAGGGCGTGGCTCTACCGATCATCAACCAACCCGACGTAGAGCCACGCCCTGCGTGGCTGCGTGGTGTCGGCACCACGCGAAGTGACACGCCCTGCGTGTCAACGCCATGCCGAACGAAGCCAATCTCCGTAGAGCCACGCCCTGCGTGGCTGCGCGGTGTCGGCACCACGCGGAGTGACACGCCCTGCGTGTCAACGCCATGCCGAACGAAGCCAATCTCCGTAGAGCCACGCCCTGCGTGGCTGCGTGGTGTCGGCACCACGCGAAGTGACACGCCCTGCGTGTCAACGCCATGCCGAACGAAGCCAATCTCCGTAGAGCCACGCCCTGCGTGGCTGCGCGGTGTCGGCACCACGCGGAGTGACACGCCCTGCGTGTCAACGCCATGCCGAACGAAGCCAATCTCCGTAGAGCCACGCCCTGCGTGGCTGCGCGGTGTCGGCACCACGACGCATCACGCGTCGTGATTCAACCGCTCGCCGGATTCGGCGTCGAAGAAATGCAGCCCCTGCGGCTGGATCGCCACGCGGATCGACTCGCCTACGGCCGGCAAGGCCTGCGGGGCCACGCGCATCACCAGCGCCTGCTGGCCATGGCGCATGTTG
The DNA here is from genome assembly GCF_057839485.1 of Stenotrophomonas sp. KH_036_B. Taxonomy (NCBI): domain Bacteria; kingdom Pseudomonadati; phylum Pseudomonadota; class Gammaproteobacteria; order Lysobacterales; family Lysobacteraceae; genus Stenotrophomonas; species Stenotrophomonas sp. KH_036_B. The sequence goes on along the minus strand of NZ_CM174491.1, from coordinate 1,680,431 downwards.
ACGAAGATCTCGTTGCCGACCGGCTCGATGCCTTCGATGCTCGCCTCGAAGGCGGTGGCCTCGCCGGCCGCCGCCGGCTGCAGGTGCTCCGGGCGCACGCCCACGGCCACCGTGCGGCCGATCCAGGCCGGGTCGATCGTGGCCGCACCCAGCGGCGCGCGCAGCGATGCCTCCTGGACCACGACGCCGTCGCCATCGCGCTCCAGGGCGCCGCGCAGCACGTTCATCGCGGGACTGCCGAGGAAGCCGGCCACGAACAGGTTGGCCGGCCGGTCGTACAGCGCCATGGGCGTGTCGATCTGCTGGATCACACCATCCTTGAGCACCACGATGCGCTGGCCGAGGGTCATCGCCTCGACCTGGTCATGGGTCACGTAGATCATTGTCGTGCCGAGCTTGCGGTGCAGCTGGGCGATTTCGGTACGGACACTGTGGCGCAGCTTGGCGTCCAGGTTGGACAGCGGCTCGTCGAGCAGGAACACCGCCGGTTCGCGCACCAGCGCGCGGCCCAGTGCCACGCGCTGACGCTGGCCGCCGGACATCGCCTTGGGCAGCTTGTCGAGCATCTCGGTCAGGCCCAGCGTCTGTGCCGCATCGTTGACGCGCTTGGCGATGGTGGCCTTGTCGTGGCCACGCAGCTTCAGCCCGAAGGCCAGGTTCTCGGCCACGGTCATATGCGGGTACAGCGCATAGCTCTGGAACACCATGGCGATGTCGCGATCCTTGGGCGCCACGTCGTTGACCACGCGGTCACCGATGGTCAGCGTGCCGCCACTGATCTCTTCCAGGCCAGCGACCATGCGCAGCAGGGTCGACTTGCCACACCCCGACGGCCCCACCAGGACCATCAACTCGCCATCGGCCACTTCGAAGGTCGCACCCTGAACAGCCACCTGGCCGTTGTCGTAGACCTTGCGTACGCCCTGCAACTGCACTTTTGCCATATCACCCATTCCAGTCCGCCCGCTGCCGGGCTGTTGTGCGGAACTGCCTTCGGCCCTCCCGATGGCAGGTCGATGGCGTGGTGCCGCATGACGACGACCACTGCAATCGAATACAGTCTGTCCATTCTGCCATGTAAACGTTTTCACGTGGCAGTATTCAATGATCGGTCATGACCGCGTGGCATCAAGGGAAGCACATTCTCCCGATGGGCCCGTGACATGCCCCATGATGGGCGGGCCCGTACCTGTTCATGTTGCGTCGCAGCAACACGACAGCACGGCCGGCGAGACCCCCGAGAACATAGACGAGAAGCGATTGACAACGATGTCACCCGGATCTGAAACTCGAGCGATGCACGACACCCTCTTCCTGTTTGGCGCTACTGGCGACCTTGCCCAGCGCTACCTCTTCCCTTCGTTGCTGCGCCTGCTGGGCGACGGACTGCTGCCGGAGGACTTCAAGGTCCGCGCACTGGCCCTGTCCCCGCATGACACCGACGCGTTCCGCGACATCCTGCGTCCGCGCCTGCAGCAGGCGATGCCGGCGGCCAGCCAGGACGACATCCAGTCGCTGCTGTCGCGTATCGATTACCGCTCGGTCGACCTGCGCAATCCGGAATCGGTGGCCGAATCGGTCAGCGACCTGGTCGACCGCCACTGCGTGAGCTACCTCGCCATTCCACCGGGCCTCTACATCTCCACCTGCGAAGGCCTGGCCAAGGGCGGCGCGCTGGCGGCCCCGCACCGGCTGATGCTGGAGAAGCCGATCGGCAGCGACAGCGCCAGCGCCGAGGAGATCATCTCCACCATCGGCCAGTGGATCGACGAAGACCGCGTGTTCCGCCTGGACCACTACCTGGGCAAGGCCGCGGTGCAGAACCTGATCGCGCTGCGCTTCGGCAACACGCTGCTCGAGGCGGTGTGGAACCGCAACTACATCGAATCGGTGCACATCCTGGTCGCCGAGAGCGAAGGCGTGGATGGCCGCGATGCCTACTACGCCCGGTCCGGCGCACTGCGCGACATGGTCCAGAGCCACATCCTGCAGCTGCTGTGCCTGGTGGCGATGGAGCCGCCGGCCTCGCTGGAAGCCGACCGCATCCGCGACGAGAAGGTCAAGGTGCTGCGCGCCCTGCGCCCGCTCGATGCCAGGCACGCCGCGCGTGACAGCGTCCGCGGCCGTTACACCGCCGGCACCATCAACGGCCAGCCCGCGCAGGCCTACCAGCCGCCGGAAGGCAGCGACGTGGAAACCTTCGCCGGGGTCACCGCGCACATCGACAACTGGCGCTGGTCCGGCGTGCCGTTCCACCTGGTCACCGGCAAGCGCCTGGCCGAGCGCACCACGCGCGTGGTGGTCACACTCAAGCCGGTCACGCATTGGCTGTTCGAACGCCCGGACCGCGGCAATGCCACGCCGAACCGCATCACCTTCCAGCTGCAGCCGCAGGAAAACATCGAGCTGGGCCTGATGAGCAGCCTGGCCGGCCCGGAATGGGGTGCGCTGGAACTGCATCCGCTGGAGCTGGAGCTGTCGGTACCGACCGGCCTGCACCGGCGCATCGCTTACGAACGCCTGTTCCTGGACGCCTTCAACGGCAACCATGCGCTGTTCGTGCGCGACGATGAAGTGCGCGCGGCCTGGGCCTGGATCGACAGCGTCAGCGATGCCTGGAAGGAAGCGAAGCTGCCGTTGCAGCCCTACCCGGCCGGCGTGTGGGGCCCCGAGGAAGCCCTGGGCTTCCTGCCTGCTGACGTGGATGCCGACGCTGGCCGCAAGGATCCGGCATGACGGTGTTGACGCAACCGGCGCTGGTCGCCGACATCGGTGGCACCAACGCACGCTTCGCGCTGGCCGACACCAGCCTTGCCGCGCCGCTGCTGCCGGACAGCATCCGCGAATTCGGGGTGGCCGACTTCCCGTCGCTCGGCGAGGCCGCGCGCCACTACCTGGAGCAGATCGGCGCCGAGGCGCGCCGCGGCGTGTTCGCCGTGGCCGGCCGCGTGGATGGCGATGAAGCACGCATCACCAATCATCCGTGGGTGATTTCGCGGGCACGCACCGCGCACATGCTGGGCTTCGACCAGCTGCACCTGATCAACGACTTCGCCGCGCAGGCCATGGCGATCTCGCTGCTGCAGCCGCAGGACGTGATCCAGGTCGGCGGCGCGGCGTGGGTGCCGGGCAAGCCTGGCCAGCCGCGCAACTATGCGGTCATCGGCCCGGGCACCGGGCTGGGCGTGGGCGGGTTGATCCTGCGTCATGGCCGCTGCTATCCGCTGGAAACCGAGGGCGGCCACGTCAGCTTCCCGCCGGGCACGCCGGAGGAGATCCGCATCCTGGAGATCCTCTCGGAACAGTTCGGCCGGGTCTCCAACGAGCGCCTGATCTGCGGACCGGGCCTGGTCAACATCCACCGCGCGGTCTGCGAAATGGCGGGTGTCGATCCGGGCCAGCTGCAGCCGGTCGACGTCACCGCACGCGCCCTGCACGGCGACCCGCAGGCCATGCGCACCGTGGATGTGTTCTGCGCGGTGTTCGGCGCGATCGCCGGCGACCTGGTGCTGATCCAGGGCGCCTGGGACGGCGTCTTCCTGACCGGTGGCCTGGTGCCGAAGATGCTGGATTCGCTGCAGCACTCGGGCTTCCGCCAGCGCTTCGAGCACAAGGGCCGGTTCTCTTCGATCATGGCCCGGGTGCCGTCGCTGGCCGTGATGCATCCGCACGCCGGACTGCTCGGCGCGGCGGCGTACGCCGCCGATATCGAACGTGACCTGCCCGGAGACGCCGCATGAACCTGCTTGAGACTTCCGACCGTTTCACCCTGGTCCGGCACGGCGATGCCGATGCGTGGATCGAGGCGATTGCGGCCGAAATGGCGCAGATCCTCAACTACGACATCGAGACCCACGGCCGCGCACGCATGCTGCTGTCCGGTGGCACGACGCCGGCGCCGGTGTACCAGGCGCTGGCCGAGCTGGACGTGCAGTGGGACCGGGTGGAAGTGAGCCTGGTCGACGAACGCTGGCTGTCGCCGCAGGACCGCGACAGCAACGCATGGCTGGTCCGACAGAGCCTGCTCAATCGTGCCGACGGCGCGCATTTCGACCCGCTGGTGCGGGTCGGCAAGCCCATCACCGAATGCGTGTACACGGCCAACCTGCAGGCGCAGCACACCGAGAAACCCTCAGTGGCGGTGCTGGGCATGGGCAACGATGGCCACACCGCCTCGCTGTTCCCGGGTTCGAAGGACCTGGCCCGCGCACTGGAGAGCACCCTGCCCTACGCGGCGCTGGATGCCACCGGTTGCCCGGGCGCGAACCAGTGGCCGTTGCGTATCACGCTGACGCCGCACGGCCTGCGCCAGTGCCGCCAGCGACTGCTGCTGCTGCGTGGCAAACAGAAGCTGGAAGTGCTGAAGCAGGCACTGGAAAGCAACAACGCACAGCTGTATCCCATCCTCAATGCGATCAACCTGGAGAGCGCCCAGCTGCGCATCCACTGGTGCGACTGAGCCCCTGCCCATGTCGTTGCGTTCGCCTTCTCATAGCCGGTAGCCAATGAGCCTGCACCCCAAACTCCATGCCATCACCGAGCGCATCGTCCAGCGCAGCGCTGCATCGCGCGCCGCGTACCTGGCCGGTATCGACGCTTCCCTGCGCGACGGTCCGTTCCGCTCGCGCCTGAGCTGCGGCAACCTCGCGCACGGTTTCGCCGCCTGCGGCCCGACGGACAAGAGCCGCCTGCGCGGCGGTGTCACGCCGAACCTGGGCATCATCACTGCGTACAACGACATGCTGTCGGCGCACCAGCCGTTCGAGCACTACCCGGACATCCTGCGCGAGACGGCACGTTCGGTGGGCGCCACGGCACAGGTCGCGGGCGGCGTGCCGGCGATGTGCGATGGCGTGACGCAGGGCCGCGGCGGCATGGAGCTGTCGCTGTTCTCGCGCGATGTGATCGCGCAGTCGACGGCGATCGGGCTGAGCCATGACATGTTCGACAGCACGGTCTATCTGGGGGTGTGCGACAAGATCGTGCCGGGGCTGCTGATCGGTGCGCTGGCCTTTGGGCATCTGCCGGCGATCTTCCTGCCGGCCGGTCCGATGACGCCGGGCATTCCGAACAAGCAGAAGGCCGAGGTGCGCGAGCGCTACGCGGCCGGCCAGGCGACGCGGGAGGAGCTGCTGGAAGCCGAGTCGGCGTCCTACCACGGGGCGGGCACGTGCACGTTCTATGGCACGGCCAACTCGAACCAGACGCTGCTGGAGGCGATGGGGGTGCAGCTGCCGGGTGCGTCCTTCGTCAATCCGGACACGCCGCTGCGCGATGCACTCACGCGCCACGCGGCAGTACGTGCGCTGGAGATCTGTGCGCTGGGCGACGACTTCCGACCGCTCGGCCGGTTGATCGACGAGCGGGCGATCGTCAATGCGGTGGTCACGCTGATGGCGACGGGCGGTTCGACCAACCATACGATCCACTGGATCGCGGTGGCACGGGCGGCCGGCATCGTGCTGACGTGGGACGACATGGACCAGCTGTCGCAGCTGGTTCCGCTGCTGGCGCGGGTGTACCCGAACGGGGAAGCGGACGTGAACCGCTTCGCGGCCGCCGGTGGTACGGCCTTCGTGTTCCGTGAGCTGATGGACGCGGGGCTGATGCACGCGGACCTGGTGACGGTGGCGGAAGGCGGAATGCGCCAGTACACGCAGGATCCGGCGCTGCGCGACGGTGGGCTGACGTGGGTCGACGGGATCACGGAGAGTGCGGACCGGGAGGTGGTACGCGGTGTGTCGGAGCCGTTCGAGGCGCAAGGTGGGCTGCGGCTGCTGCGTGGCAACCTGGGCCGTTCGCTGATCAAGCTGTCGGCGGTGAAGCCGCAGTACCGGACGATCGAGGCACCGGCGGTGGTGGTGGATGCGCCGCAGGTGTTGAACAAGCTGCATGCGGCCGGTCTGCTGCCACAGGATTTCGTGGCGGTGGTGCGTTACCAGGGTCCGCGTGCGAACGGGATGCCGGAGCTGCATTCGCTGGCGCCGCTGCTGGGGCTGCTTCAGAACCAGGGGCGGCGCGTGGCGCTGGTGACGGATGGTCGTCTGTCGGGTGCGTCGGGCAAGTTCCCGGCAGCGATCCACATGACGCCGGAAGCATCGCGCGGGGGTCCGCTGGGCAAGCTGCGCGAGGGCGACATGATCCGGCTGGACGGTGAAGCGGGCACGCTGGAAGTGCTGGTGGATGCGGCGGAATGGGCAGCGCGCGCGCTGGCGCCGAACACGGCACCGGCGGCGCACGATCTGGGCCGCAATCTGTTCGCGATGAACCGCCGTCTGGTGGGTCCGGCCGACCAGGGGGCGATCTCGATTTCGTGCGGGCCGGCGGCCGATGACGGCGATATCTGGAATTACGACGCGGAGTACGAGTTGGGGCACGACGCCGAGGCTGCGCTTGCGCCGCATGAGGCGAAGGACGCCTGACGCGTTTCGACGCGGTGGAGCGGCGGAGCGGTAGAGCGGTGGAGCGGCGGTGCGGTAGAGCGGCGATGGGCTTCACTGCGGTGAGGCGGCGGCGGGGTCCCCTCCGGGACACGCCGTGAATACGTCCATGTAGGCTCGTAGAAAACATCCATGTTTTCTACGGTCCCTACGGGGACCCCGCCGCCGCCTCACGACACATTGCGGCGCCTTTGTGGCGTCCGCATGTTGACCAACAGTAGTGCCGGCCGCTGGCCGGCTCCACGCATCGTCTGCTTGATCAGTAGTGCCGGCCGCTGGCCGGCTCCACGCATCGTCTGCTTGATCAGTAGTGCCGGCCGCTGGCCGGCTCCACGCATCGTCTGCTTGACCAACAGTAGTGCCGGCCGCTGGCCGGCTCCACGGATCGTCTGCTCCGGCCGCAAACCGGCCGGAATGCGATTTTCGACTTACGGAAAGGGGTTTTTCATGGCAATTGCCGAACATCAGAAACGCGCTGAAACCTTGCTGCTTGCTGCCGGCATCCTGCCGGTGGTGACGGTGCATACGCTCGACCAGGCGCGCGCGGTCAGCGCGGCGTTGCTGGAAGGTGGCCTGCCGGCCATCGAGCTGACGCTGCGGACGCCGGTGGCGATGGAGGCGCTGGCGATGTTGAAGCGCGAGCTGCCGGATGTGGTGGTGGGTGCGGGCACGGTGCTGACGGTGGAACAGATGCAGCAGTCGATCGATGCGGGCGCGGATTTCCTGGTGACGCCGGGTACGCCGGCGCACATGGCCGATGCGCTGGCGGCGGCACCGCTGCCGGTGGTGCCGGGCGCGGCGTCGCCGACGGAGCTGTTGGCGCTGTACGCGCGCGGGTTCCGGGTGTGCAAGCTGTTCCCGGCCTCGGCGGTGGGCGGGCTGGCGATGATCAAGGGGCTGGCCGGTCCGATTCCGGACCTGAAGCTGTGCCCGACCGGTGGGATCACGGAAACGACGGCGGCGGAGTACCTGGAGCAGAAGAACGTGGTCTGCATCGGCGGCTCGTGGATGGTGCCGGGCAACTGGATCGAGAACGGCGAATGGGACAAGGTGCGCGACAGCGCGGCAGACGCCGCCAAAATCGTCGCGCGTGTCCGGTCGCGCTAGGATTGCGAAGATGGCGCAGCCACGCAGGGCGTGGCTCTACCCAGTTGGAAATCTGTGGTTGGCGATTTGCGATTTGCGGTTCGCGGTTCGCGGTTGTTTTTGACTACGTGATCGTCCTGCGCACGTAACGGTTCGTGGGTCCACGCCGTGCGTGGACACCGCGCGCAGCGCGGCACAAGCATCCGAAGCCGCACAACCCACCGCCCCGCACAACGCTGCCGACGTTTAGCCCAAGACGAAGCGGGTCAGACGCGGCGCGGTCACATCGGCCGCGCCGGATCCACCAATCCGTACTGGCTGGCCATGCGGGCCAGCGCGATGTTGTCGTGGATGCCCATCTTCTCGAACAGGCGCGACTTGTGGGTGTTGACCGTCTTCGCACTCAGGCTCAGGCGCTTGGCGATCTCTTCCTGGCGCAGGCCCTGGGTGAGCAGGAGGGCGACTTCCAGCTCGCGCGCGGACAGGCTGTCGAACGGGGACTGGCTGCCTTCGACGTTGGACAATGCCAGGTTCTGGGCGATGCTGCTGCCAAGGTAACGGCGGCCCAGCGCGGCGTCGCGCACCGCGCGCAGCAGTTCCTGTGCGTCGCAGGCCTTGCCGATGTAGCCGGAGGCGCCGGCTTCAAGCAGGCGCTTGGGCATGGGGCCGTCTTCGAGTACGGAGACGATCACCACGCGGGTGCCATGGTCGCCACGCACGACGCGTTCGGTGACTTCCATGCCGCTCACGCCGGGCAGGTGCAGGTCACACAGCACGACGTCCGGCCGCAACTGGCGGATCTCGGGCAACGCGTCTTCGCCGGATTCGGCTTCGCCCACGACCTCGATGTCCGTTTCATGGGACAGGATCATCTTCATGCCGGTTCGCACCAGCGCGTGGTCGTCCACCAGATACACTCGAATCGTCATCCACGCACCTCTTCCAAACGCTGCAATCGGGGGCAAGCCTAGTCGCGGGGTCCTGCGTTAACAAGGAAGATCGCACCTTCCCGGCGTGTTCTGCTCCGCACGTCACACGCATTCAGCACGGCCCGTTCCCCAAGCCTTTCACCCCAAGCTGTATCGGTTTATTGGACCTATCGTGGTCCGCGGAAACCCATGCCGCTTCCGGCCTGCTTCCCGCGCGGCCGGTCTCAGTGCCGGCTGCGCCAGGGATGGCGGCGCCGGAACATCACCAGGAAGCACCCTACCACCCAAACCAGCGCGGCACACCATCCGGCCAGGATGTCGGACGGGTAATGCACGCCCAGGTAGATGCGCGAGAGGCTCACCGAACCGGCGAACAGGACCGCGAAGGCCACTGCCGGCCAGCGCCAGCGGGTATTCCAGGCCAGCAGCACGACCACGGCGGCGAGGGTCATCGAACCCATGGCATGGCCGCTGGGGAAGCTGTAGGTGCTTTCCGGGGCGATCGACTCCCACAGGCTCGGCCGGTCGCGCTGGAAGAACTGCTTGCTGCCCAGGTTGAGCAGCGCCGAGCCGGCGAAGCTGAGCGCGGCGAAGCTGGCCTCGCGCCAGCGCCGGCGCAGCAGCAGGGCCGCCACGATCAGGATGTCGGCGGGAATCACGCCCCACTGGTAGCCGATCTTCGAGATCAGGACGAAGGCCGCGTCCAGGCTGGGCCGGGCCACGGCATGCATCTTCCAGAGCAGCGGCGCGTCGAAATAGAACGCCTCCAGCTCGTGGACTTCGTCGGCCAGGGCCACGAAGCCGGCCAGCGGCAACAGCACGCCGGCGAACAGCAGCACGAAGCGCCAGGCGTTGTGGGCCATCCAGTGGCGGAATCCGGCGGCCGGCTCCGGGCTGGCCAGCACCGTGGGCTTATCCGATGCTTCGGACATACGTGCGTTCGACGTAATCGTCGATCAGCGCCACGAACTCCTGGGCGATGTTGTCGCCGCGCAGCGTCACGGTCTTTTCGCCATCGACGAACACGGGCGCGGCCGGCGTTTCACCGGTGCCGGGCAACGAGATGCCGATGTTGGCGTGGCGCGATTCACCCGGCCCGTTGACGATGCAGCCCATCACCGCCAGGGTCATGTTTTCCGCGCCGGGATGGCTCACCTTCCATTCCGGCATCTTTCCGCGCACGTGGTTCTGCACGACCTTGGCCAGCTCCTGGAAGAACTCGGAGGTGGTGCGGCCGCAGCCCGGGCACGCGGTGACCAGCGGGGTGAAGGCACGCTGGCCGGTGGTCTGCAGCAGTTCCTGGGCGACGATGACTTCCTGCGTCCGCGACTGGCCCGGTTCCGGGGTCAGCGAAATGCGGATGGTGTCGCCGATGCCTTCCTGCAGCAGCACCGCCAGCGCCGCCGACGAGGCGACGATGCCCTTGCTGCCGATGCCGGCCTCGGTCAGGCCCAGGTGCAGGGCGAAGTCCGAACGCTGGGCCAGGTCGCGGTACACCGCGATGAGTTCCTGCACGCCGCTGACCTTGGCCGACAGCACGATGCGATCGCGCGGCAGGCCCAGCTCGACGGCGGTATGCGCCGAATCCAGCGCGGAGCGGATCAACGCCTCGCGCAGCACCCGGCCGGCGTCCCACGGCACATCGCGCCTGCTGTTCTCATCCATCAGGCGCGCGGCCAGGGACTGGTCCAGCGAGCCCCAGTTGGCACCGATGCGCACCGGCTTGTCATAGCGGATCGCAAACTCGATCAGCTGGGCGAACTGGGTGTCTTTCTTCTTGCCGAAGCCGACGTTGCCGGGATTGATCCGGTACTTGGCCAGCGCCTCGGCGCAGGCCGGTTCCTGGGTCAGCAGCTGGTGGCCGTTGTAGTGGAAATCGCCGATCAGGGGGACGTCGATCCCCATCATCTGCAGCTTTTCCACGATGCGCGGGATGGCCGCGGCCGATTCCGGGTTGTTGACGGTCAGGCGCACCATTTCCGACCCGGCCCGCCACAGCTCGGCGACCTGCTTCACGCTGGACGCCACGTCGGCGGTGTCGGTGTTGGTCATCGACTGGACCACCACGGGCTTGCCCCCCCCCACGACCACGCCGCCGATGCGGACGGCCTGGGTCTGGCGACGGGCCCACACGGTGGTGTCGGACGGTTGGGTAGGTTGGCTGACGGCGTCGTGCATCCCGGTATTTTAGCGCGCGCCGGGCACCGGCGCGCGCGGGTAGGTGCCGACCGTTGGTCGGTACTCATCTCGGGCGGCAACCTATCCCCCGATGCGGCCGATTGTCGCAGGCGTACAGGCGCGCGAGCGCATACGATGGGCGTGATGACCGGCCAAGACGCTCCTTTCCTCCGCACCCTGTGCAGCCTGCGCTGGCTGGCCGTGGGTGGCCAGGCGGCCACCATCCTGGTCGCCACGTGGGTACTGGGGTTGGAACTGCCGCCGCTGCCGCTGTGGGCCGGTGTGGCCGCGCTGGCCCTGTTCAACCTGTACGCGCAGCTGCGCGTGCACGACGCCGATACCGCCCCGGTGACTGCGTTCGGGCACATCCTGGTGGACGTCGCCGTGCTCACCTGGATGGTGGCGTGGAGCGGCGGCGTGGCCAATCCGTTCGGCTCGCTGTTCCTGATCCTGATCGCCCTGGCCGCGCTCGCACTGCCGCTGCGCTGGACGCTGGCCGTGGCGGCGGCGTGCCTGATCGGCTATGCGATCAGCGGCATCTTCGGGCTGCCCCTGCCCGCCGGCTACTTCACGGCGATGCAGATGCACCAGTGGGGCGTGGTGTGCAATTTCCTGCTGTCGGCCACGGTGGTGCTGGTGTTCGCCACGCGGCTGGCGATCGCACTGCGCAGGCGCGAACACGAGCTGTCGTTGCTGCGCGAGCGTTTCGTGCGCAACGAAGGCATCGTCGCCCTGGCCACCCATGCCGCGTCGGTGGCGCACGAGCTCAATACCCCGCTGGCGACCATGACCCTGCTCGCCGACGACATCGCCGACCAGACCGACAGCCCGGAACTGCGCGACGACGTGGACACGCTGCGCGAACTGCTCGTGCAATGCCGCGAACGCGTGCTGGCGCTGGCCCGCCCCGCTGCCGGCCAGGCGCCGGGACGCGATTCGGTGACCCTGCCGCAGGTGCTGGAACAGTGGCGGCTGGTGCGCCCGACCATCACCCTCAAACGCAACGACGACGCGCCGCTGCAGCTGCCGCTCGATCCCGGCATCGGCCACCTGCTCATGGTGCTGCTCAACAACGCCGCCGACGCCGGCGAACAGGCCGAACGGCCGCAGGTCGACCTGACGCTGCGCATCGAGGGCCACGACCTGATCGGCGAGGTGCGCGATTACGGCCGCGGTTTCGACGCGCGCGATGCGGTGCTGCCCGGCACCCTGTTCAACAGCGGCAAGACCCAGGGGATGGGCGTCGGCCTGGCCCTGTCCCACGCCACCATCGAGCGCCTGGACGGCGAGCTGTGGATGCGCCCGGCGCAGGGCGCCGGTACCCGCGTCGGCTTCCGCCTGCCCCTGGCCTCACCGGAGACTTCCGCATGACCACCCCCGCCCTCCCCGCCGCCAGCCATGGCCTGCTGGTCGATGACGACGAACTGTACCTGCGCACGCTGCAGCGCAGCCTGGCCCGCAAGGGCCTGGAGACCGTGACGGCCAGCGACACCGCCTCGGCGCTGCTGCTGGCCCGCCAGCAACCGCCGGCGTATGCGCTGATCGACCTGAAACTGGGCTCGGAATCGGGGCTGTCACTGATCCAGCCGCTGCGTGCGCTGCGCGAAGACATGCGCATCCTGCTGGTGACCGGCTACGCCAGCATTGCCACCGCGGTGGAGGCGATCAAGCTCGGCGCCGACGACTACCTGCCCAAGCCCGCCACGGTGCCGATGATCCTGCGTGCGCTGGGCGAGGAAGACGACGGCCCGGCCGACGACGGCGACATGGAGCCGCCGGATGCGATGACTCCGATCAGCCGCCTGCAGTGGGAACACATCCAGCAGGCCATGCACGAGACCGGCGGCAACGTGTCGGCCGCCGCGCGCCTGCTCGGCATGCACCGGCGTTCGCTGCAGCGCAAGCTGGCCAAGCGGCCGAGTCCGGAACGCGACCCGAGCCGCTGAGCCGTCACCAGAACACGGTGTACAGCGCGATCAGGATCGCGATCACGCCAAGGCCGCCGATGTTGAAACTGGGCGGCGTGGTGTAGCGCACGTCGTCGGTGCGGATCAGGTCCTGGCCGACCCGCGCCGGCCGCACCAGCGAAACCGCCACCGCCAGCACCAGCGCCAGCAGGAACACCAGGCCGACGCGGTCGATGAAGGGCAGCGCCGGCCATGCAAGCTTCAGCACGATCGACAGCACGAACGAACCGATCGCCGCGGCCAGCGCGCCGGCCTCGCTGGCCTTCTTCCAGAACAGGCCCAGCAGGAAGATCACCGTGATGCCTGGGGTGAAGAAGCCGGTGAATTCCTGGATGTACTGGAAGCCCTGGTCGAAGCTGCCCAGCAACGGACGCGCCGCCAGAATCGCGACCAGCACCGCCACCGTGGCGGCGATGCGACCCACCCGCACCAGCGCAGGCTGGCTGCTCTGCGGGCGTGCCTTGGCGTAGAAATCCAGGGTGAAGATGGTGGCCACCGAATTGATCTTGGAGGCCAGCGAGGCGACGATCGCCGCGACCAGCGCCGCGAATACCAGGCCGAGCACGCCGGAGGGCAGCAGGCCCATCATCGCCGGGTAGGCGCGGTCCGGCTTGCCCAGGTCCGGCGCCAGCACCACTGCGGCGATGCCGGGGACCACGACCACGAGCGGCACCAGCAGTTTCAGGAACGCGGCGAACAGCACGCCCTTCTGCGCCTCGCCGATATCCTTGGCCGCCAGCGCACGCTGGATGATGTACTGGTTGAAGCCCCAGTAGCTCAGGTTCATGATCCACAGCCCGCCGATCAGCACGCTCAGGCCGGGCAGGTCCTTGTAGAACGGGTTGTCCCGGTCGAGGATCATCTCGAAGTGTTCGGGGTGCTGCTGCCAGAGTCTGTGGAAGCCGCCGAGGATGCCGGCGTCGCCGCCCACGGCCTTCAGCGTCAGCGCGGTCACCAGCAGCCCGCCCAGGATCAGCAGCGAGACCTGCACGATGTCGGTCAGCGCGACCGCCTTCAACCCGCCGTACAGCTGGTAAAGCAGCGCGAACACGCCGATCAGCGCCAGCGCCAGCATCTGGTCCATGCCGGTCACTTCGGTGACTGCGATGGAACCCAGCCACAGGATCGAGGTGAGGTTGACGAACACGTACAGGCCCAGCCAGAACACCGCCATCAGCGTGCGGATGCGGTTGCCGTACCGTTGCTGCAGGAACTGCGGCATGGTGTAGATGCCGTTGCGCAGGAAGATCGGCAGGAAGTACTTGCCGACGATCAGCAGCGTCAGCGCCGCCATCCATTCGTAGGACGCGATGGCCAGGCCGATCGCATAGCCCGAACCGGACATGCCGATGATCTGCTCGGCGGAAATATTGGCCGCGATCAGTGATGCGCCGATGGCCCACCACGGCAGCGAACGCCCGGCCAGGAAATAGTCCTCGGCGCTCTTGCTGTGCCCTGCCTTCTCGCGCGAGACCCACTGCGCCAGCACGAAAATGCCGGCCAGGTAGACCAGCACGATTGCCACATCGAGTGTTGCCAATCCCACGTCATGCTCCTTGTGCGGCGTTGCAGCGGCCGGCACGCCAGTGCGCGCCCGGCCGGGAATGATCCCCCGCCGCGCCGGCCGGGGGCGGTACGGTCATCGGGTGGCGCAGGCAACCACGGTCTGTGCATCGTTGCCGGTGCCCAGCGCGATGCGCGATACCGACAGGTCCAGCACGGTGGACGAGGCGAGCACCGGCAGCCGCTCGATCTTCGCCAGGTCGGCGCCAGCGGCCGCGAAGCACTTGAGCGGCACGCCGATCGTGCGCCACTCGCCGTCGGCCACCTTGGCCAGCGTCGGCGCCAGGTCGATGCGGCCTTCGCAGCCGGCACCGCAGCCGATGCCCAGCTCCAACGGACCGGCCAGCGCACCGGTGCGGCGCAGCGTCAGCAGCAGCTGCACGTCGCCGTTGCTTTCGCGGGTGAGGTCCAGCGCGCGGCTGGACACCAGCGCCATGCTGGCCTTGCCGGACCCGGACCATTGCAGCCGGCGTGCATCTTCCTGTGCCTTGTGGTCGACCGCGCTCACCTTCAGGCTGGCGTCGCTGAGGACCGCCGGGAAGGTGACGGCCGGCATCTCGGCCTGCTTGATGCCGCTCAGGCGCATGGCCAGGCCGGCGCTTGGCTTGCCCTTGTTGAAGTAGACGCCCGCCTCGCCCTGCTCGCCGCGGATGCCCGAGTCTTCCGGCAGCGGTGCCCACGCACCCTTGTCGGCATAGCGCAGGCCGTAGCCGAACGCGAACTGCGGGTCGTAGTCCTCCTGCCCGACGTTGTTCTGGTACTGCACCGCAGTGCGCGGCCACGAGAAGCTGAGCGTGCCCTTGAAATCGTTCTGCACGCTGCCATCGGCCCTGCGCAGCAGCACGTCGGCAATGCCGGCGCCCTCCGAGCCGGGCAACCAGGCCGCGACGAACGCATCGGCGGCGTTGATCTCGCGGTTCATCCACAGCGGCCGTCCGCTCAGGAACACCGCCACCACCTTGATGCCCTCGGCCTTGAGCCGCTTGATCAACTGCAGGTCGCTGTCATCGCCGGGCTTGTAGGCCAGCGTGGCGATGTCACCCTGGAATTCGGCGTACGGGTTTTCACCGAACACCACCACCGCCACATCCGGCTTGGTGCGGTACCTGCCATCGGCCGCCAGCTCGGCGCTGCCGCCGGCGGCGGTGACCTGCTGCTTCAGCCCGTCCCAGATGCTGTCCGCATTCGGGTAGTCGGCGCGCTTGGTGCCGGTGCCCTGCCAGTTGAGCGTCCAGCCGCCGGACTGCTTGCCCAGGTCGTCGGCGCCGTCACCGGCGACCAGCACACGCTGCTTCGGCGCGAGCGGCAGCACGCCGTCCTGGTTCTTCAGCAGCACCAGCGACTCGCGCACGGCCTGGCGGGCGATCGCACGATGTTCCGGTGCGCCGAGCAGCTCGAACTTCCCGCCCAGCGGACGCGTCGACGGCTTGCCGGCCTCGAACAGGCCCAGCCGCAGCTTGACCCGCAGGATGCGACGCACCGCTTCATCGAGTCGCGCCATGGGGATCACGCCGGCCTTCACCGCCGCCACATTGCTCTCGTAGATGCCCTTCCAGCTGTCCGGTGCCATCAGCATGTCCACACCGGCATTGAACGACGCCGGGCAGTTGTCGTTGCTGCAGCCGGCCACCTTGCCGTGGCCATTCCAGTCGCCGACCACGAAGCCGCCGAAGTGCATGCGCCCCTTCAGTACATCGGTCAGCATCGGCGTGTGGCCATGCATGGCCACACCGTTGAAGCTATTGAACGAAGCCATCACGGTCTGCGCACCGGCCTGGATGGCGGGCGGGTAGCCGGCAGCATGCACATCGCGCATCACCGCCTCGCTGACCTGCGTGTCGCCCTGGTCCTTGCCGTGGGTGGTGCCGCCGTCGCCGGCGTAGTGCTTGACCGAGGCGATGACGTGGTGCCCGTCCAGGAAGCCCGGCTGGCCCGGCACGCCCTGCAGGCCTTCCACGACCTTGCCGGAGAAGCTGGCCACCACCTCGGGGGATTCGGAATAGCCTTCGTAGGTACGGCCCCAGCGGTCGTCCTGCGGCACCGCCACGGTGGGCGCGAAGGTCCACTCCATGCCGGTGGTGCGCGTCTCCACGGCGGTGACCTGACCGATCTGGCGCATCAGGTCGGGATTACGGGTCGCGCCGAGGCCGATGTTGTGCGGAAACAGCGTGGCACCGACGATGTTGCTCTGCCCGTGTACCGCATCGATGCCGAAGATGATCGGGATGCCGGGACCCCCGCTGGCGGGATCCATCGAGGCCTCGTAGTAGGCATCGGCCAGCGTGAGCCATGCCGACGGCGGCGCATCATAGTTGCCGCCCGGATCCGAATTGCCGCCGGCCAGTACCGAGCCGATGTGGTACCTGCGCACGTCATCGGGGGTCATGCTGGCGATGTCGCCCTGCACGGTCTGCCCCACCTTCTGCTCCACGCTCATGCCGGCCATCAGCGCATCGATGCGCTTCTCCAGCGCCGGGTCTTCGGCCAGCGGCCAGCGCACCTCGGGCCAGTCCTGCGGATGGAGGGTCTTGGCATCGGCGGCGCTCGACGGCGTCTGCGGGGTGGCATCAGGCTTGCCGCCGCACCCGGCCAGCAGCAGCACCGCAGCCGAGGTGGCCAGCGCAAGGGCATGGCGGATCGACCGCCGGTTGGAACGAAGCGAAAGCAACGGCATGTACCCTCCCAGGTAGTGCGCAGGCAGCAGACAGATGGCGCGACTCCCCGCGCCATGACGTCGTACCTTTGGCGTTGCGCGCGATGCTGTCAATCCATTCCGCGGCTATGCCATCGCCGGGCGCTGGTATGGGATTGTGCTATAGCCAAACCGATGCCCCACCCTTCAATCACGGCGGTTTGCGGCATACCTGCTGCCACTGTCGAGCCCCACCGTGCTGCGTTGCAGTATGCCGCCGCGACCCCACTGCGCAGACCCCACAACGCAGAACCGCCGGACGGGCCGGCGGTTCGTGGTCATGCAGCGTGGCGAGGTTCAGCCCGTCAGCCTGCCCAGCAGTTCCAGCGTCACCGGGTCGGTGATGCCATGGGCTTCGCCCTGCAACGCAGGCAACAGCTGGCTGGCCAGCTGCTTGCCCAGCTCGACACCGAACTGGTCGAAGGCGTTGATGTTCCAGACGATGGACTGCACGTACACCGCGTGTTCGTACATCGCGATCAACGCGCCCAGCGACTGCGGGGTGAGCGCATCCAGCAGGATCAGCGTGCTCGGGCGACCGCCCGGGTACTCGCGGTGCGGGTCGTCGCTGCCCTGGCCGTTGGCCAGCGCCTCGGTCTGCGCCAGCAGGTTGGCCATCAGCGCCTGGTGGTTCACCACGTAGGGATCATCGTTGTGCACGCAGCCGATGAAATCGGCCGGGATCACGCTGGTGCCCTGGTGCAGCGCCTGGAAGAAGCTGTGCTGCACGTCGGTGCCCGCCCCGCCCCACCACACCGGCACGGTGTCGCTGGCGACGGGGCTGCCGTCGAGCTGCACGCGCTTGCCCAGGCTTTCCATCACCAGCTGCTGCAGATAGGCCGGGAGCAGTGCCAGGCGCTGGTCGTAGGTCATCACTGCGTGGGTGGCGTGACCGAGCAGGTTGCGGTTCCAGATGTCGGTCAGCGCATGCAGCACCGGCAGGTTCTGCGCCAGCGGTGCGGTGAGGGCATGTTCGTCCATCTGCGCTGCACCCTCGAGCAGTTGCTCGAAGCGCTCGAATCCGATCGCCAGCGCAATCGGGAAGCCGACCGCCGACCACAGCGAATACCGCCCGCCCACCCAGTCCCACATCGGCAGCACGCGGCCGGCGGCGATCGAGAACGCCTTGGCAGCGCGCTCCGGGTTGGCGCTGACCGCATACAGGCGCTCGCTGCCGCCCAGCCAGTCATGCAGGATCTGCCCGTTGAGCAGGGTTTCCTGGGTGCCGAAGGTCTTGGAGATCAGGATGCCGGCAGTCGTGGCCGGATCCAGGGTGGCCAGCGTGCGCTGCATGGCGGCGCCGTCCACGTTCGACACGAAATGCACGCGGAAGCGCGCGCCGCTGGCCGGGCGCAGTGCATCGGCGACGAGGCGCGGACCAAGGTCGGAGCCGCCGATGCCGACGCTGACGATGTCGGTGACGTTGGTCTTTTCCAGCGCGGCGATCAGCTCGCCCATCTGGGCACGCACCTGCGCGGCGGTGGCAAACGCCTCGCCGGCCACGGGGGCACCGCTGAGGTCACCGCGCAGGGCGGTATGCAGGGCGGCGCGCGCCTCGGTGACGTTGACCGTCTCACCGCGGAACAGGCGCTGGAAGGCGCCGGCGACATCGCGTTCGGCAGCGAGCTGCAGCAATGCATCCAACGCGGCGCGGTCATATTTCTGCCGCGCGAAGTTGGCATACAACGGACCGACCCGCAGTCCCAGCGATTGTGCGCGGCCGGGTTCGGCGGCGATCAGTGCGGGGATGCTCGCGCCACGCAGGCGCTGGGCATGGGAGTGGAGCGGGTCGAATCCGTTGGTCTGTGTCATGCGGCCTGGGTCGGGATGCTGTCGTTGGTGTGGGAGATCTGGTTGTTGCCGTCCACGTATACCAACTTCGGGCGGAAGCTGTCAGCTTCTTGTTCGCTCATGCTGGCGAAGGCGGCAATGATGATGATGTCGCCCACCTGCACGTGGCGCGCGGCGCCGCCGTTGAGCGAGACCACGCCGCTGCCGGCTTCGGCGCGGATGGCATAGGTGGAGAAGCGCGCACCGTTGGTGACGTCCCAGATGTGCACCTGTTCGAACTCACGGATGCCGGTGGCCAGCAGCAGGTTGTCATCGATGGCGATGGACCCTTCGTAGTTCAGCTCCGAATGGGTCACGGTGGCGCGGTGGATCTTGGTCTTGAGCAGGGAGAGGTGCATGGCACGGGACAACGGTAAAGGAAAGCGAAAGTCTAGCATCCGGGGCAGCCCGGGATGGACCGCGCCCGCTACGCCCCACCATCAGCGCGCGTTCAGGAAGGTAAGCCAACGAGTGAATTGTAAAAGCACGCTGCCGGGATCGGACCGATAGTGCGGTCACATTTTACTGAGACCCCCCAGCATGAACTTGATTGGAGATTACCTTTATTCCCTCGCCTCGCTGCCCACTGTTGGACGTGCGGATGAAGATCAGTCCGACACCGCACCCCGACCCGTCGCAGAGCAGCTCGAGACCGCGTCCAATCAGGAATGGTTCGGCCTCTTCGCGGATTCCCCCCAACCATCGCTGCGGCAACGCCTGGCTCAAGCGTTTGGCAGTGGCAGTGACAGTCCTGATGGAAGGCGCAGCATAGACCGGCTGGCCGATCACCAAATGGCACAAACTCTGCTGCGCGTTGCGTCAGAGATGGGGCGGGTGTCTCTCCTCGGCAGCCCCGCACCAGGCCGAGCGGAAGGTGGTCGCGATCCGCACCAGACCGAAGTGCTGTTCTCACTCGTCATCGCAGAGCTTGACCGCGAATCCAATGGCCAAACGGAGCAGCTGCGGGGCAAGCTGAAAGACATGGAGGCGCTTCGAAAGCACAGCACCCCAACCGCGGCCCACAAGACTGAGCTGATGGAGCAAGCGTCAGTGATCCTGGAACTCGCCGAGGCAGCAGAGCAGAGCGGCCAGATCAGGAGTTTCGCCTACCAGCAAATCTCCAGTTATTTTTCAAGCGCGTTCAACCCCGACTACATCGCCAGCATCTCCACTACGTCTGACTAGCAGAACCGCCACGTTCAATGCACCGCACCGCCCCGGCAGTGCCTCAGAACTCGAGGTTGTCGATGAGGCGGGTGCTGCCGATGCGCGCGGCGATCAGGGCCACGCGATTGCCGACCTCGCTGTCGGCGGGCTCGGACAGGTCCGGCTTGCGCACCACGGCGTAGTCGACCTGGAAGCCGGCGGCCTGCAGCGCGGCGGCGGCCTCGGCTTCGATGAGGCTGCGCGCCTTGCCGGTGATGAAGCCTTCGCGCATGCCCAGCAGCACCTGGTGGATGGTGGTGGACACCTGGCGCTGCTCGCCGTTGAGGTACTGGTTGCGCGAGCTCATGGCCAGGCCGTCGGTCTCGCGCACGATGTCGCCGCCCACGATCTGGATCGGGAAGGCCAGGTCTTCCACCATCTGGCGGATCACCGCCAGCTGCTGGTAGTCCTTCTTGCCGAAGGCGGCCACGTCCGGCTGGACCTGGTTGAACAGGCGCGAGACCACGGTGCACACGCCGTCGAAGTGGCCGGGACGGTGTGCGCCTTCAAGCAGTCCGGAGATGCCCGGCACGTTCACGCTGGCGGCCAGCGCCACGCCGAACGGGTACATCGACTCGACCGTGGGCAGCCACAGCACGTCACAGCCGGCCTGCTCCAGCCCGGAATTATCGGCCTCGGGCGTGCGCGGATAGCGGGTGAAGTCTTCGTTGGGGCCGAACTGGGTCGGGTTGACGAAGACGCTGGAGACCACGCGGTCGGCATACTGCCGCGCCAGGGTGACCAGCGAATAGTGGCCGGCGTGCAGGTTGCCCATGGTGGGTACCAGCGCGACGCGCAGGCCCTCGCGCTTCCAGCCGTTGACGACGGCGCGCAGGCGGGACAGTTCGGTGACGGTGTCGATCATGAGGCGTAGGCGTGTTCTGCGTCGGGGAAGGAGCCGTCGCGCACGGCGTCGGCATAGGCACGGACCGCACCGGCCACCGACCCGCCTTCGGCAAGGAAATCCTTGACGAACTTGGGACGGCGATGGCCGCTGTCCAGGCCGAGGAAATCGTGCAGCACCAGCACCTGGCCATCGCACTGGGGACCGGCGCCGATGCCGATGGTCGGCACCGATACCGCCGCGGTGACCTCGGCGGCGACCGGGGTCGGCAGGCATTCGAGCACGATCATGCTGGCGCCCGCCTCGACCACGGCCTTGGCGTCTTCAACCAGCTGGCGGGCGGCGTCGCCCCTGCCCTGCACGCGGTATCCGCCCAGGCGCAGCACCGACTGCGGGGTCAGGCCCAGGTGCGAGCAAACCGGAATCTCGCGCTCCACCAGGTAACGGATCACGTCCAGCTTGAAGCCGGCCCCTTCGATCTTGACCATCTCCGCACCGGCCTGCAGCAGGCGCAGGGAGGCCTCGAAGGCGCGTTCCGGGCTGGCATCGGCGCCGAACGGCAGGTCGGCGATCAGCAGCGCACGCTCCAGCACGCGGGCCACGCAGGCGGTGTGGTAGACCATGTCGTCGGTGGTCACCGGCAGGGTCGAATCGTGCCCCTGCACCACCATGCCCAGCGAGTCGCCGACCAGCACCAGGTCCACGCCGTTGGCGTCGAAGGTGCGCGCGAAGCCCGCGTCGTAGGCGGTCAGCATGACCAGCTTCTGCCCGTTGCGCTTGGCCTCGGCCAACGCGGGGACGGTCCAGGGCTTGCTGTCTGCGTGGGTACTCATGAGCTCATAACCGGTGGCGATAAGCCCCGCATTATCCTCCTATTGGCGCGATCCCGCAGGCCTCGATGCGCATCGCTGCGTCCCGCACGCGGCCCTGCCCGGGAATCATCGCCTCCGGGGCGATCTCGGCCAGCGGCAGCAGCGCGAAGGCGCGCTCGTGCAGATAGGGGTGTGGCACCTTCAACTGCGGCAGGTCGATGACCGCTTCGCCATACAGCAGCAGGTCCAGGTCGAGGGTGCGCGGCCCCCAATGCACCGCCGCGTCGCGGACGCGGCCGAATGTGCGCTCGATGCCCAGCAGTGCCTCCAGCAGCGCCGGCGCGTCCAGCCCGGTGTCCAGCACCGCGGCCGCGTTGACGAAGGCCGGCTGGTCTTCATTGCCCCAGGCCGGGGTGCTGTAGAGCTGCGAGCGCGCCCGCAGCGTGGTCAGCGGCAGCGTGGCCATCGCCTCGAACGCGGCGCGCAGGGTCTGCGCGGCGTCACCGAGGTTGGCGCCCAGTCCGATACAGGCCAGGGTCACGGCTTACTCGCCTGCGGCGCCACCGGGACGACGCCGACGGCGGCGGCGCTTGCGCGGTGCCCCGTTCTCGTCCAGCTCGCCGTCGCCCTGCGCGGCATCCAGTGCCGAGTCCAGCTCGGGCCCGGACTGCAGCTGGGCCTCGCGCCAGAACTCCACGTCGGCCGCGTGCTCGCTGGACGCGACCTGGCGCAGCGCCAGGAAGTCGAACGCGGCGCGGAAACGCGGATGGGTCAGGGTACGGATCACGCGCTTGCGCTGGCGCGAGCTGAAGCGCCCCTGCAGCAGCCAGATTTCCTGCATCGGCAGCGAGAACCGGCGCGGCAAAGCGATGGTGGTGAGCTGGTGCAGGGTGACGCGGTCGGCGGCACGGCGCTGCGCTTCTTCCAGCGCCACGCCCTGCTTCTGCAGGGTCGCCAGCGCGCGGCAGAACGCCGGCCACAGCAGCAGCGCGAACAGGAACGAGGGCGACACGGGTTCGTCGTTGGCCACGCGCTGGTCGGTGTTGTGCAGGCCTTCGATCACCATGCGGCGCAGGGCGCCACTGCGGTTGCTGCGCAGTGCGGCGGCGCTCTCGGGGAACATGACATCGAGCAGGCCGTAACGCTCCAGGCCCTCGAAGCTGGCCACGCCGTGGCCGGACAGGAACAGCTTCAGCACTTCCTCGAACAGGCGCGCCGGGGCGGCCTCGCCGAGCAGGCCGGCCAGCCGCGGCAGCGGTTCGGCGCTGGCATCGTCGATCTGGAAGCCGAGCTTGGCGGCCAGTCGCACGGCGCGCAGCATGCGTACGGGGTCTTCCTGGTAACGCTGCTCCGGGTCGCCGATGAGCTTCATCAGGCGGGCCTGCACGTCTTCAAAGCCACCGGTGTAATCGCGCACCGAGAAGTCCTCGATGGCGTAATACAGGGCGTTGCAGGTGAAGTCGCGGCGGATCGCGTCGTCTTCGATGCTGCCGTAGACGTTGTCGCGCAACAGCATGCCGTTTTCCATCTCGCGGTCGCCGCTGCCGTCATCGATGTTGGCGCGGAACGTGGCTACTTCGATGATCTCGCGGCCGAACACCACGTGCGCCAGCCGGAAGCGGCGCCCGATCAGGCGGCAGTTGCGGAACAGCGCCTTGACCTGTTCCGGCGTGGCATCGGTGGCCACGTCGAAATCCTTGGGGTTGCTGCCGACCAGCAGGTCGCGCACGGCGCCCCCCACCAGGTAGCCGGAGAAACCCGAGTCGCGCAGGCGGTACAGGACACGCAGGGCGTTGGGGCTGATGTCCTTGCGGGAGATGGTGTGCTGGTCGCGGGGGATCACGCGCAGGCTGAACGGTGATGTAGCGGAGGAATTGATGTTGGCGCTTCCGGTTGAAGTTTCGGGATTGCCCAATGGCATCGAGGTCCATATACTAGCGCGCTGCGCAGTTCGCGACAAAGCATGCTCCCTTCGTCTAGAGGTTAGGACGTGGCCCTCTCAAGGCTAAAACAGGGGTTCGAGTCCCCTAGGGAGCACCATTGTCGTTGTGCATGTAGCCAAAAACCCCGCCACGGCGGGGTTTTTGCGTTCCGGGCCGGGGCCGATCCGCGCGCCCTGCCCCGGCCTGGCCGGGGCCGCCACGGGCGGCCCCGATGCACGGGAGGGCCGCGTCAGCCCTCCATCTGCTCCAGCTCCTTGCCCTTGGTCTCGTACACGTAGCGCAGGACGAAGAAGATCGACGCGGCGGCGGCCACCGTATAGATGCCATAGGCACCGGCCAGGCCGATGCTGCCCAGCAGGATCGGGAAGGTCACGGTGATCGCGAAATTGGCCGTCCACTGCGCCGCGCCCGCCACCGCCAGGCCCGAGCCGCGGATCTGGTTGGGGAACATCTCGCCCAGCATCACCCACATCACCGGGCCCCAGGACATGTTGAAGAAGACCACGTAGACGTTGGCGGCCACCAGCGCCAGCATGCCCATCTGGTCGCTCAGCTGCAGCTTCCCGGCCGCATCCAGCGAACCGCTGGCGAAGGCGATGGTGACCAGCGCCAGCGACACCGCCATGCCCACCGAGCCGATCCACAGCAGCGGCTTGCGGCCGATGCGGTCGATCAGCACCACGGTGATCAGGCAGGCGCCGATGCTCAGCGCACCGGACAGCACGTTGATCAGCAGGGCGTCGTTTTCGGAGAAGCCGACGGCCTGCCACAGCACCGCGCCGTAATAGAACACCACGTTGATGCCGACCAGCTGCTGGAACACCGCCAGCCCGATGCCGACCCACACGATCGGGCGCAGCTTGCCGGTGGCCTTGCTGATCAGGTCGGAGAACTTGGGCCGATGCTGGTCCAGGGCCAGCGAGCCTTCGATCTCGGTGATCTTCGCCTGGGCTTCGGCTGAACCGTACAGCCGGGTCAGCACCGCCAGGGCCTGCTCGCGCCGACCCTTGACCACCAGGAAGCGCGGGCTCTCGGGAATGATCAGCAGCAGCCCCAGGAACAGCAGCGAGGGAATGGCCTGCATCCAGAACATCCAGCGCCACGCGGCCTGGCCCAGCCACAGTTCCTGGGTGGACGCACCGGCCGCCTTGGCCAGCAGGAAGTTGCTCAGGAACGCGCAGAACAGACCGCTGATGATCGCGATCTGCTGCACCGTGGCCAAGCGGCCCCGGTAGCGGGCCGAGGCCACCTCGGCGATGTAGGCCGGCGACATCACGCTGGCCGCGCCGACCGCAAACCCGCCGATCACCCGCGCGAGGATGAAGACCAGCGAGCTGTGCGCCGCACCGGCGCCGATCGCCGACCCGAGGAACATCACCGCGGCGATGATCAGCACGCCGCGCCGTCCCAGCCGGTCGCCCAGGCGCCCGGCGAAGAACGCACCGATCGCGCAGCCCAGCAGCATCGAGGCGACCTCGAAGCCGATGCCGGCCGAACTGGACTGGAAGGTGTCCTTCAAGCCCTCCACGGTGCCATTGATGACGCCGCTGTCGAAGCCGAACAGGAAGCCACCAATGGTGGCCACGCAGCTGATCAGCACGATGAAGCCGGTGTTCTCGCCGCTGGCGGCGCGGGTACTGCTGAGCGAAGCACTGGACATGGGAATCCCTGGGTTGAGGGGAAGCTGCGGATCAGCGCAGCAGGTACTGGTTGATCAGGTTCTCGTAGCGTTCCTGGTGGCCGCTGCGCTGCTGCGGCCCACCGCTTGCCAGGGCCAGTGTACGCAAGGCGTCGAGGCTGCTGCGGCCCGCCGCGAAATCGGCGCCCGCGCCAGTGTCGAAGCTGGCATAGCGCTCCCTGCGCCAGCCTTCCAGCGGCGAGCGCTCGATCAGGGCATGGGCCACTTCCAGCCCGCGCGCGAAGGCATCCATGCCGCCGATGTGGGCGATGAACAGGTCCTGCGGGTCGCTGGATTCACGCCGCACCTTGGCATCGAAGTTCAGCCCGCCGGGCGCCAGGCCGCCCTGCCGCAGCACCACCAGCATCGCCCCGACCGTGTCGTACAGGTCGGTCGGGAACTGGTCGGTATCCCAGCCGTTCTGGGGGTTGCCGCGGTTGGCGTCGATGCTGCCCAGCAGGCCCGCATCGGACGCCACCTGCAGGTCGTGGGCGAAGGTATGCCCGGACAGGGTGGCGTGGTTGGCCTCGATGTTGAGCTTGAAGTCCTGGTCCAGCCCGTGCTCGCGCAGGAAGCCGACCACGGTGGCGCTGTCGAAGTCGTACTGGTGGTTCATCGGCTCCATCGGCTTGGGCTCGATCAGGAACGTGCCGGTGAAGCCGATGCTGCGGCCATGGTCGCGCGCGAGGGTCAGGAAGCGCGCCATGTGGGCCTTCTCGCGCTGCATGTCGGTGTTGTGCAGGCAGGCGTAGCCTTCGCGGCCGCCCCAGAACACGTAGTTCTCGCCGCCCAGCGCCACGGTCGCTTCCAGTGCGGCCTTGACCTGCACCGCCGCGCGGGCGACCACGGCGAAGTCCGGGTTGGTCGAGGCACCGTTCATGTAGCGCGGGTGCGAGAACAGGTTCGCGGTGCCCCACAGCAGCTTCACCCCGGTGGCCTGCTGGCGCTCGCCGGCAATGCGCACCATGTGCTGCAGGTTGGCCTCGTACTCGCCGATGTCATCGGCATCCGGGGCCAGGTCGATGTCATGGAAGCAGTAGTAAGGGACGCCCAGCTTGGTGAAGAATTCGAACGCGGCATCGGCCTTGGCTTCGGCGCGGGCCAGCGGCGTGCCGGCCGCATCCCACGGATACACGCGGGTGCCGGGGCCGAACGGGTCGTGGCCGGCACCGCAGAAGCTGTGCCAGTACGCCACGGCGAAGCGCAGGTGCTCGGCCATGGTCTTGCCACCGACCCGCTTGTTGGCGTCGTACACCTTGTAGGCCAGCGGATTGTCCGAGTCGCGGCCCTCGAAGGCGATGCGGCCGATGCCGGGGAAGTATTCCTTTGCGCCGATGTAAACGGAGGTGCTCATGTGTGGATCCTTGCGGTAATGACGGATCAGCCGGCGTACAACGGGCTGACCGCGGAGAGATGGGTGAGGAAGCGCCGATACGCATCGGCGTACAGCGGCACGTTGCGCGGGTCGGGCGTGGCCGACAGCGCGTCGTCGAAGCGCACGTGCGCATCGACCGTGGCGGCCAGGCTGGCAGTGCCTCCCTGCCGATGCAGATCAGCCCACAGCGCCTGCAGCGCCGCGCCGAAGGCCGCGCCTTCGACCTGGGCAGGCACCTTGACCGGCAGGTCGAAGACGTCTGCAACCAGCTGCCGCCACGCCGCACTGTTGCTGCCACCGCCGGTGAGCAGCACCGTGTCGAAGGCCAGCCCGGCGCTGGTGAAGGCGTCATAGCCGTTGCGCAGGCTGTAGGTGGCCCCTTCCATCGCGGCGCGATAGACGTGCGCCGGCGTGGTGTTGTGCAGGTCCATGCCATGCAGGCACCCGCGTGCATTGGGCAGGTCAGGCGTGCGTTCGCCATTGAAGAACGGCAGCATCAACAATCCACCGGCCCCGGGTGCGGTCTGCGCCATCAGTGCCTCGCCGCCGCCACGCGGAATGTTGAACAGCGTGGCCATGCGCTCGGTCGCCACGGTGCAGTTCATGGTGCAGATCAGCGGCAGCCAGCCGCCGCTGGACGAACAGAACGCTGCCCAGCGCGCCTGCGCGTCCACCACCGGCTGGTCGGCGTAGGCGAACAGCGTGCCCGACGTGCCCAGGCTCATGGTCAGCCGGCCGGCCGCCACGTTGCCGGTGCCCAGCGCCGCCATCATGTTGTCGCCGCCGCCGGTGGACACCCGCACGTCGGCCGGCAGGTCCAGCCGTTCGGCGATGTCAGCCGCCAGGGTGAAGGTGGTTTCCAGCGGCACCAGCGGCGGCAGCAGCGCGGCGAGGTCGCGCTGCGGATCGATCGCCTCCAGCAGCGGGCGCGACCAGCAGCGGTTGCGCACATCCAGCCAGCCAGTGCCCGACGCATCGCCGTATTCGGCGTAGCGCTGCCCGGTCAGCCAGAAGTTGATGTAGTCGTGCGGCAGCAGGATGCCGTCCATCGCCGCATAGGCCTGCGCGCGGTGTTGGCGGGTCCAGGGCAGCTTGGAGGCGGTGTAGCCGGCCAGGATCGGGTTGCCCGCCAGCGCGATGCACTCTTCCACCCCGCCCACCGCGTCCATGATCGGATCGCATTCGGCCGCCGTGCTGGTGTCGCACCACAGCTTCACGGGGGCAATGACCTCGCCGCGCACGTTGATGGGCACGAAGCCGTGCTGCTGCCCCGACACGCCGATCGCCCGCACGCGCGCACGCTGTTCGGCTGTCAGCCGGGCGAAGCAGGCCGCGATGCCGTCGGTCCACCACTGCGCCTCCTGCTCGCGGGTGCCATCGTCATGGCTCACCAGCTGCATCGGCTTCGATACGGTCGCCACCACCTCGCCCAGCGCCGGGTCATAGGCCAGCAGCTTGACGCTCTGGGTCCCTACATCCAGGCCTACGTACAGACTCATTGCTTCACCAGTTGGTTGCCGTGCAGGCCGATGCGCTGCTGCCCGCCGGCGGGGAGCGCCACGGTCAGCGTGCTGTCGCCATGCACCAGTTGATAGGTCCCGCCGCGCTCGCTGCGCAGCACGGCCGCATGCAGCCTGCCGTTGCGCCATTGCAGGTCGACGCCTGCCGTATTGCGCGCGCGCAGGCCGCGCACCTCGCCGTCGGGCCAGGCCGACGGCAAGGCCGGCAGCAGGAAGATCGCGCCGCCCCAGCTCTGCAGCAGCATCTCGGTGATGCCGGCGGTGCCGCCGAAGTTGCCGTCGATCTGGAACGGGGGATGCGCGTCGAACAGGTTCGGGTAGCTGCGCTGCGGTGAGAGCAGCATCTTCAGGATCGCCAGCGCATGCTCGCCATCGCCGAGCCGCGCCCACAGATTCAGACGCCACCCAATGCCCCACCCGGTCGCTTCATCGCCGCGTATCTCCAGGGAACGCCTGGCGGCCTTTGCCAGTGCCGGGGTATCGCGGCGGTTGATCTGGCTGGACGGATGCAGCGCATACAGATGGGAGATGTGGCGGTGGTGGATCTCCGGCGCGTCCATGTCCCAGTCCTGCTGCCACTCCTGCAGCTGCCCGGCCTTGCCGATGCGGTCCGGCGGCAGCTGCGCGCGCAGCGCCTGCAGCTGCCGGGCGAAGTCGGCATCCACGCCCAGCACATCGCTCATCTGGATGCACTGGTCGAACAGATCGCGCAGCAGCTGTGCGTCCATCGCCGGCCCGGCACACAGCGCCGCACCGAAGGGATGCTGGTTCTCCGGCGAGATCGACGGGTTGGTGACCATTGCACCGGTGCCGGGGTCGCGCTGCAGGGTGGCCACGAAGAACTCGGCCGCGCCCTTGAACAGCGGCTGGATGCGGCGCAGGTAGGCCGGATCGCGGCCATAGTCCCAGCGGTCCCACAGCTGCTGCAGCAGCCACACCCCGCCCATCGGCCACAGGCTCCACTGCGCGCCGTCGATCGGTCCGGCCTGTCGCCACAGGTCGGTGTTGTTGTGCACCACCCAGCCCGGTGCGTCGTAGATGCGCCGGGCCGTGCGCGCCCCGGTCCGGGCCAGATCGAACAGCATGTCCTCCAGCGGCTGCACACACTCTGGCAGTGCGTTCGGCTCGCTGGGCCAGTAGTTCATCTCGGTGTTGATGTTGATCGTGTACTTGCTCTCCCACGGCGGCGCCATGAGGTCGTTCCACACGCCCTGCAGATTGGCCGGCTGCGAGCCCGGCCGCGAACTGCTGAGCAGCAGGTAGCGGCCGTACTGGTGGTACAGCGCGGCCAGCGCCGGGTCGTTGCCGTCGGCGAAGGCGCGCACGCGCTGGTCGGTGGGCAGCTGGGCGGCCGGGGTCTGGCCCAGGTCGATGGCCACCCGGCGGAACAGCGCCCGGTGTGCGTCCAGGTGACGCTGCAGCAACGCCGGGTAGTCATGCGCGTCCGCCTGGCGCTGCTGCGCGGCAGTGATGCCCAGCGGATCGCCGCCGACATCGTCGAAGCGCCTGTAGCTGGTGGCCGCCGTCAGGACGAGCACCAGTTCGTCGGCAGCGTCGACGTGCAGGCGGTCGCGTGCCACGCGCACCGTGCCGCCCACCGCACGCACCTGGATGCGCAGGGCGAAGCGCAGCTGGCCCTCGATGCCGGCGAATGCCGCGTTGCGACCACTGAACAGCAGCCCGTGCGCATCCACCTGCAGCTCACCCTGCTGCGGGCTGTCCACGCCGAGGCGCAGCGATACCCGGCCCGGATGATCCGCGCTCAAACGCACCACGATGCACTGGTCCGGCGCGGACACGAACACCTCGCGCCGATGCCGCGCGCCCCCACTGTTGAACTCAGTGGTGGCCAGCGCGGTATCCAGGTCCAGCTGGCGGCGATAGCCGTCGATATGGTCGGCGCGGTCGAAGTCCAGCAGCAGGTCGGCCAGCGGCTGGTAGGGCATCTGCTTGAGCGGCCGCGACAGCATCTTCGCGTCGGCCAGTGCCTCGGCCTCGGCATACCGCCCAGCGAACACCAGCGCGCGGACCTGCGGCAGCGCCGCCAGCGCGTCCGGGCTGGTGGCGTCATACGGGCCGCCGGCAAACAGCGTGTCCTCGTTGAGCCCGATACGCTCATGCGCGATGCCGCCCCAGACCATGGCACCGAGGCGACCGTTGCCGGTGGGCAGCGCCTGCACCCATTCGGTGGCCGGCTCGCGATACCACAGCAGCAGCGCGGTGCTGTCCGGTCCCGCCGTTGCCTCAACGGCGCGGCGCGGCGCGTTCGCAGGCGCTGCGGCGGCGCCACCCCCCGTGGCCGACACCGCCAACCCGGCGCCGATTGCCTTGAACAATCCACGACGGCTCAGCGCCACGCGCGCCTCCTGCCCTGCACTGGCCTGCCTGCCCTGCCTGCTGCCACGTCGGCGCCCTCCCGAGCGTCATGTCCACCGGTAGTCATCTGCATGGTAGGCGCTCAGCGCGCGCCTGCCATCTTGCGCTGCCGCACGACCACGGCGGTGCCGTCGTAGCGCAGCGTCTGGTCGCTCGCCGGTGCCAGCGCGCCCGCATCGGCACGCGGGCCGTCGACGAAGCGCACGTTGAAGGTGCGCGACGCAGGCATGCCCTTCCAGCGACCTTCGCGCGCGCCAATGCGCAGTTCACCGCGGGCCTGGTCCCACTGCAGGGGAATACGGCTGAACTGGCCCTGCTCGTAGCCGTAGCTGCGGCCGTCATCCTCGTACAGCGAGAACCGACCATCGGCACCGGTGTAGACCACCACGGTAAGCGGCGCGTCCGGCTGTTCGTCCACGTACTGCTGCACCGGCCCGATCGGCACGATCGCGCCCGCCCGCACGTACAGCGGCATGCGTTGCAGCGGCGCGGCGGCGTCGATGGTCTGGCCGCCCTGCAGGCGCTGGCCGGTGTAGTAGTCCAGCCAGGTGGTGCCGGCCGGCAGATACACCTTGCGCGAGGTGGCGCCGAAGGTGGTCACCGGGGCGACCAGCAGCGAGGGACCGAACAGGTACTGGTCATTGATGTCGCGCACGGCCGGGTCGGCCGGGAAGTCCATCGCCATGCCGCGCATGATGCTGCCGTCGTGGTGCCAGGTATCGGCCGCCAGCGTGTAGATGTAGGGCAGCAGCGTGTAACGCAGGCGGGTGTAGTACACCATGCTGTCGTAGTACGGCGTGCCTTCCGGGGCGATGTTCCAGATTTCGCGGAACGGGTATTGGCCGTGCGAACGGAACAGCGGCACGAACGCGCCGAACTGGAACCAGCGGGTGTTGAGTTCGCGCCATTCCGGCAGGTGCGCGGGATCTTCTTCCGAATAGCGCTTCTCGGTGGAGAAGCCGCCGATGTCGAACGTCCAGTTCGGCAGCCCCGACATCGAGGTGTTCACGCCGGCCGAGACCTGCTCGCGCATGTCATCCCAACGCGACACGATGTCGCCGCTCCACACCGCTACCGCGTTGCGCTGCGTGCCGGCATACCCCTTGCGCGACAGGATGAAGACACGCTGGCCGTCGGCCGCGCGGTCGCCCTGGTACACGCCCTGGGTATGCGGCAACGGATAGGAATTGAAGAACTCGGTCGACGGGCCCAGCGCGGTGGGCGTGGTGCGCGCCTTGCGCTCACCGATATCCAGGTTGGAATGCACGTCCGGTTCGTCGGCGTCCATCCACCAGGCATCGAAGCCCTTGCTGTTCAGCTTCTCGTTGATCTGGCGCCAGTAGATCTGCTGCGCCTGCAGGGCATAGGGGTCATAGAAGGAGTTCCTGTAGCCCTTGCCGATCCAGTCCAGCTCACCCACCTCCACGTTGCGGTGGTACATGAAGCCGGCCGCGTCCAGTTCCTTGTAGTTGGCCGTGGTCGGGTAGAACTTCGGCCACACCGAGATCATGACCTGCGCATGCTGGTCATGGATGTGCTTGACCATGCCGTCCGGGTCGGGGAAGTGCTTCGGGTCGAAGTCATGCGAGCCCCACGCATCTTCCGGCCAGTACGACCAGTCCAGCACGATGTTGTCGATGGG
The DNA here is from genome assembly GCF_057839485.1 of Stenotrophomonas sp. KH_036_B. Lineage (NCBI taxonomy): Bacteria > Pseudomonadati > Pseudomonadota > Gammaproteobacteria > Lysobacterales > Lysobacteraceae > Stenotrophomonas > Stenotrophomonas sp. KH_036_B. The sequence goes on along the minus strand of NZ_CM174491.1, from coordinate 1,648,350 downwards.
CAGCTTGCGCCGGCGGTACTCGTCGAGCACGCCCAGCAGTTCGTCCTGGCTCTTGTAGCGCTCGCGGCTCTGCCAGAAACCGTAGGCCCACTTGGGCAGCATGACCGCCTTGCCGGTCAGCGTGCGGTAGCCGGCGATCACTTCATCGGCGTCGGCACCGGCCACCACGTAGTAGTCCACCATATGGGCGGCCTCGGACCACAGCGACAGGTCGGCGGCCTCGCCCGCAGGCTGCGGGTCACGGTGCAGCAGCGCGATGTAGCTGGGGTCGATCAGGTCCCACTCGACCTTGATGGCGTGCTTCGTACCGGGCGTCAGTTCCAGCGCGAACTCGTGATGCCAGGGGTTCCAGTTCTGGCGCCAGCGGTCGATCACCGGCTTGCCGTCCACCCACAGCTTGATGTATTCGCTGCCGTACAGCGAGAAGGTGTGCCGACCGGCGGTCTGTGCCTCGATCGCACCTTCCCAGACCACCTGCGAGCGCCCGCCTTCGGCCGGGTTCTTCGCCTTGGCCGGGAAGGCGGCCAGGTCCTTGATGTACTGGTAGTTCACCTCCGGCTCGCGGCGCTCCACCTGGACCTTGCCGCCCACGCTGTAGCGGGCGGTGAGTGCCCCGGGCCGACCCTGCGCGTCGTAGACCTTCAGTGACGCCTGCAGTGGCTGCAGGCCACGCGGATCGCCGAGGCGGCTGATCGAGTTGTTGTCCCAGAGCAGCCCGTAGTTGCGGCTGGAGACGAAAAACGGCACGGCCATGTCGATGTTGCTCTGGAGCAGTTCGACATCACGGCCCTTCTGGTTCATCCAGCCCTGCTGGTGCTGGCCGAACCCGTAGACGGCTTCGTCGGCCGGCGATTCGAAGCGCTGGCGCACGCTGTAGTACGCCTTGCCGTCCACGCCGAGCGGCGCAAAGCTGCGGCCACCGGCGCGCTCGGCCAGCAGCGGCTTGCCCGCCGCGTCACGGAAGCTGACATGACCGTCGGCTTCGGAGACGTCGGCGGTGATCCCCGCTGCCACCAGGCGCACGCTGCCATCGGCCTGCTCCACCTTGAAGCGCGGCGTGGACGCCAACGGCACGCGCATCAGGCTGGGGGTGCGCGTGAAGTCACCCTTGGGCTCGGCGCTGACCCGCACGATGTTGTCATCCACCAGTTCCAGCCGGACCTGCGCGGCGCCGGCCTGCGCTGGCACCACCACCACGCCGTTGTCCAGCACCCGGTGGCTCTGGGCCAGCGCCGGGCTCGCCAGCAGTGCCAGCAATGGCATGCTCAGTACGCTCATGTAACGCATTCAATGCTCCCTCGTCCGTTCGTGTCGCCGCTGCCAGGCAGCGGCGGTTCAATACGTTGCCAGCGTGACCTTCAGCAGCTGCGGCGCCGTGGTGAAATTCAATCCGTAATCGGTCTGGTCGCCGTTCCAGTTGCGCTGGAACTGCCACGTGCCGTCCTTGTAGAACCCTTCCTCGACGCGATCGAGCACCATGTTCGCGGTGGCCTCGCTGGCCGGGTGCAGGGTCACGCGTGCATGCTGCGCGGTGATCAGGAATTCATCCGGACCCAGCTCGGCGATCAGCGCGCTGCCGATCGGCTCGGGGTTCCCGGGTGGCTGGCCCTGGAACCAGAACTGCGGCACGCCATAGGTGACGGTGGCGCGCCAGCGTGCGTTGAGCGGCACGTCCTGCACCGCCTGCCCCGCCGCTTCGGCCACGCCGTGCAGCTTGCCCTCGGCCGAGGCCCTGGCGAATTCACGCATGCCCAGGCCGACCAGCTGGAAGCCGGTGGCGAACGGGGCCAGCGTTTCCTCGTCCACCTTCTTCGCGCCCAGCGGGTAGTTGCTGTAGTGGCTGAAGTCGATGCCGAAGGTGGACCAGCCGATGCCGTCGTGGCCCAGCGTCGGGAACAGGTAGCGCGCGTAGGGCGGCGCGTTGCCGGTCTCGGCGACGAACAGCGCGTTGTCCGGGCGGGCGTAGCGCTGCAGCACCGTGGTGTACATCCGGTGCTCGGGCATGTAGATGTCCGGCGCGAGCAGATCGATGTGCGGGCCGGCGGCCTTCCACACGTCCAGCACGTTGTCGGTGGGCCCGCCGCTGGCGTACTGCCCGGGCTGGCCCGGGTTGAACGGCCCGCGCAGCGCGCCGTTGACGTACATCGGCAAGGGGTACACGGCCTTGCCGGCCTCGGTGACCTGGTCGATGAAGCGACCGATCGACCACGCGTGGAAGAACTCGTCGGCGTCGGCACCGAACACCTGTGCCCAGCTGCCGGGCGACTTGCCCAGCTTCTGCAGCAGTTCGGCCGGCACCGGTCCCTCGAACAGTTTCTGCGCCATCGGCGAGAAATCACGCACGCTGCCGTAGGTGCCCGGCTCGTTCTCCGGTTGCACCATGATCACGGTGCGCTGCGGGTCGGCGGCCTTGAGGTGCTGCATGAAGGCAACGAACGCCTTGCGGTCGGCATCCAGCGTGGCCTGCGCATGCGGCGACAGCGAGCCGATGCTGCGCCCGTCGCGGGTGACCACGCGCGGGAACCGCGTATTGTCGGTCTTCACCCAATGCGGCGTGTAGGCCGGACCATTGTTCTTCCAGGTGCCGAACCACAGCAGCACCAGCCGCACGTCATGCGCGCGCGCCTGCGCCAGCAGCGTATCGACGAAGGAGAAATCGAACCGCCCCTCCTCGGGCTCGACCTGCTCCCAGGCAATCGGAACCTGCACGGTATTGGCGCCGATCACCTTCACCGCCGGCCAGACCGCGTCCAGCGCCGCCGGGTAGTTGCTGGAGTTGTTCACCTGCGCGCCCAGCACCAGGAACGGCGCACCGTCGACCAGCAGCGCATGTCTGCCGTCCTTGCTGGTGAACCGTGGAAGGGGCGCCTCCGCAGCTGCCGCCTTGCTGGCCGCAGGGGTGCCAGGCGCATCAGCGGTCGCCGCCCCCTCCACGGGCGTCGGCGTGGGCTGGCAGGCGGCCAGCAGGCACACCAGTGCGGCGGGCAGCAGCCTGGGGCATGGGAACAACGAAGACGGTTGCGTGGTCGGGGACATGCACGGGTTCCTTGTGGTCACCAGGTATCGCTGCGGAACGGCGACGCCGGTAGCTGTTGCGAATTGATCAGGTCGGCGTCGGCCGGGTTCTCGCGCCAGGCATAGCGCACGGCCACCGGCTGGGCGACCGCCGCGCTGCGCACGATGACGCGGTCTCCCTCTATCCGCCCCTGTGCGGGATGAAAGCGGCGGTCCGCACCGGCCAGCATGAAGCCCTGCACCTGCCTTCCGCCGCCGCGTACCGCCAGCGCGCTTCCGTGCAGGTTGAACGCCACCACGGCCTGGTCGCCGTCGAAGCGCACTGCCTGCCGCACCGGGCCACTGAACACCCCGGTTTCGCCGTAGGCCACGTGGCGTGCGGCCAGCGCCAGGCGCGCGCCGACGTCGCGCTTGTTGCGCGGGTGGATGTCGCTGGCGTTGCCGATGTCGATGGTCACCACCTGCGCCGTCTTCGGCAGCGAGAGTGCGGCGGACTGCGATTCGCGCAGTACCGCCCACGGGCTCTCATCGCCATGGTCTTCGCCGGCGCCAAAGCTGGCCAGCTGCACCCACACGAACGGCAGCGCGGGCGCGCTCCAGTCGCGACGCCATTGTTCGATGAGCGCCTTGAACTGATCGCGGTAGGCCAGCGCACCGCTGTTGGTGGCATTGCTCTCGCCCTGGTACCAGATCACGCCCTTGACCGGGAACGGCGGCAACGGGTGGATCATGCGGTTGTACAGCAGCGTGGCGGTCTGGTTCTTGTCGTCGTCCAGCGCCACCGTCACCTTGCCCGGGTGGAAGCGCCAGTCCTGCAGCGGCACCCGGCTGCCATCGGCCAGGCGGACGAACAGTTCATCGTCCTGGCCGTGGATGCCGCCGCCACCGCCGAAGTCCTCGACGCGCACCGCAACCACGTTGCGCCCGGCCGTCCAGTGACCTGCCGCCACCGGATACACCCGCGGCGTGTTCCAGGCCATCGCGGTGGCGCCGATCTGCACGCCGTTGACGTAGGTGCGATCCGAATCGTCGATGCGGCCCACACCGACGCTGCCGCCCTGCCGTGCCTGCGCAGCGCTGAGGGTGAACGTGGCGCGGTACCAGCCGACGCCGTCCATGCCGGCGTAGCCGGTGGTTTCCCACAGCCCCGGCAGCGTGGCCGGTACCCAGTCGCGGGTGTCGTGGTCGGGCGCGGCCCACTGTGGCTGTTCGTCGACGCCCGTCCAGCGCGCAAGGCGCTGGCGCACCTCGGCGAGGGTCTGCGCATCCTGTGCTTTCCGGGCCTGCATCCGGGTGGCGAGCGCGCGCGCGTCCACGCCCTGCAGGGCGGCGGGCATCCATGCCTCGATGGTGCTGCCCCCCCAGGTGCTGTCGATGATGCCGATCGGCACGCCGAGGTGCGCGCGCAGGTCGCGCGCGAAGTAGTAGCCGACGGCGGAGAAGGTGCCTGCATTGGCGGGCGTGGCGGCCTTCCACTGGCCGCCGGCCAGCGTGCGCTCGGGCGCGCCGGACCAGGATTTGGGTACCTTGAACTGGCGCAGCTGGCCATCGTCGGCCGCCGCCACAGCGGCGGCGGCATCCTGGGTGTCGTACAGCGGCCACTCCATGTTGGACTGACCGCTCGCCAGCCACACGTCGCCGAACAGCACGTCGCGCACCTGCAGCGCGCCGCCGTCGCCCTCCACCTGCAACTCGAACGGACCGCCGGCCGCGTGCGCGGGCAGCAGCACCTGCCAGCGCCCGCCTGCATCGGTCGTGGCGCTGGCGGTTCGCCCGTCCAGACGCACCGTGAGCTGGGCCCCCGGGGTTGCCGTACCCCACACCGGCAGCGGCTGGTCGCGCTGCAGCACCGCGCCGTCGGAGAACAGCAGCGGCAGCACCGGCGCGGCGCGGACGGTACCGGCCGCCAGCAAGGCCGCCAGCGCCGGGGCAAGGACGTACAGGTGTTTCATCGTGGATCTCCCTGGATGATGCCGCGCCCACCGGTGGCGAAGTACACGCGCCCGTGCAGGCGCGGATCCCCGGTGACGCGTTGGATATGGCCGAAGCGGTGGGCCGCGTCGTCGATGCGCAGCCAGTGACCGCCGCCGTCGTCGGAGCGGAACAGGCCCTGGCTGCCGTTGACCCGTCCGGACACGAACAGGCTGGATCCGCTGCGGCCCGGCGCGGCCCTGCCGACGCCGACGCTGTCCGCCTCGTCGACACCGCCGACGCGCTCCACACCGCCATCGCGCGACCAGCGCAGCAGGCCCTGCGGCCCGGCACCGATCAGCACCACGCCGGGCTGCTGCGGGTCCGCCCGGACATCGGGCTGGCGCGGCATCGTCGTCGGTCGCGTCGCCGCCGCGGCACGGAAGCTCGCACCGCCATCGTCACTGCGCAGCAGTGCGCCGCTGGGCGCATCCCAGCCGAACCAGTGCAGCGGGTTGGCGCTGTCGGCCACCACCACGGCGGTGGCCGGCAATCCGCGTACCGGCTGCCAGCGACGGCCCTGGTCGCGGGTTCGCCAGTGACTGCCGTGCAGGGTCTGCCAGATCACGGTGCCACCGTCACTGGAGAGCCGGATGCGGCCGGCCCCCTCGCCGTCGCCCGGTTCGCTGGCGAAGGCCTGCCAGCGCACGCCGCCATCCTCGGACCACGCCGCGCGAACCTCACCCTGCCGCCGATGGCGCACGGTGCCACTGCGCACCACCCGCAGCGGCGCCTGCGCGGCCACGTCGATGCTCTCGCTGTTGGTCAGGCGTGGACCGGCGTACTGCCGCGGCGACCGCTGCAGGTCGTCATGGCGGAATCCATCGATGTCGCCGAGCGCGCTGAGCAGGTGCGCGCCCTGCGCCGGGCTCACCAGGTCCAGCGGCACGGTCTCCTCCAGCCCCGCGTTGTCGAACGCCCACTGCACCGGCGTGCCGCGGTCGGCGGCGCGGATGTCACGGCTCGCCCACAGGCCATAGCCGGTGACGAACAGGACGTGCCCCGGATCGAACGGGTCGATCTGTACATCGGCGATCCAGTGCGGCGACGCCTGTCCGGTCCACGGTGCGTTGTCGTGTGAGAACGCGGCACCGGCGATCACCGGCCGCCAGCTGCGCCCACCATCGGTGCTGCGGAAGATATCGTCGTGCGGGCCGAAGCGGTTGAAGGTACTGGCCATGACCACGTCCGGGTCGCGCGCATCCACGCTGACCCCGCCCCAGCCGAAGCCGTCGCCCTGGGTATCGCTGGACTGCGGCACCGGGCTGATGTCCTGCCAGCGCGACTGTGCCGGGTCGAACCGCCACAGGGCACCGTTGTGCATGGCGTCCGGGCCCGGCAGGTCGGCATAGGCGATGTACAGGCGGCCGTCGCTGCCCTGCGCCATCCGGGTCGGGCGCAGGCCCAGCGGCTGGCCAGGCACCGGCTGCCAGTGCCGGCCGCCATCATCGGAGCGGTACAGCGAGGTCCCCGTGGTCGACACCGCCGCATGGATCACGGGCGTCGGTGTGCCGGCCTGGCCGCTGCGCGCATCGAAGTGCACGAACACGATGCCGATCTGCTGGGGACCGTTCCAGCCCGGTGCGCTGGCCTGTTCGCTGCGGGCGATGGCGGGAAAGGTGTCCACCTGCGCCCAGCTGGCGCCGTGGTCGGTGCTGCGCCACAGGCCGTTGGCACGCGAGCCGAGCAGCAGGATGGCGCCCGCGTTGGGGTCCACCGCCAGCCGTTCGCCATTGCCGCGCGACAGCTCGTTGCCGCCCAGCTTGAACGGCAGGTCGATGCGCTCGAAGGTCGCGCCGCGGTCGGCCGAGCGCAGGATCGCGCCATTGCCCACCTGCGGTTGGGTATAGGTGCCAGCGGCCAGGTAGACACGCTGCGGATCGCGCGCATCCACGGCCAGGCTTCCGATGCCCGTCAGGTTGGCGTCGTCCCGCCCGAGCCAGTCGGTCAGGGCGGTCCACCGCTGCGCGGGCGCATCCCAGCGATACGCGCCACCGACATCGGTGCGCGCGTAGACAAGATCCCGCTCGGCCGGGTGGAACACCAGCCCGGTCACGAAGCCGCCACCACCGATGGCCACGTTGCGCCACGCATACGGCGTGGTCGTCGGCGCCGCCGGGGCGAGCAGCGGGAACACCAGCATCAGGCCTGCCAGCCACCCCGCCCGGCACCGGTCACGCCAGGCCGGCACGCGCAACGACAACAACAGTGGATACATGGCGGGGGTCATGCACGGGCCTCCCGGTGGAGCAGAAACTGCAGCCTGGCCCGCTTCGTGGTGGAGAGGACGGTCCACGAAGCAGGCAGGCCGACAGACGATCACGCGCCTTACAGGCTGGCGCGCAGGGTGATGCCGTAACGACGATCGTTGATCACGAAGTCGCGGTAGCGCGAGGTGTAGCCAAGATAGCTTTCGTTGCGGGTATCGAGCAGGTTCATGCCGTCCAGCGAGACCGACCAGATGTCGTTGATGTTGAAGCGCAACGAAGCATCGAGCTGGCCGAAGCCCTTGTTGTACACCGGCAGGTTGCCGGTGCCGTTGCCGGCCGTGGTGATCAGCCAGTCGCTGCGCCAGTTGTAGGCGACGCGGGCCTGGAAACGCGGCACTTCATAGCTGAGGATCACGTTGTAGCTGTTCTTGGACAGGCCTTCCAGCGGCACCACCAGCTGGCTGCCATTGGTGTCGGTGGCATTCGGGCTGGGCGCCTTCGAATCGACGTAGGTGTAGTTGGTCTGCAGGCCGAAGTGGCTCATCCAGCCCGGCAGGAAGTCGAAGAACTGGGTATAGCCCACTTCCACGCCCTTGATCTTGCCGTCGTCGCCATTGACCGGGCGGGTGATCTCCCACGTGTCGCCGGCATACACCTCGTTGAACACCGCATTGGCGATGAAGCCGTCGACCTTCTTGTAGAAGGCGGTGCCGTACATCATGGAGCCCTGGCCGAAGTACCACTCCAGCGAGGTGTCGAACTGGGTCGCTTCCATCGGCTTGAGGTTGGGATTGCCGGCCGAGCCGGTGCGCCGGGTCACGCCGCCGGCGTCGGTCGCGCTCAGGCTCAGGTTTGGATTGAGCTTGTCGAAGCCGGGGCGCGAGATGCCCTTCGACGCGGCGAACCGCAGCTGCAGCTGGTCGGTGAACATCCAGCGCAGGTTGAGGCTGGGCAGCACATCGGTATAGGACTGCGCGACGTTCACCGGCAGCAGGCCGCCCCCTTCGATATCGGTGCCGGTACGCACACCGTCGGAGGTCACCTCGGTACGCACCACGCGCACGCCGATGTTGCCATCGAACGGCACGGCGAAGTCATCCACGCCGAAGCGCAGCACACCGTAGGCCGCGTAGGTCTTCTCGCGCTGGGTGTTGATGTTGTTGGGCGAGAATTCCAGCGGATCGGCGCCGAAGTCGGCCAGGGTCTGTTCGTAGTTGTTTACCGAATCACTGGAGGCACTCAGGGTCGGCCCGAAGGCATACCCGTCGCCACGGAAGAAATCGGTGATCGGGTTGGGTACCAGCGCCACGTTCGGGAAGTCGGCGAACGGCGCACCGAGCCACATGAAGCGCCACACGTTGCCCTGGTTCTCGGCCTTGCGGTCGGTGTAGCGCACGCCGGCCTTCAGGCTGCGGGCGAAGCCATCCTCGAACGCCAGGTCCATGTCCGACCGCCAGGAGAACTGGGTGCCCTTGTTGTCGTCCTTGTTGTCCAGGTGGAACTTCCAGCCGACATAGTTGGCCGGATCGGTCAGGTAGCCCTGGTTACCGGCCGCGTCGGTGATCGCCAGGTACGGCAGGTCGCCGCGCAGGTCGATCGTGTAGAACGGCGTGGCATTCATGCCGGTGCCCACGATGTAGCGCGTGCCCTTGGTGGTCGCATCCACGTACTGGAAATCGGTACTGAGGGTCAGGTTCGGCGTGACCGTCCACGTCGCGCCCAGCGAGTAGTCGGTGGTGATCGACGTGCGCTTGGTGAGGCTGGTGTTGGAATCGGCCGGGGTGTTCTGGAACACGCCGCTGACCAGTTCGTTGCGGTCGTTGACCACGATGTCGCGCGCACCCTGCATGGCGTCGCCGCCGCTGTAGGCGAAGAACGAATAGTCCTGCCAGCGGAAGTCGTAGTCCGAGCGCAGCACCTGCGCCTGCACTTCGATGTCATCGCGCGGGCGCCACTGCAGTGCCACCGCGCCGGTGCGACGCTTGCGCTCGCCAACGGTGGTGTTGACACCGGCACCGTGCGGCACGAACACCTCGGTGCCTTCGTAACCGGGCAGGTCGGTCTGCGAGTACCACGGCTCCAGCGAGATGGTGTCCTGGCGGAACGGGCTGGTCTGCTGCGAGTAATTGACCAGCAGGCCGATTTCGCCGATGCCGGTCTGCCAGCGGTCGCTGAACAGGCCCGAGAACGCCGGCTTGCTGTCGTCGGCCAGGTCGTAGTGGTTGTACTGCAGGCTGCCGGCGATCTTGCGGCCTTCATAGTCGAACGGCAGGCGCGTGCGCAGGTCGACCGTGCCACCCAGGCCACCCTCGATCATTTCCGCGGACGGATTCTTGTAGACGTTGACGCCGCCCAGCAGCTCGGCCGACACGTCTTCGAAGCTCAGCCCCCGGCCATCGTTGGCGGTGAAGATGTCGCGCCCGTTGAGCTCGGTGCGGACCTGGGTCAGGCCGCGGATGGCGATGGTGCTGCCTTCGCCGTAGCTGCGCGTGATCTGGATGCCCGAGATGCGCTGCAGGGCTTCGGCCACGTTGTTGTCGGGCAGCTTGCCGATGTCTTCGGCCACGATCGAGTCGACGATCTGCTCGGCGTTCTGCTTGATCTGCTGCGCCTTGGTGACGCTGCCACGGGTACCGGTCACCTGCACGGTGTCCAGCTGGGTAGCCGCCGCCGAGGTGTCCTGGAGATCACTTTGCTGTGCGATGGCCGGTGCGGCAATCAGCAGGGAAACGCAGACCGCCAGCGCACGACGGCGCAGGACGGTAGGGGTGCGCGCAGGCACGGACGCGCCTGTCGCCCCACGGCAACGACGTACTGACATGATGTTTCCCTCCCAGGACACATGTGCTGACGGTGGACGGCGCGTTCGGCGCCGCCTGTATCAATCAGGTTTTTATGGTTATGCCCGCGCCGGCATGGCCGCTGCGGGATACAACACCGCCATCACTTCATGGGTGTTGGCTCGCCGGCAGCTTAGGCAGCGGCAGCCATTCCATGCCAATAAAATATTGGGCTGGATGTATTCCAACCGAGAATACCCCTCAGCCCTCCCCGCGCAGACCGGGGTACAACCAGCGCGCGGTGGTGCGCAGGGCCATCAGCATGCGTTCGGCCGCGGGCGGCAATACGTGCCCGCGCCGGTAGATGATGCCGAACGACTCCATCCGCACCCCCACATCGATCGGCAGCACGGTCAGCAGCTTGGCCTGGATGTACGGCGCCACCGACTCCACCGGCAGGGCCGCCAGCAGGTCGCTGCCGCGCAGCAGGCTGGTCATCACCGGCAGCGAGCTGGTTTCGATGATGTTCTTCGGCGCCGGCAGACCCTGTTCCAGGAACAGGGCATCCAGCCGCGCGCGCAGCACGCTGTCGGCCGGCGGCAGGATCCAGCCGTAGCGGGCCAGCTCGGCGTACTGCAGGCTGTCGCGGTTGGCCAGCGGGTGACCGGCGCGGGCGATGACCGAGTGCGGCTCGTCCGCCAGGGCCTCGAAGGCCAGGTCGGCGGCGCCCTCCGGGCCGAGGATGCGGCCGATCACCAGGTCCAGCTGGCCATCCAGCAGGCGCGCCACCAGCGGCCGGCTGTAGTCCATCTCGACCCGGATCAGGATGTCGGGAAACTCGCGCTTCACCTCGGCGATGGCCTGCGGCACCAGGTTGGTGCCCGGGTTCACCACCGTGCCGATGGACACCTGGCCCATGTGCCCGCTGCGCAGCGCGGCGATCTCCTCGGTGGCCCGCCCGATCTCGGACATGGCCGAGCGCGCCCGGCGCACCAGCACCTGGCCGTACCAGGTCGGCTCGATGCCGCGCGCGTGGCGGTCGAACAGCTTGACCCCGAGCATGTCTTCCATTTCGGCCAGCAGCTTGGACGCGGCCGGCTGGGTCATGCTCGCCGCTTCGGCGGCCCGCAGTACCGAGCCCTGCTCGTGGAGATGCAACAGCAACATCAAATGCCGGGTCTTCAGCCGGGAGGCGTTGACCCACGGGCCCTGCGCAATAGCCATCACGATTCCGCTCAGCGTTGGTGGCCGCATTGAATCACGGTATTCAACACAGGAATAGATCGCCCGAAAAAATTCATTTGATATGAATACCTTCGCGGGCAACCCTCACCGCTCGGTCGCCGCGCCCTGCGCGCCCGTCGCTTACTGGAGCCCTGCCTTGTCCGCTGCTGCTTTGTCGTACCGTCTGCCGTTGGCACTTCGCATGGACACGCTGTTCGATGAGTAAACGACTGAAGGACAAGATCGCGCTGGTCACCGGCGCCGCCAGCGGCATCGGGGCGGCCACCGCCGCGCTGTTCGCCGATCACGGCGCCCGGGTGATCGGGCTGGACCTGAACCCCCCGCACCAGGCGCACCCGGATGTGGACTACCAGTTGGCCGACATCACCGACGGGGCGGCGGTACGCGCCCTGGTGGATGCGGTCGTGATCGCGCACGGCCGGGTCGACGTGCTGGTCAACAACGCCGGCGCCGATGTGTTCGCCGACCCGCTGCAGCTCGACGACGCGCAATGGGAACGCTGCCTGGACCTCAATCTGAAGGGCGCCTGGAACGTGTGCCGCGCGGTGCTGCCGTCGATGCTGGCGCAGCAGGCCGGCGCGATCATCAACATCGCCTCGGTGCATGGCCACCGGATCATCCCGCATGCGTTTCCCTATCCGGTGGCCAAGCACGGCCTGATCGGGCTGAGCAAGGCGCTGGGCATCGAGTACGCCGCGCAGGGGGTGCGGGTGAACTCGATTTCGCCCGGCCTGATCCTGGTGCCGCGCATCGAGGCGTGGTTCGCCAACAGCCCCGACCCGGCCGCCAAGCGACGCGAGCAGGAGCAGCTGCTGCCCTGCCGGCGCATCGGCGAGCCGGCTGAGGTCGCCCACACCGCGCTGTTCCTCGCCAGCGACGAGGCACGCTTCATCAATGCCACCGACATCCTGATCGACGGTGGCCGTTCCCAGCTTTACCACGAGTAGCCATGACCGCACCGACCTTCCAGCTGCCTCTCGTCGCGATCCTGCGCGGCATCACGCCCGAGGACACCCTCGCCCACGTCGGCGCGCTGGTGGACGGCGGGTATGACGCCATCGAAGTCCCGCTGAACTCGCCACGCTGGGAAGCCAGCATCGCGCTGGCACAGCAGGCCTACGGGTCGCGTGCATGGATCGGCGGCGGCACCGTGCTGCACGAGCAGCAGGTGGATGCGCTGGTGGAGACCGGTGCGCGCTTCATCGTCACCCCGAACACGCGTCCGGCGCTGATCCGTCATGCGGTGGCGGCCGGCCTGCAGGTGATGGCCGGTTTCGCGACCGCCAGCGAGGCGTTCGCCGCGATCGATGCGGGTGCGCAGATGCTCAAGCTGTTCCCCGCCGCCACCTACGGCCCCGGCCACGTGCGCGCCCTGCGTGCGGTGCTGCCGGCCGGGCTGCCGCTGTACGTGGTCGGCGGCATCACCCCGGACAACCTCGCCGCCTACCTTGGCGCAGGCGCCGTTGGTGCCGGCATCGGCGGCGATCTCTACCAACCGGCCCAGCCCCTGCAGCGTACGCAGCAGCAGGCACAGGCCTTCCTCCTGGCATACCGGACGACCCACGGATGAAGATCACCCGACTGGTTACCTACCACGCCGCGCCGCGCTGGCTGTTCCTGAAGCTCGAGACCGACGAGGGCATCGTCGGCTGGGGCGAGCCGGTGATCGAAGGGCGCGCACGCACGGTCGAAGCCGCCGTCCACGAGCTGTCGGACCTGCTGGTCGGCAAGGACCCGACCCGCATCAACGACCTGTGGCAGACCATGTACCGCGGCAGCTTCTACCGGGGCGGTGCGATCCTGATGAGCGCCATCGCCGGCGTCGACCAGGCGCTGTGGGACATCAAGGGCAAGGCGCTGGGCGTGCCGGTCTACCAGCTGCTGGGCGGACTGGTGCGCGACCGCATGAAGACCTACCGCTGGGTGGGCGGCGACCGCCCCGCCGACCTGGTCGAGCAGGTGCACCGTTACCGTGCGCTCGGCTTCGACACCTTCAAGTTCAACGGCACCGAAGAGATGCAGCTGCTGGACAGCCCGCGCGCGGTGGATGCCGCCATCGCCAAAGTCGCCGCGCTGCGCGACGCCTTCGGCGACAGCATCGACTTCGGGGTGGACTTCCATGGCCGCGTCGGCGCGCCGATGGCCCGGGTGCTGCTCAAGGAGCTGGAACCGTACCGCCCGCTGTTCGTCGAGGAACCGGTGCTGCCCGAACAGGCCGAGTACTACCCGCGACTGGCCGCATCCACGTCGATTCCGCTGGCCGCCGGCGAACGCATGTACTCGCGCTTCGAGTTCAAGCAGGTGCTGGCGCAGGGTGGCCTGTCGCTGCTGCAGCCCGATCTGTCGCATGCCGGTGGCATCACCGAATGCCTGAAGATCGCGGCCATGGCCGAGGCGCACGACGTCGCGCTGGCGCCGCACTGCCCGCTTGGGCCGGTCGCGCTGGCGGCCTGCCTGCAGGTGGATTTCGTCTCGCACAACGCCGTGCTGCAGGAACAGAGCATCGGCATCCACTACAACCAGGGCGCCGACCTGCTCGATTATGTGTTGAACAAGGACGACTTCCGCTGCGACCATGGCAGCATCGCCGCCCTGCCCAAGCCCGGGCTGGGTGTGGAGATCGATGAGGAGCGCCTGCGCCATGCCCATGAGAATCCGCCCGACTGGCGCAACCCCGTCTGGCGCCACGCCGACGGTTCCGTTGCCGAATGGTGAGCCGCGATGAGCGTTGAACTGGCCCCGGCCACGCTGGCGGTGGACAGCCGCTGCACCCATGGCGAAGGCGTGGTCTGGTGCGAACAGCGGCAGAGCCTGCTGTGGGTCGACATTGCCGAGCGCCGCTTGTGGCAGCACCGCCTGGAAAGCGGCACCACCCAGCACTGGACGCTGCCCGACCGGCCCGGCTGCATTGGCCTGTTCGAGGACGGAACGCTGCTCATCGCGCTGGTGAGTTCGCTGCACCGCGCCGATCTGGCCACAGCCACCGACGGCACCCTGCCACTGCAATGGCTGGCCGATGTGGAGCCGTACAAGCCCTATACGCGCAGCAACGATGGCCGCGCCGACCGCGACGGCAACTTCGTGTTCGGCACCATGAACGAACATCCCGCGCGCGCCGCCGACGGACGCTTCTACCAGTACTCCACCCGCCACGGCCTGCGCGAACTGCCGTTGCCCGGCATCGTGATTCCCAACGCGATCAGCTTCAGCCTCGACGGCCGCACCCTGTACTGGTGCGACTCGGTATCGCCGCGGATCATGGCCTGCGATTACGACCCCGAGCAGGCCAGCACCCGCAACGTGCGGGAATTCACCGCCCTGGCCAACACCGCCGCCGAACCGGATGGCTCGGCCGTGGATGCGGCCGGACGGGTCTGGAACGCCCAATGGCGCGCACGCCAGGTCAGCTGCTACGCAACCGACGGCACGCTGCTGCAGGTGCAGCCGGTGCCGGTCAAGCATCCCACCTGCGCCGCCTTCGGTGGCACCGATCTGCGCACGTTGTATGTGATCAGCTCGCGGCTGGACCATACGCCGGAGGAACTGGCCGCGAGCACGCACGCCGGCAGCCTGTTCAGCGCGCGCCAGGCGCAGCCGGGCCTGCCCGAGAGCCGGATCCGCGGATGATCGCGGTCGACTGGGGCAGCAGCAGCCTGCGCGGCTACCTGCTCGACGAACACGGCGCAATCCTCGACCAGCGTGCGGATGCGCGCGGCATCCTGGGCTGCGACGGCAACTTCGCTGCGGTGCTGGCCGACCTGGTCGACGGCTGGCCCGGCACGATCCTGATGAGCGGCATGATCGGCAGCCGCAACGGCTGGATCGAGCAGCCCTACCTGCCCTGCCCGGCCACGCTGGACGATGTGGCCGCCGCGCTGCACCCACACCAGGACGCGGCGCTGCCGGGGCGTGCGCTGTGGTTCGTGCCCGGGGTGGCGGTGGCTGCGTCTGATGCCCCGCCGGACGTGATGCGTGGCGAGGAAACCCAGCTGTTCGGGCTGGACCTGCACGCCGGCAGCGCGCAGGTCTGCCTGCCGGGCACGCACAGCAAGTGGGCAACGCTGCGCGCGGGCGCCCTCACCGGATTCGCCACGGCGATGACCGGTGAGCTGTTCGCGCTGTTGCGCACACACAGTCTGCTTGGGCGCTTGATGGACGACGGGCAGGCGCTGGACGCCGCCGCCTTCGCGCGAGGGGTGCAACGCAGCGGCGAGCCAGGCGGCCTGCTGCACCACCTGTTCGGGGTGCGGGCGCTGGGCCTGTTCGACCGACTGTCGCCCAGCGCGGCGCCCTCCTATCTTTCGGGTCTGCTGGTGGGCCATGAAATCGCCGCGCTGGCCGATCCCGCGCAGCGCGTGCATCTGGTGGGCAGCGCAGGGCTGACCGAGCGCTATGCAGTGGCGTTGGCACAGCTGGGCTTCACCTCGGCCCAGGCACCTGAAAGCCTTGCGGCGCGGGGCCTGTACCGGATCGCCAAGGCCCGCGGCATGCATGGCTGAGCACGCCACACCAGCATTCAGGTTCAACCTGCTCTAGAATTGCACGGCTTAACGCCGGATTTCCCCATGCCTTTTGTCGTCACCGAAAACTGCATCAAGTGCAAACACACCGATTGCGTGGAAGTGTGCCCCGTGGATTGCTTCCATGAAGGCCCGAACTTCCTGGTGATCGACCCGGACGAGTGCATCGACTGCACTCTGTGCGAACCCGAGTGCCCGGTCAACGCGATCTTCCCCGAAGACGACGTGCCCGCCGGCCAGGAAAAATTCGCGGCGCTCAACGCCGAGCTGGCCAAGGCCTGGCCGGTGCTGACCGTACGCAAGGACCCGCCCGCCGATGCCGGCGAATGGGACGGCAAGCCGGACAAGCTCCAGTATCTGGAGCGGTGAAACGAAAAAGGCGCCTTGGGCGCCTTTTTTGTTTGTTGGTTTTTTATTGGCTAAAGCAAAAGCTAAAGACAAGGACAAGAGCAGCGTTTCATTGTTCCGTGCTGGGGAGGCCGGCGGGCAGCCCCCTCCGGGACACGCCGCAAGGCTTGGCAAAAACTTGCGCGTGTACGCGATCCTGCGTACACGGCAAGACCGGGGTTGGGCGTCCTGCCCAACCCGTCCGGCGCATGCGCCGTACCCATGTTTTTGACAGTCCCTACGGACACTACCCGCCGGCCTCCCCCTCGGGGATCGCGTAGTGCGGGGGGAAGGAGCAGCGACGCATGGCGTCGCTCTACGGCGCCCCGGCTTCCTGGCGTATGGGTGGGCACCAAGGCCCGAAGACCAGGGTTGGTTCCCAAACAACCGCCATTTCACTATCCACACCCGCTAACGCATTGAAACGATCGAGGGCGCTTTTGATCTCGGGTGGCCACCGACCAACTGACAGAGGGTCGGCGGGTGCGGGGGTACGGGACCGTAGAAAACATGGGCCCGGCGCATGCGCCGGGCGGGTTGGGCAGGACGCCCAACCCAGGTCTTGCCGTCTACGCAGGATTGCGTAGACGAGCAAGTTTTCTACGAGCCTACATGGACGTATTTACGGCGTGTCCCGTACCCCCGCACCCGCCGGCCCTGCACGGCAAGCCACCAGCCCACCGGCTGTTCGCCCAAATGCGTGAAGCAGCCGGGCAGGGCCCGGCTCTACGGAACAGGTTGCGATCCAGGGTATACCGACCAGCCACCGCCTTCCCGAACACGTTTGCTACTTGGACGTGTTTACGGCGTGTCCCGTACCCCCGCACCCGCCGGCCCTGCACGGCAAGCCACCAGCCCAGCGGCTGTTCGCCCAAATGCAAAAAGCCGCCGGGCAACGCCCGGCGGCTTCATGAAACGCTGCAATCTCAACGCAGGCCACCGACCAACCGCCGGCCCCTACCGAGAAGCACCCCTTACGGCGCCAGCTTCGCCTTCAGCTCACCCAGCAGCTTGGTCGGGGCCGGGCCGGTGGCCGGCAGGCCGCGCGGGTCGACGGCCGAGACGTAGACGCCGGCTTCGACGCCCACCACGCGGACCAGGAAGTCGCTGCCTTCGTAGCCCACGTCATACGAGCCCAGCAGCTGGGCCTTGCTGGCGATCTTCACGCCGTCGATCGACTCCAGCGCCGTGCCGACCTTGCCGAACACGTCTTCCTTGCTGCCCGGCACCGTGAACCCGCCCGCATTGGCGGCGGGGGTGGACGGGGCCGGCTTCGCGGCCTGCGAGGCCAGTACCGGAATCTGCGCGGACGGGTTGTTGCCCGGCGCGTTCAGGTCCGGCGGCACTTCCAGCGGCCGCATTTCCGGGGCCAGAGCGTAGTCGCCCTTGGCGCCGCGCTTGAAGCAACCGGTGGTACCCACCAGGGTGGCGGTAGCCAGGATCGCGAACGACAGCACGCGGATGGCGGAAACAGAATGACGCATGTGAATCTCCTGGGTCAGGCCACTGCGATTCAGTGGCTGGAAAGTGCTTCAAGCGCACCGATATCGGTGGCAAGGTGTTCAGCGGCCGCGTGGTGGGCCTCGGACAGCGGCAGCAGCGGCAGGCGCAGGCCGTGGCCGATGCCGATCCGGCGCAGCAGGTCCTTCACCGGAATCGGATTGGGCTCCACGCCGCAGAAGTCGTGGAAGGGCTCAAGCCGGGCATCCCAGGCCGCCGTGGCCTCGCGCTCCCCGGCCGCGGCCAGGTCGCACATGCGCCGGTACGCGCCCGGCAGCGCATTCGAGCCGACCGAGATCAGCCCGTCCACACCGGACAGGATCGAGCGCGCCGCCGTGCCATCGTCGCCGCTGAGGATGGCGAAGCCCGGCGAACGCAGGGCCAGCAGGGCCTGGACCCGGCCCACGTCGCCCACCGCCTCCTTGATGCCCACGATGTTCGGGTGCGCGGCCAGTTCGGCCACCGTCTCCGGCAGCATGTCGCAGCCGGTGCGGCCCGGCACGTTGTACAGGATGACCGGCAGCCCGCCCTGGTCGGCCACCGCGCGGTAGTGCGCGACCAGCCCTGCCTGGGTCGGCCGCACGTACGGCGGGGTCACCACCAGCGCATGGCTGGCGCCGCCCGCGGCCGCGCGCCGGGTCTGGTCGATCGTTTTGGCGGTGCCGGACAGGCCGGTGCCGGCCAGGACCGGCACGCGCCCGGCCACGGTTTTCACCGCACTGCGCAGCAGCTGGTCATATTCGTCATCGGACAGGGTCGCGGCCTCGCCGGTCGACCCGGCTACCACCACCCCGTGAACGCCACCCTCCAGTTGCAGCTGCAGCAAGCGCTGCCAACCGTCGGGATCCAATGCGCCATTGGCCTGGAAAGGCGTGGCCAGCGCGGTGATGAGACCGGAAAGGGACAAGGAAACGATGCTCGGAAGAAAGGGGGACGAGGGCCACGTAAACGGCAGCCGGACGTACGTTGCATGTTACTTGCGGGTCGAAAGCGCGGGCAAGTATGCTGGACTCCGGTGAACGCGCCGTCGCCGGCGCCGTTCAGACTCATCCCGCATTACCGGAACCACCTTGACCGACACCACGCCGCGGCCTGCGCCGACCGAAAATCATCTCCTGATCAACGCCTACACGACGCATCCGGAGTCCCCCCTGCTGCCCGTCACCCGGCGCATCGCCGACAGCGGCTGCAACCTGGTCGATGCCCGCCTGGCCACCGTCGGCCGCGATGTCTCGGTCACTGCACTGGCCACCGGTTCGTGGGACTCGGTTGCCAAGCTCGAAGCCATGCTCACCCGCCTGGAGCGCGAGGAAGGCCTGAAGCTGGTCTGGTACCGCACCGGTGCCAAACAGGCCCAGTCCAACCTGCTGCCCTACATCGTGGAAGTGATCGCCGCCGACAAGCCGGGCATCCTGTTCCAGCTGGCCGATTTCTTCGACCGCCAGGGCATCACCATCGAAAACCTGCAGAGCACGCGTTACCGTGCCATGCAGACCGGCGCGGAGATGTTCTCGGCGCAGGTCACCATCGGCGTGCCCGCCAACATGCACATCGCCGCCCTGCGCGACGATTTCCTCGAGTTCTGCGACCACCTCAACCTGGACGCGATCATGGACCCGATGAAGTTCTGACGGCTTCGCGCGTTCGTCACGAACGCGCGGTGTTTCATGCAGTTGTAAGACGTGTCACTCAGGCTCCGAAGCAAGGACCTCATGAACAACGGCGATACCCTGGACAGCACCACCCTCGCACTGCCGCTGGCCCTGTCCGGCGGCGAACACACCACCCTCGGCGATCTCGCCGGCCAGTGGCTGGTGCTGTACTTCTACCCCAAGGACAGCACCCCGGGCTGCACCACCGAAGGCATCGACTTCAATGCCCTGCTGCCCGCATTCACCCGGCTCGACGCCCGGGTGTTCGGCGTCTCCCGGGACTCGGTCAAATCCCACGACAACTTCTGCGCCAAGCAGGGCTTCGCCTTCCCGCTGATCAGCGATGGCGACGAGGCACTGTGCACCGCGTTCGACGTGATCAAGCTGAAGAACATGTACGGCAAGCAGGTGCGTGGCATCGAACGCAGCACCTTCCTCATTTCTCCCGACAGTCGTATCGTGCAGTCGTGGCGCAAGGTGAAAGTGGCCGGCCACGCAGACACCGTCCTTGACGCCCTGAAGGCCGCGAAAACCCAGTGATCAACCCGGCACCCCCAATGGCCATCACCCTGCCCCGCAGGTCGTGATGGCTTGTCCCTGTTCTGCCACCAGGAAATGACGATGACCCGAGGCAAGCGCATCTACGTTCTGGATACCAACGTGCTGATGCACGATCCAACCGCGCTGTTCAAGTTCGAGGAGCATGATGTCTACCTGCCCATGCAGGTGATCGAAGAGCTGGACAACGGCAAGAAGGGCACCACCGAGGCAAGCCGCAACGCGCGCCAGGTGAGCCGCTTCCTCAATGAGCTGGTGCAGGCCTCGGGCCTGGACAACCTGGCCGATGGCATCCCCCTGCAGCGCCCGAACGGGCTGCAGCTGCGCGGCAAGCAGAGCGTGGGCCTGCTGCGCTTCCAGACCAGTCATTTCGACGCGGGCAAGAGTTTCGGCGCCGTCATCCCGGACAACGCCATCCTCGGTGCCATCCTGGCCCTGAAGGAACAGGTGCCGGAGATTCCGGTGGTGTTCGTGTCCAAGGACATCAACCTGCGGATCAAGGCGGCAATCGCCGGGATCGTGTCGGAAGACTACGAGAACGACCGGGCACTGGATGATTTCAGCCTGCTTTACACCGGCGCCACCGAGCTGCCGGAAGACTTCTGGAAGAAGCACACCGACGACCTGCGCAGCTGGAGCGACAAGGGCCGCACCAGCTACGAAATCGTCGCCACCGAAGACGAGGACTGGCACCCGAACCAGTTCGCCTACCTGCCGGGCGAAGACGAGGTCGAGCTGCGCGTGGCCAAGGTCGACGGCAGCGGCAAGGTCACCCTGGCCCTGGTCAACGACTTCCGCGGCAGCCACGCGGTGTGGGGCATCGGCGCGCGCAACCGCGAACAGAACTTCGCGCTCAACGCGCTGATGGACCCGGAGATCGACTTCGTCACCCTGCTCGGCACCGCCGGCACCGGCAAGACCCTGCTGGCGCTGGCCGCCGGCCTGGCCCAGACCATGGACCAGCAGCGCTACCGCGAGATCATCATGACCCGCGCCACGGTCAGCGTCGGTGAGGACATCGGCTTCCTGCCCGGTACCGAAGAAGAAAAGATGACCCCGTGGATGGGCGCGCTCACCGACAACCTGGAAGTGCTCACCCACACCCAGGAAGGCGGCGCGTGGGGTCGTGCGGCCACCAACGACCTGATTGCCAGCCGCATCAAGATCCGTTCGCTGAACTTCATGCGCGGGCGTACGTTCCTCTCGCGTTACCTGATCCTGGATGAGGCGCAGAACCTCACCCCGAAGCAGATGAAGACCCTGATCACCCGTGCCGGCCCCGGCACCAAGATCGTCTGCCTGGGCAATGTCGAGCAGATCGACACGCCCTACCTGACCGAAACCACCTCGGGCCTGACCTACGCGGTGGACCGCTTCAAGAACTGGCCGCACAGCGCGCACATCACGCTGCGCCGTGGCGAGCGTTCGCGCCTGGCCGACTACGCCTCGGAGGTGTTGTGAACCGTTTCCTTCCCCGTGCCGTCCTGCCGCTGGCGCTGGCCGCGCTGGCGGCGGCCTGCACGCCCGCCAACACCCGTCCCGGCATCCGCGTGCCGACCGACGTGCGCAGCGGCCAGTCCTGGGTGGTGACCCGTCCGGTGATCGCCGCCCAGGTCCTGGACACCTGCTCGCGCCCCAGCCCCGGCCAGCCGCCGGGGCGGGTCACCGGCTACTGGGCCCCCAGCCGCCAGCAGGTCGAGCAGCTCGAAGCGCAGCTGCCATCGCTGGAGGCGCAGGTGCCGCATGCCGGTGACTTCGACCGCCAGTACGTGGGTGTCGAGCTCGACGGCCGGCAGCTGATCTACCTCAACGCCTTCCGGCTGCCGGACCACAGCGAGATCGACCCGGCCCGCGAAGCGATCCGCGCCTGCGACGGCGGCCGGCAGTTCTGGGGCGTGCTGTTCGACCCGGCCAGCAGCCAGTTCTCCGAGCTGCAGTTCAACGGCGGCAAGGGCGGCTGACGCCCCTGCATGCCGGGCACTGCCCGGCATGCCCATGGCGCCCTGCACCGCCCGGCGGCACAATCGCGGCATGAGCCCATCCACGCCCGTCTCCGCCCTCACCATCGCCGGTTCCGATTCCGGCGGTGGTGCCGGCATCCAGGCCGACCTGAAAGCGTTTGCCGCACACCGCGTGCATGGGCTCTCGGCGATTGCCGCGCTCACCGCGCAGAACACCCGCGGCCTCACCGCCGTGCACGTGCCCCCACTGGCGTTCCTGCAGGCGCAGATCGATGCCTGCTTCGCCGACTTCGACATCCACGCGGTCAAGCTGGGCATGCTGGCCAACGCCGAGGTGATCGGACGGGTGGCCGACGCGCTGGAAAAATACCGCCCCACCCACGTCGTGCTGGATCCGGTGATGGTCGCCACCAGCGGCGCGCGGCTGCTGGAAGACAGCGCGCTGCACGCGCTGCGCACGCGGCTGCTGCCGCTGGCCACGCTGCTCACCCCCAACACCCCCGAAGCCGAACTGCTGCTCGGGCGCCGCATCGTGAACGCCGACGACGCCGAAGATGCCGCCGCCGCGCTGCTCGACCTGGGTGCCGGTGCGGTACTGCTCAAGGGCGGCCACATGGCCGAGGGAACGCGGGTGATCGACCGCTACTTCGACGGCGTGACCCGCGAGGAGTTCATCCACGCCCGGCTTCCGGTGGATGCACACGGCACCGGCTGCACGCTGGCCTCGGCGATCGCCGCACAGCTATGCTGCGGGCTGTCGCTGCCCAACGCGTGCGAGGCCGCGATCGATTACGTTGCACGCGGCCTGCAGAGCGGATACGCGCCGGGCCGCAGCGAGGTACGGGTCATCGACCACTTCGGCGCGGCGTGGTCGGCATGACGCGCGCCCTGGCCATACCGGTCGAGGCCGACGATGGCCACCGCTTCGAACTGATCGCACGCGCACCGGCGCAACCGCGCGCCCACCTGCTTTGGCTCCCGGCGCTGGGCGTGTCCGCACGCAACTACCAGCCCTTCGCCGACGCGCTGGCCGCGCGCGGCATTGCCGTGTTCCTGCACGAATGGCGCGGCAACGGCAGCAGCCGCCTGCGCCCGTCGCGGCAGCAGGACTGGGGCTACCGCGAGATCCTCGCGCATGACCTGCCGGCCAGCCTGAAGGCACTGCGCCTGCACGGCACGGCCCCGCTGGTCATCGGCGGTCACAGCCTGGGCGGCCAGCTGGCGTGCGTGTTCGCGGGCCTGCACCCGGGCGTGTTCGAACGCTTCTGGCTGGTGGCCACCGGCACGCCGTACTGGCGCGCCTTCCCGGCCCCGCGTGGCTGGACCCTGCCGCTGGTGTACCGCTTCCTGCCGTGGCTGGCGCAGCGGCAGGGCGTGCTGCATGGGCGCCGGCTCGGCTTCGGCGGCACCGAGGCGCGCGGACTGATCCGCGACTGGGCGCGGGTGGGCCTGAACAACCATTACGCCGCCACGGGCATGGCGCAGGACCTGGAGGGCGGCATGCGCAGGCTGCAGGGCCGCGCCAGCGCGGTGGTCATGGCCGACGACTGGTTCGCCCCCACCGGCTCCATGCAGGGCCTGCTGGCCAAGCTGCCGCAGGTGGCATCCGCACTGTCGGTGGTGCCGGCATCGGCACTGGGAACGCGGGCGGACCACTTCGCCTGGATGACGTCGCCGGAGGCCGTGGTGAAGGCACTTTTTCATTCATTTGAATGACGTCCTTCACAAAGGCGTTGACGGATGCGGCGTCGATCCGCATAATTCCGCTCCTGTTGACGCGCCCGTAGCTCAGTTGGATAGAGTACCTGGCTACGAACCAGGCGGTCGGGAGTTCGAATCTCTCCGGGCGCACCATCAACAGGCCAGCAGTTTCGCCTCTGCCGGTAGCGGTAAAAAAAACGTGATGTAAATGCGCCCGTAGCTCAGTTGGATAGAGTACCTGGCTACGAACCAGGCGGTCGGGAGTTCGAATCTCTCCGGGCGCACCATTACATCGCGACAACGCAACACCAGACAATGCAAGCGCGCCCGTAGCTCAGTTGGATAGAGTACCTGGCTACGAACCAGGCGGTCGGGAGTTCGAATCTCTCCGGGCGCACCATTGCATCGATGAGAAGAAAGGCAGCCACTGGCTGCCTTTTTTGTTTCTGATTCTCCCCGAAGGTGTAGAGCCACGCCCTGCGTGGCTGCGAAGGTGTAGAGCCACGCCCTTGAACTGCCCCCCAAATGTTGGACGGTCGGGGGTCTAGGGTACAGACGCTTGGGCCCGGTATTGGACCGGGCTCAGGCCACCTAGGCCCATCTTGATGCGCTTGTGATTGTAGTACTGGATGTAAGTTTTCAGTCCGCGCTGCAACTCTTCAGTGCTGGCAAATCTTTTGAGGCGGAAGAATTCTTCTTTCAATGTTCCGAAAAAGCTTTCCATTGCAGCGTTGTCGAAGCAGTTGCCCTTTCGAGACATGCTTTGCGGGATGTTTCGATCTGCCAGTCGTCGCACGTAGGTGGGGTGCCGGTACTGCCATCCCTGATCGGAGTGCACCAGCGGCGTTTGTCCCGACTTCAACCGTCGGAACGCCTTACCCAGCATGGTGGTGATCATTTCCAGCGAAGGGCTTGTACTGGTCTGATAGGCCACGATTTCCGCGTTGAATAGATCCATGACTGGCGATAGATACAGCTTTTTGCCACCTACGTTGAATTCGGTAACGTCGGTGACCCATTTCTGGTTGGGCTCAGACGCCTGGAAATTACGAGCGAGGTGATTTGGAGCCACCATCCCTTCCGAACCGCGATAGGACCGGTATTTCTTGACGCGCACGACGGACTTCAGGCCCATCAGGCGCATCAAACGATGCACTGCTTTGCGGTTGATCTGCTCACCTGCTGCCCTGAGCGTTTCGGCAATACGGCGATACCCATACCGACCTTGGTGGCGGTGATAGATGGCCTCAATGTTTCGTTTCAGCTTCGCCTTTTCATCAGGCCGCTGGGCGGCATGCACCTGGTGATAGAACGTGCTGCGAGGAAGGCCTGCCGCTTTGAGCAAAAGCGGCAAGCGATGCTGGTGCCTCAATCCTTGGACGACTTCTGCTGCGCTTGCTCGGCCGCCTGCTCTTCCCGGATCAAGGCATCCATTTTTTTTAAGAATGCATTCTCCGCGCGCAGGTACTCCAGCTCCTTGCACAACTCCTTGGGCGTCATATCCTCAGGGCGCTTTGGAACGGGAGGCTTCTTCTTCATTCGGGGTCGATCTCGGGCAGGGGCCAAGGCATTGGTGCCTCCCAAATCATACTGATCCCGCCACGCCTTGATCACCGTCGCGCTGCCTATATCGAACTTGACCATCGCCTGACGAAGCGACAGGCCATTCCGCCTGATCTGCTTAAGGACAGCCACCTTGAACCCGGGCGTATAGCGTTGTGCCCGAGACCCCTTGAAACTCTGCTGGCCATGCCGGCGATAGGTCTCGATCCAACGGTGGACCATGGTGCGACCCAAGCCATATTGGCTGGCAAGCGCAGCCACCGGGCGGGCGCCTTCGGCACCCGCCCGGGCAACCTTGAGCTTGAAACGTCTTTCATATCGGATCATGAACAGACTCCAGAAGTTGGATGGGTGTCCAACTTCTGGGGGTCAGTTCACCTGCGTGGCTGCGAAGGTGTAGAGCCACGCCCTGCGTGGCTGCGTCACGATCAGGCACCGCGAAGCCACGCAGGGCGTGTCTCTACGCCCTTGCGGGGAGCCGCGCCTGCACCGCGGCCATCGCCCTGCGATCCGCTTCCTGCGGCACTTCTGGCGCGGGGCAGCGGCCACCCGCATGGTCATCGTGCGCAAGCCAGTCGTCCACCACGCCACTCAACAGGTCCAGTCGCAACGGCAGGGTGATGTGGTCTTCGCCGCGCATCTCGATGTAGTGCACGCGCGGGCTGGCCGCTGCCAAGGCACGCCCCTGCTCCACCCGCACATGTGCGTCGTTCTGCCCGTGCAGCAGCAGCACGCAGGCGCGGGTGTCGGCCACCGCGCGGGTCACATCCACGCGGTCCAGATCCAGGTCCAAACGCTGGCTTGCCGCCGCGATCACCTTGTCGATGTCCTGCCCGCCGTAGCGCCAGCGCCCGTAGGCGGCCATGGCCTGCGCCTTCCACGCGGTGGGCTGCAGCGACATCAGATGCGGAATCATGCTGCGGATGGCATCGCCGGCATTGGCGAACGACTCCATCGCCACCACCCCGGTCACCCGGTCGCCGAGCTTGTCGGCGGTGAACAGCGCGGTGGCCGCACCGTAGGACACGCCAAACAGATACAGCGGCCCCACCACTTCGCCGCGGCGCTGCAATGCGTCGATCACATCGATCACGTCGTCGGATTCGAAGGTCCCGTAGCCGGACGGCCCGGCGCCGGAGTGGCCATGGTTGCGCAGGTCGATGGTGACCACGCGATAGCCGGATTCGGCAAGCTGCAGCGACCACGGCAGCATCGCATCACCATTCATCATCCAGCCGTGCAGCAGCACCACGGTGCCGCGCGGCGCCTGCGGCTGGAAGGGATGCGGCAACGCCAGCTGCAGACCGGTATTCAACGGCGCGCCGTTGTCGTGCTGTTGCGCCAGGTAGTGGTAGCGAAGACCGTACCGGCCCGGATCAAACGCGCGCCAGAACAGCGGCACGCCAGCGCGCCCGGTCACGAACCCATGCCGGTTGGGCACCGCATCCACCGCCTCGGCAATGCGCGCGGTATCGAGCAGCGTGGACACGCCACCCGGCGCGACCAGCCGATCGCTGAGCGAGGTGGAGGCAGCGGAGGATGAGAGTGAGGAACAGGCCGCCAGCCAAAGGCCGGCGCCCGCCAGCAACAGCAGCAGGAGGCGTTTCATGGCGCACAAAAGATCAATGAAGCCGCGCAGATTAGCGCCCGCCCGAAGCCCCCTCTACCGCATCCACATGACCGATCCATGACACACCAGCCACCGTTCAGGATTCCAAGGTGGGGCTACGGCGGGCGTACCGAAGCCCCCAGCAATGGGCGTAGATCCACGCCCTGCGTGGAGACCGCGCGCAGCGCGGCACAAGCATCCGAAGACCGGAGCCCCCCGCACGCATCAATCCGTCCGACGTTTAGACGATCCGAAGCCACGCGTCAGGTGTTCATGACCCCGGAACGAAGCGCAGCCACGCAGGGTGCGGCTCTACAACCACCCCTGCATCTGCCCCCACCACCGCTCCATCAGTCCCGGTTGCTGCATCCGCGCCCGCCACCAGCGCAATGCCGCGCCCTCTTCGCCGGTCCGCCAGGCCAGCCAGAACGTCTCATCAGGCTTGGGCTCCTCCACCTGCTTCAGCACCAGGCGCCCCTGGGCGACGGCGGCCTGCACGTAGGGTTCGGGCAGGAACCCGAACCCCAGTCCGGCGCACTGCAGCCGGAACTTGCTCACCGTATCGGGCACCGTCACCGTCTCCTGCCCCATCAGCAGCCCGACCGTGCGCGGCAGCAGCCGCCGCGCCGAATCGGCCACGGCGATCGCGCAATGGGTGCCCAGCTGCTCGCGGGTCAGCGCGCCGGGCACCGACGCCAGCGGGTGGTCGGGCGCCACGGCGAATACGAAGCGCACCACGCCCAGGGGCTCCACCACATAGCCCCCGCCGCTCGGCCCCTCGCCTGCCGCGCCGACCAGCAGGTCCGCACGCCGGTCCAGCAAGGCCTCCCACGTGCCGGACAACGCCTCGCTGATCAACCGCACGCGGGTCTGTTCGGCCACCGCACTGAAGGCGCGGACCTCCTCGGCCAGCAGCGCCGGCTGGAACATCGAATCAACCGCCACGGTCAGCTCGGCCTCCCACCCCGACGCCACCCGCCGCACCCGCATCTCCAGTTCCCGCGCTGCGCGCAGCAGGTGCCGCCCCTCCTCCAGCAACGCCACCCCGGCCTCGGTGAGGTGGGCGCGCGGCCCGATCCGGTCGAACAGCTGCACGCCCAGGTCCTGCTCCAGCTTGGAGACGGTGTAGGAGATCGTCGAGGGCACCTTGTGCAGCTCCTTGCCGGCCGAGGCAAACGAGCCGCGGCGGTCGATGGAGTCCAGTATCTGCAGGGCATCGAGGCTGAGCTTGAGCATTCGAATTTTTCGATGATGGCTTGCAAAACTATCCGTTTTTCAACCCGGAGGTGCAAGCGGATACTGGCGCCAACAGGAAAGGGGCAGCAGACACCGCCCCGGACCGCCATCGAAACGATCGAACACCCAGGAGAACACCATGCTGCAGATCCGCAAGAGCGCTACCCGTGGCCAGGCCAACCATGGCTGGCTGAACTCCCAGCACACCTTCTCCTTCGCCGGCTACTACGACCCGCGCTACACCAGCTTCGGCCCGCTGCGCGTGATCAACGAAGACAAGGTGACCGGCGGCCAGGGCTTTGGCACCCACAGCCACAGCAACATGGAGATCATCTCCTACGTGCTGGGCGGCGCGCTGGAACACAAGGACTCGATGGGCACCGGCTCGGTGCTGCGCTACGGCGACGTGCAGCGCATGAGTGCCGGCAGCGGGGTCAGCCACAGCGAGTTCAACCACTCGGCCGATGAAACCGTGCACTTCCTGCAGATCTGGCTGTTCCCGGATGCCGAGAACATCACCCCCAGCTACCAGGAATCGCATTTCGCCCCTGAAACCAAGCGCGGCCAGCTGCGCCTGGTCGCCTCGAAGGACGGCCGCGACGGCTCGCTGCTGATCCACCAGGATGCCAACATCTACGCGACCATCCTCGACGGCGACGACCGCGTGCACCTGGCCCTCGCTCCGCAGCGAGGCGCCTATGTCCAGGTGGCCCGTGGCCAGCTGCAGGTCAACGGCATCACCCTGGACACCGGCGATGCCCTGCAGATCAGCGACGAGTCCCAGCTGACGCTGGAGAACGCCAACGACGCCGAACTGCTGGTGTTCGACCTGCCGCTGTAAACCGCGAGGCAGCACCCCGGTCATCCCGCCAGGCGGCGTGACCGGGGCGCAGGCGGCTCAGAACCTGTACGTCAGTGACAGCCGCACATTGCGCGGCTCACCCCAGGTGTAGGTGCTGTACCAGCTGAAGATCGTGTAGTAGTGCTTGTCGAGCAGGTTGTTGACGTTCACCGTCGCGGCGAGGCGGTCGTTGAATTCATAGCGCGCCATCGCGTCCAGCAACCAGTACGGCTGCGCGGCACCTGCGGAGACGACCAGGCCCAATACGCCGGTGATCGCCTTCATCAGCGGGGAGAGCCGCACACCTCGCATACGGACGAACGGACGGGGGGAAACAACACGCAGTGAAGCAACGGACACGGCAACGCCTCCAGACAGGACGGGAATCCTCTGGCGGCGGCTGGAGGCAGGAATGGGCGCCATGATCGCGCATCTTCGCCCGTACCGGACGTTGCGGGTCGCAACCGCAGGGCCGTGCGCGTGCGTCGCCTTCGTCCGCGGGGTGCCGACCCTGCCGGCCCGCACCCCGCGGGCGGACTCAGCCGCCGGGCACCGGGGCGTCCGCGGCGATCAGGCCGGCCTGCCTGAGGTCAGCCCAGAGTGCGGCGGGCACGGCCACCGACATCGAGGCCACGTTCGCCTGCACCTGTTCCGGCGTGCGTGCACCCGGAATCACCGCAGACACCACCTCGGGGGCATCGGCGAACTGGAGTGCGGCGGTGCGCAGGTCGACGCCGTGGCGATCGCAGATCGCCTGCACCGCCGCACGCTTCTTCGGTGCCCACTCGGGCACGTTGCCGTCGTAAAGATAGCGGTCGCGCCCGGCCAGGTAGCCGGCCAGCAGCGGCGCGCCGACCACGACCGAGGCACCGTGCCTCGCAATCGCGGGGAAGGTGTCATGCAGCGCTTCTTCATGGTCGAGCAGCGAGTACTGGCAGGCGAGCAGGAAGATGTCCGGATCGGCCTCCTGGATCGCACGCAACGCAGGCTCCGGACGATTGACGCCGAAGCCCCACGCCTTGATCAGGCCCTCCTCGCGCATCTTCGTCAGCGCGGGCATCGCACCCGTGGCCGCTTCGGCGAAGCGCTGCTCCCAGGGCATGCCCAGGTCCTTCTCGTTGTCCGGCGACAGATCGTGGATGAACACCACGTCCAGCTGCGCAACGCCCAGCCGGTTGAGACTGTCTTCGATCGAACGGCGCACGCCGTCGGCCGAATAGTCATAGCGATAGTGGAACGGCGACGGCGCTTTCCACATCGTGTCCTGCAGTTGCCCCGCCGTGGCGGTGAGCAGGCGGCCGACCTTGGTCGACAGCGTGTACTCGCGCGCGGGATGCGTGTGCAGGTGGTGACCGTAGCGTCGCTCGCTCAGTCCCAGCCCGTACCAGGGCGACGTATCGAAGTAGCGCACGCCCGCCGCGTAGGCCGCAGCGAGGGTCTGCTCGCTCTGTGCATCGGTGGCGGGCGCGAAGCCGTTGCCGACGGCCGCGCCCCCCAGGCCCAGGCGCGTGTGCGGCCGGAAGCGGCCGCCTTTGCTGGCCGCGTTGGTGGGCAATGCCTGCGCTGCGGCGCGGCCGCGGGTGGGCAACACGCTGCCGGGACCTGCGGACTGCGCCATCAGCGGCGCGCTGGCGAGTGCGGCGGTGCCGGCGGCGGCGGCGGAAAGGAAGTGTCGGCGTGCGTTCACGACGGCTCCTGCTGCGGGGGAAGCATCTACCCTCGCAGGTGGCCGGTGCACGAAGCGCGGCGGTGGCGTCAACGTGGCGGCAACAGCGCCTTCCCTTCCTGCATCGTTGACCCATGCATCACGCAAAGAAAAAGGCCTTCGTACATTCGTACGAAGGCCTTTTCTATTACTGGCGGAGCGGGAGGGATTCGAACCCTCGATAGAGTTTTAAGCCCTATACTCCCTTAGCAGGGGAGCCCCTTCAGCCACTCGGGCACCGCTCCAATATTTTCGTTCCGTCGCTGCGGTGTTTCTTCTCAGCGGGGGCGCGAAGAATAACTTTTTTCACACCCCGAGGTAAAGCCTTAATCGGAAGAATTTTCACTTCCGGATGCATTCGGCTCATCGCCTCGCTGGATCCGCTGGTAAATCTCTTCGCGGTGCACGGCCACGTCCTTCGGAGCGGTGATACCAATACGCACCTGGTTGCCCTTGACGCCGAGCACGGTCACGCTGACCGAGTCACCGATCATCAGGGTTTCGCCAACACGGCGAGTCAGGATCAACATTTTTTCAAGTCTCCAGGGAACCGGTGGATTTTCCCCACCGGCTCGGCGCCCAGCCAAGGAACGCCACACGACAAAGGGGAAAGATTCGCCATAGTACCGTCAGCTCTCCTGCCCCATCAAGGAGCAGGAGGATTCAGGCGTTCAGATACGGGGGGTAACCCAGTCCACGACGGCGGCCAGTGCAGAAGCAAGGGCGGGCCCGTCCTCACCACCACCCTGGGCGAGATCCGGGCGGCCGCCGCCCTTGCCCCCGGTCTGACTGGCGATGTGGGACAACAGTTCCCCGGCCTTTACCTTGCCCATTGCGCTGCCGTTCACGCCTGCGACCAGGGCGGCCTTGCCGTCCTGGGTGCCGGCCAACACGATCACCGCGTCGCCCAGCTGCTGCTTGAGGCGGTCGATTGCGTCACGGAGGGCCTTGGCGTCGAAGCCTTCCAACCGCGCGGCCAGGACCTTGACGCCCTTGACCTCTACTGCGCTGGCGCCCAGGTCGGAGGTGGCACCGGCGGCCTGTTTGGCCTTGAGCGCCTCCAGCTCACGTTCCAGCTTCTTCTGGCGCTCACCGAGCTGGCGGATCTTCTCGACCACGTCGCCGGCACTGCCGCCCAGCAGCGCCGCTGCCTCGGTGAGCTGCGCCTCTTCGTGGGCCACGTGATCCAATGCGCCCTGCCCGGTCACCGCTTCGATACGGCGCACGCCGGAGGACACACCGCCTTCGGAGGTGATCTTGAACAGGCCGATGTCGCCGGTACGCGACACGTGGGTGCCGCCGCAGAGTTCGGTGGAGTAGTCCCCCATCTTCAGCACGCGCACGTTTTCGCCGTACTTCTCGCCGAACAGCGCCATCGCGCCGAAGTCCAGCGCTTCCTGCATGGCCATGTTGTGCACTTCGACCGCGTTGTTGACGCGCACCTGCTCGTTGACCTTGCGCTCGATCACCGCCAGATCGTGCGCGCTGATCGGTTCGAAGTGCGAGAAGTCGAAGCGCAGGCGGTCCGGCGCGACCAGCGAGCCCTTCTGATGCACATGCGTGCCCAGCACTTCACGCAGCGCGGCGTGCAGCAGGTGGGTGGCCGAGTGGTTGAGGATGGTGGCGCCACGGCGATCACCGTCGATCTGGCCGCTGAGCACGTCACCTACCTTGACGCTGCCGCTGGCGATCCGGGCGACGTGGCCGTGGTACTGGCCCGCGAACTTGTGGGTGTCGCTGACCTGCAGCTGCACGCCGTTGCCAGCGAGCGTGCCGGTATCGCCGACCTGGCCACCGGATTCCGCGTAGAACGGGGTCTGGTCAGTCAGCACGATGACGTCGTCACCGGCCTGCGCGCTTTCCACGGGGCGGCCGTCCTTGAGCAGGGCCAGCACGGTCAGTCCGTCGGCCTGCAGGCGGTCGTAGCCCAGGAACACGGTCGGCGTGAGGGTGGCGACCAGTTCGGCGGACAGCACCACGCCGGCGCCGCCCTTGCCTGCCTTGCGGCCACTGTCACGCTGCTCCTTCATCGCCGCATCGAAGCCTTCGATGTCCACGACCAGGTCGCGCTCGCGCGCGATGTCCTGGGTCAGGTCGAGCGGGAAGCCATAGGTGTCGTACAGGCGGAATGCGTCCACGCCGGGGATGATCCCGTTGGTCACCTGGGCGGCAACATCATCGAAGATCTTCATGCCCGAATCGAGGGTCTGGGCGAAACGTTCCTCTTCGGCCTGCAGCGCGCGCACGACGATGTCGGCCTGCGCCGGCAGGTCCGGATAGGCCTCGCCCATCTGCTCGACCAGGGTCGGCACCAGCTTGCTGAAGAACGGCTGGCGCACGCCCAGCATCCAGCCGTGGCGCAATGCACGGCGGATGATCCGGCGCAGCACGTAGCCGCGACCTTCGTTGGACGGCAGCACGCCGTCGACGACCAGGAACGAGCACGCGCGGATGTGATCGGCGATCACGCGCAGCGACTTGTTTTCCAGGTCGGCCATGCCGGTCAGTTCGCTGGCCTTGCGGATCAGCGCCTGGAACAGGTCGATTTCATAGTTGGTGTGCACGTGCTGCAGGATCGCGGCCAGGCGCTCGAGGCCCATGCCGGTGTCGACGCACGGCGCCGGCAGCGGCACCAGGGTGCCGTCGGGCTGGCGGTCGAACTGCATGAACACCAGGTTCCAGATTTCGATGTAGCGGTCGCCATCCTCATCCGGCGAGCCCGGCGGGCCACCGGCGATGTGGTCGCCGTGGTCGTAGAAGATCTCGGTGCACGGACCGCACGGGCCGGTGTCGGCCATCTGCCAGAAGTTGTCCGAGGCAAACGGCGCGCCCTTGTTGTCGCCGATGCGCACGATGCGCGCTTCCGGAATGCCCACCATGTCGCGCCACAGCGCGTAGGCTTCGTCATCGGTCTGGTAGACGGTGACCAGCAGGCGCTCGGCCGGCAGCTTCCAGACCTGGGTCAGCAGCTCCCACGCCCAGGCGATGGCGTCCTTCTTGAAGTAATCGCCGAACGACCAGTTGCCGAGCATTTCGAAGAAGGTGTGGTGGCGCGCGGTGTAGCCGACCTGGTCCAGGTCGTTGTGCTTGCCGCCGGCGCGCAGGCAGCGCTGGACGTCGGCCGCGCGCACGTAGCTGCGCTTCTCGGCGCCAAGGAACACGTCCTTGAACTGCACCATGCCGGAATTGGTGAACAGCAGGGTCGGGTCATTGCCCGGCACCAGCGGTGCCGACGGCACGATGGTGTGGCCCTTGCCCTTGAAGAACTCAAGGAAATCGCTGCGGATCTGGGAGGTGGTGAATTTGACGGGTGCGTTCATTGGGGGCTGGCTTCATGCGGGCCGGCCGGTCCCTCGCACACAGCCCCAATGGCCGGGTGTCGACAGCAGGACCGCCGAAACCACAAAGGGTATCAGGCCCGGGCCGCAGGGACACGCGGCATGCGTCCATCAGTCATCCGGGTCGTAGCGGGTGGCACGGCGGATGCTGTCGCCATCGAACCCCCGCCGGGCCAGCAGATCGGCCGCTTTGCGGCGCTGGGGCAGCTCCTGGGGCCCGGCCTCGCCGAAACGGCGGCAGATCAGGTCCCGCGCGTTCTCGGTCCAGTCGCCCTCGAAGGTCTCCATGGCGGCGGCGATCTGCTCGCTGTCCAGCCCATGGGTGCCCAGCTCGGCGCGGATATGCAGGGGTCCGTAACCGGTATTGGCGCGGACCCGCACCAGGTTCTCGGCAAAGCGGGTGTCGTCCTGCCAGCCGGCCTCGGTAAGTTTGTTGACCGCGGCTTCGGCCGCATCGGTCTCGATGCCACGGGCCTTCAGCTTGCGGGTCAGCTCCTTGCGCGAGTGCTCACGGCGCACCAGCAGGCCCAGCGCACGCTGGACGGGAGTCTGTTCACGGACACGGCGCTTGCGGCCGGGTGCCGGGGCGTCGGCGTCTTGCATGGCGGCTCTCGATGAAATGCGCCGTCCCTGGCGCTCCCCCCGTCGGGGGAATACTGAAACCGCGGGACAGGGCAAGCGTCACTGACGGCGCTGCCCTGCCCCGCAGGAAACTCACTCGGCGTCGTCTTCGCCGTCGTCCTCACCACCCTCACGGGCGGCTTCGGCCGGCTGGAACTTCTCGCGCAGCTCGGCTTCCAGGCGCTGGGCGATCTGCGGGTTGTCGCGCAGGTAACCGCGGGCGTTGTCCTTGCCCTGGCCAATACGCTCTTCACCGTAGCTGTACCAGGCGCCCGCCTTCTCGACCAGCTTGGCTTCCACGCCCATGTCGATCAGTTCGCCTTCGCGGCTGATGCCTTCGCCGTACAGGATCTCGGTGATGACCTGCTTGAACGGGGGCGCCAGCTTGTTCTTGACGACCTTGATCTTGGTCTGGTTGCCAATGATCTCGTCGCCCTTCTTGATCGCACCGATGCGGCGGATGTCCAGGCGGACCGAGGCGTAGAACTTCAGGGCATTGCCGCCGGTGGTCACTTCCGGGCTCTGGCCCGGCATCATCACGCCAATCTTGTGGCGCAACTGGTTGATGAAGACCACCAGGGTGTTGGAGCGCTTGATGTTGCCGGTCAGCTTGCGCAGCGCCTGGCTCATCAGGCGGGCCTGCAGGCCCGGCAGCTGGTCGCCCATCTCGCCTTCGATTTCAGCCTTGGGGGTCAGCGCGGCGACCGAGTCGACCACCACGATGTCCACGGAGCTGGAACGCACCAGCATGTCGGCGATTTCCAGCGCCTGCTCACCGGTGTCCGGCTGCGACAGCAGCAGGTCGTCCACGTTCACGCCCAGCTTGGCGGCGTAGATCGGGTCCAGGGCATGCTCGGCGTCGATGAAGGCGGCGGTGCCGCCCTTCTTCTGGCATTCGGCAATGGCCTGCAGGGTCAGGGTGGTCTTGCCGGAGGATTCCGGACCGTAGATCTCAACGACACGCCCCTTGGGCAGGCCACCGATGCCGAGCGCGATGTCCAGCATCAGCGAGCCGGTGGGGATGACCTCGACCGCTTCGACGACACGGTCGCCCATGCGCATCACGGCGCCCTTGCCGAACTGCTTTTCGATCTGGCTCAGCGCGGCGGTGAGGGCACGCTTTTTGTTCTCGTCCATAGGATGGGTCCTTGCAGAGGTCGTGTCGGTGGAGGTGCTGTCTTTGGAAGTCTTCTTGGCCATGGGTTCACTTTAAGGCTGGCGTATCGCACAGGCTGAGATTCTGCCCGGCGCTCGGAAAAAAATTATCGGACATCCGTACCAACCTCAGCGGAACCAGAGAATCGCCACAAAAGACCGTGCATGTAGTGCAGCAGGAAGATCAGCGGTTCGGACGCAACAGGCCGCAATAGAGACCTTCAATGGCGAAGTCCTGATCCGGGAGGACTTCGATCGGCTTGTAATCGGGGTTGCGCGGCAGCAGGCGGATCCGGTCCTTGCCCATCTTCAGCAGCTTGACGGTGATCTCGTCATCGATACGCGCCACCACGATCTGGCCGGAGCGGGCGTCGCGGGTGCGATGGACGCCGATCAGGTCGCCGTCGAAGATGCCCTCGTCGATCATCGAGTCGCCCTGGACCTTGAGCAGGTAGTCCGGCGCGGGCGAGAAGAACACCCGGTCCAGGACCACGAAGTCGTCCGAGCCGATGTCCGCACCGATCGGCAGACCGGCCGCGACCCGGCCCAGCACCGGCAGGCGCAGCACGTGGTCGGGCAGCGCGGGCACCGACAGCGAGGCCGGCAGGCCATCCTGCAGCGGCGGCACCTGCACCAGCCGGATGCCGCGGGCCTGGCCCGGAATGCGACGGATCGCCCCGGCCTGCTCCAGCGCTTCCAGGTGGTACTGCGCGGCACGGACGCCCTTGAAGCCAAAGGCGCGGGCGATTTCCGTCTGCGACGGCGGCGCGCCATCGGTCTCGATACGCTCGGCGATCAACTGCAGGATCGCCTGCTGGGTGTCGGTAAGGTCCATGGTTAGTAGTATTACTACTAACACCCAGCCTCCACAAGTGCCCAGACAAAAAAAGCGAAGACAACGCCTCCGTATCCGTATCCCAACGAAGCCAGTAAAAGGTCGTAGTGCCACGCCGCGCCTCGAGACCTGCAGGCGCCGATGCGTTGAACGCGTCGCCACGCGCCCACCTCCGGCCGCTTGGCACGGGGCACGCTTGGTAGCGTGGCAACCGCGCGCAGCGCGGCACAACTACCCGAAGCCGCACCGGCATCGGCCACTGTCCACCAACCGACGTTTAGACCCGCCGAAGCCGCCTGCCAGGCGTCATGAGCCCGGAACGGAGGGCAGCCACGCAGGGCGTGGCTCTTCGCCGATCTTTAGACCTGCCGAAGCCGCCTGCCAGGCGTCATGAGCCCGGAACGGAGGGCAGCCACGCAGGGCGTGGCTCTACGCCGATCTTTAAACCTGCCGAAGCCGCCTGCCAGGCGTCATGACCCCCGAACGGAGGGCAGCCACGCAGGGCGTGGCTCTACACCTGTCGCCCTCCACCCTCACGAATTCCTGCCCGACCGCCATATCGACACCAGGATCCACACCCCGCAGAATCCCGCGCCCACGAACCCCGCCACACCCAGCGCCAGCAACCAGCGGCTGGAGAGCCCGCCCACGCTGTGCATCACGATCGATGAACCGATGATCAGCGCCGCAGTGACGATCCCGACCACCAGGCGGTTGGCGGCGCGGTTGACCTGCTCGCCGAAGCCCTGCAGCGCGGTGGTCTCCACCTTCAGCTGGAGCCGGCCGCGACGGGCCATCTGCAGCAGCTGGCGCACGTCGCGGGGCAGATCGCCGACCAGGTCCATCATCCCGACCAGGCTGCGCTTGCCGCGCTTGAGCATGGCGCCCGGCGAGTAGCGCTGCCACATCACCCGTTCCAGGAACGGGCGCGCCGCGGTGGCCATGTCGAACTGCGGGTCAAGCTGCCGGCCCATGCCTTCCAGGGTGAGGAAGGTCTTGATCATCAGCGCCAGGTCGGCCGGCAGGGTCAGCGCGTGCTGGCGCAGCAGCTGGGTGATGTTGCCCAGCATCAGGCCCATGTGCAGGTCCTTCAGCGGCACGCCCCGGTACTGGTCCACGAAGGCGCTGATGTCCTGTTGCAGGCGCGACTCGTCCACCTCGATGCCGCCGGACCAGTCCAGCAGCACGTCGGTCACCGATTCGGGTTCCTGGCTGACCAGCCCGTGCAGCAGCTGCGCGACCTGGAAACGGCGCTGTTCGGAAATGGCACCGACCATGCCGAAATCGATCACACCGATCCGGCCATCGCGCAGGTAGATGATGTTGCCCGGGTGCGGGTCGGCATGGAAACAGCCGTCCTCAAGCACCATCTTGAGCACGATGCGCGCACCGGTCCGGGCCAGCCGCACGCGGTCCAGGCCGGCCGCATCGACGCCAGCCAGGTCGCGGCCGGCAATGCCGTCAACGAAGTCCTGCACGTTCAGGCTCTCGCAGGTCCACTGCCAGTGCACGCGCGGAATCAGGATGTCATTGCGCCCGGCAAAATTCCGCGCGATGCGTTCGGCGTTGCGGCACTCGGCGGCGAAGTCGAGCTCGCGCCGCAGCGACACCTGGAACTGCTGCACGACCTCGGCCGGGCGATAGCGCCGCATGTCCGGCAGGCGCGCTTCGACGATCTCCGCCAGTCGCGCCAGCAGCCTCAGGTCGGCCTCGATGACCTCGCGGATGCCGGGACGGCGGATCTTCAACACCACCGCACTGCCATCATGCAGGGTGGCGCGGTGCGCCTGGGCCAGCGATGCGGCGGCCATCGGGGTTTCGTCCAGCCAGGCGAAGACCTCGGTGGGCGGCGCCCCGAGGTCGGCCTCGAGCTGGTCGCGGATCTGCGCATAGGGCAACGCCGGCACCGCGTTCTGCAGCTCGGTGAACTCGACGATCCAGTCCGGCGGGAACAGGTCGACGCGCGTGGCCAGCACCTGGCCCAGCTTGACGAAGGTGGGACCCAGGTCTTCCATGGCGCGGCGGACCCGCACCGGGGCGGTCATGCGCAGGATCTGCTGGGTATCGTTCCAGTGCAGCAGGCGGCCGGCACGTTCAAGCACGTCGGCCAGGCCGATCCGGCGCACCAGGTCGCCGAACCCGTAGCGGATCAGGACCGAGGCGATTTCCTGCAGGCGTCCCAGGTCACGGACGGTTCCCAGCGTTTCCCACATCGGCACACCCTCGTTTCAACACTCGGGGGCAGGATGTCACACCGGTGCGAAAATTCCCGTCAGTGCCTGCTGCACGGTCTGCCGGCGGATGGCGTCGCGGTCGCCGTCGAACTGGAACAGCTGCGCGCGGGCGTAGCCCCCGCGATGCTTCCAGCCGATCCAGACGCTGCCAACGGGTTTGTCCGGGCTGCCACCGCCGGGGCCGGCAATGCCGGTCACCGCCACCGCGATGCCGGCGCCGGCATTGACCAGCGCACCGGACACCATTTCCAGCACGGTTTCGCGGCTGACGGCGCCGAACTGCTCCAAGGTCTGCGCACGCACGCCGAGCAGGCGCTGCTTGGCCTCGTAGCTGTAGACCACCATGCCGCAGTCGAAGAAGGCCGAGGAGCCGGCGATATCGGTCATCGCCTTGGCGATCCAGCCGCCGCTGCAGCTCTCGGCGGTGACCAGCTGCAGCCCGGCCTGCTGCAGGCGCTGGCCGACGTCGCGGGCAAGGACGCCGAGCTCGGCATCGGTGGGGACGGTCATGGGGATCCTGGATCGGGGGGGAATACGCCCCCCGTTTTAGCGGAATTTCGCCGTGCTGTCGTGTCCGTTCCGTGCGACGGTGTGTCGCAGCCGGGCGCTCACCACTCCGGAATCTTCTCCGGCAGCATCGCGCGGATCGGGGCACCGTCATCGCCTGCCGCCAGCTTCTCGGCTTCGGCGATCGGAATCTCGACCTGCAGCAGCCAACCCTCCTCGTCGCTCTGCTCGCCGCGCACCACTTCCAGCTGGTGCAGGCGCGAGCGCAGGCGACCGGCAGAGGGCGGCAGGCGCAGGTCGCCGCTGACATGCTGCAGGCCCAGGCGCTTGCCCAGTACCGACTGCAGCAGCTCCAGCCCCAGCCCGTCGCGGGCGGAGATCCAGACGCGTTCGCGGCGCGCGGTGTCCGGGATGCCGTCCTGGCCATCGTGGCGGACCTCGCTGCCTTCGATGCGGTCGATCTTGTTGAACACCAGCAGCTGCGGCAACTCGCCCGCACCGACTTCGTTCAACACTTCGTCCACCTGGGCGATACGCTCTTCGCGATGCGGATCGGCCGCGTCGACGATGTGCAGCAGGAAGTCGGCCTCGCGCGCTTCGCTCAGGGTCGCGCGGAACGCGGCCACCAGCTCATGCGGCAGGTCGCGCACGAAGCCGACGGTGTCGGCCAGCACCACGTTGCCGCCCGGCACCGCAATGCGGCGCACGGTGGGGTCCAAGGTCGCGAACAGCTGGTCCGCGGCATAGGCTTCCGCGCCGGTCAACGCGTTGAACAGGGTCGACTTGCCGGCATTGGTATACCCCACCAGCGCCACGCGCGGCAGTTCGCTGCGGACACGGGCACGGCGCATCTGGGTGCGCTGCACTTCGACCTTCTCGAGCCGCTTCTGCAGCTGCTCCACCCGCTTCTGCAGCAGGCGGCGATCGGTTTCCAGCTGGGTTTCACCCGGGCCGCGCAGCCCGATGGCACCACCGCGCTGACGCTCCAGGTGGGTCCAGCCGCGAACCAGCCGCGTGGCCATGTGGCGCAGCTGCGCCAGCTCGACCTGCAGCTTGCCTTCGTGGCTGTGCGCACGCTGGGCGAAAATGTCCAGGATCAACCCGGTCCGGTCGATCACCCGGCGCTCGAGGAACCGTTCCAGGTTGCGCTCCTGCGACGGCGACAGCGCATGGTTGACCAGCACCAGGTCGGCGCCCGTGGCGTCGGCCGCGGCCTTGATCTCATCCAGCTTGCCGGAGCCGATCAGGATGGAGGGATTGGGCCGATCGATGCGCGCGGTGAGGGTCGCTGCAATGCTGGCCCCTGCCGAGCGGGCCAGATCGGTGAACTCCTCCAGCACATCTTCTTCCAGCCGGCCGGAGTGCGGCTGGATCAGGATCGCGTGTTCGCCTCGCTTGGAACGGTCAAACACGCGCTTCTCCGCTGTTGCTTACTTCATTCAACGTCGTCTTCTTCCTGGACGCCATCGGCGCCACCTTCATTGGACTGTACATAGCCACCGCCGGGCCCGACCCGGACGTTGCGCGCCGGCACCACGGTCGAAATGGCGTGCTTGTACACCATCTGGCTGACCGTATTGCGCAGCAGGACAACGAACTGATCGAACGATTCAATCGTTCCCTGCAACTTGATGCCATTCACCAGATACACCGACACCGGCACGCGTTCGCGCCGAAGTGCATTCAGAAACGGATCCTGCAGCGATTGCCCCTTGGACATTGCACACTCCTGATTATTGTTTTTATGGTCTTCCGGCAGTTGCCACGGCCCCCGCCACCGGAACCCCCGATGGTACACGGGCCGGGGGGACGGCGCTGTGGCTCAGCGGGCCACAAAGGCCGCAACCGCATCCGCCAGGGAAGCCTTGTCTAGATGGGGGTCGAACCAGCGTGCATCAAGCTCGCCGCGCAACCAGGTCAGCTGGCGCTTGGCCAGCTGGCGGGTGGCGTAAATGCCACGGTCGCGGAACTCGCTGGCAGTGCCCTGCCCGTCCAGGAACGCCCAGGCCTGGCGGTAGCCCACGGCGCGGATCGCGGGCAGGTCCAGCGGCGCGGCCACGTCGGCCATCGCCGGCAGTGCACGCAGCGCGCGCACCTCGTCCAGAAACCCCTGGTCGAGCATGCCGTCGAACCGCGCTTCGATGCGCTGGTGCAGCACCGCGCGCTCGCGCGGCGCCAGCACCAGTTTCAGGCAGCGCACCGGCAGGCGGTCCACGCCCGGCAGTTTCTGCCATTCAGTGATCGGGGTGCCGGTCAGGCGGTAGACCTCCAGCGCCCGCTGGATGCGCTGCGGGTCGGTCGCATGGATGCGCGCCGCTGCGACGGGATCAACCTGGGCCAGCTGCGCGTGCAGCGCCGGCCAGCCCTGTGCGGCCGCCTCGGCGCCGATCCGCCCACGGGTGGCCGGGTCGGCGGGCGGCATCGGCGACAGCCCCTGCAGCAACGCGCGGAAGTACAACCCGGTGCCGCCGGCCAGGATCGGCATGCGGCCACGCGCGACGATATCGGCCACGGCGCGCGCCGCATCGGCGGCAAACTCGGCCGCTGAATAGGTCTGCCATGGGTCGCGCAGGTCCAGCAGGTGATGCGGCGCCTGTGCGCGCTCGGCGGCATCGGGCTTGGCCGAGCCGATATCCAGGCCACGGTAGACCAGCGCCGAGTCGACGCTCACGATCTCCCCGCCCAGCTGCTGCGCCAGGGCGATGGCCGTAGCGGTCTTGCCCGACGCGGTCGGGCCCATCACGGCGATCGCGAGCGGTCGCTGGTCGGCGCCCATCAGCCCTCGTCCGGCCAGCGCGGCATCGCCGGGGCGGCATCCACGCGCGGCATCGGCACCGCATCCACCGCGGCCCACACCTTCAGCGCGTCCACGGTCGCGGCGACGTCATGCACCCGCAGGATCGCCGCGCCGCGCTGGGCGGCGATGAGGTGCGCGGCGACCGACCCGGCCAGCCGTTCGCGCGGCACGTCGCGTCCGGTCAGTTCGCCGATGCTGCGCTTGCGCGACAGGCCGGCCAGCATCGGCACGCCCAGCTCCAGGAACCGCGCCGAACGGGCCAGCAGGATCATGTTGTGTTCGGTGCTCTTGCCGAAGCCGAAGCCCAGGTCGATGA
Source organism: Stenotrophomonas sp. KH_036_B (assembly GCF_057839485.1). Classification (NCBI taxonomy): domain Bacteria; kingdom Pseudomonadati; phylum Pseudomonadota; class Gammaproteobacteria; order Lysobacterales; family Lysobacteraceae; genus Stenotrophomonas; species Stenotrophomonas sp. KH_036_B. The sequence goes on along the minus strand of NZ_CM174491.1, from coordinate 1,606,093 downwards.
CCAGGTTCTTCTTCGCGATACCGGCCATCTCGGCCGAGAACATGCGGTCGGCCAGGAAGCGGTGCACCTCGGCCACGACATCGTCGTACTGCGGGGTGTCCTGCATGCTGCCCGGCTCGCCCTGCATGTGCATCAGCACCACCGGCACGCCCAGTTCGGCGGCGGCGGCGAGTGCGCCGTCCTGGCGCAGCGCATGGATGTCGTTGATCATCCCGGCACCGGCGGCGACAGCGGCGCGCATCACGTCGGGCTTGAAGGTATCGATGCTGATCGGCACCTGGGTGCGGGCCGCCAGCGCCTCGATCACCGGAATCACCCGGCGCAGCTCTTCCTCCAGCGGCACCGGGGCGCTGCCCGGGCGGGTGGATTCGCCGCCGATGTCCAGCAGGTCGGCGCCTTCGGCCACCAGCTGCAGGCCATGCGCGACGGCTGCCTCGGTGCTGTCGTGCGCGCCACCGTCGGAGAACGAATCCGGGGTGACGTTCACGATGCCCATCACGCGTGGGCGGTCCAGCCGCAGCAGGCGGCCGCCACAATCGAGTTGGGGAGAAATGTCGAACATGGGCCACCCACGGAATGCGTCAGCGCATAGTTTACGCCGGCAGATCAGGTTGGCCGTCGGTCGTTGCGGGATTGCGCAGCCACGCAGGGCGTGGCTCTACGGCAGGGAAACGGTCGTAGAGCCACGCCCTGCGTGGCTGCGCGGCGCCGGCCCAGGCCTCAGAGATCGCCCAGCTTCGCGTTGTCGACCGGGTTGCCCAGCCATTCGGCCAGGTCGCCACCGATCGCGGTGACCACGCGCTCGAGCACGTCGCAGGAGCCCTTGAAGCCGGCGAACGCACCGCCGCGCGAGGTGCGCCGCGCGGTCACGACGGCGACCTTCTGGCCATCATCCAGCAGCACGCCACGCACGGTGGCCGACTTGAAGTGCCCGGTGAAGGCATTGCCGGCGCTCTGTGCTTCCACCAGCTCCAGCTTCAGCACACGGCCCTGCTCCACCGGTTCGGTACCGAAGGCAATCGTGTTGCCGAACTTGCCTGCACTGGCGCCCAGCGCGGTGGCCAGCTGCGCGCCGATGCGGCATTCGGTCTTGATGTTGTCGGCGATATAGGCCGAATCGGAGAACGGCACCGGATCCTGCACGTGGACGGTGGCCGCGAACGCGGGCGAGGCACAGCACAGCAGCACGGCAGCCGCCGCGCGCATCGAATGACGCATGGTATTCCCCCTGGAACAGTGTTGGCGGCCGCCTCATGCAGCCGCGCCCGCGCATCGTGCCTATTGCGGGGCACGCGCGCAAGGGTCAGCGCCTGTTGCGGCGCTTGTAATCCAGGTACAGGGTCTTGCCGACGCTCAGGCCGATGCCAAGCACGATGCCGACGATGGCACCGAGCAGGAAATTGTCACGGGTCAGGCCTATAGCGACACCGACCACCGTGGCGATCACCATTTCGGTGGTGTGCGAAATCGGGGGCGGCGGCGTGGACATGGCGACTCCGGAACAGCGTACTGGCAGGGGTGCCATTGTCGCCCAGAACGAGGCGGCAGAAACGACGAAGGCCGGGTTGCCCCGGCCTTCGTGTTCTACCTGTTCACCGTCAGACCTGCTCGGCAGGCCCGGCGATCGGCGGCAACGGACGGGCGTCGCCACCCTTGTCGTTGTTGTTGCCACCGTCCTTGTTGGACTTGCCCCAGCCCATCGGCGGCGGCGGATCGCGGCCTTCCATGATGGCGTCGATCTGCGGCGCGTCGATGGTCTCGTACTGCAGCAGCAGCTGGGACATCGTGTGCAGCTTGTCGAGGTTGGCGGTGACCAGCTCGGTGGTACGGGCGTAGGCCTTGTCCAGGATGCTGCGCACCACTTCGTCGATGCGGCGGGCGGTATCGTCGGACACGCTCTTGTGCTGGGTCACCGAACGGCCCAGGAACACTTCGTCGTCCTCTTCGCCGTAGGCGATCGGACCCAGCTCGTCGGACAGGCCCCACTTGGTGACCATGTTGCGGGCCATCTTGGTGGCACGCTCGATGTCGTTCGACGCGCCGGTGGTGACCTTGTCGGCGCCGAAGATCAGCTCTTCGGCAACACGGCCGCCATACAGCGAGCACAGCTGCGATTCGATCGCCACGCGGTTCATCGAGTACTTGTCGCCTTCCGGCAGGTACATGGTCACACCGAGCGCGCGACCGCGCGGGATGATCGTGACCTTGTAGACCGGATCATGCTCGGGCACCAGACGGCCGACGATGGCATGGCCTGCCTCGTGGTACGCGGTGAGGGTCTTCTCTTCCTCGCTCATGGCCATCGAGCGGCGCTCGGCGCCCATCAGGATCTTGTCGCGGGCGCGGTCGAAGTGCTCCATGCGCACTTCCTTCTCGCTGTTGCGCGCGGCGAACAGGGCCGCCTCGTTGCACAGGTTGGCCAGGTCGGCACCGGAGAAGCCCGGGGTACCGCGCGCGATCACCATCGGCTCGACATCGTCGGCCAGCGGCAGCTTGCGCATGTGCACCTTGAGGATCTGCTCGCGGCCACGGACGTCGGCCAGGCCGACCACCACCTGGCGGTCGAAGCGGCCCGGGCGCAGCAGGGCCGGGTCCAGCACGTCGGGACGGTTGGTGGCGGCGATGACGATCACGCCCTCGCCTCCCTCGAAGCCGTCCATTTCGACCAGCAGCTGGTTCAGGGTCTGCTCGCGCTCGTCATGACCGCCGCCCAGGCCGGCACCGCGGTGGCGGCCGACGGCGTCGATTTCATCGATGAAGATGATGCACGGGGCCTGCTTCTTGGCCTGCTCGAACATGTCGCGCACGCGGCTCGCGCCGACGCCGACGAACATTTCCACGAAGTCCGAACCGGAGATCGAAAAGAACGGCACCTTGGCCTCGCCGGCAATGGCACGGGCCAGCAGGGTCTTGCCGGTACCGGGCGGGCCGACCATCAGCACGCCGCGCGGAATCTTGCCGCCCAGCTTGGTGAACTTGGTCGGGTCGCGCAGGAAGTCGACCAGCTCGCTGACTTCTTCCTTGGCCTCGTCGCAACCGGCAACGTCGGCGAAGGTGACCTTGACCTGGTCTTCGCCCTGCAGCTTGGCGCGCGACTTGCCGAAGGACATCGCGCCCTTGGCGCCGCCGCCACCGCCCTGCATCTGGCGCATGATGAACAGCCAGAAGCCGATGATCAGGATCACCGGGAGGAAGTTCATCAGGATCGCGCCCAGCGAGATGCCGCTGGACGGCTCTTCCTGGACGATTTCCACGTTCTTGCCGCGCAGCACGTTGATCAGGTCACGATCGAGCGGCGCGGTGATGGTGGCCGACTGGCCGCCCCGGGTGGTGTAGCTGATCTGGTTGGTGCCGCCGCGCAGGTCGCCGCTGAAGGTCACCTTCTGGACGTTGCCGCTGTCCACCTGGTCGAGGAACTGGGAATAGGTTGCGCCCTGGGCGTTCGCGCCGCTGCTCTTTGGCGAGAAGCTCTGGAACACCACCATCAGCACCACGGCGACGACCACCCATAGCAGGAGGTTCTTGGTCAAGTCGTTCATCCTCATTGGCTCCGGTGTTCCTCTAATGCCTGACGCAATTGGTATGGTTGAGCTTACTTGATCTGTGCACGTTTGCCCTGCCCCAAGGCATACACCTCGGGCGAGCGCTTACGGGACGCTTCAGGCTTGCGGATAGCGACCTTGTCGTACCGGCGGCGCATCTCGCGCACGTAGTCGTCAAAGCCCACGCCCTGGAACAGCTTGATCAGGAACGCGCCACCCGGCTTGAGGTGATTGTCGGCAAACTCCAACGCCAACTCCGCCAGGTGCATCATCCGCGGCTGGTCAATCGCGTCCATGCCACTTTTATTGGGGGCCATATCCGAGAGCACAAGGTCTACCGGCTGATCCCCCAGCATGGCTTCGAACTCCGATAGGACGGTTTGCTCCCTGAAGTCACCGTGAAGGAACTCCACACCGGCGAGCGGCGGCATCTCCAGGATGTCCAGGGCCAGCACCCGGCCGGTGTCGCCGATCTGTCGCCGAACCTGCTGCGACCAGCCCCCGGGGGCGGCGCCGAGGTCGACCACGACCATATGCGGCTTCAGCAGCCGGTCACGCTCGAGCAGCTCCTCCAGCTTGTAGGCCGCGCGCGAGCGCATGCCCTCGGCCTGGGCCTTCTTCACGAAGGGGTCGGCAAAGTGTTCTTTCAACCAGCGTTGACTGCTCTTGCTACGGGAAACCATTGGAGATAGGGCCGGACGGGGTGGTCATGATACCCTGATCGCCCCAGTTAACCGCTTGTTCCTGAATGTCTATTGCCCTGACCTCGTCCCAGACCCGCTTCCTCCGCGGCCAAGCCCATGATCTGAAAGCCCTGCTGCAGATCGGCGGCAAGGGGGTCACGCCGGCCTTCCTGACCGAGCTGAACGAGGTGCTGGAGCGCCACGAGCTGATCAAGGTGAAGGTGGGCGCGGAAGACCGCGATACCCGCGACGCCATGATCGCCGAGCTGGTCCAAGCCTCCGGAAGCGCCCTCGTGCAGCGCATCGGCCACGTCGCCGTGCTGTACCGCCCGAGCAAGGAAATGCGCCAGATCGTGCTTCCGCGCGGCTGATCGCCCCATGCAGCTGAACCACGAGATCCCGGATTTCGCTTACGCGTTCCGCGCTGCGGGTGGACGCTCGGTGGTCATCGAGGACCGCGAGCTGGTGCGTACCCGCGAGCTGAGCCAGAGCTTCATCCTGACCCCGCAGACGCTGGTGCAGGACTGGGCCGTGAACGGTGGCGCGCGCGCGTTGACGCCGGACGACCTGGCGCCGGTCCTTGCGCTGGAGCCGGAGCTGGTGATCCTGGGTACCGGGGAAACGCAGCAGTTCCCGTCGGCCGCCGTCATGGGCGCCTGCCTGACCCGCGGCATCGGCCTGGAAGTGATGGCCAACGCGGCCGCCGCGCGGACCTTCAACCTGCTGGCCAGCGAAGGCCGCAAGGTGGCGGCGGCGATCCTGCTGGTCGGCTGAAGACACCCGGATTCGTTCAGGAAAGGCTGCCGTTGGCGGCCTTTTTTGTGGGCGGGTTCGGCCGGTTCTACGTGGCAGTCCCCTACGGGGTGGCAACACGTCGTACGCGGCACGGCGATGTACGGCAGCCACGCAGGGCGTGGCTCTACGCCGGGGGTAGAGCCACGCCCTGCGCGGGTGCCCGGTTATCGGGGCGGCAGGTACAACAACGGATCCACCGGCTTGCCGTTGTAGCGGATCTCGAAGTGCAGCATGTCGCGGGTGGTACCGGTGCGGCCCATTTCCGCGATCTGCTCGCCGGCCTTGACGCTCTGGCCTTCGTTGACCAGCCGCTTGCGGTTGTGGCCGTAGGCCGACAGCCACTGATCGCTGTGCTTGATGATGATCAGCTCGCCAAACCCGACAAGGCCGGCACCGGAGTACACCACCACGCCCGACGCGGTGGCGCGCACCGGCTGGCCGCTGCTGCCGGCGATGTCCACGCCCTGCTTGGTGACGTCGGCACCGACGAAGCGGCCGACAAGCGCGCCATCGGCTGGCCAGCGCCAGTCGATGTTGCTCTTGATGGCGGTCGTCGGCGACGGGGTCGGCGCGGGTGCCGTGGTGCCGGGGCGCGGCGCGGTCACCACCGTGGTCGGCGCGCGGGCCGGGCCGTTGCCGGGGTACAGGCGCAGGGTCTGGCCCGGATAGATCGTGTACGGCTCGGCCAGCCCGTTCCACGCCGCCAGGTCACGGGGCGTGATGTTGTGGATGCGGGCCAGCGCGTACAGGGTGTCTCCGCGACGCACGACGGCGGTCTGGCCGGGCTTGGCTACCGAGCTCTGCGGCGTGGTGTGCGCCGTCGGCCGGCCACCGGTGGACGGCTTGACCACCGTGGCGGTGCCACAGGCACTCAGCGTGGTTGCCACCAGCAGCAGTGCGGCCAACCGCGCTCCTCCACTCAAACGATCAGCACTCATGCGAACTTCGACCTCCAGACAAGCCAGGCCACCAGGCCGACCACAAGTGCGGTCGCGACCCAGCCCAGCGGTTCAATCCAACGCCGCAGCGCCGCTTCCGCGCGCGCGCCGCCAATACGGATGACCGCCGCCAGCACGAACACGCGCTTGCCACGGCCAATCAACATGCTCAGGAAGTACTGCGGCAGCGGCACGCCGACGATACCCGACGCCCACGTGAAGACCTTCATCGGGATCGGCATGAAGCCGCCCAGGACCAGGAAGGTGAACACTGCCCACGGCGACTCGGCCATCTTGGCCTGCACGATCGCGATACCGCCTTCAATGCTCGACAACATGCCCAGCGCCGCGAACAGCGGCTTGAGTGCTTCGAATGCATAGTGTCCCAGCGCATAGCCGACCAGCGCACCGGCCATCGAACCGGACAGGCTCAGCGTGGCGAACCACCAGCCGCGCTTGGGCTGGGCCACGCACATCGGGGCCAGCATGACCTCGGGCATCACCGGGAAGATGATCGCCTCGATGAAGCTCAGCACCGTCAGGTAGGTCGGCGCGCGCTCATGCGCGGCCCACTTCATTGCCCGCTCGTACAGCGGACCAAAAATCTTCATGACGCAAACGCTCCTTGGAATCAGTCCAGCATGCCAGACAGCAGCGGGACGAACGTGACCGGTGCCAGTACCTGCTGTTCGACACTGCCGTCCTCGCGACGGGTCAGCTGGATCAGCGACTGCGCCCCTGCCCCGCCCACCGGCGCGACCAGGCGGCCGCCCACGGCCAGCTGTTCGACCAGCGCATCGACCAGCGCCGGCGCGGCCGCGGTGACCACGATGGCGTCGAACGGACCGTGCTCGGCCCAGCCGATGCGGCCGTCGTCATGCTTGCTGCGGATGTTCATGCCCAGCGCACGGAAGCGCTTGCGCGCCTGCCGCAGCAGGTCGCCGATGCGCTCGACGGTGTAGACCTCCAGCCCCAGCGCGCCGAGCACGGCGGCCTGGTAACCGGAGCCGGTACCGACTTCCAGTACCTTCTTCGGCCCCGACTGCAGCACCGCTTCGGTCATCCGCGCCACCACCCAGGGTTGCGAGATGGTCTGGCCATGCCCGATCGGCAGCGCGGTGTCTTCGTAGGCACGCGAGGCCAGGGCCTCGTCGATGAACAGATGGCGCGGAACCACGCGGATGGCGTTGAGCGTGGCCTCGTCGGCAATGCCGCTTTCGCGCAGGCGCTCGACCAGGCGATCGCGCACGCGCTGGGAGGTCATGCCGATCCCCACCGCTTCAGGCTGCAGGCGCAGGCGCTGGCTCATGCCGGCCGGTCCAGGGCGGCGGTCAGGCCACCTACCCAGCTGGCGACCTTTTCCAGCGCCTGGTACCGGGTCAGATCCACCTGGATCGGGGTGATGGAGATGTAGCCGTTGCGCACGGCGTGGAAGTCCGTGCCCGGGCCGGAATCCTGTTCGCGCCCGGCCGGGCCGATCCAGAACACTTCGTTGCCGCGCGGGTCGCGCTGGGCAATGCAGCCTTCGGCGCGGTGGCGGTTGCCCAGCCGGGTCACTTCGAAGCCACGCACCTCCGACCACGGCAGGTCGGGCACGTTGACATTGAGGATGGTGTCGGCCGGCAGCGGGTCGGCGTTGAGCCGGGTGACGATCTCCACCGCGGCACGCGCGGCGGTTTCGAAATTGCGCGGGTCATGGTTGTGCGTGACCAGCGACATCGCCACCGCAGGCAGGCCGAGGAAACGCCCTTCCATCGCTGCCGATACGGTGCCGGAGTAGATGACGTCGTCGCCGAGGTTGGCCGCGTTGTTGATGCCCGAGACCACGATGTCGGGGTCGTATTCGAGCATGCCGGTCAGCGCCAGGTGCACGCAGTCCGTCGGCGTGCCTGCGACCGAACAGGTGTAGTGGTCGATGCGCTTGACCCGCACCGGCAGGTCCAGGGTCAGCGAGTTGCTGGCGCCGGATCGGTCGCGGTCGGGTGCGACCACCATCACTTCATGACCGGCGTCACGCAATACCGAGGCGAGCATCTTGATGCCGGGGGCATCGACACCGTCGTCGTTGCTGACCAGGATCCGCATCTGCGATTTAACCGCTTGATTATTCAAGACTTCATTTCCATCACTTTCCAGCGTTGGCGGGGCCGGCCTTCACCCGTTCCGGGATCACCGACCGCGCAAGTGCGTCAGCTATTGTGCCGCAAGCGGGCAGATCGGCCTACCCCGGGTGGAGGTAGGCACGACCGTTCCCGCGCATTAGGCTGTACGCATGTCACATCCTGAAGACGAAGATCCGGCCGCGTTGTTCCGCGCCGCCATCGGCGAGGTGAAGCCGCTGCGCAAGCCGGTGACCGCGCCGCCCGCCACGCCCCGGCCGAAGCCGCGGGCGCGCATGGCCGAGCTGGACGAGGACGCCGCGCGCGGGGAATTCGCCCGGCTGCTGCGCGACAGCGCTCCGCTGGAGGCCGGCGACACCGCCAGCTACCGCCGGGACAACCTGCCGGCCCGGATGTTCCAGCGGCTCAAGCGCGGCCAGTACTCGGTGCAGGACGAACTGGACCTGCACGGCGCCACCGTCGCCCAGGCCGAGACGCTGCTGCGCCAGTTCCTGCTGGAGGCGCACGCGCATGAGCACGGCTGCGTGCGCATCATCCACGGCAAGGGGCTGCAGTCCGATGGTGGCGCGCCGGTGCTGAAGAACCTGGTCGATCGCCTGTTGCGCCAGCGCAACGATGTGCTGGCCTTCCATTCGGCACCGGCCGGGCAAGGCGGGACGGGCGCGGTATTGGTGTTGTTGGCGAACCGGTGATTGCCTGCACCGCGCAGCCACGCAGGGCGTGGCTCTACGGGGTATAGGCGCCGGTAGAGCCACGCCCTGCGTGGCTGCGCGGTATAGGCGCCGGTAGAGCCACGCCCTGCGTGGCTGCGCGGTATAGGCGCCGGTAGAGCCACGCCCTGCGTGGCTGCGCGGTATAGGCGCCGGTAGAGCCACGCCCTGCGTGGCTGCGCGGTGCAGGCGCCGGTAGAGCCACGCCCTGCGTGGCTGCGCGGTGCAGGCGCCGGTAGAGCCACGCCCTGCGTGGCTGCGCGGTGCAGGCGCCGGTAGAGCCACGCCCTGCGTGGCTGCGCGGTGCAGGCGCCGGTAGAGCCACGCCCTGCGTGGCTGCGCGGCGCTCAATCGTTCGAGACGGCCCCGCCCACATCCTGCACCGGCCCCAGCTCATGCAACACGGCGGTGGCATAACACCCCGGCGGCAACGCGAAGGTCAGCTCCAGCACGTCCGGCGCCAGCCAGCGGTGCTGCAGGTTGGCCGGGCGCAGGCGCAGCGCACGCCGCTCCTGCTTCAGGCGCGCGCCTTCCAGGCCCGTGCGCAGCTGCAGCGACTGTTCGTCGCTCACCGCGCCCAGCTCCAGTTCCGCAGCGGCACCGCTGCTGCGCAGCTCGCCCTCGCCCCACAACGGGCCGCTGGGATGGATGTCGAAGCGACCCAGGCGGTCGGCCAGCAGGTCGGTCCACGGTTCGGGACCGAACACGCTGCGGCTGCCGTCCAGCATCCACACCTCGCCCTCCAGCGGACTGTCCCAGTTGCCCTGGGTGACGCGTTCGGCCAGCACCTGGTTGAACAGCGCCGAGCGCGCGGCCGACAGCAGCAGCGAACGCTGGTCGGGGCGTACCCGTCGGCCGCCGAACATCGCCAAGGCTGCCGGTACGTTGCCGCCATCGCGGCCGAAACGCTGCTCACCAAACCAGTTGGGCAGGCCGCGCGCGGCGATCAGCGACACGCGCTCGTCGATCGCCTTCGCATCCCCCTGTACATCACGCAACACCAGCCGGAAGCGGTTGCCGGCCAGCGCACCGCGCTGCAGCTTGCGGTTGTGCCAGGTCGACTCGAGCACCTCGACCTCGTCGGAGGCCAGCAGCGCGATATCCGGCGCGATGCGCTTGGGCAGGTGCACGCTGAAGCGCTGGGTGGTGACCGCATGGCGGTCCTTCATGCCGGCGTAGCTGACGCCCATGTCCGGCAGGCCCGCCCACCTGGCCAGCAGCTTGGCCACGTGCACGGTGTTGGCACCCCGTTTACGAAGGGTCAGCAGCAGGTGCTCGCCCTCCCCGCTCGGCTCGAAGGACGGCAGCTCGTCGACCTGGAAGTCCTCGGGCGTGGTGCGGATCTTCGCGCTGAGCAGCGGCGCGCCGAAGGCCAGCGGCAGCGGGATCACAGCGCCACCAGCAGCACGACGGCCTGGGCGGCGATGCCTTCGCCACGCCCGGTGAAGCCCAGCGTTTCGGAGGTGGTGGCCTTGACGCTCACCGCGTCCAGCGCGACGCCAAGCAGCCCGGCCATGCGCTCGCGCATGGCCAGCGCATGCGGACCGACCTTGGGCCGTTCGCAGATCACGGTGATATCGGTATTGCCGACCTGCCAGCCGCGTTCGCGCAGCAGGCCGTTGCAGTGCGCGAGGAAACGGCTGCTGTCGGCGTCCTTCCAGCGCATGTCCGAGGGCGGAAAGTGCTGGCCGATGTCGCCCAGCGACAGCGCGCCGAGCATGGCATCGCACAGTGCATGCAGGATCACATCGCCATCGCTGTGCGCCAGCACGCCGCGGCTGTGCGCGACGCGGATGCCGCCCAGCATGATGTGGTCGCCCTCGCCGAAGGCGTGGACGTCATAGCCCTGTCCGATGCGGACCGGAGGAAACGGGGTGTTCATGGCAAAAACCTGCAGTGAAGGCCGGCACGCGCGGAATCAGGGTCCGCGGCGCGACAGCTCGAATTCGAATCGGGACAGGTCGGCCGGGGTGGTGACCTTGAAGTTGTCTTCGTTGCCCTCGACCAGCAAAGGGCGCAGTCCCTGCCGCTCCATCGCCATGGCCTCGTCGGTGACCTCGACACCGGCGGCCGCCGCTTCCTGCAGCGCGCGCGCCAGCTGGTGGCGGCGGAACAGCTGCGGGGTCAGCGCACGCCACAGGCGCGCACGCGGCTCGGTGGCGTCGATGCCACCATCGTCGCCGGCACGCTTGAGCGTATCGCGCACCGGCGACGCCAGGATCGCGCCGACCGGATCGTTGCGCCCCACTTCCAGCAGGCGGCCCAGGTCGGTAGCCGCCAGGTTGGGCCGCGCGGCGTCGTGCACCAGGACGAAATCGTCGGCGCGCACGCTCTCGGGCAATGCCTGCAGACCGGCCAGCACCGACTCGGCACGGGTGGCGCCGCCGGTGCAGGTGAGGATCGGCTTGTCGGCCAGCGACTGCCAGCCCGGCCAGTCGGCATCGCCGTCGGCGATGACCACCATCACCCCGGCCACGACCGGGTGCGAGAGCAGCGCTTCCAGCGTATGTGCCAGCAACACCCGGTCGCCGGCGACCAGATACTGCTTGGGAATCTGCCCGCCGAACCGGGTGCCACGGCCGGCAGCCGGAACCACGGCCCAGACGCTGCCCATCAGGGTACTTCCTGGTGAGGGGCGTCCGGGTCGGCGGCCAGCGCCGGTGCCCGCGGTGCGGCGACCGGCGCATTTTCAACGACGCGGTAGAACGTCTCGCCGGGCTTGATCATGCCCAGTTCGCTGCGCGCGCGTTCTTCAATGGCGGCCTCGCCTTCCTTGAGGTCCTTGACCTCGGCCGCAAGCGCATCGTTGCGCTGCTGCAGGCCGGCGTTGTCGCGACGCTGGGCCTCGACCTGGGCTTCGAGCATCATCACTTCTCCCGAATTGCCCGGGCCGAACCAGAAGCGGTACTGCAGCCATGCCAGCAGTACCGCGAGCACCAGCAGCAGCCAGCGCCAACTGCGCATGCGGGTCAGCGCTTCAGCGACACGAACGCGTCACGCCCGGCGTAACGCGCGCCGGCACCGAGGGCTTCTTCGATGCGCAGCAGCTGGTTGTACTTGGCCACGCGATCGCTGCGGCACAGCGAGCCGGTCTTGATCTGGGTGGCGGTGGTGGCCACGGCGATGTCGGCGATGGTGGTGTCTTCGGTTTCGCCCGAACGGTGCGAGACCACGGCAGCGTAGTTGGCGTTGTGCGCCATCGCGATCGCTTCCAGGGTCTCGGTCAGGGTGCCGATCTGGTTGACCTTGATCAGGATCGCATTGGCGGTGCCCGACTCGATGCCTTCCTTGAAGATCTTCGGGTTGGTCACGAACAGGTCGTCGCCGACCAGCTGCACCTTGTTGCCGATGCGGTCGGTGAGCAGCTTCCAGCCCGCCCAGTCGTTCTCGGCCAGGCCGTCTTCGATGGTGATGATCGGGTACTGCGCGGCCCAGTCGGCCAGGAAGTCGACGAACTGCTCGGAGGTCAGGCGCTTGTTCTCGCCGACCAGGTTGTATTTGCCGTTTTCGTAGAACTCGGTGGAGGCCACGTCCAGGCCCAGCAGCACGTCTTCACCGGCGGTGTAACCGGCCTTGCCGATCGCCTCGAGGATGGTGTCCAGCGCTTCGACGTTGCTGCGGAAGTCCGGCGCGAAACCGCCTTCGTCGCCCACCGCCGTGCTGAGGCCGTGGCCCTTGAGCACCGACTTGAGCGAATGGAAGATTTCGGTGCCGGCACGCAACGCTTCAGAGAACGAGGTGAAGCCGACCGGCAGCACCATGAACTCCTGGAAGTCGACGTTGTTGTCGGCATGCGCGCCGCCGTTGATGATGTTCATCATCGGCACCGGCAGCGACGGGCTCACGCCGGTCTTGCCGGCCAGGTACTGCCACAGGGCCTGCTTGTTCGCGGCGGCGGCGGCGTGCGCGGTGGCCATGGACACGGCGAGCAGCGCATTGGCGCCCAGCCGACCCTTGTTCTCGGTGCCGTCCAGATCGATCAGGCGGCGGTCGAGCGCTTCCTGGTCGGCCGCGTCGTAGCCCTTCAGCGCGGTCGCGATGGTGGTGTTGACGTTGTTGACGGCATTGCGCACGCCCTTGCCCAGGTAACGGGTCTTGTCGCCGTCACGCAGCTCCACCGCTTCCTTGGAGCCGGTCGAGGCGCCCGAGGGAACCGCGGCGCGGCCGAATGAACCGTCCTCGAGGATGACGTCGGCTTCCAGCGTGGGGTTGCCACGGCTGTCGAGGATTTCACGGGCGTGGATGCTGCGGATCGTGGTCATAGCGGGCCGGTTACCAGTCAGAAAGGGGGAACGCCAAACAGTAGCGCCGAAAACGTGCCGCGTGATTATCCCTGCCAGCCCCCCGCTTGCCAAATCGGCGTGACATGGCCGATCAGTACCTGCGTGGTCGCGGCGCGGGACAGCAGGCTGGGCAGCAGCAGAATCGCCGCCAGCAGTCCCAGCAGGGCCAGGCCGAGGAACCCGCCCGCCGGTTGTCGGCGCAGCCGGAACGACAACACGCTGGCGACCAGCGTGGCCAGCACCACCGCTGCGGAGAGCACCAGGGTGCCCACCAGGTAGGGCTGCGTGGCCCGCATGGCATGGTTGCCGTCACCGGGCATGCCCACGCTGGCCCACACCAGGAGTGTCAGCAGGAACGCACAGCCCCAGGCACCGATACCGAGTCCCAGCGCCGCCCAGCCCCACGGCCATGCGCGCCAGTGGCGCCGCTGGCGGCGCGCCTCCAGCGCCGTCCACGGGTCCTGCGTCATGCCTGCAGCGGCGCGCCACCGGCCTTGCGCTCGCGCGCGGCCCGGATGAAGCCGATGAACAGCGGGTGGCCCTCGCGCGGGGTGGACAGGAACTCGGGGTGCGCCTGGCAGGCCAGGAACCACGGATGCTGGTCACGCGGCAGCTCCACCACTTCCACCAGGGTGTCGTCCATCGATTTGCCCGCAATCACCAGGCCGGCATCTTCCAGCTGGGTGCGGTAGCGGTTGTTGAATTCGTAGCGGTGGCGGTGGCGCTCGGAGACCACGTCCTTGCCGTACAGCTCGCGGGCCAGCGTGCCCGGCTTCAGGCGCTGCTCCTGCAGGCCCAGGCGCATGGTGCCGCCCAGGTCGCTCTTGTCGTCACGCTTCTCGACATCGCCGGTGGCGGTGCGCCATTCGGTGATCAGGCCGATCACCGGATTCGGCGACTGGCGGTCGTTCTCGGTGCTGTTTGCCCCCTCCAGCCCGGCCACGTGGCGGGCGAAATCGACCACGGCGGCCTGCATGCCGTAGCAGATGCCGAAGTACGGCATGCTCTGCTCGCGGGCGAACTGCGAGGTGAGCACCTTGCCTTCGAAACCGCGGTCACCGAAGCCGCCCGGCACCAGGATGCCGTCCACATCCTTGAGCGCGGCCATGTCGGTGCCCTCCAGGTCCTGCGCCTCCAGCCACTTCAGGTTGACCTTGGTGCGCTGGCGCAGCCCGCCGTGCTTGAGCGCCTCGCCGACCGACTTGTAGGCATCCTGGTGGTCGACATACTTGCCGACCACGGCGATGGTGACTTCGTCGAGCGGGTGCAGGGTGGCGTCCACGGCGGCTTCCCACTCGTGCAGGTCGGCCGGGCCCGCCTTGTCGCCCAGCTTGAGCTGGTTGATGACGATCTCGTCCAGGCCCTGCTCATGCAGGCCCATCGGAATGCGGTACAGCACGTCCACGTCGGGCACGCTGATGACGGCGCGCTCGGACACGTTGGTGAACTGGGCGATCTTGCGGCGCTCGGAATCCGGCACGACCTGCTCGGAGCGGCACAGCAGCACATCCGGCTGGATGCCGATCGAGCGCAGTTCCTTCACCGAGTGCTGGGTGGGCTTGGTCTTGAGCTCACCGGCGGCGGCGATGTACGGCACCAGGGTGAGGTGCATGAACAGCGCCTTCTCCGGGCCACGCTCGGTGCGCACCTGGCGGATGGCTTCCAGGAACGGCAGCGATTCGATGTCGCCCACGGTGCCGCCGATCTCGACCAGCGCCACGTCGAAGCCTTCGGTGGCCTCGTCCATGCAGCGGCGGATCTCGTCGGTGATGTGCGGAATGACCTGCACGGTGGCGCCCAGGTAATCGCCGCGGCGCTCCTTTCGGATCACGTTCTCGTAGATGCGGCCGGTGGTGACCGAATTCTTGCGGCTCAGGCGGGTGCGCACGAAGCGCTCGTAGTGGCCGAGGTCCAGGTCGGTCTCGGCGCCGTCGTCGGTGACATACACCTCGCCGTGCTGGAACGGGCTCATGGTGCCGGGATCGACGTTGATGTACGGGTCGAGCTTCATCATCGTGACCGTGAGGCCGCGGGCTTCGAGGATGGACGCGAGTGACGCGGCGGCAATGCCTTTGCCGAGCGAGGAAACCACGCCGCCGGTTACGAAGATCAAGGGAGTCATGGCTGGGGGTGTCCTGTCAGGAAGGGGGAAACGACGCCGGCGCGGGAGGCGACGGACGACGTGAAGGGGAAATCGGGGGTGATCCGGACGGCGGCAGCGGGACGTTCACGCGCCGGGGCCGGGATCGGGGGATGTGCGGAGCGCGTTCCGGTCTGCGAGGTCGGGTCGGCCGTGCCGGTCGCCGTTGGGACCGTCACCTCCTGCCTACCCTGCTGGCGGCCGCGCACGACCAGACCAGTCCATTCGCTGATGGATGACACGCACTGCTCCCGGAAAGCCATAGTTTACAGATTGAGGGCCCCAAGCCCAAGGGGCACGAACGAAGACGCCCCGGACAAGCCGGGGCGTCGAAGGGCCCGGGAAGCGGGATCAGCGCTTCTTTTTGGCCTCTTCTTCCTCTTCCTGCTGCGGGGCCGGCTGGCCCTTGGCCTTCATTTCGGCGGCGGCGGCGGCACGGCGCTTGGCCTTGGCTTCCGCCTCGGACTGGGCCTTGGCGTCGGCCTGGTCGCCCTGCTGCGCGGTGGACTGGCCCTGTCCGGCGTTCTGCGCCATTGCCAGCGGCACGGCCAGGACGGCGGCGGCAATGGCAACGATGGTCAGCAACTTCTTCATGGGGTCTCCTCGCATGTGGCTGGGGATGGGGTGGCCGGGGGTCCGGCTTTTGCCATCGCCTACAGTCTATCGCGGGCTGGTCGGCCGGCCCCTGAACGTGTGGCGTGCAAAAAAACCGGCCAGACCGCAAACTTCGCCGTCGCTTTGCGCTTCTTGAAGACAGATGAACACCCGCTATAACGCCGCCGATATTGAAGTCCTGTCCGGCCTTGACCCGGTCAAGCGCCGCCCGGGCATGTATACCGACACCGCGCGCCCGAACCACCTGGCGCAGGAAGTGATCGACAACGCCGTGGACGAAGCCCTGGCCGGGCATGCCCGGACGGTCGAGGTCACGCTGTACAAGGACGGCAGCTGCGAGGTCAGCGATGACGGCCGCGGCATGCCGGTGGACATCCACCCGGAGGAGAAGATCCCCGGCGTGGAGCTGATCCTGACCCGGCTGCATGCGGGCGGTAAATTCAACAACAAGAACTACACCTTCTCCGGCGGCCTGCATGGCGTGGGCGTGAGCGTGGTCAATGCGCTGTCGACGCTGGTCGAGGTGCACATCAAACGCGACGGCAGCGAACACCGCATCACGTTCCGCAATGGCGACCGTGCCACGCCGCTCGAAGTGGTGGGCAGCGTCGGCAGGAAGAACACCGGTACGCGGGTGCGCTTCTGGGCCGATCCGAAGTACTTCGACACACCCAAGTACAACCTGCGCGCACTGCGCCATCTGCTGCGCGCCAAGGCGGTGCTGTGCCCGGGCCTGACCGTGAAGCTTCACGATGAAGCCACGGGCGAGCAGGACAACTGGTACTTCGAGGACGGGCTGAGCGACTACCTGAAGGCGGAGCTGGGCGAGCGCGAGATGCTGCCGGCCGACCTGTTCGTGGGCCAGCTGAAGAAGGACACCGAGGTGGTCGACTGGGCGGTGGCGTGGCTGCCGGAAGGCGAGCTGGTGCAGGAAAGCTACGTCAACCTGATCCCCACCGCGCAGCACGGCACGCACGCCAACGGTCTGCGCACGGGCCTGACCGAGGCGTTGCGCGAGTTCTGCGATTTCCGCAACCTGCTGCCGCGCGGCGTGAAGCTGGCCCCGGAAGACGTGTGGGACCGGGTCTCGTTCGTGTTGTCGCTGAAGATGACGGATCCGCAGTTCAGTGGCCAGACCAAGGAACGCCTGTCGTCGCGCCAGGCGGCCGGCTTCGTGGAGGGTGCGGCGCATGACGCCTTCAGTCTGCTGCTGAACCAGAACGTGGCGCTGGGCGAGCAGATTGCCCAGCTGGCCATCGAACGCGCGAGTGCGCGCCTGAAGACCGAAAAGCTGGTGGTCCGCAAGAAGGTCACGCAGGGCCCTGCCCTGCCCGGCAAGCTGGCCGACTGCATCAGCCAGGACCTGTCGCGCACGGAGCTGTTCCTGGTGGAAGGCGACTCGGCCGGCGGCAGTGCCAAGCAGGCCCGCGACAAGGACTTCCAGGCCATCATGCCGCTGCGTGGCAAGATCCTGAATACCTGGGAAGTGTCGTCGGGCAGCGTGCTGGCGTCGGAGGAAGTGCACAACCTGGCGATCGCGATCGGCTGCGATCCGGGCAAGGACGACATCACCGGCCTGCGTTACGGCAAGGTGGTGATCCTAGCCGACGCGGACTCGGACGGCCTGCACATCGCCACGCTGCTGACCGCGCTGTTCCTCAAGCACTTCCCGGCACTGGTCGATGCGGGCCACGTGTTCGTGGCGATGCCGCCGCTGTTCCGCGTGGACGTGGGCAAGCAGGTGTTCTACGCGCTGGACGAGGAAGAAAAGCGTTCGCTGCTGGACAAGATCGAGCGCGAGAAGATCAAGGGCCAGGTCAGCGTGACGCGCTTCAAGGGCCTGGGCGAAATGAACCCGGAGCAGCTCCGCGAGTCCACCATCCATCCCGACACGCGCCGTCTGGTGCAGTTGACGGTGGACGATGGCGAGCAGACCAGCGCGCTGATGGACATGCTGCTGGCCAAGAAGCGCGCGGGCGACCGCAAGCAGTGGCTGGAGAACAAGGGCGATCTGGCATCGCTGGAAGTCTGATTGCTGCTGAAAAATCCCGCTTCGGCGGGATTTTTTTTCAATCGATACCGTCCCGTAGAGCCGGGCCCTGCCCGGCTGCTTCATGCATCTGGGCGAACAGCCGTTGGGCCGCGCATGGCCTGAGCTGGGCCGGCGGGTGCGGGTTTGCGGGACACGCCGTAAACCCGTCCATGGGGGCTCGTAGAAAACTTGCTCGTGTACGCAATCCCGCGTACACGGCAAGGCCTGGGTTGGGCGTCCTGCCCAACCCGCCCGGCGCATGCGCCGGGCCCATGTTTTCTACAGTCCCGCAAACCCGCCCCCGCCGACCCTCGACGGTGTGCTGGTGGCCCGGGGAGAATCAAGAGCCGGGTTTGATCGTTTCCATGCGTTAGCGGGTGCCGGGTTGTTCCGTGCAGTCGTTTGGGAACCGCCCCTACCGGCATCACGCGGAATACATCAACACGACCGCGTAGGGACACGCCATGCGTGTCTGCTTTTTCCACCCGCACGCGACCAACCATCGGGGGAGGCCGGCGGGAAGCCCCTGTAGGGACTGTCAAAAACATGGGTCCGGCGCATGCGCAGGATTGCGCAATTGCGCAAGTTTTGCCAAGCCCCCATGGATGGGTTCACGGCGTGTCCCGTAAGGGGCTGCCCGTCGGCCTCCCCAGCTCGTAAGAATCGAAACGCCGCTCTATGCGCAAAAACCAAAGCAAACAAAAAACCCGGCCGAAGCCGGGTTTTTTGTGTTTCAAACCAGACTCATCAGGCCCAGCCGAACATCTCGAACAGGCGCAGGATCAGGTAGGCGCAGCCGCCGGCCGCCGGGATGGTCAGGATCCAGGCCCAGACGATGCGCTCGATCACGCCGAACCGCAGCGAACGCGGGTTCTTGGCGTAACCCACGCCCATGATCGCAGTGGAGATGCTGTGCGTGGTCGAGACCGGCATGCCGAAGTGCGCCGCCAGGGTCAGGATCGTGGCCGAGCTGGTTTCGGCCGCGAAGCCGTGGATCGGATGCAGCTTGACCATCTTGTGGCCCAGCGTCTTGATGATCTTCCAGCCGCCCGACGCCGTACCGGCCGCCATCACCACCGCACAGGTCAGCACGATCCACATCGCGATGCCGTCACCGCTCTGCGCGTTCGGGTGCATGAAGGCCAGCCAGGACGGCAGGTCGTTCAGCGCACCGGTCGCCTCAGCGCCGATCAGCGTCATGGCGATGATGCCCATGGTCTTCTGCGCGTCGTTGTGGCCGTGCGCGAAGCCCATGTAGGCCGCCGACACGATCTGCGCCTTGCCGAAGAAAGCATTGACGATGCGCGGACGCGCCAGGCGGCCGAGCCAGCCGCCGGCCTTGGCCATGCCCGCGATGATCGCCCACAGCAGCAGCATCACCACGATGCCGAGCAGGAAGCCCGCGACCGGCGAGGTGATCATCGGCAGGAACACCTTCCACAGCAGGCCCTTGTTCTGGGCCCAGGTGCCGATCCGTTCGGACCAGATCAGCGCGTCCCAGTTGTTGTGGGCGGCCGCAAGGCCGGCACCGCACAGGCCACCGATCAGCGCGTGCGAGGACGATGACGGCAGCCCCTTCCACCACGTGATCAGGTTCCAGATGATGCCGCCCAGCAGCGCGCACAGGATCACCTGCGGGGTCACGTCGACCACGTTGGTGTTGAGCAGGCCCGAGGCAATGGTCAGCGCGACGGCGGTGCCGGTGAGTGCGCCGATGAGGTTCATGAACGCGGCAAGCATCACCGCCCAGCCGGGCGAGAGCACCTTGGTCGCCACCACGGTGGCGATGGAGTTGGCGGTGTCGTGGAAGCCGTTGATGAACTCGAAAACGAGCGCGGCCAGGATCACCACCAGAACGAGGGTCAGCATGCTGTGGCGTCCGTCAGCTGTTCTTCAGCACGATCTGGTAGGCCACCACGCCGGCCTCGCGGCACCGGTCGATGGCCTTTTCCAGGATCTCGAAGAACTCCTTGAGCAGGAACATCTGCAGGCTGTCCAAACGGCCGGAGTAGATGTCGCGGTACAGCTCGAGCATCAGCCGGTCGGCCTCGTTCTCCAGCGAACGCAGCTTCTCGTTGAGCGCGGTCATCCGGTCCAGGTTCATGTGGCGCAGGTCACCCACCATCTCCACCACCACGCTGGCAGCCTGCTCCAGCATCGCCGCGCGCGGCGCGAAATCGATGTGCTCCAGGTGCTGGGTGGCCAGCGAGTAGCGGTCGGCGAACTTCTCGACCTGCTTGGGAATCTTGTACAGCGCCGAACCCAGCGCTTCGATGTCTTCGCGCTCGATCGGGGTCATGAAGCTGTCCACCAGCGCCTGGCTGATCTTGTCCGAGGCGGCGCGTTCGCGCAGTCGGGCCAGCTTGAAGGCGTCCAGCGCAGGCTGGCGGTCTGCGTCGCGCAGCATCGCGTGCAGCGCCTTGGCGCTGTCCTGGGCGGCCTGGGCAGCCTCGTCCAGCAAAGTGTAGAACTGCTTGCCGGAGCCGAAAATGGTCTGCAGAGAGAACATGGAGAAACCTATTCGCCGTCGAGGAAGGACGGCACCGGGCGGAATTATGACGGTTTGATGTCCAATCCGGGTACTCCCGTGATCTTCACACCACAACGGGGTCTGCTGAACGACCCTGTTTGCACCCCTCCCCCCGGCTTTTGTTAAGATGCGCGGGCACCTTCGGGTGCACTCTATGGACGACGACCCTACCCCCCCGCCGCGCCCCCCAGGCTTGACCTGGCCAGGCAGCCGCTGCCATCGCTTGAACACGCCCTCCCTGCCACCAACCGGGGACGACGCCCGTGTTTGAACTGATCCTGCTTGTTTTCGCCCTGATCCTGCTCAACGGGTTCTTCGCCATGTCCGAGATGTCGGTCATGACCTCGCGCAAGAGCCGCCTCAAACAGATGGCCGGTACCTCCAAGCGCGCCGCCAAGGCCTTGGAGCTGTCGGAGAAGCCGGAGAGCTTCCTGTCCACCGTGCAGATCGGCATCACCGTGATCGGCGTGTTGACCGGCCTGCTCGGCGGCGACGCCATCGGCGAGGCCATTGCCACCTGGATCAAGGAGCTGACGCCCGGCTTCAGCCATGCCGAGCTGGTCGGCAAGGGGCTGGCGGTGACCCTGATCACCTTCGTGACGCTGATCTTCGGCGAACTGGTGCCCAAGCGCCTCGCCCTGACCCGCTCCGAGGACATCGCCGGCCTGGTGGCCATGCCAATGAGCTGGCTGGCCAAGCTGGCGTTCCCGTTCGTCTGGCTGCTGTCCAAGACCACGCGCCTGGTGCTTCGCCTGCTCGGCCTGGGCAACGACGAAGCGGCGACGGTGACCGAAGAAGAGATCCGCATGCTGGTGGCCGAGAGCCACGAGGCCGGTGTGATCGACGCCCACGAGCGCGACATGATGAACCGGGTGATGCGCCTGGGCGACCGCACCGCCGACAGCCTGATGACCCCGCGCAACCGGATCGCCTGGCTGGACACCGTGGCCGATGCCGAGAAGAACCTGACGACCATGCGCGAGCACGAGTTCTCGCGCTACCCGGTGTATCGCGACAATGACCAGGACATCGTCGGCGTGCTCGAGGTGAAGAGCCTGGTCACGCGCCTGGTGCGCGACGAACACTCGCTGTTCCAGCACCTTCGCGAGCCGCTGTACGTCTCCGAATCCACCCATGCGATGAAGCTCCTGGAGATCTTCCGCGAGGAACAGCAGTCGATGGCGCTGGTGGTGGACGAGTACGGCGAGATCCAGGGCCTGGTCACCATCAGCGACCTGATGGGCGCGGTGGTCGGCCGCATGCAGTCGGTGGAGAACGTGGACGAGGACGCCCTGGTGGTGACCCGCGAGGACGGCTCCTACCTGGTGGACGGATCGCTGTCGATCGAAGACCTGCGCGAACTGATGGGCAATGCCGAACTGCCCGATGCCGAAGACGGCGACTATTACACCCTCGCCGGCATGTGCATCCATTTCTTCGGGCGCATTCCCCACGCTGGCGAGTACTTCGACTGGGCCGGCTGGCGCATCGAGATCGTCGACCTCGACGGCGCGCGCGTGGACAAGCTGCTGATGCGTACCCTGGCCGAAGAAGAGACCGATGAACTCACCGGCTGATCCGACCCCACCACCGGACCAGAGCCGGCCGGAATACCGCAACGAAGGCATCCGCACGCTGCTGGCGATGTTCGACCATGGCGATCCGGATGAGCGGCTGCGCCTGGGTCAGATCCTGCAGGGCCTGCAGCAGAGCGCGTTCGGGGTGTTCCTGTTCGTGGCGATCCTGCCGGCCTTCATCCCGGTACCGGGCATCGGCGGTGCGGTCAGTGGCCCGCTGGTGATCATGATCGGGGTGCAGATGCTGTTCGGCCTGCGCCGGCCGTGGCTGCCCGGCTTCATCGGCAACCGCGGCCCGCGCCGCGGCACGATGCACAAGTTCCTGGCGCGGATCGACGGCGCGCTGCGCCGCCTGGATCGCATGTTGAAGCCGCGTCGACCGCTGCTGCTGGTGCCGTTGCCTGCGCATGCGTTTACCGGCCTGCTGCTGGTACTGACCGGGCTGCTGCTGTCGCTGCCGATTCCGTTCACCAACTATCTGTTCGGTTTCCAGCTGCTGCTGTTCGCGCTGGCGTTGCTGGAGCGCGACGGGACGTTGATGTTGATCAACTGGATCGGGGCCGTGGCCGCCGTGGTGTTCTTCGGCTTCAGCTCGGGGCAGCTGGTGGAGTATGTGGCGGGGCTGTTCCAGCGCTGGTTCTGAAAGGACCAGCGCTGTAGAGCCGACTGTTAGTCGGCTACGCGGTAGAGCCGACTGTTAGTCGGCTGCGCGGTAGAGCCGACTGTTAGTCGGCTACGCGGTAGAGCCGACTGTTAGTCGGCTGCGCGGTAGAGCCGACTGTTAGTCGGCTGCGCGGTAGAGCCGACTGTTAGTCGGCTACGCGCGCAGCGCGGCGTTTGGTTCCATGCGAAAGGCAGCCGACTGACAGTCGGCGCTACCCCGTCGGCGCATCGGCGCGACGTCGTCCGTCGCGCCCAAGCCACCCTGCCTTCAGCGCAGGTCGACGACGCCGTTGTCGGACAACGCACTCGGGTCATCGGACACGGCCGACAGCACGAAACTCAACGCCTTCCCCAGCAGCGTGCCCGGGCCGTCCCAGTACTCGGCCGATTCGGCGCTGACGTGGATCAGGCGCAGGCTGGGATCGTCCTTGCCGCCCGGGAAGAACAGCTTCATCGGCGGCGACCACAGCTCGTCCACCTTGGCGCGGTCATCGACGATGCGCGCGATGCCGGCAACCGACACATAGGTGTTCTTCGACTGCGAGGCGTAGGACACATTGACGCGCGGGTTCAGCGCGATTTCCGCCACCTTCGGGCTGTCTGCGGCCACGGCGAACCACAGGTCGCCGTCAAACTCCACTTCCTGCGTGCCGAGCGGCCGGCTGTACAGCCGGCCATCGACGCCGGTGGTGGTGAACATGGCGATGTCCACGCCGCGGATCAGTTCGGCCAGTTGTTTGATGTGCTGCTGGCGATCGTGGTCTGCCATGGGGGAACTCCTGAAAGAAGGAGCTCCATCACACCGGATCTGGAGCCATGGCAACGTGAACCGCATGGTCACGCCGCCTTCGCACGATGTGCGGCGTAACAGCACACAGCCGGTGCGTCATTTCCCGGGCGCGTGGCGACGCGTTCAACGTCAGATCCGGTCACCGAGGTCGCGGCGCGCCTGCATGGCCAGGCCGAACGAACGCTTGCGCGCCGCGTGGTCGTAGATGTTGGCCGTGAGCAGCAGTTCATCGGGCTTGTGGCGGGCGGCGAATGCGGCCATGCCCTCGCCCACCTGGCGCAGATCGCCGACCACCGCACAGGCCAGCGCGTTCTGCACACCGAGTTTTTCATGCGGCTGCCAGAACGCCTCGATATCGTCGATCGGCGGCGGGATCAGGCCCGGCAGGCCGCGGCGCAGATTGACGAAGCTCTGCTGCTGGGTGGTGAACAGGCGCTTGGCCTCCGCCTCCGATTCGGCGGCCACCACGTTCAGGCCCAGCACGGCATACGGCGCGGCCAGGTACTGCGACGCGCGGAATTCACGGCGGTAGACCGCCAGCGCCTCATCCATCGCATCGGGGGCGAAGTGCGAGGCGAAGGCGAACGGCAGGCCCATCGCGGCGGCCAGGCGCGCACTGAACAGGCTGGAACCGAGCAACCACACGGGCACCGGAATACCTGCACCCGGCACCGCGCGCACCGCCTGGCCGGCCTGGGCCGGTTCGAAGTACTGCAGCAGCTCGCGCACGTCCTGCGGGAACTGGTCGGCGCTGTCGAAGTAGCGGCGCAGGGCGCGCGCGGTGGGCTGGTCGGTGCCGGGCGCGCGGCCCAGGCCCAGGTCGATGCGGTCCGGGTACAGCGAGGCCAGCGTGCCGAACTGCTCGGCCACCTGCAGCGGCGCATGGTTGGGCAGCATGATGCCGCCCGCGCCCACGCGGATGCGCTGGGTGCCACCGGCGACGTGGCCGATCAGCACGGCCGTGGCGGCGCTGGCGATGCCCGGCATGTTGTGGTGCTCGGCCAGCCAGTAGCGGTGGAAACCCCAGCCTTCGGCGTGCTGCGCCAGGTCCAGCATGTTGGCGAAGGCCTGGGTGGTATCGCTGCCTTCACAGACCGGGGCCAGATCAAGAATCGACAGTTGCATGGATGGGTTCCATCAAAAGGGTTGCCCTTGGGATGGGGGCGACCACCCGGCGATACCATGGCCGCTGGCGGGATGGTGATTCCTGCGGGATTGCCGGGCCGCCGTCACCGGTAGCGCCGGCCGTTGGCCGGCCCACGCACGCCATCGACGCGCGGCCTCAATCCGCGGCCTGGTCCACCAGCGGCTTCAACTCCGCGTCCAGGGCCACCCGCTCATCGAACACGAAGCAGCGACCGTCATAGCCCTCGCCGCCCACCGCCTCGAAATAGCCCAGGATGCCGCCGTCGAGCTGCAGCACGTTGGCCATGCCGTCGTTGCGCATCCACAGCGCGGCTTTCTCGCAGCGGATGCCGCCGGTGCAGAAACTCACCACGGTGCTGTCGCGCAGCGCCTCGCGGTGCGGCGCCAGCGCGTCGGGCAGGTCGGTGAACTTGGTGATCGGCAGCACCAGCGCGTCCTGGAAGGTGCCGTACTCGATCTCCTGGGTGTTGCGGGTGTCGAGCATCACCACCGGCTTGCCCGCATCGTCGTGGCCCTGCCGCAGCCAGCGCTGCACCGTCGCCGGATCGACCGAGGGCGCACGCGGAAAGGCCAGCGGCTGCCCATCGTCGATGCGGAAGCTGATGATTTCCGGCTTGACCTTGGCCTTGAGCCGGGCGAAGGGCTGCATCTGGCTGTAGCTCGTCTTCACCCGCAGGTCCGCGAACCCCGGGTCGGCGCGCAACGCGGCATAGAAGCCGTCAATGCCCGACTCGCTGCCAGCCAGGAACAGATTGATGCCCTCACCGGCCACCAGCACGGTGCCGCGCAGCGCGGCCGCCTCGGCACGCGCCAGCAGCGTGGCGCACAGCGCATCGGGGTCGGCGACGGGGGTGAAGTGGTAGGCGGCGGTATTGGCGATCATCCGCCCATTTTACCTCCGGGCCGCCACCCCCGCCCAACCGGGCATTCAGCCGCGCAGCAGCACGAACGGCAGCAGCACCAGTGCCGCGGCCCCGATCATGCCGGCCAGCACGGCCACCACGAACAGCGGGCGTCGGCGCAGCAGCGTGCCAAAGGTCTCGGCGGTGCCATCGGCCAGCGCGGCCTGGCGCTCGGCGCGGACGCGCTCGCCGCGGGCCTGCTGGTAGTCGGCCATCAGGGCTTTGGCCCGGGCGTGGTCGGCATCGTCGCGGATCCATATCCCGCCAAACGAGATCCCCCAGGGGCTGGGCTCGGTGCGGTAATGGGCGAGGCCCGCCTGATCCAGCAGGGCGGTCACGTCCTGGATTTCATCGTCCGCGACATTGCGCAGGTTGAGCAGCAGTTTCGACATCCGCCCATGATAGCGCCCGGCGATGCGCTACCCTTGCGTCCCCGTTTTCTACCGGTGCCCCCCATGCGTCGTCTGCCGAAGTTCCTGCTCGTTCCCGCGCTGCTGTCGCTGCTGGCCGCGTGCACCCCGCCCGGCCCGCCGCCGGGCGGCAGCATCGCCACGTTCGAGAAGATCGACACCCAGCCGGGCAGCGGCGCCGAGGCGACCCCGGGCAGCACCATCGTGGTCCACTACACCGGCTGGGTCTACGACGAACGTGCCGCCGACAAGCATGGCGAAAAGTTCGACAGCTCGGTCGACCGTGGCGAGCCGTTCAGCTTCGGGCTGGGGCAAGGCCGCGTGATCAAGGGCTGGGATGAAGGCTTCGCGGGCATGAAGGTGGGCGGCAAGCGCACCCTGATGATTCCGGCCGACTACGGGTATGGCGCCTCCGGTGCCGGCCCGATTCCCCCGAACGCCTCGCTCGTGTTCGATGTCGAGCTGCTCGACGTCAAGCCGCGTTGATCCACCCATGAGCAGCGACGTACGCCCGGCGCGGCGGGTAGCGATCATCGGCGGCGGCCCGGCCGGGCTGATGGCGGCCGAAACCGTGCGCGCGGCGGGCCACGAGGTGGACGTCTACGACGCCAAGGGATCGCCAGGACGCAAGTTCCTGATCGCGGGCAAGGGCGGGCTGAACCTCACCCACTCCGACCCGCCGGACGTCTTCGTGGCGCGCTACCGCGAACGCGCGGCCGAGGTCGGCGCGTGGCTGGCGGACTTCGACGGCCCTGCCCTGCGCGAGTGGGCGCGCGGTTTCGGCGTGGATACCTATGTCGGCAGCTCCGGCCGGGTGTTCCCGGTGGACCGCAAGGCCGCGCCGCTGCTGCGTGGCTGGGTCCGCCGGCTGAAGGAACAGGGCGTGCGTTTCCATGTGCAGCACCGCTGGAGCGGATGGCAGGACGATGGCGCGCTGCGCTTCGAAACGCCCGACGGCCCTGCCGGTGTGTGCGCCGATGCGGTTGTGCTGGCGATGGGCGGCGGCAGCTGGCCCGAACTTGGCTCCGATGCAGCCTGGGTAGCACCGCTGGCCGCGCGTGGAATCGACATCGCGCCGCTGAAGCCGGCCAACTGCGGTTTCGACATCGCGTGGACGACGTACTTCCGTGATCGTCAGGGCGGTGCGCCGCTCAAGCCTGTCGTAGCTCACTGGACCGCGCTGGATGGCCAGCCGCGCTCGCAGCAGGGCGAATGCGTGATCACCACCAACGGCATCGAAGGCAGCCTCATCTACGCGCTGGCAGCCGATCTGCGCGATACGCTGGCCCGCGATGGCGCGGTGGTGCTGCAGCTCGACCTGCTGCCCGGGCAGACCGAGGCCCAACTGCTGGAAAAACTGCAGAAGCCGCGCCAGGGCCGCAGCTTCGGCGAGCACCTGCGCCGCCAGCTCGGCCTGGGCGGGGTGAAGTCGGCGCTGCTGTTCGAAGTGCTTGGCAAGGACGCCGGACACCTGCCGGCCGGGGCCATTGCATCGGCGCTGAAGCGCTTGCCATTGTCGCCGCTGCGCCCGCGCCCCATCGCCGAAGTGATCAGCACTGCCGGCGGCGTGCGGTTGGAGGCACTCGATGCGCGGTTGATGCTGCGCGAGCTGCCTGGGACCTTCTGCGCGGGCGAGATGCTGGACTGGGAAGCGCCGACCGGCGGCTACCTGCTGACGGCGTGTTTTGCGAGTGGGCTGCGCGCCGGTCGTGGGGTGGTGGAGTACCTCCGGTAGCGCCGGCCGTTGGCCGGACCACGGATCGCCTGGGCCGGCCGGCGGCCGGGATTGCGCGGGTTGCACGCATTGTGGGGAGCCGGCCAGCGGCCGGCACTACGCGGGTTGCTGGCATTGCGTGGAGCCGGCCAGCGGCCGGCACTACCCTAGCGCGATTTGCTGGTTCGCAGGGCCTGGATGCGTGCCGGCGGCTGGAAGGAATCGCTGCGGGCGTCGGCCCAGAAGTCGTGGAAGACCGCGTGGTCGGGTACCTGGCGCAGCAGTTCGCCGGGGGCGAGGTAGCGGTACAGCGAGGCCAGCGAGCGGATCTCCACCGGCGACACGCGGCGCACGATGTGCTCCGGGCCCAGCTCGGCCGGATGCCGCAGGCCCGCTGCGCACAGCAGGTCGCGCAGCGCGCGCAGGGTGTTCTCGTGGTAACTGTGCACGCGCGTGGCCTTGTCGGCCGCGTCCAGGTGACGCCAGCGGTTCGGATTCTGCGTGGCGATGCCGGTCGGGCAGCGGTCGCTGTGGCAGCTCAGCGACTGGATGCAGCCCAGCGCGAACATGAAACCACGCCCGGCGTTGCACCAGTCGGCGCCCAGCGCGATGGTGCGGGCGATCTCGAAGGCGCTGGTGACCTTGCCGGCCGCGCCGACCCGGATACGGTCGCGCAGGTCCAGGCCGACCAGCGTGTTGTGGACCAGCAGCAGGGCTTCATGCATCGGCACGCCGACATGGTCGACGAACTCGGACGGCGCCGCGCCGGTGCCACCTTCGGCGCCATCGACCACGATGAAGTCCGGCAGCAACCCGGTTTCCTGCATCGCCTTGGCGATGCCGAACCATTCCCACGGATGCCCGATGGCCAGCTTGAACCCCACCGGCTTGCCGCCGGAGAGCTCACGCAGGCGTGCCACGAACTGCAGCAGTTCCAGCGGCGTGTTGAACGCCGAATGCTTTGAGGGCGACACGCAGTCCACGCCCATCGGCACGCCGCGCGTGAGCGATATTTCCTCGCTGACCTTCGCCGCCGGCAGCACCCCGCCGTGGCCGGGCTTGGCGCCCTGCGACAGCTTGATCTCGATCATCCTGACCTGGTCGGTGTTGGCATTGGCGACAAAGCGCTCCTCGCTGAAACCGCCGTGCTCGTCGCGGCAACCGAAGTAGCCCGAGCCGATTTCCCAGACCAGGTCGCCGCCCATCTCACGGTGGTACGGAGAGATCGAGCCTTCGCCGGTGTCATGGTAGAAGCCGCCGCGCCGCGCGCCCTCATTCAGTGCGCGGATGGCATTGGCCGACAGCGAGCCGAAGCTCATCGCCGAAATGTTGAACACGCTGGCCGAATAGGGCTTGGCGCAGTTGGGGCCGATCAGCACACGGAAATCGTGGTCGGCCACCTCGGTCGGGGCCAGCGAGTGGTTGATCCACTCATAGTCCACCGCGTAGGTGCTGCGCAGCGTGCCGAACGGCACCACGTCCATTTCATTCTTGGAGCGCTGGTAGATCAGTGCGCGCTGCTGGCGGGAGAACGGCACGTCCTCGAGGTCGCTCTGCACGAAGTACTGACGGAT
This sequence comes from Stenotrophomonas sp. KH_036_B, assembly GCF_057839485.1. NCBI lineage: Bacteria > Pseudomonadati > Pseudomonadota > Gammaproteobacteria > Lysobacterales > Lysobacteraceae > Stenotrophomonas > Stenotrophomonas sp. KH_036_B. Next base: position 1,576,929 of record NZ_CM174491.1, on the reverse strand, counting down.
CTCCGGCCCGATCGATTCCAGCCCGTAGCGGAAATGCGCCAGCACCGGGTAGTTTCGGCGCAGCGTGCTGCGCTTCTGCAGCAGGTCCCAGGTGCCGAGGATCGCCAGCGCGGCGGTGGCTCCCACGCCCCAGTACCAGGCGGGCCAGATCCCGGCCAGCCACAGGCAGACCGGGAACAGCAGGATGGCGAGCACGTAGACCAGATAACGATGCATGGCTTTCCTCGATCAACAAACGTGGTCGAGTCTACAACCGGTCGTCGACGACGTCCCGTGGCCAGACCGACTTCACGTCGTAAACAACCCCATCCGGGACCAGCAACGCGCGGATACGCGTGGCATCGAACTGGCGGAAATGCGCATGCGCCACTGCCAGCACCACCGCGTCGTAGCCTTGGGGGTCCGGCTGTTCCACCCAGCGCACGCCACTGCCGTCCAGGGTGGCCGGCCCTACCCACGGGTCCTGCACGTCCACCTGCGCACCCTTGGCCTGCAGCACCTGGGCCAGTTCCAGCGCGCGGCTGTTGCGCAGGTCCGGGCAGTTTTCCTTGAACGTCACGCCAAGCACCAGCACGCGTGCGTCCTTGCCCGCCTTGCCGCGTGCGGCCAACAGGGCCAGCACGCGCTGCGCGACATGTGCACCGACGCGGTTGTTCACCTGGCGTGCGGTGTGGATGAGGTCGGGGTGGTAGCCCATGCTTTCGGACTTGTGCAGCAGGTAGTACGGGTCCACCCCGATGCAATGCCCACCCACCAGGCCCGGGCGGAACGGCAGGAAATTCCATTTGCTGCCTGCTGCGTCCAGCACGTCCTGGGTGTCGATGCCGAGACGGTCGAAGATCAACGCCAGTTCGTTGACCAGCGCGATGTTGACGTCGCGCTGGATGTTCTCGATCACCTTGGCGGCCTCGGCCACGCGGATCGACGGCGCCGGCCAGGTCCCCGCGCTGATGATGCCCGCGTACAGCGCGTCAACCCACGCCGCCACCTGCGGGGTGGATCCCGACGTGATCTTGCGGATGTCGGCCAGCCGACGCTGGCGATCCCCCGGGTTGATGCGCTCCGGGCTGTAGCCGCAGTGGAAATCCTGATTGAAGCGCAGCCCCGAGCCGGCTTCCAGCAACGGCACGCAGACCTCTTCGGTGGTGCCGGGATACACCGTGGATTCGTAGATGACCACGTCGCCGGGCTTGAGCACGCTGGCGATCAACGTACTTGCGCTGCGCAGCGGGCCGAGGTCGGGCTGTTCGTGTGCATCGATCGGCGTGGGCACCGTCACGATGTAGACGGTGCAGTCAACCAGATCGGACGGGGCGGCGCTGTAGCGCGCGTGTACCGCCGCCGCCAGCTCGGCCGGTTCGAGTTCCAGGGTGTGGTCGTGGCCCCGCTGCAGCTCGGCCACGCGCGCCGCGTCGATGTCGTAGCCCAAGGTGGTCTGCCGGGTGCCGAAGGCCACCGTGAGCGGCAGGCCGACATAGCCCAGCCCGATCACCGCGATGCGCGCCTGCGCGGCCCACTGGGTCGCCTCCATCAAGGCGTTCCTCCGCACGCAACGGCGCACGGGAACAGCAGCAGAGTGTGATAGATCATGTGGGGGCACTACCAGGCAACGGATGCGACAAGACTATCGCGGCAAGCGCTGCCCCACAAAGAACAAAACCGCCGCCCGCGGAGAGTACGGACGACGGCCAATAAGTGGTCCAGCTGCGGTTACTTCCCTTTCAGACAACCCCGGGGGCATACCCCGGACCGGTCACAGCTGGTAGACACATGCTAGACGTCGACCTGTGATCTTTGTGTTACGAGGCGCCGGCAGCAGTCAGGAGCCCAGCGTGACCGCCGCCGGCTCCAGTTCACCGGACACCCCGGTCCACACCTCCAGCATGCGCGCGAAGCCCACGCGGCGCTGCCCGTCCACCGGCGCGGCGGCGGTGAAGCCGCTCCACGCGGCGTCCACGATGCTGGTCAACACCTCCGCATCGATCCGCGCGGAGGCCATGGTCCAGCGTGGAAAGTGCCGCGTGGCCACCGCACCGTTGGCGAGCTCGCGCAGCTGCGCATGGCTGCGTGCGTTGAGCACGCGCTGGTAGACCGAGTCCACGCCGTCGTCGGGGCCTTCGAAGTACTGCAGGAAACGGCTGCCATCGAACATCAGCACCGCAGTGACGCCGGCGACGCGGTTGAAGCTGGACGCCGCGGCAAGAATGCGGTCGATGCCCGGTCCATCCAGACCCTCGACAGCGTCACTGACATATGCGATCGCCCGCAACGACATGGACATCCCCCCCGGTGAAGTCCCGGCGACTATGCCATGAAGAACGTGTGGTGGAAATGGCGTTCCCGGCGCCCCGGCTCAGGGCGCCTGAATCGTATAGCCGGCCTGGCGCAGGCGCTCCAGATAGCCGGACGGTGCAACCAGCGCATGCACCGGTACGGTCGCGAACGTCACCGGGTGGCGCGCAAGGGCGTCGCGCGCGGCCGCCAACCATGTGTCGGCCGAGCGCGCCTCCAGGTCGGCCAGGCCCCGGCGGCGGCCCAGCTCGCTGCTGGCAAGGGCACCCACGCAGGCGTCGTACTGGTTCTTCAACGCCAACTGCTGCAGTGCCTCGATATCCCCTACCGCCCAGGCATTGGCACGATCGACCAGCACGGGCAGCTGATGCTCGACCACGTCCAGCGTGCGTTGCAGGCAGTCCACGTCCGGCAGCGTGCTGCCCCGCACCTCCTTCAATGCCGCGCGCGGATCGGCGACCTTGATCACCAGGCGGGTCTCCACCGGTTTCAGGCCGCGCGCCTTGTACGCCTTTTCCAGCAGCTCGCCGACGCCTGAGCGCGGGGCGAGGCCGACCGCCTTCAACGCGGCGCCGTAGAGGCGCGTGGCCGCGACCAGCGGGCGGTCTTTCTCCACGCCCCGGTCCCGGCCCAGGTAGCGCTGCTTCATCGGTGCCCACCGCGCGTAGAGCTCGGGTGGCAGGATCTGGTCCAGCCGGCGCCCCTGCGGGTCGTGTGCGGCCTTCATGGCCGACGGCAGCAGGGTCAGGCCGCGGAAGAAGCCGACATCGGCGTCCAGTGTCCAACCCGGGGAACCGAGCACCGCATCGGCACTGGCGATCACCGCCTTGACCTCGTCGGCGCGCCAGTCGAGCTTTGCGGGCAGCGGCGACACCGTACCCAGGATCCACAGTGTGTGTCCGTCAGCACTGGTGACCCGCCACATCCCCGGGCCGGGCTGCACACCGGACACCACGACTGGCGCCAGGTCGACCACCTCGGGCAACGCCTGCGGCGCCTGTGCCTGCACCGGCAGCGCAAAGGCCAGCCACGCCAGCATCACTCCCATTGTCACTGCCTTCGGCATGGCACTCGTCCCTGTCTGCGTGATGCGCAGCCTACGGCGCGCCGCCACCGCCCGCGTAAAGGTTGCGTTGCGTGCCCTGCCCCGTTCAGCGCGGCGTCGGCTCCGTACGGTACGGCTCTTCGAACGCGCGGAAATCGTGCTCCTGGAGCGCTGCGGCGACCCACGCCTGTACCCCGCGCAGCGCCTGCACCGCCTCCAGGTAGCGCTGCACGCGCGGGCTCACCGGCACGGCATAGGTGTGCAGGCGCATCACCACCGGGGCGAAGAACGCGTCGGCGATGCTGAAACGATCGAACAGCAGGGGACCGTCATGGCGTGCCAGCAACGATTCCCACAACGCCAGCAGGCGCTGCAGGTCGGCCACCACCGCGGGCTCCTCGCGCAGCACCCGTGCGCCCACCTCGGGCAGGCTCGCCTCGATGTTCATCGGAAAGTGCGAACGCAGCGCACCGAATCCGCTGTGCATCGCGGCGGCCGCACTGCGCGCGAGTGCACGTTCGGGCGCGGTGGCCGGCCACAAGCCGAGTTGCGGAAACCGTTCGGCCAGGTACTCGGCGATCGCCAGCGAGTCCCACACGACCAGCCCGTCGTCGACCAGGACCGGCACGGTGCCCGACGGCGACAACGCCTCGGCACTGCGCTTGAACTGCGACCCGGGCTCGAAGCTGTCGAAGCGAAGCACGACCTCGTTGAACGGGATGCCGGCCTGGGTCATGAGCACCCACGGCCGCATCGACCAGGACGAGTAATTCTTGTTGCCGATATGGAGTTTGAGCATGTCGAACGTGGCCCGGGGGAACGTCGCATGATGCTAGCGCCAAATCGCTCGGCGGAGTGGCCCGCGCGCGCGCCGCCGGCCGCCCGCTGGATTCCGCTACACTTCCCTCCGCAGCGCCGGCCCGGATGGCGAAACTGGTAGACGCATCGGACTTAAAATCCGCCGGGGGCAACCCCATGCCGGTTCGATTCCGGCTCCGGGCACCACGCTGCGCAGGCCGCCGCTTCAAATCGCACGCGAGTAGCGCACCGCTTGATCCGGCGCGGCCAGGTAGCGGTCGAAGCACATTGCCAGCAGGCGCAGCAGCGGACGCCCACGCTCGGTGGCGCGGACCACGCCGTTGGCGTAGTCGGCCAGGCCGTCATGCTGGAGTGCCTGCAGGGCGATCAACGCGTCGGCAAAGTAGGTGTCGAATGCCACGCCATGGCGCGCGCCCAGCGCATGCCCGTCAACCTCGCCCTGGCACATCAACTGGCCGATCAGCTCGGCACGCAGCACGTCGTCGGCGTCGAGCGTGAGCCCCCGCCATACCGGCAGGCGCCCGGCATCCACCGCCGCTTCCCAGCCCGGCAGGTCGCGCGGATTCTGGCTGTAGCTGTTGCCGATGCGGCTGATCGCACTGGCGCCCAGTCCGACCAGATCGGTGTCGGCATGGGTGGTATAGCCCATGAAGTTGCGATGCAGCTGGCCGGCACGCTGCGCCCGGGACAGGTTTTCCTCCGGCAGCGCGAAGTGGTCCATGCCGATGTACTGATAACCCGCCAACGACAGCCGCCGTACTGCCAGGCCCAGCAGCGCGAGTTTCTGTTCCGGGCTGGGCAAGGCCGCCTCGGCAATCTGCCGCTGCGCCTTGAACAGGTGCGGCAGGTGCGCATAGCCGTAGATCGCCAAGCGATCGGGGCGTTCGCGCAGCACCGTTTCCAGGGTGCGCGCGAAGCCCTCCAGGGTCTGGTGCGGCAGGCCGTAGATCAGGTCCACGTTGACCGAGCGCAGGCCATGCTCGCGACACGCACGCAGTACCTCCAGCGTGGCCTCCACACCCTGCTCGCGGTTGATCGCGCGCTGCACGACCGGGTCGAAATCCTGGATGCCGAGGCTCGCCCGGTTGAAACCCAACGCGCCCAGCTGGGCGATGTCGTCGCGGGTGACGAAGCGCGGATCCAGCTCGATCGAGAAGTCGCGGCTCGCCGAGGTGCTGAACGAAAAGCGTCGGCGCAGGCCGTCGATCAGCGCGCGCATCGGGGTGCTGGCCAGGAAGTTGGGGGTGCCACCGCCCAGGTGCAGCTGGACCACGTCGCGCGAGGCATCGAACAAGGGTGCGATCAGGTCAGCTTCGCTGAGCACGCGCGCGACATAGGCCACGCCCTTGCCATGGTCGCGGGTGATCACCCGGTTGCAGCCGCAGTAGAAGCACGGGCTGCTGCAGTACGGCACATGCACGTACAACGACAATGGCAGCGCCTCGACATTGCTGGCCGCGATCGCGGCACGCAGTCCGTGTTCGCCGAAGCCGTCGTGGAAATGCGGCGCGGTGGGATAGGAGGTATAGCGCGGGCCAGGCCGGTCGTGGCGGCGCAACAGGTCCGGGTCGAAGTGCCAGGCAAGCCCGGCGGCGGCAGGCGAAAAGGTGTCCATGCGCGCATCGTGCGCGCCTGCGCGGACGCACGCATTGAGCCAGATCAATCCGCCTGCGGGGCGCCTGCGACCCGCAGCTGCGGCCAGCGCAGCATCTGGAAGCGCCGCCAGAATGTATCGGCGATGCGTTCGGCCACATCGTCGGCCAGCCGCTGCAGCCCAGGGTTGCCGCATTCGGCCGTGGTCAGCCGGAACAACGCCAGCCAGCGGTCGAACAGGTCGCGGTCCAGTTCGTCCATGGCCATGTGCTTGGGCATGGGCGTACCGCTGAAACGGCGGGTGCCGCGCAGCATGGCCGACCAGAAATCCACCAGCTGCGCCAGGTGCGCGTCCCAGTCGTGGATGCGCGCGGCGAACACCGGCCCCAGCCGCGGTTCCTCACGCACGCGCGCATAGAAGTCGTGCACCAGGCGGGTCACCTCCTGCTCGCTGCACAGCGCTGCCGCCGGGGTTGGCAGGGCGGTCGGGGACGGGGACGACATGGGGTTCCTTGGCGGCGGACGCGGCGCGGTCATGATGCAACGTCGCCTTGATCAGGATCAATGTGGCGCGCTGTCGCAGCCCCTAGTCTGGCGGCGATGAATGACCTGCACGAACCGCCTGAAACCAGCCGACGACGCCTGCTGATCCAGCAGTGGGGCGCGATCCTGTGGCCAAGCTTCGTCGCTGCCGGCCTGGCCAGCATGGTGTTCTTCGCCTTCGTCGACCCCTTGCGCCTGCGTGACCTCACCTTCCCGCAGCACGCGCTCAGCCGCGAACTGGGCTACACCCTGGGCTTCTTCATGTTCTGGGCGGTCACCGCTGCATCCAGCGCGATCACCTGGTACCTGCTGCGGCCCCTGCGCCGCGACAACGACGAGCTGCCGCTGGGGTGAGCATGCCGCCACGCCCTCCCCTGCACCTGGTCGATGCCACGCCGCCGCCACCGGCGCCGCGTCCGCCGCTGCGCTGGCGCGCCCTGCTGTCAGCCACCCTGCTGGCGATGTTCTACCTGCTGCCCTGGCTGCGGTGGGATGGACGCCAGGCCCTGCTGTTCGACCTGCCGGGGCGCCGCTTCGACCTGTTCGGGTTGACCTTGTGGCCGCAGGACCTGGGCGTATTGCTGGGGCTGATCGCGGTGCTCGCCTGCAGCCTGGCATTGTTCACCAACCTCGCCGGGCGGGCGTGGTGCGGGCTTGCGTGTCCGCAGACCCTGTGGAGCGGGTTGTTCCGCTGGATCGAACTGACCTGCGCACGCCTGTTGCGCCAGCCCGCGCTGGCCACGGCGGCCAAGCACCTGGCCTGGGCGCTGGTGTCGCTGTGGACGGGCATCACGTTTGTCGGCGTCTTCAGCCCGATCCAGCCGTTGGTGGCCGGGTTCTGGCCCGCCGCGTGGAGCGGCTGGGAGCTGTTCTGGGTGCTGTTCTATGCGGCCGCCACGTGGGGCAACGCGGGCTTCCTGCGCGAACAGGTGTGCATCGACCTGTGCCCCTATGCACGCATGGCGCCGCTGCTGTGCGACGCGGACACCCCGCAGGTCTGCTACGACGCACGCCGCGCGGAGCCCCGTGGCCCCCGCCCGCGTGGCCAGGGCGGGGTCATGCAGCGTGGACGCGGACTGCTCGACCCGATCAGCGCCGACGACTATGCATTCCGCGCAGCCCACCCGGCGCTGGCCGGGCCGATGCCGCGCTTCGACGATGATCGGCTGGGCGACTGCGTGGACTGCAATGCCTGCGTGCAGGTGTGTCCGATGCAGCTGGACGTGCGCGCCGGCACGCTGCCGGAGTGCATCGCCTGTGGCGCATGCGTGGATGCGTGCAATGCGCAGATGCGCGCGTGGCATTTCCCAACGGGACTGATCCGTATTGCCAGCCGCCATGCGGCTCAGCAGCATAAGACACGCTGGCTGCGCCCACGCACGCTCGCCGCGCTCGCCACGCTGGGCGTGCTGCTGGGTATCGGCCTGCGTGTTCTTTAGTTCCCCAAGCGGATTCAGCGCGCGCGCGTGCTGCGTGGCGGCACCATCTGCGCGCGCCGTACGATGCCAAGCTGTTCGATGATCAACGCCAGTTCGTTGGTGACCTGGGTCCGGCTCCTGCCCTTGGGAACCAGGCGCTCCAGCACCTGTTGGTACGTGGTCCAGAATTCCGGGCCGCAGCCATGCTTGCTGTAGCTGGCTTCCAGCTCGGTGCGCACGCCGTCAGCCAAGTCATTTGCGCCGTATTGCATACGACCCTCCCTTGGACTTGCCTTGCATCGGAACGAGCAGCTCCCCCTGTCAGGCATGTTGCCTGTCAGCCTCGGCTGGATGGACCCAGCCTCGGCTTCACCCGCGGTTCACCTAAAATTTGCACGGTCTTCGCATCAAGTCAATCGATCGTTCCATGCTTGGCGAAACATCAGGTGAATGGTTCAGCCTGAGAGCACCCGTCGTGCAGGCAGCATGCCCGTTGCCTGATGACACGGTGATGTCATTCAGAGGGGACCCGCCCTGCGGGTGGATCAGCTGGCCATGCGCCAGGCGCCATAGGCACAGATGACGATCCCGGCCACCAGCAGCGCCCACGCCACGCCGTTGAAGCGCTTGAATACCTTGGCGAGCGCCAGCGACAGGCCGATGATCACCGCTCCCACCCCCAGCAGGATCGCGGCGGTCACATTGCTCGGCGAATCCCAGAACGAACCGGGCATGCCGGCAGCGGCGAAGAACAGGGCAAGACCCATCGGACCACCTCATCGAAGACGTCCGTGCACAGTAGGCACGCCATCGTCCCGGACAGGTGAAGGCTCGACGATGCTGTCTCGACAGGGGGCCCAAACAAACAACCCCGCCGAAGCGGGGTTGTCTGAAACGCTGGAGGCCTCGAGCGGAATCGAACCGCTGTGGCGGGATTTGCAGTCCCGTACATGACCACTCTGCCACGAGGCCGGTAACCCTACAGAACAAAACCCCGAGAACGGGGCCTTGTCAGTATCTGGAGCGGGAAACGAGACTCGAACTCGCGACCTCAACCTTGGCAAGGTTGCGCTCTACCAACTGAGCTATTCCCGCAAAATCAGGCGCATATGTTACCCAAACCACCGGTCGCACACCAGCCCTTTCACCCTTTATTTCACATCCGCGCCGACCAGGCCGGTACGGATGCCCGCGTGCCACCGCGGAGAAAAACAAGGCCCCTTGGGGGCCCTGTCGAAATCTGGAGCGGGAAACGAGACTCGAACTCGCGACCTCAACCTTGGCAAGGTTGCGCTCTACCAACTGAGCTATTCCCGCAGACTTGCTGCCCAACGACGTGTCGTCGAAGGAGCGCTATTGTGTCGGGATTCCTTCACGTCGTCAACATCTTTGATGGCAGGCTTCAGCGGTCCATGCGCAGCCCGCGTCGGTGGAAATAAATCTGCTCGGCCGTGCGGCGCAGCAGGCGGGAGTGCACCAACAGGTCCATCGGCCAGTCCAGCTGCAGGTGGTCCATCGCCCAGCGCAGCACGCGTTTGCGGCGGAAGCTCGGGGCCGCGTCTCGCGCCACCCGCTCCGGCGCCGGGCCGATGCCGCGCAGATGCAGGCCCACCGCGTCGCCGACCGCCCAGCCATGCCGCCAACTGGCGTGAATGCCGCCGCCCGACAACGGCGACACCACCCCGGCCGCATCCCCGGTCAGCATGACCCCCTCGCCCGCGATCGGGCCGTGCAGGGCGCCGCAGGGAATCAGCCCGGCCCGGGTGGCATCCGGGCGCAGCGAAGGCAGGCCAATGACGTCACGAACGTGCTGCAGGAAGCGCGGCAGCTCCGGGGGCCGGGCCTGGTCCGGGTCATGCCGCAGCGCCAGCCCCACCTGCACGCCGGTGGGGTTCTGCGCGGCCCAGCCGATGTAGCCGGGCGCGAAGCGGCGGCTGGCGAAACAGTGCAGCGCGCCACCTTGGGGCAACTGCGCGCCGGCGAACTCCTGCTCCATGCCGTACAGAAAATCCTTCACCTGGCCCAGCCCGGTGCGCTGGGCCACGCGTGAACCGGCCCCGTCGGCCCCTACCAGGTAGCGGGTCCGCCCTGCCCCGGCCACCTGCCAGCCCTCCCCCTCGCGATGGGCCTGGGTGAACGACTGCTGGAGGCGCAGGGTGACGCCACTGGCCTGCAGTTCGGCGGCCAGCCAGCGCAGCAGGTTGGGCGTGTCGGTGGTCATGAAGTAGTAGCCCGGCGCCGCCAGCCGCACACCGCGCAGGTTCGGGGCATACAGGCGCACCTGCTCCACGCGTTGCAGCAGCGCGGCGGGTATGCGCCGCAACCAGGTCTGCTCGACCACCTCCTTCACCAGGATGCCTGTGGTGTGCAGGCGCTCGCCCGGGTCGGCCTTGCGCTCCAGTACGCACACGCGCAGGCCGTACTGTGCGGCGGCCAGCGCGCATGCGGCACCGGCAAAGCTGGCACCAACGACGACCAGATCCCAGTCCGGGGAGGAAGAAGCATTCATTGCGACGCTGCCATTGCAAGGGGACGTGCAGCGTCGACCAGACACGCGGGCATGCAATGAAGCGACGGTGAAGCGGATATGAAGCGCGGCCTGCGCCCACGAAAAAAGGGTTGCCGCGCGCTGAAGCAGACGCGGTTGCCGGTGAATCGAGCGCCGGGCCGCCTTACCCTTTCCGGCGACGCCCCCGGCGTCGGCCTTCGGCCGCCCCCTCCTCCTTTACTTCGCCTACAAGGGCAAGGCGACCCGGCGCTCGACCCACCGGCGTTGGCACCGTGACATCCGCTTTTCCCTGCGAACCGCAAGCCGAGCCCCGTCGCGGCCGGTAGGTCCCTGGCAATGCCTAAAAAGGGGACGGAGGAGGTTAACCCTCACCGTCCCCGATTAACGTCCTCCGTCCCGGTTTTTGCACCGTGACTTCCGCTTTTCCATCGCGTACCGCAAGCCGAGCCCCGTCGCGGCCGGCAGGTCCCTGGCAAAGTAAAGGAGGAGGCGGCGGCGCATGCCGACGCCGGGGGACATTTGCATAGGGGCCTGCCGGCCGCGGCGGGGCCCTAAACGCTCGCGATGAACCCGATCGAAGACCGTGCGCCAAGCTTTTAAAATGAGACGCCCCACTACCTCAAGCGAAGAAACGAAAAAAGCGACCCGAAGGTCGCTTTTTTCTTGAATCTGGAGCGGGAAACGAGACTCGAACTCGCGACCTCAACCTTGGCAAGGTTGCGCTCTACCAACTGAGCTATTCCCGCTTGGGAGGCGAGATTCTACAGCCAAACGTGGTGCTGTCAACAGCCCTCAGCCCTTCTTTTTCGCACGCGCGGTTTCGCGCGCGGCACGTTCGTCTTCGCGCAGGCTCGGCCACGCGGCATGCAGGTACTGCAGGCCGGAGAACAACGTCAGCACCGCGGCGATCGCCAAGGTCCAGTCGCCGATGTGGAAGACCGGTTCGCCCATCCAGATGTCGGACACCGGCACGTTCGGCGCAACCGAATACAGCAGGCACAGCAGCGCCACCATCTGCGCGGTGGTCTTGATCTTGCCGATCAGCGCCACGCGCACCTTGGCGCGCTGCCCGATTTCCGCCATCCATTCGCGCAGTGCCGACACCGCGATTTCGCGGCCGACGATCACGGCGGCCCAGAAGGCCATCCACGGCGTGGGATGACCCTGCACGATCAGGAACAGCGCAACGGCCACCATCAGTTTGTCCGCAACCGGGTCCAGGAAGGCGCCGAAGGCCGAAGCGAGGTCGTAGCGGCGGGCGATCCAGCCGTCCAGCCAGTCGGTCAAGGCGGCCAGGCCGAAGATCGCGGCCGAGGCAAAATTGGTCCACGTGTAGGGAAGGTAGAACACCAGCACCAGCACCGGGATCATCACGATCCGCAGCAGCGTCAGCCAGGTGGGGAGGGTCAACTTCATTGCGTCTCTCTACTCGCCCGCCGCAGAGGGCGTGGGCAGTCCATGAAGGTTAGCGTAGATGCGTGCAGCGAGGGCGTCATTGATGCCCTCCACTTTGGCGATTTCCGCCTCACCGGCCGCCTTGAGGCCGACCAGCCCGCCGAAATGCTTGAGCAGGCTGGCGCGCCGGCGCGGTCCGATGCCGGGAATGTCCTCCAGCTTGCTGGTCATGCGCGCCTTCTGGCGGCGACCGCGGTGGCCGGTAATGGCGAAGCGGTGGGCTTCGTCACGCACCTGCTGGATGAACTGCAGGGCCGGCGACGCGGCGCCCGGGCGCAGTTCGCGACCGTCGGGCAGCACCAGGGCTTCGTGCCCGGCCCGGCGCTCGACGCCTTTGGCCACGCCGACCAGCATCACCCCTTCCACGCCCAGGTCGGCCAGCGCGGCCTGCGCCTGGGCCAGCTGGCCGGCGCCACCGTCGATCAGCAGCAGATCCGGCAGCACGCCCTCCTCTTCCACGGCGCGGCGGAAACGGCGGTCGATGGCCTGGTGCATGGCGGCGTAGTCATCGCCCGGCTCGATGCCGCTGATGTTGAAGCGACGGTACTGGCTGCGCACCGGGCCACTGGCGTCGAACACCACGCAGGAGGCCACGGTGGCCTCGCCCATGGTGTGGCTGATGTCGAAACATTCGACCCGCTTCACCTGCTCGGCCAGGCCCAGCATCTGCCGCAGGTCTTCGCTGCGCGCGTGCTGCGCGCTGCGGCTGGTGAGTTCGCTGACCAGGGTGATCTGCGCGTTGCGGCTGGCCAGTTCCACGTAGCCGGCACGCTCGCCACGCACGTTCCACTTCAGCTGCACCTTGTGCTCGGCCGACGCACCGAGCGCCGATTCGATCATGCTGGCGTCGGGAATCTCGCGGTCGAGCAGGATCTCGCGCGGCGGCGCGTGCTCGGCGTAGTACTGCGACACGAACGCGGCCAGCACCTCTTCCGCGCTCTCCTCACCATTGGTGCGCGGGAAGAACGGGCGCGTGCCCATGTTGCGTCCATCACGGAACGCCAGCAGCATCACGCAGGCGCTGGCGCCCTGGGTGGCACAGGCCAGCACGTCCAGGTCGGCCGCGCGGCCGTCCACGTACTGGCGGGTCTGCATGCTGCGCAGCGCGGTGACCAGGTCGCGCAGGCGCGCGGCCTGTTCGAACTCCAGCGCCTCGCTGGCCGCCTGCATCTGCGTGCCCAGCTCGCGCGCCAGCTGGTCGCTCTTGCCTTCCAGGAACATCGAGGCGCGCCGCACGGATTCGGCATAATCCTCGGCCGGCACCAGCGCCACGCACGGCGCGCTGCAGCGGCCGATCTGGTACTGCAGGCAGGGCCGCGACCGGTTGCGGAACACGCTGTCCTCGCAGCTGCGCAGCTTGAACAGCTTGTGCATCAGGTTGAGCGTCTCGCGTACCGCCGTGACGCCCGGATACGGCCCGAAGTAGCGCCCGGGCACCGCACGCGGGCCACGGTGCAGCGCGATGCGTGGCCAGTCTTCGCGGGTCAGCAGTACGTGCGGATAGGTCTTGTCGTCACGCAGGGAGACGTTGTAGCGCGGCGACAACGACTTGATCAGCTGGTTTTCCAGCAGCAGCGCTTCGGCCTCGGACCGGGTGACGGTCACGTCCATGCGCGCGATCTGCGAGAGCATGGACATGATCCGCGCCGTCTTCGGCGTCCCGTTGAAATAACTGCCGACGCGGTTGCGCAGCGCGCGCGCCTTGCCAACGTACAGCAGCGTGTCGTCGGCGGCGTACATGCGGTACACGCCGGGCGCGGTACTCAGGTGGGCCGCGAATGCCTTTCCATCAAAGGCCGGAGCGGTGGACTGGGTCATTCGCTGATCGGCACGTCGCTCAATACGCCGCTGACCGGGTCGAACCGCAGCACGGCATGGGCATTGGTCTCGGCGATCCATACCGCCCCACCGCCCATCGCCAGCCCGGCCGGGCCATGCAGGCGACGCGGCAGCTCCACGGTGCTGAGTTCACCGCCGCCCAGGCGCAACGTACGCAGGCGGCCGTTGCCCGCATCGGCGATCCACAGCAGCGGCGCGTCGGGGCTCAGTGCGATCGCCTGCGGGTACTGCAGCCGGGCGGTGGCGCGCGGACCATCCTCGTCGCCGAACGACCAGAGGCCCTGCCCGACCAGCGTCTGCACCAGGTCGCCGCGCAGCTGCATGGAGCGGATCGACGAGCCCAGCGCGTCACACACGTACAGCACCTGCTGCACGGCCGCGAGCGCCGCCGGCTGCGCGAACGCCGCCATGTGGCCGCTGCCGTCGCGCAGGTCGATGGCACCGGAACCGGCCCGCCAGGACAGCGTGCGCTGGCCCAGGTGATAGCTCCAGATGCGGTTGTCGCCGGCCATCGCGATATGGATCTGGTTGTCGGCCACCGCCAGCCCCTGCGGGTGGTTGAGCGCGACCTGGCGCGGGTCGGTCACCGCGCCTTCGCGGGGCTCGCCCGGGCGGCCATTGCCACACAGCGTGTCGACCTGTCCGTTCAACAGATGGATGCGGCGCAGGGCGTGGTTGCCGGTGTCGGCCACGTACAGCCATTCGCGCTCCAGGGCCAAGCCTTGGGGACGGTTGAAGGCAGCTTCGCCAGGTCCGCCGTCCATCATGTCGGCCGTGCCCAGCCCGAACTGGCGCAGCACGCGCCCGCCATGGCTGCATTCCAGCACGCGATGATGGCCGCTGTCGGCGATGTACAGACGCTCGGTGGTCACGACCAGGCCGGTCGGGAACAGCAGCGGCAGGCGTGGCTCAGGATGCAGCTCGCGCGCCCGCGAGGCATCGCCATCGTGCACCGGCGCGGCGCCTTGGCATAGGGCATTCAACGAGCGCTCGAGCTCGTCGCCGAACCCGACCAGGCGGTCGACCTCGCGCCCCTGCGCGTCCAGCAGCACCAGCGTCGGCCAGGCGGTCACGTTGAAGCGGCGCCAGCCATCCCAGTCCGCGTCCAGCAGGGCCGGCGCGGTCAGGCCCTGGCGGCGCAGCAGCTTCAGGGCCTGCTCCGGGTCGCGCTCGCAGTCGAAGCGCGGCACCTGCAGGATGAGCAGCTGCAGCTTGCCCGGGTTGCGCGATTGCCACTGCGCCAGCTCGGCCAGCCGGTGCGCGCACCAGACAGAGGCCGCGTTGACGAAGGCAAGCACGACCGGACGGCCGCGCAGTTCGGTCAGGGTGGTCGGGGTGGCATTGAGCCACGTGGCGAATTCCGGCAGGTCCTGGACGGGCTGTACGTTCATACCGTGATTATGCCGGAGTCGGCGTCATGCAACCGTCGCGCCAACGTCAATTTGGCGACGGAGTGCACGCCCAAGGACCCCGTCAAGCCTGCGCCGCCAGCCACGCCTCGGCGCGCTCCAGATCCTCGGGGGTGTCGATGCCGGGCGGGAACTCGGCCGGGGTCAGCGCCACGCTGATGCGGTGGCCGGCCTCCAGCGCGCGCAGCTGCTCCAGCGATTCCAACTGCTCCAGGCGGCCGGCCGGCAGGGCTGCGAAGCGGCGCAGGAAGCCGGCGCGGTAGGCATAGATGCCGATGTGGCGCAGCCAGTGCGGGCCGGACAGGGTGTCGCGCGAGCGCGCGAACGCATCGCGGTGCCAGGGGATCGGCGCGCGGCTGAAGTACAGCGCGTCCAGGTTCTCCCTCCGCACCACCTTGACCACGTTGGGGTCGAACAGCGAGGCGGCGTCCTCCACCGGCGTGGCCAGCGTGGCCATCTCCGCCCCGCTGTAGACCAGTGCTTCGGCCACCGTGCGGATGCCCTCGGCCGGGGCGAAGGGTTCGTCTCCCTGCAGGTTCACCACCAGGGTGTCGTCGCTCCAGCCGGCCTGGGCAGCGCACTCGGCCAGCCGGTCCGTGCCGGAGACGTGGCTGGACGCGGTCATCGCCACCCGTACCGTGGGCAGGCCGTGCAGGGCCTCGGCGATGCGCACGTCATCGGTGGCCACCCACACCTCGCGCGCACCGGCCTGCAGCGCGCGCTCGGCGACGCGCAGCACCAGCGGCGTGCCGCCGAGCAGGCGCAGCGGTTTGCCGGGCAGGCGCGAGGCGGCGTAGCGGGCCGGGATGGCGACGACGAAATCGACGGACTGGCTCATGCGGGCTCTCTCTACAGTGACGCAATGCAAGGGAATGCAGCGATCAACGCTTGCCGAGCTTGTCGACCCGGTCCAGCAGGTTGATCCAGAAGGCGGCGGGAAGGTCAGCGGCCAACGGCACGGCGAAGTGCCATTCGTTGGCGAATACCTTGCACTTCACCGCGTCTTTTTCGGTCATCAGCACCGGCAGTTCGCTGCCGAAGCGCAGGTCGGACGCCTGGTAGGCATGGTGGTCGGCGAAGGCATGCGGCACCACGCCGATGCCATGCGCGCGCAGCATGTCGAAGAAACGCTGCGGATGCGCGATGCCGGCCACGGCGTGCACGCGCTGGCCACGGAAATGCGTCAGTGCGCGGGCACGCCCACCGGTGAGCGGCTGCGCACTGTCGATGTGCAGCTGCATGGGCCATTCGCCGAAACCGCACGCGCCCAGCGCCGAGGGCTCGGCACTGGCTTGACCCAGGTTGACGACCCGGAAGTCGCACTCCTGCGCACGGCTGGCCGGTTCGCGCAGCGGGCCGGCGGGAATCAACCGCCCGTTGCCATAGCGTCGCTGCGCGTCGACCACTTCAATCTCGATATCGCGCGCCAGCCGGTAGTGCTGCAGGCCGTCGTCGCAGACGATGATGTCGCAGCCCGCCTCGACCAGCGCCCGGCACGCGGCCACGCGGTCGGCATCCACGCGCACCGGCACGCCGGTCTTCCAGGCGATCAGCACCGGCTCGTCGCCGCCCAGCGTGGTGGCGGTGGTCGCCTCCACCCAGCGTGGCACCTTGGGCTGCTCGCGCCCGTAGCCGCGGCTGGCCACGCCGGGCTTCCAGCCGGCCTCGCGCAGGCGGTTGACCAGGGCGATCGTCAACGGGGTCTTGCCGGTGCCGCCGGCGGTGACATTGCCGACCACAACCACCGGCACCGGCAGCGCATGCCGCTTCAGCCACCGCCGCCGGTACAGCGCGCGGCGCAGGGCGACCACCGCGCCATACAGCGGCGCGACCAGGCGCGCCGCGAATGGCACCGCGCTGCCGTCGTACCAGTACGACGGCGTCTGGGACCCCTTGGACGCCATCAAGCCAGCCTTTCGCGGAACTGCATCTTGTGCAGGTGCTCGTACAGCCCGCCCAGCGCCAGCAGCTCCTGATGGGTGCCCCGCTCGACGATGCGGCCATGGTCCATGACCAGCACCTGGTCGGCGTGCTCGATGGTCGACAGGCGGTGCGCGATCACCAGCGTGGTGCGTTCGGGCATCAGGCGCTGCAGTGCATCCTGGACCAGGCGCTCGGATTCGTTGTCCAGCGCGGCGGTGGCTTCGTCAAGGATCAGCACCGGCGCATCCCGCAGAATCGCGCGGGCAATCGCCAGGCGCTGGCGCTGGCCACCGGACAGCAGCGCGCCGTTCTCGCCCACCGGGGTCTGCAGCTGCTGCGGCATGCGGGCGATGAACTCCCAGGCATTGGCCGCCTCGGCCGCCGCGCGGATCTGCGCGTCGCTTGCATCCATGCCATAGGCGATGTTGGCGGCCACGGTATCGTCGAACAACATGACCTTCTGTCCGACCATGGCCACCTGGCGACGCAGGTCGGCCAGCGGATACTCGTCCAGCGGCACGCCATCCAGGCGGATGCAACCGCCATTGGGCTCGTAGAAGCGCGGCACGAGCCGGATCAGGCTGGTCTTGCCGCTGCCGGAACGGCCGACGATGGCGGTGACCGTGCCCGGCTTGGCGACGAAGCTGATGTCATCCAGTGCGATGCCGGTGTCTTCGCGGTAGCGCAGCATGACGTGTTCGAACGACAGCTCGCCACGCACACGCTGTACCCGGGTGGCACCTTCGTCGCGCTCGACCGGCAGGTCGAGGATGCCGAACAGGCGTTCGGCGGCGGCCACGCCGCGCGAGATCGAGGTCTGCACGCTGGTCAGTCGGCGCAGCGACGGAATGATGGCCATCATCGAGGTCATCAGGCCCATGAACTGGCCGGCGTTGAGCTTGCCGGCCAGCGCCTCGCGGGTGGAGACCCAGACGATCACGGCCAGCGCCAGCGCGGCCAGGAACTGCACGGTGCTGGACGCCAGTGCACGCGTGGTTTCGACCTTCATGTTCAGGCCGAGCATGCGGTTGGCCAGGCGTGCATAGCGCGAGATCTCATGCGCCTGGGTGCCATGCACCTTCACTTCCTGCTGCGCGGCCAGCGACTGCTCGGCGGTCTGCGCCATGCTGCCCATGCCGTCCTGGATGCCGCGGCTGATGCGCCGGTAGCGCTTGCCCACGAACGAGACGATC
This sequence comes from Stenotrophomonas sp. KH_036_B, assembly GCF_057839485.1. NCBI lineage: Bacteria > Pseudomonadati > Pseudomonadota > Gammaproteobacteria > Lysobacterales > Lysobacteraceae > Stenotrophomonas > Stenotrophomonas sp. KH_036_B. The sequence continues at coordinate 1,558,891 of NZ_CM174491.1, read as the reverse complement.
ACACCGATCAGCGGCACCACCACCAGCATCGCCACCGTGACCTTCACGCTCATCTGCAGCATCACCACCAGCATGGCGATGATGGTGAGGGTGTCGGCGACCAGGGTCTTGAGCGCATCCGCGCTGGCCTGGGTGACCTGCTCGGTGTCGTAGTTGAGGCGGCTGACCATCACCGGCGTGGCTTCGCTGTCGAAATGCGAAGACGGCAGGTGCAGGTACTTGGCCAGGACCTGCTCGCGCAGGTCGCGCACCACGCTGCGCCCGGTACGGGCCAAGGTGTAGTCGCTGACCAGCGTGGCCAGGCTGCGCATCATGAACAGGCCGAGGATGGTCAACGGCAGGATCACCGCCATCCGCGGCTCGGGGTTGACGAAGCCGCGGTTGACCAGCGGCTCCATCAGCTTGGTGAAGTGGTAGCCGGCCAATGCCTCGATCACCATGGCGATCACCGCCGCCACCATGAATACCCAGTAGGCGCGGGTGTAGCCCAGCAGGCGTTTGTAGATCGGCCAGATCGGCGCGTGTTTCTTGCTCATGGACGCACCTCCGGCGCGGTAGCGATGGCGATGCGGCGGAAGCCGAGCTGGCCCAGGGCATCCTGGGCGGTGACGACGGCCTGGTAGGGGGTGCGCGCATCGGCGCGCAGCAGCACGGTCTGCTCACGATCGCTGCCGGCGACGGCGGCAATGGTCTGCTTGACCGACTCGACGTCGGTGCGCAGCACTTCCTGGTCATTGATGAAGTAACGGCCCTCGGCATTGACCAGCACGCTGAGCGAGCGCGGCGGCTCGGTGCTGTTCTGCTCGCTGGCGGTCGGCAGCTGCAGCTGCAGCGTCGAGCGCGCGTCGAAGGTGGTGGTGACCACGAAGAAGATGATCAGCACGAGGATGACGTCGATCAGGGGCACCAGATCGATATGCACCTCGTCCTGGACCCGGTCGTTGCGGATGCGCATCCGTCAGCCCTTGACCGTCACGGGTGCGGCGCCGGCCGGCGTGGTGCCGGTGCGTGCCGCGCCGTTCATGACGCCGGGGCGCCCATCCAGCGCATCGAGCAGTGCCGAGGCTTCCATTTCCATCTCGATCACGTAGCCGCCGATGCGGCCCTTGAAGTAGCGATGGAACATCAACGCCGGAATGGCCACGATCATGCCGGTGGCAGTGCAGACCAGCGCCTTGCCGATGCCGCCGGCCAGCTGGTTCACGTCGCCCACGCCATGGTCGAGGATGCCCAGGAACATCTGGATCATGCCGACCACGGTGCCGAGCAGGCCCAACAGCGGTCCGGCCGAAGCGATGGTGCCCAATGCGTTCAGGTAACGCTCCATGCGGTGCACCAGGTGCCGGCCGGCATCCTCGATGCGTTCGCGGATCTGGTCGCGCGGACGGTTGCGCGCCTCCAGCGCGACGGCCAGCAGCGCGCCCAGCGGCGAATTCGCGCGCAGCGACTGGATGTGATTCGGATCGAGCTTGCCCCGCGCGGCCCAGTTGCGCACTTCCTGGCCCAGCCCCGGGGGCAGGACCTCAGTGCGCCGCAAGGTCCAGAAACGCTCCAGGACGATTGCCAAAGCCAGTACACCCAACAGCAGCAGCGGCACCATCGGCCAGCCACCGGCCTTGACCAGTTCCCACACGTTTCAACCCTCCGGCCCATTGGCCGCCTGTTTGACCGCCGATAGGATAGCAGCCGACCGCGCCCGCTCCGCGGCATCCCACCAACGCCGTTCGAAAAGACGCTGTTCACGCACCTGCAGCCCGTCCCGGCCCAGCCAGACGCGCAGCGCACCGCTGTCGGCGGTGTTCAGGACCTCGGCGTCCACTGCCCGCCAGCGCGCCACCACGTCGCGGCGCGGGTGGCCGAAGCGGTTGCCATGCCCCGCCGAGACGACCGCCAGCCGTGGCGATACCGCACGCACCCAGTCGTCGCTCGACGACCCCGCGCTGCCGTGGTGCGGCACGACCACCACCTCGGCACGCAGCGCCGGCGTGTCCGCCCGCAGCAGCGTGGCCTCGACCGTGACCCCGATGTCCCCGGCCAGCAGCAGCGCGCCATGCGGCGTGCCGATGCGCAGCACGCAGCTGCTTTCGTTGCCGACGTAACGCGCGGAGGGTGGCGGATGCAGGTAGCGGAAGTCGACCGCGTCCCAGCGCCAGGCCTGGCCCGCCGCGCACGGCGTGCCGATCCCAGGCACCGCGCCGGGCGGTGCCTGCAGCGGTGGTTCGGCAAATGCCCGGCGCACCGCCGCGACCCCGCCGGCATGGTCGCGGTCGGTGTGGCTCAGCACCAGGCGGTCCAGGCGCTGATCGCCCAGCGCACGCAGGGTGGGCACCACGATCCGCTCGCCCGCATCGAAACCGCCCTCCGCCGCCGGCCCCGCGTCGTACAGCAGCCGGTGGTCACGGGTGCGCACCCACACCGCCAGGCCCTGGCCCACGTCCATCACCAGCAGCTCCACCTCGCCCTCGCCGGGACGCTGCCGGGCCGGCCACAACAGCGGCAGGCACAGCAGCAGCGCCGGCAGGCGCGCCCCGGCCGCGCGCGGCAGCAGCAGCCAGAACACGCCGAGCAAGGCGGCGAGCAACGCCCCGCGGCCCGCCTGCGGCAGCCACCACAGCGCCAGCGCACTGCGCGCCACCCAGCCGAACAGCCACCAGCTGGCCTCGAAGCACCAGGCCGCCAGCTGCCACGGCCATCGCCCCGCGCCGGCCAGCAGTGCCTCCAGTGCGGTACCGAGCAGCGCCAGCGGGACCACCACCAGGCTCCACCAGGGAATGGCCAGCAGGTTGACCAGCGGACCGGCGCGCGAGGCCTGGCCGAACAGCGCCACGCTCAACGGCAACAGCGCCAGCGTCGCCACGCCCTGCGCGCCGAGGAAGCTGCGCAACCAATGCACGTCGCGCCCGGGCAGGCACCACACCAGCCACAGCACGCCGCCGAAGCTCAGCCAGAACCCGGGGGCCAGCACCGACAGCGGGTCGAACAGCAGCAGCGCGAGCGCGGCCAGGGCCAGCGACTGGCCGACGGTACAGGGTCGGCGTCCGCAGCGCGCCAGCGCCACCACGGCAATCATCAGCACCGTGCGCACGGTCGGCAGGGCGAACCCGGCCACCGCGGCGTAGACGGCGGCCCCTCCCACCGCCGCCAGCGCCGCCGCGAGCGGCCTGGGCCACACCCGCCCCAGTCCCGGCAGCAGACGCCAGCACAGCGCCGCCAACGCAGCCGCGAATCCCGCCACCAGGCCCACGTGGAAGCCGGAGATCGCCACCAGGTGGGTCAGCCCCAGGGCGCGCAGGTCGTCCCAGTCCTGGTCCGCCAGCCCGCGGGTGTCGCCCAGCGCCAGCGCCTGCACGAAGCGCCTGCCCTGCCCCTGCACCCGGGTCTCGATGGCCGCCGCCATCCGCTCGCGCCAGGCCGGCAGCCCGACCGGCTCCCCCAGCGCCCTGGCAGGGGCGCGCACATGGCCGCTGCCGGCCACGCGCTGCAGCAGCGCATGGCGTTCGGCATCGAAGCCGCCAGGATTGCGCAGTCCGCGCGGCGCGCGCAGCCGGGCCTGCAGCGACCAGCGCTGCCCGGCCCGCACCGCGTGGCGCGGACCCGGCACCGTTGCAGCGGCCGGGTCGTGCCAGCTCAGCTCCAGTTCGCGTCCGCGCACCGGCGCCGGCATGCGCGCGTCATCGTCCACGCGGAAGCGGAAGCGCGTGCTGCGCGGTCCGTGCCGGGGCAGGTCCAGCACGCGGCCCTGCAGCGTGTATTCCACCGATGCGGCCTGTGCAGGCAGTTGCGCGGCTAATACGGCGTGTCCGTTCAACGCCGCCCAGCCGAGGCCGACCAGCAGCGCACCGCACCACCGCGCACTCGGCCACAGGCACCATGCGATGGCGCCCGGCACCAACACGCACCATGCCGCCAGCGTTGGCAGCAGCACCGGCGCGAACACCACCGCGCAGACGCCCAGCAGCAGCGCAGCCGCGCACGCCTTGCCGAACATCGGCAGGACATGTGCAGGCAATGGGGAGGAAGAGGGGAACGACAGCGACATGCGGGCCGGTTGATCAGCACAGCCTGCATGCTTGGTGAGTGGCGCGTCCCCCACCATCGGTCAGGTGCGCATCGGCGCGTGGGGAACTGCCGCGCCACCGAAACGCACATAGCAAAAAAGCCGACCTGAGGGCCGGCTTTTCTGTTTGTCCACCGCAGTCGCTGGGACTGGAGTGGTGGGCGGTACAGGGTTCGAACCTGTGACCCCTACCATGTCAAGGTAGTGCTCTACCGCTGAGCTAACCGCCCGTTTTCTCGCTGCCCCGTTGCAATTGCGTCGGTGCAGGCCGCGTATATTACGGACACCCCGCGTGAAGAGCAACACTTTTGTGAAGGTATTTCACAACGTGTTGTTCAGCCCAGGCTGGCCTCCTTCAGCTGGCGGATCTGGTCACGCACGCGCGCGGCATCCTCGAACTCCAGGTCGCGGGCGTGCTGGTACATCTTCTGCTCCAGCGCCTGCAGGCGCTTGGCGATCTGGGCCGGTTCGAGGGTGCGGTAATCCACCGCTTCCTCCGCGACACGACCGCCCTTGCCCTTCCCTTTGCCACGCGCTTCCTTCTCGGCCGCGTCCGAGCGCGCACCTTCCAGAACATCGGTGATCGGGCGCAGCACCGACTTGGGCACGATGCCGTGCGCGGTGTTGTACTCGACCTGCTTGGCGCGACGGCGGTCGGTTTCATCGATCGCCGCCTGCATGGAGCGCGTCATCTTGTCCGCATACAGGATCGCCTTGCCACGCAGGTTGCGTGCGGCGCGACCGATGGTCTGGATCAGCGAACCGGTTGAACGCAGGAAGCCTTCCTTGTCGGCATCGAGGATCGCCACCAGCGACACCTCGGGCATGTCCAGGCCTTCGCGCAGCAGGTTGATGCCCACCAGCACATCGAACTTGCCCAGGCGCAGGTCGCGGATGATCTCCACGCGCTCGACGGTGTCGATGTCCGAGTGCAGGTAACGCACGCGGATACCGTGCTCGGTGAGGTATTCGGTGAGGTTCTCGGCCATGCGCTTGGTCAGCGTGGTGACCAGCACGCGGTCGCCGAGCTTGATGCGCTCGTTGACCTCGCTCATCAGGTCATCGACCTGGGTGCCCACCGGGCGGATCTCCACCACCGGATCGATCAGGCCGGTCGGGCGCACCACCAGTTCGGTGATCTCGTCGGCCGCCTCGCGCAGCTCGTACGGGCCGGGCGTTGCCGACACATAGATGCTGCGCGGACACCGCGCCTCCCACTCCTCGAACCGCAGCGGACGGTTGTCCAGTGCCGACGGCAGCCGGAAGCCGAATTCCACCAGGGTTTCCTTGCGCGAGCGGTCGCCCTTGAACATCGCGCCGATCTGCGGAATGGTCACGTGCGATTCGTCGATGACCAGCAGCGCGTCCGGCGGCAGGTAGTCGAACAGGGTCGGCGGCGGCTCGCCCGGGGCCTTGCCGGTCAGGTGCCGCGAGTAGTTTTCGATGCCGTTGCAGAACCCCACTTCGGCCATCATCTCCAGGTCGAACTGGGTGCGCTGCGCCAGGCGCTGCGCTTCCACCAGTTTGTTCTGTTCGTACAGCTGCTCCAGCCGCACCTTGAGCTCGGCCTTGATGGTGTCCACCGCCGACAGCACGCGCTCACGGGTGGTGGCGTAGTGGGTCTTGGGATACACGGTATAGCGCTGCAGGCGGCGCAGGCTCTCGCCGGTGAGCGGGTCGAACATGCTGATCTGCTCGACCTCGCCGTCGAACAGCTCGATGCGCACCGCCTCGCTGTCCGATTCGGCCGGGAAGATGTCGATCACCTCGCCACGCACGCGGAACGTGCCGCGGTGCAGCTCGTACTCGTTGCGCGTGTACTGCAGCTGGGTGAGGTGGTTGATCAGGTCGCGCTGGTCGATGCGCTCGCCGGTGGACAGGATCAGGCGCAGCGACAGATAGTCTTCGGGCGCGCCGAGGCCATAGATGGCCGACACGGTGGCCACCACGATGGCGTCCGGCCGCGACAGCAGCGTCTTCGTTGCCGCCAGACGCATCTGCTCGATGTGTTCGTTGATCGAACTGTCCTTCTCGATGAAGGTGTCCGACGACGGCACGTAGGCTTCGGGCTGGTAGTAGTCGTAATAGCTGACGAAGTACTCGACCGCGTTGTTGGGGAAGAACGACTTGAACTCGCCATACAGCTGCGCGGCCAGCGTCTTGTTCGGCGCCATCACCAGCGTGGGCTTCTGCACCCGCTGGATCACGTTGGCGATGGTGTAGGTCTTGCCCGAGCCGGTCACGCCGAGCAGCGTCTGCTTGGCGACGCCGGACTCGAAATTGGCCGTCAGCTTCTCGATCGCCGCCGGCTGGTCACCCGCCGGGGAATACGGAGATACAAGTTCGAAGCGATCGCTCATGGTGCCGCCATTGACCGGGCCTTCCATTATACCGGGGGCTTGGGTGACGGCCGGCTGAGGGGCTGCCCTACCCTGCGCGGCGGCACAGGCCGATGGGCGCGCGCGTGCCGGGGCGGCACGGTGGTGCTTTCCGCCAAGGATCGCCGCACATGCGCCTGACCCGCCCGCCATCGGCCCTGCGCGGCTGGACACTGCTGGAACTCACCGTCGTCCTGGCGATGGTCGCGCTGCTCTGCGCCCTCGCCCTTCCTTCGTTCAGCGACGCCGTGAGCCGACTGCGCGCGGACATGCTGCGGATGCAGATGGTGTCGGTGTTCAACAGTGCGCGCAGCACGGCGATCACCCGGTTCCAGCCGATCGGGGTGTGCCCGAGCGACGATGGCCTGAGCTGCGCTGCGGACTGGAGCCGCGGCTGGATCATCCACCGGGACGACGGCGCGGGACCACCCGCGCTGGAGCCCGGCGACATCCTGCATTTCCGGCCGGGCTACCGGAAGGAGGCCCTGCAGGCGCGGGCCAGCCAGGGCCGGACGCGGCTGCGTTTCCAGGCCGACGGCCGTAGTAGTGGCAGCACCCTCACCGTGGACATCTGTGCCGGCGACGCCCTGCACAGCCAGGTGATCGTGAACAACGTCGGCCGGACCCGTTCGACCCGGGTGCGCGAGGCGACCGGGTGCCGCTGGTAAGCAGAAACGACAAAAGCCGCGATTGCTCGCGGCTTCTGCAGATACTGGCGCCCGAAGTTGGACTCGAACCAACGACCCCCTGATTAACAGTCAAGTGCTCTAACCGGCTGAGCTATTCGGGCGGGGACGCGAATTCTAGACGTTCATTCGTGGCGTTGCAACATCCGGGCGTCGCTTACCAGCAATCCAGCGCGCTGGTGTTGGCCGGGGTCTTCACCCCGGCCTGGTTCACGCTCATCGTGCCGCAGGGATCCTTGGCCTGGTCGCCCGCCGGCACCGCAGTGACGGTGAACGTCCTCGCGGTGGGGAGGATGGTGACCGTGTACATCGCCTTGCTGCCATCGCGCGGCGAGGAAATGCTGGTGGCACCGTTCTCGGTGAACTTGAAGTTCGTGTAGCTGTTGTTGAGCGTGTACCAGCGCTCGGCCCGCTGTGCGTACTCCACCATTTCCGCCTTGGCCGCGGCGCGCTTGGACTTGCGCACCTGGTTGGTATACGACGGATAGGCGATGGCAGAGAGCACCGCGATCACCGCCACCGTGATCATGAGCTCGATCAGGGTGAAGCCCATGACCTTGCGCGGCCCGCGCGCCCTCAATGAGGAAAGGTTGCTCACTGAATCTGCCTCCACGATTGGCGACCACACGGATAGGGAACGTAGATGATGTCGGGGCCGTTGGGATAGCCCATGACGCAGCCGATCGTCGGCGGATCCGGCGGACCACCACCGCCGCCACCGCCACCACCACCACCACCACCGCCACCGCCGCCGCCGCCACTACCCAGCGAGGGAGGCGACTGGCGCGGCAGTGCGAATGGCGTGTTGTTGAGCACCGGCGCACTGCCTGTGCCCTTGTTCTTCAGGCCTGCCGTGCCGACCGCAAACCCGGTTCCGCCGGGCGAATTCAAGGTGGCGCGTCCCAGCGCCCCTTCACCGGTGAGCGGGGTCAGGGCGAAGAACCAGTTGATGCCCGTCGCCGCGCAGCCACCTGTGGTAGAGGGCTGAGGTGCGTACGTGGAGATTGCGACGATACCGTTGGACAGCGAAGGATTACCGACAACGCGCTCACTGAGGCCATCGGCGGCAGTACTCACCGGCAGGTCGACGTACCAGCCCCGCGCGTTCGCCGGCGTGGTGCCGGCCACCAGTGTGCGCTGGTCACCCGAGGTCGTGACGGTGCGCCCGGCAAGATTGCTGCGGGTCACGGTACTGGTCACCGCGGCGACGTTCGTATCGTTGATCGCATAGATGCTCTGCATCGAGTTGGCTTTGATCACATCCTCGTTGAACGAGAAGCTGCCGGTGCCGAAGTACAGCATCACACCGCCATTGCTGCCACTGCCGGCGGTGATACCGCCCGTGATCGGCTGGCGCACGGCGAGGCCATTGTCAACGGACGGAAGGCTGGTGAACAACGGCATGGTCGGCGCCTTCATGTCGCGCAGGTCGAACTTCCATACCGCGCCCTTCTGATCGGTACCGTAAACAGTGTCCGAAATACCGTCGCGGGAGCGCACGCTCTGATCGGTACCGCCCCAGCGATCGATCACCACGATACTGCCCAGGCCGTTGGTGCCGGAGGGAACGCCGTTGCCGGTTTCGACGGCCTCGATCATGGTCGAGGTACCGCTCTCGATATCGACAACGAACAGCACCGCCTTGCCGCTGGCGCTGTTGTAGCCATTACCGAAGATCGCCTTCCAGGAGACCGCATTGCCCACCTTGACCGGCACGATCACCGGCTTGGCCAGGACATGGCCGATGTTGGCACGCACGGCCGCCGGCAGATTGGTATCGAGGTCGCTGATTTCCCACAGCTTCTTGAAGGTGTTGTTGGTGCTCACGTCCAGGCCGAACACACCGCGCCCACCGGCACCGGAAGCGCCCACCAGGGTGGTATGCCAGGCAGTGCCGTAATAGGTGTCGCCGACAGCGATCTGCCCGTCCACGTAGTAGCGGTGCTGGAACTTCTGGGAGTTCTTCTTGTCCGCCTCGGCGCGGAACAGCAGGTTGCCCATGTGCCCGAGCGCGGTATTGGGGATGTAGGCGTAGGCTTCGCTGCCGCCACCGGCCACCGTCTCGCCCGCCGCGTTCATGCCGCCGTTGAAGGCGTGCAGCATGCCGTCGTTGGCACCGACGTAGACCATGTAGTTGGACTGGTTTGCCTTGGTTGTCAGGTACGCCGCGTAGGAGGTTCTGAGCGCAGCGTCGGCAAGGCTGCGGTACCCATAATCATCGGTCGGCGAGCTGATGAACGGCGTGGACGTGACGATGTCACCCAACCGGGTGGTACGGTCGCGCAACTTGCCACCATTGCGCACTTCCCCGGAGGTATCGCCGCGAAGGTAGTTGACTGCCGAGGCCGCCGTCACGCCGAGGGCGGTCAGTTCGGTGGTGGCATTGCAGATCGACTTGCCCGGGTACTGCGACGGCTGCGCGCACACGTCGTCCAGCGTCACGTTGCCGGAGGTGAACTCGCGGGTCGTGCCGTTCTTGGTGAAGTAGATCTTGCGCGCGGTAGCGCTTGGCAGCTGCGCACTGGCCTCCCAGAACGGGGTCTGTACCAGCGCCCGCGTATCCGGATTGATCGACAGCTTCGTGGCCGAAAGCTTGCCGAACCAGTCGGTGCCCTCGTTGGTGAACTCATAGTAAGGGGCGACCGTCAGGGACCCCGCACCGATGCGCGCACCGCTGAAGCCGGTGCCGCCCGACGGTGAGGAACCGGCGGTCACCGCCGAGAGCACGCGGCGCATGGCGTCGGTGATCTCGGCCGGCGTGCGGGCGTTGATGTACTCACCGCGGGTATTGACGGCGGCATGCCAGATGTCGTCAACGGTACTGCGCGCGTCGTCTTCCCACTCCGGCCAGTTGCTGTAGATCGCCGGGGTGGTATATGCGTTCTGCGGGTTGTCCGGGTTGTACAGGTTGCCCCGCGCGCCCAAGGTCACGCCGTAGAAATTCAGGTGAAGATTGGTCTGGCAGTCCAACTGCACGTCAGGCGTACCGGTCTTGCACGCGGCCGGCACCGGCACCTGGCCCGCCGTCAGGTCAGGGCGGAGCGGCGGTAGGCCGTTGATGTTGTTGTAGTACTTCGAGACGATGTCGGCCATGGTGTCAGGGTTGCCGTCCGAGAACGGCGCGCCCATGCCCTGGTCCTGGTGGCCCACCGTCTTGGTACCTTGGTTGCTGAAGCCGTCGGTGAACAGCATCACCGCATTCTTCTGGCAGATCTCCAGCACGGGTCCGGCGGCGTCGGTGCGCGCGAACTGCTGCGTGGCCGAATACACGGCCTGGCGGTTGGGCGTACCGCCAGTGGCGGGCAGGGCCAGCATTTCATCGAACAGCGCCTTGCGCTCGGCGTCGTTGCTCAGCTTCCGCATGGCCAGGCGCTTGGCGGTGGTGTCGTAACTGCCGTGCTGGTTGATGCGGAAGTAGCCAACGCGCAGATTGGCGACGTTCGACAGCGAGCGCGTCATGCCCGCAATCATCGCGCGGTTGCGGTTGCCGTAGTAGGTGAACCATACGGCGAAGTTCTTCGAGCCCGCGTCTTCATTGTTGGCAGGAAGCGTGTACTTCCACATCGCACAGCCAGTGCCGCATGCATTGTTCACCCGAACACGCGTCGCGTTCGCGTACGCATTCGTGCCGTTGAGCTGCGGGAAGGGATCACCATCGGCAACGTACTTGACGAAGAACGTCGCGGGCCAGTACTCGACGCGCACGTTGGCCGCATTCTGGCCCCACGTTCCCCCATTGCGGTACTCCGTGCCGTTGACATAGGCGCCCGCCTGGATTGTCATGCCCTTCTGCATGCGGAAGGTTTCGGTTCCGTAATAGTTGCTGGTCAGGTTGACCCTTGCGTCGCTTCCACCTGGCTTGGGATCGATCCGGGCTTCCGACGGTTTGTATTCGGTGAAGAACTCATTCTTGTCATCCTTCCACGGCTCGTACTTCACCGCCGGATTGAAGTACGTCGGGTTGTACTGCGCGGAGCGCGCGAAGCCAAGCGAATCGAGCGGGGGCAGCCCATAGTAGTTGCCGTTGATGCGCGCACCCGGCATCACGTAGAAGTAGTCGCAGCTGTTATTGGTGCCGGCCGTATACAGCGCCCCGTTGGCGTCGAAGAAGCTCAGCCGGCTGGTATTCCAGCAGCCCTCACCGTCCTGGCCCGGGAACTGGGTCTGGAAGGTCATCGAGCCGGAATCATCCACCGCCATGATGAAAGCCGGTGTGGAGTCCGCAGGAACGTTGAGGGGCTTCTGGGCAAGTGTGCCCTGCCCCTGCGCGGCAATCAGGTTGTAGCCGACAAATGCCAGGCCAACTACAGCTACCGCCGAACCGGCGGCCGTCCACTTGAATCTGCGCGAAGCCATGGCCGCGTTCCTCAGAGCTTGAAAATGGTGTCGATCACCGACGACGACGTCGGGTTTGCCGGGTCGTCGGCGGAGTACGCGGTGATCTGGAAGGTGGCCGTCGCCTTGTCCAACGGCAGGCCCTGGTCGAATGAATTGCCACCGGGGCCACCGCACTGGTCGATCTGGCGGACGTTGACTGCCGGTGCGGCTGCACCTGCCTTGGCCAGATCCCTGCCCCACTTGACCGGGTCGAAGCCGTCTTCACAGTTCTGGCTGATGCTGCCCGCGTCGGAGACGAGGCTGCCATCGACCGGCTTCTTGCGGTCAGTGAGCGCTTCCACGGCGCTTTCGGTATTGCGCACCGCGCCTTCGGTGTTCTGGAAGGAACGACTGGCGGCCCGGTAGTTGGAGGCCATTTTTTCCTGCATGCCGGCGACCTGCATACCGGCCACGCCGATCAGGGCAAGCAGCAGCAACATGATCAACGCCACGTACAGCACGGCACCGCGCTGGTGGCGGTGTGGCAGGGAAGGGCGGAAGTGCGGCGAACGGTTCATGATCAGTTCCCGAACAGACGATTGCGCAGGGCCACGCTCACTTCATAGGCGGTGCGATAGCGCCCATCGGTGACGGCATCCTGGTTGTAGGTCATGCCCAGCACGCCCAGCTTGGCGGCAGCGTCGGTGGGCTTGGAGTTGGCATTGGTGCCGGTACGGTCGGCGCTGCGGGCCACCAGGCCGACCTGGACCAGGCCGACGCGGCGCCACTCGCCGGCGCCGGTGGCATTGGTCGCCGTGGAAACGCTGGAGGCGACGTTCTGCACGGTGATGTTGCCCACCGGCGGGGTGGCGCCGCTGACCACCGCCGTGGTGTCCTGCCCGTACATCAGCTGCAGGTTCTCGATGCCCTCCACCAGTTCCTCGTTGATGGCATAGACGCCCGCCGAATTGGCTCGCGCGCGGCGCAGGCCCGGCCCATTGGTGCCGGCGCCGATGTAATAGACCATCGATTCGGCACGGTAGAGCAAGGTGGGTTCCGGCTGCGGCGCGTAGCGGGTGAGATCCACCGTACCCGCCGTGATCTTGTCGGCGGCCAGGGTACCGGCAAACACATCCACGTTCTCGCAGTTGCCGATGCCGAACAGCGTCGGGGTGGCGACGCCCCCTTCGCTCAGACGCGTCGCGCGGTCCGTCGCCACCGTCACCACCTGGCCGCTGATCGCCGTGACCGGCACGCCTTCCGGCGCCAGGAAGCGCAGCACCAGCACATCGCTGCCTGCCATCGGCGCGGGGTTCAGGCCGCTGATGGACGCCGGCAGGCCGGCCGGCACGGTGCCGTTGCCCACATTGAGCGTGCCCGTGGGCCCGGTGCCCGCCGCCTCATAGCCTTGGATGGCCACACTGAAGTCCAGCGGACTACCGCTGCCGGTGGCTGCGACAAGATTGTTCTTCGGCGATCCGGTGCCTTTGACGAAATGGGCCTGGTCGTTGACACAGCCCATGTGCCCGGCCATGCGAATGTCGCGCTCAAGGAAGTCCAGCGCGAAGCGGCCGTTTTCCTGTGCGCGGGCCACGCCTTCGGAGAGACGCGATGCCGAATGGGACGCGATGAAGACCTGGGTGATGCCCAGCATGAGGATCAGGCCGATGACCAGCGCGATCATCAGTTCGATCAGGGACAGACCTGCCTGGCGGGTACGGAACATGCGCGGGCCTTTCATAGCTGGGTGCGGATTTCGAAGGTGGTGGCAGCGTCCGGCGCGGTCTTGCTCCAGCGCTCGTCGGCCCAGCTGATGGATACGTTGGCCACGCCGCCGCTCACGGTGACCGTCGCGGAGGCGTTGTCGCCCAGCGCCTTGACCACCTGGCACTGCCAACGGGTGATGTTCTGGTCCAGGGTCACCGTACTGATCGGCCGGGCGCACACGCCCGTCGCGGTCTTGGACCCTGAAGCAAACGTGGCGTTGCTGTACCACTCCGACTGGAAGCGGTTGCTGCGCATCTGTTCGGTCAGGTCGTACGCCAGGTTGGTCGCCTGGGTGCGGTAGTTCGCGCTTTGCACGTAGCGGACGTTCATGGTCTGCAGGAGCGCGAAACCGAGCAGGCCGAACGCCAGGACGACAACGGCGACCAGTACTTCGAGCAGACTGAAGCCGCGCTGGCGTCCGCGCGGACGATAGGTGTTACGGCTCATTGGCACGCTCCCTTGACGGTGGTTACCTGGCCGGAGGCATTGATGGTCATGGTGCTCTTAAGCAACTGGCCATCGCACTTCACCGGACGCAGCGTGACCTGCTGGTCGCCGCCGTTGCGGCGACGCCCGCGACCGTCAAAGGCGATCATGGCGTTGGGGCCGGTCACGACGAGGGCGCTGTTGATCGCGCTGTAGCGCAGCACGGTCTCGGTGTTGCTGTAGGCCGCGTCACCATTGGTGTCGCTGAAGGCCAGCATGCCCACGTCCCACTTACCGTCGCAGCTGGTACCGGTACTGCTGCCGCACACGGCACCGCCTTGGTTGTTGCGGATCGCGTCGCTGCGGGCCAGGTTGACCAAGCCGATCAGCTCGTTGTGGGCAGTGGCTATCCGGTTGGAACGGATCAGGCTCTGGAAATTCGGGAAGGCGATGGCAGCCACCACCCCGACCACCACGACGGTGACCATGAGTTCGATCAGTGTGAAGCCCTTGGACAGGCGTGCAGACATGGGACGCTCCCCAGCGTGATGACACGAACAATGGACGCCCTGCCGCCCGGCGGCAAGCGACAGCAGGACGAACGGTCGCCCGGAGGCGACGGGCGTCAAACCGTTGACACCCGTACGGTTGAAAGGGGGCGGCGGCGGGCTCCCCGCCCGCCCCGCCCCACCTGCTTAGGCCAGCACCCGGTAGCAGGGCTGGTATTCGCCGGAGATCTTCATCCGGCGCTGCTCAACGAAGCCGCGCAGCAGTTCGTCCAGGGCCTGCATCATGTCGGCGTCGCCATGGATCTCGAACGGCCCGAACTCCTCGATGCGGCGCATGCCGTCTTCCTTCACGTTGCCGGCCACGATGCCGGAGAAGGCACGGCGCAGATCGGCCGCCAGGGCGTAAGGCGGACGCCCGTGGTGCAGGTCCAGCGCGGCCATCGCCTCGTGCGTCGGCACGAACGGCTGCTGGTACTCCCACGGAATCTCGATCGACCAGTTGAAGAAGAACGAGTCCTTCTGCACCAGGCGGTGCTCGCGCACGCGCTTGATGCCAGCCGACATCTGCCGGGCCACGGCCACCGGGTCGCCGATGATGATCTGGTAGCGCTCCGCGGCGGCATCGCCCAGGGTCAGGCGGATGAAGCGGTCGATCTGCTCGAAGTACGGCGCGGCCACGGTCGGGCCGGTCAGGATCAGCGGGAACGGCAGGTCCTTGTTTTCCTCGCGCAGCAGGATGCCGAGCAGGTACAGGATCTCCTCGGCGGTGCCCACGCCGCCGGCGAACACGATGATGCCGTGGCCGATGCGCACGAACGCCTCGAGACGCTTCTCGATGTCCGGCATGATCACCAGGTGGTTCACGATCGGGTTCGGCGATTCGGCGGCGATGATGCCCGGCTCGGTCAGGCCGATGTAGCGCGTGGTGTGCTTGCGCTGCTTGGCATGGGCGATGGTGGCGCCCTTCATCGGGCCCTTCATCGCGCCCGGGCCGCAGCCGGTGCAGATGTCCAGCCCGCGCAGGCCCAGCTCGTAGCCCACCTGCTTGGTGTACAGGTATTCGTCGCGACCGATCGAATGGCCGCCCCAGCACACCACCAGGTTCGGGTCGCCCGGGTTGAGGATGCGCGCGTTGCGCAGCAGGCCGAACACCGCATTGGTGATGCCTTCGGACGACTCCAGCTCGGCCGCGTAGGCCGGGCCCATCTCGATGGCCATGTAGGCCAGGTCGCGCACGACCGCGAACAGCAGCTCGGCCACGCCGCGGATGATCTCGCCATCCACGAAGGCCATCGCCGGGGCGTTCACCAGATCGATGCGGACGCCACGGTCCTGCTGGGCGACCTGGATGTCAAAATCCGGGTAGAGATCGCGCGCCGCGCGCGGATCGTCGGAGGCGCTGCCACTAGTGAGCACCGCCAGCGCGCAGCGCCGCAGCAGCTCATGCATGCCACCGCCGGAGGCGTCGCGCAGGCGCGCAACCTCGGCCCGGGACAGCACATCCAGCCCACCGCGCGGGTAGATCCGCGCGTCCTGCACCGGCAGCGTCCGCGCCGGCTTTTCAGTGATCGTCATTTCCATTCTTTTCGCTTCCTCAAGGTTGCCGACTTTACCGCTGCCCCCTTAAAAAGCAAAACGGCCGGGAAACCCGACCGTTGGATGCGTTTCTGCGCTGGCAGGCCGTTTCGGGCTGCAGCGGTGCGCGGTGATGGGCGCAACCAAAGAAGCATACAGGGTCCGACACGCGAGAGGTAGTGCCGGCCGCTGGCCGGCGCCTCGGGAATGGCGGGATCATGCGGAGCCGGCCAGCCGCCGGCACTACCGGACACGCACGATGCGGGGAGCCGGCCAGCGGCCGGCACTACCGGGCACGCACGATGCGCGGAGCCGGCCAGCGGCCGGCACTACCGGGCACGCACGATGCGGGGAGCCCGCTAGCGGCCGGCGCGCGGCAAAAAAAAACGGCCGGGTTTCCCCGGCCGTTTTCAGTCAAGCATCAAGTCCGATGGATCAGAACTTGTACTTCAGGGTCAGCTGCATCGACCAGCGCGACACGCCGGTGTTGCCCTTGTCGTTGTTGTTTTCCTGGATCGACGGGGTATCGGTGGTACCGGTGAAGTTGTAGATGTACTTGCCGGTTGCCGGGTCGATACCTGCGTAGCTGGCCACGCGGGCGGTCGAGTTGAAGCCGTAATCGTTGATGCGGCCCCACTTCTTATTGATCAGGTTGCCGACATTCATGATGTCCAGCGCCAGCTCACCCTTGTGCTCCTTCATGAAGCCCGGGAACTCCTGCGAGATACGCATATCGAAGGTGTTCACGAAGCCGGTGCGGAAGGCGTTGGCCGGGGCGATCTGGCCCTGGTACGCCGCCAGTTCCGGATTGTTCTTCAGCCAGGCGAAGAACGACTGCTCCATTGCAGCGCCACCGGTCCACAGCACGTCACCCGCGCCGTTCGGCACGTAGAACAGGTCGTTGAAGTAGCCGGCACCCGAGGTGGAGGCGGCATCGCCGTTCATGTCGTTGTAGTAGATGTAGCTGAACGGACGACCCGAACGGCCTTCATAGAACAGGCCCACGCTGGTGTTGTAGTCGCCGAAGAACGCCTTCTTCCAGTTCAGCGAGGCGGTGACGCGGTCCTTGATCGCGTAGCGCGAGTCATACGCCACGTTCTCGTTGGCGGTCCCGATCAGGGTGCTGCCCCAGTTGGAGGTGTTCTGCGAGCTGGTCAGCGGGCTGACTTCGCTCGATGCGGTGTAGGTGTAAGCCAGCGACCAGCCCCAGTTTTCCATCAGCGGCTTGTTCAGGCCGACGGTGAACTGGCGGCCACTGCCCTTGTCCGTGTTGCGCATGAGCATCACGTCGCCCATGTCGCTCGGACGGTTGTTCTTGCCGTTGACCTGGCCCAGCGCCGTCGTCTGGCCCTGCTGCACCGAGTTGCGGTTGGCCGCAGTGGAGCGCAGGTAACCTGCGGCATTCCAGTACAGCTCGCGACCGTCCTGGCCGATGCGGGTAGCCGCAACGCCGTCCTGGTTGTACAGGTCCAGACGCTCGAAGTAGATGGCGTCGTTGACCTTGGTGTACAGGAACTCGGCCGATGCGACGATGCCGTACCACGGCAGCTCGGTATCGAAGGCCAGGTTGGTCTTCCACACCGACGGCAGCTTCAGGCCCGGCTCGGCGATGTCCACGTTCTGGCGCGCACCGGCACCGCTGGCCGGGATGTACGGCGGATCGACGTTCGGGGTGAAGAAGTTGGTGGTCGGGCTGTTTACCGTGTACTCGGTGTAGTTCAGACCGGTGTTCTGGTAGACGCCAGCCAGCCACACGTTCGGGGCAGCGCCGCCGAACAGGCCCACGCCGCCACGCAGCTGGGTCGGACGGTCGGTGTCGAAGGTGTAGTTCCAGCCGAAGCGCGGCTGCACCAGCTTGTCATCCGGCAGCACGGTGTTGTCGTACCCGTACAGGTCCATGATGCGCGGGTTGTACAGCTTCTGGCTGTCGAAGTCCGGCATGTCCACGCGGACACCGAACTGCAGGGTCAGGTTGCTGTTGACCGCCCAGCTGTCCTGCACGAACAGACCGGTGTTCTTCAGGTGGTACTTGGCCGGGATGTCATCGTAGCTGCCGCCCTCGCGCGGCGCGCGGACGATGTACTGGTTGATGCGGCCGGCCGCGAAATCGTTGAGGTTGTTGAACACGTACACGCCGTTGAGGTTACGGCCGTAGTAGTTCAGCAGGTCATTGTCGGTGTAGTCGAAGCCGAACTTCACGGTGTGGTCGCCGACGTACCAGGTAGCGGCACCAAACGCGGCCAGTTCCTTGGATTCCACGGCGTTGACGTGCGAGTTCTGCTCGGTACCGAAGTACAGCGAGTTGTTGGCAGTACCACCGAAGCCGCGCACCTGGATCTGCGGGAGATCCGAGTACGGGGTACGGATCGCCGAGTATTCGCGCTGCGACAGCTTGAACTCGGTCGAGAAGTTCTCGGACCAGTCACTGAACAGTTCGCCCATCCAGGACTCATAGGTCTTGGGCAGGTCGTACCAGAAGCTGCTCAGCGAGACGGCGCTGGTGCTGATCTGCGGGAAGCGGGCGACGGTCTGTTCCATCTTGTTGTAACGGATGGCAGCACGGTGGTTGTCGCTGATGTTCCAGTCGATCTTCAGCGCGTATTCTTCGATTTCGGTGTCGTTCGACGGCGCGCTCAGCGAACCGGCGTCGAAGCCATAACCGGTGGCGATCTGCTGCGCACGGGCGATGTCAGCGTCGGTGATGGTGCCCTTGCCGTACGGCGTGTCGGTCAGGCTGGTGCCCGGCGCCGAACGCTCCATCTTTTCGTAGTTGGCGAAGAAGAACAGCTTGTCCTTGATGATCGGGCCACCCAGGGTCATGCCGTAGGTCTTCTCGTCGTCGAAGCCGTTGAAGCGGACGCCTTCCAGCTCCTTGCGCACCATGTCCTTGTCGCGGTACGCGTAGTACACGGTGCCGCCGAAGTTGTTGGTACCCGACTTGGTCACCGCGTTGATCACCGCACCGGTGCCGCCAGCGATGGTGGTGTCGTAGTTGGCGACGTCGATGTTGATTTCCTGGATCGCATCCATCGACACCGGCTGACGCTCGGTCGGCAGGTTGTTGGATTCCAGGCCGAACGGGTCGCCGGCGCCGATGCCGTCGATGCGGATGGCGTTGTAGCGGGTGTTCTGGCCACCGACCGAGATCGCGCCGTCCGCCTTGCTGACCTGCGAGATGCGCGGGTCGAGGCGGATGTAGTCCTGGATGTTGCGGTTGGCCGACGGCAGCGAGTCAATGGTCTCGCGGGTGACGTTCGAGCCGGTGCCCATCTTGTAGGCGCTGAACACGTCCGAACCACCGGCCACGGCCACGACCTGCACGGCATCGAGATTGGTGGCGGCGACGTCGCCGGCCAGGTTGGCATTGATGGTGTTGACCTGATTCAGGTTCAGGTAGACACCTTCTTCGGTCTTGGTGCCTTCACCGGCCTTGTTGATGGTGATCGTGTACGGACCACCTACGCGCAGACCGCGTGCGGCGTAACGGCCGGACGCATCGGTGGTGGCACGGCTGACGGTGCCCGACTCGGTGTGCGTGATGGTGACTTCGGCACCAGCCACAGGCGCACCTGCGGAAGACGTGACCTGGCCGCCGACACCGGCAGAGGTGCTCTGGGCGAAGGCGGGAGCGGCTGCAAGAGCGGCCACGAGACCAAGGGTGAGCTTGGACATCCGAAGATAGCGCGGGTGGGTCATTGGGAAGTAGCCTCGATGCGAGTTGGCGATGGCGGAAAAAAAACGCGCCCAAGCAGCCATTCAGGCGGCTGTCTGGACTTTTATCTGGGTTCCCTTGCCGCAGGCTGGTTTCAGCCGCAACGGTTAACACTAGATTAACACGATAAGCCCGCTATATGACCGTTTGGAGACAAAACACACGCCACCACAACGCGATCGTGACAAGAACTTCACATTTGGCTGAATGGAGGTGTCGGGCGGGTTGGCGGGCCGTTCAGGTGCCGAGGCGTCCGGAGCGCCGGACCACCGGTCGTCGGACATGGACAGGCAGCCGGGCATGGCCCGGCGCTACGGCCAGGGTGCGTCGAAAGGATGGGGCTGCTGCGTTGCGCGCGTATTACGCCAGGTCGAGGATCTGGCCGCGATGGGCTGCGCCGTCAGGCGACAGCAGCTGTACGGCCGCCGCCGCACACAGGACCGGATCGCGGGCGGTGCCATCCTCGTCCAGCGAGAAGGCCCGGGCCCGCAGGGCGGTGCGCATCGGGCCGGGGTGCAGCCCACTGACCCGCACCGGGGTGCGGGCGAGCTCGTCATGCAGCGCGCTGATCAGTCCGCGCAGGCCGTGCTGGGCCGCGCCGTAGCCGCCCCAGTAGGCCTTCCCTACCTTGGCCGGATCGTCCACCGTGAACACCAGCGCGGCATCGTCGCGCTGGCGCAGCAGTGGCAGGCATGCCTGCGCCAGCCACGCCGGGGCGGTCAGGTTGACGTGCACGGCGCGGGCGAACGCGGCCGGATCGGCCAGTTCAAACGGGGTCAGGCCGGCGAAATCGGCGGCGCAGTACAGCACGCCGTCCAGCCGGCCCAGTTCGGACTGCAGGCGCTCGGCCAGGGTGGCGTAGTCGTCCGGGGTGGCGCCTTCCAGGTCCAGCGGGTACAGCAGCGGCTCCGGCCCGGCGGCTTCCACGGCCGTATACACGCGGTCCAGTCGGCGCGGTTTCCGCCCGAGCAGGACCACCGTGGCACCGGCGGCCGCGCACGCGATGGCCGCGGCGCTGCCGAAGCCGCCCCCGGCCCCTGCAATAAGAATGACGCGATCGGCCAGCGATCCGGTCCCGACCACGACGGACGGGACCGCACTCATGGCTGGGAGGCCTCTTCCACGATCCGCTTGAGTTCGCCGGACTCGAACAGCTCCAGCACGATGTCGCAGCCGCCGATCAGTTCGCCGTGGATGAACAGCTGCGGGAAGGTCGGCAGATTGGAGAAGCGCGGTAGGTTGGCGCGGATCTCCGGTTCTTCCAGCACGTTGACGGTGCGCAGCGCGACGGCACCGGCGGCCATCAGGGCCTGCACGGCGCGGCTGGAGAAACCACACATGGGGTACTGCGGGGTGCCCTTCATGAACAACACGAGGGGGTAACGTTCCACTTCGGTCTGGATCTGCTGCATCACCGGCACCACGACTCTCCCTGCAATGGGAACAACCCGGCCCCGCCGGTCGGATAGACTTCCCTACACGGCCATTGTAATCCTACTGGCCCTGCCTCCGGCGCCCCGTCTCCAGCCCGCAGCGACCCATGCCCCTCGAATTGCCCCGCCTGCCCTACGACCGCACTGCCCTGCAGCCCCATCTCTCGGCGCCCGCGCTGGACCTGCACCTGGCCCGGCACCGCGCCTGCGCGGAGGCGGTAAACGCCCGCACCGAGGGCACCGACCTGGCCGACCTGGCGCTGGACGAGATCGTGCGGCAAAGCCAGGGCAGCCTGTTCGACATGGCCGCGCAGGCCTGGAACCACGGCTTCTATTGGCAGTGCCTGCATCCGCGCGGTGGCGGCGACCCGGCGGGCCCGCTGGGCGAACTGGCCGGCCGCCATTTCGGCGATGGCAAGCGGCTGCGCGAGGAATTCGACCGGGTGGCGCTGGCGGTGTTCGGTTCCGGCTGGGTGTGGCTGGTGCAGCACCCCAACGGCGCGCTGGCGATCCAGTCCACGCGCAACGCAGGCACGCCGCTGACCGGGCAAAGCACCCCGCTGCTGGGCTGCAACGTGTGGGAACACGCGTATTACACCGACTACCAGAACGCACGCGGGCGCTACCTGGAGGCGTTCTGGAAGATCGTCAACTGGGACTTCGTGGCGGCGCAATTGCGCGATTGAAGCGCGTACCGACCAACGGTCGGTACCTACCGTCGGTCGTGACACCTCCGATCAACCGCGTAGCGTGGTCACCGCGGGCGCAACCTGCCCCGCTCGGCCCAACTGCCCGCCCACCGCCTCCAACGCCGTGGCCAGCGTGGCCGCATCGTCATCGCGCAGGGTGGCGTGACCGACCTTGCGGCCGTCGCGCGGCTGTTTGCCGTAGTCGTGCCAGTGGCCACTGGCCTGCGCAAGCACGCCGCTGGCATCGGGCATCGCGCCGATCCAGTTGAGCATGCAGGCATGGCCGAGCATGCGCGTGTCACCCAGCGGCAGGCCGAGCACCGCGCGCAGGTGGTTCTCGAACTGCGAGGTTTCGCTGCCTTCGATGGTCCAGTGGCCGGAGTTGTGCACGCGCGGCGCCATCTCGTTGGCCAGCAGCACGTCGCCGCGGCAGAACAGCTCCAGCGCGAATACGCCCACATAGTCCAGGCGCTCGGCCAGGGTGCGCGCGTAACCGATCGCTGCCGCGTACTGTGCCTCGGGCAACCGCGCCGGTGCCAGGCTGGCCGAGAGCACGCCGTCCACATGCCAGTTGCCGGTGACCGGCCAGGCACGGAACTCGCCCTCCTGCCCGCGCACGGCGACCACGCTGACTTCGCGATCGAAGGCGACGAATCCCTCCAGGATCAGGCCAGTGCGTTCAACCTGCTCACCCAGCGCGGCCCACGCGGCGTCGATGTCGGCCTCGCTGCGCAGGCGGAACTGCCCCTTGCCGTCGTAGCCGAAGCGGCGGGTCTTGAGAATGCACGGCAGACCGAACTCGCCCACCTTGGCAGCAAGGTCATCGCGGCTGCCGATGTCGGCGAACGGCGGCAACGGAATGCCCAGCGCCTGGAACAGGGTCTTCTCGCTCAGCCGGTCCTGCGCCACGGCCAGCGCATCTGGATTGGGATACACCGGAACCCGCTCGGCCAGGAACTGCGCGCTGCGCGCCGGTACGTTCTCGAAATCGAAGGTCACCACGTCCACGCGCGCGGCAAACGCCGCCAGCGCCGCCTCGTCCTCGAACGCAGCCACCTGCAGCGGCGCAAGCTGCCCACCGCAGGCGTCAGCCGCCGGGTCGAACAGCTCGAAGCGCAGCCCCATCGGGGCACCGGCCAGTACCATCATGCGGGCGAGCTGGCCGCCGCCCAGAATGCCAACGGTACGCACACTCATTGACGCGGGTCGTCGTGGGCCATGACGTCTTCGGTCTGGCGGGCGCGGAAGGCGTCCAGCGCCTGGCCGATGGCGGGCTGTTCCGGACCCAGCATGGCGGCGGCGAACAACGCGGCATTGGAGGCACCGGCATTGCCGATGGCGAAGGTCGCCACCGGGATGCCGGCCGGCATCTGCACGATCGACAGCAGCGAGTCCATGCCGTTGAGGGCCTTGGACTGCACCGGCACGCCGAGCACCGGCACGGCGGTCTTGGCGGCGATCATGCCGGGCAGGTGCGCGGCGCCGCCGGCACCGGCGATGATGGCGCGCAGGCCACGCGGGCCCGCCTGTTCGGCGTAGGTGAACAGCACGTCGGGCGTGCGATGCGCCGACACCACTTTCACTTCGTAGGGAACACCGAGCGCGTCCAGCTTCTGCGCCGCGTGCTGCATGGTCTCCCAGTCGGAGCGGGAACCCATGACGATGCCGACAAGCGGCGCGGATTGGTTGAGGGTCATTGGCCGTCACCTGCCTTAAAGACGTATTCTAGCCGCCTTCCACGCAAGACGAAGAATTCATGGATCGCAAGCTGATCGACCTGCTGTGCTCGCCCGACACCCGCCAGCCCCTGTCCCTGCTCGACGCCCGGGGCCTGGATGCGCTCAACCGCGCCATCGGCGCCGGTGCCGTGGTCAAGGCCGACGGCAGCGCCCAGGCCCAGACCCTGCGCGAGGCGTTGCTGACCCGCGACCGCAAGCAGGTGTTCCGCGTCGACGACGGCATTCCGGTGCTGCTGGCCGAGGAGGCCATCGCCACCGCACAGATCGCCGATTTCCCGGAAAAATGAGCGCTGCCCCGCTGACGGCCCCGGCGGCCAGCCAGGTCCAGGCCGACGTGGCCCGCGCCCTGGCCGAGGACATCGGCAGCGGCGACGTGACCGCCGCCCTGCTCCCGGACCGGCCTGACCGTGCCTACCTGCTGTGCAAGCAGGACGCGGTGATCGCCGGCCGGCCATGGTTCGACGCCACGCACCAGGCGCTGGATCCGGAGGTGCGCATCGACTGGCGCGTGGCAGAAGGCGACGCCGTCAGCGCCGGCACGGTGCTGGCGATCCTGCACGGCCGCAACCGCAGCCTGGTCAGCGCCGAGCGCACCTCGCTCAATTTCCTGCAGACCCTGTCGGGCACGGCCACCACCACGGCGCGCCATGTCGCCGCCGTGGCCGGCACCGGCACCCGCATCCTGGACACCCGCAAGACCCTGCCGGGCCTGCGCGTGGCGCAGAAGTACGCCGTGCGGTGCGGCGGCGGCGACAACCACCGCCAGGGCCTGTTCGACACGGTGATGCTCAAGGAGAACCACATCCGCGCCGCCGGCTCACTGACCGCAGCGGTGCATGCCGCCCGCGCGCAGTGGCCGCAGTTGCCGCTGGTGGTGGAAGTGGAAGACCTGGTCCAGTTGCGCGAAGCACTGGCGGTGGGCTGCGATCGCATCCTGATCGACGACTTCGATCCGGCGATGCGCCGCGAGGCGGTCACCATCGCCGCCGGACGCATCCCGCTGGAAGTGTCCGGCAGCGTCGACCTGGCCGGCCTGCGCGCCATTGCCGAGGACGGGGTGGACTGCATCTCCATCGGCGGCCTGACCAAGCATGTGCAGGCGATCGATCTGTCCCTGAAGCTGGGCGACCCGCCCTGAGCGACGCTCGCCGGCTCCGTATCGACCAACGGGCGATACGTGCCGGGCGGTAGCGCACGACCGTTGGTCGTGCGGCGCCCCAAGGCGGCGATTTCACGGTGCCCCCCGACCGGCTCTGCGAGGCTTTGCTTGCCCCCCTCCGGACACCGCGCATGCGCCCCCTGCTCCTGCTCGCCTGCCTTTCACCCCTGGCCACCCTGCTGTTGCCGGCCACCGCAGCCGCCGCCGAAGTCTGCGACATCCCGCCGCGCTACGGCCTCAGCCCGCTGGCGGTGAGCATCGTACGCACCGCCTGCAACGAGCATCGGCTGTGGTACCGCCCCTTCATTGACGGTGAAGGACGCGCCGCCAACCTCGGCGTCAGCGAGGCCGAACGCGAGTACCTGGCCGACAACGGCATGGTCGCGTGGCAACGCGTCGTGGGTTACTGGCGCGACAGCGGCACCCTCGGGCCGATGGGCAGCCAGCCCGGTGCGTCCAGCTGCATGGAGCCCTTTGGCACGCGCTACACCGACAGCGACTGCCGGGCGTTCCTGATCGACAACCCGTGGTCGGCCGCCTTCATCTCCTGGGTGATGACCCGTGCCGGCGTACCCGGCTTTACCCGTTCGCCGCGCCACATCGACTACATCCGCGCGGCGTACCAGAACACCGGCCCGTACCGGATGAGCGACCCGGCCCAGGAAAAGCCCGCCCCGGGCGACCTGCTCTGCTACCTGCGCGACCGCAGCGAAACGCTGAGCTACGCCGGGCTGGTGCAGCAGCTCAGCGGCGGCAAAGTGGCCAACTGGAAGTCGCACTGCGAAGTGGTGATCGCGGCCAACATGGGCGGTGACCACACGCTGTACCTGATCGGCGGCAACGTCATGAACACGGTGGCGATGCGCAAGCTGTCGCTGGACCGGAATGGCCGCATCCAACTGCCGCCGGCCCGCTCCAGCGATCCCTATGACGTCGGCTGTACGCCCGGACGCGAAGACGAGTGCAACTTCAACCGCCAGGACTGGGCGGCGTTGTTGAAGCTGGTGGCGACCACGCCGTTTGTGCCCATGTCCGATTCCACACCGCCTCCCGCATCGGGAACCGCACCGCCACCGCCACCGGCGCCCGCACAGCCGGGCGTGCCGGCCACCCGCCCCCTGCAGCAACCGACCTTCCCGCGCGTTGTCCCACCAAGGCCACCGCAGCCGCAGTCGCCTCCGTCGCAACAGCCGCAGCAACCACCTCCGCCCCAGCAGCAGGACGTACCGCCGCGCACGTGATTGCTGTCACGAGCAACGTGCCCCCCGCTTGATCCGCAGCCGGTTCGTCGCCATGTTGGGGGTTCCTGACCACGATGCCGCGCGAGCCGCCGATGCCCAGTTTGATTCTGATCATGATTGCCGGCGCGTTCGTCTACGCCTTCTGGAATTCGTCGCGCGCCGCGGCCGAACGTGCCATCGAGCTGGGCCGCAACGCCTGCCGCGCCGCCGACGTGCAGTGGTTGGACCAGGCGGTGCATGCCAGCGGCATCCGCGTGTGCCGCAAGGACAACGGCTGGCTGGGCTGGGAGCGCACGTACCGGTTCGAGTATTCGCACGACGGCATCGATCGCCACACCGGCCGCATGGTGCTGCGTGGCGACCAGCTGATCGCCTTCGTGGGCCCGTCCGCGGCGCGGATCAGCGAGATCCGGCGCGGCGTGGACACCAGCAACGCCGAAGACATCTGAAAGGGGGACGGAGGACGTTAATCGAACACGGCAGGCGATCAACGTCCTCGGTCCCCGTTTCTGTGACGACGATGGGGCGCCACCAATGAAATCGCCGCCCTTGGGCGGCGATGCTTATTTCACGACCCGCAGGTGCGGGCGGCCGCTGGGCTTGGGCGGGGTGTCGTCCGGGGTCGGCGTGTCGTCGGGCGGCAGCGCATCGTCCGGGCTCGGCTCGTGGCCGGGGATATCGTCGGGCAATGCCATGCCCTGCCCGGTTTCGCGCGCGTACACGGCCAGCACGGCCGAGATCGGCACCTGCACCGGGTAGCTGGTCCCCGAGAAACGGGCCGAGAAACTCACGGTCTCGTTGTCGATGTGCAGACGTACCACCGCGCGTTCCGCGATGTTCAGGACGACGCGACCGTCCTTCACCGCGCTCTGCGGCACCTGCACGCCGGGCATGCCGGCGTCGACCAGGATGTGCGGCGTCAGGTCGTTGTCGTTGATCCATTCCACCAGGGCCCGCAACAGGTACGGACGGTGGCTGGTCATGCGGAAAGTGTCTTCAGTCATTATGTGGCGCCGCGTATCGCTAGGCGGCTCTGGATTCTGGTTGCCTGGTGCAAGTGTACGCGCCAGCCCCCGCAGCGGTCAGCAGGGGGCTGTCCCGACGTAAAGCGTGGATGCAGGCAGGTGTGTCCGCGACGACGTCGCCGCGACCCCGCCGGCTTCGTTCACGCCGGCAGGTCGCGCAGCTTCTTTTCCTGGTCGGTGAGGCTGCGGATGAAACCGGGGTGGCGGAAAATGCGGTTGCCGTAGTCTTCGATCGACTTGCCATCCTTGGGCAACGGCACGTCCAACGACTGCAGGCGCCAGACGATCGGGGCCATGGCGCAATCGGCCAGGCTCATTTCCGGATTGAGGAAGAACTTGCTGGCCTTGAACAGCGGCACCGCGCTGGTCAGCAGTTCCTTCAACCGCTTGCGCCCGACTTCGGCCTGGGTCTTGTTGCCCAGCTGGATGGCCTGCACCTGCGGCACCCAGTCGTGTTCGATGCGCAGCATCGCCAGACGGATGCGCGCGCGCGACAGCGGGTCAACCGGCATCAGCGGCGGATGTGGATAGCGCTCGTCAAGGTATTCGCTGACCACCGACGCCGCGTACAGCACCATCTCGCGCTCCACCAGGGTGGGCACGGAGTGGTACGGGTTGAGGTCGATCAGATCCTCGGGCGGGTTCTGCGGGTCAACCGGGACGAAGTCATAGTTCACGCCCTTGGCCGCCAGCACCAGGCGTACGCGATGGCACAGCACGTCGTCGTTCGAGGAAAACAGCGTCAGGGTGTTCCGCATGCGTACGCTCGCCGCCATCAAAGGCTCTCCAACGACCGATATCCGCCGGCCGCATCGGCGCCGCCGGCCCATTGCCGACAGTCGTCACAGTACCCGAGTGTGCAACTGCCCATCACAAAAGCCAATAGGCCGATCGGCGGTAGACCGCATCGATCGGCAAGGCC
This sequence comes from Stenotrophomonas sp. KH_036_B, assembly GCF_057839485.1. NCBI lineage: Bacteria > Pseudomonadati > Pseudomonadota > Gammaproteobacteria > Lysobacterales > Lysobacteraceae > Stenotrophomonas > Stenotrophomonas sp. KH_036_B. The sequence continues at coordinate 1,531,256 of NZ_CM174491.1, read as the reverse complement.
CTGCCATCGGACTCAGTGCACGTCCTTCCAGTACTCCTTCTTCAACAGATAGACCAGGAAGGTCAGCAGGGCCAGGAACAGGATCACCCAGACGCCCAGCTTCTGCCGCTTCAGTGCCGCAGGTTCGCCCGCGTATTCCAGGAAATTGGTGATGTCGCGCACCGCCTGGTCGTACTGACCCGGATCGACCGACCCCGGCTGGGCAAGCTTCAGCCCGATCACCGGCGCATCGGCACCCGGGCTTTCCGGCTTGCCGTGCACAGCGTGCTGCAGGCCCTGCATTTCCCACAGCGGGTTGGGCATGGAGGCATTGGGGAACAGCGTGTTGTTCCAGCCCAGCGGTCGACTGGTGTCCAGGTAGAACGACTTCAGGTAGGTGTAAACCCAGTCGCTCCCCCGCACCCGCGAAATCAGGCTCAGGTCCGGCGGCATCTTGCCGAACCATTTTTCGGCCTGTGCCTTGGGCATGGTCACCGGCACCGGCTCGCCGATCGGCACACCGGTGAAGTTGAGGTTGTTCATGACCTCTTCTTCGCTCAGCCCCAGGTCCTGCGCCATCCGCGAATAGCGCAGGTACTTGAGCGCGTGGCAGCCCGAGCAGTAGTTCATGTACAACTGCGCACCCCGCTGCAGCGAGGCGCGGTCACCCAGGTCGTTGCCGGCCTGCAGGGTCTTGCCGCCCTCGGCGGCGCCGGCCACCGCGCTGGCCAGCATCAGGGCGGCCGCGCAGGCCAGCCGGACAATCCAGTGGTCAGTCATGCGTGGTCACCCGGTCCGGTACCGGCGTGGTCCTGTCCAGCTTGGTCCATATCGGCATGGTGATGAAGAAGGCAAAGTAGAGGAAGGTCAGCACGCGCCCCACATAGGTTTCGTGCGCGTCGGTGCCGGGACCGGAGCCGATCACGCCGAGCCAGACGAAGCACACCGCGAACACGCCCAGCAGCGCGCGCGACAGCCAGCCGCGATAGCGGTAAGACTTGACCCGTGCGCGATCCAGCCAGGGCACCAGGAACAGGATGGCGATCGCCGAGAACATCACGATCACGCCGCCCAGCTTGTTCGGCACCACGCGCAACATCGCGTAGTACGGGGTGTAGTACCACACCGGCTTGATGTGCTCGGGCGTGACCAGGCGGTTGGCCTCGGTGAAGTTGTCATGTTCGAGGAACAGCCCCCCGAACGCCGGCGCGAAGAAGATGATGAAGGCGGCAATGACCAGCAGGAAGCCTGCGCCCACGCCGTCCTTGAGCGTGTAGTACGGGTGGAAGGGAATGCCGTCGGTGGGTGCCGTGGGCGACCACCGGTTGCCCTTCGGGCCCTTCTTGATCTCCACGCCATCCGGGTTGTTCGACCCCACTTCATGCAGTGCGCCCAGGTGCAGCACCACCAGCAGCAACAGCACCAGCGGCAGCGCGATCACGTGCAGGGCGAAGAAGCGGTTGAGGGTGGCGTCGCTGGGCAGGTAGTCGCCCATGATCCATTCGGTCAACCCGGTGCCGATCACCGGAATGGCGCCGAACAGCGAGATGATCACCTTCGCGCCCCAGAACGACATCTGCCCCCAGGGCAGCACGTAGCCCATGAAGGCTTCGGCCATCAGCACCAGGTAGATCAGCATGCCCAGGATCCACACCAGCTCGCGCGGCTTCTGGTAGCTGCCGTACAGCAGCCCACGGAACATGTGCAGGTAGACCACGATGAAGAACAGCGAGGCACCGGTGGAGTGCATGTAGCGGATCAGCCACCCCCACTCCACGTCGCGCATGATGTATTCAACGGAGTTGAATGCCTCGGCCGCGCTGGTCTTGTAATGCATCGTCAGGAAGATGCCGGTCACGATCTGATTGACCAGGATCAGCAGTGCCAGTGAACCGAAGTAGTACCAGAGGTTGAAGTTCTTCGGCGCGTAATACTCGCTCACGTGCTTGCGGTACACCGGCATCAGCCCGGGCGCGCGCGCATTGACCCAATCGGCGACCCCGTTGGCGGTGCGGGAAAGAATATTGGCCATGATCAAGCCGCCCCCTGCGGATCGACGCCGATGATGATGGTGTTGTCGTCCTGGTAGTGGTGCGGCGGCACCAGCAGGTTGATCGGTGCCGGAACATCCTGGAACACACGACCGGACATGTCGAAGCGCGACTTGTGGCAGGGGCAGAAGTAGCCGCCCTTCCACTGCGGATCGAACGGCTCGGGGCGGATCTCGGCCACCATTTCAGGCGAACAGCCCAGGTGGGTGCACAGCCCGACCAGCACCGAGATGTCGGATTTGATCGAGCGGAATTCGGGGTTCTGTTTCAGCACGTACGCCGGCTGCTGGTCGGCAACGCTCGACTCCGGGTCCTTCAGCCGCCCATCCAGCCCGTTCAGGGCCTCAAGGATGGCCTTGGAGCGCTTGACGATCCAGATCGGCTGTCCACGCCATTCCATGACCAGCCGCTGGCCCTCCTGCAGGGCGCTGATGTCGGCGACCACGGGAGCACCGGCCAGTTTGGCGCGGGCGCTGGGATTCCAGGACTTGATGAACGGGACTGCTGCGAAACCGACGCCGACTGCTCCGACCACTGCTGTCGTTGCCGAAAGAAATCGTCGACGTCCAGTGTTGACTGGATCGTTTACCCCATCGTTGGCCATCCGGCACTCCGATATTGATTTAGGTAGCTTGAGGCTGCCAGCAGACCGGTGGGGGCCAGTCCACAATGAATCCGGATCGACTATAGCGGAACCTGACTCAGCGACACAATGCGGGTACGTCACCAATCTGCGAAGGCGCCTCCAACCGACGGCACCCGCTTACTGCGTTGAGGCGCCGCGGTAGCGCTCGGCCAGCTGGGCCACCCGCTTCACGTAGTACTGGGTTTCGCTGTAGGGCGGCACGCCGCCATGACGGTCCACCGCACCCTCGCCGGCGTTGTAACCCGCCGCGGCCAGGGTGAGGTTGCCGTTGAAGCGCTTGAGCAGCCACGACAGGTACTGCACGCCGCCACGGATGTTCTGCGCGGCGTCGTAGGAGTCGGTGACCCCGAACCGGCGCGCGGTGGGCGGCATCAGCTGCATCAGGCCCTGCGCGCCAGCGCGGCTGAGCGCGGTCGGGTTGTAGGCCGATTCGGCGTGAATGATGGCGCGCACGACGGCTTCTTCAACCCCGAACTCGCGCGCGGCGGCCGAGATCTCGCTCTGGAACGCGGTGGTGTTGAGACGCACCGAGCCGAAGTTCACCCCGGGATTGGCGCCACAGGCATAGCAGCGCTCGATGAAGCTGTAATGGATGGTGCGCACCTGGCCCAGGCTGGCCAGCTGGCCCGGCCGGCTGCTGGTGTAGTGCCGCACCCCGTCCTTCATATAGGAGTAGACCTGCCCGCTGACCACACGCTGGGCCTTGCCGGTCCGCGGCGCCGGCGCGGACGCGGCGGTCAGCACGGTGGCGGCCTGCGCCGGAGCGGGGGTCGGGGCGAGTGCGGTGCGGGTGCCGGCACCGTCGGCGGGTGCCGCGCTGCCGACAGCCACGGCGGCCGGGGTCGGAACGGGCGCCGGAGCGGGCGCCGGAGCGGGCGGCGGGATATAGCGGGAGGGGGCGTTGCGGTCGGGCCGGTAGTTGCTGACCACGCTGCAGCTGGCGCCAGAGACCCGCTTGCTCACGTAACTGGGGATGCCATCGGCACCGACACACTTGTACAGCGTGCCCGCACTGGCCGGCAGTGCGGTCAGCGCAGCCAAGGCCAGCGCAGCGATCCCCAAGATCCCCTTCATGGGCGCGAGTGTCCCTGTTTCGCGCCCCCTTGCCAAGCCTTTGACGCGTTGTTAACCCGGACACCTTGCCCTGCGTCACGGATTTGTGCGGGGACAGCCACGCATGGCGTGGCTCTACGGGGCGTGTGAATGCCCCCCCTCCTGGTAGAGCCACGCCATGCGTGGCTGGGCAGCCGACCACGCTACAATTTCCGGCTATCCGCGGCCCTTCGGGGCCGCCTGCCCGCCCACCCGACTGGAATAAGCGCCATGACCGGGACGCCAGCTTCGACCGTGCCACCTTCGGCCGGCTCCGCCGCGCCTGCCTCCGCCCCTGACAGCTCCCCGCCCCGCGCGGACCTGCTGCCCCTGCCCGGCACCCGCCCGCGGGTGGATGGACCGGTGCGCGGCAAGCTGTACATCAAGACCCACGGTTGCCAGATGAACGAGTACGACTCGACCAAGATGGCCGACGTGCTCGCCGCCGAGGAGGGCCTGGAGCTCACCGACGACCCGGCCGAGGCCGATGTGCTGCTGATGAACACCTGCTCGATCCGCGAGAAGGCGCAGGAGAAGGTGTTCAGCCAGCTGGGCTACTGGAAGGCGCTGAAGAACAACGGTCGTGGCGTGATCATCGGCGTGGGCGGCTGCGTCGCCTCGCAGGAAGGCGAAGCGATCATCAAGCGCGCCCCGCACGTGGACCTGGTGTTCGGCCCGCAGACCCTGCACCGGCTGCCGGAGCTGATCCGCCAGCGGCGCGCATCGGGCAAGTCGCAGGTGGACATCAGCTTCCCGGAGATCGAGAAGTTCGACCGCCTGCCCGAGCCGCGCGCCGAAGGGGGTTCGGCCTTCGTGTCGATCATGGAAGGCTGCTCCAAGTACTGCTCCTTCTGCGTCGTCCCCTACACCCGTGGCACCGAAGTCAGCCGCCCGTTCGAGGACGTGGTGGTGGAAGTGGCCCAGCTGGCCGCGCAGGGCGTGCGCGAGATCAACCTGCTGGGCCAGAACGTCAATGCGTACCGTGGCCCGTATGGCGACGGCGAGCTCGCCGATCTGGGCCTGCTGATCCGCACCATCGCCGAGATCGACGGGGTGGACCGCATCCGCTTCACCACCTCCCATCCGCTGGAGTTCAGCGATTCGCTGGTGGATGCCTACCGCGATGTGCCGCAGCTGGCCAACTTCCTGCACCTGCCGGTCCAGGCCGGCAGTGACCGGGTCCTGTCGGCGATGAAGCGCGGCTACACCGCGCTGGAGTTCAAGGCCAAGATCCGCAAGCTGCGCGCGGTGCGCCCGGACATCTCCATCAGCTCGGACTTCATCGTGGGCTTCCCCGGCGAGACCGAGGCGGACTTCGAGAAGACGATGAAACTGATCGAGGACGTGGGCTTCGACCACAGCTTCTCCTTCATCTATTCGCGCCGTCCCGGCACGCCGGCCGCCGACCTGGAAGACACCATCACCGATGCGGAAAAGCACGCGCGCCTGTCGCGCCTGCAGGCACGCATCAACGAGCAGGCCGCCGCGATCTCGCACGCCATGGTCGGCACCGTGCAGACCGTGCTGGTGGAAGGGCCGTCGCGCCGTGATCCGAACGAACTGACCGGCAAGACCGAGAACATGCGCTCGGTGAATTTTCCGGGGCAGGCGCGCCTGGTCGGGGAGCTGGTGGAGGTGGAGATCACCGAGGCGTACAGCAATTCACTGCGCGGGCGGTTGGTCATCGCCTGATCGGGCACCGCGCAGCCACGCAGGGCGTCCCTCTACGCTATTGCAGCCACGCAGGGCGTGGCTCTACGTTGTTGCAGCCACGCAGGGCGTGGCTCTACGCTATTCGCGCCACTGGCGTAGAGCCACGCCCTGCGTGGCTGCGCGGTCCCGGCTCAATCCAGGCGCTTGCGGAAGCGCAGGATCGCCAGGGGCGGAACTCCGGCAGGAAGGACGCGGCGGCGCGATTCGTCACCTTGCGCATACAGGTGTGAAGGGCTGGTCAGGCCGCGCGACGGTGGTCATGAAATGATCACGGCCGCGCAGCCGTTGCCCTCATTGGGGTACGGCGGCTTATCCACATGTTTCCCGCGCAACCGCCCACAAGCGGTGTGGAAAACCCCGCCGGGTTTGACGCTTTTTTGACCATGCGCACGGGATCGTTGCGGCACTAGGGCCGCCACCGACTATCCACAGGTTGCTGCACCGGCGCTGCACAGCGGCTGTGGAAAAGCGCGGCAGGGTCGATGCTGTGGCGGCGCCCGGGTGCGCGCGCTACCCTGTGGTTCCTTTCCCAAGCTCGCGGCAGGGTCATTGCGACCGCGGCCGCCGAACGCAATGACAGCACTGGCACACCGCGACTTCACCCTGGCCCCGGAAGACAACGAACGCCTGGCCAACCTGGCCGGCCCCTTCGATGAGCATCTGCGCCAGATCGAACTCAAGCTCGGCGTGGAGATCGCCAACCGCGGGCACGTGTTCCGGGTCACCGGTCCCGCGCTCGTGGCCGAGGAAGCGCAGAAGCTGATCGAGGCGCTGTACATCGAAGCGGGCGAGGCACCGTTCGACAGCCACGCCATCCACCTGCGCCTGAACCAGGCCAACGTCGAGCACGTGGTCGAACGCAGCTACGAGGCGCAGGAAGTGACCATCAAGGTCAAGCGCGGCACGGTACGCGGCCGCGGCGCCAACCAGGCCCGCTACCTGCACCAGATCACCACCCACGACATCAACTTCGGGATCGGCCCCGCCGGTACCGGCAAGACCTTCCTGGCCGTGGCCAGCGCCGTGGATGCGCTCAATGAATCGCGCGTGCAGCGGCTGATCCTGGTGCGCCCGGCGGTGGAAGCCGGCGAGAAGCTCGGCTTCCTGCCCGGCGACCTGAGCCAGAAAGTGGACCCCTACCTGCGCCCGCTGTATGACGCCCTGTATGAAATGCTGGGCGTGGAAAAAGTGCTCAAGCTGCTGGAGAAGAACGTCATCGAGATCGCGCCGCTGGCGTATATGCGCGGGCGAACGCTCAACGATGCCTACGTGATCCTGGACGAGGCGCAGAACACCACGGTGGAGCAGATGAAGATGTTCCTGACCCGGCTCGGCTTCGGCTCCACCGCCGTGGTCACCGGCGACCTGACCCAGACCGACCTGCCCAAGCACGTCAAATCCGGGCTGCGCGATGCGATCGAGGTGCTGCGCGACGTGGACGGGGTCAGCTTCACCTTCTTCGAGGCGCGCGACGTGGTCCGCCACCCGCTGGTGGCCCGCATCGTCAGCGCCTACGACCGCCGCGACCTGCAGCAGCTCAAGCCGGGGGCGGAGTAGGCCCCATGCAGGCGCGCACGCTGCTGTTGGCCGCTGCACTGGCGACACTGGCGACCGCACGGGCCGACGAGGGTGCACGTGCGCCCGTGCTTCGCCAGCGCGTGGCGACGCTGCAGACGATGACCGCGCCGTGCCTGTCGGTGCGGGTATCCAGCGACGTGTCCGTCGCGGTGCCCGAAGCGGTGTTGCAGCGCTACGTTGCCGCGCGGCCGACCGGACCCAGGCCGCAGGGCGCCCCCGACCCGGAGCACCTGGCGCGGGTATGGGGCGACCGCGCCCACGCGTGGGTCCAGTTGGATGCCGACACCGCGGACCGCTACGGCTGCCGCAGCGTTCCGCTGGAACGGTTGGGCGATGCACAATATCTACTCGGCCAGCTGTTGAAATCCGGCCAGGCCATGGCCACCGTGGACGGACAGGCCCGCGCCGAAGCTACTGTCATGCTCCGCGAAACCACCTGCCATGAGGGGCCGTTGGGCATGTGGAGCTATCGATTGGAGAACGGCCAGCCGTTCTTCCACCTTGTCACCTGTGTTGTTTGATTACCCGGAATTGCCTGTCATGACCAAAGGTCCCGTCCGCCTCGATGTCGCCGTGAGCTACGCCCTGCCCCGGGCCGGGCTGCCGTCCGCGGTGAGTTTCCGCAAATGGGTCGCGGCCGCGCTCAAGGGCCGCATCCGCGAAGCCGACCTGGCCATCCGCCTGGTGGATGCCAAGGAGGGCCAGTCGTTGAACCGGCACTACCGTGGCAAGGACTACGCCACCAACGTGCTCAGTTTCCCCGCCGAGCTTCCCGAGGGTCTGCCCAAGGGGGTCAAGTTCCCGCTGCTCGGCGACCTGGTGATCTGCGCCCCGGTCGTGGAACGCGAGGCCGGCGAGCAGGAGAAGGCGCTGAACGCCCACTACGCGCACCTGACGGTACACGGCGTCCTGCACCTGCTCGGCTGGGACCACGAAGACGACAAGGAAGCCGAGGCCATGGAGCAGCTGGAGCGCGACATCCTCGCCGAACTGGGCATCGACGACCCCTACGCCAACGAGCTTTGAGCCGCACCACCGGCAACCCCACGGATCTTTCGATGACCGCTTTCAAGACCGCCTGCCTGGGCCTGCTGGCCCTGCTGCCCGCCACCGCCACCGCCACCGCCTCCGCCGCCCCGCTCGACCTGGCCGCGCTGATCGAATGCCGCCAGCGCCTGGCCGACTACGACGCCCTGGCACCGGTGGTGGCGGACCCGCTCAAGGCCGTGGCCAACGGCCTGCAGCCGCTGCCGCAGACCAACCCGTTCATGAGCGAGTTCCGCCTGGCCACGCCGCTGACCGTGTTCGGCCAGCGCACCGAGTACGTGACGGTATCCGGGGCCAGCATCATGGCGATCCTGGACGTGGCCGATCCGCGCCCGCTGGCCAGGACCCTGGCGCTGGAGGACGGGGTCGACAACCCGGACAAGTTCATGGCCGGGCGCGAGGTGGTCAGCCAGGACGTGACCGATCCGCGCACGGGCGAGCCGATGATCGAATCGATCATCCTGAGCCTGTCCACGGTCAAGACCCACCCCGGCAAGACCCTGGCCGGCTGCACCTACAGCCTGGACCTGCCGGCCGAGGACGCGCTGCCGGCCGATGCCCCGCAGGCGCCGGCCCGCCCGCTGCCCCCGTCCGTGAATACCCCGCCGGACGGGCGCTGACAGCGCCCCGCATCCTGATAGACTGGCGCCAACGCCCGGCTCGCCGGGTGCCTTTTTTCCAGAGATGTCTGACGACGACAGTAGTGGCTCCAGTGCGGAGCAAAATGAGAAGAAGCGCAGCTGGCTTGAACGCCTGACGTCTGCCTTCTCCGGCGAACCCCACACCCGCGACGAGCTGGTGGCGGTACTGCACACCGCGCACGACGACGGCCTCATCGCCGCCGATACGCTGCGGATGATGGAAGGTGCGATCTCGGTGGCCGAGCTCACCGTTGGCGACGTGATGATCTCGCGCTCGCAGATGGTCTCGCTGCCCGTGGAAGCCCCGTTCCTTGAACTGATGAAGCAGGTGGTCGAATCCGGCCATTCGCGCTTCCCGGTGCACGGCGACAACAAGGACGACATCCTGGGCATCCTGCTGGCCAAGGACCTGCTGCGCGGCGTGGTCGCCGACAACGGTCCGGCCAACGTGCGCGAACTGCTGCGCCCGGCGGTGCTGATTCCCGAGGCGAAGAAGCTCAACGTGCTGCTCAAGGAGTTCCGGCTCTCGCGCAACCACATGGCCATCGTGGTGGACGAGTACGGCGGCGTCGCCGGCCTGGTCACCATCGAGGACGTGCTGGAACAGATCGTCGGCGAGATCGACGACGAGCACGACGAGGCCGAGGATCACACCGCACAGATCGCGATCCAGGCCGACGGCCAGTACGTGGTCGATGCGCTGACCGCCATCGAGGACTTCAACGAGCGCTTCGGCGCCACGTTCCCCGACGATGACTACGACACCATCGGCGGCCTGGTCACCGAGGCGATCGGGCACCTGCCTGAGACCGGCGACGAACTCACCCTGGACCGTTTCGTGTTCCGGGTCGCGCGTGCCGATGCCCGTCGCGTGCAGGCTTTCCATGTGACGGTGCTGCCGGCCGACACGAACAACGAGGATTGAGTCCCGCCATGCGGCCCCTGCTGATGCGGTGGCCGTTGTGCCGCCTGTTGTTCCTGCTGGTCCTGGTCGGCGTCGCCGGCCTGCCCCTTGCCGCGCTGGCCGCCCCTGAGCCGCCCGCCACGCCCGTCGCGGAGGCGGCTGCAACGGCCGATGCGCCGCCGCCGCGCATCGGCATCGTGACCATGAAGCCCGGCTCGATCTTCTTCGAGCGCTTCGGGCACGATGCCATCGTAGTGCTGGACCCGGTCACCGGGCAGGCGACCTCGTACAACTTCGGCTACTTCGACCCGTCCGAACCGGACTTCATCGGCCGCTTCATCCGCGGCGAGATGATGTATTACCTGGTCGCGCTGCCGCTGGAGCAGGACCTGTCCTATTACCGCGACAGTGGGCGCGGCGCCAACCTGCAGTGGCTGGACCTCAGCCCGGAACAGGCGCGCACCCTCGCCGCGTCGCTGGCCGAGCGCGCCAAGCCTGAAAACGCCCGCTACCGCTACGACTACTACACCGCCAACTGCGCCACCATGGTCCGCGATGCGATCGATGGCGCACTGGGTGGCGGGCTGCATTCGCAGCTCTCGGGCCGCTCGCGCGGCAACACCTACCGCAGTGAATCGGTGCGCCTGGCGTCGCCGGCGCCGTGGATGTGGCTGGGCTTCGACATCGGTCTGGGTCCCTTCGCCGACCAGCCGCTGTCGCGCTGGCAGGAAGCCTTCGTGCCGATGCGCCTGGCCGATGCGCTGCGCCAGGTGCGCAACAGCGACGGCCGCCCGTTGGTGCAGGCCGAACAGGAACTGCTGCCGCACCGGGTTGCCCCGGAGCCGGCGGAATCGGCGCGCCGCTGGTGGCCGTGGCTGCTGTGCGGGCTGGTGTTGGCCGCCGCAGTGGTCGCGCTGCGCCAGCGCCGCCGGCTGCTGGGCGGGCTGGCGCTGCCGCTGTGGCTGTTCTGCGGTATCGCCGGTGCGCTGCTGACCTTCCTGTGGGGCTTCAGCGCCCACCAGGCCGCCTGGGCCAACCGCAACCTGCTGCAGCTCTCGCCCCTGTGCCTTGCGCTGCTGCCGGGCGCGGTGACGCTGCTGCGCGGACGAACGCCGCGCGCCGCATTCCGCTGGCTGCTGTGGACCGTGGCCGCACTCTCGGGGCTGGGGCTGGTGCTGCACTGGTTGAGCCTGCAGGCCCAGTACAACCTGCAATGGATCGTGCTGCTGCTACCGCTGCACGTTGCCCTGGCTTGGGTACTGGGCCGTCGTGACCCGCCTGTCACGGTCCGCTGACGCACGATACCGCCCATGGAAAACACGGCCATTGCCACGCCCAACCCGCCCTGCGTCATCAACTGCGTGCACTACGACGACCAGGGCAAGCGCCACGACATCAGCCTGGACGCGATCAGCGATGTGATCGAGAGCGGCAACGGCTTTGTCTGGGTGGGCCTGTACGAGCCCGCCGACAGCGTGCTGCTCAAGCTGCAGGAAGAGTTCTGCCTGCACTCGCTGGCCATCGAGGACGCACGCAACGCGCACCAGCGGCCGAAGGTGGAGGCCTACGGCAACTCGTTGTTCGTGGTGGTCACTACCGCGCAGATGGTCGACGAGCGCATCGCCTACGGCGAGACCCACGCATTCCTTGGCCCCCGCTTCCTGGTCACGGTGCGGCACGGCGCCTCGCTGTCGTACGCCGCGCCGCGCGCGCGGGTGGAACGCGAGCCGGACCTGCTGCGCAGGATGGGCCCGTCCTACTGCCTGTACGCGGTGCTGGATTTCGTCGTCGACAACTACCTGCCCATCACGCAGCGCTACCGCGACACGCTGGAACTGCTGGAAAAGGACATCTTTTCCGACAGCTACAAGCGGCAGACCGTGGTGCGCCTGTACGAACTGAAGCGCGAACTCAACAAGATGCGCATGGCGGTGGCCCCGCTGCAGGACATGCTGGCGCAGATCAAGCGCTACCAGGGCGACCTGGTGCCCGAGGAAGTGAAGCTGTACCTGCGCGATGTGCATGACCACGCGGTGCGGATCAGCGATGTGATCGATACGCTGCGCGAGATGCTGGGCACCGCGCTGAGCGTCAATCTGTCGCTGGTGACGCTGGCCCAGGGCGAGACGGTCAAGCGCCTGGGCGCATGGGCGGCACTGCTGGCCGCCCCTACCCTGATCACCAGCTGGTACGGCATGAACTTCAGCCACATGCCCGAGCTGAACCAGCCATGGGCGTACCCGGCAATGATCGTCGGTGTCGGCGCGATCTGCGTCGGCCTGTACCGGTTGTTCAAGCGGGTGCGGTGGCTCTAGGCCACGTAGACGGTTTTGATGTTCATGAACTCATGGATGCCGTGGTCGGCGAGTTCACGGCCGAAGCCCGAGCGCTTGCTGCCACCGAACGGCAACCGTACGTCGCTCTTGACGATGGCATTGACGAACGCGGCGCCGCATTCCAGCCGCTTGGCGATTCCCTCGCCGCGTACCGGGTCGCCGCTCCACACGCTGCCGCCCAGCCCGAAGGTAGTGTCATTGGCCACCCGCAGCGCGTCGGCGTCATCGCGTACGCGCAGGATCGCGGCCACCGGCCCGAACAGCTCTTCGTCATAGGCGGGCATGCCGGGCACCACCTGGTCCAGGATCGTGGCCGGATAGCCCGCATGGGTTCCCGGCACCGGCTCACCGCCAAGCAGGACCTTCGCGCCCTTGGCCACGCTGGCCTGCACCTGCTTGTGCAGTTCCTCGCGCAGGTCGGCGCGGGCCATTGGGGCCAGGGTGGTCTTCTCGTCCTGCGGGTCGCCGTACACCCGCTGCGCCGAGGCGGCCACGAACTTTTCCACGAACGCATCGGCGATCGCATCGACCACGATGAAGCGCTTGGCGGCGATGCAGGTCTGCCCGCTGTTGTCGAAGCGTGACTTCACTGCCGCGGCGACCGTCTTGTCCAGGTCGGCGTCATCGAGCACCACGAAGGCATCGCTGCCGCCGAGCTCCATCACGCATTTCTTGAGCTGGTCGCCGGCATTGGCCGCGATCGAGCGCCCGGCGCGCTCGCTGCCGGTCAGCGTCACCGCCTTGACCCGCTTGTCGCGCAGCACGTCGGCGGCCTGGTCGTTGTCGATGTGCAGCACATCGAACACGCCGTCGGGCAGCCCACCGTCACGGCAGACCGCCAGGATCAGGTCGGCGCACTGCGGCACGTTGCTGGCGTGCTTGAGCAGCGCCACGTTGCCCGCCATGAAGGCCGGCGCGAGGAAACGGAACACCTGCCAGATCGGGAAGTTCCACGGCATCACCGCAAACACGCACCCGATGGGCTCGTAGCGTACGTAGCTGCGCTGCGCTTCGGTATCAATCAGCTGCGGCTTCAGGTAGTCGGCGGCGTGGTCGGCGTAGTACTCGCAGGCCTGCGCGCATTTTTCCACCTCGGCCAGCGCCTCGCCCTTGAGCTTGCCCATTTCACTGGTCATGGCCTGCTGGATGTCGTCCTTGCGCGCACGCAGCTGGGCGGCGATGCCATGCAGGATCGCGCCGCGTTCCTGCAGCGAATGTGCCGACCACAACGGGAACGCCGTGGCGGCGGCAGCCAGCCGTTGCTCGATGTCGGCGGCCTTCAGCAGTTCATGCCGGTAGGTGACCTGGCCGGTGGCGGGGTTGACGATTTCAACGGTCATCGCGGTGCTCCGAAAGACAGGCCCCTATTCTGCGCCCGCCCCCGTGAGCCGGATGTTGCCGGTGTTGGCGGCGCCGCCCTACCCGTCCGCGCTACCGGTCCTGCAGCGCCATCTGCATGTCGCGCTGCCGGCGCTTGTCGCTGCGGGCGGTGATGAACCAGCCCACCACCGCCGCGATCGACACCGCCAGCACCATCAGCGTCGCCAGTGCGTTGATCTCCGGCTTGATGCCCATCCGCACGGAGGCGAATACCTTCATCGGCAGCGTGGTCGAGTTCGGGCCCGCCACGAAGCTGGCAATCACCACGTCGTCCAGCGACAGGGTGAACGCCAGCAGCCAGCCGGCCACCAGCGCCGGGGCGATGATCGGCAGCGTGATCTGGAAGAACACCTTCAGGCGGCTCGCGCCCAGGTCCATCGCCGCCTCTTCGAGCGAACGGTCCAGCTCCTGCAGGCGCGAGGACACCACCACCGTCACGAACGACAGGGTGAAGGTCACATGCGCGATCCAGATGCTGGTCACGCCCCGGCTGGGGAAGCCCGGAATTCCGCCCATCGCCACCAGCAGCGTCATCAGCGAGAAACCCAGGATCACCTCCGGCATGACCAGCGGCGCGGTGATCAACGCACCGAACAGGGTCTTGCCAGGGAAGCGCCGGAAGCGCGTCATCACCATCGCCGCCATCGTGCCCAACACCGTGGACGCACTGGCCGTCCAGAACGCCACCTTCAGGCTGATCCACAGCGCGTCCAGGATCTGCCGGTTGTTGAACAGCGCTCCGTACCAGCGCGTGGAGAAGCCCGACCAGACCGTGGCCAGCTTGGAGGCGTTGAACGAATAGACCATCAGCAGCAGGATCGGCAGGTACAGGAAGGCGAAGCCCAGCCCCAGCACCGACCAGCCCAGCCAGCGGCTGCGACGCACCATGCTCATGTCAGCTTCCCTTCCAGCTCACGCTGCTGCACGCGGTTGAACAGCAGGATGGGCACCAGCAGCAGCGCCAGCATCACGATCGCCACCGCAGATGCCGTCGGCCAGTCGCGGTTGTTGAAGAACTCGCCCCACAGCACCCGGCCGATCATCAGCGTGTCCGGCCCACCCAGCATCTCCGGAATCACGAACTCGCCCACCGCCGGAATCATCACCAGCATGCAGCCGGCGATGATGCCGGTGCGCGACAGCGGCAACGTGATCGTCAGGAATGCCTGCCACGGCTTGGCGCCCAGGTCGTAGGCCGCCTCCAGCAACCGGTTGTCGAGCTTGACCAGGTTGGCGTAGAGCGGCAGCACCATGAACGGCAGGTAGCAGTACACGATGCCGATGTAGGCGGCGGTCGGGGTGTACAGGATCTGCAGCGGCGCATCGATCAGCCCGATCTTCAGCAGCAGCTGGTTCAGCAGGCCATTGCGGTCGAGGATGCCGATCCAGGCATACACCCGGATCAGGAACGAGGTCCACGACGGCAGCACCACCAGCATCATCGCCACGTTGCGTGCCGCCGGCGGCATCCGCGAAATGACGTACGCCATCGGGTAGCCGATCAGCAGCGTGAACAGCGTGGCGATCACCGCGATCTTGATCGAGCTCAGGTAGGCCAGCAGGTACTGGCTGTCCTTGACCAGCGCGGCGTAGTTGCCGAGGCTGAGCTTCAGCGAGAAGGCCCCGTCCACGTACTCCAGCAGCCACGTGTACGGTGGTGAGCCGACCTGGGTGCGCGCGAACGAGATCATCAGGATGATCACGAACGGCACCGCGAAGAACAGCAGCAGCCACAGGTACGGCGCGGCGATCACACCGCTGCGCGTTCCCGGGAGCCAACGCTTCCAGCCGGTGGCGTTCATGCGGTGAGCACCACGCCGTCGTTGTCGCGCCAGTGCACCCACACGTTGTCGCCCCAGGTGAGCCCGTCGCTGGCCCAGCGCTGCGAATTGGCGAAGTTGGACAGCACCTTGGCGCCGCTCGGCAGGCGCACGTGGTACACCGAGTGACTGCCGAAGTAGGCGATCTCCTCGATCACGCCCTGCGCCTTGTTCGTGTCACCGGCCGGCTCCTGCTTGCCGATCATCACCTTCTCCGGGCGCAGCGCGAACGCCACCGGCTGGCCTTCGTAGCCGGTGATGCCGTGCGCGACATAGATCGGCGCCGGGAACAACGGCGTGCGCACGGTGACGTACTCGGGCAGGTCCTCGTCGATCACCCCTTCAAACAGGTTCACCGAGCCGATGAAGCTGGCCACGAAGCGGTTGGCCGGCTGCTCGTAGATCTCGTCCGGTTTGCCCACCTGCTGGATCCAGCCCGCGTCCATCACCGCGATGCGGGTGGCCATGGTCATCGCCTCTTCCTGGTCATGGGTGACCATCACGCAGGTCACGCCGGAGGTTTCGATGATGTTGACCAGCTCCAGCTGCATCTGCGAGCGCAGCTTCTTGTCCAGCGCGCCCATCGGTTCGTCCAGCAACAGCAGCTTGGGCCCCTTGGCCAGCGAACGGGCCAGCGCCACGCGCTGCTGCTGGCCGCCGGAAAGCTGGTGCGGCTTGCGCTTGGCCAGCTTGCCCAGCTGCACCAGGTCCAGCATTTCGCCCACCCGCGTGCGGATCGCGTCGCGGGCCAGGCCGTCCTGCTTCAGGCCGAAGGCGATGTTCTGCTCGACCGACATGTGCGGGAACAGCGCATACGACTGGAACATCATGTTGAGCGGCCGCTGGTAGGGCGGTAGCGCGTTGATGCGCTGGCCATCCAGGTCGATGGTGCCGGCCGTGGGCGTTTCGAAGCCGCCCAGGCAGCGCAGCAGGGTCGACTTGCCACTGCCCGACCCGCCCAGCAGCGCGAAGATCTCGCCCTTATTCACGTCCAGGCTGACATCGTCGAGCGCGACGAACCCGTCGAACTCCTTGCGCAGCGCGCGGATGGACAGATAGCCCGGCTCCAGGGCCGGGACGACCTCGCCTTCCGGCTTGGCTTCAAATGGCATGGGCAGCGGCTCCGCGAGCGGCGACAGGAGGGGAATGGCCCATTTTAGCGGCCGTTGGCGACAGCAGCGATACCGGATCGTGGCGGTTGGGCACCCACTGACTGGAGTTGACCCCACCCACCCTAGTCAGGCGGCTGCCGAGGCGAGGTGAACGGCTCGACTGCGACACGGCCGGCCTTCCGCATGACCCACCTCGGTGTTCATCTGCGCCTTGACGCCGCCGCGCCCGGGCGGCCGATGGAACGGGGCGGTTGCGAACGGTCGGCTGACGTCTGTGGCCGTCTGGGCACCCACCTTGGAGGGTTTCTTGATCGACGACACACCTCGGCACGGCAGGACGCGTGCGCCACGCGGCCCATCACACTCTGGGCGAGACCGCGTTGACCCAGCGGCGGTGCGAAGGCGATACCTGCGTGGATGGCAAACGCGCAAGGAGCCTCGCATGCGGACGAATCAAACAACACCGACCCCCTCCCCGCCACCGGTTGATGTGGTGGTCATCGGCGCGGGCCATTCGGGCCTGGCACTCAGTGCCACCCTGATGGAGGCCGGTGTGCGCCACCAGGTGCTGGAGGCGGAGACCATCGGCGCCAGCTGGACCCGACGATGGGATTCCTTCCGCCTCAACACGCCCAACTTCCTCACCGCCCTGCCCGGTTACCGCTACGAGGGTCCGGACCCGACCGGCTTTGCCACCGCGCCGGAGGTCATCGACATGCTGACCGGCTACGCGCGTCAGCGGCAGCTGCCCGTCGTGGAGAACTGCACCGTGCAGCGGGTGTTCGCTGCAGGGAATGGATATCGCGTTAAAACCAGTGACGGCATGCTGCATGCACGCTGCCTCGTGGTGGCGAGCGGGGAGTACCGGCGCCCGCGCTGGCCGCGGCCGTTCTTCTCCCCCGCTCCCGGGCTGGAGGTCCTTCATTCCGGCGACTACCGGCGGCCACAACAGCTTGGCCCGGGCGCCGTGCTGGTGATCGGCGGTGGCCAGTCCGGCGCGCAGATCGCGCAGGACCTGCGCGCGGCGGGACGCAAGGTGTTCTGGTCGATGGCCGACCGCTTCTCGCACATCCGCCGGGTACGCGGCCGCGATTCCATGCACTGGTGGGACATGCAGGGGCTGCTGCACCGCCATGTGCGCGAGCACCCGGACGTGGTCGCTGGTGTGCCGGGCGCACTGCAGAAGGCAAGGACGGCAGAGTTTCCCCTGGTGTCCGGAACCGGTGCGCTGGGCATGGGCAGCTCGATCAGCCTGCTGTCGATGCACCGCGACGGCATCGTGCTGCTCGGCAAGCTGGAACACCTGGAAGGCCACATCGCGCAGTTCGGCGACGTACGGCCGCAGATCCGTGCGGCGGTCGCCGGCACGCGTGCCGAGTTCAACCATCTGAACGACATGGCGGACGCGCACTACGCCTCGACGCTCGAGGTACCTACCGACGACGCGCGCTACCTGCCCGAAGAGGTCTACCTGGATTGGGAACCCGAGGCCGCGCCGCGCTGCCTCCGCCTGGATGACGAGGGCATCGGTTCGCTCGTGCTCGCCACCGGATTCGAAGCGCATTGGCCGTGGCTCGATGTACCCGGCGTGCTCGACGCGCGCGGCTATCCGCTGGGCGAACATGGGGTGTCTCCCCAGGCCGGGCTGTTCTTCCTCGGCATGTACAACCTGCAGCGGCCGAGTTCCAACTTCCTGTGCAACGGCGGGCGCGATGCGGCTGAGTTGTTGCCCGCCATCATGCGTCACCTTGCTGCATCGGCCACGCCTGCACCACATGCATGAAAAAGGCCGCCGGGATGTACGCCGGCGGCCTGGCATTCAAGCACTCGGGTGGCTCAGCGACCCGTCTTGACCTCGGTCCACAACCGGGTATACAGCTTGTCCACTTCCGGCGGGTTGATCGAGTAGGTGAACATCTTCGCGGCCACGTCGGCCGGCGGGTAGATGGTCGCATCGGTGCGGATCGCTTCGTCCACCAACGGGGTGGCCGCGCCGACCGGATTGGCGTAGTGGATGAAGTTGGTGTTGGCCGCGGCCACCTTCGGGTCCAGCAGGTAGTTGATGAAGGCGTAGGCCGCTTCGGGGTGCTTGGCATCCTTGGGGATGGCCAGCATGTCGAACCACTGCGGCGCGCCTTCCTTCGGAATCGAGTAGGCCACGGTCACGCCGTTGGCCGCCTCGGCAGCGCGGTCGCGGGCCTGGATGATGTCGCCCGACCAGCCCACCACCAGGCAGGTGCCACCGTTGGCCAGCGAGCCCACGTACTGCGACGAGTGGAAGTTCTGCACGTACGGCCGGATGCTCTTGAGCAGGTCGGCCGCCTTCTGGATCACGGCCGGGTCGTGGCTGTGCGGATCTTCGCCCAGGTAGTGCAGCGCGATGGGAATCATGTCGGCCGGGGTATCCAGGATCGTGATCCCGCAATCCTTCATCTTCGCGATGTTTTCCGGCTTGAAGATCAGGTCCCAGCTGTTGGCGATCTCGGTGCTGCCGCCGAAGCGCTCCTTGAGCATCTCCACGTTGTAGCCGATGCCGGTGGTGCCGATCATGTACGGCACGCCGTACTTGTTGTCCGGATCCTGCTGCGCGATGCGCTTCATCATCTCCGGATCGAGATTGGCCAGGTTCGGAATTCTGCTCTTGTCCAGCGGCAGGAACACGCCGGCCTGGATCTGGCGGCCGAAGAAGTTGAGCGTGGGCACCACCACGTCGTAGCCACTGCCACCGGCCAGCAGCTTGGTTTCCACCATCTCGTCGCTGTCGAACACATCGTAGGTCACCTTGATGCCGGTGGCCTTCTCGAAGTTGGGGATGGTGTCTTCAGCGATGTAGTCGCTGTAGTTGTAGACGTTCAGCACCTTGCTGTCGTCCTGCTTGGCACCGCCGCCGCAGGCGCTGAGCATCGTGACGGCAATGCCGAGGGTGAGGATTCGCAGCTTCATCGGACTCTCCAACAGATCGGGTGCGAGGTGGGGGAACCGGCCAGGCCGGTACGACCGGTGTCAGCCTAACGGGCAGGCGACCATTTTCCCAGCACGCGCTCCTCACGGCCATGCCTGATCGGGCGGGCAGGTCCGCCGGCGCCCTGCCCAGCCCTGCCCCGGTCAGACGTTCAGCAGCAGGAACTCGCGCTCCCAGGAGCTGATCACCCTGAAGAAGGTCTCGTATTCCTTGCGCTTGACCGACACGTAGGCACGGCAGAAGCGTTCGCCCAGCATCTCGCGCAGTTCCGGGCAGCGTTCCAGCCCGTCCAGCGCCTCGCCCAGCGAGCGCGGCAGGTCGTAGCCCAGCTCCTTGGCGCTGCCGGCGATCGGCGCGGTGGGCGAGCCCTGCTCACGGATGCCCAGCAGGCCCGCCGCGAGCGTGGCCGCCATGGCCAGGTACGGATTGGCGTCGGAGCCGGCGAAGCGGCTCTCCACGCGCATGTTTTCCGGGGTGTCCATCGGCACGCGCAACCCACAGGTGCGGTTGTCGAAGCCCCAGTGCACGTTGCTCGGCGACACCTCGCCAAATACCAGGCGACGGTAGGAGTTCACGTTGGGGGCGAAGAACGCCATCGCCGCCGGGACGTATTTCTGCAGGCCGGCCAGGTAATGGCCGAACAGCGGGCTGAAGTCCTCGCCGCCGTTGTCGCCGCTGAACACGTTGTGGCCGTCGCTGATCCGCACCAGGCTCTGGTGGATGTGCATGGCACTGCCCGGTTCGGTCTCCATCGGCTTGGCCAGGAACGTCGCATAGACCCCGTGGCGCATGGCCGACTCGCGCATGGTGCGCTTGAACAGGAACACCTGGTCGGCCAGGTCCATCGCGTTGGCGTGGGTGAAGTTGACCTCCAGCTGCGCCGCGCCGGACTCGTGGATCAGCGTGTCCACGTCCAGCTTCATCGCATCGCAGTAGTCGTACATGAGATCGAGAATGGGGTCGAACTCGTTCACCGCATCGATCGAATAGGACTGCCGCGCGGTCTCCGGGCGGCCGGAGCGGCCGGCGGGCGGCAGCAGCGGGAAGTCCGGGTCGGTGTTTTTCTGGACCAGGAAGAATTCCAGCTCCGGGGCCACCACCGGGCGCAGGCCCAGCTCGGCGTAGGCGTCCAGCACCCGGCGCAGCACGTTGCGCGGCGCCAGCTCATGCGGCTCGCCGTGCTTGGTATAGCAGTCGTGGATCACCTGCGCGGTGGGGTCGGTGGCCCAGGGCACCATGCGGACGGTGTCCGGGTCGGGGCGCAGGATCATGTCCGAGTCCGACGGCGAGGTCAGTTCGTAATAGTCGTCCGGGAATTCGCCGGTGACGGTGGTGGCGAAAATGCCTTCGGGCAGGCGTGTGCCGTAGTCGTGCGAGAACTTGTCGGCAGGAATGATCTTGCCGCGGGCGTTGCCGGTGATGTCCGGCACCAGGCATTCCACCTCGGTGATGTGGCGCTCCTTGAGCCAGCGCAGCAGGGCGCTCTCCTCGGCCACGGGCTTGGCTGCGGCCTTGCGCGAGGGTGCCTTGCGCGACGGTGCGGCCGCCTTGCGCGACGGAGAAGGGGATTTGCGCGAACGCGTTCGGGTGGTCATGAGCGGTCTGCTGTGCGTGAGCAACGGCGACAAGCATCGCCGAAGGCGTGGAAAATGCCGTGATTGAACCGGGTGCGACGCACCTGCGTCGTGCCCGAATGGCCTGGCTGCACGTTACGCCTGCCCGCTGACACCGCGCAACCGTGCGCTGCCGTCACGCCTGTCGGGCGCCGGTTGCTGGCATGCTGTACCCATGACTGCCGTTCGCTCCCCTGCTGCTGCGTGCCGACCATGACCCTCCCCGGCCAGGCACACGCACCGAGCTGGTATGCCGACAGCGTACCGGTCTCCGCACTGCGTACCCCGCTGCGCGGCGACCATGCCACCGACGTGTGCGTGCTGGGGGCGGGCTATACCGGCCTCTCGGCGGCGCTGTCGCTGGCCGAGCGTGGCTACCGGGTGACGATCCTGGAGGCGCACCGCGTCGGTTGGGGCGCATCCGGGCGCAACGGGGGGCAAGCCATTGTCGGTTACGGCTGCGAGGTGGATACGCTGGAACGGCTGGTCGGCCATGCCGATGCACGACGGCTGTTCGACTTCTCGCGCGACGGCATGGCCCTGCTGCGTCACCGCCTGCAGCACTACGCCATCGACTGCGATTGGCGCGACGGCCATGCCAGCGTGCCGATCAGCCTGCGCCAGGAAAAAACACTGCGCCAGGGGCTGCTGACGCTCGCCGAACGCTACGACTACCCGCTGCAGTGGTGGGACCAGGTCGCGCTGCGCACGCAGTTGGACAGCCCGCGCTATCGAGGCGCGATGTTCGATGCGGCCAGTGGCCACCTGCACCCGCTCGCGTATGCGCAGGGCCTGGCGCGGGCCGCCGAGGGCCTGGGCGTGCTCATCCATGAAGCAAGCCCGGTGGTCGAACTGGTCCGCGGCACCCGGCCGCAGCTGCGCACCGCACAGGGGACGGTCAGCGCCGGGCAGGTGGTGATCGCGGGCAACGCCTGGCTGCAGGGCATCGCGCCGGAGCTGGAGAGCCGGATCATGCCGGTGGGCACCTACATCGGCGCCAGCGAGGTGCTGGGCGAGGCGCGCGCACGCTCGCTGATCCGCAACGACATGGCGGTGGCCGATGTGAGCTGGGCGCTGGACTACTTCAAGCTCAGCGCCGACCACCGGCTGCTGTTCGGCGGGCGCGCCAGCTACTCCGCGTTGCCGCCCCCCGGGCTGCGCGGGGTGATGACGCGGCGCATGCACCAGGTCTTCCCGCAGCTGGCCGACGTGCGCATGGACCAGGTCTGGGGCGGTTACGTGGACATCACCCGCAACCGCGCCCCGCACTGGGGCCGGCTCACCCCGAACGTGTACTTCGCGCAGGGATTCTCGGGCCATGGCGTGGCGGCCACCGGGCTGGCCGGCGCGATCATCGCCGAGGCCATTGCCGGGCAGAACGAACGGCTGGATGTATTCGAACGCATTCCGCATGGGCGCTTCCCCGGCGGGAAGCTGCTGCGCATGCCACTGCTGGTGGCGGCGATGTCCTGGTACAAGTTGCGGGATGTGGTGGGGTGAGCCGAGGTTGCCACGCAGGGCGTGGCACTACGGCCGCTTGGGTGCAGGCGGCGGATTGGGGGGGAGCTGAGGGCGTTTGATGCGCGGTGGCGCACCCGGGGTCGCAGGATCAGGGCGCCGGCCAGCCGGAAGTGGCGGATTTGAGCCTTTACGGAGAAATGCCATCGTCGCCTCCTTTAGCGGGTAACAGTTCGACCCATCGAACATCCTCTGCGCGAATGATTATGCCATCGAGGGCAGCAAGCACGAGCGGGGGGCCGTCCTCGAGTATCCACGCCGGGTCCTGAAGATAGAACTGCCCCATGCATGGATCGACAGGCCATTCCTTGGGCCAACCTGTCAGCCGCCTGCCATCCTTGAGATGAAGAATGACGTCCGAAGAATGGGAAGCCAGAACGCAGAACCATTCGCTGGGATGCGAACTGCGCGACGTTAATCCCTTCCTTCGCAGCCAAGTGTGGAACACGTCCTTGTTCACCGCTGCCGCTACGGTCGATCCCAACAGTATTGCGACAATCACCGACCACACCACCTGGCTGGGGGCCGTCCACGCTCCGATCGCAAAGGTTCTTCCAACGACTTCCAGCAACAGCTGGATCAGTTCGATAAGGCCTTGTACGACAAATGTGAAAACCAATGCTTCAATGGTTCTTTCAAACTGTCCTGGCTTGGGATGTGACGTAAGTCCATAGAACATCCATGCGGAAAGGAAGCCTGGCAGCAGGAACGTGAGTAGTGGGGTCACTTCCTTGTAGAGGTTGTCCATGCGTTGCGGACCAGAGTTGCGGGCACAGAGGAATCGTAGTGACCGGAAACAAGCTTGTACGTGCCCGAGCTCTCATTCAATTGAGGTTGCGATTGATTCTTCCTTCGGATTGACCGGCTGGAGTCAGGACGAATGAGATGATCGATTCGTGAAGGTCACGAGCAAGGGACTTGACCACACTGGCGCGCCGAACCACGAGAACTTCAGCATCGTCGTGAGCCCAGTTAATGCGAACAGGTCGTCTTGCACCTCAGCGCCCCATCCGCACGGGAATACCCCGGGCCTTGCCAGCCTCCAGCACAGCCTCGAAGGCATCCAGATAGACGACGCGCTGTGCTTCAGCCGCCAAGCCCTGCCTACAGTCTTGGTACGCCCGCTTACCGCTTCCAACGCCCAGTGACATGGTCACGCACTGATCGACACCATGCGGGTCCGAGCGCAGGCACTCGCTGGCATCGTTTGCGCGAGGCTGCTGAGCAATGCGACATACGCTGGGAGCCAACCTAACAACTTGGGCACATCCTTGAGTGATTGGGCTGGCACTGCCGCTGGGGATGCACTCATTGGTAAGCTCGTTGAATGCAAGAGCAAAGACGAGGTTCGCAAACAACTGGCTGACTTCGTCGACATGTTCAAACTGGGTGATCTCCCGTTGCCGAAGGGAAGAGTACCCCTCCTTGATGAGGCTCGCAGCGCACTTGAGTACTGCGAATCCTTCTTCACGAGCTCTGCCGGGCGCGTCATTTCGATGCCCAATGGGGGTTGGATCTCGTCTCAGCCAGGCCAATGGACAGCGCCGAGTACGAAGCTCGCTGGGACCGCCAGTTCGCCGCCTGAGGCTGCAGGCTGGGCACGTCGAGGAACTTGTAGGCGGCTTCGGCCCGCGGTCAACGCCGGATGCATGGGCCGGGTGCAGATGGCGCCCGGCTTCGGCGGCTTGTGCCGCACTGCGCGCGGTTGACACGCATGGCGTGTCATTACGCGTTGTTGAGGGCCCATTTGGATATGGGTCGATCAACGCGTGGTGCGCCTCGGACGGGGGTCGCGGATCACAGATCCGCACATTGACCCTAAAGTCGCGTGTGAAGACGCCGATATTCCTTCCGACCCTCTCGGAAATCGAGCGTACGCGACATGCCGGCACTGTTTCAGGGCGCCTTCGACAGCGAACCCGCTGACTCCCTCCCCCAGCGGATCCTGCTGGTGGAGAACTCGCGCACGTTCACCAGCATGCTCAAGGAAGCCATCGAACAGCGGCTTGAGCTGCCGGTGTCCGTGGCCACCTCCCTGGCCGAGGCCGGGCGCCTGCTGGATGAGGAGGAAGGCTGGTTCCTGGTGCTGACCGGGCTGGTGCTGGCCGACGGCGACCGCGACAAGGTGGTGGAATATTTCCTGTCGCGCGGGCTGCGTACCGTCGTGGTCAGCGGGGTCTATGACGAAGACCTGCGCAAGCGCGTGCTGCAGCAGCAGATCATCGACTACGTACTGAAGAACACGCCCGGCAGCATCGACTACCTGGTGTGGCTGGTGCAGCGACTGGACCGCAACCGCCGTATCGCGGCGCTGGTGGTGGATGATTCGATGTCCGCGCGGATGTACGCCGCCTCGCTGCTGCGCATGTACGGGCATGACGTCTACGAAGCCGCCGACGGCGCCGAGGGACTGAAGGCGATCGAGGCACACCCGGCGATCCGGCTGGCGGTGGTCGACCAGGAAATGCCCGGCATGGAGGGCGTGGAATTCACCCGCCGGCTGCGGACCCTGCGCTCGCGCGACAAGGTGGCGGTGATCGGCATTTCGGGCAACACCGACCCGTCGCTGATTCCGCGCTTCCTCAAGAACGGCGCCAATGACTTCCTGCGCAAGCCGTTCTCGCGCGAGGAGTTCTTCTGCCGCGTCTCGCAGAACGTGGACCAGCTGGAGCTGATCGGCACGCTGCAGGACCTGGCCACGCGTGACTTCCTCACCGGCCTGCCCAACCGCCGGTTCTTCCTGGAACACAGCCAGCGCCAACTGCCCAAGCTGCAGCTGGAGGGCGAGCAGGTCGCCGTGGCGATGATCGACATCGACCACTTCAAGCACATCAACGACACCCACGGGCATGAAGCCGGTGACGACGCGCTGCGCGCGGTGGCCGCCGCAGTGGCCGACCACGCGCGCGACCAGGACCTGATCGCACGCTTCGGTGGCGAAGAGTTCTGCCTGCTGGTGCCGGGGCTGGAAGAAGACGAGGCGGTGGGCTACTTCGAGATCCTGCGCCAGCGCATCGCCGCGCTTGAAGTGGACCTGGGCCACACCACGCTGCGCATGACGGTGAGCATCGGCCTGTGCTGCCTGCGCCCGCAGCACGACTCGCTGCACCGGCTGATTTCCGAGGCCGACCGCCAGCTGTACCTGGCCAAGGCCGCCGGCCGCAACCGGGTATGCAGCACGCGGGTGGCCACCGCCGCCCGGGAACCCGCGCTGGCGCCTTGATCCAGATCAACGCAGGGCCGCCCCGCCCTGCCTAGAGTCGTTTCCTGTTGAACAGCGCAGGAAACACGACATGGCACTTCTGGTCTGGCAGGACGACCTGAACATCGGCATCGACGTCATTGACCACCAGCACATGCGGATCGTCGAGATGCTCAACCACCTGCACGTGGCGCAGACCAGCCTGCACAAGGTGGCGGTGGCCGAGGTGATCGACGAACTGGTGGACTACACCATGTCGCACTTCGCCTTCGAAGAAGAGCTGATGGAGGAAGCCGGCTATCCGTTCTGCGCCGCGCACAAGCGCGTGCACGAGATTTTCGTCAAGCGGGTGGCCGAGTACCGGCTGCGCTTCCAGGCCGGCGAAGACGTGACCGACGAGCTGCGCACGATGCTCTCGCGCTGGCTGTTCAACCACATCCGTGGCGACGACAAGGCCTACGCCGAGTCGGTCAAGCAGCACCTCAACCAGTTCGCGCGCGACCACCAGCAGGGTGGCTGGCTGGGCCGTACGCTCAAGCGGTTCTTCCACTGACCCGGACCGGCCGACCCATCGCCAGCAATGCCAGGATGGTCACTACGGCAGTCAGGCACAAGTAGTAGCCCACTGCGACCAGCCCGAAGCGCTCGGCCAGCCACGTCGCTACGTACGGGGCCGGTGCGGCACCGAGGATGCCGGCCAGGTTGAACGACAGCGAGGCGCCGGTGTAGCGCACCTGCACCGGGTAGATCTCGGCCAGGAAGGTGCCGCAGGGCCCGTACGTCAAGCCCATGAGGAACAGCCCCAAGGACAGGAAGCCCAGCACCATCCACGGGCTGCCCGCCTGGAACAGCGGGGCGAACACCACGCCGAAACCGAGGATCAGGCCGCTGGCCACGATCATCGTGCGCCGGGTTCCCCAGCGGTCGCCGTAACGCGCCGACAGCGGAATGCCGGCGGCGAAGAACAGGATGCCGACCATCTGCATCAGCAGGAACTGCTCACGGGTGTAGTGGAGCACGGTGGTGCCGTAGCCCAGGGTGAACACGGTCATCAGGTAGAACAGCACGAACGTGGCGAAGGCACCGAGCGTACCCAGCACCAGGCTGCGGGAGTGATGGCGGATCACGGTCCACATGGGCAGCCGCACCCGCTCGTTGCGCGCCAGCGCGGCGCGGAACTGCGGGGTCTCATGGATGTTCAGGCGCACCCACAGGCCCACCGCCACCAGCAGCGAGCTGGCCAGGAACGGCACGCGCCAGCCCCACTGCAGGAAGTCGGCATCGCTCATCGCGCGCCCGAGCAGCAGGAAGATGCCGGCCGACAACAGGAACCCCAGGGGTGCACCCAGCTGCGGGAACATGCCGTACCAGGCACGCTTGCCGGGCGGCGCGTTTTCCGTCGCCAGCAGCACCGCTCCGCCCCATTCGCCGCCCAGCCCCAGGCCCTGCCCGAACCGGCACAGCGCCAGCAGCGCCGGCGCCACCAGGCCGATGCTGGCGTGCGTGGGCAGCAGGCCGATCGCCACCGTGGACACGCCCATGGTCAGCAGCGCCGCCACCAGCGTGGCCTTGCGCCCGATGCGGTCGCCGTAGTGGCCAAACACTGCCGACCCGACCGGACGCGCGATGAAGGCCACCGCGAAGGTCGCCAGCGATTGCAGCAAGGCCGCGCCGTCGCTGCTGTCGGGAAAGAACAGGTGCGGAAACACCAGCACCGCCGCCGTGGCGTAGATGTAGAAGTCGAAGAACTCGATGGTGGTGCCGATCAGGCTGGCCAGCAGGATGCGGCGTGGAGCGTTGGCGGCGGGTGCAGCGGCAGGAGTCGACATCGTTCACAGGCAGAAGGAGCAGCTGCCCGATTCTGCCACGGGCGCACCACCGCACGGCACGATGGTTGCACACGCAACGTTGGGTGGCCCTGGCCATGCGGAGCGCAATCCGCGGCAGACCCGGCCGTTGGCCGGACCCGGCGTTGCACGGCAAGGCAACGCATCCCACAGTAGAGTCGAGCTCATCCAGGCCAACGGGATCAACACCATGCCGCGCACCGAACTCTCGCCGTCGTCGCTGTCCCAACAGGTGCCGGCGGCACTGGATGCGTACTGGATGCCGTTCACCGCCAACCGCCAGTTCAAGGCGGCGCCGCGCCTGCTGGTGCGGGCCGAGGGCATGTACTACCACGACGTTGACGACCGCCCCATCCTCGACGGGGCCGCCGGCCTGTGGTGCTGCAATGCCGGTCATGCGCGGCCGCGCATCGTGCAGGCCATCCAAGCGCAGGCCGCCACGCTGGATTTCGCGCCGCCCTTCCAGATGGGCTCGCCGCTGCCGTTCGTGCTGGCGCAGCGGCTGGCCGCGCTGGCGCCCGGGCCGCTGAACCATGCGTTCTTCACCAATTCCGGTTCGGAGGCGGTGGATACGGCGATGAAGATCGTGCTGGGCTACCACCGGCTGCGTGGCGAGGGTCAGCGCACCCGCTTCATCGGTCGTGAGAAGGCCTACCACGGTGTCGGCTTCGGCGGTCTGTCGATCGGCGGGCTGCCCAACAACCGCAAGGGCTTCGGACCGTTGCTGGCCGGCAGTGATTTCCTGCGCCACACGCTGGACCTGTCACGCAATGCGTTCAGCCCCGGCCTGCCCCGCCACGGCGCCGAGCTGGCCGAGGACCTGGAACGCCTGATCGCGCTGCACGATGCCTCCACCATCGCGGCGGTCTTCGTCGAACCCATCGCCGGGTCGGCCGGGGTGATCCTGCCGGCTCCGGGCTACCTGCAGCGCCTGCGCGAGATCTGTGACCAGCACGGCATCCTGCTGGTGTTCGACGAGGTGATCACCGGTTTCGGCCGGGTCGGCAACGCGTTCGCCGCACAGCGCTTCGGGGTCACGCCCGACCTGCTGACCCTGGCCAAGGGCCTGACCAACGGCGCGGTGCCGATGGGCGCGGTGATGGTCTCCGACGCGATCCACGCCGCCTACATGCAGGGGCCGCCCGGCGCCATCGAGCTGTTCCACGGTTACACCTATTCGGGCCACCCGCTGGCCTGTGCGGCCGCACTGGCGGCGCTGGATACCTACGCCGCCGAAGGCCTGTTCGACCGCGCCATCGAGCTGGGCGAGTACTGGCAGGCACGGCTGCACAGCCTGCGCGGGCTGCCGAACGTGGTGGACATCCGCACCTTCGGGTTGATCGGCGCGGTCGAACTGGCCCCGCGCAAGGACGCGCCCGGCAACCGCGGCTACGAGGTGTTCGAGCGCTGCTTCCGCGACGGCGAGCTGCTGGTGCGCTGCACGGGCGATGTGATCGCCCTGTCGCCGCCGCTGATCATCGACAGGGACCAGATCGACCGGATCGTGGACGTGCTGGGCGAGATGATCCGCGCAACGGGCTGAGCGGTGCCGGGCAGAGTCGCCCCGACGCGACGGGTACAATGGGCGGTCATTACCCGCTCGCCTCGGATTGCATGGACATCGTCGTCAAAGAAGAACTCAAGGCTTACATCGATCCGCTCACCGCCGACGAACATGACGCGCTGGAGCGCAGCATCCTGGCCGAGGGCTGCCGCGACGCGCTGGTGCTGTGGAACGACGTGCTGGTGGACGGGCACAACCGCTACGGCATCTGCCAGAAGCACGACCTGCCCTTCCAGACCGTGCAGAACACCCGCTTCCAGTCGATGGACGACGTGCACCTGTGGATGATCGAACAACACCTGGGCCGGCGCAGCGTGTCGGACTTCCAGCGCGGCGTGCTGGCGCTGCGCAAGCGCGACATCCTGGCCGAGCGCCACCGCGCCGACCAGGCCAGGCTGCAGCAGGAAAGCGACGGCGAGATCGCCGATGCCACCCCGGAAGGCGATGAAGACAGCCCGCCGTGGGCGCCGGCACCGAAGGTCAGCCGCGCCGACATGGCGCGCGAGGCGCGGCTGAGCAGCAGCCAGGTGACGATGATCGAACGCATCCACACCCAGGCCGCGCCCGAGCTGGTGGAGGCGGTCAGGAGCGGCGTGATTTCGATCAGCGCGGCCGCCGCGGTGGCCGCATTGCCGGAAGACGAACAGCGCGCGGCCGCCGTGGCCGGCAAGGACGAGCTGAAGCAGGCCGCCAAGCGCGTCCGCGAGGCCAAGCGCAAGCCGCGCAAGCCGGTGCAGGACGTGCTGCACAGCCCCGATGGCGAACTGGAGATCGAAGCCGGTC
This sequence comes from Stenotrophomonas sp. KH_036_B, assembly GCF_057839485.1. Classification (NCBI taxonomy): domain Bacteria; kingdom Pseudomonadati; phylum Pseudomonadota; class Gammaproteobacteria; order Lysobacterales; family Lysobacteraceae; genus Stenotrophomonas; species Stenotrophomonas sp. KH_036_B. Next base: position 1,501,468 of record NZ_CM174491.1, on the reverse strand, counting down.
GCGAAGTCGAGATCGCCGATGCGCTGAACGCGCTGGGCGAAGGCCCGGCCGAGCTGCGCCAGCGGGTGATCGCGCTGACCCTGGAAAACGACGCCCTGCGCAGACAGCTGGCCGCGCTGCGCGCGAACGTATCGGCGGAACAGCCCCGGTAGTGCCGGCCGCTGCCCGGCTCCAGACGACCCCGGCATCCGGTAGTGCCGGCCGCTGGCCGGCTCCAGACGATCCCGGCATCGCGTAGTGCCGGCCGCTGGCCGGCTCCAGACGATCCCGGCATCGCGTAGTGCCGGCCGCTGGCCGGCTCCAGACAATCCCGGCATCCGTAGTGCCGGCCGCTGGCCGGCTCCAAGCAATCCCGGCATCCCGTAGTGCCGGCCGCTGGCCGGCTCCAGACAATCCCGGCATCCTTGCAGAGCCGGCCAGCGGCCGGCACTACGTCGTCATTTGGTGCTGGGTAGACTTGCGGCATGAATGCATCGCCACCTGCAGACCCACGCCGCGCCCAGCTGCGCCGCCTCAAGGCCATCGCCCTGGCGATGCTGCTCGCCATGCTGGCCGGCTTCGTCGTCAGCCACCTGTACGGCGAGCGTGGCATCTGGGCGTGGGTGTCGGCATTCTGCGAGGCCGCCGCGGTCGGTGCATTGGCAGACTGGTTCGCGGTGGTGGCGCTGTTCCGCCGTCCCCTGGGCCTGCCGATTCCGCACACCGCGATCATCCCGCACAGCAAGGACCGCATCGCCGACAGCCTGGCGGTGTTCGTGCGCGACCAGTTCCTGGAACCGCAGGCGTTGCTGGCGCGGTTGCAGGTGTTCGACCCGGCCAGCCGGCTGGGCAGCTGGCTGGCCGATCCAGCGCGGTCACAGATGCTCGCCGACATGGCGCGCGGCTGGGCGCTGCAGGCCCTGGACTTCCTCGACGAGGCGGCGGTCCGGCGCAGCATCCAGGCGTTCGTGGTGGAACAGCTGCGCCAGTGGAATGCCGCCGCCACCGCCGGCGAGCTGCTGGGGCTGCTCACCGCCGACAACCGCCACCAGCGCGTGCTCGATGAAGGACTGACCCGGATCAGCCAGTGGCTGGACAACGAGGCGGTCAAGCAGCGCGCCTCCGAACTGATCGTGCGTTACATCCAGCGCGAATGGCCCAAGCTGGCCAGCACGGTGAACTGGGTCAAGCCGATCGACGAGATCGGCGACAGCCTGGCCGAACGCATGGCCCATGCGGTACTGGCCGAGCTGCAGCAGATCCTGGCCCAGCCCGAACACCCGCTGCGGCGTGACTACGAAACCTGGCTGGGCGAGTACATCCAGCGCCTGCGCAGCGACCCGGCGCTGGCCGGGAAGGTCGACCAGCTCAAACAGCAGGTGATCGACCACCCGGCGGTGCAGGACTACGTGCAGGGGCTGTGGGCGCGCATCCACGCCAGCCTGCGCGCCGACCTGTCCAGCCCGGACTCGGCGCTGGCCGGCTACCTGCACCGCAGCCTGGCCAAGATCGGCCAGGCGCTGCAGGACGACCCGTCGCTGCGCGAGGCGCTCAACCAGCACCTGATGGACGGCGCGGAGCGTCTGACCAGCCGCCTGCGCGACGGCGTGACCACGCATATCGCGCAGACCGTGAAGGGCTGGGACGAGCGCCACCTGGTGGAACAGCTGGAGCTGAGCGTCGGCCGCGACCTGCAGTTCATCCGCTTCAACGGCACCCTGGTGGGCGGGTTGATCGGCTTGCTGCTGCATGCGTTGACGGTGTGGATGCATTGGTGACGCCGCGTCACCAGCAACGCTCGTGACCCGTCGCGGTGGTTGACAGTTTGACCGGGTGTTTTTGCGACGTGGTTCGCGTATTCTGCCGCGCATTCAGGGCTGGAGTGGCCCGCTGGGGGGATCCATGCGAAGGACGATCATCATGCTGGCGTTGTGTGCGCTGGCCGGCAATGCCCATGCCGGGCGCGTGTACAAATGCCTGGCCGGCGGCCAGACCATCTACCAGACGGTGCCGTGCCCGCCGGAGCAGGATACGGGGGTGACCCGGCCCATCACCAAGGACCCGAACCTCACCTGGGAAGAGCGCACGCGTGCCCAGCGCGACCTGTACCAGGCGCGCCGCCGCATGCAGGCCGACGCCGGCCGTGGCCAGCCGCCGGTACGCGGCTCGGTGATCGACGGTGCGGCCGATCCGGAGCAGTGCGAAGAGCTCCGGGCGCGGCGCGAGATCAGCCAGGTGTTCGGCCGCCCGGTACCGGAACGCATCAACAACGACATCACCAAGGCCTGCGCGAACCGCTGAACACCTGCTCCGCCGGCAATCGCCTGCGGCGCTACCCCGCCACCGCGCGTACCGCCTGCACCAGCGCGTCCATCTGCGCAGGCGTGCTGAAGATGCCCGGGGTGACGCGCAGGCAGGCCCCGGAGGCCAGGCCTTCGCGCGCCACCACGAACACGCCCGACTGCTGGAGCATGCGTTCGGCGGTGGCCATGTTGGCGTCCATGCCCAGCTGCCCACGCAGCCGGAAGGCGGCGATGGCGCTGGAGAGCCGCGGGTCCGCACTGGCCAGCACCTGCACCCGTGCATCGTCGCGCACTGCGTCCAGCCACTGGTTGCGCAGGCGCAGCAGGCGCGCGCGCTTGGCGGCCACGCCGATGCGCTGGTGCAGCGCAAGCGCCACCGGCAGCGCCATGCAGGCGGCGAAGTTCACTGTCCCGGTATGCAGTCGGGTGCGGATATCGTCCTCATCCGGCTCGCCCATGTACGGGTCCAGGTCGCGCACGCGCCCCCGACGCACGTACATGGCGCCCAGGCCGACCGGCGCGCCGAACCACTTGTGCAGGTTGATGCCGACGAAGTCCGCGCCCAGCTCGCGCAGTGGCGTCTCCACCTGGCCAAGGCCGTGCGCCGCATCGAGGACCACGTCCACGCCCGCCGCACGCGCCAGCGCGCAGATCTCGGCCACCGGCAGCAGCATGCCGTTGCGGTGGTTGACCTGGGTGAGCAGCAGCAGCCGGGTGCGCGGGTACCTCGCCAGGGCCTGGCGGTACGCATCCACGATGCCATCGTGGTCGAAGGGCTCGGGCAAGGCGATGCGCTGCACGTCAACGCCGCGGCGCTGCTGCAACCACTGCATCGCGCCGATCATGCTGTCGTAGTCGATGTCGGCATACAGCACGCCATCGCCCGGGGCGAGCCGCCGATAGCCGCCGATCAGCAGCTGCATCGCCTCGGTCGCGCCGCGGGTCAGGACGATCTCGTCGACCGCCACGCCCAGCACCTGCGCGAGGTGCGCGTGGGCCTGTTCGAGCAGCGCCGGGAACGTGCGCCGCCCGAACCACGCGTTGCCCCGGTTCACCGTCACGGTCGCCTGCTGGTAGGCCCGCAGGACCGGATCGGCCATGGCGCCCCAGTAACCGTTGTCGAGCATGACCACGTCGTCGGTCAGGTCGTACAGCGCCCGTACCTGACCCCACCAGGCTTCATCGCCGGCCAGCACCGCGGGATCGCATCCGGCGCGATCGGGCAGCACCACGCCGTCCTCCAGGCAACGCTCTGCTTCGTTCATGACGCGAGTATCGCAGTGAAGCCATCAATCCTGCTTGCCCTCTCAAATGATAATGCCTATCATTACCGAATCAGTTGCACGCCCCGCCTGCACCCTTGGAACCGTTTCCGCACCTGTCGCCCTGTCACTGGGTTGCGCAGCGCTGCGCGGACACCGGAGGCGCGGGCAACGTTCTCCAGGGAAACCATCGTCACGCGCGGTGGCTGGGCCACGGATGGCCACCTTTTACCCGTGCCCGGCGCTGACCGGGGACGCCCCATTGCAGGACCCGACATTGCAGGATTCCGTGGAACGCACGCCTGACGCCCGCTGGTTGAACCGCCTCGGAAACACGCTCGCCCGTCCCTGGCTGGGCGTCCTGTCGCGCTCGCTGGCCGCCATCGTCGGCGGCTACGCACTGGCCGCGACGTGTTCGATGTTCTTCGCCGTCGCCCTGCCGATCGCACGCGCGCAGGCGGTATTGACCGGCATGCTGGTGGCCATCGTGCTGTGCGCCTGCGCGGCGTTGTGGGCGTTTGCCACCCGCACCGCGCTGCGCGCCTGGGTCGGCATCGCGCTGCCCACCGCCGTGTTCTGGCTGGGCACGCTCATGCTGGGGGCACGCGCATGAAGAACGGATTCCGCCAGTCGATGGCCTGGCTGCACACCTGGACCGGGCTGCTGGTCGGCTGGCTGCTGCTGCTGATCTTCATGGCCGGTACCGCCAGCTACTACCGCGAGGAAATCAGCCGCTGGATGCGTCCGGAGCTGCCGCGGGTGAGCGTGGATGCCAACGTGGCCGCCGCACGCGCGCTTGCGTTCCTGGAGCACAAGGCGCCGCGGGCCGAAAGCTGGAACGTCACCCTGCCCGACCCGCGCAACCCGGCGATGCGCATGTTCTGGCGCAACCCCGAATCCATGGTCAAACCGCCGGTGGACGGCGAAAAGCGCCGCCGCGGCGGTGGCCGGTTCGGCGATGCCACGGTGGACCCGGGCAGCGGTGAGGAAGTGGCCGCGCGCGAAACACGCGGGGGCGATTTCTTCTACCGCCTGCATTTCGACCTGCACTACATCCCGGTGCTGTGGGCGCGCTACCTGGTGGGTTTCTGCGCGATGTTCATGCTGGTGGCGATCATCACCGGTGTGATCACCCACAAGAAAATCTTCAAGGACTTCTTCACCTTCCGCCCGGAGAAAGGCCTGCGCTCCTGGCTGGACTTCCACAACGTCAGCGCGGTGATGGCCCTGCCCTACCACGCCATGATCACCTACACCGGCATCGTCACCCTGATGTTCATGTACCTGCCGTGGGGCGTGAACGTGGCCTACCCCAAGGACGAAGACGCCTTCTTCAGCGAAGCGTTCGCGCGCCTGGCCGACGTGGAGGGCCCGGCCGAGGGCCGCGCCGCGTCGCTGCCGGTGCAGCAGCTGCTGGACAGCGCGCGCGCCGAATGGAAGGGCGCGCAGGTCAGTGGCTTCACCGTGTTCCGCCCGGGCGCGGCCAATGCGGTGATCGACATCTACCAGCGTGACGGCAAGCGGTTGTCGGTCGATACCCCCTCGCTGCGCTACAACGCGGTGAGCGGCGCGCTGATCGAGGCCAGCCCGCTGTCCGGCGGCGCCACCCAGACCCGCGGCGTGATGTATGGCCTGCACCTGGCCCGCTTCGCCGACTGGGGCCTGCGTGCGCTGTTCTTCCTGTCCGGCCTGATCGGCTGCCTGATGGTGGCGAGCGGCGTGGTGCTGTGGGCGGTGAAGGAGCGGCCCAAGCACGCCAAGTCGGGCCGCATCGGGTTCGGGCTGCGACTGGTCGATGCGCTGAACATCGGCGCGGTGGCCGGCCTGCCGATTGCTTTCGCCGCCTACTTCTGGGGCAACCGGCTGCTGCCGTTGCAGCTGGCCGAGCGCGCCGACGCCGAAGCCAACGTGTTCTTCTATGCCTGGGGCGCCGCCCTGCTCGCGGCCTTCGTCTGGCCCAAGCGGCTGATGTGGGCCTGGCAGCTGTACCTGGGCGCCGCGCTGTTTGCGTTGATTCCGGTGCTCAATGCACTCACCACGCATGCGCATCTGGGCGTGACCCTGCGCAACGGCGACTGGGTGCTGGCCAGTGTGGATCTGGTGATGCTGGCCTTCGGTGTGATGCTGGCTTATTGCGGCCTGCGCATGCAGCGCTGGCAGCCGGCGCTGAGTGCGTCGGAGAAGAAGAAGCGTCAGGCCGCCGCGGCGGCGGCCGCCAAGGTCGGCGTGGAAGCGGAGGCCAGCGCATGATGCTGTTGGCGATCACGGTGGGTTTTTCGGCCTTTGCCGCCCTGTCGTTCGCGATGGAGAAGCACCAGTTGGAGCTGCACGGCAAGGCCCATGCGGGTGCAACGCGGATGCGCGTGTGGCGCGCGTTGGGCTGGGCGCTGCTGACGCTCTCGTTCGCGCTGTGCGTCCGGGACCACGGCTGGGCCGCCGGGCCGGTGTTGTGGCTGGGCGCGATGACGATCAGCGGGATGTTGATCGCCTTCGGCCTGTACCCGTGGCGGCCGCGCTGGATCGCGCCGCTGGCGTGCGCGCTGCCGGTGGTGGGCCTGGTGGTGGCTGCGCTGGGGTAGAGCCGGCTGGGTAACGCCTACCCAGTCGGGGATTCCGCATTGGCGCTGGCGCCTCGGACGTCCAATCAGGCGGTAAACCGCCTGATTTCCCACGCACGGTGGATGCGCGGGTTGCGCTCGAAATCGTCGCCGATGGTGTCGGCGGAGATCTCCCTGCACTCGGCAAATTCCTTGATCGCGTCTTCGTCCAGCTTGAAGCGGCGGAAATTGTTGGAGAAGTACAGCACGCCCTCGGGGCTCAACCGCGCCACGGCGGCGCGCAGCAAGCGCACGTGTTCGCGCTGGACGTCGAAGTCCTCGGCGCGGGCCGAGTTGGAGAACGTCGGCGGATCGCAGAAGATCACGTCGAAACGATGCCGCTCGGCCTCCAGCCACGCCAATGCATCGGCCTGGATCAACTGGTGCTGGCTGCCGCCCTTGCCGTTCAGGGCCAGGTTGTCGGCGCACCACTGCAGATAGGTGCCGGACAGGTCCACGCTGGTGGTCGAAGCCGCACCGGCCACCGCCGCCTGCACACTGGCAACACCGGTGTAGCAGAACAGGTTGAGGAAGCGCTTGCCGATCGCTTCCTGCGCCATGTGCCAACGCAGCGGGCGGTGGTCCAGGAACAGGCCGGTGTCGAGATAATCAAACAGGTTCACCCGCAGCAGCGCGTCGTTCTCGCGCACCAGCACGAACTCGCCGCGCTGTTCGAAGCGACCGTACTTGCTGCCGCCCTTGCCCCGCTCGCGCGACTTCAGCGCGACCTGCTCGGCCGGCACCTGGAACACCTCGCGCGCGGCCGACAGCAGCTCGTTGCGACGGCGGCGTACGTCCACGTCGGGAATGGTCGCCGGTGCCGCGTATTCCTGCACGTGCAGGAATGTACGGCGCGCGCCGGCATCCTCTTCGTAGACGTCGATCGCGGCCGCATATTCGGGCAGGTCGGCATCGTACACACGGTAGCAGGTGATGCCTTCGCGGGCGCGCCAGTTCTTGAACTTCTTGATGTTCTTGCGCAGCCGGTTGGCCACCATCTGCGCGCCTTCGCTGAGCTCGCGCGGCTGCCCGGCGTTCTCGCGCTGCGGCACGGCGATCGGGTCGCAGACGATCAGCGCGCACTCGATGGCACCGTTGAACAGCTGGTATTTCTTGGTGGCGCGCAGGCCCGTGGCAAACGCCAGCTCGGCACTGCCACACAGCAGGCTGGCGCGCCACTGCGGCACCGCCCGCTTGAGCGCATCGCCCAGGCGGCGGTACAGCACCGCGTCCGCGGCGAGGCGCTCGTCATAAGGCGGGTTGCACACCACGCAGCCGGTTTCCTGCGGCGGCACCTGCATGTCGGCCACGTCGCGCACGCCAAACCAGATCGCCTCGGACACGCCGGCGGTTTCCGCGTTTTCCTTGGCCGCGCGGATCGCATGCGGATCGATATCGCTGCCGTGGATGACCTGCTTGAGCGCGGCGCGCCCCGCCTGCTCGCGGATGCGGGCGTCGTCCATCAGGCTGTTCCATGCATCCCGGTCGAAACCCAGCCAGCGGCTCGGCGGAATGCTCCCGTGGCGCTGCAGGCCGGGGGCGACGTCGGCGGCCATCAGCGCGCCTTCGATCAGCAGCGTGCCGCTGCCGCACATCGGGTCGAGCAGGCCACCGCCTTCGGCGTGGATCTTGGGCCAGTTGGCCCGCATCAGCACGGCTGCCGCCAGGTTCTCCTTCAGCGGCGCCTCGTTCTGCGCCATGCGCCAGCCGCGCCGGTGCATCGGGCCGCCGCCGAGGTCGATCGAGATCGTCGCGCGGCCCTTGCGCAGCGACAGGTTGATGCGCACGTCGGGGAACTCGGTGTTCACCGACGGCCGCTCCATGCCCTGCGAACGCAGGCTGTCGACCACGCCGTCCTTGACCCGCTGCGCGGCGAAGCGCGCGTGCGTGATCTCGGTCCCGGAGACATGGGCGTCCACCGACAGGGTCAGCTCGGGGCGGATGTGCTGCTCCCAGGCCATCGACGAAACGCCCTGGTACAGCGAGCCCTCGTCGGGGCACTCGAACTCGGCCAGCGGCCACAGCACCCGACTGGCCAGGCGCGACCACAGCACCACCTTCAGTGCCTGCGGCAGCTCGCCCTCGGCGTTCACGCCGGAAATGGTGGCAGTGGCCTTGTCCAGGCCCAATGCCAGCAGTTCATCGGCGAGCAGGTACTCCAGGCCCTTGGCGCAGGAAACAAAGAATTTCACGGGATCGGTATCGCAGGTCAGCAAAAGGGGGGCGTGCCCACGGGCACGGCAGACGGCCCGACCGCGGGGCCGGACCGCGCATTGTACGTGAGGTCGCCGAAAGCGCCGTCGCGGGATGCCCGCGCCCCCGCCGGGGGGACCCGACCGCCTGTGACATGGGCACCCGGCGCCACCATGGCAGTCAGGCAGGGCCTGGCATTACAGCGCCTGCAGGAGCGTCTCGAAGGCCTGCGCGGACGCCGCGACGTGGTTGTTGAGGCGGTGGCCGTCGTCCACCAGCAGCAGCCGGGCCGAACGGGCCTGCGCCCACGCGATGACGTCGGCGGCGGGAATCAGTTCGTCGTGCCAGGCGTGGACCACGCTCGTCGGCACCGGCGCGGCGTCCAGCGCCGGCATGGGCCCCATGCGGGTCGGTGGGACCATCAGGAACAGGCCATGCACCGGCACCTGCAGCGAGGCAATGGCGGAGATGTAGGCGCCCAGGCTGGAGCCGGCCAGGACCACCGGGCCGCGTGCGGCAGCCGCGGCGGCACGTTCGATCAGGCGCTGCAGGCGCGCCCGCACGTCGCCGACGCTGCTGACCTCGCGCTGGGCGTCCAGGTCCGTGTAGTCCGGGCGTTCGTGGCTCCAGCCCAGCCGCTGCGCGACCTCGGCCAGCGCGGTCACCTTGGTGGCGTCCGGGCCGCTTTCAAAGCCGTGGGAGAGGATGCAGTGGCCGCGGCTCATGCACGCACCGCGCGGGAATGGATGTAAGCGTTCATGGCTGAATGCTAGCATCGCCGCATGCCCGACCGTGCCCTTCCCCGCATCGACCTGCAGCCGCTGCATTACGTGGCGAAGCTGGCGGCGCGCGCGCCGGAAGACATCGACCTGGTGGTGATCCACTGCACCGAGCTGCCGGACCTGGCCATGGCACGCAGCTACGGCGAGCGCGTGCTGTACGACAGCGGCAGCGGCAACAGCGGTCATTACTACATCGACCGCGACGGCAGCATCGTCCAGTACGTTCCCGCCGACCGCGTGGCCCACCATGTCAGCGGCTGCAACCCACGCTCGATCGGCATCGAGCTGGTCAACACCGGCCGCTACCCACACTGGCTGGACTCGCGCCACCAGGCGATGGACGAGCCCTACCCCGACGCCCAGATCGCGGCACTGATCGACCTGCTGCAGCATCTGTGTGACACCCTGCCGGGGTTGGAGCGCATCGCCGGCCACGAACAACTGGACACCAGGGAAGAAGTGGCAACCGATGACCCGGAACGCCGCGTCCCACGCAAGCGCGACCCGGGTCCGTTGTTCCCGTGGCCACGGGTGTTGGCGGCAACGCCATTGAAACCACTGGTGCCTTGATCCGGATCCAGAGGGGCCCGTAACAGGTCGTAGTGACACGCCGTGCGTGTCAACCGCGCAACGCGCCGCGCATCACCCGCCGCAATCCCGCGCCTCCATCACGCGCCGGTGGCCACCGGCCGACTTGAATCGCTCACCCACCCGCTCCACGAATCGGCATAGATCCGCGCGCCGTGCAGACCGGCCACTTCCATCGCCAACAGCAGGTGGCAGGCGGTCACGCCCGAGCCGCACATCAGCACCACCTGCTGCGGATCATGCCTGCCGATCAGTGGCAGCAGCGCGGCCAGCAGGTCTGCCGCCGGGCGCAGGCGTCCGTCGGCCACGTTCAATCCGAAGGGTCGGTTGACGGCCCCAGGCACATGCCCGGCCACCGGATCCAACGGCTCGACCTCCCCGCGGAAGCGCTCGCCGGCACGCGCGTCCAGCAGCCAGCCCGGCGCATGCTTCAGGCGCGCGGCGATTTCCTCCACCGACGCGATCTGCGTCGTGTCGAAACGCCGGGGATAGGCCGGCGCCGGCGCCACCTCCGGCACCTCCGTGGTCAACGGCAACCCCGCCGCCTGCCAGGCCGCGACGCCCCCATCGAGCACGGCCACCCGGGTGTGACCGATCAGGCGCAACAGCCACCACGCGCGTGCGGCGGCCATGCTGCCGTCACCGGCGTCATACACCACCACCTGCGTGTCGGGGGCGATGCCCCACTGCCCCAGGCGCGCCGCGAAGGCGTCGCTGTCCGGCAGCGGATGGCGTCCGTGACCGTGCCGGGTCATGTCGGCCAGGTCGCGATTGAGGTCGGCCTGCAGCGCGCCCGGCAGATGGCCCTGCGCGTACGCCCGTGCACCGGGCTGCGGATCACCCAGCGAGAAACGGGCGTCGAGCAGGCGCGGTGCGGCGCTGGCGGTGGCGCGTGCATCCAGCAGGCGCGGCGCCCCCTGTTCGAGCGCGGCGGCAAGCGTGGCCACATCGACGATCGTGGTCCAGCCATCGGGGGGGGCGGTGGTCATTCGAGCTGCTCCAGGCGGCGACGCAGGTTGTAAAGGATGGCGGCGGTGGCGCCCCAGATGCGCTGGCCTGGCCAGCCGTATTCCAGCACGTGGCGGATGCGCCCGCGGTGGTCGATCTCCACCTGGTGCAGGTTGGCCGGGTCCATCAGGTACGCCAAGGGCACCTCGAACACTTCGGCCACTTCGTCCGGCTGCGGCACGGCCACGAAGGCCGGGTCGATCACCGCCACCACCGGCATCACCCGGTAACCGGTAATGGTCACGAACGGGTCCAGGTAGCCGAGGACCTGCACCTGGTCGTGCGCGAGGGCGATTTCTTCGTGGCTCTCGCGAATGGCCGCCGCCACCGCGTCGCGATCATCCGGCTCCTGGCGGCCGCCGGGAAATCCGACCTGGCCGCCGTGCTGGCGCAGCGTATCGGTGCGCCGGGTCAGCAGCACCTGCGCGCCACCGGCACGCGGAATGATCCCGGCCAGCACCGCCGCCTCCACCGGAGGTCCGGGGGGCAGCAGGTCGGCCAGTTCACTGTGGTTCCAGCCATCGCCGGTGGGTGGGGCATCCAGCGGATGCAGTGCGCGCAGCAGGCGTTCGTGCCCGGCCAGCGAACTGCCCAGCGACTGCCGCAGCTGTTCGCGCAGCGGCAGGACCTGCTGCATCACATGATCGTGTTCGTGTCGGGTCATCGTTGACCAGCGGGTGATTTCGTCCACCGTGCGCAGGCAGCCGCTGCACAGACCGGCACGGTCCAGCGCGCAGATTCCAATGCAGGGTGTCGGCACGGCACGCGGGGATTCTTCCAGGGATTGCACACGGCAACAGTAACGCGATCGGAAACAAAAAACGCGCCGATGTTGCCATCGGCGCGTTTGTTTGTTCCAGCACTTTCTTATTTGACGCTGACCAGCTTGATTTCAAACTGCACGGCCACGTTCGGCGGGAACGGGGTGCGCGGGTCGGCACCATACGCCTGTTCCGGCGGCAGGGTGACTTCCCACTTCGAACCGGCCGGCATCTGCAGCAGTACTTCGCGCATGGCCTTCATTTCGACTTCGCTGACCTTGATCGACGGAATCTGCTGCGCCGGGCGGGCTTCGGCCGGACGGGTACCGAACGGGTACGGACCAGCGACTTCCAGCTGCACGGTGCTGGCCTGGGTCGGCTTGGCACCCTTGCCTGCTTCGATGATGCGGTACTGCACACCGCTCGGCAGCGCCTGCACGCCGGCCTTGGCCTTGTTGGCGGTCAGGAACTGGGTGCTCTTGGTCTTGTTTTCGGCGGCAGCCTTTTCGTACTCGGCCTTGGCGGCCTGGGCACGACCCTGCTCACGCTTCTGGAAGGCTTCGACGGCCGGCTTCAACTGGTCGGCGGTGATCGACGGCTGCTTCTTGGCGTAGGCATCCTGCAGGCCCTTGACCACCGAGTTGATGTCCAGCTGCTCGCCGCGTGCGGTGAGCTCGGCCAGGTTGTTGCCGTAGTCGTAACCGAAGTAATAGCTCAGCTTGCCCTTTTCGGACGAAGTGTCCTGGGCGAAGGCATTGCCCGTCAGGGCCAGGGCCGCGACGGCGACCGCGATAGAACGCAACTTCATCAAACGTTTCTCCAGGGGTGGTAACTCAGGACGCGTTGGGCCGCCCTGAGGCGACGGGTTAGGATAGCCGCCGCAACGTTGAACCGCCACTAACGACGCAGGCTATGACCTGTCTTTGTTTCCAGAGTTCAATATCACTTTTTTTTAACGTTTCCGAGGAGCACGCCGTGGCCGACGCCCCCCTTGCCATTATCGACGACGGCGCCATCCGCTGGATAAGCGTCAACCGGCCGGACAAGCTCAATGCCCTCAACCAGGCCACGCTGGAAGCCCTGGATGCCGCCTTTGCCGGTGCGGACGCCGACCCGCAGGTGCGTGTGGTGGTGCTCACCGGCGCCGGCCCGAAGGCCTTCGTGGCCGGCGCCGACATCGCCGAAATGAACGGGCTGACACCGGTTCAGGGTCGCGATTTCTCCCTGCTGGGCCAGGGATTGATGCGCCGCATCGAACGGTTGCGCAAACCGGTCATCGCCAGGATCAACGGATTTGCCCTCGGCGGCGGCCTGGAACTGGCCATGGCCTGCCACCTGCGCGTCGCCGCGGACACCGCCAAGGTGGGCCAGCCCGAGATCAATCTGGGGCTGATTCCCGGCTTCGGCGGCAGCCAGCGGCTGCTGCGCCTGTGCGGCCGCGCGGCCACGCTGGAGCTGTGTCTGCTGGGCACGCCGATCAGCGCGCAGCGCGCACTGCAGCTGGGCATCGTCAACGAGGTGGTGGCCGCCGACCAGCTGGATGCGCGCGTCGGCGAACTGGCCGCGCAGCTGGCCCGCTCGGCCCCGCTCGCGCTGCGCGGCATTCTCGATGCGGTGCATGTCGGCGGCGAATGCGCGCTCGGCGAAGGCCTGGAATACGAGAGCGCGCAGTTCGGCCTGATGTTCGCCACCGAGGACATGCGCGAAGGCACCTCGGCGTTCCTGGCGCGCCGCCCGCCGGTGTTCCAGAACCGCTGAACCATGACGCACACCGACACGCCCCTGCCCGCCCGGCTGCTGTTGCTGGTGCTCGATGACGACCTGGATGGCGCGCTGGCCGCGGGCCTGATGGACTACGTGCCCGGCCCGGCCGATGCATCGCTGTTGCCGGGCCACCCGGAGCTGCCGGCGCGCCTGCTGCAGGCCCAGCAGCAGCTGCAGCGTGCATGGGACGCGCGTGCGCGTTACCGCCAGCGCGCGCAGCGGCTGGCACGACGCGCCGCCGAACGCGACGCCCGGCGTGCCCCACCGGCGCCCACACCCGAATTGAAACCGGCCCTGCCGCCTGCCGCCGCCGCGATCCTCGCGCGCGCCAAGGCCAAGGCCGCAGGAAAGCTTCCGTGATGCCTACCGCCGTAAAAGCCGCCCCGCGCAGCGCGCGCATGCCGAACGCCGACGTCGTGGAAATGTTCACGCGGCTGCGCGAACTCAATCCACATCCGAAAACCGAACTGGACTACACCACGCCGTTTGAACTGCTGGTCGCCGTCGCGCTGTCCGCGCAGGCCACCGACGTGGGCGTGAACAAGGCGACGCGCAAACTGTTCCCGGTCGCCAACACGCCGCAGGCGATCCTGGCCTTGGGCGAAGACGGGCTGAAGCACTACATCGCCACCATCGGGCTGTTCAACGCGAAGGCGAAGAACGTGATTGCCGCGTGCAGGCTGCTGGTGGAGCAGCATGGTGGCGAGGTGCCGCGCGACCGCGCCGCGCTCGAGGCCTTGCCGGGTGTTGGCCGCAAGACCGCCAACGTAGTGCTCAACACCGCCTTCGGCGAACCGGTGATGGCGGTGGACACCCACATCTTCCGGGTCTCCAACCGCACCGGACTGGCCCCGGGCAAGGACGTGCGTGCGGTCGAGGACCTGCTGGTGAAGGTGATTCCGGCCGAGTTCCTGCTGGATGCGCACCACTGGCTGATCCTGCACGGGCGCTACGTGTGCAAGGCGCGAAAACCCGACTGCCCGCAGTGCGTGATCCGCGACCTGTGCCGGTTCAAGCAGAAAACCGCCGCCTGAGCGGGCGGCGCGACTGCCATCTGGGCGCAACCGGGCAGTCATCTGTTTCAGGCATTTTTGGCAACCCCAGCCGCCGCCTGCCCCGGGCCGGGGGACGCTTTGTCCGAAACTGTCATATTTACGCAATCTTCACTTATTAGCCTGCGCAGCATCTTCCCACCTGCCTGCAAGGCTCCTTTCCATGAAACTGCATCGCCAACTCCTCACTGCGGCCGTGGCTGCTGCGCTGTTCGTGCCGGCCGCTCACGCTGAAGTGGCCATCGACGTGATCGGCGGCTCGGAGATCACCTTCGAGGGTCTGGTCCAGGCCGACGGCAACTGGTTCGACAACGATGTGACCGACCTCAACGGTGGCGATGCTGCCAACGGCAAGGACAGCGAGTTCGAACTGCGCCGCGCCGAGCTGGTCCTCAAGGGCAAGGGCCCGGGCAACGTGGAATGGGTGGTCGGCTACGACGCCAAGGCCGACAAGTTCCTGGACACCAACGTCAAGTACAAGCTGGCCGGCAACGCCAACCACTTCGTGCAGCTGGGCCAGTTCAAGCAGCCCAACAGCCTGGAAGAGCTGTCCAGCACCAAGAACAACGACTTCATCTCCAAGGCCGCGGTCACCAACACCTACGCGGTGGCCCGCCGTCTCGGTGGCGCCTACAGCTACGGTGACAACAACTGGTCGGTCACCGCCAGCGCCTTCGGCCGCGAGCTGACCCGCAACCTGGCCCACGGCAGCGGCTACGGCGCGCGTGGCACCTGGGCACCGATCAACGAGAAGGGCCAGGTCCTGCACTTCGGCCTGAGCTACGTCGACTACGACACCGACGCCGACACCCTGCGCGTGCGCGCCCGTCCGAATGCGGACCTGGCCACCGCGCGCCTGGTCGACAGCGGGAACATGGTCGACACCGACCGCCTGACCACGATCGGCGCCGAAGCGATGTACATCGGCGGCCCGTTCAAGGCACAGGGCGAGTACTACACCAGCAAGGCCAAGCGTTACTCGCACGACAACTACGAGAGCGACGGCTTCTATGTCAGCGGCCTGTGGAACATCACCGGCGAGAGCTGGGGCTACAAGAGCGGCGTGCCGACCACCGGTCTGCCGGACGAGCCGGGCCGTGGGATGTGGCAGCTGGGCGCACGCTATGACTCGATGAACCTGGACGACGGCAACCTGCTTGCCAACCCGGTTGCGGGTCGTCCGCCGATCGTGGACGGCGTGCTGGGCGGCAAGATGGATATGTGGACGGTGGGCGTGAACTACTACTGGCGCTCCAACACCAAGTTCGCGCTGAACTACGTGATGGTGGACAGCAAGAAGTACAGCTCGGCGACCCGTACGTTCGTCAACGACGACCCGAACATCCTGGAAGCGCGCCTGCAGTTCTTCTGGTAAGTCGTCAAAAACAGTTGTAATGGGAAGGGCGCAGCTTGGGCTGCGCCCTTTTTTGTTGCATCCGGGTGTACGTGCAGCCACGCAGGGCGTGGCTCTACGCGGTGTGCATCCGGGTGTACGGGCAGCCACGCAGGGCGTGGCTCTACGCGGTGCATCCGGGTGTACGCGTGATCACGCTGGTGCGGTTGCCGTAGAGCCACGCCCTGCGTGGCTGGAACCGCCGGGAACGCGTGTCATCCCGCCGTCATATGACAGTCGCTGCCCTGTCATCGAACCGTTATGCAATGAGCACCGGGCGGGACACCCCGCACTTTCATCCATCCCAGGAGCCACCCCGTGATCCACGCCTTCAAGTCGCGCGCCGCCGTTGCCGTCCTCGCCGCGTCGTCCGTGTTCGCCGCCAATGCCGCCGATGTGACCGGCGCGGGCGCCTCGTTCATCTACCCGGTCATGTCCAAGTGGTCGGCCGACTACAGCACCGCGACCGGCAAGAAGGTCAACTACCAGTCCATCGGTTCCGGTGGTGGCATCGCGCAGATCAAGGCCGCGACCGTTGACTTCGGTTCGTCCGACGCCCCGCTGAAGCCCGAAGAGCTGGCCGCTGCCGGCCTGGCGCAGTTCCCCTCGGTGATCGGCGGCGTGGTGCCGGTGATCAACGTGGCCGGCATCGCCCCGGGCGCGCTCAAGCTGGACGGCCCGACCCTGGGCAACATCTTCCTGGGCAAGATCAAGACCTGGAACGACCCGGCGATCGCCGCGCTGAACCCGGGCGTGAAGCTGCCCGACGGCAAGATCACCGTCGTGCACCGCTCGGACGGTTCGGGCACCACCTTCAACTTCGTCAACTACCTCTCCAAGGTCAACCCGGAGTGGAAGAGCAAGGTCGGCGAAGGCACCTCCGTCCAGTGGCCGGTCGGCATTGGCGGCAAGGGCAATGAAGGCGTTGCCGCGTACGTGAAGCAGATCAAGGGCGGCATCGGCTACGTCGAACTGTCCTATGCCCTGCAGAACAAGATGTCCTACGCCGCGATGAAGAACGCCTCGGGCAAGGTCGTGCTGCCGAGCGACGAGTCCTTCGCCGCCGCTGCCGCCAGCGCCGACTGGGCCAACGCCAAGGACTTCTACCTGGTCATGACCAACGCCCCGGGCGCCGAAGCGTGGCCGATCACCGCCACCAACTTCATCCTGGTCCGCAAGCAGCCCAAGAGCGTGGCCAACGCCAAGGCCACCCAGGAGTTCTTCCGCTGGATCTACAAGAGCGGCGACGCCCAGGCCAAGCAGCTGGACTACGTGCCGCTGCCGGACGCGCTGGTCAAGCAGATCGAGACCTACTGGTCGCAGAATCTGAAATATTGATCGAAGGCGTCACGGCCAGCGGCCGTGACCCACCGGTCGGGAGCAACGGTGCCGTCGGGTCCTCTCTCCCCCTGACGGCACCAGCGGCGCGGATCGAAAGGTCCGCGCTTTTTTTTGTGGACGCCTGGGGCACGGTCTTCGATCAACTTCATCGCGAGCGTTGAGGGCCCCGCCGCGGCCGGCAGGCCCCTATGCAAATGTCCCCCGGCGTCGGCATGCGCCGCCGCCTCCTCCTTTACTTTGCCAGGGACCTACCGCCCGCGACGGGGCTCGGCTTGCGGTTCGCGATGGACAAGCGGATGTCACGGTGCCAACGCCGGTGGGTCGAGTGCCGGGGCGCCTTGCCCTTGTAGGCGAAGTAAAGGAGGAGGGGGCGGCCGCAGGCCGACGCCGGGGGACATTCGCCGGAAAGGGTAAGGCGCCCCGGCGCTCGATTCACCGGCAGCCGCTGTTGAGGGACCTCCGCCGGCAAGGGTATGGCGGCCCCGCGCTCGCCCCACCGGCAACCGCTGTTGAGGCACCTTCGCAGGCAAGGGTATGGCGGCTCCGCGCTCGACCCACCGGCAGCCGCTGTTGAGCGACCTTCACCGGCAAGGGTATGGCGGCCCCCGCACTCGCCCCACCAGCAGCCGGGCCAGGTTGCCCGCCAGGCCTTGTGGTGCGGGCATCTGGTGTGCCCCCGGTCACGACGTCATCAAGCTGTAACAAAAACATCATTTCATAGCAGCGTCAGCCGGCGAGACCGGCACCCTATCCCGCTACGGAGTGACGCATGAAACTGCATACGGCCGGCTTCGCCGCCCTTTCCCTGGCCATCGCGCTGGGTCTGTCCGCCTGCAAGCCGGCCGCTGAAGGCCAGGCCACCGCACCGGCCGCTGGTACTCCGGCCGCCGCGCCGGCTGCCGGCGACAAGCTGACCGCCGAAATCTCCGGCGCCGGCGCGTCCTTCATCTTCCCGCTGGTGTCCAAGTGGTCGGCCGACTACAACACCGCCACCGGCGCCAAGATCAACTACCAGTCGATCGGCTCGGGCGGCGGCATCGCCCAGATCAAGGCAGGCACCGTTGATTTCGGTTCCTCCGACAAGCCGCTGAGCAGCGAAGAGCTGGCCCAGGCCGGCCTTGGCCAGTTCCCGTCCGCCATCGGCGGCGTGGTCCCGGTGGTCAACATCGACGGTCTCGAAGCCGGCAAACTGCGCCTGAGCGGTCCCCTGCTGGCCGATATCTTCCTGGGCAAGGTCAAGACCTGGAACGACCCGGCGATCGTGGCCGCCAACCCGGGCGTGAAGCTGCCCGACGGCAAGATCACCCTGGTCCACCGTTCCGACGGCTCAGGCACCACCTTCAACTTCTCCAACTACCTGTCCAAGGTCAGCCCGGACTGGAAGAGCAAGGTCGGCGAAGGCACCTCGGTGCAGTGGCCTGACGGCGTGGGTGGCAAGGGCAACGAAGGCGTGGCCTCGTACGTGAAGCAGATCAAGGGCTCCATCGGCTACGTCGAACTGGCCTACGCGCTGCAGAATGGCATGCCGTACGCCTCCATGCAGAACGCCGCAGGCAACTGGGTGCAGCCGACCGCCGAGACCTTCGGTGCCGCCGCCGCCAGTGCCGACTGGGCCAGCGCCAAGGACTTCAACCTGGTCATCACCAACGCCCCCGGCGACCAGGCGTGGCCGATCACCGCCACCAACTTCATGCTGATGCACAAGCAGCCCAAGGATGCCCAGCGCAGCAAGGACACCCTGGCGTTCTTCAAGTGGGCCTTCGAAAACGGCCAGGCCCAGGCCAACGAACTGCACTACGTGCCGCTGCCGGCCGAACTGGTCAAGCAGATCGAAGGGTACTGGACCACTGAATTCAAATGATCCAGAGCGGACCTGCGCTGCGCGGGTCCGCTTTTTCGTGCCTTGACAACGTTTTGCCAGGCATGGCCTGGCACTACCTCACCTAATCTTGGGCCCCCGCCTTTCCCATGAATGCCATCGCCCAGCCTGTACCCGCACCGTCCTCGCGCGACCTGCGTGATGCACGCAACGACAAACTGTTCCGATGGGCGCTGATCGCCACCGTGATCCTGGTGCTGGCCGCCCTGGCCTGCGCCGCGCTCTCGATGCTGTGGGGCGGTCGCCATGCCCTGCAGGAACAGGGCCTGAGCTTCTTCTATTCCTCCGACTGGAATCCGGTCGAGAACAAGTTCGGTGCGCTCGCACCGATCTACGGCACGCTGGTCACCGCCCTGATCGCCATGGTGATCGCGGTTCCGGTGAGCTTCGGCATCGCCTTCTTCCTCACCGAAGTGGCCCCGCGCTGGATGCGTGGCCCGGTCGGTACCGCCATCGAACTGCTGGCCGGCATCCCCTCCATCATCTACGGCATGTGGGGCCTGTTCGTGCTGGTGCCGGTGATGACCGAGTATGTCACCCCCGTCCTCAATGAAACCCTGGGCGAGTGGCCGATCATCGGCCCACTGTTCCAAGGCCCGCCGCTCGGCATCGGCGTACTGACCGCCGGCTTCGTGCTGGCCATCATGGTCATCCCCTTCATCTCCTCGGTGATGCGCGAAGTGTTCCTGACCGTGCCCACCCGCCTGAAGGAATCGGCCTACGCGCTGGGCTCCACCAAGTGGGAAGTGAGCTGGGACATCGTGCTGCCCTACACCCGCTCGGCGGTGATCGGCGGCATCTTCCTCGGCCTGGGGCGCGCGCTTGGCGAGACCATGGCCGTGGCCTTCGTGATCGGCAACAGCGTGCGCCTGTCGCCGTCGCTGCTGGAACCGGGCACCACCATCGCCGCGTTGATCGCCAACGACTTCGGTGAAGCCACCGAGACCTACCGTTCGGCACTGCTGCTGCTCGGCTTCGTACTGTTCATCGTGACCTTCGTGGTGCTGGCCATTGCCCGCCTGATGCTGATGCGCTTGTCCCGCAAGGAGGGCAACTGATGTCCACCGCCGCCAATTCCGCCGCGCAGCCGCTGTACCTGCGCCGTCGCATCGTCAACGTCGTCGCCTTGCTGCTGTCGTGCCTGACCGCGCTGTTCGGCCTGTTCTTCCTGGGCTGGATCCTGTACACCCTGGCCTCCAGGGGCCTGGCCGGGATCAATCTCGACCTCTTCACCAAGATGACCCCACCGCCCATGCAGGACGGCGGCCTGGCCAATGCCTTCTTCGGCAGCGCGGTGATGTGCGCGCTGGCGATCGCCATCGGTACGCCCCTGGGCGTGCTGGCCGGCACCTGGCTGGCCGAGTATGGCAACTTCCGCAAGGCCGGCACCGTGGTGCGTTTCGTCAACGACATCCTGCTCTCGGCGCCGTCCATCGTGCTGGGCCTGTTCGTCTACACCCTGTACGTGATGCAGACCGGTGGCCAGTTCTCGGCCTTCGCCGGTGCGCTGTCGCTGGCCTTCATCGTGCTGCCGGTGGTGGTGCGCACCACCGACGAGATGCTGCGCCTGGTGCCCTCGCAGATGCGCGAAGCGGCGCTGTCGCTGGGCGTCCCCCAGTGGAAGGTGACCGTGCAGGTGCTGTACCGCAGTGCGGCCGCCGGCATCGTCACCGGCATCCTGCTGGCGCTGGCGCGCATCTCCGGTGAAACCGCGCCGCTGCTGTTCACCGCCTTCGGCAACCAGTACTGGAACAGCAACGTATTCCAGCCGATGGCGAGCGTGCCGGTGGTGATGAACCAGTTCGCCGGCAGCCCGTATGAATCCTGGCAGACGCTGGCCTGGGCCGGCGCTCTGGTGCTGACCCTGTTCGTGCTCCTGGTCAGCCTCTCCGCGCGCGGCATCCTGCTGCGCAACCGCATCTCCCATGACTGACCTTTCCGCGGACATCGCCATGAACGATCTTTCCAATGCCGTGCCGATGCAGCGCATCGTGGTCCCGGCCTCGCATGAAAACCTGCACAACCCGGCGCCGGTGAAACTGGCTGCACGGGGTCTGGACTTCTACTACGACAAGTTCCACGCGCTGAAGAACATCGCGCTGGAAATCCCGGAAAAGCGCGTCACCGCGCTGATCGGTCCGTCCGGCTGCGGAAAGTCCACCCTGCTGCGCATCTTCAACCGCATCTACGCGCTGTACCCGAAGCTGGAAGCGCGCGGCGAAGTGCTGCTGGACGGTGAGAACATCCTCTCGCCCAAGTACCCGATGAACCGCCTGCGCAGCAAGGTCGGCATGGTGTTCCAGAAGCCGGTGCCGTTCCCGATGACCATCTTCGAGAACGTCGCCTACGGCATCCGACACCACGAGAAGCTGTCCAAGGCGGACATGAACAACCGCGTGGAGCATGCCCTGCGCCAGGGTGCGCTGTGGGACGAGGTGAAGGACAAGCTCAACCAGAGCGCACTGGGCCTCTCCGGTGGCCAGCAGCAGCGTCTGTGCATTGCCCGCGCCGTGGCCCTGCGCCCGGACGTGCTGCTGCTCGACGAGCCGACCTCGGCGCTGGACCCGATCTCCACCAGCCGCATCGAGCAGCTGGTCGAGGAGCTCAAGCACGACTACACCATCGTCATCGTGACCCACAACATGCAGCAGGCCGCACGCGTGTCGGACTACACCGCCTTCATGTACCTGGGCGACCTGATCGAGCACGACCGTACCGAAGTGATCTTCTCGCAGCCCAACAAGCAGCAGACCGAGGATTACATCACCGGGCGGTTTGGTTGAATCCAGCTGCTTCTCCACACCCTTCAGCCGGGCTTGGCCTGGCGCTACGGAAACCGACATGAACTTCCCCAACGACCACATCGTCAAAAGCTACGACGAAGAACAGCAGCGCCTGGTGGCCGAGATCGTGCGCATGGGCGAGATGGCCGTGGCCCAGCTGGATGCGTCGATGGACGTCATCGAGAAGCGCGACGAGAACGCCGCCCAGCGCATCATCGCCAACGACGAGGCCATCGACAGCCTGGAGCAGCAGATCAGCCATGACGTCATGCGCCTGGCGCTGCGCGGCCCGATGGCACGCGACCTGCGCGAGATCCTGGCGGGCCTGCGCATCCCGGCCGACATCGAACGCATCGGCGACTATGCCGCCAATGTCGCCAAGCGCTCCATCGCGCTGAGCAAGGTGCCGCCGCTGCCGCAGATCCAGGGCCTGCGTTCGCTGGGCCGGCTGGCCGCGCAGCAGGTGCGTCGCGCCATCGAGGCGTACCGCGACAACGACGCCGCTGCCGCGCTGGCGCTGCGCGACGACGACGCGCGCCTGGACGCCCAGTACACCGCGCTGTTCCGCGAGCTGCTGACCTACATGATGGAAGACCCGCGCAACATCACCCCGTGCACCCACCTGCTGTTCATGGCCAAGAACCTGGAGCGCGTGGGCGACCATGCCACAAACATCGCCGAGAACGTGTGGTTCCTGGTGCACGGCGAACAGGTCCTGCCGCCGCGTGAGAAGCGCGACGAAACCAGCAGCACCGAGCACCCGTAAACGCCCGCGCCCGCGGGTGTTACACGCCGTTACAGGCCGATACCGCGTATCGGCCTTTTTTAATTCCCTATTCATCAAAAAAATTCCACTCTGGACCTGCGTTCCACCCCACCCGATCCAGAGGAACCACCATGAAACGACTGATTGCCGCCACGCTGTCCCTGAGCCTGCTTGCCGCTACCGGCGCCGCCTTTGCCGCTCCGCCGCGGTACGACAACGATCGCGACACCCGCGACCGCCATGACCAGCGCGATGATCGCGGCCATGGCCCATCGCGCGGGCACGACCGTCATGATCCGCCGCGTCGGGGCGGCCACCTGCAGAAGGACCATCGCGGCGACTACGTCAGCGACTACAAGCGCCACGGCCTGCATGCGCCCAAGCGTGGCCAGCAGTGGCGCAAGGTCGACAACCGCTACGTACTGATCGCCGTGGCCACCGGGCTGATCGCCGACGTGGTGCTCAACGGGCGTTGAGCGGGGCCGCACGGCCTTTCCGGGTCATCCCACGCGCCGGGCCTGCCGGCGCGTGGGGCCGGCAACGGATCGCCAGACCCGGCCATGGGCCGGTCAGGCGCCTCTGCTAAACTGCGTCGATGACCCAAGACCTCCCCCAGGCCGCCGGCACGCCGGCGGTGGCTGAAGACGTGCCCTCTGCCGCCCCGCGCATGATGGCGACCCGCTTCCGTGGCTTCCTGCCGGTGGTGGTCGATGTGGAAACCGGCGGTTTCGACTGCAACCGCAATGCGTTGCTGGAAATCGCGGCGGTGCCGATCGAGATGGACGACAACGGCCTGCTCTATCCGGGGCAGACCGCCAGCGCCCACGTGATCCCGGCCGAGGGCCTGGAGATCGACCCGAAGTCGCTGGAAATCACCGGCATCATCCTCGACCACCCGTTCCGGCTGGCCAAGTCCGAGAAGGACGCGCTGGACCACGTCTTCGCGCCGGTGCGTGCCGCGATGAAGAAGTACGGCTGCCAGCGCGCGATCCTGGTCGGGCACAACGCGCATTTCGACCTGGGCTTCGTCAACGCGGCGGTGAACCGGGTCGGCCACAAGCGCAATCCGTTCCATCCCTTCAGCGTGTTCGATACGGTCACCATGGCCGGCATCGCGTACGGGCAGACCGTGCTGGCCCGTGCGGCTGCGGCGGCCGGCCTGGGCTGGGATGCGGACGAAGCGCACAGCGCGGTGTACGACACCGAGCAGACCGCGAAGCTGTTCTGCACCATCGCGAACGCCTGGCCGCGTCCTTGATCGGCATACGCCGGTAATCCGCGCGTCCCTTCTTCCGTGCGGTGCCCTGCGGCCGGGTGATCAACCGATCGCGGTTCTATCCCGGCCTTCGCTCTTGGCGCGGTACAGCGCGCGGTCGGCGCGCTGGTAGAGCAGCATCGGGGTGCGGTCGGCGGCGTCCAGCTCGACCAGTCCGGCACTGAAGGTCACCTGCAGGCCCGGCACGCCGGCCCAGTCCGGGTGGTCATGGAACAGCCCGCGCAGCCGCGCACACACCTGCGCGGCTTCGGCCAGGCGGGTGTCATTGAGCAGCAGGGTGAACTCTTCGCCACCGGTACGCGCCGGCATGTCCGAATCACGACAGGCCGAGGCGATCACCCGCGCCACTTCGACCAGCACCACGTCGCCCACGCTGTGGCTGTGCTGGTCGTTGACTTCCTTGAAGTGGTCGATGTCCAGCACCACCAGGCACAGCGGGTGGCCACTGCGCTGCGAACGCGCGAAGTCGCGCGCCAGCGCCTCGTCGAACGCGCGGCGGTTGGGCAGCCCGGTCAGCGCATCCTCGCGGGCCTGCCGTTCGAACTGCTCGGCCTGCACCGCCAGGCGCGCGGCCAGCTGGGTCTTCTCCTCGTTCAATGCCTGCAGGCTGGCGGTCTGCGCCTTGAGGTCGCGGGTGGCTTCGTCGACCTTGCGCGCCAGGCGCACGTTGCTGGCCTTGTAGCGTTTGATCAGGTAGCGGTACAACGCCACCAGCCCGGCCAGCAACAGCAGGCCGCCGATGAACTGCACGCTGCGCCGCTGCCACAGGAACGGTTCGACGGTGAACGACCATGTCGCCTCGCTGCCGCTCCACGTACCGCCCGGATGCGCGGCGGCCACATGCAGGGTGTAGTCGCCCGGCGGCAGGCCGATGAATTCCACGCTGCGCTGCTGGCCGCGTTCGATCCAGCTGCTGTCGAGCCCTTCCAGGCGGGTGCGGTACCGGATGCGCTCGGACAGCAGGTAGCTCAGGCCCACGTAGCTGATGCTGAGCCGGCGCCCGCCCGGCAGCGTGTTGTGGTTGGCGCCCTGCCAGTGCAGCGGCACCCCGTCGACCAGCACCGTTTCGATCGCCGCCGGTGGGGCCAGGCGCTCGCGGAAGCGCTGCAGGCGCAGCGGGTCGACCATGCTGAGGCCGCCGGCGGTGACCACCCAGAAGGTGCCGTCGTGGCGCAGGATCGCCGATGGCCCGGAGCTGCCATTGGCCTGCGAATTGGCCATGCCGTCGATTTCGTTGTAGTGCTCGACCTCGACCCGCCGCGTGCGGCCGTCGGCCACGTCGTTGAGCATGGCCATGTCGGTACGCAGCACGCCGCGATTGGAACTGATCCAGACGTTGCCGACCCGGTCGGGCACCAGCTGGAACACCGTGTCCACCGGCATGCCCTGTTCCAGCCCGACCCGGGCCAGCGTGCCGTCCTGGTAGCGGTACAGGCCGCGATCGCTGCTGATCCACATGGCATCGCCGATCTGCTGGAACCCGAACACGCTGCGCCCGCCGCCCAGCGGCGCCAGGTCGATGGCCTGCACCCGGTCGCCGCGCAGCACGCGGATGCCTTCGATGGTGCCGAC
This sequence comes from Stenotrophomonas sp. KH_036_B, assembly GCF_057839485.1. Lineage (NCBI taxonomy): Bacteria > Pseudomonadati > Pseudomonadota > Gammaproteobacteria > Lysobacterales > Lysobacteraceae > Stenotrophomonas > Stenotrophomonas sp. KH_036_B. The sequence continues at coordinate 1,476,169 of NZ_CM174491.1, read as the reverse complement.
CCACAGATCGCCGTCGGCGTCATGCGCCAGCGCGGTGACCAGGCCGGTCGGCAGCCCGGGCACGGTGGGCACCGACACGCCGCTGGCATCGATACGCGCCACGCCCTTCTGGGTCCCGGCCCACACCGCGCCCTCGCGGTCCACGCTCATCGCGCGGATGTTGCCGCCCGGCAGGCCATCCTCCGCGCCGTAATGGCGCAGCATGCGGCCCTGCGCATCCAGGCGCAGGATGCCGTCACCGAAGGTGCCGACCCACAACCCGCCCTGGTGGTCCTGCGCCAGGCTGAGCACGGACGGCGTCTTGCCGCCGCTGTTGCGCAGCGGCACCGGGTGGAACACGCCCTGCGCATCGCGGCGGTCCAGGCCACTGGCGCTGCCGATCCACATCTGGCGATCACGATCTTCCAGCACGGTGCGCACGTAGTCGCCACTGAGCCCGTCGCGCTCGGTGAAGCTGCTGAACAGCGTTTCGCGCAGCCGGTACAGGCCTCCATTGGCGCCCACCCAGATGCTGCCTTCGGCATCTTCGCGCAGGCTCACCACGCGCCCGCCCGGCAGCGACAGCCCGGTCGGCAGGCGTTCCAGTCCGTGCCGCGACAGCCGCAGCAGCCCCTGGTTCTCGGTGCCCAGCCACAGATCGCCATGGCGGTCCTGCAGCATCGCGGTGATGTGCATGCCGCCGGAGAGACGGTGCTGCAGTTGTGGCACACCGTCCTGCATGCGGTAGATGCGCTCGCCGGCGACGATCCACAGCACCCCGTCCGGGGCACGGTACGGCCACACCAGCCCACGGCCCAGGCCGTAACTCTCCGGCGCGCGGCGCAGCACGCCATCACTGCCGCGCACCACCAGCCCGTCGAGGGTGCCGACCCAGACCCGGTCCTGCGCATCCACCACCAGCTTGGTGAAGCTCATCGCCATCGGCACGTCGGCCGGCGGCTTCTGGTACTCGAAGTGCCCGCCCTGCGACAGGCTGCCGATGCCATTGCCTTCGTACAGCAGCCACAGCCGCCCGTGGCTGTCCATCTGCATGGCCTGGATCAGCACCTGCGGTGCGGGCGGCTGGTGCTCGAACACCTGCCACCGGCCGTCGGCACTGCGCCGGGTCACGTTGCCGCGCGAGTCGCTGATCCACAGCCCGCCGGAGCGGTCCACGTACAGCGCGCCCACACCGTTGTCGCGCAGGCCCGGGCGGGTGCTGCGGTCGAACACGGTGAAGTCCAGGCCGTTGTAGCGCACCAGCCCTTCCCAGGTGGCGAACCACAGGTGGCCTTCCGGGGTCTGCGCGATGTCGCGCAGCGAGTTGTGCGGCAGGCCGTTGCGCGAGGTCCATACATCGATGGCGTAGTCGCGCAGCGGCGGCGGGCCGTCCTGCGCGGCCAGCGTCGCCGGCACGCCACACAGCAGGCACAGCCAGACCAGCGCCAGCCAGAGGCGCTGCAGGGGCACTCGAGGTTGTACCGGCCGCCACCGGCTCCGGCATCCCCCTTGCCTCATCCGTGAGGACCTGGCGGGGAGCAGGAATGACGCAGCGCGGGAAGCGCTGCGCCGTTGTGGAGACCGGCCAGGTTGGGCACGCTCATGCGGCGGAAACCGGCGGGGGTTGCCCATAGTAGGCAAATCCGCAGCGATTTGCCTCGTCAGCGATCAGCCGGCGCGCGTGGCTGGCGGTCGGGGCGGTGCCGGCCAGTGCACCACGGCCTCCAGACCTCCCTGGGGCGGGTTGTGCAGATGCAGGGTCGCGCCGTCCTTCTCGGCCAGCGCGCGGGCGATGGTCAGGCCCAGCCCGGCCCCGCCGGTCGCCCGCGAGCGCGAGGTCTCCAGGCGTACGAAGGGGTCGAACACCATCTCCAGCTCGTCCTCGGCCAGGCCAGGGCCGTTGTCGCGCACCCGCACCACCACGCCGTCCGCGCCCTGCTCGACCCGGACCAGCGCGATGCCGCCGTAGCCGATGGCATTGTCGACCAGGTTCGAGAACAGCCGGTGCATGGCCAGCGGCCGCAGCATCAGCACCGCGCCGCTGCCCTGCTCGAAGCGGGCCTCGGCGCCGGCCTCGACCGCATCCTCGACGATGCTCTCCAGCAGCGAGTCCAGGTCCAGCGCCGCCCGCGGCTCGGCGCTCTCCGCGCTGCGCGCCAGCTCCAGGCCTTCGCGGATCAGGGCCTGCATGGCACCGAGGTCACCGATCAGGCGCTCGCGCAGCGCTTCATCGCCCACATTCTCCAGCCGCAGCCGCAGCCGGGTGACGGGGGTCTGCAGGTCGTGGGTGATCGCCGCCAGCATCTGGGTGCGTTCCCCCAGCGTGCGCTGCAGGCGCTTCTGCATGGCGTTGAAGGCCTCGGCGGCGCGCCGCACTTCCAGCGGCCCGGTGACCGGCATCGGGGCACGCTGCAGGTCATCGCCCAGCTCGGCGGCGGCCGAGGCCAGGCGCTGCAGCGGCGCGCTGGCCATGCGCGCCACCACGTAGGCCAGGGCCCCGATGGCGAGCACCAGCAGGGTCAGGAACAGCGGGTCCACGGCGAGGATGCCGTTGTGGGCGATGGCCGGCGACTCCAGCGCCAGTGACAGCACGGTGCCATCGCTCAGCGGCAGCTGCACGGCGCGGCACTTGGGCGGAATGAAGGCCGGGTCGCGCTCATGCGGCGGCTTGCGGCGGCGGTCCTGCGGCGGCGGCGGCGGCAGCAGCTCCTGCGCCTTGGCCAGGCACGACCGGAATGAAGTGAAGTGCACCGTGGCCTGCGCCACCGGACCCTGGCGGTCCTGCAGCACATCCATCAGCGCCACGTCCTCGCGACCGAGGCGGGCACCCTCCGGCAGGCTGCGTACCGCGGGCCCACCCACCGTGAGCAGGCGGTCGCGCAGCTCGGGGTCGCCGTCGAGCATGTTGACGAAGCCCTGCAGGCGGTCGGCGATGCGGGTGAGGTTCTGGCGCTCGAATTCCTGCTGCCGCTTGGCACTGGCCAGCATGGTGGCGCCGATCGCAGCCACGCTCATGCCCAGCAGCAGGATCACGAACAGGCGCCCGACCATCGAGGCGAAGAAGCGGCGCAGGCGCATCATTCCAGCGTGACCGCCGTGGCCAGCACATAGCCTTCGTTGCGCACGGTCTTGATCAGGCCATCGCTGCCGCCGTCATCGGCCAGCTTGTTGCGCAGCCGGCTGACCTGCAGGTCGATGGCACGGTCCTGCGACTCGTAGCTGCGGCCACTGCTCAGCGACACCAGCTGCTCGCGCGACAGCACCTTGTTGGCATGGCCGACGAACACGCGCAGCAGGCGGAACTCGGCGCCGGACAGCACGACCACGCGGCCGTTGGGATCCACCAGGTGGCGATGTTCCAGGTCGAAGGTCCACTGCGAGAAGCGCGCGCGTCGGATCGCCAGCGGCTCCAGATTGGCCGGCAGTGCCTCGGTCCGGCGCAGCACGTTGCGGATGCGCGCCAGCAGCTCGCGCGGCTCGAACGGCTTGCCCAGGTAGTCGTCGGCGCCCATCTCCAGGCCCAGCACGCGGTCGATCGGCTCGCTGCGCGCGGTGAGCATGATCACCGGCGTGCTCGAGCGTGCGCGCAGGTCGCGGCACAGCGTGAGGCCATCCTCGCGCGGCAGGTTGAGGTCGAGCACGATCAGGTCCACGTGCTCGCGCTCCAGCACCTGGCGCATGCCCTGGCCATCGCTGGCGGTACTGACCTGGTAGCCGGCGCGGCCGAGCTGTTCGGCCAGCAGCTGGCGGATGTCGTTGTCGTCATCGACGATCAGCAGGCGTTGCATCGTAGTCGTGTTCTCCATGCGGCGATGATCCCCTGTCGGGAGCTGAACCGCATCCTCTGGTTTGCGTACGCATGTTTCAGGCAGTGCGCACGATACACACGGACACGCGAAAACAGGGGCGCGGTTACATCCTGTTACACGGCGAGCGTTGAGCCCTCCGCGGCCGCTCTTCACAATGCTGACAACGCCGCATGCCGGCCTGTCGAGTTGACGATCATCGTGAAGCCCCGCCTGCCCACCACCCGCCGCGGCCGCGTGCTGCTGCTGCTTGCCGTCGTCGCTGTGGCCTGCGGCATTGTCGCATGGACCCTGCGTAAACCGACCGCCCCGACCCTGGCCACCAGCCCGGTCACCCGCGGCGACCTGGAACAGACGGTGGAAGCGACCGGCGTGATCGATGCCTACAAGCTGGTCAGCGTCGGTGCCCAGGCCTCGGGCCAGATCAAGTCGCTGAAGGTGCAGCTGGGTGATTCGGTCAAGCAAGGCGACCTGATCGCCGAAATCGACGCCACCACCCAGCGCAACGCCGTGCTCAACGCGCAGGCATCGCTGGACCAGGTCACCGCGCAGCGCGCGGTGCAGCAGGCCAGCCTGCGCCAGGCGGAACTCGAATTCGCCCGCCAGCAGGAAATGCTCGCCGCCGAGGCCACCTCGCGTGCGGAGTACGACACCGCCGAGGCACAGCTCAAGACCGCGCGCGCGCAGGTCAAGTCCTACGATGCGCAGATCAAGGGCCGCGAAACGGAGCTGGGCACGGCGAACGCCAACCTGGCCTACACCCGCATCACCGCGCCGATGGACGGCACCGTGGTGGCGGTGGTGGCCGAGGAAGGCCGCACCGTCAACGCCAACCAGACCGCGCCGACCATCGTGATGCTGGCGCGGCTGGATCTGGTGACGGTGAACGCCGAGGTATCCGAAGCGGACGTGGTCAAGATCAAGGCCGGCATGCCGGTGTACTTCACCACGCTGGGCGATCCGGACCGCAAGTACCACGCGACCCTGCGCCAGATCAATCCGGCGCCGTCGTCGATTGCCAGCGACAGCGCCAGCAGCTCCAGTTCGTCCAGCTCCAGCGCCAGTTCGGCGGTGTACTACAACGCGTTGTTCGACGTGGAGAACCCGGACGGCACGCTGCGCATCGACATGACCGCGCAGGTGTCGGTGCTGCTGAAGCAGGCCAAGGGCGTGCTGACCATTCCGTCGGTGGCGCTGGGTCGGAAGGCGCGTGACGGCCAGTACGTGGTGCAAGTGGCCGACGCCGATGGCGTGCCGCAGCCGCGCAAGGTGAAGATCGGAATCAACACCGGTTCCAGCGCCGAGGTGCTCTCGGGTCTGAACGAAGGCGAGAAGGTCGTGGTCGGCGAAGGCAGCGCCACCCCGTCTGCGAACAGCGGCGGCAACCGCGGCGGCGCGCAGATGCGCATGGGCGGCCCGGGCATGGGCGGGCCGCGTCGATGAAGACCGCCCCCACCGGCACGCCGCTGCTGCGGCTGCGCGACCTGCGCCGCGAGTTTCCGGCCGGCGACGAGACCATCGCCGTGCTGCGCGACGTCAACCTGGACATCGCGGCGGGCGAGATCGTGGCCATCGTCGGGCAGTCCGGCTCGGGCAAGTCCACCCTGATGAACATCCTGGGCTGCCTGGACCGCCCCACCCGGGGCAGCTACCAGGTGGCCGGCCGCGAGACCGGCAGCATGCTGCCCGACGAGCTGGCCGAACTGCGCCGCGAGCACTTCGGCTTCATCTTCCAGCGCTACCACCTGCTCGGCGACCTGGATGCGCGCGGCAACGTGGAAGTGCCTTCCGTCTATGCGGGCAGCCCGGCGGCCGTGCGCACCGCGCGCGCCGAGCAGCTGCTGCAGCGGCTGGGCCTGGGCGACCGCATGCAGCACAAGCCGGGGCAGCTCTCCGGTGGCCAGCAGCAGCGGGTGTCCATCGCGCGCGCCCTGATGAACGGTGGCGAGGTGATCCTGGCCGACGAGCCGACCGGCGCGCTGGACACGAAATCCGGCGAGGAAGTGATGGGCATCCTGGGCGAGCTGCATGCCGAAGGCCACACCATCATCATCGTCACCCACGACATGTCGGTGGCCGAACACGCCCAGCGCATCATCGAGATCCGCGACGGCGAGATCATCGCCGACCGCATCAACGACAAGGCACCGCGCTACCGCGCCCAGCGCACGCCGACCGTGGCCGCCGCCAAGGGCCACAGCTGGCGCGCCGCGCGCGACCGCTTCACCGAAGCCTTCCGCATGGCGCTGCTGGCGATGAACGCCCACCGCCTGCGCACCTTCCTGACCATGCTGGGCATCATCATCGGCATCGCCTCGGTGGTGTCGGTGGTGGCCATGGGCAACGGCTCGCAGCAGCAGATCCTGCAGAACATCAGCGCGCTGGGCACCAACACCATCGATGTCTATCCGGGGCGCGGCTTCGGCGACATGCGCTCGGCGCGCGTGCAGACGCTCAAGGCCAGCGATGCCGACGCGCTGTCGCGGCAGAGCTACATCGACAGCGTCACCCCCAGCGTGTCGTCCTCGGCCACGGCGCGCTACCGCAACCAGTCGGCCACCGCGCAGGTGAGTGGCGTCGGCGAGCAGTTCTTCCGGGTCAAGGGCGTGACCCTCAGCGCGGGCAGCTTCTTCGACGCGGACGCGGTGAAGGGTCTGGCGCAGGTCGCGGTGATCGACGAGAACACCCGTACCCAGTTCTTCCCCAACGGCGCCGACCCGGTGGGCCAGGTGATCCTGCTCGGCAACGTGCCGGTGCGCGTGATCGGCGTGGCCCAGCGCCAGAGCATGGGGTTTGGCAGCAGCACCAGCCTGTCGATCTGGGTGCCCTACACCACCGTGATGTCGCGCATGCTCGGCCAGAGTCATGTCTCGAGCATCACCGTGCGTGTGGATGACGCCACCCCGATGGATGCGGCGCAGGCGGCCATCTCCAAGCTGCTGGTCATGCGCCATGGCACGGAGGACTTCTTCCTCAGCAACAGCGCCGAGATCCGCGAGACCATCGAACAGACCACGCGCACCATGACCCTGCTGATCAGTGCCATCGCCGCGATCGCACTGCTGGTCGGTGGCATCGGCGTAATGAACATCATGCTGGTGTCGGTGACCGAACGCACCCGCGAGATCGGCGTGCGCATGGCCGTCGGCGCGCGGCAGAGCGACATCCGCCAGCAGTTCCTGATCGAAGCGGTGCTGGTCTGCCTGCTGGGCGGGTTGCTCGGGGTTGGGCTGTCGCTGCTGGTGGGGTGGCTGTTCGGCCGCTTCGCCCCTGATTTCCAGATGCTGTTCTCCACCTTCTCCATCGTGGCCGCATTTGCGTGCTCGAGCCTGATCGGTGTGGCATTCGGCTTCCTTCCGGCACGCAATGCGGCCCAACTCGACCCCGTGGAGGCGCTGGCGCGCGAATGAAGATTCCTTTCCTGTATCCGTTGGTTCCCGCCGTGCGCCCGCTGGCGCTGGCCTGCACCACTGCCCTGCTCCTGTCTGCCTGCGTGAGCACCGGCCAGTACCGGGTGGACCCGCCAAGCGTGCCGGCCGTGTATGGCCGCGGCGACGCGCAGCGCAATGCCCCGACCGAGCCATCGCATGCACCGGCGACACTGCGCACCGACGTGCGTGACGATGCCTGGTGGACCGGCTTCGGCGATCCGCGCCTGGACCGGGTGATCGCGCGCGCCCTGCAGGCCAACACCGACCTGGCCACGGCCGGGCTGGCCGTGCAACGCGCCCGCCTGCAGGCCGGCCTGGCCGACAATGCGTTGTGGCCACAGCCGTCGGGCAGCGTCAGCAGCAGCGGCAGCCGCCCCATCGACCAGAGCGCCGACTGGAACCGCGGCAGCTCGGCCGGCGTGTCACTGCAGTGGGAAATCGACCTGTGGGGCCGGCTGCGCGCACAGCGCGACATCGCCCAGTGGGAGGCCCAGGCCAGCGAAGAGGACCTGCAGAACACCGCGTTGCTGGTGATCGGCGACGTGGCCACGCAGTACTGGACGCTGGCCTATCTCAACCAGTCCATCAGCGCCGGCGAGGCCAACCTGGCGCGGCTGCAGCGCACCCGGCAACTGGTGCAGGCGCGCTTCGACGCCGGCGCGGTGTCGCGACTGGAAGTGCGCCAGGCCACGCAGAGCCTGGAGGCGCAGCGCGCCGCGCAGAGCGCATTGGAGCAGCAGCGCGTGGCCAGCCGCAATGCGCTGACCGTGCTGCTGGATGGGCAGCCGTGGCCGCAGGCCGACGAGCCGCAGGCGCTGGAGAGCACGGGCGGTCCGGCCATCGCCGAAGGCCTGCCGGCCGACCTGCTGGGCCGCCGCCCGGACCTGCGCGCGGCCGAACTGCGCCTGCGCAACAGCCTGAAGAACATCAAGGTGACCGCCACCAGCTACTACCCGGCATTGAGCCTGACCGGCGGCGTGAGCAGCGGTGCCACCTCGTTGTCGGACGTGCTGAGGAATCCGGTCGCCGCGCTCGGTGCCGGGCTGTCGCTGCCGTTCCTCAATATCCGCCAGGCGCAGCTGGACACGCAGATGGCCGGGACCGATTACCAGATCGCGGCCAACAGTTTCCGCCGCACGCTTTACACCGCGCTGTCAGAGGTGGACAACGCCTTGTCCGCGCGCACGCAGTTCGCCACCCAGGTGGCCGCCTCGCAGGCCTCGTATGACGAAGCGGTGGCCATCGAGCGCATGTACGAAGTGCGTTACCGGGTGGGCGCCACCGACCTGCGCACCTGGCTGGAAGCGCAGCAGACCCGCCGCGACGCGGAGCTGTCGCTGGCCTCGGTGAAGCAGAAGCAGTTGGTCAACGACGTGACCCTGTTCAAGGCGCTGGGGGGCAGCGCCAACGCCGGGTAGAGCCACGCCCTGCGTGGCTTCGCGGTACCGGATCACCCAAGTAGAGCCACGCCCTGCGTGGCTTCGCGGTACCGGATCACCCAAGTAGAGCCACGCCCTGCGTGGCTTCGCGGTACCGGATCACCCAAGTAGAGCCACGCCCTGCGTGGCTTCGCGGTACCGGATCACCCAAGTAGAGCCACGCCCTGCGTGGCTTCGCGGTACCGGATCACCCAAGTAGAGCCACGCCCTGCGTGGCTTCGCGGTACCGGATCACCCAAGTAGAGCCACGCCCTGCGTGGCTTCGCGGTACCGGATCACCCAAGTAGAGCCACGCCCTGCGTGGCTTCGCGGCGCCCGATCACCCAAGTAGAGCCACGCCCTGCGTGGCTTCGCGGTGCCCGATCGAAGCGCAGCCACGCAGGGCGTGGCTCTACGCGGGTGCGTCAGCTGCGCTGCCGGACGGCCTCGAACAGGCTCACACCCGCGGCGACGGAGACGTTGAGGCTTTCGATGTCGCCCGGCATCGGGATCTTGACCAGGCCATCGCAGTTCTCGCGGGTCAGGCGACGCATGCCGTCGGCTTCGCCGCCCAGTACCAGGGCCACGTTGCCCTTGAGGTCGATGGCGTACAGGGAGTCGCTGGCTTCGCCGGCCAGCCCGTAGATCCACACGCCCAGCTTCTGCAGGTCCTTCATGCAACGCGACAGGTTGGTCACGGCCACGACCGGAATGCGGTCGGCAGCGCCGGCCGAGGTCTTGCGCACGGTGGCATTCACCGTGGCCGACTTGTCCTTGGGGATGATCACCGCGGTGGCATTGGCGGCCGCCGCGCTGCGCAGGCACGCGCCCAGGTTGTGCGGGTCCTGCACCTCGTCGAGGATCAGCAGCAGGGCCTTGCCCTCGGCAGCCTCCACCAGAGCCTCCAGTTCGTTCTCACCGTAGGTGCGTGCGGCCTGGTAACGCGCCGCGACGCCCTGGTGACGCACCGAGCCGCCCACGCCGTCCAGCGCCTGGGTGTTGACCTTGCGCACGTCGATGCCCTTGCGCCGCGCGTTTTCCTCGATCTCGGTCAGCCGCGGATTCTTCGCGCTGGCCTCGATGAGCACTTCGCGGACATTCTCGGCATCGTTCTCAATCGAGGAGGCGACGGCGTTGACGCCGACGATCCACTGGCTTTGCTTGCTCATTGCAGGGGCGGGACCGGTACAGGGGGTGGTAATGGTAGAGCATTGCCGGCCCGGTTGCCGGGCGGAGGCCCGGCCCCTGGGTCGGCCGGAGGTCTGACGCCTGCCCGGCAGCGCCCATCACTACGGGCCGTCAGGGTCAGCGGGGCCAGCGCTCGGTGTCACGGTCGGGGTGCTGGTGGGACACCAGGGTGCGCAACCGCTCGGCGTCCGGATCGTCCTCCTGCAGGATCACCTCCAGCGCCCCGAGGTGGTCCACGAACGGCAGCTTGGACTCCGTGCCGTACTGGACGGTCGGCGGCAGGCATTCAGGCTGATCGAACGCACCGGCCGCCACGGCCATGCCGTCCTCACCCTCGTAGGTCAACGGGGTGCCACAGTCGGGGCAGAAGCCCCGACGGAAATGGTTGGACGATTGAAACCGTTTCGGTTCGCCGCGGGTCCAGCGGAAATCGGCGCCACGCACCGACACCAGCGGCGCGTAGTAGGCGCCGAAGGCCTTCTGGCACATACGGCAATGGCAGATCGAGCGGTCCGGCAGCGCGCCGCGCACGTGGAAGCGGATCGCGCCGCACTGGCAACCGCCGGAGAACTCGGGAACGGGGTTCATGGGTCGATCCCTCGCGTGGAGTGCCCACCAACGGGGGGCACCTACCGGATTGAGGCGGCCTGGGGCCGCCCGCGTTCAGTATTTCTGTTTCTGACGCTTGGCCGGCTGTCCACGCGGTGGCGGCGACGGTTCCTCATCGCCCTGCTCTTCCACCAGACGGAAGTCGATCTTGCGCTCTTCCATGCTGGCCTTGAGCACCAGGATGCGCACGCGGTCGCCGAGGCGATAGCTCTTGCCGCGGCGCTCGCCGCTCAGCGTCTTGCGCGTCGCGTCGAACTGGTAATAGTCGTGCGGCAGCTGGGTGACATGGACCAGGCCGTTGACCTTGGACTCATCCAGTTCGACGAACAGGCCGAAGCTGGTGACGCCACTGATCACGCCCTCGAACTGGCCGCCCACGTGCTTTTCCATCCACGCCGCGCGGTAGCGTTCGTCGACCTCACGCTCGGCCTCGTCGGCACGGCGCTCGCGTTCGGAGCACTGCAGTGCCAGCGCGGCCATCTCGCGCGCGGAGTAGGTGAACTTCTCCAGCGGCTTGCCGCTCAGTGCATGCTTGATCGCGCGGTGCACCAGCAGGTCGGGGTAACGGCGGATCGGCGAGGTGAAGTGTGCGTAGGCGTCCAGCGACAGGCCGAAGTGGCCCTGGTTGTCCGGCGAATACACCGCCAGGCTCTGGCTGCGCAGCAGCACCGATTCCAGCAGGGCCGCGTCCGGGCGCTCGCGCACCTTCTTGAGCAGCTTGGTGTAATCGCCGGGCTGCACCTTGGACCACGGCGGCAGGCTCAGCTTGAATTCCTTCAGGAACTCCAGCAGGTCGTCGAACTTCGCTTCCGGCGGCTTGGCGTGGTCACGGAACGGCGCCGGCACCTGCTTGTGCAGCAGGTAGCGCGCCGCCTGCACGTTGGCCGCGATCATGCATTCCTCGATCAGCTTGTGCGCATCGTTGCGCACCAGCATGCCGGCCTGGGTGACTTCGCCGGTGTTGTCCAGCACGAAGCGCACTTCGGACGATTCGAATTCGATCGCGCCGCGACGGGTCCGCGCCTTGGCCAGCACTTTGTACAGCTGGTGCAGGCGCTCGACCTGCGGCAGTACCGCGGCAATCTGGTTGCGCACGGCCACGTCGTTCTCGCCCACCGCCTGCCAGACCTGGGTGTAGGTCAGGCGCGCATGCGAGTTCATCACCGCTTCGTAGAAGCGCGAGTGGATGACTTCACCGTCGCGGTTCACCTGCATGTCGCAGACGAAGCACATGCGGTCGACCTTGGGCATCAGCGAGCAGATGCCGTTGGACAGCGTCTCCGGCAGCATCGGTACCACGAAGCCCGGGAAGTACACCGAGGTGGCGCGCTTCTGTGCCTCGTCGTCCAGCGGCGTGCCGGGACGGACGTAATTGGAGACGTCGGCGATCGCCACGACCAGGCGGAAGCCTTCGTCGTTGGGTTCGCAGTAGACGGCGTCGTCGAAGTCCTTGGCGTCTTCGCCGTCGATGGTCACCAGCGGCGTGCTGCGCAGGTCGACGCGATCACCGATCATCGCCGGCTCGACCTGCATCGGCACCGCGGCGGCTTCGTTCAGCACTTCCTGCGGGAACTCGAACGGCAGCTCGTGGCCGTGGATCGCGGTTTCCACGATCAACGACGCGGTGAGCTTGTCGCCCAGCACCGCGATGATGCGGCCGATCGGCGGGCGGCGCGTATCCGGCGCCTGGGTGATCTCGCACACCACCAGCTGGCCATCGCGGGCGTCGCCGGTCTGGTCGGGCGGAACCTGCACGTTGCGCTGGATGCGCTTGTCGTCGGGCACCACGTAGTTGATGCCGAACTCGATGCTGAAGCGACCGATCAGGCGGGTCATGCCGCGCTCGAGCACGCGGGCGATGCTGCCTTCACGACGGCCGCGACGGTCGATGCCGGTGACGTTGGCGAGCACACGGTCGCCGTGCATCACCTTCCGCATTTCATACGGTGGCAGGAACAGGTCGTCGCCACCGCCGTCCACCGGGCGCAGGAAGCCGAACCCTTCGGGGTTGGCGATCACCACGCCGGTGATCAGGTTGGTGGCCTGCACCGGGGCAAAGCCGCCGCGGCGGTTCTGCACCAGCTGGCCGTCGCGGACCATGGCACCCAGGCGTTTGCCGAGGGCATCGGCACGGTCCGGTTCGGTCAGGCCCAGATGGATGCCGACTTCCTCGGCCGTCTGGGGACCATCGCAGCGTTCCAGCAGCTGCAGGATCGCCTCGCGGCTGGCAATGGGCTGGGCGTAGCGTTCCGCTTCGCGGGCCGCGAAGGGATCCAGCTGCACTTCACCGTCGAGCGGCGCCGGGTGCGGGCGGCGGCGGGTCGGGACGGGCCCGGCGTGCGCCGGCTTGGCGCCCCGCTTGTTGCCGCGCGGCGGCTCAGGGGTGTTCAGGGACTCAGGCATCCAGGGTGGCAGCTTGCCGGCTTTCTTGGCGGCAGCGCGGGGGTTGCCCGACGGACCGGCTGCCTTCTTGGGCGCCGGGGACTTGGGGGCTTTCGCGCCCTGGGTCGGTTTCTTTGGTTTCATTGACCTCAATAGTAACCGCTGCGCGTGTGCAGAACCGGTCAGCGGCACTCCTGTGCAGGATTGTGAAGAAATTTAACAAAACCGTTGACAAGCCTCGCGGACATGCCCAGAATTCGCCCCCTGAGTCGCCCAGGTGGCGGAATTGGTAGACGCACTAGCTTCAGGTGCTAGCGGGGGCAACTTCGTGGAGGTTCGAGTCCTCTCCTGGGCACCATGACTCGGTAAATGATCAAACCCGCGCAAGCGGGTTTTTTCGTTTCAGGCGTCGTCGGGCGTATAAAACCGGGCGGACAACCCCGCCCGCCCCGGGAAGTACTTGAACCAGGGCCGCGCCGCGTCGACGACCGCCGCCACGGCGGCATGCGCCATCAACCGCTCGATGTAAGCGAGCAGGTGCGCGTCCTTCCCGGGAACCGCCACATAGGCCACCGCATAGAACAACGCCGGTGCCGCCGCACAATCGGCCATGCTGAACCCCTCGCCGGCCAACCACGTCCGATCCTGCAGCTGACGGTTCATGGCCGCATAGCTGTTCAGCAGCGTCGACCGCGCCGCCGCGGCAGCGTCCCCGTTACGCCCGCCCTCGGGCTTGAGCAGCTCGGCGGTCAACGCCTGCATGGGGGTCATGAGATAGAAGTCCGAGAACCGATCCCAGAACCGCACCGTCAGCGCCGCATCGGGGTCGGCCGGAATCAGGCGTGCCCCCTCGCCGGCCAGGTGCTGCTGCAGGTACTCGATGATGATGCTGGTCTCGGCCACTGCCCGCCCCTGGTCGACCAGCACCGGCATCTTCCCGGCCGGGGACAGGCGGTTGAGCCGGTCGCGATCCTCGGGGTCACCGAGGTTGAGCATCCGCTCGTCCAGCGCCACACCGAGCACGCGGGCGGCAATCAGCACCTTCTGGCAACAGGACGACAGCGGGTGGGCGTGCAGGATCGGAAGTGCCATGGAAACTCCAGAGCGTCGGTGTCGGCCGAGTATGCCCATCGGCGCGTCAGCATGCATTGACAGCCCCCGGGGTGGTTCCGCATAATTCCCTTTCTAAGTCGCCCAGGTGGCGGAATTGGTAGACGCACTAGCTTCAGGTGCTAGCGGGGGCAACTTCGTGGAGGTTCGAGTCCTCTCCTGGGCACCATGACTTGGAAAATGATCAAACCCGCGCAAGCGGGTTTTTTCGTTTCTGCAACAGCGATCGCGATGACGCAGCAACGCGCCGGGAACGAAAACTTTTCTGCGAAATGCTGTTGACACATTCATGGTTCTCCCGCAGAATTCTCCTCCTGAGTCGCCCAGGTGGCGGAATTGGTAGACGCACTAGCTTCAGGTGCTAGCGGGGGCAACTTCGTGGAGGTTCGAGTCCTCTCCTGGGCACCATGACTCAGTAAATGATCAAACCCGCGCAAGCGGGTTTTTTCGTTTCCGGGGTTTGGTGCGCATTCCCTCCCGGGTTGAATCGCGATTGCGCCCCATCCTGTAGTGCCGGGCCCTGCCCGGCAGCCTCATGCATCCGTGCGAACAGCCGGTGGCCATCGCATGATCTGAGCTGGGCCGGCGGGTGCGGGTTTGCGGGACACGCCGTGAACCCGTCCATCGTAGAAAACTTGCGCGTGTACGCAGTCCTGCGTACACGGCAAGGCCTGGGTTGGGCGTCCTGCCCAACCCGCCGGGCGCATGCGCCCGGCCCATGTTTTCTACGGTCCCGCAAACCCGCCCCCACCGACCCTCGACGGTGTGTTGGTGGCCCGGGGAGATCAGAAGCGGGCTTCGATGGTTTTCATGCGTTACCGGATGTTGAGTTGTTCCGTGCAGTCGTTCGGGAACCGCCCCTACCGGCATCACGCGGAATGCATCAACGCGACCTCGTAGAGGCACGCCATGCGTGTCTGCTCTTTCTTCCCGCACGCGACCATCCATCGGGGGAGGCCGGCGGGAAGCCCCTGAAGGGACTGTCAAAAACATGGATGTTTTTGCCAAGCCTACACGGACGTACTTGCGGCGTGTCCCGTAAGGGGCTGCCCGCCGGCCTCCCCAGCACGGAACAACAAAAACGCTGCTGTGCGCCGTTCGCTGTCAGCAGCACACAACAAAAAACCCCGCTCTTCGGCGGGGTTCTTTGTTTCAACAGGTCAGCGCATCAATGCCCGCCGGCGGAGGCTGCGCCCGCCCCTGCGCCGAACGGCGGCTTGGCCAGCCACAGGAAGGCGATGATGGCCAGGAAGATCCAGCCCAGCAGGAAGAAGATGTCGTTGAAACCCATCTGCGATGCCTGGTGGTTGATCATGTTGTTGAGCGCCGCCGCCCCGTGCTGCAGGTCGCCCTGCCCCATCGCCGCCACCTGGTCCTGCATCCCCGGCGTGTAGCCCGAGATGTTCTCGGTCATGTGCGCGTGGTGCTGCTGCGTGCGGCGTGCCCACAGCCACGTCGTCAACGACGCCGCGAAGCTGCCGCCGAGCGTGCGCAGGAACGTCGCCAGGCCCGAGCCGGCCGCGATCTCGCGCCCGTCCAGGTCCGACAGCAGGATCTGCAGCACCGGCATGAAGAACAGTGCCACACCGATACCCATGATCAGCTGCACCCCCGCCACATGCGCGAAGTCTACCTGCAGGTTGAAGCCCGAACGCAGGAAACTCGTGAACGACAGGAACACGAACGCGAAGGACGCAATCCAGCGCATGTCGAACCGCGACGCGTACTTGCCCACGAACGGCGTCATGATCACCGGCAGGATGCCGATGGGCGCCGTTGCCAGACCCGCCCAGATCGCCGTATAGCCCATGTCACGCTGCAGCCACTGCGGGATCAGCAGCGACACACTGAAGAATGCCGCATAGGCCACCACCATCGCCAGCGTACCGGCGCGGAAGTTGCGGTGGCGGAACAGACGCAGGTCCACGATCGGGTCCTTGTCGGTGAGCTCCCAGATCAGGAACACCGCCAACGCCACCACCGACACACAGGCCAGCGCCACGATCGTCGGCGAACTGAACCAATCCTCGTCATTGCCCAGGTCGAGCACCAGCTGCAGCGCGCCCACCCCGATGATCAGCGTGATCAGGCCCACGTAATCCATCTTCGGCTTTTCGATCTGCTCCGGGCGCCCCTTCAACTGATTGCCGACCACCAGCGCCGCGAAGATGCCCAGCGGCACGTTGATCAGGAAAATCCATTCCCAGCTGTAGTTGTCCGTGATCCAGCCGCCCAGGATCGGGCCGCAGATCGGCGCCACCACCGTGATCATCGCCAGCAGCGCCAGCGCCTGCCCGCGTTTCTCACGCGGGTAGATCGAGACCAGCAGCGACTGCGTGATCGGGTACATCGGACCGGCCACGAAACCCTGCAGCGCCCGCGACACCACCAGCATGCCCATGCTCTGCGCCAGGCCACACAGCAGCGACGCGACCACGAACGAAAGCGTCGCCCAGATGAACAGCTTGGTTTCGCCAAAACGGCGGCTGAGCCAACCGGTCAGCGGCAGCGCGATCGCCGTGCTGACCGCGAACGACGTGATGACCCAGGTGGCCTGCTGCGAACTGGCACCGAGGTTGCCGGCGATGGTGGGCAGCGACACATTGGCGATGGTGGTGTCGAGCACCTGCATGAACGAGGCCATGGCCAGGCCTGCAGTACACAGCGCGACATTGGCCGGCCGGAACGCGCCGGTCGCACCTGGCGCCGACGGCGCGCCCGGGTTACCGGGCGCGGCGGGAGCTTGTGCGGACATGGGGACCTCAGCTTGCCTTTGCCGTGCGCGGCAGATTGTTCTGGATGATCTCGTGGATCGCGTCGTCGGCGTTGTGCAGCTGCTTGGCGTACACGTCGGTGTCGAACACCTGGCCCTTGGCCGCAGCGGTCGGCAGCACGGTGCCCTTCTGGTCGCGCAGGCTCACCTCGGCCTTCATCGACAGACCGATGCGCAGCGGGTGCTCGGCCAGCTGCTTGGCATCGATCGCGATACGCACCGGAACGCGCTGCACGATCTTGATCCAGTTGCCGCTCGCGTTCTGCGCCGGCAGCAGCGAGAACGCCGAACCGGTGCCCAGGCCCAGGCTGTCGATGCGGCCCTTGTAGTGCACGTCACCGCCGTACAGGTCCGAGCGCAGTTCCACTTCCTGGCCCAGGCGCATGTGGCGCAGCTGGGTTTCCTTGAAGTTGGCTTCCACCCACATCTGCTCGGTCGGCACCACCGCCATCAGCGCAGTACCCGGCTGCACGCGCTGGCCGACCTGCACCGAACGACGGGCCACATAACCGGTGACCGGCGCGACGATGCCGGCGCGCGCATTGTTGAGGTAGGCCTGGCGCAGCTGCGCGGCGGCCGCCTGCACGTCCGGCTGGGTGGCGATCACGGTGTCATCGACGAGCGCATTGCTGCGCTCGAAGGTTTCGCGCGACCCGGCCACTGCCGCCTCGGCGGCGGCCAGCTCGGTACGCGCGTGGGCCAGCTCTTCATCGGAAATGGCGCCGGTCGCGGCCAGCCCCTTGCGGCGCGCGAAGTCTTCGCGGACGCGGTTGAGGGTGACCTGGCGGGCGTTCAACTCGGCCTGCGCGCCTTCCACGCTGCGGTACAGGCCGCGGGTCTGGCGCACGGTTTTGGCCAGGTTGGCCTGGGCCTGCTGCAGCGCCACTTCGGTGTCGGCCGGGTCCAGCTGCACCAGCAGCTGGCCGCGCTCGACGCGCATGCCGTCATCGGCATTGATGGCCACCACCGTACCGGTCACCAGCGGGGTGATCTGCACCTGGTTGCCCTGCACGTAGGCATCGTCGGTGTCTTCGAACCAGCGGCCGAACATGAAGTACCACAGCGCGGCGGCAGCCAGCAGCAGCACCACGATGACCAGCAGGCCGCGCAGCAGCTTGCCACGACGGGAGGGGGCTGCCGGTGCGGCAGCAGGAGCGGAAGTCTGGCTCATGGAAGGTATCTCAGGAATGCGTGGATTCGGGGGCGGTGGCGAGCGTGGCGGCGTCGCCGGACGGGGTGAAGCCACCGCCCAGTGCCTGGCTCAGCCGTACCGAAACAAGGATCTGCCGCGACTGCAGCGAGGCCAGCTGCTGCTGCGACTGCAACAGCTGCGATTCCACGCTGAGCACGTCCAGGTAGCTGCCAATGCCGGCCTTGTAGCGCTGCTGCGCCAGATCGTGGGCGGCACGCGCGGTGGCCACGGCCTGCGCCTGCGAGGCGGCCTGGTCGGCCAGCGAGCGCACCGCGTTGACCTGGTCGGCGACATCGCGCAGCGCGTTGACCACCGACTGGTTGTAGTCGGCCACGGCCAGGTCGTACGCCGCATCGGTCTTGTCCAGGTTGGCGCGCAGGCGGCCCCCGTCGAAGATCGGCAGGCTCAGCGCCGGGCCGATGAAGGCGAACGTCGAGCCGCTCTTGAGCAGCTGGTCCACTTCACTGGACACCACGCCGCCGAGTGCGGTGAGGTTGAGGCTGGGATAGAACTTCGCCTTGGCCGCATGGATCTCGCGACCGGCCGCCTCCACGCGCCAGCGCGCGGCGACGATGTCCGGGCGGCGACCCAGCAGTTCGCTCGGCAGCACGCCGGGCAGCTGCAGCGCCAACGGATCGAGCACCTGCGGCCGCTCGATCTGCAGGCCGCGATCCGGGCCCTGCCCGACCAGCGCGGCCAGCGCGGTGCGGGCCTCGTCGATCTGCTGCTGTGCGGCCTGCCGCTGCTGCTGCGCGGCCGGGATGCGGGTTTCGGCCTGGCGGGTCTGCAGGTCGCTGTCGATGCCGGCCGCGCGACGCTGGCGGGTCAGGGTCAACGTCTTCTGCGAGCGTGCCAGCTCTTCGCTGGCCACGTCGTGCAGCTGCCAGGCAAAGCCCAGCTGCGCGTATGCCTCGGCGATGCCGGCCGACAGGTTCAGGCGCGCCGCCTGTGCATCCACCTCGGCGGCATGGCCGCTGTCCACGGCCGCTTCCCAGGCGGCGCGCTTGCCGCCCCACAGGTCGATGCCATAGCTGAAGCTGAGATAGGCCTGGCCACTGCCGGCATAGCTGCCGCCCAGCTCATCGCCGACCATCGATTCGGGCAGTCGCACGCCGGTGTAGCCACCGGATGCGGACAGGCTGGGCAGGCGATCGGCATGCGCGGTGCCGATCTGCGAGCGTGCCTGGCGCAGGCGCGCGTCGGCCGCGTCCAGCCCCGGGTTGCGCTGCAGGCCTTCGGCAATGAGTGCGTCCAGCTGCGGGTCGCCCAGTGCGCGCCACCAGTCGGTGGCGGGCCAGGCGGCCGGGCTCAGGGAGTGGCCGGCCAGGGTGCGCTGGGTCTGCAGGCTGTCGGCGTCGAGCAGCTGGCCCTGGGGTTGCAGGCCACCGGTGCTGGCACAGGCGGCCAGCGCCAGCGCCAGCACGGCCGGCAGCACCGGGCGCAGGGGCCGCAGCGATGAGGTGCGATCAGTTGAAGAGGTCATGGCGTATTGAGGGAGTCACGTACACGGGTCATGAGGGAAAGCAGGTGCGCGCGTTCGTCCGAAGACAGGTCGCGCATGGCGTCGTCCATCGTCTGGTCGCCCCGCTGCTTCAGCCGGGCCCACAGCTGGCGGCCTTCATCGGTAAGCACGATCTGCAGCGCCCGCCGGTCCTGCGCGTGGGGCTCGCGCCGCACGCAGTGGAGCGCTTCCAGCTTGTCCAGCAGGCGGGTGACCGCGCTGGGCACCTGGTCCAGGGCCTGGGCCAGTTCGTTGGCGGTGCACGGCGCACGCGCCGACAACACCTTCAGGCCCAGGTAGTGGGTGAAGCCGATGCCGAGGTTTTCCTCGGCCATCGACGTGTCGAGCTGGCGGACCAGGCCGTCGCGCACCTGGCGCAGCAGCAGGCCGAAGCTGGGGGGATTGGCATCAGGGCAGATCATGGGTGCGTATTTTGTTCCAAAAAATATATTTCTCAATAGAAATATTTAAATTGGAACAAAATGCTGTGTTGCAGCAGATGGAACGATGGGAGGCGCTACCTTAATGGCGGCGCTGACTGGCCCGGTATTACAATATGGACAATGGATAACACTTTCAGGCCAACGGACGCGCCCGGCGTCCAGATCCGCAGCGACGTGCTCGACTGGTTCGAGCGCGACGACGGGCTGGGCGTGCTGGGCTTCCGGGTGGACAGCCCGCGCGGGCTGGAACGCGAGGTCGACTGGCACGAACACCACCGGGCCCAGCTGATCTGCGTGGATGCGGGCCTGCTCACGGTGCGCACCCGCCACGGCACGTGGTCGATGCCGCCCGGCTGCGCGGGCTGGATGCCGCCCGGGGAACCGCACACCGTGGATATCCGCGGGCCGCTGCGCGGCTGGGGGGTCATCATCGCCCCGGCGCTGGCCCGGGACCTGCCCGCCGAGCCCTGCGTGGTGGGCATCTCCGACCTGCTCCAGGCCCTGGCGCTGCGGGTGACCACCTGGGCGCCCAGCGCCGAGGCGACGCCCGCACAGCGCCACATCATGGAAGTGCTGCTCGATGAACTGCGCAATGCCCCGCGCCAGCGCACCCACCTGCCGATGCCGCGCGACCGCCGCCTGTTGCGGATTGCCTCGCAGCTGATCGCCGAGCCCGCCGACGACCGCAGCCTGGAGCAGTGGGCGCAGTGGGCGGGGCTCTCGCCGCGCACCCTGACCCGCCACTTCCGCGACGAGACCACGCTGAGCTTCGCGCAGTGGCGCCAGCAGGCGCGCCTGGCCGAAGGGCTGCGCCGCCTGTCCGACGGCGCCAGCGTCTCGGCCATCGCCCACGAACTGGGCTTCAGCAGCCCCAGCGCCTTCGTCACCGTGTTCCGCCGCCACTTCGGCAGTCCGCCCGGACGCTACCTGGCGCGCGGCAGCCACCCCCTGCCTGCAACACGCGGCTTGGCATCCCCCGCCGCATCCGGATAATCGACCGCCTGCGAGGGCGTCAGCCGTCGCCGTCCCTTGCCACAGGTAACAATGCCGCATGACCGATCTTGCCCGCCCCGCCTTCCACGGCTTTGAACAGCTGCCCCTGCGCGAGTACGCCGAACGGGCGTACCTCGACTATTCGATGTACGTGGTGCTCGACCGTGCGCTGCCGTTCCTCGGCGATGGCCTCAAGCCGGTGCAGCGCCGCATCATCTATGCGATGAGCGAGCTGGGGCTGAACGCCGGCTCCAAGCCCAAGAAGTCCGCGCGCACCGTCGGCGACGTGATCGGTAAATACCACCCGCACGGTGACAGCGCGTGTTACGAGGCGCTCGTGCTGATGGCCCAGCCGTTCTCCTACCGCTACCCGCTGATCGAAGGCCAGGGCAACTTCGGTTCGACTGACGATCCCAAGTCGTTCGCGGCGATGCGTTACACCGAATCCAAGCTGACCCCGATCGCCGAAGTGCTGCTGGGCGAAATCAACCAGGGCACCACCGACTGGACCCCGAACTTCGACGGCACCCTGGAAGAGCCGACGTGGATGCCGGCACGCCTGCCGCACCTGCTGCTCAACGGCACCACCGGCATCGCCGTGGGCATGGCCACCGATGTGCCGCCGCACAACCTCAACGAGATCGTCAGTGCGCTGCTGCACCTGCTCGACGATCCGGAGGCGAGCATCGCCGACCTGCTGGAGCACGTGAAGGGCCCGGACTACCCAAGCGCGGCCGAGATCATCACCCCGGCCGCCGACCTGCGCAGCATGTACGAAACCGGCTACGGCAGCGTGCGCGCGCGGTCTACCTTCCTCAAGGAAGGCACCAACATCGTGATCAACGCGCTGCCCTTCCAGGTCTCGCCATCGAAGGTGATCGAACAGATCGCCGCGCAGATGCGGGCCAAGAAGCTGCCGTGGCTGGAAGACATCCGCGACGAATCCGACCATGCCAACCCGGTGCGGGTGGTGCTGATACCGCGTTCCAACCGGGTCGATGCCGAACAGCTGATGGGCCACCTGTTCGCCACCACCGACCTGGAGCGCAGCTACCGGGTCAACATGAACGTGATCGGGCTGGACGGGCGTCCGCAGGTGAAGAACCTGAAGATGCTGCTCAGCGAGTGGCTGCAGTTCCGCGGCACCACCGTGACCCGGCGCCTGACCCACCGCCTGGAAAGGGTCGAGCGCCGCCTGCACATGTTGGAAGGCCTGCTGGTGGCGTTCCTCAACCTGGATGAAGTGATCCACATCATCCGCACCGAGGACGAGCCCAAGGCGGCGTTGATCGCGCGCTTTGCGCTGAGCGACGACCAGGCCGAGTACATCCTGGAAACCAAGCTGAAGCAGCTGGCGCGCCTGGAGGAAATGAAGATCCGCGGCGAGCAGGATGAGCTGGCCAAGGAGCGCGACAGGATCCAGTCGATCCTGGACAGCAAGACCAAGCTGCGCAAGCTGATCCGCGACGAGCTGGTGGCCGACGCGAAGAAGTTCGGCGATGCGCGGCGTTCGCCGCTGGTGCAGCGGGGCGCGGCGCAGGCGATCGACGAGACCGAGCTGGTGCCGAGCGAGCCGATGACGGTGGTGCTGTCGGAGAAGGGCTGGATCCGCGCGGCCAAGGGCCACGACATGGACCCGTCCACGCTGTCCTACCGTGATGGTGACGCGCTGCTGGGTTCGGTGCGCGCGCGCAGCACCCAGCAGGTGGCGTTCCTGGACAGCGAGGGCCGCGCCTACTCGACGTTGATCCACACCCTGCCCTCGGCGCGCGGCAACGGTGAACCGCTCACCGGCCGCTTCTCGCCGGCCCCGGGCAGTGCGTTCATGACCCTGGCCAGTGGCGAGAACACCACCCGCTTCGTGCTGGCATCCACGCATGGCTACGGCTTCGTGACGCGCTTCGAGAACCTCACCGGCCGCAACAAGGCCGGCAAGGCGATGCTCAACCTGACCTCCGGTTCCAAGGTGCTGACCCCGGCCGTGGTCGCCAACCCGGACACCGACCGGATCGTGGCGGTCACCAGTTCGGGCAACCTGCTGGCGATTGCGGCCACCGACCTGCCGGAACTGGACAAGGGCAAGGGCAACAAGATCATCGACATCCCCAAGGCCAAGCTCGCCACCGAGCGGGTGGTCGCGGTGGTATCGGTGAGCCCCGGCAACACGCTGCTGGTGCGCAGCGGCGCGCGCACCATGAACCTGTCGTTCAAGGATCTGGACACGTACCTGGGCACGCGTGCGACGCGTGGGCATCTGCTGCCGCGTGGCTGGCAGAAGGTGGAAGGATTGTCGGTGGAATGATGTCCTTGCGACGGACATGAAAAAACGGCCGGGGAAACCCGGCCGTTTTTCGTTTGGTTGCACGGTAGAGCCGACTGTTAGTCGGCTCTACCCAGTCGCTCCAAAGCGGGCGAGGTTCCTGCGGCGTGCTGGCAGACGCTGGCTGGCATGCAGGTCCCGGAAAGCACTCAATGCGCGGCGGTGCCCTTCGCGTCGATCTTGCTGGTCTGGTACAGGGCCAGGCCGAGGCGCTTGATCAGGCCCAGCTGCTGCTCCAGCCACCAGGCGTGGTCTTCCTCGGTGTCCTTGAGCTGCACCAGCAGCATGTCGCGGCTCACGTAGTCCTGGTGCTGTTCGCACAGCTTCATGCCGGCGGCCAGGTTGTCGCGCACGCTGTACTCGGTGTCCAGGTCCTTCCGCAGCATTTCTTCCACGGTCACGCCGGGCGCGAACACGTGCGGGCGCATGTCCGGATCGCCGCCCAGGAACAGGATGCGGCGAAGCAGCGCATCGGCATGCTGGGTCTCTTCTTCCATCTCGTGGTTGAGGCGCTCGTACAAGGCGAACAGGCCCTGGTCCTCGTAGCGGCGCGAATGGATGAAGTACTGGTCGCGCGCGGCCAGCTCGCCGCGCAGCAGCTCCTTCAGGCAGGCAATGACGTCGGGATGGCCTTTCATGGGGGGTCTCCAGTGAATCGATGGGGCCATGGTGCCCTATCCCGGACCGCCGTGATCTAATCGGAATCAGTTGCATGCGCAGGCGCAGTCGGGGCCGGCGGCAACGCGTTCCACCGCAGGGTGGATAACCGGGCACGCCCCGGCCTTACGTGGTTTTCAGGGAGCCGGGATGCGTCGTTGGCTGAAGCGGGGTGCGTGGGGTCTGGTGCTGCTGGTGCTGGTCGTGATCGGCCTGGTGTGGTGGCTGCTGCGCGGCAGCCTGCCCACGCTTGACGGGGAACAGCACCTCACCGGGCTGCAGGGGCGGGCCAGCGTTACCCGCGATGCGCTGGGCGTGGTCACCATCGACGCCGGCAGCGAAGCCGATGCGATGCGCGCCCTGGGCCTGGTGCACGCGCAGGAACGCTACTTCGAGATGGACCTGATGCGCCGCTCCGCCGCCGGTGAGCTGTCGGCGCTGTTCGGACCGGCCGCCGTGCCGATGGACCAGCGCATGCGCGCGCACCGCCTGCGCGCGCGCACCGACGCCCATCTTGCTGTGGCGATGGGTGACCGCCCGCAGGTCGTGCAGGCGTATGTGGAAGGCGTCAACAGTGGCCTCCAGGACCTGCGCGTGCGCCCGTGGCCGTACCTGCTGCTGCGCCAGGCGCCGGCCGCATGGACCGCCACCGATTCGGTGCTCACCGGGCTGGCGATGTATGCGGACCTGCAGGACCCCACCAACCAGAACGAACTGGCGATGCGCCGCATCCGTGACGTGGTGCCGCCGGCGCTGTATGCGCTGCTCAGCCACGATGGCAGCGAATGGGATGCGCCGTTGTTCGGTGAGGCGCGCGGCAATGCCGTGTTGCCGGACGCGGACGCAGTGCGATTGGGTAAGGATCAAGGTTCGGCAGCGGCCGGGAAAGCGGCGGACGCGGACGTGCACGGCAGCAACAACTTCGCGGTGGCCGGTGCGCTGACCGCCGATGGCCGCGCCATCCTGGCCGACGACATGCACCTGGGCCTGCGCGCACCGAACCTGTGGTTCCGCGTGCGCGTGCGTTTTCCCGATCCGGACGCGCCCGGCGGCAAGGTGGATGCGAGCGGCTTCTCATTGCCGGGCCTGCCGGCCATCGTGGTGGGCAGCAACGGGCATGTCGCCTGGGGCTTCACCAACAGCTACATCGACAATGCCGACTACGTGGCCGTACCGGCCGGTGCGGGCGGCATCACCACGCACCAGGAGCGGATCCAGGTTGCCGGCCAGCCTGATGTGATGCTGCGCGTGCGCGAAAGCGCGTGGGGGCCGCTGCTGCACGAGCGTGCGGATGGCAGCGGCGAGGCACTGCGCTGGACCGCCCAGCTGCCCGGTGCGGTGCGCCTGGACTTCGCCCACCTGGCGCGTGCGCGGGACCTGGACGACGCCCTGCGGATCGCCGACCGCGCCGGCATTCCGACCCAGAACCTGCTGTTGGCCGACCAGCACGGCCGGATCGCGTGGCGCCTGATCGGCGCACGCCCCGACCGTGCGGCGGAGTGCCCGCCGAACGGCGCCACCTCCGTCGCGCCCGCGACCTGCGCCCCCTGGTCAATCCGCAGCGACCACTCACCCGCCTTGGTCGACCCACCCACGCAGCGGTTGTGGACCGCCAACGGGCGCGTGCTGGATGGGGCCGACCTCGCGGTCGCCGGCAATGCCGGCTATGACCTGGGCGCGCGCGGCCGGCAGATCCGCGACGACCTCCTGGCGAAACAACGCTTCAACGAGAACGACCTGCTGGCCATCCAGCTGGACGACCGCGCGGTGTTCCTGGAACGGTGGTGGGGTGTGCTGCGGCAGGTGGTCGAACACAGCGACGATCCGGCGCTGAAGCGGCTGGAGGTGGCCAGCCGCCATTGGGAGGGCCGCGCGGCGCCCGATGCGGTGAGCTACCGGATCACGCGCGGATTCCGCGGCAAGGTGCAGGACATCGTGTCCGCCGGCCTGTTGGCACAGGCGAAAGCGACGTTGGGCGCGGCGTACCTGGAGCCGAAGCTGGCGCAGATCGAAGGGGTGCTGTGGCCGCTGGTCACGGAGCGGCCTGCGCATCTGCTGCCGCCACCGTACAAGGACTGGGACGCGCTGCTGGCCGATGCGGCGCGCCAGGCGGAGGCCGAGCTGGCCGGACAGGGGCCGGACCTGGCCAGGCGCACCTGGGGCGAGCGCAACACGGCGTCCATCTGCCACCCGATCAGCCGCGCCCTGCCCGCGTTCGCGCGGCCGTGGCTGTGCATGCCGGCCGATGGCCTGCCCGGCGACCGCGACATGCCGCGCGTACAGGGACCGGCATTCGGCGCTTCGCAGCGCATGGTGGTATCGCCCGGGCACGAGGACCAGGGCCTGATCCACATGCCCGGCGGCCAGAGCGGGCATCCGCTGTCGCCGTTCTGGGGGGCAGGACACGAGGATTGGGTGCAGGGCACGCCGACGCCGTTCCTGCCGGGCGAAGCCCGTTACACCTTGGTGCTCGAGCCGTAGCGCGGACTGTAGAGCGGACGGTAGAGCGGACTGTAGAGCGGACGGTAGAGCGGACTGTTAGTCCGCTGCCGTTGGCGATGCCCTCACCGGCCGCGCGTAGAGCAGCGGACGGTAGAGCGGACTGTTAGTCCGCTGCCGTTGGCGATGCCCTCACCGGCCGCGCGCAGAGCAGCGGACTGTAGAGCGGACTGTTAGTCCGCTGCCGTTGGCGATGCCCTCACCGGCCACGCGTAGAGCAGCGGACTAACAGTCCGCTCTACCCCGTCGTGTATCCGACCGTCGTGTATCCCGCCGTCGTGTATCCGACCGTCGTGTATCCGGCCGCGGTGCATACCGCCGTCGTGTATCCCGGCGCCGCCTATCCCGCCGTTGCGGTCAGGGGCGCGCCTTCCAGCGCTCCATCCCGCTCAGCAGCGGCCCGGTCATCGCCGTGGTGACCAGCGCCATGATCACCAGCACGGCGAACAGGCGGTCGCCGAGGAAGCCCAGCTCATAGCCCAGGTTGAGCACGATCAGCTCCATCAGGCCACGGGTGTTCATCAGCGCACCCAGCTTCCATGCCTCACGACTCTGCATGCCCGCGCTGCGTGCCGCGCTCCAGGTGCCAAACAGCTTGCCCAGCGTGGCCACCGCGATCACCACCGCACACAGCAGCAGGTCGCTGGCCTGCAAGGCATCGGCGCGCATGCGCAGGCCGGTCATGGCGAAGAACAACGGCAGCAGCAGGGTGACGGCGAATGGCTCGACCTTCTCGATCAACAGCGTGCGCAGCTGTGCATTGGACGACACCGCCACGCCCGCGGCGAACGCGCCGAACAGCGCATGGATGCCCAGCACCTCGGTGACCAGCGCGCTGGCCAGCGAGAGCAGCAGCACGCCCAGCAGCCAGCGGCCTTCGCTGCCCGGTCGGATGACCTGGCGCGAGAACCACGGCTTGACCAGGCCGAGCATCAGCGCGATGAACGCCACCACGCACAGCAGGCTGAGGCTGGCCGGGACCCAGCCGGTCGCCTGCGCCGCCGCGACGATCAGCGCCAGCAGGCACCATGCCGTGGCATCGCCGAGCGCCGCACAGGCGATGGCGGTCTGCCCCAGCGGCGTGTGGGTGAGGCCCCGATCAGCCAGGATGCGCAGCAGCACCGGGAACGCGGTGATGCTCAGCGAGATGCCGACAAACAGCGCGAACGCAGTGAAGCTGACGCCCTGCGGGCCATGTTCGGGGAACAGCCAGATCGCCAGCAGCACGCCCAGCACGAACGGCACGGCAATGCCGGCATGGCTGACGGTAAAGGCGAAACGGCGGCGGCCGCGCAGCCCGCCCAGGTCGAGCTCGGCCCCGGCCACCAGCAGGAACATCAGCACGCCCAGCTGGCTCAGCATGCCCAGCGGGCCCAGCGAGCTGGCCGGGAACAGGGCACTGTGCAGGTCGGGCAGCAGGCTGCCCAGCACCAGCGGCCCCATCATCAGTCCCGCGGCCATTTCGCCGATCACGGCCGGCTGGCCCAGCCGCTTCAGCAGCGCACCGGCGCCTTTGGCGACGACCAGCAGCACCAGCAGCTGCAGCAGGAACAGGCCGAGCGGCGACGCCAGGTGGTGGGCCCAGTCGCTGCCGACCACGGCCTCCGCCTTTGCTGCGGCGGCCGGCAGCTCCGGCCCGGCGTAGCGCGCCAGTGCGAGGCCGATGACCAGCGGAATCCCGGCCCAGGCCAGGTAGTGCCAACCCCATTTCATCCGCGGCACGTCGCCTCCGGTCTGTACGTCCATGAACATTCCCCAATGCATGAGGAGCGAATGTTACCCGGTAGTGCCGGCCGCTGGCCGGCTCCGCGCGATGCCTGGCGTACGAGGAGCCGGCCAGCGGCCGGCACTACGCCGGCTGCGCGCGATGCGTGGCGTACGAGGAGCCGGCCAGCGGCCGGCACTACCCGATGCCAGCCCCCCGGCCTTGTTACGCCAAGGCCTGCTCGTGCACGCCGGCCACGGCGCGGCCGGAGGGGTCGGCCATGGCTGCGAAGCTGGCGTCCCACGCGATCGCCGCGGGCGACGAACAGGCAATGGACTTCCCGCCGGGCACGGTCTCGGCCGCGGCCTGGGTCGGGAAGAACTGCTCGAATACGTGCCGGTAGTAGTAGGCCTCCTTGGTCTGCGGCGGGTTGTGTACGAAGCGCTTGTCCGCCGCGGCCATCACCCGGTCGCTGATCTGCGTCTCGGCGTGTGCCTTGAGGCCGTCGATCCAGCCGTAGCCGACGCCATCGCTGAACTGCTCCTTCTGCCGCCACAGGATCGAATCGGGCAGGTAACCCTCGAACGCTTCGCGCAGCACCGCCTTCTCTATCCGGCGCGCGCCGTTTGCGCCCTGCCCCACCATCTTGTGGCGCGCATCGATGCGCATGGCCACGTCGAGGAACTCGCGGTCCAGGAACGGCACGCGCGGCTCCACGCCCCAGGCCATCATCGACTTGTTGGCGCGCAGGCAGTCGTAGTTGTTGAGCGCATCGAGCTTGCGCACCAGCTCTTCGTGGAACTCGCGCGCGTTGGGTGCCTTGTGGAAGTACAGGTAGCCGCCGAAGATCTCGTCGCTGCCCTCACCGGACAGCACCATCTTCACCCCCATCGCCTTGATCCGCCGTGCCAGCAGGAACATCGGCGTCGACGCACGGATGGTGGTGACATCGTAGGTTTCCACATGGCGGATCACCTCCGGCAGTGCATCCAGGCCTTCCTCGAAGGTGTATTCGAAACCGTGGTGCACGGTGCCCAGCGCCTCGGCGGCGATGGCGGCCGCGGCGAGGTCGGGCGAGCCTTTCAGGCCGATCGCGAACGAATGCAGCCGCGGCCACCAGGCCTCGCTCTGATCGCCGTCCTCGATGCGGTGGCGGGCATAGCGCGCGGCCACGGCGGCCACCAACGACGAATCCAGGCCACCGGAGAGCAGCACGCCGTACGGCACGTCGGTCATCAACTGGCGGTGCACCGCGCGCTCGAAGGCGTCGCGCAGCGCGGCCCGGTCGGCCTCGACGCCCTCGACCGCGTCGTAGTCGCGCCACGGTCGCTCGTAGTAGCGGGTGAGCGTGTCGGTCGCGCTGTCGTACCAGTGACCCGGCGGGAACTGCGCGGCATCGGCACAGATGTCGACGAGCGACTTCAGCTCGGACGCCACCACAAGCCTGCCGTGCGCATCGTGCCCCCAGTACAGCGGCACCACGCCGATCGGATCGCGCGCGATCAGCACCCGCTGCTGGTCGCGGTCCCACAGCGCGAACGCGAAGATGCCGTTGAGGCGGTTGAGGAACGATGCAGGTGTGTCCTGCTGGTACAGCGCGTTGATCACTTCGCAGTCCGAGCCGGTCTGGAACGCGTACGGCTGGGCCAGCTCGGCCTTGAGTTCGCGATGGTTGTAGATCTCGCCGTTGACCGCGAGCGCCAGGCGGCCGTCCTCGGACAGCAGCGGCTGCGAGCCGCCGGCCGGGTCCACGATGGCCAACCGCTCGTGGACGAGGATGGCGCCGGCGTCGACATACACACCGCTCCAGTCCGGGCCACGGTGCCGCTGGCGTTGCGACAGGTCCAGCGCATGGCGGCGCAGTGCCGCGAGGTCATCGCCGGCCTGCAGGCCGAACATTCCAAAGATCGAACACATGGGAACAGCTCCTGATGATGGGGGAATACACGTCGTCTCTGCATCCGATCGGCCAAAAAAAAACCCGCATCGGCCGATGCGGGTTTTCTGGGGTCCGGGCGTTTGTTGCTTGTTCTAGCCCTGGTCGCAGTCCCGCATTGGCCGCGCACGATTATTCGCGCGCAGATTATTGCGGTTGGTGGTGTTGACGGCGGTGGCCAGGAGCGTGGACATGGATCGACCGTACCCCGGTTTTTCGCGGGGTGCAACTGTTGCGATGGCAACCTTCGGTTGTCGGGGGCGATAATCATGCCCCTTCTGCAGCACCGGACCGGAATGAACCCCTGCATCGGACGCACCGCCCTGCGGCTTGGCGTCGTCGCCTTCAGCCTCGCCCTGGCCGCCTGCGGCACGGCCCCCCTACGGACCCCGGCCAGCATCGCCCAGTCGCTGGAGACCGCAGCAGCGGACGGCAGCGTCGACAGCCTCTTGGACGCGGCCCGGACCTACGAGACCTTCAATGATCCGCGTGCGGTGGGCGCCTACGAGCGTGCTGCCGCCGTCACGCCCTGGACGTTCCAGAACAGCCAGGCCGAAGAAGCGCTGGGCCGGATCTGGACCCACGGTGAGCTGCTGCACGGCAGCGGACCGAACATCGTGCAGGGCGCCGCGCTGCGCCCGTCCCCGCGCCGCGCCGAGCGCTGGTATCGCGCCGCCGCCGCGCACGGCAACCCGATGGCCATGTTGATGCTGGCCAGGTTCTACCGCGACCGCGGTGACGCGGCCAGCGCGCTGCGCTGGGATCTGCGCGCGACGATCTACCACCGCATGTCGTCGGAATCCTCGCGGCTGCCCCAGGCCATTGCGCCGAAGGACGGCGTGACGCACCCGCTGGTGCTCGATATCCAGGCGCGTGCACGTCGTGGCGACGCAGATGCGCAGGTCGATCTCGGCACCCTGTACGAAACCGGCATGGGGCTGCCTCGCGATGGCGAACAGGCCCTGCACTGGTACGGGCAGGCGGCGGCACAGGGCAATGTCCATGGCCAGTATTTCAGCGGCCTGCTGCTGGGCCGCGGTCGAGCGGGCGTGGCGCGCGATGTGGATGCGGCCGCCGGCTGGTTCGCGAAGGCGTATGCACAGCGGTTCTACCTGGCCGGCGAGACGTATTGGCGCAAGACCATCGAGCCGCCGTTCTGGACGTTTGACTGAGGGCGCGGCAGCGCAGGCTGTACACACCGCGCGAGCGCTTTCAAGTCTGCCTCTTCGCCTTGGCATCGCCCAGAATAGCGGCATGAATACCGCCACTTTCCGCGACGAGACCATCACCCGCGAACGCATGCAGGCCATCGTGGCTGCGCATCCACGCGCGGCCGTGTTCGAAGGCTGCACGTTCGACAACGGCGACTTCTCGCGGCTGGACATGGATGGATTCCAGTTCAACCACTGCTCGGTCGCCGGCGCCTGCTGGCTGGCGGGGTCGCTGGAGGAGAGCCAGTGGACGAAATGCCGCGGTGGCCAGTGCGATTTCAGTTCAGCCCTGCTCAGTGATGCGCGCTTCTCGCACTGCGATCTGAACAACAGTCACTGGCGTCGCGCGACGTTGTCTTCGGTACGCTTCGAGGACTGCAAGCTGACCGGCGCGCACCTGCAGGAAGTGACCGGCTGGGCGCTGGAATTCCGCGATTGCCTGCTGGTCAGCGCCGACCTGCGCGGCCTGTCGTTCCGCAAGGCCCAGCTGGAGGGCATGGATTTTTCCGACGCCGAACTCTCCGGCTGTGACTTCCGCGACGCGGTGTTCGAGGGCGGCAGCCTGCGCAACGCGCAGACCCGGCTGACCCGGTTTGAAGGCGCGGACCTGCGCGGCACCGACATCACCGGGCTGAACGTGATGGACAGCAAGCACTTCAAGAAGGCGGTGATCTCGCAGCGCCAGGCCGCGGCGGCGCTGGCCGCGTTCGGGTTGATCGTGGCGTGATGGCAGGGTGGGAATGGCTGGGTGGGAACGACCAACTGCGTGGAGCCGACTGGGTAGAGCCGACTGTTAGTCGGCTGTTCCGGCAAACGGCAGCCGACTAACAGTCGGCTCTACCCAGTCGGTTGTCATCGGTCGGTTGTCATCGGTCGGTTGTCATCGGTCGGTTGTCATCGGTCGGTTGTCATCGGTCGGTTGTCATCGGTCGGTTGTCATCGATCGGTTGTCATCGGTCGGTTGTCATCGATCGGTTGTCATCGATCGGTTGTCATCGATCGGTTGTCATCGATCGGTTGTCATCGATCGGTTGTCATCGATCGGTTGTCATCGATCGGTTGTCATCGATCGGTTGTCATCGATCGGTTGTCATCGATCGGTTGTCATCGATCGGTTGTCATCGATCGGTTGTCATCGATCGGTTGTCATCGGCCGGTTGTGATCTGCCCGTTGCGATCAGCCGGTTGTACCCCGTTGCCAGCTCAACTGAGCAACCGCTCCACCAGCCGCAGGTACAGC
Source organism: Stenotrophomonas sp. KH_036_B (assembly GCF_057839485.1). Taxonomy (NCBI): domain Bacteria; kingdom Pseudomonadati; phylum Pseudomonadota; class Gammaproteobacteria; order Lysobacterales; family Lysobacteraceae; genus Stenotrophomonas; species Stenotrophomonas sp. KH_036_B. The sequence continues at coordinate 1,443,776 of NZ_CM174491.1, read as the reverse complement.
GCCGGCAGCCGCTCCAGATCCGCGACCCGCACATTCTCATCGACCTGGTGGATGCTGGCATTCACCGGCCCCACCTCGATGCACTGCGCGCCCAGCGGCGCGATGAAGCGCGCGTCCGAGGTCCCGCCGCCGGTGCTTTCCTCCGGCGGGCCGCCGGCGAACTCACCCAGCACCTCACGCGCTACCCGGCGCAGCGTGCCTTCCGGCGTATAGAACGGTTCGCCGCTGCGATGCCATGCGAGGGTGTAGTCCAGCGCATGGCGGTCCAACAGCGCGGCGATCTCCTGCTCCAGCACCGGCGCATTCCAGTGCGGGTTGTAGCGCAGGTTGAACAGCACCCGCAGCTCGCCGGGAATCACGTTGTTGGCCCCGGTGCCGGCCTGGAGGTTGGACACCTGCAGGCTGGTCGGCGGGAAACTCTCGAAGCCGTCGTCCCACTGCCGGGCAGTGAGCTCGGCCAGCGCGGGCGCCGCCAGGTGGATGGGATTGCGCGCCTTGTCCGGATAGGCCACATGCCCCTGCACGCCCTTCACCGTCAGCGTGGCCGACAGGCTGCCGCGACGTCCCACCCGCAGCAGATCGCCGAGCACCGCCGTGGACGACGGCTCACCGGTGATGCACCAGTCGATGGCCTGGCCGCGCGTGCGGAAGAGATCGGCCACGCGGCGAACGCCGTCGATGGCATCACCCTCCTCATCACTGGTCAGCAGCACCGCAAGCGTGCCAGGGTGATCGGGATGCGCCGCGACGAACTGTTCGGCGGCGACCACGAACGCGGCCACGCTGCCTTTCATGTCCGCCGCGCCGCGCCCGTACAGCACGCCGTCGCGGATCTCCGGGTCAAACGGATCGCTGGTCCACGCCGACACCGGCCCGGCCGGCACCACGTCGGTGTGGCCGAGCAGCACCAGCACCGGCGAACCGGCGCCATGGGTGGCCCACAGGTTGTCGACCTCGCCCAGCCGCAGGTGCTCGCACTGGAAACCCGCGCGCTCCAGCCGCCCGGCCAGCACTGCCTGGCAACCGGCGTCCTCGGGGGTCACCGAGGCACGCGCGATCAGGTCGCAGGTCAAGGCAACGACGTCGTTCACGCGCCCACTCCGAACCGCTGCTTGAAGCCGTTGTCCGAGAAGCCCTGGGTCATCACGCCGTCGGCGCTGACCAGCACCGGCCGCTTGATCAGCTGCGGGTACTCGCGCAGCAGCAGCTTCCATTCGGCCTCGGAGTCGGCCGCCTTGCGGTTCTCGGGCAGCTGCCGCCACGTGGTGGAGGACCGGTTGATCAACGCAGGAAAACCACCGGCCTGGGCGGCCCAGTCGATCAGGGTCTCCGGCGAAGGCTTCTGCTCGCGGTAGTCGACGAAGGTGTACGGCACCTGGAAACGGTCCAGCCACCTGGTGGCCTTCCTGCAGGTATCGCAGTTCTTCAATCCGTAGACGGTGGTCGTCATCGCGGGACTCAGTCGGCCAGGCCGCGCAGCAGGTCGTTGACGCTGGTCTTGCTGCGCGTCTTTGCATCGACCTGCTTGACGATCACCGCGCAGTACAGCGAGTGCGAACCGTCCTTGGACGGCAGCTGGCCGGAGACCACCACGCTGTAGGGCGGCACCGAACCGTAGCTGATCTCGCCGGTGGCGCGGTTGTAGACGCGGGTGCTCTGGCCCAGGAACACACCCATGCCGATCACGCTGTGGTGGCCGACCACGAAGCCTTCCACCACTTCCGAACGCGCGCCGATGAAGCAGTGGTCCTCGATGATGGTCGGGCTGGCCTGCAGCGGCTCCAGCACGCCGCCGATGCCGGCACCGCCGGACAGGTGGCAATGCTTGCCGATCTGCGCGCACGAACCCACCGTGGCCCAGGTATCGACCATGGTGCCCTCGCCCACGTAGGCGCCGATGTTGGTGAAGCTCGGCATCAGCACCACGTCCTTGCCGAAGTAGCTGCCACGACGGGCGATCGCGCCCGGTACCACGCGTACGCCGGCGCGGCGGAACTTGGCTTCATCGAACCCGGCAAAACGCGATTCGACCTTGTCCCAGAACGGCGCAGGACGCGCATCGACCACGGCCATGTCGTTGACACGGAAATACAGCAGCACCGCCTTCTTCAGCCACTCGTTGACCTTCCAGCCACCGTGGCCATCCGGCTCGGCAACGCGGAATTCGCCGGTTTCCAGGCCGTCGATGACCCGGCCGACCAGCGGCTTGGTCGAGCCTTCCAGTTCGTGCAGGGTCAGCGTGGCGCGGCGCTCGAAGGCACTTTCAATACCGAACTTGAGTTCTTCCACGCCCGGCGTGGCCGGCTTGCGCAGCGACTTGCGCGCGATGTTGGCGTCGCGGCTGGCGCTGCGCTTGGCCGCGCTCTCGGCCGGGCTGGTGGCTTTCTTGACGGCCTTTTTGGCCGCAACCGGCTTCTTCACGGCGGGCGCGGGCGTGGCGCTGGCAGCGGTGGTCTTGGCCGCCGCGGTCTTGGCGGCAGTCTTCTTGGCAGGCTTGGTGGCCATCAGTGGGGGTCTCCGGCGTTTCGATCAGGATCCAGGCAGGCCAGCATGGCGTCGTGCAGCTGCTGCCTGGCGGTGTCGGTCAGGGGGTGGTCGTGCTCATCGCTGATCACGAACATGTCTTCGGCGCGTTCGCCGAACGTGGCAATGCGCGCGTCATGCACGCGCAGGCCCTGGTTGCGCAACACGAAAGCGACGTCGGCCAGCAGCCCGGGGCGGTCGGGTGCGACCAGGCTGAAGCGCGTGCCGCCGGTGTCGTTGTCGTTGGCATCGCGGAACTCGATCCGCGGCGCGAAACGGAAATGCCGCAACTGGCGCGGAATCACCCGCCGCGAGGGACGCAACCGGGTGAGGTCGCCGGCCAGCGCATCGCGCAGGGCCGCTTCCAGCCGCACCGGGTCGCCGTCGGCGAAGCTGTCGGCCGGGGTCACCTCGAAGGTATCGAAGATCGTCTCCACCGGACCGTCCAGTACCCGCGCACGGTGGATGCCGTAGCCCTTGCGGTCCAGGGTCATCACGATCGCGGCGAACAGGCCATCGCGGTCGGGAGAATGCACGAACACTTCCAGTGCATCGTCATCGGCGCTGATCCGGCGCACCTTGACCAGGGTCTGGCCCTGCTTGAGCGGCACCAGCGCGGCGGCCTGCCAGGCGAGCTGCTCGGGGCGCAGGCGGATGAAGCTCTCGTCGGGCATCACCGTGAACTGGCGGTCGATGGTGGCATCGTCATAGCCGCGTTCGCGCACCAGCGCACGCACCGAGTCGCGCGCCTCCAGCACGCGTTCGGCGGCCGGCATCTGGTTTTCCAGGCCGTCGCGCAGCGCGCGCCGCGCCGCGAAATAGAGGTCGGCCAGCAGCCGGTCCTTCCAGGCGTTCCACAGCTTCGGGCTGGTCCCGGCGATGTCGGCGCAGGTCAGCAGGTAGAGATAGTCCAGGCGGTCGCGGCTGGCAACAAGGCTGCCGAAGCGATGGATCACGTCCGGGTCGGAGATGTCCTGCTTCTGCGCGGTCACCGACATGCGCAGGTGCTGTTCCACCAGCCACGCCACCAGTTCGGTGTCGGATGCACTCAAGCCATGCGCCTGGCAGAACGCGCGTGCGTCCACCGCGCCCAGCTCCGAGTGATCGCCGCCACGGCCCTTGGCGATGTCATGGAACAACCCGGCCAGCAGCAGCAGCTCGGGCTTGCGCAGGCGCGGCCACACCTCGTGTGCGATCGAGAAGCGCTCGTCGGCACGGCTGCTGGAAAACAGGCCGATGTTGCGCAGGACCATCAGCGTGTGCTGGTCCACCGTGTACACATGGAACAGGTCGAACTGCATGCGCCCGGAGACCTGCGCGAAGGCGGGAATCCACTGACCCAGCACGCCCAGTCGTGCCATGCGGGCCAGCGTATCGACCGCACGCGGGCTGCGCAGCAGCGCCATGAACTGCTCGCGCGCTTTCTCCCCGGCCTGTTCGTAGGGCGGCAGGTCGGCCAGCGATTCGGCCAGCGCGCGCGCCGTCAGCGAATGCAGGCCGCGCACGTCGGGGTTGTAGGCCCAGCTGGCGAACAACGCGAACACCTGTTCGATGTCGCCCTGCGGCCAGCTCGGGTCGTTCGCGGCCAGGTAGCCGCGGCGCAGCGAGAAGCCCACGCTGACCGGCTCGGGCACGGCCTCGCCGTCGAACTGCTCTTCGAAACGCTGCAGCAACCGGTCGCTGATCCGCCGCACCACGGTGGCGCTGCGGTAGAAGCCCTGCATCATCTTCTCGACCGCCAGGCTCTCGACGTCGTCAACGAAACCGAGCCGCGTGGCGAGGGTCTTCTGGTAGTCGAACCGCAGGCGTTCTTCGGGCCGGTTGGCCACCAGGTGCAGGCCGAAGCGGAGCTGCGCCAACGCGCAGCGCTCGCGCTTCAACGCGGCGGCCTCGTCCGGGCCCAGATGCCCCAACCCGACCAGCGCTTCCAGCTCGCGCACGCCAAACGCGCGCAGTGCCATCCAGCCCAGCGTATTGAGATCGCGAAGCCCGCCCGGGCCGTCCTTGATGTCCGGCTCCAGGTTGTCGGCGGTGTCGCCGAAACGCTGATGGCGCGCCAGCAGTTCGTCGCGCTTGGCCAGGAAGAAGTCGCGCGGTGGCCACAGACCGTCGGCATTGACGGCCTGCTTCAGGGCCTGCCGCGCCGCGTCGTCCGCGGAAAGCGGGCGTGCTTCGATCAACGCGGTGAGGACCGTCTGATCGGCACTGGCCTGCACGCATTCCTGCGCCGAGCGCACCGCATGGCTCACCGGCAGACCGCAATCCCACAGGAGGGCGAACAGGCGCGCCAGCGCACCTTCATGCGCGCGCTGTGCGGCGGTCGGCCCGAACACCAGCAGGTCGATGTCCGAGCGCGGGAACAGCTCGCCGCGTCCGTAACCGCCCACGGCAAACAGCGCCAGGCCGGCACCGGCCGGCACGCAGCGCTGCCAGGCCAGGCGGATCAGGTGATCGGCTGCGCGCGCGCGCAGCGCCAGCAGGCGCTCGATGTTGTCGCCCTGGTCGAAGCGGCGGTACAGGCGCGCATCGGCCTGCTGCAGGGTCTGGCGCGCCTCCGCGGCCCACTCGGGGTCGGCGACGACGGTGGCCGGCGCGTCCAGGGTCGGGCTCGCCGGCAGCATGCTCAGACCTGCGATTCGCCGGGCGACAGCGTCAGCACATCCACGCCGGTCTCGGTGACCGCGATCATGTGCTCCCACTGCGCCGACAGCTTGCGGTCCTTGGTGACCACGGTCCAGCCATCCGGAAGCACCTTGTTGTAGCGGGTGCCCTCGTTGATCATCGGCTCGATGGTGAAGGTCATGCCCGGCTGCAGCACCAGGCCCTGGCCGGGACGTCCGTAGTGAACCACCTGCGGTTCGTCGTGGTAGACCTTGCCGATGCCGTGTCCGCAATACTCGCGCACCACGCTGAAGCGCTCGCCTTCGGCCAGCGACTGGATCGCATGGCCGATGTCGCCCAGCGTCGCGCCCGGCTTCACCGCGCGGATGCCGGCCCACATCGCCTGGTACGTGGTATCCACCAGGCGCTTGGCCATCGTCGACGGCGTGCCGACGCAATACATGCGGCTGGTATCGCCGTGCCAACCGTCCTTGATCACGGTCACATCGATGTTGACGATGTCGCCGTCCTTCAGGACCTTGGCTTCACTGGGGATGCCGTGGCAGATGACGTTGTTGACCGACGTGCAGACCGTTTTCGGGAAGCCGCGATAGCCGACATTGGCCGGCGTGGCCTTCTGCACGTTGATGATGTGGTCGTGGCAGATGCGGTCCAGCTCTTCGGTCGTCACGCCCGGCTTGACGTGGGGGGTGACGATGTCGAGCACCTCGCTGGCCAGCCGGCCGGCGATGCGCATCAGTTCGATTTCCTGGGGGGTTTTCAGATTCACGCTCATGCCGGCCATTATCGCCGATCCGGAGCCATTCTGAACGGGAATTGCTGGAACGCTGACAGCCCGTGTTCGGGCCGGTGAGGGTCCCGGAGGCGCCGCCGCCCCGCCCGCAACGTAAAAAGTGTGAAAACCGGCCAGTTTTCGTCACATCCCCCCTACAACCCCGCTCTTATAAGAGGGTCAGCGCCTCCGGGCGCCCTCCCCCTGCAGTACGGCGGCATCGATTCGTTCATCCAGGACCTCAGTCCAAGGAGAAAACCCATGCGATCCCTGCGACCCCTGCTGTTCAGCCTTGGCCTGGCGGCCGTCTCCGCGCCCGCCATTGCGGCCGATACCACCACGTTCAACGTCAAGATCATCATCACCAAGGCCTGCACGATCACGGCCGCCGCGGCGACCGACGTCGATTTCGGCTCGGCCCTGTCCACCGCCACCACCCCGTCCAACGCGCAGGGCACGATCACCGCGCAGTGCTCGGCGCTGACGCCATACACCATCGCGCTCAATGCCGGCTCCAACCCGGGCACCGCGAACGACGTCACCACCCGCCGCATGAAGAACACCAATGCGGCGGTGACCACCAACAACTTCGTGGGCTACCAGCTGTACCAGGATGCCGGCCACAACACGGTATGGGGTGCCACGACCGGCACCAATACCGTTGCCGCCACGGGGACCGGCCTTGCGGTGCCCTACAACGTCTATGGCCAGGTGGCCAATCCCAGCGTGAACAACGCCGCTACCGGTAGCTACCAGGACACGGTCACCGCCACCATCTCCTACTGAGGTCGCCATGCCGGAACTCGAACGAGGGCGCGCACCGCGCGCCACGACGGGCGGGCGCGCCTGGGGGATGCTGCTGCTGTTGCTCGCCTGCGCGGGTGCGTCGGCGGCCAGCCTGCAGGTGGCGCCGACCTCGTTGCAGCTGACGCCACGCCAGAATGCCGAAGCGTTGTGGATCAGCAACAGCGGTACCGCGCCGGTGGATGTGCAGGCGCGGGTATACCGCTGGACCCAGCATGATGGGCGCGACACCCTCGACCCCACCACCGAGCTGGTGGTGAGCCCGCCGATGCAGACGCTGGCCGCCGGTCAGCAGCAGCTGATCCGGGTGGTCCGCGCCGACCCCACCCCACCGCCGGCGCAGCTGGCCTACCGGGTCATCGTCGATGAGGTGCCGGCCCTGGACCCGGGTCGGCAGGGGATGCAGTTCGTGCTGCGCTACTCGCTGCCGGTGTTCATCCAGCCCGAAGGCGATCTGGCGCCACGCCCGGACCTGCAGGCCCGCGTGCTGCCCGAGGCCGACGGCAGACTGGTGCTGGAGGTCCACAACCGCGGCACCGGCCATGCCCAGCTGGCCGACCTTGCGGTAGGCACGCCGCAGCAGCCGCAGATAGTCCAGCCCGGCCTGGTGGGTTACGTGCTCAGCGGCCAGACCATGCGCTGGCCGCTGGACATTACTGCCGCCCGCATGGTCGGGGCGACGCTTTCGGCAAAGATCAATGGCGCGTCGGATCCCACGCCACTGTCCCCGACACCACCGGCTCGCTGAGGCCTGCGTGCGGATCGCGCTGGCGACAGGCGTGGCTTCGTCGGGTCTGGCGCCCGCCGCGCTGGCCGCCGGGCGCGTGCTCGAGGGCGGCGCCGACATCGGGGCCAGCGGCGCCTCGGGCGAAGCGATGCTGCCCTCGCCCACGCCGTTGACCGCGCCGCAGACGCTGTACCTGGACGTCACCCTCAATGGCAGCCCACGCGGGCTGCTGCCGTTCACCGAACTGGCCGGCCAGCTGCGCGCCGACCCGGCCGTGCTGCGGCAGCTGGGCTTCAGCGCGCGCGGCGACGCCCCCGTGCCGCTGGAGCAGATCAGCGGCGTGGTGATGCGCTACGACGCCGCGCTGCAGACCCTCGCGCTGGAGGTTCCCCTGGCGCAGCTGAGCCTGCCGACCACCCAGCTTGGCCCCAGCGCCGAGACCACGCCGGAGGCCCGCGCCTCGCCGGGCGCGCTGCTCAACTACGACCTGTACGCCAGCCACAACCAGGATGTGGGCAACCTGGCCCTCACCACCGAATGGCGCGTGTTCGGGATCGGCAACGGCGTGCTGCAGAGCAGCCAGCTGCTGCGCACCTATCAGGATGGCCTGGACCGCGACTGGCGCGGCGAAAGCGTGCGCCTGGACAGCCGCTGGCAGCTGGACTTCCCCGACAGCGCGGTGACCCTCACCGTCGGCGATTTCTTCAGCGGGTTCGTGGACTGGAGCCGGCCGGTGCGCATGGGCGGCATCCAGGTGGGGCGCAACTACGGGCTGCAGCCGTACCGCGTACTCACCCCCACCCCCAGCTTTCTCGGCGAAGCCGTGGTGCCCTCCAGTGTCGAGCTGTATGTCGATGGCCTGCGCCAATACAACGGCGAGGTGCCGGTCGGGCCGTTCCAGCTGGCCGCGCAGCCCGGCATCAGCGGCACCGGTAATGCGCAGGTGGTGATCACCGATGCCTACGGGCGCATGCAGACCCTGGATTTCGCCTTCTACGGCACCCAGCAGCTGCTGGCACCGGGACTGTCGGACTGGTCGGTGGGCGCGGGTCGCATGCGTCGCGACTACGGCATCCGCTCGTTCTCCTACGACAGCGCCACGGTGGGCAGCGGCACGTGGCGCTATGGCGCCAGCGAGCGTTTCACCGCCGAGCTGCATGCCGAAGGCGGCGGCGGCGTGGCCTCCGCCGGCGCCGGCGGGTGGCTGCTGCTGGGCCGGGGCGGCGTGCTCAATGCGTCCTACGCGCACAGCCGCCGCGACGGACGCGATGGCGGCCAGTGGGCGCTGGGCTACAGCTGGAACAACCGGGTATTCAATATCAATGCCGCCACCCGCCGCACCCACGGCCAGTTCCAGGACCTGGGCAGCCTGCAGGGCGCACTCCCGCCGGAAGTCATCGACCAGCTCACCGTCGGCGCCAGTCTCGGCCGGGGTGGCTCGCTGAGCGCGAGCTATCTGCGCCTGTCCTACCCCGATGGCGACGACACGCGCTACGCCAGCCTGTTCTGGAACCGCACCTTCTCCGATCGTTTCTCCGCGTATGTGTCGGCCAACCAGAACCTGTCCGACAGCCGTGACCGCAGCGTCTACCTCTCGCTGTCGGTGAACCTGGGGCGCAACCGCCAGGGCAGCGTCTCGGCGCAGCGCAACGGCGACCGCACCCTGTATGCCGTGGATGTTTCGCAGCCGGTGCCCGGCGACGGCAGCCAGGGTGGCTATGGCTGGCGCGTGCAGGCCCGGCACGGCGACGACGGCACCGGCGGGCTGGCCGAGCTGGGCTGGTTGAACCGGGTCGGGCGCTACTCGCTGGGCGTGGCCCGCCAGGGCGACGCCGACTTCGCCTATGCCAACGCCAGCGGCAGCGTGGTCTGGATGGGCGGACACCTGTTCGCAGCGCGCGAAGTGCCCGATGCGTTCGCCGTGGTGTCCACCGATGGATTCGGCGGCATTCCGGTGCGGCTGGAAAACCGGCCCATCGGGACCACCAACGACAAAGGCCTGCTGCTGGTCACGCCGCTGCTGTCCTGGCAGCGCAACCGGCTGTCGATCGATACCCTGGATCTGCCGGCCGACATGCGCGCCGAGCGGGTCGACACCTGGGTCACGCCCCGGCAGAGCGCCGGGCTCGGGGTGGACTTCGGGCTGCGCCGGACTCGGTCCACCACCGTGGTGCTGCATGACGCGCAAGGGCGTCCGCTGGCCGCGGGCAGCCAGGTGCAGCTGCCGGACGGTCGCCGCACCACGGTCGGATATGACGGCGAAGCCTACCTGGAAGACCTGCCCGCCCAGACCCCGCTGCAGGTCGACACCGCGCAGGGCCGCTGCCGGGTGACGCTGAGCATGACCTACGCCAACGGCACGGCGCCGGCGCGGATGGGCCCGCTGCGCTGCCTGCCGGAACCGCCACGATGAGCCTGCGCGCGTGGCTGCCGTGGTTGTTCCTGCTGGCGGCGCTCGGCGGCGCCGGTGCGGCCCGCGCCGATACGACCTGCACCACCACGACGCCGGTGACCCTGGCGTTCGGCAACATCACCAATGCCGCCGGCACCCCCACCAGCAGCACCACCACCTTCAAGATCTCCTGCAGTACCGCCGGTCTCAGCCTGCTGGCAACCGCCTCGGTGCGCGCCTGTGTCGGGCTGGGCACCGGCAGCACCGGGGCCACGCTGTCGCCCCTGCGCCAGATGACCAACGCCACCAGCGACCCCATGAGCTACCAGCTGTACACCAGCGCGGCGATGAGCACGATCTGGGGCCTGACGCCCGGCACCAGCCCGGCGCCGCTGGTGGTGGACCTCAACTATTCCGTGCCGCTGCTGGGCGGCAGCGGCGAAGCCACCGTGGTGATCTACGGGCGGGTGCCGGCGTCGCAGACGCTGTCGTCGGGCAGCTACAGCAGCGCGTTCACCCTGGCCAACGTGCGCCTGGAATACGCCTTCAACGAAGTGCTGCTGGGCACCGCCTCCGCGCCGGCGCTGTGCACCACCAGCAGCGGCGTCAGCGGCCACAAGACCGCCACCGGCGGCTTCCCGTTCACGGTCACCGCCAACGTGCTTCCCCAGTGCAGCACCTATGTCACCACCGACATGGATTTCGGCAGCAACCCCGGCGCGATCGCCGCCAACATCGACCGCACCTCGACCATCGGGCTGACCTGCCTCAACCGCACCGCCTACACGATCGCACTGGACAACGGCCTGTACCCGTCCGGGACGGTCAGGCGAATGCGACACGCCACCGATCCCACGTGGTTCATCCCCTACGAGCTCTACAGCGACAGCAACCGCAGCCAGCGCTGGGGCAGCACGGCCAATGTCGACAGGGTCAGCGGCACCGGTACGGGCAGTGCCCAGCAGCTCACCGTGTATGGTCGCGCACCGGCCAGCACCGGTCCGGTGGCCGCAGGCAGCTACAGTGACCAGATCAAGGTGACCATCACCTACTGAGCCGCGCTCAAGTCCGGCGCCGGCAGGCCGATACCGGCAGCGACCCCTCGCCGCCGATCCGGATGAACCGACGCAACGCAGTCCGCCTCGCATTGAGCGCCGCCCTGTTGACCTGCATGCCCTCCGCCCTGGCCGAGCCGGCCACGCCGCTGCGCGTGCATCTGCGCATCGTGGAGGCGTGCACCCTGGACCGCCCCGATGCCGCCGCACGCTGCACGGTGGACCACCAGCGCAGCGATGGTGATGCCCCGGCCCCGCCACAGGTGCAGGCCCTTACCCCAGCCCCGGACGGCGCCGACGACGACGCGCACCCATGGCTCACCCTCACGTTCTGACCCGCGCCTGGGCACTGCTGGCACTGCTGGCACTGCTGGCCCTGCTGGCACCCGCCGCCGCGCAGGCACTGGAGGTGTCGCCGCTGCGCCTCACCCTCGCCGCCGGCCAGCGCGATGGCGAGCTGTGGCTGTACAACGACACGGCGCAACCCTGGCACGGCCAGGCGCGGCTGTATCACTGGGACCAGACCCGCGAGACCGAGGTCCTGGTTCCGGCACAGGACGTGGTGCTGAGCCCCGTCGTACTCCGTGTTGCCGCGCAGGCCAGGCAGCGCGTGCGGGTGGTGCGGCTGGGTCCGCCGCCCGCCACCGAGCAGGGCTATCGCCTGGTGATCCGGGCCGGCCCGGACTCCCCGCCGCTGCAGGTATCGCTGCCCGTGTTCATCGCCGGCCCCCAGCCCGCCGCCGCCCCCGCCCTGACGGCGCGGGTACAGGTCGACGCCGGCAGCGCCGCGCTGGAGCTTTACAATGCCGGTGGCAGCCACGCGCGCCTGGCCGACCTGGTCTTCATCGACGCCGACGGCCGCGAGCGCCCGATCCTGCCCGACCTGGCCGGTTACGTACTGGCCCAGCGCTCACGCCGCTGGCCCTTGCCCGGCCCGGCCTCGGCCTACGCTGGCGGTCATTTCAGCGCCCGCCTGGGCGACGCGGGGCAGCAGCGGCTGGCCGGTCCGACCCCGCCAATTGCGCTGCCGGCGCTGCCCGGGCTAAAATCGACCGGATTTCTTCGCGCCTTGGCGCAGGAAACCCGTCAACACCGGACGTCACCGGTGAATCCACACCTGCCGCCCATATCCGTGCCGGGGTGCTCCGCAAGGAGTTCGGACACGGAAGCGACAGGGAAGCCAAACCCCGGAACCTCCCGCCTCACGGCGGACCGCCCATCTATTACCCGTGGCGGCCGGTTCCCTATCAGGAGTATTGCAATGCCCCAGGTCACCATGCGTCAGATGCTGGAAGCCGGCGTCCACTTCGGCCACCAGACCCGTTACTGGAACCCCAAGATGGGCCAGTACATCTTCGGCGCCCGCGGCAAGATCCACATCATCAACCTGGAAAAGACCGTTCCGCTCTTCAATGACGCGATGAACTTCATTTCCAGCATTGCCCAGAAGCGCGGCACCATCCTGTTCCTGGGCACCAAGCGCAGCGCCCGCGAATCGATCCGCGAAGAAGCCGAGCGTTGCGGCATGCCGTTCATGAACCAGCGTTGGCTGGGCGGCACGCTGACCAACTTCCGTACCGTGAAGCAGTCGGTTGCCCGCCTGAAGGAACTGGAAGCCGGTGAGACCGACGGTTCGTTCGAGAAGCTGGTCAAGCACGAAGTGCTGGGCCTGCGTCGTGAGCGCGACAAGCTGGAAGCCTCGCTGGGCGGCATCAAGGACATGAACCGTCTGCCGGACGCGATCTTCGTCATCGATATCGGCCACGAAGACATCGCCATCAAGGAAGCCAAGAAGCTCGGCATCCCGGTGATCGCCGTGGTTGATACCAACTACAACCCGGAACTGGTCGACTACGCGATCCCGGGCAACGACGACGCCATCCGCGCTGTGCAGCTGTACGCCCGCGCCGCTGCTGACGCCGTGCTGGAAGGCAAGGCTGCTGCTCCGCACGCCGCCACCGTTCGTGAAGAAGAGTTCGCCGAAGCTCCGGCTGCTGAAGACGCCAAGCCGGCCCGCCGCGCTCCGGCCAAGAAGGCTGCTGCCGACAAGGCTGGCGAAGCCCAGGCCTGATCCAGGCCCGCGGTGGGTGCCTGGCGCCCACCGCTCCTGTCCGCTGCCGACGGCGCGACGACAGGACACTGTCACACGGGCCGGCCACCATGCCGGCCCAACCCCTTTCTTTCGTGAGGAATTCCCGTGGAAATCACTGCTTCCCTGGTCAAGGAACTGCGCGAGCGCACTGGCGCCGGCATGATGGAGTGCAAGAAGGCACTCACCGAAAACGGCGGCAACATCGACGCTTCGGCCGAGTGGCTGCGCAAGTCGGGCCTGGCCAAGGCCGACAAGAAGTCTGACCGCGTTGCTGCCGAAGGCGTGATCGTGGCTGCACAGGACGGCAACACCGCCGTGCTGGTCGAAATCAACTCCGAAACCGACTTCGTCGCCAAGGACGCCAACTTCCTGGACTTCTCGAAGGCTGTTGTCGCCACGGCACTGAGCTCGGGCGCTGCGGACATCGAGGCGCTGAAGTCCGCCAAGCTGCCGACCGGCGAAACCATTGAAGAGACCCGCGCAGCGGTCATCGCCAAGGTCGGCGAAAAGCTCGACGTGCGTCGCATCGTGCGCCTGGAATCGACCAACACCGTCGCTGCCTACGTGCACGGTGGCCGCATCGGCGTGCTGGTTGAACTGGCCGGCGGCGACGCCGAGCTGGCCCGTGGTCTGGCCATGCACGTGGCTGCCATGAACCCGCCGCACAACAAGGCGGCCGACGTTCCGGCCGAGTTCGTTGCGAAGGAAAAGGAAATCGAACTGGCCAAGATGTCCGACAAGGACAAGTCCAAGCCGGCCGACATCCTGGAAAAGATCATCAGCGGCAAGATCGCCAAGATCGTCAACGAAGTCACGCTGTACGGCCAGCCGTACGTGCTGAACACCGACCAGTCCGTTGAGCAGGTGCTCAAGGCTGCCGGCGCCGAAGTGATCGGCTTCAAGCGCCTGGCCGTTGGCGAAGGCATCGAAAAGGTCGTGGAAGACTACGCCGCCGAAGTGATGAAGCAGGCCGGTCTGGCCTGATTTATCGCCTCCAACGCGATGCAACGAAAAAACCCGGCTTACGCCGGGTTTTTTTTCAAGCGTGGCGCACGGGCTTCGATCCGATCTGCCGCGAGCGTTGAGGGCCCCGCCGCGGCCGGCAGGCCCCAATGCAAATGTCCCCCGGCGTCGGCATGCGCCGCCGCCGGGGGACATTCGCCGGAAAGGGTAAGGCGGCCCGGCGCTCGATCCACCGGCAGCCGCTGTTGAGGGACATTCGCAGACATGGGTATGGCGGCCCCGCACTCGCCCCACCGGCAGCCGCGTCTGCTTCAAAGCTCTTAGCCCTTAGCCTGGAACGTAACTTCCTCATACGGCTGCACTACCACCCAACCCTCGCCCGCGAAACGCAGCTGCAGGCTCTCGCCCGAGCCGCGACCGACCAGCGTGCCGAGCGAAATGTCGGTGACGATCTCCGGCGTCAGCGAACCGGACCAGGCCACCGTCGCGTTCGGGTCGGTGAATACCGGACCACCCTGCGCCGTCACCGGCAAGGTCAACGGCTCGTAGTGCGACGTGATCGCCACGATCCCATGGCCGCTCAGGCGCATGTTGAACAAGCCGCCCGACAGCATCCCGGCCACCTTGCGCATCATCGTGATCTTCGACTCGATCCCGGTCTCGAAGGCCAGCACGTCGTTGCCGTTGACGAAGATCGACTCGCCCGCCAGCCGCAGCAGCGTTACCTGCTTGCCCGCATCGGCCAGATAGGCCCGCCCCTGTCCCTCGATCTTCATCAGCTGCAGGCCTTCCCCGCTGACCATTTTCTTGAGCAGCGTGCCCAGCCCCTGCTCCAGCAGCCCCTGGCGCGTGAACTTCACCGCCCCCTTGCGCGCCACCATCGACCCGGACTTGGCCCAGACCATGCCGTCCACCCGGACCTCCAGCATGTGCAGGCTTTCAAGTTCGAACGCATCCGCACTGACATCCTTCTCATGCGTGCTCGAGAGGAATTCCTGAAGCGACTTCACCGCCATGTGACTGCATCCTTTTTGGTTTGAGCGCGCATGGTACCTGCGCCCGCCGGCGCAGCGCAGCATCGCGCTTCCTGCACCCAAGCTCCCCCATCCGGCAGCGAATGTGATACCAAAGACGCCATTGACCCGCGCCACCCGATGGGTCCGCTGGTTTTGCCCTGCAAGGCGCGCCGGACACCCAGTCGGCTGCCACTTCAGCCCAGTAACGCAAGCCCCGGCACTCAAATCCGTGACGCACTCCATGTATTCTTGCCACATCACCTTAGTAGTCCCGCCATGCCTCCCGAGCTGACAGCCGCCCTGGCGCTCTGCCGCAACCTGCCCTCGCCGCCCGGTATTGCCTTGCGCATCATCGAACTGGCACAGGACCCGGAAACGGACATCACCACCGCCGCCGACATCATCGCCATCGACATGGCGTTGAGTGCGCGCATGCTGCGCATTGCCAATTCCCCGCTCTACGCCAGCCGCCGCCGGATCGAGAACCTCGGCCAGGCCCTGACCATGCTCGGCCTCAACGCCACCGTGAGCCTCGCCCTGGGCTTCACCGTCACCCAGGACCTGACCGCGCCCGGCCACGGCCAGGACGTGCGCGAGCGCGCCTGGCGCCGCAGCATCCTCAGCGCCCTGGCGGCCAGCCTGCTGGGCCAGGCCCGTGGCCTGCGCAAGGCCGAAGAGCTGATGCTGGCCGGCCTGCTCCAGGACCTGGGTGTCCTGGTACTGGCCCAGAGCGAGCCGGACCGCTACCTGCCCCTGCTGCGCCAGGCCCGCGACAACGACGCCCTGGTGGCGCTGGAGCGCGAACACCTGGACTGCACCCACGCCGAGGTCGGCGCCTGGATGGCCGAACAGTGGGACCTGCCGCGCTACCTGGTCGATGCCATCGCCCACAGCGAGGCGCCCGCCACCGCCGAAGACACCTTCCAGGCCTGCGTCGCCCTGTCTGGTGCCGTGGCCGACATCTGGCTCAGCGCCGACGCCGACGCGGCGCGCGAACATGCCCTGCAGCGTGTCAACGAGACGCTGCAGCTGGACAGCGCCCAGTTCGACCAGGTGCTGGCGCGCATCAGCGAAGCCCTGCCCGAGATCAGCGCCCTGTTCGAGACCAGCGTGATTTCGCCGGCGCGGGTGCAGCAGCTGATCGAACACGCCCAGGAGCTGGCGACCCTGCGCAACCTGCGCGAAATGCAGGACGCCGCCCTGGCCCGCCAGCGCGCCGACGAGTTCGAAGCGCGCGCCAACCGCCTGGCCGAGCAGGCCCACCGCGACGCCCTGACCGGCGTGCTCAACCGCCGCCAGCTGGAAGCGGTGCTGGAAGAGGAGTTCCTGCGCGCCACCCGGCATGGCTGGCCGCTGTCGGTGGCCTTCATCGACCTGGACGACTTCAAGAAGATCAACGACGCCCATGGCCACCTCATGGGTGACCAGGTCCTGCGCGTGTTCGCGACCAAGCTGCAGGAACACCTGCGCAACAGCGACACCGTGGCCCGCTTCGGCGGCGAGGAATTCATCGCCCTGCTGCCCAACACCACCGAGCCGGTGGCGCTGGAAGTGGTGCGCCGGGTCCTGGCCAGCATCGTCAATACGCCCATGGCCGAGGTGGCTGGCGGCCCCCTGTTCGTCACCTTCTCCGCCGGCGTGGCCACCCAGGGCGGTTACGAGCGTTTCGCCGATGTTCAGGACCTGCTGAAGGCGGCGGACGATGTGCTTTACCGTTCCAAGAACCTCGGAAGGAACCGCGTCATCGCGCGTTCACCGCAAACCGCGCCGGCCTGAACGGAGTCAGCAACGCGCCACAGGAAGCCACGACGGGGCCGCGCCGCAGTGCAGCAAGTTTTCCGCACCTGGTGACGCTGCTTCCAGTAGAATTCCCGCGTTTTCCACGTATCCAGAGGCCACCATGTCCAATCTCATCTATCGCCGCATCCTGCTGAAAGTTTCCGGGGAGGCGCTGATGGGAGACGAGGACTATGGCATCGACCCCAAGGTCATCAACCGCCTGGCCCGTGAAGTCATCGAGGCCCAGCAGGCTGGCGCCGAAGTGGCCCTGGTCATCGGCGGCGGCAACATCTTCCGCGGTGCCGGCTTGGCCGCAGGCGGC
Source organism: Stenotrophomonas sp. KH_036_B (assembly GCF_057839485.1). Taxonomy (NCBI): domain Bacteria; kingdom Pseudomonadati; phylum Pseudomonadota; class Gammaproteobacteria; order Lysobacterales; family Lysobacteraceae; genus Stenotrophomonas; species Stenotrophomonas sp. KH_036_B. Next base: position 1,426,709 of record NZ_CM174491.1, on the reverse strand, counting down.
ATGGACCGCGTCACCGGCGACCAGATGGGCATGCTCGCCACCGTGATCAACGCGCTGGCCATGCAGGACGCGCTGGAGAAGCTGGGCGCCAAGGCGCGCGTGATGAGCGCCATCAAAATAAACGACGTGTGCGAGGACTACATCCGCCGCCGCGCCATCCGGCACCTGGAAAAGGGCCGCCTGGTGATCTTCGCCGCCGGCGTCGGCAGCCCGTTCTTCACCACCGATTCCGGTGCGGCCCTGCGCGCCATCGAGATCGGCGCGGACCTGCTGCTGAAGGCCACCAAGGTGGACGGCGTGTACGACAAGGACCCGAACAAGTACAGCGACGCGGTCCGCTTCGACAGCCTCACCTACGATGAAGTGATCCGCCGCGGCCTGGAAGTGATGGACACCGCCGCCTTCGCCCTGGCACGCGACAGCGACCTGCCGCTGCGCGTATTCGACATGGGCCAGCCGGGTGAACTGCTGAAGATCCTGCACGGCGAGAACATCGGCACCCTGGTCCGGGGCCGCGACAACGCCTGAGAGGGGATATAATCGCCCGATTACCAGTGACATCCAGGATTCGGGCGATGCTCAACGATATCAAGACGGACGCGCAGACGCGCATGGCAAAGAGCATCGATGCTCTGAAGCACACCCTCACCTCCATCCGCACCGGCCGTGCCTCGCCGGCGCTGCTGGACCGGATCACCGTCAAGGCCTACGGCACCGACACCCCGCTGAACCAGGCCGCCTCGATCTCCGTGTCGGAAGGCCATTCGCTGGTGATCTCCGTGTTCGACAAGAGCCTGATCAAGGAAGTCGAGAAGGCCATCTACGCCTCCGACCTTGGCCTGACCCCGAACGTGATGGGCACCGTGATCCGCCTGAACCTGCCGCCGCCGACCGAAGAGCGCCGCAAGGAGCTGGGCAAGCAGGTGCAGAAGGAAGGCGAAGGCGCGAAGATCGCCATCCGCAACATCCGCCAGGATGCCAACAAGGCCATCGCTGCGCTGATCAAGGACAAGTCGATCAGCGAAGACGACAAGAAGCGTGGCGAGGACGACATCCAGAAGCTGACCGACAAGTCCATCAAGGACGTCGACAGTGTGGTGGCCGACAAGGAAAAGGAACTGATGTCGGTCTGAGCCCCATGACCCAGGCCCCGACCAGCAGCTCCACCGCCGCCGTGCCGCGCCACGTTGCCATCATCATGGATGGCAACGGCCGCTGGGCACAGAAGCGTCGCCGCCCGCGCGTCATCGGCCATCGTGCCGGCGCGCGCGCGGTGAACCGCACCATCGACTTCTGCCTCGAGCGCGGCGTGTCCGCGCTGACCCTGTTCGCGTTTTCCAGTGAAAACTGGGGACGGCCGAGCGAGGAAGTCGACGCGCTGATGAAGCTCTTCCTCAATGCCCTCGACCGCGAAGTGGACGAGCTGCATCGGCGTGGCGTGCGCGTGCGTTTCATCGGCGAACGCGAGCGTTTCGGCGCTGGCCTGGTCAGCCGCATGCAGCTGGCCGAGCAGCGTACCGCCGACAACACGGCGATGACCCTGAGCATTGCCGCCAGCTACGGTGGCCGCCAGGACATCGCCCGTGCCGCACGCGAACTGGCCGCTGAAGTCGCCGCTGGCCGCCTGCTGCCCGAGCAGATCGACGAGGCCTTGCTGGGCAGCCGGGTCGCCCTGGCCGACCTGCCGGCGCCCGACCTGTTCATCCGTACGGGCGGCGATACCCGCATCAGCAACTTCCTGCTCTGGCAGCTTGCCTACACCGAACTGTGGTTCACCGATGTGCTGTGGCCCGAGTTCGACGCCGCCATCCTGCAGCAGGCGCTGGACGCCTACGCCGCGCGTGAACGCCGCTTCGGCCTGACCAGCGCCCAGATCGCCGCCCTGGCCACCGAGACGTCCAACCCATGACCAAAACCCGAGTCATCGCCGCGCTGATCATGGCGCCGGTCGCCATCGCGGCCATCCTGCTGCTGCCGACCCAGTGGCTGGCCGCCGCCGCCGCCGCCGTGTTCCTGATCGGCCTGTGGGAATGGCTGAAGCTGGCCGACGTGGAAGACACCCTCGCCCGCACCGTGCTGCTGGTGCTGAACCTGGTGCTGATGGTGCTCATCGTGTGGGCCGACGCCGGCACGCTGGTGCTGTACCAGATCGCCGCACTGGTCGGCATCGGCTGGTGGCTGCTGGCCCTGCTGTGGCTGCGCTTCTTCACCTTCGGTGCGGAGCCGGGCAGCCCGGCGCGCTCGCTCAAACTGCTGGCCGGCACCCTGGCCATCGTGCCGGCGTGGGCCTCGCTGGTGCTCATCCACGCCAGCGGCGACCAGGGCCACCTGTGGCTGCTGACCGCACTGGCCGTGGTCTGGGCCGCCGATTCGGGCGCCTACTTCGCCGGTCGCACCTTCGGCCGCACCAAGCTGGCGCCGCGCATCAGCCCCAACAAGACCTGGGAAGGCCTGGGCGGCGGCATGCTGGCCGGCCTGCTGGTCGCCCTGGTGTTCGGCTGGATCGCCGGCATCCAGCCGGACCACGTGGTGGGCCTGGTCATCACGGCCGTGGTCAGCGTGTTCGCGTCGGTGCTGGGCGACCTTTACGAAAGCCTGATCAAGCGCCATGCCGGCGCCAAGGACTCCGGGCACATCATCCCGGGCCATGGCGGCGTGCTGGACCGCATCGACGGCGTGCTGGCCGCGCTGCCGGTGTTCGCGCTGGGCAAGGAAATCTTCGGGTTCTGAGCATGGACACCGCCTCCGCCCCCCGTCAGGTCGCCGTTTTCGGCGCCACTGGCTCGATCGGCGCATCCGCGCTGGACGTGATCGCGCGCCACCCGGACCGCTACCGCGCCACCGTACTGGCCGCCGGCACCCAGGTGCAGGCGCTGGTCGCGCTGTGCGCCGCCCACCGCCCGGTGCATGCGGTGATCGCCGACGAGGGCCGCTACGCCGAACTGCGCGACGGCCTGCGCGCGGCCGGCCTGGACACCCAGCCGCACGCCGGCGCGGCCGCGCTGGACCAGCTGGCCGCCAGCGACGCCTGCGACACCCTGGTCGCGGCCATCGTCGGCGCCGCCGGGCTGTCCTCCACGCTGGCCGCCGCCAGCGCGGGCAAGCGCATCCTGCTGGCCAACAAGGAATCGCTGGTGCTGGCCGGCGAGCTGCTGATGCAGCGCGCCACCGCCGCCGGTGCCGAGATCATCCCGATCGACAGCGAGCACAGCGCGATCTTCCAGTGCCTGCGCTCGCGCGACGCCAGCCTGGACCAGGCCGGTGTGCGCCGCATCCTGCTCACCGCCTCCGGTGGCCCGTTCCGCGGACGCAGCCGCGCCGCGCTGGCCGACGTGACCCCGGCGCAGGCCGTTGCCCACCCGAAGTGGTCGATGGGCCCGAAGATCTCGGTCGATTCGGCGACGTTGATGAACAAAGGGCTGGAAGTCATCGAGGCCCACCACCTGTTCAACGTGCCGGGCGAGCGCATCGAAGTGCTGGTGCATCCGCAGAGCCTGGTGCATTCGCTGGTCGAATTCGTCGATGGGTCCACCCTGGCCCAGCTCGGGCTGCCGGACATGCGCACCACCCTCGCGGTGGGCCTGGGCTGGCCGCAGCGGATCGAATCCGGGGTGGGCGGGCTGGACCTGCTGGCCCAGGGCCGGCTGGATTTCGAGGCGCCCGACATCGAGGCATTCCCCTGCCTGGGCCTGGCCTGGCAGGCCATGGCCGCCGGCGGTACCGCCCCGGCCATCCTCAATGCCGCCAACGAAATCGCCGTTTCAGCGTTTCTTCAGGGGCGGATCGCTTTCCTAGCCATTCCGACGCTGGTCGCTAACGCTCTCTCAACACTGTCGGTCACGTCCGCCGATACACTGGAGGGCCTGCTGGCCGCCGACCAGCACGCCCGACAGATCACCCAAGCCGCCATCGACCACGCCTGAATGCCCCTTCCGCTCCCTTCCCGCGACGTCCACCATGGGTGAGTTCATCGGCTCTGTCTGGTGGATGATCGTCAGCCTTGGCGTGCTGGTGACCTTCCATGAGTTCGGCCACTACTGGGTTGCGCGCCGTTGCGGGGTCAAGGTGCTGCGCTTCTCGGTCGGCTTCGGCCGCCCGCTGTTCATGCGCCGCAACCGCGCGGGCACCGAATTCGCCATCGCCGCCATTCCGCTGGGCGGCTATGTGAAGATGCTGGACGAACGCGAGGTCGAGGTGCACCCGGCCGAGCGCGGCCAGGCCTTCAATCACAAGACGGTCTGGCAGCGCATCGCGATCGTGGCCGCCGGCCCGCTCGCCAACCTGATTCTCTGCGTCGCCCTGCTCTGGGCGATGTTCGTGATCGGCAAGCAGGATTATTCGGCCACCATCGGCCGCACCACCGGCATGGCGCAGGCCGCCGGCCTGCAGGCCGGCGACCGCGTGCTGAGCGTGGACGCGCGCAGCGTGGCCACCGCCGGCCAGGCCAGCATGGCCCTGACCACCGCCGCCATGGACCGCCAGGACGCGCAGGTGGAGGTGCTGGATGGCCAGGACCAGCGGCGCACCCGGGTGCTGCCGCTGTCGCAGCTGCCGGCCGGATTCGATGAGCGCTGGGTGCCCTCGCTGGTCGGCCTGACCTGGCAGTTCCGCGTACAACCGGCGCTGGTCGAGCAGGTCCTGCCCGGCTCGGCCGCGCAGGGGGTGCTGATGCCCGGCGACCTGGTGCTGGCGGTGGATGGCCAGCGCATCGACGGCGCCGACCAGGTGTCCCCTGCCGTGTTGGCCCTGGGCCAGCGCGGCGGACCCGGCATGATCGAGGTTCAGCGCGCTGGAGAGCGCCTGGCGCTGGAACTCACCCCGCGCCAGGGCAAGGACGGCCGTGGCCAGCCCACCTGGCAGATCGGCATCGGCTTCCCCGAGACCAGCACCCCGGCCTACGACACCACGCTCCAGTACGGCCCCTTCGCCGCAGTGCCGGCGGCCCTGCGCGAGACCGGGCGCGCCGCCAGCGATTCGCTGGGCATGATGCGCCGGATCGTCACCAGCAACGCCTCACTGCAGAACGTTTCCGGCCCGATCACCATTGCCCGCGTGGCCAACCAGACCGCCCAGCGTGGCCTGGACTGGTTCCTCTGGTTCCTGGCCGTGATGTCGCTGAGCCTGTGCATCATCAACCTGTTGCCCATCCCCATCTTGGACGGCGGGCACCTGCTGTATTACCTTATTGAGTTGGTCAAGGGCAGCCCGCTGAGCGAGCGTGCCATGGCGGCCGGCCAATACATCGGCCTGGCAATGCTGGCTGGACTGATGGGACTGGCGTTCTACAACGACATCCTTGGTCTGGTCCAGCGATGAACTTTTTCCCTTTTGTCGTCGTCTTATGCGCCGGCATCCCGCAACATTGCATTCGACTCCAACCGGACGTGACATGACGCGACTCCCCAATCGCCGCCTGCTGGCCCTCGCACTAGCCGCCGGTTTCGGCGCGCCCGCCCTGGCCCAGGCAGCCGAGCCCTTCACCGTCAGCGACATCCGTGTCGATGGTCTGCAGCGCATCACCTCCGGTACCGTGTTCACCTACCTGCCGGTGGAACGCGGCGAAACGCTGACCGACAACAAGGTCGGCGAGTCGATCCGCGCCTTGTACAAGACGGGCTTCTTCGAAGACGTCCAGCTGGACCGCCAGGGCGACATCCTGGTGGTCACGGTCAAGGAGCGTCCGGCGATCAACAAGCTGACCGTGACCGGCAACAAGGACATCAAGAGCGACCAGCTGCTCAAGGGCCTGAGCGACATCGGCCTGACCGAGGGCGGCACCTTCGACCGCCTGAGCCTGGACCGCGTGACGCAGGAACTGCGCCGCCAGTACAACGACCGCGGCAAATACAACGTCGAGATCACCCCGACCGTGAGCCCGCTGGACCGCAATCGCGTGGACATCACCATCGCGATCAAGGAAGGCAAGGCCGCCAAGATCCAGCACGTGAACCTGGTGGGTACCGAGAAGTACCCGTCTGAAGACATCCTGGAAACCTGGGAGTCCAAGGAACACAACTGGGCGTCGTGGTACCGCCGCGATGACCAGTACTCCAAGGAAAAGCTGTCCGGCGACCTGGAAAAGCTCAACGCCTGGTACCTGGACCGCGGCTACGTGGACTTCAGCATCGACTCCACCCAGGTCTCGATCAGTCCCGACAAGCGCGACATGTTCATCACCGCCGGCGTGACCGAGGGTGAGCAGTACAAGATCTCCGAGATCAAGGTCACCGGCGAAACCATCCTCCCGCAGGAGGACGTGGAACGCATGGTGTTCCAGAAGTCGGGCGACATCTTCTCGCGCTCGCTGCTGGAGTTCAGCTCGGACACCATCACCAACTCGCTGTCCAACATCGGCTACGCGTTCGCCAAGGTGAACCCGATCCCGACCAGCAACCGCGCCGACCGCACCGTGGCGATCAACATGCAGGTCGTGCCGGGCCCGCGCGTGGGCGTGCGCCGCATCATCTTCAAGGGCAACACGCGCACCTCCGACGAGGTCCTGCGTCGTGAAATGCGCCAGTTCGAGAACACCTGGTACTCGCAGGCGGCGATCGACCGCTCCAAGATCCGCCTGCAGCGCCTGGGTTACTTCGAATCGGTGGACGTCGAGACCCCGCCGGTCACGGGCAGCAATGACCAGGTCGACGTGGTCTACAACGTGAAGGAAACCACGTCGGGCAGCTTCGTGTTCGGCCTGGGCTATTCGCAGTCCTACGGCATGACCACGTCGGTGCAGCTGTCGCAGAACAACTTCCTGGGCGGCGGCAACCGCGTGTCCGTGGAAGCGTCGCGCAGCAGCTACCTGCAGCGTTACGGCTTCTCGTACACGAACCCGTACTTCACCGACGACGGCGTTTCGCTGGGTTACAACCTGTCGTGGCGCGAGCTGGACTACTCCGACTTCAACACCGCGCAGTACAACAGCACCAACGGTGCGGCGCAGGTGGTGTTCGGCGTGCCGATCACCGAGAACGACACGGTCTCGCTGATGGTGGGCATCGACAGCAACCAGATCACGACCTACGCCGGTTCCACGCCGCAGTCGATCATCGATTACATCGACGCCATCGGCCAGCGCACCTTCCATTCCTGGCGCACCGAGCTGGGCTGGGCGCGCGACACGCGTAACGACTACTTCATGCCCACCCGCGGCATGTACCAGCGCGTGGGCCTGGAAACCACCCTGCCCGGCTCCACCGTCGAGTACTACAAGCTCAACTACCAGGTCTCGAAGTACTGGCCGATCATCCCGTCGCTGGTCATCAACACCCGCGCCGAAATCGGCTATGGCGACTCGTACGGCAACGACACGTCGCGCGTGATCACCAACCCGGACGGCACCACCCGGGTGGTCACCGCGTCGGGCCTGCCGTTCTTCGAGAACTTCTACGCCGGCGGCACCAACTCGGTGCGCGGCTTCGAAGACAACACGCTGGGCCCGCGTTCGGAACCGACGTACTCCTACAGCCGTGGCCAGCCGCTGGGTGGTTCGCTGAAGACGGTGGGTTCGGTCGAGGCCTACTTCCCGCGCCTGTTCGACAGCCCGTCGGCACGCGTCTCGGCGTTCTTCGACGTCGGCAACGTGTACAACGGCATCGACAACTTCAAGGCCAACGAGCTGCGTGCGTCGGCCGGTGTCGCCCTGCTGTGGCGCGCCCCGGTCGGCCCGATCTCGATCAGCTATGCCTTCCCGCTGAAGAAGGAAGACGGCGACGAAATCGAACGCCTGCAGTTCACGTTCGGCGGCCAGTTCTAAGCCCCCGAACGCACGCAGAGACGCCGGGCACAGCCCGGCGTTTTTGTGTGTGGCGTGGGGTAATGGCGAACTGCGAACGGCGAACGGCGGACGGCGAACGGCGAACGGCGAACGGCGAACGGCAGCGTTTCGGTTGATACGAGCTGGGGAGGCCGGCGGGCAGCCCCCTCCGGGACACGCCGCAAGTACGTCCGTGTAGGCTTGGCAAAAACATCCATGTTTTTGACAGTCCCTACGGGGGCTACCCGCCGGCCTCCCCTGACAGATCGCGTGATGCGGTGGGGAAGAGCAGCGACGCATGGCGTCGCTCTACGGGACCGCAGCGCCGGTACGGTGGCCCCACATTCCAACATTCAGGCGAAGCGGCGAAGCGGCAAGCGATGGCCAAATGCCCCGATAGCCCAACGGCCGGAGGAGGGATGGTCAGATGAACGGTGGCACGAGGACCGATCGCCCGATCGCCCGATAGCCCGATAGCCCGATAATTGATGACCTGTGAGACGAGGGTGGGGTCGGTTTCCTAAACGACTGCCGTGAGACCACCCCGCGCCCGTTAACGCGTGGAATTGATTGAAAGCGCTCTAGACCTTCCCATGGCCACCGACCGACTGACAGAGGGTCGGCGGGTGCGGGGGTACGGGACCGTAGAAAACATGGGCCGGGCGCATGCGCCCGGCGGGTTGGGCAGGACGCCCAACCCAGGCCTTGCCGTGTATGCAGGATTGCATACACGTGCAAGTTTTCTACGAGCCTACATGGACGTATTCACGGCGTGTCCCGTACCCCCGCACCCGCCGGCCCTGCACGACAACCCCCGCAGCCAAAAGGCTGTTCGCCCCAATGCCAGAAGCCGCCGGGCAGAGCCCGGCGCCCTGGGACCGTATGCCAACCAGGGAGCCGCTGTTCGAACCTGACCGCCCAGAAACGCCCCCAACATGACCGAAGTCACGCCACACGGTAAACTCGCCGCGTGAACATTCCTACCTATACCGCCCAGCAACTCGCCGAGCAGTTTGGCCTGCAGGTCCATGGTGATGGCAGCACTGCCATCCATGGCGTGGCCACGCTTGCCCATGCCGGCCCCGGCCAGCTGACCTTCCTGGCCAACCCGCGCTACCGCGCCCAGCTGGCCGACAGCCAGGCCGGTATCGTGGTCCTGCGCGCCGACGATGCCGAGGCCGCGCCGGGCACCGCCCTGGTCGCCAAGGATCCGTATACCACCTTCGCCAAGATCGCCGCGCTGTTCGACATCGCGCCGACCCGCCCGCCCGGCATCCACCCGAGCGCCATCATCGATCCCGAGGCCCAGGTCGCCGCCAGCGCCCATGTTGGCCCGTTCGTCACCATCGGCGCGCGCAGCGTCGTCGGCGAGAACTGCATCGTCGGCGCCGGCAGCATCATTGGTGAGGATTGCAGCCTGGACAGCGGCTGCGAACTGATCGCCCGCGTCACCCTGGTCACCCGCGTGAAGCTCGGCAAGCGCGTGCGCATCCACCCCGGCGCCGTGCTCGGCGCCGATGGCTTCGGCCTGGCCATGGACGCGGGCAGCTGGATCAAGGTGCCCCAGCTCGGCGGCGTGCGCATCGGCGACGACTGCGAAATCGGCGCCAACACCTGCGTCGACCGTGGTGCCCTTGAAGATACCGTGCTCGACAACGACGTGCGCCTGGACAACCTGGTCCAGATCGCCCACAACGTCCAGATCGGCGCCCACTCGGCCATTGCCGGCTGCACCGGCATCGCCGGCAGCGCCAAGATCGGCCGTTACTGCCTGCTCGGCGGCGCCGTCGGCGTCGTTGGCCACCTCGAGATCTGCGACAAGGTGGTCATCACCGGCAAATCCGTGGTGCGCAACTCCATCCATGAGCCAGGCGAGTATTCGTCCGGCACCCCACTGACCGACAATCGCACGTGGCGCAAGAACGCCGCGCGCTTCAAGCAGCTTGATGCCCTGGCCCGTCGCATCCTGTCTGTAAGCAAGGAGAAGGAATGAGCCACGAACAGAAGCTGCCGGACATCACCCAGATCCAGGCGCTGATCCCGCACCGCTACCCGTTCCTGCTGGTCGACAAGGTGATCGCGATCGACTACGAGAAGCGCACCATCATCGCCACCAAGAACGTCAGCATCAACGAACCGTTCTTCCAGGGCCACTTCCCCAGCCAGCCGATCATGCCCGGCGTGCTGATCATCGAAGCCATGGCCCAGGCCGGCGGCGTGCTGACCCAGCTCACCCTGGGCCGCGATGCGCAGTCCAAGCTGTTCTACATGGTGAAGGTCGACAAGGCCCGCTTCAGCAAGCAGGTCGTGCCCGGCGACGTGCTTGAGATGCACGTCGAGATCAAGCGCGTGATCCGCAACATGGCGGTGTACGACTGCGTGGCCAAGGTCGACGGCGAAGTGGTCGCCTGCGCCGAAGTGCTCTGCGCCGGCACCCGCGAATGACCGCGCCGCTCATCCACCCCACCGCAGTGATCGACCCGTCGGCGACGTTGGCGGCGGACGTCCGCGTGGGTGCGTTCTGCCTGATCGGTGCCGACGTGGTGATCGGCGAAGGCACCGAGATCGGCCCGCACTGCTCCATCCACGGTCCCACCCGGATCGGGCGCAACAACCGCTTCATCGGCCATGCCGCCATCGGCGGCGAACCGCAGGACAAGAAGTACAACGCCGAGCGCACCGAGCTGGTGATCGGCGACGACAACGTGATCCGCGAGTTCGTCACCATCAACCGCGGCACCGCCGGCGGCGGTGGCATCACCACGGTCGGCAACGACAACTGGATGCTCGCCTACACCCACGTCGCCCATGATTGCCACGTCGGCAACCACTGCGTGTTCTCCAACAACACCACGCTGGCCGGCCACGTGACGGTGGGCGACTACGTGATCATCAGCGGCTTCGCCGGTGCGCACCAGTTCTGCCGGATCGGCGCGCATGCGTTCCTCGGCATGGGCGCGCTGACCAACGGTGACGTACCGCCGTTCACCATGGTCGGCAGCGACTCGCTGGGCCGCCCGCGCGGCATCAACAGTGAAGGGCTCAAGCGCCGCGGCTTCGATGCCGAGCGCATCGCCAGCATCAAGCGCGCCTACCGCACCCTGTATGTCGCCGGCCTGCCGCTGGCCGAGGCCAAGGTCCAGCTCGCCGAGCAGGCCGCGCACAGCCCCGACGTCAAGGACATGCTGGACTTCATTGAACACGCCGAGAGGCCGCTGCTGCGATGACCGGCCCGGGCGGACAGCTCCCCTCCGGCACCACCGCCGAGATCATTCCGCTTTCGGCGGCGCTCGGCGCGATGGCGACCGCGCAGGCGGCGTTGCCGATCCATGCCAATGGCTCCACGCGACCGCTGCGGATCGCACTGGTCGCCGGCGAAGCCTCCGGCGATCTGCTCGGTGCCGGACTGGTGCGCGAGCTGCAGCGGCGCTTCCCCAACGCCGAGTTCGCCGGCATCGGCGGCGATGCCATGCGCAACGCCGGCTGCCTGACCTGGTTCGACGCCAGCGAGCTGGCGGTGATGGGGCTCACCGAGATCCTGCGCCACCTGCCGCGCCTGCTCAAACTGCGCGGCGAGTTCCGCACGCGCGCGCTTGAGTGGCAGCCGGACGTGTTCATCGGCATCGACGCACCCGACTTCAACCTGGGCGTGGAGCGCTGGCTGAAGGAACGCGGCATCACCACCGTGCACTACGTCAGCCCTTCGGTCTGGGCCTGGCGCGAGAAGCGCGCGGAGAAGATCGGCGCCAGCGCCGACCTGGTGCTGTGCCTGTTCCCGATGGAGCCGCCGATCTACGCGCGTCACGGCATCGACGCCCGCTTCGTCGGGCACCCGATGGCCGACGACATTCCGCTGAGCAACGATCGCGAGGCGGCCCGCGCCGCGCTCGGGCTGCCCTCCAACGCGAAGGTGCTGGCGGTGCTGCCGGGCAGTCGGCTGGGTGAGATCAGCAGGCTGGGCGGGGCCTTCTTCGAAGCGGCCTGGCAGGTGTCCGAGCGCATCCCCGGGCTGCATGTGGTGGTGCCCGCGGCCAACCCGGCCTGCCGGCGCCTGATCCAGGAGCAGCTGTCGCGCTCGGCGCTGCCGGTGGCGCACTCGCACCTGCTCGACGGCGAGGCGCGTACGGCGATGATCGCCGCGGACGTGGTGGTGCTGGCGTCCGGCACGGCCACGCTGGAAACCATGCTAGTGAAGCGCCCGATGGTGGTCGGCTATCGCGTGGCGGAGCTGACCTACCGCATCGTCAAGGCGCTGGGGCTGATCAAGGTCGACCGCTTCGCGCTGCCCAACATCCTGGCCGGCAAGGACCTGGCGCCGGAGCTGATCCAGCACGACTGCGTGCCGGACAAGCTGGCGGCGGCGATCCTGCAGTGGTTCGACCACCCGCAGCGCGCGGTGGACCTGCAGGACACCTACCAGAAGCTGCACCTGCAGCTGCGCCAGGACGCCTCGGCACGCGCGGCCGACGCGGTGGCCGAGCTGCTGGCACGCAAGCGCGACGCGGCGGCATGAGCCGCAGGCACGCCGCGGCGGCATCGCTGGCGCTCTTCGACGGGGCCGCGCTGGCCACGGTGGCGCCGCGCTACGTGGCGGGCGTGGACGAAGCCGGACGCGGTCCGCTGGCCGGTCCGGTCGCGGTGGCGGCGGTGGTGTTCTGCCCGGACCGTCCCCGCCTGAACGGGCTGGACGATTCCAAGCAGCTCACGGCGCTGCGCCGCGACCAGCTGTTCGACAAGATCCAGCAGCGTGCGCTGGCCTTCCACGTGGTGATGGTGGACGTGGGCGAGATCGATACGCTCAACATCTACCAGGCGACGATGCTCGGCATGCGCCGGGCGGTGGAAGGTGTAGCGCACGTGGCGCAGTTCGCACGCATCGACGGCAACGTGGTCCCGAAGGGCCTTCCCTGTCCGGCGCAGGCACTGGTCGGCGGCGACGCGCTCGACCGCGCGATCATGGCGGCCTCCATCCTGGCCAAGGTCAGCCGAGACCGTTACATGCTGGACCTGCACGCGCAGCACCCCGAGTATGGCTTCAACCAGCACAAGGGCTACGGCACGCCAGCGCACCTCGCCGCCCTGCGCACCCACGGCCCCTGCCCCCAGCACCGCCGAAGCTTCGCGCCGGTGCGGGATTGCGCGGTCGCCAGCATCGCGTAGCGCCGGGCTTTGCCCGGCTTCATGCCTTTTGGCGAACAGCCGGTGGGCGATGGTTCCCTCGGTTTGGCGGGACGGTGCGGGTTTGCGGGGGACGCCGTGAATACGTCCTTGTAGGCTTGTAGAAAACATCCATGTTTTCTACACCCCCGCAAACCCGCCCCGACCCGCCTTTGACAGTTGGCCGGTGGCCATGGACAACGCAACGGCACACCGCGTGAGATCTGGCGCATGGCACGTCACCTGCGGTTTTGGCGTTGGATGGCGGTTTTCCGCTTTTCCATGAGCACCGGCCTTCTATCGAAGGGGTGGCGGGGGTAGGGGCGCGGGACCGTAGAAAACATGGATGTTTTCTACGAGCCCCCATGGACGGGTTCACGGCGTGTCCCGCGACCCTGCACCCGCCACCCCTACACCGACAGCGCCGACGCCCCGGCTTCACCGCCGTTGCTTTCGCCGTAAAAAACAACCTGAACCCAGCCGCCCACCCCGCACCCTGTCAAGCCTTGTTCCGCTTGCGGCGCGCGGATACCCTGACCAGGCATTACATTGGCCCGGCATGACCACTTCCCGTTTCGTACATCTCCACGTCCACACCGAGTTTTCGCTGGCGGATTCGACCATCCGTGTCCCCGCGAAACCGGATCAGGCTGACCCGAAGAAAGCCAAGCAGGCCAACCTGCTCAGCCGCGCCGTCGAACTGAAACTGCCCGCATTGGCAGTGACCGACCTGAACAACCTGTTCGCCCTGGTCAAGTTCTACAAGGCGGCCGAAACCGTCGGCATCAAGCCCATTGCCGGTGCCGACATCATGATCGCCGAAGAGGGCATGACCCCCTGGCGCATGACCCTGCTGTGTCGCGACCGCGAAGGCTACCTAAGCCTCTCGCGCCTGCTGACCCGCGCCTGGATGGAAGGCCACCGCCCCGAAGGCGGCGTGGCCGTGCACCCCGACTGGCTCAAGGCCGGTTGTCACAACCTGTTTGCCCTCGCCGGCCGCGACAGCCTGGCTGGACGCCTGGCCGGCGAAGGCCGTCATGACCTGGCCGAACAGCAGCTCGCCGACTGGCAGCGTGTGTTCGGCGACGGCCTGCACCTGGAACTCACCCGTACCGGCCGCGACGGCGAAGAAGCCTTCAACCAGTTTGCCCTCGTTGCCGCCGGCCAGCGCGGCCTGCCGGTCGTGGCCAGCAACGATGTGCGGTTCCTGCGCCCGGACGATTTCAGCGCCCACGAAGCGCGCGTGTGCATCTCCTCCGGCCGCGTGCTGGATGATCCCAAGCGCCCGCGCGACTACAGCGACCAGCAGTACCTCAAATCGCCCGAAGAGATGTGCGCGCTGTTCGCCGACATCCCCGATGCGATCGACAACACGCTGGCGCTGGCCGAGCGCTGCAACATCGAGATGCGGCTGGGCACCTACTTCCTGCCCAACTACCCGGTGCCGGAAAACGAAACGCTGGACAGCTGGATCTGCAGCGAATCGCGCAAGGGCCTGGAAGCGCGCCTCGAAAAGAATCCGCTGGCCGAAGGCAAGACCCGCGCCGATTATTTCGAGCGCCTGGAATTCGAGCTCTCCACCATCATCAAGATGGGCTTCCCCGGCTACTTCCTGATCGTGGCCGACTTCATCCAGTGGGGCAAGAACCAGGGCATCCCGATCGGGCCTGGCCGTGGTTCCGGTGCCGGCTCGCTGGTGGCGTGGGCGCTGCAGATCACCGATCTGGATCCCATTCCGTACAACCTGCTGTTCGAGCGGTTCCTCAACCCCGAACGCGTGTCGATGCCCGACTTCGACATCGACTTCTGCATGGACCGCCGCGACGAAGTCATCGACTACGTCGCGCGCAAGTACGGCCGCGAACGCGTCAGCCAGATCATCACCTACGGCACCATGGCCGCCAAGGCCGTGGTGCGCGACTCCGGGCGCGTGCTCGGCTTCCCGTACGGTCTGGTCGACGGGGTCTCCAAGCTGATCCCGAACATCCTGGGCATCTCGCTCAAGGATGCGATGGGCGAAGGCAAGGATTCGGAAATGGCGTCGCCGGAGCTGATCCAGCGCTACCAGAACGAAGACGACGTGCGCGACCTGATCGACCTGGCGCGCCAGCTCGAGGATCTCACCCGCAACGCCGGCAAGCATGCCGGTGGCGTGGTGATCGCGCCCGAGCCGCTGGCCGAGTTCTGCCCGCTGTTCGCCGAACACGACGAAGGCGGACGCGGCCGCAACCCGGTTACCCAGTTCGACAAGAACGACGTCGAAGAAATCGGCCTGGTGAAGTTCGACTTCCTCGGCCTGCGCACGCTGACGATCATCGATTGGGCGGTCAAGGCGATCAACAAGCGCCATGCCCGTGCCGGCATCCCGCCGGTGGACATCACCGCACTGCCGCTCGACGATGCCCCCACCTACAAGGACATCTTCGCCAACGGCAACACCGGCGCGGTGTTCCAGTTCGAATCCTCGGGCATGCGCCGCCTGCTGAAGGACGCGCGTCCCGACCGCTTTGAAGACCTCATCGCGCTGGTGTCGCTGTACCGCCCCGGCCCGATGGACCTGATTCCCTCCTTCAACGCGCGAAAGCACGGGCAGGAAGAAATCATCTACCCCGATCCGCGTACAGAAGCGATCCTGAAAGACACCTACGGCATCATGGTGTACCAGGAGCAGGTCATGCAGATGGCGCAGATCGTGGGCGGTTACTCGCTCGGCGGCGCCGACCTGCTGCGCCGCGCGATGGGCAAGAAGGTGCCGGCCGAAATGGCCAAGCACCGCGAGATCTTCCGCGAAGGTGCGGCCAAGGGCGGCGTGGACGGCCCCAAGGCCGACGAGATCTTCGATTTGATGGAGAAGTTCGCCGGCTACGGCTTCAACAAGTCGCACGCCGCCGCCTACGCGCTGGTCAGCTACCAGACCGCGTGGCTCAAGCGGCATTACCCGGCCGAGTTCATGGCGGCCACGCTGTCCTCGGACATGGACAACACCGACAAGGTGGTGGGCTTCCTGGCCGAAGTGCGCAACCTCGGCCTGACCGTGCTGCCGCCGCGCGTGAACGACTCGGCGTACATGTTCGAGGCGTCCAGCGCCGACACCATCCAGTACGGGCTGGGCGCCATCAAGGGCGTGGGCCAGGGCGCCTGCGAAGCGGTGGTCGACGAGCGCCTGGCCAAGGGCCGCTACGAATCGCTGCTGGATTTCTGCATGCGCATCGAGTCGGGCAAGCTCAACCGGCGCACGCTCGAAGCGATGATCAACTGCGGCGCGCTCGACGGCCTGGGCAGGAACCGCGCCTCGCTGATGCTGCAGCTGCCGGAAGTGCTCAAGGCCACCGACCAGATGTCGCGCGAGAAGGCCTCCGGCCAGAACTCGCTGTTCGGCGCCCCCGACCCGGTCAGCACCGCGCTGCAGCTGGACCTGCCCGAGGCCAAGGAATGGGCGCTGGGCCAGCTGCTGGACGGTGAACGCGAAACGCTGGGCTTCTATCTCAGCGGCCACCCGTTCGACCCGTACGCCGACGACGTCAAGGAGCTGGTGGGGACCGACCTGGGCATGCTGGAGAAGCTCATCCCGCCCGCCCGTCCGAGCAAGGATGGCGAGAAGCGCGCCTGGCGCCAGGAAACCCCGGTGATCCTGGCCGGGCTGGTGGTGGGCGTACGGCGCAAGGGCGAAAGCCAGATCTTCATGCAGCTTGAGGACGGCAAGGGCCGGGTCGAATGCAGCGCGTTCACCGACGGCCTGGCCGAGTTCGGCCACCTGATGACCAAGGATCGCATCCTGGTGGTCAAGGGCGGCCTGCGCGAGGACGAGTTCAATGGCGGCTACGCGCTGCGCATCCGCCAGGTCTGGGACTTCGAAGAGATCTGCGCCAATTACGCCACCCGCCTGTCACTGCGCCTCGACCTGCGCCAGGGCGAGCCGGTATGGAGCCGGGTCAACGCCCTGCTCGACCGCCACCGTCCGGGCCGCACGCCGCTGCGGCTGGACCTGCTGCTGGGCACCGGGCAGGGTCCGGTGGCCGGCATGCTCGACGTCGCCGGCGATGTGGCCGTGCGCGTGGACAGCCAGCTGGTCGATGCGCTGCGGGCCGACCCGGCCGTGCGCACCCTGAAGGTGCGTTACAGTCCGCCATGGGCCAATTAGGCCCGGACCAGACGACGGCGTACGGGGCATTTAGACGCATTCGGCTACACTTTCCCTCTTTTCTTCACGACGGCTTCCGATGAATCCGAACTACCTCGACTTCGAGCAACCCATCGCTGATCTGGAGGCAAAGATCCAGGAGCTGCGCAGCGCAAGCGCGGGCCCGGCGGTCAATGTCGAGGCCGAAGTGCGCACCCTGCAGGACAAGCTGCGGGTGCGCACCGCGCAGATCTTCCGCAACCTGACCTCGTGGCAGGTGCTGCAGCTGGCCCGTCACCCCTCGCGTCCGTATACCGCCGACTACATCCGCATCTTCTGCGATGAGTTCCAGGAGCTGGCCGGTGACCGTGCCTTCGCCGACGACAAGGCCATCATGGGCGGCCTGGCCCGCATCGGTGGCCGCTCGGTGATGCTGATCGGGCACCAGAAGGGCCGCGATACCAAGGAAAAGATCAGGCGCAACTTCGGCATGCCCAAGCCGGAGGGCTACCGCAAGGCGCTGCGCCTGATGAAGATGGCCGAACGCTTCGGGCTGCCGGTGCTGACCCTGATCGACACCGCCGGCGCCTGGCCGGGCATCGACGCCGAATCGCGTGGCCAGTCCGAGGCGATCGCGCGCAACCTGATGGAAATGGCCGAACTGAAGGTGCCGGTGATCTGCACCGTGATCGGCGAAGGTGGCTCCGGTGGCGCGCTCGCGCTGGGTGTGGGCGACCGCACCGTGATGCTGGAGTACAGCGTGTATTCCACGATCACCCCGGAAGGCTGCGCCTCGATCCTCTGGAAGGACGCCGGCAAGGCCAAGGATGCCGCCGAGCAGCTGGGCATGACCGCCCCGCGCCTGAAGGGCCTGGGCCTGATCGACAAGATGGTGCGCGAGCCGACCGGCGGTGCGCACCGCAACCCGACCCAGATGGCCAAGCGCCTGAAGGCCGTGCTGCTCAACGAGCTGGACGCGCTGGAAAAGCTGTCCACCGAAGAACTGCTGCAGAAGCGTTACGAGCGCCTGCGCAGCTACGGGGCGTACGAAGCGGCCTGATGGGCTGCGGCGTGCTTCGCCACGAAAAACCGGGCCATGCGCCCGGTTTTTTTTGGCTCTTCGCCCACCCGCGCCAAGCGTCCCGTTCCTAGGGCCGTAGAAGCTTGGTGCAGGGTCTTCGATCACGTTCATCGCGAGCGTTGAGGGCCCCGTCCCGGCCGGCAGGCCCCTATGCAAATGTCCCCCGGCGTCGGCCTGCGCCGCCGCCTCCTCCTTTACTTTGCCAGGGACCTACCGCCCGCGACGGGGCTCGGCTTGCGGTTGGCGATGGAAAAGCGGAAGTCAGGGTGCAACGCCGGTGGGTCGAGTGCCGGGGCGCCTTGCCCTTGTAGGCGAAGTAAAGGAGGAGGGGGCGGCCACAGGCCGACGCCGGGGGACATTCGCCGGAAAGGGTAAGGCGACCCGGCGCTCGATTCACCGGCAGCCGCTGTCGAGGGACATTCACAGGCAAGGGTATGGCGGCCCCGCGCTCGCCCCACCGGCAGCCGCTGTTGAGCGACCTTCGCCGGCAAGGGCAAGGCGGCCCGGCGCTCGATCCACCGGCAGCCGCGTTCCGGTAGCTCACGACCGTTGGTCGTGAGCTGACAATCAGAACGGCTTGGCCAATACCAACCACACCACCCCGATGAACAGCACCAGCGGCAGCTCGTTGAACCAGCGCAGCGCGCGCGACGACGGCAGCGTGCGGCCCCGCACCGCCCCCTTGAGCAGGCGCCCGGTCCACGAGTAATAGACCAGCAGCAGCACCACCAGGCCCAGCTTGGCGTGCAGCCAGCCCGCCGCGCCCGGGGCCACCATGGTCGGGAAGTCCGGAATCACCCGGTAGCCCAGCCACAGTACCAGGCCCAGGATCAGCGCCAGGCCGAACATCATGTGGCCGAACCTGTACAAGCGAAGCCCCATCAACTGCAGGCGCTCGGTCACCGGTAGCTGGCCGGCGGTCTCGCTGAGGTTGACCAGGATCCGCGGCAGGTAGAACACCGCCGCCATCCACGCCACCACGAACAGCAGGTGGAAGGTTTTGACCCAGTAGTAGGACTGCATGCGCGGGCTCCGGCGGCTGGCGTGGATGGGCCGCCATTCTCGCATGCCGGATTGGGCCGCCCCATGGGGGACTGAAGCGACCCATTGCCACACCCGGACGACGCATCCGCGCCCCCACACCGTACGATAAGCGCCGCTTTCACCCAAACGCACATGCCCATGGAAAAGACCTACGACGCCGCCTACTTCCAGCGCTGGTACCAGCCCGACCAGACCGGTGGCGCCGCGCGCCTGGCGCGCAAGGTGGCGCTGGCCGTGGCCAGCGCCGAGTACTACCTGGAACGGCCGATCCGCAGCGTGCTCGACATCGGCTGCGGTGAGGGCGCATGGCGCGCACCGCTGCTCAAGCTGCGTCCACGCGTGCAGTATCTGGGCTTCGACAGCAGCGAGTACGCCGTACAGCGCTATGCGCGCAGCCGCAACCTGCGCCCTGCCCGGGTCGGTGATTTCGCCTGGCTGCGCCCCTGCCCGCCGGTCGACCTGCTGGTGTGCTCGGATGTGATGCATTACGTGCCCACCCGGGAGCTGCGCCCCGCCCTGGCCGGCTTCGCCGAGCTCACTGGGGGCGTCGCCTTCCTGGAAGCATTCACCGCCGAGGACGAATTCGAGGGCGACCACGAAGGCTTCCAGGCCCGCCCTGCGGCCTGGTACCGTCGCCAGCTCAATGCGGAGGGCTTCACCGCGCTGGGCTCGCACTGCTGGCTTTCGCCCGCGCTCGCCGGGCACGCCGCCGCGCTGGAACGCGGCGACCGCTGATCTCGCGGCCAATTGAGACAGGCGTCGCCTATTAACGCGCGACTGCCCCGGGTGGAGTATGCTGCGCGGCAACATAAGACCATACATATTCGGACGTCATGCTCTATCAACTGCATGAGTTGACCCGCAACATGCTCGCCCCGTGGGTGCACCAGGCCCAGGCCAACGCCAGGTTCTTCGCCAACCAGGGCCACTGGTGGTCGCAGATGCCCGGCGCCGATCGCCTGGCGGCGGTCAATGAGCTGTTCCATCGCATCGGCAAGGATTACGAGAAGCCCGAGTGGGGCATCAACGAAATCGAGGTCGAGGGCGAGCGCGTGCCCATCGTGGTGCACGAAGAGGTGAGCAAGCCGTTCTGCAAGCTGCTGCGCTTCAAGCGCCACAGCAACGAAGCCGACCAGCTCAACACCATGCTCAACCAGCCGTTCGTGCTGGTGGTGGCGCCGCTGTCCGGGCACCACGCCACGCTGCTGCGCGATACCGTGCGCACCCTGCTGCGCGACCACCGCGTGTACGTCACCGACTGGGTCGACGCGCGCATGGTACCGGGCAGCGACGGCGAGTTCGGACTCGACGACTACATCGCCTACGTGCAGGAATTCATCCGCCACCTCGGTGCCGAGAAGCTGCACGTGGTGAGCGTGTGCCAGCCGACCGTACCGGTGCTGGCTGCTGTGTCGCTGATGGCCAGCCGCGGCGAAACCACGCCGCGTTCGCTGGTGATGATGGGCGGGCCGATCGATGCACGCTGCAGCCCGACCGCGGTGAACAACCTGGCCACGCAGAACCCGCTGTCGTGGTTCGAGAACAACGTCATCCACACCGTGCCGCCGGGCTATCCCGGCGCGGGGCGTCGCGTGTATCCGGGCTTCCTGCAGCACGCCGGTTTCCTGTCGATGAACCCCAGCCGCCACTTCAGTTCGCACTGGGACTTCTACGCCGACCTGGTGAAGGGCGACATGGAAGACGCCGACGCGCACCGCCGTTTCTATGACGAATACAACGCGGTGCTCGACATGCCCGCGCGTTACTACCTGGACACCATCCAGGTGGTGTTCCAGGAATTCCTGCTGCCGCGTGGCGAGTGGTACGTGCAGGGCGAGCGTGTCGATCCGGGCGCGATCACCGGCACGGCCCTGCTGAGCATCGAAGGCGAACTGGACGACATCGCCGGCCTGGGCCAGACCGAGGCCGCGCAGGAACTGTGCACCGGTATTCCGGCCGAGCGCCGTGAGCATTTCATCGTCGAGGGCGCGGGCCACTACGGCATCTTCAGTGGCCGCCGCTGGCGCGAAACCGTGTACCCGAAGGTGCGCGATTTCTTCGCGGCCAATGCGCAGGCGGCGGCAAAGCCGAAGAAGGCGACCAAGGCCGCCAGCAATGTCACGCCGATCCGCAAAAAAGCGGGGTGACGGGGGGATCGACCCACGGTCGATACCTGCCGCGCGGGATGACAACCGTTGGTCGCCATCCCGATGCATGCACTTCCGGTAGGTGACGACCGTTGGTCGTCACCTCCGATACCTACAAACGCACCAGCAGATGTTTCGCCATCTGCCCGTGCAGGTGGCCGATGAAGCGCGCCAGGTGCATGGTGCAGAACAACAGCGCCACACCCAGTACGGCCAGCGCCGGGGTGGCCCACAGCGGCAGCACCACCAGTTCGCTTTCGAAGTACAGGCTCGGCGCGCCCAGCGCGAACATCGAGGCCACCGGCGCCCAGATGAAGACCAGCGACACCGTCAGCAGCGTTACCGCGATGGTGAAGTACAGGATGCCCAGCGGCAGCATCAGCATGAAGTACAGCATCGTCAGCCAGGTGCGCCCATCGGTGAACATGTCGCCGATGCGCTGCAGCCAGCTGCGGCTGCGATCGGCATAGCGCGGCCGGCGCGGCATGCGTTCACCCAGCAGCACTTCCACCAGCCGGCCTTCGAGCAGTGCCAGGCCGCGTACCGAGCCGAAGAACAGCACCGTCATCGGTATGCCGATGATCAGCACGATCAGGCCCAGCGACATCGACAGCCCGGTGATCACCCAGGTGAAGAAGAAGATGCCGGTCGCCAGCGACAGCAGCATGTAGAACAGCGCCCCGTAGGTGCGCGGCTCCAGCGCCACGCCGAAGAAGCGCGCCAGCCCCGAACGCGGCGGCGGCGGCATGCGGTCCGTCGGCGGCGCCCCGCCGCCCGCGGCTGCGGTCGCGGTGGCTACGTCGGGTGCCACCTGGGCCGGCACCACCCGTGCGATCGGGCGCACGCTGGCGCTCGGCGTGCGCAGCGCGCGGTTCACGGTGATCTCGGTCTCGCGGTAGATCTCGGCCACTTCCTCCGGCGCGCCGTAACTGCCCGCCACGTCGGCAATGACCTCGGCCTCGCTGCGGCCGGGCTGCGCCGCCAGTTCCGAGCGCAGATACTCCTCGGCGTCATACAGCGCGTCCTGCACCATGGCCGGGTCGGCGTCGTGCAGCGCCGCGCGCAGCTGGGCCAGGTACTGCCCGATGGTGGTCGGCAGGCTCTCGCCCGCCCTGGTCTGGTCGTTCATTGCAGTACCCCCTCCAACACGGAATCCACGGAATCGCGGGTGGCGCGCCAGGCCTGGATCCATTGCTCCAGCACCTCGCGGCCACGTTCGTTGATGCGGTAGTAGCGGCGCGGTGGCCCGGCCACCGACGGTTCGATATGGCTTTCCAGCAGACCGGCCCCTTCCAGGTTGCGCAGGACCGGGTACAGCGCGCTCTGCTTGCCGCTCAGCACGCCTTCGCCGACCCGCTCCAGCTCCTTGGCAATCAGGTAGCCGTACAGCGGCTCGCCCGCCTTGGCCAGCACCGCCAGCAGGGCCAGCGAAACGGTGCCGGCGCTGAGCTCCTTCTGGAACTTCTTCAGGTGGGCCTCGTGGTCGCTCATGACGATCTCCAGCTAGCGTGGAGTCAACACTAGTGCGAAGTCAGCTATAGCGAACGTGCCGTTAGTCACCCTGCCGCCGGACAGGGGCCCGGCCCGCTGGCGGCCGGTGCCAGGCATCGCGCAGAATCGGGGATCTTCCAGCCCGGGATCCACCATGTCGCCACGCCGTCCTGCCCTGCTCGCACTTGCCCTCGCCTGCCTGCTCCCGGGGCTTGCCACGGCGGCCACGCCCTACCGCAGTGCGCAGCAGATCCTGGAGGCGTCACCGGCGAGCGACTGGCGCACGCCGGACCCGGCCAACCTGCTGCTGATGAACCTGGATGCGGGCCAGGTGGTGATCGAGCTGGCCCCCACGTTCGCGCCACAGCATGTGGCCAACATCCAGACGTTTGCGCACGAGCACTTCTGGGACGGCGAAAGCATCTACCGCGCGCAGGACAACTTCGTGGTGCAGTTCGGCGACGCCGATGCCGACGATGCCGCCAAGGCCAAACCGCTGGGCTCGGCCAAGCGCAAGCTGCCGGCGGAATTCCAGCGCGACAGCGCAGGGCTGAAGGTCAGCGTGCTCCCGGACCGCGACGGCTGGGCCGACCGCACCGGTTTCGTGGACGGCTTTGCGGTCGCCCAGGACGCGAAGGACGGCAGGACCTGGCTGGCGCACTGCTACGGCGCGCTGGGTGCCGGCCGCAACAACGACGAAGACAGCAGCATCGGTGCCGAGCTGTACGTGGTGACCGGGCAGTCGCCGCGCCAGCTGGACCGCAACATCACCGTGGTAGGACGCGTGCTGAAGGGCATGGAGCTGCTCAGCGCGCTGCCGCGTGGACCGGCGCCGATGGGCTTCTATGCCGACGCCGGCCAGCGCACGACGATCCGGTCGATCCAACGCGTCAGCGACCTGCCCGAGGCACAGCGGCCGACGCTGCAGGTGCTGCGTACCGATTCGAAGACGTTCACCGATACGGTCGAGGCGCGGCGCAACCGGGTGGATGACTTCTACAAGCGCGCCGCGGGGCATATCGACCTGTGCAACATTCCGGTGCCGGTGCGCTGATCGCCCCCGTCACCGCTTCTGGCTGGCCGCCACGCTGCCGAGGATCAACGCGCCGGCGACCACCATCGCCCAGGTCACCGGCTCGCCCAGGAACAGCCAGGCAAACAATGCGCCGAACATCGGCACCAGGTAGGTCACGGTGGACGCGCGGGCCGGTCCGATGCGGGCGATCAGACGGTAGAACATGAGGAACGCGAAGCCGGTGCAGACCACGCCCAAGGCGATGGCACAGGCCCAGGACAGCGTCGGGATCGGTGCGCTGGGCCAGTGGGTCAGCGCCATCGGCAGCATCAGCAGTGCGGCGCTGCCCAAGGTGGCGCCGGCCGACGCCGCCGGCGGCAGGCCGGTCATGTGGCGCTTCACCAGATTCACCCCCAGCCCGTACAGCAGCGCGGCCAGCGAGCCGGCAATCACGGCCGCGCCGATGCTCAGCCCGGACACCTTGGCCGTGGCCAGCACCACCACGCCGGCAAACCCGACCAGCAACGCGATGGCGCGGCGCATGCCGATCTTCTCGCCGAACAGCAGGAAGGCGATCAGCGCGGCGAACAGCACCGTCATGGCGTTGCAGATCGCTCCGATGGCGGCGGGGGCGCGCTGCGCGGCCCACGCGAACAGGACGAACGGAATGGCCGAGTTGATCAGGCCGATCGGCACCAGCCACCGCCAGCGGCGTGCCGGGAACTGCGCGCGCGCCTGCCAGAGGAACGGCAGCAGCACCAGCGCGCCCAGCAGCAGGCGCACCTCGACCAGCGCGTAGGGGCCGAACGACGGCACCGCCACGCGCATGAACAGGAACGAGCACCCCCAGATCGCGCCCAGCAGGGTCAGTTCCAGCGGCGTGCGCCAGTCGCGCTCAACCACCCCGGCCGCCACGGGCGCCCCGCTCACGAGCGGCCCCCGGTGGCGCGTCGGCAGGCAGGTGAACAACGCGACACGAACAGGATCATGGCAAAGGCTCCGGGAATCAGGGGCACAGCATCCGCCGGCCGCCCGCACCCCACAAGCGCGTAGTATCCATGTCAGCCACAAATATGATTTGGGTCTCGCTCATGATCCTGCGCCCTGCCTTGCTGCCCGCGCTGGGGGTGTTCGCGGTCGCCGCGCGCCACCAGAATTTTGCCCATGCCGCCCAGGAGCTGCACCTGACCGCAAGCGCGGTGAGTCACCATGTGCGGCGGCTGGAAGAACTGCTGGGCACCGTGCTGTTCCAGCGCCAGGCGCGCGGGGTGCGCCTGACCGCCGAAGGCCGGCAACTGGCCGACGCGGCGGCGGCCGCGCTGAGCGATCTCAACGCGGTGGCCGGCAACCTGCACCCGCAGGCCGGCATCGTGCCCCTGCGGGTCACCACCCTGCGCTCGCTCTCCTACTGCTGGCTCGTGCCGCGGCTGCCGCGCTTCACGCGCCTGCACCCACGCATGCGCATCGAGCTGCAGACCAGCAGCGAGCTGGTCCGCTTCGACGAGAACGGTCCGGAACTGGGCATCCGCTACGGTCTTGGGCAGTGGCCGGGCCTGGCCGCGCACCACCTGATGGATGACGAGCTGTGCCCGGTGGCCTCACCGGCATTGTCCGGTGTGTCGGCCCTGCGCGAGCCGGCGCAGATCGCCACGCTGCCGCTGGTCAGCGACATGTCGCCGCAGGGCTGGCGCGACTGGTTCCGCGCCGCCGGCGTCCGCGGGCTGGACCTGCCCGCGCAGCACATCTTCAGCGACAGCACCGACGCCATGCGCGCGGCGGTATACGGCATCGGCGCGGTGCTGGCGCGCAAGCACATCGCGCAGCCCTACCTGCAGCGCTACGAGCTGGTGCGCCTGCCGGGTCCCGCACTGAAGGCGCGCTACGCCTATTACATCGTGCATCCGGAGCACCGCCCACTCAGTCCGACCGCGCTGGCGTTCATGGACTGGCTCAAGCGCGAGGCACAGGACGAACGCACGCCGATACCGGCGTTGCCGGATGAATTGCTGGGTTTGCCACCCGCCTGAACGAACGTCGCACGATCCGCGATGACGCGCCAGCCGCTGACCGATCCTCACCCGCTCTTGTCCGTCGGCTCGATAGGGTGGAATTCCCCTTCTACCCGAGACTTCCCCATGGCCATGTTGCGACTCAGGATCACCGGCAGCGAGGACAACGCGCGCGCCATCAGCGACCTGCTCCAGAGCATCGAGGGTATCGAGCACGTCGAGGAAACCGACGACCTGATGCCGCATATGGACGACGATGACTCCAGCTCGGCTGGCCTGTCCGACGATATCGGCCCGGGCACCCACGAGCTGGAAGTCGAGGTCGGCAATGAAAGCACCGCGCAGAAGGTGCGCGATGCGGTGCAGGAGCTTGCGCTGGAGCTGGATGTGTTCGTCGAATACGAGACCGACGAAGGCTGATCCCGCAGGCGACGCACGACCAACGGTCGTGCGCTACCCGGGTGGCGCGGGCCATGGTGGCGCTCGCTAGGTAGGTATAGACCGTTGGTCGATACGCTTCACCCGCGTGCCTGCGTCACCTTGCGCCGACGGCGTCGCCACAGCTTCAATCCGATCCAGCCGAACAGCCACGCCACCAGCACCACCGGCAGCAGTGCAGCCACGGCGCGGATCACGAATGCCACGCTGCTGTTCAGCGTCGCACCGAAGTCACTGAGCGCCTCGCCGATCTCGCTGCGGCTGCGCTGGCCGGACGGGGTCTGGAAGCGCAGCGTCAGCAACTGGGTGTCGATGCGACGGCGCTGGTTGGCGGCCTCCTTGTTGGCCTGCTCCAGCCCTGCCTCGATCTCCGACATCCGCTGCGTGACCACCAGCAGGTCCGCGATCTTGATGCTCTTGTCGTCCTGGTAGGCCAGCAGGCGCTCGTGTTCCTTCTGCAGCCGTGCCTTGGTCAACGCCGTGTCCGCCACCTGCTGGGCGAGGTCCTCGGCCTGGGTGTTGCGCGAGGCGACATCGCCGCCCTGGCCAGCCAACCCGATCAGCGGTTCGACACCCTTCGGCGCTATCCGCACGCGGATGGAACCGGACGGGTATTCACCGCCCTGCTGGCCCACCTGCAGCACCGCGCAGTCACCAAACCGGCTGGCCTGGCAGGCGTCGCTGATCTGCTTCACGCGCGGCCCGATCTGCGCCGCGTCGAGCTGGATCTCCACGTCGTGCTCGTAGGCCAGTGCGGCGCCTTCCGGCGACGCCACCGCGCCCGCGGCACTGGCGTCGGCCGCCACATGCTCCTTGTTGCTGCACCCGGCCAGGGCCAGCATCAGCATCCCTGCCACGGCGCCATGGCGCCATATCGTCCCTGTCATCACATGTTTGCTCCATCGAACGAGGTTATCTTCAGTCCGGTCAGGTCCAGCGCCGGCAGGCAGCGCACATTCACCGCCACCATCGCCTGCCCGCTGCGCGGGTCGACGCCTTCGCTGAACGGGGCAATCCCGCAGTCGCGGCAGTAATGGTGCTCCAGGTGATGCTTGTTGAACTGGTAGGTGGCCAGCTGGGCCGGGTCGGTACCGAGGGTCAGCGCCGCGCGCGGACCGAACCAGAGCAGGCCGCCGCGCCGCCGGCACAGCGAACAGTTGCAGTCCACGACCTCGGCAATCGGCTCATCGGCCTGGACCACGAACGCGATCTGCCCGCAATGGCAGCTCCCTTCGTACTGCATGGCACACCTCCCGGCGGGAAAGCACCATGGTAATCCAATGGCACGGGCGGGAACCCCGCCGTGGGGCCTATGCTCGGGGATTGACCACAGCACAGGATCGCCGATGCGCCAGCATCTTCTCGCCCTCGCCCTGATCGCCGCCCTCGGCGGTTGCCAGCAAGCCGATGCCCCCACCGCTGCAACCGGCACCACGGCAGCGACCGCCTCCGGTGATGCGGCCGTCGACGCCAGCTTCGCCGACCTGTCCAAGCGCGCCCTGGACACCTGGATGCAGCTGTCGCCGATCAGCGCCACCCAGATCGGCGACCACCGCTACGACAGCGAGATCGATGACCTGAGCGCAGCCGGCCAGCAGAAGATGCTGACCGCGTACAAGGGCCTGCTCGGCGATCTGGACAAGGTCGACGTGAGCAAGCTCTCGCGCGAGAACCAGGTCGACGCGGCGATCCTGCGCAACCAGCTGCAGTCCGAGATCTGGAACGCCGAGGTGCTGCAGGCCTCCAAGTGGGACCCGCAGATCTACAACGGCACCGCCGGCAGCGCCCTGTACGGCCTGATGGCACGCGAGTTCGCGCCGCTGCCGGAGCGGCTGAAGTCGGCCACCGCGCGCATGGAAAAGCTGCCGCAGATCTTTGCCCAGGCCCGCGAGAACCTGGACCCGGCGCGCGTGCCGAAGATCCATGCCGAAACCGTGGCCAAGCAGAACCGCGGCATCCTCAGCATCGTCGATACCTTCATCACTCCGCACATCGGCGAGCTGCCGGCCGAGGACGGCAAGCGCCTGCAGGCCGCCATCGATGGCCTGAAGAAGGCGGTGGACGAACAGCAGACCTGGCTGGACAAGACGCTGGTGCCCAACGCCAAGGGCGACTTCCGCATCGGCGCGGAGCTGTACGACCAGAAGCTGAAGTTCGCGCTGAATTCCTCGCTGTCGCGCGCCGAGATCGGCGAGCGCGCACGCGCCGAACTGACCCGCGTACGCCAGGACATGTATGGCATCGCCCAGACCGTGCTCAAGGACAAGCCGGGCGCACCGGCGCTGCCGGCCAATCCGAGCGACGCGCAGCAGCAGGCCGCGATCGAGGCCGCGCTTGAACTGGCGTATGCCGACAAGCCGGCCCGCGACAAGGTGGTCGACGACGCCAAGGCGGCGCTCGCCCAGTCCACCGAATTCGTGCGCAAGCACGACCTGATGACGCTGCCCGATTCGCCGGTGGACATCATCCTGATGCCGGAATTCCAGCGCGGCGTGGCCGTGGCCTACTGCGATTCGCCGGGCCCGCTCGACAAGAACCTGAAGACCTTCTACGCGGTGTCGCCGATTCCGGACGACTGGACCGACAAGCAGGTCGACTCGTTCCTGCGTGAATACAACAGCCGCATGATCCACCTGCTGAGCATCCACGAAGGCACGCCGGGCCACTACCTGGAAGGCTGGCATTCGGGCAAGTTCCCCTCCACGCTGCGCGCGGTGCTGCGTTCGGGCCTGTTCGCGGAAGGCTGGGCGGTCTACACCGAGCGGATGATGCAGGAACAGGGTTACCTGGATAACGACCCGCTGTTCCATCTGGTACAGCTGAAGTTCTACCTGCGCACCATTTCCAACGCGATCCTGGACCAGGGCGTGCACGTGGACAACTGGACCCGGGAGCAGGCGATGCACCTGATGACCCACGACGCGTTCCAGCAGGAAAGCGAGGCGTCGGGCAAGTGGGTGCGCGCACAGCTGACCTCGGCGCAGCTGCCGACCTACTTCGTGGGCGCGCAGGAGCACTTCGACACCCGCAAGGCCGTGCAGGAAAAGCAGGGTGACACGTTCAACCTGAAGGCCTACCACGACCAGATGCTGTCCTACGGCGCCCCGCCGGTACGCTTCGCCCGCCAGCTGATGCTGGACCAGCCGATCGAGTGATGGGCGGGTAGTGCCTGCTGTTGGTCGGCAACCATGCAAGATGCGAACGGCCCGGTGAAAACCGGGCCGCTTTTTTTTGGGTTCGCTCTTCGATCATGGCTATCGCGAGCGTTGAGGGCCCCGTCGCGGCCGGCAGGCCCCTATGCAAATGTCCCCCGGCGTCGGCATGCGCCGCCGCCTCCTCCTTTACTTTGCCAGGGACCTGCCGGCCGCGACGGGGCTCGGCTTGCGGTCCGCAGGAAAAGGCAAAAACCGGGACGGAGGACGTTAATCAGGGACGGTCAGGGTTAACCTCCTCCGTCCCCTTTTTAGGCATTGCCAGAGACCTACCGCCCGCGACGGGGCTGCGCTTGCGGTTCGCGATGGAAAAGCGGATGTCACGCTGCCAACGCCGGTGGGTCGAGTGCCGGGTCGCCTTGCCCTTGTAGGCGAAGTAAAGGAGGAGGGGGCGGCCGCAGGCCGACGCCGGGGGACATTCGCCGGAAAGGGTAAGGCGGCCCGGCGCTCGATTCACCGGCAGCCGCTGTTGAGGAAGGGTATGGCGGCCCCGCGCTCGTCCCACCGGCAACCGCGTCTCCTTCACCCCACATCAGCCGCCACAAACCCACCGGTCTGGCGCGCCCACAGCCGTGCGTACAGGCCACCTGCCGCGACCAGTTCGGCGTGCGTGCCGGTTTCCACGATGCGGCCCTGGTCCATCACCACCAGCCGGTCCATGCGCGCGATGGTGGACAGACGGTGCGCGATCGCGATGACGGTCTTGCCTGCCATCAGGTCGTCCAGGTTGTCCTGGATCGCCGCTTCCACTTCCGAATCCAGTGCCGAGGTTGCCTCGTCCAGCACCAGGATCGGCGCGTCCTTCAACAGCACGCGTGCGATGGCGATGCGCTGGCGCTGGCCGCCGGACAGCTTTACCCCGCGCTCGCCTACATGCGCGTCATAGCCCTGCCGCCCTTCGCTGTCGCGCAGCGTCTCGATGAAGGCCGCCGCACGCGCCTTGGACACCGCCGCCTGCAGCTGCGCTTCGGTAGCATCGGGCCGCCCGTACAGCAGGTTGTCGCGGATCGACCGGTGCAGCAGCGAAGTGTCCTGCGTGACCACCCCGATCTGCCGGCGCAGGCTTTCCTGCGTGACCGCCGCGATGTCCTGGCCGTCGATGCGGATGTGCCCGCTTTCCAGGTCGTACAGGCGCAGCAGCACGTTCACCAGCGTCGACTTGCCCGCACCCGACGGCCCCACCAGGCCGATCTTCTCGCCCGGCTTCACCGCCAGGTCCAGCCCGGCGATCACCCCACCCTGCTTGCCGTAATGGAAGTGGATGTCGTCGAAGCGCACCCCACCCTCGCGCACCACCAGCGGCACCGCATCAGCGCGATCCTGCACGCTCAGCGGCTGCGAGATGGTGGTGATGCCGTCCTGCACCGTGCCGATGTCCTCGAAGATGCCGTTGATGGTCCACATGATCCAGCCGGACATGTTGTGGATGCGGATCACCAACCCGGTCGCCAGCGTGATCGCGCCCACGCTGATGTTGCCGTGGCTCCACAACCACAGCGCCAGCCCGCAGGTGCCGGCGATCAGGAAGCCGTTCACCACGGCGATGGTCAGGTCCATGCTGGTGGTGATCCGGGTCTGCCGACGGTGCTTG
Source organism: Stenotrophomonas sp. KH_036_B (assembly GCF_057839485.1). Taxonomy (NCBI): domain Bacteria; kingdom Pseudomonadati; phylum Pseudomonadota; class Gammaproteobacteria; order Lysobacterales; family Lysobacteraceae; genus Stenotrophomonas; species Stenotrophomonas sp. KH_036_B. Next base: position 1,395,648 of record NZ_CM174491.1, on the reverse strand, counting down.
ACCGCCAGCTCCTCGATCGCCTCTGCCACATAGGCCTGCTCCCGGCCACCATGGGCGAACAGCTTCAGCGTGGGAATATTGGTGTAGCCGTCCACGATGCGGCCCATCGCCTTCGAGCGCGCTTCGGACGCGATCCACGCCCGTTCCTTCGCGCGCGGCACGAAGTACCACATGATCACCACGTAGGCGGCCAACCACAGCAGCAGCGGAATCATCAGCCGCGAGTCGGCCTGCGCGAACAGGTACAGCGCGGTACCGGTGTAGACCACGATGTACCACAGCGAATCGACCATCTGCACCGCCGACTCGCGCAGCGACGTGCCGGTCTGCATGACCCGGTTGGCCATGCTGCCCGCGAAGTCGTTCTGGAAGAACGACAGGCTCTGGCGGACCACGTAGTTGTGCATCTGCCAGCGCGAGCGGTTGCTCAGCCCCGGCACGATGGCCTGGTTCACCAGCAGGTTGTGCAGGCCGACCAGCACCGGCCGCGCGATCAGCGTGATGGCCGCCATCCACAGCAGCGTATCGGCGTGCCGGGCGAAGAAGCTGGCATCCGGCTGCTCGCTCACCATGTCCACGATGCGGCCGAGGAAATCGAACATCGCCACTTCCACCAGCGCCAGCAGCAGCCCGGCGATCAGCGTGGCCAGCAGCACCGGCCATACCGGGCGCAGGTAGTGGAGGTAGAACGGCACCACGCGACGCGGCGGCATGCGCGCGTCGATGGGCGGGAATACCGGAATCAGCGCCTCGAACCAGCGGAACATCCTGTCACCTGAAACAACCATCAAGGTGCCAAGTATCCCACGGCCGACGTAAACGCGGCCGCAAGGCGACAGCGCCGGCGCTTGGCCGGCGCCCGCCTGTTATTTGACCGGCGTCAGCAGCAGGTCCTGGAAATCGAAGCTGAAGTCGGTCAGCGACGACACCGCCTGCATGCGCACGTCGCGCACCTTGCCGTCCGGGTCCAGGCTGAAGGTGACGAATGCATCGGCATTGAGTGAGCGGTCGTCCCAGCGCACGATGAAGGTGTCGTGCTGCCAGTGTTCCATCGTGCCGACCAGCTGTGCCGTCTTGCCGAAACGCAGGCGCAATGTGCCGTTGCGCTGCTCGACAAACACATCGCCGTACCAGGCGTCGCGATAGCGTCCCGCGTAACCGGCCAGCGGCAGCGACGGCGTCGACGTCCCATCGCGTGCGGCCTGGTGCGCGGCCCAGCCTTCGTCGGCCTTGTCCTGCGCCTTGGCAACCGCGGCGGCATACGCAGCCACCCAGTCGGTCGCCGGGGCACCCAGGTAGGCGTCCAGCACGTCCATGGTGATCGCGCTGAAGGCGGCCCCGACTTCCTGGTTGGTCAGTACCACGATCCCCAGTTTGTGCTCCGGTACCAGCGTGACGCGCGAGACCATGCCCGGCCAGCCGCCGGTGTGCCACACCAGTTTCTGGCCGCGGTAATCGCTCAGGCTCCAGCCCTCGCCGTAGCCGGCGAAGTTGGGCCGCGCGGCGGCCAGCGCCGGCACGCTCGGTTCGGGCACCACCTGCGGGGTGATCATCTGCCACATCGCCTGCTGCGACTTCGGGCTGAACAGCGGCGTGCCGTTGTCCAGCTTGCCCTGGGCCAGCTGCACGTTCATCCAGCGCGCCATGTCGTGCGCGCTGGAATAGATGCCACCGGCGCCCGCGTTGTTGGACCAGGTCAGTGGGGCGACGGTACGCAGCGTGCTGAAATCGTACTTGGCATGACCGACAGCGGCCTTGTCACCGGGCTGCAGGTGGTCGGCGTTGAACCGGGTACCGCCCATGCCCACCGGGGTGAAGATGTGCTGCTGCAGGAAGTCCGCATAGGACTGGCCCGAGACCTTCTCAATCACCTGCTGTGCCACCGCGTACAGGATGTTGTCGTAGGCGTAGCGGTCGCGGAAACCCGCTTTCAGCGGCACCTTGCCCAGCCGCTGCACCACCTCGGCGTTGCTGTAGCCGGTGGTCGGCCAGAACAACAGGTCGCCGGCGCCCAGGCTCAGCCCGCTGCGATGCGAGAGCAGGTCGCGGATCCGCATTTCGCCGGTCACGTACGGATCCGACATGCGGAACGACGGCAGGTGGTCGATCACCCGGTCGTCCATCTTCAGTTTGCCCTGCTCGGCCAGCAGGTTCAGCGAGGTGGCCGTGAACGCCTTCGTGTTGGAGGCGATCGCAAATAGGGTGTCGGCCTCGACCTTCGCCGGCTTGCCCAGCTCACGCACCCCGTAGCCACGCTCGAACACCACCCGCCCGTCCTTGACCACGGCCACGGCAATGCCGGGAACATCGAACTGGCTGCGCACACGTTCAACGGTGGCATCCAGCCGCTGCAGCTCGGTCGGCGCGGCAGCCGACGCCAGGGGTGCGCACGCCAGCAGCACAAGGCCTCCGATCCAGGATGTCTTCAAACAGTGTCTCCGGTTGCATGTTGCAGGGGCGTCGAGGCCACGAGACCCCACGCCGGGTTTCGCGCGATGGTAACGCGGCCGGTCGCAGGCTCGCCTGTGCCAGAAGCCGCCCACCCCGGATTACCCTCATGACCGCGCCCGACATCGGCTCCACCATCATTCCCTGCCTCCGCTACCGTAATGCCCGGGCCGCCATTGCCTGGCTGGAACGCGCGTTTGGCTTCCACGCACAGGCGGTGTATGCCGACGGCGACATCGTCTTCCACGCCCAGCTGGTCTACGGCCACGGCATGATCATGCTCGGCTCGGTCGACAATGGCGGCGACTGGGGCGAGCTGGTGGTGCAACCGGAGGACGTGGACGGCCGCGAAACCCAGAGCGCCTGCGTGATCGTGACCGATCCCGATGCCCATTACGCGCGTGCCGTCGCCGCCGGTGCCGAATTGGTCATCGACATCGCCGACCAGGAATACGGCGGCCGTGGCTATGCATGCCGCGACCTGGAGGGCCACCTGTGGTGGTTTGGCAGCTACAACCCGTGGCACGCCGAGGCCGGCACGCCATGAGCGGTGCCCCCGGGCCGATCCGCACCGGCATCGGCGGGTGGGTGTTCCCGGCATGGCGCGGCGGCACGTTCTATCCGGCCGGCCTGCCGCAGCGCGAGGAGCTGGCGCATGCCAGCCGGCAGCTGGGCTGCATCGAGATCAACAGCACCTTCTACCGCGCACAGAAGCCGGCGGTGTATGCGCAGTGGCGGGAGCAGACCCCGGAAGGCTTCCGCTTCTCCGCCAAGGCCCCGCGCACCATCACCCAGACCCGCGACCTGGCCGCCGCCGGTGCCCGCGCCGACGGCTTCATCCAGGGCATTGCCGCGCTGGAAGACCGGCTGGGCCCGCTGGTCTGGCAGTTCGGCGAAACGCACCCGGCCGGTGCGCAGGAGTTGGACCGTTTCCTCGATGCCCTGCCCCGACAGGCAGGGGGTCGGCCGCTGCAGCATGCGCTGGAAGTGCGCAATGCGGCGGCGTGGACACCGGAGCTGGTCGCCATGGCACGTACGCACGGCGCGGCGCTGGTGTTCAGTGGCTCCGGCGATTACCCCAGCTTCGCCGACCCGACGGCAGACTTCGTCTATGCGCGGCTGATGCAGTCGCGTGCGAACCTGCGCGCCGGCTATCCCGAGCGCACCCTGACGCAATGGTGCCTGCGCGCGATGCGCTGGGCGCGCGGCGAGGACAACCCGGACCTGCCGCACGTGGCCACCGATGCCCAACCCAGCGCGCCACGCGAGGTGTACATGCTGTTCATCGGTGCGGCCAAGCATCGCAATCCCGGCGCGGCCGTGGCGTTGCGGAAGCAGCTTGAACAGGTGGGAGCGTAGCGCCACGCCCTGCGTGGCTGCCACGCAGCATTCAAGATTTTCCGCCAGGAACAGCCACGCAGGGCGTGGCTCTACGGCACAATATGCGGATGCCGATGACCGACACCCGCAAAGCCCTGCTGCAGATCCACTTCTGCGTGCTGTTGTGGGGCATCACCGCCATTCTAGGCAAGCGCATCTCCCTGCCCGCGCTGCCGCTGGTGTGGTGGCGCATGCTGCTGGTGGTGGCCATGCTGGCCCTGCTGCCACGCGTATGGCGTGGACTGCGCCAGCTGTCCCCGGCCCTGTTCGCCGGCTACTGCGGGGTGGGCGCACTGGTCGCGCTGCACTGGCTGACCTTCTACGGCGCGGTGAAACTGGCCAACGCCTCCGTGGCCGCCACCTGCATCGCGCTGGCCCCGGTGTTCACCGCCGTGATCGAACCGTGGGTGGCCAAACGCCCCTTCCAGCTGCGCGAACTGGCCTTCGGCATTGCCGTGCTGCCCGGCGTGGGCATGGTGATCGGCGGCGTCCCCGACGGGATGCGCGTGGGCGTGCTGATCGGCGCGGTGTCGGCGCTGCTGGTGGCGATGTTCGGCTCGCTCAACAAGCGCCTGGTCAGCCACGCCGACCCGCTGACGGTCACCGCCGTGGAACTGGGGGCTGGCACCGTGACCCTGACCCTGCTCGCACCGCTGCTGCCCTTCCTGCTGCCGGCGCTGGCCAGCCCGCTGTGGGTGGTGCCGGACCTGCGCGACAGTCTGCTGCTGTTCGCCCTGGCCGGCGTGTGCACGCTGCTGCCCTTCGCGCTGGCGCTGGTCGCGCTGCGCCACCTCAGCGCCTACACCGTGCAGCTGGTGACCAACCTGGAACCGGTCTACGCGATCCTGCTGGCGATGGTGCTGCTCAGCGAACAGCATGAACTGACCCCGCTGTTCTACGGCGGCGTGGCGATCATCGTGGGCGCAGTGTTCCTGCACCCGCTGCTGAACAAGCGCAAGCCGGTGCAGCACCCCGAAATCCTGGGCACGTCCGAGGCGCGCAACATCGTCGATTGATCAGCGTTCGGGCCAGTACCACGCAGGGGCATCCAGCAGCCCCTGTCCCACCAGTGTGGTCCGGCTCAGCTGTTTTTCCAGCGCGATGGCATTGCACAGCGACGATTCGCGCAACGCCGCCACCAGCCGGGTCGCATGCGACACCACCCACAGCTGACTGCGCGCCGTTGCGGCAATGATCAGCCGGCCCAATGCCGGCAGCAGGTCCGGGTGCAGACTGGTCTCCGGTTCGTTGAGCACCATCAGCGGCGGCGGACGCGGCGTATGCAGCGCCGCGATCAGCAGCAGATAGCGCAGCGTGCCATCAGACAGCTCGGCCGCCGCCAACGGGCGCAACAGACCCGGCTGGTGAAACTTCAGATGCAGCCGCCCTTCGCTGCCATCGATCTGCACCTGCGCACCGGGAAACGCATCGTCCACCGCGTCTGCCAGCCCCTGCGCATCCCCGATCTCCACGATGGTCTGCCATGCCGCCGCGAGGTCGCGCCCATCGTGGGCCAGCACCGGCGTGCGCGTGGCCAACGGTGCCTGCCGCGCGGGCGCATCGGCGTCCGTGCGGAAATGATCATAGAACCGCCATGCCCGGATCGCTTCGCGCAGCGTCAGCACTTCCGGCATCCGCTGCGGGTCGGCCAGCTGCGAGAACACACTGTCGAACACCGACAGATGCTCGTCCACCACCTCCCACTGCCGGCCATGGCGGCGCCGCACCAACGGCCCGCGACGCTGGACCAGCACGTTGCTGCTGCGCAGGAACGGACCGGCCCACACGCTCTCGCATTTGATCTGCGGGTCCAGCGCGAACGCTGACAGGCTCGGCGCGGGATACCCTAGATCGATCGCGTAACCGAAGTCATCGGCCGCAAAGCCCAGCCGCAACGCCACCGGCGGGCTGCGTGCAGCGCCCTGCACCGGCACCTCCCCCTGCAGCATGGCCCGGCTGGTCTCCGCAGGACCCGCCCACAGCGCCGAACCCAACCCACCCTCGCGCGCCAGCCCTGCCGCCACCCCGCCCTGCGCCGTATCGGCCAGCAACCGCAGCGCGCGATACAGACTCGACTTGCCACTGCCGTTGTCGCCAGTCACCAGATTCAACCGCCCCATCGGCACGACCAGGTCGTGCAACGAGCGGTAACGGGAAATAGCCAACGTCTGGAGCATGGGCGAGGGCCAAACAGGAAAAAGGGCATGCAGGATGCCGAGCACAAGTCGCAGGTACTGCGACGGTTCTGTACTCGGTCGAAGACGACACTTTTGACCTGGCCCCTTCCGCGGCCACCAGCCCTCTGTCGAGGGTCGACCGGGGCGGGTTTGCGGGGGAATCGGCGCCATGGATGGCGACCGCTTAGCCCCCAGGGATGGGTTTACGGCGACCCCGCAAACGCGCACCGGGCGGCCCAACGCAGGCCATGTATCAACCCTCGGCTGTGCGCCCAAATGCGTGAAGCAGCCGGGCAGGGCCCGGCTCTACGGGATAGGTTGCGATAGCCTAGGAAGCCACCTCCACCCGATTTCGGCCATTGCCCTTGGCCCGATACAACGCCGCATCCGCACGCGCCAGGGTCTGCTCGACCGTGTCACCGGCATGGTGCGCCGCCACCCCGATGCTCACCGTCACCGGGAAGCCCAGCGGAAGATCGGCGATGGCCATGCGCAGGAAATCGCACTGCAGCTCCGCAGTACGCAGTTCCGTGTCCGGCATCAGCACCACGAACTCCTCGCCGCCGTAGCGGGCCGCCAGACCACGTCCCGAGAACTGCGCGCGCAGCAGCGTGCCTATTTCCGCCAGCACCCGGTCGCCGGTCGCGTGGCCGTTGAAATCGTTGATGTGCTTGAAGTGATCTACATCGACCAGCGCCACCGCCGTCTGCCGTGGCTGCCCGTCCGCGTCCTGTACCGACGCCTCCAGTGCCACCGACATCGCCCGCCGGTTCGGCAGCCCCGTCAGCACATCCGTCCGGCTCTGCTCGGCCAGGTCCGCGTTCTGCGCCAGCAGCACCTCGTGGTACTCGCTGAGCAGCGTCTCGTAATCGTCGCGCTCCACCATGTGGTTCTGGATGTCCAGCGCGAAGCGGCGCAGCTCCATCACCAGCATCACCTGGCGCGACAGCGCCGCCAGCGCCTCGGTCTGCTGCGCATCCAGCTGGTGCGGCTGCGGATCGAACACGCACAGCGTCCCCAGCGGCATCCCGTCGTTGCTGATCAACGGCGCCCCCGCATAGAACCGTACCTTCGGATCACCCGTCACGATCGGATTGTCGTGGAAGCGCGGATCAACACGCGCGTCTTCGATCACCATCACCTGCGCGGGCTGCAGGATCGCGTGCCCGCACATCGAATCCGAACGCGGCAACTCCTGCGCCACTGTGCCCTGGATCGACTTGAACCACTGCCGTTCCGCATCGATCAGCGTCACCGCCGCCATCGAGGTTCCACACACCGCCTTCGCGATGGTGACCAGATCCTCGAAGGATTTTTCCTTCTCCGAATCAAGAATGCGGTAACGGTACAGCGCCGCCAGGCGCACCGCTTCATTGACGGGCTTTTCGGGCTTGATCATGGAGCAGCGACATTCCGGGACCTGGCGCCAGTCTAGCCCGACCGACGCCGTCCATCATGACCGCCCCGCCCCGCCTTACCAGTCCTGCTGCTTCGGCAGCAGCCCCTGCAGCTCGGCATCGGTCAGATTGCGCCACTGGCCCGGCTTCAGCGCACCGATCTTCACGTTGTCGATGCGCACCCGGCGCAGCTGCGTGACCCGGTAGCCGAAGGCCGCGGCCATCAGCCGGATCTGCCGGTTCAGGCCCTGCTGCAGGATGATGCGGAAGCCGAACTTGGCGATGCGCGCCGCCCGGCAGGGCAACGTGGTTTCATTGTGGATGTGCACCCCGCGCTGCATGCCGCGCAGGAACTCGTCGGTGACCGGCTTGTTGACCGCCACCAGGTATTCCTTCTGGTGCCCGTTCTCCGCGCGCAGGATCTGATTGACGATGTTGCCGTTGCTGGTCATCAGGATCAGCCCTTCGGAATCCTTGTCCAGGCGGCCGACCGGGAAGATGCGCTGCTCGTGGCCCACGAACTCCACGATGTTGCCCTTCACCGCCGTTTCGGTGGTGCAGGTGATGCCTACCGGCTTGTTCAGCACGATGTAGACGTGGCGGCGGCCGCCCGCCTTCTTCGCCTCGCGGGCGCGCAGCGGCTGGCCGTCGACCAGCACCATGTCGCCCTCGCCGACCACCGCGCCGGTGCCGGCGGCCTGGCCGTTGACGGTGACGCGGCGTTCGCCGATCAGGCGATCGGCCTCGCGGCGGGAACAGAAGCCGGTTTCGGCGATGAACTTGTTGAGTCGGGTTGTCATCGGGCCATTATCCGGCAAAACCCGCTGCGGCGTGGCGTCACACCGCCAGCGGAGTGTCTGCCCGCAGCGGCTGCTCCGCATCGCACACCTGGTTGCGCCCGGCGCGCTTGGCCCGGTACATGGCGTGGTCGGCGCGGCGCAGCAGCCCGGCCAGGTCGTCCCGGCCTGGCCGCAGCACAGCCAGCCCGATGCTGGCCGTCACCGCCAGCCCCGCGATGCCCAGCGCCGCGCTCACCGACGCCACCTGCTGGCGCACGCTCTCCAGCCGGGCCAACGCGGCGGCATGGCCCGCGCCAGGCAGCAGCACCAGGAACTCCTCCCCGCCCATGCGGATCACGTCGTCCTGGCTGCGCACCGCCCCGCGCAGCGCCCGCGCCACCGCGACCAGCACCTGGTCGCCGGTTTCGTGGCCGAACTGGTCGTTGATGTCCTTGAACAGATCGATATCCAGGAACCCGATCGCCAGCGGCTGCTGGTCCTGCGCGGCGCGGTCCATATGGCGGGCCAGCAGGCCCAGTCCCGCGCGGCGGTTCGGCAGCCCGGTCAGTGCGTCGGTCTCGGCCAGCTGGCGCATTGCATCGCGCTGCTGGCGCAGCCGCCCCAGCCGCAGGTTCAGCGCATAGGCCGACATCATCAGGAACCAGGTGGCCGACAGCTGCAGCACCTCGATCCGGTAGGCGGTCAACCATCGCGCATCGAGCGCGTCGGCGATGATCATGATCCACCACGGCGCGAGCGCCAGCAGGCCGGCCAGCGCGTAGCCGTCGCGCCGCGACAGCGCCCACAGGCCCACGCCCAGGCAGACCACGCAGCCCAGCACGTACACATACTCCAGCGCCGCCGCCATCACGGCCAGTGCGGACAGCCCCATCCAGGGCACGCACAGTCCCACGGCGACCAGGCCCCACAGCACGGCCTGCTGGCCCATGCGCGAGCCGGGCCAGAGCCGGTCGCCGCCATTGAGCCGCCACAGGATGGGCAGCAGCATCGCCAGCGCGAATGCGCTGAGCGCCACCAGCCACCACGACGCGCGGTCGTGCACCGGCAGCCAGGGCTCCGGGTACCCGCTCAGGCCGCCCAGCACCGCCTGCCACAGGACGAACACCAGGCAGACGGCGACATAGATCAGGAACGAGCGGTCCTTGGCAGTCACGTAGCCCATCAGCGCGGACAACCCCAGCGCGATCACCACCGCGATGCAGGCCGCGCGCACCAGCAGCCGCGCCGTGTCGTTCTGCTGGACCGGACTGGGCGCGCCCAGGCGCACCGTGGGAATCCAGCCGGGCTTGAGCGGGGTGGCCCAGGACACCACGATGGGCTCGCGCTCGCCGGCCTTGGGCACCACCACCATGCCGACCCCGGCGCGGAAGCGCGAATCACGGGTGCGCGCGTCATGCATGTTGCCGCAGATCCGGCGGTCACCGTGGCTGATACGCACCTCGCCGGTCAGCACCCCGAACACGTCCACCGCCTGCGGTGCGCCCGACCAGCCTTCGGCCGGGGCCGCAACGGCAAGCACCTGCTGGTGGCGCGCCAGCGCGTCGGCAGGACAGGCGCGCTGCGGCGCCTGCTCATCCGTCGCCGCGCCGAGCAGCAGCACATCGCGGTCCACCTGGGCGGTGCCGGCCAGCGCCATGCCGGGCAACAGCAGGCACAACAGCCAGGCCAGCCACCGCGTAGCACCCGTCATCCCGCGTGACCTGCCGTGCCTGAGCCTCACACCACCGTCCTGTCGTCGTGCGTCGCCACGCCTGCCGCGTGCCGTCCCCTGCTGGCGATTATCGCAGCATTGCCGGCCGGCGGCCGCCCCCGCCGGTCAGCGCGCATGCGATGACGCATCCCTCCACAAGGCCGGCTGGGTCATCTTCTCCAGCGCCATGGGCCGCTCGATCGCGAAGCCCTGCAGGCCGTCCACCCCCAGCGCCTCCAGCTGCGCGGCGACCTCGCGGGACTCCACCCACTCGGCGATCACCGTCATGTGCAGCTCGCGGCCGATCTCGGTGATCGCCCGTACGGTGGCGCGGCTGACCGGGTCGATGTCCATGTCACGCACGAACACCCCATCGATCTTCAGCATGTCGGCGGGCAGCTGGCGCAGGTAGCCGAAGGCGGACAGCCCTGCCCCGAAGTCGTCCAGCGCCACCCGGCAGCCACGCGCCTTGACCCCTTCAACGAAGCTGCGCGCCTGGTCCAGGTTGCTGATCGCCGCGGTTTCGGTGATCTCGAAGCACAGCTTGCGGGCCAGACCGCGGTTGCGCTCCAGCAGGTCGCAGACGTAGGCCAGGAAGCTGGGTTCGGCGATCGACTGCGCCGAGACGTTGACGTTGCACAGGCCGAGACGCTGCACGTGCGCCGGACAGACCTGCAGGTGGCGGAACAACAATCCAAGTACGTGCCGGTCCAGCGCCATGCCCATGCCATAGCGCTCCACGGCCGGCATGAAGTCACCGGGCGTCTGCAGCCGACCGTCGCGGTCGCGCATGCGCACCAGCACCTCATAGTGCAGGAATGCCGGATCGCCCACCTGTTCGATCCGCTGCGCGTACAGCAGCATGCGGTTCTCGGCAATGGCGCTGGACACATGGGCCAGCCGCTCAGCCTCCAGCAGCCGCTCCTCCAGGGCCATGCGGTTCTCGTTGAAGCAGTGGACGCGGTTGCGCCCCGCCTGCTTTGCCGCGTAGCAGGCGCTGTCGGCCGCACTCATCAACCAGTTGACGTCGGCCACCTCGGCGGTGATTTCCACCACGCCGATGCTGCAGCTGACCCGCGGCATCCCGTCGTCACGCTGGAACCCGGCCTGCCCCAGCGAGCGCACGATCCGCTGCAGGACCTGCGTGGCTTCTTCCTGGCGGGCCCCGGCGAGAAACAGCGCGAATTCATCCCCCCCCATCCGCCCGACCCAGTCACCCTCGCGCACCGCACCGACCAGGTAATCCGCAAAGCCGCGCAGCAACTGATCGCCGGCGGCATGACCCAAGCCGTCGTTGACCAGCTTGAAATAGTCCAGATCCAGGTAGCACAGACTGTGCGTGCCACCACGGCTGCGTACGTCCAGCAGGGCCCGCTCCAGCAGGCGCTCTATTTCGCGGCGGTTGACCAGGCCGGTGAGCGGATCGTGGCTGGCATGGTGCTCGACCTCGCGCGCCAACGCGTGGTTCTGCGAGACATCTTCGATGATGGCGAACACTGTCGGCGCGCGGCCGGGGCTGCGCACCAGCGTGCCGCTCCAGCGCCCCCACAGCAGGCCACCATCGGCGCGCAGGAAGCGCAGCTCACCCGGACGCAGCTGGCGCACCCAATCGATCTCGCCGGCGTGGTCCAGTACCAGCTCGCCTTCCATCAGCAGCGCCGGCAGTTCCATGCTGAGCAGCGCCTCGCGGCGGTACCCCAGGATGTCCGCGATGGCCTGGTTGGCTTCCACCACCCCGCCGGCGTGGTCCAGCTTGACCATGCCCACGGTGGCCTGGTAGAACGCCGCACGGAACCGGCTTTCCTTGTCGATCAGGTCGTTGCGCACGCGCCGCGCCAGCAGCACGGCGACCAGCGTGATCAACAGCACCGACAGCCCGCCGACGATGAGCGTGGCAATGCGCACGATGGAGGCGGTGTTGAGCAGGGCCAGCGAGAACGCCTTGGCCTGTGCCTGCAGGCTCAGATCCAACGCCTGCAGTTGGACCAGCAACGCCTCGCGGACGGCGGGGGCCGGGTTGCCGGTGGCGTGCATCGCCTCGGCGGCGTCGGCCAGCTCCACCAGTTGGCTGAGGCCGCGGTCGGTCTGCCGCCACAGCTGCACGGCATCGCGGAAGTACCCCACCTGGCCCAGGTAACGGAAGGAGGCGATCAGCCGGTGGATGTCGGCGGGCGCGTTGCCGCCCTGCGCGAATCCGCGCCGCGCGCGTGCCACATCGATGTCGTCCTGCTCCAGCGCACGCCGCGCATCGCGGTCGCCCAGCGGCACTTCCAGCGCCTTGCGTGCCTCGGCCAGTGCCGACGGGTTGCCGGAGGCGAGGTAACGCTCCAGCGCGAACGACGCATGCTGCTGGCTGCGCGACCAGTGGCTCTGCCCGACGATCCATGCCGTCGATGCGCCCTGCAGCTCCTGGATCAACGCCGACAGCGCGACCAGGCCGATGGCCATGCCGGTGAGCAGGACGAACCGCAGGGTCAGGCCCCGCGTCACGTACGGTACGGCGTTGCTGCCAACGTCCCTGCTGCCTCCCAGCATGGCGGATCCTCCGGTGCCATCTGTGGGTCGCGGCCCGTATGCCGCGTGCCGGCTCAGGCTAGGACGCCGCATGTTGAGATGGCGCGAAACCGGGGGGCCGCCGTCGCGGAGCGCCCAAACGACAACGCCAGCCCGAAGGCTGGCGTTGTCTGAACGATCCTGGCGGCAGCGCCGTCGGGTCGTTGGGTCAGCTGCGCGGACCGCGCGGCTTGAAGCCGTCACGACGCGGCGGACGGTCGTTGCCGCCCGGGCCGCTGCGCGGGCCACCCGGACCACCCGGGCCGCGCGGCTTGCCACCGAACTTCGGCTTGAACGCCGGACGCGGCGACGGGGTCAGGTCTTCACCCGGCTCCACCTTGCGCATCTGGAGCTGCTGGCCCGACACCCACACCTTCTTCAGGTGGGTGAGCAGGTCGGTCGGCATTTCGGCCGGCAGGTCCAGCACCGAGAAGTCGTCGTGGATGTCGATGCGGCCGATGAAGCGGCTTTCCAGCCCGGCTTCGTTGGCGATCGCGCCGACGATGTTGCCCGGCTTGACGCCATGCACGTGGCCCACTTCGATGCGGAAGGTTTCCATGCCCTGCTCCGGGGCACCGCGCGGGGCGATGTCACGGCGCGGGGCGCGTTCGAAACCACCGTCGGTGTTGCCGAAGTCGCCTTCCGGACGCGGCGGACGCGGGCCGCGGTCGTCTTCACGACGCGGGCCACGCTCGAAACGCGGTTCGAAACGGGCCGGACGTTCGCCACGGTCGTTGCTGCGCTCGTTGCGCGGATGCGGTGCACGTTCTTCACGCGCGCCGCGCACCGGCGGGGTCAGCAGGAACGGCGCATCACCCTGCAGCAGCTTGGCCAGCGCGGCGGCGATGTCGATCGCCGGCACGTTCTTCTCGCCTTCCAGCTTCTGCAGCAGGTCGCGGTAGAACTCGGTGCCACCGGCATCGAGCACATCGCTGATGCGGCTCATGAACTTGGTGATGCGGGTGTCGTTGACCGCGTCCACGCTCGGCAGCTGCATTTCTTCGATCGGCTGGCGCGTGGCGCGCTCGATCGCACGCAGCATGCCCTTCTCGCGCGGGGTGGCGAACAGGATCGCGTCACCGGTACGGCCGGCACGACCGGTACGGCCGATGCGGTGCACGTAGCTTTCGGTGTCGTACGGGATGTCGTAGTTCAGCACGTGGCTGATGCGTTCCACGTCCAGGCCACGGGCGGCCACGTCGGTGGCGACCAGGATGTCCAGCTTGCCTTCCTTCAGCATGCCGATGGTGCGCTCGCGCTGGGCCTGCTGCATGTCGCCGTTGATGGCGGCCGCGGCCAGGCCACGGGCCTGCAGCTTTTCGGCGAGCTCTTCGGTGGCGGCCTTGGTCCGCGCGAAGACGATCATCGCGTCGAAGGGTTCCACTTCCAGGATGCGGGTCAGCGCATCGAGCTTGTGCATGCCGCTCACCCACCAGTAACGCTGGCGGATGTTGGCCGAGGTGGTGGTCTTGCTGACGATGGTGACTTCAGCAGGATTCTTCAGGTAGGTCTGCGCGATGCGGCGGATCTGCGACGGCATGGTGGCCGAGAACAGGGCGACCTGACGGGTCTCCGGCAGCTTCTTCAGGACCGCTTCGACGTCGTCGATGAAGCCCATGCGCAGCATTTCATCGGCTTCGTCGAGGACCAGGGTCTTCAGCTCGGACAGATCCAGGGTGCCGCGTTCCAGATGGTCGATCACGCGGCCCGGGGTACCCACGATCACGTGGACGCCACGGCGCAGGGCCGACAGCTGCTGGCCGTAGGGCTGGCCGCCGTAAACCGGCAGCACGCGGAAGCCCGGGATGCCGGACGAATAGGTCTGGAACGCCTCGGCGACCTGGATGGCCAGTTCGCGGGTCGGTGCCAGCACCAGCACCTGCGGCTTGGTCTGGTTGAAATCGAGGTTGGACAGCACCGGCAGCGCGAACGCGGCGGTCTTGCCGGTACCGGTCTGGGCCTGGCCGAGCACGTCGCGGCCTTCCAGCATCGCCGGGATGGTGGCGGCCTGGATCGGCGACGGCGTTTCGTAGCCGACAGTGGCCACGGCCTGCATCACAGCGTCAGACAGGCCGAGATCTGCAAACAGCAGCGGCGTGGGGGATTCTTGGGACATGGGGAACTCCGAAGCACTGCCGTTTACAGGGCAGTGGGATAAAAAAGGGGATGGTCCGCGCTTTGGGCGCCCTTTCTTATCGCGTGCCCTGGCGCTGCTCGGTCGGAGGAGAATTCACTCGCTCAGGGCGCGATGATACCGCATCGTTCCTGAACAACGTGTACAGATTCCAGGATGGATGCCGTTCTTCCGCGCTCTGGCGCACAATACGCGCCCTCTCCCGGCCCGGTCCACCGTCCGCGCCCCTTCACAGGATACCCGCTCCATGCAGACCCTCGAATTTGAACTGGACCGTGACTACGTCGAGCTCAAGCAGCTGCTCAAGCTGGCCGACCTGGTCACCAGCGGCGGCGAGGCCAAGACCGTGATCGGCGACGGCCACGTCCTGGTCGACGGCGAGGTGGAACTGCGCAAGGCGTGCAAGATCCGCGCAGGCCAGCAGGTCCAGTTCGGCGACACCGTCATCAACGTCATCGCCGATTCCGACGCCCCGTGAGGGTGGGGCGTGACGACCACCGGTTGTCACCCACCCGGACGTGATGGCCTCGGCCGGTCACCGTTGGGTCAAATGGGCGGCGATCAGCTGCCGGAACGGGGCCACCCCGTGCGCCAGGCGCAGCCCGGCCCGGCGCAGCACGCGCGCCGGAAGCCGGTCATCGGTATACAGCGTGGCAATCGCATTGGTCGCTTCATACAGGGGCCGTGAGGCCAACCGGTGCCCGCGCTCGTACGCGGCCAGGCAGCCCGGCGCGGCGATGTCGCTGCCCCGGTCCGCCGCCCGGCGCAGCACCGCCGCCAGCCGGTCCTGGCTCTGCAGGCCCAGGTTGAAGCCGTGTGCGGTCACCGGGTGCATGCCCACCGCGGCATCGCCGATCAGCGCGCAGCGCTCGCCCACGAACGCATTGGCATACACCCCGACCAGCGGATAGGCGTTGGGGCGCGCCAGCGGCGTCATCGCCCCCAGGCGGTGTTCGAAGAAACCGCTGATGCTGCGGCCGAAGGCCGCCTCGTCCTGCGCCAGCAGCGCCTCGATCTGCCGCGGCGGCAGCGTGATCACCGCCGACGCCTGGTCACCGTTGAGCGGCAGCAACGCCATCGTGCGGCCATAGCCGAACCACTCCCACGCCGTGTGCTGGTGCGGCACGTCGATCTGCATCCGGCACACCAGCATCGACTTGCCGAAGTCGCGCAGGCGCGCCCCGATGCCCAGCAGTCGCCGGGTCGAGGAGAAACGGCTGTCAGCCGCCACCACCAGCCGCGCGTGGAAGCGTTGCCCGTCCGCCAGCAGCACCTCGCTGTGCCGGGCGCCCGGCACGATGCCGCGCACGCTGGCCTGGTCGAGCACCTGCAGTCCCTCCTGGCCCTGCACGCTGTCCCAGGCGGCGCGGCGGATCAGGTGATTGGGCACCAGCCAGCCGAGGTCACCGCCCTCCCGGCCGCCCGAGGCGAAGGTCAGCGCGAATGGTGAACCGCCGTCTATCACCTTGGCATCGCGCAGCGCCGATATCTCGGCCGGATCGAGCCTTTCCCACACCCCGAGCCGTTCCAGGATCTGCCGGGACGCATGGGTGAGCGCGATCTCACGCCCGTCGAACGCGGCCTCGGCAAGCGCGGCGCGAGCCTGCTGCTCGATGATGACCACGCGCAGACCACTGCCGGCCAGCGCGCGGGCGAAACACAACCCTGCCGGCCCCGCGCCGACCACCACCACATCCACCGACGTCACGCTGCCGTGCGGCGTGTCGTCTTCCCTCGTGCGCCCGTCCGGCATGGTCCGTTCCTGCGGTTGCTTGTCCACGCCCGAGCTTACGCCCGGCAGGCGCGGGCGTTCTTGATCTGGATCAGCCGCGTCGGCGACGGTTCACGCCACGCCGTGCAGCAGCGTCCACACCAGCAGCACGATGCCCACGATCGACACCACCCAGACCAGGCTGCGGATATAGGGAATGCCGGCGGCATACAGCGGCACGTAGACCAGCCGTGCCCAGAAATACAGCTGCACTGCCAGCGCCGTGGTGCTGTCCTGGCGCTGGGTCAGCACCACTGCCAACACGGCGGCGGCGAAGAACGGAAAGGTCTCCAGGAAGTTGGCCTGCGCCCGCTGCAGCCGTGCCGCCAGCGGTCCCGGCGGTGCAGCCACGCCATCACGCGCTGATGCGTTCCAGGCCAGCCCGCGTTCGCGGGTGACCGCGCCGGCCGCGATCATCACCTGCACCAGGCCCAGCACGATCGACCAGGCCAACATCTGGATCTCGATACCCATGGAACGCTCCTCGTCGGATCAGGGGGTGGCAGCACGCACGCTGTAACCGGCCAGGCGCCAGACCCGATCCTCGTCGAGACGGAACGAGACCAGCTCGCGCACCGGCTGCGCGCTGTTGGCGAAACGGGTGGGGAAACTGACGTTGATGTAGAGGCCTTCCGGCACGGTGGCGCCGGGGCCGTACTTGACCCGCGTCACCACCGGCTGGCCGCGCGAGGTCAGCGCGCCCAGGCGCTTGCGGTCATTGCCGAGCTGGCTCACGAAGGCCTGTTCGGTCACCGACTTGCGCGCCACGGCCGAGGCGCCCTTCCAGGCGTCGGCCGCGCGGTTGTTGTCCACCAGCTGGGCCACCTGCAGGCCGGCGGCCGTCATCTCCGCATCCTGCTTCTGCAGCTGCGCCTGCTGTGCCGGGCTCAACGCGGGGCGTGCCGGTGCAGCGGGTGCGTTCGGTGCAGGCCGCGCAGGTGCAGGCGCGGGCGTGGCCGGTGGCGGTGGCGTCTGCGCGAAGGCAACGGCAGGAAGCAGGAGCGACAGCAGCAGCGGAACACGCATCGGGACACCGTGGGCTGGAGTGGGACTGCGCTCCAGTCTACGTGACCCCCGTGAGCAGGCCGTCAGTTGCGTTCGGCGGCCTCGGGCGGCGGCTGGTCGGCATCGCTGGCGGTGCGTTCGGCCACGCCATCGCGAGGCGTTTCGGCGGCCGGTGGCAGCAGGGTGGAAACATCGATCTCCGACAGCGGGCTCTCGTCCGGGCAGGTCGCATCGGGGAACCCGAAGCGTTGCTTGAGCGCCTGTCCGCAGCGGGTCACCGCCTCCAGTTCGCTGCCATCGCGCTTGCACTCCTGGTCGAAGGCGATCAGGAAGGCGTCCTTGCGCCGCACGAAATCATCGCCGCACTTGCGCATCTGCTTGATGCGTTCCAGATCGTCCTGCACCGCGTTGGTGCCATCCAGCCCGAACTGGCGCAGTTCGTCGCTGGTCAGCAGGCGCAGGCTGCGATTGGGTACGGTCATCATCAGGTCGGCCACACCCACCGCCACGCCGTTGCGCTGCAGGTAGTCCTTGACGTTGTCGTAGACCTCGTGGAGTTCGCGGTTGAGTTCGGCGCGCGAGGTGGCCTTGGAACTGATCCGCATCATGCGATGGATGCCGACCTTGCCCGACACCAGTCGGTTGTCGCCGGCAGCAAGCACGAACACGCAGGCGCTGTGGCAGACCGAGCCTTCGCGTACCCAGATGGTCCAGTTCGACTCGCCGATGCGGTCACCCGCCACGATCGCTGCTTCCACCTGCCCGCCGCTGGAGTCCAGGTCCAGGATGCGCCGCGAGACGTGCTGTGCTTCGGCCACCAACGCCACGCGTGCCACCAGTTCGGAGAAGCCGGGATTGATCTTGCCCACGTAGCGCACGCGCAGCAGGCCGCGCTCGACGCACGGCGCAATGGCCGTCTCCAGGCTGGCACGGTCCAACGCCTCCAGCGGCGCGCCGTCGCCGCCTTCGGCGGCATAGTCGGTATCGCAGCTGAGCCAGGCCTTGCCGTTGTCCAGTGCCACCGTCGGCCAGCCCTGCTCGCCCCGTCGCGGTGGCGGCGGCGGCGCGGGCGGCGCGTCGGCCGCGTTGATCGACACCATATGGTCGCCATCGGCGGCCTGTGCCCGCACCGCCTTGTCGGCGGCGGTGACATTGCCGGGATTCTCCAGCGCGCCGCACGCGGCCAGCCCCAGGCACAACAACGACAACCAGCACGACTTGAGCAACATGGAGTCCCGGGTTCGACCAAAGCGTGCGCGAAGCGTCACGTGAACGCACAGTCTAGTGCGCCTCGACAGGCGCGCGGGAACCGGCCCTGAACCGGCCGGCCCCGGTTCCGCATTGACGTCCGAAAACGGCGAGCCTGGACCCCGCGGCGGGCATAGACTGGCCCCCATGGATACCGCCCTGCCCCTGGACTACGCCGCCTGCGAAAGCGCCCGCCTCGCCCGCGACGCCCGCTTCGACGGCGTGTTCTTCACCGCCGTGCGCAGCACCGGCATCTACTGCCGCCCGGTCTGCCCGGCCCCCGCGCCGAAGCCGGCCAACGTGGACTATTACCCCACCGCGGCGGCAGCGGCGGCGGCCGGCTTCCGTCCGTGCCTGCGCTGCCGCCCTGAACTGGCGCCGGAAGCGCAGGACGCCCTGAGCAACGAGACGCTGCAGCGCGCGCTTGCCCTGATCCATGACGGTTACCTGCAGGATGCGGCGGTCGGCGATCTCGCCGCGCGGCTGGGCCTGAGTGCGCGCCAGCTGCAGCGCCTGTTCGTGGCGCGGCTGGGTGCGGCACCGGCACAGATCCATGCCACCCGCCGCCTGCTGCTGGCCAAGCAGCTGTTGACGGAAACCGCGTTGCCGGTGACCGACGTGGCCATGGCGGCGGGCTACAACAGCCTGCGCCGCTTCAACGCGGCATTCCTCGACGGCTGCGGCATGCCGCCTACCGCCATCCGACGCCAACGCGGCGCGCTGGCCGACGGCGCGCTGACGCTGCGCCTGGGCTACCGGCCGCCGCTGGACTTCACTGCGATGCTGGGCTTCCTGCGCCGCCGCTGCATTCCCGGCATCGAGCAGATCGACGCGCACAGCTACCAACGGGTGATCGGACCGGCCGAACGACCGTCGGTGATCCGCGTCACCGCCGATCCGCGCCGGCCGGAGCTGCTGCTGCAGCTGGGCCAGGTCGATCCGCGTGCGATCCCGGGCATCGTGCGCCGGGTGCGGCGCATCTTCGACCTCGACGCGGACCTGCGCATTGTCCACGCCACGCTGGCGCGCGAGCCGCTGCTGGCGCGCGGCATCGCGCAGCGGCCGGGGCTGCGCGTGCCCGGTGGCTGGGACGGATTCGAAGTGGCGGTGCGCGCGGTGCTGGCCCAGCAGGTCAGCGTGGCCGCCGCGATCACCCTGGCGCGGCGCGTGGTCGATCGCTTTGGCACGCCGCTGGCAGGCATGCCGGAAGGGCTGGACCGCCAGTTCCCCACACCCGCGCAACTTGCCGACGCGCCCTTGGAAGGCATCGGCCTGCCGCGCACGCGTGCGGCGACCGTGCGCGCGGTCGCCGCGGCGGTGGCCGACGGCCGCCTGGACTTCGACGCCGGCCAACGCCTGGACAGCTTCATCGAACGCTGCATGGCGCTGCCCGGCATCGGGCCATGGACGGCGCATTACATCGCCCTGCGCGCACTGGCCCTGCCCGACGCCTTCCCCGCCGGCGACCTGGTGCTGCAGCAGGTGCTGGGCGGCGACAGCCGCTTGAGCGAACGCGCCACCGAGGCGCGTTCGCAGGCCTGGCGCCCCTGGCGTGCCTACGCCGTGCTGCACCTGTGGCATCTGGCCACGTCCGCTTCGGAGTCAACCGCATGAACCTGCTCTACGACACCTTCGACAGCCCGATCGGGGCACTCACGGTGGCTGGCGACAGCCAGGGCATCCACCACATCCTGTTCAAGAACAACCGCTACGACGCCAAGGGTCGCGAGCACTGGCAGCGCGACGCCGATGCGCTGCGCGATGCACGCACGCAGCTGCTGCAGTTCCTGGCCGGCGAGCGCACCGGCTTCGCGCTGCCGCTGGCGCCACACGGCACGGATTTCCAGCTGCGCGTGTGGAAGGCGCTGGCCGACATTCCGTTCGGGGAAACGTGGAGCTACGTGCAGTTGGCGCGCCACATCGGCCACCCCAGTGCCAGCCGCGCGGTCGGTGCAGCCAATGGACGCAATCCACTGCCGATCGTGCTGCCCTGCCACCGTGTGATCGGCAGCAGCGGCGCACTCACCGGCTTCGGCGGCGGCATCGAAACCAAGGCGGCGCTGCTCAATCTTGAGGCGCGCGGTCACGCGCTGTTCGCCTGACCGTGCCATCAGTTGTCTTCGCGGCGTCATTGCGGCGAACTATGATGGCGGAATGATTTCCGTCCGCCTTTCGCTGGCACTTGCCGCCGCCCTCGCGCTGACCAGCTGTGCCAGCGCTCCGTCCACGTCGCCGGGCCTCCCTTCGGCAGCCACGACCGTCACTGCGGCCAGTCCGCCGAAACTGCTGCTGGTCTCCATCGACGGGCTGCGCGCGGACATGCTGGATCGCGGCATCACCCCCAACATCTCGCGCATCGTGCAGGACGGCGTGCGCGCACGCTGGATGACGCCGTCGTACCCGTCGCTGACCTTCCCCAACCACTACACGATCGTCACCGGGTTGCGCCCGAACCATCACGGCATCATCCACAACAGCATGCAGGAAGAGGCGCTGGGCCGCTTCCAGCTCAATCTGCGCGACGCGGTGACCGATCCGCGCTGGTGGGGCGGCGAACCGATCTGGGTGGGTGCGGAGAAGGCCGGGGTGCGTACGGCCACCTGGTCATGGCCCGGCAGCGAGGCGGCCATCCAGGGGGTGCGCCCCAGCCAGTGGCGCGTCTACGACGATACGGTATCGCTGTCTGCCCGCGTCGACGAGGTGCTGGGCTGGGTCGGCCAGTCCGATGCGGATGCACCGCGCCTGGTGACGCTGTACATGGAACAGGTCGACAAGGCCGGCCACCATTTCGGCCCGGATTCGCCGGAATATGCGGCCGCCATCGCGCAGGTCGATGCGGCCATCGGCCGCCTGCTGGATGGACTGAAGGCGCGCGGGCTGTCGGACCGCACCAATCTCATCGTGGTCTCCGACCACGGCATGGCCACGGTGCCGGACGGCAACACGGTCGCGGTGGAAGACATGGTCGACCCGGCCATCGCCCGCAACGTATCGACGGGCCAGTCGATCGGCTTCGCGCCACTGCCGGGCAAGCAGAACGACGCCGAGAAGATCCTGCTGGGCGCGCACGCAAACTACGACTGCTGGACCCGGCAGACGCTGCCTGCCCGCTGGGAATACGGCTCCAACCCGCGTATCCCGGCGATCGTGTGCCAGATGCACGAAGGCTGGAACGCGCTGACGCGCGAGCGCATGGCCAAGCGCGAGCCAGGTGATCGCGGCTCGCACGGCTACGACAATGCACTGCCGTCGATGCGCGCGGTATTCATCGCCCGCGGCCCGTCCTTCAAGCAGGGCGCCACGCTGCCGGGCTTCGACAACGTCGACGTCTACCCCCTCATGACCCGCCTGCTCGGCGTTCCCGCCGCGCCCAACGACGGCAACCCGGAAACCCTGCTGCCCGCGCTGCGGTAAGACTGGCAGGCCTGCAATTTATCGGATTGCATCGATGTGCGTAGCGCCGGGCTCTGCCCGGCAGCCTCATGCATTTGGGCGAACAGCCTGTTGCTGAGGCACGGCCTGGGCTGGGCCGGCGGGGGTGGGTTGGCGGGACACGCTGCAAGTACGTCCATGTAAGCTCGTTCACGCCATCCATGGCGCTCTACGGTCCCGCCAACCCACCCCCGCCAGCCCTCGACAGATTGTCGGTAGCCATGGGAAACGCGGTAGCGGCGGCCGTTGGCCGGCTCTTGGTTTCGGCCGATTTCATGAGTTACCGGGCGTTGATCGGTTCACGGCAGTTGTCTTGCGTCCAACCCTACCGACAGTGGGACAGTGCGCGCGGCCAATGGCGCGTGCAGTCGCCCCGCTCTTCTCTTGGCCACCAGCACACTGTCAAAGGCGGGTCGGGGTGGGTTTGCGGGGGCATGAGCCGCATGGATGCGGCGACTGAGCTTACATGGACGTACTTGCAGCGTCCCCCGCAAACCCGCACCGTCCCGCCAAATCAAAGGAACCGCTGGCCACCGGCTTTCTGCCCAAATGCCTGAAGCCGGGCAGAGCCCGGCGCTACGGCAATCTGTGCAATCCAACGCGTTGATTGCAGGCAAAAAAAACGCGGCGCAAGCGCCGCGTTTTTTCGTCAGGCTGGCTGAGAGATCAGCTGGCCTTGGCGACGGCCTTCTTGGCCACTGCCTTCTTCGCCGGGGCCTTGGCCACGGTCTTCTTGGCGACCGGCGCAGCTGCGCCCACGGCCACCTTGCTCACCGCGTGCGAACGCGAATTGCCGTAGCTGGCGTTGTAGCGCTTGCCCTTGGCGGTCTTGCGGTCACCCTTACCCATGTCGTCAACTCCTTAGTCTGAAATCTGATTACCCCGTGCTGACACGGGTTCGGCGGGCCCGCCCTTGCAGACGCCCCCGCGCACGATCGGAAAGCCTACCACAGCGCCTCAATGCGCACAGCTCGCATCATGGACGTGACCGTGGTTCAGCCGCAGGTTGACCAGATGCGCCACGCCCACCAGCACGCCGCCCAACGTCATCACCACCGCGTGCGGCACCGCTGAATGGTGCAGCGGGTCGTACAGCAGGCCAGCCCACAGCGCCACCAGCCCCGGCACCAGGAAGCCCAGCGCGCGCAGCGCGCCATGCCGGCGGTAGCCCCAGACCAGGCTGAACAGACCCAGCAGCGTCACGAAGCTGACCAGTGCCAGCTCAACCCCGTCGCCCAGCCACACCGACAGACCCAGCGAGGGCGCGGCCGCCAGCAATATCGGCAGCACCGCGCAGTGCACCGCGCACAACAGCGAGCCGGTGGCACCGAAGCGATCAAGGAGATGACGGAGGCGTGCGAACAGGGGCATGACTTCCAGCAGGGTCGAACAAGCGTTATGGAATAATATAACATCAATCCCGACGCGTACTCCCCTCCCCCCGTTCCGCCCAGGCAACACCCCGTTCCGATGGGATTCGCGCGCCCTACCATTGATACATTATAACAATACGACCGACGGACCCCAGCCCATGCGCTCTTCCCGCCCCCTGCTCAAGCCGCACGCCCTGTCCCTGGCGCTTGCGGTGGTACTGATCCCCTCGCTGGCCCACGCCGCCGACGATGACGGCCATCGCGATGGCCACCTCACCGAACTGTCCACCGTGAAGGTCACCGCCTCCCCGCTGCAGGGCGATGCCGAATCGCTCGCCCGCCCGGTCGACGTGCTCGCCGGCGAACGCCTGGACGAACAGAAGGCCGGCACCCTCGGCGACACCGTGGCCAAGCTGCCCGGCGTGCAGAGCACCTTCTTCGGCCCCGGCGTGGGCCGCCCGATCATCCGCGGCCAGGAAGGCCCGCGCGTGGCGGTGCTGTCCAACGGCATGGGCAACATGGACGCCTCCACCGTCAGTGCCGACCACGCCACCAGCGTCGAACCGTTCCTGGCAGACCAGATCGAAGTGCTCAAGGGCCCGGCCACGCTGCTGTTCGGCAGTGGTGCGATCGGCGGCGCAGTGAACGTGGTCGATGGCCGCATCGCGCGCGACCTGCCCGACCGTCCGCTCAGCGGCCGCGCCGAACTGCGCGGCAACTCGGTCAATGACGAGCGCAGCGGCATGTTCCGGCTCGACGGCGTCAACGGCAACTGGGTGCTGCATGTCGACGGCCTGGTGCGCAACAGCGACGACTACCGCATTCCCGGCTACGCCGTGATCGACGGGCTCGAAGACCATGCGGGTCACGACCACGAGGAAGGCGACAGCGACGAACCGCGCCGCGGCACCCTGGACAACAGTTCCATCCGTACCCGCGCCGGTGGCGTTGGCGCCACCTGGCTTGGCGAAGGCGGCTACTTCGGCGCGTCGGCCAGCACCTACCGCACCAACTACGGCATCCCCAACGGCGCGCACGTGCATGCCGAGGATGACCACGATCATGACCATGGCGATGAAGAGGAAGAAGGCGACGAGCACGACGTGCGCATCGACATGGTGCAGAACCGCTTCGAAGCCAAGGGCGGCATCTACAACCCGGTGTCGTTCCTGAAGAACATCAACCTGCGCACCGCCTACACCGATTACGAGCACGTGGAGCTGGAGGCCGGCACGCCCTCCACCCGCTTCACCAACCGCGGCATTGAAGCCCGCCTGGAAGCGGTGCAGCAGCAGATCGGCGGCTGGGATGGCGCGTTCGGGCTGCAGGTCGGCAACAGCGATTTCGGCGCCAAGGGCGAAGAAGCGTTCGTGCCCGACACCGGTACCCGCAACATCGGCCTGTTCGTGCTGCAGGAAAAGCAGTTCGGCCCGTTCAAGCTGGAGCTCGGCGGACGCCATGACCAGGTCAAGCTGGACCCCACCGGCGACTACCGCGCGCGCACCTTCGACGCCACCAACCTCTCCGCCGCCGGCATTTGGAAGCTCAATGACGCGGTGGACCTGCGCTTTGGCGTGGATGGCTCCGAGCGCGCCCCGACCAACGAAGAGCTGTACGCCGCCGGTGCGCACATCGCCACCCGTTCGCTGGAGATCGGCGACGCCAACCTGAAGACCGAACGCGGCCAGCGCGTTGAGCTGGGCATCCACACCCACAGCGACCGCCTCGACTTCTCCGCCGCCATCTACCAGACGAAGTTCAAGGACTTCATCTACCTGGCCGACACCGGCGTGGTGGAAAGCCTGCCGGTGCGCCTGTGGACCCAGCAGGACGCCACCTTCAAGGGCGCCGAAGCCGAAGCGCTGGTGCATCTGTTCGACGGCGGCAGCGGCGACTGGGACCTGCGCGTGTTCGGCGACTACGTGAAGGCCGAGCTGGACGGCAGCGGCACCCGCACCGTGGACATCGCCGTGCCGCATGGCGACCACGACCACAACTACACCGTGGACCTGGCCAACAGCGGCTACCTGCCGCGCATCTCGCCGGCCCGCGTCGGTGCCGACCTGCGCTGGTCGCGCGATGGCTGGCGTGCGTCGGTCGGCGCGGTGCGTTACAGCAGCCAGAAGGACACCGCGCAGAACGAGGAACCGAGCGGCGGCTACACGCTGGTCGATGCGCATTTCGCGTATCGCTGGGACCGCACCGACAGCAACAGCTACGAGGTGTTCCTGGACGGCAACAACCTGACCAACCGCGAGGCGCGTGCGCACACCTCGCTGCTGCGGGATTACTCGCCGTTGCCGGGGCGTGGCGTGGCGTTCGGTATCCGCGCGTTCTTCTGATCCCCGCTGGGGTCGATCGTTTCATCTTCGGGGGCCGCAAGGCCCCCGTTTTTTTTGCAGCCGCTTCGGTCGTTGCTAAACGTCGGTGGCGATGTCGGCGCGGTGGCGATTCGGCTTCGGACGCTTGTGCCGCGCTGCGCGCGGTGTCCACGCAGAGCGTGGACCTACGAACCGTTACGTGCACAGGACGATCCGGATGGATGACGGGTTACGAACCGTGACGTGCGCAGGACGATCCGGATGGATGACGGGTTACGAACCGTGACGTGCGCAGGACGATCCGGATGGATGACGGGTAGAGCCACGCCCTGCGTGGCTTCGCGGTGCCGGACGTTGGCCGCATCGGTCGTACAATCGGCGAAACCAACCTACGGAGCGGTCCATGCCCCCTGCCTCCCCCGTCCCGCGCATGCATTGGGGGCTGCTTGTCGCGGCCTCGGCCATCCTCATGGTGACCATGGGCGTGCGCCAGACCTCGGGGCTGTATGTGGATCCGATCCACCGCAGTACCGGGGTGAGCATCGTCGAGATCAGTTTCGCGCTGGCGATCGGGCAGTTCGTCTGGGGCGCGGTGCAGCCGGTGTTCGGCGCCGTGGCCGACCAGCGCGGCGCCTGGCCGGTGCTGCTGGGCGGCACCCTCCTGCTGGTGGCCGGACTGCTGCTGGCGCCACTGCTGACCAGCCCGCTCGGGCTGAGCTTCACCCTGGGCCTGCTGATGGCCGCGGGTGCTGGCGCCGGCAGCTTCTCGGTACTGATCGGCGCCACCGCGCACCGCCTGCCTGCAGAGAAGCGCTCCTTCGCCGCGGGATTGATCAATGCCGGCGGCTCGCTGGGCCAGTTCGTGTTCGCCCCGCTGGTGCAGTGGGTGATCAGCAGCGCCGGCTGGGCGCGGGCGATGTGGCTGATGGCGGCCGCCGCGCTGCTGTCGCTGCCCATGGCGTGGCCGCTGCGCCGTCGCCCGGGCGATCATGCCGGCGGGAGCCACGCCACCGATGACGGTGGCCTGCGCGCGCAGCTGCACGTGGCCGCGCGCGACCGCAGCTACTGGTACCTGCACCTGGGCTTCTTCACCTGCGGCCTGCACATTGCGTTCCTGGTGACCCACCTGCCCGGCGAGATCGCCCTGTGCGGCCTGTCGCCGACCGTCGCCTCCACGTCCATCGCGCTGATCGGGCTGTTCAACATCGCCGGCAGCCTCATCGTCGGCGCGCTTGGGCAACGCTTCCGCATGAAATACCTGCTGTTCTGGATGTATGCCAGCCGCGCAGTGATGATCGGCGCCTATCTGCTCGCCCCGCCCACCGCGCTCACCTTCTACGTCTTCTCCGCCGCGCTCGGCTTTACCTGGCTGGCCACCGTGCCGCCGACCGCCGGCCTGGTCGGCAAGCTGTTCGGCCCGCGCTACCTGGGCACGCTGTTCGGGCTGACCCTGCTTTCGCACCAGCTCGGTGGCTTCTTCGGCGCCTGGCTGGGCGGTCTTGCGCTGGCCCATTCCGGCAACTTCCTGTGGATGTGGTACGCCGACATGGCCCTGGCGGCGCTGGCGGCCGTGATCAACCTGCCGATCCGCGAAGCGCGTTACGGCTGCCATGGGTTGCCTGCCCCGCGCTGACTTCACGCCTCGTTGACCAACCCCAGCGGCCTCATACCGGAAACCTTCCAACGGCTTCCGGTGCGGACATTATTGTCCGAAAATGACCCATGCCCAGTCAACGTGCCGATGCGGCCGCCCGCCGCGCCCTGATCCTCGATGCCGCCGATGCCGTGTTCGGCCAGCATGGCGTGACCGCGCCGCTGGACCTGGTGGTGGAACGCGCGCAGGTTGGCCGCGCCACGCTGTACCGCAATTTCCCCGATCGCACCGCGCTGGTCGAAGCGCTGCTCGAGCGCACCGTTGCGCGTATCCGGCGCCAGGTGGACACTCTGGGCGACCGCGACGATGCCCTGTTCGAGGTGCTGCAGGGCATGGCCTCGCGCATCGTGCAGTCGCCGGCGCTGGCCGACTACTGGCGCGCCGTGGACCCGGACGAGCCGTCCATCAAGGCCGCGCGCCAGGCCATCCATGCGTTGCTGAAGGCGCCCATCCAGCGCGCGATCGACGCGGGATTGTGCCGCGCCGACCTGCAGGTGGGCGATATCAGCCTGATCTCCGGCATGCTCGGTGCCGCACTGCGCGGCAAGACCCGTGACGAACGCGCCCGCCTGGCCGCCCGCGCCATGCAGCTGCTGCGCGAGGGGCTGCACGGAAACGCCGACGGGACCGGCTGATGGCCGAGTACCTCAAGCCGATTCCCGACTGGGAGGAACACGAGAAGCCGACCCTGCCCGGCTCGGCGTCGATGCCGTGGCATCCACCGCGCCGGCGCGTGGCCTACGCGATGGTCGCCCTCCTGGTCGGCCTCACCGGCGCGCTCGGCAACGCACTGGTCACCGCCAACCTGCCGTTCCTGCAGGGCCAGCTCGGCCTGACCCCGACCCAGGGAAGCTGGCTGGTGGCTGCCTATGCGATGGTCAACGTCACTGCCAACCTGCTGGCCTTCAAGTTTCGCCAGCAGTACGGCATCCGCCTGTTCGCCGAGATCGGACTGGGCCTGTACGCCGCGCTGGCGGTGCTGCATCTGTTCGTCGGCAGTTTTGAAACCACCTTGATGATGCGCGCGGCCAGCGGTTTCGCCGGCGCAGCCTGCAGCACGCTGGGAACGCTTTACATGCTGCAGTCGCTGCCGCGCCGCTATACCGGCAACCTGCTGGTGATCGGCGTAGGCATTTCGCAGATGGCGCTGCCGATTGCCTGGCTGGTGTCGCCGGGGCTGGTCGACACCGGGCAGTGGCACAACCTGTATCTGTTCGAAGCCGGGCTGGCGCTGTGTGCGTTTGCTGCCGTGGTCATGCTGAAGCTGCCCCCGGGTGCGCAGATCAAGGTCTTCGAGCCGATGGACTTCCTCAGCTTCGCGTTGTTCGCCCCCGCGGTGGCGCTGCTGGTGGTGGTGCTGGCCCAGGGCTACCTGCGCTGGTGGCTGGACACCCCGTGGCTGGGCTGGGCGCTGGTCGCCTCCGTGGCCTTGGGCACCGCTGGGGTCGTGGTGGAACACTACCGGCGCAATCCGCTGCTGCAGACCCGCTGGCTGGCCAGCCCGGCAATGCTGCACTTCATCATCGGCGCCTTCCTGATCCGCTTCCTCACCACCGAACAGTCGTACGGGGTGATCGGCCTGATGCGCCAGCTGGGCATGGGTCCGGACCAGATGCGGCCCCTGTTCGCGGTGATCCTGGCCGGCGTGATCACGGGCATCGCCACCAGCTCGCTGACCTTCGGCCCCAAACGCATCATTGCCCAGTTGCTGATGGCGATCCTGCTGCTGGGCACCGCCTCCCTGCTCGACCAACACCGCACCAGCCAGGACCGTCCGCACGATTTCTTCCTGAGCCAGTTCCTGGCGTCGATGGGTGCGGGCATGTTCATGGGGCCGTTGATCATGCTCGGCATCACCCAGGCCCTGAAGCAGGGCACCGACCACATGATCACCTTCCTGGTCACGCTGTCGATCACCCAGACCCTGGGCGGACTGGCCGGCTCTGCGGTGCTGGGCACTTTCCAGCTGCATCGCGAGCAGGTGTATTCCACGGCGATGGTCAGCCAGCTGGATCCCAGCGATGGGGTGGTGGCCCAACGCCTGAAACTGCAGCAGCAGGTCTATGCCCCCCTGTTGACCGACCCGGTGCAGCGCAGCGCACAGGGTACCGCCCAGTTGGCGCAGATCACCCGGCGCGAGGCCAACGTACGCGGCTTCAACGACGTGTTCTCGTTGAGTGGCCGGGTCGCGCTGGTTTTCCTGGGCTGGTTGCTGCTGCTGTCGGTACGCACCGCCGTGCTCAAGCAGTGGCGCAAGCGCCATCGGCGCGCCGTCTCCCCCACACCCGCTGCGCCTTCCGGCGCGGCCCAGCGATGAGTCCTGCCATGTCCAGCACACCGCCGCGCGATGACCCGCCCGATGACATCCACCCGCCCGTACCCACCGATGCCGCACCGGTCGCGGGGCCTGCTGCACCGGCTGCGGCTGCAGCGCCGAGTGGTGCGCCGAAGTACCTCAAGCCCAGCCGGCGCAGCGTGGTGGTGATGATCGTGGTGGCGCTGATCGGCATCGCGCTGATCCTGCGCGCGTGGTCGCTGTGGCCGTTCAACAGCAGCCTGGTGAGTACCGACAACGCGTATGTGCGTGGGCAGATCACCGTCCTGGCGCCGCAGGTCAATGGGTATGTCACCGAGGTGCTGGTGAAGGATTTCCAGCACGTGAAGCACGGCGAGCCGCTGCTGCGCATCGACGACCGCATCTACAAGGAGAAGGTG
The DNA here is from genome assembly GCF_057839485.1 of Stenotrophomonas sp. KH_036_B. Classification (NCBI taxonomy): domain Bacteria; kingdom Pseudomonadati; phylum Pseudomonadota; class Gammaproteobacteria; order Lysobacterales; family Lysobacteraceae; genus Stenotrophomonas; species Stenotrophomonas sp. KH_036_B. The sequence goes on along the minus strand of NZ_CM174491.1, from coordinate 1,365,550 downwards.
GCGCAGGCGCAGGCCAACCTGGACAGCGCGGTGGCGGCGCTGGCCAATTCGGACCAGGCGCAGGCGCAGAACCGCGCGCAGATCGGCGCGGCACGGGCCGCGCTGTCGGCAGGCCAATCGGAGCTGGCGCGCTCGCGCGGGGAGCTCAAGCGTTACGAGGAACTGGCCGACCAGCAGCTGGTGGCACTGAACGACCGCGACAAGTTCCGCACCAGCGCGCAGGCCGCGCAGTCATCGGTGCAGCAGTCGCAGGCGCAGATCCGCATCGCCGAGGAAACACTCACGTCGACCCAGGTGGCACGCAAGGGGCTCGAAGCCGGCGTGGAAACGGCCAAGGCACAACTGGAACTGGCCCGCATCGACCTGGCCAACACGGTCATTCATGCCCCGCGCGACGGCCAGGTCAGTGAAGCGTCGGTGCGGCTGGGGCAGTACGTCACCGCCGGCTCGCAGCTGTTGTTCCTGGTACCTGACACGCTGTGGGTGGTGGCCAATTTCAAGGAAGGCCAGACTTGGCGCATGCGCATCGGCCAGCCGGCGACGTTCTCGGTGGACGCCTTCGACGGTGAGCGCCTCACCGGTCACATCGAGCAGATCGCGCCGGCCACCGGTTCGGAGTTCAGCGTGCTGCGCCCGGACAACGCCAGCGGCAATTTCACCAAGGTCGTACAACGCTTGCCGGTGCGGATCGCGATCGATCCGGACCAGGAACTGGCACCCAGGCTTCGCCCGGGCATGTCGGTGGTGGTGCGGGTGGATACGGCCGCAGCGCCAAGGTAGCGCCACGCCCTGCGTGGCTGCGCGTGAATACGGCCGCAGCACCAAGGTAGAGCCACGCCCTGCGTGGCTGCGCGTGAATACGGCCGCGGCACCAAGGTAGCGCCACGCCCTGCGTGGCTGCGCATTGACCCGGACCGGCCAGCCACGCAGGGCGTGGCGCTACGCCATCACCCCGCGCAGCGGGCGCAGAGGCCGTGCACTTCCAGGGTCTGTGCCTGCGGCTGGAAGCCCAGTTCCTTGGCGCGCTTTTCCAGCTGGCTGACGATCTCGCGGTCTTCCAGCTCCACCGCGCTGTGGCAACTGTTGCAGATCAGGAACGGCACCGAATGCTGCGCACTGCTGGGGTGGTGGCACGCCACGAAGGCATTCACCGATTCCAGCTTGTGCACGAAGCCGTTGGCCATCAGGAAATCCAGCGCGCGGTACACGGTGGGCGGGGCATCGGCGCCCACGCCCTTGCCGTTGCGCACCCACTCCAGCAGCTCGTAGGCCTTGACCGGCTTGCCGGCCTCGGCGATCAGGCGCAGCACGTTGGCGCGGATCGGGGTCAGGCGCAGTCCGCGTTCCGTGCACACGCGTTCCACCACCTTCACGAAGTCGGATGCGTCGTGGACATGGTGGTGCGGGGCGGTACAAGCGGCTTTAGCGGACATGCGCGGTCTCCAGTGGTCAGGCCGACGTTACCTTAGTGAGTGCGACATCGATGCGTTTCAAGGCCTCTTCACGTCCCGCCAGGAACACCGTCTGCGAAATATCGGGACTCACCTGGGTGCCGGTGATGGCCACGCGCAGCGGTTGGGCGACCTTGCCCATGCCGATTTCCAGTGCCGCCGCGACATCGTGCAGCGCAGCCGACACGTTTTCCGCGGTCCAGTCGCCGACCGCGGCCAGCAGCTCGCGCGCCTTGCCCAGCGCCAGTTCCGCGCCCGGCTTGAGGTGCTTGGCCACCGCCGCTTCGTCGTATTCGACCAGCGGCTGGTACCAGACCACCGCCTTTTCGGCCATTTCCTTCAGCGTCTGCACGCGCTCGCGCAGCGCCAGCACCACGTCTGCCGGGGCCGGGCCGGCCCCCAGGTCCAGGCCGAGCTTGTTCAGCTGGTAGACCAGGTGCGGGGCGATGCTGGTCGGATCTTCCGTCTTCAGGAAGTGCTGGTTGACCCAGCCCAGTTTGGCCATGTCGAGGCGAGCGGCCTTGGAATTGCAGTGGGTCACATCGAAGAGGTCGATCAGCTCCTGCCGGCTGAACAGCTCCTGGTCGCCATGCGACCAGCCCAGCCGGGCCAGGTAGCTCAACAGCGCGTCGGGCAGGTAGCCGGCGTCCTTGTACTGCATCACGTCCGCCGCGCCGGTGCGCTTGGACAGCTTTGCACCCTGCTCGTCCAGGATCATCGGCATGTGGCCGAACTTCGGCACCGGCGCGCCGATGCCTTCGTACAGGTTGATCTGGCGCGGCGTGTTGTTGATGTGGTCGTCGCCGCGGATGACCTCGGAAATCCTCATGTCCCAGTCGTCCACCACCACCGCGAAGTTGTAGGTGGGAAAACCATCCGGGCGGAAGATGACCATGTCGTCCAGCTCGCTGTTGGCGATCTCGATGCGGCCCTTGATCAGGTCGTCGAACACCACGGTGCCCTCGAGCGGATTCTTGAAACGGATGACCCGGTTCGGATCGTCGCGGTACGGCAGGGCAAGCTCGCGCGCGGCACCGTTGTAGCGCGGCTTCTCCTGCCTGGCCATGGCGGCCTCGCGCATCGCATCCAGCTCCTCGCGGGTCTCGTAGGCGTAGTAGGCCTTGCCCTCGGCGACCAGCTGCTCGGCCACGTCCTTGTAGCGGGCCACACGGTCGGTCTGGTAGATCGGGCCCTCGTCGTAGCCCAGGCCCAGCCAGTCCATCGCCTCGAGAATGGCGTCGATCGCGCCCTGGGTGCTGCGCTCGCGGTCGGTGTCCTCGATGCGCAGCACGAATTCGCCGCCCCGGTGGCGTGCCTCCAGCCAGCAGTACAGCGCGGTGCGGGCACCGCCAATGTGCAGGTAGCCGGTGGGGCTGGGGGCAAAACGGGTACGGCAGGTCATGGCGGGCTCGCGGCGGTCAACGGGAATCCGGGCAATTTTACCTGCCCGGGGCGCCAATAGTGGCCGAGAACCGCATTCAGGGGCTGGGTCCGCGTTGGATCAACGTTGTCCAGCCGCGCTCGTGCGCCTGTTGGCGGAGCACCGCCGCGTCGATCTGCCGCAACTGGAACTGCGGTGATGCAGCGCCCGGTGCCCGGTAGGCGCCATACAGGTCGGCCAGCGTTTCCACCTGCCCCGAAACCACGCCCGGCATGCGCGGGAACGGCCGGATGCCGAAATAGGTGGGCAACCAGCGCTCGTACTGGGCCATGCTGGCAAACTGAACCAAGCCGAAGTTGGGGTCGTACAGGGCATAGGTGCGCCGGCCGTTCTGGGCCACGCTGACCGAGCACATCATGCTGTGCGATGTGCCTGAGAGCACAAACTGGCTGCTCTCGACCACACCGCCCAGGAAACGCGCGAGCTCCTGCACTTCGATCACTTCCGAATGCGACAGCGCATTGCGGGGCAACGCCACGCCCTGTGCATCCAGCGCCATGGCCCGCGCCGTCGCCGCCAGCCGGGATCCCGGTCGCATCACCGCCGCACGCAGGTTGCGCAACAGCTGGAGCTGCGTGCCGTCGGCAACGGCCACCGCCATGATCCGCGACAGGCCGGTACAGACGCCTGCGGCACCGAGCGCGGTGTCCTCGAACAACAGCCCCTGCGAGGCGGGATAGAACTGCCCGCCTTCGAGCTGGACGAGTTCGTCGATATCCGCGCCCAGGCGGGCATACCACCCACTGCGCTGCAGCGCCTCCAGCCGCGAAATGATCTCGGACAGCGCGCCTTTCTGCACCATGTCCAGGCCACCGTCCAGAAACTGCCGCTTCAGCTCCGGCAACGACATTTCCCCGTTGGTCAGGCGTACCCGGCGCCAGTTTTCCCTGCCCCACCTGAAGTCGTCGGTGACGATGTCGGTTGCCCCCGCACGCACCTTGGCCAGGTAGGCATTGACCGCACCCCGGTAGCTGCTTTCGATGGACACACTGCGTGAGATATCCCCCCGGGGTGCGCCGCCGCGCAACCCCACCTCGGGATTGGGTTCCCACAACCCGTCGCCGTTGAGCCGGATCGGGTCGTTGTACTGCAGGCCGTTACCCGGGTGGCGCAGCCGCCAGGTATGGGCGGCATCGTCGAAGAACACCTCGTAGGTGAATTCCCCCTGGCGGATGAACGTCCTGCCGATGTGCCGGTAAACGCCATTGTCCGCGGCGCGCACGCCATCCAGCAGCAACGGCTGGGCGTAGCGCGGCGACAGCGCGCGCAGCGGGTCCAGCGCCGCACCGTCGCCCATCAGCTGCAGCGCCGGCGTCAGCCGCGAACCGTCCGACGCGGCCAGTCTGGCAAGGCGCCCCATCCCCAGCGGCGCCATCAGTCCCAACCCGAACGCGGCGCCTGCTGCTGCCCCGCCACCGGCATGACGTTCCGCCTCGGTCTCGCCATTGATGGCCTGGTCGGCCCCCAGCCCGAGCTCGGCCACCGAGCCCACCGCCACTACCGGCAGCAGCGGCGGCAGCACGATGCTGGCCAGCCCCATGACCAGATTGAAGGTCTGCATGCGGGCCAGCCACTGGTGCCTGACAGCTTCCCAATCCGACGTCATCAGTACGCGCGCGTCGCTCTCGGTACGTGCGCGCAGACGCGACATCAGGGCGTGGATCAGGTCATGTCCCTCTATCGGACGTGACATCCTGCCACTGGCGGACAAGGTGGTATCGGGGCTGCCCAGCATGGTCTGCAGGCCATTGTAGAACCAGCCATCCTGCAGGTCGCTCAGGTCGAACGCAGCCTCGATCCAGGTGCACCCTGCGTCGGTTGCGACGAGGCGCTGCAGCCAGGACATCATCTCCTGGGGGTGGGCGAACTCGAAGAAGCGGTTCCGGTCATTGGGGAAGTACAGGATGCACTCCGGGCCGTCGTCATCCTGCACATGCACGATGGTGGACTGCATGCCGTACAGCTCCAGCCACCCGACCCTGACACCCGCGCGCATCTCCGGCGCGAACTGCGGAACGCCGTCGGCATCGAGCACCAGCCGGCCCGACGCTGCCAGGGCCAGCTGCACGCCTCTCACGGACAGTGACCCGTCACCGTACTGCTGCGAGATCGAAAATACGTAGGAACCGCGCAGGGCATAGCCGACCTGGTCGCGCTCCTGCTCCCAGAACGCCGCCAGCGCGGCCAGATAGGCACTCTGCAGATCCAGCCGGTCCACGATCGCCAGGAACTCCTCGGGTCGAATCTCGGTCGCCTCGGTTTTCTGGTCATAGACATCGGCGTCCGCCGACAGATAGAGGCCCACGCGCATCGCCATATCGCTGCCACGCGGCAGACCTTCGCCTTTCCGGAGGGCACACTCCACCAGCGACATGCTGCCGATGCGCTGGTTGGCCGCATGCGACCAGCCACTGCGGGTAGCGGTACTGGACGCGCCCCCTGAGAACTGGACCAGGGCATAGCGACGGCTGTCGAACGCAACCCCGTGACTGGCAAGCACCGCCTGGTCCAGCGTTGACGCCACGAACCGTGGCAGCAGGGGATAGCGCTGCTCCAGCTCGCTGCGCGCCCCGTTGAGGTCGTACAGGATGCGCACCCCCTGGAAGTCCAGGTTCCGCAGCCCTGCGGCATCACCGTCGGCGCCGGCCAGCCAATGCGACAGGGACCCGGCGGCAAGCTGTGCCGTGGCGGTCAGGATCGCCAGCGGCACCGCCGGCGGATAGCGCGCCATCCTGCGGTCGAAGGCGAGGAATTCGCGGCGCGCCACGGCCGGCGAGGCATGCTGCAGGTCCAGCAGCTGCTGGTGACGCAGGTCCACCGTCTGCAGGAACAGCGCCTCCAGGAAGTTGCCACGTTCGGCGGGCCGGGTGCCCACCGTCGCCGCGCGCCCGGCGTGCCAGGCCGCATGGTGGCGTCGCGCCATCCAACGATTCAGATGCCCCGGCAACTCCGCCTCGATCTGGCGCAAGGCACTGGAGACCCCATCGAACTCCTCCACCACCGGCGTGCGCGACGTGCTCGCCAACAGGACGGCGCCGCCGTCGGCAACTTCGTGGATGAGCATCATTCCATGCAGCGGCAGGAGGGCACCGTCGTTTCCGTAAACCGCCAGCGGGTGGACACGCAGCGCGGCATTGGGCAGCACCAGCGCGCGTCCGCTTGCCGGGTCGGCTGCATTGAACTGCTGGGGATGGAGAAGCACCATGTCCAGCAGCCATTTACCGCGCGCACTCAGCCGCGCCCCCGCGCACAGCAGCACGCTGGCGCCGGACAGACGCTTGACGAACCCTTCGCAGAACCGCGCCATGTTGGCCGCGCCTGCGCGCGAGCCGGCACTGGCGGCGTAGGCGGCGTGCAGCCCGGTGAACTCGGCAACGAAGTTCCTGCCTGCGATGGCAGCGTTGAACTGCGCCAGCGAGGGCCGCTGACATTCCTGGTTGGGGAAATACGTGCTGGGACCGGTCCTGAAGTACAACGCGGTACGGTTGCCATCGTGTTCCACCGGCAGCACGGCCGCCTCTACCAGGGTGTACGAGCTGGCCAGCTGGCTGCGCACCCGTCCGCCGGGCTGGGCAACGCGGGTTCCGGGCTGGTCCCGAAGCGACGGCGGGCGCGGATGGCCTGCGGCCCATCGCTCCCAGGGTTCGATCTCCAGGAACGTGTTCCGGTACACCTGCCGCGGATCGACGGAGGATGCATTGCCGCCGCCGGTGGCAGTGTCCAGCGCCGCCGACAGTGCGGCGGCAATGGTGCCGTCCAGGCTCGGCATCGCCGCATGCACCTGATCGAGCAGGAGCTCGGAATCGGCCAACTGGTTCAGCGCGATCGCCAGTTCGTGGCGGCTGTCCAGCGTTTCATCCATCAGCGCCTGCCAGAACTGGATCATGCCCGCCGCCTCCGCATCGGGCAGCCCGTCGCCGGGCTGGAACGACAACGCACCCGGCGCCTCGGCGGCTCCCTCCCCCTCCCTCGCCGCCAGGATGAGGCGCTGACTGGCCTCGTCGAGGCGCCGCTGCGCGGCCATTTCCTCGCGGATGATGGCCGCAGGCGCGGCGATGGGATTGACGTCGTGCACGTTGCGCTTTTCCCGCGCCGCCCGTCCGCCGGGGCGACCGGAGGTTTCGTCGGCAAGGCCTGCATGAAGGCCGTCGACCACCCGGCCCGCCACGCCGTTGCTGCGCAGCAACTCCGCCACCGCGATGGCCGGGTCTGCTGCATCGCCGCGCGCATCCGCCTCCCGGACCTGCCGGCAGATGTCCTGCCAGAGCGTGGCGTTGCCGTGCTCGTCCACGACATCCTCGAGGAAGGCAATGACGTCGGAGACGTGCTCATCCTGCGCACCCCGCTCACGCGGGTGCGGATCGACGGCAGCGGGGAATGCCCACTGCCAACCGAGCCGCATCAGCATCGCACCCGTGAACAGGCCACCGCTCGCCAGCGCAAGCAATCCGTTGCCGCCGCTTCGCGCCGCGGACGACGCGACGTCGCCGGGCGGGCCCTCCCCGTCGTGCCCGCGGAACGGCAGCCTGCATCGTTCATCGGGGGTGACCCACGATGCGTTTCCGGTCTGCACGGGCACCGGTACGACCGGCGCAGGTGGCCTGAGCGGCTCACTGGCAACGCCAGCGGGCAGCGTCGCCGGCGTGGGCAGTGCCAGTGCGCCCAACCAGGTCAACACGCCACCCGGCACACTGGCCGCCGCGAGCAGCATGGCCGACATCGGGGGCTGCCGTGCAGGTGCGCTGCACAGCGTCGCGGACCGCCCCACCGCCCACAGCGCGTCTGCCAGCTGCGCACCCGGGGCCGTACGTTGCCCCGTCAACAGACCTCCTCGCCCGAGGCGTCCCGGCGATTCCAGCTCGCCGAGACCGGCCAGTATCCGCGCACGGGCGCCAGCATCGAGCACAGCGCATCCGTCCTCATCAACGGCATCGAAGAGGCCATGCAGCGCGCAGCGCGGGTCCAGCAGCCCGCCGTCGAGCGCGGCGTGCCGGAAGATCTCATGAACGCTCCGCTCCAGGAGCGCGTCGTCCAGCATCGGCGCAAGCATCCGCAATTGCAGACGGACGCGGGAGATGTCAGCGCCGGCAGGCAGATCGTTCGGCTGCAGCGACACTGCAAGCGCCCGTGCATCGGTTGCGCCTGCCGTGCGCGCGTCGAAAAGGCAGTCGCGCCACACGTGGCCGGGGATGTCGACAGGACGGTAGACCGCGTCGCGGATGCGTCGCAGGGCAAGCGACGTGTGCGCGACGTCCATTGTCAGCCGGCTCCGCAGCGGTGCGCACGCCACTTCCCAACCGGCGCGGGAGCAGGTCAGCATGCTCGTCGACGTGTCCTGCCACGCTTGCCGCGCGTCCACATCGACCTCGGGCGGCAGCAGTCGGCGCAGTGCATCGCGCACCAGCTGTTCCGCCATCGGCGTGGCCAGCGGTGTTTCCGCGAACCGGCCCTGCAGTGCCAGCAGGAAGTCACCATCGACCGGCCCGCGTGCCAGCGCCGAGGACAGCGCATCCAACTCCCGTCGTGCAACGCTGGCAACGTCCAGCGTGTGTTCAACCGGAGCCGATGCTGCGTTGGCCACCGAGATGGGCACCGCCGGTGCACGGGTTCCCGGGCGTGCGCGCACGCTCGCCGACGCGGCGAACGCAGGTGATCCAGCCCCCAGGGATGCGGACGTTCGAGGCATTGCAGGCTCCATCAGCGCGGATGTCGAAGCCTAGCCAGACCGGTCAGGGAAATCTGAGCCGTGCGTGCCGCATCCACACGTCGAAGCCTGCAGACGCGCACAATGCGTCACGCCCGCCATCCCAGCCACACCTGCCCCGGCGCATGAACCACCCGCATCCATCGCCTGTGATCGACCCCGGCGCATGTGTAGACACGCCCGCGCCTTACTTCAGGCTTGCGCCGACTTCGTACCAGTCGATCCGGCGCGTGATCCACATCGCTGCGGCCAATACTGCGAACAGCAGCAGCGAGCCCATCAGCAGTGCGTTGTTCTCCGACACCAGCAACCCGTACAACGCGCCGTACAGCACGGTCAGCATGCCGGCAAAGCCCAACCCGCGCACCCAGCTGCGCAGCACCCCGGACAGGTAGACCGCCTGCAGGCCGATGCAGGCCAGCGCGGACACCACGTAGGCGATCCAGAACGGAATATGTTCGGACAGACTGAGCAGCAGCAGGAAAAAGATCGCCAGTGCCAGGCCCACCATCAGGTACTGCAGCGGATGGATGCGCAGTCGCTTGATCAGTTCAAACAGGATGAAGCCGACGAAGGTGAGCAGGATGAAGAGGATGCCGTACTTGCTGGCGCGGTCGGCCTGGGTATAGATGTCCACCGGGTTGACCAGCTCCACGCTGACGCTTTCGGGCTCCACGTCGCGGTTGCTGCGCAGCTGGCGCTGTGCTTCGGAGGCCAGCGAGGACACCGCCCACTCCGCGTCGAAGCCGGTTTCGCCCACCTGGCGTTCGTTGGGCAGGAAGCTGCCGCCGAACAGCGGGTGCGGCCACGGCGAGCGGATCGCGATGCGGCTGTCGTCGCCCACCGGCACCACGGCCAGCGAACGGGTGCCATCGAGCACCAGCGCCAGGTCCACCTTGCTGGCCTTGAGCAGGCCGCCGGCGCTGTCGTCGAAGCCCTGCAGCGGTACGTGCAGGCCTTTGCCGATGCCGGTGACATCGCCGATGCCGGGCTGCAGCGTCAGCGCCTGGCCATCCACCTTGAGGTCCGGCGACCCGACCAGCCCGCGCACGTCGGCAATGCCGACGGCCAGGTAGGGCGTGCCATACACGCGCCCGGCCTTGACCGGGTAGTCGTCGTCGCTGAACTCGGCGGTCACCTTGGCCTTCCAGGTATAGACCGGCACGCGGAACAGACCCACCCGGCGCTCGTCCGGCTGCATGCCGCCGTCAACGGTCAGGCGCGACGGCATCTGCAGCCAGTAGCTCTGCTCCACCTGGGTCTCGATCTTCTTGGTGCCCGCCGCGTCGACCACTTCGACCTGGCGGGTCTCGGTCCACGGCACGACCCGGATCGGGCCGGTCAGCGTCTGCGCACCGGCCCGGCTCTGCGCCACGCGCAGATAGGCCTGGTCGCGGTACGCCTCGCGCTCGCTGATCACGCCCTTGATCATCATCAGCGGAATCAGCAGCAGCAGGATCAGCCCGCCCACGATGGCGAACCGCAACAGCATCTTCAGGGATTTCATCACCCGTCCTCGGTTTGGGAAGGGTGCCAGCGTCGCGCGCGCCGGTGAGCGGGGTTTGTGCCGTAGTTGAAGTGAGCGTGAAGTCGCGCGAAGCGGCCGGCCGTAGAACCACCCCAAGGGTGGCTGCCACGGACGGTCTCAGCGCCGAACCGGCGCGGCCGGATCGCGCCAGGGCAGCCAAAGCGAGGCCACAGCCCCACCACCGTCACGGTTGGTCAACGCGACGCGCCCGCCATGCAGGCGCGCCACTTCGCGCACGAACGACAACCCCAACCCGGAACTGCGCAGGCCGGTGGCCGGGCGCGCCAGCGAGTAGAAGCGCTCGAACACGCGCTCCATCGCGTAATCGGGAACACCACTGCCGCGGTCGGCAACCTGCAGCACCACCCCCTCGGCGTCGGCCACGGCGCGCAGCGTGATGCCGCTGCCGGCGGCGGAGAAGGCCAGCGCGTTTTCCAGCAGGTTGTTCAGTGCCTGGCGCAGCAGATAACCATCGCCCAGGATCTCAAGCCCGGGCTCCACCTCGACGTCCACGCCCATGCCCGCCGCCTGCGCGCGCACCGCCACCGCGTCGGCCGCGCCGCGCAACAAGGGTGCCAGCGCGATCCGCTCGCGCTTCTGCAGCCAGCCGTGCTGCTCCACCTCGGCCAACGCCAGCAGCTTGTCGATGGTCTCGGTCAGGCGCTGCGCCTGTCCCTGGATGCTGCGCGCGAAGTGCACACGGTCGGCGTCGGGCAACGGTTCCTGCAGCAGTTCGGCCGCGCCGCGGATCGCGGCCAGCGGGCTCTTCATTTCATGGGTCAGCGACTGCACGTACTGCTCCACGTAGGCCTTGCCTTCCAGCTTGCGGCGCATGGTCTCCAGCGCCTGGCCGAGGTCGCCGATCTCGTCGCGGCGGGGTTTCGGCGGCGGCACCGGCTCACCGGCACTGACGGCCTTGGCATAGCGGTTGAGCCGGTTCACCCCATGCATCAGCCAACCGGTCATGAGCAGGCCGATCAGTGCGGACAGCCCGATCAACCAGGCGCCGCGCCGCATGATGGCGCGCTGGCTGGCGGCGATGAACGGATCGATGCTGCGATTGGGCTGGGCCAGGCTGAGCACGCCGATCAGCCGCTTCGGGTCGTCCGGGTCATGGATCGGCGCGGCCACGTGCATCACCGAGTGGGTGTCATCGCCGGGCGTCTCGGGGCTGGAGCGCGCGCCGTACTCGCCACGCAGGGTGCGGTAGACATCGTTCCAGCGCGAATTGTCGCGGCCCAGGTCCTCGCCGGTGGAGTCGTACACCACGATTCCGCGCGCGTCGGTGATGGTCACCCGGTAGTCCAGCGTGCGCTTGGGAAACCGCCACACCATCGCCTTCGGGTCACGGCGCTGCGCGCGGGCCAGGTCGGCGACGAAGCGGCCGTTGCGGATCTGCCCGGCCTTGAGGTCGGCGGCGGCCATCTCGGCCAGTACGTTGGCCGCATCCACCAGCGTCGATTCCATCGCCTGCCGCACGCCCGGCTTCACCTCGTTGACGAAGATGCGCATGACGAAGAACGCGGCAATGCCGACGATCAGGAAGAAGCCGAGGAACAGCTTGAGACCCAGCCGCACCTAGACCTCCAGGGCGTAGCCAACGCCGCGATGGGTGCGGATCGGGTCGGGCTCGGCACCGGCCGCGCGCAGCTTGGCGCGCAGGGTCTTGACGTGGGTGTCCACGGTGCGGTCGGCGCTGTCGGCGGCGATGTCCCAGCCGCGGTCCATGAGCTGGGCGCGGCTGAGGATGGCGCCGGGGCGTTGCAGCAGCGCGGCCATCAGGGCGTATTCGTAACGGGTCAGCTCCAGCGGCTGCTCGCCGAAACGGATACGCCGGCCTTCGCGGTCGATCGCAAAGCGTCCCTGCTGCTGCCAGCCGTCCTGCCCGGCCACGACCGCGGCACCCGCACGGCGCAGCCGCGCGCGTACCCGGGCCACCAGCTCGCGCGGCGAGAACGGCTTGGCCATGTAGTCGTCGGCCCCCAGCTCCAGCCCCAGCACGCGGTCGAACTCGTCGTTGCGTGCGGTCAGGAAGATCACCGGCACCTCGCTGAAGGTCCGCAGCGTGCGGCACACCTCGAAACCGCTCATGTCGGGCAGGCCCACGTCCAGCACGACAACATCGAACGGCTCCTGGCGAAGCACCTGCAGGGCCTGTCCGCCCAGCAGGCAGTGCCGGGCACCATAGCCCTCGCTGCGCAGGGCGTACAGGACGGTATCGGCGATGGCGGCTTCGTCTTCGACGACCAAAACGTTGTGCAGGGGGCGGTTCATGCGCGCAGCATAGCCGCTGGGCCCGCCGCCCCGTACACTGCGCCGATGAATTACCGCCACGCCTTCCATGCCGGCAACCATGCCGATGTGCTCAAGCACATCGTGCAGCTTGCCCTGCTCGACACCTTCAAGCGCAAGGACAGCCCGTTCTTCGTGCTGGACACCCACGGGGGCGCCGGCCGCTACCTGCTGGCCAGCGAGGAAAGCCGCAAGACCCTGGAGGCCGAGGACGGCGTGATGCGCCTGATGGCGCAGCCGCAGCTGCCGGCCGTGGTCGAGCGCTACCTGAAGGCGGTGCAGGCCGACAATCCGGTCGGGGCCATGATCAGCTACCCCGGTTCGCCGCTGCTGAGCGCCCAGACGATGCGCGAGCAGGACCGCATGGCGGTCTGCGAACTGCAGGACGATGAAGCCGCCTCGCTCAAGGCCCTGTTCGCCCACGACACCCGGGTCGGGGTGTATCACGGCGACGGCTATGCGCAGAACAAGGCGCTGTTGCCGCCCAAGTCCAACGGCGTGAAGATCGGCCGCGGGCTGGTCCTGATCGACCCGCCCTACGAGGGCCAGGATGCCGAGTACCAGCGCATCCTCGCGTCCGTGAGCGAGATCCTGGCGCGCTGGCCGCAGGCCAGCTTCGCCATCTGGTTCCCGATCAAGCAGCGCCGCACCATCCTGCACTTCCTGCGCAAGGCCTGCGCTCTGCCGGTCAAGTCGGTGCTTACAGTAGAACTACTGGTTCGCCCGGACGATTCACCGCTGCGCCTCAACGGCAGTGGCATGCTGCTGCTCAATCCGCCGTGGCAGTTCGACCAGGTCCTGGCCCCCGCCATGCCGGTGCTCAAGCAGCACCTGGGCGAGGCCGGTGCCAGCACCCGCCTGCAATGGCTCAAGCAGGCCGAGTAAGTCGCGCCTGCGGAACCCGCCCCACCGCCTGCCGCCCTGTCCGGGCATGACAGAGCGGTGTGAGTGTTTCGTTCACGGAACGCGCCCCCTGGGATGCGAGAATCCGAAGACCACCAAGGAATCACCGGTATGGCTACCCGTAACCGCATGCCGCCCTGGCACGAAATCTTCAAGGCACCCAGCGGCCATGAGCTGCTGATCCGTCCGATCCGTCCGGAAGACGTCGGACCGTTGCAGGCTGCCTTCAGCCTGTTCGGCCCGGAGGAAATCCGCGACCGTTTCCTGCAGTCGGTCACCGAGCTGTCGGCAGAAACCGCGCAGCGCCTGACCCATCCCAATCCCAAGAGCGAGATCACGCTGGTGGCCGCCGAGTCGTCGCACCCGGCCGGTGAGGCCGTGGTCGGCGCGGTCGCACGTGCGTCGATGATCCAGGGCACCCGCGAAGCCGAGTACGCCATCCTGGTCAGCCGCTTCCTGGTCGGCCAGGGCCTGGGTCGCCAGTTGATGCGCAAGCTGGTCAAGTGGGCGCGCGGCAAGTACCTGGATCGCCTGTACGGCGACGTGGCCGAAGAAAACGAACCCATGAAGCAGCTCGCCGCATCGCTGGGCTTCAAGCCGGTGCCGCATCCGCAAGGCACGCCGGGCCTGGTGCGCATGGTGCTCGAGCTGGATTCGTAGCGCCGGGCCCTGCCCGGCGGCACGCGGGGTTGCCGGCCAGCGGCCGGCAGTACCGCACGGTCTGCTAAAATTTGCGGTTCATGTCTCGCACCTCATACCCCGCTCCGCCGCTGCCCCGTTCCGGCCAGCTCCGCGCCTGGTGGCGCGCTCCCGCCTCGGCCACTGCGCTGGCGTGGTACGTCGCACGCGCGGCGGACACCCATGACGGGCCGCTGCTGGTCATCGCACGCGACAACCACGGCGCCAATCAGATCGAAGCCGACCTGCGCACCCTGCTGGGCAGCGCGTCGGACCTTCCGGTGGTGGCGTTCCCGGACTGGGAAACGCTGCCGTACGACGCCTTCAGCCCGCATCCGGACATCATTTCCCAGCGCCTGGCCGCACTGCACCAGCTGCCAACGCTGCGCCGGGGCATCGTGGTGGTACCGGTACAGACGCTGCTGCAGCAGCTGGCGCCGCTCAAGTACATCATCGGCGGCAGCTTCGACCTGAAGGTCGGCCAGCGCCTGGACCTGGACGCGGAAAAGCGCCGCCTCGAGGCCGCCGCCTACCGCAACGTGCCGCAGGTGATGGACCCGGGTGATTTCGCCGTGCGCGGCGGCCTGCTCGATGTGTTCCCGATGGGCGCCGACGCGCCGCTGCGGGTGGAGCTGCTGGACGAAGACATCGATTCGATCCGCGCCTTCGACCCGGAAAGCCAGCGCTCGCTGGACAAGGTCGACGCGGTGCGCATGCTCCCCGGCCGCGAAGTGCCCCTCGACGAGCTGAGCGTGTCGCGGGTGATGGCCACCCTGCGTGAGCGCTTCGACGTCGACACCCGGCGCAGCGCGCTCTACCAGGATCTGAAGGCCGGCCTGGCACCGGCCGGTGTCGAGTACTACCTGCCGCTGTTCTTCGACCAGACCGCCACGCTGTTCGACTACCTGCAGCCCAACGCACTGCCGGTGATCGCGCCCGGTGTCGGCGAAGCCGCCGCCTCGTTCTGGGCGCAGACCCAGAACCGTTACGAGCAGCGCCGGCACGACGTGGAGCGGCCGCTGCTGTCGCCCACCGAGCTTTACCTCAGCCCGGAAGCACTGAGCGCGCGGTTGAACACCCTGCCGCGCGTGGAAGTGTGGAACGCCGAGCATCCGCGCGTGGCCGAAGCACAGCCGCTGGGCGACCAGCCGCTGCCGCCGCTGCCGGTGGCCGCACGCGATGCACCGGCCGGCGAGGCGCTGAAGTCGTTCCTGGGCCATTACCCGGGCCGGGTGCTGATCGCCGCGGACTCACCGGGCCGCCGCGAGGCATTGCTGGAAGTGCTGCTGTCGGCGGAGCTGAAACCGCCGGTGGTCGCCGACCTGCCGACGTTCCTGGCCGACCCGGCGCTGCGCTTCGCCATCACCGTGGCACCCCTGGAGGATGGCTTCGCGCTGGAGGCGCCGGCGCTGGCCGTGCTCACCGAGCGCCAGCTGTTCCCCGAACGCGCCGGCCAGACCCGCCGCAGTCGCCGCGCCGGGCGCGAGCCGGAAGCGATCATCCGTGACCTGGGCGAGCTGACCGAAGGTGCGCCGATCGTCCATGAAGACCATGGCGTGGGACGCTACCGCGGCCTGATCGTGCTCGACGCCGGCGGAATGCCGGGCGAGTTCCTGGAGATCGAATACGCCAAGGGCGACCGCCTGTATGTGCCGGTCGCCCAGCTGCACCTGATCAGCCGCTACTCCGGCGCCTCGCCGGAAACCGCCCCGCTGCATTCGCTGGGCGGCGAGCAGTGGAGCAAGGCCAAGCGCCGCGCCGCAGAAAAGGTCCGCGACGTAGCGGCCGAACTGCTGGAGATCCAGGCCCGCCGCCGCGCGCGCGCCGGCCTGGCGCTGCATGTGGACCGGGCAATGTACGAGCCGTTCGCGGCGGGCTTCCCGTTCGAGGAGACCCCCGACCAGCTGGCCGCGATCGACGCCACCCTGCGCGACCTGGCCAGCAGCCAGCCGATGGACCGCGTGGTCTGCGGCGACGTCGGCTTCGGCAAGACCGAGGTCGCCGTCCGCGCCGCGTTCGCCGCCGCCAGCGCGGGCAAGCAGGTCGCCGTCCTGGTGCCGACCACGCTGCTGGCCGAGCAGCATTACCGCAACTTCCGCGACCGCTTCGCCGACTGGCCGCTCCGGGTGGAAGTGCTGTCACGCTTCAAGACCACCAAGGAGATCAAGGCCGAGCTGGAGAAGGTCGCCGCCGGCACCATCGACGTCATCATCGGCACCCACCGCCTGCTGCAGCCGGACGTGAAGTTCAAGGACCTGGGCCTGGTCGTGGTGGACGAGGAGCAGCGCTTCGGTGTGCGCCAGAAGGAGGCACTCAAGGCGATGCGCGCCAACGTGCACCTGCTGACCCTGACCGCCACGCCGATCCCGCGCACGCTCAACATGGCCATGGCCGGCCTGCGCGACCTGTCGATCATCGCCACCCCGCCGCCGAACCGGCTGGCGGTGCAGACCTTCATCACCGCCTGGGACAACGCGCTGCTGCGCGAAGCGTTCCAGCGCGAACTGGCGCGTGGCGGCCAGCTGTATTTCCTGCACAACGACGTGGAAAGCATCGGCCGCATGCAGCGCGACCTGGCCGAGCTGGTGCCGGAAGCGCGCATCGGCATCGCCCACGGGCAGATGCCCGAGCGCGAGCTGGAACGGGTGATGCTGGACTTCCAGAAGCAGCGCTACAACGTGCTGTTGTCGACCACGATCATCGAATCGGGCATCGACATCCCCAACGCCAATACCATCATCATCAACCGCGCCGACCGCTTCGGCCTTGCCCAGCTGCACCAGCTGCGCGGGCGCGTGGGCCGTTCGCACCATCGCGCGTATGCGTACCTGGTGGTGCCGGACAAGCGGTCGATGACGCCGGATGCGGAGAAGCGCCTGGAGGCCATCGCCTCGATGGACGAGCTCGGTGCCGGCTTTACGCTGGCCACGCATGACCTGGAAATCCGCGGCGCGGGCGAACTGCTGGGCGAGGATCAGAGCGGCCAGATGGCCGAGGTCGGCTTCAGCCTGTACACCGAACTGCTCGAACGCGCGGTGCGCAGCATCCGGCTGGGCAACCTGCCCGACCTGGATGCCGGCGAAGAAGCGCGCGGTGCCGAAGTGGAACTGCACGTGCCGGCGTTGATCCCCGATGACTACCTGCCCGACGTGCACACCCGCCTGACTCTGTACAAGCGCATCAGCAGCGCGCGCGACAGCGACCAGCTGCGCGAACTGCAGGTGGAGATGATCGACCGCTTCGGGCTGCTGCCCGATCCGGCCAAGCATCTGTTCGCGGTGGCCGAGCTCAAGCTGCAGGCCAACGAACTTGGCATCCGCAAGCTGGAACTGGGTGAGAACGGCGGCCGCATCGTGTTCGAGGCCAAGCCGCGCATCGATCCGATGTCGGTCATCCAGATGATCCAGAAGCAGCCCAAGCTCTATACGATGGACGGCCCGGACAAGCTGCGCATCAAGGTGCCGCTGCCGTTGCCCGAAGACCGCTTCAACGCGGCCAAGGCGTTGTTGACCACGCTCGCCCCGGGCTGACCTGCGCCATCACCCCGCGCCGTCCCCCGGCGCGGTCGCCGGCGAAACCGGAAGCGTCAGCTGAGCTTGCGCCGCCGCGCCAATCCCGGGATTCTAGTCGTCGGCCCCTGTGGCCGTCACCGCCTCCCAGGAGATTTACCCATGAAAGGACGTCTTTGCAATGCGGCCTCGTTCGGGCTGCTGCTGCTCAGCCTGACCCCCATCGCCCACGCCCGCCAGGACAGCACCCAGGCCGCACCCGCCTGCATGTCCCGCGCCGAGATCACCGCCGCCGTCACGCCTGCGGCGATGATGGCCGCCCTTCCCCGCTGCGTGCAGGAGGGTCGTACCCAGGACGCCATCGACCTGTACAACATCTCCGGGGTATTTGCCCACTTCGATCGCCAGCGCGTAGCCGACCAGTCCGCGCATGGCGCCTACCAGGCGATGAAGATGGCCGCTGGCAGTGCCATGGATGAAGAGACACTGGTCCGCTTCGACACCGCACTGAAAGCACAACTTGCGCCGGACAAAGCGCCGGCCTACGTCGCGGGCATCTGCACCGACGTCAAGCGCCTTGGTCCGCCGACGTACACGCCCACCTACATGCTGTCGCACGGCATGTCGAACTTCACCGGCACGGGTGGCGGGCTGGTGCCGGACTTCAAGCCGGCCGATGCGTGGAAGGCCACACTGACGCAGTACCTGAAATGTCCTGCCTGAGGTGGTAAAGAAAAGGCCCGGCAATTGCCGGGCCTTTTCAGTTCCATCGGTTGCGCTGACTTACCAGATCACCACGCGCTTGTCGTCGGCGCGCACCATTGCGTCGCCCGGCTTGCATTCGAACGCCTGCGCGAACGCGGGCATGTTCGACGGCGCGCCGTTGGCACGGAAGTTCGCCGGGGCATGCGGGTCGGTGTTCAGGCGCACGCGCAGCTCGCCATCGGTGAAGTTGCGGCGCCACACGGTGGCCCAGTTCATGAAGAAGCGCTGGTCCTGGCTGTGGCCATCCACCGGCAGGTTGAGCTTGGGATTCTCCTTCAGCGCCATCTGCAGCGCATCGTAGGCCACGGTCAGGCCGCCCAGGTCGCCGATGTTCTCGCCCAGGGTCAGCTTGCCCTTCACGTTCACGCCAGGCAGGGATTCATAGCCGTCGAACTGCGCTACCAGCTGATCGGTGCGGCCGGTGAAGGCCTTGCGGTCGCTGTCGGTCCACCAGTTGTCGAAGTTGCCATTGGCGGCGAACTGGCTGCCCGAGTCATCGTAGCCGTGCATCATCTCGTGACCGATCACCGCCCCGATGCCGCCGTAGTTCAGCGCCGGATCGGCCTTGGCGTCGAAGAACGGTGACTGCAGGATCGCCGCGGGGAACACGATCTCGTTCTTGGTGGCGTTGTAGTAGGCGTTGACGGTCTGCGGGGTCATGCCCCACTCGGTCTTGTCCACCGGCTTGCCGATCTTGTTCAACAGGTAGCGGTAGTTGAACGCGCGCGCGGCCTGCATGTTGCCCAGGTAGCTGTCGGCGTTGGTCTCAAAGCCCGACCAGTCGCGCCACTTGTCCGGGTAGCCGATCTTCGGGGTGAAGCTGGCCCACTTCTCCAGCGCCTTCCTGCGGGTGTCCTCACCCATCCATTCCAGCTTCTCCAGGCGCGCCTTCAGCGCCGCCGAGAGGTTCTCCACCAGGTGCTGCATCTGCACCTTGGATTCGGCCGGGAACACCGCGTCGACATACAGCTGCCCCAGGCCTTCGCCGATGGCGCCGTTGACCGATTCCAGCACGCGCTTCCAACGCGGCTGCATCTCCTTCTGGCCACGCAGGGTGGTGCCGTAGAAGTCGAAGTTGGCCTTCTCGAACGCGCTGCTCAGGTACGGGGCGGCGTCGTCGATGGTGTGGAAGCGCAGGTAAGCCTGCCAGGTCGAGGAGGGAACCTCGGTGAGCATCGTGTCCACTTCGCCGAAGAAGGCCGGCTGGGCCAGCGAGAACTTCTGCGTGGCCGGCACCTTCAGGGTGTCGAACAGCGCAGTCCAGCTGAAGTTCGGGGTCAGCTTGTCCGCTTCAGCGGCGCTGACCGGGTTGTAGCGCTTGGCCGGGTCACGCAGTTCGATGCGCGACAGCGAGGCCTTGGCCAGGCGGGTCTCGAAGTCCATCACCGCCTGCGCCTGGGTCTTGGCCTGCGCGGCATCCACGCCGGACAGCGTCAGCGCCTGCGCGATATAGGCCACGTAGGCCTCGCGGATCTTGGCCTGCGATGCGTCGAAGTAATAGCCCTTCTCGGGCAGGCCCAGGCCGCCCTGGCCGACGTAGGCGATGACGTTGGCCGAATCCTTGTAATCGGCATTGGCGGACAGCGAGAACAGCACGCCCTGGCCCTGTGCCTGGGTGTCGCGCAGGTACTGGGTGATGGCGGCGGTGTCGTTCAGCGCGGCGATCTTGTCCAGCTGCGGCTGCAGCGGTGCGATGCCGGCCGCTTCGATCTTGGCCTCATCCGAACCGGTCTTCCAGATATCGCCGATCTTGGCTTCCACGGAGCCGGGCTTGGCCTGGCTCGCGGCGGCCTGCTGGACCAGCGCGTGCTGCACTTCCAGCGAGCGCTCGCGCAGGATTTCGAAGCTGCCCCAGGTGGTCTGGTCGTTCGGCACCGGGTTGGCCTTCAGCCAGCTGCTGTTGACGTAGCCATTGAGGTCGGTACACGCGGCGATCGCCGGGTCCAGATCGGCGCTGTTGAGGGCGATCAGCGGGGTCTTGATCTGCGAGAGATCAAAGGCCGGCTTGGCCTCGGCGGTTGCGGCCGCCGGAGCGGTCTCGGTCTTGCCGCACGACGCCAGCGACGCGGCGATGGCGACGGTGAGGCCCAGCGGGGCCAGCTTGGACAACTTCATTCGACTCTCCGGCTACAGATGGATGCATCGCCCGGAATGCGGGCAATCTGCGAGCGTAGCGCGGGAGGGGGGCTGTTGGACCGGCCAAAGGTCACAGGCGCGCTCTGATCGCGCGCGGTGGGCCTGCGGCTGTTCGCCACTTCAGCAGCAGCCGGGCAGTGCCCGGCTCCACGGCAATCAGGCCGTTATTTTGCTTTGCCTTGGTTCGCCACGGCCTCAGCCGCCTTGCGCGCCGCTTCCGGGTCGCCCAGATAGCGGAACGACTTTACCGTCAGGTCGTCGTTGAGCTCGAACAACAACGGGATGCCGGTCGGAATGTTGAGCTCCAGGATGGCTTCCTGCGAAACGTTGTTGAGGTACTTGTACAGCGCGCGCAGCGAATTGCCGTGCGCGGTGACCAGCACCGTCTTGCCGTCCTTCAGCTGCGGCGCGATCGCATCGAACCAGTACGGCAGCACGCGCTCCAGCGTGGTCGCCAGCGATTCCGTGCCCGGCAACGCATTGCGGTCCAGCGTCGAATAGCGACGGTCGTGGATCGGGTGGCCCGGGTCGTCGCGGTCCATCGCCGGCGGCGGGATGTCATACGAACGGCGCCAGATCTTGACCTGGTCCTCGCCGTGCTTCGCAGCGGTCTCCGCCTTGTCCAAGCCCTGCAGGCCACCGTAATGACGCTCGTTCAGGCGCCAGCTCTTGCTCACCGGCAGCCAGTCCTGGTCCAGCTCGGCCAGCGCGCCCTGCAGCGTGTGGATGGCGCGCTTGAGCACCGACGTGTGCGCCACATCGAACTGCAGGCCTTCCTCACGCATCAGGCGGCCAGCGGCGGCGGCCTCGCGGCGGCCCTGTTCGGTCAGTTCCACGTCCACCCAGCCGGTGAAGCGGTTGTCCAGGTTCCACTGGCTCTGGCCGTGGCGCAACAGTACGAGTTTCCGGGTCACTGCGGTTTCTCCGAGAGGGCAAGGCAGACCCGCATTGTAGCGGCAACCCCGCCGGCCCTGCCCCGCCCGACCGCCGTTGCCGGTTCAGGGATGCGGATGACCGTGATGACCCTGCGCATCCGGCCCGCTGCGGCGCGGCTCGTGGACCCGCGCATGGGCATGACCATGCGCGGCATGGTCGTGGTCGTGGTCGTGGTCGTGGTCATGCTGCCCGTGCGAGGCCGACGCGCTGCCGTCAGCACAATCGTCGCCGCAATGCTCGGCTTCGATCTGCAGCGTCACATGGTCGATGTCAAAGTCCTCATGCAGGGCGCTGCCCAGCCGCCGACGCAGCCCGTCCGCATCCACCCCGTCAGCGATCACCACATGCGCGGTCAGCGCCGGTGTGCTGGAGGCCAGCGCCCACACGTGCAGGTCGTGCACATCGCGCACGCCTTCATGCGCACACAGCCGTGCACGCACTGCCTCCACCTGGATGCCCTTGGGCACGCCTTCCAGCAGCACGTTGATCGCCTCACGCATCAGCACCCACGTGCGCGGCAGCACCCACAGCCCGATCAGCACCGCCAGGATCGGGTCGATCACCTTCCAGCCGGTCCAGCGGATCAGCAACGCGCCGATGATCACCGCCACCGAACCCAGCATGTCCGCCCACACTTCCAGGTAGGCGCCCTTGACGTTGAGGCTCTCGCCACTGCCCGCACGCAGCAACCGCATCGAGATCAGATTGATCAGCAGCCCGAACGCGGCGATGACCAGCATGCCGGTGGAGGCGATTTCCTGCGGCTGGCGGAACCGTGCGACCGCCTCCCACAGAATGTAGCCGGCCACCACGAACAGCATGCCGCCATTGATCATCGCGCCCAGCGCTTCCAGCCGCGCGTACCCATAGGTGCGCCGCGCATCGGGCGGGCGCCGGCTCAACCGCACCGCGACCAGCGCGATCATCAGCGCCAGCGTGTCGGTAGCCATGTGCGCCGCATCGGACAGCAGCGCCAGACTGTTGGTCCAGAACGCACCGGCTACTTCCACCACCAGGAACAGGGTGGTGAGGCCCAGCGCCCACCACAACGGTTTCTCGTGGCGGATCTCGCTCGGCAGGTGATCGTGGTCGTGACCCATGGCGGCCCTCCTGTTCTGTGCGCGCAGGGTAGGCCGACGACGGGGCGGATGCTATTACATCCGCCCCGGGGTCAAAGGGTGAGGCGAACCACCCCGGCAGTCATGGCTTCGCCGCATCCGGCGTCTGAGTATCGGGGGCAGCGCTCATTCCGTCTGGACCGTCTTTGCCCCAGTCGTATCGACCTATCGTCATGCTCGAAACCCACCCATCGATGTTGCCATTGATGTTGAAGGCCTCGTAGCTTCCATCCGGTTCTTTCCAGTTGTCAGTGTTGAACGTCGCAACGACATTCTGCGAGAAATCCTTCATCGCGGTAATGCAACTGTAGCCCTGGTTGGTTTTCTGGTCCCAGTTACCGTACAGGCACACCGAGTCGCCGAGGCGTGCATTTCTAATAAGCGCAGACCTGGCCTCGTCATTGGGGCAGTTCTTCCCCACACCTTCCCGCATGTTGAACCTGGCTTCGGGGCCGAGAGGCAAAGTGCACAACGCCTTCTGGGTTGCATTGTTTCCCTCGAACAAGGTGATGGTTCCCCCGGAGAACCGATTGGCATCACTGACTGCGATGCTGGAGATCTTTCCGTCAAGCGCGCCTTCCCCGTAGCGCTGTATTTTCCAATTGGATTCTTCCAACTTCCGCTCAAAGGACCCAACGATCACCGGCGTGGTGATGTCCTGCGTCACCTCGATTACTGCGAAGGCCTGGTCGGGCTTCTGGTCCCAGTTTCCGAAAAGTTCGATCCGCGTTCCCTTCTTCGCCTTGAGAATCCGCAGAGACCTCGCCTCATCGTTTGGACAGCCGTAGGTGCCGCCCATGTTGAATGCCGGGTAGCCGGCAAGCGGAACCTCACACTGGAAGTCCTGGGTTGCATTATTGCCTTCGTACAGAACCATTGCCGCGTCCGCGAAGTCGGGCTCGGGAAGCGTGACGCCATTCAGCAGCGGAATTTCATCAACCAGCTCCTTCCGTGCATGGCCTTGGCCAGGCGCCACCTTGTAGACGCGCACCTTTTTCTGGCCGTGATCCAGCTGGACCATGAGATAGCTCTGGTCCAACAGGGCGCCCGTCTGATACACCGGCACCTGGCCGTAGTACTCATCGCGCTGCGCCCTGCCAAGCTCCCCATGGACGTGGCCGGCGAAGACCGCCGTGACACCATATGACGTGACAAGCCGCTGGAAACGCGCAACATCGCCGGCTGGCCACTGATTGCGCCGATGCATATTGAGGAAGATGATGTGATTCCTTGACCGTGCATCGCGCAAGGCGCCCTCCAGCCAGCGAAGCGACGTGGTGACATTGAACTTCACCTTGTCATTGATCGCAAAACCGCCCGTTTCGAAATACGTGGTGTACATGGGCGAATCATGCAGCTCGATGAATGTCAGGCCATATACATCCACGGAGTATGCATAGCTGCCGCGATGTTCTGGCTTGTCATCGCTGGTCGCCGCGTAGTAATCCCAGTACCTGGGTCCAATCTCGCGGGTCCATTGCAGGACGTCACAGATGCTGTCCCGCGCGCACCCGTTGTTGGTACAGTCGTTCACGTTGTTGCTGTAGTCGTGATTGCCCAGTCCCGGGAAGAACAGCGGTCCCCCCGGCCCACCTGGTGATCCGGCCAGTCGATGGAACAGATGTTGCATCGTGTCACGCTGGCCTCCATGCCCGAAATCGGTAAGGTCGCCATTGATGACCACGGGCACGTAATGCGCCGCCTGCTTTACAGAATCGCGAAAGCGTCCAATGTCGGCCAGCACGGCGGACAGCGCCGCGTGGGCTTTGGCGGGCTCCTGATCGGTTTCCGTACCGTCATCGTTGCGACTTCGCGGGAATTGCGAATCCGAGGCAACAACCACCCACGACGGCGTCCTGCCGTTCCAGCCAGGAGCTATATACGACGCATATGACTGGGTACGGGTGGCATCGCAACCATACAGGGTGTTACGCGGTGTCAGCGGCCCCGAATCATCTCCGTCCCGCCAGGTCGAACATCCACACGACAGACCACACAGCAGCAGGCACATCAACTCGCGCGCGAATCGCATCGGGGCATCTCCGGTCAATCCCCAGGCGCACGCGACGGCTGACACAGCCCGCAGGCAGCACCCCGGTACTACCCCCGATTTGAACGGCAGCGTGCTCCCGCCGTAGTGATGGACCCGTCAAGGTCGTCCCCACCCCGGGTCACAGCGGTGAGCACAGCGAATCCCTCCATCAACCTGCGGGCGTGCCCAGCGCGGCCGGCAATGCCACATTCCGCATCATGGGCTGACCAATGGCGCATACCCGCGGGGACTGACGGCGGGTAGGATCAAATGGGCGGCATCTGGCCGCCTGCCCCGTTCCGCTAGACCATTCCGATGCCGCTTCGTCTCCGTTCCGCCGCCGTCCGCCTGATCCTGGCAGGGCTTGTCCTGCTTCCCCTGCTTGCCGCTGCCCGCGAGGTTCCGGCACCGGCCGAACACGTCGACGCCGATGGCCCCTATGTGTTCATGACCCCCAAGGGCCACCAGGCGCAGTGGATCTGCAATGACCATGTGGTGGAACGCGACCTGCCTGCGCGCGGCGACAGCACCGTGGTGCTGCCCGAGTGCGGCTACCCGCATCCGCTGACGGTGACCGCGCCGCAGCAGGCCGCAGTCGCACGCTACCCGGCCACGCCACGCATCGTGGCGCTGTCGGACATCCACGGCCAGTACGGCCTGCTGGTCACACTGCTGCGCGCCCACCACGTCATCGACAGCGAGGACCGCTGGTCCCTGGGCGATGCCACCCTGGTGGTGGCCGGCGATGTGTTCGATCGTGGCCCGCAGGTGACCGAGGCATTCTGGCTGCTGTACAGCCTGCAGCAGCAGGCCACGGCGGCCGGCGGCGCGGTGCACTTCGTGCTCGGCAACCACGAGACGATGGTGCTCTACGACGACCTGCGTTACGTCAACCCAAAGTACCTCAAGAGCGCGCAGCTGCTCGGCCGCAGCTACCCGGCGCTGTATGGCGCCGATTCGGTGGTTGGCCAGTGGCTGCGCACGCGCCCGGTGCTGCTGCAGATCGGCGACACGCTGTTCCTGCACGGGGGCATCGCGCCGGAAAACCTGGACATGGTGCGTGGCCTGGAGGCCACCAACAGTCTCTACCAGGCATCGCTCGGACTGCCCAAGGACCAGGTCAAGGCCGCGCCGGACACCGCGCGTCTGTTCGACGGCAAAACCAGCCCGATCTGGTTCCGCGGCTACTTCGACGGCCGCATGGACACCGCCCAGATCGATGCGCTGCTCAAGCAGCTGGCGCTGAAGCGCATCGTGGTCGGCCATACCTCGATGCCGCATGTGAGCCGCTTCCATGGCGACCGCATCATCGCCATCGACAGCAGCATCAAGGACGGCGAGAACGGCGAACTGCTGTTCATCGAAGACGGTGCGCTCAGCCGCGGCCTGCTCGATGGTTCGAGAGTGCCGCTGGCCGAAGGCCAGATGGGCGAAGGCGACTGAAGTACAGCCGACGCAAGGGGTGCCCCGCTACCGCCGGCACGGCGTTCGGCCGCGCAGGGCGTGGTTCTACGCCTGCTGTTCGGCGGTGACCAATGCCGCCCGCACCCGTGCCGGGCGGCTCGGGAACGCATGGCGCACGATCCGCCACATCACCTGGCCGAACTGCTTCGGCAGCGAGCCGGTGTTGTAGTGCTGGCCGTAGCGCGCGCAGATCGCCTTCACTTCCACGGCGATGGCCGCGTAGCGGTTGGCCGGCACGTCAGGGAAGAAATGATGCTCGATCTGGTGGCTGAGGTTGCCGGTCATCAGGTTCAGCACCTTGCCGCCGGCGATGTTCGACGAGCCGCGCAGCTGGCGCAGGTACCAGTGGCCGCGGGTCTCATCGCGCACGCAGTCCTTGGGGAAGGTCTCCGCGTCGGCGGTGAAGTGGCCGCAGAAGATCACCACGTAGGTCCACACGTTGCGGATCACGTTGGCAACCACGTTGCCCAGCAGCACCGGCAGGAAGAACGGGCCGGCCAGCGCCGGGAACAGCACGTAGTCCTTGAGCACCTGCGTGCCCATCTTGCGGCCCACCGGACGCGCCTGCGCCAGCAGCTGCCGCAGGGTGATCTTGCCCGCGAACAGGCGGCCGACGCGCAGGTCCTGGATCGCAATGCCCCATTCGAACAGCAGCGCGAACACCACCGCCACCACCGGCTGCATCAGGTAGAACGGGCGCCAGCGCTGCTCGGGGAAGATGCGCAGCAGGCCGTAGCCGATGTCGTCGTCCAGCCCGCGCACGTTGGTATAGGTGTGATGGCGGAAGTTGTGGGTCTTGCGCCAGTTGTCCGAGGTCCCGGCGATGTCCCATTCGTAGGTGCTGCCCTGCAGCTGCGGGTCGCCCATCCAGTCGTACTGGCCGTGGATGACGTTGTGCGCCAGCTCCATGTTCTCCAGGATCTTGGACAGCGCCAGCAGCGCCACGCCGGCGATCCACGCGGGAATGAGCACGCTGTGCACGAAGGCACCCAGGAACAGCAGCGCGCGGCCGGCCACGCCGGTCCAGCGCACGCCGGCCACGACGCGGCGGATGTACCGCGCATCGTCCGTGCCCAGCGTTTCCAGCTGGCGCGCACGCAAGGCGTCGAGTTCATTGCCGAACGAGGCGAGTTCGGTGGCGGACAACACGCGGTTCTGCACGGAAGACATGCTCAGAGCTCCAGAATCAGGTCGGTGCTGGCGCTGTTCACGCACAGCTTCACTTGCGTGGCCGGTTCGGCCGCGTACTCGCCGGTCAAGGTGTGGCGGGTCACGCCACTGGCCTTGCCGCACACGCAGGTATTGCAGATGCCCATCCGGCACCCGCTGGCCGGGCGCAGGCCTTCGGCCTCCAGCGCCTGCAGCAGCGAGGTACCACGGGGAAGTTCCAGGGTGCGGCCACTGCGGCGCAGCTCCACCCGGACCGTACCGGTCTCGGCATCGGGCAGCACCGGTGGCGTGAAGGCTTCGAACTGCAGCGCGGCCACCTGCCCGTCCAGCCGTGCGCGCGCCGCGTCCACGAACCCACCGGGACCGCAGGCCATCACCTGCGCATCGGCCAGCGCGCCCAGCGCACGGAAGTCGTAGCCATCCACCCGCGCGGCCGGTGCAACCGGATCACGGGTCAGGGCCAGATGCAGCGTGAAGCCTGGATGGCGCGCGGCGATGGCGCTGAATTCCTCGGCGAAACACAGCGCGTCACGCTGCTGCGCCCAGTACACCAGATCGACCCGCGCCGGCATGCCCGCCTGGTCCAGCTGGCGCAGCAGGGCACGCATCGGGGTGATGCCGCTGCCGGCGGCCAGCAACAGCAGGCGCGCGGGCAGCGTGGCCGGCAGGGTCATCTCGCCAAACGCCTGGCCCAGCTCGACCACCACGCCCAGCGGCGCCTGCTGCGCGAGGTACTGGCTGACCTTGCCGCCGTGTACGGCCTTGATCGTGATCGCCAGGGAGCCATCGTCCAGCAGCGTCGGGCTGTAGCTGCGGGTGAGGCGGCGGCCATCCACTTCCACGCCCAGATTGACGTGCTGGCCTGCCGCCACGCCGCGGAAATGACGGTTCGGGCGCAGCACCAGGGTCACCGCGTCGGCGCTGGCGGCATGGCGCGACACCAGCGTTGCGCGGGGGCGCCGCAGGGTCCACAGCGGATGCACGTGGCCGGCCCAGAAATCGAACAGTTCCTCGGACACCCACTGGCGGGGCGAGAGGGCGGAACGGCGGGCGGCGGCAGGACGAGGGAGTGCGCTCATGACCCCACTATACGGCCGAGCATACAGCTGTGTATACAGTTGTATATTGCCGTTACCGGCTATGATTCAGGGACTTGACCGTCTGGCTCCTGGATGACTCCGCCCGATCTGCCCCTGACTGCCCACGACGACGCCCTTCCGGCCCGCAAAGCCTCCATTTCCCGCGAGGATCTGCTGGCGGCGGCCCTGACGCTCATCGGACCGCACCGCAGCGTGTCGACGCTCAGCCTGCGCGAGGTCGCGCGCGAAGCCGGCATCGCCCCGAATTCGTTCTATCGCCAATTCCGCGACATGGACGAGCTGACCGTGGCCCTCATCGACCTGGCCGGCCGTTCGCTGCGCACCATCATCGGTGAATCGCGGCAGCGCGCGGCATCGTCCGACCGGAGTGTCATTCGCCTCTCGGTGGAAACGTTTTTCGAGCAGCTGCGCGCCGATGACCGGCTGCTGCACGTGCTGCTGCGCGAAGGCAGTGCCGGGTCGGACGCCTTCAAACAGGCCGTCGAGCGCGAACTGAACTATTTCGAAGAAGAGCTTTGTGTGGACCTGATCCGCCTGGCCCATGCAGACAATGGCGCCGTGCTGCATGAGCCGCACCTGGTGGCCAAGGCAATCACCCGGTTGGTGTTCGCCATGGGCGGCACCGCGCTGGACCAGCCACCGGATCGCGATCCGGAAATGATCGAGCAGACCGCGCAGATGCTGCGCATGATCATCACCGGCGCGCGGACGATTGCGGGCTACCCGCCGACGCGCTGACGAAAAAAGGGCTGGCCCACTGGCCAGCCCTTCCGTATCACTTACCGCGCATTCAATGCGTTCGCATCAGCGTCGATAGCACTGACGCTCGACCACGCGGTCGCCGTTCTTGTTCTGCGAGTTGCCCTGGATCTGACGACCGGCCGCGCCGCCGGCCACCGCGCCCGCCACGGTGGCGATCTTCTTGCCGCTGCCGCCGCCGACCTGGTTGCCCAGCAGGCCACCCACCACCGCACCGGTGGCAGTACCCGCAATGCGGTTCGGGTCCTTGCTGTTGCGCTGCACTTCGACGTTTTTGCAGACCACCTTGGTGCCGTCATTGAAGCGGCGCCCTTCGTCCTTCGGCCCGTAGGTCTGGGCGCTGGCGCTGAACACCGATGCCATCAGGGCAGCTGCACACAGCACGTTTCGGGTAGAGAGATTCATGGTTGGCTCCTCGCTTCATGGCGTGGGGCAAGTGTCTGCGCCCACCATGGAAACTCCCGTGAAAACGCGTCGATGCCGCGTCAACGCCGGAGGACCTGTTCAGCCGGGAGCCATTGGCGCGATCCTCCACGCCGGTCAGTGGTTGGCCGCCGCGTACTTCTTCTCGCCGGCCAGCACCGCCAGCCGCGTGCGTTGACCGTTGCCGTCCTGCTGGACCAGGCGGTTCTCCGGCGGCGGCAGCGGGCAGGTGGCGAAGTCCGTGTACGCGCAGGGCGGGTTGTAGGCGCGGTTGAAGTCCAGACTGACCGTACCGTCCGCCGCGACCGGATCGGTGTGCAGATAGCGTCCTACCCCATAGGTCAGCCTCCCGGTGCTCTGGTCCTGGAACATCAGGTTCAATCCCTTCGCCGGGTCGCCCAGGGCTTCCAACCGCCACTGGCGGCCGTCTTTCTCGAACAGCACGTAGCCGGGATTGGGATTGTCAGCGACCTCGCCAAGCACGTTGACGATGGGAAGCGTCCTCCCGGCCGGGTGCGGAACGAACCGCGCCTGCACGCGCCAGGCTTCATCGGCCGGGAAGAAATCCAGGCCTGCGAAGTCCCGCCGTGCCGGCGCGTCCGCGTGGCGCACGCGCAGGGCAAGGCGCTGACCGCGCTTGATCGCGGTGATCTGGCCCTTGCCTTCGTCATAGGCCAGCTTGGTTCCACCGCCTGCCCCCTCTGGATCCAGGCGGACTTCGCCCTGTACCGGCTTGCCGTCAACCGTAATGGGTACGCCCTCGGCGACCTGGAAGTACAGGCCATCGGCGCGCTGCTCCGCCTCGCCCAGTCGATCCGGCGCGATGGACAGGCGGATCGCATTGTCCGCGCCCCCACCCACGCTGCGCTTGCCTGCTTCGATCCAGTGCAGCCCGATCAGGCTGGTCCAGCCATCCGGCTTGCTCAGGTCCGCGCTGCGTTGACGTACCCACTGCGTGTGTTGGTCCTGGAACTCCAGCGCCGCGGCTGCGGCCGCGGATGCGGATGGCACCCCTGTGGCCCGATCCTGCGGGCTGCAGGCGGCCGCAACCAGAGTGACCAGGCACAGCGAGACAACTGCGTGCGTCTTCATGGTGTTCACCAGTTCTTGGAAATGCCGAGATGGAGGTAGCGCCCGTAGGATTCGTGCAGCGCACTCAGGTAGCTGCCGGTGGCGTTGAGCGGCGGCGCTTTGTCGAACAGGTTGCGGGCGCCCACTTCCACCGCGGTTCCGCTGAGCCGACCGCGGTTGAATTCCTTCTTCACCGACAGCGCCCAGCGCTGCGTGGAGCCGACCACGAACGGCGTGCGGTCGGCGTAGGCGCCGGCGGTCACGCTGTCGATGTAGTCATCGCGCAGCCGCACCGTCCAGTCCTGCAGGTTCCAGATCAAGGTCGCGCTGGCCCGCCATTCCGGCTTCGCGCCGTTGATGCCCACCTCGTTGGCCGCCCCCAGGTCGGGCACGAGGATGTTCAGCTGCCCGCTGGCGATGGCCGCAGCCACCTGCTGAATCTCGGCCGGTTTCTGCTGGGTGTACTCCTTGAGCTGGCTGGCACTGATCAGCAACGAGAACGTGCCCCACGCCATGTCCGGCAGGCGCCAGGCGACGTTGTAGTCCACGCCCGACGCGGTGAGCGGCCGGCGATTCTGGTAACGGTTGTAGACGTGCGTCACCACGCCTGCCGGTGCCAGGCCGGAGCCTTCAAACTGCGCGATATCCTCCGCCGTCACCGCCGCGCGCACCACGTTCGGGTTGCTGCTGCCTTCCACCACGCGCAGGTAGGCGTCATACAGCAGTTCCTCGCCCATGGTGCTGATGGGGTTCTCCACCTGCACGCGCCACGCATCCACGCTCAGGCTGATCGCCCCCAGCCCCCCGGGCAGGAACTGCGGCTCGAACACCACGCCCCACGACGATTGCCGGGTGGTTTCCGGTTTGACGTCGTCGCCGTACGAGGTCACGGCGCTCACCGACGGTTTCACCGACGAACCGCTGCTGAAGGCATTCAAGCAGGCGCTGTAATCCGGCTGCGCGCCCTTGGTGACCAATGCATGGCAGCGGACCGCGTCGTTGTTGAAGCCAAAGCCATAGGTCGGGGGTGAGTTCACCAGCTCCAGTCCCGGTGCACGGAAGCCGCCACTCACCGAGCCGCGCAGCAGCAGGCTGTCCACCACCTTCCAGGCCGCCGCCAGTTTCGGCTTGCCGACTTTGCCGGCATCGCTGTAATCCTCCCAGCGGCCGGCAATCTGCAGGTCCAGCGACTGCACCAGCGGGATGCCCTGTGCCGGAGACACCAGCGGCAAGGCGAATTCAATCAACGCCGATGTGACGTTGCGGCTGCCGTGCACATCCGGCCGCGGGCTGTGGGTGAAGAAGTTGCTGGCCGCGACCGTGCCGGTATACCAGTCGGTATAGGGGTTGCTGCCATCGATGTTCTCGTCGCGGTCGTCCCGGCGGCTTTCATAGCGGTATTCCACCCCCGCCGCCATGCCGATGTCGCCGGCATACCAGGTCAGCAGGTCGGAGCGGTTCACCTTGAAGTCCCACAGCGCCAGTTCCGTGGTGCCTTCGCGGGTCGCCTCGCCGATGAATGACGCTGTGTCATAGGGCGTGGCATCGCCGACCCGGATGCTGGCGGGGTCGCCGCCACTGAATGGATTGTAGGCACTGGCATCGGTGCGGTTCACCGCTTCGATGAAGGCATCGGTCAGCCCGCCCTGCTGGGTGTCGGTGCTGCGCGCGCGCGAATACAGCAACGCCGTTTCCCAGTTCCAGCCCCCCTCGGTCCAGCCGCGTACGCCCAGCAGGACCCGCGACTGGTCGTTGTCCACCTTCACCCGGCGGATGCCCGAATCGGCGAACTGGTAGTTGAGCAGCCGGATCGCATCGGCACCGCGCAGCGCTTGCGGAACCCAGTACGCGTCCGGGCGGATATGCAGCAGGAAACCGTCGCCACCGAAACCCGATTCGCTGCTCACCCAGGACTCGGAGGTGGCGCGGTAATAGCCCAGCTCACCGAACAGCTGCACGCTGTCGTTGACGTCGAAGCGGCCGCTGGCAAACACATTGCCCTTGCGGATGGCCGGTGACGAGGTGATCCCCGGCTCGGCCGCCGAATCGTAGTGATAGCGCGTGGGCACCGTGCCGGAGGTCAACGCACCGGTGGTGGGATTGACGTACCAGCTGCCCGTGCGGCGGCCGCCGGTATAGGTATCGAAATGCCCCCACGGCGTTCGCGTGCTGAAGCCGGTGGTCCCGTTCGGGTCCGGCACACTGGTGCCATCACCCAACGGACGGCGACCATCGGTGGCGGTGAACCAGGCATCCGAATTGAGCTGCGCGCTCCGTCTGGAGAATCCGTAGAGCACCGAGACGTTGCCGCGCCCCTCGCTGAAGTCGCTGCCGAAGTACCCATCCAGCGATACCTCTTCGCGATGGCCATCCGTTACTTCGCCGTAGTTGAGCCGGATGCCGCCGCCATCCTGGAGGTTGCTCGGCATCACAAGATCGACCACGCCCGCGACTGCATCTGAGCCATAGATGGAGGCGGCACCGTCCAGCAGCAGGTTGACGCGCTCCAGGCCGAAGACCGGGATGGCATTCGCGTTGTAGGTCGTGTCGTCGCCGCTGTTGCTGATCGGATGCTGCACGGTGCGGCGGCCATTGACCAGCAGCAGCGTGTACTTCGAGCCCAGGTTGCGCAGGTTGATGGACCCCACATCACCACGCGCCACGTTGGAATTCCGGCCGGCGTTGGTCGTGCCCTTCTCGGTGACGGCAACATCGCCAAACTGCGGCAGGCTGCGGAACAGCTCGTTGCCGTTGGTGGCAAGGGTGGCATCGATCTGCTCGCGGTCCACCGCGACCACCGGCAGTGCCGCCTGCGCGCCGCCACCGGCGATCTGCGAGCCGAGCACGGAGACCTTGTCCAGCGTCCGTGCGCTGGAACCCTGCGCCCGCGAGGCCGCGTCGTCGGTATCCTCCGCCGCCTCGGCGGCTTCTGCCTCCTCTGCGGTTTCCGCAGCCGCCACTGCCGGGGCAAGCAGCGTGCACAGGGCGAGGGCCAGATGACTGCGCCGCCAACGATTGGCGTACTGGGCGGGGCGAACAGGCAGGCGCTTACTGCGCGGCGTCTGCATATGCCCCCCGCACGATGCTGCCTTCCAGCTTCTGCTCGTCCTTGACAAGGTTGTACAGCGGGCACGTGGCCTCGACGGACTGGCGCAGCGCGTCGATCTCCTGCTCCGAGGCGGGTGACTCGATCCGCACCTTGTAACGGATGCCGCTGTACCTGGCGGGTGACCGGACATTGCTGCCGAAGCGCGGGCTGACCTGGCCATCGA
This sequence comes from Stenotrophomonas sp. KH_036_B, assembly GCF_057839485.1. Classification (NCBI taxonomy): domain Bacteria; kingdom Pseudomonadati; phylum Pseudomonadota; class Gammaproteobacteria; order Lysobacterales; family Lysobacteraceae; genus Stenotrophomonas; species Stenotrophomonas sp. KH_036_B. The sequence continues at coordinate 1,331,798 of NZ_CM174491.1, read as the reverse complement.
CGGTCAGCTCCAGCGAATCCAGCAGCACGTTCCGCGATGCTGCCTGCACCTCGAAGATGTGGGTCAGGCAGGTGCCGGTCACGCCGAGCAGGTGCTCTTCCACCGTCGGGGCCAGCCCATAGCCCAGCAGACCAGGCGCGCTGTCATGCAGTTGCTGGTGGTAGCCATCCTTGCCCAGGAACACGCGACGCAGACCGGTGCGCGGCTCGACGTGGGCGCGGGCGACCAGGGTTTCCGGCGCGGCCGGTTTTTCCTTGCCCGCGGCCGGCTTCACCTGTCTGGCAAGCACTGCCGGGCGCTTTTCTTCGGTGATGAAGTCGCGCAGGCCTGGCGGCAATTTTGGGTCGCGTACCGATGCACTGTGGATGTACTCCACGTCGGCGTGGCTGACCTGTTGGGGTCGAGTGACCAGATCAATGGCCGAGGAATTCTCGTGCACGGCGCGCTTGAGCGCCTGGAGCTGCGCGTCGGTGGCCGGCGAATCGATGTAGGCCACGTAGGAAAGATTGTTCGGATACGCAAGGCTCTCGCTCTTGCGCTCGGGAATGCTGGTGAACACCACGTCCAGGCCATCCAGCGGCACATTCTGCACAGCCGCCTGCACGATGTACTCGTCGGCCACCGCGCTGGCCAGCGTACCGACCAGCGAATCCCACGAGCCGGCGCCGAGGTTGTAACCGGCGTAGTTGCGGCCGCTGTCGCTGATGTACTGGAACTCGCCAGTCGGCCCGATGCGCAGACGGCGCACGCCCGAGCGGCTTTCGGCGGTGACTTTCCCGTGAATTGCGGTAGGCGCACCGGCTTTCGCAGACTGTTCCTGGATCGCCGCACGCTTGGCGGCCAGGTAAGTGCGCAGCGGCGACGCCGCCTCCTCCGCCGAGAAGGCGAGCGGAGCGGCCAGCAGGAGCAAGGCAGACAATGCAGTGGCGCCGACAAGCTTGCGCGACGGCGTGGAGCGGGCGGTGGACATGAGCGGGCGGCCTCCGAGGGGATCGTGAACAGAAGCCCACTCTTCCACGTCGCTTCGCCGCATTTAAATAACGGTTGGCAATTCCGATATGCAGGGCCCGTCAGGCCTCGCGAGTTGGAGACTGTCGGCATGCACGGTCTTGAAGCGACAGATGGCCTCGACGTGCACTCTCGCTTCGGGCGACATCCACCCGAGCACCTCTACCATGTTGACGCCGTGCCCGGTGAGAACGTTGAACATGTAGCTACCTTTCTTTATAGTGCCGGCACACACCCCGGGCCGGCTCCTCTCCTCACACGCTTTACGTGAGTGAAGGGTTCCGGGGTTTTTTTTGCCTGTTTTTTGAGTCTACGAGTCGGTAGCACGGCGTTGGCGGCGCATGCGCGGTCCTGAAAATTTGCTCAAGTTGCGACGTCTGCAGTGAACGGTCAGCACTGCTAGAGTCGTGGTGACCGGGCGCAGATGGACAACACGGAATGAAGACCACGGATCCGCTCGTGCTGGTGCTGCGAGGCAGCACAGTCATCGACATCGCCAGTTTTTACGGCGAGGTCAACCGGGTCTTCATGGCCGACGAGGAGTGGCAGCTCGGGCACAGCCTGGATGCGCTGGATGACATGTTGTACGGCGGCTATGGCGTACTGGCCGGACACGCAGGCGCCACGTTGATCTGGGAGGACATCGAGCACACCTCCAGCGTGCTCGGCGTGGATGCCACCCGCGCATGGCTGCAGGCGAAGCTGGACGGAAACGGTACGTTCAACAAGGGGGTCATCGCTACTCAATTGCAAGCGCTTGACGCCGGCGAAGGCCAGACCTACTTCCAGATCGTCATGGATATCTTCGCGGCGCACCCTCAGCTCACGCTGGTGCGTGGCTGACTTCGCTATAGTGGCACCGCACACCCGGATCAGCTCCCCTCCTCACACGCACTACGTGAGTGACGGGCCCCGGGTTTTTTTTCGCCTGCGAACCGAGGTTCCGGCGGCACGGCCTGCTTGCCCTCGCCTCTAACGCGCGCCCCCGCTTCGCCGGCTCCACTACAATGGCGCACCCGGCCGTCACGGCCCGCCCGACCCGATGGACCCCGCGTGACCCAGAAGCCCGCCGAACACACCCCGCTGATGAAGCAGTTCTTTGCCGCAAAGTCCGAGTTCCCGGACCTGCTGCTGTTCTTCCGCATGGGCGATTTCTACGAGCTGTTCTACGACGACGCTCGCAAGGCGGCGCGGCTGCTGGACATCACCCTCACCCAGCGCGGCAGCTCCGGTGGCGCACCCATCCCGATGGCCGGCGTGCCGGTGCATGCCTACGAAGGCTATCTGGCGCGGCTGGTGGCGCTGGGCGAGTCGGTGGCCATCTGCGAGCAGATCGGCGACCCGGCGCTGGCCAAGGGCCTGGTGGAGCGCAAGGTGGTGCGGATCGTCACCCCCGGCACCGTCACCGACGAGGCGCTGCTGGACGAGCGCCGCGACACCCTGCTGATGGCGCTGTCGCGCGGCAAACACGGCTACGGGCTGGCCTGGGCCGACCTGGCCGGCGGTCGCTTCCTGGTCAACGAGGTCGATTCCGACGACGCGCTGGAGGCCGAACTGGCCCGGCTGGAACCGGCGGAGCTGCTGGTACCGGATGAAGAGAACTGGCCCGAATTCCTCAGGCACCGCACGGGCATCCGCCGCCGCGCGCCGTGGCTGTTCGACGCCGACAGCGGCCGCCGCCAGCTGCTGGCGTTCTTCAAACTGCACGACCTGACCGGCTTCGGCATCGACGACAAGCCGCGCGCCACTGCCGCAGCGGGCGCCCTGCTCGGCTATGTGGAAGAAACCCAGAAGCAGCGCCTGCCGCATCTGACCGCGATCGCCACGGAGACGGCCAGCGAGGCGATTGCGATGAACGCCGCCACGCGTCGCCACCTGGAACTGGATACGCGCGTTGACGGCGATACCCGCAATACCCTGCTGGGCGTGCTCGATACCACGGTGACGCCGATGGGCGGACGCCTGCTGCGGCGCTGGCTGCACCGCCCGCTGCGCCTGCGCGAGGTGCTGGTGCAGCGCCACGATGCCGTGGCCACGCTGATCGACCGCGGTGCCGAGCGCGATGTGCGCGACGCGTTCCGGGCGCTGGGCGATCTGGAACGCATCCTCACCCGCGTGGCACTGCGCTCGGCGCGCCCGCGGGATTTCTCCACCCTGCGCGATGGCCTGGGCCTGCTGCCCGAGGTGCGCGCGGTGCTGGCACCGCTGGACTCGCCGCGGCTGGTGGCGCTGCATGACGCGCTGGGTTCGCACGACGAGTGCGCGCACCTGCTGGCCTCGTCGATCGCCCCCACCCCGCCGCTCAAGCTCAGCGATGGCGGCGTCATCGCCGAAGGCTTCGACGCCGAGCTGGACGAGCTGCGTCGGCTGTCCACCCATGCCGACCAGTTCCTGATCGACCTGGAGCAGCGCGAGCGCGCCAGCAGCGGCATCCCCACGCTGAAGGTCGGCTACAACCGCGTGCACGGCTATTACATCGAGATCAGCAAGGGCCAGTCCGAGAAGGCGCCGGTGCACTACACGCGCCGCCAGACCCTGACCAATGCCGAACGCTACATCACCGAAGAACTGAAGTCCTTCGAGGACAAGGTGCTGTCGGCGCGCGAACGTTCGCTGTCGCGCGAGAAGGTGCTGTACGAGCAGCTGCTGGACACGCTGGGCGGCCAGCTGGAACCGCTCAAGCAGTGTGCCGCGGCCCTCAGCGAACTGGACGTACTGGCCGGCTTCGCCGAACGCGCCCAGGCACTGGACTGGGCCCGCCCGGAACTGGACACCGCCCCATGCCTGCGCATTGATCGCGGCCGCCACCCGGTAGTGGAAGCGGTGCGCGAACAGCCGTTCGAACCCAACGACCTGGACCTGCACGCGGACCGCCGCATGCTGGTGATCACCGGCCCGAACATGGGCGGTAAATCCACCTACATGCGCCAGAACGCGTTGATCGTGCTGCTGGCGCATATCGGCAGTTTCGTGCCGGCCAGCCGCGCGGTGATCGGCCCGATCGACCGCATCCTGACCCGCATCGGCGCCGGCGACGACCTGGCGCGCGGGCAGTCGACCTTCATGGTCGAAATGAGCGAGACGAGTTACATCCTGCACCACGCGACCGCGCAGTCGCTGGTGCTGATGGACGAGATCGGTCGCGGCACCTCCACCTACGACGGCCTGGCCCTGGCCGATGCGGTGGCCCGCCACCTGGCCTACGAGAACCGCTGCTACACGCTGTTTGCCACCCACTACTTCGAACTTACCGCGCTGGCCGACGAGCAGCACGAAGGCGGCGTGAGCGGCATCGCGAACGTGCACCTGGATGCGGTCGAGCACGGCGAGGCGCTGGTGTTCATGCATGCCGTCAAGGATGGCCCGGCCAACCGCAGCTTCGGCCTGCAGGTGGCCGCGCTGGCCGGCCTGCCGAAGGCGACCGTGGCGCAGGCGCGTCGCCGCCTGGCCGAGCTGGAACAGCGTGGCGGCGAGAGCCAGGCCGCGACGATGGCCCCGCAGGCGCTGGATGCGCCGCAGCAGTTCGGGTTGTTCGCCACCGCGTCGAACAAGGCGCAGGAGGCCTTGGCCGCGCTTGACCCCGATGAGCTGACCCCGAAGCAGGCACTGGAGGCGCTGTACCGGTTGAAGGCGTTGATCTGACCGGTAGCGCGTGAAGCCTTCGCATTCCCTTCGTGTAGACGGCGTTATCCTCCGCCGGTCCCATCCCGGGCCGAAGGAGTCGATCGTGAATACGGAATCGCTCACCACATCTCTGTTGTCCCAGTTGCAGCAGGGCCAAGGCCTGCAGCAGGTGTCCCGGCAGCTGGGCGTTGACCAGGGCCAGGCCTCGCAGGCGATCAGCGCGGCGCTGCCGCTGCTGATGGGCGCGCTGGGCAGCAATGCCAGCCAGCCCCAAGGCGCGCAGTCGCTGCTCAATGCCCTGCAGCGCGACCATCTCGGCGGCGGGGGCGGCGGCGGCGGATTCGATCTGGGCAGCGTGCTCGGCGCGGTACTCGGCGGTGGCGGCGGCAATGCCACCAATGGTGCCGGCATCCTCGGCCATGTATTCGGCGGGCAGACGCCACAGGCCGCGCAGGTGCTGGGCCAGAAGACCGGGCTGGACAGCGGCAAGGCCGGCCAGCTGCTGACGATCCTGGCGCCGATCGTGATGTCGTTCCTGGCCCAGCGCTTTGCCCAGCAGGGCAATTCAGGCGCACTCAGCCAAGCACTCGGCGCCGAAGCGCCGCCTGCCGCTGCCGGAGGGATCGGCAGCCTGCTCAATGCGTTTGACCAGGACGGCGACGGCCAGTTCGGCCTCAGCGATGTCATGGGCATCCTCAACAAGCGCTGAGCTGCGCGGGGGTCGTCGGCCACCCTGGCCGGCGACCACTCAATAGCCCTCGCCTATCCATTCAGTTAGTTCATTCGAATTTACCAATTGCAGTGCGGTGCATAGGGTGGATGAGCTGCCCTTGCCCCTCGCAAGGTCCAATCCACATTCGCCAGTCCACAGGTAATGAACCCATGAAAAGCGAAGCAAAGTGCCCGTTCAACCATGCTCTTGTTGGCGATGCCACCACCAATCGCGACTGGTGGCCCAACCAGCTGCGCGTTGACCTGCTCAACCAGCACTCTTCGCGGTCCCACCCGCTCGACGCGGGGTTCGACTACGCGCAGGCCTTCGGCAGGCTCGACTACGCCGCGCTCAAGGCCGACCTCACCGCGCTGATGACCGATTCGCAGGACTGGTGGCCGGCCGACTTCGGTCATTACGGCGGGTTGTTCGTGCGCATGGCCTGGCACAGCGCCGGCACCTACCGCATCGGTGATGGGCGCGGCGGCGGCGGCCGGGGCCAGCAGCGTTTCGCCCCGCTCAACAGCTGGCCGGACAACGTCAGCCTGGACAAAGCCAGGCGCCTGCTGTGGCCGATCAAGCAGAAGTACGGCCAGGCGATCTCCTGGTCCGACCTGCTCATCCTCACCGGCAACGTCGCGCTCGAATCGATGGGCTTCAAGACGCTGGGCTTCGCGGGCGGACGCCCGGATACCTGGGAACCGGACCAGGACGTGTACTGGGGCCGCGAGACCACGTGGCTGGGCGGCGATGTGCGCTATGCGCACGGCTCCCAAGGCGTGGTCGAAGACCACGGCGTGCTGGTCTCCGATGACGACGCGGACGGCGACATCCATTCGCGCAACCTGGAAAATCCGCTCGCCGCCGTGCAGATGGGCCTGATCTACGTGAATCCTGAAGGGCCGGACGGCAATCCCGATCCGCTCAAGGCGGCGGCGGATATCCGCGACACCTTCGGGCGCATGGCCATGGACGACGAGGAAACCGTTGCGCTCATCGCCGGCGGCCACAGCTTCGGCAAGACCCATGGTGCCGGCCCGGCCGACAACGTGGACGTGGAACCGGAAGCGGCCGGGCTGGAGAACCAGGGCCTGGGCTGGGCCAACACGTTCCGCAGCGGCAAGGGCAGCGACACCATCACCAGCGGCCTGGAAGTGACCTGGACCCGCACCCCGGCGCAGTGGAGCCACGACTTCTTCGAGATCCTGTTCGGCAACGAGTGGGAGCTGACCAAGAGCCCGGCCGGTGCGCACCAGTGGGTGGCGAAGCATGCGGAGGCCGTGATCCCCGACGCGCACGACCCGTCGAAGAAGCACCGCCCCACCATGCTCACCACCGACCTGTCGCTGCGCATCGATCCGGCCTACGAGAAGATCTCGCGCCGCTTCCTGGAGAACCCGCAGGCCTTCGCCGATGCGTTCGCACGCGCGTGGTTCAAGCTGACCCACCGCGACATGGGGCCGCGCGCGCGCTACCTCGGCCCGGAAGTGCCGGCCGAAACCTTCATCTGGCAGGATCCGGTGCCCGAGGCACCGCAGGCCCAGATCAGCGCGGACGACGTGGCCGCGCTGAAGCAGCAGATCGCCGCCGCGGGATTGAGCGTGGCCGAACTGGTGTCCACGGCATGGGCGTCGGCGTCCACCTTCCGCGGCTCGGACAAGCGCGGCGGTGCCAACGGCGCGCGCATCCGCCTCGCCCCGCAGAAGGACTGGGCGGTGAACCAGCCGCGCCAGCTGGCCAAGGTGCTGGCCGCGCTGGAGAAGATCCAGGGCGGGTTCAAGGGCAACGGCGGTGCGCAGGTGTCGCTCGCCGACCTGATCGTGCTGGCCGGCGCGGTCGGCGTGGAGCAGGCGGCCAAGGCCGGTGGGCATGAGGTCAGCGTGCCGTTTACCCCGGGCCGCACCGACGCCAGCCAGGAACAGACCGACGTTGAATCGTTCGCGGTGCTGGAGCCTTATGCCGATGGTTTCCGCAACTACGTCAAGGGTCGCTACAGCGTGCCGGCCGAAGCGCTGCTGATCGACAAGGCGCAGCTGCTCACCCTGACCGCGCCGGAACTGACCGCGCTGGTCGGTGGCCTGCGCGTGCTGGGTGCCACCGTGGACGGCAACACCCAGGGCGTGCTGACCGACCGGCCGGGCACGCTCAGCAATGACTTCTTCGTCAACCTGCTGGACATGGGCGTGCAGTGGAAGGCCAGCGGCGATGGCTATGAAGGCAGCGACCGCAGCACCGGTGCCAAGCGCTGGACCGGCAGCCGTGCCGACCTGGTATTCGGCTCCAACTCGGTGCTGCGCGCGGTGGCCGAAGTGTATGCCAGTGCCGACGGCGGGAAGAAGTTCGTGCAGGACTTCGTCGCGGCCTGGTCGCGGGTGATGGAACTGGACCGGTACGACCTGCACCGGTGAGGTGATGCCGCACGACCAACGGTCGTGCGCTACCGCAGGTAGGTGCCCACCGTTGGTGGGCACATGTATCCCGTAGGTGCCCACCGCTGGTGGGTCCACCGCATCACAACGCGTCCAGATCCCCCAACGCGCGGATCAACTTTCGCGCACGTTTGTCCGGGCGATGTTCCGGCGGCTGGTAGCCGTTCCTTGCCGCCGCACGCTGCGCGCGCAGCTCCGCACGCCGCGCACGCGAGGCTTCGCTCTCTTCGTACAGCTGCTGCGCCACCGGCGCCGGCCCACGCAGATCGCTCAGCCCACGCACCTGCACGTCATATACCTCGTCACCGCGACTGATCTGCAGCTGCTCGCCCACGCGCACCGCGCGCGACGATTTCGGGCGCTGCCCGGCGACGTCCACCTTGCCCGTTTCCACGGCCTGCTTGGCCAGGCTGCGGGTCTTGTAGAACCGTGCGGCCCAGAGCCACACATCGAGCCGCACGGCGGCGGCCACCAACGGTTGTGCTTCGATCATGCGCGTGGTTCAACTCCCCGGCTCGGCCGGTCGTCGGTTCAGCGGTTGCGGTGCCGAGGGATTGCCGCGGCAGCCGGTGCCACCGATCAGCACGGGAACCCCCGCATCCAGATCGCGTCGCTGGCTGCCGACCTGGCATTCCGGTCGGTCCATGGGCCGTACCTGCGCATCGCGCAGGCGGTCGTCCGTACTCGAACATGCGGGCAGCAGGGCGGCAATCAAGAGCGCCAGCACGGCGGGCATGAACCGGTCAGCCGGGAAGGCCGGGCGTCGGCCAGCCGCCGGCACGACGGGGGGTGGAACGGCGATGCGCATGGCGATATCCCACTGACGGGCGTGGTGCTAGTGTGCCCCTCTCCAGGCTCGATCTCCAGAACACATGGCCAAAGCGCCGCTTGACCTGACCACCGGCCCGATCGGGCGCAATCTGTTCCTGTTCGCGCTGCCGATCCTGGCCGGGAACATCGCCCAGTCGCTGAACGGGTCGGTGAATGCCGTCTGGGTGGGGCGGTTCCTGGGCGAGGCGGCCCTGACGGCCACTGCGAACGCCAACAACATCATGTTCTTCCTGATCGGTTCGGTATTCGGCATCGGCATGGCCGCCACCATCCTGATCGGCCAGGCCATGGGTGCGCGCGACCTGCCGCAGGCGCGGCGCGTGATGGGCACCAGCGCGACCTTCTTCATCGGGCTGTCGGTGGTGATCGCCATTGCCGGCTGGTGGCTGTCGCACCCGTTGCTGGCGGCGATGGGCACGCCAGCCGCGTCGCTGCCGCTGGCCGAGGCCTACCTGCGCATCATCTTCCTGGCCATGCCTACGCTGTACGCGTTCGCCTTCCTCAGCTCGGCACTGCGCGGCGTGGGCGATTCGCGCACACCGTTCCGTTTCCTGCTGCTGTCGGTGCTGCTCGACATCGGCTTCAACCCGCTGCTGATCTTCGGCATCGGCCCGTTCCCGCAACTGGGCATTGCCGGCGCGGCGTGGGCCACGCTGATCGCGCAGACGCTGTCGCTGATCGGCCTGCTCTGGTACATGCGCAACAAGCGCCACGTGCTGTGGCTGGGGCGCAAGGACATGGCGCTGTTCAAGATCGATCCGCAGATTCTGCGCGCGCTGGTGGTCAAGGGCGTGCCGATGGGTCTGCAGATGGTGCTCATCTCGCTGTCGATGATCATGATGATGACCATGGTCAACAGCTACGGTACCGACACCGCCGCCGCGTATGGCGCGTCGCTGCAGTTGTGGACCTATGTGCAGATGCCGGCGATGGCGATCGGTGCGGCGTGCTCGTCGATGGCCGCGCAGAACGTGGGCGCCGGCAACTGGGACCGCGTGCGCGGCACCGCGCGCAGCGGCGTGCTCTACAACTTCCTGCTTACCGGCGTGCTGATCCTGCCGCTGATCCTGCTCGACCGCTACACGCTGGCGCTGTTCCTGCCCGATGGCAGCGAAGCGCTGCAGGTGGCGCGCCACCTCAACCACATCGCGGTGTGGTCGTTCCTGTTCTTCGGCGTCAACTTCGTGATCTCCGGCGTGGTCCGCTCCACTGGCGCGGTCATTCCCCCGCTGCTGATCCTGGCGGTGTCGCTGTGGGGCATCCGCGTGCCGTTCGCGGAGCTGCTGCAGGCGCGCTGGGGCGCGGACGCGGTGTGGTGGAGTTTCCCGATCAGCTCGTTCTGCGCGATGCTGCTGTCGCTGGCCTATTACCGCTGGGGCGGCTGGCGCACGTCGCGCATGCTGCCCAGCCACCGGGAGGAAATGGCGGCGCCGGCGGAAATTCCGGCATCACCGCCCTCGCCGGTTGCCGACCCGGACCCGCGCCCAACCCCGTAGTGCCACGCCCTGCGTGGCAATCAGGGGGATCAGGGGATCAGGGACGATGCGCCCATCAGGCGTTGATGACCGCCCAGCGAAGAGCAGCCACGCAGGGCGTGGCTCTACGAGCGATCTGATCGGCATCCAGATGCCAGAAACGCAAACGGCCACCCGAAGGTGGCCGTTTGCTGACGCGACAACCGAGGTTGTCGGTCGGTATTACTGGGCAGCCTTGGCAGCCAGGCGGGCGACCTTGGCCTGTGCAGCGGCGGCCAGATCTTCCTTGATGCGGGCAGCCTTGCCTTCCAGGCCACGCAGGTAGTACAGCTTGCCGGAGCGGACCTTGCCACGACGCTTCACTTCGACCGAGTCGATGATGGCGCTGTGGGTCTGGAAGACGCGCTCGACGCCGTAGCCGTGCGAGATCTTGCGGACGGTGAACGCGGAGTTCAGGCCGGCGTTCTTGGTGCCGATCACGACGCCTTCGTACGCCTGGACGCGCTCACGGTTGCCTTCCTTCACCTTCACGTTGACGACGATGGTGTCACCCTGGCTGAACTTCGGCAGCTCGCGGGTAATCTGGGCGGATTCGAAGTCCGAAAGGATGGTTTTGTTCAACTTGCTCATGGGTGCACCGATTGTGTTCGTTCGGGTGGGCGTGTCATTCGACAACGTAGGCTCATGCAGTCACCGGACTGTGCTGCACGTTTTTTGTAGGGTTTCCACCATCCGGCATGAAAGGCCCGATGGGAATCCGCAATTCTAACCAGTTTTGGGGCGGGTTGCCAGATCCCGGTAACGCCGGGCGTTGGCCGGGGTTACCCCAGTTCCGACCGGGCCTGGTCCAGCAACTGCCTGTCGGCCTTGGACAGGCTGGACTCGTCCAGCAGGTCCGGGCGGCGGAGCCAGGTCCGCAGCAGCGACTGCTGGCGGCGCCAGCGGGCGATGGCGGCATGGTTGCCCGAGCGCAGCACGTCCGGGACAGTGCCCCATTCATGTTGCGCCGGATGGCTGTAGTGCGGGCAGTCCAGCAGCCCCTGCGGGCCTTCAAAACTGTCCTGCGCAGCCGATTCGGCATCGCCCAGCGCCCCCTCCTGCAGCCGGGTCACGGCATCGACGATGACCGCCGCGCCGAGCTCACCGCCGGACAGGACGTAATCGCCGAGCGAGATTTCCTCGGTGACCTCGGCCTCCAGGAAGCGCTCATCGATGCCTTCATAACGACCGCAGAGCAGGATCATGCGCGGCAGCGCCGCCAGCTCCCGGACCTTGGCCTGGGTCAGCGGCGTGCCCTGCGGGCTGAGGTAGATCACCGGCGCGGGCGCCGGATCGGCCGCCTTGGCCGCGGCCAGGCAGGCCCGCAGCGGCTCGATCAGCATCACCATGCCCGGGCCGCCACCGAAGGGACGGTCGTCCACCCGGCGGTAGTTGCCTTCTGCATAGTCACGCGGATTCCAGCCATGCAGGTCGAGCAGGCCGCGTTCGGCCGCACGGCCGACCACGCCAAGCGCGGCCGACTGCGCCATGAACTCCGGGAACAAGGTGACGACGTCTATTCGCACCGGTTAGAACTCCGGGTCCCAGTCGACGACGACCAGGTTGGCGTCAAAATCCACCGACACCACGAAATCCGGCTGCACGAACGGAATCATCCGCTCGCGGTCGCCCTGCACCACCACCACGTCATTGGAGCCGGTGGAGAACAGGTGCGAGACCCGACCCAGTTCGACGCCTTCGACGGTACGCACCTGCAGCCCTTCCAGATCAACCCAGTAGTACTCATCGGGCTTGGGCGGCGGCAGAACGCTGCGGGATACATAGACGTCGGTTCCGTACATCGACTCGACCACATCGCGGTCGGTGATATCGGGAAACACCGCCACCAGGTGCTTGCCGGACTGACGTCCGCGCGCGCCGCTGAGGGTGCTCTCCTGGCCGGCGGGCGTCCGCAGGATCCAGGGCTGATAGTTGAAGATGGCGGTACGCGGCTCGGTCCAGGACTCGAGCTTTATCTCGCCTCGCACACCAAAAGCGCCGACAATCCTGCCCAGCAGGATGCGGCGCTCGGTATCTTTCATCTGTATAGACCGATGGGCCGCGGCAGGCGCGGCCCTCAAGGATCAGGCCGCGGAGGCCTGGGCCTTGGTCGCTTCCTTGTACAGGTTGCGAACCTTGTCGGTCAGCTGGGCGCCGTTGGCAACCCACGCGTCGACCTTCGGGATGTCCAGCACGATGCGTGCTTCGGCACCCTGGGCGACCGGGTTGTAGTAACCCACGCGCTCGATGTTGCGGCCGTCACGCGCGCTGCGCGAGTCGGTCACGATGATGTGGTAGAAGGGACGCTTCTTGGCGCCGCCGCGGGTCAGTCGAATCTTGACCATGGTGTTGTTTCCTCAATTGCCCAGTCGCCAGGATGGCGCGGTAAGCCGGCGATTATAGCGGCGCCCCCGGGCCATTCCAAGCCCAGCGGGGTCGCTGAAGCTGAATGGGGCCCCAAGGAACAGCGGCGCCGCCTCACCCCAACGGCTGCCAAGGCTGGTTCGCAATCGCAGCAGCGGCGCGCTCGCACAACACCCCGGACCTGGCAAACCGGTACCCATCGATGCTGGCGATCGGCCACACCCCCGCCGCATTAAGGCCGATCGCGGCATCGAAGTCGCCCCACTGCCCCAGCATCACGGGCGACAGCGTGGGCACCCCGCCCCACCCCGCCTGCAGCAGGCGCTCATGGGTGCCACGCAGGGCCGGGGCCTGCGGCCAGACCACCTCGCCCTCGCGGGCGAACGCGATGTTCCAGGTGGTGCCCTCGCTGACCAGCCCCTGCATGTCCACGAACAGCGCGTCGTCGAACCCTGCCTGCAGGGCCTGGCGGCGGTGCTCGAACAGCGCGAAGGTGCCCACATGCTTCAGGTGAGGCAGCTCGCGCTGGTAACGCACGCTGCGCAGCCGGCGCGGCAGCGGCGCAACCGAGGCCGGCGCGGCAACCGCCACCAGCACGTCTACCGGCACCGGTTGCAACGGCTGGCGGAAATCGAACGCGCGGGAGAACACCGTCACCCGCAGCGATGCATCCACCACGCCTTCCGCCTGCAGCGCCGTGTGCATCCAGGCCTGCACCTGGCGGCCGTCGAGGGTGTTGCCGAACAGCTGTTCCGTCCCCTCGCGCAACCGCTGCAGATGCAGATCCAACCCCTGCACCGCACCGCCACGTACCTGCAGCGAGGTGAAGTGACCGTAGTTGACCAGGGCGCCGGCCAGGTCGTCCGCGCTCGCGCGCCGACCGTTGCAATAGAGGCTCATCCAAGCAGACCGCGTGCGTCGGACCACAGCGCCTGCAGCACCTCGGCGGCCGGTCGGTCCGCCGCCATCCATGCCGCCTGCCCGGCCCAGGCCTGGAGGGCGTCGATGCGATGCTCGCGGTTGGCCTGCGCACGCATGGGTGCGGTCAGGCCGCGCTGCACCGGATACGGTTGTGGTGGCGGCGCATCAGCCTCGGCGGCGGCGCGCACGTACGCGGTTGCCAGGCCACGTCCCAGCCGGCCGCTGAACGCCCGCGTCGGCCACGTATCTTCCGGTTCGGCCTCTGCCAGGGCCTGTGCCCAGGCCGGATCGATGGCGCATTCGGGCGTGCGCAGGAACGCCGTGCCGATCTGCACCGCGCTGGCACCCAGCATCAAGGCGGCGGCGATTCCCCGGCCATCGGCGATGCCGCCCGCGGCGATCACCGGCACCTGCAGGCGGTCGGCCAGGCGAGGCACCAGGGCGAACAGCCCGACCAGCTGCCGTTCGGCGGCCGCCGGATCAAAGGCACCGCGATGCCCGCCTGCCTCGAAGCCCTGTGCCACGACCGCATCGGCACCGGCCGCTTCTGCCGCCAGCGCCTCGGACAGCGTGGTGGCGCACGCAAACCAGGCGATGCCGGCGTTGTTCAGGCGCTGCACCTGGTCTGCGCTGAACACCCCCATGATGGTCGAGGCCACCGCCGGGCGCGCGGCGATCAGCGCATCGAACTGGGCATCGAAATCGGCCGGCCCCGCGTCGCCTGCCGAGGCCGGCACCTGCGGTCCCCACTGCGCCAGGAACGCACGGCTGGCCGCTTCGGCTGCCGCGTCACGCAGCGGCGCGGGATCGGGAATCCACACATTGACCTGCGCGGGGCCGTCGGACTGGGCGCGGAACGCCTCCATCCACGCCACGATGTCCTGCGGTTGCGACAACACCGCGCCCATTGCGCCCATGCTGCCGTGGTTGGCGAGCACCGCAGACAATGGCACCGGGCACGCGCCCGCCATCGGGGCCAGCAGGATCGGGGCCTGCAAAGAAAAACGCCGACAGAAACTGTCGGCGCGTTCGAGGATCAGCGAAGGGCTCACGCTCGGCGCACCTGGGAACGAGTCGGCGCCCAGCATACGCCGGCCCGCCTCGTCCCGGAATGCTCCGGGCGCGGCTCAGCGTGCGGAAAGCGCGTAGGTCCGCACCAGCTGGCTGTCCATTTCTTCGTTGAAGTGGAAGGTCACATAGCGGGCATCGTCGGCCGCGAACTCTTCTTCGGCAATGGCGCGACCGACTTCGGTACCGTCGGCGTCGAGCGCGCGTGCCACCAGCTTGCCCTTGAAGGCCTTGTCGGCGACCACGTACACCGCCGCTTCCTTGGAGCCCATGCCGCGGCTCTTGCCCAAGGTCACGGTGAGGCCGCGCGCGGCCAATGCCGGGTCGGCCTGCAGTGACACGTTCATGCGCTTGTCCACGCCCTCGCCCAACCCTGCGACGAAGTCAGCGGCGGTGCCACTGATGGCGCTGCCGGCTTTCTGCGACATCGAGCTGTCGTCCTTGCACGCGACCAGCCCGAGGGCCAGCGCAATCACCACGAATGACTTGTTCACCCACATTCCTTTGAAAGTTGAATCGCGGCCGGCACCACGCCGGGCGCGTCTGCTGGCTCAGCGGAACGGCATGCCGCCGCGTCCGCCCATGGCACCCATCATCCCCTTCATGCTGCGCATCATGCCCTTCATGCCGCCGCCGGCCATCTTGCTCATCATCTTTTCCATCTGCTGATACTGCTTCATCAGCTTGTTGACGTCGGCCGGGGTCAGGCCGGAGCCGCGCGCGATGCGGGCACGGCGCGAGCCGTTGAGCAGGCCCGGGTTGCGGCGCTCCTTCTTGGTCATCGAGTTGATGATGGCGATCATGCGCGGCACTTCCTTGCCCTGGCTGACCTGCTGCTTGAGGTGCTCGGGGATCTGCCCCAGGCCCGGCAGCTTGTCCATCAGGCCGCCGATGCCGCCCATGTTCTGCATCTGCTCCAGCTGGTCGCGCATGTCGTTCAGATCGAACTTCTTGCCCTTGGCGACCTTCTCGGCGAGCTTCTGCGCCTTGTCCTTGTCGACCTGCTGCTCGACCTGCTCCACCAGCGACAGCACGTCGCCCATGTCCAGGATGCGGCTGGCGATACGGTCCGGATGGAACACGTCCAGGCCGTCCGGCTTTTCGCTCACGCCGACGAACTTGATCGGCTTGCCGGTGATGTAGCGCACGCTCAGCGCGGCACCGCCACGGGCGTCGCCGTCGGTCTTGGTGAGCACCACGCCGGTCAGCGGCAGTGCCTCGCCGAAGGCCTTGGCGGTGTTGGCTGCGTCCTGGCCGGTCATGGCGTCAACCACGAACAGCGTTTCAGCCGGATTGACCGCGGCGTGCAGCGCCTTGATCTCGGCCATCATCGCTTCGTCGATCGCAAGGCGGCCGGCGGTATCGACGATCAGCACGTCCACGAACGACTTGCGCGCGTCATCGATCGCGGCGCGCACGATGGCTTCCGGCTTCTGGTCGGCGCTGGACGGGAAGAACAGCACGCCGACCTGGTCGGCCAGGGTCTGCAGCTGCTCGATCGCGGCCGGACGGTAGACGTCGGCCGACACCACCATCACCTTCTTCTTGCGCTTTTCCTTCAGGTGCTTGGCAAGCTTGCCCACCGTGGTGGTCTTGCCCGCACCCTGCAGGCCCGCCATCAGGATGATCGCCGGGGCCGGCACGTTGAGGTTCAGGTCGGAGGCGGCCGAGCCCATGACCGCGGTCAGCTCGTCGCGCACGATCTTGATCAGCGCCTGGCCCGGGGTCAGCGACTTGAGCACTTCCTGGCCGACCGCGCGCACCTTGATGCGCTCGACCAGCGCCTGCACGACCGGCAGGGCCACGTCGGCCTCGAGCAGCGCGATGCGGACTTCGCGGGTGGCCTCGCGGATGTTTTCCTCGGTGAGGCGACCGCGGCCACGCAGCCGCTCGATGGTGCCGGAGAGGCGCTGGGTCAGGGACTCGAACATGGAGGCAACCTGTTCAGAACGAAAGACAATGAGACGCACAGTATAGCGGGTCCGCCGCACTCCCCGGATCGACGCTGCGGCCTGTCGCCGCAGGCATCGCCAGCACCGCGGGGGTATGCGAAACTGACACGATGACAATCGTTCTCATCGCGACCCTGCTGTACCTGGCCGCTACCGCCCTGCTGGTGCGCGCGGTGGTTCGCGATGACGTCGCCTCCGCGCCGACCTGGCTGTGGCCGGCGTTGCCCGCCATGGTCCTGCACGGCGGCTACCACGCGCTGGTGGCCATGCGCACCACCGGTGGCCCGGACATGCACTTCTTCGCCGCGCTGTCGCTGGTGGGGCTGGGCATGGCCTGGCTGACCTCGCTGGTGGCTGCCCGCGGACGCATGGCGGCGCTGGGCGTGCTGGTGTTCCCGATGGCCGCGGTCGTGCTGTGCGTGTACCACGGCTATGGCCACGAGCCGAGCCGCCCGCTGGGCTGGCAGCTGGCCACCCACGCGTGGATGGCGCTGCTGGCCTACGCCACGCTGAGCGTGGCCGCGCTGCTGGCCATCATGCTGTGGCTGCAGGAGCGCGCCCTGCGCCGCCGCGATTTCCGCCCGTGGCTGCGCGCCCTGCCGCCGCTGGCCGACCTGGAATCGCTGCTGTTCCGGGTGATTGCCGTCGGCTTCGCCCTGCTCACCCTGACCCTGGTCACCGGCGTGCTGTTCGTGGATGACCTGCTGGCGCAGAAGCTGGTGCACAAGACCGTGCTCAGCGTGCTCTCGTGGATCGTATTCGGCACGCTGCTGATCGGCCGCCGCCGCTACGGCTGGCGCGGCGCCAAGGCCGTGCATTGGACGCTGACGGCGATGGCGCTGTTGCTGCTGGCGTTCTTCGGCAGCCGGTTCGTCATCGAACTGGTCTTCGGCCACACCCGGTAGAGCCACGCCCTGCGTGGCTGCGGATTGATTGGCCCGGTCGATTCGGGGTCATGTGCCTCAAATCGCGTCGATCGCCTCTGACAACCGCTCCACCGCGATCACCTCCATGCCCTTCACGCTACCGGTCTTGGGTGCATTGGCCTTGGGCACGATGGCGCGTTTGAAACCATGCGTGGCCGCCTCGCGCAGGCGGTCCGCGCCGTTGGGCACCGGACGGATCTCGCCGGACAGGCCGACTTCGCCGAACGCGATGGTCTTCTCGGCCAGCGGCCGATCCTGCAGCGAGGACAACACCGCCAGCAGCACCGGCAGGTCCACGGCGGTTTCCTGCACGCGGATGCCGCCGACCACATTGACGAACACGTCCTGGTCGCCCACCAACACCCCGCCGTGGCGGTGCAGCACCGCCAGCAGCATCGCCAGCCGGTTCTGCTCCAGGCCCACCGCCACCCGGCGCGGGTTGGACAGCGGCGAGGCATCCACCAGCGCCTGCACTTCCACCAGCAGCGGACGCGTGCCTTCACGGGTCACCATCACGCAGCTGCCCGGCTGACGGGTACTGCCACCGGACAGGAAGATGGCCGACGGGTTGGAGACTTCTTTCAGGCCCTTCTCGCCCATCGCGAACACGCCCAGCTCGTTGACCGCACCGAAGCGGTTCTTGAACGCCCGCAGCAGGCGGAAGCGGCTGCCGCTCTCGCCCTCGAAATACAGCACCGCATCGACCATGTGCTCCAGCACGCGCGGGCCGGCGATGCCACCTTCCTTGGTCACATGGCCCACCAGGAACACGGCGGTGCCGGTTTCCTTGGCAAAGCGCACCAGCCGTGCCGCGCTCTCGCGCACCTGGCTCACCGAACCCGGCGCGGCGGTGAGCGATTCGGTCCACAGGGTCTGGATCGAATCGGCCACGATCAGCTTCGGCCGCGCCACGCTGGCGTGCTGCAGGATGGCCTCCACCTGGGTTTCGGCCAGCGCGTTGACGTTGTCCAGCGGCAGGTCCAGCCGCACCGCGCGGCCGGCGACCTGCGACAGCGATTCCTCGCCGGTGATGTACAGCACCGGCAACGCGGCCGCCATCTTCGCCACCGCCTGCAGCAGCAGGGTGGACTTGCCGATGCCCGGGTCGCCACCGACCAGCACTACCGCGCCCTCGACCAGGCCGCCACCGAGCACGCGGTCGAACTCGCCGATGCCGGTGCTGACCCGCAGGTGTTCGGTCTGCTGCACGTCCTTGAGCGCCATGATCTTCGGCGCATCGACCTTGCCCGCCCAGCCGGAGCGGCGCGCGGCCGGCGACTTGGCCGCCGTCGCGCTCTCCAGCGTGATCTCGGTCAGCACGTTCCAGACCCCGCACTCGGTGCACTGGCCCTGCCACTTGCTGTATTCCGCGCCGCATTCACTGCAGACGTAGGCGGTAAGCCGCTTGGCCATGTGTACGTCCAATTCATCAACTGTCCCGCAGGATAGCGGAGCCGCGTCGCAACAACCGAGACGCAGCCCGCCCGCTGTACCGGTGACACACTGCCCCGGCCGGGCATTTCCTAAATTTTCCGCCGTCCCGGCCGATACCGGGACGGGCGACCACGCCTCCCCCTTCGTCTTTCCAGGCTTTTTCCATGACCGGCACCTACAGCCAGAGTCTTGTCCTTTTCTCGCTGCTGGTCGCCATCCTCGCCTCGTACACCGCGCTGGACATGGCGGGCCGACTCGCCAGCACCGAAGGCCGCGTGGCGCGCTGGTGGTTGGCCGGCGGTGCGGCCGCGATGGGCCTGGGCATCTGGTCCATGCACTTCGTCGGCATGCTCGCCTTCCACCTGCCGATCCCGGTCGGCTACGACCTGGCCATCACCCTCTACTCCCTGGCGGTCTCGATAGGCGCATCGGCGTACGCGCTGTGGCTGGTGTCGCGCGCCGAGCTGCCGTGGCCGCGCCTGATCGCCGGCGCGGTACTGATGGGGCTGGGCATCGCCTGCATGCACTACCTGGGCATGGCAGCGATGCGCATGGAACCGGGCATCGTCTACGACCCGCTGTGGTTTGCCGCCTCGCTGGTGATCGCCATCGCCGCGGCCGGCGCGGCGCTGTGGATCGCCTTCCGGCTGCGCACCGAACAGCGCCGCCCCGCCCTGCTGCGCGGGCTGGCGTCGCTGGTGATGGGCCTGGCCATTGTCGGCATGCATTACACCGGCATGGCCGCCGCCAGCTTCCCCGAGGGCAGCATCTGCGGTGCCGCCTACGCCAACGGGCTGGACAGCAAGTGGCTGGCGGTGCTGGTCATCGTCACCACCCTGGGCACGCTCGGCATCGCGCTGATCGCCTCGCTGTTCGACCGCCAGATGCGCACGCGTACCGGGCTGCTGGCCGACTCGCTGGCCCAGGCCAACGAGAAGCTGCTGCAGGCCGCCCTGCACGACCCGCTCACCCAGCTGCCCAACCGCATGCTGCTGCAGGACCGCCTGGAGCAGACCATCGAGAAGGCCAGACGCCGGAATTTCAGCTTTGCGGTGATGTTCTGCGACCTGGATGGCTTCAAGGCCGTCAACGATGCGTATGGCCATCAACTGGGTGACAAGCTGCTGATCCAGGTCAGCGAGCGGGTGAACAGCCTGCTGCGCGCGCAGGACACCTTCGCGCGACTGGGCGGCGACGAGTTCGTGATCGTGTTCCAGCTCGATGTTCCCGAAGATGCCGCGGTGGTTGCCGAGCGCATCATCGCCAGCGTGGCCGAGCCGTTCGAGATCGACACGCTGGAGCTGCAGGTCACCGCCAGCATCGGCATCGCGCTCTACCCCACCGATGCCACGAGCCAGCGCGAGCTGATGGCACACGCCGACGCGGCCATGTACCACACCAAGGATTCGGGGCGGAACGGCTATACGTTCTTCACCGAATCGATGCATGTCAGCGCCAACCGCCAGCTCAAGCTGCTGCAGGAACTGCGCCGCGCGATGCAGCGCGACGAGCTGGTGCTGCACTACCAGCCCAAGTTCCGCGCCGACGGTGGCGGCGTGATCGGCGCCGAAGCACTGGTGCGCTGGCAGCACCCCGGGCTGGGCCTGCTGGGCCCGGACACCTTCATTCCCATCGCCGAACGCAGCGGCCTGATCCTGCCGCTGGGCGATTGGGTACTGGACCACGCCTGCGCGCAGCTGCGGCAGTGGCACGACGCCGGCCACACCACGTGGTCGATGGCAGTGAACCTGTCGCCACTGCAGTTCGGTTCGACCACGCTGCTGGAAACGGTCAGGAAGACCCTGGAGCGGCACGGACTCGCACCGCACCATCTGACCCTGGAAGTTACCGAAACCACGGCCATGCAGGATGTGGAAGCGAGCCTGCAGATCCTGCACGGCCTGACCGCGATGGGCGTGCACATTTCGATCGACGACTTCGGCACCGGCTATTCCAGCCTGCTCTATCTCAAGCGCATGCCGGCCACGGAGCTGAAAATTGATCGTGCGTTCGTGCGCGACCTGGAGGACAACGCCGAAGACGCGGCGATCGTTTCCTCGATCATCGCACTGGGCCGTTCGCTGCAGTTGCAGATCGTCGCCGAAGGCGTGGAAACGGCCGGCCAACGCCAGTACCTGAGCGACCTTGGCTGCGACCTGCTGCAGGGCTACCACCTGGGCAGGCCGGTGGACGCGCAGGAATTCAAGCGCCTGGCCGACGCGGCGTAGCCGCGACTGGGTGGGGCCGGATGGATGCGGCCGGCTGGATGGGGCCGATTGGGTGCCGCCGACTGGGTGGAACCGATTGGGTGGAACCCACTGGGTGGGGCCGATTGGGTGCACGACTGGGTAGAGCCGACTGTTAGTCGGCTGCTCTCCGCGCCGACGTCAACGGCAGCTGACTAACAGTCAGCTTTACCGGCCGGGCCCCGCAGCGGCCGACGGGTAGACCCGATTGGGTGGACCCGACTGGGTGGAACCGACTGGGTAGAGCCGACTGTTAGTCGGCTGCTCTCCGCGCCGACGTCAACGACAGCTGACTAACAGTCAGCTCTACCGGCCACACCAACTGCAACAGCACACGGCACGATACCGCCGCGCCCGGCACGACCAACAAAAAGGCCGCCCCATTGGGGCGGCCTCTTCGTATGCGGCAACGTCGTTGGACGTCAGTGCATCATATGCACGTTCATGTTGTGCATCACCCACAGCGTGCCGGCGACGATGATGCCGATCACCACGACGGTGAAGGCCGCGGCGCTGACATTCCAGCGCTGTTCCGACGAGCGGTT
Organism: Stenotrophomonas sp. KH_036_B; assembly: GCF_057839485.1. Taxonomy (NCBI): domain Bacteria; kingdom Pseudomonadati; phylum Pseudomonadota; class Gammaproteobacteria; order Lysobacterales; family Lysobacteraceae; genus Stenotrophomonas; species Stenotrophomonas sp. KH_036_B. The sequence continues at coordinate 1,310,224 of NZ_CM174491.1, read as the reverse complement.
CAGGTGCAGGAAGAACACCAGGTGCACGAAGATCTGCAGGATCGCTGCCACCACGATGATGACGCCCGTGGTGAAGGTCGGCAGGTTGCCCTTCATCACCGCCCAGAACGGGATGATGGTGAGCACCGCAGCCAACAGGAAACCGACCAGGTACGACTTGACGCTGCCGTGGCTTTCGCCGCCGGCACCATGGCCGTGGTCGTGTGCGTGATTGTCATGTGCGGCCATTACAGCGCTCCCTTCAGGTAGACGACGGAGAACACGCCGATCCAGATCAGGTCCAGGAAGTGCCAGAACAGACTCAGGCACGCCATGCGGGTCTTGTTGGTCGGGGTCAGGCCGTTCTGCTTGATCTGGATGAACATGATCAGCAGCCACAACAGACCAGCGCTCACGTGCAGGCCGTGGGTGCCCACCAGCGCGAAGAACGCCGACAGGAACGCACTGTGGTCCGGACCGAAGCCCTCATGGATGAGGTGGTTGAACTCCCACACTTCCATGACCATGAAGCCGAAGCCCAGCAGCCAGGTCAGGCCCAGCCACAGGTACATCTGGCCGACCTTGTGCTTGTGCAGGGCAATCATGCCCAGGCCGAAGGTCAGCGAGGACACCAGCAGCAGCGTGGTTTCCCAGGCAACGAAGCTCAGGTCGAACAGGTCCTTCGGACCCGGGCCGCCGTTGGTACCACCGGAGAGCACGATGTAGGTCGCGAACAGGGTGGCGAAGATGAGGCAGTCGCTCATCAGGTACACCCAGAAACCGAAGACGGTGTTGCCGCCGGTGTCGTGGTGCTCGTGCTCATCATGGCCGTGGGCCGCCGCGTGCGCGGCGTGCCCAGGGTTCATGGTGTTGGGGATGGTGCTGCTCATGCCTTCAACTCCGATTTCACCAGGCCCTGGGCCTGCAGATGGCGGCGATGCTCATTCTCGATGCGCTCCACTTCGGCGGCCGGCACGTAGTAATCCACGTCCTTGTCGAAGGTGCGCCAGATGAAGGTACCGATCATGCCGATCATGCCCACGATGGCCAGCCACCAGATGTGCCAGATCATCGCGAAGCCGAAGACCAGGCTGAAGGCACCAATCACCACGCCCGTGCCGGTGTTGCGCGGCATGTGGATGTCGGTGTACCTGGCCGGGCGTTCCCACGCCTCACCACGCTGCTTGCGTTCCCAGAAATCGTCCAGCTCGGTGACCTTGGGCAGCGAACCGAAGTTGTAGAACGACGGCGGCGAAGAGGTTTCCCACTCCAGCGTACGGGCATCCCACGGATCGCCGGTCAGGTCGGCGGTCTTCTTGCGGTCGCGGATCGAGATCGCCACCTGGATGATCTGGCACAGGATGCCGGCGCCGATGATGAAGGCACCGAACATGGCGATGATCAGCAGCGGCTGGTACTCCAGGTTCGGGTAGCTCTGCATGCGGCGGGTCATGCCCATGAAGCCCAGGATGTACAGCGGCATGAAGGCCACATAGAAGCCGATGAACCAGCACCAGAACGCGCGCTTGCCCCAGGTTTCGTTGAGGCGGAAGCCGAACATCTTCGGCCACCAGTACGAGATGCCCGCGAACATGCCGAACACCACGCCGCCGATGATGACGTTATGGAAGTGGGCGATCAGGAACAGGCTGTTATGCAGCACGAAGTCGATGGCCGGGATCGCCAGCATCACGCCGGTCATGCCGCCGATGGTGAAGGTGACCATGAAGCCGATCGTCCACAGCACCGGGCTGGTGAACTGCACGCGGCCGCGGAACATGGTGAACAACCAGTTGAAGATCTTCACGCCGGTGGGAATGGAGATGATCATCGTCGTGATGCCGAAGAAGGCATTGACGTTGGCACCCGAGCCCATGGTGAAGAAGTGGTGCAGCCAGACCAGGAACGACAGCACGCCGATGCAGGCGGTGGCGTACACCATGCCCTTGTAGCCGAACAGCGCCTTGCGCGAGAACGTGGCAATGACCTCGGAGAACACGCCGAAGGCCGGCAGCACCAGGATATAGACTTCCGGGTGACCCCAGATCCAGATCAGGTTGATGTACAGCATGGCGTTGCCGCCACCGTCATTGGTGAAGAAGTGCGTGCCCAGGTAACGGTCCAGGGTCAGCAGCACCAGGGTGATCGTCAGCACCGGGAAGGCGGCGATGATCAGCACGTTGGTGACCAGCGCGGTCCAGGTGAAGATCGGCATCTGCATCAGCTTCATGCCGGGGGTACGCATCTTCAGGATGGTAATGAAGAAGTTGATACCGCTCAGTGTCGTACCCAGGCCTGCTACCTGCAGGCCCCAGATGTAGTAGTCGACACCTACCCCTGGGCTGTACTCCTTGCCCGACAACGGCGGGAAGGCCAACCAACCGGTCTGCGCGAACTCACCGACGCCCAGCGAGATCATGACCAGGCCCGCGCCCGCCACGAACAGCCAGAAGCTGAGCGAGTTGACGAACGGGAAGGCCACGTCGCGCGCGCCGATCTGCAGCGGCACCACGACGTTCATGAGGCCGGTGATCAGCGGCATCGCCACGAAGAAGATCATGATCACGCCGTGGGCGGTGAAGATCTGGTCGTAGTGATGCGGTGGCAGGATGCCTTCATTGCCGCCGGCAGCCATGGCCTGCTGGACACGCATCATGATCGCATCGGCGAAGCCGCGCAGCAGCATGATGAAGGCGATGATCAGGTACATCACGCCGATCTTCTTGTGATCGACCGAGGTGAACCACTCCGTCCAGAGATAGCCCCACAGCTTGAACTTGGTGATCAGGGCCAGCACGAGCAGGCCACCAATCCCCGCGCCGATCAGCGTGGTGATGATGATCGGGTCGTGCGGGATGTCAGCGAATGTCAGTTTACCCAACAGATTCATGCTTATTCTCCCGAGCCTGCGTGACCGGCGTGACCGGCGGCGGCGTGCTCGTCTGCAGTGTGTTCGGCATGCTCGGCAGCCGCGGCGTCAGCCGGCGCTGCCGCTGCGTCGCCCGAGGGGGCAGCCGCGTCATGGCCTTCGTGGGCGTTGGCCGGCATGTCGTGGCCTTCATGGCTTTCGCCTGCGGCGCCGTCATGCGACATCGCCTTGTGGTCCATGCCGTAGTGGTTGTTGTCACCCATGTGCTTGGCGATGACCCAGTCGAACAGGCCGCCCTCGGTGGTACCGAAGTAGGTCACCGGGTGCCAGTCGTGGTTCTTGTCGTTCACCAGCGTGGCGAAGGCCGCCTTGTCCATCGGGGTGCTCTGCGCACGCACCTTGGTCAGCCAGGCCTGGTATTCCGCTTCCGTCACCGAGTTGGCGGTGAAGTGCATCTTACTGAAGCCCGCGCCGCTGTAGTGCGAGGACATGCCCGGGAACTGGCCGGTCTCGTTGGCGATCAGATGGAGCTTGGTCTCCATGCCGGTCATCGAGTAGATCATGCTGCCCAGGTGCGGGATGAAGAATGCATTCATCACCGAATCGGACGTGATCTTGAAGTTCAGCGGGGTGTTCACCGGGAAGGTGATCTCGTTGACCGTCGCGATGTTCTCTTCCGGGTAGATGAACAACCACTTCCAGTCCAGCGAAATGGCTTCAATCACCACCGGCTTCTTGTCCGACTCGAGCGGGCGGTACGGATCCAGCGCGTGCGAAGAGCGCCAGGTCAGCACGGCCAGCACCAGCACGATCATGCACGGGATCGACCACACAACCACTTCAATCGCGGTGGAGTGCGACCACTTCGGCTCGTAACGGGCCTTGGTGTTGGTCGCGCGGTACTTCCAGGCGAAGGCGAGGGTCATGATGATGACCGGCACGACAACCAGCAGCATCAACACGGTAGCCGTGATCAGCAGGGTCTTCTCGTCGTGGCCAATCTGGCCCTTCGGGTTGAGGATGGCCGAGTTGCAGCCCGTGAGGAACACGGACAATGCAAACAGCAGGCCCGGACGCAGGAAGCGTCCAAGGGGGTTCAACGGAATCATCGGTCGATCCAATTGCGTAGGGAATGCCATCTCAAGTGCGCCCCGCCAGCCCAGGCCGGGTGTACCGGTCCAAGGGGACAGGCACGGAGGACGATCATGTCAGCCCTCTAATTTTATGCCGTCACGCACCATTTAAGAAAGGCATTGACAATGATCAGGAGCAAGAAAGGCCCGAAAAGTGCTGCGACACGTTGTCGCACTGCGCGCGGAAGGCCGGAATCGGCACAGCCGAGCGCCCATGTATAGACATGAATGGTTCAAGTGTGGTTGGCACCCGAGGGACTCCGCACGCCCGAGGCGCTCCATGAACGGTTCAACCTCCCTCAGTCGGTGGAGCCACTCCCTGCTTGTCTGCGCGGAACATGCCGGCGGACACACGGCGATCACGTTGCCTCAGCTCTGCGAGACCACACGCACCCGGCATCTTCCAAACCAGAATTGCCCTACAGCCGCGCCCAATACTGGCCGGTAGACTCGACTGAGTCCACCACCCGCCCACGCCCGGACCCCACGTCCCGCCCATCCAAAAGGATTGCGGATGCTGCATTCGAAAGTCTCTTGCTTCAGCCGCCCCGTCATGGCCACCTGCCTGCTTCTGGGCATGGGATCGCTACCCGCCTGCGCGTCTACCCCGCCCTCTGCACCAGCCGCAGACTTCAGCGGCGGCTGGTCGGTGAAATGGTGCGACCGGTCCAATCCAACGCTGGATTGCGGGGGATTCAATATCAGCCTCGTTCAGGAAGGCAACCGGCTTTGTGGCGACTTCGGCGGTGCTCTGGTCAACCTGAGGCAGATCGACGATGGCCAGATCGTGGGCACCGTAGTGGGTGATACCGCCGTGCTCACTGTTCAGAGCAACCGGAACAACTCCATCACCCTGGTGAGGGCTGAGCTTCAGTCAACCACACTCAAGTGGCGGGCAGTGGATCAGGTTCGCCCAGGTGACAACGGTGACACCGACGTCATCGCCACCAACGATGTACTCGTTCGGGATGAACACCAAGCCAAGGCCGGCGCCCCGAGCGACCAAACGCCCACATGCAACCAGATTACTGGAAACTCAAAGGACTGAGCCATGGATTACAGAGAGCTACGAAGCCGACTACCAGCGGAAGCTCAGGCTGGTCATCGTGGGGGCCGAAGGCCTCCATTCCCGCGCGCAGGACGTTGGCGACAATCGCGCGACGATCGGTTGGGGCTATACCCTCAACCGCAACAACAATGTCGACATCTGGCGCGCCTCGGGCATCGAGCTTAGCGACGCGCAGTGGCAGATGCTCGCACTCATCGACGCGGCTCCGAGGGATGACAAGACCCGTCTTGGACTGGGCTTTACCCGCCAGCTCAATGAAGCTGGGTATCACGCTCGCCGATGGCCGGCGTGCTGACCTTGAAGCCCCCAGCTACATCCGTGATCCGATGTATCAGCAGATCCAGCGCGGCGTAGCGGAGCTGGATGCTCAACACGGCCGTAGTCATGACGCGACCAGTGAGCGCATGGCAACCAGCCTGCTTGCGCTTGCAAAGGAAAATGGCCTCCACTCGGTTGACCACGTCGTGCTGAGTAAACCAACGACAGATCAACCGGCCGGAGCGCACGTCTTCCTGGTGCAGGGCGAGCTATCTAGTCCAAGCCATATTCGCGCCGTGATGCCGACCGCCATTGCTGCTCAAACTCCCCTTGAGGAATCTGCCCGGCACATAGATGCTGCTGAGCAGACCGTGGTCGCAAAGCAGAATCAACAGTCGCAGATCGAACAGCAACAGTCATCGCCGCTAAGAATGGGCTGAAACACGGGGCGCGGCCCCGCCTCCGCCTCACACAACCCGGTTGGGGCAGTCCAAGCCGGCGGAGAAGTCGCGCAGGTTACCCAAAGTAATCTCCGATATCTCCTCCAGCGCTTCTGCAGTGAAGAATCCCTGGTGCCCGGTCACCAATACGTTCGGGAAGGTCATCAGGCGCTGGAACACGTCGTCGTCGATGATCTCGCCCGACAGGTCCTGGAAGAACAACGCGCTCTCCTGCTCATAGACGTCGATGGCCAGGTGGCCGAGCTGGCGTGACTTGAGCGCACGAATGACCGCGTCGGTGTCCACCAGTCCACCGCGCGAGGTGTTCACCAGCATCGCGCCCGGCTTCATCCGGTGCAGCGAGGCCGCATTGATCAGGTGGTGGGTCTGCGGGGTGAGCGGACAATGCAGCGAGACGATGTCGGAGCGGGCCAGCAGTTCGTCCAGCGACACACTGCTGCCCACGGCCTCGAATGCGGCGGACGGGTACGGGTCGAAGCCCAGCACCGTACAGCCCATTCCGTTGAAGATGCGCGCCGTCGCCAGGCCGATCTTGCCAGTGCCGACGATGCCGACCGTCCTGCCGTGCAGGGTGCGGCCCAGCAGCCCGTCGAGCATGAAGTTGCCCTCGCGCACCCGGTTGTAGGCGCGGTGAGTCTGCCGATTCAACGTCATGACCAGCGCCAGCGCATGTTCGGCCACCGCCTCGGGCGAGTACGCCGGCACGCGGGCCACGAACAGGCCGAGCTGCTGCGCGACGGCGACATCCACGTTGTTGAAGCCGGCGCAGCGCAGCAGGATCGCGCGCACGCCAAGCGCGTGGAGCGCCTGCAGCACCGGTGCATCCAGGCGGTCATTGACGAACACGCAGATGGCGTCGAAGCCCTGCGCCAGTCCGGCCGTGGAGGCATCCAGCGCCACGTCGAAGTAGGTGAACTCTCCCGCGTGGCCCCCATGGTGGCGGTCGCGGGCCTCCTCCAGGAACCGGCGGTCGTACGGGCGGGCACTGAAGACGGCGGTTTTCATGGCGGGACCTTGGGGGAAGCGTGTCGACAGTATCCCGGATCATCCCGGGCGATGATGCGATGGCGCCCAGCGCCGTTGATCCCTGTCACTGCCGGTCGCCGCCCTGACGCGCAGATTAACGGCAGGCTGCCTCACCCGACGCACAGGGCCGCCCTGTCATGGACCCCCATGCAGGCGTGCCCTAGTATCAGGGGTTGCCCGATGCCCATGACTGGATGTGCGTGAACAGCTTTGAGAGATTCAACGGCCGCCGCAGCGGCACGGGCAAGCAGGCCGCCATTCTTTCCCATGGTTTCGGCACCGACCAGACCGCCTGGAGCGCCCTGCGCCCGTGGTTCGAGGCCCGCTACGACGTGATCTCGTTCGACCTGGCCGGCTGCGGGCCCGGCGGCGCCGATACCTACGATTTCGACCGTCATGGCTCGCTGTTCGGCTATGCCGATGACCTGCTCGACATCATGGACGACCTGGCGCTGCGCGACTGCATCTACGTCAGCCACTCCATGAGCGGCATGATCGGGGCGGTGGCCGCCGTTGCCCGTCCCGAGCTGTTCGAGCGCCTGGTGACCCTCGGCGCGTCGCCGCGCTACCTGGACGATGACGGATACACCGGCGGGTTCAAGCCGCAGGACCTGGAGAACCTGTTCGACAGCATGAGCGCCAACTACCAGGCGTTCGTGGCAGGTTTCGCACCGGCGGTTGTGGGCGTGGACAACAGCCAGGTGGTTGCCGATTTCTCGCGCACGCTGTTCCAGATGCGCCCGGACATCGCGCTGAACACCTCGCGGACGATCTTCAATTCCGATGTCCGTGACCTGGCCTGCCAGCTGTCCCGCCCCGTGCACCTGATCCAGACCGCGGTGGACATGGCGGTGCCCGTGCAGGTCGGTGAGTGGCTGCAACGGGCCATCCCCGGTGCCACGCTGGACGTCATCGACGCCGAGGGTCACCTGCCGCACATGACCGCCGCCGATGAAGTGCAGCGCATCCTTGAGCAGCACCTTGGCGGAGCGACCCGGTGAGCACCGTCGACAACGACGCGCTGGGCGGGCTGTGCCAGTTCGTCCGCAGCGCCTCGGGCGCGGACCTGGTCATGGCGGTGGAGATCGATGCCGACGGTCGCGCGGGCTGGGCCACATCGTCCCCGAGCCTGCAGGTTGCCGGCTTCAACCTGCTGCGCAGCGGCCTGTTCGAGCGCGACTGGAACGGCGAGCCGGCAGACGCCAGCCAGTTCAGGCTGCCTACCGTGCTGCTGCATGCCTTGAAGGGTGCACCGACGCACCTGCTGTTCGTCCCCGCCCCGTCGTTCGGCGCGCCACTGAGCGGGCTGCTGCTGCTCTGGAAGCACGCGCCGGCAGGCGGGCAGCTGACGGGGCAGCTACCGCTGCTGGCCAGCAGCGTGACCCGCCTGCTGTCCGCCCGGCGAGAGAAAGCACGGGAACTGACGGTGCACAATCAGTTCATCGACCTGGTGGAAAGCGTGCCGGCCGGGATCGTCCTGATGGAAGGCGACGGCGTGGGTGCAGTGATCAACGAGCGTGCCGCCGACCTCCTGGGTTGCCAGCCCGGCAACCACCGCGCGCATGACCTTGCCGAACCCATGCGCATCCTGCGGCGGCGCTGCGACAACCATGCAGAACTGGAACAGGCTTACGCCGCGCAGGTGGGCAATGTCAGTTTCGCGTCGACGTTGAACTGGGCGCTCGGCGAACGCACCCTCGAGGTCGATACGCATCCGGTGCGTGGCAACGGCGAATTCGGCCGTATCTGGCTGTTCACCGACGTCACCGCCGAACTGCTGATGGCCGCCGAACTGCGCCGCCTGGCCGCGTCGGACCCGCTGACTGGCATGCCCAATCGTCGCCACTTTGAAGAACGCTCGGCGCAGATCATCGCGGCCCGCGAAGCCACCGGCCATTCGGTGGCCGTGCTCATGCTGGACGTGGACCACTTCAAGAAGATCAACGACAGCCACGGCCACCCGGCCGGCGATGAGGTCCTCAAGGTCGTCGCCAAGCGCTGCCGCGAGGCGCTGCGCGACCGCGACCTGTTCGCGCGCTTCGGCGGCGAAGAATTTGTTGCGCTGCTGGCGGCCCCTGCCCCGGAAGACGCCCCGGCGGCGGCCGAGAGGATGCGCACTGCGGTGGCGGCGACGCCGATCATGGTGGGCGATGCTCGCATCAACGTGACGGTGAGCATTGGCGCCGCCTTGGGCGAAGCGGTGGCGGGCCGTGACCAGGCCCTCCTGGACGACCTGATCGCGCGCGCCGATGAAGCGCTTTACCGGGCCAAGGCAGAGGGGCGCAACCGGGTGTGCATGGCGGCGGCCTGAGGCAAGTGCGGGCAAGTCCGAGGTCTGGAATTCAACGCCCGGATGCGAGAGCAGGAAGCCGCGTATCGCATCACGCGCGATGTTCTGCCACTCGCCCACTTCGAAGTACACAGCGCGCTCAGACACCCGCAGGAAGGAGGCTCCAGACATCGCTGCCTACATGATGGTCGCAGCGGACTCCTCCAACCCAGCTACGCATATCCCCGCAGGCCATTGGGAAAGATGCCCGTGGATGTTTGTGTCGAATATTCCGGTCACTCTTACCCGGCGGGCGCGAGGCTCGTAGAACGGCGATAGACCCTGGAGCCATAGCCCGGTGTCCGGCCGGGAAGCGCAATCTGGTTCCGGGTACAACCCACTCATCTCGAAACCCCCGCAGTAGTATCCGATGACGGAAATCAGCTTTCCGTCGTACAGGGAAGGCTCCGCTACCGCAGCAGCTACTCCCACCACCTGCGCCGAAGTCACTGACATCGAGCAAGCTGCGGAGTTCAAGTCCATCTCGACCTCAACGAACTCGCGATCAGCGCGCGAGCAACTGGTTGTGCCAATCAACGCAACCATCATGAAGAACGCTCTGGATACTTCAGACAATCCGTCTTTCATGGCCCGCATCCCTCGGTTGTTCGACCCATTATGCCCATCGGGACGGCAACCGAGCTTGGGAAATGCCGGGGCACCTAAGGAAGTCGTGCAACAGGTAGCCGGACACGAACAGGAGGGCGTCACCATGAACAGCTACGCTCGCGTGCTGAGTCTGAAGCTGTGCCGCGTGGCGGTCGAAGGTTTGAGCTTCGGGGAGCTGGATTCTTTCGTCTGTCGCGGCCCGTGATACTCCTCCCCTGCACACTTGCCCCATGAACACCGACGACACCGCCAAAAGCGGCACCACCGCCGCCCGGGGCCGCGCTGAGCGCCCCGGCATGTTTGCCCATTTATCGCTAGGGCCTGACCCACGGTCACCGGAGGAGCAGCTAGAGGCCGAGCGGAAGGAGCGCGCTAGGAGGACCGACAGGCGGCCGAAGGACTGGTGGTTGAAGTCGAGGCAGGCGTAATCTGTAGGCACTCAAGGGGCACGATGAACATGAAGGCACGGCTAAAGGAACCGACAGACCTACAGGTAGTTACGGAGTTGCTGCGCGCTGCCAGAGCGGCGGATGCAAAGCACGGGAAAGGCTCAATCGGCGACGACGTCTATATTGACCCGAAGGACTTCACGCGGATCGCTGAGACCCTTCGTATCCGCCCCAAAGACCTGACCGCGCGACTTGAGTATCACTTGAACACCGTCTATTGCACCAAGCACGGTGGCAAAGGCCATCTGACACGCCACACAGCGTTAGACGGCCTGCATGTGAATCTCGCGCGAGCAGCGGCTCTGTACGCAAACCTTCAGGCCGAAGACACGCGGCAGAGCTGGACGCAGAGGATCGCATTTGCAGCGCTCTGGGTCTCTCTCCTGTCGCTGGTCTTCAGCGTATTAAAGCCGTCAGACCTCGTGCGCGCAGAAGGCGCCCAGGCAGCACTGCAGCAGTCTGCGGCAGTGAACCCTACAGCGTCCCCAAAGGTATCGTCCCAACCCCCTGCGAAGCCCTGAGACCGACAATGGCGCGCCCGAAGAAGACCCTCGAACAGATCGCCGAGGAGGAAGAGCGCACCTCCTCCCTTGGCCTGCTGCGCTACGCTCACGAGTACCAACGCGCCGCCGATATGGTGAAGCGGCAGGACGACCGGTCCGTGGTGCCGTACTTGCTCATAGCCCATTCCCTTGAGCTGGCTTTGAAGGCGTTTCTAAGGAGCCGTGGGGCCACATTGGATGCCCTGTTGAACATTCGCCACAACCTCCCGCGCATCCATGAAGAAGCGATGGGAAAGCGCCTTGACCGCCTCTGGCCGAACGCGGCGGCCCTGCTGCCGATACTGGAGCTACTGGAGGCTGCGAACCATCGGCAAGCCCTGCGGTACATCGTCAACGGCACGAAGACTTACCCGGACTGGGATGTGGTCAACCTTTATGCACAGGGGATGATCGCGGCTCTCACTGAGCATTGCCTGCGCGACAAGTTCGGAGGCAAGGCCGGTGCGGCAGAGGTCAAAAGGAACCGAGGGCCAGGTAACGTGTTCCCGAAGCCGGTGCTGAGGAAGGCTTGAACGTCTGACACGAGGTCCAGCGAGGTTACCTCACCTCCTGGATCAGACGCTTGATGAAGACCGCGTTCTCGATGGCCTTGTCTTCGTTGGCCGAGACAATCTTGATGCGCTCATTCGGATTCCTGTAGAGCCGCCAAAGTGCGTACGCACAGGTGATCCAGGTCTTCGCTGCACCACGCCACGCCTGGATCATTCGGCGGCGCGGTCCGGTCGCCACGTGCTGGGCGATGGCGTACTGGCGCTTGGTCGGCGGCGGCAGCTTCAGGTGCTTCCACAGGACTAACAGGAAGACGCGGAAGTCGTCGTGCATCCGACGCTCGGTCTCACAGGTCACCCATTCTGGATAGGATGTAGATGCTTTCACGGATATGTATGCCCGCAGTGGCCCCTAGGCGCTGCCAGGAGGCACGCGCAGGAGGCAGGTGGCACGGATGATTAGCGGGAAGCCCCCAAGCCGCCCCAGAGGGGCGCTGGAGCGCGCCTCAGGCTAGACTTCGCGCACTACCCAGGAGTGGATATGAAGTACGAATTGATTGGGCTGATAGCCCTGGCTGCGGCAGGCAGCGCGCATGCGGATTCACTGGTTTGCGACGGCATCTACTACGGGGATGGCGAACCGGCGCGCGCGACCTATACGGTGTTCTTGGATCGGGAACACATGACCGCTCGCTCACCATCTGACATCGGGTGGGTCGAGGGTCCGGTCTAAGAACAGCCCGACCGTTACACGGGTGAACTCAAGGCGAAGTCAGGCGAGACTAGGGACATCACGCTAGACCGCTTTTCCGGCGATATGCGACTAGCGGACACGGTGCGGACCCAGTTCATCTTCATCGGGACGTGCCGCAAGGCAGAACCACGCTTTTAACTGGAGGAATCATGGCCGTCTCGGACATTCAGAAGCTGCTGATTCAACAGCACGCCGACGCAGGGCTGAAGTACAACTATTTTCTGCTGACCGCGAGTGGCGCTGGCATCGGCTTCGCTGTTCAGAAGCTGGAGGGCCAGTCGTTCGATCTGGCGGGAACGCTACTCCTTCAAGGCGCTGCACTGTGGCTACTCTCTTTTCTGCTTGGCTGCCTCGCTTTGAGAGCTGAGCTGCAGATGAAGAAGTTCAACGTGTATCTGACTCAGCTTCAAGACGGAAACCATCCCCTCCAACCCGACACCGCAGAGGAATTCCAGTTCGGCGCGGCGCTGACAAATCAGTGGTATCACAATGCTGAGAGGGGAGCGCTGGCCTACTCCAGGTGGCAATTCATCCTGGTCGTCCTGGGTGCACTGTTCGTCATCGCGTCCAGGGTCGTCGAGATGATCACGTCTAACGTGTAGGCCCTAGTGGGGTACGCCGGTAACGACGTCCTCGGGACCGAAGTCCGGGAGGTGTGCGGCCATGGCGTCGTGCGCCTTCTGGGCGCGGACAGGCGACTCGATGCCGTTGTCCTTAAGAATCTTGATGGCCTGCCCGATCAATGCCCGGGGGCACAGGCTCCTGGCGTTCGCGGTAGCCTTTAATCTCGTCCTGGATCACTTGGAATGCCAGGGCATGCAACTCCTCGGCTGATTCTTCACTTGCGCGACTCATCACGCACCTCCTTAAGCTGCTCTTGGAACACTGCGAGGTTCTTATTGGTCTCCGTGAGCTGCTTGCTCAGCGAGTCGATCTTCTGGAGGGTCGTCTCGTGGCGCGCAAAGCTGCGCGTCCTGGAGTGCGTTCGAGGTCTTGCCTTCGACGAGTGCGGAGGTTGCCCAGACGGCAGCGGCCGTAGCAACGCCGATGATGACCTTCTGTGCCACTGCGGTCATCGTCGGGCACTTCCCAGCCGGGTACACCCACACCGATCAACTCGGGCTGTGTCGTGATGCGCACCTGTAGGTCATCCGCAAGTGCGCAGAGGGCGGACAGAATGCTGCTCCCTGCCGCTGAGCCGGGTCGGAATGAACTGACGTGATAGAGCTGAACTAGGTCCGTGTCGATCCCTTCATTCCAAGCGCACCCAACGAGGCCCAAGGGGACACCTTCATGACTCTGGAAGACGAGCGGATACATCTTGCGAAAGAGCTTTTGCATGCCGACGCACAACGGCACACGGCCCGAGTGGACCGCATATAGCTGCGCGCAGAAGGTCTCGGCTGGGTTCATGGCGTTTCCCTTCACTTCAACTTAAACATGCGATCCACCCTATCCCCCAACGCATCAAACATATCGCGCGCGGGGAGCAGTTCCTGCGGGACGGGCTTGCGTCGCCGCCACACGGTGACCTCACGCCCCGGGCGGAGGGCCATATGGGAAAAGGCTGGTCCCAATCCCACACTAGACACGGCCACATAGAACATCATGTTCGGCAATTGAATCGCGTAGACTGGATGCCCTCCAATATCCAGAGGATGGGGTGTCGCAAGGAATCCCGCTAAGTCGCTGCGGGTCAGGATAATGGCAACCTCGCGGCCACTATGGATAGTCGCCCGCCCGCCCTGAAGTGCCGTCAGCGCCTCCGCTGCTATCTCTGGCACCTCGACGGACTTTACCTCCCAACGATCACTGAAGTGGGCGCGCAGCAGGGTGTTCATTGCAAAAGTGTGTAGCCGCTCGGGATCAGCGTCGAAGGTCGGCAAGCTCGCGGCCTTCCATCGCATGGCTGGGAGCGTCAGCGCCAGCGCCCGCCGCCTGAACATAATGGCGTAGTTATTTGCGGGGCCAAATAGGCGCTCGCACTCCAGGCACGCCAAGTGTTCATCGAACAGCCCGGCGGTCGCGAAAGACGCGCGCGGGCCGTTTGTCGTGGACATGGATATCAGCTTGCGCTCTTCCCCTGCGGCCTCCTTTGAGAGAGCGTCAGGGTAGATATGGCAGCGGATTAGCCTCGCAGCATGCCGGTTGCAGATTTTGCAGAGTGGCATTTCCCCTCCCCTATTAACCCGCCGGAGAGTCGCAGGCGACCCAATGCTAGCAGCAAGCCCCTAAGAAGAGCCACGAAGCGGCCAGCGCAGCCCGAGGACTGACCACGAGCGACCATTGGCTCCTCCCGCCTACCCCTGATATTGTTCGCCAGGAGCACGTAGCAACGGCCACAAAGGATTCTCATGGACACGGAAGGCATTGGCACTAACGCAACGTTGATACCGGGAGTAGTCGCGCCAGTGCTTAGCGATAGCCTGCCGACATGTGCGCCTCGCAGGGGCGTGGGATCATCCGCCGTCCAATTCAAACTTGGGTGACGCCATGCGCTTCAATCAAATACAGATCTTGGACACCATCCCTCGTGGGGAACGGAACACTGCGATGCGGCTCTACGATGACCTCTTGATTCGCGCGAGCGTTTTTGCGCCGACTCCGGAGGTTTTATATCAACGAGTTGAAAGCAGTCGCGAGGCGTTGGAGTTCCTACAAACCATGGCGCAACGAGTTGTTGAAACTGGCAACGTCCCGGTTTTGCATCTTGAGTGCCACGCTGGTGACGAAGGAATTAGATTTGCTGACGATACCACCTGCACGTGGCTTGAGCTAAAGCCCTACTTGACGGACCTGAATCTAGCGACTGCAATGAACCTACTGGTGGTCATGGCGTCCTGTGATGGGCACGCGATCACTCACACTGTGCAACCGGTTGACAAAGCCCCCCTGTTCGCCCTCATCGGATCAACCTGCGAACTTTTTCCTCATGAAATAGAGTGCGGCTACCTAGCCTTTTACAGCACGCTATTCCAGACGCGGAGGGCCTCTCTGGCATTCAATGCACTCTGCGAAACTCGACCCGATACGTACGTCTACCGAAGCGCAGAGACCATTTTTCAGGTCGTATGGGACTACACCCAACAGACGCAAGAAACGGAGAATGGGCGTCGTTTGCGGGGTGAGGAGTTCGTGAGAAAGTATCGCGATCACATCGGACCCGATGTCACTGCTGAAGTGGTAGCCGGCCTCTATCGCGAACAGAACCGATACTTCTTCGACCTGTTCAGACGTGAGTTCTTCCTGATGGACCGATACCCAGATCACGAACAGAGATTTACCGTGGTCTATAGGCCACCCGAGGATTACGAGGCAGCTGCACCAACTGGTGAGTGACGTTGCAATAGCCAACCACCACTGTCCCGATGCGATGGCCAAGTGAACCTGCCCCGCTGAAACGGACACCTCCACCGCCAAGCGCTGCTGGCAGTTGTCGAACAGCACGTTCAGGCGGTCTACACTGCTAGGCACCGCCTTGTTCCTGCCGGGCTGGAAGTCGCCGAAGTCGGCGAGCTCTTCGGGGTGCTCACACACCGGTAATCTCCCGCAGGTTAGCGGCAGCCAAAAGTGGGATTTTCTCGTAACGTAACCCGAGGAGATCCCATGAAGAAGTCACGCTTCACCCACAGCCAGATCATCACAGTGCTCAACCAGGCTGAGGACGGCACGCCTGTGCCCGACCTGTTTCGCCAGCACGACAGTTCAGCGACGCTCTGCAAGTGGCGCAGCAAGTTTGTCGGCATGGATGCGTCCATGGTGTCCCAGCACAAGGAGCTGCAGGACGAGAACCGACGGCTAAAGAAGATGTATGCCGAAGGCCCCAAACAAAAAGCCCCGACCAAGGCCGGGGCTTCTGCTGAAACTGGTGCCGGAAATAGGAATCGAACCTACGACCTACGCATTACGAATGCGCCGCTCTACCAACTGAGCTATTCCGGCTGAGCAGGCAATTCTAAAGGGGCGACCGCCGGGGGTCAATCCGCCTTGGCGGAAGCGCCCCCGGGCCGGCTGAACGGGTGCCCGGCCCACTCACTGCGCCGAGAATTCGACCTTCCAGGCACCGTCGCGCAACGCGAAGATGCTGGAATCCGTCGCCAGGCACAGCACGGGCGCCTGGGCGCTCACGCGAAGGGGCCTGCAGTTGAAGGGCGCCTCGCCGGTCATGTCCCAGTCGTTCTTCTGCGCCGAGTAGGCGTACAGCTCCCACACGCCACCCCACGTATTGACGTTCCAGCGGGTCGCCCAGCCCGCGGTGGCGGTGTCCATCTGCAGGTCCTGGATGATGTAGGGCGGGCGGCCGATCTGCTGCCAGGTGTCCCCGTGGTTCGTCGAGTAGTAGACCTTCGAGAACGCACCTTGGCTCCAGAGCGCCGCGACCACACCGGTGGACGGGTTGACGCGAAGCGAGGACGTCCGCTCCCGGGGGGCGATCGCCTTCCACTGGCCGTTGGCCAGATCCAGTCGCTGCGGCGTGTTGCCGGCCAGCAGGTAGTAGCGGTTGTCCACCAGCTGCCCCTGCGCGCCCACCCAACCCCACATGTCCTTGCCCTCCAGCGGCAACTCGCGGGAAAGCGCGAGATCACTGAGGTCATCCCGCTGCGCGACATACACTCGCAGGCGCACCGCCTTGGCCGGCGGCTGCAGTCTGGCCACCGGCGGGATGCGACCCGCCTCGAAGGGATCGGCGTTCTCTGAAGTGGTCACGACCCAGTGGGTGCCCGCGTGGTCGATGTCCACGACCGAACGCATGCTGCCCAGCGATGCGAGCGGAGTCCAGGTGTTGCCGCCATCGCGGGTCTCGCGGATGTGCCCGTCATCGCTTCCCGTGACCAGGCGTCCGTCGTGCGCTTCCACCGACATGATCCTGCGCAGGGTGTCCATGCCGACGTTGCTCCACTGGCCGTCTGGCGTGCGCCTGCGCAACTGTCCGAAGTCGGCCGGGAAGTACATCGTGCCATCGGCGAGCAGGGCCGGTTCATCCTGCACGGGAAGCGTGACCGTGCGGACCAGACGGAGAAACGCGTCCGGATCCTTGGCCGATGTCAGCGCCTCGATCGTGGAGGGCTTGTTGACTTTGCGGTCATAGGCGATCAGCAGGTCGCCGATCAGTCCCAGACCGGTGTTCGTCATGCCTGGGTCCATGGCCGGCGACAGGGACAGGCGTGCGGGACGAAGCGGCGCGGGGTCGGTCAACAGCGAGGCAAAGGGTTGCGTCGCCGCTGCCACCGCGCCCGTATGCTCCGCATGGGTGATGGGCAGCACCACGGTTTTGTAGCCACCCACATTGACGGCCACGTAGTCACCCAGGTCGGTGACCCGACCGGGCTTGATCTCGAACGTCGGGCCATCCTTCCATTTCAGAAGGCCCCACCCGGCAATGCGATAACTGCCGGCCGGCAACCACATGCCCAGCGCCTGCATGCTGGCAACCGCCGGCACCGGCGCCGCCATGTCGATGCGGATCTCACGCTTGCTGCCCACCGGACTGACGACGAGCACATCGCGCCCGCCCTTGGAAAACGACGCATACGCATACCCGTGGGTCACTACCAGCTTGGCAGGCTCCTGGGGGGCACTCACGGCAATACCCGGCACTGCCAACAGCAGAGCCACAACGAACAGCACGCTGCGCATACGATCTCTCCCTGAAATCCGGTCACACCGACCGGCAGGCTCCAACGATCCTGAAATGAGCGACATCCTTGAAGGTGCGCCGCTCCCCAGCGGCGTGACCCATGGGAATGTTAGCGGGTTCGGCAGGCAGCGGGAAGATTGCCCGCGGTTGCGCAACGTGGCTGCAGGACCCACCTGCCGTTGACGTCATCGCCCGTAGAGTGCCCGGACAGTCATCTGGAGGCACCGCATGCTCCCCTCTGCCCGCCTGCCCGGCCTGCTGCTGGCCACCCTGCTGTTCACCGGCACCGCTGCGGCCGAGGGCCCTTCGCAGATACCGCCAGACCAGCAGTGGCAACCCCTCTTCCAGCAGGTGCAGCGCGCGCACCTGTTCAAGGACCAGAAGACCTTCGCCGATGCGGTGCCCGGGCGGGACGTCAGCGCGCTGATGGCCGAATGGCAGCGCGCGCAGACCCAGCCGGGGTACGCGTTACCGGCCTTTGTCGCAGAGCACTTCACGGTGCCCGCTGATGCAGCGGCCTATGTCCCGCCGGCAGGCGAAACCCTGCGCGCGCATATCGACGGGCTGTGGCCGGTGCTCACGCGCAGCACCGACACGGTTGACCCGCGCGGCTCGCTGCTGCCCCTGCCCAAGCCCTACGTGGTCCCCGGCGGTCGCTTCCGCGAGGTGTACTACTGGGACAGCTACTTCACGATGCTGGGCCTGGCATCGAGCGGGCGCTGGCAGCAGGTGCGCGACATGCTGGACAACTTCGCCTGGCAGCTGGACCAGTACGGGCACATTCCCAACGGCAACCGCAGCTACTACCTCAGCCGCTCGCAGCCACCGTTCTTCAGCCTGATGGTGAACCTGCTGGCCACGCATGAAGGGGATGATGCCTACCGCCGCTACCTGCCGCAGCTGCGCACCGAACATGCGTTCTGGATGCGCGGTGCCGAAGGGCTTGCGCCGGGCGCGGCCAGCGAACGGGTGGTGCGGATGAATGACGGCAGCCTGCTCAACCGTTACTGGGATGCGCGGGCGGTGCCGCGTACCGAGTCGTGGACGGACGATCTGGCCACGGCCGCGACGGTGCCCGACCGTGCGCCCTCGCGGGTGTACCGCGACCTGCGCGCCGGTGCCGAATCCGGCTGGGATTTCAGCTCGCGCTGGCTGGTCCATCCGGCCGAGCTGGGCAGCATCCACACCACGGAGATCGTGCCGGTGGATCTGAACAGCCTGCTGTTCCATCTGGAAACCACGCTGGCCCGCGCCAGCCGTGTGTCCGGCGACCGTATGGCGGCACGGGCGTTCGCGCGACAGGCCGAGCGCCGCAAGGCGGCGATCAATGCACTGCTCTGGGATGAGCGCCAAGGCTGGTATGCCGACCGCGACCTGGAACGCGGCACGCCCCGCCCTGCCCTCACCGCCGCGGCGTTGTTCCCGCTGTGGCTGGAGGTGGCCAGCCCTGCACAGGCACGCCGCACCGCGGACGCGGTGGAAGTCCAGTTGCTGCGCGAAGGCGGGCTGCTCACGACCACGGAGAACACCGGACAGCAGTGGGATGCGCCCAACGGCTGGGCGCCGCTGCAATGGGCTGCGGTGGACGGGCTGCAGCACTACGGGCAGGACGCGCTGGCGCGGAAGATCGGGGTGCGGTTCCTGCGTACGGTGCAGACCGTCTACGACCGTGACGGGAAGCTGGTGGAGAAGTATGTGGTGGATGGCTCGGCCGGCGGGGGTGGCGGTGGCGAGTACCCGTTGCAGGATGGATTCGGGTGGAGCAATGGGGTGGCGTTGGCGCTGTTGGATCGGTTGTGTGGTGAGGGGAAGCGGTGTGAAAACGCGGGTGATGTCGGGCAGTGAGCGAGAGAGCCGGCCAGAGCCACGCCACCGGTGCCCGATGCCGCGAGATGCGCGCGAACGGTTAGCGGACCGAGCGGGCGATGCAGTACTGCGCTGCGTAGTAGGTGCCCAGCACGCAGAGGGAGGCGACTGGCAGGCCGCCACCGAAGCGGTCCCAGGCCAGTACCGAATCGCTGATGACGAACAGCACCGCACCTGCCGCCGCCCAGCGGGCGGTGGTGTGTGCGGATGGCGCTGGCGACACGCGTGACCACGCGCGGGCCAGCGCGAGCGTCGCCATCAATGCGAGCACGACCACGTAAACCACCACCGGAACGCGCAGCTCACCCGGCAACAGCGGCCACAACCCGGCCAGGTTGATGCCGGCGAACAGGGCGAGCAATGCTGCGGCCAGCAGCAGCCCACGCCCCGCCCCGAAGCCGGCGCGGAAGGCCACGATGTAGCACACGTGCGCCAGCAGGAAGGCCACCAGGCCCGGCACGAAGGCGTCGAACGGCAGCATCAGTGCGATGTCGCCCACACACGAGAACCCCATGCCGAGCAGGATCGCGCGGCGGTAGCCGGGTGTTGCGGGCGATGCGCGCCAGACGATGGCGGCGATCAACAGCGTGGCCAGCGGCTTGGCGATGTAGTGCAGCCAGCGGCCATCGCCGTCCAGCGACGCGCCGACGATGGCGGCCACCGCCGCCAGCACGATCGGCACGTCGCGGCGCAGGGTCATCGCGCTTTCCACAACTCGGCCAGGCGGTCGGGCTTGCCGGCGATGCGCTGCAGCGACGGGTACTGCAGGCCACCGTGGTAGTTCAAGGTGACCGTATCGATGTGGTCGAAGTTGCGCACCAGCAGGGTGATCGGCGCCTTGTCGGTCTTGGCCGCTGTCACGGCCTCCTTCAGGTCTTCGCCCTTGAACACACGGCCGTTGAGCGCCAGCACGCTCATGCCCGGTGCGAGGCCGGCGTTGAACGCAGCGCTGTCCCAGAGCACGTCGGTGATGGCGCCGCCTTCGGTGACCGCCACGCCCAGCGAGTACAGCAGGTTGGTGTTCTTGGCGCGGGTTTCCTGCGCTTTGAACGCGTCGTTCGGGGTGTCGGTGTAGACCAGTGTCCAACCGGCTGCTTCCAGCCCGCCAGTGAGTGGACCGTGGCCATCCAGGCGCTCGCGCAGGAAGCTCGCCCAGTCGTACGGCGCGATGCCGTTCAACGTGCCGACCACCTCATCGAACGCATAGGGATTCACGTTCCAGTCGCCGTCGTGCATGCCGAAGAAGGCCTTGGCGAAATCGTCCAGGCTGCGCTTGTTGCCGGTCAAGGCGCGCAGCTTGCCCTCCACCTCCAGCCACACCATCTGGCCGCCGGAGTAGTAGTCCTCGCTCATCTGATAGTTGCGGTAGGCGAGCGCGCGGCGCTGGGCGATGGTGGGGTCGTTGGTGGTGTCCTGGAGCGTGCGCCAGGCCAGGCCGGGGCGGCCGCGGTCATAACTGGCGGCAACATTGGCCAGCATGTCGCGGGTCTGGTCGTTGCTCCACAACCCCGAACGCGCGGCGAGCACGTGGCCCCAGAACTGGGTCTGGCCTTCATACACCCACAGCAGGCTGTCGCCCATCGGCACGTTGAAGTTGGCGGTGGTCAGGTCCGCGCCGCGGCGGTACTTGCCGTTCCAGGAGTGGTTGAATTCGTGCGGCAGCAGGTCGCGACCCAGCCAGGTCTTGTCCCACTCGGTGAAGTAGCCGGTGTCGCCGCTGTTCTCGCTGGAGCGCTGGTGCTCCAGGCCGATGCCACCGAGTTTGCCGGTCAGCGCGAGCAGGAACTCGTACCTGTCGAAGTGGCGGGCACCGTAGAGCTTGTACATCTGCTGCACGAGTGCACGGTGCGCCTGCACCTGCTCCGGCTTGGTGACCAGCGACTTTGCATCGTCGGCGAAGACGTTCAGATGCACCGGCACCTTCGCGCCGGGATCGAGGTCGAACTGCTGGTAGTGGCGGCCGGCGAACAGTGGCGAGTCCACCAGGTGGTCGTAGCTGATCGGCTTGAACACCACGGTATCGCCGTCGCGGCGCTCGGTATCCAGGGCGGTGGCGTACGACCATCCGGCAGGCAGGGTCACGCTGGCCTGCGTCTGGATGTTGCGGGTGATCACGCCGGCCGGATACAGCGAGTTGGCGTTCCACTGCAGGTTGAGCATTTCCGGGGTCATCACCACCCGGCCCTGCCCTGCGCCCTGCGAGGAAAGGAACTTGAACTCGGCGACGACCTCGCTGGCGCCCTGCGGGACGTCCACGGTGAAGGCGTAGACGTTGTACGGATCGCGGGTCCATGCCAGCGGTTTGCCGTTGGCACTGACCACCAGGCCGGCAAGCTTGTCGATGGGGCCGCTGGGGGAATGCGCACCGGGCAGCCACTGCGGGTACAGCAGGGTCAGCGGGCCGGGTTTGGCCGGGACGGTGGCCTTGACCTTGAAGATGCGGTGGCCGATGTCGCGTGCATCCACGTCGATGCGCAGCAGGCCCGGGAAGGCCACATCCTGCGGCGGCGGTGTCTGCGCCTGCACGCCCGAGGTGGTGGCGGCGAGAAGCACGGAGAGGATGGCGGCACGCAGTTTCATCAGGGGCGGATTCCAGCACACGAAAGATTCGATGCTAGTCCTCGGTGATGCACAGCCCCATGGCCAAAGGTCATGCCTTCGTTGCGCGGTGACGACCGTTGGTCGTCACTCCTTGTCAGGAGATGAGGCGAAGCCTCAACTCCTTCGGCAACGCAAACACCATCGATTCGGGCTCACCCTCCAGCTCGCCCACGCCGGTGGCACCCAGCTCCTTCAGGCGGGCGATCACGCCATCCACCAATACCTGCGGTGCGGAGGCGCCGGCAGTGAGGCCGATGTGCTTCTTGCCTGCCACCCACGCCGGGTCGATCTCGTCGGCGCCGTCGATCAGGTAGGACTCCACGCCGTCGCGGCGCGCCAGCTCGCTGAGGCGGTTGGAATTGGAGCTGTTCGGCGAGCCGACCACCAGCACCAGGTCGCAGCGCTTGGCCAGGTCGCGTACGGCGTCCTGGCGGTTCTGCGTGGCGTAGCAGATGTCGTCGTTCTTCGGGCCCTGCATCGCCGGGAAGCGGGTGCGCAGGGCGTCGATGATGCTGCGGGTGTCGTCCACCGACAGCGTGGTCTGGGTGGTGTAGGCGAAGTTCTCCGGCTGGTCCAGCACCAGCGTGGCGACGTCTTCCACGTCTTCCACCAGGTAGATGGTGCCGGTGCCGCGCTCGCGGCTCCACTGGCCCATGGTGCCCTCCACTTCCGGGTGCCCGGCGTGGCCGATCAGCACCACGTCGCGACCGGCGCGACAATGCCGGGCCACTTCCAGGTGGACCTTGGTGACCAGCGGGCAGGTCGCGTCGAACACCTTCAGCCCGCGCCGCTCGGCTTCCTGGCGCACGGCCTGGGAGACGCCGTGGGCGCTGAAGATCACCGTGTTGTCGTCCGGCACCTCGTCGAGCTCTTCGACGAAGATGGCCCCGCGGCGCTTGAGGTCATCGACCACGAACCGGTTGTGCACGACCTCGTGGCGCACGTAGATCGGCGCACCCAGGGTCTCGATCGCGCGCTTGACGATCTCGATCGCACGATCGACACCGGCACAGAAACCACGCGGATTGGCGAGCAACACATCCATCGGTCAGATACTCCGGCCGGCCGGAGCCGGTTGATACAGGGAACTGGAGGGAATTATCCCGCTTTTTTCTCGGACTTGCCTTCGAACAGGCCAAACACCGCAATACCCACCGCGCCGACCACGATCGCCGCATCGGCGATGTTGAAGGACGGCCAGTAGTGCTCACCCACATACCACTGGATGAAATCCACCACGTGGCCATGCACCTGGCGGTCGATGACGTTGCCGATGGCCCCGCCGATCACCAGCGCGAAGGGCACCGCGCGGCGCCAGTTGGCGCGCGGGGTTTCCCACAGCCACTTGGCCATCAGGCCGCTGATGGCCACCGCCAGGGCGGTGAAGAACCACAGCTGCCAGCCACCGGCGTCGCTCAGGAAACTGAACGCCGCACCGGTGTTGTAGGTGCGGTACCAGTTCCAGAAGCCGTCGATGACCACCACCGGCTGGAACTCGGGCAGGCTGGACAGCACCCAGGCCTTGCTCCACTGGTCCAGCCCGATGACGGCCGCCGACAGCAGCAGCCACACCAGCGCGTTGGGACGCGGACGCGGGGCGGCCATCAGAACCACTTCCGGTCTTCGCCGGCACCGTCGACGTTGCTGGCGCAACGACCACACAGTTCCGGGTGGGCGGCCACGCTGCCGATGTCGGCACGGTAGTGCCAGCAGCGCACGCACTTCTGCTTGGTGGTCGGCTGGGCGCTGACGAACACCTCGTCGGTGGTCGCCGGGCGCACGCTGACATCACCACTGATCAACAGGAAGCGCAGCTCATCGGCCAGCGGCTGCCAGCGCGCGGCGGTTTCGGCGTTGGCGGCCACGGTGATCTCCGCTTCCAGCGCCGCACCGATCGCGCCGTTGGCGCGCATCGGTTCCAGCACTTTGGCGACCTGCTCGCGCAGGGCCAGCAGCTGGTCGAAGTCGGCCGCGTTCAAGGCCGCATCCGCCGGCAGCGGCACCAGGCCGTCGTACCAGGTGGCGAACAGCACGTTGTCCTTGCGCGCGCCCGGCAGGTAGCCCCACAGCTCGTCGGCGGTGAAGGTCAGGATCGGCGCGATCCAGCGGGTGAACGCTTCGGCGATGTGGTACATCGCGCTCTGCGCCGAGCGACGGCCGCGCGAATCGGTCGGCATGGTGTACAGCCGGTCCTTGGTCACGTCCAGGTACAGCGAGCCGAGGTCCACGCTGCAGAAGTTCAGCAGCAGCTGCACGATCTCGGCCATGTTGTAGCCGGTGTAGGCCGCCTTGATCTTCTCCTGCACTTCCCAGGCGCGATGCACGATCCAGCGGTCCAGCGCGACCATGTCGGCCGGGGCCACCAGGTGCTGCGCCGGATCGAAACCGTCCAGGTTGCCGAGCAGGAAGCGCGCGGTGTTGCGCAGGCGCCGGTAGGCGTCTGCATTGCGCTTGAGGATTTCCTGCGACAGCGACATCTCGTTGCTGTAGTCGGCCGAGGCGATCCACAGGCGCAGGATGTCCGCGCCCAGGGTCTTCATGATGTCCTGCGGCTCGATGCCGTTGCCCAGCGACTTGGACATCTTGCGACCCTTCTCGTCCACGGTGAAACCGTGGGTGAGGCACTGCTTGTAGGGCGCATGCGTGTCGATGGCCACGCCGGTCAGCAGCGAGGACTGGAACCAGCCGCGGTGCTGGTCCGAACCTTCCAGGTACAGGTCGGCCGGCTTGCCGAAGCCACGTGCCAGCAGCACGCCTTCATGGGTCACGCCCGAGTCGAACCAGACATCGAGGATGTCGGTGACCTTCTCGTAGTGCGGCGCTTCATCGCCGAGCAGTTCAGCCGCGTCGAGCGAGTACCACACGTCGATGCCGCCCACCTCTACGCGATCGGCCACCTGCTGCATCAGCTCGACGGTGCGCGGATGCGGCTCGCCGGTTTCGCGGTGGGTGAAGAAGGCAATCGGCACGCCCCAGGTGCGCTGGCGGCTGATGCACCAGTCCGGACGCCCGTCGACCATGGCGCCGATGCGCGCCTTGCCCCAGCTCGGGAACCAACCCACGTTGTCGATGGCCGTCATCGCATCGCTGCGCAGGTTGGCCTTGTCCATCGAGATGAACCACTGCGGGGTGGCGCGGAACACCACCGGCGTCTTGTGCCGCCAGCAGTGCGGGTAGCTGTGCACGATCTCGACGAAGGCGAGCAGCGCACCGGCGTCGCGCAGCACCTCCACGATCAGCGGTTGCGCCTTCCACAGGTGCACGCCGGCCAGCACCACCTCGCCTGCAGGCGGGGTCGAGGGCAGGTACACGCCGCGGCCGTCGACCGGATTGATCTGGCCGGCGGTGTAGTGGTCCATCAGCCCGTACTGCTGGCTGACCACGAAGTCTTCCTGGCCGTGGCCCGGGGCGGTGTGCACCGCACCGGTACCGTCTTCGTCGGAGACGTGGGCACCGTTGAGCAGCGGGATGTCGCGCTGCGGGTAGAACGGGTGCGCCAGCAGCAGGTTCTCCAGTGCGGCACCGGCGGCATGGCCGTGTACTTCGACATTCTCCACGCCGTAGCGCTGCAACGAGCGCGCAGCCAGCGCAGAAGCAAGCACCAGCAGTCGCCGCTTTCCGTTATGAGCAGGCCCTTCAACCAACATGTAGTCGATTTCCGCACCCAACGACACCGCCAGGGAGGCGGGAAGCGTCCACGGGGTGGTCGTCCAAATCGGGACAGCGACTTCGGCGTCGATTGGCAGTTTCACGCCGAAGCGGGCCGCCAGCTGCGCCGAATCGCGCGCGACATACGCCACGTCGATGGCCGGCGAGGTCTTGTCCTGGTATTCGATTTCCGCTTCGGCCAGTGCCGAGCCGCAGTCGAAGCACCAGTGCACCGGCTTGGCGCCGCGCACGATGTGGCCGTTGGCGAACACCTTGGACAGCGCGCGGATTTCGTTGGCCTCGAAATCGAAGCTCAGCGTCTTGTACGGGTTGTCCCAATCGCCGACCACGCCCAGGCGCTTGAAGTCGCGGCGCTGCAGTTCGATCTGCTCTTCGGCGTACTCGCGGCACTTCTGGCGGAACTCGACGGCGTCCAGCTTGACGCCCACCTTGCCCCACTTCTTCTCGACCGCGATCTCGATCGGCAGGCCGTGGCAATCCCAGCCGGGCACGTAGGGCGCATCGAAGCCGGCGAGGTAGCGCGACTTGACGATGATGTCCTTGAGGATCTTGTTGACCGCATGGCCCAGGTGGATCTGGCCGTTGGCATACGGGGGGCCGTCGTGCAGCACGAACAGCGGGCGACCCTGCGCGTTTTCGCGCAGGCGGGCGTACAGGCCCTCGTCTTCCCAGCGCGACAGAATGCCCGGCTCGCGCTTGGGCAGGTCGCCGCGCATCGGGAATTCGGTTGCCGGCAGATGAAGGGTGGCTTTGTAGTCCTGGCTCACGCAGTGGCTCGCAATCTGTGTTCGGAAAGGATGTGACGCGCCTGATCGGCGTCACGGTGCATCTGGTCGGTCAACGCCGCCAGATCATGGAACTTTTCTTCATCGCGCAGCTTGGCGACGAATTCAACCTGGATATGACGACCGTACAGGTCGCCCTGGAAATCGAACAGGTGGGCTTCCAGCAGCGGCTCCACGCCCTCCACCGTCGGCCGCGTGCCGAAGCTGGAGACCGAGGGCCACGGCTGGTCGAACACGCCGTGCACCCAGGTGGCATAGATGCCCGACAGCGCCGGCGTCTTGGGGAAGCGCAGGTTGGCGGTGGGAAAGCCGAGGGTACGGCCCAGCTGGCGGCCGCGCACCACCCTGCCCCCGATCGCATACGGGCGACCGAGCAGGTCATTGGCATGGGTGAAATCGCCGGCGCGCAGCAGCTGGCGGATGCGGGTGCTGGAAATGCGCTCGCCGTGCAGGTCGACCGGCTCGATCTCGCCGGCACTGAAGCCCAGCTCGGCGCCCATCGCCTGCAGCAGGGCCAGGTCGCCCCTGCGCCGGTTGCCGAAGCAGAACTCCGGCCCGATCCAGACCTCGCGCGCGCCCAGGCGGTGCACCAGCAACTGCTGCACGAAGTCCTCGGCCTGCATCGCGGCCATGCGCGCGTCGAAACGCAGCAGCCCGATCGCATCCACGCCCAGCTCGCCCAGCATCGCCACCTTGTCGCGGGCCAGGGTCAGCCGCGGTGGCGGCTCGCCCTGGGCGAAGTATTCGCGCGGCAGCGGCTCGAAGGCGACCGCCACGGCAGGCACGCCCAACGCGCGGGCACGCGCCACCGCATGCCGCACCAGCGCACGATGGCCCAGATGGAGGCCGTCGAATGCGCCGATGCAGACCACGCTTCCGTGCGGGAACAAGCGCCCGCCTTCGATGCTTCTGAACAACCTGGTCATCTGATCGGAATCCGGCCCACCCGGGCCCATCTGTTGCAATGCATGACCGGTAAGTATACCGGGGTGACAAGGGTCGCCGGGCAGCCACGCAGGGCGTGGCGCTACCGGCATCGGTCCTAGATGGTGATGGCGGGCCCTTGGATCAATGCTCGCGCAGGTGGCGCGGGCGGAAGCCCATCGCCACCAGGGCCAGCAGATAGGTCAGGCCGCCACCGCCGACCAGCAGCGCCAGGTTGCCGATGCGGTGCCATTTATCCATGTCGGTGAACGCCGACATCAGCTGCAGCAGGCCCAGCAGCACCGCCACCATGGCCACACAGGCCAACGCCAGACGCGTCGCGTAGCCGGCCCAGCCGGGCTTGGGCTGGTACACGCCGGTCTTGCCCAGCCAGTACCAGAGCAGGCCGAGATTCAGGTAACTGGACAGCGCGCTGGCGATGCCCAGGGCCAGGTGCAGGCCCGGCTGCTTGCCCAGCGCCACCCACACGCCCTGCGCCTTCAGCGCCTCGGGCACCATCACGTGGTACAGCACGGCCAGCAGCACGAAATTGAAGACCATGTTGGCCACCAGCGCGACCAGGCCGGCGCGTACCGGGGTGCGGGTGTCCTGACGGGCGTAGAACGCCGGCAGCACCACCTTCAGCAGCGCGAACGCCGGCAATGCCAGGCTCAGGCCGTACACCGACAACGCGGTCATGCGGGTATCGAAGGGGGTGAACTGGCCGTGCTGGAAGATCGTGGCGATCAGCGGCTCGGCCAGCAGCAGCAGGCCCAGCATGGCCGGCACGGCGATCAGCAGCGTGGTGCGCAGGCCCCAGTCCAGCGCGCTGGAGAACCCGGCCTTGTCGGTACTGACATGGTGACGGGCCAGCGCAGGCAGGATCACCGTGCCCAGCGCCACCCCGAACACGCCCAGCGGCAGCTCCAGGAAGCGATCGGCCAGCGACAGCCAGGACTGCGAGCCGTCGGTCAGCTTCGCCGCGATCACCGTGTCCAGCAGCAGGTTGATCTGCGCCACCGACGAGCCGAACAGGGTGGGCACCATCAGGGTCAGCACCTTGCGCACGCCCGGATGGCTCCAGCCCCAGCGCGGCAGGGTCAGCAGGTTGATGCCCTTCAGCGAGGGCAGCTGGAACAGCAGCTGCAGCACGCCCGCCGCCAGCACCGCCCAGCCCAGGGCGAGGATCTGCTTCTCCGGCGTGCCGCCCAGCCGCGGCGCCAGCCACAGCGCGCCGGCGATCATGCACAGGTTGAGGATCACCGGGGTCAGCGCGGGCATCGCGAAGCGCTGGAAGCTGTTCAGTGCCCCACCCGCCAGGGCGGTGAGCGAGACGAACAGCAGGAACGGGAAGGTCAGCCGGAACAGGTCCACCAGCAGGCCGTGCTTGGCCGGGTCGGTGTCCACCCCGCTGGAGAACAGCGTGGCCAGCTGCGGGGCGAAGATCAGCGCCAGCGCGGTCACCAGCAGCAGCACCGCGCCCAGCGTGCCGGCCACCCGCGACATCAGCTCGCGCAGCTCTTCGTGCGAGCGGGTTTCCTTCACCTCCGTGAACACCGGCACGAAGGCGGTCGCGAACGAGCCCTCCGCGAACAGCCGGCGCAGGAAGTTGGGTACCCGGAAGGCGACCCAGAAGGCGTCGGTCACCGCATTGGTGCCGAACGTGGTGGTAACGGCCAGGTCGCGAACCAGCCCCAGCACCCGCGAAATCATGGTCATGCTGCTGAAAGACAGCAGCCCGCGCAACATCCTTGGTGAACTCACCCGTGTTCCCTCTTGACAATTGACTTGACGTACATTTTTCGAGCCATCATACTTTCCAGCTTGCTGTTCCCATTACATCGATTTTTCAGGAAACCACCACTGTGGCCAATATCAAGTCCGCCAAGAAGCGCGCCAAGCAGACCGTCGTGCGCAACGCGCGCAATACGGCTCAGCGTTCGATGCTGCGCACCGCTGTCAAGAAGGTGATCAAGGCTCTGGATGCCAATGACGCCGCCGGCGCCGAGGCAGCATTTGCCGTCGCCCAGCCGATCCTCGACCGTTTCAGCTCGCGCGGTCTGATCCACAAGAACAAGGCTGCCCGTCACAAGAGCCGCCTGACCGCCCGCATCAAGGCCCTCAAGGCCGCCTGATACGGCGCAACGCCGCGCATTGCGCGGCGTGCGGTAAAAGAACCCGGCCCTGGCCGGGTTTTTTGCGTTGGCGCACCAAACGCGGAAAACACCCCGCGTAGAGCCACGCCCTGCGTGGCTGGATGCGTGCGACCCAGGACCCTGTGCCGGCGGCAGCCACGCAGGGCGTGGCGCTACGGCAGAACGGAAAAACCCGGCCGCAGCCGGGTTCTTCAGACGCGAGCGCAGGCGCTCAGTACGCATCGCGCGCTTGCGCCTCGTCTTCCTTCTGGCGGTCGAAGAACGCCATGATGTTGGTCATGATCGGCCAGGTGCCTTCACGGCCCAGCGCCGAGACCAGGTACCACGGCTGGGTCCAGCCCAGCTCGGCGATGATCTTCTCGGCCGCGGCCTTGGCCTCGTCCTCGAACATCAGGTCGGCCTTGTTCAGCACCAGCCAGCGCGGCTTGTCCAGCAGTTCCGGATCATGCTTGGCCAGCTCGCGCTCGATCGCCCGGACCTGCTCGATCGGCGAGATTTCCACACCGCCCTCCATGGGGGAGATGTCCACCAGGTGCAGCAGCAGGCGGGTGCGCTGCAGGTGGCGCAGGAACTGCGCGCCCAGGCCGGCACCGTCGGCAGCACCCTCGATCAGGCCGGGAATGTCGGCGATCACGAAGCTGCGGTAGTTCTCCACGCGCACCACGCCCAGATTGGGGTAGAGGGTGGTGAACGGGTAATCGGCCACCTTGGGGGTGGCAGCGGAGACGGCGCGGATCAGGGTGCTCTTGCCGGCGTTGGGGAAGCCCAGCAGGCCGACGTCGGCCAGCAGCTTCAGCTCCAGCTTCAGCAGGCGCTCCTCGCCCTCCTCGCCCGGCAGCGACTGGCGCGGCGAGCGGTTGGTGGAGCTCTTGAAGTGCATGTTGCCCAGGCCGCCCTTGCCGCCCTTGGCCACCAGCAGGGTGTCGCCGTGCTGGGTCAGGTCGCCGATCACTTCGTCGGTGGCCACGTTCATGATCACGGTGCCGATCGGCACGGTGATGAACAGGTCTTCGCCGCCCTTGCCGTAGGCCTGGCGGCCCATGCCGTTTTCACCGCGCTGCGCCTTGAAGATGCGCTCGTGGCGGAAATCGACCAGCGTATTGAGGTTTTCGTCGGCGCGGATGTACACGCTGCCGCCATTGCCGCCGTCGCCGCCGTCCGGGCCGCCCAGCGGAATGAACTTCTCGCGACGGAAACCGACGCAGCCGTTACCGCCATTGCCAGCGGTGACCTGGATTTCTGCTTCGTCTACAAGTTTCATGATTCTGGATGCCAACTGGAGGCGGTGGGCAACGGATGCACCCGACCGCAGAGTCTAACGTGAAAAACAAAAACCCCGCCGAAGCGGGGCTTTCGTCAGCGGCCCCACGCCTGGGCGGGGGCGACGCCTGCATGCCGCGAAGCTCAGGCTTCGGCGACGACGCTGACGGTACGACGCTTCTTCGGGCCCTTCACCGAGAACTCCACCTTGCCGTCGACGAGCGCGAACAGGGTGTGGTCACGGCCGAGGCCAACGCCGGTACCCGGGTGGAACTGGGTGCCGCGCTGACGCACGATGATGTTGCCGGCATCGATGGCCTGGCCACCGAAGATCTTGACGCCGAGGTACTTCGGGTTGGAGTCGCGACCGTTGCGCGATGAGCCTACGCCCTTCTTATGTGCCATGACTGCTTCTCCTTATTACTTGCTGCCACCGGCAATGCCGGTGATCTCGATTTCGGTGTAGTACTGACGGTGACCCTGGCGCTTCATGTGGTGCTTGCGGCGACGGAACTTGATGATCCGGACCTTGTCGGCACGACCCTGCGACACGACCTTGGCAGTGACCGAAGCGCCGCTCAGCGCGTCGCCCAGCTTGATGCCGTCGCTGTCACCCAGCATCAGGATTTCTTCGAACTTGATCTCGTTGCCGACTTCGACTTCGAGCTTTTCAACGCGGAGCGTTTCGCCCTGCGCCACGCGGTATTGCTTACCGCCGGTTACCAGTACTGCGTACATGACCAGACTTCCTCTGTAGTTATTGTGGTCTATGGACTGCTGCCGTCGAGGGCAGACAGAAGCGGGATTTTAATGACTCACCCCAGCCCGGGTCAACCCACCCCCCGCCTTGGGGCGCAATAGGCTGAACCCCGTTCAGGTAAGCGACCCGCCGGTCTCAGGGGATGAGACACAGGACTGGCAATGTCGCCGATTGCCCCCAAATCCCAAGCTCGGTAGGCTGACCGATTGCCGTCTCCGCTTGCCCCACCCGCTTGCCGACCCCCGGGTCGAAGCCCCACAACGGATCCCCCATGGCGATGGATTTCATCCGCATCCGCGGCGCGCGGACGCACAACCTCAAGAACATCGATCTCGACCTGCCCCGCGACAAGCTCATTGTCATCACCGGCCTGTCCGGCTCGGGCAAGTCCTCGCTGGCCTTCGACACCATCTATGCCGAAGGCCAGCGCCGTTACGTGGAGTCGCTGTCGGCCTATGCCCGCCAGTTCCTGAGCGTGATGGAAAAGCCGGACCTGGACCACATCGAGGGCCTGTCCCCGGCGATCTCGATCGAGCAGAAGTCGACCTCGCACAACCCGCGTTCGACCGTGGGCACCATCACCGAGATCTACGACTACCTGCGCCTGCTGTACGCCCGCGTCGGCAGCCCGCGCTGCCCGGACCACGGCTACCCGCTGGAAGCGCAGACCGTGAGCCAGATGGTCGACCACGTGCTCACCCTGGACCCGGAGCAGCGCTACATGCTGCTGGCCCCGGTGATCCGCGAGCGCAAGGGCGAGCACGCCCAGGTGTTCGACCAGCTGCGCGCGCAGGGTTTCGTGCGCGTGCGGGTGGACGGCGCCCTGCATGAAATCGACGCGGTGCCGCCGCTGGCGCTGCGCCAGAAGCACACCATTGAAGCGGTGATCGACCGCTTCCGTCCGCGCGAGGACATCAAGCAGCGCCTGGCCGAAAGCTTCGAAACCGCGCTGAAGCTGGGCGACGGCATGGTCTCGGTGCAGTCGCTGGACGTCGCGGACGCGCCTGCGCATCTGTTCTCGTCCAAGTACAGCTGCCCGGTCTGCGACTACTCGCTGCCGGAGCTGGAACCGCGCCTGTTCTCGTTCAACTCGCCGGTCGGCGCCTGCCCGGGCTGCGACGGGCTGGGCATGGCCGAGTTCTTCGATCCCAGCCGCGTGGTGGTGCACCCGGAGCTGTCGCTGTCGGCCGGTGCCGTGCGCGGCTGGGACCGCCGCAATGCCTATTATTTCCAGCTGATCGCCTCGCTGGCCAAGCACTACAAGTTCGACGTGGATGCGCCGTGGCAGAGCCTGTCCGACAGCGTGCGCCAGGCGGTGCTGTTTGGCAGCGGCGATGAGACCATCACCTTCACCTACTTCACCGAGGCCGGTGGGCGCACCCAGCGCAAGCACCGCTTCGAGGGCATCATTCCCAACCTCGAGCGCCGCTACAAGGAAACCGAATCGGCGGCGGTGCGCGAAGAGCTGGCCAAGTACATCAGTGAGCGCAACTGCCCCGAGTGCCAGGGCCAGCGCCTGAACCGCGCCGCACGCAACGTGTTCGTGGCCGACCGTGCGCTGCCGGAGCTGGTGGTGCTGCCGATCGACGAGGCGCTGAAGTTCTTCAGCGGCATGAGCCTGCCCGGCTGGCGCGGCGAGATCGCCGGCAAGATCGTCAAGGAGATCGGCGAACGCCTGGGCTTCCTGGTCGACGTGGGCCTGGATTACCTCACCCTGGAGCGCAAGGCCGACACCCTGTCCGGTGGCGAGGCACAGCGCATCCGCCTGGCCAGCCAGATCGGCGCCGGCCTGGTGGGCGTGATGTACGTGCTCGACGAGCCGTCCATCGGCCTGCACCAGCGCGACAACGAGCGCCTGCTCGGCACCCTCACCCGCCTGCGCGACCTGGGCAACACGGTGATCGTGGTCGAGCATGACGAAGATGCCATCCGCCTGGCCGACTACGTGCTGGATATCGGCCCGGGCGCGGGCGTGCACGGCGGCGAGATCGTCGGCCAGGGCACCCTGCAGGACATCCTGGATGCACCGCGCTCGCTGACCGGCCAGTACCTGTCGGGCAAGCGCGCCATCGAGATTCCCGCGCGCCGGCACACGCCCAACCCGAAGATGACGCTGCACCTGCGCGGCGCCAGCGGCAACAACCTCAAAGGTGTGGACCTGGACATTCCGTCGGGCCTGCTGACCTGCATCACCGGCGTGTCCGGCTCGGGCAAGTCGACGCTGATCAACGACACCCTGTTCTCGCTGGCCGCCAACGAGATCAACGGCTCCTCGCACCCCGTCGCCCCGTACAAGGAGGTCGAAGGGCTGGACCTGTTCGACAAGGTGGTGGACATCGACCAGTCGCCCATCGGCCGCACCCCGCGCTCGAACCCGGCCACCTACACCGGTCTGTTCACGCCGCTGCGCGAACTGTACGCACAGGTGCCCGAGGCGCGTGCGCGTGGTTATTCGCCGGGCCGTTTCAGCTTCAACGTGCGCGGCGGTCGCTGCGAAGCGTGCCAGGGCGATGGCCTGATCAAGGTGGAGATGCACTTCCTGCCGGACGTGTACGTGCCCTGCGATGTCTGCCACGGCAAGCGCTACAACCGCGAAACGCTGGAGATCCTGTACAAGGGCTACAACATCAACGACGTGCTGCAGATGACCGTCGAAGATGCATTGAAGCTGTTCGAACCGGTGCCGGGGATCGCGCGCAAGCTGGAAACGCTGGTCGACGTGGGCCTGAGCTACATCAAGCTGGGCCAGAGCGCGACCACCCTGTCCGGCGGTGAAGCACAGCGCGTGAAGCTGTCCAAGGAACTGTCGCGCCGCGATACCGGGCGCACGCTCTACATCCTGGACGAGCCAACCACCGGCCTGCACTTCCACGACATCGAAGCGCTGCTCGGCGTGCTGCACAAGCTGCGCGACGAGGGCAACACGGTGGTGGTGATCGAGCACAACCTGGACGTCATCAAGACCGCCGACTGGATCGTCGACCTGGGGCCGGAGGGCGGCCATCGCGGCGGCACCGTCCTGGTGACCGGCACGCCGGAAGATGTGGCGGCCTGCCCGACCTCGTACACCGGCCAGTTCCTCGCCAAGATGCTGCCCTCGGTCAGCGCCCGTCCGGAGCGCCCGGCCGCGGTGGCCAACAAGCCCGACGTGCGTCCGCCGCGCAAGGCCAAGCCGGAAAAACCGGCGAAGAAGGCCGCTGCGGCCAAGACCACCGGCAAGGCCAGCAAAACCAGCAAGACCAGCACTGCCAAGAAGAAGAAGGACGCCTGATGACCACCGAACACAAGATCCTCGCCCGCGTGCCCATCAGCGTGCGCTGGCGCGACATGGACAGCATGGGCCACGTCAACAACGCCAAGTACATTTCCTACCTGGAAGAGGCGCGCGTGCGCTGGATGCTGGGCGTGGAAGGCGTTTCGATGACCGACCGCATCGCACCGGTTGTGGCCGCCACCAACGTCAACTACCGCCTGCCGATCGTGTGGCCCAACGACATCGTGGTGGAGCTGTTCGTCGAGCGGCTTGGCAACAGCAGCGTGACCATCGGCCACCGCATCGTGGACGAGAAGAACGACAGCACGCTGTATTCGGACGGCAACGTGGTGGTGGTCTGGATGGACACGCAGACCGGCAAGAGCGCGCCGTTGCCGGACGCGATCCGCAACGCATCGAGCTGACCCGCTACCGCTGTTGCATCGAAGAACAGGCCGCCCATGGGCGGCCTGTTTCGTTTGGGGTCATGCCCTGCCTCGCTTCAGCGCGCGGCCTCACGCACCTGCAGCGTGCCTTCGACCTTGCGCCCATCGGCCAGGCTCAGCCGCAACGGCAACACCATGCCTGCCGTGAGCGTGTCCACCGACTGCATCAGCATCAGGTGCAGCCCACCGGGCTTGAGCTCGACCGTGGCGCCTGCCGCAATCGGCAGCCGCTCCACCGCACGCATGCGGCTTACCCCATCGATCCGCGTGGATTCGTGCAGCGATACATCGTCAAACGCCCGGCTGTCCGCTGCCACCACGGTCACCGCCACCTTGCAGCCATTGCGGATCGTTGCGTAGCCGGCGGCCATGGACGCCGACGGCGGCGGCAGCCGTACCCAACCCTGCTCCACCACCACACAGGACGGCTCGGCCGCTCCGGCGGATGCTGCGCCGGCACACAGCATCAACAATACGCCAACGAATGGTTTGGTTATCATCGTCTCAGTTCCCTGCCCGCAACGAGATCGCAGCATGACGACCCTTATCGAGGTGATCAACCATGGCCCCATCCGCGAGCTGCGGCTGGCCCGCCCGCCGGTCAATGCGCTGGACACCGAGCTGTGTCGTCACCTGATCCACGACATCAACCAGGCCATGTCCGATGACGTACACGGCCTGGTGCTGTCCGGCAGCGAGCGCATTTTCAGCGCCGGCATGGACGTGCCGCACCTGCTCAGCCATGGCGAGGACCGGCACAAGCTGCTGGACAGCTGGCAGGCCTTCTTCGGCGCGGTGCGCACCCTGGCCGAAAGCCGCGTGCCGGTGGTGGCGGCACTGACCGGGCATGCCCCGGCCGGTGGCTGCGTGCTGGCGCTGTGCTGTGATTACCGGATCCTGGCGCGCAGCCCGGATCCCAGCCAGCCGACCGTGATCGGCCTGAACGAAGTGCAGGTGGGGCTGGTGGCACCGGAGGGCATCCAGCGTCTGATGCGCCGCGTGGTCGGGCACCATCGCGCCTCGCAGCTGCTGGTCGGCGGTGAGATGGTCGCGGCCGAACGCGCCCTGGAGATCGGTCTGGTGGACGAACTGGCCGCGCCGGCCGACGTGGTGCCGCGTGCGGTGGCCTGGCTGGGCCGCCTGCTGAAGCTGCCGCGCCAGCCGATGCTGCTCACCCGCGCCATCGCGCGCGAAGACCTGCACGAAGCGCTGCACGCCGACCTGATCCGGCTCGATCGCTTCGTCGAGGCCTGGTATGCGCCGGACGCCCAGCAGGCGTTGCACACGCTCGTGGCGCGGCTGGGGAAGGGCTGACCCGCGAAGCCGGACACCTGGCCGGCTCCAAGTACGCGCCGACATCCCCGTAGTGCCGGCCGCTGGCCGGCTCCACGTGCGCGCAGACATCCCGTAGTGCCGGCCGCTGGCCGGCTCCAAGTACGCGCCGACATCCCCGTAGTGCCGGCCGCTGGCCGGCTCCACGTGCGCGCCGACATCCCCGTAGTGCCGGCCGCTGGCCGGCTCCACGTGCGGTTGGACATGCCCAGGAGCCGGCCAGCGGCCGGCACTACTGGACCCGTATAATCGGCGCCAGTCCAAC
Source organism: Stenotrophomonas sp. KH_036_B (assembly GCF_057839485.1). Taxonomy (NCBI): domain Bacteria; kingdom Pseudomonadati; phylum Pseudomonadota; class Gammaproteobacteria; order Lysobacterales; family Lysobacteraceae; genus Stenotrophomonas; species Stenotrophomonas sp. KH_036_B. Next base: position 1,273,282 of record NZ_CM174491.1, on the reverse strand, counting down.
CCAGGTTGCCGCCTTTGTCCGCCACGCAAGAACCCGTCGTTTCCGAGCTGATCGACCTGCTCACGCTCGAGCGCCTGGAAGACAACCTGTTCCGTGGCCAGAGCCGCGACATCGGCACCAAATACGTGTTTGGCGGCCAGGTGCTGGGCCAGGCGCTGTCTGCGGCGCAGGCCACGGTCGACAACGGCCGGCACGTGCATTCGCTGCACGCCTATTTCCTGCGCGCAGGCAACATCGACCACCCCATCGTCTACGACGTGGACCGCACCCGCGATGGCGGCAGCTTCTCCGTGCGCCGGGTCACCGCGATCCAGCACGGCAAGGTGATCTTCTTCTGCGCGGCCTCGTTCCAGCAGGCCGAGACCGGCGCCGAGCACCAGCACAAGATGCCGGAAGTGCCGCAGCCGGAAGACATCGAACCAAACCGCCCGTTGCCGCAGGAAGTGCTTGAGCGCCTCCCCATCAAGGTGCAGCGCTGGCTCTCGCGCGGTGGCCCGTTCGAGTTCCGCCACGTGTACCCGCGCGACGAGCTTCACCCGCCCAAGCGCCCGCCGTACCACCAGGTGTGGCTGCGCCTTAACGAAACCGTCGGCGACGCACCCGAGCTGCACCAGGCGCTGCTGGCCTATGCCTCGGACTTCCATCTGCTCGGCACCGCCACCTTCCCGCACGGCATCAGCTACTACCAGCCGCACGTGCAGATGGCCTCGCTGGACCACGCCATCTGGTTCCACCGCCCGTTCCGCGCCGACGACTGGCTGCTGTACTCGCTGGACAGCCCCAGCGCGCAGGATTCGCGCGGCCTGGCCCGTGGCCAGTTCTTCACCCGCAACGGCATACTCGTTGCCAGCACCGCGCAGGAAGGCCTGATCCGCGTGGTGGATGACCGTGCCGCGGCCGCCGCCGTACCGGCCAAGGAATAATTCGATATGCGTCAGATCTTCAGCAGCCAGCGTGTGGAAACCGTCGAAGGCGTGGCCAGGTTGCTCCGCGACGCCGGCATCGACGTGCGCATCACCAACGGGCGTTCGTACCACAGCAAGCGCGGCAGCCAGTTCAGTTATCTGGACACCAGCAAGGCCACCACCCACCCCACCCTGTGGGTGGTGCATGCCGACGACCAGCCGCGTGCGCGCGAAATCCTGCGCGATGCGCGCCTGCTGGAAACCACCCGCCGCGACCACCCCACCGCCGAATTCGCGTTCCGCGACCAGGTGGCCGACGTGGCCCCCCGCCGCAACTGGGCCTGGCGCATCCGCATCGGCCTGCTGCTGGTCATCGCCGCCGTGGCGATGGTGGTGGTGATGCGCCACCGCAGCGCCCCAACGGCTGTGCCGGTACAGACGCAACAGGCACAACCCCAGGCCCCGGCAGCCGAACCGGCGCCAGAAGAAGAAGTACGCGTCCGTATCACGCCCCCGACCAACCAACCGTAAAACGAGGAGCAGCCACGCAGGGCGTGGCTCTACGGTTCCATGCAGATTCGGCCGGTCACATTTCCCCTGCCCCGGCGTCATGATGTCATCACCGCCAGGGACCGACGCCATGACCCCGCACCCGCTGACCGACACGCTCGACCGTGAACTGCCCGCCGCTGCCGGCGGCTGCCAGCAGTCCTACGGCCGTATCGTGCTGGCGTGCCAGAACACCGTCACCGCCATCGCGCTGGCCATCACCCGCGACGTGCAGGCCAGCGAGGACATCGCGCAGGAAGCCTTCATCAAGGCCTGGCAGCAGCTCAACCAGCTGCACAACCCGGCCAGCTTCCTGCCGTGGCTGCGCCAGATCACCCGCAACCTGGCCCGCGACTGGCTGCGCGCCAACCGCGGCCGGCCGCTGTCCGGTGACGCCGCCGATATCGCCATCAGCATGGCCGCCGACCCCGGCCCCAGCGCACCGGAGTACCTGCAGCGCGCGGAGGAGGAACTGGCCGCGGAAGAGATCATCTCGGCCCTGCCCGAAGACAGTCGCGAGACCCTGCTGCTGTACTACCGCGAAGGCCAGAGCTCGCAGCAGGTGGCCAACCTGCTGGGCCTGAGCGATGCCGCCGTGCGCAAGCGCCTGTCGCGGGCGCGCGCCAGCGTGCGTGAGGAGATGCTGCGCCGCTTCGGCGACTTCGCACGCGGCACGGCACCGGGCGCCGCGTTCGCCACGGCCGTGGTGTCGATGGTGATGGTGGCGGCACCGGGCACGGCCAGCGCCGCCATCCTGCTCGGCACCAGCGTCGGCGTGGGCGGCAGCAAGATCGGCCTGGGTGGCGCCAGTCTGTCCGGCGGCGCGGCGATGGGCTCCCTCGGCGCAGCCGCCAGCCAGAGTCACCTGATCGGCCCGGAGTTCAGCTGGGGCATCGCCATCGGCGCAATGGCCGGTGGCGTCATCGGCAGCTACCTCGGCGGCCGCTACCTGCTCTGCTATACCGAAACACCGGGCGAGCGCGCCGCGGTGCATCGTTTCGTGCACTACAGCACGTTCACCGCCATGCTCGTCTGCATGACCGTGCTCGCGCTGACGGTGCTGCAGGCCCCGCTGTACGGGTCACTGATCGCCATGGTGCTTGGCACCGGCGTGGTCAACTACCAGTGCCTGGTGCCCCTGCAGCGGATCATGGCCCCGATGATCGCGCGCGATGCCGCACGCAAGGGACGCAGCGGGCCGAGTTGGGTGTACCAGTCGATGTACGGAAGGCCGGCACTGCTGGTGACCAATCTGGTGATCGCCGGCATTGTGCTGGCCATGGCCCATCAGCGCGGGATGTTCTGAGCGAAAAAGAGCGCCGGTCGATGACCGGCGCCCCAGGGGTGTATATCCAGATGAAGATCATGACGCCTGAGCGGGGAGCAGCCGACTAACAGTCGGCTCTACGTCGGCTCTAGCTCAGCGCGCCTTCGGCGGCATCGGCGGCTTGTCACCACCATGCCCACCACGCGGACCGCCGAACGGGCCCTTTGCCGCATCGAACTCGGCCTTGCTGATCTGGCCGTCCTTGTTGGTGTCGGCGGCGGCGAACCAGGCGTCACGATGCTGCTTCATGCCCAGCTCGCGGTCGGCCTTGTCCAGGTAGCCGTCCTTGTTGACGTCCATCTGGTCGAAACGGGCGGCCAGGCGCGGATCGGCCTTGGCCTCGTCGCGGCTGATCCGGCCATCCTTGTTCGCGTCCAGCTTTTCCAGCCGCTCATGCGCGCCGCCCGGGCCACGCCCGTGACGCTTGCCCTGCCAGCGCGGCAGTTCTTCGCGGGAGAGCTTGCCGTCCTTGTTGGCATCCAGGCTGTCGAACTTCTCCGCCAGGCGCGGCGCCTTGGCGGCTTCGGTGCGGTCGACGACGCCGTCGCCGTTGGTATCCAGCGTCGCGCGGGCCGGCTTGTCGGGCGTGGCCGGCGCATCGGCGGCGACCGCCAGGCCGGCAGCGCCGGTGGTCATCAGCAGGGCCAGCAGCAGAAGGGGTTTGCGGTTGCGCATGGGTCACTCCGGTTCTGTAGGGGAATCTTCGTGCGGTGCGTTGGCACCCACGGGAGAGAAAACGCACCCGGGGCGAGCGGGTTGACCGGGCACCCGGCCGCGTTCATCGGGCAGACAGTCGCGGCGGCTGCGACGCCCCGGCGCTATGCTGTGGTCATGGCGATCCACACCGACCGCGACGACGAGCTGCGACTGTTCCAGACCGGCGACCACCCCTGTGGTTACTGGCCGGAACGGGCCGCGCGCGACCTGGTGCTGGATCCGAACGATCCGCGCCTGGGCACGCTGTACCCGATGGCACTGAGCTGGGGCTTCCGCCGCTCCGGCGACCTGGTCTACCGCCCGCATTGCGCCAACTGCCACGCCTGCGTGTCGGTGCGCGTGCCGGTGGCGCGCTTCGCCCCCGACCGCAGCCAGCGCCGCTGCCTGGCCCGCAACGACGACCTGGAAGTGCGCATCGTCGCCGCCGAGCAGACCGACGAGCAGTTCGCGCTCTACCACCGCTACCTCACCCATCGCCACGCGAAGGGCGGCATGGACGAGCACGGCCCGCACGAGTTCGACCAGTTCCTGATCGGGCAGTGGTCGCAGGGCCGCTTCCTGGAAATCCGCGGGCCGTCGCAGGACGGCCACCGCGGTGACCTGCTCGCGGTGGCGGTCACCGACGTCACCACCCAGGGCCTGTCGGCGGTCTACACCTTCTTCGACCCCGAGCACGCCCATCGTGGCCTGGGCACCTTCGCGATCCTGCAGCAGATCGCCTGGGCCCGGCGCGAGCAGTTGCCGCACCTGTACCTGGGCTACTGGATCCGCGATCACCGCAAGATGGACTACAAGCGCCGCTTCCGCCCGTTGGAGGCTTACGACGGCCGCCGCTGGCATGAATTCGACGATGCCCGGGACGGGCTCTGACCCGCCACTGCAATGCGCTCCAGTGCAGAATAGCGGGATGAACGCCCATCCCCTGATCCTTGCCCTGGCCCTGCTCTGCGGCGCCTGTGCCCAGTCCCCGACCAAGACCACCGCCATGCCGGATACCGCCTCCGCGCCGCTGCGGATCGCCACCTACAACACCTCGCTGTACAGCGACGAGACCGGCGGCCTGATCGCCGAGCTGGAAGGCGACAGCGCGCACGCGCGCAAGATCGCCGCCGTGCTGCAGCAGGTCCGCCCGGACCTGGTGCTGCTCAACGAATTCGACTACGACGACGCGCATCGCGCCGCCGACCTGTTCCAGCAGCGTTACCTGGAAACGGCCCAGCCGGGTGGCGGCGAGCCGCTGCATTTCGCCTACCGCTACCTGGCGCCGGTCAACACCGGTGTGCAGAGCGGGCTGGACCTGGACAACAACGGGCAGATCGGCGGCGATGGCCGCAACCGTGGCAACGACGCCTGGGGGTACGGCCTGCACCCCGGCCAGTACGGCATGCTGGTGCTGTCGCGCTATCCGATCGATGACGCCCAGGTCCGCAGCTTCCAGCTGCTGAAGTGGAGTGCGATGCCCGGCGCGCTGCGCCCGATCGACCCGCGCACCGGCACGTCGTTCTACAACGACCACGTCTGGTCGCAGCTGCGCCTGTCGTCCAAGTCGCACTGGGACGTGCCGGTGAAGACCCCGAACGGCGTGGTGCATGCCCTGGTCTCGCACCCGACCCCGCCGGTGTTCGACGGCCCGGAAAAGCGCAACGCCGCGCGCAACCACGACGAACTGCGGCTGTGGCGGGACTACCTGTCGGGCGGCGACACGCCGTGGCTGTGCGATGACCGCGGCCAGTGCGGCGGTCTGGCGCAGGATGCACGCTTCGTGATCCTGGGCGACCTCAACAACGACCCGGTGGACGGCGATGGCCGGCATGACGGGATCGTCGAGCTGATCGAGAACCCGCGCGTGCTGCGTTACCCGACCCCGCGCAGCGTGGGCGGTGAGCAGACCAGCCTGGCGTACGCCGAAAAGGGCATCGTCCGGCGCGGCGCGCCGTTCCATGCCACCGGCGATTTCGGCCCGAAGTCGGGCACGATGCGCCTGGACTACGTGTTGCCGTCGGTGGGCTTCAGCTACATCGGCAGCGGGGTGTTCTGGCCGGCCAACGACAGTCCGGAAGCGAAGATCGCCGACGGCAGCGACCACCATCTGGTGTGGGTAGACGTGCAGTAGTGCCGGCCGCTGGCCGGCTCCTGGGGGAACCCTACATCGCCGCAATGCCGGCCGCTGGCCGGCTCCTGGCGAACCCTGCATCGCCGTAGTGCCGGCCGCTGGCCGGCTCCTCGCGAACCCCACATCGTGCGGAGCCGGCCAGCGGCCGGCACTACCGCAGTTCCACCTTGATCGCTTCGGCCGCTTCGCGCGCGATCTTCCGCGCCTGATCGACGTCCTCACCCCGCGCCAGGGTCACACCCACGCGCCGGTGGCCGTGCACGCTGGGCTTGCCGAACAGGCGCAGCGCCGTATCCGGATGCACCAGCGCGGCCTCGACGTTGCTGAAACACGGTACGCCCTCGCCGTGCGCGAGCATGGCGCAGGAAGCCGACGGGCCGCTCTGCCGGATCAGCGGAATCGGCAGGCCAAGGATGGCGCGCGCGTGCAGCGCGAACTCGCTCAGTTCCTGCGATGCCAGGGTCACCAGGCCGGTGTCGTGCGGGCGCGGCGATACCTCGCTGAACCACACGTCGTCGCCCTTCACGAACAGCTCCACCCCGAACAGGCCCCAGCCACCCAGGTCATCGGTGATCGCCTGCGAGATTTCCTCGGCGCGCGCCAGGGCCGCCGGCGACATCGGCTGCGGCTGCCAGCTCTCGCGGTAATCGCCGTCCTTCTGCCAATGCCCGATCGGTGCGCAGAACGAAGTGCCGCCGGCGTGGCGCACGGTCAGCAGCGTGATCTCGTAATCGAAGTCGATGAATCCTTCCACGATGCAGCGGCCGGCACCCGCGCGACCGCCGGTCTGCGCGTATTCCCAGGCCGGCGCGATGTCGGCGTCGCTGCGCAGGGTACTCTGGCCCTTGCCCGAGGACGACATCACCGGCTTGACCACGCACGGCAGGCCAATGGCCGCCACGGCGGCGCGGTACTCGGCCTCGGTGTCCACGAACCGGTACGGCGAGGTCGGCAGGCCCAGCGTCTCGGCCGCCAGGCGGCGGATGCCCTCGCGGTCCATGGTCAGGCGCGCCGCACGCGCGGTCGGCACCACCCGCTGGCCGGTTTCCTGCTCCAGCTGGACCAGCGTCTCGGTGTGGATCGCCTCGATCTCCGGCACGATCAGGTGCGGCTTTTCCGCCGCGATCAGCGCGCGCAGCGCCATCGCGTCGAGCATGTCGATCACGTGCGAGCGGTGGGCTACCTGCATGGCCGGGGCGTCGGCATAGCGATCGGCGGCGATCACTTCCACCCCCAGGCGCTGCAGCTCGATGGCGACCTCCTTGCCCAGTTCGCCAGAGCCCAGCAGCAGGACGCGGGTGGCAGAGGGGGACAGCGGCGTACCGAGCGTGATCATGGCCATTTTCCGGGATGTTGAGCGGGGGGAAGCATTGTAGAGCCACCCCATGGGTGGCTGCGCAGGGCCGCAGCACTTGCGGTAGTGATATCAATTTGATATCACTTATTCAAACCTGCCCCGCCAAGGATGCCCCCCATGAAAGAAAAGCTCGTCCGCTCGCTCTCCGGCCTGCCCTTCCTGCTGGGCGTGCTTGCCCTGCTGGCCGTGGCGGTATGGATGTTCATCATCGGCGTGGAGCGCGGCAACGTCATGCCAGGGCTGCTGTTCGGCAGCGCGGCGCTGGCCATCGTGGCCTCGCTCAGCCTGACCGGCCTGTACACCGTGCAGCCCAACCAGTCGGTGGTGCTGAGCCTGTTCGGCAAGTACGTGGGCACCGTGAAGGACAACGGCCTGCGCTGGAACAACCCGTTCTTCAGCAAGAAAAAGGTCAGCCAGCGCGTGCGCAACTTCGAGAGCGGCAAGCTCAAGGTCAACGAACTGGACGGCAGCCCCATCGAGATCGCCGCGGTGATCGTGTGGCAGGTGGTCGACGCATCCGAGGCGGTCTACAACGTGGACGACTACGAGAGCTTCGTGCACATCCAGTCCGAATCGGCGCTGCGCGCGATGGCCACCAGCTACCCGTACGACCAGCATGAGGACGGCCAGCTCTCGCTGCGCAGCCACGCCGCCGAGATTTCCCAGCATCTCAAGGATGAGCTGGCCGAGCGCCTGGCCGACGCCGGCGTGCAGGTCATCGATGCACGCATCAGCCACCTGGCCTATGCACCGGAAATCGCCCAGGCGATGCTGCAGCGCCAGCAGGCCAACGCGGTGATCGCCGCACGCACGCGCATCGTGGCCGGCGCGGTCGGCATGGTCGAAATGGCGCTGCTCGAACTGCAGAAGAACGGCGTGGTGCAGCTGGATGAGGAACGCAAGGCGCAGATGGTGGGCAACCTGCTCACCGTGCTGTGCTCGGACCGTGGCACCCAGCCGATCGTCAACGCCGGTTCGTTGTACTGAGCATGAGCGACAAGAAAGCCTACCCGCTGCGAATCAATGCCGATGTGCTGGCAGCGGCGCAACGCTGGGCCGACGACGAACTGCGCAGCCTCAACGCGCAGATCGAATATGTGCTGCGCGATGCATTGCGCAAGGCGGGACGCCTTCCCAAGCCCGCACCCACCCCGGAGAGCAAGGAATGAGCAAGCGCTGGAGCTATCTGACCGTCGAAGTGAAGCCCTCATGGACCGGATTGAAGCCGGAGGAAATACAGGCTGAGCTCAACCGCCACGGCCAGCTCGGCTGGGAACTGGTGAACGCGCTGGTACCAACGCCCATGGGCGTGGCCCTGCTGGTCTTCAAGAAGGAGCTCTGACATGCACCGCACGCACGCTGCCCACATCGACTTCGCGGTAGCCGCTGCACCGGTGGGGCGCCTGCTGTGGGTGTGGGTTCCGATGCTGGGCGTTGCCGCCCTGATCGTGGCCACCACGCTGCAGTCCGCGCAGCGCACCCCGCATGAGCTCGGCTTCACCCTGCCCTTCGTGCTGCTGGTGGCCGGCTTGCTGACCTGGGCGTTCTTCCGCCGCCGCATCGCCATTGAAGAGGATGCGCTGGTGGTGGTGTCCACGTTCTATCGCCGGCGCGTCGCGGTCGCCTCGCTGGACCTAGCGCAGGCACGGATCGTCGACCTGGCCGAGCAGCCCCAGTACAAGCCGGGCTTGAAGACCAATGGATACGGCATGCCCGGCTTCCAGTCCGGCCACTACCGGCTGGGTGGACGCAAGGCGTTCTGCCTGATCACCGACGCCAGCCGCGTGCTGTACCTGCCGCTGCGCGACGACAGCGTGCTGCTGCTCAGCCCCGAACAGCCGCGCGCCCTGCTGGAGGCCCTGCAGGCGCTGGCCGTGCCTGCCCGCGCGCACTAAGCTGGTCCCATGCGCCGATCCCCTGCCCTGCTGATCAACACCGCCGACATCGAACTGTGGCCCGGCGGCCTGTTGCGCGCGCGCGGCAATGCCGACGCGCGTGCGCTGGCGAAGGCGCGCTGGGTGCTGCGGCGCAAGCGGGATGGCCGCTACCTGGCCGCCGCCACCGCGCAGGGACTGCTGCCGCTGGTGCCGCGGCTGATGCGCGAACCCGGCATCGAAGCCGCACTGGACGTGCTCGACCTGGCCCTGCACGGCACCCAGCGCGCGCATGCGGCGGATGCGCTGCTGCCGCTGAGCGGCCTGCAGCAGCGCCTGCAGCAACTGGGTATCGATGCCGACCGCTACGAACACGAAACCGGCTTGGCGCTGGAGGCCGAACCGGCGCGGTTGGCGCTGGCCGGGTTCGACCGTTATCGGCGGCCGTTGTGGCTGCTGCAGGGTGCCGCGCGCGCGTGGCAGCGGATGCACGCCCATGCAGCGCGCGAGGGCATCGTGCTGGACGCCGTCTCCGGCTACCGCAGCCACGACTACCAGCTGGGCATCTTTGACCGCAAACGCGCGCGTGGGCTCGACGTGGCCGACATCCTGCAGGTCAACGCCGCACCGGGCTACAGCGAACACCACAGCGGCCGTGCGCTGGATATCAGCTGCCCCGGCGAACCGCCGGCCGAAGAGAGCTTCGAGACGACCCCGGCCTTCGCATGGCTGGTCCAGCATGCTGGCGCGCATGGTTTCCGGTTGAGCTACCCGCGCGACAACCCGCACGGCATCGTCTACGAACCCTGGCACTGGTGCTGGCAGCAAACCGGGGCCGACGCGTAACGCAGCCACGCAAGGCGTGGCTCTACTCAATTCATACATCTGCCGTTAAGCTTCGTGGTACATCCAAAGGAAGACCACGTCATGGAAGACAACAGCCCGTATCAGGCCAGTTCGGTGGCATCTGTCGCGCCGCCATCCGGCCGACTCGACTGGCGCGATGAGGCGCCCCGCGAGATCACCAGCCCCATCAAACACATGGCGATCCTGCTGGCCGTCGCCGGCGTACTGGCGCTGATCGCCAGTGTCGTGCCGTTCTTCGGCAGCCGGTCGCTCGAACCGATGTTGATGGCGCTTGCCTTGGGCCTGACCTCGATCTATCTGCTGCTGGCCTACGGGGTCTACAAGCGCAGCCGCGTCGTGGCCAGCGTGGTACTGGCGTTCTGGTGCCTGTCGGCATTGGGCACGCTGCTGAAGATCGTCGGTGGACAAGGCGGGCTCACGGGCATTGGCTTCACCGTGATCTTCGGCTTTGTCAGCATCCGCGGCACGCTCGCCACCTTCCGCTATCACCGCCACCTGGCCAACGTCCGCATCCGCCCGGCGCGCACGCGCCTGAGCGACGACCCCGCGTTCGCGCCCAAGATCGACACCGCGCTGTAGAGCGACGCCATGCGTCGCTGACGCAGACCGGTACCGCTACCCCAGCAAGGAAAAGGAATCCGCCGCATGCACACGGACAGTCCCTACCAAGCCAGCCAGCTCGCGGTCGCACCCGACCACGAGCAGTTGCGCGCCAACCAGCTTCCACACGCAATCGGTGGACCGGTCAAACACCTGTGGGTGCTCGCCCGCGTGCTCTGCGCGTTGGCCCTGCTGGCCAGCATCGCTGCGGTGGCCACGCAGTGGGGCAACTTCCGCGATGGCACCCTCTCGCTGCTCATGCTGCTGCTATCGGCAGGCGGGATACTGGTCGACGCCGTGGTGTTTGCCGGGCTTTCGTGGGGCATACGACGCTACAGCCGGGCGGCGGCGTGCGCGATGCTGGGTTACTACCTGCTGGGCCAGTTGCTGTTCGTGTTCCAGAACCAGTCCTTCGTCCTGGTCCGGCTGGCGATCGTGATCGTGGTATCGCTGATCTGCGTGCGAGGCATCCGTGCCACGTTCGCCTACCACCGGCACGCGGCGGCCGAGAAAGGTCGTCCGCCGCGCGCACGACTCAGCGACGACCCGGCCTTCGCACCGAAGATCGACACCGCGCCGTAGAGCGACGCCATGCGTCGCTGACCCGCACCGGCACCGCCCCGCTCAACGCCGCAGCGCGTTGAGTCCGTACGCCACCCAGCCCAGCATGAGGGCCGTACCGCCCACCGGGGCCAGCCCCGTGCTCACCTGCCACAGCGCACCGGCAACCAGGCTGCCGGAGAACAGCAGCGTGCCCAGCAGCAGGACGTAGAGCGCCAGCTTGCCCACGCTGTTCTGCTGGGTCGGACCCAGGACCGCCAGCGCCACGCCGTGGCCGAAGGCGAACAGCGCCGCCGTGTTCACGTGCGACTGCGCCAGCGGCTCGGCAATGCCATGCGACGCGTAGGCCGACAGGCCAACCGCAGTGGCAGCCAGCAGGCCGCCAAGGCAGGCCAGCAGGGAGGGTTTACGCGCACGTCGTTCCAGGTTGAGCATGCCTGCATCCTTCTGGGTGGGCCCCCGGCCAGGAGCCAAAAAAAAACGCGCCGCAGGGAGCGGCGCGTTTTCTGTTCTACGTTACATCCGGGCAACCGTCGGATTACTTGACGGCCCAGTAGATGTCGTAGGTCGCTTCCGGCGTGAACGACTTCTCCACGCCTGCGTTCCAGGACTCATACGGACGGTCGATCACTTCGTTGCCACCGGTCACAGCCCAGGCACGCAGCGCGTTGCGGGCGATGTCCAGGCCAGCCATGTGGCCGGTGTACTTCGCATGCGCGGTGCGGTGCGGAGCCACGTGCACGTACTTGACCGGCGCACCACCATCGATCTTCACCGTCAGGGCTTCAGCCGAAGCGCCTTCGGTACCCTTCTTCTTGACCGGCTGGGCCACGTCGAAGGCGTACTTCTCCTGACCGAAGTCAGTGGTGATGATGCGGAACGGACCGGCGGCTTCGAGGTCATTGGCCTCCATGACGCGCTTGATCCACTCCTGGTTGTCCTTGATGGACTTGGTGATGGTCGCTTCGCCGCGATCGACGTTGCCCGCAGTGACGATCAGCAGGTCTTCGGCCGGGGCATCAATGATGGCCAGGTCGGTGAGCGGCGCTTCGGCAGTGCGGTAGTCGATGTTCGGCACGGTGGCCAGCATGTTGGCCATGCGCGACAGACCCAGCTTCAGGTCGTCACCGACGTGACGGCTGACGTACAGGCCCGCATAACGACCGAACAGGTTGAAGCCGTACTTGATGCTGTAGTCCTGCGTGATCTTGACGTTGCGGCCACCCTTGCCGGTCGGCTCGAGGGTGAAGCTGGTCTTCTTGTCGTGGCCCTTGGACGGGTCCTCGATGGCGATCGCCACGCGCTTGTTCGGCTCGGACTCGGTGATCTCCCAGCTGCCCTGGCCCAGCGACGCTTCCTTGGAGGAATAGTCCAGGCGGGCGCCCACGCCGGAGGCGGGGCCGGAATGCTTCAGTTCAACGGCGGGATCACGCAGCAGGAGCGGGTTCCAGTCCTTGAAGCGGCGCAGGCTGTTGACCGTGTCGTACACGATCGTCATCTTGCGGTTGGTCTCGATGCTTTCGGTAATGTGTCGCTCGCCCGGCAGCACAACGCCAATGATGACGAACAGGCCAGCCACGATCCCCAAGGCGATCAGGAACTCGATAATACGGGTCATTCAGGAGTCTCCGGGGCCGATCCCACGGCCGGGTTGATTGAAGCGAAGCGCCAATCCTAGCAGGCTTCGCGGGTGTTGTAGATCAGGATTGGCGCACCGGTTTCCATACCGGCAGCGGTTTTGAATAGACAAGGAGCGGAAAGATAGCGCATCACGCGGGCCAGCATGTGGCCGTCGGTGATATTTATTTGCCGGTTTCGGCGAAGGTGTCTTGAGCGCCAGCCGCAGGCCTTGTGCCACAAGGCTTTCAACTGGCGTTCATGTTCAACATCGAAACGGCCGACCGTGCTGCGCCGGCCATTTCGCGCGTCCTCAGACCAGCTGCAGCTCGAACGCCTTGAGCACCGCGCGGGTCCGGTCGCGCACCCCCAGCTTGGACAGGATGTTGGAGACGTGGTTCTTGATGGTCCCTTCGGCCACGCCCAGCGAGTTGGCGATCTCCTTGTTGGAGAAGCCGCTGGCCATCAGCCGGAGGATCTCGGTCTCGCGGTCGGTCAGCGGGTCCGGGCGGTCCAGGCTGACAAACTCGTTGCGCATGTGTTCCAGCCCGGACAACAGGCGCTGGGTCACCGCCGGCTGCACCAGCGAGCCGCCATCGGCGACGGTGCGGATCGCACCGACCAGCTGGTCCAGGGTGACATCCTTGAGCAGATACCCCTTGGCACCCGCCTTCAGGCCGGCCAGCACCAGCTGGTCGTCGTCGAAGGTGGTCAGGATGATGGTGGGCGGCAGCTGATTCAGCCGCGACAGCATCTGCAGCGCCTCCAGGCCGGACATCACCGGCATGCGCATGTCCATCAGCACCACGTCCGGGCGCACCTGCGGCACCAGCTCGACGGCCTGGCGACCATCGGCCGCCTCGGCCACCACTTCGATCCCGGCGTCCAGCGCGAGCAGCGAGCGGATCCCCTGCCGCACCAGGGTTTGGTCGTCGACCAGGCAGACGCGAATCATCAACGCACTCCTTCCAGGATGGCACCCAGCATCAGCACTGGCACGCCGGGGACCGAGGCACGCAGGCGGAAGCCCTTGCCCCGGTGGGTTTCTATCTGCAGCTCACCGCCGCATTGTTGCAGGCGCTCGCGCATTCCGCGCAGCCCGTTGCCGATGACGATGCCATCGGCACCCACCCCGTCATCATGCGCCTGTACTACCACCTGCCCCGGGGGTTCCCGGCGCACCTGGATCCACAGGTTGCGGGCGCGCGCATGGCGCACCGCGTTGGTGATGATTTCCTGGGTGCAGCGCAGCAGCACGTGGGCCTGTTCGGGGTCCTCCACGCTCAGCGGCTCTTCGATGTCCAGATGGATGTCCAGCGACGGCACCTGTTCGGTCAGCGGACGCAGCGCGGCGGCCAGGTCGATGGCGCCACTGTCGCGCAGCTGGCTGACCGCCTCGCGCACGTCGGTGAGCAGCAGCTTGGCCAGGGTGTGGGCTTGATGCACGTGCTCCTGCGCCTGGCCCTCGGTGATGTGGCCGGCCACTTCCAGGTTCAGGCTGAGCGCGGTGAGGTGGTGGCCGAGCAGGTCGTGCAGCTCGCGGGAGATGCGGGTGCGCTCGTTGACCCGGGCGCTTTCGGCCAGCAGCACGCGGGTGGCGCGCAGTTCGGTATTGAGCCGGCGCTGTTCCTCGCGGGCGTCGGTCTGCTGCCGGGCGACCAGGCTGGTCACGAAGATGAACATGGAGAAGCCGCCATACAGCAGCGACTGCATCACCGCCTCGAACAGCGAGAACGGCAGGAACAGGTAGTACACCGGCGCCACGGCCAGCTGGCTGACCAGCAGCCAGATCACCCCCACCCGCGCCGGCAGCATCCAGGGGATGACCCCGGCGGCGACCATCATCAGGATGCTGCCCAGGCCCGAGCCGCTGAGGAAGCTCACCGCCAGCGCCGAGATGGTCAGCAGCACCAGGATGGCGCGGTCGTACCAGGCCGAGTGGCCGCCGTTGCGCAGGCCGCGGGTCAGCCACAGGTAGCCGCCGCCGAAGGCCAGGTAGGCCAGGAACAGCAGCAGCGCGGGCACGTCGACGCCGCCGCCGCTGCGTTTCACCAGCGCTTCGTACTGGGAATAGACCAGCGGCAAGCCAAGCATGACCCAGGTAAACAGGCCGGCCAGTCGCAGTACTCGGGTTTGGCTGAGGTATCCCAACATGGACGCATCTTAGGCTGAACCTGCCCCGCTGCATCCGGACATAAGTCATGCCTGGCCTGTGCCCTGCCCGGCCACCCATGCAATAATCCCCCGCAGGGCCCTGAGAGGGGCCAACCGCGTTACCCCACGGAGTCACAATGTCGATTGTCATCCGCGACGTGCGCGAGCACGAGCTCGATTCCGTCCTGGCCCTGAACAACAACGCTGGCCTGGCCATCCTTCCGCTGGATGCCGCCCGCCTGCGCCTGTTCTATGAAACCGCTGAATATTTCCGCGTCGCCGAGCGCGACGGCAACCTGGCCGGTTTCCTGATCGGTTTTGGCAGCGACAGCCAGCACGACAGCAGCAACTTCGCCTGGTTCAAGCAGCACCTGTCCAGCACATTCTTCTATATCGACCGCATCGTGGTGGCCAGCCGCCGCCGCGGTGGTGGCGTGGGCCGCGCGTTCTACGCCGATGCCCAGAGCTATGCCGAGCTGCGCTTCCCGCAGCTGACCTGCGAAGTGTTCCTGGACCACGGCGCCGACGCGGCGCTGCTGTTCCATGGCAGCTTCGGTTTCCGCGAGGTCGGGCAGAACACCATGGCGCACGTGGACGTGCGCGCCAGCATGCTGCTCAAGGACCTGTGCAGTTACCAGTGGGTGCATGACACCTACGGCGACACGCTGCCCGACGTGCCCTGGGTGGGCCATCGTCGCGAGCCGCTGCGCGCGCAACGACCGACGGGGACCTGAAGTGGCGGCGAACATGGATTTTGAACAGGCCGGTGAACTGAAGATCGGCCAGGTGGGTATCGCCAACCTGCGCATCCGCACCCTGGATGTGGAACGTCTCACCAAGGAAATGCACGACCGGGTGGCCCGCGCGCCGAAGCTGTTTGGCCGCGCGGCCGTCATCCTGGACTTCGGCGGCCTGAGCCGCATGCCCGACGTGGCGACCGCGCAGGCGTTGCTGGATGGCCTGCGCAGCGCCGGCGTGCTGCCGGTGGCGCTGGCCTACGGCAGCAACGACACCGACCTGCTCTCGCAGCAGTTGGGGCTGCCGCTGCTGGCCAAGTTCCGCGCCCAGTACGAGCGCGCCGAAGGTGAACCGGCTGCGGTGGCACCTGCGCCTGCGCCCGCCCCCGCCGCGGAGCCGGTGCGTCGCGCACGCGCGGCCGCAGCGCCGGCACCGGCCGCGCCGGACGCAGCCCATGCGCCGTCGCCGGGCCGCATGCAGACCAGCAATGTCCGCTCGGGACAGCAGCTGTATGCCGAAAACTGCGACCTGACGGTCATGGCCACGGTCGGCGCGGGTGCCGAAGTGATCGCCGATGGCAGCATCCATATTTACGGTACGCTGCGGGGCCGTGCCCTGGCAGGTGCCCAGGGCAATACCACGGCGCGTATTTTCTGCCGTGACTTCCACGCTGAACTGGTCGCCATTGCCGGCCATTACAAGGTACTGGACGATGTTCCCGACACCCTGCGCGGCAAGGCCGTGCAGGTGTGGCTGGAACAGGACCAGATCAAGATCGCGGCGCTGGACTGAGCCAGCACCCAAACAAAAGAATCAGGAGAAGTCCTTTGGCTGAAATCATCGTAGTCACCTCCGGCAAGGGCGGCGTCGGCAAGACCACCAGCAGCGCCAGCCTGGCCTGTGGACTTGCACGCCGTGGCAAAAAGGTGGCGGTGATCGACTTCGACGTCGGCCTGCGCAACCTTGATCTGATCATGGGCTGCGAGCGCCGCGTGGTGTACGACTTCGTCAATGTGGTGCATGGCGAAGCCACCCTCAAGCAGTCGCTGATCAAGGACAAGCGCTTCGACAACCTGTACGTGCTGGCTGCCTCGCAGACGCGCGACAAGGATGCGCTGACCCAGGAAGGCGTGGGCAAGGTCCTCAAGGACCTGGCCGCGGACGGCTTCGATTACATCATCTGCGACTCGCCGGCGGGTATCGAGAAGGGTGCGTTCCTGGCGATGTATTTCGCCGACCGCGCGGTCGTGGTGGTGAACCCGGAAGTGTCGTCGGTACGCGACTCGGACCGCATCATCGGCCTGCTTGACTCGAAGACGCACAAGGCCGAATCGGGCCAGAACGTGCCGGCCTTCCTGCTGCTGACGCGCTACAGCCCGGCGCGGGTGGAAACCGGCGAGATGCTGAGCATCACCGACGTCGAGGAAGTGCTGGGGCTGAAGGCCATCGGCGTGGTGCCGGAATCCGGCGACGTGCTGAACGCGTCCAACAAGGGCGAGCCGGTGATCCTGGATCCGGAATCGTCGGCCGGCCAGGCGTATGACGATGCGGTCGCCCGCATCCTTGGCGAAGAGCGTCCGATGCGCTTCACCACCACTGAGAAGAAGGGCTTCTTCAGCAAGCTGTTCGGAGGGTAAGCATGGGCCTGTTCGATTTCCTCAAGACGAAGAAGACCACCGCCGAAACGGCCAAGAACCGCCTGCAGATCATCATTGCGCAGGAGCGCAGCCACCGCGGTGGCCCGGACTACCTGCCGCTGCTGCAGCGCGAGCTGCTGGAAGTGATCAAGAAATACGTGAACATCGACGCGGACGCGGTGAAGGTGGATCTGGTCAAGGACGGGGAGCACGACGTGCTCGACATCTCCGTGGCGTTGCCGGAAGGCCCGCAGCACCCCTGATCGACAGCGCCCCTCTCCCGACGGACAGGGGCGCAGCACAGACACGCCATGAACACGCCCCCTGCCGACGCCGAACCGCTGGTCACCCGCGTGGGCGACATCCCGTTCGAAAGCGCTGCGGCGCTGCTGGCAACCCACGCGCTGCGATTGCACCGGGTGCCCGATGGGGCACCGATTCCCGGCAGCTACTGGGGCGAGCCCGAAGCGGGCATCATCGCCAGCGACGTATACGTGCGTAACGACACGCCGGTGCACTCGATGCTGCACGAGGCCTGCCACCTGATCGTGCTGCCGCCCGAACGCCGCGCACTGGTGCACACCGACGCGACCGATTCGGTCCCCGAAGAAGACGCCACCTGTTACCTGCAGATCGTGCTGGCCGGGCAACTGCCCGGCGTCGGCAGCGCGCAGCTGATGGCCGACATGGATGCGTGGGGCTACACCTATCGCCTGGGCTCGACCCGCGCCTGGTTCGAGCAGGATGCCGAAGACGCCAAAGCCTGGTTGATCGAGCGCGGCCTGCTCTTCGCTTAGAGCCTTTGGCTGTTTGGTTCTTCCCGCGCGGTGCGAGGACGGGATACGAGATCAAATGCATCGCCCCGGCCCGGCACAGTCAGGGCTGCGGCTCAGCCACGCATGGCGTGGCTCTACGGCGGAGCAATTCGATCGACCTAACGCTATCTGCTTTTGACTGCCCGTCCGTCGACGCAATCCGTCTGGGGGAGCGGGGTGGAGGGGGTAGCGGGGCTTTGAGCAGCATGGATGCTGCGATAAGCCCCATGGATGGGTTCACGCGTGCCCCGCTACCCCCTCCACCCCGCTCCCCCGCGCGCAGACAGATAAACAGCCATCGCTCTTGAGCGCGCAACGTCAGCCGCCGGCAAGTGCCCGCAACGTAATACCCACGATGTAGGCCAGGTACGTGCCGGTTGCGTAGCCCATCGTGCCGAGCAGGACGCCGACCGGGGCCAATGAGGGATGGAAGGCCGCTGCGACCACAGGCGCTGATGCCGGGCCGCCGATGTTGGATTGCGAGCCGATGGCGAAGTAGAAGAACGGTACCTTCAACGCCATGGCCAGCGCCAGCAGCAGGACGATGTGCACGGCGATCCAGATCAGGCCCAGTGCGAACAGCCAGGGGCGTTCCAGCAGGGCCAGCAGATCCATCTGCATGCCGATGCAGGCGATCAGGAAATACAGCAGCAGCGAGCCCAGCTTCGACGCGCCCGCGCCTTCCAGGTTGCGCGCACGGGTGAAGCTCAGCCCCAGCCCGCACGTGGTGGAGATCACCACCACCCATACGAACGGCGCATCCAGGCTGAACTGCGAGGCCCAGCTCACGTGGCCCTTGAACCAGGCCGAGACCGGCCCGGCAATGGCGTGCGACAAGCCTACCGTGCCGAACGCTACGGCCACGATCAGCATCAGGTCGGTCAGGCTGGCCACCCGCTCGTGCTCGGCCTGGAATTTTTCGATGCGCAGTTTCAGTGCGTCGATCGCCGAGGTATCAGCACCCGTGTACGCATCGATCTTCGCCGCGCGCCCGGCCATGAAGATCAGCACCGCCATCCATACGTACCCCACGCCGACGTCCACGACCGCGAACTGGCCGAAGGTGGTGGCGTTGACGTCGAACACCTCGCGCATCGCGAGCATGTTGGCGCCGCCACCGATCCAGCTGCCGGCCAGCGCCGCCATGCCGGCCCAGGTGTCGCCGGCCACGGTGGACGGATGTATCCACTTCATCAGCATGAAGGCCACTACCGCGCCGATCATGATGCTGACGGACGCACCCAGGTACATCAGGATCAGCTTCGGACCCAGCCGCAGGATGCCCTTGATGTCGACGGCCAAGGTCAGCAGGACCAGTGCCGCGGGCAGCAGGATGTCGCGTGCCACCGGGTTGTAGAGGCTCGTGTTCTGCCCGTCGATGAGGCCCACGGTGTTGTAGACGCCGGGGATCATGTAGCACAGCAGCAAGGCCGGCACGAAGGTATAGAAACGCTTCCACAGCCCCGTCTGGCGTGAGGCGGTCCAGAACACGGCACCGAGGGTGGCGG
The DNA here is from genome assembly GCF_057839485.1 of Stenotrophomonas sp. KH_036_B. Lineage (NCBI taxonomy): Bacteria > Pseudomonadati > Pseudomonadota > Gammaproteobacteria > Lysobacterales > Lysobacteraceae > Stenotrophomonas > Stenotrophomonas sp. KH_036_B. The sequence continues at coordinate 1,253,943 of NZ_CM174491.1, read as the reverse complement.
CGATCAGGCCGAATACAACGATGTCGTTCTGGATCAGAGGCATGAAGGCGTCTCGGTAGTGCCGGCCGCTGGCCGGCAACCTCGGAGGGTCTATGGGGTTGCCGGCCAGCGGCCGGCACTACGCGTATACCCAGCGCCGCCGCGGAAGGCGGCGCTGGTCACCGGTCATTCGCCGATGTGCTGCTTGAGCCACGCGTTCACGGTGTCATGCCACTGCACGCTGTTCTGCGGCTTGAGCACCCAGTGGTTCTCGTCCGGGAAGTACAGGAACTTGGACTCGATCCCCTGGCGCTGCGCGGCCGTGAACGCGCCCAGGCCCTGTTCGACCGGGATGCGGTAGTCGAGCTGGCCGTGGATGATCAGGATCGGCTTCTTCCAGTCGGCCACGTGGTTGACCGGGTTGAACTTCTCGTAGTTCGCCGGCTTCTGGAACGGCGTACCGCCCTGCTCCCACTCGGTGAACCACAGCTCTTCGGTGGCGTAACCCATCATGCGCTGGTCGAACACGCCGTCATGGTTGACCAGGCACTTCCACGGCGTGTTCCAGTTGCCGGCGATCCAGTTGACCATGAAGCCGCCGTAGCTGGCGCCCAGCGCACAGGCCTTGTCGCCGTTGAGGAACGGGTACTGCTTCTGTGCCGCCGCCCAGCCCTTCTGCAGGTCTTCCAGCGGGCGGTCGCCCCAGTGCTGGCTGATCGCGTCGGTGAAGGCCTGGCCGTAGCCGGTGGACCCGTGGAAGTCGATCATCACCACCGCGTAGCCCTGGCCCGCATACGTCTGCGGGTTCCAGCGGTAGCTCCAGCCATTGCCGAAGCTGCCCTGCGGGCCGCCGTGGATCAGGAACGCCACCGGGTAGGTCTTGCCTTCCTGGTAGTTGTACGGCTTGACCACGTAACCGTGCACGGTCTCATTGTTCCAGCCCTTGAACTGGAACTGCTCGTAATCGCCGAAGGCCACATCCGGCAGCATCTGGCTGGCGCTCGGCGTGATCTCGCGCGGGCTGCTGCCATCGGCCGCGGCCACCACGATCTGATCGCCGCTCTTCAGGCTGTTCTTCGTGTAGGCCAGGGTGCCGCCGGCGATCACCGGCGAACCGATGCTGCCGCCTTCGGCGACGACCGTGGCCTTGCCGGTGGCGATGTCGATGTTGAACAGGCGGTGCTCGCCGAGGTCGTCGGCCGCGGTGTAGAAGCTGCTGCCATCCTGCGACAGCACCACTTCGCCGGCCGAACGATCCCACGTCGGCGCGATCTCACGGGTCTTGCCCGAGGCCACGTCCATCGCCATCACGCCGAAGCGGTCGGCTTCGAAACCGGGGCGCTTCATCGCGCGGTAGTACAGGGTGTTGCCGTCGGCGCTGAACACCGGGCCGGCATCCCAGGCCGGGTTGGCCGCGGTCAGGTTGACCGGGGCCTGCTTGCCCTCGGCATCGAGGCGGTACAGGTCGAAATTGGTCGACCACGCTTCCTCACGGCCGGCCACGCGGATGCTGGCCACCACGCTCTTGCCGTCCGGTGCCCAGGTGAAATCGTCATTGCCGCCGAACGGCTTGGACGGCGCATCGCCGGCCAGCGTGGCGCTGATCGCCGACGCGCCCTTGACCGCAGCGGCCTTGCCGGCCGGCAGCACGGCCACGAACAGGGTGTTGCGGCGGCCGTCGTTCCAGGTATCCCAGTGGCGCACGAACAGGCTGTCGAACACCTCGCCGGTGTTCTTGCGCGCCTTGTGCGCGTCCAGCTTTTTGCTGGTGCAGGCCAGGTCCGAACCGCAGTCCTGGAACACGCCGGCACTGAAGGCCACGCGGTCGCCCTGCGGGGAGACCTGGAACCCGTCCACGTCGACCGCGAAGTCGGTCAGCTGGCGCGGGGTGCCGCCGGCCAGCGGCATGGCGTACAGCTGCTGGCTGCCGCCCTTGGCGCTGAGGAAGTACACGGTCTGGCCATCGGCCGACAGCGCGGCCGAATTGACGTTCCAGCCGGCCGGGGTGAGCGGCTTCGGCGGCGCGGCATCGCGGGTGCGCAGGTTGCGGATGAACAGGCCGGTGCTGGCCTTGCTGTCGGTGCCGACCACGCGCTTGGCGAACACGACGTTGCCGCCGTCGGCGGTCAGCAGCGGGGCCGAAACCCGATCCAGCGCGATCATGTCGCGCACATCCAGGCCACGCGTGGCGGCCAGCGACGGCAGCGCGGTCAGCAGGCACAGCGGCAACAGGGCGTAACGAAGCTTCATCGGGTTCTCCGCGGAACGGCAAAACGCCGATGGTAGGGTCCCGGCGCCCCCCAGCGCAAAGGCCACAGGTAATGCTGTGGTGCGGGCCGCAGGCCGACAACCGTTCAAAAACAAACCCCGCCGTGGCGGGGTTTGTCGGTCTTCACATCAGGTCGGCATCACACCGCGCCCGCCTTTTTGCCGGTCCGGTAGATCAGCCAGCCGACCACGAACAGCACGGCCAGGCCGATCCACTGCGCCCCGGGCAGGTGGAACGGCAGCGCCAGCACGTCGGCGCGGCTGCTGAGCACGATCGGGACCGCGATCGCGATACCCATCAGGGCTTCGCCGGTGATCAGGCCCGCGGCGAACAGCACGCCCGGCTTGTGCACGCGGTCGCGGCCTTCTTCGTCATCGGCACGGACCTTGTGGAAGCGCTCGACCAGGTAGGCAATCAGGCCGCCCAGGAAGATCGGTACCATCAGTTCCAGCGGCAGGTAGATGCCGATCGCGGCGGCCAGCACCGGCACGCGGAAGCGCGCGTTGCGCGACTTCAGCCAGCTGTCCAGCGCGATGATGGCCGCGCCGACCACGGCACCGATGCCGATGAAGGTCCACGGCAGCTCACCGCCGAACAGGCCCTTGGCCACCGACGCCATCAGGTTGGCCTGCGGTGCGGCCAGCGCGTTCGGGTGCAGGTCGGACTTGACGCCGATACCGTAGGCGGTCGCCAGCAGGTTCAGCACCGGCGCCATGATCAGCGCGCAGGAGAACGCGCCGATGCCCAGCATCAGCTGCTGCTTCCACGGCGTGGCGCCGACGATGTAGCCGGCCTTCAGATCCTGCAGGTTGTCGCCACCGACCGCGGCGGCACAGCACACCACCGCACCGATCATGATCGCGGCCACCGCACCGAGCGGCGCGCCGCCGATACCCACCGGGGTCAGGCCATCCTTGCCCAGCAGCAGCACCAGCACCGCCGAGGCGAACAGGATGGTGGAAATGGTGATGCCCGAGACCGGGTTGTTGGACGACCCGATCAGGCCGGCCAGGTAGGCCGAGACCGACACGAACAGGAAGCCGGCGACGATCATGATGAGGGTCATCGGGATCGACACGTGCCACTGGCCCACGATGGCCTGGTACAGGGCCAGCAGCGGCAGGGTGAACACCACCAGCGCCACCAGCATCCACTTCATCGGCAGGTCGCGTTCGGTGTGGGCCAACACCGGGCCGCCACTCTTGCGCGCGGCCGCAAACCCGCTCTTGACGCCGTTGAGCAGCGACTTGCGCAGCGAAATCAGCGTCCACACACCGCCGATCAGCATCGCGCCGACGCCGAGGTAGCGCATCTTCGCGCCCCAGATGGCGAAGGCCGCTTCGGTGGAGCTGGCGGTGGCGATCGATGCGGCCAGGCCCGGGTCGGTGTTCATGAAGAACGCCTGGTACAGCGGGATGGCGATGTGCCAGGTCAGGATCGAACCGGACACCACCACGATGCCGACGTTGAGGCCGACGATGTAGCCCACGCCCAGCAGGGCCGGCGACAGGTTGGTACCGATGAAGGCGGTGATCTTGGAGCTGCCCACGTAGGCCGAGGTGGCCCATGCATCGGGGATCAGGCGCATGCCGCTTTCGGCGGCCAGCTTCACGAAGGCGCCGATCACGGCCGACACGGCCAGGATCTTCAGGCCCGGGCCCGGGTTTTCACCGGCCTTGAGCACTTCGGCGGCCGCCTTTCCTTCCGGGAACGGAAGCGGATCTTCGACGATCATCGAACGCCGCAGCGGCACCGAGAACAGCACGCCCAGCAGGCCACCCAGGCCGGCGATGCCCAGCACCCACCAGTACTTGAAGTCCGGCCAGTAGCCCATGATCACCAGCGCGGGGATGGTGAAGATCACGCCGGCGGCGATCGACGAACCGGCCGAGGCGCCGGTCTGGACGATGTTGTTCTCAAGGATGGTGCCACCGCCGAGCAGGCGCAGCACGCCCATCGAGATGACGGCCGCGGGAATCGCGGTGGCGATGGTCAGGCCTGCGAACAGACCCAGGTAGGCGTTGGCCGCCGACAGGATCACCGCCAGCACGATGGCAAGCACCACCGCGCGGAAAGTGAGCTGTTTGGGCGCAGCGTCGTCGTTGTTCATGGAAGCCCCTGCTGGCAAAAAATCTGCTCCACGCTAGCGTTCATGTAGAGGCAAGGCAAGTCGTGCTTTCGGCACGACGTATCGCCGAAGGCGATACCGTGGCGCCCAGGCGCCACGGTAGTGCCGGCCGCTGGCCGGCTCCAGGCGATCCAACGGTAGTGCCGGCCGCTGGCCGGCTCCAGGCGATCCAACGGTAGTGCCGGCCGCTGGCCGGCTCCAGGCGATCCAACCCATCAAGCGGTAGTGCCGGCCGCTGGCCGGCTCCACGCGGTCCCAAAACCATGCGAGGAGCCGGCCAGCGGCCGGCACTACGCACCAACGACACTGATCGGCAAAGCGTCGAACCCCAACACGCACGCGGTTTTGTTATGTTATATCCTGTCACACCGCACCTCCTGCCGTGACCGTGGCCCCACCCTCCCCCCGCCTCACCTCCATCGACCAGCTGCGCGGCACCGTCATCGTGCTGATGCTGCTCGACCATGTACGCGAAACCTTCTACCTGCACCACCAGGTCGCCGACCCCATGGGGCTGGACCAGATCGAGCCCGCCCTGTTCGTCAGCCGCCTGCTCGCCCACCTGTGTGCCCCGGTGTTCGTGCTGCTCACCGGCCTGTCGGCGTGGCTGTACGCCAGTGGCCAGGTGCACGGGCGTCGCGCCGCCTCCACCTTCCTGCTCAAGCGCGGCCTTTTCCTGATCGCGCTGGAACTGCTGGTGGTGAACTTCGCCTGGACCCTGCAGTTCCCGCCCAGCGTGATCTACCTGCAGGTGATCTGGGCCATCGGCCTCAGCATGGTCGCGCTGGCCGGCCTGTTGTGGCTGCCGCGCGGGGTGCTGGCGGCGCTGGCCCTGGCGCTGATCGCCGGGCACAACCTGCTCGACGGCGTGCACGTCAGCGGCGACGGCCCGCTGGCCGTGCTCTGGAAGATTCTGCACCAGCGCGACTGGATCGCGGTCGGCGACGCCCTGCGCCTGCGCACCTCCTACCCCGTGCTGCCGTGGATCGGGGTCATCGCGCTCGGCTATGCGATCGGCCCCTGGTTCGCCCGCGCTGGCGACGCGACTGTGCGCCGGCATGGCCTGCTGTGGGCCGGCTGCGGCGCCCTGCTTGGCTTCGCCCTGCTGCGCGCCACCAACGTGTACGGCGATGCGCCGTGGCAGGCGTTCGACAGTGCCGGCCAGACGCTGATGAGCGTCTTCAACGTCACCAAGTACCCGCCCTCGCTGCTGTTCGTGCTGCTCACCCTGGGCGTCGGCCTGTTGCTGCTGCGCCTCTACGAGCACCCCGGGGTCGCCCGCGCACTGGCCCCGCTGGCCAACATCGGTGCCGCGCCGATGTTCTTCTACCTGCTCCACCTGTATGTCCTGAAGCTGCTGTACGTGGCCGCCGAGGCGTACTGGGGGCAGACCCATGGCGGGTATTTCGGCGTGGACCACGTCGGAACGCTGTGGCTGATCACCGCCGCATTGGCGTTGGCCCTGTATTGGCCGACCCGCGCGTTCGCGCGCCTGAAGACCCGCCGCAGAGACCTGGCCTGGTTGCGTTACCTGTAACGCATCCGATCCCGTAGAGCCACGCCCTGCGTGGCTGCGGGCGTCCGCCGAAGAGCAGCCACGCAGGGCGTGGCTCTACACGGTTCGGCGCCTGATGGATTCACGCGTGCCCCGTTACCCCCGGGTGCCCCGCGCTCCAACCGATAACGGTGAAGACGCGGAAAGCGCGATACTCGCGACCTATTTTGTCGCTTATCGCCCGATGACCGCCACCGCCCTGCCCGCCTCCGACGACTTCCTTGGCCATCCCAAAGGCGTTTACGTCTGCTTCTTCACCGAGATGTGGGAGCGCTTCTCGTTCTACGGCATGAAGGCGCTGCTCCTGCTGTACCTCACCAAGTACCACCTGTTCGGTGACAAGGCCGGCCTGGACCTGCTGGGGGCCTATGGCGGCCTGGTGTACTGCATCCCCGTGTTCGGCGGCCTGCTCGCCGACCGTTGGCTGGGCATGCGCAAGGCCGTGGTGTTCGGCGGGGTCCTGCTCGTCCTGGGCCACCTCGGCATGGCGTTCGAAGGCCATGCCGCCACCCGCGTCGGTGGCCAGGTCGTGCGCGACGAGGCCGCCCTTGGCATCACCTATCTGTCGCTGGCGCTGATCATCATGGGCGTGGGCTTCCTGAAGCCCAACATCTCCACCATCGTCGGCAAGCTCTACCCCGACAACGACCCGCGCCGCGACTCCGGCTTCTCCCTGTTCTACGCCGGCATCAACCTCGGCGCCCTGTTCGCCTCCCTGGTGTGCGGCTTCCTGGGCGAGGCCTACGGCTGGAAGTACGGCTTCGGCGCCGCCGGCATCGGCATGGTCATCGGCCTGGGCATGTTCCTGTGGGGCCAGAAGTACCTGCACGGCCATGCCGAACCCACCAACGCCGCCGCACTGCGCCAGCGCGTGTTTGGCCTGCGCCGCGAATGGCTGATCTACGGCGTGGCCGTGCTGGGCGTGGTGCCCGTGGCGGCGCTGATGTGGGCCGCCGCCAACGGAGCGTTCGCCATCGGCGGCGAAATCAGCCTGGCCCTGATGCTGATGATTGTCGTGCTGGGCGGCGTGCTGCTCTGGTTCGCCTGGTTCACCGGCACCCGCTGCACGCCTGTCCAGCGCCAGCAGATGATTGCCCTGATGGCGCTGATCTTCATGGCCCTGGTGTTCTTCACCCTGTACGAGCAGACCTACGGTTCGTGGGTGACCTTCACCGACCGCCTGCTGACCAAGGACCTGGTGCCCTCGCTGGTGATCCGCGACGGCACGCCGCTGCCGTGGTCGATCGCCTCCCTGCTCCTGGCGCCGCTGGGCTTCGTGGTCGCCGCGCGCCTGTCCGAACGGCGGCCCGGCTCGCAGGCCCCGCGCAACCTGTTCATCGCCATCGTCGCGCTGATGCTGGTGCTGCTCATCCGCGACTGCCTGGTGATTCCGCAGACCGCCGGTTCGCTGACCTACCTGGGTGGCCTGTTCCTGGTGGTGCTGGCACCGCTGTTCGCCGTGTTGTGGGCCTGGCTGGACCGCCGCCGCCTGGACCCGTCCAAGCCGCTGAAGTCGTCGCTCGGGCTGATCTTCGCCGCACTGTCGTTCGTGCCGCTGGCGCTGGCCGCACAGCAGGTAGGAGCGACCGGACAGATGGCCAGCGTGTGGTGGCTGGTGCTGGCCTACCTGGTGCTGGAGATTGGCGAGATGTGCCTGTCACCGGTGGGCCTGTCCGCCGTGACCCAGCTGGCCGCGCCGCGCGTGGTGAGCCTGATGATGGGCACCTGGTTCCTGGCCACCGCGTTCTCCGAAACGCTGGCCGCACTGTTCGGCAAACTCGCGGCCATCGAGGTGCCCGAAGGCGAAACCATGAACATCGCCGCTGCCGCCGCCAGCTATGAACACCTGTTCTGGCTGCTGATGTGGATCGGTCTGGGCTGTGCTGCGGTCGCCCTGGCCGGTTCGCCGTTGCTGAAGCGGTTGATGCACGGGGTCAAATAGCCGCGCACAGCGCGCCCCCTTCAGGGCGCCTTGTCCTTGCCGCTGCCGGCGACGGTGCTGGCGGTCGCGCCGCCCAGGCTGCGCGACAGGAAGGCCAGCAGCGTGGCGTAGTACTCGCGCTGGTGTTCCTGTGTATAGAAGCCATGTCCCTCGGTTTTGTAATACAGGCTTTCCACCGGTGACCCGGCACGCCGCAGCGCGGCTTCCATCCGCTTCGTATGCTCGATGGGGGCACGCTTGTCTTCGCCACCGGCGGCAAGGAACACCGGCACCCGCACCTGTGCGGCCAGGGTGACCGGCGAGCGCGCGCCCAGCGCCTCGACCGGCCCCAGCCAATTCCGCAGGTAGGTCACGCCAGAGCGGTCGTCCTGGATATCGCCCACCTCGTACATCAGCGGCAGGTCGTAGACGCCCACGTACCCGGCGGCACACTGGTACAGGCCCGGTTCGCGCACCGCCCCCATCATGGCGGCGTACGCGCCATAGCTGGCACCGTAGATGCAGATGCGCTTTTCGTCGGCGATGCCCTGGGCGATCGCCCAGCGCGTGGCATCGGTCACATCGTCCTGCATGCGCAGGCCCCATTGATGCTTGGCGGCCACGGCATGCGCACGCCCGTAATTGGACGAGCCGCGGAAATTGATCTGCAGCACCGCGTAGCCGGCCGCCGCCAGCAGCTGCGTGTCGCGTTGGTAGTCGCCCGCGTCGAACACGTCGATCGGCCCGCCGTGCGGCATCACCACCATGGGCAGCGCGCGTGCCTGCTTTCCATGGGGAACGGTGAGGAACCCATGCAGCGGTAGTCCATCGCGCGCGGTCAGCGCGATCGGGCGCACCTCGGCGCTCTGCGCTGCATCGATCCAGCTGCTGCGGCTGGCCAGCAGCGTGGCTTTCTTCTCCACCGTGTCGTAGCGGTAGAAATCGCCCGGGTTGGTACCCGACCAGGTCTGCGCCAGGACGGTGCGCCCGTCGCGGGTGCTGGAGGTGACGTACACCGGGCCGCGCAATGCGGCCCGCAGCGTGCGATACAGCCGCGCGGTGCTGGAGGTGTCGTCAAAGAAACGCGCGCGGGGAACGTCGCCGAAGTACAGCGCGCCCACCGGCACCCGGGTGCCGGGCTGGTAGATCACCCACCCCGGATCCACCACCTCGTCGCGCAGCAGCAGGCGCCGCTCGTTGGTCTGCGGGTTCCAGCTCAGGATGGCGTCGGGTCCTTCGGTCTGCTCGACCTGCAGGTAGGCCAGGCTGCCATCGGCAGAGAATCCCAGCGGCGTCTCGACCCGATGACTCTGCGACGGGTCGTTGATCAGTACCCACTCCTCGCCCCGCTGCGCGCGGTAGTAGAGCTTGGGCACGTTGTCCTGGCTGGCACCCGAGGCAAAGCGCACCTCGCCGGTGTTGTCGGTGGTGAAGTCCGCGCGCTGCACCGGCGACCGTGCCACCGTCATGCGTCGCCCGGTCACCGCGTCCATCCGCTCGATCCGGGTATAGGGGTTCTCGGCGAACGGCCACACCGCGATCAGCACGCTGCGGTCGTCGTTGGCCAGCTCATCGGTCAGGAACGCCGCCACGCCGCCTTCATTGAAGCCTCCCACGCGGTAGCCGACCAGCAGCTGGCCGCCCTTGCCGTCGGCATTGATGCCATACAGTTCGCCGGTGGGCTGCGGCCGGTCGAGCCGCCCGGACTTCTGCGCCAGGCCGATCACCAGTCGTTTGTCGCTGACCCAGTCGAAGCTGCCGGCATGGTTGTTGCGCGGCGGGCGGAACGAACCGACCATCGCCATGTCGGCGGTACGCAGGATCGCCACCGCCGTGGCGTCTTCCAGCGGCACGGTGGCGGCCACGTAAGTGCCGTCGGGCGAAATCTTGATGGTGGTAAACGAATCCTCGCGCAGGAAGCGCTCCAGATCGACCGCGCCGGCCCCCGCCGACAGCACCGCACAACCCGCGCCCAGCAGCGCAGCCACGATTGTCTTGCGCATCCTTCCCCCTGGCTCCTGGACGTCTTGTCCGGGTGGCCGATTCTAGGCAGAACGAGGCGGCCAGTTCCATCCTTGGACGGCCAAAAAAAGGAACGGCACCCGGGGGTGCCGTTCGTGTCCCGCCGTGTCCCTGGGTCAGGGCGTTGCGGGCGCGGTGGCGCTGGCGGTCTTGCCGCCCAGACTGCGCGAGAGGAAGCCCAGCAGCGTTGCGTAGTATTCGCGGCGATGCGGGTCGGTGTAGAAGCCGTGGCCCTCGGTGGAGTAGTACAACGACTCCACCGGCACGCCCGCCTTCTGCAGCGCGGCTTCCATGCGCTTGGTGTGCTGGATGGGGGCGCGTTCGTCTTCGCCACCGGCGGCCAGGAACACGGGCACCTTGATGCGATCGGCCAGGTTCACCGGCGACACCGCGGCAACCTCGGCAGGGCTGCCCAGCCATTCCTTCAGGTAGGTGCTGCCTGAGCCGCTGCGCTGGATGTCGCCGGTGGTATGCATCATCGGCAGGTCGTACACGCCGACGTAGCCGGCGGCACACCGGTACAGCGCCGGTTCGCGAGCCGCCCCCATCATCGCGGCATACGCCCCGTAGCTGGCACCGTAGATGCAGATCCTGGAGGCGTCGGCGTGCCCTTGGGCGATGGCCCAGCGGGTGGCGTCGGTGACGTCGTCCTGCATGGCGGCACCCCACTGCCTGGCACCGGCGTTCTCGTAGGCGCGGCCGAAATTGCCGGACCCGCGGAAGTTGACCTGCAGCACGGCATAGCCGGCATCCGCCAACATCTGCGCTTCGGTATCGTAGCTGCCGTCGTCGAAGACGCCGAACGGACCGCCATGCGGCATGACCACCATCGGCGGTTTGGCCGACGCCGGGGTCGACGGAACCGTGAGGTAGCCATGCAGCTCCATCCCGTCGCGGGCCTTGAAGGCAAACGGCTGCACCTTGGCGTTGCGCTCCGGGTCAACCCAGGCGCTGCGGCTGATCAGGTGCTCTGCACTCTTCTTGACGGTATCGAAGATGTAGAAGTCGCCGGGATTGCGCCCAGACCAGGTCTTTACCAGTACATGGCGGCCATCCCCGGTGCTGGAGGTGATCAATACCGCATCGCCGCCGAACGCCGCCTCCAGGCTGCGGTACAGGCGTGCATCGGTCGACGCCTCGTCGAAGAAGCGGGTGCGGGGTTTGTCGCCCAGGTACAGCGCACCGACCGGCACGCGGGTACCCGGGCGGTAGATCAGCTCATCGGGGTCCACCACCGGGTCGCGCAGCAGTGGGGTGCGCTTTTCCGTCAGCGGATCCCAGCCAACGATCGCATCCGGGCCGTCGGCCTGCTGCACGCGCAGGTAGGCGGTCCTGGCATCCTCGGAAAAGCCGAGCGCGGTTTCAATGCGACCGCTGTCGGCTTCGTCGTTGACCAGCTTCCAGGCATCCCCGATCGCGTCGCGGTAGTAGAGCTTGTTGACGTTGTCGGCACCGGCACCATGGGCGAAGCGGATCTGTCCCTGCGGATCGCTGACGAAGTCCGCGCGGCGCACCGGCGACCGTGCAACGGTCTGGCGGCGGCCACTGTTGATGTCCAGCCGGTCCACGCGCGTGTACGGATCCTCGATGAACGGCCAGATCCTGACCAGCACATTGCGCTCGTCCTGCGGCATCGAATCGATCAGGAACGCGGCTACCGCCTCCACCTTCTTCGGCTGGATGTGGCTGCCGGGACCCTTGCTCGCCACCCGGTAGCCAACCAGCAGTTCGCCGCGGCCGCCGTTGGCGTTGATCGCGTAAAGCTCGCCGGTCAGCTGCGGCTTGTCCAGGCTGCCAAACTTCTCGGACAGGCCGATCAGCACGCGCTCGTTGTTGACCCAGTAGAAACTGCTCGCGTGGTTGTTGCGTGGCGGCACGAACGAACCGGTCACCTTGCCGGTGGAGCGGCTCAGGATCGCCAATGCGGTGCGGTCTTCCATCGGCACGGTGGCCGCGTAGTAATCCCCGCCCGGTGACAGCTTGATGTCGGTGAACGTATCGCGCTTGAGGTAGTGCTCCAGGTCCAGCTCTGCCGCAGCCGCCTGTCCAATGGGCCCACACAGCAGGGCCACGACGGCCAGGGCCGCCCACGTCGAGTAACGCATCCTTCCCCCTTCCTTCCGGACACCTTGTCCGTGATCGCCGATTCTAGACAGATCGCGGCGTCGGGAGCCAGTCGCGGCAGCCAGGGACGCGGGCGACCCGGGAAAGAAAAATGGCACCGCGAACGGTGCCATTTTAAGGAGTGCATTGACGGAGAGAGAGAGAGATCAATGCACGCCGCGGAACGCCAGGCTCAATGCGAGAATCGACAGGATCACGGCGATGGTGCCGTCGAGGATGCGCCAGGTCCTGGGTTTGGTGAACAACGGGGCCAGCAGGCGGGCGCCGAGGCCCTGGGCGGTCAGCCACAGGCAGCTCGCGGTGACCACGCCGGCGGCGAACGCCATGCGGGCATTGCCGAAGTTTTCGGCAATCGAGCCGATCACCATCATGTCCAGCCAGAAGTGCGGGTTGATCAGCGAGAAGCCGACGGCGGCCGTGAGCACGGCACGGCGCGAGGTGTTGTCGCCGTCGTCCACCTGCATACCGCCGCCACCGGCCAGCGCGCGACGCGCCGACTGCCAGGCGTACCAGGTCAGGAAGGCCACGCCCCCCCACAGCACCACGGTGGTCAGCCACGGCAGCGCCTGGGTGAGGGTGCGCAGGCCGGCGACGCTGGCGAAAATGAAGACGGCATCGATCGCCGCGCAGGTGGCCACCACCGGCACGATGTGCTTGCGCAGGATGCCCTGGCGCAGGATGAAGGCGCTCTGGGCGCCGACCACGGCAAACAGACCGATGCCTGCGGCGGCGCCACTGAACCACGCGGCCAGACCGGGGCCGCCGGAAATGAAGGAGAACATGGGGTACCACCTGTCTTGCGGGGGGGCGGTGCCTCGCCAAGGCGTACAGCACCGGATGGCGCGTATTGTCGCGCCGCAACATGAAAAAGTAGAGCTAAACTTACTTAACCATCTTTAGCGGAACTTAAGACGATGCGTATCGACCATGCCCAGCTGCGGGCGCTGGCGGCGGTGATCCGGGAGGGCAGTTTCGAGCGGGCCGCGCAGTCGCTGAATGTCACGGCGTCGGCGGTGTCGCAGCGGGTCAAGGCGCTGGAGGACCGGATCGGCCGCCTGCTGGTGAAGCGCTCGTCGCCCGCGGTGGCCACGCCGGAAGGTCAGGTGCTGGTGCAGCTGGCCGAGCAGACGGCGCTGCTGGAGCACGATGCGCTGCATCGGATGGGTATCGCGGACGAGGACCTGCCGCATGCGAGCATCCCGGTGGCGGTCAACCACGACAGTCTGGAGACGTGGTTCCCGGAGGCAGCGCTGAATTTCGCGCGGCAGACGGGGACCACGCTGGACCTGCGTTCGGAGGACCAGGACCACACGGTGGCGCTGCTGCGCCAGGGGGCGGTGCTGGGGGCGGTGACGACGCTGGACGAGCCGGTGCAGGGCTGCCAGATCCATGCGCTGGGCAGCATCCGCTACGCGGCCACCTGCACGCAGGAATTCCACGACCGCCATTTCGCCAAGGGGGTCAACGCGCAGTCGCTGGCGCAGGCACCGGTGCTGGTGTTCAACCGCAAGGACGACATGCAGGCCCGCTTCGCGCGGCGGCTGGCCGGCGACGACCTGCCAATGACCGCGCCAACGTGGTGGATTCCGTCGACGCGGGCGTTCGTGCAGGCCAATCTGGGCGGGCTGGGCTGGACGATGAACCCGCTGCCGCTGGTCAAGCGCCATCTGGAGGCCGGGCGGCTGGTCCTCATGAAACAGCGCGCGTGGGAAGACGTGCCGCTGTACTGGCAGCACTGGAAGGGCGATGTGCAGACGATGGCCTTGTTGACCAAGGCGGTGCTGGCGGCGTCTGGGACGCTGGTGCGCAAGCGCCGGTGATTCAATGCCAACGGCCAAAGCGGCGCGGCTGGATTGCTGCGGCTTGGCCCGGCTCCACACCCTCACGACGCTTGGAGCGGCACGATCACAGCGTCAAACTGCGGGACAGAGCGATGGAATCAGATCCGGTCTACCTGCATATCCGGGTGGTGCTCAGCATCATCCTCGGCCTGAGCATCACCACGCTGGTGAAGGGCCTGGCCTCGATCATCGAGCATCCCGCGCGGCGCGGGGGCTGGTCGGGCATCCATCTGTGCTGGGTGCTGTGGACGCTGGTGTCGGTGGTGACGTTCTGGTGGTGGGAGTTCCGTCTGGGCGAGGTGCGCCACTGGACCTTCGGGCTGTACCTGTTCGTGATCGGCTACTGCGCCAGCTGGTACATGCTGTGCGTACTGCTGTTCCCCGATGACCTGCGCGAGTACGGCAGCTACGAGCAGTACCTGCTGCAGCGCCGCGGCGGCTTCTTCGGGATGCTTGCCCTGGTGACCCTGCTTGACCTGGGCGACACCGCCATCAAGGGGCACAGCCGCTGGCAGCTGCTGGGCGAGGCCTATCCGGTGCACACCGCGATCATGCTGGTCATCGCCGGGGTCGGCATTGCCAGCCGATCGCGACGCGTCCACCTGGCGCTGGCCGCGCTGGCCCTGGTGTACCAATGCGGCTACTTCCTGGTGGAGTACTTCACCCTGTAGCCGCCCGCGCGATGCTGCGTTGCACCAAATCCGTACCATTTCGGGATAAAATCAGGACACCAGGATGCGCCAAGAGCTTGTTTCTTCACGCTTCTTCCCCAAAGCGTCGTCATCCTGCCCTCATCTCCCCACATGAAGAGAATTCCCATGACGAAGTCGTCTGGAACGAATTCGGACGCCGCGCAGCGGCAGCCCGAAGGACGCCCGGCTCGGAAAACCGGGTTCAGAAGGTTTGGCAAGGTCGTACTCGGCCTGTTCGTGCTGCTGCTGATCGCGGCGGCCGTGTTCCTGTATTGGCCCCTGCACCAGCGCTCGGTTCCGGCCGCTGGCAACGACAAGCCGGTTGACGTCGTGCTGGTCGGCGGCGGCATCATGAGCATCACCCTGGCCACCTTCCTGCAGGAGCTGCAGCCGGACTGGAACATCCAGGTGTACGAGCGCCTCGACGGCGTGGCCCTGGAAAGCTCCGATGGCTGGAACAATGCCGGTACCGGCCACTCTGCCTTCGCCGAATTGAACTACACCCCCGAGCTCCCGGACGGCAGCATCGAGACCAAGCGCGCGGTGGGCATTGCCGAGCAGTTCGAGATCTCGCGCCAGTTCTGGTCGCACCAGGTCAAGGAAGGCCGCCTCAGCCAGCCCTCGGACTTCATCAACCCCACCCCGCACATGAGCTTCGTGTGGGGCGATGACAACATTGCCTACCTGCACAAGCGCCAGCAGGCGCTGGTCCGCAATCCGCTGTTCTACGGCATGCAGTACTCCGAGGACCCGGCGCAGATCAAGGCGTGGGCACCGCTGCTGATGGAAGGCCGCGACCCGAACCAGAAGGTCGCCGCCACCTGGATGCCGCTGGGCACCGACGTCAACTTCGGCGTCATCACCCGCCAGCTGACCGCCGGCCTGCAGCGCAACCCGAACTTCAGCCTGCACCTGCAGCATGAAGTCGGCGCACTGCGCCAGAACGACGACAGGACCTGGAACGTGACGGTCAAGGACCTCACGTCCGGCACCGAGTCCACCATCAAGTCGCGCTTCGTCTTCATCGGGGCCGGCGGCGCCGCCCTCAAGCTGCTGCAGCTGTCGGGCATTCCGGAGTCCAAGGACTACGCCGGCTTCCCGGTCGGCGGCCAGTTCCTGGCCTTCAAGTCGCCGGCCATTGCCGGCCGCCACAGCGTCAAGGCCTACGGCATGGCCGAAACCGGCTCCCCGCCGATGTCCGTGCCGCACCTGGATGCGCGCAAGCTGGACGGCAAGCCGGTGGTCCTGTTCGGCCCGTTCGCCCTGTACAGCACCAAGTTCCTCAAGCACGGCTCCTGGTTCGACCTGTATTCGTCCGTGAACCACAACAACGTGGCCGGCATGCTGGACGTGGGCGCCGAGAACCTGGACCTGGTCAAGTACCTCATGGGCCAGGCCCGCTTGAACGACGACGACCGCCAGGCCGAACTGGTCAAGTATTTCCCCAACGCCAAGCGCGAGGACTGGACGCTGGTCACCGCCGGCCAGCGCGTGCAGATCATCAAGCGTGACCCCGAGAAGGGGCCGGTGCTGCAGTTCGGTACCGAGATCGTGACCGACAAGGACCACACCCTCGCGGCCCTGCTGGGTGCCTCGCCGGGTGCATCCACCTCCCCGCCGATCATGCTGGACCTGCTCAAGAAGGCCTTCCCCGAGCAGATGGCCGCCGGGTGGGAAGCCCGCCTGAAGCAGATCGTCCCGTCGTACGGCCGCAAGCTCAACGACAGCCCGGCGCTGACCAACGAGATCCGCCGCCAGACCAGCGACGCCCTGCGCCTGCCCTACCTGGACGTCCCCGGAGAGACCAGCCCGGCCGTGATGCTGACCGCCCCGGCCACCCCGGCCACCCCGGCGGCCCCGGCCAAGGAAAAGCGCAACGCGAATGAGGAATTGCAGGCGTTGTAAGTCTGTTCCGGCGCCAGCCACGCAGGGCGTGGCTCTACGAAAGAAAACCGGCTCTCTGGCCGGTTTTTTTTTGCTTGTACCGGCCGCCCACAGGACGCCGTCGGGGGCGTGGGGCGGTAGGGGGGTAGCGGGACCTTGAGCAGCATGGATGCTGCGATGAGCCCCATGGATGGGTTTACGCGCGTCCCGCTACCCCCCTGCCGCCCCACGCCCCAGCACTAAACAGGAAGACGCCATGACTAAAGCTCGTTAAATTATTGTAATTAGAATGCGAACGATTTACATTTGCGTCCCGATGTGAACAGCCCACCTCTTCGAGACCCTCCATGTACCGTCGCGACCTCCTCCCCCGTTCCCTCCGCCGTGCACCGCTTGGCCTGGCCCTGCTCTCCGTGCTGTCGCTCGCCTCGCCCCTCGCGATGGCCGAGACCGCCGATGCCGCCAGCGATGCCAAGACCCTGGACCAGGTGAACGTCGTCGGGACCCAGCGCACACCGTCCAGCACCACCCGCCTGCCGATCACCCTGCAGGAAACCCCGCAGTCCACCAGCGTCATCGGCCTTGAGCGCCTCCAGGACGAGTCCCTGTTCTCCATCAACGATGTCATGCGCAACATCACCGGCGTCAACGTGTCCTTCTACGACACCCAGCGCCCCCTGTATTACGCGCGCGGCTTCACCATCACCGACTTCCAGGTGGACAGCCTGCCGACCTACAGCGGCTCCACCAACCAGGAATATGACACCGCCTTCTACGATCGCATCGAAGTGATCCGCGGCGCCAACGGCCTGCTCAGCGGCGCCGGCATCCCCTCCGCCACCGTCAACCTCCTCCGCAAGCGCCCGGGCAAGGAATTCGACGCCTCCTTCGCCGTCAGCGCCGGCAGCTGGGACTTCCGCCGCATGGAAGCCGACGTCAACGCCCCCCTGACCGCCGACGGCCGCTTCCGCAGTCGCGTCGTTGCCGCCTACACCGATCGTGAGCTGTATTACGACCGGTACAAGGAAGACAAGATGGCCGGCATGGCCGTCCTCGAAGGCGACCTGACCGATTCCACCACCGTCACCGTCGGCTACCAGCGCCAGGACAACAACCCGGTCGGCTCCACCTGGGGCACCGTTCCGTTCTTCAACAGCGACGGCACCTTCGCCCACCTCCCGCGCGAAACCAACATGGCCCCCAAGTGGAGCTACTGGCAGCGCGAGACCAGCACCGCCTTCGCCAACCTCGAGCAGCGCTTCGGTGAGAACTGGCTGCTCAAGCTCAACACCGCCTACACCCGCGGCAACGTCCAGAACGTACGCGTCTACGGCAGCGGTTACCCCGATCCCGTGACCGGTGCCGGCACCTACCTGCTGGCCGGCGCCGGCGATGCCGAAGACACCCGCAAGGGCGCGGATCTGTTCCTGTCCGGCACCTTCCCGGCCTTCGGTCGCGAACACGACGTCGTCGTCGGCGGCAGCTGGTCCGACCTCGAAGCCACCACCTGGACCCTCACCTCGGTGGCCAGCTGGCGCTACAACATCCCCGACATCCGCACCTGGAACGGCGACATTCCCGAGCTGACCGCCAGCCGCACCGGCGCACGCCGCATCGCGCGGACGAAGCAGAGCGGCGTGTACGCCTCCACCCGCCTGCGCCTGGCCGAGCCACTCTCGCTGATTGCCGGCGCCCGCCTGAGCCGCTGGGAAACCATGACCCGCGCCTACAACGCCGCCGGCACTTACACCGGCACCAGCGGCCAGTACAAGGTGACCGACGAGGTCACCCCGTACGTCGGCCTGGTCTACGACATCGTTCCCGACTTCTCCGTCTACGCCAGCTACACCGAAATCTTCAACCCGCAGAACTACAAGGACCGCAACGAGAACCTGCTGGCGCCGGTGGAAGGCTCCAACCTGGAAGCAGGCGTCAAATCGCAGTGGTTCGACGGCAAGCTCACCGCCAACGCCGCCATCTTCGAGGCCAAGCAGGACAACTACGCAGTGCGTGACATGAGCCTGCCGGACGGTTCGCTCAGCGACGGCAGCTCCGCCTACATCGGCGTGAACGGTACCAAGTCGCGCGGCTGGGAAATGGACATCAACGGCGAGATCCGCCCGGGCTGGACCGTCAACGCCGGCTACACCCACGTCAAGGTCACCCGTGCGGCCACCGACATGATCTACGCCAACCTGCCGGAAGATTTCCTGCAGCTCAACACCAGCGTGCGCCTGCCGGGCGCGTTCGACCGCCTGACGCTGGGCGGCGGCCTGTCGTGGCAGAGCGAGGTCGAGGGCTACAACATTCCCTACCCGCTGGGCGGCACCCGCACGGTGAAGCAGCCGGCGTACATGCTGGTCAACGCGCATGCCAACTACCGCATCAGCGACAGCTGGACCGCCACGCTGAGCGTGCGCAATGCACTGGACAAGACGTACTGGGCCAACCTGGACTACAACAACTACGGCGAACCGCGCTTCGTGTCCTTCAGCCTGCGCTGGAAGTACTGATCGGGAATGCCGGCTGGGTGATGCCGGATGGGTTACGTCGACGGGGTAGAGCGGACTGTTAGTCCGCTGCTCGACCGACTGGGTAGAGCGGACTGTTAGTCCGCTGCTCGACCAACCGGCAGACCGCGACGCATCGGACCACACATTGCCGCGTAAGGCAGCGGACCAACAGTCCGCTCTACCCCGTCGCACCTGGCCATGTAGCGGCACCTGCTGAGCCAGGGCCAGGCGCTGGCCGCGTATGTGGCGGCGGGTGGGCTGTTGAATGTCCCCGCGCCGTTGCCCACCGAAGGCGGCACGTGACCTGAACCGCGCAGCCACCCATGGGGTGGCTCTACCCGGTCGGGCGGGTTTCGCGCAGACCCCACAACACCGGCAGCACCAGCGCGGCGACCACGGCGATCATCGCGCCCGGCGCGGCGGCCCAGCCCGTGTGGCGCACCAGCAGTTCGGCCAGCAGCGGCGTGGCACCGCCGAAGAACGCGGTGGCCATCGTGACGCCGAGTGCCAGTCCGCTGAGACGCCCTTCGCCGGGGAACTGCTCCGCCGTGGCCGGCGCCGCCACCGCGCTGACCCCGCCGGCCAGACAGGCCAGCACCACGGCGGCCATCGCGACCTGCACCACACTGCCCTCCGCCATCAGCCCGAACATGGTCAACGGCAGCAGTGCCGACAACAGCGCCAACCCGATCAGCACCGGTCGTCGCCCCACCTTGTCCGACAAGGCTCCGGCCAGCGGGGTCACCGCGATCACGGCGACCGCCGCCACCGTGGACAACCACAACGCCTGCGATTCGCTCACCCCGCCGGCGGAGCCCAGGAAGGCCGGCACATAGGTGATCCCCACGTAGTAGGTGATCGAACCCAGCGCGGAAATCGCGAACGTGCGCGCCACGGCAGCCCGATGGAAACGCCAGGTATCGCGGATCGGCGAGGTCGGCACCGTGCCTTCGGCCTGCTGCCGCTCGAACTCCGGCGATTCGTGCATGGTCGATCGCGCCAGCAGGATCACGCCGGCCAGCAGCGCGCCGACGAAGAACGGGATGCGCCAGCCCCAGCCATCCAGCTGCGCCGTGCTCAGCAGCGCCACGGTCAACGCGGACAGCGCAACCGCGAGCAACGCCCCCACCTCGCTCGCCGCCGAGGCCAGCGAAGTGACCAGCCCACGGCGGCGCGGCGGTGCGGTTTCCAGCAGGTAGGCCACCACGCCGGTGTACTCGCCGCCGACCGAGAACGCCATGACACAGCGCAACAGCAGCAACAGGACACCGGCGCTGGCGCCGATGCTGTCGAAGGTGGGCAGCAACGCGGTGGCCAGCATCGCCGCCGTCATCAGCGCCATCGACGCCAGCAGCATGTAGCGCCGCCCGAAGCGGTCGCCCAGGTGGCCGAAGCACAACGCACCCAGCGGGCGCATCAGGTACGACACCGCGAACCCTGCCAGGGTCGCGAGCAGAGCACTCTCGCCACCGCCGAAGAACACCCGGGACAACACCGTGGCCAGGTACAGGTACAAGGTGAAGTCGTACCACTCCACCACCGTGGACAGGCCGGCGACGATCATGGAGCGGGTGGGCGTGGCCGAGGCAGGCCGGGGCGCGGGGTCTGGATGGGTCATGGGCCAGCAGCCTACCCGTGCAGACCTCCACGCGGTGTCATGGTGGATCCGGGTTCGCCTGGGACACGCATGGCGTGTCGCTACGCGTGGGCGACCGGGGCGTGCCGCCAATAGCGGAGCAGCCGCCCGCGTCCCGGCGATGCGCTCTCCTCGTCGCCGAAGCCGCCGACCTCCTCCATCTCGTACCCCTGCGCGGCCATCGCGCGGGAGAACCCACCCAGGTTGCCGCGCCCCGGATCGGTGAGCAGCAGCTCCGCGCTGGGCTTGGCGTGGCGCTCCATCATGGCCGCGATCTGCACCCCATGACCGCGTTCGTACAGCACATCACTGCCGATGATCAGATCGAACCGGCCCAGCGTCGCGTCAGGCAGCTCCCACGGCAGGTCGCGGTAGTGCACCGACGGCAGGTCGTTGAGGCCGGCGTTGTAGGCCAGGAACGACTCGGCCAGCGGATGGTGGTCGCTGGCCACCACGTTGGCACCCCGGTGGGCCAGCACCAGGCTGGACAGCCCCAGGCCGCAGCCCAGTTCGAGGATGCGCTTGCCGGCGATGTCGAGCTGGCTCATCGTCTCGGCGAGTACCCGCCCGGCCGGCCAGACCTGACCAAACAGACTCCACAACGACGAATGGATGCCGACGCGCTCGGCCCGCCCGGTGGGGTCGGCGAACTGCTGCAGGTCGCTGAGCGCGCGGATGCGGAAGTCGTGGCCACCGACCGGAATGGTGAGAATGCGGGTGGTATAGCCCGGCATGTGCGCTCCATGAAACACGGTGAGCCTGCCCGACAGCACTGACGGACGGCTCGAAGGAAGGAGCGAAGCGGGCGACCGGGACACGGCCGCGCAGGACGCGCGAAACGGCGTGGGACGACCTGATCCTACAGGACCGCCGCCGCGCGCCCTTCACCCGTCAGGACACGCTGCGCCAGTCAATACCGGACCTGGCAGTTCGGGCAGAAGAAGGTGCGCCGCCGGCTGTTGCCGGGATAGGTCTTGGACACGGGGCCGCCACAGTTCGGGCAGGTCCGCTTGGTATGGATCTGCCAATGCGCGCGCAGCTCGAACGCACGCTTCCACGCCAGGAACGCGAAACTGTAGTCGCGGGCATCGGCAATGACCCTGCCGAGCACACGCGGCGGCAGATCACCGACTGTCGACTCTGGATGTACGCGCTGACGGAACAACACTTCGTTCTTGATGATGTTGCCGACGCCAGCGAACAGGTCCTGGTCAAGCAGTGCATCGCAGATCAACGTCTCCGGCTGCTGCTTGAGCCGACGCCGCGCCAGCCGCGGATCCCACGCATCGTTCATCACGTCGGTGCGCCAGTCGTAGGTGTCCTCCAGCGGGCCTTCGATGTACTTCACCGACGAGGCATAGATATTGAGCTCACCGGTGTCGAACTGCAGCGACACCCGCGGCGGCGACGGTTTCCGTTCGTCGATGCGGTAGCTGCCGAACATCAGCATGTGCACGCGCAGGCTGAAGCTGCTGAACTGGATCAGGAAGTGTTTGCCCCAGCTGCGCAGCGCCACCACCCGCCGTCCCTCCATGCGGGTGAGGTCCAGGCTGCTGTTGCCCACTGCTCGACGCACCGTCTTGCCGCGGAACTTCGCGGCCGCCTCGCGCAGGATGACGATGGAAGGACCTTCAGGCATGTGCGGCAAGCGCCTGCAGACGCAGCGCATTGGGAACGGCAAACCCGTGCGCGGTGTTGTCGAAGATGACCCACGCCGGTGCCGGCGTCTCCCGCAGCTGCGTGGCCAGGCGCATCAACGCGGTATCGTCATACTCGCTGTAGTACATCCGCGGGGCGCCGTGCCAGCGCCAGTAGTGCCACGCCGATGCACCGCCCGGCTGCGCTGCCGCCGCCACCCGCGCCGGATCAACCCCCGCGCGTGCCACGCCGTAGCGCAGCAGCATCGCATCGGCGTGGGCGGTGAACCAGCTGGCATGACGCGGCTCGCAGACCAGCGGCACATCGCTGCGCCGCCGCAGCGCGCGGAAGAAACTGGACGCGCGACGTGCATCCAGCACCAGCGATGGCGGCAGTTGCAGCAGCAGCCCGCCCAGTCTGCTTCCGAGCGCGGCGGACTCTTCCAGGAAGAGGTCCAACACTGCGCCGACCCCAACCAACTCCGAGTCGTGCGAAATGGTCCGCGGCAGCTTCACCGAGAAGCGGAACCCCGGCGGCACGCTGGCGGCCCAGCGTGCATAGGTGGCGGGCTTGTGCGGCCGGTAGAATGACGAATTGATCTCCACCACCGGGAAGCGGGTCGCGTAACGCGCCAGCATGCTGTCGCCGGGACCGAACAGGTCGGCATAGCGGCCCGGAATGGACCACCCGGCGCACCCGACCAACGGCATGGAGGTGGTCGCCATGAGAGCGTGGGCTCAGATCTGGATCTCGCCCTGGTCCTCGCCATCCCAATAGTGGATGCGATGGGCGTGGACATGGATCAACACGATCCCCGGGGTATCGATGCCCTGTTCGAACCAGCGCTCCAGGCTCTTCTGCCAGTGTTGGCGCATCACTTCCTTGTCCCGGACCAACCGTGCCTTGCCCTGGACGAATACGAACAGCGGCGGCTTGCCGAGCAGGCCCTTGCTGCCGGTGAAGCTGAGCGCGACCTTTGGATTGGCCTGCAGCTCGCGCACCATGTCGGTGCTCTCGAACGAGAAGAACCAGCTGTCGCCGTCGTAGTCGACGTCGCCATTGTTGCTCATCGGCCGCCCCGCGATCTCACCGTTATCGGCGAAGGTCTGCAGCATGGTGAAATCGATACCGGCCATCTTCTTGGCCAGGTCGTGCAGGGTCAGCGTGGTCATGGGCGGCTCCGCGATGGGTTCGTGTGCCGCCAGCGTCGGCGCGCGGCCGTGATCGGCCCGTGCAGGGGGAATGTCGCGGTGTTCACGGCGGGAACCGCGACTGCACGGAACGGTGCGACGTGCGGGAAGGCATCATCGGCCGATGAACACCGGGTTGGAATGGAACCACAGGTCCTGCCACGGATCCTCGCCCTTGGCGTCGGCCAGCGGCGTCGGCTCGTCGGTACTGCTGCCACGCGCGCGGACGAAGCCACCGCCGGCCGGCGCGGGCAGCTCCCAGGTCACCTGCACCCATGCGCCCTGCTGCTGCCACGCGGTCGCGGTGAAGCGGCGCGTCTGCATGTCCGGGGCCTGCCCACCGCCGGTGTCGCTGCCAACAATGAGCTGCAACTGCCGCAGCTGCGGACGTTGCCCGGCCGCGTTCACCCCGTCGGGCTGACGCACGCGCAGCTGCACCCGCAGCGGCGTACCCGGCTGCACGGCCACCGTATCACCCATGCGCCCCACGGCACCGCTGCCATCGGCCGCCTGCACCGTGAGCTCCAGCGCATCGATCAGATCGCCGGTCACCGCGAACATGCGCCCGCTCCGGAGCCCCGCGAGAATGTCATCGACCTCCGGTCGCGCCCACACGTAGGTCCTGCTGTACTCGCCCGGATCGAAGTCGCTGCCGCCGTCGCGAACGTTGACGTGCGAATCGGAACTGGCCGTGATCCAGAAG
Source organism: Stenotrophomonas sp. KH_036_B (assembly GCF_057839485.1). Classification (NCBI taxonomy): domain Bacteria; kingdom Pseudomonadati; phylum Pseudomonadota; class Gammaproteobacteria; order Lysobacterales; family Lysobacteraceae; genus Stenotrophomonas; species Stenotrophomonas sp. KH_036_B. The sequence continues at coordinate 1,229,848 of NZ_CM174491.1, read as the reverse complement.
TGCGTGCCGGCCACCAGCATCTGGTCCCATGCACCGCCCACCTGCGTGGTCATCTGGTCGAAGCCGCCGAACGTGGGTGCGGCCGCGTTGCGGTACAACCCGCGCTCGGTGCGGGTGGCCTGGTGCCCGGGAGCACCTTCCATGCCCACCAGCACCTGTGGCGCTGCCGCATGCCAGGCCTTCAGTTCGGCAGGTTCCACTTCACCCCACTGCCCCACGCCGGTCGCCGTGCGCGAAGGATGGTTGATCAGCATCAACGGCAGCGGCGTCAGTCCGCGCAGGTGCGCCAAGGCATCCAGCATGTGCTGGTGCGTATCGCGCGCGCCCTCCTGCAGCGGCTCGCCCCGGCTGTAATCGCGCTCGATCGTGACCAGCTGGTCGTTCTCCTGCGGCCCCGGCGCGATGATCAGCGACGCATGCTCGCCGGCCGGCACGTCGAATTCCATGCCGTTGAACTGGATCACCTCGGGTACCGCCTTCCGGGCCTGCAGCAGCGCCGGGTAGGCATGGTCGCGAGTGACCGCCGAATGCCCCGGGCCGCCGTGATCGGTGTGCACCATCCAGCGCAGCCCGAAGTGGCGCGCCTGTTCGGCATTGCGGGTGCGGGAATAGGACGAGTCGCCGCCGCGGATCGGCGTGGGTGGTGTCGTGCTGCGGTCCCAGTCCACGCTCCACTCGCTGTGTACATGGTGGTCGCCGGGCTGCCACTGGCGGCCGAGGTCCGGGTCGGCGTCGGCCGCCGCCGTCATGACCGGCGCCGCAAGCAGCGCCAGCAGAAATACGTTGTACATGGTCGTGTTCCTGTCAGCGGCCCGTCTGCCTGCCACCCCGATGGGAGGCAGGCAGCGCGGGCCCTGCGGGCATGTGCCCGCCGGGAGATCAGAAGTCGGCGCGCAGGCCCAGGCTGATGCGGCGGCCCGAAGCTTCGTACATGGTCGGGAACGACGGATCCATGGTGTAGCCGCTGGTGATCTCGTTGGTCAGGTTGATGCCCTTCAGGCTGAGCTTGATGTTGTCGGTGACGCGGAAGCCGATCGAGACATCCATCTGGCCGTAGGCATCGCGCCAGATCGGGTACATGTCATAGCCGATCGACTCGACGTACTCGTCCTTGTGGTTGTAGGAGATGCGCGCGTCGAAACGGTCGTTCTCGTAGTAAGCCGTCAGGTTCCAGGTCTTCTCGGCCAGGCCCGGCATCGGGGTGCGGATGCCCAGGTCGGACTCACCGGCCAGCGAGCTGTCCAGCACCGTGTAGTTGGCGTTCACGCCAAAGCCTTCCAGCATCGGGTGGAACATGCCCAGCGGCAGCTGTGCCACCAGTTCCACGCCGTCCACCTGGTAGGAGCCCTTGGCGTTGACCGGCTGGTACACATCGAAGTCGAAGATGCCGTTGAGCGTGCCGTTGGCGTTGTACACCGCCACGTCCTGCACCACGCCGGTGAGCGAGTTGATGACCACCCCGTCGATGTTCTTGCGGAAGTACGACGCGGCAAACAGTGCCCCGTTGTCCAGGTACTTCTCCAGGCCCACTTCCCACTGCTTGGCATAGGTGGGCTTGAGCTCGGGGTTGCCGTCGGTGAAGCGGTACGAGCTCCAGCTCGCGGTGCGCTTGTAGGCGATGTCGGTCAGCGCCGGGCGCATCATGGTTTTGGATGCCGCCGCACGCAGCAGCAGCCCCTGCGCCAGTTCGGCGGTCATGTTGAAGCTCGGCAGCAGGTCGTCATAGCTGCCGTCCTTGGACACCGGGGTGTCGGTGTAGCCGGTGCTGCCGTCCGGGCGCTGGATCGGGTGGTAGCCGAACGAGGTGACGCGGGTATCGACGTAGCGCGCGCCGGCGTTGATGTTGATCGGCACCTGGCCGATATCGAAGGCGATATCCGCCATCGCATACACGCTCATGACCTTCTCATCGACCTGGTAGTACTGGCCGGCATCGAACGGGGTGTAGAAGCCGTCGTAGCGGAACGCGCGGCGCGCGTAGTCATTGGACACCTGCTGCCAGTCCAGGTCCTTGATGGTGTAGCCGCCGCCCGGCACGATGTCGCCGATCGACTGCAGCGGGCTGTCGGCCATCGTGCGCGTGTTCACCCACGCGCTGCTGCCCGCCGTCGGACCGGTGATCTTCAGCTCGCCGTACTGCCGTTGCTTGGAGCGGTCGGTGTAGCGCGCACCGAACTTCACGTCGCGCAGGGCCGGCAGAAAGGCCAGGTCCAGCATGCGGGTGACGTTGACCTGCGCGGCGTACTTGTCGTCGTCCACCTTCTCCAGCGTGGTTTCATAGGCCTCGAACAGGTACTTGTCCGAGGCGTTGTACATGTCGAAGCCGCCCGGTGTACTCGGGATGGTTTCACCGCTGCGCCCGGTCCAGCGGGTACGCGAGGGCGCATAGGCGACGTGCTTGAGGTTGGAATAGTCCGACGTCTTCTCCGCGCCCGAGTAGCCGGCCATCGCGTCCACGTACCAGTCCTGGCCCTTCCAGTCCAAGGCCACGCTGTACTGGCTGTAGTCGGTCGTGTTGATGCGCTCCTTGCTCAGCATCTCGTGCTGGGTGGCGGTGTAGGACACATCGCGCAACACCACCATGCCGTACTCCGACAGGGTGCTGGCGTCGTACTCGTGGATGGTGGCCAGCGTGCTGCGGCTGGAGGCCGAGTAGGCCGCCGCATCGTATTCGTCTTCGGTGGAATCGTAGCCGCCGAGCATCGCGTCGAAGGTCAGGCTGAAGGTGCTGCTGGGCTTGTACTGCAGCGAAGCGGTGGCGCCCCACTTGTCCTGCTCGTTGAGGTAGACGCGGTCGCCGACCTTGTCCTGGAACACCACCAGGTTGGTCTCATCGGTGTTGTTGCGGTTGACGATGTTCACCCCGGCATCGCGTGCCAGCACCGCCTGGGCCTGGGTGCCGCGCGTGCCCGAGGCGCTCAGAAACCGCGACATCGGGCGGAAGTTGATGCCCGACGTGGAGTCGGTGCGGTTGGTGCGCTTGGACTGCGAATACGACACCAGGCCACCCCAGTCGCCCCAGGTATCGGCGGCCAGGAAGGCGAAGCGCGGGTCCACCTCTTCGGAGATGCTGTTGTGCGCGCCTTCGGCCGACAGCACCAGCTTGCGCTCCTTGTAATCGAACGGGCGCGCGGTGGTGATCTTGACCGAACCGGCGATGCCCCCCTCCTCGTCCGCCGCCGTCGGCGACTTCTGTACCGTCACCTGCTGGATGATTTCGGAGGCGAACATGTCGAACTCCACGTCACGCCCGCCGCTGCCCGACGCAGTAGCCAGGTCGTTGATCGACACATACGTGTATTCCGACGGCAGGCCACGCACGTTTACCTTGGTGCCCAGGCCCTTGCTGCGCTCGATGGTCACGCCCGGCACGCGCTGCAGCGCCTCGGCCAGGTTCTGCTCCGGAAAGTCGGCCACGTCGGTGGCCACGATCGAATCGGAGAAGCCGATGTTGGCGCGCTTGAGGTCCACCGCCTGTTCCAGGCTGCGGCTGTAGCTGCCCATGACCTGGATGGTTTCCAGGTTCTGCGGGCCCGCGCCGGCGCCGGCCTCGGCCACCATCGGCTCAGCAACCCCTTCGGCTGCCCCGTCCGGTGCGACGCTGCTGGTGGCCGGCGCGGTGGCAGCGGCCTCGCTCTCGATGGTCACCGTGGTCGCGTTGAGGTAGCGGTAGCGCAGGCCGGTACCGGCCAGCAGCCGGGACAGTGCGGCGTCGGCGGACAGGCCCGCCGGAACCGCAGGCGTGCGCGGGTTGCCGGCGGCCTGCGCGCTGTACACGAACTGCAGACCGGTCTGGCGCGACAGCGCGTTGAGTGCCATGTCCAGCGGCTGCGAGGCGATGGCCTCGGTGGCGGACCGGCTGGGCTCGGCGGCGGCCGAGGTGGCGGTGACCTGCAGTGCAAGGGCGATCGAGAGGAACAGAGTGCGGCGCATCGTGGTATCCAGTGAGGGAATGGCGGTGGTCGCGGAACAGGTGTGTTCCTGCATTCCCCTACTACGAGGGCGCAGCGCGCGGATCGGGCACCGCTATTTCGATGAATTTTTTTTGACAGCGCCTTCCGCCTCCACGCGCATGCGCACATGGATGCCATCTGCCTGCTCCTGCGTCTGCAGGGTCGGCTGCTGGTCCAGGAACGCGCGCAGCGATCCCAGATCATCGCCATGCAGGTTGCCGGTGAGGCGAAGCGCACCGGCCTCGTCACTGATCTGCAGACGCACCGCGTTGCTGCGGTTGAAGCGGTCGGCCACATCGCGCAACGGCTCGTCGCGGAACACGATGCGGCCCTGCCACCATGCGGTCATGCTGGCGGCATCCTCGTCGCGCAGCTGCACGCGCTGGTCGCGGTAGTCCACCTGCGCAACCTTGCCGGCCGACAGATCGGCCAGCAGGCGCCCGCGCCCGCTGTCGCCGCGTACCTGCACGCGCCCTTCGCTCACGGCGATGCGGGCCTGCTCGCGCAGCAGCGAGACATCGAAGGTGGTGCCGATATCGGTGACCTGCAGACCGCCGGCATGCACCGCGAACGGACGCCGGTCGGCGGCAACCACGAAGCTGGCCTGGCCACGTTCCAGTTCCACCCGGCGATCGAACAGGCTCATCCGCACCGACAGTTCGCTGTCGGCGTTGAGATGCACCACGCTGTGGTCGGACAACAGGATCTGGCGTGGCGCGCCGTGTGCGGCCACGTAGTGGGTGGTCTGCGGCCATGCCAGCGGGGCAGCGATGCCCACCGCGAGCAGCAGCGCCGCCGCCACCGCCATGCCCGGCAGCCGTCGGCGCGGGCGCGGCGTGGGCGTCGCGTTGGCTGACCCGGTACGGCGCAATGGCAACGCCACCACGTTGTCGGGCACGCTGCCGGGTGCCGGTGCCGCAAGCAATGCGTCCAGATCGATCGGCATCGTGCGCAGCGCATCGCCCAGCGCACCGGCGACCTCGCTGATCGCCAGGTACTCGCGCAGGTGATCGGGCGACACCAGCAGCCAGTCCATGAAGGCGCGCTGCTGTGCCGGCGACACGTCACCCTGGCGTTGCACTGCATGCCAATGAGCGGCGGCCTGGGTCAATGCCGAAGGGTGCAAAGAAGGTGCGCTCATCGCGCTTCCGCCACATCGGCCATCGCCCGGCGACACACCGAAAGACCGCGCACCACGTGCTTCTTGACCATGTGCGACGAGACACCCAGGCGCTCGGCGATCTGCTTGTAGCTCAGCCCGTCGCGGTACTGCATGACCAGCACCGCGCGGGTATGTTCGGGCAGCGTGGCCAGCAACGCCTGCAGGCGCTGGCTGCGTTGTTCGCGTTCGGCGGCATCTTCCACGCATTCCCCGCTGGCCAGGCCCTGGCCCAGCTGTTTGATGTCCTCGATGGGCAGGGTCGCCCAGCGCCTGCGGCTGGCCTGCTCACGCGCCAGGTTCAGCGCCACGGTGAACAGATACGCCTCCGGGTTGGCGATCGACTCGCCTGGTCCCTCATGCGCACGCAGCAGACGCAGATACGTCTCCTGCACCAGGTCCTCGGCGTCCTGTCGCGCCCCCCGGCGCACGAAGAACCCCCGAAGCACCGGCGCGTGTTCCACGAACATCCGCGCCAGCCGCCCTCTTGCCTGCTCGGCCACTCTGCCGCCCCACCCCTGAAGTGCGCGCAAGGTAAGCGCTGCAGATGACGTGACGGTGACGGTGGCGGCACGCGGGGGACTTGACAGCGTGCCGGCCGGGGAACACCATCAGTTAACGAATTAGTTAACTGATGGATCATGGACCGCATCTTCGAAGCCCTCGCCTCCACCGCCCGCCGCCAGATCCTGGCCTACCTCAACGGCGGCGAACTCAGCGCCGGCGAGCTCGGCGAGCGCTTCGACTTCAGCAAGCCGGCGCTGTCCAGCCACCTGCGCATCCTCGAGGACGCCGGGCTGATCGAGCGCGAGAAGCGCGGCCAGTTCGTGTATTTCCGCCAGGTACCGGACCGGTTGACCAACACCCTGTTCGCCTGGGCCGCCGAGGTCTGCCCGGTCGGCGGGCCGCTGCAGCGCGAAAGCCGCGCCCGCGCCAAGCGCAAGCCCACCCCTGCCACCTGAGCCCCTGCGCCCCGCCACAAGGAGACCGGCATGCTGGACACCCACCGCGTGAGTCGTTCGTTCCCCAGCATCAGCCTGCCGTCACATGGCGACGGCGCTCCGGTGGAAGTGGCGCTGATCACCCAGCTGGGAATCGGTGCGGGCGACCAGCTGCTGCGCGACGCCGGCATCCGCCAGGCGGCCCACCCGGCCTTCGTCGACGCGCTGGACGAGCCGTCGGCGCGGCTGGGCGGCATGCACCTGGCCCACGGCGACGCCTCCTCGCTGTATTCGTTCTCGGTGGGCCGCCAGGGCCATCCGTTCCATCGCCATGCGGGGCCGCGCATGTTCACCGCCATCGCCGGCAGTGGCGGTGCGCAGCTGCGCTTCTCCACCGCCTCCGACGCACAGCTGCAGCGTGACCCGGCCGCCTTCGTGCATGCACTGCGCTGCGTCGACATTCCGCCGGATTGCCTGTTCACCGTGCGCTTCGGCAGCGGCACCTGGCACCAGTTCGTCTCGCGCCACCCACGCCATCCCGCGCTGTTTGCCCTGTCGTGCCATGCCGACGAACGCAGCGGGGCATTGACCGCCGAACAGCGCGCGCGGATCGACGCCGACAGCGCGGACATCCCCTCGCTGACCGATACGCTGCCGCCGGTGCTGCAGGACCTGCTGGCGAAGACCGATCTGTCGCGCCTGCCGGTGGTCAGCCTGTCGCTGCAGTCACCGGCGCGTTCGGCACTGGCGGGCCTGTGCGCGCGCACCCGCGACCTGGTAGGTGCGCTGCGGGTGCGGCTGGCGCGGCTGCGGCCGGCGCACGGTTACATCGGGCGCAGCGCGGCGCGCCACCCGGTGCAGGCGCAGCGCGATGCACCGGCCGATTCGCTGCTGCAGCAGGCGCTGGCCGAGGGTATCGACCACCAGGACTACAACACCCTGACCCTGCCGCCGCACCTCACGGCCAGCCACTCGGCCAGTGCGATGCTGGAAGCGGTGCTGGAAGGCTTCGTGCAGAACCCGCCGCCGAGCGTGGGCCGGATGATGGCGCTGCGCAACGTGCTGGTGGCGCCGCTGCGGCTGCGTACGTCCCCATTGGGCTGCCCCGTGTCGTCGCTGTTGTCGAACGACCGCAGCACGTTGTTCGCCGGGCGCTTCCCGGTCCACGCGCAGCGGGTGGATGCCGCCGACCGCAGCGCCGAAGTGCTGCTGGGCGCCGACGACCGCCACCTGCGCTTCCGCTCCTGCGTCCGCGTGCAGTTACTGGAGAATGGCGCCGCGGTGATCGCGCTGGGCACGCGGGTGCGCACGCATAACCGTTTCGGCCGCTTCTACATGGCCGCCATCGACCACGTGCACCGCCGCCATATCAGCCCGGCGATGCTGCGCATGGCCGTCGCGCACGCGCTGGCACCCGAGCTGGTGCAGGCCACCAACCGGCCTGAGACGGCGCTGGCCTGAACGCGCCGCTTGAAAACGCGGACCGGATGCGGACGTACAGATCTGGACCGGCAGGTGCGGACTGGCAGGTGCGGACCAGTAGGTGCGGACTGGTAGGTGCGGACTGTTAGTCCGCACACCTTACCGACGGCGCAACGTGATCAGCGTGATCTCCGACGGCACCCCGATGCGCGCGGCGAAGCCCGGCCACAGTCCGGCGCCGTTGCTCACATACAGCGTCATGCCGTCCACGTCATAGCGCCCGGACACATAGCCACCGTTCGCGCGCTTGACCAGCTGGTCCATGCCGACGATGTGGCCGCCGTGGGTGTGCCCCGAGAGCTGCAGCTTCACGCCCTGCGCGGCATTGGCTGCTGCGGCGCCGGGTCGGTGATCGAGCAGGATCACGGGCGCCTGCGGATCGGCCCCGGCCAGCGCCGCCTTCAGGTCCGGCATCGGCAGCCGGTAATTCACCGCGACCGGGTCGGTGACGCCGGCAATGGTCAGCACCGCGCCGTCGCGGGTGACCTGCGTGTGGCTGTTCTCCAGCACCTGCATGCCCAGCCCGCGGAACGCCTGCATCCACTGCGCATACTGGGCGTAGTACTCATGGTTGCCGGTGATCGCGATGACGCCATCCGGTGCCTGCAGCTCGCCCAGCGCGCGCACATCATTGGCGCGGGCACTGACGCTGCCGTCCACCAGGTCGCCGGTGATCACCACCAGGTCCGGCTTCAGCGCGTTGCTTTCAGCAACCACGTCAGTCACCCAGTCGCCGGTGAGCAGGCGGCTGGCGTGGATGTCGGTGAGCTGCAACACCCGGTAGCCGTCGAACGCGGCCGGCAGGCCGTCGATGGCCACGTCGATCTGGCGGACCTGTGGCACGGCCATGCCCTGCTGCACGCCATACACCCCAAGTACCAGCGCGAACACGGCCGCGACGGGGCGCAGCCATGCGCGACGCAATCCGTCGGCCACACGCGAGAGCCGCAGCAGGCGCGCGCCGAGCAGCAGCGCATCCAGCAGCAGCAGGAACACCGCCACCAGCAGCAGCGCGGTGAAGCCGCTGGCCAGCACCGCAATGGCGGCCTTGGGAATCTCGGGCGAGGCCATCGTGCCGGCAAACCGCGCCACGATCCGATGGTGCAGGGCCAGTGACAGCACCAGCAGCCCCAGCGGGCCGCGTACCGAGACCGGCATCCGAAGCGGCCAGATCAGCCGCCAGACCACGTACAACGCAAGCACCACTCCAACAACACTCAGCACAGGCAATTCCAGTTTCGATGGGGGATGCACGGTCGCGGGTGGCGATCGTGCAGCGCACCATCTTTGCCGAAGTCGGCGAGCGGTGCCACCGCGTAGCGATGGAAATCTGGGTTGCGAGGGACGTAGCGCTACATGCGCTCGCCCGGAAGACGGCTGGCCTGCTTCACCCAGCGGGTGAACTGCGCCTTGTCCAGTGGCGCGTCTTCCACCACATGCAGGTAGCGGGTGTCCTTGCTCTTGGAGGGCTCCGGCGGCACCGGCGTCAACGCCGCACCGCGAAAGAACGCCACCTTGATGTAGCGCGCATAGCAATGCAAGCTGAGGAACCAGCCGTCCTCGCCGGCAGCGTAGAGCGGCGAGTTCCACTTCACCGCCTTGTGCACGCCCGGCACCGCCGCCACGATCAGCGCATCCAGCTGGCGCGCCGCCGCCTGCTTCCAGCCCGGCACCGCGGCCATCCACGCCTGCACCGACGCGTCGCCCTCGCCTTTGGGGATCTGCGGATTGCCGCCGGCCAGCAGGCGTTGGCCTGACGCGGTGGCGTTCGTCCCCTTGGCGGCGGATCGGGTGGTACGCGAAGTCTTGGTCGTGGCCACGGCGATTCCCAGCAGGACGTTCCGCCTTATAGATCGGCACGGCCGGGTTTTCAAATGCCGGCGCGGGCCCTTTCGCCTGAACGGTGACCCGCTCACCGCTCTGCAGCGCTTGCGCCGGGGCCGCGCCGGGCCTATAAATGAGCAACCACTCAGCTAACTAGTCCGATGGCCCGCCCGCTCAGCGACGCAAAACGTACCGCGATCCTCGACGCCGCCGCCCAGCTGGTGGCGACGCAGGGTGTGGGTGCGTCCACGGCGCAGATCGCCAAGGCAGCCAAGGTCGCCGAGGGGACGGTGTTCACCTATTTCGAGACCAAGGACGCGCTGCTCAACGCGCTGTTCGTGCGGCTCGAGGAGCGTCTCGCATTGGCGGTGGGCGGCAGCTTCCCCGCTGGCGCCGATGTCCAGGAACAGCTTCGGCATGTCTGGAGCGCGCTGCTGGTATGGGGCGCCGCGCACCCGGTGGACCGCATGGCGCTGCGCCAGCTGAAGGTATCCGAGCGCATCACCGAGTGCACCCGCAGCCATTGCGCCGGTCTGTTCGGCACCACGCTGCAGACCCTGGAAGCCAGCCTTGCCCGCCACATCGACCCCGACCGCATTCCGTTCTATCTCGGTCGTGTACTGATCACCCTGCTCGAAACCACACTGGAAGCCATGGCCGCCCAGCCCGACCAACGCGATGCCCTGCAGCAGGCCGGTTTCGACCTGTTCTGGAAGGGCATTCAACGTTGATTTCTTTCTTTTAATTAATGAGTGCGTGCGCACTCATTTACCGCGTATTCCAAGGAGGCGCATGCGCATCCTGCCTGTACTCGCTGTCGCCTTCTCCCTCACCGTGCTCATCGGGATGACCCTTACCGTGCCTATCGCCTCTTACGAAACCTCACCGCAGCGCACCGACGACCAGTTCACCAATGCCACGCCCAAGCCCAAGGACACACTGGGCAGCATGGCCAAGATCTTCTGGGAGTTCCTGTTCAACCGCCCGCAGGGCACCACCCCGCCGCAGGTGCCGCCGGTACGTTCGCTCACCGCGCAGGCGCTGGCCGACGCGCCGGACCGCAGCGTGTATCGGCTGGGCCATTCCACCCTGCTGATCAAACTGCGTGGCGGCTGGTGGCTGACCGACCCGGTGTTCTCCGAACGCGCCTCGCCGGTGCAGTGGATGGGCCCGAAGCGCTTCCACGCCCCGCCGATCACGCTGCAGGACCTGCCGCCCATTCGTGGCGTGCTGCTCTCGCATGATCATTACGACCATCTCGACCGCTCCACCATCAAATACCTGGCCACGCGCGCGCAGGTGTTCCTCGCCCCGCTGGGCGTAGGCGACCGCCTGATCGACTGGGGCGTGCCGCGCGAACGCGTGCGCCAGCTGGATTGGTGGGACGAAACCGAGGTGGATGGCGTGCGCTTCGCCGCCACCCCGGCCCAGCACTTCTCCGGCCGTGGCCTGCGCGATGGCGACCGCACGTTGTGGGCCTCGTGGGTGATCCTGGACGATGACCTGCGCGTGTTCTTCAGCGGCGACACCGGCTACTTCAATGGCTTCAAGCGCATCGGCGAACGCTACGGTCCGTTCGATGTCACCTTCATCGAAACCGGTGCGTACGACGCCAAGTGGCCGTTCGTGCACATGCAGCCCGAACAGACCGTACAGGCGCACCAGGACCTGCGCGGCACGTGGCTGGTGCCGATCCACAACGGCACCTTCGACCTGGCCATGCACCGCTGGGAAGAACCGTTCGAGCGGGTCAGCGCGCTGACCGCGCAACGCGGCATCGCGCTGTCCACGCCCGTGATGGGCGAACGCCTGGACCTGGCCGCACCACATGCGGGCACGCCGTGGTGGCGCGCGGTCAACGCCACCGCGGCCGTCGAGGGCAGCGGTGTGGCGGCGGGCAGTACGCGCTGATCGCGCGGCTCCGTGTGGCGGCCTGCCTTCGCGAGAATCGGGCCGCCCCCACCTGCGTGAACTGGCTTGCAGCCGCATGGTGTGTCCGCGATATCATCAGTGACTGACCCCGCACCCTGCCGGCTCTGCTCAGGAACGAGCCGCTTACACTTCAAGGACACCGCATCATGCAGATCGACCCCAGCCTGATTCCCGCCAACGGTTGGATCCCCGCTGGCCTGCCGGAGTTTCCGTGCTGCCCGTGCCCGCAGCTGGACGACCTGGCCGAGGTCGGCAGCGACGCTGCGGATATCGATACGCTGGTCGAGTTCCTGCAGGGCAGCTTCGCCAGCACGCTGTACGCGTTCGGCCAGGTGCTGCGCACGCACCTGCCCGCGCAGGACCTGCGCGTGGACGCGGCCGATATCGGTACGCTTTACCAAGGCGCTACCAATGCGATCCTCCACCACGGCAACCTGATCGTGGACGGCGACCTGCAGCCGCCGTCGATCCTGCTGGTCACCGGCAACCTCACCGTCAACGGCGTGCTGCGCGACACCGGCAAGGTGGCGGTGATGGGCGACCTGCGCTGCACGCACGTGGGCTCGGAAGCCTGGTTCATCGTTGGCGGCGACTGCGTGGCCGAGGGCTTCGTGTACGGCTCGTACAACGACAACATGTTCGAGGTGCTCGGCAAGCTGCACGCCCGCGCGGTGGTGACCGACGACCACGCCATGTACGCCGAGGACGGCATGGTCGTCGCGCATGAACCTGCCCAGCCGGGCGTCAACTGGGAGGCCGAAGTATTCGACCTGTGGGACCCCGCGCACTGCGAGGAGCTGCTGGCCGCCGTGGGCACCGACATCCATGCAGTGGTGCCGGCCAGCAAGTTCGTGCAGGAAGAAGAGGCCTGATCCGATGCCACGCAACGTGGCTGTCGCCATGCTGTTCGTCCTGTCAACCGCTACGCCGCTGGCGGGGACCGCGCAGGACGCTGCCACCGATGACGTGGCGGTGCGCGCCAACGCCCAGCGTGACGCCGAGGACATCGCGCAGGCCCTGCTGGAGGTACGCGCTGACAAGGTGGAGCTCGACTGCCCGAAAGCGGTGGAGAACGCCCGCTACGGCGTGGAAACCATGCTGGACGTTGGCGAAAAGAACGTCAGGGGCGGTTACATGAAGGCCGAGCAGTTCAACACGGCCGCCGTGCCGCTGCGCGCGTTGCTGCCGCAGCTGACCGTGGCCGACTGCGAAGCTGCGGACGGCAACAAGCGCGCGTTCTACCAGTGCATGTCCGACGACTACAACCATGTACTGGCGTGCGGGAAGGCGCATCCCTACTAAGCGGCGTCGTGGATCAGAAGCTGCAGGACCACCGCGCCAAGACCGCGTTGGAATCAACGCCTTGGCCAACTTCCTTGATCCGGAGGTGCGGTGAAACATATCACGAGGCTGCAGGCACATCGGGCACCACGAAGCCACGCAGGGCGTGGACCTACCGCGACTGTGCCGACAGAGCGTCGAGTTCTGCCGCCAATGGTCGGCCATTATCAGGACCGCCACTGTGCGCGTTGCGTCATCGCTTCTGCTTCGACAGCTACACCGGTGTGCGTGGTGCATCCCACCAACCGTGTGACGTAGCTCAATAGAATCAGAAGAACCGTCTCATTCTTGTCTGAAAATTCTGAAACCTCATTGCGACCGACATGCCAGGCCGCTACTTTCGCGCCCTCGGAAAGGGCTCGCGGCGCAGACGAAATGCGACAGCGACCCACCTCAGGAGGGTATGGATGTCGCGCGACAGGCTGATCAACGGAATTCAACTAGGCGTTATGAACCTGCCAGCGGGACTTCTTCTAGCAACGCTCTACGCGATCTCCTGTTGGGCGACACGGCAGGTATCGTTGGATCAGTTCTTCCTTCCTTCGGGCATCCGCGTCGCAGCACTACTGGCATGCCCGGTACGCATGTGGCCGTATCTTCTGCTTGGGGAATATGCATACTTCGCGGAGATGCGCATTCCCATGGTGACTACGCTTGGTCTCGACTGGGTAATCATCTCTTCGGCGTATCAGTTCCCGATCGTCGCACTGATCGTCTACCTCCATCGCAGTGCAATTGCAGCCGAGACCGGAACATGGCTGCTCACCGCTGCGGCAGGTGCTTCCCTCGCCGTTGGTGTCGGAAACCTCTTGCTCATGAATGTCTTGTGGCAATCGCCACCGTCGGGCGGCTTCGCGGTCATCGCAAGCCGCTTTGTGCTGGGCCACTATGTTGCCATCCTCACCGTCGCCCCGTTAGCCGTGCTGTGGACACGTCGGAAGGAGGTGGATTGGTCATCGTGGCGGGAAGCACCGTCAGCGTACGCAGCAACGTCATTGCTTGCACTTGGTGTCGCATCGACACTGATATCCCAAGATGATTATGTTGAAAAGGCGACAATCCTTTTGCTCATGGTTGCGCCAATCATCGCCCTGACCTGTATGCACGGATGGTGGGGAGCGGCTGTCGGACTGCCCGTGATGTACGTTTTCGTTAGAACCGGCACTCCTGCGACTGGTCTTCCGGGCTCTTTCGACCTGGATTCCTTCAAAGTGCAACTGGTCACCGCACTCTCCGGGACCGCACTCCTGGCGTTGGGGGCGAAAATCACCCACCACTATCATCAGTACCTCGCGCATTCGCAGGCAGGTCGACAGGCAATCTCGAACGCACGTGCGTCGCACATCGCCGGTGAACGGGAGTTGCGAAACCGCGTGGACAGTCTCAGGCGCATCGGGGAAGGTCTGGATGCGTCGCTGAGCGACACCGTCGATTGGCTGAGGGGTAACGGCTTCCACGATGTTGCATCCAGCCTCCTACACGCATCGACAGTTCACTCGCAAAGATTCCGCGAGCAGACCAGTATGGTGTATCCCTCCTCCATGGAACATGTCGGCCTTTATCTCGCCATTCAAGTTGGAGGAACCGGCGATGCGTGGGAGCAGACGGGTCGTCTTGCCAAACCCAGCCTCACCGGCGATCCATGTCACCTCAGCCTTGATCTGCAACTAACAGCCTACCGTGCGTTGACGGAGGCCGTTTCTCTGCTTCTTGAGAATGAAAGGGGCCAGTTGAAGATTCGGGCACGCTGTGGGCGACTTGGGGCTGCTCGAGGAATCGTCATCACTGTCGGCACAGCAGACGTTCATTACAAAATTTCCCGCAGCACGACGACAATGGCGATGGGGCGACTCAGTGGCCGCGCCCAGGCATATCGTGGCTCGGTACAGTGTCTTGGCAATCGAATTCGGATGTTCTTCGCAGAATCAACCGATTGCTAAGGACGGTGATGCACATGCTCAACCGACCACCACCTTGACAGCCCTGCCTGGCTGACCAGAAGCCTGAACTCCTCATCTCGATACACTTCTACGGCGTCTACCATGGCGACCGAGGGCCGATCGTCAGAAGGTAGCGATACGTGCACGTCGGCGGGTCCCGCTGGCAGCTCCCAGAAGTAGTCGCCTGATTTTCCGACGATGAACTGTATGGATCCTGCGGAGTCGCTGACCTGGAAGTAGTGGATGGTGTCGCGCTCAAACGCATGGACGCGCCATCGTCGATCCAGGCTCAGGTCGGCAGACGCGGGTTGGTTCTCACCAATTCCGCTATGCGCTGGCTTTTGCCCCACGCTCGGGCAGCAGAGCGCCCAAGCGGGAAGCGGTGAAGCCAGCATCAAGATGATCGGGTACATGTAACGCGCAGGAAAATTCAACACGGTGGACCTCCAGACTCTTCATCAGCCGATGCGCGCGATGTTATTTGTGCGCTATCGGCGAAACGATGAACAAATTCGGAAAATCCAGATGCAATGCCCGGCGGGCTCGCGCAGCCACGCAGGGCGTGGCTCTACCGCAATGGTTCATTGCGGCGCGTGCGGCGAAGCCACGCACGGCGTGGCTCTACAGTGCATGTCCGACGGCTGCAACCATGTGTTGGCGTGCGGGAAGGCTCATCCGTACTGATGGCCGGCCCGGCCGCCGGCTTCACGGTGGCCTCTGGAATGGACGCCGCTATGCCTGCCCCCTGCCCAACTTGAGGCTCCGAATATATACGCCGGCACAGGCACCTGCCATGCCGGCAAGTACAGACAGTGCGGTGCTCAGGGCATTCAGCCATAGCAGTTCGAGCAGACCCATCTGCATGTAACCGCGGAGGAAGTGCGCTGCCAGACACGTCAGCCCGAGGTACAGCGCGCCCACGGCGATGGCGAATCCATACCTCCGGGACACCAGCCCGCCCGCAAGCGCGAACCACATTCCGCAGAGAGTCCAGACCATGTCGCTGGACGTAAACGCAGGCTGGCTCCCAACCGAGGGCGCGATGTGGAAGACAGACGCCGCCGCCAGCACCAACGCCAACACGATCAGGAATGCCGCGGCCTGTCGCCAGATCGGGTTCCACTTTTTCATTGCGACCACGTCCATTCGCACGTCATCCATTGCGCGCCTCCCTTGATCATTCGCACCATAGTACCTTCAGCACCGGGTCAGGCGGCGCGGCGCCCCGGCAACGCTGACGCATTAGGCCCGCAAAAGTGGGCAGGAACGTTGTACTTCCAGCCGCGACTGGCAATCTTTGCAACACCTGCCCCAGCATGGCCGGATCGCCCCCATGAGCCCTGCATGAGCGCTCTGTCAGCCGTCCTGCCCATTCTGGCTACCGTGGTCCTCTTTCTGCATGGGCTGCAAGGCTTCACGCGGGAGCTGCAGTCCTGTGGGGAGCCGCTCATGCGCGCGTGGCTGCAACGGCTGACGGCCAACCGCTGGAAGGGGTTTGCCGTCGGCGCAGTTGCGACCGCCGTGGTGCAGTCAAGCAGCGCGATCACGGCCTTGACCGTTGCGCTGGTGAATGCCTCGCTGCTGTCGTTCCGGGCCAGCCTGGCCGTGCTGCTGGGCGCGAACGTGGGCACCACCGCCACGGCATGGCTGGTCTCGTTCCAGCTGAGCGGGCTTGGCCCCGTCCTTATCGTGCTGGGGGCCGTGATGGCAGTGCTGCCCCTGCGGGTCCGCACCGCGGGCAGGCTGCTGTTCCAGCTCGGGCTCATCCTGTTCGCGCTGCAGCTGATGACCGCTCAGCTTCAGCCCCTGCGCGAACAGCCGTGGGTCGCCGCGTGGCTGGCGGCAGCCGCCGACCCGTGGCTCCAGGTGCTGGTTGGCATGACCATCACCGCCCTTGTCCAGTCCAGCAGCGTCACCAGCGGCGTGGCGATCGTGCTGGCGCAGCAGGGAATGCTGCCGGTGGAGGCCGCCATTGCCATGGTGATAGGGGCCAACGTCGGCTCATGCTCCACGGCCTTGATCGCCAGCGCCGCGATGGGCCCGATTGCACGCGTCACCGCGGTGGTCAACCTGCTGTTCAATGCCGTCGGCATGCTGATGCTGCTGCCGTTCCTGGTGCCATTCGCGCGCGCGGTGGCAGCGGCTGTTGGTGACCCCGGCATGGCGGTCGCCCTGGCCCACCTGACGTTCAATCTGGCCATCTCGGCGCTGTTCCTGCCGATGCTGGGACCGGTGGGCGCATGGGCGGAGAAATGGCTGATGCGGTCAGGCCACACCTGCAGAGCCAGGTGATCGGCGCGCCAGCTGCAAAGGGATCGAGACGCCCGGAAATGCGTAAAACATCCCGCGTAAGCACCATGCGCTTTGACCCATGTAGCGGCGCACCTGCTCGTCGCCCCATTGCTTGCGTGTGTAGCGGATGATGCCGCGCAGGTCGGCTTCCGTCGCCTTCGTCAGCGTGTAGGAAGTCAAATGCTGCCAGCATGCCGATCAGGTTGCCATGCGTCGGCTAAACAAACGGATTCGACACGTGCACTACCGCACCGTAGGCGCGCCCGTCGAACCGCGCACCATCAAACTGAAATCCAGCGTCTGCTGGAGCGGCACGTCCACCCCTTCGATGATGGCGAGCAGCAGGTTGACCGCGCGGACACCGATCTCCCGCATGGGCTGCCTGACGGTCGTCAACGCGGGCGTGAGGTAGCTGGAGGACGACAGGTCGTCGAAGCCGACGATGGACAGGTCATCGGGCACGCGGATGCCCAGGTCCCGACAGGCAGCCAACACGCCCAGCGCCATCTGGTCGCTGAAGCAGAAGATCGCGGTGGGCACATCCGCGCCGGCCAACAGCGCCATCCCGGCCGCATGGCCGGATTCCACGGAAAAGTCGCCCGGCGCGACGCTCAAACCGCGCAGACGGCCGCGCGCCCTGCCGGCAGCACGGACGCCTTCCAACCGTTGCTGGTGAAGCGGATTGTCGGGCGGCCCACCCACCACGGCGATCCGCTCGTGGCCCAGCCCGTACAGGTGTTCCATCACCGCACGGGCGGCGGCCGCGTTGTCGATGTGGACGCTGGGAATGCCCAGCGCGGGGTCGAACTCGCAGCCGTTGACTACAGGCGCGTCGTTGCCCTGCTGCTGGACGATCTCGCGCGCGGTCGGCGGCAGGCGATGCCCCAGCACGATCAGCCCGTCGGCCTCGTTGCGACGGAGCATCTGCGCGTAGCGCTCCTCGCGCTCGGGCCGGTGCTGGGTGTCGCCCAGCAGGACGGCGTAGCCCGCGGCCTGTGCGGCTTCTTCCGCGCCCTGCAGGATCTGGGCGAAGAACGGATTGGCGATGTCCGGGACGGTGACCAGGATCTTGCCGCTGCGCTGGGTCTTGAGCGTCCTGGCGACCGTGTTGGGGACATAGCCCAGTGCGGCGGCGGCCTGCTCGATGCGCGTGCGCGTGGCCGGCAGGACTTTCTCCGGCCGGGATAGCGCCCGCGACACCGTGCCTGCGGAGACGCCGACGTGCTTTGCGATGTCGTAGATGGTGGCCATGGTTTTTGAGGTTCTTCTTTTCGCTGTGCAGTGCACAACAGGTTTTTCTGAAGGCCCTGCTAGGGTAATGCAATCGATTGCATCCGGGTGAATCACGTTGAAGACGCTCAAGGGTCCGGCGCTGTTCCTGGCGCAGTTCATCGGCGACACGCCTCCATTTGATCGGCTCGACACGCTCGCCGCGTGGGCGTCGAGCCTGGGCTATTCTGGCCTGCAAGTGCCCACCAGCACGCCCCACCTGTTCGATCTGGCCGAGGCTGCGCGCAGCCAGGCGTACTGCGACGACATCACCGGCATGCTGGCCGAACACGGCCTGCAGATCACCGAGCTGTCCACGCACCTGCAAGGGCAGCTGGTCGCCGTCCATCCCGCCTACGACAGCCTGTTCGACGGCTTCGCACCGCCGGACACGCGCGGCGATCCTTCCGCCCGCCAGGCCTGGGCCGTGGAGCAGTTGATGCTGGCCGCCAAGGCCAGCCAGCGCCTCGGGTTGACCGCGCATGCCACGTTCTCCGGCGCGCTGGCCTGGCCTTACTTCTATCCCTGGCCGCAACGCCCCCCGGGGCTGGTGGAGGAAGCCTTCGCCGAACTCGGCCGCCGCTGGCGCCCCATCCTGGATGCGTTCGACGCCTGCGGCGTGGACCTGTGCTTCGAGATCCACCCTGGCGAAGACCTGCACGACGGCGCGACCTTCGAGCGCTTCCTTGATGTGGTGGACCACCACCCCCGCGCCAACATCCTGTACGACCCCAGCCACCTGCTGCTGCAGCACATCGACTACTTGGGTTTCATCGACCGGTATCACGCGCGCATCGGCATCTTCCACGTCAAGGACGCGGAGTACCGCGCCAGTGCGCGCAGCGGCGTGTATGGCGGCTACCAGGACTGGATCGATCGCCCGGGGCGGTTCCGTTCGCTCGGGGACGGCCAGATCGACTTCAAGGCAATCTTCTCAAAATTCGCGCAATACGATTTCCCGGGCTGGGCGGTGCTGGAATGGGAGTGCTGCCTGAAGCACCCGGAGGATGGCGCGCGTGAGGGCGCCGCGTTCATCCGCGACCACATCATCCGCGTGACCGAACGTGCCTTCGACGACTTTGCCGGCAGCGGCACTGATCCGGAAGCACTACGCCACATGCTGGGGATCTGAGCTACTACCGCCTGGGAGGGCAAGCCATGACGCACACCATGTCGCGCTTGGGCGCGATGATGTTTCTGCAGTTCTTCATCTGGGGGGCATGGTTCGTGACCCTGGGCACGTACCTGGTGCAAGGCCCGCTCCAGGCCAGCGCAAGCCAGGTGGCCACGGCGTTCCTCAGCCAGTCCATCGGCGCCATCGTGGCGCCCTTCCTGGTCGGCCTGGTTGCCGATCGCTACTTCGCCGCGCAGCGCATCCTCGCGGTACTGCACCTGGCCGGAGCGGTGCTCATGTGGCTGGCATCCACGGCGACGGACTTCAACACGTTCTTCGCCTGCGTCATGGGCTACATGCTGCTGTTCATGCCGACGCTGGCACTGGCCAACAGCGTGGCGATGCGGCACATGCATTCGCCTGAAAAACAATTCCCGCTGGTGCGGGTGGCCGGGAGCGTCGGCTGGATCGTGGCCGGCGTACTGATCGGCTGGCTGGGCTGGGAACAGGCGCATACGCTCGAACTGACGTTCCAGATGGCGGCGATGGCGTCGCTGGCCCTGGGCCTGTATGCCTTCACCCTGCCGCACACGCCGCCGCTGGCGCAGCAGCGCGACGCCGGGCTGGGGCAGATCCTGGGGCTGGACTCGCTGCGGCTGCTGAAGTCACGCTCGTACCTGGTCTTCTTCCTGGCGTCCATCGCCATCTGCATCCCGCTGGCGTTCTATTACAACTTCACCAACCCCTATCTCAACGACCTGGGGGTGCGCGGCGCGGCCGGCCTGCAGTCGCTGGGCCAGGTGTCCGAAGTGCTGCTGATGCTGGCCATGCCGTTCCTGTTCGTGCGGCTGGGGGTCAAGACGATGCTGGCGGTCGGCATGGCCGCGTGGGTGGTGCGCTACGTCATGTTTGCCTTCGGCGACGCCGGTGGCGGCTTCTCCCTGCTGGTGATCGGCATCGTGCTGCACGGCATCTGCTACGACTTCTTCTTCGTCACCGGCCAGATCTACACCGATGCGCATGCCGGCCCCGCCGCGCGCAGCAGCGCACAGGGGTTCATCACCCTGGCCACCTACGGCGTGGGCATGTTGATCGGCACGTTCCTGTCCGGCGCGGTGGTGGAGCACTACACCACGGCGGCGGGCCCGGACTGGCAGCAGATCTGGCTGTTCCCGGCCGGCGTCGCGCTGGTGGTGCTGATTGCCTTCCTGGTGCTGTTCCGCGACCGGCCGCTCGTTGCGACCGCCCCCTCCACGCCCTGAGGATCCCACCCGATGCGCACGCTTGGAATCGCCATCGTCGGCACCGGCATGATCGGCGCCGTGCACCGTCGCGCGGCCCTGCTGGCCGGTGCGGACATCCGTGGCGTAGCCGCCTCGTCCCCCCAACGCGCGCGCGAGGTCGCGCAGTCGTGGGGGGTCCCGCACGGCTATCGCGACATTGAAGAAGTGATCGCCGACCCGCAGGTGCAGGTCGTGCACGTCTGCACGCCCAACCACCTGCACCGCGCCATGGCACAGGCCGCGCTGGAAGCCGGCAAGCACGTGATCTGCGAGAAGCCGCTGGCGACCACGCTGGAAGACGCCCAGGCACTGGCGGCGTTGGCCGCATCGGCCGGGCTGGTCGCCACGGTGCCCTTCGTCTACCGCTACCACCCGGTGATCCGCGAAGCGCGCGCGCGCATCGCGCAGGGCGAGCTGGGACCGCTGCGCCTGATCCACGGCAGCTACCTGCAGGACTGGCTGCTGGACCCGGCCAGCAACAACTGGCGCGTGGACCCCGCACTGGGTGGCGCGTCACGCGTGTTCGCCGACATCGGCTCGCACTGGTGCGACCTGGTGGAATGGGTCGGCGGGGAGCGCTTCGTCGAGGTCAGCGCGGCGTTCGCCACCGTGATCGCCGAGCGCGGCACCCTCACCGGGCAGAGCTTCACCACGCCGGCGGCGGGCGGCGCGATGCAGGCGGTATCGAGCGAGGACGTGGCCGCGGCGATGTTCAGAACCGGCGCCGGTACGCTGGCGTCCTTGACGGTCAGCCAGGTCTCGGCGGGACGCCGCAATCGCCTCTGGTTCGAGATCGACGGCGCCAAGGCCAGCGTCGCGTTCAATCAGGAGGACGCCGAGCGGCTGTGGGTCGGCCTGCCCGACCAGCGTGAGGAGATCTTCGTGCGTGGACCGGGCGCCGGCAGTGCCGAACAACGCCGCCTGTCGGTGCTGCCCGCCGGCCACGCGCAGGGCTACGGCGATTGTTTCGAGGCGTTTGTCGCCGACACCTACCGCGCCATCGAAGGCGAGCGGCCACACGGGCTGCCCACCTTCGAGGACGGCGTGCGCTCGGCGCTGATCGTCGACCGCGTCATCACATCGGCCAGGACGCGCGCCTGGACCGCCATTGTTTGAATCCCGGGAGGATGTGTTGATGAAAGCCGCTACACGCAGGACCACGACCCTCGCACTGCTGCTGCTCGCTGCCCTGCCCGCCTTCGCCGGCGACCCCGCCGGTGCAAGGCAGCCCATCGCGGTGCAGATGTACACGCTCCGCCACGCCGGCACGCTCGACCAGCAGTTGAAGATCGTGCACGACGCCGGCGTCGGCGCGGTGGAAACGGTCGGCACGCAGAACGTCAGCGCCGCCGAGCTCAAGCAGCTGCTGGACCGCTACTCGATCAGGGCCATTTCGTCGCACGTGCAACTGGCCGATCTGCGCAGCGACCTGAAGGGGGTGGTGGCGTTCAACCGTGCGATCGGCAACACCACGCTGGTGGTGCCTTACCTGGATGAGAAGGACCGGCCGACCGATGCCGCGGGGTGGACGGCACTGGGCCAGGAACTGGGCCGGATCGCGGCGCAGGCGAACGCCCAGGGTATGCATCTGGCCTACCACAACCATGACTTCGAGCTGGTCGACTTCAACGGCAAAACCGGCCTGGAGCTGCTGTTCGCCGCAGCCGGCCCCGACCTGCAGACCGAGCTGGACCTGGCCTGGGTGGCGCGTGCGGGCCATGACCCGGTGATGATGCTGGGCAGATTCCGCGGCCACGTGTTCGCGGTGCACGCCAAGGACAATGCACCCAAGGGCAAGGCCGAAGACGAGGGCGGCTTCGCCGCTGTCGGCCAGGGCGTGTTGGACTGGGACGCGATCCTGCCAGCCGCTGCCGCAGCTGGCGTGCAGTGGTACATCGTCGAGCACGACCAACCGCGTGATCCGGCCACCGTCATCAAGACCGGCGCGGACTACCTGCGCCACCACCTGACCGCCCAGCTGCCCGCCAGTGCACAGCGCTAGCCAGCGAAGGAGCCCTGCTTGAGAACGATCCTGACAATGGCTGTGGTTCTAGGTGCAGCGTCGTTGGCCACGCCGGCGTGGTCCAAGGACGACCCTGCCGCCGGCGCGCAGCTCTACGCAACGCACTGCATCGCCTGCCACGGCGCCAACCGGGCCGGCGTTCCGCCGACATTCCCCGCCCTCACCGATGTCGCCAAGCGGCTGCAACCGGCGCAGATCAAGGAAAAGATCAGCAAGGGCGGTGGGTTGATGCCACCCTTCTCCCAGCTGTCGCCACAGGACATCGACAATCTCGCCAGTTACCTGGCGAAATAGGATGCCGGCGCCGGGGCTTCGCGCCGGCGCTACAGCTTGCGCACCCAGATGTTGCGGTAGCTGACCTTGGAATCGTGTTCCTGCAGATACAGCGGCGCGCACGCGTGCGGCGCATACGAAGGCGCGCCGATGTACTCGGTCTTGCCCGACAGGACGGTGTCGTCCTGCACCAGCACGCCGTTGTGCAGCACGGTGATGCGGGCGGGTGACAGAAGTCCGCCTCCTTGCGAGAAACGCGGGGCCTTCCAGATGATGTCGTAGGCCTGCCACTCACCCGGCGCACGCGAAGCGTTCACCAGCGGGATGGCCTGCTTGTACAGCGATGCGGCCTGGCCGTTGGCATAGGTCGGGTTGTTGTAACTGTCGAGCACCTGCAGCTCATACAGCCCCTGCAGGAAGATGCCGCTGTTGCCGCGGTGCTGGCCGTCGAAGCCCTTGGTCGCAGTGGGCGTGCGCCATTCGACATGCAGCTGGATATCGCAGAAATCCTGTTTGGTACGGATGCCCTTGCTGCCCGGAACCACCGTCAGCGCCCCCTTGGCAACGCTCCAGGGTACGGGCCCGCCCTGCTCCGACTCCCAGGCGGAGGTATCCCTGCCGTTGAACAGCACGATCGCGTCGGAGGGCGCGCCGTTGGACGGCGTGGCCACGGTTGCGGGCACCGGCTTCCACACCTCGGTTCTCGTCGGATCGCGCGCGGGGTCATCGGCCTGTGCAGACACGGGTGCCGTGACCAGCACGCACGCCACCATCAGGATCGGTTTGATCATCGTGTTCCTCATCAGCTGGTCGCCCACGCGGGCGTACCGGGGACATAGGCCAGGTCGCCGTCGTAGCGCCCCGGCACGGCGACGTACTGCAGTACTTCGGTCGCACCGACCTTCGAGGTGAAGAAACCGAAGATGGCCAGCTGCTTGATCATCGTGAAGTAATGCGGCATTTTTTCGCCCGCTTCGGCCGTGCCGGTCTCGTTCACCTCGCCCACGCGTTTACGTGCCTCTGCATCCAACGCGCGCAGCAGTTCGGTGCGGTCGTTCGCGGTGAGCGACACGAACCGGCCGCCAGCGCGTTTGTCGATATCGGCCAGGCCGGCGTGGAATGCCGCCTGCTGCGGGGCGGTGTAGCAGTCGGTGACGAATCGCGCCATGAACGCACCGGCGCCGGCGTCCTTCGCCCCTGCCGTACCGGTCCGCGGCAGGATGCTCTCGGCGATCTCGTCCAGCGTGGCGATATCGGCGGCGGAGAAGGCGGCTGTCGCGCCCGCTGCCGGCGCTTGGCCGTGGACCAGCGCGGGCAGACCGACCATGGCCGCCCCCGTGGCGGCAACAATCATCTTCAACAGGTCGCGGCGGTCCATCAGAGGTTCCCCGCGTTCAGTTCGCGCACCGCATGGTCGGCGGCCCGTGCGGTCAGCGCCATGTAGGTCAGCGAGGGATTCACGCAGGCACTGGAGGTCATGCACGCGCCGTCGGTCACGTAGACATTGGGCGCGTCCCAGACCTGGTTGTGCTGGTTCAGCACGGAGCTGCTGCGGTCACGGCCCATGCGCGCGGTGCCCATTTCGTGGATGCCCTTGCCCGGGGCGTAGTCGTTGTCGTGCATCTCCACGTCCTTGACGCCCGCGGCCTCCAGCATCTCGGCGGCATCGGCGGCCATGTCCTTGCGCATGGCCTTTTCGTTCTCGCGCAGGGCCACATCCATCGCCAACACCGGCAAGCCCCATTTGTCCTTGCGGTCCGGGTCCAGGCGGATCGTATTGTCGTGGTGGGGCAGCATTTCGCCGAAGCCGGTCATGCCGATACGCCAGTCGCCGGGCACGGTCAGCGCGGCCTTCAGGTCGGCACCGATGTTCAGCTCGGCGATCTCGCGCGACCAGCCGTTACGGCTGGCGCCGCCCTGGTAGCCGAACCCGCGCGTGTAACCACGTCTGTCGGCAGCGACGTTGCGGAAACGGGGAATGTAGAAGCCGCAGGGACGACGGCCGAAGTAGTACTTGTCGTCGTACCCCTCGACACGGCCGGAGGCGCCGGCGCCGAAATGGTGGTCCATCACGTTGTGCCCCAGCTCGCCCGACGACGAGCCCAGCCCGCCTTCCCAGACATCGGTGGCCGAGTTCATCAGCAGCCAGGACGAGTTGAAGGAGGAGGCGTTGAGGAAGATGACCTTGGCCGTGTACGTGTACGTCTGCCCGGTCTCGGCATCGATGACCTCCACGCCCCGCGCGCGCTTGCGGTCCTTGTCGTACAGCACTTCCTTCACGATCGAGAAGGGCCGCAACGTCAGGTTGCCCGTCTTCATGGCGGCCGGCAGCGTGGCCGACTGGGTGGAGAAATAGGCGCCGAACGGACAGCCCAGGATGCACTTGTTGCGATACTGGCAGTTGACGCGGCCCTGCTCGGGCATGGGCTGGGTAATGTTCGCCGTGCGCGAATGGATCATGTGCCGCGTGCCGCCGAAGGCCTTCTTGATCCGCGCGGCCACGTCCTTTTCGACGATGTTCAACGGGATCGGCGGCAGGAACTCGCCGTCCGGCAATACATCCAGCCCCTCGCGCGTGCCGGCGATGCCGGCGAACTTCTCCACGTGGTCGTACCAGGGCGCGATGTCGGCGTAGCGGATCGGCCAATCGGTGGCGATGCCGTCTTTCAGGTTCGCCTGGAAATCCAGGTCGGACAGGCGATAGCTCTGCCGCCCCCACATCAGCGAGCGTCCGCCCACGTGATACCCGCGGAACCAGTCGAAGCGCTTGGTCTCGGTGTAGGGCGATTCCTTTTCGTCGGCCCACATGCCCTGCAGGTTTTCGACCAGGCCGTAGTCGCGCATCAACACGGGAAAGTCGGCCTTCATCGCCTGGGTAGGCCGGTTACGGTGCGGGAAATCCCACGGCTCCTTCATCGCGTTCACGTAGTCCTTGACGTGCTCGATGTTGCGCCCGCGTTCCAGCATCAGGACCTTGAGGCCTTTCTCGGTCAGTTCCTTCGCCGCCCAACCGCCACTGATTCCCGAGCCGACGACGATCGCGTCGTAATGATTGTCTGCCATGGGTTCTACTTCACCTTGGTGGATATCGTTTTCAGACGTCGCAGAGGCGGATGGCCTCGCGAAGCGAGCCGACGGGATCGGGTGCGGTTGGAATGAATTCCTGCGCCAGATACCCATCGAAACCGGTGTCGCGGATCGCGCGACAGATGGCCGGGTAGTTCAGTTCCTGCTGGTCTCCGATCTCGTGCCGGCCAGGCACGCCTGCGGTGTGGTAATGCTTGAAATGCTGGTGATGCCTGCCGATGGTGGCGATGATGTCGCCCTCCATGATCTGCATGTGGTAGATGTCGTACAGCAGGCCGAAATGATCCGAGCCAAGCCGCTTGCACAGCTCCACGCCCCACGCGGAGTGGTCGCATAGATAGTCGGGATGATCGACCCGGGAGTTCAGCAGCTCCATCACCAGCACGACGCCGCGCTTCTCGGCATGCCCGAGAATGCGCTTGAGCCCGGCTTCGGCATTCACCATGCCTTGCTGGGGGTCCATGCCGTTGCGGTTGCCGGAAAAACAGATGAGGTTGCGGTAGCCGGCCTCGGCCACGAGGTCGATATGCCGGGTGTAGCGCTCCACCAGTTCGTCGTGGAACTCGCGGCCGGCAAACCCCTTGGTCAGGCCCAGCTCGGCGCCGTTGCACATCGAGCTGTACACGCCATGGGCCTTCAGCGTGGGCCAATCCCCCGGACCCACCAGGTCGATGGCGGCGAAGCCGATGTCCTTCACCGTCTGGCATAGCTGGGCCACGGACAGTTGCGGGAAGGTCCAGCGGGCGACGGAATGCTTCAGGTTGCCCTTGAGGGGCGCGGTGGCGGCCGCCGCAGGCAGCAGCCCGGCGGCGGCCAAGCCAACGCTTCCGGCGACCGCAATGCGCAACGCGTCGCGCCGAGTGAGGCGTGCATCTTGGATCGATCCAATCGAGGGGATGGACATCCGCCTGCCGGCCTCCCAACCGGTATCAAGTGCAACGATTTAGAGAAATGCAATCGATTGCACCATAGGGGACGGAATCGTTTTTTTGCAAGACGCAGTGCACGAAAATCCATGCTGCGGGGCAGCATGCAGGTGAGTGCGCAGCGCCTCTACCCATGCGCCGAGCACCACGTGGCTGTGGTCCAATCGTCTTCTGAACGGAACAGCGCCACACTGGCTGGCACCTGCATCTCCCCCCCTTCGCCATGCCTGCAGAGAAGCAAGCACATGACCATCAGAACCTGTCCACTGGCCTTGGCGCTTCTGACAACGGGTCTTTGTGCTCACGCTTCGGGGGCCGGGAAAACAAACCCACCGGTAAGCGCCGCCTACAGGTGCGGGAGCGATGCAGGCATGACCATCATCGCAACGACCGCCGATCTCTCAGGTACCGGACTGGACAGCGACGGCTACCGGCACGCTCAAACAGGCAGACAGACGTTCCGCTGCAAGGGAGGGCCAAGCGTGTCCGTCCTGGTGTTGCCACCGCAGGCATCAGGAGAGTGCGGCGCTGATGGACGGGTCGTCATCACTGACATCACATTGCCGGGAGGACGCAAGGGCACCGAGCTGATTGAGTTCAACAAACAGTGCTTCTTCAGCGATTACATTACGAGAATACGTATTCTCAAACAGGATTCGCACTACCTGGTGGAGCGTTGTTCGGAGAACAACCCGTTCAATCAACAGGCGTTCGTCGGCTGCACGAACGAGGCTGCGGCAAGCGAGCCCGCCCAATGACCATCTGCGCCGGTCGAGGTCTGTCGCGATGAACGTGCTGCATTCACGCGCTATAGCGTGAACACTTCCGGATGTCGCTCACGCAGCCAATGCTCTGCATGCAGCAGCAAACGGGCGGCGTGATCGATACAGGCCTTCAGGGTTGCATCGGATACAGGATCCCCCTGGTAGTCGGTGAGGTTGCGCTGGCGGCGTCCAGCAACTTACGCAGTTGGATGGGTTCAGCGCTGTGCGCCTGGAGCTGCCGGATCGCCAGCAAGTTTTTCAACGCCATCCTTGTCTCCTATGACCAGCAGCTTTGGCGTCGCCAACAGCTCGGTGGCAAACGCATCACCGGTCCGCACCCGCCGCATGAACTCTTCCATTGAGTACAGCACAGGATTGATCTCCCTGCGCAACACCTCCTGCGCGGGGTGGATCGCACGCACCAGGTCGGCGAACCCCATATCGCCCAAAACCAGCAGATCAACATCGCTACTGCTCACGTCGGTACCCTTCGCCACCGAACCGAAGACCCATGCCAAGGAGACGTGATCGGCCACTGACCGCAATGAATCGCGAAGGACGGGCACCACACCATGGGTCTTGCGGAAGATCCCAGCCAGCTCGTCGAACAGCAGACAGGCGCGGTTAGCCCGATAGTGCACTTGGTTCCCCTGCTCGCTCCGCAACAGCAGCCCAGACTCGGTGAG
This sequence comes from Stenotrophomonas sp. KH_036_B, assembly GCF_057839485.1. NCBI lineage: Bacteria > Pseudomonadati > Pseudomonadota > Gammaproteobacteria > Lysobacterales > Lysobacteraceae > Stenotrophomonas > Stenotrophomonas sp. KH_036_B. Next base: position 1,201,559 of record NZ_CM174491.1, on the reverse strand, counting down.
CTTGTCCAATTCGCGTGCAAGGGTGCCGGCGTGGGTGCCGGTGATCCTGGCCAACTCGCGAAGGTAGAAATTGGAATGCGGCTGCAGCAACAACACTGCCAGCACCCGTTGGCGGGTGCCTGGGAACAGGGTAGCCATCAGTAGCGAAGTGTTGCTCATTAGGCGACACATGTCGCCCATTTGGCAACAGATTGCAAGTGAGCTCCAAAGAAGAAAGGCCCGCTGAAGAGCGGGCCTTTTGATGAAACGCGGTGCGGGTGCGACTCAGAACGGAATATCGTCGTCCGCGAAGTCGTCCATCGGCGGTGCCGACTGCTGCGGCTGCTGCTGCGGGCGCTGCTGCTGGCCGTAGCCACCACCACCACCGCCGCCACCGCTGCGCTGACCGCCACCACCACCACCACCGCCGTATTCCTGGCGCGGGGCCTGCTGGCGCTGCGGACGCTCGCCGCCGGCGAAGTTGCCACCGCCACCGCCGCCGCCGCCTTCACCACGGCCGCCCAGCATCTGCATTTCGTCGGCGATGATGTCGGTGGAGTACTTCTCCACGCCGTCCTGGCCGGTGTACTTGTCGTAGCGCAGGCTGCCTTCGACGTAGACCGAGCTGCCCTTGCGCAGGTACTCGCCGGCGATTTCGCCGAGCTTGCCGAAGAACACCACGCGGTGCCATTCGGTGCGTTCCTGCTGGTTGCCATCCTTGTCCTTGCGGACACTGGTGGTGGCCAGGCTGATGCGGGTGATCGCCATGCCGCCTTGGGTGTACTTCACTTCCGGGTCGTTGCCGAGGTTGCCGACCAGGATGACTTTATTGATGCCGCGCGCCATAGGATTGCTCTTCCGTTGTCCGAGGGCAGGCCTGACCGATATCACACCCTTGTGCGGTGCGGCGTCGTGGCCAGCCCCACGGGAATCTGGGTGGGATGACAGAACGGCGCATTCTATCATCCCAGCCGGGGCGGGCCGTGTCGGGGATGCCCCCCCGTAGGACTCGGATTTTGGCTCAGGCCTTGGGGGGCGCGGCTATGGGGCACCTTGTCTGCCTGTGTCCGGGCTAGACTTTGCCCATGAACAAGCAGATGCAGGAGATCTACGTCAGCACGGATGTTGAAGCCGACGGCCCCATTCCCGGCCCGCATTCCATGCTGAGCTTCGGGTCAGCGGCCTACCTGGCCGACAAGACGCTGGTGGCCACCTTTTCCGCCAATCTGGACACGCTGCCGGAGGCCCAGGGTCATCCGGACACCATGGCCTGGTGGGCGACCCAGCCGGCGGCCTGGGCGGCCTGCCGCCAGGCGTGCGAGGCGCCGGAGCCGGCCATGCGGCGCTATGTGGCGTGGCTCAAGGCGTTGCCGGGCAAACCGGTGTTCGTCGGGTATCCCGCCGCATACGACTTTCTGTTCGTGTACTGGTATCTGATGCGGTTTGCCGGCGAAAGCCCGTTCTCGCATTCCGCATTGGACATCAAGACCTTTGCGATGGCGGTGCTGAAGACGGATTACCGCGCCGCCACCAAGCGCACCATGCCCAAGCGCTGGTTCGACAGGATGCCGCACACGCATGTGGCGCTGGATGATGCGATTGAGCAGGGCGCGCTGTTCTGCAACATACTGGCCGAGAACAGGGGATAGAACGCGTCATCGCTGCGCGCAACGGGCCGTAGAGCCACGCCCTGCGTGGCTGCCCTTCGTTCAGGACCGCGAAGCCACGCAGGGCGTAGCTCTACGTCGCCCCCGGGTTCCGTGGGGCCATGGCATCATGGCTCCCGTCGTCCCAGCCCTGCCCTCCATGACCATCCGCGGTAAAGCAACCTCCCTGGATATCGCCCACCTGGCCGGGGTTTCCCAGCCGACGGTGTCGCGGGCGCTGCGCGGCAGCCCGATGGTGAACCAGGAAACCCGCGAGCGGATCCTGAAGATCGCCCGGGAGCTGAATTACAAGGTGGACAAGAACGCCTCCAGCCTGCGCCTGCGCAATGCCGGCACGCTGGCGCTGCTGTTCTTTGAAGACCCCACCAACGACGATTCGCTGATCAACCCGTTCTTCCACGCCATGCTGGGTTCGATCACCCGCGCCTGCGCGCTGCGCGGCTACGACCTGCTGGTGTCGTTCCAGCAGCTGTCCACCGACTGGCAGGCCGATTACGAAGACAGCAACAAGGCCGACGGCATCATCCTGCTCGGGTACGGCGATTACCACGAGTCGCGCGAGCGGCTGCAGCGGCTGGTTGAACAGGGCACCCACTTCGTGCGCTGGGGCGCGGCGCTGCCGGACCAGCCGGGCGTGTCGATCGGCTGCGACAACTTCCAGGGCGGCTTCGACATTACCGCCCACCTGCTCGAGCAGGGCTGCCGGCGCATCGCCTTCGTCGGCCATGCCTCCAGCCACTACCCCGAATTCGAGGAACGCTACCGCGGCTACGTGGCCGCGATGGCGGCACGCGGCGTGGCGGTTGAGCCGGCGCTGCAGTTCGATGCGATCACCACCGAACAGTCCGGCTACGAGGCGTGCCAGTCGCTGCTGGCCGATGGCGAAGCCATCGATGCGGTGTTCGCGGCCAGCGACCTGATCGCCATCGGCGCGATGCGCGCCCTGCGCGAGCACGGCGTGCGCATTCCGCAGCATGTGGCGCTGGCCGGCTTCGATGACATTCCGCTGGCAGCCTCGGTCTCGCCGACGCTGTCCACGGTGCAGCAGGACACCAAGCAGGCCGGCCAGTTGCTGGTGGAACGACTGCTGGCGCTGATCCAGGGCGAGCCGGTGGAAAGCCAGACCATTCCGGTGAAGCTGGTGTTGCGCGAATCGTCGCTGGCGGCGCGCTGATACCGCGCCGTACCGACCAACGGTCGGTACCTGCCCCCATGATCAATGACACATTGTTGGTAGTCCACGACCGTTGGTCGTGGGTGCGGCAGGGGATTACCTCAACGCGTGACATTGGACAGAGTGACGATTGGACTCAGGCGTTGGCATCCTGCGCGGTGTCGGCCATGGCGCCGCGCACCGCGTCGCTGAACGCATCGAGCAGGAAGGGTTTGGCGATCATGCTCATGCCCGGCTCCAGGAACGCCGCGCGCTCCTGCGCCTTCTCCGCATAGCCGGTCATGAACAACACCGGCAGCGTCGGGCGCGACTGACGGGCGATCTCGGCCAACTGGCGACCGTTGAGACCCGGCAGGCCGACGTCGGTGACCAGCAGGTCGATGCGCCGCGACGAGGCAAGCACCGGCATCGCCTCATCGGCATCGCCGACCACCTCGACCTGGTAGCCCAAGTCTTCCAGCACCACGGTCACCAGCATGCGCACCTGCGGGTCGTCCTCGACCACCAGGATCGACTGCCCGTCGCCCAAGGCCATCGGCGCGGCAGGCGTGGTCGGCTCCGGCTCGGCCGCGGCGTCCACCAGCGGAATGAACAGCGAGATGGTGGTGCCCTGCCCCGGCGTGGAGTCGATGGCGATGTGGCCGCCGGACTGCTGCATGAAGCCGTAGACCATGGACATGCCCAGGCCCGTGCCCTTGCCGATCGGCTTGGTGGTGAAGAACGGTTCGAACGCGCGTTCGACTACCTCCGGCGGCATGCCGGTGCCGGTGTCGGCCACGGCCACCACCGCGTAGTCACCGGCGGGCACGCTGGTGCGCTCGCCCTCGGCCAGCCGCACCGGGAAGGTCCGCAGGGTCAGCGCGCCGCCGGTGGGCATGGCGTCGCGCGCATTGATGGCCAGGTTGAGCAACGCGCTCTCGAACTGGTTGGCGTCCAGGGTGGCGTGCAGCGGTGCATCCGCCACATCGGTGTGGATGCGCACGGTCTCGCCCAGCGTGCTGCGCAGCAGGTGCTGCATCGACCCCACCAGCTCGTTGAGCTCCACCGGCCGCGCATCCAGCGACTGTCGCCGGGAGAAGGCCAGCAGGCGCTGGGTCAGCGCGGCGGCGCGCTGGCTGGACGCGGTGGCGGTGTCGAGGAAGCGTTCCAGGTCGTCCACGCGGCCCATCTCCAGGCGCAGGCGCACGATGTCCAGCGCGGAGAGGATGCCGGTCAGCATGTTGTTGAAGTCGTGCGCGATGCCGCCGGTGAGCTGGCCAATGGCCTCCATCTTCTGCGACTGCCGCAGCGCCGCCTCACTGGCTTCGCGTGCGGCCATCTGCGCCTTCAACTCCCGGGTACGTTCGGCGACGACGGTTTCCAGCTCATGCGCGTGCTGGCGGCTGGCTTCCAGCGCCAGTTTGGCGACGGTGATGTCGGTGGCGAACACGTGGAAGCCGTCGATCGTGCCGTCGACGGCGCGCCGCGGGGTATAGCGCACTTCGCAATCGCGGCGGCGACCGTCGCGGGTGGGCCAGCTGACCTCGAACACCCGCTCCTCGCCGGCCAGCACCCGCTCCATCGCCGGCAGACGCTCTTCCAGCACCTGGCTGCCGACCACGTCGCGGATGTGCTTGCCGATCACCTCGCCCACCGGCAGCTCGAACCAGGCCTCGTACGCCTTGTTCGCGAACCGGTAATGCAGGGAGCGGTCGACGAAGGCGATCAGCACCGGCATCGCATCGGCGATCAGGCGCAGCTCGGCCTCGCTGCGCGCCAGCGCGGTGCGGCTGTCGGCCAGCGCGCGCATCTGGTCACGCACCAGGAACTGCTTGGCGCGCGCCCGCAGCGCGCCCTGCACCGCACTGAGCAGCGAGATGCTGCCCAGCGGGCGGTCCAGCTCGACCACGTTCACCGTGCGCGGCAGCAGGCTCTCGAACGGGGAACGCCGATGCGCACGCGGTGAACGCAGCAGGATCACCGGCAGGTCGGACCAGGCCGGCTGCCGCGACAACCGCGCCAGCAGCACCTCGGTGCCCCCGGCCACTGCTTCCTCGGTAATCAGGACAACGCCGGCGTGGTCGTCCAGCGCATCGCCCAGCGCCTCCAGGCTGGGCGCCACGCGGGTGTCGAGCCCTGCCGTGACCAGCACCGCCGCCACGCTGGAGGCATCACGCCCGAACGGCGCGACGATATGGACGATGCCGCCACACCCGGCGTCATCCGGCATACGGGTGGGCCAGCAGCGAGGCCGAATCGCCCACGAACTCCGGGGTGCCGGTGAGAATGCCCTTGAACTCGTTCAAGGGGGCGCTGAGCGTGAGCCCCTTGCCGTTGATCTTGAGCTCGCGGATGGTGTCTTCATGCGCGCCGCCGCGGTTCTTGATGACCGAGATCGCCTTGCGGATCCGACCCTGCGCCTCGAAGAAACGGAACAGGATGACCGCGTCGGCAATGTAGGACACGTTGAGGTTGCCGGTGGACATGGTGCCGACCAGGCCGTGCTGCGGATTGATGAGGAAGGTCGCCACGCCCTTCTGGTTGAGGTAGGACAGCATCTCGTGGAGCTGCAGCATCAGCTGCTTTTCCTGCGGCATGGCGGCCACGTAGCCGTTGAGGCTGTCGATCACCAGCACGCTGCAGCCGCGATCCTCGACGGCCTTCTGCACGTTCCAGGCGAACTCGCCCGGCGAGATTTCGGCCGGGTCCATCTGCACGATTTCCAGCCGGCCGGCGGCGACGTGCGCCTCCAGATTGATATGCAGCGCCTGGGCGCGGGCCATCAGGGTGCCGACACGCTCGTCGAACTCGAAGATGCAGCAGCGCTCACCGCGCTCGCATGCGGCCCACACGTACTGCAGCGCCACGTTGGTCTTGCCGCTGCCGGCCGGACCGGTCAACAGGGTGCTGGTGCCGCGCAGCGGACCACCGCCCAGCAGGTTGTCGATCTCGGCCACGCCGCTGCCGATCGGCGACTCGCCGAAGGTCTCGTGGTGCTGGGAAGCAATCAGACGCGGGAAGACCTCCAAGCCGCCGCTGCGGATGACCATGTCGTGGTAGCCGGCAACGAAGTTCACGCCACGCAGCTTCTGCACCTGCAGTCGGCGCCGGGCCGCGCCGAAGTCCAGCGTCAGCCGCTCAAGCGACACCACGCCATGGCACAGGCTGTGCAGCTGGCCATCGCGGTCCTCGCCGGTGGACGTCATGTCGTCCACCAGGATCACCGTGGCGCTCTTGGGGGCGAAGAACTGCTTCAGCGCCAGGATCTGGCGACGGTAGCGCAGCGAATCCTGCGCCAGCAGGCGCAGCTCGGACAGCGAGTCGAACACCACGCGGTGCGGCCGGATGCGATCGACCTCACCGAGAATCAGGTTGACGGTTTCGTCGAGCTCGACCTCCCACGAATGCAGCACCGACTGCAGGCGGCCGTTGCCCAGCGCGTCCTCGGCCGAACCGAGCTCGAACAGGTCCAGCCCGTCCAGCGACCAGCCGTGGGCATTGGCGACCTCGCGCAGTTCCTCGGCGGTCTCCGACAGCGTGACGTAGAGGCAGCGCTCGCCCTGCGACAGGCCTTGCAGGAGGTACTGCAGCGACAGCGTGGTCTTGCCCGATCCGGGCGGGCCTTCGAGCAGGTACAGGCGACCCTGCGGTAGCCCGCCGGCCAGGATCCTGTCCAGGCCCTGGATGCCCGTGGCGACGCGCGTTGTCTGTGTTTGCATGAAGGTCCCCCGATTTGACGGGGCGAGTCTAGCAACGGCCGCTGTGTAGGGATTGTGTGATCGGCTGCTCTACAAAACGTCGAGTTTCAGCCCCATTCATTGACGTGGCGATCACGTCGAGAAGACGTCAGGCGAAGTCCTTGAGGATCTCGCCGATACCCGCGGGCGACAATTCCAGGCCGAGCGTGGTGCCCGGGTTGACCACCACCCCGTAGCCGCCGGGTACCCGCTTGAGCACCTCAAGCATCTGCATGCGGATCGTGTGCGGGGCCTGCTGGCTGTGGAAGCCGACCCGTGCCATGTCGGTGAACACCGCCACATGCAGTACGCCCTGCTTGTCGAACAGCAGCGGGTCGAAACCGCTGCCGTCGGGGGTCACCAGGCTGCCGGTGAGCAGCATCACGTCGGAGGCGACGAAGGCCTTCATGAACGCGCCGATCGGCAGCTGGCCGTCCATGGCGGATTGAAGAAGGGTTTCGATCGGGGTCTGGGGAGCAAGGTCAGTCATACAACAATTTTACCGTAGTGCCGGCCGCTGGCCGGCTCCCTATGAACCTGTCATCGCCAGGACACTGCCGGCCGCTGGCCGGCTCCCCATGAAACCGTCATCGCCAGGACACCGCCGGCCGCTGGCCGGCTCCGCATGAAACCGTCATCGCCAGGGCACCGGCGGCCGCTGGCCGGCTCCCTATGAACCTGTCATCGCCAGGACACCGCCGGCCGCTGGCCGGCTCCGCATGAACCCTTTATCGCCTGGAGCCGGCCAGCGGCCGGCACTACTGGCCGAGGCGCCTGCTGCGCTCGGCCTGATCCGCCACCGCCTTTGCCAGCTCGGCTTCCAGCGCCTGCTGGTTCACCGCCGCGTCCAGCAGGTACACCTTCACCCCATGCGCGGGCACCTCGGCCTTGAGGCTGCGCGTGACCTGCACGCTGCTGCCGCCCAGCGCATCACGCCAGGTACCCGGCTGCAGGTAGCGGCTGACCTCGATGCTGCGTACCGTGTCGCCCTTGTTGAGCAGCACCAGCGCGGTCTGCGCGGTATCGCCATGCTGCAGCACGCGGAAGAACACCGCCTCGTCGCCCTGCAGGCGCTCGTTGACCTGCAGCCCACGCTGCAACGAAGGGGTTGCCTCACGCAGCCTGGCGATGCGCCGCAGCGGCCGGAAGATCGGACTCTCCGGCGCGGCGTCAACACGCGCCTGGCCGAAGTAGGCGCGGTTGCCGGCGTGCTCGGCGCGGCTGCGCATGAAGCCGGTTTCCGAGCCGTAGTACAGCACCGGAATGCCGCGCGCGGTGAACAGCCAGTTGTGCGCGTCGATGAACCCGTTGTCGGTGGCGTCCAGCCGCGCCATGTCGTGGTTGTCGTAGAAACTCATCAGCTCGTACGGATTGGCGTAGGGACCACCCACCAGGTGCAGCGGCTCGGCCAGCGCCTCGAAGCCCTTCTGTTCCTTGCCGAACACGCTCGACAGCGCCCCGCGCAGCGGGAAGTCCAGCACGCTCACGTTGGCGTTGGCCGGCCAGGTGTGTTCGGCGATCTTGCGCGCGTCGTAGTCGAACGCCTCGCCGAACATGAACATGCCGGGGTGCTCGGCGCGGATGCGGTTGACGAATTCATGCCACCACGGATGCGGCAGCCAGCCGATGGTATCGATGCGCAGCGCATCCACGCCCTGCGCGGTCCACTGCAGATAGGCACCCACCAGATAGTCCATCACCGCCGGATTGTGCTGGTTGAAGTCGCTCAGCTCGGCCAGGTTGCCGTCGAAGATCGAGCCCTTGTCACCGTCCACCGGCCCGATGCTGTTGTAGAACGCGTGCAGCGGGTTGTGCTGCGGATCGAGCTGCTGCGGCGGCAGGTTCTGGTGGTCGGCGATCCGCGTGCCGTCCTTGTCGAAGATCTGGCCGAACTGCGGCTGCTTCACCGGCATGGTCCAGGCGGGCGAGCCGTGGTTGCCCACGATGTCCAGCACCACCTTCAGCTGCGCGTCGTGCAGGCCACGGGTCAGCCCCGCGAAGTCCAGGTCCTTGCTGGGCAGGTGCTCGTCCAGCGTGTAGAAGTTGATGCCCCAGTAGCCGTGGTAGCCGGTCTTGCCGCGGTCGGTGAGCGTGCTGGTGCAGCTGATCGGCTTGCTGCCGGTAAAGGCCTCGTCAGGGTTGTCGATGATGGGCGTGATCCACACCGCACCGAAGCCGAGGTTGCGGATGTACGCGGCATTGTCCAACACGCCCCGGAAGTCGCCGCCGAGATAGCCGATGTTGCCGTCCACCTTGTCCGGACACGGCACCGGGATGTCGAACGTGCGGTGCGTGCCACCCTGGTCGCGGTGGTCGTTGGACGGGTCGCCATTGACGAAGCGGTCGGTGACCACGAAGTACACCGCATCACTGGCGAACGGCTCCAGCGTGCCCACGTACTCCGGGCGCGGGGCGGCAACGGCGCTGCCGGCCAGCAGTACGAACGACAGGCCCAGCGACAAACGCGAACGAGACAGCATCAGACAACCTCCTGGTGGGACGGTACGCGCAGCACGCACAGGCCGGCGATCAGCAGGCTCACGCCCCCCAGCGCCAGCACGTGCATCGGGTTGCCACCCAGCCACAGGCGCAGCATGAAACCCAGCGCACTGGCCGCGACCAGCTGCGGAATGACGATGAAGAAATTGAACAGGCCCATGTAGACGCCCATCTTGGCGGCCGGCACGCTGTCGGACAGCAGTGCATACGGCAGCGACAGGATCGAGGCCCAGGCGAAGCCCACGCCGACCATCGACAGCAGCAGCCACCTGGGGTCGTCGATCAGCATCAGCGAGATCAGCCCCAGCCCACCCAGCCACAGGTTGACCAGGTGGCTCACGCGCAGGCCCATCAGTCGCACCATCAGCGGAATCAGCAGTGCAGCCAGTGCGGCGAAGCCGTTGTAGGCGCCGAACAGCACGCCCACCCAGTTGGCGCCTTCGTTGTAGGCCGCCGATTTGGCATCGGTGGAGCCGAAGTGGGTGCCTGCCACCGCGGCGGTCGTGTAGATCCACATCGCGAACAGCGCAAACCACGAGAAGAACTGCACCCACGCCAGCCGGCGCATGGTGCGCGGCATGCTGCGCAGGTCGTCGACGATGGTGGCCAGCATGTGCGGGCCGGGCAGCAGCCTCGCCACGCCGAGCAGTACGCCGTAGGCGATGCACAGCCCGGCCAGCACGTAGAGCATCTTGTCGCCGTCGCGCCACGCGATGGCCGCGGCGAGTACCAGGCCAAGCGCGATCCATCCGCCGATCTGCAGCAGCGGCGGCGGCCCGGCCACCGGCGCGGACTGGTGCACGGCCGGTGGTTCGGCGTCGTCGAAGCTGGCCAGCTCGGCCGGCGAGTACTCGCGTGTGCTGAACACGGTCCAGGCGATCGAGGCCAGCAGCACCACGGCGCCGAAGTAGAACGCGTAGCGCACGGTGGGCGGCACTTCGCCGGCGGCGGCGGTGTTGGCGACGCCGAAGTGGGCCAGGATGAAGGGCAGGAAGCTGGCCACGATGGCGCCCACGCCGATGAAGAAGCTCTGCATGGCATAGCCACGCGGCCGCTGGCGTGGGGCCAGTTTGTCGCCGACGAAGGCACGGAACGGCTCCATCGACACGTTGATGGAGGCATCCAGCACCCACAGCGTGCCCGCCGCGATCCACAGCGTGGGCGAGTTCGGCATCACCAGCAGCGCCAGCGTGGTGAACACCGCGCCGATCATGAAATACGGCCGGCGGCGGCCCCAGCGGGTCCAGGTGCGATCCGACATATAGCCGATGATCGGCTGCACCAGCAGGCCGGTCAGCGGCGCGGCGATCCACAGGCCCGGCACCGCATCCATCGGCGCGCCCAGCGTCTCGAAGATCCGGCTGGCATTGGCGTTCTGCAGGGCGAACCCGAACTGGATGCCCAGGAAGCCGAAGCACATGTTCCATATCTGCCAGAACGACAGGGTCGGCTTGGCGGTGCGGCTCATCGTGCGGCCTCCGCATCACCGGCCACCGGCGCGATCAACAGCGCACTGACCTTGGCTGCGTTGAGCACGCCGTCGCGCCCGCCCTTGCCGCCGTTGTACTGGGCGAAGTGTTCCAGCGCGCTCATGTTGAAGCCCGGTTCCAGGGTGAAGCGGCAGCGGCCCTTGGGCAGGTCGAGTTCGGCGGCGGTGGAGTCCTGCGGGCCGACGCTGTGCGGCATCACCACGGTGGCGCGCTGCAGGGGCTGGCCGGCGCACTGCACGGCCAGCTGTTTGACCGCGGCGGTGACGCCGGTGTTGATCGGGCCATTCGGGTTGTCGTAGCGCAGGCGGATGCGCACGCGGGTGGGCGTGGCGGCGGTCCAGTTCCATTTCGTCGCGCCGGCCAGGCGCTGCTGCGGGCCGATGCAGGTCATCGGGCTGTGCAGGGATTCCAGTGCGCCTTCGCGACGGGTGAGGCTGAGGCAGTGCTGGTGGCCGTCGTCGGTAACGATGTGAGTGGTGGTGCCGACCGGATTGCCGTCCTGCCAGAGCTGGTGGTTGGCGGGAATGGCGATCGTCCAGGTGTTGCCGCGCTTCTGCGGTTTCGGGGCTGCGGGTGTGGCGGGGGCGAAGCCGTTGGGGTTGGTGGCGTCTGTGCGGAAAGCGGACACGCGTGGCGTGTCCCTACGCGGTTCCAGTTGCACGGTGACCGTGTTGCCTTTGCGGGTGATCTTCTTTGCTACCAGCAGATCGCCTTCAAGCGTGTTGGGGCGCTTGAGGATGTACGTGGTTTTGCCGTCGTTGAGTTCGATGCGGCCGCGCTTGCCGAACAGTTGCGGCACCAGCGCCACCGGCAGCTTGGGTGCGACGCTGCCGTCGGCCTCCACGCCGAATACGCCTTCCAGCACCATCGAGAGGTAGCCCGCCACCGACCACAGCTGGCGCGGCGAGTTGACCACGGGCCCACTCAGCGGGCCCTCGTCGACATGCACGGCCAGGGTGCGCATCTCGTGGTTTTCCATGTTCGACCCGGCGAGCGCGCTACCGCGCATCAGCGACTCGATCTCGCGCTGGATGCGCGTGGCGTCGTCCACCTTGCGTGCCGCCCGCAGCGAATAAGCACTGACAAACGGCCAGACGGCGCGGTTGTGGTAGATCGGCTGCTGCGCCTCCTGCGGCCACACCACCGGGCTGCCGCCTTCCACGTAGGGGTAGTTGGCCAGGCTGCGGCGGGCGCGCTCGGCCGGGAACACATCGGCCAGCACGCCCAGCGAGATGCCCAGCAGGTCGTACTTGGCGTAGGGCACCGGGTGCGCCGCCTCGCCGATGTAGCTCATGTACATGCCGGCGTCTTCGCGCCAGAAGCGTGCGTCGATCTGCTTGGCCAGCGCATCGGCCCAGGCAGCGTATTCCGCAGCGCGCGGGTCGTTCAACTCGCGGGCCAGGTGTTCGGCCAGGCGCAGCGCCTGGTAGTGCAGCACGTTGCTGGACAGCCCGAAGGAATCGCCGATGAAGCGCACGTCCTGGCGCGTCCAGTCCGGGTAGGTCTGCTCGCGCCAGTCCAGGAACGAGGTCTCGCCGCGATAAAGGCCGGTGCGCGCGTCGAAGACCATGGCGCGGTCCTGGGCCAGCGTGGCCTGCAGCGCCTGCCAGGTCTGCGTGGCGAAGCTGCTGTCGCCCTCGAGCAGGTGGCGTGCGGCGAGGAACCACACCACGCGGTCGCTGCTGATCGGCCAGCTGCCACCGGAACCGGTGTCCTGGGCGACGAACAGGCCCGGGGTGTGCCCATCACGCGCCGCGGACAGCTTGAAGCGCAACGAATTGCGGGCACGGATCGGGTCCAGCCGCGCCAGCGCCAGATCAGTGGCGAAGCTGACATCGCGCGTCCACACGTAGGGCCAGCGCTCGCCGGTCTGGAAGCAGTCGCAGTCCACCGGGTTGCCGTAGTTGAACGCGGGGTCGCGGATCGCGTCCACGCGGTCGGCCGCCAGTTCCTGCTGGGCCAGCGCGAACAGCGCGTCGAACATCACGCTGTCGGTGCGGCTGCGCATGTCCGGGGCATCGATCGCCACCTCGCTGCGCGCGGCGAACAGGCGGTAGCCGCCGGCCTGGGTGGCTTCGGCGCGCGCGGTGCGGCCGTCGAATGTGAGGTCCGCCGCCGCAGCGGTGGACACCAGCGCCGCCCCAAGGGCAGCGGTCAGGCAGATCGTCTTCAGCATCGAAAGCGGCAGACCGGCTTGCGCCTGTCAGCCTCCCTCCCTATTTGCACGCGGTGTGGTTCGACAGCACCGGGGCACTGTCGTCGCGGCCCCCTCCCAGGGTGCCTGCCTGCATGGTAGGCGACGACCGGCGCTCGCCGCACAGCCCGACCGTAATGGACGCCCGCATGCATACGTATTCATGGCTCGGCGCCGCGAGGCGGAGGTGGCCGTGGCTATAGTCCGGAGCTGGTACAGGCTGCCCTGGGAGGGGAAATGCCACTCGATTTGCCGTTGCTTCGCGCGCGTTCCGCGCCCCGTCCGCTGGCCTGGCTGGCGCTGTCGTTGCTGCTCTGCGCCGTGGGTGCACAGGCTGAACCGGTCACCGTGGCCAGCGCCGATTCCCCCGGCAAGGTACTGCGCGTCTCGCTGCAGCTCGATGGCGGCATGCCCAGCTACCGGGTGGAGCGCTTCGGCCAGACCGTGGTGGCCGAGTCGAAGCTGGGCTTCCAGCTGCGCGACGGGCGCCTGGACCGCGACCTGGCGGTGCTCGGGCAGGACACCCGCCGTGTCGATGACACCTGGGAGCAGCCGTGGGGCGAACGCCGCGAGGTGCGCAACCACTACAACGAAGTCACCGTGCACCTGGGCGAGCGCAGCGGGGCCAAGCGCCGCCTGGACGTGGTGTTCCGCGTCTACGACGACGGCCTGGGCTTCCGCTACCACTTCCCGCAGCAACCTGGCCTGCGCGAGGCGACCATCGACGATGAGCTGACCGAGTTCGCCATCGCGCCCGCCTCCACCGCGTGGTGGATTCCGGCCGGCGAGCCCATCCACTACGAATACCTCTACCAGCGCACGCCGCTGGACCAGGTGCCGCTGGCGCACACCCCGCTTACGCTGCGCAGCCATGACGGCCTGCACGTGGCCATCCATGAGGCGGCGCTGGTCGACTACGCCGGCATGTGGCTGCGCCGCACCGACGGCCAGCGCCTGCGCGCGCAGCTCTCGCCGTCGGCCGAAGGCTGGAAGGTGCGCCGCACCCTGCCCTTCGATACGCCCTGGCGCACCCTGCAGATCAGCGATACCGCCGGCGGGCTGGTGGAATCCAACCTGATCCTCAACCTCAACGAGCCCAATGCGCTGGGGGACGTGAGTTGGGTAAAACCGTCCAAGTACCTGGGTTTGTGGTGGTCGATGCACCTGGACGAGGAGAGCTGGGCGACGGGGCCGAAGCATGCGGCGACCACCGCCAAGACGAAGAAGGTGATCGACTTCGCTGCGGCCCACGGCTTCCGCGGCGTGCTGGTCGAGGGTTGGAATCCCGGCTGGGACGGCGACTGGGTGGGCAACGGCTACGACTTCGATTTCACCCGGGCGACCCCGGATTTCGACATCGAGGCGCTGTCGGCCTATGGCGCAACGAAGGGCGTGCACCTGATCGGGCACCACGAGACCGGCTGCGCGATCGAGCATTACGAAGACCAGCTGGGCGCGGCGCTGGACCTGTATGCGCGGCTGGGCGTGGATTCATTCAAGAGCGGCTATGTCTGCGACGACGGCCAGGTCGACCGCCGCAATCCAGCCGGTGGGCCGCTGTGGCGTGAGTGGCACGACGGCCAGTTCATGGCCCGCCATCACCTGAAGGTGGTGCAGGAGGCGGCGAAACGGCATATCGCGGTGAACCCGCACGAGCCGATCAAGGACACCGGGCTGCGCCGCACCTACCCCAACTGGATATCGCGCGAAGGCGCACGCGGCATGGAATACAACGCCTGGGGCCAGCCGCCGAATCCGCCCGAGCACGAGGTCAACCTGGTGTTTACCCGCCTGCTGTCCGGCCCGATGGATTACACCCCCGGCATCCTCAGCCTGAAGGGTCGCCACGGCCAGGCCATTCCCAGCACGCTGGCGCGGCAGCTGGCGCTCTACGTGGTGATCTACAGCCCGATCCAGATGGCCGCCGACCTGCCCGAGCACTACGAGCAGCACCGCGAGGCGTTCCGCTTCATCGAGGAGGTCGCGGTGGACTGGGACGACACCCGCGTTCTGGATGGCGAGGTCGGCGACTACGTCACCATCGCGCGCAAGGACCGAAACAGCCGCGACTGGTTCCTGGGCAGCATCACCGACGAGCACGGCCGGGTCCTGCCGGTACCGCTGTCGTTCCTGGAACCCGGCGTGCGCTACCGCGCCGAGATCTACCGCGACGGCGACGGGGCGGATTATCAGACCAACCCGTTCGCCTTCAAGCGCGAAACCCGCGACGTCACCAGCGCCGATACGTTGAATATCGTGCTGGCACCCGGCGGCGGCCAGGCCATCCGATTTATTCCGCTATAGCGTTTCCGCGCCGCTGGAACCTTCTGGTGAAGAGCCCCCTGAGTCAGGGGGCGGTGCCGAAGGCACCGGGGTGTGGGTGCTGGTGAGACATGGGTCCGCGGTTTGCGAAGCAAACCGTGGAGCGGCAGCGCGAATGCGATGACGGACATGTAATCGATTCCAATGCGTGCATCTGCATTGAATACGTATGCAGGGTGATTCGCCTTTGCAACGCGCTGCCTACCATAGCCACGCAGTCAGCAGCCACCGTGCCGCGACGCGCCCGGGTCTTCCGGGCAACCACAATTCAGTTTGGCAACATTGCCTGGGAGGGGAAAATGTTGAATTGCAAGCGCAGCGCGCTGAGTATCGCGCTGGCCGTCGCCCTGACGCCGTCATTGGCGTCGGCGCAGTCCACCACCACCGATTCGAGTACCGCGCCGGCCACCGGCAGCGCGGCCACCAACCTGGACACCGTGCAGGTCACCGGCATCCGCCGTGGCATCGAGAACGCCATTGCGATCAAGCAGGACGCCACCTCGGTAGTCGAGGCGATCTCGGCCGAAGACATCGGCAAGCTGCCCGACGTGAGCATCGCCGAATCGCTGGGCCGCCTGCCTGGCCTTGCCGCGCAGCGCGTGGCCGGCCGTGCCCAGGTGATCAGCGTGCGCGGCCTGTCCCCGGACTTCGCCACCACCCTGCTCAACGGGCGTGAAGTGGTCAGCACCGGCGACAACCGCAGCGTCGAATTCGACCAGTACCCGTCCGAGCTGGTCAACGGCGTGACCGTGTACAAGACCCCCGACGCCGCCCTGGTCGGCCAGGGCCTGTCCGGCACCATCGACATGCAGACGGTGCGCCCGCTGGCGTTCTCCGACCGCGTGATTGCCGTCAGCGGCCGCTACTCGAAGAATTCGCTGGGCAAGGCCGCCAACGTGGATGCGTTCGGCAACCGCTTCAGCGCCAGCTACATCGACCAGTTCGCCGACAACACCTGGGGCATCGCGCTGGGCTACGCGCACAGCGACAACCCCATCCAGGAAAACCAGGTGGGCCTGTACGAGCCGTGGACCACCGAGCAGACCGACCAGGGCAACCGCCCCGGCGTCGCCCCAGGCACCGCGTTCTCCGACGGCATCAAGGCACTGCGCCGTACCGGCAACGCCAAGCGCGACGGTTACATGGCCACCGTGCAGTTCCGCCCGTCGAACGTGTGGACCAGCACCCTGGACATGTTCCACACCAAGGCCGAGCAGATCGACACGGCCAACCAGTTCGAGCTCAATCTCAGCAACTACAACGGCGGCTACACCCCGGGCCTGCTCATCAGCAACCCGCAGGTGAATGGCAACGGCACCTTCACCGGCGGCACCGCCAGTGGCGTGTACCCGCTGGTGCGTGGCATGTACAACAAGCGCGAAGACAAGATCGATGCGTTCGGCTGGAACAACGAGCTGACCTTCGACAGCTTCAAGATCACCGCCGACGTGAACTATTCCAAGGCCACGCGCGATGAGCTGAACCTGGAAAACAACCTGCAGCTCACCCCGATGCCGCAGCTCGATACCGTCGGGCTGACCATCAATCCGGACGGGTTCTCGCAGATCCGCCCGGGCCTGGATTATTCCAACCCGGAAGCGCTGTACCTGACCAACACCATCTACGGCTCGGGCTACGGCAAGGTGCCGCAGGTGGAAGACCGCCTGAAGGGTGCGCGCCTGCAGGGCACGTTCAACCTGCCCGAGTCGCTGTCGTGGTTCCAGGACGTGGACGTGGGCGTGAACTACGCCGACCGCCGCAAGGAGAAGACCCAGGCCGAAGGCAACATCCTGCTCGGTGCGCAGGGCGATGCCAACATCGCCGGCGACCTGCAGTACGCGCCGGTCAACCTGGGCTTTGCCGGCATCGGCTACATCCCGGCGTGGAATGTGCCGGCCGCGGTCAACCGCTACATGGAATTCAATCCGGTCACCAACCTGGATTACCTGATTCCGAAGTCGTGGGTGGTGCAGGAAAAGACCACCACCGCCTGGGTACGCGCCAACATCAACACCGATATCGGCGAGGTGGGCCTGCGCGGCAACATCGGCGTGCAGATGATCCGCACCGACCAGAGCTCGCAGTCGAACTACTTCGACCGTTCGCGTCCGGCCGGCCAGGAGGTGCTGCCGATCGACGAAGGCAAGACCTACACCGACTGGCTGCCCAGCTTGAACCTGGCTTTCATGTTCCCGCACCAGCAGACGCTGCGCTTTGCGGTGGCCAAGCAGGTCGCGCGTCCGCGCGTGGACCAGATGCGCGCCGGCCTGGAGTTCGGCGTGGACACCTCCACCGGCAAGCCGGGCGGCAGCGGCGGCAATCCGCTGCTGGATCCGTGGCGCGCCAACGCGATCGACCTTTCGTACGAGAAGTACTTCGGCGAGAAGGCTTACGTGGCTGCGGCGATCTTCTACAAAGACCTGAAGAGCTACGTCTACACCCAGTCGGTGGACGACTACGATTTCAGCAACCTGCTGGCCAGTTACGTGCCGCCGCCGGGCATGATCGCGCCGGTGCAGACCACCGGCACCTTCTCGGCACCGCAGAACGGCAATGGCGGTACCCTGCGCGGCCTGGAACTGACCGCGTCGTTCCCGCTGGAGATGCTGGCCGATCCGCTGCGCGGGTTCGGCGTGCAGGCCAGTGCGACTTTCAACGACAGCGACATCAAGATCCTGGACCCGGAAAGCGCCTCCAGTGTGGGCAGCGATCCGATCAGCCTGCCGGGACTGTCCAAGCGCGTGTACAACGTCACCGCGTACTACGAGCGCAGCGGGTTTGAAGCACGCGTGAGCCAGCGTCGCCGTTCGGACTTCATCGGTGAGATCGGCAACTTCAACGGCAACCGCACGCTGCGTTACGTGGTGGGCGAGAACGTAACCGACGCGCAGGTCAGCTACACCTTCGCCGACAGCAGCAGCCTGCATGGCCTGACCCTGCTGCTGCAGGGAAGCAACCTGACCAACGAGCCGTACCGCACCTATGCCGGCACCAAGGACAGGCCGCTGGAATACGTGGAATGGGGCCGTACCTACATGCTGGGTGTGAACTACAAGTTCTGATCCAGATGTAAAAGCGAGAAACGAAGAACCCGCTGCGCGAGCAGCGGGTTTTTTGTTATCGGTCAGCGGCGAATCAAACGCGGCTGCCGGTGGGGCGAGCGCGGGACCGCCATACCCTTGCCGGCGAAGGTCCCTCAACAGCGGCTGCCGGTGGGGCGAGCGCGGGGCCGCCATACCCTTGCCTGCGAATGTCCCCCGGCGTCGGCCTGCGGCCGCCCCCTCCTCCTTTACTTCGCCGCAAGGGCATGCCGGCCCCGCACTCGCCCCACCGGCGTTGGCACCGTGACATCCGCTTTTCCATCGCGAACCGCAAGCCGAGCCCCGTCGCGGCCGGTAGGTCCCTGGCAAAGTAAAGGAGGAGGCGGCGGCGCATGCCGACGCCGGGGGACATTTGCATAGGGGCCTGCCGGCCGCGGCGGGGCCCTCAACGCTCGCGATGAACCTGATCGAAGACCGTGCACCACGCTTCTACTGACCTGGGAATTGAGCGAAGAACAAAAAAAGGGCGGAACCTCTCGGTTCCGCCCTTCAATACCACCGGAAATCGTGAATCAGGCGCGGCGCGCGCAATACATCGCCTGCGCCGGGAGGTGCAGCTGCGCCCCTTGGGCCTGCCCCGCATCCGGGCCCGGCACCTGCAGCGCGTGCCACTCGCCTACGGGCAACGCCACCTGGGTCTCCTCCGCCGACAGGTTGAACGCCAGCAGCAGCGTTTCACCTGCGTGCGAACGCTCGAACATCAACACCGGCTCGACGGTCTCAAGGAAGCGGATGTCGCCCAGCAGCAGCGTCGGCATCGTGCGGCGCCATGCCAGGAACTGGCGGAACGCGCTCAGCACCGAGTGCGGGTCATGCTCCTGCAGGGCCACCGAACGGGCGCGGTGATCAGCCGGGATCGGCAGCCACGGCTCCCCCGTGGTGAACCCGGCCAGCGGCGCGTCCAGCCACGGCATCGGCGTGCGGCAGCCGTCGCGGCCCTTGAAGTTCGGCCAGAAGGTGATGCCGTAGGGGTCCTGCAGCGCCTCGAACGGCACGTCCGCCTCGCCCAAGCCCAACTCTTCGCCCTGGTACAGGCAGATCGAACCGCGCAGCGAACACAACACCGCCACCAGCAGGCGCGCCAGCCGCGGCTGCGCCGGATGCCCGCCCCAGCGGGTCACCGCGCGCTCCACGTCATGGTTGGAGATCGCCCAGCACGGCCAGCCTTCGGTCATGGTCGCTTCCAGCCGCGACACGGTGTCGCGGATGTAGGCGGCGCTGTAGTCCTTCACCAGCAGCTCGAAGCTGTAGCCCATGTGCAGCCGGCCCGGCGCGGTGTACTCGGCCGTGGTCGCCAGCGAATCCTCGGCGGAGATCTCGCCCAGGCTGACCGCGCCCGGGTACTCGTCCAGCAGCGCGCGCAGGCGCTCGATGAACGGCAGGTTCTCCGGCTGGGTGTTGTTGTAGTAGTGGTACTGGTACGCGTACGGATTGTCGGTACTGAAACCGCGGCCCAGGCGCTTTTCCAGCGGCTTGGCCGGGTTGTCGCGCAGCTGCTTGTCGTGGAAGCAGAAGTTGATGGAATCCAGGCGGAAGCCATCCACGCCGCGGTCCAGCCAGAAGCGCACGTAATCCAGCGTGGCCTGCTGCACGGCCGGGTTGTGGAAATCCAGGTCCGGCTGGTCAGCCAGGAAGTTGTGCAGGAAGTACTGCTCGCGGCGCGGCTCCCACTGCCAGGCCACGCCCCCGAAGATGGACATCCAGTTGTTGGGCGGGGTGCCGTCTTCGCGCGGGTCGGCCCACACGTACCAGTCCGCCTTGGGATTGGTGCGGTCCTGGCGGCTCTCGCGGAACCAGGCGTGCTCGATCGACGTATGGCTGAACACCTGGTCGATCATCACCTTCAGGCCCAGCGCATGCGCCTTGGCCAGCAGCCGGTCGAAGTCGGCCAGGGTGCCGAACAGCGGGTCGACGTCGCGGTGGTCGGCGATGTCGTAGCCGAAGTCGGCCATCGGCGAAGTGAAGAACGGCGAAATCCAGATCGCGTCCACGCCCAGCGAGGCCACGTAGTCCAGGCGCTCGATGATGCCGGGCAGGTCGCCCACCCCATCGCCATTGGCATCCAGGAAACTGCGCGGGTAAATCTGATAGATGACGGCACCGCGCCACCATGGAGTCTGCGTCATCGAGGGCCCCCCTCCGGGCTTCCAGGGCACCCGCCAAGGGGCGCCAGAACATACCCGACAAGCTTAGCGGCGCGCCCTTGGCGGTGGCGCTGCATGCATACGTATTCACGCCCTGCGTGCTGCCGTCGCCGCGCCGCCCGGGGCGGACGCGGGCTGCGCGGCCGGCCGGCGCGACCTTCGCGGGCGGAATACGGCCGTACCGCCTATAATTCCGCCCACGCCTGAAAGTCAGACCGCATGACCATCACCGAAGACACCCGCCCCGCGCTGGGCCTGCCCCAGATCCAGTCGCTCGCCGCGCCCGACATGGCCGCCGTCGATGCACTGATTCGCCGCCGACTGTCCTCGGATGTCGTGCTGATCAACCAGATCGCCGACCACATCATCTCCGCCGGCGGCAAGCGGCTCCGCCCGATGCTGGTGATGCTGGCCGGCCACGCGGTCGGCCAGGCCGGCCCGGAACACCACCAGTTGGCGGCGATCATCGAGTTCATCCACACCTCGACCCTGCTGCACGACGACGTGGTGGACGAGTCCAGCCTGCGCCGCGGCCGCAGCACGGCCAACGCGCTATGGGGCAATGCGCCGAGCGTGCTGGTCGGCGATTTCCTGTATTCGCGCAGCTTCCAGCTGATGGTGGAGCTGGACCGCATGCCGGTCATGCAGATTCTGGCCGACACCACCAACCGCATCGCCGAAGGCGAGGTGCTGCAGCTGCTGCACGTGCACAACCCGGACACCGACGAAGCCGCCTACCTGCGCGTGATCGAGCGCAAGACCGCCGTGCTGTTCGCCGCCGGCACCCGCCTCGGCGCACTGGCCAGCGGTGTGGATGAAGCCACCCAGCAGGCGCTGTTCGACTACGGCATGCACCTGGGCTATGCGTTCCAGATCGCCGACGATGTGCTGGATTATTCGGCCAATGCCGACGAACTGGGCAAGAACCTGGGCGACGACCTGGCCGAAGGCAAGGCCACCCTGCCGCTGATCCACGCGATGGCGCACTCCGATGCCGCCACCCGTGAGCGCCTGCGCGAGATCGTGCAGAACGGCGACGCCGATGCGATGCCGGAGGTGCTGGCCGCCATCCACGCCACCGGCGGGCTGGAGTACAGCCGCCGTCGTGCCGAGGAATATGCCGATGCCGCCGAGCGCGCGCTCGACGGCCTGGCCGACAACGATGCCGTGGCCGCACTGCGCGGCCTGGCCCGCTACGCGGTACAGCGTTCGCATTGATGCGAACGCGGTCGTTCGCATCAATGCGAACGGGTAGTGCCGGCCGCTGGCCGGCTCCAGCCAATACCAACCGAAGGCGGTAGTGCCGGCCGCTGGCCGGCTCCACGCAACACCAACCGAACGGGTCGACCCCTTACCGCCGGTCGAACAGCCCCTCAAAGAACGCGTCCAGCGACTTCCACGCCCGCTTCGCCGCGCGCTCGTTGTACGCGCATCCCGGCGGGCTGTTGGCATCGGCCTCGGCGAAGCAGTGCACCGCCCCGCTGTAGTTGGTGAATTCCCAATCGACCTTGGCCGCGTTCATCTCCTGCTCGAAGCCGGCGATGTCGTCCTTGCTCACGCTCTTGTCGTCGGCGCCATTGAGCACCAGCACCGACGGATGCGTATCCCCCGCCTTCGCCGGCAGCGGCGAGCCCAGGCCACCATGCAGGCTGACCACGCCCGCCAACGGTGCGCCGGCACGGGCCAGCTCCAGCACCGTGGTGCCACCGAAGCAGAAGCCAACCGCGCCGATCTTCGACACATCCAGCGGCGCGCTGCCCGCCTGGGCTTTCAGCACCTCCAGCGCCTTCAGCGCACGCGCGCGCAGCACGGGCCGGTCATTGCGCAGCTTGGTCGCCACCGGGCCGGCCTCGGCATCGGTCTTCGGGCGCACGCCCTTGCCGTACACATCGGCCACCAGCACCACGTAGTCGTCGCCGGCCAGCTGCTTGGCCTTGGCGATCGCCGACGCATTGACGCCCTTCCAGTTCGGCACCATCACCAGGCCGGGGCGCGTGTCGTTGTCTTCGTCGTCATAGACCAGCACGCCGCTGAAAGTGGTCCCCTCGTGCTTCCACTCCACCGGCTTGGCCTGCATCGCGGCCACCGCCGGCAGTGCCGTCATGCCCAACAACACCGCCGCACCCCACTGCCATTGCCTGCTCATGCGTCTGCTCCTCCAGATGGAATCCGGAGTGTATGCCGGCAGGCGTGACGGACTGGCGGTGGGATTGAGCCGACTGGGTAGAGCGGACTGTTGGTCCGCTACGCCGTTGGCGCGGTGCCTGCCGTCGCAAACGGCAGCGGACCAACAGACCGCTCTACCCGATCCCGATCCCCGGGATCGCCGTGATCTGCTCCGGATCAAACCCGCCCAGCTCGGCGAAATGTCGGCCCCGGGCGACGTAATCCCGGTAGACCCCGTAACTCGGCGCGCCCGGCGAAAGCAACACCACCCCGCCCTGCTCGCCCAGTGCCGTGCGGGCCAACCGCACCGCCTCGTCCAGGTCGGCCGCGGCGTGCAGGCCGAAGCGGCCCGCGTCGGCCAGCGGCTGCAGCAGTGCGTGGATGCGCGGCCCGTTGGCGCCCATCGTGACGATCTCCACCGGCGGCACGTCGTGCGCCATGTGCGCGACAAAGTCGTGCCAGTCCAGGCCGCGGTCATGACCGCCGACCAGCAGCGCGATGCGCTGCCCACCGAAGCATTCCAACGCCGCCAGGCTCGCGTGCGGGGTGGTGCTGATCGAATCGTTGACGAAGCGCACCCCATCGCGGCTGCCCAGGGTCTGCAGCCGATTGGGCAGCGGGCGGAAATCCTGCACCGACGGGGCCAACGCCACCGCATCCAGGCCCAGTGCTTCTACCGCCGCCAGTACCGCACACAGATTGCCGCGATTGTGCCGGCCCGGCAGCGGCGTATGCGCAGTGTCGAACACCGCCTGTTCGCCGCGATACACCACCTCACCCCGCATGTGCCAGCCGCGCGGCTGGTTGAACCACACCACTTCGCTGTGCGGCAACGACAGCGCGGCCAGGTGCGGGTCGGCCGCATTGAGTACCGCGATGCGCGGCGCGGCCTCGGTCACCAGCGCCAGCTTGTCGGCGATGTAGCGCGCCTCGCTGCCGTGCCAGTCCAGATGCTCCGGAAAGAGGTTCAGCACCACCGCCACCTGCGGGTGCGCGCCACTGCGTGCCACTTCGCCGGTCTGGTAGCTGGACAGCTCCACCGCCCAGTACGCCGGCGCCGGCGTCGGATCCAGCACTTCCAGCAGCGGCAGGCCGATGTTGCCGACCAGCCCCGTGCGTGCGCCCGAGGCGCGCAGCAGGTGGGCCAGCAGCGAGGTGG
Source organism: Stenotrophomonas sp. KH_036_B (assembly GCF_057839485.1). NCBI lineage: Bacteria > Pseudomonadati > Pseudomonadota > Gammaproteobacteria > Lysobacterales > Lysobacteraceae > Stenotrophomonas > Stenotrophomonas sp. KH_036_B. The sequence continues at coordinate 1,177,948 of NZ_CM174491.1, read as the reverse complement.
TGGTGCTCTTGCCCTTGGTGCCGGTCACGCACACCGTGTCGCGCACCACGCCGTCGGCGCCGGCATGCTCGGCGAACCACAGCGAGGTACCGCCGATGAACTGCGTACCGCGCGCGGCCGCCTGCACGGCGGCCTCGCCATAGGGACTGATGCCCGGCGACTTGATCACCACGTCGAACGCGGCCAGCGCATCGCCGGTCACCTCCGAGCGCACCTGCAGCGCCGTCCCGGCCTCGGCGCGCGCGGTGGCGGCCTCGGCCTCGGGACAGAACAGGGTCAGACCCAGCGCAGGCAGGCGGTCGCGCAGGACGCGGAACGCCGCGCGCCCCTCACGTCCCCATCCCCACAGCGCAACGCGCTTTCCCTCAAGCTGCGAAATTCGCACGCAGGCGCTCCCAGATCGCCGCCGGAATACGGTGCTCGCCTTCCAGCACCAGCAGCGGCTCGATCTGCAGCGCGGTGGCATCCAGCTGCGGCTGGATCTCCTGCTGGAAACGCTTCACCAGCGCGTCTTCGTTCCACTCCGCGCGCGCGGCCAGGGTCGCCATTGCCGCACGCGATTCGCGGCCTTCGCCCACGCATTCGAACGGCTTGTGGTCCTGGAACTCCAGCAGCGCATCGAAGCCGCCGGCCTGCTCCGGATCGTCCAGCAGGTTGCGGCCGAAGATGCCGACCAGCCGCGTCTTGGGCATGAACGGCGCCAGCGCCAGGAACACGAAGTGGCACTTCGGGCAGACCCCGCACCAGCGGTTCACCGGTCGCTCGCCGAGGATGTGGAAGTTGCGGTTGCAGCTGGAGAAGTGCGCGTCGTAGAAATCGGTCCTGGCGAACTGCCGCGCCACCGCCAGCTCCGACAGCGGGCGCAGCAGCGAGTAATACCGCAGGTCGGCGGCCACGTGCTTTTCCAGGTGCTCGCCAAACGCCTGCTCGAAGGCCCAGCCCTTGGACCACTGGTGGTTCACCTCGCCCGTGCCCGGAATCTGGCTGCCATAGCTGGCCGAGCGCTCGTTGGAGAACACCACCTGGTCCACGCCCTGCAGCAGCGCGGCGAGCACCATGATCGCCGAGTTCACCGCGGTCACCGGGATGTGCCCGTTCCACGCGCCCTGCCGGTTGAGTTCGAACAGTTCCGGCGCCAGCGCCCGCCCGATGTTCAGCGTGGGCAGGCCAGTGCGCTCGGCACAGGCGCGGATCAGCTGCGAGGCACCGATCCAGGTGACGGTCTCGTCGATGCCCAGCGCGCGCAGCGCCTCGATGCTGACCAGGGAATCCTTGCCGCCGCCGATGGCCACCAGCGCATGCTCGCGCAGGCCCACGGCCGGCGCATGGAAGACCTCACCGTCCACCGGCAGCCGGAAGCGTCCGCGCAGGTTCAGGCCGTTGCGGTAGGCGAACTCGCCCAGGCCGTTGAGGTAGACCATTTCCACCAGCGCGGCGGTGTCGGCATCGATGGTGTAGCTGTCGATCCGTACCTGCGCGGGCACGCCGGCCTTGTAGTAGCTGACGCCGGCAAACAGGTGCAGCAGGCGCAGCGCACGCTGCACGGCCTCGGCACGGGCACCCTCCAGCACGAACGGCGCGCCGGGAATGGTCACCGTCTCGGTCAGCTCGGGGCCGTCGTCGAAGGCGTAGACCAGCTGCGCCACGCCGGTATCCGCGGCGAGATCGCAGCGGACGAAGCGGAAGCAGGCAACCTGGTGTTTATCGAAAGCAGTCATGGCGTATCCGGTGAGGCATGGCGTTTTCGCGCCGGGGCGCGAAGGCGTTCAAGGGGAAAACCCGGGCGGCGCTCAAGGCACATCGTCGATGACGTCCTCGCGCGGCAGCTCGCGCTGGTTGTAGGTATTGGCCATGACGTAGCCGTAGGCACCAGCATCGGCCACCAGCATCACATCGTCCGGCGCGGTCGAGACCGGCAGGCGGCGGCGCTTGCCGAACACGTCGCTGGACTCGCAGATAGGACCGACCACGTCGAACATCGCCTCGGCGTAACCGCCCAGCCGGCTCAGGTTCTCGATGTCGTGCCAGGCGTCGTACAGGGCCGGGCGCATCAGCGTGTTCATGCCGGCATCCAGGCCCACGCGGCGCACGCCGTCCTTTTCCACCACCTGGGTGGCGGTGGTGAGCAGCACGCCGGATTCGGCCACCAGGTAGCGGCCCGGTTCGATCGCCAGGCGGAACGCCGGGTGCACCGCCTTGACCTCGGCCAGGCCCACGGCCCAGGCGTCCAGGTCGAACGGCTCGTCATCGGCGCTGTACGGAATGGGCAGGCCACCGCCGATGTCGATGGTTTCCACGCTGCCGATGCGGCGCGCGAAACCGGCCAGTTCGTCGCACATCAACCGCCAGTGCTGCGCCGTTTCCACGCCGCTGCCCAAGTGCGCATGCAGGCCCACCACGCGGGTACCCAGCTCGTTGGCCAGGCGCACGAATTCGTCCACGCGCGCGATCGGCAGGCCGAACTTGGAGTCCTTGCCGCCGGTGCGCACCTTGGCGTGGTGGCCTTCGCCACGGCCCAGGTCCACGCGCAGCCACAGCTCGCGGTTGCGGAACAGCTCGGGCCAGCGCTGCAATGCCTCCACGTTGTCCACGGTGACGGTCACGCCCAGCGCGAAGGCCGCCTCGTACTCGGTCCGCGGCGCGAAGCTCGGGGTGAACAGCACGCGGCGCGGCGACAGCGTGGGCAGCACGTTGAACACGTGCTTGAGCTCACCGTGCGAGACGCATTCGAGGCCGAAGCCTTCCTGCTCCAGCACTTCCAGAATGGCCGGATGTCCGTTGGCCTTGATCGCGTAGTAGCGCTGGTCGATCGGCTTGATCGCGGCCAGCGCACGGGCGCGGGCGCGCACCGTGGCCAGGTTGTACACGTAGCGCGGGGTGCCGGACTGGGCCAGGTGCAGCAGGTGCTCGCGATTCCCCCGCCACCAGGCGGTTTCGCGCGGGCGGATGGTGCCGGCGATCTCGCGCCAGCGCGGCCCGAACACCTCGCCCTCTTCCACCGGCATCGCGCCACTGTCGATCAGCTCGGCGTGCAGGATCGGCAGCAGGCCATCAGCGTCGGCCTCGTCGATCACGAAGGTCAGGTTGAGGTCGTTGGAGGACTGCGAAATCATGTGCACGCGCTCGCGCCCGAAGGTCGCCCACACGTCCGAAAGCTTGTGCAGCAGCGAGCGCATGCCGCGCCCGACCAGGGTGATCGCCGCGCACGGCACGATGATCTTGACCTTGCAGATCTGCGACAGGTCGGCCGACAGCGCGGCCAGCACATCGGTGTTGACCAGGTTCTCGGACGGGTCCAGCGACACGGTCACGTTGGTTTCGGCCGAACCAATCAGGTCCACCGACAGCCCATGCTTCTTGAACAGCCCGAATACGTCGGCCAGGAAGCCGACCTGCTGCCACATGCCGATGCCTTCCATCGACACCAGCACGATGCCGTTGCGGCGGCTGATTGCCTTCACCCCCGGCACCAATGCGGCGTTGCCGTCGATGCTGGTGCCCGGCAGTTCCGGGCGCTCGGTGTCCAGGATCGCCATCGGCACGCCGGCGTCGCGGCACGGCTTGATCGAGCGCGGGTGCAGCACCTTGGCGCCGGTGGTGGCGATTTCCTGTGCTTCGTAATAGTCCAACCGGGTCAGCAGGCGCGCGTCCGGCACGTCCCTGGGATTGGCGCTGAACATGCCCGGCACGTCCGTCCAGATTTCCACCCGGCTGGCACCGAGCAGCGCGCCGAAATAGGCGGCCGAGGTGTCCGAACCGCCGCGACCCAGGATGGCGGTGCCGCCATCGGCGTGGCGCGAGATGAAGCCCTGGGTGATCAGCATGCGCGTGGGCTGGGCGCGGAAGCGCGCCGCCCAGTCAGCGTCCGAGCGCCACTGGCAGTTCACCGACAGGCGCTGCGACCAGTCGCTCTGGTTGGGCTGCGGCGGCAATGCCTCCAGCCACTCGCGTGCGTCCATCCAGCCGAAATCCAGGCCGCTGGCGCGCAGGTACGCCGCACCGACGGTGGAGGACAGCAGCTCCCCCTGGCCCAGCACATCGGCCTGCCATTCCAGCGGACGGGCGGCGGCGCGCGGGTCGTCCAGCAGACCCTGCAAGGCAGCCAGGCGCACGTCGAGCGCGGCGGCGTCCAGGTCGAGCTCCACCAGGAACTCGCGGTGACGCGCCACCAGCGCGTCCACGCGGGCACGGCTGTCGGCGGCGCCATCGGCGATGGCGGTCAGCTCGTTGGTCACCCCGGACAGCGCCGACACCACCACCAGCACGCGCGCACCGGTTTCTTCCGCACGTTTTTTCGCCAGCTTCCCGATCGTGTCCCAGCGGTGACGACGCGACACGGAGGTGCCGCCGAACTTCAGTACGATCCAACGATCGACAAGGGGGGAAGCTGACATGGAGGTAGGAAAAGGTAGGTAGTGGGGGGAGATCGCCCGGGAGACCGGGCCGAACCTCCGATTCTATGCCAACCCGGCCCGGGCAGGGCCGCGCAGGGGGTGCTGGGGCTGCCTTCCGCCACAGCAGGCGGTGCGACGGGTTGCTAAGCTGCGCGACCGTTCCGCCTGATCGACCCGCCATGCGTACCCGACGATTCCTGCAGTTGGATGTGTTTTCCCCCTACCCCGGCGCCGGCAACCCGCTGGCCGTGGTACTCGACGCCGAAGGCCTGGACGACGCGCGCATGCAGGCGATCGCCCGCTGGACCCGGCTGCCGGAAACGACCTTCGTGTTCGCCCCGCAGGCGCCTGGCGCCAGCTACCGGCTGCGCATGTTCAGCCCGCAGAAAGAAGTGCCATTCGCCGGCCACCCCAGCGTCGGCACCGCGCATGCGGTGCTGGAGGCCGGCCTGGCCGCGCCGGTGGACGGAATACTGGTCCAGGACGGCATCGCCGGCAGCCTGCCGTTGCGGGTGGACGGTGAAGGCAGCACGCGCAGCATCGCCATCCGCACGCCGCGCGCGGCGGTGGCGGAGGTGACCGACAGCCGCGACCCGCGCCTGCAGGCCGTGCTGGCCCATTGGCCTCTGGGAACGCTGCCGCCCGCGCGCATGTCCGGCGGCCGCAGCTGGTGGGTGGTGGAGCTGTCTGACGAGGCCAGCCTGCGGGCGCTGCAACTTGACTGGGACGCGGTGGCGCAACTTGCCGAAAGCACCGACAGCATGGGGGTGTTCGCCTATGCGCGTAGTGCCGGCCAGGAATACGACCTGGCGGTGCGCGCGTTCGTCGGCAACGGCCGCCGGTTCGAGGACGCGGCGTCGGGTGCCGCCAATGCGGTGCTGGCGGCGTGGCTGGACAGCCAAGGCGCGTTGCCCGGCCGCAACGGCCGCTATGTGGTCAGCCAGGGGCGCGAGGTAGGCCACGACGCCCGCCTGACCCTGCATGTGGACGCGGAGGGCGAAGTCTGGTCGGGCGGCCAGGTGCAGACGGTGATCGCAGGAACGATTGCCTGGTGATATCCGGCCGCAGGCTGCGCCAACGGATCACCCGGCGCCCGCCCCCCGTAGAGCCACGCCCTGCGTGGCTGCGCTCCGACCCGGCACCACAAAGCCACCCATGGGGTGGCTGCGCTCCGACCCGGCACCACAAAGCCACCCATGGGGTGGCTGCGCTCCGATCCGGCACCAACAAGCCACCCACGGGCGTGGCTCTACCGAGGTAGAGCCACGCCCTGCGTGGCTGCCTTTCAGCCAGCCAGCTCAGCCTCCAGGCTGATCGGCACCGCGCTCAATGCCTTGGATACCGGGCAGTTCTGCTTGGCGTCATCGGCGATCGCGCGGAACTGCGTGGCGTCGATCTTGGGCACCACCGCTTTGACCTTCAGCGTGATCTGGGACAACTGCGGGCCGCCTTCCATCGACAGGTCCACCTGGGCTTCGGTGTCCAGCGAGGTCGGCACGAACCCGGCCTCGGTCAGCTTGGCCGACAGCGCCATGGTGAAGCAGCCTGCGTGCGCGGCAGCGATCAGCTCTTCCGGGTTGGTCCCCTTTTCGTCGCCGAAGCGGCTGCTGAAGGCATAGCGGGTCTTGTCCAGCAAGCCACTCTGCGGCGTGCTCAATTGTCCCTTGCCTGTCTTGAGGTCACCTTCCCAGTGCGCGGTGGCGTGACGCGAAATGCCCATCGGTTCGTCCTCTTTGCGTGAATGGCAGCACCAGACTAGACGGCCGGGCGTTAGCACCGTGTCTGGCCACGGCCGCCCGCGGCAGGACGGCCGCCGCGCTGCGTGTCTGCGTAGCCGCGCCCAGCGCGGAAACCGCTGTTTTCAAGAGGTTTTCCGGCAGACCAGCCGGCGCGGCGGGCGCGCGCGGCCACGCCGGGAGCGTGCTCTTGGCCCTGCTTCCCGGGCATGAACTGATGCACTGCAGTAACCGGAAACGCAAAAAACCCGAATATTTATGCGTTTGCCTATTGGCGGCAGTGCATAGTTGCCCTACATTTCGCTTGCCGATGGGTTCGGCGCGACCACACAACCAACCGATCACGGAACAGGAAACCATGGCAAAGACCGCTAAGAAGGCTGCCCCGAAGAAGGCAGTGAAGAAAGTCGCTACGAAGGCAGCCGCAAAGCCGGCCGCTCCGAAGCCGATCAAGGAAGTGCTGACCAAGTCCGGCCTGGTTGCACACATCGTCGAAGCCTCTGGCGTTGTCGCCAAGGACGTCCGCGCTGTGCTGGCCTCGCTGGAAACCGCCGTTGCTTCCTCGGTGCACAAGAAGGGCGCGGGCAGCTTCACCCTGCCGGGCCTGCTGAAGATCACCACCGTCAGCGTTGCGGCCAAGCCGAAGCGCAAGGGCATCAACCCGTTCACCAAGGAAGAGCAGTGGTTCGCCGCCAAGCCGGCCACCACCAAGCTGAAGGTGCGTCCGCTCAAGAAGCTCAAGGACGCCGCGCTGTAATCTGCGCGCTTCCTGCAGCACCCGGACGGGACGGCCTTGGCCGTCCCGTTCTTTTTTCCACGTTCCCACGCAGCGAAACACAGCGTTGCCAAACCGCCCCTGCGCCAGGACGGCACGCGCAAACCCTGTCGCCACGGCACTCACGCCGGGTACCGGCCTGGCCGGAACGCACAAGGTGGAACACTGCGTGCGACCGCACCCGTCGCTCCGCCCCGCACCCGCGCCTAAGGTGGGCTTTCCCCCCTCAGTGCACGCAGCCATGGCCAGCCCTTCGCAACGCTACCGCATTACCGTTACCCCGATCGAAAAGGACGGGTTGCAGTGCAGCGGACGCTGCACGATCGAACTGGAGCATCGCGCCCAGCAGGACTGGATGCGGTTGCTGGAAGTGGCTCGCCGCCAGACCGGCCTGAGTGGCGACGAGCGCGCCGCCGCCATCGTGGCCACCCAGCTGCTGCATGACCTGGCGCGGCGCTACGCGGAGGAGCCCACGCATCCGCTGACCGCGTTGCAGCCGCAGCTGGATGAGGTGCTCAACGCGCTGGACGCCATCCAGCGCGCACCCTGAACGATGGTTACACTCTGCCCTTCTCCGGGGAGAGTGCGCCATGCGTCGAGTCGTGTTCCTGCTGCCGCTGCTGTTTGCCGGGTGTTCCTGCGAGCCGGACCCGGACCGGGACGCCGCCGTACCCCGACCGGCGCCCACCGATGTCTCGGCGGGCTCGGCTGCCCCCACGACGCCGACAGGTGATGGGCTGGCCGCCGCGCCCCCGCCGGCATTGAGCGCGGTAGCACCGGACGCGGTGAGCGAAACCACTACGGTGCGCAACTACGTCATCGCCCTGCTCGGCAGCGACCGCGCCTCGTCCGATGCGTACTGGAGCGGCGGCCGCACCGGCACGCGCCCCGACGACGCCGTGCTGCGTTCGATCCCGCAGCTGCGCAACCTGCGCGTGGACACCGACAGCCCGATTGCCCGCGACACCGCGCAACCCTCGCGCCTGCGCGAAGTCCCGGTGCGCATCCGCGCGACCAGCGCCGACGGCACCTTCAACTACCACGGCTGGTATCGCCTGCAGCCGCGCGCGGATGGCAGCGGCTGGGAGATCCACAGCGCATCCTTGCAGCCTACCCTCCGGTAGAGCCACCCCATGGGTGGCTGCACATTGCGCCTGCATCGCGCAGCCAGCGATATCGGACCGCCACCCATGGGGTGGCTCTACGGCGGGTGCGGCGGCATCGGCATCGGCAGCGCACCGCACCGCACTGCACCCACCCACACCATCGGTCGGTACCGATTCAGCCGAAAGCGCTATCGTGTCGCTGTCCCCCTTCCGCGCCCGCCTCCCATGAAGCTACGTCCGCTCCTGACCCGCATCGCCGCCTGCACCGTCCTGATCGCCGCTGCGGTCGGCGCGCAAGCCGCGCCCAGCATTTCCGGCAAGAAGCTCTCGGTGGGCGCTGGCGACGTCCAGCAGTATCTGGATGGCAGCTTCCCGCGCACGCAGGACGCCCTTGGCGGCCTGATCGCCATGACCATGAGCCACCCGAAGCTGACCCTGCCGCAGGGCAACCGCCTCGATCTCGGTTTCGATGTCGCCCTGGCCACCGCCGGCAGCACGCCGGCACCGCTGGGCAAGGTGAAGCTGAGCAGCGGCCTGCGCTACGACGCACAGACCCAAGGCTTCCATCTGGACCAGCCCACCGTGGACGACTTCACGCCGGTCAACAACGGCGGCAAGCTGGACTCGCGCACCCGCGGCCTGCTCAACGCCTTCCTGACCGATTACGCGCGCCGCGAGCCGATCTACAAGATCGACCCTACCGTGGCCGCCGTCCTCGGCGCCCTGCAGGTGCAGTCGGCGCAGGTCGAGAACGGCAAGCTGGTCGTCACCTTCAACCAGGACCTGGGCAGCCTCGTCCCGGCCGGCGTGCTGGGCAACTGACGAAGCCCCGCGTAGTGCCGGCCGCTGGCCGGCTCCAAGGCAACCCTAATGCCGGCCGCTGGCCGGCTCCAAGGCAACCGTAATTCCGGCCGCTGGCCGGCTCCAAGAAACACCCACCGCAACGAGGCGCCGGCCAGCGGCCGGCACTACCGCGGCGCTGGCGGTCTATGCCACCAGCGCCTTCGCCACCGCATCAGAGAACGCCGGAATGTCATCCGGCTTGCGGCTGGTGATCACGCCGTTGTCCACCACCACCTCGGCGTCGGTCCACTCCGCGCCGGCATTGCCCAGATCGGTCTTCAACGACGGCCAGGACGTCAGCTTGCGCCCCTTGGCCAGCCCCGACTCCACCAGCAGCCACGGCCCGTGGCAGATCGCCGCGACCGGTTTGCCGGCCGAAGCGAAGGCCTTGATGAAGTCCACCGCCGGCGCCTGGGTGCGCAACTGGTCGGGGTTGATCACCCCACCCGGCAGCACCAGCGCGTCGTAGCTGCCCGCGCTGGCGCCCTGCAGCGGCTGATCCACCGGCACGCTCTCGCCCCAGTCCTTGCCCTTCCAGCCGCGGATCTCCCGGGCATCGCCGGGCGACACCACGGTGACCTTGGCGCCCCAGGATTCGAGCAGGCGCTTGGGCTCCTGCAGTTCGGACTGTTCAAACCCATCGGTGGCGAGGATGGCCACATGCTTGCCGTTGAGATCGTGTGCCATGGGAAGGCTCCTGCAAAAGGGAGCCTTCACCATGCAGATCCACGCATTGGCAGAAAGTGACTGGCATGTGGACGTCGCGTGGCCGGTAGGTACCGACCGTTGGTCGGTACGCCATGTCACCCGACCAACGGTCGGGTGCTACCGCGGTAAGCGCCCGCGGGCGCTTACCGCTTGGGTTGCAACATCGTGCCCGTGCACTTCTTCGAGCCGCAGCGGCATTCCCAGATCTTTTTCAGGCGCGCGGTATGGCGCTCGGCCAGGGTGATGCCGTAGTTGTAGGTCAGCTCATCGCCCGGCTTGATGTCCTTGATGGCCTCGATGAACACCTTGTCCTCGCGGCGGTTGTCGCCCTCGGCTTCCTCGATCACCGCCTCGCAGTTCGGGTCGCAGCTGTGGTTCAACCAGCGCGCATCGTTGCCCTTGTAGTTGGCATCGATGACGTAATCATCGTTCAGGGTAAAGAGGAAGGTGTGACCGCTCTCCACATCCCCGGTATCATCGGCATCCACATCAGCGTGGCTGCGCAGCAGCCCCTTGTACTGGATGACCCGCTCGCCCTTCTTGAGCGGCGCCAGCGCGAACACGCCATTGCCGTGGATGGAGGACTTGCGGGCTTGGATCTTCTTGGGCATCTGGCTTGGCCGTTGCGATGGAATAGCCGATTCTCGCTTAATCTTTGTGATTGCCCAACCACGTCCGCGCCGCGCCGTTGCGGGACCCCGCTCCGGAGCAGCTGAACAGGACGGCTTGGATGCCCGGACATAAAAGCGTACAATTTCAGTCCGCTTTATGGTTCTGCCCTCCCCATGCTCCGCGTTACCAAGCTCACCGATTACGCCACCGTCGTCCTGACCGTGCTCGCCGCGCGCCCGGGCGAGGTGCTCAGTGCGACCGAGCTGGCCGAATTTGCCAGCCTTGAGCCGCCCACCGTCAGCAAGCTGCTCAAGCCCCTGGCCCAGGCCGGGCTGGTGGAAGGCCTGCGCGGCGTGCGCGGCGGCTACCGGCTGACCCGCGCGGCCGACCAGATCAGCCTGTTCGAGATCGTCGAAGCCATGGAGGGCCCGCTGGGCCTGACCGAGTGCGCGCACGACCACAGCCAGTGCGGACGCGAGCTGCAATGCGGCGCGCGCAGCAGCTGGCGGCTGATCAACGACGTGGTGTCAGAAGCACTGCGCAAGGTCAGCCTGGCGCAGATCCTGCCCCCTCTTCCCCTTGTTGACGCCCCCCGCCGCGTGATCGCGGCGGATGTCGTCTCCTGATCCACAGGCAGCCCCCATGGCCACCGATACCCTCGACACCGTCGCCACTGGCGACACCCCCAACCGCGAGATCCATGAGCAGCTCGGGCGCAAGTACGCCGCCGGCTTCATCACGGACATCGAATCGGACTCGCTGCCGCCTGGCCTGGACGAGGACACCATCCGTGCCCTCTCCGCCAAGAAGGAAGAGCCGGAGTGGATGACGCAGTGGCGCCTGGACGCCTACCGCCACTTCCTCACCATGCCGATGCCGAACTGGGCCAAGCTGCAGATCGCCGCCATCGACCTGCAGGCACTCAGCTACTACTCCGCGCCCAAGGGCCCGAAGTACGCCTCGCTGGATGACGTGCCCAAGGAACTGCTGGACACCTACGACAAGCTGGGCGTGCCGCTGCACGAGCGCGCCAGGCTGGCCGGCGTGGCCGTGGATGCCGTGTTCGACTCGGTCTCGGTCGGCACCACCTTCCGCAAGGAACTGGCCGAGAAGGGCGTGATCTTCTGCTCCATGTCCGAGGCGATCAAGGAACACCCGGAGCTGGTCAAGAAGTACCTGGGCAGCGTGGTGCCGGTGGGCGACAACTACTTCGCCGCGCTGAACTCGGCCGTGTTCTCCGACGGCAGCTTCGTGTTCATTCCCAAGGGCGTGCGTTGCCCGATGGAGCTGAGCACCTACTTCCGCATCAACGCCGGCCACACCGGCCAGTTCGAGCGCACGCTGATCATCTGCGAGGAGAAGGCGTACGTTTCCTACCTGGAAGGCTGCACCGCGCCGATGCGCGATGAGAACCAGCTGCACGCCGCCGTGGTCGAGCTGGTGACGCTGGACGATGCCGAGATCAAGTACTCCACCGTGCAGAACTGGTACCCCGGCGACGAGAACGGCGTGGGTGGCATCTACAACTTCGTCACCAAGCGTGCCGAATGCCGTGGCGCGCGCAGCAAGGTCACCTGGACCCAGGTCGAGACCGGCTCGGCGATCACCTGGAAGTACCCGTCGTGCGTGCTGCTGGGCGACGACTCGGTGGGCGAGTTCCATTCGGTCGCGCTGACCCATCATCGTCAGCAGGCCGACACCGGCACCAAGATGATCCACATCGGCAAGCGCACCAAGAGCAAGATCGTCAGCAAGGGCATCAGCGCCGGCCGTGGCCAGAACACCTACCGCGGCCTGGTCAAGGTGGACCGCAACGCCGACGGCGCGCGCAACTACACCCAGTGCGACTCGCTGCTGATCGGCAAGAGCTCCGGCGCACACACCTTCCCGTACATCGAGGTCAAGAACCCGAGTGCGACGGTGGAGCATGAGGCCACCACGTCGAAGATTTCCGACGACCAGCTGTTCTACTGCCGCGCGCGTGGCATCGACCAGGAAAATGCGGTGTCGATGATCGTCGATGGGTTCTGCAAGCAGGTCTTCCGCGAGCTGCCGATGGAATTTGCCGTCGAGGCCAAGAAGCTGCTGGAAGTTTCTCTTGAGGGTTCCGTGGGCTGATAGGCCGCGGCTTCGTTTTGTATTTTTGCCACGCAGGGCGTGGCACTACGCGGGCCTTGGGTTCGCAATTTGGAAAGATCATCATGCTGAAGATTGACAACCTCCACGCCCGCATCGGCGACAAAGAAATCCTCAAGGGCCTGTCGCTGGACGTGAAGCCCGGCCAGGTGCACGCCATCATGGGCCCCAACGGCGCGGGCAAGTCCACGCTGGGCAACGTGCTGGCCGGCCGCGACGGCTATGACGTCAGCGAAGGCAGCGTGCTGTTCGAAGGCAACAACCTGCTTGAGCTGGCGCCGGAAGAACGCGCCGCCGCCGGGCTGTTCCTGGCCTTCCAGTACCCGGTGGAAATCCCCGGCGTGAACAACACCTACTTCCTGCGCGCCGCGCTCAACGCCCAGCGCAAGGCGCGCGGCGAGGAAGAACTCGACTCCATGCAGTTCCTCAAGCTGGTGCGCCAGAAGCTGGCCGTGCTGCACCTGAAGGACGAACTGCTGCACCGTGGCGTCAACGAAGGCTTCTCCGGTGGCGAGAAGAAGCGCAACGAGATCTTCCAGCTGGCCGTGCTCGAGCCGAAGCTCGCCATCCTGGATGAAACCGATTCGGGCCTGGACATCGACGCCCTGAAGAGCGTGGCCGACGGCGTCAACGCGCTGCGCTCGCCGGACCGTTCGTTCCTGGTCATCACCCATTACCAGCGCCTGCTCGACTACATCAAGCCGGACGTGGTGCACGTGCTGGCCGACGGCAAGATCGTGCAGAGCGGCGGCCCTGAACTGGCCCTGGAACTGGAAGCCCACGGCTACCACTTCCTGAAGGACCGTGTGGTGCCGGAGGCAGCGGTCTGATGAGCGTCCTGCTGGATTCCCTCGCCAGCGGCTTCTGCGGCAGCGACGCCCGTCGCGCCGAACTGGATGCCGCCCTGCAGGCCGGCCTGCCCGGCCCGCGTTCCGAAGCCTGGAAGTACACCTCGCTGCGCCAGCTGGAGCGCCGCAGCTTCAGCCCGGCACCGCTGTCGGCAGCGCCGGTGGACACCGCACTGCTGGCCGACATCGCCGCCCCGCGACTGGTGTTCGTCAACGGCCGCCCGTCCGATGCACTGAGCGACCTGTCGGCGCTGCCGGCAGGCGTGCAGGTGCAGACCCTGTCCTCGGCGCTGGGCGCCGGTGACGAGGCCCTGCGCTTCCTCGGCCGCCGCTTCGAACGCAGCGAAGAAGTGTTCGCCCGCCTCAACGCCGCCCTCGCCGACGAAGGCGTGTTGGTGCGCGTGGACGACGGCGTCCAGGTCGATATCCCACTGCAACTGGTTTTCATCAGCGTTGCCGGCGATACCGACCTGGCCTGGCACCACCGCCACCTGATCGAACTGCGCGCCGGCGCCTCGCTGGGCGTGGTCGAGCACCACCTGCACGCCGGCGATGCCGCGCACCTGGACAACACCCTGGTGCACGTCCACCTGGCGCAGGATGCGGTGCTCTCGCATGCCCGCGTGCAGGCCGACAGCGCCCGCGCCACCGCGTTCCTGCGCACCGACGCCGTGCTGGCCCGCAATGCGCGGTACCGCCGCATCGACCTGGAACTGGGTGCCGCCCTGAGCCGCCATGAGCTCAACGTGCGCCTGGAAGGCGACAACGCCCAGCTCACCGCCAACGGCGTGCTGCTCGGCAACGGCCGCCGCCACATCGACACCCGCCTGGGCATCGAGCACATCGCGCGCGATACAGCGTCGGAGATGGTGTGGCGCGGCGTGGCCGCCAACCGCAGCCGCGTGGTCTTCCACGGCGGCATCCACATCCGCGCCGGGGCCGACGGCACCGATGCCAACCTCTCCAACAAGAACCTGCTGCTCTCGGCCGACGCCGAGATCGACACCCAGCCCACGCTGGTGATCGACGCCGATGAAGTGAAGGCCGCGCACGGCGCGACCGTCGGCCAGCTCGACGCCAACGCGCTGTTCTACCTGCGTTCGCGCGGCCTGCCCGCCGACCAGGCGCAGCAGCTGCTCAGCGCCGCGTTCTGCCACGAGCCGCTCAACGCGCTCGATGCACGCCTCACCGCGCAGCTGCGCCAGCAGCTGGATCTCGCCCTGGCCCGCGCAGGCGTCGCATGAACCTGTCCACCCCGCGCCCGCTCGCCGACACCGTCGACGCGCCCGACTGGGATCGCGTCCGCCTGGACTTCCCGCTGTTGATGCGCGAAGTACACGGCAAGCCGCTGGTGTACTTCGACAATGCCAACACCGGCCAGAAGCCGGTGCAGGTAATCGGCGCGGTGGACGAGTTCTACCGCCGCTACAACGCCAATGTCAGCCGTGCCGTGCACGCACTCGGCACCGAAGCCACCGACGCCTACGAAGGCGCGCGCAACAAGCTGGCGCGTTTCCTCAACGTGCGCGGCGGCGAACTGATCCTGTGCAGCGGCACCACCTTCGCCATCAACCTGGTGGCGTACTCGTGGGCCCTGCCGCGCCTGAAGGCGGGCGATGTCATCCTGGTCTCGCGCATGGAGCACCACGCCAACATCGTGCCGTGGCAGCTGGTCGCCCAGCGCACCGGCGCCACCATCCGCGTGGCCGAAATCACCCCCGAGGGTGCGCTCGACCTGGACGCGCTGCGCAAGGCGATGACCCCCGAGGTCAAGCTGCTCGCCGTGGCGCATGTTTCCAACGTGCTGGGCACCGTGAACCCGGTCCGCGAGATATGCCGTGAAGCGCGCAAGCGCGGCATCATCACCGTGGTCGACGGCTCGCAGGCCGTGCCGCACCGCAAGGTCGACATCGCCGCCATCGGCTGCGATTTCTACGCCATCACCGGCCACAAGATGTGCGGCCCCACCGGCACCGGCGCACTGTGGGCCAGGCGCGAACACCTGGATGCCATGCCGCCGTTCATCGGCGGTGGCGAGATGATCAAGGAAGTGAGCTTCGAGGGCACCGTGTTCAACGACGCCCCGCACAAGTTCGAGGCCGGCACCCCCAACATCGCCGGCTTCATCGGCCTGGGCGTGGCGGTGGACTACCTCGAGTCTCTGGGCCTGGACCACGTGGAAGCACGCGAAGGCGAACTGCTGGCGCACTTCACCGAAGAGCTCAACAAGATCGACGGGCTGCGCATCTTCGGCACCACGCCGGACAAGGCCGCCGTGGTCTCGTTCCTGATCGAAGGCGCACACGCGCACGACCTGGCCACCCTGCTGGACCTGGAAGGCGTGGCGATTCGTTCGGGCCAGCACTGCGCGCACCCGTTGCTGCAGTATTACGGCGTTGCGGCTACGTGCAGGGCATCGCTGGCGTTCTACAACACGCATGCGGAAATCGAGCGATTCATTGCGGCGTTGAGCAAAGTCCGCAAATTGCTCGGCTGACGCTTGTGAACGGTGCCGAAATGAAATACGCCGCGGAAAACCGCGGCGTTTTTGCATGGCGCATCCCACCGCCTCATCCGTCACCCCAGGCCCTGACCTGGTAGCGCGCGACCGTTGGTCGTGCGGCTCGCCATTCGTGTTTCGCGACCTTCCCGGGATGCCCGAGGCTGAGCCGCGCGCGTCCTTGCCACCCCATCCGGGCAGGAGACAGAACATCCAGATGCCAATGGCGACCTTGGATAGAACGATCAGTTTACCGATACATTTGAGCATGGCGACAGCGATGGCACCACCATCATCCGTGGTGCCATCGCCCTTGAAAAATGCGTCGACGCACTGCTGGTGCTCCAGAACCAAGCGAAGGGTCATCCGGGCAGAGCGTACGACGAAGTAGCCGTGCAATAATGAGAACCCTTCTCATCAATACTGCTGGATGTTGCCGGTCGCTCCCAGTGCCGCGGGCACCCCACTGCCACACGCTTGCCTGCCGGGCCTGCACCTGGGTGTCCCGGGTCGTGCGCGGGCACGCGCGTCGTTTACCGAACGCCACACCCGCAAACTCGCTGGCAGCTTGACCGTCCTGGCCCACGCCGCGGCCATCGCGCTGCTGTTCTGGACCCACTACGGGACCACCCTGGTACAGCCTCCCCCGCCGGCCGAGCGCACCCAGCTGGTCCTGCTGCCGCCGCGCGCGCCGGAAGTGCCGTTGCAGGACATCGTCGCCCCTACGCCAAGCACGGCGGCCGCGCGCCAGCAGCAGAAGCCGGAACCCCCACGCGACCTGCCAAAAACGCCACCGCGCGAAACAGCCAAGTGGGTCATCCCGCCGCCCACGCCGCCGCGACCGCTCACCGATGTGCCCGCTCCCCTGCAGCAACAGGTCTCGATTGCCGCCGCACCGCCCAGCCCACCGCTGCCGCCGGGACCGAGCGAGACCTCACCGGGCCGCGACAGCTGGGAGGGCCGCGTAATGGCCCGGCTCGAGCGCTTCCGCCGCTACCCGCACGCCGCACGGGCACGCCGCATAGAAGGCATCGTGCAGATGCGGGTGAGCGTGGCGCGCGATGGCCGCCTGTTGTCACTCTCGGTGGAGCGGAGTTCCGGCCAGCCGTCGCTGGACCAGGCCGCACTGGATACGTTCCGCCGTGCCGAGCCCTTGCCGCCGGTACCCGATGAGCGTTCGGCGCCGGTGGAACTCTCGTTCCCGGTCGAATTCTTCATGCGCTGACAGGCGCACGCTTACTTCTCCAGCGCCTTCACTGCCCTGGCGATCTGTTCGACCAGCAACTGCGTGGAATGATCGGGCTGGCTGGCATGCGAGCGCTTGGCCGCGTCATGCGCGTCCACCAGCAGCGTGTGGCGGATCTCCGCGTCGTCCTCGACCTCGGCAGCGGCAAAGCGCCGGGCCGCGAGGTAGTACAGCTCCTGCGCGTCACCAAGATCGCACGCCCGTTCGCGCCATCGCTCGGCCAGCACGTCGTTGCCGAGGGTCGCCTCGTAGTGCGCGATGAGCCGTTTGATCGCAGCCAGGTCACCGGCATCGGCGGCCGCCATGACGGCGACCTTCTCCCGCCCCGAAATATGGTCGCCTTCATCGCCGGCAGTGCACGCCACCAGTGCCGCTGCCACTACCAGGATCGACACCTTCTTCATGACCTACCGCCGGAAGTGAAAGGGTGCTGCCCGCCGCGCGGCAGATTCGGCCCTTGCGCGCAGTGCCCCACCACCCGGGAGGCACGGCGCGCCATGTCGCAGCGGACGAGCAGCGGGCTCATCCTAGGGGTGTACACCCGAGGCGGCTAACGCAGTGTTTCAATCGTTTTCAGTGGCGTGATTCACAGAGCGAGTGGATTCATCAATATCCGTACATCACCGGAAATGATGCGCGACATAGCGGGTCAATTGCGACGCCAACGGCCGCCCCGACACCGCCACATGCCGTGCCGAATCTCCTCCACTCGCGCCTCGGCCCGCCTTAGAATGTCGCCATGAGCACCCTGACCTTCCGCGCCGCGACCGCCGCCGACATCCCCGCCCTGATCACGCTGGTCACCTCGGCCTACCGTGGCGACGCCAGCCGCGCCGGCTGGACCACCGAAGCCGACATGCTGGACGGCGCCCGCATCGACGCGCAGGGCCTGCAGGCCGACCTCGCCCGGCCGCGCAGTACCATCCTGCTGGCCGAGCGCGACGGGCAGCTGCTGGCCTGCGCGCACGTCGCCGATGACCAGGGAAAGGGCTACTTCGGCATGTTCTCGGTGGACCCGGCCCAGCAGGGCGGCGGCATCGGCAAGCAGCTGATGGACGCCGCCGAGGCCCACGCCGCGCGCGAATGGGGCGTGCCGGTGATGCAGATGACGGTCATCGACATCCGCGACGAACTGATCGCCTTCTATGAGCGCCGCGGCTACCAGCGTACCGGCATCAAGAAGCCGTTCCCCTATGGGGACGAGCGCTTCGGCATACCCAAGCGCGATGACCTGCGCTTCGAGATTCTGGAAAAGCCGCTGGTTGCCGCGGCATGAGCGAGACCTGGACCTTCGTCTGCGCCAGCACCGAGCTGCTGCCGGGCGAGCTGAAGAGCACCTTCGACGAGGTCACCGGCACCCCGATCGTGGTGTTCAATCTGGACGGCGAGCTGTACGCACTGGAAGACCAGTGCACCCATGACGAGTTCGACCTGTCCTCTGGTACCTTCGATACCGCCGAGGGCAGCATCGAATGCGTGCTGCACGGGGCGCGCTTCGATATCCGCGACGGCCGCGCCCTGTGCGCCCCGGCCTATTCACCGGTGGCCAAGTTCCCGGTGAAGCGCGAGCACGACGGGGTCTGGACCCGCGACGACCGCGACTGAGCGCAGCGGGAAAAGGGCTTGCCCCTGCCCGCCCCGCGTGTCGCTCCCTATGACCGCGGAATCCAGGAAATGGCTTCTTCGTCCGGTGGCGCTTTCGCCGTGAACGCCAGCAACGGATTCTGGTCGATTCTCGCTGTTTGCGATCAAGAAAAGCTCTGACAAACACCGCCGATACTGTGCGGCAGTGCCAGCCGTAGGTTGGCAGTGTCGGGGACAATTGCCACTCGTGCTGAGGATTGTGACGTCACTGTTAGTTGCTGGTCCAGTTGGACCCGAACACTCCGGGTTCAACGCAGGCTGTTCAGACCACCCTCAACCCCAACAATTCAACCAGAATGCCGGCGACCCAACATTGAACACCGCAATCGCAGCCACGTACATTCTCACCGTCACACTTTTAATCGCAACACCAGGCCCCGTTGTTGCACTGATAATCAATACGGCCAGCACTGCAGGACCAAGAAAGGCACTCTTGACCGCGCTGGGAACTAACCTATCTTCGTTGGCATTGATCGCACTGGCCGCTTACATAGTCATCACAAGCGCGACTATCAGCCCCGTCTTCATGAGTGTTTTTGGTTTGCTCGGCTGTTTGTTCATAGGGTATCTGGCACTGGACATCCTGGGCAGCCCTCCCGCTCCAGAGCTCATCGCTTGCATGAATGAAAGCTCGACGCATGGTGGACTATGGCGCGGATTCATCCTGGGAATATCCAATCCCAAGGACATAATATTCTTCATCGCATTCTTCCCGCAGTTCATGCAGATCACGCCCTCGGCGAAACAGAGCCTCCTACTGCTTTCACTACTGTGGGTCGTGATCGATTTTGCCGTCCTTGGCGCCTATATTGCGATTACCAGAAAGATGATCAGCCATATCAGTAAACGCTTTATTTCCAGGCTCTCAGGAGCTGCCTTGATGCTGGTCGCACTTCTGGGAACAATCTACAACGCCCACGACCTGATACGCCTGCTCTGACACGCGAGGCCGGAACGGGCATTGATCCAATCTCTGAAGGTTGTCCTCATGGAGCCCATACTGACGCCACTCCGTCGCTCCTTCGCTGTACGAGCTCAGTTGGGGAGCGTGGGTCAATCCGTCATAGCGGTAAATTCGGCTGCGGATGTTCGAACGCACCCTACGACCGCAAGGGTCGTCCCCGGCGACAACATCAAATCTCTCACGCGGATTTATCACCAGAATGAAATGGGCACCTAGATTCCTGCTCTTTCTGACCACGTGAGCTGGGCAGCTCATGTTGACGAACAATTGCATCCCTGCGAAGCACATGGTCCATTGCGGCGAGTCGGTGTCTGTCGGAACGGCGCATGGCCAAGGCATGGCGTCCATTTCATGCAACATCTGGAGAACCCGCCAACCGAAGGAGTGATAGGCCTCCACGGTTTCTGCACGAACCGCCTCCAGCGAAAATGCAACGATCAGCGGGTGAGCAGAGTCCACGCGCCCATCCCATTCTCTGGAAGCTTCAACATACTGCCTCAGTCCGCCAGCAAGAGATTGCATGGCCGCTGGATCCACAGCCTCAACAAATAGATACTTGATCAGCCCCTTGCGGAAGGCGTTTCTCGAAAAAACGCATGGAAACGCCGCATGAGCACCCAACCGATGCGCTAGATCTTCAACCACTTCGCGATGCCACGCCATCTCACGCTGGCAACCCGAGTCGAACGGCGCAGAATCGCACGTCTCTCTCTTTGCTACATTTTGCATAACCTGACCCGTGATTTTTGTGAAGTTGATGCGCTCTATTCCTTCTTAGAATTTGAGTCGAGACAGCAACCGACTCCACGCACTTGCTGCACGGGCTTTTATGGGTTACGAAAATAAGGCGGTCAACATTTCATTCGCGCATCTTTGGAGCAGTTCAAACAATCATAATTCCGGTGTGATCATTCTGGGACCCAGTTATCTAAGGGTAGGTTTTATCTGATGGTTCTGTACTTCGTATCAGACAACCTGCAAGCACCTTCGATACCGCCGAGGGCAGCATCGAATGCGTGCTGCACGGGGCGCGCTTCGATATCCGCGACGGCCGCGCCCTGTGCGCCCCGGCCTATTCACCGGTGGCCAAGTTCCCGGTGAAGCGCGAGCACGACGGGGTCTGGACCCGCGACGACCGCGGCTGAGCGTCGGGGTCGGCCCATAGGCAACTCGGATGGCCGTTCCGTGCCCTGGTGCGCGCTTCGTAGATGCGAATCATTATTATTTCTGTTAATTTATCGTCATTGCCCTCCGGCCTGACCGATCTGCCTCCCCATGGCTTCCGCCCATGACGCCCCTGCCGCCGCCCGATTGACCGCTCTGTTGCTGGGCGCGGTCATCATGGCGTGCCTGTTGGCGGTACTGCTTGGCGGACGTTCTTCGGCCCCGCAGACGGGCGGCACACTCGGGCTGGACGGCGTTGGCGGCCCCGCCACCCGGGCGCTCACACCCGCGGCCACACCGGCCGAGCCAGCGCACCAGGCCGGTATTCCGTTGCCTCAGGCTCCCGCCACCGGCGTGCACGCCATCGCTCGGGCCGAACTGGAGCCCGAATCGGGGCGCACCGTCAAATCCGCACCCGCGTCCCTCAGTGCGCCCGTCCTGGCCGCGTGGTCAGCCACGGCGCCGCCGGTGGTCCGCGTCCTGCCGCCCCTTCCAGCGCGCGCGGCCCGCTTCCATCTTTCCCAAGCGCCGCCCGCGCGCGCCTGACCGTCGCTGTGCCGGCGTCCCTCTGACGCCGCGATCGGTTCCACGCCGTGCGCCTGCCGCACGACCGCCCTACGTCGCTCGTCCACGCCCTGCGCGCCCGGCCCCGCCCGTGCGCGCCAGTCCCGTATCCAACGTTCCGTTTCAGGTCCGTCATTCCCATGATCAAGAGCCGCAAGCACTCCACCCCTTCCCGCAGCGCCGCCAGCCTGGCTACTGCCAGCCTCGTTACCGGCCTGAGCCTGGCCGCGCTGCCCCTCGCGGCACACGCACAGGCCAGCGGCAATGCCCCGCAGACGCTGGACCAGGTGCACGTACTGGGCGTGCGCGGCTTCAAGGCCGACAAGGTTGCCTCGCCGAAGTTCACCCAGTCGCTGCAGGACACCCCGCAGACCATCCAGGTGATCACCAGCGACCTGTTCAACCAGCAGGGCGCGACCACCCTGACCGAGGCGCTGCGCAACAGTCCCGGCGTGGGCACCTTCTACGTGGGTGAGAACGGCAACACCAACACCGGCGACAGCATCTTCATGCGCGGCTTCGACACCTCCAGCAGCATCTTCGTCGATGGCGTGCGCGACCTGGGATCGATCTCGCGCGATGTGTTCAACACCGAACAGGTGGAGGTCTCCAAGGGGCCGGCCGGCACCGACAACGGTCGTTCGGCGCCCACCGGTTCGATCAACATGGTGAGCAAGCAGGCCAACCTGCACGACGCCGTCAGCGGCACGCTGTCGGCCGGCAGTGACAGCCAGCAGCGCGGCACGGCCGACTGGAACCAGACGCTCGGCGCCACCAGCGCGGTGCGTCTGAACGCGATGTGGCAGGACAGCGACCAGCCCGGCCGCGACCATGTCAGCAACAAGCGCTGGGGCATCGCCCCGTCGCTGGCGTTCGGGCTGGGCACATCCACCCGCTACATCCTCAACCTGCTGTACGTGGACCAGCAGAACGTGCCGGACGGCGGCGTGCCCACCCTTGGCCTGCCCGGCTGGACGCCGCAGCCCACGCTGGAACAGCTGGCCGGCCACCCGGTGGACAGCGAGAACTTCTACGGCACGCGTGCCGACCATGACGATGTCACCGCGAAGATGGCCACCTTCCGCATCGAGCACGATTTCAACGACGCCGTGCGCCTGACCAACACCGCACGCTGGGGCCGCACCGACCAGGACTACATGCTCACCGCCTTCATGGGCACCGGCACGCGCGGTGCCAACGGCACACCCACCGGCAACATCCGCTACACCGACCGCAACAACCTGGACACCTACACCATCGCGCGCAGCCTGCCGACGTTCAAGGACCAGCAGAACACCATCCTGACCGACCAGCTGAACCTGCGCGCGGACTTCACCACCGGGGCCATCGTGCACAACCTGACCACCGGCCTGGAGTTCACCCGCGAAGAGCTCAGGAGCTTCGGCCAGGCCGCCACCAACGGCACCACCTGGTCGCCGGCCAACCTGTACAACCCGGACTGGAACGCCACTGGCCTGACGTGGGCGCACAACGGCGCCGACAGCCGCGGCAAGACCACCACTTCCTCGGTCTACCTGTTCGATACGCTGCACTTCACCGACAGCTTCCTGGTCACCGCCGGCCTGCGCGCGGACCACTACAAGACCGAGTACCAGAGCGCCACGGTGTGCGGCGGGCGCGGCCCGGCGTGTGGCAGCAATCCGGTGGGCACGGTGATCACCAACCCGTCGCTGGAGCACTCCGACACCCTGCTCAACTGGAAGCTGGGCGCCGTGTACAAGGTGGGTGACATCGTCAGCCTGTACGGCAATTACGCACTGTCCCAGCAGCCCCCGGGTGGCAGCAACTTCCAGCTGAGCAGCTCGGCCAGCAGCGCCGACAACCCCAGCCTGGACCCTCAGAAAGCCAAGACGCTTGAAGTGGGCACCAAGTGGGCGTTCCTGGACGACGCGCTGGCGTTCAACGTGGCGCTGTTCAAGACCGAGGTCAGCAACGAGATCAACACCCAGGTGCTGGACGACGCCGGCAATCCCACCCAGACCGGCAAGAAGACGGTGCAGGGCATCGAAGTGTCCACCGTGGGCCGCATCACCGACAACTGGTCGGTGTCGGCCGGCTACAGTCACCTGGATACCGAAGTGGAGGAAGGCGCCAACGTAGCCGCCGACGGCACCCGCAACCTGACCTATACGCCGGGCGCGACGTTCACCAGCTGGACCAGCTACACCTTCCCGTTCGGCCTGACCGTGGGCGGCGGTGTGCGCTACGCCGGCCAGATGCACCGTGGCACGGACGGCGCGGTGGGCACTCCGGCGTTCACCAAGTCCTACACGGTCTACGATGCCGTGGCCTCGTACGCGATCAACGAGCACCTGGTACTGCGCTTGAATGCCTACAACCTGTTCGACAAGCAGTACGTGGCCGCGATCAACAAGAGCGGTTACCGTTACACGCCCGGCGCACCGCGCAGCGTGCTGTTCAGCGCGGACTTCCGCTTCTGATGCAGCGGCGGCGGGGTACTGCCCCGCCGCCGGTCTTCCAAGGACACTGCCATGCTGCTGCACGTACCCGATGTGCTCACTGCCGACGAACTGGCCCACCTGCAACGCGCGTTGGCCGGCGCCGAGTGGGCCGATGGCCGCGAGACCGTGGGCGCGCAGGGCGCGCAGGTCAAACGCAACCAGCAGCTGCCCGACGCATCACCGCTGAAGGCCGAACTGGGGCGGATAGTGCTGGCCGCGCTGGAGCGGCATCCGTTGTTCTTTGCCGCGGCCCTGCCGCTGCGGATCCTGCCGCCCCGCTTCAACCGTTACCAGGGCGGCGGGGAGTACGGCTTCCACGTCGATGGCGCAGTGATGATCACCGCCCAGGATGGCCACCGCAGCCATCTGCGTTCGGACGTGTCATGCACCCTGTTCCTCAATGACCCCGAGGACTATGACGGCGGCGAGCTGGTGATCAGCGATACCTACGGCGAGCATGAAGTGAAACTGCCGGCGGGCGACCTGGTGCTGTATCCCTCCAGCAGCCTGCACAAGGTCAATCCGGTAACCCGCGGCGCGCGGCTGGCCTCGTTCTTCTGGGTGCAGAGCATGGTGCGTGACGACGGCACCCGCAGGATGCTGCTGGAGATGGACGGGGCGATTGAAAAGCTCCGTGGGACCGGGGGTGATCCCGGCGCGGTGCTGCAGCTCACCGGGGTGTACCACAACCTGCTGCGGCGTTTCAGCGAGACCTGATACACCACGCCGACCACGCATGGCGTGCAGCCCCATGCCCGTACATCCAGGTAGCGCCACGCCATGCGTGGCTGATCGTGGGCAGCGTGGATCAAACCAGGCAAATCTGTAAATCATTCCTATTTGCGTTTGTGACAAACGCTCCCTACAATTCACGCCGCGCCGGAACGCCGGTGCCTTCGACAGGGATTCCGTCTTGCGCCACCCCCACCGCCACCGCAGCTTTGCCCCCGCCATGCGCGGGCAGCGTCCTGCGTTGGCGACGGTGTTGGCGTGGCTGGGCCTGCTGTCGATGCTGTTCGCCACGCTGCCCGTGCTTGAGCAGCATGTGCCTGGCAGCACCGCGCTGGTGCTGCAGCTGCCGGCAGAAGAACGCCCGGCCGGGGAAGGCTCGCCGCGTGAGGAATCGCCGGCGAAACCACGCCGTCTTGCCAGTGCACGTCCGGCCGCCCCGCGCGATGCCGAGCCACGCCTGCCGGTATCGCTGGATGCGCTGATGGCCACGCTCGTGGATCTTACCCCGCAGGTAGCGCCGTCCATCGACTCGGCGCCGGCCACGCCATTGCCGGCGCCCCCCGGGCTGCGCGTCCAGCGCGGCCAGGCGCCCCCCCAGGGCTGACCCCGGTCGTGTCCACGCCGGCGTTCGCGCCCGGCCCCGGCTGACCGCACCGCCCTGCCCGCACCTGCGGGCCTCCCGTTGATCTTCTGATTCCGCTGCGGCCGCCGGCCACGGCGTTCCCGCGTTCGCATCCTTTTCGAGGTAGCTCCCATGGCCCAGCGCCATCGTCGTCGCACGTCCCTGTCCCGCTGTTCGCTGAGCGTTGCCTTGCTGGGCGCACTCAGCGCGCCCGCCTTTGCTGCCGGTGATGCCGCTGGCGATCCCAAGACCCTGGACCAGGTGGTGGTCACCGCCTCGGGCTTCGAGCAGAAGATCACCGACGCCCCGGCCAGCATCAGCGTGGTCAGCCGCGAGGAGCTGAGCAAGCGCCCCTACACCAGTCTGGTGGATGCGCTGCGCGACGTGGAAGGCATCGACGTGGGCATGGAAACCACCGACAAGAACGGCCGCGCCACCATCTCCATGCGCGGCATGCCGTCGGAGTACACGCTGGTGCTGATCGATGGTCGTCGCCAGAGCAACGTGGGCCAGCTGTACCCGAACAACTTCGGCGGCGGCCAGTTCTCCTACCTGCCGCCGCTGGATGCCATCGAGCGCATCGAAGTGGTGCGCGGCCCGATGTCCACGCTGTACGGCTCCGATGCGATGGGCGGGGTGATCAACATCATCACGCGCCGCAACCAGGACAGCTGGCACGGCTCGGTCACCCAGGGCTTCACCGTGCAGCAGGACGACCAGTTTGGTGATGCGCGCACCACCGATGTGTACCTCACCGGCCCGCTGGTCAAGGACCGGCTGGACATGGCCGTGCGTGGCAGCTACTACGACGCGAAGGCCTCCAACCCGGAATGGGACGACCTGCCGCTGCCGGATGGCACGCTGTGGGAGCGCAGCATCGGCTTTGGTGGCGGCGGCAAGGCGGTGGCCAATACCAACTGGAACACCGGCGTGCGGCTGAGCTGGGCCATCAATGACGACCACGACCTGTCGCTGGACTACGACGCGTCGCGCCAGAAGTACGACAACAGCGAAGGCCAGACCGGCACGCTGGACAGCCTGGCCAGCCTGTGGCGCGTGGGCAACGCGACCATCCCCAACCCGACCGGCACCGGCACGGTCACCCGCCGCGTGGTGCAGCCGCGCGTGGGCTACACCGCCTACCAGCGCTATGAGCGCGACCAGCTGGCGCTGACCCACCAGGGCCGCTATGCGTTCGGCACCTGGCAGACCACGCTGACCCACACCACCAGCAACAACCTGGGTCGCTCGCTGCCGTTGACCCTGGACGAGCGCGCCGACCTGCAGACGCTCTGGAATGACGTGTGCCGTCGCACCGGCGCCGCCAGCAACTGCGCCGCCGGCCGCACCAATGCGCTGACCGCATTGAACCCGGCCGAGCTGGCCCGCCTGGAAGCCTTCCTGCCGCGCCCGCTGCGCACGATGGAGCTGGAAGGCTACGTGCTGGATACCATGCTCGACATGACCTTCGGCGCGCACAAGCTCACCGTGGGCGGCCAGTACAACGACACCGACATGATCGACGGTGTGTTCGGCATGGACGGCGCCGGCTACCGCGACAACGTGAAGCAGCAGCACCGGATGTGGTCGGTGTTCGCCGAGGACAACTGGTCGCTGACCGACACCCTGACCGCTACCGTGGGCGTGCGTTACGACGACCACAACATCTTCGGCAGCCACGTCAGCCCGCGCGCCTACCTGGTGTGGAATGCCAGCGATGCCTGGACCTTCAAGGGCGGCGTGAGCACCGGCTACAAGACCCCGCGCCCGGACCAGCTGTTCCCCGGTGTCACCGGCTTCGGCGGCCAGGGTGTGCTGCCGCTGGTGGGCTCGCCCAACCTGCAGCCGGAAACCAGCACCAACTACGAAATCGCCAGCTACTACGAGGGCGAGCGCTGGGGCTTCAACCTCACCGGCTTCCTCAACAAGTTCGACGACAAGATCGCCAGCGGCGGCACGTTCCCGAACTGCGAAGTGGCCCCGGCCGGCAGTGGCTACTGCGTGGATGTGGGCCCGGGCTGGGCGGCGCTGGGCTACAGCACCTTCAGCCAGAGCGTGAACATCGACACCGCCGAGACGCGTGGCGTGGAAGCAGCGGCGCATGTGGACCTGCTGGACAGCCTGCAGCTGCGCGGCAATTACACGTATACGAAGTCGGAGCAGACCAGTGGTGTGGACAAGGGCAAGCCGGTGGGCGGCACCACGACGCCGGCAAAGCATATGGCCAACGCGAGCCTGAACTGGCAGATCAGCGAGGCGGTGAGCGTGTCGCTGATCGGCGAAGGCCGCTACGACCGGTACCGCGACACGCTGGTGACCAACGTGGGTGGCGTAAGCAATTCGCAGGTGCGCTACTACGATGACTACACGATCTTCCACCTGGGCGGCAGCTGGGACATCAACCGTTGGCTGACCGTCAATGCACGGGTCAACAACCTGTTCGACAAGGACTTCGTGTCGCAGTCGTGCGTGTTGATCAGCGACAGCGAATACAACTGCGTGGACGATTACGCGACGAAGGACCAGCGCCGGAGCTACTGGATTTCGTTGAACGCCACGTTCTGATGGAGGCACGCTCGACGTTTGGCCCGGTGGGGCTTGAACGTCGGGCGGACCGCTTGGTGGATCGGCTTGCAGAGCCACGCCCTGCGTGGCTGCACTTCGTTCCGGGGTCATGAACGTCTGATCGGCCTCTTCGGTTCGGTATAACGCCGGTTCGATAATCGGCGCCGCGTTGCACCGCCCTCGGATGCCGGTGCTGCGCTGCACGCGGTTGCCACGCAGGGCGTGGCACTACGTCACCGTTACGTGGCGGTTGGGATCCGGATAGCCCTGGTAACGGCTCCGGATACCAATAATTGCGAACCATTCTCATCAATGGTGTAATTCGCTACTCGCTCCTTCTGTCGTGACCGTGGCCACCAGCGCTCCCCCTTCCGCCGTGCAGCAACAGCAGAGCCGCGGCTTCTGGCTGCGCACGCTGCACCAGTGGCACTGGATCAGTTCGGCGGTGTGCCTGATCGGCATGCTGTTGTTCGCCGCCACCGGCATCACCCTGAACCACGCCGCGAAGATCGAGGCCACGCCGCAGGTGGTCAACCGGCAGCTGGAGCTGCCGGCCGACCTGCTCGGCCAGCTCGGCGACCGCACCGACGGCAACGCCCCGGTACCGCGCCCCGCCGCCCGCTGGCTGGACCGTGCGCTGGGCATCTCGATCGGCCGCCGCCCGGCCGAGTGGTCGGCCGAGGAAATCTACCTCTCCATGCCCAGCCCCGGCGGCGACGCCTGGCTGAGCATCGACCGCGAAACCGGCGCGGTGGAGTACGAAGCCACCACGCGCGGCTGGGTCTCCTACTTCAACGACCTGCACAAGGGCCGCAATGCCGGCCCCGCCTGGGGCTGGTTCCTCGACATCTTCGCCGTGGCCTGCCTGGTGTTCTGCATCACCGGCCTGTTCCTGCTGCACCTGCATGCCCGCCAGCGCCGCATGACCTGGCCGCTGGTCGGGCTGGGGCTGATGGTGCCGCTGCTGATCGCCCTGATCCTGATCCATTGATACTGATCCACTGATCCTTCCCTTCCGGAGCCGCACCATGCGCGTCACCCTCACCATCGCCCTGAGCGGCCTGCTGGCCACGTCGCCGGCCTATGCCACCACGCTGGAGATCAACGTCGAGGTCCCCAAGCTCACCGTGGCCGAGTACCACCGTCCGTATGTGGCGGTGTGGCTGGAAGGCGCAGACCAGAAGGTCGCCGCCAACCTGTCGGTCTGGTACCAGCAGACCGGCAACGCCGAAGGCCATGGCACCAAGTGGCTGCCCGACCTGCGCCAGTGGTGGCGCAAGAGCGGCCGCACGCTGGACGTGCCGGTGGACGGCGTTACCGGCCCGACCCGCCCGGCCGGCAAGCACGCGCTGTCGTTCAATGACACGCAACCGGCCCTGAAAGCATTGGCGCCGGGCAATTACACTCTGGTGGTGGAAGCGGTACGCGAAGTCGGCGGCCGCGAACTGCTCAAGATCCCCTTCACCTGGCCGGCCACCGCGCCGCAGACCGGCAAGGCGCAGGGCAGCACCGAACTGGGCCTGGTCACGCTGTCGACCAAGCCCTGATGTTTCACTGCCCTCCCGGTTGGGAGGGCGTCCCTCACCCGTACATGGAGTTGTTGATGAAGCGTTCGATCGTCCTAGCCGCCGCCCTGGCCGCCGTCCTTCCGTTCTCCGCCCTGGCCCACAAGGCCTGGTTGCAGCCCTCGCAGACCGTGATCGCCGGCAACAGCCCGTGGATCACCGTCGATGCCGCCGTGTCGAATGACCTGTTCTACTTCAACCACGTGCCGCTGCGCCTGGACAGCCTGGTCATCACCGCACCGGACGGCACTACCGTGCAGCCGCAGAACGCGTCCACCGGCAAGTTCCGCAGCGTGTTCGATGTCGAGCTGACCCAGCAGGGCACCTACCGCCTGGCCTCGGTCAGCAACGGTCTGTCGGCCAGCTGGGAAGAAGACGGCAAGCCCAAGCGCTGGCGCGGCACCGTGGCGGCCTTCGCCACCGAAGTGCCGAAGAAGGCCAAGAAGCTGCAGGTGAGCCAGTCGGTCAACCGCATCGAGACCTTTGTCACCAACGGGACCCCGAACGACACCGCGCTCAAGCCCACCAAGTCGGGCATCGAGCTGGTCGCGGTCGGCCACCCCAACGATCTGGCCGCCGGTGAAGCAGCCAAGTTCCGCGTGCTGGTCGATGGCAAGCCGCGCGCCGGCCAGGCCTTCGAGATCACCCGTGGCGGCACGCGCTATCGCAACGCCCAGGATGAGATCAAGGTCACCAGCGACAAGAAGGGCGAGTTCAGCGTGACCTGGCCGGAAGCCGGCATGTACTGGCTGGAAACCAGCAGCGAAGACAAGAAGGCGACGCTGAAGCAGGCCAAGACCCGCCGCCTGAACTACGTGGCGACGCTGGAAGTGCTGCCGCAGTAATCCCGCCGGCAATCGTTGCCCGCGCCATGGGTGCCAGCCCCCTTCACCACGAAGGGGGCTGTCCACCAGACGCATTACGCAATGCCGGGCCCTGCCCGGCAACCAGGCATCACCCACCGCATTTCATGACCTCCTCCCTCGACATCGCCAACCTCGGTGGCCACACCATGGGCACCACGTGGCAGGTGAAGCTCACCGCCGCGTCGGGCCGCGACCTGCACCCGCTGCATGCGGGCATCCAGGCGCAAGTGGACGCCGTGGTGGCGCAGATGAGTACCTGGGAGGCGGCGAGCGACATCTCTCTGTTCAACAACGCGCCCGGCGGCACCTCGCTGCCGCTGCCCGCACTGTTCGCCGAGGTCGTGGCGTGCGCTCTCGACATCGCGCGACGCAGCGAGGGCGCGTTCGATCCAACCGTGGGGCCGCTGGTCGCGCTGTGGGGCTTCGGTGCCCACGCGCATGCCCAACGCGTGCCCGATCCCGCCCTGTTGGACGCCACCCGTGCACGCTGCGGTTGGCAGCGACTGCACTGGCAGCACGGTTGCCTGCTGCAGCCCGGTGGGCTGGAACTGGATCTGTCGGCGATCGCCAAGGGCTTCGCCGTGGACCGGGTCAGCCGCTGGCTGCGCAGCCAGGACATTGCCGCCGCGCTGGTGGAAGTGGGCGGCGAACTGCACGGCTACGGCCGCAAGCCCGATGGGCAACCGTGGCGCGTGCTGGTCGAGGCCGGTCCCGAGGAGGAAGCGGCACTTGCGCATCCGCCGCGCGTGCTGGCCTTGGATGACCTGGCCGTGGCCACGTCCGGCGACCGCTGGCACCAGTTCACCCGCGACGGTGCGCACTACAGCCATACCCTGGACCCGCGCGTGGGCTCGCCGGTCAGCCGCGCCGCGGCCGCAGTGACGGTGGTCGCGCGCGACGCCATGCACGCCGACGGCTGGGCCACCGCGCTCACCGTGATGGGTGCCGAGGCCGGCCTGGCCTTCGCCACCGCCAACGACCTGGCGGCGCGCTTCATCACCCGCGGCGCGCATGGCGTCGACGAACACCTGAGCCCGGGCTTCGCACGACTGCTTGAACGGCAGGCGGCGGCATGAGCCTGCGCCCCTCACGCGCCGTGTTCGGCAACCTCGTGGTCATGCTGCTGCTGGCGCTGGTGGCCTGGCTGCTGCTGCGCCTGCACCTGGAGGAAACCTGGTGGCAGGGTGCGCCGCTCGCATCGCACTGGCGCTGGGCGGCGGGCAGCGTGGCGGCCTATGCCGCGTGCTGCGCGCTGCTGTGGTGGCGCGGTCGCCGTCGTGACGACCGCCCCCGTGAGGGGGACGAGGCACCGCTGCTGCTGGTGTGGGCCAGCCAGACCGGCTTCGCGCAGCACCTGTGCGAACGCAGCGCAGAGGTCCTGCGCGCGGCCGGTGTGCCGGTACGCGTGCGTGGCCTGCACCAGGTGGATGCCGCACTGCTGCAGCAGTCCACGCGCATGCTGTTGATTGCCAGCACGACCGGCGAAGGCGATGCCCCCGACCACGCCCTGCCCTTCCTGCGCCAGGTGATGGCGCAGCCACTGGCAGTGCCGCACCTTCAGTACGGCGTGCTTGCGCTCGGCGACCGCGGCTACGGTCATTTCTGCGCGTTTGGCCACCAGCTCGACGCGTGGCTGCGCAGGCATGGCGCGCATCCGCTGTTCGACACGATTGAAGTGGACAACGCCGACCCGGCCGCGCTGCGCCATTGGCAGCAGCTGCTGGGCCAGCTTGGCGGCAACGCCACCGACCTGCCCGACTGGACCCCGGCGCACTACCTGCACTGGCAACTGCGCGAGCGCCGGTTGGAGAATCCCGGCAGCCCGGGCGCGGGCACCTGGCGCGTGGCGCTGGTGCCGGCCGACGGCGTGCTGCCGGCATGGGAGGCCGGTGACGTGGTCGAGATCGGCCCGCAGCATGGGCCCGACGACGTCGATGCATGGCTGGCCACGCATGCACGCGATGGGGCGGCGATCATCGACGGGCAACCGCTGCGCGCCCATCTGGCGCGCGCGCACCTGCCGGTGCTGCCCGACTCGGTGCCGGCCGATGACGCGGCGCTGGTGGCCGCACTCAAGCCGCTGCCGCACCGCGAATACTCCATCGCCAGCATGCCGGTCGAAGGCGAGGTACTGCTGTTGCTGCGCCGCCTGCTGCGTCCGGACGGCACGCCGGGACTGGGCAGCGGCTGGTTGTGCGACCACGCCGAACTGGGCGGCCGCATCGACCTGCGCTTCCGCAGCAATCCGAATTTCCATGCGCCCGCGCAGGACGCGCCGTTGATCCTGATCGGCAACGGCACCGGCATTGCCGGCCTGCGCGCGCACCTGCGTGCACGCGTCGATGCGGGCGCAACGCGCAACTGGCTGCTGTTCGGTGAGCGCACCGCCGCGCATGATCTGTACTTCGGCGACGACCTGCAGCGCTGGCAGCAGGCGGGCATGATCGAGCGGCTGGATACGGTGTTCAGTCGTGATGGCGGCGAGCACCGCTACGTCCAGGACCGGCTCACCGCGCACATCGACACGCTGCGCCAGTGGGTGGCCGACGGCGCCACGATCCTGGTCTGCGGCAGCCTGCAGGGCATGGCCCCGGCGGTGGATGCCGTGATCGAACACGCCTTGGGCCGCGACGGCAAAGAGGCGTTGATCGTGGCAGGCCGCTACCGCCGCGACGTGTATTGATGACGCACACGGCAGAGCCGACGCGGTAGAGCCGACGGGGTAGAGCGGACGGGGTAGAGCGGACTGGGTAGAGCGGACTGTTAGTCCGCTGGCTCTGGCATTGGCTCTGGCATTGGCAGAGCCGACGGGGTAGAGCGGACTGTTAGTCCGCTGGCTCTGGCTCTATGCGAACAGCAGCGGACTAACAGTCCGCTCTACCCCGCCGGCTTCACCGCCAGCCGGATCGCGAGCAGTTCGCCGCCGCCATGCAGCGCATACCGGCGGCGCTCACCGGCGGCCAGCCACGCGGTGTCGCCCTGCTGCAACGGCGGCAGATCGGCATCCGCGTCGAACGCCGCCTGCCCGGCCAGGAGGTGGACCGCCCACGCCGTGCCCGGTTCGGTGAAAAAGAACATGCTCCCCACCAGCGGCCGGTGCAGCAGCTCCGCCTCGATCGCGTCGCGCCGCCACATCAGGTTGAAATCGTGGGTCACCCCATCCACCAGCTCCCCGCTCACCTGCGCTTCGCCGGCAAACCGCAGGCGGTCATGCGGCGGCAACAGCGTATGCACCGCGCCATCGGCGAAGCACAGGCGCAGCCCTTCGCCGCGCAGCAGCACCAGCTCGCGTTCGATGCCGGGGAACGAGGAGAACGCCGCGTCATGTTCTATCTCGGCGATGGACAGGCGGACCTGCCACGCATCGGTGTCGGGCACGCGCAGGATTTCGCGCGTCCAGCCCAGGCCGTTGCGCCAGCGCTCGCGCCGGTAGTCGAAACTGGGAATGACGCGCGTGGCAGCGCCCAGGGCAGTGGTCTCGGACATGCCGCCATTGTGCCCCAGCGCGCGCTCAGCCGGTGCTGCCGCCACAGTCCGGGCCGAGCAGCCGCGAACGTTCCAGCCATTCCTTGTCCGGGTAATAGGCGAACACCAGCGCACCGCCCTGCAGGCTGTCGATCAACGGCCGCGCCACGCTGAGGCGTACCGCCGGGCAGCCGAGACTGCGACCCAGCCGACCCTGCAGGCGCGCGACGGACGGGTTCACGTACGGCGCACCATGGATCACGATGGCGCGGTCGCGCGCCTTGTCATTGAAGCCGGGCTCCAGGCCTTCAAGGCGCAGCGAATAGCCGTTGCCGCCCATGTAGGTCTCCTTGGCGGTGAACGCGCCGAGGCTGGACATGAAGCTGCCATCGCGATTGGAAAAACGCTCGGTCTGGTTGCCGCCGCTGTTGCGACCATGCGCCACCCACTCCTCGAACAGCAGCTTCTGCCGGGCCAGGTCGAATACCCACATGCGCTGTTCGGTGGACGGGCGCGAATAATCGATCACGCTCAACCGCGCCGGATCGACCCCCAGCTCCGGCCGCCGCAGGGCACAGGTCATCGCCCGCGCCGCCAGCTGCAGCACCTTGCGGTCCGCATTGGGGGCGGCGCGCGCAAGCATGTCGGCCAGCTGCGCCGGAGGCAGCGCGCGCGGTGCGGGCGCGGCGGCTGCGCGTGCGCCGGCGGCCGGCGCCGTCAGCGCCAGGCCGCACAGCACAACGGAGGCAAGGGGGAGCAAGCGCATCAACACGGTACCGGCGTGGGCATCCTTACAAGGTGGACCCGCCGGCGTCGGATTCCAACACCGGCTGCAGGTTCTGTTCATCCGCCACCGGCCGCACCGCCGGCAGGCTGGTCACCAGCAGCGTGGTCCCCGGTACCAGCGCCTTGTACAGCTGCGTGGCGAAGCTCGGCGGCAGCGCCAACGGCAGGCTGGGCGTGGCCAGCAGGTCCGGGCTGGCGTTGCCCGCGCTCTGGCCGAGCAGCGGATAGGCGGTCCACTTGTGCAGTTTCCGGGTGGCATCCAGCGGGCTGGCCGTCTCGGAATAGCCCTGCTGCATCACAAACAGCGTGGTGCCCTCGAACGCCGGCAGCGCCTTGGCTTCCAGGCGCGATTCGCCGATCAGCACGCCGTCGCGCAGCACGTACAGGCGCTGGTCGTGCAGGCTGACCAGGATGCCGACCTGGCCCGACGGCGCGGCGGCATCGTTCCAGTAGTGGTCCGGGGCAGCGGTGGTTTCCACCAGCGCCTTGCCCGTACTGTTCACCGGGGCCAGCACTGCCGGGTAGGCCAGCGTCATCGGCGCGGACTTGGCATCGGCCACCACCACGGTGTCACCGCGTTTGGTTTCGCCGAACAGCTTCTGCGCGAACGCCTGCGGCAGCCGCACGCAGCCGTGCGAGGCCGGGTGCCCGGGCAGATTGCCGCCGTGCAGCGCGATGCCGTCCCAGGTCAAGCGCTGCATGTAGGGCATCGGCGCGCTGTTGTAGAGGTTCGACTTGTGGTCCTTGTCCTTCTGCAGGATGGTGAACACGCCGGTCGGGGTTTCATGACCGGCCTTGCCCGAGCTGATGGTGCTCAGGCCAATGGCGATGCCGTTGCGGTACACGTAGGCGCGCTGCTCGTCGAGGCTGACCACCAGCACGATCGGCCCGGCCGGAGAGATCTCCGGATGCCAGAGGAACTGGCCGGGCTTGAGGTCGGTGGGGCCGGCGGGTTCGGGCGCGGACCAGGCAGGGAGTGCCATGGCGGCGATAAGCGAACCGGCGATGTACGTCAGCAGCGTGCGACGTGTAAGCATGTGGCCTTCCTTCGGGTGGGTCGAGGACACGCATGGCGTGTCGCTACGCATGATGCCCGATATGAAGAACGCCATCGTCCTGCGCACCCGACAACGCGTAGTGACACGCCACGCGTGTCAACCGCGCAGCGCAGCGACCAAAAACGGGGACGGACCCCGTTAATCGCTGGATTAACGGGGTCCGTCCCCGTTTTTGGTCCGTTAATCGCTGGATTAACGGGGTCCGTCCCCGTTTTTGGTCCACAAAAGAAATTGCCCGGCTGCACATCCCTGTGCGAACCGGGCAATCGTCACATCCCTGTCGGCTTCCCGCCTTCCCCCTGTGCATCCTGCCCAGTCCGGGTGCCGGCCATGCTCCCTGCACTCGGCCGTATGTTTTTTCCGCCATCCCTCCCCTTCCCGGGTCCGGATGCCACCGTCCTGGTGGATCCGCGCCAGTCCTTCCGCGCCGCATCCCTGCGTGCCGCCTCCGTGCGGCTGTCGTGGTGGCCGGGCATCCTGCCTGGCCACCGTGACCGGCGTCATGCCAGTCGCGACCCATCCTGTTGATCAGCGCCTTGGTACGGGTGCCGACACTGCCCTCCTGGGCGGTGCCGCCGTGGGCGCCGTCATGGCCCCCACCGTCATCCGTCGTCGATTCCGTTCGACTGTTGCTGTCCCTATCCCCTTCACCCGTGCCAGGTCCTCGACCCGGAGGAAAGGTCCGTGTTGTCGCCGGTACGCAACGATCGCCTGGGCCTTGTGGGGCCCTACGTTCGTCAATCCCTGCTGCAGCGTCGACGCATCTGCCGTATTGATGTTGATGCGGTCGGCCGCAAGAGCGGCTCCGGTCAACAGCAGTCCCAGCGCAAGCGCCTTCCACGAAATCCAAGGCCCCACCGTGTAGCTCCCTGTGACCCGGAACCGACTGCTGCCGGCATCCCGTCGGTGCAGTCAGTGTCCCTCGCCACATACACACAGCCTATCGTCCACATCACCTTCACACAGCCAGCCAAATACCTGACGTGATGTAGGAAAATCCCTACCCCGCGCTCAGGCGTAGAATGTCGGGATCAGATCAATGCATTCGGAGTTGCAGATGGACAGCGCCAAACTCGGCCAATTCGTCAATGAAAAGTGGGACAACGAAATCGTCCCGCAACTGGTCGAATACATCCGTATTCCCAACAAATCGCCGATGTTCGACGCAGATTGGGTCGCCAACGGCTACATGGAACAGGCCGTCACCCTGATGGAGAACTGGGCCAAGGCCCAGAACCTGCCGGGCCTGAAGGTCGAGGTGGTGCGCCTGGAAGGCCGCACGCCACTGCTCCTGCTGGAAATCCCCGCCACCGGCACCGAGACCGGCGACGACACCGTGCTGCTGTACGGGCACCTGGACAAGCAGCCGGAAATGACCGGCTGGGACGCCGACCTGGGCCCATGGGTGCCGGTGCTGCGTGACGACAAGCTGTATGGCCGCGGCGGCGCCGACGACGGCTACGCGATCTTCGGCTCGCTGGCCGCGGTGCTGGCGCTGCAGGAACAGAACCTGCCGCACGCGCGCTGCGTGGTGCTGATCGAGGCCTGCGAGGAGTCGGGCAGCTACGACCTGCCGGCCTACGTGGACCACCTGGCCGACCGCATCGGCAAGCCGTCTCTGGTCGTGTGCCTGGACTCGGGCTGTGCCAACTACGACCAGCTGTGGTGCACCACCTCGCTGCGCGGCCTGACCGGCGGCAACTTCTCGGTGAAGGTGCTCAATGAAGGCGTGCACTCCGGCGACGCGTCCGGCGTGGTGCCGTCCAGCTTCCGCCTGCTGCGCCAGCTGTTGTCGCGCATCGAGGACGAGAACACCGGCCGCATCCTGATCGACGGCATGCACGTGGAGATTCCGGAAGAGCGCCAGGCCCAGGCCAAGCGTGCCGCCGAGGTGGTGGATACCGAGATCTTCGAGAAATTCCCGATGGTCGACGGCCTGAAGCCGATGAGCGAAGACCTTACCGAACTGGTGCTCAACCGCACCTGGCGCCCGGCGCTGTCGGTGACCGGCGTGGATGGCATGCCGCCGCTGGCCTCGGCCGGCAACGTGCTGCGCCCGCATACGGCGGTGAAGCTGTCGCTGCGCCTGCCGCCGACCGCCGACGGCAAGGCCTGCGGCGAACTGCTGAAGGAAGCGCTGCTGCGCGACCCGCCGAATGGCGCGGAAGTGAAGCTGGACCTGGAAAAAGCCTCCTCGGGCTGGAACGCACCGGCCATGGCGCCGTGGCTGACCGACGCCATCGATGCGGCCAGCCAGACCTTCTTCGGCAAGCCGGCGATGTACATGGGCGAAGGCGGCTCGATCCCGTTCATGGGCATGCTGGGCGAGAAGTTCCCCGGCGCGCAGTTCATGATCACCGGCGTGCTCGGCCCGCACTCCAACGCGCACGGCCCGAACGAGTTCCTGCACATCCCGATGGGCAAGCGGGTTACCGCGTGCGTGTCCAAGGTGATCAGCGAGCACTACGCCGCCAGCCTGCGCGGCGAGACCAGCGGTTCGCCGGTTGCTGCCGACAGCGGCACCCGCCACGGCGGCCACGGCTGCTGCTGAACCCCGTTGCCGGGCAGAGCCCGGCGGCACGGTGCACGCGGAGGGACGCAGCCTTTTTGATAGGCTGCGTCCATCTCCTGCAGGAATCATGCGATGGACGGTCTGTTCGGCAGCTCCAGCTGGCTCTACATCATCCTGGTCGGCTTCATCGTCGGCCTGTTCGGGCGTTTCTTCATGCCCGGCAACAACCGCATGGGCTGCCTGCTGACCATCGTGCTCGGCATCGTCGGTGCCGTTGTCGCGGGCTGGTTCGGCCAGTACATGGGGTGGTATTCGCGCGGTGAACCGGCCGGTTTCATCGGCGCCATCCTCGGTGCGATCGCGGTGCTCGCCGTGCTGCGGCTCTTCAGCAGCAAACGCTGAACAACATTCCCCTCCTTCCCTTCCACGCGCGCCACCCGGCGCCGCTTCGACGCACCTGTCCATGAACGATCCTGCTTCCGATCCGCTGCGCGCCGACCAACGCCGACAATGGACCGTCGCCGCGCTGGGCGACCCCGACCTGCACCTGGACCGCGCGTCGGTCGATGCCGGTTTCCGCAGCTACTGGCGTGCCACCAGCAC
Organism: Stenotrophomonas sp. KH_036_B; assembly: GCF_057839485.1. NCBI lineage: Bacteria > Pseudomonadati > Pseudomonadota > Gammaproteobacteria > Lysobacterales > Lysobacteraceae > Stenotrophomonas > Stenotrophomonas sp. KH_036_B. Next base: position 1,139,451 of record NZ_CM174491.1, on the reverse strand, counting down.
GCGCGGCAGCCACATCGTGATGGACTCGCCGCCGGGCCTGGAGGATGTGCGCCCGTGGCTGCGCATGCACGACCTGCTGGAACCCAACGGCGTACGCGTGCCGCGCGTGCTCGCCCGTGACGAGGCGCAGGGCTTCCTGCTGCTGGAAGACCTGGGCGGCCCGACACTGGCACGCCACATCGACGACGACAACGCCGATGCATGGATGGATGCGGCCTTCGCGCAGCTCATCCGCCTGCAGTCGATCCCGGTGCCCGAGGGCATGGGGTCGTTCGGCGAGGCGCTGCTGCAGCGCGACGCGGGCCTGTTCGACGAATGGTTCCTGCAACGCCACCTCGGCCTGGCGCTGGACTGCGGCGAGCTTGAAACACTGCAGCTGGCGCACCGCCGCCTGATGGACAACGCACTGCAGCAGCCGCAGGTGCTCACCCACCGCGATTTCATGCCGCGCAACCTGATGCCGATCGACGGCGGCCCGGCCGTGCTGGATTTCCAGGACCTGGTGCGCGGGCCGATTGCCTACGATCCGGTGAGCCTGTTCAAGGATGCGTTCCTGAGCTGGCCACTGGAACGCGTGGACGCCTGGTTGGCGCGCTACCACGCACAGGCACAGGCCGCAGGCCTGCCGGTGCGACCGTGGCCGCAGTTCCTGCGCGATGCCGACTGGATGGGCGTGCAGCGCCACCTGAAGATCCTTGGCCTGTTCGTGCGCCTGCGCGACCGCGACGGCAAGGGGCATTACTTCGATGACGCGCCGCGCTTCATCCGTTACCTGGACGAAGTGCTGCCGCGCCACCCGGACCTGGCGGGCTTGAATACCCTGTTGCAGGACCGGATCAAACCGGCCATGGCGGCGCTTGCGCTGCCGGTGTCCAGTCGCGCATGAAGGCGATGATCTTCAGCGCCGGCAAGGGCGAACGCATGCGTCCGCTGACTCTGCACACCCCCAAGCCACTGCTGGTGGCCGGCGGCAGGCCGCTGATCGCGTGGCACCTGGAGCGGCTGGCGGCGGCGGGTTTCACCGAGGTGGTGATCAACACCTCGTGGCTGGGCGACCAGTTCGAACCCGCGCTGGGCGATGGCGGACGCTGGGGCCTGCGCCTGCACTTCCTCGACGAAGGCGGGGTGCCGCTGGAAACCGGCGGCGGCATCCTCAATGCGCTACCGCTGCTGGGTGACGCACCGTTCCTGGTGGTCAACGGCGATGTCTGGACCGATGTGGATTTCAGCACGTTGCCTTGGCAGCCGCAGGGCGATGCGCACCTGGTGCTGGTCGACAACCCGGTGCAGCACCCGCGCGGGGATTTCATCCTGCGCGCGGATGGCACGGTCAGTGATGACGGCGATGCACCGCGGCTGACGTACGCCGGCGTTGGCGTGTATCGCCCCTCGATTCTCGACGGATGGCGCGAGGTCATCGGCGCGACGGAGGGCGCCTCAGCGAACCCGCCGCAGTTCGGCCTGGCCCCGCTGATGCGCCACGCGATGGCAGACCGCCGGGTAACCGGGCAGCATCATCGCGGACAATGGACCGACGTAGGTACGCCAGAACGCCTGGCAGCGTTGGACGCAACCCTGGCGTAGAGCCACGCCCTGCGTGGCTTTACAACCGGTGCGAACCTTCTTCCACCACCTGCCGCAAAAACGGCACGGTAATGCGCCGCTGCGCGGCCAGCGACTCGCGATCCAGCCAGTCCAGCAGGCTCACCAGGCTGCCCAGCTCCCGCCCGGTGCGGGTCAGCAGCCACTCAATAGCGGCCTCATCAATCGACAACCCGCGCCGCGCCGCGCGCTCACGCAGCACCGCCGCGCGGCCTTCGTCGTCCAGTGGCTGCAACACCACGCGCACGCACTGCTGCAGGCGCGAACGCAGGTCCGGCAGCACCAGGCCGAGCTGGTCCGGTGCGTGCTGCGCGGTGTACATCAACGTAATGCCGGTACTGCGCGCGCGGTTGTGGAAATCGAACAGCGCCACTTCGTCATCGCGATGTCCGGCCACCGCATCCAGCCCATCCAGCGCCACCAGGTCGCGGCCTTCCAGCGATTCCAGCGCCGCGCGGGTGCGCCCCACCACCGCCTTCAACGGCAGGTAGGTAGGCTGCCGCCCGGCCTGTTCGGCCAGCGAACACATCGCCAGTGCCTGGTGGGTCTTGCCGGTGCCGGCCGCCCCTTCCAGGTACACCCAGTGCTGATCCTCGCCCACGGCGATGGCGCGCAGCTGCGCCAGCGCACCGTCCGGTGCGCCGATGAAGGTCTCCAGTCGCTCGTCCTGCGGGTAGCGCAGGGCAAGCGGCAGCTGCGGAACCACGCTCACTTCAGGTCCGGGCCCTTGGGCGTTTCGACGACCAGGGTCGGCTTGTCGATATAGGAATCGAGCACGATCGCAGTCTTCTCACCGGCATACAGCTCGCTCTCGCGATAGCGCAGGTGCGCATAGCGCAGCAGCACATTGCTCACCGCCGCCACCGGCAGCGCCAGCAGCATGCCCAGGAATCCGAACAGCTGGCCACCGGCCATCACCGCGAAGATCACCGCCACCGGATGCAGGCCGATCTTGTCGCCCACGATGCGCGGGGTGAGCACGTAGCTTTCCAGCAGCTGGCCCACGGTGAACACCACGCCGACCAGGATCAGCAGCTTCAGATCGAAGCCCTGTGCCTGCACCAGCGCGGCCAGTACGGCCATGACGATGCCGGTGGTGGCGCCCAGGTACGGGATGAAGCTGATCAGGCCGGCGATCAGGCCGATCAACAGGCCCAGCTTCAGGCCCACCAGCGACAGGCCGATGGCGTAGATCAGGCCAAGCGCCACCATCACCAGGAACTGGCCGCGGATGAACGCACCCAGCACCTCGTTGGACTCACGCGCCAGCTTGGTGATGGTGCCCACATGGTTGCGCGGGATGGTCGAGGCGACACGCTCGACCAGCTTGTCCCAGTCGCGCAGGAAGTAGAACGCCAGGATCGGCAGCAGCAGGATGTTGACCACCCAGGTCACCATCGCAAAGCCGGAACGCGACACGTACCCGAAGAAGGTCTTGGCGAAACCGCCGGCCTGTTCCCAATGGCTGCGCACCCAGTCGATCAGGCGGTCCGGCTCCAGCCACGGCATGATTTCCATGCCGGTCTTCTGCTCGAACCACGGAATGCCGGTCTGCATCAGCCACTGCTGGGCCTGCGGAATGGCCGCGATCAACGTGGCGATCTGGCGTTCGATCATCGGCACCAGGATCAGCAGCGCGGCGGTGATGGTCAGCACCATCGCCACGAACACCAGCACCACGCCGGTATTGCGCGAACGGCCGGTGGCCTCGATCCGGTCCACCAGCGGGTCGCCCAGCCAGGCCAGGGCCAGCGCCAGCACGAACGGGGTCAGGATCGGGGCCAGCAGCCACACCACCCAACCGATTGCCAACGCCAGCAGGATGTATTTGACGCGGCGCAGGAACTGCGCGATTTCGGCTTCGGGGGTGAGGATCATCGCAGGCGGTACTCGTTGCTGGCCGGCGGCGGCGGGGTGCCGGGCGCCGCGTCTTCGTCGATCGGCACCGGCAGCGGGGCCAGCGGCGCAATCACGCCGTTGTCGCCCAGCATGCGGTTCAGCCCGGCCAGGCCGGTGGTCATCTCCAGCGCCAGCTCCAGGCGGTTGCCCGACGCGCGCAGCGGGGTGATGTTGCGCACCACCGGGTTCTCACGCAGCCCAGCCGCCAGCCGCATGTAGTCCTCGGCGCTGTCCAGGCCGGTCACCGCGATGGTGTAGGTCCCGGCGGCACCGGTGGCCGCACCGGCCTTGGCGTAACGGCGCACCAGCGCATCGGCGGTGCCGTCGGCGCCCCCGGCCATGGCGCGGCGGGCATCGCTGTCCTTGGTGGTCCACTTGTTCAGTTCCTTGCCACCGTCGACGAACACCCAGTCGGCGACCCAGCCGCCGCTCTTGTCGCGGTACAGCTTGCCGACCAGCTGCATCGGCGGGGCATAGCGGGACGAGGCCCGAGCCACCGCAGCGGTGTCCTGGCGCCAGATCGCCCCGACCAGGGCCTGCTCGGCGGCGCTGCCGGTGGGCAGCCCCAGCTTGTAGCCGCGCTCGATGGCGCGGTTCAGCAACGGGCGGGCCGCATTGGCCTGCTGCACGGTCACCAGGCGCGGGCCGGAGCCATCGTCGATGGCCAGCCAGATCACCGGCTTGGGCCGGGGCTGCGGCCACAACGGCAGGCCCAGGGCCGAGATCAGCCCGTCCACGTCGTCCTGGCGGAACCGGGCCACCAGCATGGTGCGGTAGCTGGGCGCCCCGCTGGCCGAGGTGCTCTGGTCCTGCCGGTAGTCATAGCTGGCCACGTAGTTCTTGGCATCGCGCAGGGCCTGCATCACGCCCGGGCGGGTCATGACACTGCGGTCGCCCGACAACTTGGCCAGCACATTACCCAGCGCGCGGGACAGGGCCCCGTTGCGGTCGGCATCGGCCTGGCTGTTGACCGGCACTTCGGCCTCGTAGGCGCCGCTGGCCGTAGCCACGTCACCCTCGGTGCGCATGCCGCTCTGGGCCATCGTGGCCACCGGCAGGCACAGCGCGAGGAACATAATCAAAATGAGGCTGCGGCGCATCAGGACTTCCATTGAGCGTATCCGGGGGGAATTGTTGCCCGAATAGGGCCTGCGCGCCAACGTGGCCTGTTAAAATCCCGCTTTCACCCCAGCGCAGCGCCGACGCCCGTGACCAATTCCCCGTCCAACCCCTCCCCCCTGACCTACCGCGACGCCGGCGTCGACATCGACGCGGGCAACGAACTGGTCGAGCGCATCAAGCCGCTGGTGAAGCGCAGCTTCCGGCCCGAGGTGATGGGTGGCCTGGGCGGTTTCGGCGCCCTGTTCGACCTCTCCAACAAGTACCGCGAGCCGGTGCTGGTGTCGGGCACGGACGGCGTGGGCACCAAGCTGAAGCTCGCACAACAGCTGGGCCGGCATGACACGATCGGCATCGATCTGGTGGCCATGTGCGTGAACGACGTGCTGGTGCAGGGCGCCGAGCCGCTGTTCTTCCTGGACTATTTCGCCACCGGCAAGCTGGACATCGACACCGCTGCGGCGGTCGTGGGCGGCATCGCCAACGGCTGCACCGAGGCCGGTTGCGCGCTGATCGGCGGCGAGACCGCCGAAATGCCGGACATGTACCCGCCGGGCGAATACGACCTGGCCGGCTTCACCGTGGCCGGCGTGGAGAAGAGCGAACTCAAGGACGGCGCCAGCGTGGCTGCCGGCGACGTGCTGATCGGCATCGCCTCCTCGGGCCCGCACTCCAACGGCTACTCGCTGATCCGCCGCATCTACGATCGCGCCGGCCGCCCGGCCGAGCTGGAGCTGGACGGCGGGGTCAAGCTGGTCGACGCGCTGATGGCTCCCACCCGCCTGTACGTCAAGCCCATCCTGGCGCTGCTCAAGACCCACGGCGCGGCGATCCACGGCATGGCCCACATCACCGGTGGCGGCCTGACCGAGAACATCATCCGCGTGGTGCCCGAGGGCCTGGGCCTGGACATCGACGCCTCGTCGTGGACCCTGCCGCCCGTGTTCCAGTGGCTGCAGCAGGAGGGCGCGGTCGCCGACAGCGAGATGTGGCGGACCTTCAACTGCGGCATCGGTTTCGTGCTGATCGTGAGCCCGGACCAGGTCCCGTCGGTGTCCGCCGCCGTCGAGGCCCAGGGCCTGGCGCAGTGGACCATCGGCACGGTCACCACGGCCGAAGGCACCGAACGCGTGCGGATCGGCTGACCCACGAGGAGACCTGCATGGACGCACCGCCTCTTTCCACACCGACGCTGTCGCTCGAAGACGCCTCGCAGCTGCGGCTGCTGTCGATCTTCCATTACGTGGTGGCCGGCCTGACCGCGCTGTTCTCGCTGTTCCCGCTGATCCACGTGGGGATCGGCATCGCCGCCCTGAGCGGCGGCATGCCGATTGAGAGCAATGGCGGCCCGGCGTCGCTCGCCGAGACCCGGCTGTTTGGCTGGATCTTCATCGTGATCGGCTCGGTCCTGATCCTGTGCGGACTGACGTTGGCCGGGTTCATGGCCTATGCCGGGCGCTGCCTGGCGCGCCGTCGCCGCCACACGCTGTGCCTGGTGGTGGCGGCGCTGTCGTGCATGCTGATGCCGCTGGGCACGGTACTGGGCGTGTTCACCCTGATCGTGCTGCTGCGCCCGGCGGTCAAGGCCGCATTCGACGCGCCTTCCCTTACCCACCCCTGAGGTTCCGATGTCTTCCACACCCCCACCGCTGCCCGTCCGGGGTCGCTGGACGCATATCCAGGTCGCCTCGCACCTGCATTCGCTCAAGATCATGTTCTATGTACTGGGCGCCGTAGAGCTGCTCATCGCCCCGCTGTTGCTGCTTGTCGCCGTGGCCGGCTACATCAGCGAAGGCAAGAGCACCGACCCGGATGCCGCGCCGTTGCTGTTGCTGGTGCTGCTGGGCGTGGGCGCGGTGGTCTACGCCGCGCTGGGCACGCTGAGCATCATCGCCGCGCGACGGCTGGCCGCCCGCCGGCAGCACCGGCTGTGCATGATCGCCGCCGGCCTGGCCTGCCTGGCCGGCGCACTGGGCATCGCACTGGGCGCCTACGCACTGTGGGCCCTGCTGCGGCCGGAAGTACAGGCCAGCTTCCTGCCACCGGAAAGCACGGTCATTGCATGATCAGCGCCCACGCAGCGCTTGCCAAGAAGGCCGCCTTCGCGGGCGTGCTGGCGGTCTTTGTCGCCACCTGGATCCACCCGCTGTGGCCGCTCGAACAGACGCTGCATAGCACGCTCACTGTCGTCGGGCTGGCCGCGCTGTGGTGGGTGGACCGGCGCTGGCCCCTCGGCAGCGGCGCGTTCGCGGCCATCTGCGGCTTCATCGCCATCCATTGCATCGCTGCGCGCTGGCTGTATTCCAACGTCCCGTATGACGCCTGGCTGCAGGCCGCCGTGCACTGGTCGCCGAACGCCACCTTCGGCTGGCAGCGCAACCATTTCGACCGTCTCATCCATTTCCTCTACGGCGCCTGCTTCACCCCGGCCCTGGTGCAACTGACGCGGCACGCCTGGCCGCGCCTGCGCATCGGGCAGGCGTTCGCGCTGGCGGTGATGACCATCATGTCGTCCAGCCTCGTGTACGAATGGTTCGAGTGGGGCATTGCCCTGCTGCTGTCGCCGGAAGCCGCCGAGTCCTACAACGGCCAGCAGGGCGACCTGTGGGATGCGCATGCCGACATGCTGCTGGCTACCGTGGGCGCGCTGCTGACCTGGCCACTGCTCACGCGGAAGGCACTGAAATGAGTTCACCCAGCCGCATTGCCGTACTGGCCTCGGGCCGCGGCAGCAACCTGCAGGCGATCGTGGACGCGATTGCCGCCGGGCAGCTGGATGCCGAGGTGGTGGCCGTACTGTCGGACAAGCCCGACGCCTCCGCCCTGCTCAAGGTGGCCCCGGAGCGGCGCTGGGCCCGCTCGCCGAAGGACTTCGCCGACCGCACCGCGTTCGATGCCGCGCTCGGCGATGCCCTGGCCGGCTTCGCACCGGACTGGGTGGTCTGCGCCGGCTACATGCGCATCCTGGGCGAAGCGTTCGTGCAGCGTTTCAGCGGCCGGCTGGTCAACATCCACCCCTCGCTGCTGCCGCTGTACAAGGGCCTGCACACCCATGCCCGCGCCCTGGCCGCCGGCGATGCCGAGGCCGGCGCCAGCGTGCACTTCGTCGTGCCCGAACTGGATGCCGGCACCGTGCTGGCCCAGGCCAGGGTGCCGGTCCTGCCCGGCGACAGCGCCGAACGGCTGGCCCAGCGCGTCCTGGCGGTGGAACACCCGCTGCTGATCGCCAGCCTGCACTGGCTGGTGGCCGGCCGCGTGGCTGAACGCGACGGCCAACTCCACGCTGACGGCCACCCCCTGTTCAGTCCGCTGCGCCTAGATTGCGCTGGCCAGCTGAATCGATAGCCAGGGCGCACACGCGCCGCTGACCCGGACGCTGGCATCCTCCTTCCTCCCCCGTTGCTGCGCGCGCATGAAAACGACCCTGTCCAAGCCAGTGCTGCTGTTTGCATCCCTGCTGTGCACCGTGGCCATTGCCCAGGCGCAGGAGCCGCCGCCGCCCGAACTGCCGGCGCTGCCCCCGGTGTCGTGGGAGGCGCCGCCGCTGGAACCGTTCACCGCCACCTACCAGGCCCTGTACAAGGGCAAGGAAGCGGGCGATGCGACCATGCGCGTGACCCACACCGGGGGTGACCAGTGGCGGGTGGACATGCAGGTCATCGGCCGGAAAGGCTTCGCCAGCGTGCTCGGCTTGAACCTGGAACAGAGCACCGTGTTCGAGAAGCACGGCACCACTTACGTACCGATCAGCCAGGCCACCGTGCGCAAGGGCCTGTTCCTGGGCAAGAAGGTCTCCGGCACCTACAACTGGCAGGCGGGCACGGCACAGTGGCTGGGCGACCTCAAGAAGGAACGCACCCAACCCATTCCGCTGCAGCCCGGCGACCAGAGCGCGCTGCTGATCAACCTGGCGATCATGCGCGACGCGCGGCCGGGCGGGCAGATGCATTACCGCTATGTCGACGTCGGTCGCGTCCGCCAGCACGACTACCAGGCCGCACCGGATACCGAGAACGTCCAGGTCGGCGAGCTGTCCTACAACGCGCTGCGGGTCCATCGGACCAACGGCGGCAATGACGAAACCATCCTCTGGATCGCCAACGGGGTTCCTACCCCGGTGCGCATCCTGCAACGTGAAGACGGCGAAGATCGGATCGACCTGCGCCTGATCGAATACCAAGGAGTCTGAGCATGACCACCCTCACCCGCCCGCTGTCCTGGATCGCCGTTGGCGCACTGGCCCTGACCAGTCTGCCCGCACTGGCGCTGGAGCCGTTTTCCGCGCAGTACCAGGCCAACTACATGGGCGTGCAGGCCCCGGGCACCATGACCCTGGCCAAGGCTGACGGCAACACCTGGAAATACAGCCTGGACGTGCGCAGCCCGATGGCCACGCTCAGTCAGAACACGGTGTTCGAGGAAGCCAGCGGCCGCCTGCGCCCGCTCAGCAGCAAGGACAGCTCGGTGCTGCTGGTGAAGAAGCGCAACGTGCAGGCCAACTACGACTGGGCGAAGAACCAGGCCACCTGGACCGGCGACATCAAGCCGGACCGCGCCGGCCCGGTCGCACTGAAGCCCGGTGACATGGACGCTCTGCTGATCAACCTGGCGATCGCGCGCGACCTCGCCGCCGGCAAGCCGCTCAAGTACCGGATGGTGGACGAAGGCCGCATCAAGCAGCTGGGCTACACGTCCGAAGGCAAGGAAAAGGTGACCATCGCGGGCAAGTCCTATGACGCCACCAAGGTCTCGCGGGTGGACGGCAACAAGCAGCAGATCGTGTGGATCGTGCCCGAATTCCCGGTGCCGGTGCGCCTGCTGCAGCGCGAGGGCGGCAAGGATGCGTTGGACCTGACCATCAAATCGTTCAAATGATGCACAGGTAGGTATCGACCGTGGGTCGATACAAAAAACGCCCGCATCGCGGGCGTTTTTCTATTTCGCGGGCGTTTCGGCCTGGAACACCGTCTTGCAGTCCACGCGGATCTGCCCGCCGGTCTTGCGCCAGTAGAACGCGCTGCAATGGCGGTTGCCTTCCTCGGTCTTGGTCACGCCAACGGCGTAGAACGACTGCAGCACCTCGGTGCGGCTGACCGTGCCATCGCCATTCCAGTCCATGTCCTGCTGTTCCAGGCCCTGGGTGATGGCGATATCGGCGTACCAGGCGTAGCCCAGCCAGCCCAGCACCACCAGTATCAGGACCAGCAGTGCCTTGCGGCGGCGGGTGAACTGGCCGCGCAGGATCATGCGACGCGCCGGATGGTCGCGCCGAGCGACGAGAGCTTCTCTTCGATGTTCTCGTAGCCGCGGTCGAGGTGGTAGATGCGGTCGATGGTGGTGTCACCGTCGGCCATCAACCCGGCCAGGATCAGCGACGCCGACGCACGCAGGTCGGTTGCCATCACCGGCGCACCGCTGAGCTGGTCGGCACCACGAACAATCGCGGTATGCCCTTCCACCTGGATGTCCGCGCCCAGGCGCAGCAGTTCGTTGACGTGCATGAAGCGGTTTTCGAAGATCGTTTCATTGATCACCCCCACGCCGTCGGCCACGCAGTTGAGCGCCATGAACTGGGCCTGCATGTCGGTCGGGAAGGCCGGGTACGGCGCGGTGGTCAGGTTGACCGCGCGCGGGCGCTTGCCTTCCATGTCCAGCGTGATGCTGTCGTCGGTGGTCTCGATCTTCGCACCGGCTTCCACCAGCTTGGACAGCACCGCGTCCATGGTATTGGGACGGGCGCGGTTGACCGTGACCTTGCCGCCGGTCATCGCCGCGGCCACCAGGAAGGTGCCGGTTTCGATGCGGTCGGGCAGCACTTCATGACGGCCGCCGGACAGCTTCTCCACGCCTTCGATCACCAGGCGGGCGGTGCCCAGGCCTTCGATCTTCGCGCCGAGTGCGATCAGGCAGTGCGCCAGGTCGGTGACTTCCGGCTCCATCGCCGCGTTGTCCAGCACGGTGGTGCCTTCGGCGAGCACGGCCGCCATCAGCACGTTCTCGGTGCCGGTCACGCTGACCATGTCGAAGGTGAAGTGCGCGCCCTTGAGCCGCTTGGCCTGGGCCTTGATGAAGCCGTTCTCGACGGTGATGTCCGCACCCAGCGCCTGCAGGCCCTTGATGTGCTGGTCAACCGGGCGCGAGCCGATGGCGCAGCCGCCGGGCAGCGACACTTCCGCCGCACCGAAGCGGGCCAGCAGCGGGCCCAGCACCAGGATCGAGGCGCGCATGGTGCGCACCAGCTCATACGGCGCCACGTGCTGGTTCACCGGACGCGGGTCGACCACGATCGCGCTGCCACGCGACAGCGTGCCCTGGTCGATGGTGACCTTCGCACCCAGCTCGCTGAGCAGCTTCACCGTGGTGACCACGTCGTGCAGGTGCGGCACATTGGTGATCTCCACCGGCGCATCGGCCAGCAGGGTCGCGCACAGGATGGGGAGGACGGCGTTCTTGGCGCCGGAAATGTTCACTTCACCGTGCAGCGGCTTGCCGCCGGTCACTACGATCTTGGCCATGGAGTCCGGGAAAATAAGGAGAAAGAGGTAAAGCTCAACCAGCCTCGGCCGGCGTAACAGTCTTGAGCGCCAGCGCATGGATCGCCCCGCCCATCAGGTCGCCCAGGGTGGCATAGACCATGCGGTGGCGCGCCAAGGGCAGCTTGCCGGCGAAGGCATCGCAGACCACGGTGGCCTCGAAATGCACGCCATCGTCACCCTGCACGTCCGCGCGGGCGCCCGGCAGGCCGGTTTCGATCAGTTTGCGGATGGTCTCGGCGTCCAACGGGCTTTCCTAATAAAATGAGCGCTCATTCTACTCTTCCGCGTGGCGCCCGCATGGCTGTATCGCCCCTGCCCCCCCAACCCGCCGACCCCGCAGCGCTGGTCGCCAGCGGTCGCCGCGTGTTCGAGATCGAGCGCGACGCCCTGCTGGCGGTTGCCGAACGCCTGGGCGACGACTTCAGCCGGGCCTGCCAGCTGGTGCTGGAAAGCCGCGGCCGGGTGGTCGCCACCGGCATGGGCAAGTCCGGCCACGTGGCACGCAAGATCGCCGCCACGCTGGCCTCCACCGGCACCCCGGCGTTCTACGTACACCCGGGCGAGGCCGGCCACGGCGACCTGGGCATGATCACCGACGCCGACGTGGTGCTGGCGCTGTCCTACTCGGGCGAGTCCGACGAAGTGCTGATGCTGCTGCCGGTGCTCAAGCGCCAGGGCAACCGCGTGATCGCCATGACCGGCCGGCCCGCCTCCTCGCTGGCCCTGGCCGCCGATGTGCACTTGGACGTGAGCGTGCCGGCCGAGGCCTGCCCGCTGGCGCTGGCCCCCACCTCCAGCACCACCGCCTCGCTGGCGATGGGCGACGCGCTGGCGGTGGCCCTGCTGGACGCGCGGGGCTTCACCGCCGACGACTTCGCCCGTTCGCACCCGGCCGGCAGCCTCGGCCGCCGCCTGCTGCTGCACATCACCGACGTCATGCACAGCGGCGACGAGCTGCCGTGGGTGGGCGAATCCGCCAGCCTCAGCGAGGCCCTGGTCGAGATGAGCCGCAAGCGGCTGGGCATGACCGCCGTGGTGGATGCCGACCAGCGCCTGATCGGGCTGTTCACCGACGGCGACCTGCGCCGCGCCCTGGACAGTGACCTGGACGTACGCAGCGCGCGCATCGTCGATGTGATGACCCGCCAGCCCCGCACCATCGGGGCCGACCAGCTGGCCGTGGAGGCCGCACGGGTCATGGAAACCCAGAAAATCAATGGCCTGATCGTGGTCGATGGCGAGGGACGCGCGGTGGGCGCCCTCAATATTCATGACCTGTTGCGGGCCAGAGTGGTTTAAACCACAGTGACCTTCCTCCATTCAGCTGACCTGCGCGCCTAGATGCCCTACTCCCCGTTGCCCGGTTTCCCGTCCCACCTGCATGCCGTCGCTGGCCGCATCCGGCTGGCCTGCTTCGACGTGGACGGCACGCTCACCGACGGTCGGCTCTACTACGACCGGGACGGCAACGAGAGCAAGGCGTATTACGTGCAGGACGGACTCGGCCTGAAACTGCTGCAGCAACACGGCATCCACCCGGTGCTGATCACCGCGCGCAACAGCCTGTCGGCGCTCAAGCGTGGCGCTGACCTCGGCATCGACACCCAGATCGCGGTCGGCGACAAGCTGGCCAGCGTGCAGGTGTTGTGCGAACAGCACGGCATCGGCCTGGACCAGGTGGCGTTCATGGGCGACGACCTGCCCGACCTGGCACCGCTGTGCGCGGTCGGGTTGGCGGTGGCGCCGGCCAACGCGCATCCGTGGATCGCCGAGCGCGTGCACTGGCAGACCCGCGCCGATGGCGGCCGCGGTGCCGCACGCGAGCTGTGCGACGTGCTGCTGGCCGCGCAGGGGCATGTAGACGCGGTGTTGAAGAGGTTCGGCGCATGAACTGGCGCAACGCACTCGGCGGACTGCTGCTGGTGGCCGCGCTGTTCAGCGGCTGGTCGCTGCTGCGCAATCGCGACAAAGCGCCGGTCGCCGCCGGCGACGATGGCAGCAAGGACTACGTGCTGCACGATTTCCAGATCATTGCGCTGGACGAGCAGGGCCGCGAATCGACGACGCTGCGCGCGCCGCTGCTGGAACGCACCCGCAGCGACGAGACCATGACCATCAAGACGCCGCTGTTCCTGCTGCCCGACCAGGACGGCAACCACTGGGAACTGCGCAGCGACACCGGCTGGGTCAGCGCAACCGGCGACACGCTGCGCCTGACCGGCAACGTCAGCGGCGACAGCCCGCGCGTGCCCAGCGTACCGCCCACCACCTTCCGCACCGAGCAGATGGACGTGTTCCCGAAGGAGAACCGGGCCACCTCCGACGGGCTGGTGACCCTCACCCGGCCAGGCATGACCCAGTCCGGGGTCGGGTTCGCGCTGAACTCCAGCAACAAGACCTACCAGTTCCTGAGCCAGGTCAAGACCCGTTACACGCCCCGTCAATGAAGCGCCCCGATACTCCAGCAACGGCCTTGGCCGTTTCCCCGAATCTGGCAGGAAAGCCCCACGTCATGAAGATCCTCCACGCCGCTGCATTCGCCCTCATCCTGATGGTTCCCGCCGTCGCCGTGCAGGCCAAGAGCACCGACCGCAACCAGGAAATGACCATCGAATCCGATGCGCAGTCCGGGTCGTTCCTCGGCGACGGTGTCATCACCCTGTCGCGCAACGTGGTCATCACCCAGGGCACGCTGGATATCCGCGCCGCCCAGGCCGACGTCCACATGAAGGATGGCGAAGCTGTCCGGGCGATTTTCACCGGCAAGCAGGCCACCATGAAGCAGCAGCTGGATGACGGCAGCGCCATGAACGCCCGCGCCGACAAGATCGACTACGACATCAAGGGCGAGATCATCACCCTGACCGGCAACTACGAAGTGGTCAGCGCCCAGGGCACCAACAGCGGCCAGCGCATGGTCTACAACACCCGCACCGGCGAGATGAACAGCGGGGGTGGTGGCGAAGCGGGCCGTGTGCGCACGGTCATCCCGCCCAAGAACAAGGGTGCCGCCCCGGCCGCCAAGCCGGCCACCCCGGCCAAGGCCACCGTCCCCACTGCCGGGAGCAAGAAGTAATGCTCGTCGCCAAAGGCCTGCGCAAGCGCTACAAGCAGCGCGAAGTGGTCAAGGATTTCGGACTGACCCTGGACGCCGGTGAAGTGGTGGGCCTGCTCGGCCCCAACGGGGCCGGCAAGACCACCTGCTTCTACATGATCGTCGGCCTGGTCGAGGCCGACGCCGGCAGCATCGTGCTCGACGGCAAGGACATCACCGCCGACCCGATGTACACCCGCGCCAAGCAGGGCGTGGGCTACCTGCCGCAGGAACCGTCGGTGTTCCGCAAGCTGAGCGTGGCCGACAACATCCGGCTGGTGCTGGAGCTGCGCGAGGACCTGGACAAGGCCGGCCGCGAGAAGGAACTGAACTCGCTGCTGGACGAACTGCAGATCAACCACGTGGCCGACCAGATGGGCGCCAGCCTGTCCGGCGGCGAGCGCCGTCGCTGCGAAATCGCCCGCGCCCTGGCCGCGCGACCGCGCCTGATCCTGCTGGATGAGCCGTTCGCCGGCGTCGACCCGATTTCGGTCGGCGAGATCCAGCGCATCGTCACTCACCTCAAGCAGCGCGGCATCGGCGTGCTGATCACGGACCACAATGTCCGCGAAACCTTGGGAATCTGCGACCGCGCGTATATCCTCAACGAAGGCAGCGTACTGGCGCAGGGAGCACCGGACGCCATCCTGGACAACGCCGACGTCCGTCGCGTCTACCTTGGAGACACCTTCAAGCTCTGATGCCCGGCCGCTGCGTCGCCTTCCCTCCGTTCGGCACAGGCATGAAAGCACGGCTGCAGACATCGCTGGGACAACAACTGGTCATGACGCCACAGCTGCGTCAGGCCATCAAGCTGTTGCAGATGTCCAGCGCCGAACTGGAGCTGGAGATCGCCGAAGCGGTGGAAACCAATCCGCTGCTGGACTGGGCCGAGAACGCCGAGCCGACACTGGAGATACCGTCGGGCGACGACGAACGCCCCCCGGCAAGCGCCGAAGGCAGCGACGACCACGGTGAGCAGGCGCCCTCCGGCGCCGATGACTGGGCCCCGGGCGAAGGCGACTGGAGCAGCGGCAGCAGCGGCGGATCGTTCGACGATGACGACAACGGCAGCGCCGCCGAACGCGTGGCCGAGACCGAAACCCTGGCCGACCACCTGCTGTGGCAGCTGCACCTGTCGCATCTGTCCAGCCGCGACCGCAGCATCGGCGCGGCCCTGATCGACGCCTTCGAAGAAGACGGCTACCTGCGCGAGCCGCTGTCGGCCATCGCCGAGACCCTGCTGCCGGCCATTCACGCCAACGAGGCCGAAATCGTCACCGTGCTGCACCAGATCCAGCGCTTCGATCCGATCGGCGTCGGCGCGCGCAGCCTGGGCGAATGCCTGCTGCTGCAGCTGGACGTGCTGGACCCGCAGACGCCCGGCCTGGCCCTCGCCCGCCGTATCGCCGACGGCCCGCTGGAGCGCCTGCCGCGCAGCGGCGTGAACGGCATCGCCCATGAACTCCGCGAGCCGGTGGAGGCGGTGGAAACGGCCGTGCAGCTGCTGCGCTCGCTGGATCCCCGCCCGGGCACCCAGATCGGCGAACTGACCCACGACAGCTACGTGGTGCCCGACTGCGTGGTCTGGCGCCAGAACGGCACCTGGCGCGCCGCCCTGGCCGGCCACGCCGGTCCCAAGGTCATCATTCACCGCGGCTATGAGCAGATGATCCGCCGCTGTGGCGAAAGCGACGCCGGCTACCTGCGCACCCACCTGCAGGAGGCCCGCTGGCTGCTCAAGGGCCTGGAAGCCCGCGGCGAGACGCTGCTGCGGGTCATGCGCTGCCTGCTCCAGCAGCAGGCCGCCTTCCTGGAGTTCGGCGGGCAGGCGCTGCGTCCGCTGACCCTGCGCGAGGTGGCGGCCGAGCTGGGCCTGCACGAATCGACCATTTCCCGGGCCATCGCCCGCAAATACGTGCGCACCCCACGCGGCACCCTGCCCCTGCGCGCGTTCTTCGCGTCAGGCATCGACACCGACAGCGGCGGCGAGGCCTCCAGCACCGCCATCCAGGCCATGATCCGGCGCCTGATCGACGACGAGAATCCGCGCAAGCCGCTTTCTGACGCCAAGCTGGCTGACCTGCTCAAAACATCGGGAATACCGGTGGCGCGGCGCACTGTTGCGAAGTATCGTGAGGCCATGAACATTTCCGCCTCGCACGAAAGAGTACGCATCGCCTGACGCTCCACCGCGCCGGGCGGGAAGGTTCATTGGCACATCCGAAGAGGAGAAGAACCGATGGAAATCCAGACGTATGGCAGCAACGTGGAAGTTACCCCCGCCCTGCAGAGCTACGTGCAGGAAAAGGTGGGCCGGGTCGGAAAGCACTTCGACCAGCACTGCCAGATCCGGGTGACACTCAAGCTGGACAAGACCCAGCATCACGTGGACGCCGACGTGACCCTCGCCGGAAAGGCCCTCCACGTCAAGGCCGATGGCCAGACCATGTATGCCGCCATCGACATCCTGGCCGACAAGCTCGACCAGGCGGTGATCAAGTACAAGGAGAAAAAGCACCTGCACGCCCCGGTTCCCGCTCCCTTGGGCGACAATGTCGGCTGACGCCCTCGTTCCCACCCCGATATGCCCTTGACTGATCTACTGGCGGCCGTGCGCACCCAGGTGCTGCCGGCCGCCGATCGCGACAGCGTGCTGAAGGCCGCCGCCAGACTTCTGGCCTGCCGCGAAGCCAACGCCGAGCTGATCTACCAGAACCTGTGCCAGCGCGAACAATTGGGCAGCACCGCGATCGGCCACGGCATCGCCATCCCGCATGGCCGTGCACCGCTTCTGGAACGCCCCCGGGGCGCCCTGCTTCGGCTGGAGCAGCCGGTGGAATTCGGTGGCGACGAGCCCGTGGACCTGGTGTTCGCCATTGCCGTTCCCGCCCACTACACCCATCAACACCTGATGCTGTTGTCCGAGCTGGCCGAGCTGTTTTCCGAGCCGGCCATCCGCCAGGCGCTGCGCGACGCGCGCGACGGGCAGGCACTGCGCCAGGTCATCGAATTCCCCCCGCCGGCGAGTGCCGCATGAACACCAGCATCACCGCGCGTGAGTTGTTCGAGCAGCAACGCGACCGCCTTGCCCTGCGCTGGGTGGCCGGCCAGAAAGGCGAGCGCCGCGAACTGGAAGCCGGCAATACCGTCTCGCGCCGCCCCTCGCTGGCTGGGTACCTGAACGCGATCTACCCCAACAAGGTGCAGATCCTCGGTACCGAAGAGCTGTCCTGGCTGGACTCGCTGGATTCGCGCCAGCGCTGGGAGACCATCGAGCGGATCATGCAGTCGCACCCGCTGGCGCTGGTCATCACCCGCAACCAGCCCTGCCCCGAAGACCTGCGCGCGGCGGCCGACGAATCGCAGACCCCGCTGTGGATTTCACCCAAGCGCGGCCACGAACTGCTCAACCACCTGTCCTACCACCTGGCCCGCACGCTCGCGCCCCGGGTGATCCTGCATGGCGTATTCATGGAAATCTACTCCATCGGCGTGCTGATTACCGGCGAGGCGGGCTCGGGCAAGAGCGAGCTGGCCCTGGAACTGCTCAGCCGCGGCCACCGCCTGGTGGCCGACGATGCGCCCGAGTTCACCCAGATCGCCCCGGACGTGCTGGATGGCACCTGCCCCGAACTGCTGCAGGACCTGCTGGAAGTGCGCGGGCTGGGCGTGCTCAACGTGCGCGAGATGTTCGGTGATACCGCCGTAAAGAAGAACAAGTACCTTCGGCTGATCGTGCACCTGACCAAGCCCATGACCGAACCCACCCCGCATGGTTACGAGCGTCTCACCGGCGACTCCGGCACCCGCCACGTGCTGGACCTGGACGTGCCGCTGATCACCCTGCCGGTCATGCCCGGCCGCAACCTGTCGGTGCTGACCGAGGCGGCCACCCGGCTGCACATCCTGCGCACCAAGGGCATCGACCCGGCGGCCATGTTCATTGCCCGCCACAGCAACCTGCTCGAGCGCCGCACCCCATGAACACGCCCGCCCCCGAAGTAACCGCCGCCACGCTGATCATCGTCAGCGGCCTGTCCGGCTCCGGCAAGACGGTCGCGTTGAAGACCTTCGAGGACCTGGACTACTACTGCTCGGACAACCTGCCGATCAACCTGCTGCCCGACTTCGTGCGCAGCCTGCTGGCCGGGCATGATGCCGATGCACCGCGGCGTCTGGCCGTGGGCATCGACGTGCGCGGCCAGAGCGACCTCAGCCAGCTTTCGCACTGGCGCGAAGACGCCAAGGCCGCCGGGCTGGACGCGCAGCTGCTGTTCTTCGATGCCACCGATGAAACCCTGCTCAAGCGCTACGCCGACACCCGTCGCCGCCATCCGCTGAGCCAGCTGGGGCTGTCGCTGCCCGAGGCCATCGCGCGCGAGCGCGAGCTGACCGCGCCGCTGCGCCGCGCCGCCGACGCGGTGATCGACACCACCACGCTCAACGTGCACCAGCTGCGCCGCAAGGTGGTGACCGAGTTCGCGCTGAGCCACGGCAACAAGCTCTCGCTGCTGTTCGAATCGTTCGCCTACAAGCGCGGCGTGCCGGCCGAAGCCGACTTCGTCTTCGATGCCCGCGTGCTGCCCAACCCGCACTGGGACCCGGAGCTGCGTTCCTTGTCCGGGCGCGACGCCGGCGTGCGTGATTACCTGGAAGCGCAGCCGGACGTGCAGAAGTACGTGGCCCAGCTGATCGATTTCCTGGACACCTGGCTGCCTCGGCTGGGCAACGACACCCGCAGCTATGTGACCGTGGCGTTTGGCTGCACCGGCGGCAAGCACCGTTCCGTGTACCTGGCCGAACGGCTGGCACGGCATGCGCGTGACCAAGGCTGGCCGGAAGTGGCCACATTCCATCGCGAACAGGAATAGCCCCAATTCATCTTGGGATGTTAACGTTCGACAAATGACCTGTGGCATTCTCCTCGTAACTCATCCCGGCGTTGGCACGTCGCTGCTGGACGTGGCTACCCGGCTGCTGCGGCACCTGCCGCTGAAGACCGAAGCTTTCGAAGTACCGTTCGACGCAGATATGGACGTCCTGCTCCCGCTCGCCTCGGCCGCCTTGCGCCGGGTGGACAGCGGACAGGGCGTGCTGATCCTGACCGACCTGTACGGCGCCAGCCCCAGCAATCTGGCCGGGCAACTGGCCCGTCTGGGCACCCCGGCTCGCCGGGTTTCGGCGCTGAGCCTGCCGATGTTGTTGCGGGTGATGAATTATCCGGAACAGGGACTGGATCAACTGCCCGCCACTGCCGCGGCGGGCACTCGCAATGGAGCGATTGTCGACGATGCTTGAACGTGAACTCACCGTATCCAACCGCCTGGGCCTGCATGCCCGCGCCACTGCAAAGCTGGTGCAGGAGCTGGCGCCCTTCCGCAGCAACGTAACCATGACCGCACGCGGCCGCCAGATCAACGCCAAGAGCATCATGGGCGTGATGCTGCTGGCCGCCGGCCAGGGCACCCCCGTTACCGTGCGCATCGATGGCGAAGATGAAGCGGCCGCCATGGACGCCGTAGTGGCCCTGTTCGAGCGACGCTTCGACGAGGACAACTGAGCATGCCGGGGCCGCCGTCGCGATCGGGTTCCAGCGCACCGGCACGGACCGCGTCCGGCGCCCTGCTGCTGTCCGGCCACGGCGCCTCGCGCGGCAACGCCCTCGGCCGCGCCCGGGTTCGCCTGCCGCACGCGCTGGACGTGGCCGAACAGCGTATCGCCCCGGCCAAGGTCGAGGCGGAGCTGCAGCGGCTGCACCAGGCCGTGGACGCGGCCCGTGCGGAAATGCACGACCTGCGCCTGCGCCTGCATGGCGCCCTGAACCAGGAAGTCGGCGAATTCCTCGACCTGCACGCCTTGCTGCTGGACGACCCGGAGCTGCTGTTCGGCCTGGATGAGCTGATCCGCAGCGGCCCGTACAGCGCCGGCTATGCGCTGCGCGTGCAGCGCGACCGCCTGGCCAAGGTCTTCGACGGCATGGACGATGCCTACCTGAAGAGTCGCATGGACGATCTGGACCATGTGATCGGGCGCATCCATGCCTTCCTGCAGAAACGGCCGCCGGACGTGAAGGGCCTGGCCGGGGAAATCCTGGTCTGCGACAACATCGCCCCGTCCGAAGTGGCGCAGCTGCAGGCCCACGGCGTGGTGGGCATCGTCACCGCCGGCGGCAGCGCGCTGTCGCACAGCGCCATCCTCGCCCGCAGCCTGCACCTGCCGTTGATCGTCAACGTGCCCGGCGTGCTGCAGCGGATCGCCGATGGCGACGTACTGGGCATCGACGGCAGCACCGGCGGCATCACCGTCAACCCGCTGCCGCCGGACCTGCGCGACTACCGCGCGCGGCTGCGCGACCAGGCCCGTGAACAGCGCGAACTGGGCCGGCTGCGCAGCAAGCCCAGCCGCACCCGCGACAACGTCGACATCGCCCTGCTGGCCAATGCCGAATCGGGTGACGACGTCACCGAGGCGCATGCGCTCGGCGCGCACGGCCTGGGCCTGTACCGCACCGAATTCCTGTTCCTGCAGCGCGACGAACTGCCCGACGAACAGGAACAGTTCGAGACCTATCGCGACGCCGCGCTGGGCATGAACGGCCGTCCCGTGACCATCCGCACCCTCGACCTGGGCGCGGACAAGGCCGACCGCACCGGTCTGACCCTGAGCAACGAGGAAAACCCCGCCCTGGGCCTGCGCGGCGTGCGCCTGTCACTGGCCCGGCCGAAGGTGGCCGACACCCAGCTGCGTGCGATCCTGCGCGCCTCGGCGTACGGCAAGGTGCGCATCCTGATTCCGATGGTCAGCACCCGCGAGGAAGTGCTGGCGGTACGCCGGCGCTTGAGCAGGCAGGCCGAGCTGCTGCGCGCCGAAGGCCTCGAGGTCGCCGAACGCATTCCGTTCGGCGCGATGATCGAGGTGCCGGCCGCGGCGATCGCGCTGGAAAGCTTCATCGACCTGGTCGACTTCCTGTCGATCGGCACCAATGACCTGGTGCAGTACCTGCTGGCCGCCGACCGCAACAACGAAGCAGTGGGCGAGCTGTACTCGCCGCTGCATCCGGCCGTGCTGCGGTTGCTGTCGCACATCCTGCGCACCGGCCGCGAGCACGGCAAGCCGGTGGCGGTCTGCGGCGAAATCGCCGGCGACCCGCGCATGACCCGGCTGCTGCTGGCCCTGGGCTTGACCGAGTTCAGCCTGCACCCGGGCACGCTGCTGGAAGTGCGCCGCGC
Source organism: Stenotrophomonas sp. KH_036_B (assembly GCF_057839485.1). NCBI lineage: Bacteria > Pseudomonadati > Pseudomonadota > Gammaproteobacteria > Lysobacterales > Lysobacteraceae > Stenotrophomonas > Stenotrophomonas sp. KH_036_B. The sequence continues at coordinate 1,117,969 of NZ_CM174491.1, read as the reverse complement.
CGTGCGCGAGAGCGACCTGGGCGTGTTGCAGGCCGCCGCGCCGAAGCTGCTGGCCGCGCGCGACCGCCGTGGTATCGAACGCTGGATCGAGACCCACCAATGAACACCCCGGTAGGTCACGACCGTTGGTCGTGACCCGCTGCGCGTCAGCACCAACAGTGCTGACCTACCTGTTTGTCATGCATCCAAGCGATAATGACGCGGTGACCACCCCCTCTGCCGCATCCTGTACGGGATAGCGGCCTTTTTCTTTCCCCGCGGGAGCTGTGCATGGCCGAAGCCGTACGCCACGACAAGACGGCGCGCCAGTTGCGACTGTTGTCCGATGCACTGGACAGCGGGCGACTGGGTCCGGTGCGCCGGCTGGTCAATACGCTGGCGCCGGCCGAGATCGGCAACCTGCTCGAGTCGCTGCCGCCGGGCAAGCGCGAGGTGGTGTGGGGGCTGGTCGATCCGGAAGACGACGGTGAGGTGCTGGTCCACGTCGGCGAAGAGGTGCGCGAAAGCCTGCTGGCCGACATGGACCCGGACGAAATCATCGCCGCGGTCGAAGACCTGGACATCGATGACCTTGCCGACCTCGTCGAAGACCTGCCGGACACGGTCATCGATGAAGTGCTCAAGTCGATGGATCGCGAGAACCGCGAACGGCTCGAGCAGGTCCTGTCCTACCCGGAAGACAGCGCCGGCCGCCTGATGAACCCGGACGTGGTGACCGTGCGCGCCGACGTCAACGTGGACGTGGTGCTGCGTTACCTGCGCCTGCGCGGCGAACTGCCCGACCACACCGACCACCTGTTCGTGGTCAGCCGCCGCCACCAGTACCTGGGCCGGCTGTCGCTGGCCGCGCTGGTGACCCACGAGGACAACACTCCGATCAACCGGCTGATCGACGACGAACAGCCGGCCATCGACGTGGGCGAGAGCGCCGACGAGGTCGCCCGCCAGTTCTCCGACCATGACTGGGTGTCGGCGCCCGTGGTGGACGACAACAACATCCTGCTCGGCCGCATCACCATCGATGACGTGGTCGACATCATCCGTTCGCAGGCCGAGCACCAGGCGCTGGGCGCCGCCGGTCTGGACGAGGAAGAGGATCTGTTCTCGCCGATCAAGCGCGCCGTGCGCGGCCGCGTGGTCTGGCTGGGCATCAACCTGTGCACCGCCTTCCTGGCGGCCACCGTGATCGGCCAGTTCGAGCTGACCCTGCAGAAGGTGGTGGCGCTGGCGGTACTGATGCCGATCGTCGCCGGCGTCGGCGGCAACGCGGCGGTGCAGGTGCTGACCCTGATGGTGCGCGGCATCGCGCTGGGCCAGGTGGGGCAGAGCAACGCGCGCATCCTGCTGTGGAAGGAATCGCGGGTCGCGCTCATCAACGGCACGCTGATCGGCACCGTGGTGGGCGTGATCGCCTACATCTGGTTCCATAGTTTCCTGCTGTCGCTGGTGATCACGATGGCCCTGATCATCAACTTCTGCGCTGCGGCGCTCGCGGGCGTGCTGCTGCCGCTGCTGCTCAAGCGCATGAACGTGGACCCGGCCGTGGCCGGCACCGTGGTGGTCACGGCGGTCACCGACGTCATGGGCTTCTTCAGCTTCCTCGGCCTGGCCACCCTGATCCTGCTGCACTGACCTGGTAACCACGACATGGCCCTGACCCTCGACAACTACTTCGCCGCCGGCTGGCGCGAGCAGACCCATACCTGCCCCGCCTGCGAATGGCAGGGCACCTCGCGCCAGATGAGCATGGAGCTGCACGACGACGAGGCCGAGTTCGACTGCCCGCAGTGCGAGAACCCGATCCTGCTGGTGGTCCACCCCAGCCTGGCCCAGGTGCAGGCCGCTGCCGCCGACGGCCACCCCGAGGCGATTGAACACCTGGACATCCTGGCCGCAGCACCGCGACCAGACTGATGCACTGCAAGATGCCTGGGTGCCCGTCGGGCTCTAGACTGAAAACGCTTTCAGTCGAGGACAGGCAATGGCACGACAGCGCGCGGGATGGTGGGTGTGGGTGGTTGCGATGCTCGCCTTGAGCGGATGTGCCTCGACCCGTGCACCCGACAAGGGTCACTTCGTGGAGCGCACCGTGACCGTGGACGGCCATGCGTCGCGCTACCAGGTGTTCGTGCCACGCGACGCTCAGGCGCAGCGCGGCACGCTGCCGGTGGTGCTGTTCCTGCATGGCTCCGGTGAACGTGGCAGTGACGGCCGCCGCCAGACCCAGGCCGGCCTGGGGCCGTACCTGCGTACGCAGGCGCGGACGTTCCCGGCCCTGGTGGTGTTGCCGCAGGTGCCGGATGACGGAGAGTGGTCCGGTCTCAACAACCGCATCGCGCTGGCCGCGCTGGATGCCACGATGGTCGAATTCGGTGCTGATCCCGCGCGCCAGTACCTGACCGGCATGTCGATGGGCGGTTACGGCAGCTGGAATATCGCGCTGGAGCAGCCGACCCGTTTCGCCGCGATCGTACCGGTCTGCGGCGCGGTGCTGGCACCGCATGCGGTGCGCGCGTCGTTGTTCGTCGAGTCGGTGGCGAACGAGGCAGACCCATACGCAGCGATCGCCGACCGCCTGAAGGCCACGCCGATCTGGATGTTCCATGGCGCGCAGGACGACGTGGTGCTGCCCGACGACGACCGCAGGCTGAAGGCCGCGTTCGACCGTGCCGGCGCGGCAGACGTGCGATACACCGAATACCCGCAGGGCAACCACAACGCGTGGGACGCAACGTATGCGGATGCGGCGATGTGGGAATGGGTGTTCGCGCAGGCAGCCGGTAGTGCCGGCCGCTGGCCGGCTCCAAGCACACGCGTAGTGCCGGCCGCTGGCCGGCTCCACGCACACCGTAGTGCCGGCCGCTGGCCGGCTCCAAGCACACCGTAGTGCCGGCCGCTGGCCGGCTCCACGCACATCCGGATACCCCTTGAGGAGCCGGCCAGCGGCCGACTCCACGCACGCCCCCCCCCCCTGAGGAGCCGGCCAGCGGCCGGCACTACGGGTCCATGGGTGCTTTGGTGACTCAACGCTGCGGCGCTTACCGACTAGGGCGCTTCTCCGATGCAATCCAATATGCGGCATGAGCTCGTCAAAACTACGCCGAGGTCGATGCTCGATGGTCGGCCACACTTACATCCTGACGACGGTCTGCCACTACCGGCGGCGATGGTTCGATGACCCTGCGGCAGCCGAAATCGTGATGGACCGTCTCCGCGACATTGACCACGGTGGCCATGCGCGATCGCTCGCTTGGGTGGTGATGCCCGACCACGTCCATTGGATGCTGGAACTGGGTGAAACGCCATTGGCAGACGTGGCAAGGCGTTTCAAATCGTCGAGTGCGCTGGGACTGAACCGACTGCATGCGCGTGGCGGCACGCTATGGCAGCCTGGATACCATGACCATGCGGTTCGTTCTGACCGTTCACTTCGCGAACATGCCATGTACATCATGGCCAATCCCATCCGCGCCCACATGACAGAACAGTTGGGTGACTACCCCTATGCATGGTGCATCTGGCCAATCACCCCATGAACCGTCGCCCGTAGTGCCGGCCGCTGGCCGGCTCCTCGCGATGATGGGTTCATGTGGAGCCGGCCAGCGGCCGGCACTACGCGCATCCTGATGCAATCCTTGGAGCCGGCCAGCGGCCGGCACTACACGCCTCCTGATGCAACCCTTGGAGCCGGCCAGCGGCCGGCACTACGTGCATCCTGATGCAACCCTTGGAGCCGGCCAGCGGCCGGTACGCGCATCCTGATGCAACCCTTGGAGCCGGCCAGCGGCCGGCACTACGGGCGTGTTTCACCCCAACAACGTCTCCAGCACCGCCATGCGCACGGCCACGCCGTTGGCGACCTGGCGCAACACCCACGATTGCGGGCCGTCGGCCACCTCGTGGGTCACCTCCACGCCGCGGTTGATCGGGCCCGGGTGCAGCACCGCGGCGTCCTGGCTGGCGCGCTTCAGGCGCTCGGCGTTGAGCCCGTACTGGGCGTGATACTGCTCGATCGACGGCACCAGACCCTCTTCCATCCGCTCGCGCTGCAGGCGCAGCATCATCAGCGCATCGGCGCCTTCCAGCATCTGGTCGAAATCCTGCCCGACGATGCAGCCCTTCAGCGTCTCATCGTCCGGCAGCAGCGACTGCGGGCCACACACGCGGATCTCGCCCACGCCCAGCGTACGCAGCGCATGCAGGTCGGTGCGGGCCACGCGCGAATGCTTCACGTCGCCGACAATCACCACCTTCATCTTCGAGAAGTCACTGCCCTTGGCCTGGCGCAGCGTCAGCATGTCGAGCAGGCCCTGGGTCGGGTGCGCGCTGCGGCCGTCGCCGGCATTGATCAGTGCGGTGCCCTCACCCGCCGCGGCCGCCAGGTCGGCCACCGCGCCGTCGTCGGGGTGACGCACCACAAAGCCGCGCACGCCCATCGCTTCCAGGTTCTTCAGCGTGTCGCAGGCCGTCTCGCCCTTGCGCGTGGACGAGGTGGAGGCGTCGAAATTCAGCACGTCCGCGCCCAGCCGCTGGGCGGCCAGCTGGAATGAACTGCGGGTGCGGGTGGACGGCTCGAAGAACAGCGTGCACACCGCCGACCCGCCCAGCACATGGCGCTTGTTGCCCACCCGGCCGACCGCCGCATCGCGGATCTGGCCGGCGCGGTCGAGCAGCGCCAACAGGGTTTCGCGGGGCAGACCCTCCAGGGTCAACAGGTGGCGCAGGCGTCCGTCGGAATCGAGTTGCGAGGCGGTCATGGCAGGGTCTGTGCGTCAGGAAACGGGAGTGGCATCGTCGGGCGAGGACAACCAGCGCTCGATGATCACCGCAGCGGCCACCGCGTCCAGCGTCGCCGCGTCGCGACGACGCTTGCGGCCTTCGGCGCGTTCGACCGCGAACCGGCGTGCCGCCTCGACGGAGCTGGAACGCTCGTCGATCAGCACCACCGGCAGCTTGAAACGTTCCCGCAGCTGGCGGGCAAAGCCCTGCGCGCGCTTGCGGTTGGGCTGGTCCTGGCCGTCCAGGGTGAGCGGGTCGCCCACCACCAGTCCGTCCGGACGCCATTCCTTGATGAGGCGTTCAACGGCCGTCCAGTCCGGGCCATTGCCGTGCACGTCCACCACCGCGATGGCGCGGGCATGGGTGCCGAACGAGCTGCCGATCGCCACGCCGATCCGGCGCGAGCCCACATCGAAGCCCAGCACGGTGCCGTCGCGGCGGATGGTGGCCGGCTCAGACATGGCCGCTGTAATCGGTGAGCCGGAACAGGTCCACCCCGATGCGCGAGGCAGCTCCCTGCCAGCGTTGTTCCAGCGGCGTGGCGAACAGAAGTTCCGCATCGGCGGGGACGGTCAGCCAGCTGTTCTCGGCGATCTCGCTTTCCAGCTGGCCTTCGCTCCAGCCGGCGCAGCCCAGCGTGACCAGCGCGTGGGACGGGCCCTCGCCACGCGCCATGGCTTCCAGGATGTCGCGCGAGGTGGTGAGAAACACGCCCTCGCCGACCTCCAGGCTGGACTCCCAGCTGCGCGCGTCGTCATGGATCACAAAGCCCCGCTCCGGGTGCACCGGGCCGCCATTGAGCACCACCTGGCCACGCAGGTCATGATCGTCGGTCTGGATGTCCATCTGCGCCAGCACATCACCCAAGGTGTATTCCGACGGCTGGTTGACCAGCACGCCCATGGCACCGCTGGCGTCGTGCTGACAGACGAGCGCCACGCTCCGTGCGAACGTGGGATCGGTCAGCGACGGCAGCGCGACCAGGAGGTGATGGGCAAGGGAAATGGACAGCTCGGACATGGGCCCATTCTAACCGCTGGGCATCGGCACGGGCGTGAGCCCTCGGCTACGATGCCACCACTCAAGCAAGGATGCGCATCATGAATCACCACCCGCCCCTCCCGCTGGCCTCGCGCAGCACCATCGTGCTGATCGCGCTGCTGCAGGGCCTGATGCTGTACGCCGCGCAGGAAGCCGCAGACAGCTGGCCGTTCAATCACATCAGCGGGCGCTACTGCTGGTACAGCTGGGTATTGACCATTCCCACCGCGCTGGCGCTCACCCTGGTGGAGCTGCGCGACCGCCGGCTGTGGCTGCACGCAGTGGTGGGGTCGGCGGTGGTGCTGGCCCTTGCCAGCTGGATCGGCTGGAACCTGGGCGGCGGTGCTACCGGGTTGAGCGATGACGCACTGCTGTGGCCCTTCTCGATCAGCATGGCCGTTGCCGTATTCGTCACCTTGCCGTGGTGGCAGTTCCGGCTGCAGCACGGCCATTGGCGCGCCAGCTACGATGCGTTGTTCGAACGCGCCTGGCAGAACGGGCTGACCCTGGCGCTCGCCGTGGCCTTCACGGGCCTGACCTGGCTGCTGCTGTGGCTGTGGTCGGCGCTGTTCCAGCTGGTCGACGTGCGCTTCTTCCGCGACCTGTTCCGCGAGGAGGCCTTCATCGCACTGGCCACCGGCTCGCTGTTCGGCTTCGGCGTGCTCATCGGCCGCACCCAGCACCGGGCCATCCAGGTCACGCGCCAGGTGCTGTTTGCCATCTGCCGCGGCCTGCTGCCGCTGCTGTCCTTCATTGCCGTGCTGTTCGTGCTCAGCCTGCCCTTTACCGGGCTGGACGCGCTGTGGCGGACGCGTTCCGCCACGACCCTGTTGCTGACCGTATCGCTGCTGCTGGTGGCATTCGTCAATGCGGTGTACCAGCATGACAACGACCGCGCGGCCTACCCGCTGTGGCTGCGCCGCCTGGTGGATGCCAGCCTGCTGACCTTGCCGCTCTATGCCGGGCTTGCGCTGTATGCCGTCGGCCTGCGCATCGCGCAGTACGGCTGGACGCTCGAACGCTTCTGGGGTGTGCTGGTGGTGCTGCTGGTCTGCGGCTATGCGCTGGGCTATGCGCAGTCGGTGCTGCGCCGGCGCGGGCGTTGGCTGCAGCCGATCGAAACGGTCAACCGCTGGATGTGCTGGACGGTGCTCGGCGCGGCCCTGCTGGCCAACTCGCCGGTACTCGATGGCGTGCGCATCAGCGTGGCGAGCCAGCTGGCACGAATGCAGGCGGCCGCACCCGCCGTCGATACCCGGGACGTGGTCGCCCTGCGCTTTGAGCTGGGGCGGCGTGGCGTGGAAGCGCTGCGCGAGCTGCAGCGCGACCCACGCTTCAGCGGCGATGCGCGTGCGGCAAGGGTGATCAGCGCGGCGCTGGCGCAGGAATCGCACTGGAGCGGCAGCCAGATGGATGACATCGACGACGGCGTTCGCGACCTGGGCGTCCTGCAGCGCCAGGTCACCGTGCCCGGCAGCCTGCCGGCACCCGATACGGACTGGTGGCACGCGCTGCTGGACCGCAAACTGAATGCCGCGGAGTGCCTTGAGCTGGGCGCGACGTGCGTCGCCCTGCGGCGCGACCTGGATGGAGACGGTGTGGACGACGTGCTGCTGTGCAGGGTGCCCGAGCATCTGGCGCCAGGCTGCAGCCTGCATACCCGCGACAACGGCACCTGGCGGGATGCAGGGTCGCTGATGTTCTACGGCAGCCGCGCCGGGGATGACGCAGAGGCCAGCAGGGAGTCCCTGCTCGCCGGCCAGATCGAACTGTCCCGCTCCCGCTGGCCCCGCATCACGGTTCCCGGTGGCAGCGCGCAGAATGTCGACGAACCTGCCCCCAAGGAGCAGCACCCATGAGCGGCTACTGCCTCATCGCCCCCGGTCACCCGGTGCACGGTCACTACCATGACCACGAATACGGCTTCCCGCAGCGCGACGAACGCGAACTGTTCGAGCGGCTGCTGCTGGAAATCAACCAGGCCGGGCTGAGCTGGGAAACCATCCTCAAGAAGCGCGAGGGTTTCCGCGCGGCCTACGACCAGTTCGACGTGGACACCGTGGCTGCCTACGGCGAACGCGACGTGGAGCGCCTGCTCAACGATGCGGGCATCATCCGCAACCGGCTCAAGGTGCATGCGGCCATCCACAATGCGCAGGTGATCCAGCAGTTGCGGGCCAGCCACGGCAGCTTTGCCGGCTGGCTCGATGCACACCACCCGCGCGACAAGGCCGAGTGGGTGAAGCTGTTCAAGAAGACGTTCCGCTTCACCGGCGGTGAGATCACCGGTGAGTTCCTGATGAGCCTGGGGTATCTACCGGGCGCACACAGCCCGGATTGCCCGGTCTACAAACGGTTGGCAAAGATTCCCCCGCCGTGGGCCGAACGGTAGTGCCGGCCGCTGGCCGGCTCCGCACGGATCCGGATGTGCGAGGAGCCGGCCAGCGGCCGGCACTACGCGGGCTGTAGCGAGGAGCCGGCCAGCGGCCGGCACTACGCGGGCTGCAGCGAGGGGCCGGCCAGCGGCCGGCACCACGGCGGCCGCGCCGCTTCACACCCCCATGTATCGCCCGGGCCGGTGGTTGAACATCAGCACCAGGCTGAGCACCACCGCGCCGATCGCCGAGTACATCACCTTGTCGGGCGAGAGCACGAAGAAGGCCACGCCCATCAGCAGGGTGTCGAACGACATCTGCACCTTGCCGGCGCTCCAGCCGCGGGTGCGCTGCAGGTACACCGCCAGGATGCCGATGCCGCCCAGGCTGGCGCGGTGGCGGATGTAGAACAGGATGCCCAGGCCGGCCAGTGCACCGCCGACCAGCGCCGAATACAGCGAGCTCATGTGCGCGAAGTCGGCCCAGCGCGGCAGCAGGTCGGTCAGCACGCCGCAGGTGGTGACGGCGGCGAAGGTCTTCAGCGTGAACTCCCAGCCCATGCGCCGCACGGCGACCCAGTAGAACGGCAGGTTGACCAGCACGAAGACCAGGCCGAAATTCCAGCCGAAGGCGTAATGGGCCAGGAAGGCCAGACCGGCCATGCCGCCGATCATCAGCCCGCCCTTGGCGAAGATGGCCAGGCCCAGCGAGGCCACCAGCGTGGCCAGGATCATGCCCTGCACGTCCTCGGCGACGGAATGGCGCAGGGCCTTCTCGTCGGCCACGGTTCCGGCGCTGTCCGGCGGCGGGGTCAGCGGACCGGCGGTGACCAGATGGCCGTCGGCGTCGTCGCACGGCGCGGGGCCATGGGATTCAAAGGACATGGGGGGTGGGGCCAGACACGTGGGGAGCGGTATTAGACACGATCAGCGTGACAGTTGCAGGTGAAATCGATTCATCCCGCAACGAATGCCGTTTTCAGCCACTTCGCTCCCCCGCGAGGAGGCGTACCGGCGCGGGTGGGTGGCTACCTCGGCCCCGTCTTGAGATGGTGGGCCACCAACGCGTTGGCGTGCCCATGCCCCAGGCCGTGCTGTTGCTTGAGGAAGGTCACCAGCGACATGTGGGTGAGACCGCCCTGTGTGGCCAATAGGGCCAACCAATGCGCGACCGGCTGGCCATAGGTCTTTTCGATGGAGGGGAAGTACGAGGCGGGGCCTTTGACCGGGGCGGTGTCGCTCATGACCTGTTCCTTTTGAGAGGTTCATTCACTACGACGTTGGACCGGGCATGGAATCGACAGCCGTAGCCACCCACGGTGGCCCCCTGCCGCCCCAACCGGCAGCGCACGACCGTTGGTCGTGCGCTCGCTCTCACCGCGTGACCTGCTTCTGCCGCTCGGCGTTGTAGCGATCGCCCACGATGGCGATGCTGTCCAGCGCCGCCGCGATCTGCTGCAGATCAGCCTCGCCCAGCACCAGCGCCACCGCCCCCAGGTTTTCCTCCAGGCGATGCAGCTTGGTGGTCCCGGGAATCGGCACGATCCACGGCTTGCGCGACAACAACCAGGCCAGCGCCACCTGGGCCGGCGTGGCCTGGCGGGCGGTGGCGATCGCGCCAATGGCGTCAACCAGCACCTGATTGGCACGGCGCGCCTCCACCGCGAAGCGTGGCAGCGAAGCGCGGAAGTCGGTGGCCGCAAACTCGGTGTCGGCGGTGATCGCACCGGTCAAGAAGCCCCGGCCCAGCGGACTGAACGGCACGAAGCCGATGCCCAGTTCTTCCAGCACCGGCAACACGCTCTGCTCCGGCTCGCGCCACCACAGCGAATACTCGCTCTGCAGGGCCGCCACCGGCTGCACCGCGTGCGCGCGGCGGATGCTGTCTTCGCCGGCTTCGGACAGGCCGAAGTGCTTGACCTTGCCTTCGGCGATCAGGTCTTTCACTGCTCCGGCAACGTCCTCCATCGGCACGTTCGGATCGACACGGTGCTGGTAGAACAGGTCGATGCGGTCGGTCTTCAGGCGCTGCAGGCTGGCCTCGCAGACCGCGCGGATGTTCTCCGGGCGGCTGTCGAGTCCGGCATCGGCGTTGCCGCCCTTGAAGCCGAACTTGGTGGCAATCACCAGCTGGTCGCGGTACGGGGCAAGCGCCTGCCCGAGCAGCGCCTCATTGCGGAACGGGCCGTACACCTCGGCCGTATCGAAGAAGGTGACCCCCCGCTCCACCGCCGCGTGCAGCAGAGCGACGCCGTCGCTCACGTCTGGTGCCGTGCCGTAGGCGTGGCTCAGGCCCATGCAGCCCAACCCAAGCGCGGAAACGCGCAGGCCGCTGTTGCCAAGGATTCGTGTCTGCATGAAGTGCTCCTTCCGGCGAACGCCGGGTGGTGGATGGGGGCGGCACCGGGCGATTGCCCGATGCGACCCCGTCACCATACGCCGCGTGCCAGCCGCGATTGCACAGCTCCACGCGCTGTTGGTCATGAGCCGATTTCATCAATGAAACCAACTCTGCAGCAGCTGACGTCCCGACATCTGCCTTCGACGAACGCGCCGATCAGGGCCTGGCCCACCGCTCGTCCCCTGCTGCGGGCACCGGCGGCAGCGGCGGCGGTACCGGCACGCTGGCCTGCGACCACACCGGCTCGGCAACCCGCGCCATGCCCGTCCTGCGGATCCGGCCGATATCCGCGCGGCGCAGCACGTAGGTCCGGGCCAGCATGTCGCCCAGGCGCTGGCGGTTCGATGAACACAGCACAATCAGGCCCGCCGGAATCGCGCCCATCAGGAACGGATTCACCTCGATCAGGCGCAGCAGGGTGCGCACGATCGACTGCCACCCGCTGGGCCGTTCGCCGCGGATGTTCACCACGCGGGTACCGGTCGCCAACTTGCCCAGCGACCCGCCGAACCGGGTTTCCATTACGGGAAAATACGCCACCAGCAACGCCACCGACAGCCAGATGACCTTCTCCGCCATGGCCCTGTCCAGCGCCAGGATCGGCACCACGAAGATCACCAGCAGTACGACGGAATCGATGATGGTGGCCAGCCACCGCGCGGCGATGATCGACGATGTGTAGCCCGCCGCGATGGTGGCCGCGCTGGAGACCGTGTCGTCGCTGCCGAACGCGATACCCGACATATCCACCGGTGTGACCGGCCCCGTTGACGCGACAGCCCGCGCAGGCGCGCGGTACGGATCATGCAGTTCCATATGCATTCTCTTCAGTGGCAGTGCTACCGGCACGGTGCCGGCCCCTTGAAGCACCACGTACAACAAAGGCGCGCCGGCATTGCACCGAACGCGCCCCATGTCCGTCCCCGCCGTTTCAGCGGACTTCGGAAATCTCCACCCCATCCAGGCCCTGCGACAGCGTGCGTGCGTCACCGCCCTGCGACAGCTTGATGCGCAGGCGCACTTCGTTCTGCGAGTCGGCGTAGCGCAGCGCGTCTTCGTAGCTGATCTCGCCGGCCTGGTACAGCTCGAACAGGCTCTGGTCGAAGGTGCGCATGCCCAGCTGCACCGACTCCTTCATGACTTCCTTGAGCTTGTGGATCTCACCGTCGCGGATGTAATCCTGCACCAGCGGCGTGCCCAGCATGATCTCCATCGCGACCTTGCGCGACTTGCCGTCCGGCGAGGGCACAAGCTGCTGCGCGACCACGCCCTTGAGGTTCAGCGACAGATCCATCAGCAGCTGGTTGCGGCGGTCTTCCGGGAAGAAGTTGATGATGCGGTCCATCGCCTGGTTGGCGTTGTTGGCGTGCAGGGTACACAGCACCAGGTGACCGGTTTCGGCGAACGCAATGGCGTGGTCCATGCCTTCGCGGGTACGCACCTCGCCGATCATGATCACGTCCGGCGCCTGGCGCAGGGTGTTCTTCAGCGCCGCGTCCCAGCTGTCGGTGTCGATGCCAACTTCACGCTGCGTGATGATGCAGCCCTCGTGCTTGTGCACGAATTCGATCGGGTCTTCGATGGTGATGATGTGGCCGGTCGAATTCAGGTTGCGGTAGCCGATCATCGCCGCCAGCGATGTCGATTTACCGGTACCGGTCGCGCCCACGAACAGGATGATGCCGCGCTTGGTCATCGCCAGCGTCTTGATGATCGGCGGCAGGTTGAGCTCTTCGACGGTGGGAATGCGCGTCTCGATCCGGCGCAGCACCATGCCCACCTGGTTGCGCTGGTAGAAGCAGCTCACGCGGAACCGCCCCACGCCCGACAGGCCGATGGCGAAGTTGCACTCGTGGGTCTTCTCGAATTCCTCGCGCTGGGCCGGCGTCATCACGTTCAGCACCATGTCGCGGCTCTGCTGCGGCGTGAGCGGGGTCTGGGTGATCGGCGAGATCTTGCCGTTGACCTTGATCGCCGGCGGCATGCCCGCGGTGATGAACAGGTCCGACGCTTTCTGATGCGCCATCAGCTTGAGGAACGAGGTGAAGTCAATGGTGGTGCTGGTGGTGTTCATCGCGGTGTGCTCCGAAGATTGCCTGGAGCCGGCCAGCGGCCGGCACTACCGATTGCGCGTGGGCCGGGGCCCATCATTCGAAGATGCGCTTGTCCTTGGCGTATTCCTTGGCCTGGTTGCGCGTGATCAGGCTGCGCTTGACCAGGTCCTGCAGGTGCTGGTCGAGCGTCATCATGCCCATCTGCTGGCCGGTCTGGATCGCCGAGTACATCTGCGCCACCTTGTCCTCGCGGATCAGGTTGCGGATGGCCGGGGTGCCCACCATGATTTCCCACGCAGCGGTACGCCCGCCACCGACCTTCTTCAGCAGTGCCTGCGAAATGACCGCACGCAGCGATTCGGACAGCATCGAGCGCACCATCGGCTTTTCGCCGGCGGGGAACACGTCGATGATGCGGTCGATGGTCTTGGCCGCCGAGCTGGTATGCAGGGTGCCAAACACCAGGTGGCCCGTTTCCGCGGCGGTCAGCGCCAGGCGGATGGTTTCCAGGTCGCGAAGTTCGCCCACCAGGATGATGTCCGGATCTTCACGCAGTGCCGAGCGCAGCGCTTCATTGAAGCCATGCGTATCGCGGTGCACTTCGCGCTGGTTGATCAGGCACTTCTGCGAGGTGTGCACGAATTCGATCGGATCCTCGACGGTGAGGATGTGGCCGTATTCGTTCTTGTTGATGTGGTCGATCATCGCCGCCAGCGTGGTCGACTTGCCCGAACCGGTCGGGCCGGTCACCAGGATCAGCCCCTGCGGCTGGTCGATCAGCTCGCGGAAGATCGGCGGCACCGCCAGGTCTTCCAGGGTCAGCACCTCGGACGGAATGGTACGGAACACCGCACCCGCGCCGCGGTTCTGGTTGAACGCGTTGACGCGGAACCGCGCCAGGCTCGGAATCTCGAACGAGAAGTCGACTTCGAGGAATTCCTCGTAATCGCGGCGCTGCTTGTCCGACATGATGTCGTAGACAAGCGCATGCACCTGCTTGTGATCCAAGGCCGGAATATTGATGCGACGGACATCGCCGTCCACGCGGATCATCGGCGGCAGGCCTGCCGACAGATGAAGGTCCGACGCTTTGTTCTTCACGGAAAACGCCAACAGCTCGGCGATATCCATACGCTGCTACTCCCCATAGACTGCTGCGACTGGAAGGATCTTTCCCCGGGCGGCAGTATAGCCTTCCTGATCCACCGGGATATCTCCCTTGAGTGCCTGCTCGTGCCCAACCTTCCCCTGACGGCGATCCTGCTGAACCTGCACAACGCGGCCGCTGCGGCCGGACGGCCAGATCCCCGCCTGCTGGCGGTCTCCAAGACCCAGCCGGCCGAGGCGGTGGCGGCACTGGCGGCGCAGGGCCAGCGTGCGTTCGGCGAAAACTACGTGCAGGAAGCCGTGGCCAAGATCGACGCGCTGGCAGCGCTGGGGCTGGAATGGCACCTGATCGGCCACCTGCAGTCCAACAAGGCCGACCTGGCCGCGCAACGCTTCGACTGGGTGCAGAGCGTGGACCGGCCCAAGCTGGTGGCCGCGCTGGCCGCGCACCGGCCGGCCCGCCTGGCCCCGCTGAACGTGCTGATCCAGGTCAACATCGACGATGAGGACAGCAAACACGGCTGCAGCCCGGACGCGCTGCCCGCGCTGGCCAGCGCCATCGCCGCCGAACCGCGGCTCTGCCTGCGTGGCCTGATGGCGATTCCCGCGCCGTGGCCGCAGGTCGAGCGACGCCAGCAGGCGTTCGAGCGCATGCACGCGCTGTTCGTGGCGCTCGCCGCCGGCCATCCGCAGGTGGACACGCTGTCGATGGGCATGAGCGGCGACTACGCCGAGGCCATCGCCCACGGCGCAAGCATGGTGCGCATCGGCACGGCATTGTTCGGTGCACGCCATTGAATGGTGGTGCGCACCGCTGCCCCTTGCCCGGCTCACACCCGGCAGCCGGGCATCGCCCGGCGCTACGACACTGATCGAGGAATTCCCATGAACGCTCCTTCCATCACTTTCATCGGCGGCGGCAACATGGCCCGCAGCCTGATCGCCGGCCTGGTCCGCCAGGGCATCGCCCCCGGCCACCTCCACGTGGCCGAGCCGGTCACCGCACTGCGCACGCAGCTCACCGCCGAGTTCGGGGTGAAGACCTACGCCAGCGCCACCGAAGCCGCTGCGCAGGGCAGCGTATGGGTACTGGCGGTGAAGCCGCAGGTGCTGCGCGATGTGTGCGCCTCGCTGGCCGACATCGCGCATGGCAAACAGCCGTTGGTGGTGTCCATCGCCGCCGGCATCACCAGTGCGCAGCTGCAGCGCTGGCTGGGCGGCAGCGCGGCGGTGGTGCGTGCGATGCCCAATACCCCGGCCCTGCTCGGTGCGGGGGTGACCGGCCTGTTCGCCACCGCCGGGGTGAGCGATGCCCAGCGCGCGCAGGCCGATCAGGTGCTTGCCAGCGCCGGACGCACGGTCTGGATCGATGACGAAGCGCGCATGGATGCGGTGACCGCGGTCTCCGGCAGTGGCCCGGCCTATGTGTTCCTGCTGGCCGAGGCCATGGAAGCCGCCGCCATTGCACAAGGCCTGCCCGCCGATGCCGCACGCACGCTGGTGGTACAGACCCTGTTGGGTGCCAGCCGCATGCTGGACGAATCGGGCGAGGCGCCCGCCGAACTGCGCCGCCGCGTCACCTCGCCCAATGGCACCACGCAGGCGGCGATCGAGAGCTTCCAGAGCGAGGATTTCGAGGCGATCGTCGGGCGTGCGATCGATGCGGCGACGCGACGTGGGCAGGCGTTGTCGGCCGCGAACGAGTAGTCCCTGCGGTCTTGCCCACCGGGCAGCCACGCATGCCGGGGCTGCCGTCCGGGTGACGGCTCACCCCCAGCGCTGCGCGCCTTCTCCCTGCTCGCCCAGCGTGTCGCCGGGGTTGGCCAGGCGGCAGCGTTTCAACGACAGGCAACCGCAGCCGATGCAGTCGGTCAGCTGGTCGCGCAGCATCAACAGCTGCTCGATGCGCTCGTCCAGTTCGGTACGCCACCGCGCGGACATCTTCGCCCACTCGGCGCGGGTCGGGGTCTTGTCCTGGGGCAGCGCCGCAAACGCATGCGCCACGGCGTCCAGCGGCATGCCCACGCGCTGGGCGACGCGTATCACCGCCAGCCGGCGCAGCACCTCGCGGTTGAATCGGCGCTGGTTGCCTGCCGTGCGCAGGCTGCGGATCAGCCCTTTGCGCTCGTAGAAATGCAACGCCGATACCGCCACCCCACTGCGGCGTGACACCTCGCCTACACTCAGCTCCTGCGCGATCACGCTTGACCTCAACCATGGTTAAGGTCCCATCGTGCGGGACCGCGCCGCGTGCTGCAAGCGCCGCGCGCCCTTCGTTGCCTGGAATCCGCATGTCCTCCGATGTTGCCGCCCCCGCCGCCCCCACGGCTGCCACCGAGACGCCACCGTCGATCCTGTCGCCGGCCTACCGCGCCACGACGGTGGGCATGGTGGCGCTGGTCTCGCTGCACGCCTTCGAAGCATTGGCCGTGGCTGCCGCAATGCCCACTGTCGCCCATGACCTCGACGGCCTGCGCCTGTACGCGCTGGCCTTCGGCGGCACCCTGGCCACCAGCGTGATCGGCATGACCCTGGCCGGGCGCTGGAGCGACCAGCAGGGTCCGGCGCGGCCGCTGTGGCTGGGCCTGGCCTGCTTCATCGCCGGCCTGCTGCTGGCCGGCCTGGCCCAGCACATGCCGGTGCTGGTGCTGGGCCGCCTGTTGCAGGGCCTGGGCGCGGGGGCGATTTCGGTGGCGCTGTATGTGCTGGTGGGGCGTACCTACCCCGAGGCGATGCGGCCGCGCGTGTTCGCGGCGTTCTCCGCCGGGTGGGTGGTGCCGTCGCTGATCGGCCCGGCCATCAGTGGCCTGATCGTGCAGCACGTTGGCTGGCGCTGGGTGTTCCTGGCGGTGCCGGTGCTGGCCATACCCGCGGCGCTGCTGCTGCGCCCTGCGCTGCGCCATGTGCGCGCATTGGACACCGCGCCGGCGCCGACAACGCAGGTGGTGCGCTGGGCGGTGGGCGCTTCATTCGGCGCCCTGCTGCTGTACGTGGGCGGCCAGCAGGTGGGCTGGCAGGCCGCCGCGCTGCTGGTGCCGGCGGTGCTGCTGTTGGCGGTATGCAGTTGGCGGCTGCTGCCGGCCGGCACCCTGCGCCTGCGCCACGGGCTGCCCAGCGTGATCGCGCTGCGCGGCATCGCCGCCTCGGCGTTCTTCGGCTGCGAGGCATTCCTGCCCCTGCTGCTGCAGCGCGAACGCGGGCTCACGCCATTGCTGGCCGGCGTGGCGCTGAGCCTGGGGGCGTTGGGCTGGTTCGGCGGTTCGTGGTTCCAGGGCCACCAGCGCCATGGCTGGGAGCGGCGCCAGCTGCTGCATATGGGCGCGTTGCTGATGTGCGGCGGCATCATCGCCACCTCGCTGGCGCTCCAGCCCGGGGTACCGCTGTGGTGTGCCCTGGCCGGCTGGACGCTGACCGGGCTGGGCATGGGGCTGATCTACCCCAGCCTGTCACTGCTGACGCTGTCACTGTCTCCGCCGGCCCAGCAGGGCGCGAATACCTCGGCGCTGCAGCTCAGCGAAGCGCTGGCCGTGGCCACCACGCTGGCGGTGTCCGGTTCGCTGTTCGCGCTGCTGCTCACGGCCGATGTGATGCTGGGCTACCTGCTGATCTTCGCGATCATGCTGCTGCTGGCCGCGGCCAGCGTGGTGGTGGCGCGGCGGGTGTAGCGCCACGCCCTGCGTGGCGGGGCTCCGTCCAGCACCGCGCAGCCACGCAGGGCGTGGCTCTACACGCAAACGGCGACACCACGTAGCGCCACGCCCTGCGTGGCGGGGCTCCGTCCGGCACCGCGCAGCCACGCAGGGCGTGGCTCTACACGCATACGGCGACACCACGTCGCGCCACGTCCTGCGTGGCTGGGCTGCGTCCGGCACCGCGCAGCCACGCAGGGCGTGGCTCTACACGCATACGGCGACACCACGTCGCGCCACGCCCTGCGTGGCTGGGCTCCGTCCGGCACCGCGCAGCCACGCAGGGCGTGGCTCTACACGCATACGGCGACACCACGTAGCGCCACGCCCTGCGTGGCTGGGCTCCGTCCGGCACCGCGCAGCCACGCAGGGCGTGGCTCTACACGCAAACGGCGACACCACGTAGCGCCACGCCCTGCGTGGCTGCCGGATGCCGGCTACGCGCGTTGATCAAGGCGTCACTTGCTCCAGGTCCTCCCTGAGGATCCGCCGGATCTCCAGCACCGCCTGCGGGGTTTCCTGCACGCTGTGGCCGGAGATGATCACCTTCTCCGACACCGCACCCTCCAGGTGCGCACTCCAATACGGCACCAGCCCATCGTCGGACTGCTCCAGCGGGACACCTGGTTTGCGCTGGGCAATGATGGAGTGGTACTTCAGGCCCGGCATGATCGGCAGCGCGCTGGACGCCTTCACGAACGGATCGCTGGCCTTGAGGTTGTCGATGCTGTTGGGAATCTGCAGCTTCGTGGCCTGCGCCGACTGCACTTCGGACTGCTGCAGGGTCTGGAACACGTCCTCGAACTTGCCCAGGATGGTGATCGGCAGGCGCACCAGGCGACCGATGAACCGCCCGACCCGGTTGCCGGCGATATCGGTGCCCTTGTGCGGCGCGGCGATGAAGATCGCCCGCTCCACGTTCGGCTCCGCGTCGAAGTGCAGCAACGGCCCCAGTTTGGCTTCCACCCGCTTCAGGCGCTCGCCCTTGAGGTCATAGTTGGCCAGCAGCTGGTTCCACAGTGTGTCGCCGGAACTGGTGACCAGCAGGCGTGCCAGCACCCCGCCCATGCTGTGGCCGATGAACACCATGTCCTTGGACGCCGCCGACGTGCCCTTCGGATCGAAATGCCGCAGCGTGTTGTCGAACGCCTGGTCGATCTCGAAGCGGTTCAGCGCAATCGGAGCATTGGTCGGGTAGTACACCTGCCACACCTGGAAATGCCTGCGCAGCTCGGGGTCGCCCAGGATCTCGTTGGCCACGTTCACCCACGCCTCCGGGCTGCTGCCCAGGCCGTGCAGCATGAAGATGATGCGGCGGTTCGGGTCCCACGGCTGCATCAAATACATGTGCGGTTCGGCAATGCCCTGGCTCAGCCCGAACAGCGTGCGCAGCGACTGCGTGGCGAAGCCGGACTGCGCCAGCCACATGCCGTATGCCGCGGTGAAGTTGCCGGCCAGCGGCACCTTCTCGCCGTGCAGGTTCACGCTTTCGGTGGACTCGGGCGAATACACATCGAACAGCACCTGGGTGGTATCCAGCACCTGCTGCAGGCTGTCGCCCTTGAAACGCAGCAATGCGGTGGCGTTGATCGCCGACATCTCGCTGTACTGCGGAATGTCAGCCTTCCCGCCATCCGCCGGTGCGATCAGCTTGGGCGGGTCCATCACCACCACCAGCTCGGCGCCGAAACCATCGCGGCGGTAGGTGCTGCGCAGCCCGGCAAAGCTCACCGACGAGGCCGAGACCATGGTGCTGGGAATGCTGGTCATGCGCAGCTCGTCGAAATCCGAGGTCAGCGTCCAGCGCTCACCGGCGACGGCGGCGTTGTAATCCTCGCCTTCCAGCGCGCTTTCGCGGCTGCGCTTGAACACCACCGTCGCCGTCTGCTCGGCGGCGTAGTTGTAGTAATCCCGCACCTGGGTCTGGCGGTCCTCGAAGGCCCGGTCCGACGGCGTGCGCCCGCTGAAGAACAGGTAGGCATAGGCATATCGCGCCGCCTCCAGCCAGGCATCCAGCGCCGCGTCGGACATCGGCGTCTTCTCGCGGTCCTTGGGCTTGGGCGTGAGCGCCAGTGCGTTCTTCACCCACAACTCGGACAGCGCCGAAAGGCGCTGCTCCTCCGGCAGGTCGCGGGTGTCCTTCAGGGTCTTTTCGCAGGCGGCAATATCCTTTTCGCACAGCGCCACATCCAGCCCGATCACGCTCAGCGTCTCCTGCGAGGCCATGCTGAACCTGCCGGAGGTCAGCACGTCACCGCGCTTGTTGGCCAGGTAGTCGGTGGGCGACACCTGCTTCATGGTGACCATCGCGCAACCGCTGGAGAGCAGCAGGGACACCAGCACCGCCAGCAGCGGTACTCCACGGCGCAGGAACAGGCTCATGGCTGCGCCTCCGCGTCCACGCCGGGTACGCCCTGGCGGATGCGCTGCGAGAAGTGCGGGTCGTTGCCGGCGGCGCGCGCACGATCGGTGATGCGCCCGCGTGCCTTGAGGGTGGCGAAGTCCACGCCCGGCGCCAGCACGCCCAGGTCGCGTGCGTATTCGGCGAAATAGCCGGACGCCAGCAGCCGGTAGTCCAGGGGCAGCCCGGGCGCGATCTGCTTGGCCAGCTCATACACGATCGTGGTGCAGTTGCTGGTCAGCGTGTTGTAGAACGCGGGGGCGGCATCCAGTTTGCGTGCCTCACCCAAGTAGGACACGAACAGGCCCTTGAGCTGCTCACGGGTCATGCCCTGCAGCCGGTAAAGATAGACGTCTTCGCCGCGCACGTTGCTGCGCACGCGCACGATGTCGGTCTCCTCGGCCGCCACCAGGGTCATCTCGAACTTGCGGAAGAAGCCGCCCAGCGCCGAGAACGATTCGCCGCGCTCCTTGCGGATCTCCAGCGAGAACACCAGCTGGCGGCCGTCGGCAAAGCCGAACGACACCAGGGTGTGGGCGATGGTGGGCCCCATCCAGTACGACAGGATCAGGTCGGCCGATCGCAGCTGGTCCAGGTCGTATTCGCGGCGCTCCCAGCGCACGTCGTGGTCGTCATCGGTTCGCCAGGCGAAGTTGCGCACGTTGTCGAGCACCACATGCCGGCCATCGAAGCTCACCACCTTCAGGCGTTGTGCCACATCGTCTGCCCATACCCGGTCCTGGCGCGGCGTAAGCAGCAGCCACCAGACCCCTGTGACCACCAGGGCGGCCAGGAACAGCAGACCCGGCCAGCGCCCGACGCGCGCCCGACCCACTGCCACCGCCGTCATCAGCGCAAAGCCGCCCCACAGGGCCATCATCACCCCACGCAGCCAGCCCGGCCCGGGCAGCTGGTAGGCCAGCATTCCCGCGACCCACAGTGCCGCCACCAGCATCAGCAGTGCCAGTCCCCATCGTCCTGCAGTCTTCACGCATCGTTCCGTCGGTTGGTCGGGGCGCTAGTTAGCCACAACCACGCGTGTGCAGCATGTCTGCCTGTTCAGCTTGGGCCGGGACCGGCGAAACTGATCGCCCGGAGGGTCGCTTCAGCGCCGTCCGCCGGCGACCTTCTGCCAAGGCGCCATGCCCTTTCGGCCATGCAGCAGCGGGCGTTTCAGCGGCGCACGGCGCGGCATGGGGATGCCCACCCCCGGGGCCGCGGTGTCATCCCGGCGCAGTGCCTCGGCACGCTCGCCAACCAGCAGGGCCGCCACTTCCTCCAGCCCGTTGCGCATCGCGCGGGCGGCTGTCTGCAGGGTATTCATGGGGTGTCTCCAGATCCGGCGTGGGGACGGTCTACGTTAGGGCCGGTACCGCGTAGGCGCCGTGCAGGGGATGTGGCAGGAAGATGAAACCGCCTCCCGCGGCCACGCAGCTGAGATTCATTTGCGTTCGCATCCTCACCTCCCGATAATTCCGGCCCTCTATCCCCGGGATTCCCGTCATGCCCGCCATGTCGCGCCGCTCTGCCCTGTTCGTGCTGGCCCCCACCCTGCTGGCCGCCGCCATCGCCCATGCCCAGGACGGCACCAGCGCCCGCACCCTGGACGCGGTGACCGTGGTGGCCGACCGTGCCAGCACCGCGACCAAGACGGACACCCCGCTGACCCAGACCCCCCAGGCGATCAGCGTGGTGACCAACGGCCTGTTCACCGACCGCGGCGCGCAGAACCTGCAGGAGACCCTGCGCTACAGCGCCGGCGTCACCGCCGATGCCTACGGCCTGGATACCCGCAGCGACGGCAGCACGGTGCGTGGCCTGGACCCGGTGCAGTACCTGGACGGCCTGCGCCGCAGCTATGGCTTCAACCCGCTGGCGCGCACCGAGGTGTACGGCCTGGAGCGCGTGGAAGTGCTGCGCGGCCCGTCCTCTGTGCTGTACGGCGCTGGCGCAACCGGCGGCATCATCAATGCCATGACCAAGCGCCCGACCTTCACCGACCTGAGCGGTGAGGTGGGCGTGCAGCTGGGCACCTTCGACCGCAAGCAGTTCCAGGCCGATGTGGGCGGCGCGCTCAACAACGATGGCACCCTGGCCGGCCGCGTCGTCGGCCTGGTGCGCGATGCGGGCATGCAGACCGACTACATCAGCGACGACCGCCTCTACCTGGCACCGTCGATCAGCTGGCGCGGCGAGCGCAGCACCCTCACCGTGCTGACCAGCTACCAGCACGACAAGACCGCCTCCAGCCAGCAGTTCCTGCCGGTGGTGGCCACCCTGCACGCCCCGCCGGGCACGCCGCGCCTGGACCCGTCGACGTTCCTCGGCGACCGCGACTTCGACATGCTCGATTCGCGTGTGTACAGCGTTACCGCGCTGTTCGACCACCGCTTCAGCGACACCGTCAGCCTGCGCTCGTCGGTGCGCTACCTCGACGGCAAGACCGAATTCCGCGAACTGTACCCGGACACCTACAGCAACCCGACCGACCCGTTCATCGACGCCGACCGCCGCGTGCTCAACCGCAACGCCTACGGCGTGCGCCCGGACGTGCGTTCGCTGACCAGCGACACGGCGGTGCAGTTCGACTTCGCCACCGGGGCCTTCCAGCACCTGCTGCTGGCCGGCGTGGACTACAGCGATTACCGCGAGACGTCCTACACCCTGGACGCCACGCCCACCCCGATCGACATCTACACCCCGGTGTCCACCGGCGTGACCATCAACGGCTGGGACCGCCTGCCCGACCAGCAGACCACCCAGCTGGGCGTGTACCTGCAGGACCAGATCCGCTGGGCCGACCGCGTGTCGCTGGTGCTGGGCGCACGCCGCGACCACGCGCGCAGCAAGACCGAGGGCCTGCCCAGCCAGACCGACAACGCCACCACCTGGCGCGCAGGCCTGATCGGCGACGTGGGCGGCGGCGTGTCCCCGTACATCAGCTACAGCGAGTCGTTCCTGCCCGTCACCGGCCAGGACCTGTACGGCCGCGCGTTCAAGCCGATGCAGGGCGACCAGTGGGAGGGCGGCGTGAAGTGGCAGCCGGCGTCGAACATGCTGGTCACGCTGGCGGCGTACCGCATCACCGAGACCAACCGCCAGACCAATGACCCGGACAACGTGCTCAACGTCATCCAGACCGGCGAGATCCAATCCAAGGGCGTGGAGCTGGAGGGCCAGTTCCAGTTCGCGCACGACGTTACGCTGACGGCGGCGTATTCGCGCAACAAGGCCGAGGTGACCCGAAGCAACTTCGCCATGGAAGTAAACCAGCGCCTCAACGACACGCCGCAGGAACTGGCGTCGCTGTGGCTGGGCAAGGGCGTGCAGCTGGATGCCGACGCGCGCCTGCGGGTGGGCCTGGGCGGGCGCTACGTGGGCAACACCCAGTCGCTGGGCTACGGCGGCTTCATCCGCACCCCGAGCTACACGCTGGTGGACGCACTGTTTGAAGTGCAGGTCGTGGATTGGACGATGGCCCTGAACATCACCAACCTGAGCGACAAGAAGTACTTCGCCCCGTGCCGCAACTTCGGCGACTGCTTCACCGGCAACCCGCGCACCGTGACCGGCACGATTTCGTACCGCTTCTAAGTAGTGACGGGCCACGCCCGCCAGCCTATCTCCAGCCGCCGCCAGAGAACCCAATGCAACGCACCACCATCAAAGCCTGGTTTCTGGTCCACAAGTGGACCAGCCTCATCTGCACCCTGTTCCTGCTGCTGTTGTGCCTCACCGGCCTGCCGCTGATCTTCGCCGAGGAAATCGACCACCTGGGCGAACCGCATGTGGAGCATCCGCAGGACAACGCCCCGCACCGCAACCTGGACGACCAGGTCCGTACCGCGCTGGCGCAGTACCCGGGCAACGTGCCGCTGTTCGTCGGCTGGGACTGGGAAGGACACACCGTGTACGTGAACACCGGTGCGCGCGTCGACACCCCGCCGCCGCAGATGAAAACGGCGCTGCTGCACGCCAGCAGCGGCGAAGTGGTGCCCGCCCCGCAGTTCAACGAAGGGGTGATGTACTTCCTGCTTCGCCTGCATACCGACCTGTTCCTCGGCCTGCCCGGCCTGCTGTTCATGGGCGCCATGGGCCTGCTGTTCGCGGTGGCCATCATCTCCGGCCTCGTGCTGTACGGCCCCTTCATGCGCCGCCAGCGGTTCGGCACGCTGCGTACCGGTCGCAGCCGTCGGCTGGCGTGGCTGGACCTGCACAACGTCGTTGGCGTGGTCACCCTGGGCTGGGCGCTGGTGGTGGGCATCACCGGCGTCATCAACACGGTGGCCAAGCCGCTTGAAACGGCCTGGCAGAGCGAGCAGCTCGGCGAATTCGCCGCCCGCTACGCCGGCCAGCCGCGCCCCATCACGCTGGCCTCGCTGCAGGCGGCGGTGGACACCGCACGCGCCGCCGAACCCGATATGCGCCCGGCGTTCGTCAGCTTCCCCGGCACCGGCTACAGCGGCGACCACCACTTCGGGGTATTCATGCAGGGCAATACGCCCATCACCGAGCGCATGTACCGCCCGGTGCTGATCGACGCGGTCACCGGCGAACTCACGGCCCAGCCGCAGCTGCCCACCTACATGACCGTGCTGCTGCTCAGCCAGCCGCTGCATTTCGGCAACTACGGCAACCTGCCGCTGAAGATCCTGTGGGCGGTGCTGGACCTGCTCACCATCCTCGTCCTCATCAGCGGCCTGTACCTCTGGTTCAAACGCGGCAGCACCGAAGCGCGCGTGACCGAGATCGAGCGTGCCGAGAAGACGGGGGGCGGCGCATGAGCCGGCCGACTGCTCCGAATGGCAGCCCCTTCACCGCGCCTGCGTGGATCGCCGCTGCCAGCGTGCTGGGCCTGGTCAGCGCCCTGATCGGCGACGGCGTGTTCGACGTGGTGTCGTGGGCGGTGTTCGCCGCCCTGATCGGGCTGGTGGTGCGGGCGTGGGTGAAGCGCACGCGCTGAAGCGCGGATCGCTGCGGGACACAGGATCAGCCGCGCCGCCCGGCTCGCCTATACTCGGGCAACGCATCACCAAGGGATTTGAACATGGATGTGACCCGTTACCGCGCAGGGCGCCTGGCGTGCGCACTGCTCGCAGCGCTCTGTGCTGCGGCCAGCAGCGTACATGCCGAACCGATCGACGATGCGCTGGCGGCGCAGATGGCGGCCATTTCGCATCTGCAGGCGTTGGGGGCAGGCAGCGCCACGGGCGCTGCGTCCCTGCCGCCGGACTGGACCGTGCTGGAAGCACAGCTGGATAAGGTCTTTCTTTCCACGGCGCACATGTCCGACTTTGACCAGGCCGACCGCCGGAAGACGATGACCTTGTGCCTGAACCTGTTCCAGGCGCAGATGGCACTGCTCGCCCCGGCTGAAGCAGACTTGAAGCCATCAGCCGCCAAGGGGGAGGACAGGAAGGACACCATGAAGGCGTTGCTGGGCCGTAGCCCTCGCATGCGTCGCAACCACACCCGCATATTCCTGGAGCAGACGCGGTGCTCCACCCAGGTCCTGCAGCTCGACGCGGCGACCTGGCCCGTTGAGAGCGGTCCTTCCGATGATCCCAATCGCATGCTTGGAATGCTGATCGCTCCCGTCAGGGCGTTCGCGCTCGCTGCCTTCGGTGGCCTGCTCGACCCCGCCACCGGGCCGCAGGAACGTGCCGAACTGGCCGCGCAGGCCCTGCCGGTGGCCACGGCACTTGCACAGGCGCTGCCGCCCGAAATGCGCGGCGCAATTCCCGAAGGGATGGAGCGCGATCTCGACAAGGCCGGCCTTCCGGACCGCGCCACGGTGCAGCCGGTGGTGGACGCCTTCCGCACCGATGCCTGCGCCCTCTCCTGCCAACGCAGCAGAGGCCGCCTTGGCGACGACATCCCCCGTAAGGACCCCTGATTTCGGGCACCGATCAGCTGATGCCAACGGCCTGGTCGAGGAATGCCGCTACCGCGGGCACCACGACGCCGTCCCGTAGCGCAGCACTTCGGTCAGACCGGTCATGAGGTCGGTGGCGGTGGTCCAGGCGTGGATGAAGCGGACGCGCGGCCTTTATTACCGTACGGTAATGTTTCCTTGCAATCGACCAATTTATGGTGAATTATTCCCGAACGGGACTAATTTCCTCACACTCGATCGATATCAGTAAAACATTACCGTACGGGAATATCTCATGCTCACCGTCGCTCATATGGACGATCTCGGAAATGCCGTCCGTGCCTCGCGGAAACGCCACGCCTTGACGCAAGCCGATCTGGCTGGCTTGTCGGGGACCGGCATCCGTTTCATCAGCGATCTGGAACGGGGCAAGCCGACGCTTGAATTCGGCAGGGTACTCACCGTGTTGCAGGTACTCGGTGTCCGCATGGCGCTTGAAGATCGTGCGGCATGAGCGATTCGCTGCCCGTCCGTTTACATGACCGCCCCATCGGGGTGCTTGAGATTGCGGGCCCGCTCCGCTCGCCGGAAGACTGGCGCTTCACCTACGACACTGATGCGGCGACAGTTTCAACGGCGGGACTTTCACTTTCGATGCCGCTCCGCAGTGAGGCGTATGAAGGCGCTGTAGTGCGCAACTGGTTTGCCAACCTCCTGCCCGAGGGCCGTGTCAAAGAGTCCATCGCACATCGTCTTCGCATTCCACCCTTGGATGACTTCGCGCTGCTGGCGGCGATCGGCGGCGAGTGCGCGGGCGCCGTCAGTATTGGAACGGTCGCCCCCGCCGTCCCCGGCGATGAGACCGATCTTGAAACGATTTTCTATCTTGCAGGAGACAGTGCGGTTGACGGCTCCTGGGCGCTGGCGGGTGCACCGCATCGGCTGTCCCTTGCCGGCGCACAGGACAAGCTGGCCGTGGTGCGTGAATCCGATGGTCGACTGCGACTTCCGCACTACAACGAGCTGAGCACCCATATTCTCAAACCAGACAGCAAGTCGTTGCGCGGCCTGCGGGAACTCGAAGCCCTTGGTCTTCGGCTCGCAAGACACGCAGGCTTGAACGCCATCGACTGCGAGTTGGTGGACGTGGGAGGCAGGCGGGCGCTTCTGCTAGCCCGCTATGACCGCAGTGTTGATCCAGACGGCACACGGCATCGGATGCACCAGGAAGATTTCTGCCAAGCCTTGGGCTATCCCTCGGAAATGAAGTACCAATCACAGGGAGGGCCCTCTCTCGCCAACTGCTCCGCACTGATCACACGGGAATCCTCCATGGGCCCGGTGGCAAGGCAGGCATTCCTGGATTGGGTTGTCTTCTGCGCACTCATTGGCAATGCCGACGCGCATGGAAAGAACTTGGCCATCCTGCATGGAAGAGAAGGAGCACTGAGCCTTGCCCCGCTGTACGACCTGGTACCGACCATCGCCTTCTCCGAGCGCGAGATCGACCGCACTCCTGCGCTGGACATCGGCAAGGCGGCACGTATTGATCAGGTTGATACGTCGGACTGGGACCTTTTCGCGCGGCAGACTGGATATGCGCCGCGCTTTGTAAGAGCAAGGGTCAAGGACCTGGCAGAACGAATCGCGGCCAAGCTGCCCGCTGTAGTTGACGAGCTGGGCAGGGACGGCGCTGATATCGACCTGCTGCGCCGGCGCGCGATAACCCCGATTCTCAACAACGTGCGGCACGCGTTGGACGGCCTCGCCAGGAAGTGATCGTTGCAGGCATCTCAGCCAGCCATCAACGCACCGGTTCAACCACCACCGCCGTGCCGTAGCACAGCACTTCGGTGAGGCCGGTCATGATGTCGGTGGCGTCATACCGCATGCCGATTATCGCGTTGGCGCCCAGCATGCGCGCGTGCTTGGCCATGTCGCGGTAAGTTTCCTCGCGGGCCTGCTCGCACAGTTCGGTGTAGATGGTGATGTTGCCGCCGAACAGGGTCTGGATGCCGCCGAGGAAGTTGCCGACGATCGAACGCGAGCGCACGGTGATGCCGCGCACCACACCCAGATTGCGGGTGATGTGGAAGCCGGGCAGCTCGAAGGCGGTGGTCACCATGGAGTCGTCCAGACGAGGTGCGGTGGGGGGGCGTGCTGCGCTGTTGTACGGGTCTGCCATGGGGCATCTCTTATGTGTGTGGTGGACTGGACCCGTGCGGCGCAGCCTGGGATGGCGGTGCTGCAGCAGCCCGCAGGCGAAGCACCTGCGCCTTGTCTTTCATGGGCAGCATGAAGAGGCCCGGCTTGATGCCTTCGAAGCGGGGACCCTTCAACAGGATCAACCGCGGATCGCTGTCCTGTGCATGGGCCGCCTGAATCTGGCCGAGCGTGTAGTGCAGGTGCGAGGCCAGCGGAACGTGCAGCGTATCCGGCACGCGTGCCGCGTTTGTGATCAACACCGTATCGACGCTGATCTGAAGACGTATCTGGTTGCTCAGCCCGGGACCGGTTCGCGCCTGCGGATCACGGACCTGCTTCCCGGAGCGGTCGACCATATCCACACCGGTCACCCGGCCGATCAGCACGTGATCCGCGCCGGTCGCCATTTCCTCCAACGAGGCTTCGAACGGCAGGCCCGCCAGTGCGACGGCAGGCAGTAACGCGGCCAAGGCAAGCCACATCCGACGCATGCGATTCTCCATCCCTGAATGTTGATCGATCCGGCCCGCGAGGCGGATTCCGAATCATGGCACGTCAGCACTCCCGCCGGCCAACAGCCCCGGCATGGTTTCCGCCAACCACGCAATGAACACCCGCAACCGATGCGTGACGTGCCGGTTGTTCGGGTAGACCACATGGAAGGGGTACGTTGCCGGCCGCCACGCCTGAAGCACCTCCACCAGCGCACCGCTCCGCAGCGCGGGGCCGGCCGCGTAGCTGAAAGTCTGGACGAGCCCTATCCCGGCAATCGCGGCGGCCAGATGCGCGTTGCTTTCGTTGACGCCCAGGCGATGCTCGGCCTTGATCTCCACCACCCCCGCTTCACCACGGAAGCGGAACGGAACGGCGCGTCCGCTGGACGCCAGCACGTAGCTCACCAGCCGATGTCCGTTGCGAAGTTCATCCGGATAGGCCGGCACCCCGTACGCCTTCAGATATGCCGGGCTGGCGCACGTGATCAGTGCGGCATCGCCCAGGTGGCGCGCCACCAGCGACGAGTCGTCCAGCGGGCCGCCGCGGATCACACAGTCCACGTTCTCGCTGATCAGGTTCACCGCACGATCGGAGACACCCAGTTCGATGCGGATGTCCGGGTAACGCGCCATGAACCCCGGCAGCGCCGGCACCAGCACGTCGCGTGCGGTGGAGCCGCCCACGTCCACCCGCAGCAGTCCGCGCGGCGCACCCCGCGCCGCACTGAATGATGCATCGATGTCTTCCAGGTCACGCAGAATCCGGCCGGCCTTCTCGTAGTAAGCCTGCCCTTCGGCCGTGACCGACACCCGCCGCGTGGTCCGCTGCAGCAGCCGCACGCCCAAGTGCCCCTCCAGTTCGCGCACCAGCTTGCTCAGCGTGGCGTTGGGCATGTCCAGCGAGTCGGCCGCCCGGGTGAAGCTGCCGGCCTCCACGACACGGGCAAAGGCGCGGATGGCGATGAGCTGGTTCATTCCTTGATTATGCACAACCATGCATAGTCATTGCATTATTTCGCTATTTATCCATAAACGGAGACCGCCTATCGTTTTCCCATCGGCAACGGAACTTCTTCCCTGCCACACGCGGAGAACACCATGAGCAGCACGTTGAACGGCAAGATCGCCCTGGTCACCGGCGGCACCTCGGGCATTGGCTTGGCCAGTGCCCACCACCTCGCCTCGCTGGGCGCTACGGTCTTCATCACCGGCCGGCGCCAGGCCGAACTGGATGCGGCCGTCGCCGCCATCGGCCCGGCCGCGACGGGTATCCGCGCCGATGCGTCGCGGCCGTCCGACCTGGACACGGTCTACGCGCAGATCGCCCGCCAGGCCGGCAAGCTGGACATCCTGCTGGCCAATGCCGGCGGTGGCGACATGCTGCCGCTCGGCGCGATCACCGAAGAACACTTCGACCGCATCTTCGCCACCAACGTGCGCGGCGTGCTGTTTACCGTGCAGAAGGCGCTGCCGCTGCTGGTCGATGGCGCCTCGGTCATTCTTACCGGCTCGACCGTATCCATCCAGGGCACGGCCAACTTCAGCGTGTACAGCGCCAGCAAGGCGGCCGTGCGCAACTTCGCGCGCTCGTGGGCGCTGGACCTGAAGGACCGCGGCATCCGCGTGAACGTCGTCAGCCCGGGCCCGATCCGCACACCGGGCCTGAGCGACCTGGTGCCCGACGACGCCCGCCAGGGCCTGTTCGACCACTTCGCCACGCAGATCCCGCTGGGTCGGATGGGCGAACCCCAGGAAGTGGCCAACGTCGTGGCGTTCCTGGCGTCGGAACAGTCCAGCTTCATCAACGGCATCGAGCTCTTTGTCGATGGCGGCATGGCGCAGGTCTGAACGCCCATAGGGTGCAATGACCCATGGTCGTTGCACCCCCGGAAGGCAGGCGACCGGTCGTCGCTGCACCGGCGGCCGGCGTTTCATGTGACCATTGGCCGCCTATGTCCGACCCAACTCCCCTGCCCCCCCTGTCCGATCCCGCGCTGCTCAGCGATATCGCCGAGATCGGCCGGATCAAGGCTGTCCCGCGCATCCTGGAGACGGTGGCCCACATCACCGGGTCGCGGTTCACGGCGATCGCCCGCGTGACCGAGACCACGTGGACCGCCTGCGCGACCTACGACACGCTGGGCTTCGGCCTGGTGCCCGGGGGCCAGCTGGTGCTCGAGACTACCATCTGCGACGAGATCCGGAACTCGGGCACGCCCGTGGTGTTCGCGCATGCCAGCCAGCACCCGCGGTTTTCCCAACACCACACACCGCGCATCTATGGGCTGGAAAGCTACGCGTCGGTTCCGATCTTTCGTCCTGACGGCCGTTTCTTCGGCACCCTCTGCGCCATCGACTCGGCGCCGGGCGACTTCGATGAGGCGCACATCCTGCGCTCCTTGGAATTGCTGGCCGAGCTTGTCGGCAACTATCTGGACACCGAAGAGCGCCTCGAGAAGGCGCAGGTGGAACTTTCCGATGCGCACCAGGTGGCGGAGCTGCGTGACCAGTTCATCGCCGTGCTCGGCCATGATCTTCGCAACCCGCTCCAATCCATCAGCATCGTGACCGAGTCGCTCGAACTCGAGCCGCATTCCGACCGCCAGCAGCGCATGTACGACCACATCACGGCAAGCGTGACGCGCATGGAGGGACTGGTCAGCGATGTGCTGGATTTCGCGCGTGGGCGCCTGGGGGGCGGCATTCCCCTGGCATTGCGCACGGCCGACAGCCTCGACAACGCCCTGCAGCAGGTGGTGAACGAAGTGGCCACGGCCACCGGCCGTTCCGATATCGCCGTGCACATGCAGGTCGCGGGCAAGGTGATGTGCGATCCCAACCGGCTCGCGCAGCTGCTGGCAAACCTGCTCACCAACGCCGCGCAGCATGGCGACAGCACGGCGCCCATCGAGCTGGATGTGCAGGCCGATTCGGATGCGCTGGTGCTGACGGTCCGCAATGGGGGCCACATCCGTTCGGACCGGCTGGCCAGCATCTTCGGCCCGTTCTCCCGGGAGAAAGGCGAACGTCCACGGCCTGGGTTGGGACTGGGGCTTTACATCGCCGCGGAGATCGCGCGGTCGCATGGCGGCACGTTGACGGTGGCGTCGAGTGAAGGTGCGGGGACTGCGTTTACGTTCCGTATGCCCAACGTTGCTGCTTGACGTCATGGCAGCCACGCATGGCGTGGCTCTACCGGGTTGGTGGGCTTCCCGCAGCCCCGCATGGCGTGGCTGTACGCGGTTTTTGGGCCCGACGGGGACCTGGGTCCCCGTCGGCCGTTTCGCTCAGGACTTGATGAAGGCCAGCAGGTCCGGGTTGATGACATCGGCGTGCGTGGTCAGCATGCCGTGCGGGTAACCCTTGTACACCTTGAGCGTGCCGTTCTTGAGCAGCTTCACCGACAGCAGGGCGGCGTCTGCGATCGGCACTACCTGGTCGTCGTCGCCGTGCAGTACCAGCGTGGGGACGGTGATTGCCTTGAGGTCGTCGGTCTGGTCGGTTTCCGAGAACGCCTTGATGCCGTCGTAGTGGGCCTTCGCGCTGCCCATCATGCCCTGGCGCCACCAGTTCTGGATCACGCCCTGCGAGATCTTCGCGCCGGGGCGGTTGAAGCCGTAGAACGGGCCGGTCGGGAAGTCGACGAACAGCTGGGCGCGGTTGGCCGCGACACCGGCACGGATGCCGTCGAACACCTCGATGGGCAGCCCGCCCGGGTTGGACGCCGTCTTCAGCATCAGCGGCGGTACCGCGCTGACCAGCACGGCCTTGGCAACACGGCCCTGCGGCTGGCCGAACTTGGCCACGTAGCGCGCCACTTCACCACCGCCGGTGGAATGCCCGATGTGCACCGCGTTGCGCAGGTCGAGGTGCTCGGCCACGGCGGAAGCGTCGGCGGCGTAATGGTCCATGTCATGCCCGTCGCTGACCTGGGCCGAACGCCCGTGGCCGCGGCGGTCGTGCGCGATGACGCGGTAGCCGTGCTGCAGGAAGAACAGCATCTGGGTGTCCCAATCATCCGAGGACAGCGGCCAGCCATGGTGGAAGACGATGGGCTG
Source organism: Stenotrophomonas sp. KH_036_B (assembly GCF_057839485.1). Taxonomy (NCBI): domain Bacteria; kingdom Pseudomonadati; phylum Pseudomonadota; class Gammaproteobacteria; order Lysobacterales; family Lysobacteraceae; genus Stenotrophomonas; species Stenotrophomonas sp. KH_036_B. Next base: position 1,085,491 of record NZ_CM174491.1, on the reverse strand, counting down.
CGCGTCGCGCGGGCCCCAATCCTTGTAGAAGATGCGGACGCCATCTTTGGTGGTGACGAAGTTCTCGGACATGTACGTGGTTTCCGGTGGGGGCGTAGGGGTGCGCGCCGTGGCGAAACTCGGCAGCGCCATCACGGCGAGCGCCGAGGCGCCGACCTGAAGCGCTTGGCGGCGGGTAAGCGTCAGCGTATCCAGCTGGCGTGGGGGCATCGGTGCATCCTCCTCATGGGCGGCAACCCACATGGAACCAGACCCCGCAGGCCGGCGCTTGTACGCCGTTGCGCTTTACCGCCGGACGCGCTTGAACACGGCCCGCGCCCGATCACGCAGCCCTGCAAGGCCCGGGCGGAACGCGCTTTGCCACGCGAGTGCAGCCGGTATCTGCAGGTCGATCTCGGTACCGCGTCCCGGGCGGCCGGAGAGAATCGTCAAGGTGCCGCCCGCGCGGGCAGCGCGCTCGCGCATGCCCTCCAGGCCCCAGTGCCCCTCGAGGGCCTCGGCGTCCAGCGAGAACCCGCGCCCGTCGTCATGGATGCGAAGCCGGAAGGCGTGCCGCCCGTAGCTGATGGACACCTCCACCGACGTCGCGTGTGCGTGCCGGAACGCATTGAGCATCGCCTCGCGGCCGATCATGTACGCCTCCTCGGCGGCGCAGCGCTGCATCGGGCGCGGCGTACCTTCGACGACCAGCCGCACCGCCGGCGTCTCAAGACCATGGGTCTCCTCCAGCACGCCCATCAACGCCGCGCCCAGGTCACGCGCATGTTCAACATCGCCCCGCAGTCCACGCACACGCTCGCGGCCATCCGCAGCCACGCGCTCGGCCATGGTCATGGCCGCTTCCAGTTCGAGGCGGACCGGGTCGGCGGGGTCCAGCTTCCTGCTCGACGCGTGCAGTCGCAGGATCAGGCCCTGCGTGCTCTGCAGCAGGGTGTCGTGCAGGTCCCGGGCAATCCGCTCGCGCTCACGATGGCGCTCATCCAGCCGGCCGCGGATGTGTGCCGCGACCTGGCGCAACCGGGCAAGGTACAGCAGCCACAGCAGCGCCACCGCCGCGACGACGCACAGCACGCGAAACCAGCCGGTTTCCCAGTAGTGCGGTGCGATCGAGACCACCAGCCGTGCACCCTGTTCGTTCCACACGCCATCGTTGTTGCTCGCCGCAACGCGGAACACATACCGCCCCGAACCCGGCGCGTTGTAGAACGCCGAGCGGGCCGGCGATGCCTCCAGCCACTGCGAATCGAAGCCCTCCAGCCTGTAGCGGAAGCGCACGCGCTCAGGGATGGACAGACTCAGTGCCGTGAAGCGGATCCGCAGGTTGCGCGTGCCGGCAGGCAACCTCACCTCCCCGCCGTTGAGGGGCACCGGGGCACCGTCGACCGCCAGCGAGAGAATCTCCACCGGCGGCGCCACCGGATTGCGCACGATCTGCCGGGGGTCGATCGACACCAGGCCGCTCGTCGTCGCAAACCAGAGCCGCCCGTCCTGCGTGCGCGCCGCCGTAGGCAACGGCCGGAACTGCGCCGCGATGCCGGGCAAGGCGTCCAGCGCGTCGAACCGCTCGTAGCGCGGCCGGCCCTGCCCACCGAACAGGCCGGCGATGTCGGCCGCACGCACCCGCACCACGCCTCGCGCGCCGTTGAACCACAGGTCACCCGCATCGTCGGCCACGATCCCGCTGATGCCACGCAGGTCCTCGCGCACCGCCGCCACCACGTTGCGCAGGCGGCCACCGGCGACCTGCGCCAGGCCGCGCTCGCCGCCGATCCACATGCCCCGGCTGTCTTCGAACAGCGCGGTGACGTTGCCCACGTCCAACGCCTCACCCGACCACGGCGTTGAGAACCGGCCGTTCTCCATGACCGCCACGGCATTGCGTGCAAAGCCCAGCCAAAGGCGGCCATCCGCATCGGCCTGCATCACCAGCGGCGAATCGCCGGACGGCAGGCCGTCCTGGTCGTGCAGGTGCGTCCAGCGTCCCTCTCGAAACCGATGCAGCCCGGGGGTGTTCAAGGACAACCAGAGCGCCCCATCCGGTGTGGTCGCCATGGCCTGCACCCCCGAGCGGGCGGAAACCGGCAGGCCGGATACCCTGTCGAACCGCGCGCCCGCCTTCCGCCACACGCCCTCGGGACCGGCCAGCCAGGTGCGTCCGCCGGCATCCCGGTGCATCGCCGTGATGGCCGACGACAGCGCAAGCGCCTGGCGCGACGCCATGTCCACGCGCTGCAGCGGATGGTTGCGGGTACCCACCAGCAGCGCATCGCCGTCCGCGGCGATGGCGAACTCCTGCGCGCCCTCCGGCATCGCCACCGGGATCAGGTTGGCATGCCGGAACCGGTCCAGGCCGCGGCTGCTGCCCACCCACAGGTTGCCCTCGCGGTCCTCCAGCAACGGCTGCACATAATCCGAACTGAGCCCGTCCACCCGGCGGAAGGACTCGAACCCTGCCGGACTTCGCTGCGGAGATCGACGCAGCAGACCCGTGCCCAGCGTGGTCGCCCAGAGAACCCCGTCGCGGTCGAAGAGCAGGCCGGCAGAGGCACCGGGCTCGCCCTTCTCCCGCAGCGCGCGCACGCCCCCGTCCGCCTCGGCCACCCAGAGGGCGCCGTCGGGTGCCTGCGCGATCTGGCTGATGCGACCCACGCTGCCCGGCACGCTGGCAAACGCGCGGGCGCCGCGTCGCAGGACCACCAGGCCGTTTTCGGTTGCCACCCAGAGCGTGCCGTCGCGATCGGTGAACAGCGTGCGCGCCTGGCGTCCCGGGTAGGCCATGGCGGGCGTCGGCCGCGCCCACTGCTGGCCGTGCAGCGCAACGGGGCCCGTAAACGTGGCCGCCCACAACCGGCCGTCGCCATCTTCGGCGAAGCGGAACACCGTACTGGTGGGCAGGCCATCGGCAGGGCCGTAGTGGCGGACCCGGCTGCCCTCGATCAGGCTCACCCCGCCGTATCGGAAGCCGACCCACAGGCCGCCGCTGCGCGACGTATACAGGGTTGAAACGCTGGTGGCGGGGAAGGCGTGGCTGCCCGGCGGCACGAAGCGGGTGAACCGCGCGCCGTCGAACCGATACAGCCCGATCTCGGTACCCAGCCAGAGGTAACCGTCCGCCGTCTGCGCCAGCGCGGTCACCTGGCCAGGTGCGCCCTGATTCACGGTCCAGGCGGTGTGGTGGAACTGCGCCACACCGCGTGCAGGATCAAGCGCAGCGGCATGTCCACTGAGGAACAGCAGCCACGCGCAGGCAAGGCCCCGGAATATGAACGTCATCATCAGCCCCTTGCGCCCGCGCCATCATACAAAAACGCCCAGGCAAGGCGGACCACGGTGTTCCGCCCCGATGGCCGTCACGCCACCGGCAATCGGGAGGGCGCTTCGCCCCGGACGTACGCGGACGGCGTGCAGCCCAAGGTGCGGCGAAACCAGCGCACGAAGTGGCTCTGGTCGTAGAAGCCCAGTTCGCTGGCGATCTGGCCGATGCGCTGGCCATCACTGCGCAGCAGATGCCGCGCGCGCTCGATGCGCCCCAGACGCTGGTACTCCATGGGACTGACCCCGATCTGGTGGCGGAACAACCGCGCGAAGTGACAGCGGCTCATGCACGCCACGGCCGCGATGGCACTGAGCTGCAACGGCTCACACAGGTTGGCGTCGATGTAGGCGACCGCCCGCCCTATCGCCGGCGAGCCGACCGCTGGCACAGGCACGACCATGCCCATGCCCATGCAGGGCCCGATCACGGGTTGGACGGGGAATGCCGTAGGGCGGGTGTGCACGGGCGGCGACCTCGGGAGAGTTGCTGTGCATGCTGGTCGCATGGGCCTCGCGCCCAAACCCCCAATTGGCCCATCGCGCACCTACTCTTTCGGGTCGTCATCGGGCCGATGCTCCTGGTGACCGGCCCCTCCGGAGGCCGGCCGCTGCAGGACCCGCCTGCCGAACAGCATCGCGTCCACCGAATAGGCCCCCGGCCCCAGCAGCAACAGGGCCACCAGCAGGCCGGCGAACGGCCAGCCGTCCAGGCCCGCATCCAGCCAGCCTATGACCAGCGAGCCCCCTATTCCCAGGGGGAGCAGGCTGCCGCTGGCCAGCAGGACCGCCGCCAGCCACGCCCAGGCGAGCAGGTCAGCCCCGGGCATCGCCATGCGCAGGCCCCAGTGCCAGACCAGCATCGAGGACAGCAGCAGCCGCAGCATGAGCAGGCCCACGCCGGGCAGTCGATCAGGAAATGTCGCGTACAGCAGCTGCACCGGTCGCCTCCCGCGTTCGATCTGGCTGCCCACATTGGGGACCCATCACCGCGGGGGCGCATGCCTCGAAAGAGGGGGTCTTCACTCCCCCGCACCGCCACAACGGGCGCGTCAAACGTCATGTCATGCCGGTCGCCGCCATGGCGCTGGGCAGGGGCATCATTTATCGTGCCACCGTCAGCTCCTTCTTACCTGGAATCACATGCCCCGCAAGTCATCCGCCTCCCCGTCCCCGCACGCCGTGCTGCGTGCCGCCACCAAGGAGGCGTATACGCGTGTGACCGTGCTGCTCAACGCCAGTTATGCCGATTTCAGCCCCGAACAACAGCGCAGCATCCGCGCGCTGGTGGCAGGTGAGGCCCCGGTGCGCCCCGCCAAGCGCGCCAAGCCGGAAAAAGTTGCCGGCGAGGAACTGCCGCCGCGCTATTGGCTGCCGCACAGCCAGGAAACCTGGTCCGGTCGCGGGCGCCCGCCGCAGTCCTTCATCGCCTGGGAAGGAACCGTGGCCCACACCGAATGGAAGAAACGCCACCCGGACGAGCGCTTCCCCGCGTTTCCGGGTTGATCGGTCCAGATGAGTCGCGCCATCAAGATGCGCAGGGCCGTTGGAACACACGGCACCCTGCACCGCATCGCAGACCTTCAGAAGCGCCATGATACAAAGCAGACGCTGCCCACGCTGTTGTGCGACAGCCCTGGCTGCGGCGCCTCGGTGAAGTTCGTGGCCGAGCACGGCTACATCGGCTTGAACAAGGGCGCCGAGCACCAGCCGGGCTGCCGGTACAACGCCCCCAGCTACCTGCAGTCCCTGCTATCCACGGGTGCCGATCCCGATGTCCTGCTGGCGATGGGGGACGGAAAATACGAGCTGCGGCTGCTGATCCTGCAGCAGGCCCTGAAGCGTGCCGGCGGTGGGGAGCCGGAGGCGAGCCCGCTGGAGGGTTACCTGCGCACCCTCGCCGACCTGCTCGTGCTGGGGGCGATGTGCGAGAGCGACGCTCTGCTCGCGGCGCAGGTGACGCTGCGCCTGGGCAAGAAGAAAGTCGATTGGGACAACTTCTTCCATACGCAGGAGCGCTATGACGCCGCTTGGGAGCGGCTGGGTGCGAGCACGACCGACCTGCCGATGGCATTGGTCGGCACGGTCAGGTCACACCGATCGCCGCAGCCCGGTTCCATGTTCCTCAACTGCGCCCCGAAGTACCAGCAGACCGGCGTGGCCGACCGCCGGGACTTCTATGAAGTCAGCGTGGGGCACGCCGATGCCGCGTGGCTGCAGTCCTTCCCCGTTGGCGCTGAGATCGTGATGTTCGGGCTGTGGCGCCAGGGCAGGAGCAGCACCTCGTCCAGGCCGCATCCCACCGACCCGCGTCGCACCATCACCAGCATTACCCACAAGCTGGCGTTGTGGCCGAGCTTCAAGCAGCAGCTGGCGAGGGTGGAATGAGGCGCGTGCGTGGACAGTCAACGTCCGAAGGGTAGATCAGCACGGCACTTCCTTCGCCAGCGCGCCGTACACCAGCGCCGCCGGAATGACGTAGAGGTTGGATTGCCCATTCAACACAACTCGCCTGCGCGAACCAGATGTGGCTGTGCTTCAATTCCCCCATGGCCAATGAAGTCAGCCTCGACGACCTGCGTCGCCATGCGGTGGCGCGCACCCTGTTCACCCCGACCACGCTGCCGGCGGCGATACGTCGCCTGGGCTTTGTGCAGGCCGACCCCATCCGCGCGCCGGCACGGGCGCAGGATCTGACGCTGCGCCATCGCGTCAAGGGCTACCGCGCCGGCGACCTGGAGCGCTGCTACGCGCGCCTGGCGGTGGACGAGGATTACCTGGTCAACTACGGCTTCCTGCCGCGCGCGCACCTGGCGTTGATCCACCCGCGACAGGCGAAGAATGCCTGGGATGCCGGGACACGGCGCAAGGCCGCCGATGTACTGGCCTTCGTGCGTGAACGCGGCGCGGTGCATCCCCGCGAGGTCGACCAGCACTTCGCGCACGGGCGCGTCACCAACTACTGGGGCGGCTCAAGCAACGCCAGCACGCACCTGCTGGACGGCATGCACTACCGCGGGCTGCTGCGGGTGAAGCGACGCGACAGCGGCACGCGTGTCTACGAACCGGCCATGCACGCCGACCCGGACGAGGGTCCCGCTGCACGCGCGCTGCGCGCCGCGGCCTTGATCGAGCTGGTGGTGCGCAAGTACGCGCCGCTGCCCGCCGCCAGCCTGACCTATCTGGTGCGGTTGCTCGACTACGGCGCACCACATCTCGCTGTGGACACCCGGATAGCGCTGCGACTGGCGCACGAACACCTGGCAAGCTGCCGCATCGATGGCACTACCTGGTACTGGCCCGCCGATGAGAACCCGCGCTCGCGCCGCTACGCCCTCGATGACCAGCTGCGGCTGCTCGCCCCCTTCGACCCCGTGGTGTGGGACCGCAGGCGGTTCACCCTGCTCTGGGACTGGACGTACAAGTTCGAGGCTTACACGCCAGCCGCAAAGCGCCAGTTCGGCTACTACGCGCTGCCGATGCTCTGGCGCGGCCAGGTGATCGGCTGGGGCAACCTTGCGGTGCGTGACGGCCGGCTGGAATCCACGTTCGGCTATGTGGCCGGCAAAGCGCCCAAAGGCACCGGATTCCGCAATGCCCTGGACGACGAACTGGAGCGCATGCGGCAGTTCCTTGCGCCGCGTTGAGGCGGAAACGGGCCCTAGTGACCGGCCACCGCTGAGCGCTCGCCCGCCGCAAACCCATGGCGTCGGGCGCGCCATGCGATGACGAATCCCACCGCCAGCAAGAGCGCCATGGCCGCCGGGAAGGTCTGCGCGCCCCAGCGGTCCAGCAACAGCCCGCCGGCCACGCCACCGCCGGCGATGACGCTGTTCCATGCCACCACGTTTAGCGACAGTGCCACATCGGCGCCTTCGCCTGCACTGTCGGCCAGTGCGGTCTGCAGCAGCGTCGCTGCGCCACCGAAGGTCAGGCCCCATATCGCCACGCACACGTAGACCACGGCCGGCAGCGACTGCAGCACTGCCAGCACCACGCAGATCGCGAAGAACGTCGCCAGCGATACCAGCACGGTACTGCGCAGGTGGCGCTCCACCAGCTTCCCCGTCAAGGCGATGCCTGCCAGCGCCGCCGCACCGAAGATCAACAGCAGCATGTCCACCCGATGGCCCAGCCCCGCGTGTGCGGCGAATGGCGCCACGTAGGTGTACAGAATGTTGTGCGCCAGCATCCACGCCATCACCGTGGCCAGTACGGGACGTACGCCCGGGGTGCCCAGCACCTTGCGCAGCGGCACGCGTTGCGATGGCGATTGCCCGGGGTAGTCGGGCACCTTCACCAGCACCCAGACGATCAGTACCACCGTCAGCGCCGACATGGCCGCAAACGCGGTGCGCCACCCCAGCATGCCGCCCATCCAGGTGCCCAGCGGCACGCCCAGGGACAGCGCAATGGGGGTACCCACCATCGCAATCGCCATGGCCCTGCCCTGCTGTTCCGGCTGGACCATGCGCCGCGCATAGCCGGCAAGCAGGCTCCATGCCAGGCCTGCTGCTGCGCCGGCGAAGAACCGCGCCACGAGGGTCAGCGTGTAGTGGTTGGACAGCGCGGTGACAGAGTTGAACAGCAGGAAGCCGACGATGGTGAGCAGCAGGACGTTGCGCCGCCGCCATTGCTGGGTGGCGATGGTCAGCGGGATTGCCGCCAGCACCGAACCCAATGCGTAGGCGGTGACCGTCTGCCCGGCCAGTGCGGGTGTAACACCAAGACCCTCGGACATATAGGGAAGCAGGCCTGCCGGGAGGGTTTCGGTCACGATGCAGATGAAGCCGGTCATGGCCAGCGCAAGCAGCGCGGTGACCGGCAGCGGCGCAGGGATCGCGCTGTCCGTTGATGCGTTTGAGGAGGTCACACACTGTCCTTCATTGGGGGGAGCCGGGTCGGCAACTACATATATATCGCTCGGTACATATATACGCCCGGCATGCCGTGTGGTCAACCACATGTGTATCGACTAGTATTTATGTAGACATTGGAGACCGCCATGGCACAGATGGGCAGGCCACGCAGCTTCGACCGGGACACGGCGGTCGAGGAGGCACTTCACCTGTTCTGGGAGCAGGGCTACGAATCCACGTCCTTGAGCCAGCTCAAGGCCGCCATCGGCGGCGGCATCACCGCGCCCAGCTTCTATGCCGCGTTCGGCTCCAAGGAGGCGCTCTTCAAGGAGTGCATGGAACGCTATCTGGCAACTTATGCGCAGGTGACCCACTGCCTGTGGGACACGGCACTCGGCCCAAAGCAGGCCATCGAGCTGGCGCTGCGTCGTTCGGCCAGGATGCAGTGCGAGCGCGGCCACCCCAAGGGCTGCATGGTTGCACTGGGCGTGATGAGCGCGCCGTCACCGGAGCTCACGGCACTGTCTGCCCCGCTGACGCGCTCGCGCGCTCACACGCGCGCCGGGATCCGCGCCTGCGTGGAACGCAGCATCGCAAGTGGGGAGCTCGCCCCGGCTACCGACGCACCTTCGCTGGCGTGCGTGTTCGACAGCTTCCTGCTTGGGCTGACCACGCTGGCCAGGGATGGCGTGACCTTCAAGGCGATGGACGCGGCCATCACCCAGGTCATGTGCCTTTGGGACGCTCAGGTCAGCTGACTACCGCGCACTCCCGTCCACGTACGGACGCGACTGCAGGACCAGCACCTCATCGCCCACCACGGCCCACTCGATGTCCTGGTCCACACCGCCCAGCGCCTGCTTGGTACTGGCCCCGATTTTGGCCAGCCGCGCGATCAGCGCGTCGGTCAGCACCTGGCGTGAGCCGGTGATGGGAACTTCGCGGACGCCACCCGCTGCGTTGGTCACCAGCTGGGTATCTTCCGCCGAGCGGCTCAGCACCTGCACCGCCTTGGACCAGGTGGAATACATCACCTGCTCGGCCTGGCGTTTGCCCTCCACCACGCGGATACCCAGCCCACGCTTGGCCGAAATGTAGGTGATGTGGCGGCGCGCCGCATCGAACGGATCGCGGGTGATCATCACGCCCGAACTGTCCGACGGCGCGGCAACCTGCACCAGCACCGCCATGGCTACCGCGTCCTGCCCCAGCCCGGCCGCCGTGCGTGCCTCGTACGCCTCGAAGTTGTACACCGACGCCCACACCGTCTGCACGGCCTTGGCCACCGCATCGGCGCGGGTCACGTTGGGCACGGTGGTGTACAGACCGGCGCCACTGAAGCCGGGCAGATCCTCGGAGTTGGACGAGCTGCGCACGAATACCCCGGCACCCTTGAGCTGCGCCTGCCACTGCGACTCCAGCGCGCGCACGAATGCGGGATCAGGCGTGGCGTTGGAGATTTCCGCGCGCAGCGCGGCCAGTGCGTCACGGCGGATGTTCGGGTCGCTGCTGAAGCCCGGCCGGCGCTGCAGGTCCTGCAGGCGCTGCGGAATATGCAGGCGCTGCGTCATCGCCTGATAGTGCGAGAACGGAATGCAGAAACCATCGGGTACCCGCGCGGCCGGTGGCAGTGCCGCCTTCAGCGTGCCCAGGTTGGCCGCCTTGACGCCACAGTGGCCGCTGTCGCGCGCCCGCAGTGCCACCAGTGGTTTGAGCGCCACCACCGACAGATCCGGGCGTGGCAGGTTGCGTGCCACCGGGCGGACCGTCGCGGCGCCTGGCGTCCTCGGCGGGCGCGCCAGCGGCGTAACCCGGTAGTCGTTATGCGTGACCTCCAGTGCCACCCAGCGCCCGTCGTACTGGCGCAGCGCCGCCACGGCATCGCGCACATAGACGTTGGGAATGCCCCACCCCTTGGCCAGCAGGTTGACGTGCGACAGCAGCGTGGACGGGCGCTGCGTCACCAGCCCCGCCACCGGCGCCAGCGCGATGGGCACCTCGTCCAGTACCGGGATGTCGCGCGGCGACAGCGTGCGCAGTTGCGCCTCGGTGCGCACGATGCGCAGCCGCCCTTCGGCGCGCCCCGTGTTGAGCGGCAGGAAACGCTGCTCGCGCAGCAATGCCTCCTGGGTCACGAACGGCAACCCCGTGGCGCTTGCCACCTGCTCGTGCTGGGTGGAGTTGGTCTTGAAGCGGATCGGCTCGCGGAACGAGGCGTGCAGCACCTGATCGGTCTGCCGCAGCAGGGGACCGGTGAGCGTGTCGCCCTCCCAGAATTCGTAGGTGTAACCCGGCAGGTCACGCTGCCAGCTCAACGTACCGAACAGGAACCGTCGCTGCGGGTCGCGGTACTGCGCATTGAGCGTGGCCTTGTCGAGGGACCGTACCAGCCGCTGGCCGCGCACGAACTGCTCGTGCAGGCCAAAACGAGGCGTATTGATGTAGTAAACGCGCGCGGCGTTCTGCCGGTCGATCACGAAGATCAGGTGGGGCATCTCCAGCGCCGTGCCGGCGTTGTAGACACGGGCAAGCTGCATGAACTGCGCGCGGCTGTCGATGCGCGACAGATAATCCGGGCCGGTCGTGGGTTGCGCGGGGGCGGCGTCACTGCCCGGGCGGTACTCGTACGGCGACGGCTTGCGCGCGGTCTGTGCCAGCGCGGGTGCGGTACACCACAGCAGCATCAGCAGTGCGGTCCACCGCAGCAGCGGCTGTCGCCATGCAAGGTACGTACGGGCTCGGTCCATGATGCCGCTGCGGGAATGAAGTGGGTGGATCATAAGCCAGTCACGCCGGCTTTGGATGCCGCCCACACCCACCGGTGCCGGGAGCGGACGCGGGCTCTACTTGCCGCTCATGGGATACGACCCCGCACAGACATCCCCTTCTTCCGTACCGGCCACCCACGCGTTGAGCTGTTTGACCCTGTCGCGCGTCAGCTGCTCGTACTCATTGCTCTGGCACATAGGAAGAACGCTGCCGTAGTCCGCCGGGCTGGGGTAGCGCGCCGCGATCTGCGCGTCACGGAACGCCACCCAGGCGCGCTGGGCGGCCTTGAATTTCTCAAGGAACACCTTGTCGTCGGCATTGGCGGCCAGCACCTTCGCATAGACCCGGTTGAGCTCGGCGTCAGCGGCTTTTGCACCGTTGCTGGCGCATTGGTTCAGCCCCGCCTGCGACTGGTTGGGGCTGTCACAGGACATCCCATCGGACGTGCGCGGGAGAGCCGCCGCCGCGACTGCAGCGGGATAGGCGCATGCGAGTACGAGAACCGCGAGCAAGACTCTCATCTGGGTAACTCCGGCGGGGTCGCTGTAGCCAGGAATCCGAATGTGCTGAGGGGAGCTTCGGTCGAACCGGGCGATGGCGCTGATCGGCCATACACGGATTAGCGGCGCTATCCGGTGAAATACCCGTGAACCTTCTCCGCCAATGGGCGGCGGCTGGATCCTTCCCGCGCTTGGCTAGCGCATCCCACACGTAGGCCACCAGCAGCTCCCCACCCCGGGTTCTTCAGTCCTCCGCGGGCCGCGCCGCTTCCCCAGTGGGGGAGACGGTGTAGTGGACGACCACGTAAACCGTCCCGCTCGATGAGTGAAAGTCCTCCAGGGCTGCCGCTGCATGGTAGAAGCGGGTTAGCCGAGGCTTCTCACTGTCGGGCGCATCACGCGCCTGCATTTCGAACGTTGCCGGTGCATCTGGCGTGAGCGTATAGCGAACCATGACGCCAAAGCTGGCCGGGCTATCAGCGAATGCAGCCGCCGCCAACGGTTTGATTGCCGCATGAAGCTTCATGAGTTCGTCATGCGCGATGTTGCGCGCGCAGGGATCATCAGGACTGGTGTACTGAAAATCAGCCAGTTCGATGTTGGGTGCCGGCGTTCCTTGGGGCGTGGGCAGATAGATACCGATCGCCTCGCCACAGAATTCTTCACCGCTGCTCGCATGCGCTTGGACGGTCGCGGCAGCGGGTATGAGCAAGGCAAGCGCAAGTGATCTGATCATGGCGGCGTTCGGTCGTCAGGCGGATGGTTGGCTGCAGGAGTTACAAGGAGCGCAGGACATCCTCAAGCAAGCCACGCGGGAGGATGGATTCGCAGCGCGTGTTCCATGATGGGGACTGCCCACGTAGGGGTTGCGACGAGCGCATCCACATCGGCCGGGTAAAGCATGATGCCATGCTCGAGTTCCAGCACTAAGCGAGGCTCGGCGACACCGTCTTCCATCGGGACGCTGTTGTCGTAGAGATGAAGCGTGGTCAGCCCACCCAGTAGCGCGACCAGGTTCTGTCGAGACGTGTCGAAACGCTCCCTGATCTTGTGCTCCGGAATATCGTGTCCGCCCTGAGCTACCCGCTCAGACACCCGCTCGATGTGCAGATCCACATTGGAGAGGCCACAGAACCAGACATGGACCTCATGACTTTCCATGGCCTCACGCAGCAACGCTGGAATAGTAGTGGCGCCCAATGTGGACTCGAAGGCATAGTCCTCGGCGTTGACCATGGCCCGGACAAGCCGGTTCTTGCCCTCCTCCCACGCCTTCGCATTGGCCTCGTGATGCGGGTACCCCGCAGCCTCAAGCTCACGGGTGAATGCGTCGGGATTGAACCATGTCAGCCCTTCCTCCCTCATCCAAGCGCCCAGCAGGGAACTCTTGCCGGCCCCGTTCACGCCCGCGAGGACCAGTATCCTCGGCATGCGTCAGACGGACGGTCCGAGGGTGACCTTTCCACGACGCGCACGCTTGCCTGTCGCAGCACCCAATGACTTGCCATCCTTGAGCTTGGCCAACCGCTGATCGAACGCACTCTGCAGTCGCGCCAGCGCGACTTCCTTGGACGCCATATCGGACGGTGCAGGCCTCCCCGACCCCTTCGGCGTTGATGCCCGTTGCACGAGCGATTCGTATTGCCCTGCCGTAAGTATCACGGCCTCGGTCCGGTGATGGTTGGTCACCGCCACCGCGGCCGCCTTGTTCACTTCCGCCATCACGCCAGGCCATCCGCCTTTCTTGAGCTGACTGGCCGTCATGGTGGGCAGATTCAACAGGTGCACCTCCGTGGCCTTCGACCCCTTCTCCCTCACGGAGGCGAAGGAGCCCGTCTTGGCGTTGCGCCGAAGAGCGGTGTCAGTGGGCTTCATGGCAGCCGACCCGAATGTGGTTGGAAAGGGCATCGTACACCAGTGGGCAAAATGTGCCTTTTTGGCACCGACCTCTACTTTGAACGACAGAGTCAGCCCGATCCATCCGGGTTCAACCTCATGTTTTGTAAGGAAATACCTCGATAACAGGTGCCACCCATGAGCCAAGCCATGGTTGCGCTGGGTTGACGCTATTCGCATGCGCCACCAAGGGCCATCAAACCCGTTCGTCGCCCTGCTTCCTCTCACCTCAGCAGGCGTCAGTCCTCAAACGGCGTATAGATGTAGAACGCCTTGCCGGCGACTGGCTGGATGATCAGCGTGCCACCATCGCCAAACGCGTAGTAGCTCCCGGGTTGGTTGACCGCCGCTTCGATCTGGCGCGACACCTCCCCGTGACGGCGGTGCATGACCCATTCCCGTTGACTGAAGTAACCCGACACCGATAAAGAGCCAGTGTGCGCGTCCAACTGCCAACGCTGGCTGGGTACGATCGGGGTTCGCCGCCAACCACCGTATCGGGAATAGTCCCCCCGCCAACTTTCCAGCCAGGGGTTCTTGTTTGGAGGAAGCGAGGACAGGTACGTCTCCCCGCCGGCAATAACGTTTCTGATGGCCTGACCCGGTAGCGCGTACACACGAACGCCGGCATCGTCCAGCGACCAGTTCGCGCCGCCGTCATAAAGGATGGTGCTTACACCCAGCCCAAGGGGTACGTCCTTCAACTTGGAGGCATGCGACACGATGACGTACGCTGCCAATGGAACCCCGAGCAGGACGAGGACCGATGCCACGAACAGTGGCTTGTGGCGCTGGTAGATCGCGATGAGCCCGGCCAACGCAAGCCCCAGGATCACTGCAATGAACAGCAACGTGGCGTAGACCGTTCCCATGAGCGAGGCATCCGCGCGAAAGTGGATCCACTCTGTCTGCGCCGCTTGAAACCGCGATGGGCTGGCAGTGAAGCGGGCGTGAAGCGGCCCGTAACGCGCTACATCCACATCGCCGTGAGTGGGCATCGGCTATGCTCCCTGCCTTGACCCGAACACGGAATCAGCCGCATGCCTCCCACCGATACGCGCGCCGGATGCGCCCTGTGCCGGGATGCGGATCCGCTGCAGTTCGAATTCAGTTACGCATTCCAGCCTATCGTCGATGTGCATGCACGCAAGGTGTTCGCGCATGAAGCACTGGTGCGCGGCCCGGCGGGCGAACCGGCGAGTTCGGTACTGTCACGCGTCACTGCCGAGAACCGGTATTCGTTCGACCAGGCCTGCCGTGAGAAAGCCATCCGGATCGCAGCTTCGTTGCAGTTGCGCTCCCATCTTTCAATCAACTTTCTGCCCAATGCGATCTACCGGCCCGAGGTGTGCATACGCTCCACGCTTGAGGCCGCCGATCGGCATGGGTTTCCGGTCGATCGCATCATATTTGAAACCGTGGAGGGCGAGCAGGTCAGCGATGGGAAATGGCTGGCGGAGATCCTGAGCGAGTACAAGCGTATCGGCTTCAAGACGGCCATCGATGATTTCGGTGCCGGGTTTGCCGGCCTGAACCTGCTGGCGGATTTCCAACCGGACATCGTCAAACTGGATATGGCCTTGATCCGGGGCATCGACCACAGCCGGTCACGACGCGCGATCGTGGCCGGCGTGGTCTCCATGTGCGAGGCGCTGGCGATAGATGTCATTGCCGAAGGCATCGAGACCGGTGATGAGGCGCACTGCCTGTCCGACCTCGGCATCCGGCTGATGCAGGGCTACTGGTTCGGGCGGCCGCAATTCGAGTCCGCCGTGACCGACGCCGATATCCCCTGGAGCAGATCGACGTAACCCGTCAGGTCCAGACCGTCCAGACCCACCAGCCCTTTTGCGGCCGCGCCATTTCGCCCCCGTCCGCCACTCAGCGACCGGCTTCCACGCCCTGGCGCATCTCGCCACCCCCGGCCTCCAGCCGCTGAATGATCGCAGCCACCACGCCCCGGGTAGATTCCCAGTTCATGCCGGTGATAAGCCGGCCATCGGCTTCCACATGCGCAGTTCCGCGGGCGCCATGGCTGAACTGGCCGCTGCGTTCGCGCAGCCGTTGTTCGATCGAAAACGGGAACGTCTTGTAGTAAGCCGCGCTCATGTCCTCAAATGCATCCGGGTACCCGGTGACACGCTTTCCGCTTACCAGCGCGGAGCCGTCTGACAGGGTCAGGTTCACCAGCCCCGCGCTGCCATGGCACACCGCCGAAACGATGCCGCCCGGTTGCTCGTACATGCGCACCGCCAGCGACTGCAGGCCTGGGTGCTCGGCAACGCCGTACATGGCCGCACTGCCGCCGATGTACATCAGCGCCGCATAATCTGCCGGATTCACCTCGTCGGGCCGGCGCGTGTTGGCCAGCGCCCACATGAAGTCGCTGTCGTAGACCCAGGCCTTGTGCTCGGCGTTGCGGGTATCGATATAGGCCAGCGGCACGGCGCCGCCGTCGGGGCTGACGAACTGAACGCCGTAGCCCGCCTCACGGAAGCCGGCATAGGCATGGATCAGTTCGGAGAAACTGTTGCCGGCGCTGAGCCGGGTGCCGGGCATGGTGTCCACGTTGGACACCACCAGCAGCACCTGGCGGCCATGCGCTGGCGCCGTCTGGCGGGTGGCGGTCTTGCTGATGATCATCCAGTGCCCGCCCAGCTTCTTCAGCAGGAACAGATCGACGAACCGCGCCTGGTCCTTGCCGACCAGAATCTCCGCCTTGGCGGTGGCGATGTTGCCTTCGACCTGGACGCCCAGCAGGCGACCGATACGGCCATTGAACTGCCCCGGGTTGCTGGCAAACCACCCGGCGTACTCGGCGATACCCACCTCGCGCATGCCGTCGGTTCCCTGGCTCAGGTACAGCCGCGCCTCGGGATGGAACGCCCGCCGGAGCTGGTCGTGCTCGTTGTAGGAACTGCCATGCAGATAGTCCTGAATGACGGCAGCGATCTCACCCTCATCCGTCACCGGATTGGCATACGCGAGTTCGCCGAGCAACAGCCCGAGGCAGGCGATGGCGAACCCTCTGATGAGGCGTACTGGCAGTGACAAGGAGCCGGTAGGGGACGGCGTGGGACGCGTTTGCGACATGAGCGGGACTCCGGTGGACAAGTGCCCGGAAGTCTGTCGAATTCCCTTTTGAATCAATATGCTGAAGCGCGTTTGGTGAGTCGCAGAACGCGTTTCAGGAGCCACTCTCCAGGCGCAGTTGGGCCTGCCGCCAGGCGGCGGGCGTGGTTCCTTCCACCTTGCTGAAACTCCGGTGGAAGGTGGACGTGGACAGGAAGCCGGATGCTTCCGCCACTTCCTCCATCGACGCCGCCGCCTGCGCACGCAGCAGCTGCTTGGCGGCCTCGACCCTGATCTGCGCCAGGTACGGCTTGAAGGCGGTCTTGTGGTTGTCGTTGAGCAGCTGCGACAGCCGTGCCGGGGGCATGTTCAGGCGCTTGGCCAGCTTGGCCAGGGTCAAGCCAGCGTCCTTGTACAGGCGCTCGTCGGTCATCAGCGCCTGCAGGGCGCGCAGTGCCGCGTCGGCATCTGTCTGCGCGATCTTGCGGTCCCGATAGGGCTCGGCGGTGGGACGAGGCGTGCGCCAGGCAAGCGCCAGGCTGGTGCTCAGGTACAGCACCAGCGAGAACGACAGCGCGCCGACGATGTACGACGTCAACCCGGCCGTGGCATAGGCCAGCCAGATCACCGCCACGCCCACGATGACCGATGCGACATGGGTGCGGGTCAGCGCGCCGGGCGCCTCGATGCGACCGTGCCTGGACGCGCGTAGGAAAAGCCCAGCGGCCGCCCCCAGGCAGGCCAGCCAGCACACCTGGATGGAAGCCCAGACCGGCCCCGCCCACAGGCTCACATGGTCGGTATAGGGGAAGGCCACGCCGAAGGCGATCGCAAGCACCAGCAGGCCCAGCGCGATGACCGGATCGTTCCAGGTCTGCCGGCGCTCGGGATCAATCCAGGCGCGGACGAAACCGATCAGGCAGACGCCGATGAAGAAACAGGCGGTCAGGCCGACCTGCAGCACCAGCTTGGAGATGTCCGGCCAGAAGTAGAACAGGACAGACTTGCCGGTGCGCAGGCTCAACATCAGCACCACGGCCGCCAGCCAACGCTGCGCCGGCCGGGCCGGTCGTCGCCACAGCAGGTAGACCGCCAACGCCGCCCCATTGAAGACGCCCAGACCGGCGAAGAAGAAGAGCATGTAGGACGCCGGGCCGGTCCCATCCATGTGGTCTCACCTCGAAACGTGGAGGGGCGCCTACGCGCAGCTGAGTTGAACGGGCGAAGTATGCCAGTGTATTGAAGCTGCCCTGCGGCGGCTCATCCAAATGCGCGAAGCAGCCAGCCCGTTCGCCGGCACTGTACAAGCCGCCGCCGGAGAACGATCCTGCCTGGGAGCCCGGCAAGAGGAACTGCGAATGACCTGCAACAAACGCGCACTGCTTTCCCTGCTGCTGTCCGCCGCGTTCGCGCAGACGGCGCCTGCGTGGGCCGACACCGCCCCCCACGCGCACCAGACCGCTGGGCAACCTGGAGCGGCCCAGTGGACACCCATCGCGGCACAGGGTGATCTCGAAGCGCGGCATGAGAGCTCCGCTGCGCTGCTGGGCAACCGGATGTATGTCCTGGGCGGCCGCGGAGAGCGCGCCATGCAGTACCTGGATCTCGGCACCTCCACCTGGCACCCGGCCGCATCCCCGCCGCTGGAGGTACATCATGCGCAGGCCGTGGCCCACGCGGGCAAGGTGTACATCATCAGCGGCTTTACCGGGGGCTTCCCCGATGAGCAGGCGCTGACCCATGTGCTCGTTTACGATCCGGCCGCGGACACCTGGTCGCAGGGCACGGAGATCCCGGCGGAACGTCGCCGGGGCGCTGCTGGCGTCGCCGTGATCGATGGAGTCGCCTACGTGGTCGGCGGAAACACCCAAGGCCACAACGCCGGCTACGTCGCGTGGCTGGATGCGCTGGATCTGACCGACGGCACGTGGACGCGCCTGGCAGACGCGCCACATGCAAGGGACCATTTCCATGCAGCGGTCGTCGGCGGACGTATCTACGTGGCGGGTGGGCGCCAGTCCTCGCACAACACCGGCGAGGCATTCTCGAAGACCGTGTCCCCGGTGGATATCTACGACCCCTCGCAGCGACGATGGATCAACAGCGACATCCGCCTCCCAACGGCACGGGCCGGTTCAACGTCCGTTGAGTGGAATGGCAAGCTGGTCGTACTGGGCGGAGAGAGCGCCAGTCAAACCGCCGCGCATGCGGAGGTGGAAGCGTTGGACGCGACCTCCCGCACCTGGTCAACACTGCCACCGCTTCCAAGGGGTCGCCACGGAACCCAAGCGGTGACGCGCGATGGAAAGCTCTACGTAGCCGCAGGAAGCGGCAACCGGGGCGGCGGCCCGGAACTGAGTGACGTGGTGGTTCTGGAGATGGAATAGAGGGCGGGCCATGAAGAACCCAACAACGCCCGCCACCCCGCAAGGGAGCGCGATACAGGCAAACCCGCCGAAACTGTTCGCCGCATTGCGCGACCTGCTGCTGGCCCATAAGACCCGGCTTCTGGTCGTGCACGATGATGCCGACCACGTCTACGCCAACTGCAGCAACCTCGACGCCAAGGGCAAGCCGCAGTTCTTCGGGGCGGTGAAGGTTTCGGGTCGGAAGCATTCGTTCCACTTCATGCCCGTCTACGACTTCCCGGAGCTGCTCGCCGGGATCAGCCCCGCGCTGAAGAAGCGCATGCAGGGAAAGTCGTGCTTCAACTTCGACGTCCTGGATCAGACGCTGCTGCATGAGCTCCAGCTGCTGGTCGAACAGGGTGTGGCGCGGTACACGGCTGCCGGCAGGCTCTAAGGCAGACGGTCTACCAGCCGATGCGCAAGCAGGGTCCGGCCACCCGGTCATCCGTTGCGTCAGCCGCCAGCGTGATACGCTGAACGGTTGCCTCCACCCTCCTGCCAGACCATGACCTCCACGCCCAAACCCCGCTCTTCCAGCCAGGCCGGGACCGCCTTCCGCACGCTTTGGCCACTGCTGGCGGTCATGCTGTTCTTCCTCGGCAGCGGGTACCTGGCCGGCAAGAACATCCGCACCATCCGTGAGGGCAGCGCCCTGGTGATCCGCTCCCAAGAGACGATGACCGCCTTGGGCGATGTGCTCTCGGCGGTGCAGGATGCCGAGACCGGCCAGCGCGGCTACCTGCTCACCGGCGACGACAGCTATCTGGAGCCCTATCGCACGGCGCTGGGGGTTGCCAGCACGCGGCTGGAGGCCGTGGAAGACGCACTGGCCGATGACGCCGCGCAACGGGACAGGCTCAAACTGCTGGCACGCAGGGTCCAGGACAAGCTGGACGAGCTGCATGAAACGATCGAAGTACGCCGCACCCAAGGGCTCGAGCCCACCCTGGCCGTGGTCGGTTCCAACCGCGGCAAGGCAGCCATGGACGATATCCGGGCGCGCCTGGCCTCCATGGGCGCCATCGAACTGGACAAGCGCGCACGTCGCCTGGAGGAAATGGAATCGGCGTACAGCGCGGCCCTGAGCTCTGGCGCGGCCAGCGCCGTGCTGGGCGTCGTGCTGACGATCTTCATCGCCATCCTGCTCCGTCGCCATACCCGCGCACGCGAACGCGATGCCTGGCTGCAGCGCGGCCGGCTTGAGCTGGCCACCGCGACCGGCGGCGACCTGGACAGCGGCGCCCTGGCGCGCGCCAGCCTGGGCTTCCTCGCGCGCTTTACCGGCGCCGAGGCCGGCATGCTGTTCGAACCGGCGGCCACGGGTTACCGGCAGATCGGGGCGGTGGGCACCGCGTCCGCGCCCGACGGCACCGACCAGGTCCGCGACAGCGGCAGCCTGCTCGGCCGCGCCGTGGACGAGAAGCGCGTTCTGGTGGTGTCGGATGTGCCGCCGGGTTACTTCACGGTCGGCTCGGGACTGGGCCAGGCCCAGCCACGCCACCTGGTCATCGCCCCCAGCATCCACGAGGGCGAGGTGAGCGGGGTCATCGAACTCGGCTTCTTCGGTGCGGTGCCGGCCGAAGTGGTCGAACTGCTCGAGCTCGCCTCCGGCGACATGGCGGTGGCCCTGCAATCGGCGGCCTACCGGGCCAAGCTCTCCGAGCTGTTGATGCAGACGCAGCGGCAATCCGAATCGCTGCAGGTGCAGAGCGAGGAACTGCGCGTCTCCAACGAGGAACTGGAGGAACAGAGCCGGGCGCTGCGCGGCTCCCAGCACGAGCTGGAAGAACAGCAGGCCGAGCTGGAACAGACCAACAACCAGCTCTTCGACCAGTCGCAGCAGCTCGAGAGCGAACGCGACAAGCTCGCGCGCGCCAACGCCGCCATCCTGGCCGAATCGCACAAGGTGCAGCGCGCCAGCCAGTACAAGTCCGAGTTCCTGGCCAACATGTCGCACGAGCTGCGCACGCCGCTCAACTCCGCACTCATTCTTTCCAAGCTGCTGGGCGACAACCGCGACGGCAACCTCAGCGCGGAACAGGTGAAGTTCGCGCGGACCATCCATTCGTCCGGCACCGACCTGCTCAACCTCATCAACGAAATTCTCGATCTGTCCAAGATCGAGGCCGGTCACATCGAGGTACACGCCGAGCGCTTTGGCGTGGAGAAGCTGCTGGTGGATATTGCGGCGCTGCTCGGTCCGGTAGCCAGCGAGAAGGGCCTGACACTGGATGTCTCGATGATGGCCGACTGCCCCGCCGTGATCGAATCCGATCGCCAGCGCATCGAGCAGATCCTCAAGAACCTGCTGTCGAATGCATTGAAGTTCACCGAAGCAGGCGGCGTAACCGTATCGGCGTCGGCGACGCGCGACGGCAAGGTCGCGTTCTCGGTGACCGACAGCGGCATCGGCATCGCGCCTGAGCAGCAGGTGCGCATCTTCGAGGCGTTCCAGCAGGCCGACGGCTCCATCAGCCGGCGCTACGGCGGCACGGGCCTGGGCCTGTCCATTTCCCAGGAGCTTGCACGCCTGCTGGGGGGCGACATCACCGTGGAAAGCGAGCCGGGCAAGGGCAGCTGTTTCCGCCTGGTGGTTGCGGCAAGGCTGGCGACCGCCGAACGCACGGCCGCTCCGGTAGCGGTGCCGGCGGCTGCGCCTGCTCGCCCCGCGTACGCAAGCACCGCCCAGACCATGACGCAGGAAGCGCGCCCGGCGAGCAGTGCGAGCGGCCGGGCGACCAACAACGGCCGCGGCCTGATCCTGATCGTCGAGGACGACATCGCCTTCGGCCAGATCGTCAGCGACCTGGCGGCCGAAATGGGCTTCCGCGCGCAGGTAGCGCACACCGCGAGCGAGGCCCTGGCCGCCGCGCGCGCGGAGCTTCCGCACGCCATCGTGCTGGACGTCGGCCTGCCTGATCAGTCGGGGCTGTCGGTGCTGGACGTGCTCAAGCACGACATGCGCACCCGCCACATTCCCATCCATGTGGTGTCCGCAATGGATCATTCGCGCAAGGCACTGTCGCTCGGCGCGGTGGGGTACCTCGGCAAGCCGGCCACCCGCGATGAGCTGGCCAACGTACTCCTCTCGCTGGAGCGCCGCCTGTCGCTGCGCCCACGGCTGGTACTGGTGGTCGAGGATGACGCCGTCCAGCTGGATGCCGTGCGCGACCTGCTGGCCTTGGCCGACGTGGAAACGATCGGCGCGCGCTCCGCATCGGAGTGCCTCCAGGCGTTGGCCGAACATACGTTCGACTGCATGGTGCTGGACCTCACGCTCTCCGACGCCTCGGGGTTCGAGCTGCTGGAACTGCTCAGCGAGCAGAGCGCGCAAGCGCTGCCGCCGATCATCGTCTACACCGGCCGGGTGTTGTCGCCCGCCGAAGAGGTGCGACTGGGCCGCTACTCAAGTTCGATCATCATCAAGGGTGCGCGCTCACCCGAGCGCCTGCTCGATGAGGTCACGCTGTTCCTGCACCAGGTGGTCAGCGAACTGCCCGAATCCAAGCAGGGCATGATCCGCACGGCGCAACACCGGGATACGGCGTTGGAAGGACGCCGCGTGCTCGTCGTGGAGGACGATGTCCGTAACATCTACGCGCTGATGAACGTGCTTGAGCCGCACGGCTGCAAGGTGACCATCGCGCGCAACGGCCAGGAGGCCATCGACGCCCTGACCACCGCCGTCGGGGGACCGGAGGCCATTGAACTGGTGCTGATGGACATCATGATGCCGGTGAAGGATGGCCTCACCGCCACCCGCGAGATCCGGCAGGACGGCCGCTTCGGCAAGCTGCCGATCATCGCCCTCACCGCCAAGGCCATGCCCGACGACCAGCAGCAGTGCATCCAGGCCGGCGCGAACGACTACGTCGCCAAGCCGCTGGACGTGGACAAGCTGGTGTCGCTGATCCGGGTGTGGTTGATGGCCTGATCAGTTCTTTCTACCGCCTTCCTCCAGCGCCTGCAGCGCCTTGTCCACGCTGAGCGATCCGGACACCTGGCTGGGCGGGTAGTCCTTGAACGTCGCCAGGAACGCACCCACAACGCCGGTGGCGGGCATCATCACCCAGAGCTTCTCGCCCCACCACTGTCCGTACGACGTGGACTCGGTCTGGTACCGCTCCCACGGATCGACCCGCAGGTTGGTCACCAGTGGCACGTTGGTTGAATCCTCCTTGCCACTGAACAGATTGCCCACAATGGACTTGAAGGTAATCTTCCACTGGTTGTAGCGGACCGCCATCAGATCGGCGTTGTCGCTGAAATAGAAGAATTCACGGCGCGGACTGTCCGCCACCTCGCCTTCAAAGAACGGCTTGAAGTTGTAGCCGTCAAGATGGTTTCTGAAGTGCTTCGCGCCGGCCTGGTACCCGTCCAGCAGCTTTTCCTTCAGCGCCGGCTCACCGGCAGCGGCAACCAGCGTCGGCATCCAGTCCTCGGCCGACATGATCTCGTTGATGATGACCCCGGGGCGGATCACGCCAGGCCAGCGCGCCAGCATCGGCACGCGGAAGCCGCCCTCGTACACAGTGCCCTTCTCGCCCCGGAACGGATGGTTGCCTCCGTCGGGCCAGCTGAATATCTCGGCGCCGTTGTCGCTGGTGAACAGCACCACCGTGTTGTCGGCAACGCCCAGCGCATCCAGCTTGGCCAGCAGCTCCCCTACGATCCAGTCCAGTTCGGCCATGGCATCGGCAAAGAGCCCAAATCCGGTCTTGCCGTCCCACGCTTTGGACAAATGCGTCCAGGAATGGCAGCGCGTGGAGTTATGCCACAGGAAGAACGGCTGGCCCGCGCCGACCGATCGCTCGATGAATGCGCAGGAGCGCTTCACCAGGTCAGCGTCGATATCCTCCATGCTCACTGTGGCCGCCTCATCCATGCCCGGATGTGGCGGCAACGGTCCGGCGTCGGTGATCTCCTGCCTGCCCACCCGCCCCCAACGCGCATCCTCGGAGGCATCATCCTCGTCGGTAGCCACACTGTGGATGATGTTGCGCGGCCCGAACTTCTCACGGAAGCTCGTCTCCCTCGGATACTCCGGGTCGTAGGGCTCTTCCATCGCATTGAGGTGATAGAGGATCCCGTGGAACTCGTCGAAACCGTGCACCGTGGGCAGATACTCGTTGCGATCACCCAGATGGTTCTTGCCGATCTGCGCGGTCGCGTACCCCAGCGGCTTGAGGATCTCGGCAATGGTTGGATCGGATGCCTGCAGGCCCTGTTTTGCCGCAGGCAGGCCCACTTTCAGCAGTCCGGTACGGAACGGCGTCTGCCCGGTGATGAACGCCGCGCGGCCCGCCGTACAGGACTGTTGCCCGTAGTAGTCGGTGAACAGCGCCCCCTCCGCGGCCAATCTGTCGATGTTGGGTGTGCTGCCGCCCATCATCCCGCGATGGTACGCACTGATGTTCCAGATGCCGACGTCGTCGGCCATGATCATGACGATGTTCGGCTTGCCGGCGGCGCTCATCAGGAGATTCCTTGAATGCCCGTAGTGGCCAGGATCGTGCTGACAGTAGAGCTCACCCGCGCCCCGTAACCACCCGAACTTTTACCAGTCGGCGGTCAGTAGTTCTACTCGGCCGGACACGATCCTGCGGACAGGGGCACCTGTAGGACCAGAGTGCCCACTGCCCACATCGGCGCCCTGATTCACCCTGCTCCGAATGGGGTGTTGCGCCAGCCGCATTGCCGCCGTGCAACCTCCTCCAGGTCGCGGTCGTCGCCGTCAGTGAGCGGCGCAGGCGGCGGCGCCAGGCTGACTACCGCTCCCGCCGCACGACGCACCGCC
Organism: Stenotrophomonas sp. KH_036_B; assembly: GCF_057839485.1. Lineage (NCBI taxonomy): Bacteria > Pseudomonadati > Pseudomonadota > Gammaproteobacteria > Lysobacterales > Lysobacteraceae > Stenotrophomonas > Stenotrophomonas sp. KH_036_B. The sequence continues at coordinate 1,060,878 of NZ_CM174491.1, read as the reverse complement.
GTGCTGCGCCTCCGTCCGTCATTCGCGTCGGGCTCGGACTGCACCGCCACGTACGCCTCCATCAACTGCCGCAACACCTGCGCGGCAGGACGGCATTCGCGCGCCGCCGCTGCCTGGAAGCTGGCCCGCAGCTGATCTTCCATCTTGGCCTGCATCAGAACGTTCCTGCTCATGACTGCCTCCCGCGGGCCATTTCCCGCTGTAATTTCCTGGGGATCTTTGGAACTACCGGTGCCGGCCGCTCGATCACCGTGAGGGTGATGACGCCCTCCTTGGCCTCCACCGCCAGCTTGGCGCCAATGACGAAGCCGATGTCATGCAGCCAGCGACCGCGCAGCTGGAAACGAGGCAGGAGCTCACCGCGACGCATCGAGTCGGGATCCTCGTACCACTGCGCACAGACCTTGTAGGTGCGTGCAGGGCGGGAATAGCTTGCCCTGCGCTTGGGGAGTTCATCGAGAGGCGTGTCCGCCCACTGAGTAAGCATGTTGGACCTCCGGTGTGAAGCACCCTTGCCGGGATGGCAAGGGCGTCGGGAGGCTAGAAACCGTCAGTGAGACCCGGCATGGCGTATTTCCTCGGAGGTGTTGTATTAGCCACCCTCCCGACAAAGGAATATCCAACTCTCTCACGTTAGAGTTTCTAGGCTCTGGAGAACACCATGCGGGATGATGCGGACGATGGGAAATCGCTTGTTTCTGTTGGTCGTCTGAGTTTGATGGGCTAGACCTACACTGTGACGCGAGTAGCCAAATCGAAGGGCTCAGGGTCCTTCAATGGAAGCTGTCATTGATCGCTGGCGGTCCCGGACCCTGCTTCCAATGGCCGCTTGTGCGGCTCTTCGATGATCCGCTTGTTGAGGATGCGCACAGCACCCACCATCAGCAGCCGCATATCGCGGACGATGTACTCCGCTAGCGCGTCGCCATCGATGTCATCGCCTTCGATATCAAGACGAAAACCTTGGCCCTGGATTCCGCCGCCGTTGCTGAACTCGATTTCAAAATCGAAGCAGACACGCTTTTCCATTGAAGTCATCCGGTCCGTGCGGCCATGATCTGCGGATTCTCACACGCAACCAGTGCCAGCGGATGCCCCGGCTGGAAAGCCACGCCTTCTCTACATTCCCGCTGGATCCAGCACCATCGGTCACGCCTTGCGGGCGAACATCCACATGACAAGAAACACCGGTAGCGGCGACAGCATCATGATGATGCCCAGGCCGATGTTGGCGCCGCCGCCGGTGTTCATCAGGCCGTCGGCGTAGTACCAGCCCCACAGGGCGAGCGAGGCCAGCAGCCCCGCGATGTAACCCCTTCGCACGCGCGGTGACCGCCGGATGGCGACCCATAGCGAAAACAGGGCAAATGGCGCCAGGGCAAGTGCGGTACGCACCCAGCGCGGATGCACTTCGGGACCCATGCCAAAGGTGCGCGACCTCAGATGATCGAGCAACCACTCAACGCCCCATACGATGGAGATCGCGTACACGATGGAGAGAAGCATCAACTTCGCGGCAGCGGTACGCATGGGAGTCTCCGATCCTGCTATGGATTGTTGGAGCTGAACAGCTCAGCGCTGAACCGACGCACTACCGACCTGCAAGCTGGAACCGCCATGGGCATCGCCCATGCAACGGCCGCCTTCAGCTCCGGTTCGAGGCGCTCGAGCGCTTCCGCCGACCAGTATCTGCGAACCTCACCGATGGGCAGATTGTCGATTTCACTGGATATCGCAACGAACACGATGAAGTCGGCGTCACTAGCATCAACGCCCACTTCCCATCGCAATGACGCGAGTAGATGGAAGCCCTCAAGAACATCAACATTCCCTTCCAGAATGCCTGAGCAGATCCTGCTTGCCTCATGTCGTGCCTGAAGCACGTGTTCTTCGTGATTCATCTGGTCAGCCATCGGTCCCCTTCCCACAGTATGCGCCGATGGGGCGTAGAAGCGAGGTGGGCATCGAATGGGTGCGGTGAACTAGGCCAGGTCGCAGCTGGCGATCTCCAGATCGTAGTTCATCTGGAGATTCATCCAAACCTGAGCCGTTGTACCGAAGTAGCGCGCAAAGCGCAGGGCGGTGTCGACGGTGATGGCACGGCTACCGGCAATGATGTGCGAGACGCTGACGGGTGACATTTGAATTGCTTTCGCCAACGCCTTGGCGGACATGCCAAGCGGGGCCAGAAATTCTTCAGCCAGCACTTCGCCTGGATGGACCGGTGGGTGCATGGTGGCGACGTTGTTCGCGTTGGCGCGCCTCATCTTCTCCTCCGCTCCAGCTTTCAGGAATTACTCACCCCGTCGAAGCGGGCTCGCTCAGCGCCAACAAAGCACTGCTGCAGCGGGCTGGCGACTCACCGCTTCGTGAACTGTTCCAAGGTCAATCCTGCAGCCACCATGGCCGCCTTGCTTCTCGAAGGGTCCCTGAGAATTTGATATGCGGCCTTCTTGGCCGGTGAAAAACTGCTCAAGACTGTGTAGTGCTGTGACGCATACAAGCGGGCGGCCGTCTTCTCCCGCTTGCTGTTCGCCTTGTCGTGGAGCACCTTGTAGGCGGCCGCCGCCACATCCTCGGAAATCGGTTCATTTGACACGTTGAGCCTCCTGAACTTGCTTGATGATTGCAACAGGGGAAGGATCGCGTGAGGCGCCGGGGACATCAATGCAAGAAGAACTAAAAGCATTTACACACCGAAGACGCTTCGTTCACTAAGGACATCGCTCATATAGACAGCCGTCGTCATTCTATTGAGCGCCCTTACCATTTGCACTGCGTACTGGACCGGTGCCAGACCACCCATGACTTTCACCTCTTCGCGTACGATTCCGTGATTGAGGATTGAACTCCAACCTCCATCTCCATTCAATCTAGGCGTGTCGTCGCTGCTTAATGACTCTGATCGTGTGCCTCAGTGATGCCCTAATTCTTTGTGCAGCGTCAACAATTGCTTCGGAGGAGATCGACCTAAATGGTGCATCCAGCTTTGAAGAACTCCTAAGCAACTCGTCACGCAAGAGACGCAGCCACCGCCATTCGACTCGAAGCCTCCCAATCCCATCCTCCGAATATCGCCTGATGAGAAGGTTCGTCAACAAAGGCCGGAGTGCACCGTCTGACAGCATAATCCGTACCATCTCCTCCACCTCAACCATATGCAGCCATGCCCGCCCACCCACACTTCCGCGCCCATCGAACGCGTAGATATTTTCGTAGTGAAGTTCAGAAATCTCGCTAAGTAGCTTGGGAACGTCACCCCTCAGACGTTTCTCCTCAGCCGCCGCAACAGAAAATTCTATGATCTTTGAAGCTTCAACAAAGATGGGATCGTCTCTCTTGTGGTATCCCAAGCCTGCGAAGGACTCGCGACCGTCTTCGCCATGCAAACTTCGCTCCAGTCGGTCCGACACCTCCGGCCGTCTTACATATTCGGCAATCCAGGACTTTACGTCCAAATAACCAGGGAACAGCCGTGCACCGTGATCGTTGAGAGCGAGTGCGACACCAACGAGATGAAGCAACTCTCCCTGGACTATGACTTGATTACTATCAAGTAGCTCACTGAGTTCTGATCGCGCGCTTTTGAACCCCGCCTCCTTCAGCTTCCGCAACTCCCAGAGTCTCTGCCAAACAGGTTGGTATGCCTCACCAACTACCGCGGGGTGCTTCAGAATGGATGCATTTGACGCTTCAGCGTTCAGCGCACCGATCTGCCAGTATCTGATCAAGTCTTCACCTGGGACAACTGAATCTAGTGCGCCTACTAACGAAAAGCGTTCCTCCAGTTCGAGAAGATACTTGTCACGCTCGGTCCTCTTCTCCTTGTCCTTCGCCCTTATGATGAGCGCCTGCTGCAGCGCCCTGACGTCGCCTCCGGCTATTCTCCCGGATCTGAATTCACTACCCACAGCAATCGAAAATTTCAACAACTGCAGAACCGCCAAATGCGAATCACCCAGTCTCTCGTCTACGATGGAGACAATTCTCTGCGCGTCGAAAACCAAGCTACGTATGCTTCGGTAGTTGACAGACGGAGATGCAGCCATCACATCCAAGATGTCGTCACTATTTATTTCAATGACTGTTCTCACGGGACCAGCATCGAGTTCCTGGACCAACGCCTCCAACACTTCAAGTGGATTAGAAAGCACTTGAATTGTCTTCCCAACAACTTTCTCTTTCCAGCGCCGATAGAGAAGGTCTCCCATCAGCTCCTGCTCATTGGCCAGTACAACTACCCGCAAATTATCTCGCTCAACGTAACTATTTATTATGGATAAGCACTGATCAATGGGCATGCTAGATCTTTCCAGATCGTCAAACACTAGAACACGGCCCGCCGGGTTGCTCAGCCAGCTCCTTATGGCTTGACCGTCCTCCTCTCGTGCAACCTCACCGAGTACACCAGCTCCTGCGATCTGAACTCCGAGTCCAGCCAAACGGATCGCGGCAGCTCCCAGCACCTTTCCCAGTTTCGAGTTCAACCTCGGGTACAGCTGGGAAAGGAACTGATCCGAGATTCCGGCCGAGTTCTCTGCGCCAAAGAAGCTCGCGTACAGATGCTCTACTGGTCGACCTAGATCGCCGACGTCGGAAGCCTCTTTTGGGTCGGCCTTAGTTTTCCACCAAGGCATACGAGGCTTCGCGACGAGCTCAGTCGTCACTTGAGTACTGGCTACCCTATCGAAGTAGCTCCGAATATAGTGAGTCTTCCCTGACCCCCAATGTCCAACAAGCATGACTGCAGTACCTGGGTCCGAGCGGCCATCCAGGTACGAGTCCAGGTAGTCATCGACTTCCTTCATGGCGCCCCCTTAAACAATTATCCTGCGTTAGTTGGCGTCGCGTCCTTGCGGAGTAGGACCAATTTGTCCATCCCAGATGCCCGCGCCAGCATTCTATTGTCGCAACAGCGGCAAGATGAGAAACCGGCACCGAGCGGCAGGACGCTCGTAGCTTCCTTCGAGGAAAGCACCGAGGGCAGCAGCTGATTCATCCTGTCATGCTGCGCGGGGACGGATGTGTGCAATCGATTCGGCGAGCTCGCGACTGGCAACTTCCAAGTCATAGTTCGTCTGCAGGTTCAGCCAAACCTGAGCCGTGGTGCCGAAGTAGCGCCCAAGGCGCAGGGCGGTATCGGCGGAGATGCCACGGCGGCCCGCAATGATGTCCGAGATACGTGCGGGTGTCACATCAATTGCTGCAGCCAAGGCACGAGCAGACATGCCTAGCGGGGAAAGGAACTCCTCCGCCAATATTTCACCGGGGTGAATCGGAGGGAGCGCATTGGCGATATTTTTTGCGTGGGGATTTCTCATTTCTTCTCAATCGCTGCAAGTCTTTGCATGCAGCGCCTCCTTTCAGTGGCCGGAGTGACCGGCCGGGGTGGTCTGGGGAGCTAAGGCCCCTTGGGGCTCCGAGGTGTCCCGCCGCTGCCGCGATCTATCGGTGGTAATCAACGACCTCCACATCGTAGGCGTCACCGCCCTCCCACCTAAAGCAGATGCGGTACTGATCGTTCACCCTGATGCTGTACTGACCCTGCCGATTGCCCTGCAGCAATTCCAACATATTTCCAGGCGGCGACCTCAAGTCCCGCAGTTCAACAGCCGCTCTTAGATATTGAAGCTTCCGCTGAATCTGCCTTTCAATGTTCACCCAAGCTCTTACTCGTTTGCCGTGCGCGAGCTTTTCCGTGTTCTTGTCAGCAAATGTCTTGATCATCAGCATATCCTTCGCCAGCGCATTTGCATCGTATACCGATACACGATACATTTCAACGTCGGGAATTTCCTGCTGAATCATGAAGTTATCTAAGCAACCGCTTCCGCGCGGACTACAAGGGAAGGTTCGTGCAGGAGCTGGACGTCATCCGACCAGCCTGTACGAAGAAGCGCTGCGCCGACCAGAGAGTAGACCTCCCTATCACAGGTGACTGCATTGAGTATCGTCGGATGAGGCATCCCATTGAGGAAGGCAGCAACACCAGCCATTGCATCAGCCGTATGAGTGTCGCCCTTCGCCTTTCCGGTGACAAAGGCCTCCCAGAGGAACAGGCCTGCATTTGCCTCGACGAAGTCCGTCCAGGAAAGAAAGCTTTCGGCAGGTTTGACGAGCTGCCGTCTGATTTCCCGAAGCAGCCAGGTGGTCTGAACCAGGCCGGTAGCGAGTGCACCACAGCCTGCGCCAGCACTCCAAGCACGCGCCCCCTCTCCAAGCCGCGCGCTTGTAAGTTGAAGTTCGTCGTCGGCCAGAGGTACGAATAGAGGGCACTCGAATCCCAGGGCCACTGACCTCCCCGCGTTCAAGGTGCCACTGACGTGGCTCGCAAGTGTCGATGCCCTTGTCCCGCCCTCGCCAACGGACGACCACCACCCAAAGTTTCCCTTGGCTGCGGACCCGATGTCCGCACATACGATGACGATGTCTTCCATGAGTCCCTTTCTTGCGTCCATAACCACCGCGCGTGGAATCTCTATTGCCGGATAGTACCCCTCCATCTTGGTTCAGGTCGACGCAAATGCTTCGTCCGGGACAAGCGCTCCCCAGCAAACGCAACACGCAAAAAAGCCCCCGTTTCCGGAGGCTTTTTCGACTGAATCATGGTGGGCGGTACAAGGTTCGAACTTGTGACCCTTGCCGTGTGAAGGCAATGCTCTACCGCTGAGCTAACCGCCCGATGCTGCTGAGCCGCTCATTATAGGGCGGCAAAATTTCGCGTCAACGGGTTTCCCCAAATTTCTTCACATGGTGTGCGTGGGCTTGTCCGAGTTCAGGGTGCCGGCCAGCGCGGTCTCGATCTTGTTGCGCACGTTCTCGCCCTCCTGCCCTTCTGCCAGCTGCACGCCGATGCCGGCCGCGCGGTTGCCCTGGGCGCCGGCCGGGGTGACCCAGACGACCTTGCCGGCGACCGGCAGGCGTTCGCTGGAGTCCGGCAGGGTGAGCAGCAGGAACACCTCGTCGCCCAGGAAGTAGCGCTTGGGCGTGGGCACGAAGATGCCGCCGTTCTTCACGTACGGCATGTAGGCGCTGTACAGCGCGGTTTTATCCTTGACGGCCAGCGACAGGATGCCCTGGCGGGCGTTGGTGGCGCTCATGCTCTATTCCCCTTTGCTTGCCGCTCGTTGACCTTGTTCCAGGCCAACAACAATTCCACCACCGCCAGGTCGGCGCGCACGGTGGTGCGCAACAGATCGCGGGTACGGTTGGCGGCGTCGAACCAGGCCCCCAGCTTGTGCAATCGCTCTGGATCGGTCAAGCCACCACCGGTGGCCTGGGCCAATGCCAGATCCGCCGCGTGGCGCAGGCGCAGGGCCGCGTTCTCGTCCGCGGTCCAGCGCTGGGCCAGCTCCACCGCGCCGGAGCGGCCGGCGACCAGCGCTTCCAGGTCGGTGGCGACCTGCCGGCGCAGGGCCAGGCCGTCGTTGCGCAGCCAGTTGTCGGCCAGGCCGGGGTGGCCGCGCGCGGCATCCAGGGCCTCGCGGGCGCTGTTTTCGCTGTGGCCCTGGGCCTGCAGCCAGGCCAGGCTTTCGTCGCGTGGCGGCAGTTTGAATTCCAGGCGCTGGCAGCGGCTGCGCACGGTGGCCGGCAGGCGCGCGGGATCGCTGCTGATCAGCCACAGGTAGCGGCCGGGCTGCGGCTCTTCCAGGGTCTTGAGCAGGGCGTTGCAGGCGGCGCGGTTGATGGCGTCGGCCGGGTCGACGATCACCACCTGGGCGATGCCGTACTGCGGGGTGAGCGAGAGCTTCTGGGAGATCTCGCGCACCTGCTCGATGACGATCTCGGTCCGCAGCTTGTCGCCGGTCTTGTTGGGGATGAACGAGATCAGCTGCAGGTCCGGATGGGTCCCGGCGGCGATGAGCTGTGCGCTGCGCTGGGCGGCGGCGGGCTCACCACGGCACAGCACATGCTTGGCCAGGCGCAGGGCGACCTCGCGCTTGCCCAGGCCAGCCGGGCCGCAGATGAGCAGGCCATGGCCCAGCCGGTCGGCGTCGAGCGCGGCCACGGTCTGGTCATAGGCGCGCTGCTGCCAGGGGGAGAACTCAGCCATTGCCACCCTCCTTGCCGAAGTACACGTTGATGGCATCCACCACCTGGGCGGCGACACCGGCCTGGTCCTGGCTGGCGTCGATGAGGCGGAAGCGCTCGGGGTCCTGCGCGGCGCGCTGGCGGAATACCGCGCGCACGCGCTGGAAGAAGTCGTCCTGCTCGCTCTCGATGCGGTCCGGCCACAGGTCGCGGCCATTGGCGCGGGCGCGGCCCACGGCCACGTCCACGTCCAGCAGCAGGGTCAGGCCGGGCAGCAGGCCCACGGCGCGGCGCTCGAGATCGGCAATCCATTCCGGCTCCAGGCCCCGGCCGCCGCCCTGGTAGGCGTAGCTGGAATCGGTGAAGCGGTCGCTGAGCACGTAGCAGCCACGGCGCAGCGCGGGCTCGATCACCTGGCGCACGTGCTGGGCGCGGGCGGCGAACACGAGCAGCAGCTCGGCCTCGGCCGAGAGCGGCTCGGCGGCCACCTGTTCGTCCGGGGTGAGGATGAGCGCGCGGATGCGCTCGGCCAGCGGGGTGCCGCCGGGCTCGCGGGTGAGCACGACCTCGTGGCCCCGCGCGTGCAGGGCCTCGCGCACGGCGTTGATGGCGGTGGACTTGCCCGCGCCCTCGCCGCCCTCAAGGCTGATGAAGCGCGGGTGGCGGTGCAGCGCCGGGCTCACTGCGGCGCCGCCTGGCTGCGCTGCTGGCGCAGCTGCTGCAGGTAACGGGCCACGGCGGCGTTGTGGTCGGCGTAGGTGGCCGAGAACACGTGCGCGCCGCTGCCGTCGCCCACGGCGACGAAGTACAGGGCGTCGCCCGCGGCGGGGCGGGCAGTGGCCTGCAGGGCGTCACGGCCCGGCATGGCGATGGGGGTGGGGGTGAGGCCGGCGCGGGTGTAGGTGTTGTACGGGGTGTCGGTGGTGAGGTCGCGCTTGCGGATGTTGCCGTCGTAGCTGCTGCCGATGCCGTAGATGACGGTGGGGTCGGTCTGCAGGCGCATGCCCATCTTGAGGCGGCGCATGAACACGCCGGCGATCTGCGGGCGCTCGCTGGGCAGCGCGGTTTCTTTTTCGATGATGGAGGCCAGGATGAGCAGCTCGTAAGGCGAGTTCAGCGGCAGGTCGTCGGCGCGGCTTTCCCAGGCGGCGGCCAGCTCCTTTTCCATGGCGGCGTGGGCGCGCTTGAGCACGTCCACGTCGGTGTCGCCACGCTGGTAGACGTAGGTCTCGGGCAGGAAGCGGCCTTCGGGGTGCTGGCCGGGGAAGCCGAGCGCCTTCATCAGGGCGGCGTCGTCGAGGGCGTCGGTGGTGTGCACCAGCGGGTCGGCGCGCTTGAGGGCGGCGCGCAGCTGACGGATGTTCCAGCCTTCGACGATGGTGACGCGGTGCTGGAGGGTGCGGCCTTGGCGCATGCGGGTAAGCAGCTCGCGCGGGGTGAGGCTGGAGTCCAGGGCGTATTCGCCGACCTTGAGCTTGCCGGCGGCGTCGAGCTGGCGGGCGAGCAGCTGCCACTGGGTGTCGCTGCCCTCGTCCACGCCGGCGGTGCGCAGGTTGCGCAGGACGGTCTGCAGGCCGTCGCCGGAGGCGATGACCATGCTGGGCTGGTCGGGGGTGATGGGCTCATCTGCGAAGCCGCTCTGGCTGCGCCAGAACCAGGCGCCTGCGGCGGCCAGCAGCAGTGCGCCGAGCAGCAGTACCGCAAGGACCGTGAGACAACCTCGTTTTACGCCTGCCATGCATACCTCGGTGGGGTGGTGCAGCCACGCAGGGCGTGGCTCTACGGGTGTGTTCGTTTCCGCGGGACACGCATGGCGTGTCTCTACGCGACCGCTCTACAGCATACCTTGGCTCATTCCTGGCGGCCGAGCGCGCGCATGAGGCCACGGGCCTTGGCGCGGGTTTCGTCGAGTTCCCTGGCCGGGTCCGAATCGACGACGATGCCCGCGCCGGTGCGGAAGCTGGCGCGGTCGGCGGCCACTTCGGCGGTGCGGATGAGGATGTTCAGGTCCAGGTCGCCATCCCGGTTCAACCAGCCGAAGGCGCCGGTGTAGGCGCCGCGTGCGGTCTGCTCGAGCTCGGCAATGATCTGCATGCAGCGCACCTTGGGGCAGCCGGTGATGGTGCCGCCGGGGAAGGTGGCGGCAATCACCTGGCCCGGGCTGACGCCCTGGCGCAGGCGGCCGCGCACGTTGCTCACGATGTGGTGCACGTGGGCGTAGCTTTCCACGCTCATCAGTTCGTCCACCTCAACGCTGCCTGGGGTGCAGATGCGGCCCAGGTCGTTGCGTTCCAGGTCGATGAGCATCACGTGCTCGGCGCGTTCCTTGGGGTGGCCCACCAGCTCGCGGATGCGCTCGGCATCGTCATCGCCGGCGAAGCGCGGGCGGGTGCCGGCGATGGGGCGGGTCTGCACGTCGTCGCCATGCACCGAAACCAGGCGCTCGGGCGAGGAGCTCACCACCGCCCTGCCCTGCGCGATGAACAGGCCGGCGAACGGTGCGGGGTTGGCCACGCGCAGCTGGGCATACAGCGCCTGCGGCGACAGGGTGTCGTCGAAGCATGCCGACCAGCGCCGCGACAGGTTCACCTGGAACACGTCGCCGGCGCGCAGGTACTCGATGACCTTGCCCACGCCGTCGGTGAAGCGCGTGGGGGCGTCTTCGTCTACCTGCGCCGGTGGCTGCCACTGCGGCAGCGGCGGCAGCGTGGCGGTGGCGGCCAGGTCTTCCAGCAGGGTGTCCAGCAGCGCGGCGTGGTCGGTTTCGCACACGGCATGGAACTGGCCCAGCACGCGGTCGTGCAGGACGGCGGCGGGGCAACGCAGGGCCAGTGCGCTGGGCAGGCCGTCGGCGCGCGCCGGCAGGCTGAGCACGGTTTCGATCTGGGCGGCCAGTTCGTAATCCAGCATCAGCGCCCAGCCGCCCCGGAACGGCAGGCCGGTCTCCTCGCGCGGCAGGCGCAGGGCCTGCCAGTGGGCGTCCAGCACGTCCAGGAAGGTACCGGCATGGGTGGCCCCGGCGTGGTCGCGCACGGCACCGTCGGCATGCAGCGCCAGCGACGCGCCGTTGCCCATCAGCAGCAGGTCCCAGCGGCCCTGGGCGGTGCCCGAGGCGGTGGATTCCATCAGCAGCGGGTAGCGCTGCGGCGCCAGGCGCTGCAGGGCGAGCAGGTCGGTGGAATCAGGCAGCAGGCGGGTCTGGAACATGGCGGGGGACCGAAGGGAGTGCGGGGCCAGATACACCAAGGCCGCCATGATGGCGGCCCGGTGCGAAGGCGTTGGAGGGCGCGGTCAGACCCGCTTGAACACCAGCGTGCCGTTGGTGCCGCCGAAGCCGAAGCCGTTGGACATCACCACATCCACCTTGGCGTCGCGTGCGGTGTTGGGCACGTAATCCAGGTCGCAGCCCTCGCCCGCTTCATGCAGGTTGATGGTGGGCGGAATGATGTTGTCCTGCAGGGCCAGCACCGAGAAGATGGCTTCCACGCCGCCGGCCGCGCCCAGCAGGTGGCCGGTCATGGACTTGGTGGAGCTGACCATCATCTTCTTGGCGTGGTCGCCGAAGGCGGTCTTCATGGCCATGGTTTCGCCCAGGTCGCCCAGCGGCGTGGAGGTGCCGTGCGCGTTGAGGTAACCGACCTGGTCCGGAGTGACGCCGGCGTCCTTGAGGGCCATCGCCATGCAGCGCGCGGCGCCTTCGCCGTTCTCGCTCGGCGCGGTCATGTGGTACGCATCGGAGCTGGCGCCGAAGCCGGCCAGCTCAGCGTAGATGCGTGCGCCACGCGCCTTGGCGTGTTCGTACTCTTCCAGGATGAGGATGCCGGCACCGTCGCCCAGCACGAAGCCGTCGCGATCCTTGTCCCACGGGCGCGAGGCCTCGGTGGGCGCGTCGTTGCGGGTGCTCATGGCCTTCATGGCGCAGAAGCCGCCCAGCGCGGTCGGCGAGGAGCCGCGTTCGGCACCGCCCACCACCATCACGTCCGCATCGCCGTACTGGATCATGCGCATGGCGGTGCCGATCGAGTGGTTCGAGGTGGCGCACGCCGAGACCGCCGAGAACGACGGACCCTTCAGGCCGGTGATGATGCTCAGCTGGCCCGGGAGCATGTTGATGATGGTCTTGGGCACGTAGAAGGGCGAGATCTTCTTGCCCTCGTGGAACTCGATGGTCTGCTCTTCGATACCGAGCAGGCCGCCGATGCCGGCGCCGACGATGGCGCCGATGCGCTCGGCATTGGCGTCGGTGATCTCCAGGCCCGAATCATTCAGGGCCATGAAAGAGGCACCGAGGCCGTAATGGATGAAGGGGTCCATCTTCTTGGCATCCTTGCCACTGACCCGGAACTTGCCGAACTGTTCGTTGTCGGCGGTGATGTCGAATTCCTTGACCTCACCTGCAATCTTGGTGGTGAAACGGTCCAGGTAGGATTGCGAAACGTTGGTCAGCGGACCGATGCCGGAACGGCCTTCGGTGATGCCCTTCCAACTGGTGGCCATATCATTGCCCAACGGCGAGACCATGCCCATGCCGGTAACGACGACGCGACGCTTCATTGCAGATTCTCCTGACCCGGGTGTTGCGGGTATGACGCGGTGTAACGCTCAAATGCACAGGGCCGCAAGCGCGGCCCCATGGGTTTGCTGCACGCGGTAGCGGCGTTGGCCACGACCGCGCGCAAGCCGCCTGACATCAAGCCTTGACGTGGGCGTTGATGTAGTCGATTGCAGCCTGGACGGTGCTGATCTTCTCGGCTTCTTCGTCCGGGATCTCGCACTCGAACTCTTCTTCCAGCGCCATCACCAGTTCAACGGTGTCCAGCGAGTCAGCGCCCAGGTCATCGACGAACGATGCGCTGTTGGTGACTTCTTCTTCCTTGACGCCAAGCTGTTCGACGACGATTTTCTTGACGCGTGCTTCGATGGTGCTCATTGGATATCGCTCCAGATGGAGTAGTGGTTCAAAGTGACGCCATCCGATGATGGATGACCGTGGGATAGTGTAGTGGAAACCGGTGGCGCCTTGCATCGCTGCGAAACGCCTTTCAGATCAACCACTTGCGGCGCAATCCATGCACCACATGCTTACGGCATGTACATGCCGCCGTTCACATGGAGGGTTTCGCCGGTGATGTAGCTGGCCGAGGGACCGGCCAGGAACGCCACCGCATTGGCGATGTCGGACGGTTCGCCCAGGCGTTCCAGGGCGATGGACTTGACCAGACCGGTGCGCTGCTCTTCGGGCAGGGCCTTGGTCATGTCGGTGTCGATGAAGCCCGGCGCCACCACGTTCACCGTGATGCCGCGCGAGCCGATTTCCTTGGCCAGCGACTTGGAGAAGGCAATGATGCCGGCCTTGGCCGCGGCATAATTGGCCTGGCCGGCATTGCCGGTCACGCCGATCACCGAGGCGATGTTGATGATGCGGCCCTTGCGCGCCTTCATCATGCCGCGGATGACGGCCTTGGAGGTGCGGAACACGCTGGTCAGGTTGGTGTCGAGGATGGCCTGCCAGTCCTCTTCCTTCATGCGCAGCAGCAGGTTGTCGCGGGTGATGCCGGCGTTGTTGACCAGGATGGTGATGGCACCGAATTCCTTGGCAATACCGTCGAGCACCGCCTCGAGCGCGGCCGGGTCGGTCACGTTCAGCGCGCGGCCGTGGCCGCCGGACGCGGCCAGGCGCTCGCCGATGGCGGCAGCACCGGATTCGGTGGTGGCGGTGCCGATGACGGTCGCGCCCTGCGCGGCCAGTGCGTCGGCGATCGCGGCACCGATGCCACGGCTGGCGCCGGTCACCAGTGCGATTTCACCCTGAAGGGGCTTGCTCATGTTCTGTTTCCTCGAACGGGACCACTCCGCCGCACCGGCCCGGGGGCTGGCGCGTCACGGACGCGATCGGAAGGTGTCAGGCAGCCCAGGTTTCGCGGGCGTCCTCGAAATCTGCGGGCGTGGACAGTGTGCGCGCTTCCAGCGACTTGTCGATGCGCTTGATCAATCCGGTGAGCACCTTGCCGGGGCCGCATTCGGCCACGCGGGTCACGCCGCGCGCGGCCAGCGCCTGCACGCAGCCGGTCCACTGGACGGGCTGGTACAACTGCTGGACCAGGGCCTGGCGGATGGCATCAACGCCATCGTGGACGCGGGCGTCGACGTTCTGCACCACCGGCAGCGTGGGCACGCGCCAGTCCAGGCCGGCCATGGTTTCGGCCAGGCGGTTGGCGGCTTCGCGCATGAGCGGGGTGTGCGAGGGCACGCTGACGGCCAGCTTCACGGCCTTGCGCACGCCCTTTTCGGCCAGCAGGGCCAGGGCACGGTCGACGGCGGCGGCGTCGCCACCGATGACGATCTGGCCGGGCGAGTTGTAGTTGGCCGGCACCACGACCTGGCTGCCGGCAGCCTGCTCGCAGACCTCCAGCACCAGGGCGTCTTCGGCGCCGAGCACGGCGGCCATGGCCCCCACGCCGGCCGGCGCGGCGTCCTGCATGAGCTGGCCACGCAGGCGCACCAGGTGGGCACCGTCACGCAGGGTCAGGGCGCCGGCGGCGACCAGGGCGCTGTACTCGCCCAGGCTGTGGCCCGCCAGCACGGCCGGCTTGGCACCGCCCAGGGCGTTCCACACGCGCCACACGCCAATGCTGGCGGCCAGCAGGGCCGGCTGGGTGTATTCGGTGCGGTTGAGCATCTCTTCCGGACCGCCCTGCGAGAGGGCCCACAGGTCCACACCGGCGCCATCGGACGCCTCGGTGAACGCTTCACGCACCTGCGGGTGCAGCTCGGCCAGTTCGGCCAGCATGCCCAGCGACTGCGAGCCCTGGCCGGGGAACACGAAAGCGAGATTGGGGTCGGTCACGCGGAGTTCCGCCTGCAAAAAACGAACGGCGAATGATAAAGGGGAAAACGGCCCTTCGTCTGTACTGACGCGTATTGAGACGCGGGTACGGCCGCCGTACACGTGGGGTAGAGCCGACTGTCAGTCGGCTCTCCTTTCAGACAAACAACTGCAGAATGTCCAGGTCGCCATCGGTAAAGAAATCGAAGCAGATGGCGGCCAGCATCAACATGCCCAAGGTCGTTGCCCCGTGCACGATCACGATGGCGTGCGCCAGCGCGCGCGCCGAACGGCCCATCTTCATGCTGTACCGGGCCAGCCGCTGCAGGCGGCCCGATACCGCGTGCGCGTGCGCCAGCACCGGTGCCTCCGCGCCGTCCATCGCCGCTGCCATCAGCGCCTGCAGCTGCGCCGGGCGGTGCTCGTAATACCTGGCCACGCCGTAACCGAACATCAGCCAGTCGCGGGCCTGCGCCTGCGCCAGGTCCATCACTTCCAGCGGGTCTTCCTCGAAATCGATGAAGCCAATGTTCTGCCCGTCCCAGGTGAGGTTGCGCGGCAACGGCTGGCCGAAATAGGCGCCCTTGGCGTGCGCCACCGCGATGGCCTGCATCGCCGCCGCGACCAGCACGTCGCGCCCCGCATCGTCGGCCTGGCGCAGGCAGGTGTTGAACGAGGTGCCGTTGTCACCCAGCACCAGCGACGCGTGGCCGCTGCCGATCACATGCGGCACGTTCACGCCTTGCGCCTGCAGTTCCGCGAGCCGGCGCGCTTCGGTTTCGCGCGCCGCATCACCGCCCCGGTGCGGCGGCGGGCGCAGCGCATCGAGCTGGAAGCGGTTTGCAATGAACTTGAGCAGGCCCAGCGCAACCGCGCGGCTGCCCTCGCCGTACTGCTTCAGCCAGGCGCGCTGGCCCTCGATGACGATGGGTTCGACCATGACACACCTCCAGAATGCAAAACGGCCCCATCGGGGGCCGTTTCGTATGAACCGATTAACGTATTAATAACGCAGCAGCGCCGAACCCCAGGTGAAGCCGCCACCGAATGCTTCGAGCAGCAGCAGTTGGCCGCGCTCGACACGACCGGAGCGGACCGCCACGTCCAGCGCCATCGGCACCGAGGCCGAGGAGGTGTTGCCGTGCTTGTCCACCGTCACCACCACCTGGTCCATGGACATGTCCAGGCGCTTGGCAGTGGCTTCGATGATGCGCAGGTTGGCCTGGTGCGGAATCAGCCAGTCCAGGTCGGCCTTGGTCAGGCCATTTGCATCCAGGGTTTCGTCCACGACCGAGTCCAGCGCCTTGACGGCGTACTTGAACACGTCGTTGCCCTTCATCAGGATCGCGCCGCGGGCCTGCTCGCCCTCGCCGAAGCCGGCCGAGACGCCCACCGGGTTCCACAGCAGTTCTTTCTTGCTGCCGTCCGAATGCAGGTGGGTGCTGAGGATGCCGGTGTCTTCGTCGGCCTTGAGCACGACCGCGCCTGCGCCATCGCCGAACAGCACGCAGGTGGTGCGCTCGGTCCAGTCGACGATGCGGGTCAGGGTTTCCGCACCGATGACCAGCACATGGCGGGCGTCACCGGAGCGGATGAATTTGTCGGCCACGCCCAGCGCGAACACGAAACCCGAACAGGCCGCGTTGACGTCGAAGGCAGGGCAGCCGGTCGCACCGAGCTTGGCCTGGATCAGGCACGCGGTGGACGGGAAGATCAGATCGGGGGTCGTGGTACCCACCACGATCATGTCGAGCTGGGAAGCGTCGATACCGGCCGCTTCCAGCGCACGTACCGCGGCGTGGTAGCCGAGGTCACTGGTGGTTTCCGTGTCGGCGGCAATGTGCCGCTCACGAATACCGGTGCGCGTCTGGATCCACTCATCGCTGGTGTCGACCATTTTCTCCAGATCCTGGTTGGTCAACACTTTTTCGGGCAAATAACTACCAGTGCCCGCGATCCTCGAGTAGATCCGCTTGCTCATTACATATCCTGTAGCACGGCCATCAACACTGACAGCCGGGAAGAAAGGGGTAAAGGCCGCTGCCCGACCGGGCAGCGGCCTTCACAAATCAATCTTCTTCGACGGCCGAGTTCGACTTGGTCGCGATCACCTTCTTGCCGCGGTAGAAACCGTCAGCGGTGATGTGGTGACGCAGATGCACTTCGCCGGTGGTCGGGTCGGTGGACAGCTGCTTGGCGCTCAGGGCGTCATGCGAACGGCGCTGGCCGCGGCGGGACGGGGTAACACGGGATTTCTGCACAGCCATGGGATTGCTCCAAACTCGGTTCGATTTGCTTCGTCGTATCGTCGCGCAGGACGCCAGCGCCCAGCACATACTTCGCTTTCGCCGCAGCCGCCGACGACAATCCGGCTGCTATTGTTTCTTCAGCGCCGCCAATGCCGCAAACGGATTGGCCTTGCTCTGTTCTTCTTCGGTCGGTGCCCAGTCCCGGTCCACCGCCTCGCCCTCGGGCGACAGCGGTACCACGGGCACGGCCAGGACCAGTTCGTCCTCAACCAGCTCCAGCGGTCGCAGGTTGCCGTCTTCCGGCACCAGCCACGGTTCGTACTCTTCCGGCAGCGAGGACTCTTCGTCTTCGTTGCGGATCAGGCCGAGCCGCTGCTTCACCGACACCGGCAGCAGGAATCGCTGCAGGCTGCGCTGACAGATCAGCGGCAGCGCGGTATCGATGGTCAGTTCCACATAGGATACCCGCAGGATGTCGTCGTGTCCGAATTCCAGCGCATAGGTGCACTGGCCCTCGGTATCGGCAACAAGCCCTTGCAGGCGGGTCATTTCTGCCAGTTTCACCTGACCGTCGAAGCACCTTCGTGCTGCGACCATCCGCCAGGCATCCAGCAATTCGGGCACGTTCGCGGACATAAGCCGCTGAATGTTAAGGACCACTTTGCCCGTTGTCAATTCCCCCCGCATGACCAGCGGTCGTGCGCTACCGGAGCAGGGCCGCCGGCACGGTGCGGTAAAGTGCGCCCCACCCTTTTCTGCCCCGGTATTGTCGCATGACTGCCCTGCTGCTGGCCTCCACCTCCCGCTACCGCCGTGAACTGCTGGAACGCCTGGGCCTGCCGCTGGAGACCGCACGGCCCGAGGTGGACGAGACCCCCGCCCCCGGCGAGGCCCCGCGTGCGCTGGCCGTGCGCCTGGCGGCGGCCAAGGCGGCCGAGGTGGCTGCCCGCCACCCGGGGCGCTGGGTGATCGGGTCGGACCAGGTCGCGGACCTGAACGGGGCCCCGCTGGGCAAGCCCGGCGACGTGGCCGGGGCGCATGCGCAGCTGGCGGCGATGTCCGGCCAGACGGTGGCCTTCCATACGGCGGTGTGCCTGCGCCGCGATGACGAGATCCTGGACGCCTGCGACCTCACCCAGGTGCGGTTTCGCCGGCTGGAGGCGGAGGAGATCGCGCGCTACGTCGCCGCCGAGCAGCCGCTGGACTGCGCCGGCAGCTTCAAGTGCGAGGGGCTGGGCATCACGCTCTTCGAGGCGATCGACAATCGCGACCCGACCGCGCTGATCGGCCTGCCGCTCATCGCGCTCAGCGCGCTGCTGCGCCAGGCCGGCTACCGCCTGCCCTGAGCGTCAGCGCTCGGGCACCACCAGCGGCTGTTCCTGCCAGGTCTCCACGCTGCCGTCGTTGCCGTGCAGGACCAGGCCCAGCCAGTGCCGCCCCGGCGCCAGCCCGCGCGTGTCCACCTTGGCGTCGAAGCCCACGTTGGGATGCTGCGGGTCGTTGGATATCTTCCAGAAACCAGTGACGTCGTAGGGACGGCCGTACACCGCCGTGGTCGCGGGGCGCCCGTCCAGCAGCACGTCCACGCGCGACAGCCCCACCCCATCCTTGAACGCCCAGCCACGTATTTCCACGCTGTCGCCGACCACCGCATCGGACTGTGGCGTGTCGAACCACGCCATGGCCGGCGTGACGCAGGGCCCCTCAGCGCGCGCCGCCGGCAGGCGGAACAAAAGGAACCGCTGGAAACCATGGTCCTGGCTGACCACGCGCGGCGGCGGCAACGGCCCCACCTGCGCGCAGACGTCGTGGTACTGCTCAAGCAGGTCGCGGTAACGCTGGTCACTGGGTGAGAGCACCAGCAGCATCGGCGCATCGCGCTGGCCCTCGTGCAGCAGCCCCCACAGGCCCAGCTGCGCGGTGCGGCCGTGTTTGTCGTTGAGCGGGTGGCGCAGGACGTCGATGCGTGGATCGTCCAGCTGGAAGCCGAGCTCGGCGCCTACCTTGAAGTTGCCCGCCAGCACGCGGGTGCCGGGCGGCATGGCGGCCAGCTCGTCACGCACGGCGTGGGCCAGCGGCGCCCAGCCGGCGAAGTTGCGGGGGTAGTACTTGTAGCCGGCCAACTGCTCGCGCAGCGACGGCGTGGATGCCATCAGGTAATAGCCGAACGCCAGCGCCAGGCCGGTGCCGGCCAGCCACCACCCGGTACGGCGCAGCCAGCGCGGCCAGCCGTTGAGCACCACCGGCACCGCCACCAGCAGGGCCAGGTAGCCCGGCAGCGGCCAGTGGAAGCTGATGCGCTCCACATCGGTGAAGAAGCCCAGCGCGAAGATCGCCAGCGTGGAGACCGCGCCCACCAGGCCGAAGTAGCGCCACTGCGCGCGCGCGCCGCCACCGGAACGGGTGCCGGCCAAGGCCACCTTCCACATCGCGATGCACAGAATGGGCGTGACCAGCATCGGCTGGATCACGAGGAACCACAGGCCGCTCCACTGGAAGGCCCACGGATGGCGGTCGACCACCTGGAACTTCAGGCCGGCGTCCTGGTTGTCGGCATTCCACGCCAGCAGCGGCAGCCACGCCATCACGCCGACCGCAAGCGCCACCCACACGCGCGGATCACGCAGCGTGCGGCGGCCCTGCGGCAGCAACAGCAGCACGATGAAGCCGACCACGATCACGCCGATGAAACGGTAGTGGCTGAGCGCGCCGATCATCAGGCCCAGCGCCAGCTTCACCGCCGCCGCCGCGTCCACCGTGCGCAGCAGGCGTGCGCCGGCATCCAGGCACAGCACCGCGGCCAGCGCCATCGGCACGTCCGGTACGGCGAGCATGCCCAGCGTGGCCGACAGCGGCATCAACAGGGTGAGGCTGCCGGCCTGCCAACCCGCCACGGCGCCGAACCAGCGGGTGGCGGTGCGCGAGACCAGCCAAGGCAGCAGCGCGCCGATGGCCAGGAACGGAAGCCGCAGTGCCAGCACGTGCTGGCCGCCCATCTCCACGCCCGATCGCGCCAGCCAGGCGGTCAGGCCGGGAAGATCCGAATAGGCCGCCGCGAGGTGCTGACCTTCCTGCCAGTAGAACGCTTCGTCCACGAACAAGGGCAGACGCGCGGCCACCACGAGCTTGACGGCCGTGATCAGCGTCCACAACACCAGAAAAATTGTGCGTGCGCGTTGTTCGCCCTGCATTGCTCTATAGAATCGAAGGAATCAACGACACGAGACGGACATGGAATCTTCGCCCCGCGTGCCCGCCATGCTAACCGATGTACTGCGACAAGCCCTGCGCGATGCCCAGGACCAGGTCAACGGACTGGTGCTTGGCAAGGCCCATGAAGTGAGACTGGCCTTCGTTGCCCTGTTGTCCGGTGGCCACCTGCTGATCGAGGATCTGCCGGGCCTGGGCAAGACCACGCTGGCACATGCCTTGGCATCCAGCTTCGGGCTGGGCTTCCAGCGTGTGCAGTTCACCTCGGACCTGCTGCCTGCAGATGTGCTCGGCGTCTCGGTTTACGAGGCCAGCAGCCGCCAGTTCCAGTTCCATCCCGGCCCGGTCTTCACCCACGTGCTGCTGGCCGATGAGATCAACCGCGCGCCGCCGCGTACGCAGAGCGCCCTGCTCGAGGCGATGGCCGAACAGCAGGTCACCCTGGATGGCGTGACCCATCCGCTGCCCGATCCGTTCTTCGTCATCGCCACGCAGAACCCGGTGGACCTGTCGGGCACGTTCCCGTTGCCCGATTCGCAGCTGGACCGCTTCCTGCTGCGGCTGGCACTGGGCTACCCCAATCCCGAATCCGAACGCGAGCTGCTGCGCGGCACCGATCGCCGCCACCTGATCGCGCGCGCGACGGCCTGCCTCAGCGACGACCAGGTGCGCACGCTGCGCGATGCAGTGGGCCAGGTGCATGCCAGTGAAGCGCTGATCCAGTACGTGCAGTCGCTGCTGGCCCGCAGCCGCCAGCACACCGGCGTGCGCGTGGGGTTGTCGCCGCGCGCGGGGCTGGCGTTGCTGCGTGCGGCCAAGGCGCATGCACTGCTGCTGGGCCGCGGCCACGTGGTGCCGGAAGACGTGCAGACGCTGTTCGTGGCCGTGGCGGGGCACCGCCTGGTACCCGAGGCAGAGGCCAGCAACGGGCCCGCACTGGCCCGCGCGATCCTCCAGACCGTACCGGTGGATTGAGATGCGCAGCGGCTGGGGAGACCGCTTGAAGCATGCGATGTTGCCGGCCAGCGGCCGGCATTACACACGCCCGCGCCGCCCGGAGGGACTGCCACGCCGGCTGGAGCGGCGCCGCATCTACGTGCTGCCGACCCGCTTCGGCCTGTTCGTGACACTGCTGCTGCTGGTCATGCTGCTGGGCGCGCTGAACTACAACAACAACCCGGCCTTGCTGCTGGCACTGCTGCTGACCACCGTGGCGATTGCCAGCACGTTCAGTGCGCACCTGCAGTTGTCCGGCCTGCAGGTGGATTCGGTGTCGGCCGACCCGGTGGTAGCCGGTGCTCCGATGCGGCTGCGGGTGAGTCTGTCGCGCGCCGATGCGCGGCCGCGTCGTGGGCTGCAGTTGGCGCTCGGCGATGCGGTGGCGTTCGGCCACCTGGTGGACGCCGACCAGGTTGAAGTCGACCTTGCGCTGCCCACCCATCAACGTGGCTGGCTGGATCTGGATCGCATCCGCATCTCCACCACGCAGCCGCTGGGACTGGTGCGCGCGTGGTCGTGGGTGTGGCCGGATACGCCGCTGCTGGTCTACGCCACGCCCGAAGCCCACGCACCGGCATTGCCCGAGGGCGGTGGCGACCCGCTGCACACGCGCGTGCATGCCAGCGGCGACGAACTGCACCAGCTGCGCCCGTACCGCGCGGGCGACCCGCCGCGCAGCATTGCCTGGAAACACTCGGCGCGCCGCGACAGCCTGCTGGTGCGCGAATACGAGAAACCGGTGGGCGTGGACGTCCTGCTGGACTGGCGGCAGCTTGCCCCGCTCCCGGTGGAGGCGCGCATCGCACGCCTGGCACGCTGGGTCGATCTGGCCGAACGCGAGGGGCGCCGCTACACGCTGCAGTTGCCCGGCAACCCGGTGCTCGGGCCCAGCCAAGGCAACAGCCATCACCACCTTTGCCAACGCGCCCTGGCGCTGATGCCGCATGGCTGACCTTCCCGCTTCCCTGCTTACGCCTGCCGCCCGCCGCTGGACGCTGGCCAGCGGCGCGCTGGCGCTGATCCCACTGCTGCTGCAGTTGCCACCGCTGCTGGCCAGCGTGTTCGCGCTGGTGGCGGTGGTGACGGCCCTGCTCTCCGGCCAGCGCGTCCTGCCCGGCCCCATTCGCCTGCTGCTGGTGATGGGCATGCTGGCCGCGGTGTATTGGCAACTGGGTGCGCGCCCGGGCCGCGACACCGGCTGTGCGCTGCTGGCGGCGATGCTGGCGATCAAACCCAGCGAGCTGCGCAGCCTGCGCGATGCACGCAGCCTGCTGGGCTTTGCGCTGTTCGCGCCGTTCTCGGCCTTCCTGCTCGACCAGGGGCCGCTGACCATGGGGTTGGCCGTGGCGGCGGCGCTGGCCACCCTGCTGACCCTGCAACAGCTGGCGCGCGCCGAAGGACAGGCGCCCAACGCCGCCCTGGGCGGACAGCTGCGCGGGGTGGGCAAGCTGGTGGCACTGGGCCTGCCGCTGGCCCTGGCGGCGTTCTGGCTGTTCCCGCGCCTCAGCGAACCGCTCTGGGGCCTGCCCGAACGTGCCGTGGGCAAACCGGGCCTGTCCGACCACATGGAGCCGGCCGAGTGGCTGGACCTGATGGCCGACGATGCCCCCGCGCTGCGCGTCACCTTCTTCGGCACGCCACCCGCACCCGAGCAGCGCTACTGGCGCGGCCCGGTAATGACCCGCTTCGATGGGCGCCGCTGGGACCAGGACCCCTATGCCGACCAGCGCGCGCCCGCCACCGTGACCCGCGCGGCCACGCGCTGGGATTACCAGATCGACTACGAGCCTACCGACCGCCGCCAGCTGGTGGCGCTGGACCTGCCGCTGCAGGCACCGGAAGGCAGCACGCTGGATGGCAACTACAGCCTGCACAGCGTGCGCAGCCTGTCCGCCCTCACCCGCTGGCGCCTGCAGTCGGCCCCTGCAGCGGCGTACACCCAACCGCTTGGCACCTTCCAGCGCCGTGCGACGCTGGAGCTGCCGCCCGACCTCAATCCGCGCACGCTGGCGCTGGGCCGGCAGTGGCGGCAGGAGGCGGGCAGCAACGATGCCGCGATCGTTGCGCGCGCACTGGATTGGATCCGCTCGCGCTTTGCCTACACGCTGTCCACGCCGGCACCGGGCCGGCACAGCGTGGATGAGTTCCTGTTCGACCAGCAGGCCGGTTTCTGCCAGCACTTCAGCTCGTCGTTCGTGGTGCTGATGCGCAGCGCCGGCATTCCCGCACGGGTGGTGACCGGCTTTGCCGGCGGCCAGCGCAATCCCTATGGCAACTACTACGTGGTACGCCGCATGGACGCGCATGCCTGGGCCGAGGTATGGCTGCCGCAGCGCGGCTGGGTCCGGGTGGACCCGACGGCGGCGGTGGCTCCCGAGCGCATCTACGACACACTGGAAGACCGGCTGGGCACCGACGGCGGCACCACGCTGGAAGGCCGCTGGCTGCAGCTGGGCCAGGTGGGCGATTTCCTGCGCCGCGGCTGGAACGACCTGGTGCTGTCCTTCGACGCCAACCGCCAGCAGCAGCTGCTGCGCCCGCTGGGCATCGACAAACTGGAACCGGCCCAGCTGATCGGCATTTTCACTACCTTCGCAGCCGCGGCGCTAGGGTGGATGGCATGGCTGCTGGCCCGGGGCGAACGCGAGCGCGATCCGTTGCTGCGGGCCTGGCACCGGCTGGGGCGGCGTTACGCGCGGCATGGCCTGGCACGGGGACCGTCGGAGACCGCCACGGACTGGGCGCAGCGCGTCCACCGTGAGCGACCCGACCCGCCGCTGATTTCGCTCAGCAACCGTTTCGTTCAGGCGCGCTACGCTGGCGCTGAGCTCGACCCTTCACTCGTGCGCGACCTGCACAGGCATCGCCCGTCCACCGGAGCAACCTCATGAACGTCAAGATTCTGCTTCCCCTCGCTGCGTCACTGGCGCTGGCGGCCTGTGCCACGGCCCCCAAGCCGCTGCAGGGGCAGTTCAGCGTGGTCAATCCACGCGACTCGGTTGCCAGCCAGCAGGTGGGCACACCGGTCCGTTGGGGCGGTCGCATCATCGAAACCGTGCCGGGCCAGGGCCAGACCTGCTTCCAGCTGCTGTCGCGCCCGCTCAACGGCAGCGGCCGCCCGTCCACCACCTCGTCGGACGCCAGCGATGGGCGCTTCATTGCCTGCCGCGCCGGCTTCTACGACCCGGCGGTGTTCGAGGAAGGCCGCGACGTGACCTTCATCGGCAAGATCGCCGGGTATGAGAACACCCGCATCGGCGAATACGACTACCGCCTGCCCAAGCTGGAGGCGGACGTGGTCTACCTGTGGCCGGAACAGCGCCAGGTAGACGTGGTCCCGATGTACCCCTACGGGCCGTGGGGTCCGGGTTGGGGTCCGGGCTGGGGCTACCGTGGTTGGGGCTGGTGGTAATTGCCTGAACGAAAAACGCCGCCCCTCGGGGCGGCGTTTTTTTGTGGGCCCACCCAACAGCGGCCCCGGTCAGGCGCTGGGGACGCCGAAATGCCCCAGCGGTGCGCCGGCCAGCAGGTGCAGGTGGATGTGGAACACGGTCTGCCCGGCATGTTCGCGGCAGTTCATGACGATGCGGTACCCGTCCTGGGCGAAGCCTTCGCGGCGCGCGTAGTCGGCTGCGGCCAACGCCAGCTTGCCGATCAGGTGGGCCTGCGCAGGCTGCACGTCATCCAGGGTGGGGATGGCCTCGTTCTTCGGAATGAACAACACGTGCACCGGGGCCTGCGGTGCGATGTCCTTGAAGCCCAGCACCTCGTCGTCTTCATGGACGATGGTGGCGGGAATCTCGCGGCGGATGATTTTTCCGAACAGCGTGTCTTGGCTCATGAATCACCTTGGATGTGTGTCGGTAGCAGCGGACGTTGTCAGGTCGCTTCGGTACGGGTGCCGAACGCGTGCGACAGCGTGCCGCGATCCACGTACTCCAGCTCGCCCCCCAGCGGCAGGCCCTGGGCCAGGCGGCTGGGTCGCACGGTGTGGGCACGCGCCAGTTGCGCCAGGTAATGTGCGGTGGCCTCGCCCTCGACGGTGGCACTGGTGGCGATGATCAGCTCCTGCACCTCGCCCTGCTTCAGGCGTGCCTCGAGCTGGTCCAGGCCCAGCTCGCGCGGGCCGACACCGTCCAACGGCGACAACCGTCCCTGCAGCACGAAGTACACACCGCGGAAGCCCGTGGCGGTTTCAATGGCCATCCGGTCGGCAGGCGATTCCACCGCACACAGCTGCTGCCGTTCGCGGCTGCCGTTGGCGCAGACCGCGCAGATCTCGCTCTCGCTGAAATCGCGGCACTGCGCGCAATGGCCAATGCGTTCAATCGCCTTGGCCAGCACCTCCGCCAGCTTCTTCCCGCCCTCGCGCTCGCGCTCAAGCACGTGGTAGGCCATGCGCTGGGCCGTTTTCTGGCCCACGCCCGGCAGCACGCGGAAGGCCTCGATCAACTGCTCGAGCAGGGGCAGGCTCACGCTTAGAACGGCATTTTCATGCCGGGCGGGAGCTGCATGCCGGCAGTGGCCGAACCCATGCGGTTCTTCGACTCGGCGTCGATCTTGTTGGAGGCGTCGTTGAAGGCAGCCGCCACCAGGTCTTCGGTCATTTCCGCATCGGACAGGATCGACGGATCGATACGCACCTTGCGGCACTCCTTGGCACCGGTCAGGGTCACGCTGACCATGCCGCCGCCGGCGCTGCCGGTGACTTCCAGCTTGGCAAGTTCTTCCTGGGCCTTCTGCAGGTTTTCCTGCATCTTCTGGGCCTGCTGCATCAATTGGGCGATGTTGCCGCGCATGTCTGGTTACTCATCAAAAGGACGGATGGAATCGGTCACGACCCGCGCGCCATGCTGCTGGATGAGCAGCTGCACCGACGGGTCGGCCATGAAGGCGGCTTCGGCCGCCTGCTGTCGTTCGCCACGCTGACGGTCGGCACGCTGGTGCAGCGTTTCGGCCTCGGCGTTGCCGTGCTGGTCGATCACGATCTGCGGGGTCATCCCGAGCGGGCCGGACAGCGCCTCGCTCAAGGCCGCCAGCGAACGGTCCGAACACAGGTACTCAAATCCGGGCGATACCGCCAGTTTCAAGACGCCGTGCTGGAATCCGATGAACGCGGCATGCGCGGCCAGCTGCCGCGACGGGCCATTCAAGTGGCTCTGGGTGACCAGTTCCAGCCAGGTTTCGGCCGAATCCAGGTTCACCGGACCGCCCGTCACGGCGGCGGACGGCGGGGCGATGGCGATGCCCTGCGGGCGCGGCGTCGGTGCCGGAACAGCCGCCGGAGCCGGAGCAGCCGGCCGTGCCGGCGGGGCTTCCCACGGGGCCGCCATGGCCGCGTCGGGACCGGCCATTTCCACGGCAAGCGCCTCGTCGCGGTCGTCGGCGCCGGCCGGGTGCCACGGCGGCGGATCGTCTTCGGCAGCCGGTTCGGCCACGGGCGCGGGTGTCGGTTTCGGCGCGGCAGCCGGGGGGACCGGTGCCACGGGGGCCGCGACCGGCGCGGCTACGGCGGCCACGGGGACGGCAGCCGCTACCGGGGCGGCCACGGCAGCCGGTGCGGCGGCCATGCCCCCCTGCTCGGCGCCCCGCGAACCGGTGCCCACGTCGGTGCCGGTGCCCGGGTCACGCGGCACGGGCGGCACGGCGGCAGCCGGGCGGAAGGCGAGCATGCGCAGCACGGCCATTTCAAACCCGGCGCGCGGGCTGGGGGCGAGGTGCAGGTCGCGGCGGCCACTGAGCGCCATCTGGTACCAGAGCTGCACCACTTCCGGGCGCAGCCGCTGGGCGAAGGCGGCGGCATCGATGCCCTCGCCGTCGGCCTGGGCGCCCGGCACCAGCTGCTGCACCTGGATGCGGTGCAACGCTTCGGCCAGCGCTTCGAGCACGCCACTCCAATCGGGCGAAAACTCCGCCAACGCGGCCACGACCTGCAGCAGGCGCACGCCATCGCCGTCGGCCAGCGCCTCCAGCATGGCCGCCACCTGGGTCCGGTCGACGGTGCCCAGCATGGTGCGCACCACGTCCTCACGCAGCGCGCCGCCAGCGTAGGCGATCGCCTGGTCGAGCAGCGACAGGCCGTCGCGCAGGCTGCCATCGGCGGCCTTGGCAAGCTGGACGATCGCGGTCGGGTCGGACTCGATCTCCTCGGCGGCCAGGATGCGGGTCATCTGGCCCTGGATCTGGTCCTCGTCCAGGCGCTTGAGGTTGAACTGCAGGCAGCGCGACAGCACCGTGACCGGCAGCTTCTGCGGGTCGGTGGTGGCGAGCAGGAACTTCACGTGTTCCGGCGGTTCTTCCAGCGTCTTGAGCAGCGCATTGAACGCCGCCTTGGACAGCATGTGCACTTCGTCGATCAGGTAGACCTTGTACTTGCCGCGCGAGGGCATGTACTGGGCGTTCTCGATCACCTCACGGACATCGTCCACGCCGGTATTGGACGCGGCATCGATTTCCAGCAGGTCGATATAACGCCCGGAATCGATGTCCAGGCAGGACGGGCACTGACCGCACGGGTCGGCGCTGGTGCCCTGTTCGCAGTTGAGCGACTTGGCGAAAATGCGCGCGATGGTGGTCTTGCCGACCCCTCGGGTGCCGGTAAACAGGAATGCGTGGTGCACCCGGCCGCTGTCCAGCGCATTGCTGAGCGCGCGGACCACGTGTTCCTGGCCCACCAACTCGGCAAAACGCTTCGGACGCCACTTGCGGGCAAGGACGAGATAGGACATCAGGCCACCGTCTTCATCGGAACGTCCATTGTGCCACGCCTGTCCAGCCCCCCTGCCCCCTGCTGCATACCGCTTGTGCGATTCCAATTCCCCCGCTAGAATCTGCGCCCCTGCAGCGGGTTATCGCAGCAGGTCCGGAGAGGTGTCCGAGCGGTTGAAGGAGCACGCCTGGAAAGTGTGTAAGCGTCTAAACCGCGCTTCGGGGGTTCGAATCCCCCTCTCTCCGCCAGACAAACGCAAAAGGCCGCCCCCAGGGGCGGCCTTTTGCGTTTGCCCGGCGGAGAGAGGGGGACGAGAAGCACCGGACGGGGTTCGACGGATTCGCCCGGAGCGAATCCGGACAGCCACATGGCTGGCCCCGCAGCGCGCTTGCGCGCGGAGGGGCGGCCCCCATGGATGGGGGCCGCAATCCCCGGCAATGAAGCGGCCACCACGCCGCCGCGTTCGACCAGCCCGCCGGAAAAACAACGCCACCCGAAGGGCGACCTTCGGGTAGAGCCACGCCCTGCGTGGCTGCTCTCCGTTCAGCACCAGGAAGCCACGCAGGGCGTGGCTCTACGTTTCAGCACCGCGCGGACACGCATGGCGTCCTGCGCGTTTACGCACTCGATACCTTCATCAACACCAGGCCGCTCACGATCAGCACCGCCGCCGCGATCCGCATCGCGTTGACCTGCTCGCCGAGGAACACTATGCCGATGATGAACGCGCCGACCGCACCGATGCCGGTCCAGATCGTATAGGCCGTGCCCAGCGGCAGGCTGCGCATCGCCAAGGCGAGCAGCCAGAAGCTGCCGATCATGCCGGCGAACGTGATGAGCGAGGGGGTGAGCCTGCTGAAGCCGTCGGACTGCTTCATGGCGAAGGCCCAGACGATTTCGAGTACACCGGCTGCCAGTAGATAGATCCAGGCCATATGGCCTCCTTTGATGGGGCCAGGTCGTCCTGGTCATTGATGCCCGATGCGGGGGAGGCCGTTCCTCCAGATGTGCGGGAATTTTAGCGGGTGGGGGTTGGCGTGGGGTGAACCAGGTCATTGGGGATACGGGGTGTTCAGGTCTGCTTGGGACACGCATGGCGTGTCGCTACGCCGCGCAATGGGGATCATTGCGCGGCTGGCGCTGCCCGCGCCGGTTGGGATAGAATGCATGGCTGCACCGCAGGACACGTTCCTGCCTGCAACCCGTCTCTATGGTGGCCCCGTCGGCCCCTCGCGACGCTAGGTCGAAAATCCCGCCAGGGCCGGAAGGCAGCAACGGTATCGATCGACGCGGGCGCCGAGGTCAGCCGGCGGGGCCGCCACCTTTTTGGGCGGTGCAAAGGCAGCCGCCTACAAAAAAAGCAGCCGTCTAACAGACGGCTCTACCCCGCCACGTAGCCATCCGCCCGCCGCGTAGCCACCCGCCTCCGCGGCGCAGCCACGCAGGGCGCGGCTCTACGGGGGGGTTACCTTCGGGGCCGTCGGGTCCGACAGAACGACGCACTCGCCCGGCATCGCCACGCGGTGGCCGCGCAGGCGCAGGGCCTCGCCATCGGCTTCGCTGGCGTAGTGATAAAGCATCATCCGCGCCTGCAGTTCAGCGCTGTACTCGCGCTCAAGATCGTCCACACCGGTATGCGACGGGTTGCCGTGCAGGCCGCAGTCGTGCGCGATCAACTCGTTGTCCGCCGCATGGCGCGCCAGCATTTCCGGAATCGGGCGGGTGTCGCCGCTCCACACCAGCGCGCCCTGCAGGCGCATGCCGTAAGCGGTTTCGGGCCAGTGGTGGCGCACTGGGAAGACCTCCAGGCGCACCCCGTCGTGCCAGAAGGCATCGCCGACGACGATCAGCTGGAAGGCGTCCCAGAAGTTGGCCCCGCCCTCGGCCAGCACGTTCGGGTAGTCGGCCACGCGCCGGTGCAGCAGCGGCACCACGGTGGCCGGCACGTACAAGCGGATGCGACCGCGGCGCTGCGGCGAGAAATAGGCGTCCACGAACAGCCGCTCGAAGCCGGCCACGTGATCGAGGTGCACATGGGTGACGAACACCGCATCGGGCATGCACCCGTACTGGGCCTGGAAGGCGGTAAGCCCTTCCCCGCCGCAGTCGATGGTCAGCCAGGGCTGGCCGGCGCGCTCGATCACCGCCATCGGCGAACCGAGCTGCACGGCCGACGCATTGCCGACCCCCATGAAGCGCAGCGCCCAGTCCATCAGTAGCCCCGGTTCCAGGCCAGGTCGTAGGCCCGGCGCAGGCGCGCGTAATCCTTTTCCACGTCATCGTGGCTGCGCTCGCCGCGCAGTTTGACCAGCGAGCGGTGCAGGCGTTTGAGGTTGCGCTCGCGCCAGCCGGTGGCCGGAATGCGCTGCACGCCACGGTCGAAGTCGATCAACCATCCGTGGCCGTTGGCATCGAACAGGATGTTGTGGGCATTGAGGTCGGCGTGGTCCAGGCCCGCGCGGTGGAAACGCGCGATCAACCGCCCGGTTTCCTCCCAGGGCGCCCCACGGCCGGCCACCAGCGCGCGGTCGGCCAGCGAACGCACGCCTTCCAGGCGTTCCATCAGGATCGCGGCGCGGTAGCGCATGCCGTCGCGCAGGTAGAACGCGGCGATCGGGCGCGGCACCGGCAGCTTGAGCGCGCGCAGGGCGCGCATCAGGCGGAATTCGGCGAAGCTGCGGGTGCGGTTGGCCCCGCGCCACAGGTACTGGTCATGGCTGAGTTTGGCCGCCATGCCGCCGCGCAGGTACTGGCGCAGCACGCATTGGCCGAACGGCGCATCGACGAACCAGGCGCCGCCGCGGCCGCCGTCGCCCACCGGCCGCGCCCGCTCGCCCCAGTGCGCCGGCGAGAACAGGCTCATCTCGGCTTGCCGCAGCCGTTCGCGGTCGAACAGAATGGCACCCATGCCGCGTCCATCACGGCAAGGCGTCAGCGCTTCAGTGGCGTCGAATGCGACCATTCCTTCGAGTCTAACAACACCATGGCATCAACGTCCTCTTCCTTGTGTCTTTTGCGTTTGTCGGCGCTGGGCGACGTGACCCACGTGGTGCCCCTGGTACGCACGCTGCAGCAGGCACGGCCGGGCACGCCACTGCACTGGATCATCGATAAGGCCGGGCACAAGCTGCTCGATGGCCTGCCGGGGGTGGTGTTCCATGCGTACGACAAGAAGACCGGGCTGGCCGGTATGCGTGCGATGCGCGCCGAGCTGCCGCCCGGCCGTTTCGAGGCCCTGCTGCAGATGCAGGTAGCCTTCCGCGCGAATGTGCTGTCGGCCTTCGTGCCGGCGCGCCGCCGGATTGGCTATGACAAGGCCCGCTCGAAGGACCTTCACGGTCTTTTTATCAACGAACGCATTCCCGACCGCCCCGGCATCCACGTGCTGGATGCGATCGGCAGCTTCTGCGAGCCGCTGGGCCTCCGCCAGACCGAGGTGAGCTGGGACCTGGCAACACCGCCGGCGGCGGTGGAATGGGCGCAGGCGCAGTGGCAGGACGATGGCCGGCCGGTGCTGATGATTTCCCCCTGCTCCAGCCACGTACGCCGCAACTGGTATGCCGACCGCTATGCCGCGGTGGCCAACCACGCCGCAGCGCGCGGCTGGCGGGTGGTGCTGTGCGGCGGGCGCAGCGAGCTGGAGCGCGGCATGTCCGATGCGATCCAGGCACAGCTGGAGGTACCGGCGCTGGACCTGGTGGGCAAGGACACCCTCAAGCAGCTGCCCGCCCTGCTGGCCCGCGCGGCGCTGGTGATGACGCCGGACTCGGGCCCGATGCACATCGCCAACGCGGTGGGTGCGAAGGTGCTGGGGCTGCATGCGGCGAGCAATCCACACCGCAGCGGCCCGTACTCGGACCGCCGCTACTGCGTGGACCGCTATGACGATGCCGCGCGCAGGTTCCTGGGCAAGCCGGCGAGCGAACTGAAGTGGGGCACCAAGATCGAGTTCGACGAGGTGATGCAGCTGATCACGGTGGACGACGGGATTGCCGCGTTCGAGCGGTACGTGACCGATCACCGCCCCGCCTGACCCCACAAAAAGGGGACGTACCCCGTTAATTCTCCAATTAACGGGGTACGTCCCCTTTTTAGCCCCGTTAATTCTCCAATTAACGGGGTACGTCCCCTTTTTAGCCACGCAACGGTAGTGCCGACTGTTGGTCGGCAGCGGCGGTTGGCGGTTTGGAGCAGCCGACCAACAGTCGGCTCTACCCAGTCGGGTCTGCCCGGTCGGCGCGGCAGTGCACCGCCGTGACGCTCAGCCGCGGCCGGCGTAGTCCTTGTACGACTTCTCTTCGACGTAGGCCGAGCCGAGCGCCAGGTTGATGTCCTTCTTGATGCGTGCGCGCTCGTCGTTCTGCAGGTAGACGCTGCGGGCCAGTTCCACGAAGTGGTCGTCGAAGGCCTGGGCCTTGTCCTGCAGGCGGATGTTGTCTTCGATGTCCCACAGCCGCTCGTTGACGGCCTTGAGTTCGGCACGCAGCCGCGCGATGTCCTTGACCCCGGCCGGGTGCGCCATCCAGGTCTTTTCCAGCGCACTCAGCTCGGCGCGGATGTTGGCCAGCTTGGCCGCGTCGCTGATGCGCTCTGACTTGATCTGCAGGATGGAGATCTTGTCGAGCAGTTCGCCGAAGGACACGGGAACGAGGATTTCTGCGGTCATGGGGGGCATTCCGTCTTGGATAAGGCCAGTTTAGCGAATAGGCACCTGCGGCGTATCCGGTAGAGCCACGCCCTGCGTGGCTGAGGAATTCCGGGGAACAGCAGCCACGCAGGGCGTGGCTCTACCGGCGAAGGGATTCCGCAGCGACCGCGCAACGCGCCGTTGCAATCCCCCCTCGACGTCGGAGACGCAAAAAAGGCCACCCAATGGGCAGCCTTTTTTGCGTATCTGGCGGAGAGGGGGGGATTCGAACCCCCGAGGCGCTATAAACGCCTGCCTGATTTCGAGTCAGGTACATTCAACCGCTCTGCCACCTCTCCAGATGGTCCCCGGCGAACCGGGGAGCGAATAATACGGTCAGGAGGCGCAGACGGCAAGCCATTCTCCGGCTTTCGATGAATTTCTTCTGTATCGATGCCTTGCCGGATGTCCGCAGGGCCGCGATCATGCCGTTATCCCTCAGCACTACACTCCCCGGCCCGCGCCCGCCATGATCGAATTCGGACACCTCACCCACCCTGGCCTGCGCCGTGACCTCAATGAGGACACCTACTACGGGGACGGCGAGCTGGCACTGTGGCTGGTGGCCGACGGCATGGGCGGCCACGCCTGCGGCGAAGTCGCCAGCGCGTTGGCGCGCGAGACGATCGTGCGCGAGATCCGCCAGGGCGCCTCGCTGGCCCACGCGATCCGGGTGGCCGACGAGGAAATCATCCGCACCTCGCGGCGCCGCAACGACAGCCTGCCGATGGGCACCACGGTGGTGGCCGCGCGCGTACAGGGCAACCGCTATGAAGTGGCCTGGGTCGGCGACAGCCGCGCTTACCTGTGGCGCGACGGCACCCTCGCCCAGCTCAGCCAGGACCACAGCGTGGTGCAGGAGATGGTGGCGCAGGGCAACCTGACCGCCGAACAGGCGCGCGCGCACCCGCACCGCAACGTGGTGACCCAGGCACTGGGCGTGACCGATCCGGCGCATCTGAACGTGGCCACCACCACCGGCGAGCTGCGCCCGGGCATGCAGCTGCTGCTGTGCAGCGATGGCCTGACCGAAGAGGTCGAAGACAGCGGCATCGCCCGCACCCTGGCCTACGACGACGCCAGCGCGCAGGAATGCGTGGATACCCTGGTGGCCGCAGCCCTCGACGGCGGCGGCTCGGACAACATCACCGTCATCCTGGTGCGCTGCCACTAGGCGCGCCATCGGTAACCCTCTGGAGAAGAGCCCCCCTTCTTGTTGAAGGGGGCGCGCCAACGGCGCGGGGTCAAGGTGGAATGCGTGGGCAACGGGTGCCGCAGGCGCCGGTTGCCAACATCACCGTCATCCTGGTGCGCTGCCATTGACCTGTGGGTGTCACGACCAACAGTCGTGACCTACCGAAGCGGTGGCTACGCCACCGCTTCTTCCTCCACCGTCGGGCCATCCCAGATCGCATGCCCGGCCTTCTTGCGCAGCTTGGCCAGGCGCGCTTCATGCGCCTCGCGTTCCGAGGCGGTGGCCACCACGCGCGGGCGCGGCAACAGACGCGAGGTGTCGAACGCCTGGGCGTGGGCCGTGCCCGGCCGCGCCTCATTGGCCGACCCGAACCCGATCTCTTCCTGGCCGGACGTCAGCGCGATGTACACGTCGCCCAGGATCTGGGCATCGAGCAGGCCGCCGTGCAGCTGGCGGTGCGCGTTGTCCACGCCCAGCCGCTTGCACAGGGCATCGAGCGAGTTTCGCTGGCCGGGATAGCGCTCGCGCGCCATCTTCAGCGTATCGATCACGGTGCAGCGGTCGGTGATCTTGCCGTAGTGGTCGCCCAGCAGCGACAGCTCGTAATCCAGGAAGCCCAGATCGAACGCGGCGTTGTGGATGATCAGCTCGGCGCCGTCGATGTAGGCCAGGAATTCCTCGGCGATCTGCGCGAAGACCGGCTTGTCGGCCAGGAACTCCAGGGTCAGGCCGGTGACTTCCTGCGCGCCTTGCTCGAACTCGCAGTCCGGCTTCAGGTACTGGTGGAAGTTGCTACCGCTCGGACGGCGTTCGAGCAGCTCCACACAGCCGATTTCGACGATGCGGTTGCCCTTCCGCCATTCCAGGCCGGTGGTTTCGGTATCCAGGATGATCTGGCGCATGGGCTCAGTGTACCGGGCCGGCGGCGCGGATCCGGATCGCGGCGTCGCGCGCCAGCGTGTCCACGCGCTCGTTGTCGGGGTCGCCCGAATGGCCCTTCACCCAGCGCCAGTCGATGGTGTGCTTCAGCGTGGCCGCATGCAGCCGCTCCCACAGGTCGCGGTTCTTTACCGGGTCACCGCCGGCCGTCTTCCAGTTCTTGCGGATCCAGCCCGGCATCCACTGGGTCAGCCCCTGACGCACGTACTGCGAATCGGTGTACAGCACGATGTCACACGGTTCGGTCAGCGCTTCCAGGCCCGAAATGGCGGCCATCAACTCCATGCGGTTGTTGGTGGTGTGCGCTTCGCCGCCGCTCAGTTCGCGCTCGTGCCCCTTGTAGCGCATCAACGCGGCCCAGCCGCCGGGGCCGGGGTTGCCGAGGCAGGAACCGTCGGTGTGGATTTCAATGGTTTTCAATACAACTCCAGATCAGGTCGCCACGGTGCCGTGCCAACGGCGTACCGGCAGTGGCGTGGGTCCCGGCAGGGCCAGGGTGCGTTTTTCGGCGGTATACAGGCAGGCGGCGCGCAACGGCGCCAGGCTGCTGCGGTCGGGGTCGCGGTCCCGCCACATCGGGCCCAGCCAGGCCAGCTCCGTGCAGGCCAGGCCGGCCTGCTCCAGGGTGTGGCGCAGGCGCTGCGGCGTGCGCACCACCAGCCCATGCCGGCGCCATTGGCGGCGGAACGGGCTGAACGGGTTGAGCGTGGACAGCCACAGCCGGCCGCCGGGCATCAGCACGCGCGCGCATTCGGCGATGAGCTGTTCGGCATCGCGGGCAGTGACATGCTGCAGCACGATGGCGTTGAGGCTCTCACTGGGCAGCGGCAACGGCAGCGCACAGGTGGCGTCGCCGGCGTAGCCGCCGGGTCGGCGGTACAGGCGCAGCCCCTGGCCCGGCAGCTCGGCCGCGTCGGCCCACGCCGGGGTCGGCGCGATCCACAGCCAGGGGGTCACGGGGTGTGCCGCCAACAGGGGAACCAGGCGCTGGCGCTCCAGTTCACACAGCATGCGCGCCGGTTCAGTATCAAACCAGGATGCGACTGACGCTTGACGGGGGCTCGGCGTGGCGGGCATGGTCCAATTCTATGCGACTGACTGCCCTACCCGCATTTGCGGACAACTACATCTGGGCGCTGGTCGACAGCGCCGGCCGGGCGATCGTGGTCGACCCTGGCGATGCCGCCCCCGTTCTGGCCGCCGCAGCGCAGCAGAACTGGGTTCCCCACACGATTCTGCTCACCCACCACCACGACGATCACATCGGCGGCGTGGCGGCGCTACAGGCCCGGTACGCAGGGCTGGAGGTGGTGGCGCCGGACGATCCGCGCATTCCCCATGCCACCCGCCGGGTCGCCGAGGGTGAACACGTTCAGGCATTGGGCCTGGAGATCGACGTAGTATCCGTGCCCGGACACACCCGGTCGCACATCGCGTTTCACACCGCTGAACATCTTTTCAGTGGCGATTCGCTGTTCAGCCTGGGCTGTGGACGCATGTTCGAAGGTACGCCACCCCAGCTCCTGGCATCCCTGCAGAAGCTGGCGTCCCTGCCGCCGCACCTGTTGCTGTGCTGCGGCCATGAGTACACCGTGTCAAATGCCGTCTTCGCGCGGCATGTCGACCCCGCCAACGCCGCGCTCGCGCGACGCCAAGAGGAGGCCCTGGCCATGCGCCGCGATGAACGCTCCACGCTGCCCGTTTCACTGGCCAGCGAGCTGGAATGCAATCCGTTCCTGCGAACCGATACCCCCGAGATCCGTGCTGCGGTCAGCGCACACCTGGGTCGCCCCGTCACCGATGAAGTCGATGTCCTTGCAGGTCTGCGGGGCTGGAAAGACGGATTCCGAACATGACCCGGCGATGGATGCCGCTCGCGTTCGGCCTGGCGGTCGCCTTGGCCGGCAACGCGGGCGCCCAATCGCTGGGCGCGGGCATGTCGCAGAACGTGGCCGGGCTGTCGCAGCTGCCGCTGGACGCCGCCGCGCTGCCACCCGCCTCGGTACGCAACGGCCAGGAGATCTTCGCCAGCTTCCGCGACGGCCTGGCCGAACCGACCTGCAATGCAGAAGCCACCAGCCCGCGCTGGCAGAAGCAGTTCGCGCATGCGCCGTCACGGCTGGCCAACCAGGATGACGACGCGCTGGTGCTGTTCGGGTATGTGGTCGAAGAGCTGCGCGCGGCCAACCTGCCCACCGAATTCGCGCTGATCCCGTTCGTGGAAAGCGGCTACCGGCCCAATGCCCGCAACGGCAGCGGTCCAGCAGGACTGTGGCAGTTCATTGCCACCACCGCCAAGAACCATCGCGTGCAGATGACCAACGGCTACGACGGCCGGTTGTCGGCAGTGGACTCCACGCAGGCAGCGGTGCGTTATCTCAAGACGCTCCACGGCATGTTCGGGGGCGACTGGCGCTTGGCCACCATGGCCTACAACGCCGGCGAATACCGGGTGCTGCAGTCCCTGCGCAAGGCCGGCATGAATGCGCAGAACGCCCGCCCGGCCGAACTGCCGGGGCTGTCGCCGATCACCTACTCCTATGTAGAGAAGCTGCACGCCCTGGCCTGCGTGCTGGAGAACGCGGAAACCTCGCCGGGCGTGATGGCCTCGCTGGACCGCACCGTGCCGGTGCTGAAGGGCCACACCCTGCCCGCGGGCACCAGCGTGCAGCAGTGGGCCGCCCAGCGCTCGCTGGACCCGGCGCGCATTGCCCGGCTCAACCCGGCCCTGGCCAGCGGCAAGGGCCGCCCCAGCGGGCAGGTCACCCTGCTGGCCCCGGCCACGCACGCGCCGGTGGATGCCACGGTGATGCTGGCCAAGGCCGACGTTCCCGCGGCCGACATGGCCGGCCCCACCACCGAGACGCAGACCGCCCGACGTGCGGTGGCCAGCGCCGACCGGCCGCGCGCGCGCCGTCATACGGTGCGCAATGGCGAATCCGCCTGGACCATCGCCAAGCGCTACGGCATGCCGTTGAAGGCGTTGCTGTCGCTGAACAACCTGAGCGGCAGCAGCGTGCTGAAGCCGGGCGCGGTATTGCGCGTAGAGGATTGAGCCGCGCCGTTGCCGGCGAGCACAAAAAAAGGCCCGGCAATGCCGGGCCTTCTGCTTTCAGGGCGCCGGCCAATGGCCGGCACCCTCAGGCAACCGTTACAGGTTGCCCTCCTCGATCTGCACCTTGTAGTGCTTGCGCATGGATTGGACGAACGCCCTGGCCGAGGCCATGCCGTCCATCTGGTCCAGCTGCTGCTTGAACTGTTCCTTCTGCTCCGCAGTGACCTGGCCCAGGTCCGGCGGGGTCACCTTGGTCACGGCGTACACCACGTAGCGGCCCTGCACGGCGACCTTGCCGTAGCTCGGCTTGCCCTCGGACGGGGCCTTCGCGGCGAACACCGCGCGGTTGATCTCCGGGGTCGGCACCGGCTGGGTGCGCGGCAGGCCCGGCAGCGGGCTCACCTGCAGCTGCTCGCTGGCGGCCAGCGCCTGCAGGGTCTGCCCGGCAGTGAGCTTGGCCAGCAGGGCGTCCGCCGCCTTGGCCGAGGCCTGGCGGGTGCGGTCGGCGCGGATGGCGGCAATCACCTGGTCACGCGCCTTGTCCAGCGGCAGGGCCTGCTCGGGGCTGTGGTCGGTGACGCGGATCATCACGCTGTGGTTCGGCGCAATCGTGATCGGATCGCTCACCGTGCCGTCCTGGACCAGCACGTCGGAGAACGCAGCGCGCAGCACGGCCGGGTTGGCCGCAATGCCGCTGGCGGTGGCACGGGTGAACGGGCCCACGGTCTGCAGCGGCAGCTTCAACGCGGCGGCGGCACCTTCCAGCGAGGTCGGGTTCTTGTAGACCTGGTCGACCAGGCGGCCGCTGAGGTCGCTGAAGGCGTTCTCGCTGTCGGCCTTGAGCTGTTCGGCGGCAAGTTCATCACGCACGTCCTCGAACGCACGCTCCTGGCCACCCTTCTGCTCGCGCAGCTGCAGCACGTGGTAACCGAACTCGGTCTTGACCGGGGCACTGACCTCGCCGACCTTCATGGCGAACAGCGCGTCTTCGAACGGCTTCACCATTGCGTCGCGTTCGACCCAGCCCAGATCGCCACCGGTGCTCTTGGAGCCGGTGTCGTCCGAGTTGGCCTTGGCCAGGGCGGCAAAGTCGACGCCCGGAGCCTTGGCTTCGGTGGCGATGCGCGTGGCCTTCGCTTCAGCGGCCTTGAGCGCAGCCGGATCATTGGCGTCGGCGGCAATCAGGATGTGCGAGGCCAGGCGCGATTCGGGCGCGACAAACCGCGCCTTCTCATCGGCGTAGCGCTTGCGCAGCGTCGCTTCGTCGGCCGCAGTGGCCGGCGGCAGCGTGGCGGCGTTGATCTCGACGTATTCCAGCGACACGGTTTCCGGCTGGCGGAAATCCTTGCCATGGCTGTCATACCACTGCTTGATCTGCGCGTCGGTGACTTCGGCGGTATCGGCCGGCAGTTCCGGCAGCGCGGCCAGCTCGACATCGCGGGTTTCGCCCAGCAGCTTCATCAGCTGCTCGGCCTCGACGGTGGTCACGAAGCCCGACCCCTGCAGCGCGGACGGAATCACCGACTGCTGCAGCTGTTCGCGCACTTCGGCCTCGAACTGGGCCGGGGTACGCGGCGGGTTGCCGGTGGCCAGGCGCAGGCGGTACTGGTCCTGGCTGAACTTGCCATCGGGACCGAGGAACGCAGGAATGGTCCCGATGGTCTCGCGCACGGTGCTGTCGCTCATGACGATGCCCGACTGTTCGCCGGCCAGGCGCACGACCTGTTCGTCGATCATCTGGTCAAGCACGGCCAGCTTGTTCTCGGTGCTTTCGAATTCGCGCGGGTCGAAGTCTTCGCCCTGCTGCTGGCGCGCCTGCTGGCGAGCCTGCTCGAAGCGGGTACGGAAGTCCTGGGCGCTGATCTCGTGGTGCTGCCACAGGAACGACATCGGCCACCACGAGGGCGCCGAGCGCCACCAGGTCGGCGGTGCCGCCACCTTGGCCACGTTCTGCGCACCGACACCACCGAGGTAGCTGGAGTCGATCACGAACAGGAACGGAATCATCAGCAGCCCCAGGATCACGGTAACGATCCAGCCCGAGGTCTTGTCGCGAAGTTTCTGCAGCATGGGAGAAATCAAGGCCTGATTGGCGAATCCAGCAGTGTAGCGTGCTTCGCGCCACACCCCAACCACCCCAGCCATGCGGCAAAAAGAAAAGCCCCTGGTTTTCACCAGGGGCCTTCAAGAATTGGCGGAGCGGACGGGACTCGAACCCGCGACCTCCGGCGTGACAGGCCAGCATTCTAACCAGCTGAACTACCGCTCCGCGCTTGAAACTTTGCAGGCGCTCATTATATCCGAAGATATTCAGAAAACCCACCCCGAATTACTGCTTTTCGAGGATTTTTTATAACTGGCGGAGCGGACGGGACTCGAACCCGCGACCTCCGGCGTGACAGGCCAGCATTCTAACCAGCTGAACTACCGCTCCGCACTTGAAACCTTTTTGCTGCCTTCCGCGACGATCTGGATCGTTGCAGAAAACAAGGCCCCCGATCGCTCAGGGGCCTCGTTGAAACTGGCGGAGCGGACGGGACTCGAACCCGCGACCTCCGGCGTGACAGGCCAGCATTCTAACCAGCTGAACTACCGCTCCACATTTCAAACGTTTACTGCGGTGCTGTGGTGGGTGCTGAGGGTTTCGAACCCCCGACCCTCTCCGTGTAAAGGAGACGCTCTACCGCTGAGCTAAGCACCCCAGCAAGCCGCTTAGTTTACGGCATCCTTCAGGGCTTTGCCAGCCTTGAACGCCGGATTGTTCGACGCATCGATCTTGATGGTGTCGCCGGTCTTCGGGTTACGGCCGGTGCGAGCTGCGCGCGCGCGGACCTGGAACGTACCGAAGCCCACCAGGGTCACTGCGTCGCCAGCCTTCAGGGCCTTGGTGATGGAAGCAATGACGGCGTCGACGGCGCGGTTCGCATCGGCCTTGGTCAGGTCGGCGGCTTCGGCAACGGCATCGATCAATTCGGTCTTATTCATTCTGTACAGCTCCTTTGGCGGGGATTCCGCATGTTCGACAGTGAAGCAACCGACCCACAACGTGGCCGGATGCCAGTGAAGTTCTCGATTCGCCCTCGTCAGTGATGAGCTGACTCGCGAGTGGTGCTTTTATACCAGCGCACCCCTACCCGCGCAAGCTGAAAAGCTAATAACGACGCGGGTTTCAGGCAGTTCTGCAACGCGCGTCAGTGCTTGACGCGCGCGTTGGAAGCTGTCTTGCCCTTGCTTCGCACTGTGACGCGCTGCCCATCCTTCTTGGGCTTCGGCGGGGTCAGCGGGGTCTCCAGGGCCAGGTCCAGCACCTCTTCGATCCACTTCACCGGCACGATCTTCAGATCACGCGTGACGTTGGCCGGAATGTCGGCCAGGTCCTTGCGGTTCTCCTCCGGGATGATCACCGTGGTGATGCCGCCGCGCAGTGCCGCCAGCAGCTTCTCCTTCAGCCCGCCGATCGCGGTGACGCGACCCCGCAGGGTGATCTCACCGGTCATGGCCACTTCGGCACGGATCGGCACCTTGGTCAGCATCGACACCAGCGACGTCACCATGGCGATACCGGCACTGGGGCCGTCCTTCGGCGTGGCGCCGTCGGGCACGTGCACGTGCACGTCGTGCTTCTGCAGGAACTCGGCATCGATGCCCAGGCGCTCTGCGCGCGAACGCACCACCGACAGGGCGGCCGACGCGGATTCCTTCATGACGTTGCCGAGCTGACCGGTGAGGATCAGCGCGCCCTTGCCCGGGACCAGGGTCGATTCGATCTGCAGCAGGTCGCCGCCCACCTCGGTCCAGGCCAGGCCGGTCACCAGGCCCACCTCGTTCTCTTCCTCGGCACGGCCGAAGTCGAAGCGGCGCACGCCCAGGTACTTGTCCAGGTTCTTGCCGTTGACCACCACCAGCGCCTTCTTCTTCGCACCAGCCTTCTTGCCGGCCTTGACCGGCTTGGCGGCGGCGACCGGGCCAGCGAGCGCGATTTCCTTGACCACCTTGCGGCAGATCTTGGCGACTTCGCGCTCGAGGTTGCGCACGCCGGATTCGCGCGTGTAGTAGCGCACGATGTCCTGGATGGCGTCGGACTCGATCTCCAGCTCTTCCGGCTTCAGGCCGTTGGCCTTGATCTGCTTGGGCACCAGGTAACGCATGGCGATGTTGAGCTTCTCATCCTCGGTGTAGCCGGGGATGCGGATCACTTCCATGCGGTCCAGCAGCGGCCCGGGGATGTTGAGCGAGTTGGAGGTCGCCACGAACATCACTTCGGACAGGTCCAGGTCCACTTCGAGGTAGTGGTCGTTGAAGGCGTTGTTCTGCTCCGGGTCCAGTACTTCCAGCAGCGCCGAGGACGGGTCGCCGCGGAAGTCCATCGACATCTTGTCGATTTCATCGAGCACGAACAGCGCGTTCTTGCTGCCCACCTTGTTGAGGTTCTGCACGATGCGGCCCGGCATGGAACCCACGTAGGTGCGGCGATGGCCACGGATCTCGGCCTCGTCGCGCACGCCACCCAGGCTCATGCGCACGAACTTGCGGTTGGTGGCCTTGGCGATGGACTGCCCCAGCGAGGTCTTGCCCACGCCCGG
Source organism: Stenotrophomonas sp. KH_036_B (assembly GCF_057839485.1). Classification (NCBI taxonomy): domain Bacteria; kingdom Pseudomonadati; phylum Pseudomonadota; class Gammaproteobacteria; order Lysobacterales; family Lysobacteraceae; genus Stenotrophomonas; species Stenotrophomonas sp. KH_036_B. The sequence continues at coordinate 1,018,395 of NZ_CM174491.1, read as the reverse complement.
CGGGCCGACCAGGCACAGGATCGGGCCCTTCATCTGCTTCACGCGCGACTGCACCGCGAGGTACTCCAGGATGCGGTCCTTGACCTTGTCCAGGCCGAAGTGGTCGGCGTCCAGGGTGTCCTGCGCGACCTTGAGGTCCTTGCGAACCTTGGTGCGCTTCTTCCACGGCACGCCCAGCAGCCAATCCAGGTAATTGCGCACCACGGCCGCTTCGGCCGACATCGGCGACATCTGCTTGAGCTTGTTCAGCTCGGCCTTGGCCTTGGTTTCCACCGGCTTGGGCATGCCCGCCTCGGCGATCTTGCGCGCCAGCTCGTCCAGCTCGCCCGGTGCGTCGTCCAGGTCACCCAGTTCTTTCTGGATGGCCTTCATCTGTTCGTTGAGGTAGTACTCGCGCTGGCTCTTTTCCATCTGCGACTTCACGCGGCCGCGGATGCGCTTTTCCATCTGCTGCACGTCGATCTCGCCGTCGACCAGGCCGACCAGCATTTCCAGGCGGTCGCCGATCTGCAGGGTTTCCAGCAGGCGCTGCTTGTCGGCCAGGCGCACGCTGATGTGCGCGGCGATGGTGTCGGCCAGGCGGGCCGGCTCATCGATGCCGGCCAGGGTCTGCAGCAGCTCCGGCGGCAGCTTGCGGTTGGTCTTGACGTACTGCTCGAACAGCGACATCAGCGAGCGGGCGATGGCCTCGATCTCGCGCGGCTCGCGCGACTCGTCGGACTCGATCTCCTCGCCCACGCCATGCAGCGCGCCATCGCGTTCGGTGACCTGGGTGACATTGACCCGCGACAGGCCTTCCACCAGCACCTTGATGGTGCCGTCAGGCAGCTTGAGCAGCTGCAGGACCTGGGCCAGCGTGCCGACCTGGTAGAGGTCGGTGGCGGTCGGGTCGTCGGTCTCGGCCGACTTCTGCGCCAGCAGCAGGATCCGCTTGTCCGCCTCCATCGCCTGCTCCAAGGCATGCATGGACTTGTCGCGGCCGACGAACAACGGAATGACCATGTGCGGGAACACCACCACGTCACGCAGCGGCAGTACCGGCAGGTCGAGAGTCTCAGTTGGGGAACGGGCCATGTGGGCTCCAGTTGAGCAGTGGGGATGGCCTCCGGGCACGCACACCCGGATACAAAAAAGCCGATGGCCCCGTTATGGGGCCATCGGCGTCCAGATGCAAGATGCTCTGAAAAACTTCTATCAATTCAAACGCTTGAATCGATTATTCAGCGCCAGCCGCCTTCTGTTCAGGTGCCGGCGGGGTCTGGTAGATCAGGTACGGTTCGGACTTGTGTTCGATCACCGATTCGTCCACCACCACCTTGCTGACGTTCTCTGCCGACGGCAGGTCGTACATGGTGTCCAGCAGGACCGATTCGACGATGGTACGCAGGCCACGGGCACCGGTCTTGCGCTTGAGCGCCTTGCGGGCAATGGCCGACAACGCGTCCGGGCGGAACTCCAGCTCCACGTGCTCCATCTCGAACAGCTTCTTGAACTGCTTGGTGATGGCGTTCTTCGGCTCGGTCAGGATCCGCACCAGGGCGGCCTCGTCCAGCTCTTCCAGGGTCGCCACGACCGGCAGGCGGCCGACGAATTCCGGAATCAGGCCGAACTTGATCAGGTCTTCCGGCTCGACTTCGGCCAGCACCTTGCCCACTTCCTGCTTGCGCTCGGAACTCTTCACCTTGGCGCCGAAACCGATGCCGCCGGAATCGTTGGAACGCGCCTGGATCACCTTGTCCAGCCCGGCGAACGCACCGCCGCAGATGAACAGGATGTTCTTGGTGTCCACCTGCAGGAATTCCTGCTGCGGATGCTTGCGGCCGCCCTGCGGCGGAACGCTGGCCACGGTGCCTTCGATCAGCTTCAGCAGGGCCTGCTGCACGCCTTCGCCGGACACGTCACGGGTGATCGACGGGTTCTCGCTCTTACGCGAGATCTTGTCGATTTCATCGATGTAGACGATGCCCTGCTGTGCCTTCTCGACGTCGTAGTCGCACTTCTGCAGCAGCTTCTGGATGATGTTTTCCACGTCCTCGCCCACGTAACCGGCTTCGGTCAGCGTGGTGGCATCGGCCATGGTGAACGGCACGTTGAGCAGGCGGGCCAGGGTTTCGGCCAGCAGCGTCTTGCCCGAGCCGGTCGGACCGACCAGCAGGATGTTCGACTTCGCCAGTTCGACTTCGTCGTTCTTCTGGCGGCTCTCGATGCGCTTGTAGTGGTTGTACACGGCCACGGCCAGCGTGCGCTTGGCCCGGTTCTGGCCAATCACGTACTGGTCCAGGACTTCGAGGATCTCGCGCGGCTTGGGCAGCGAACTGCGCGCCGACTGCGCCTTTTCCTCGAGTTCTTCACGGATGATGTCGTTGCACAGCTCCACGCACTCATCGCAGATGAATACGCTCGGCCCAGCAATCAGCTTGCGCACCTCGTGCTGGCTCTTTCCGCAGAAAGAGCAGTAGAGGATCTTGCCGGTGTCCGTGGAACGACCTTGGCGGTCTTCGCTCATGCTTCGCTTACCCAGTTACGCCACCCGCTGAACGGGGGTTCGATTCGAGAATAACACAGGGTCGGGAGGACACCAGTCCAGCCCGACCCTGCGGAAACAGGCCGGATTACCGGCCTGGCATCACCCTCAGGCCGGGGTGATCGACTCTTCCGGACGACGTTCCAGCACCTGGTCGACCAGACCGTAGGCCACCGCGTCGGCCGCGCTCTTGAAGTTGTCGCGCTCGGTGTCGCGCGCGATGGTCTCCAGCGACTGGCCGGTGTGCTTGGCCAGCACCTCGTTCAGGCGCGAACGCAGGGTCAGGATTTCACGGGCGTGGATGTCGATGTCCGTGGCCTGGCCCTGGTAGCCACCCAGCGGCTGATGGATCATGACGCGCGAGTTCGGCAGCGCATAACGCTTGCCGGCGGCGCCGGATGCCAGCAGCAGCGCGCCCATCGAGGCGGCTTGGCCGACGCAGATGGTGCTCACGTCCGGCTTGATGTACTGCATGGTGTCGTAGATCGCCATACCGGCGGTGACCACGCCACCGGGCGAGTTGATGTAGATGCTGATGTCCTTTTCCGGGTTGTCCGCTTCCAGGAACAGCAGCTGCGCCACCACCACGTTGGCCATGTGATCGTCGATCGGGCCCACGAGGAAGATCAGGCGCTCTTTCAACAGGCGCGAATAGATGTCATAGGCGCGCTCGCCGCGGCTGGTCTGTTCGACCACCATCGGCACCATGTTCAGGGCTGTGGTTCGGTTGTCCATTAGTGAGGCACCTATGTTGGGGGGAACAACCCCGCGCCGGGGCGCGGGGCAAAAAACGCGGGCCGCTTACTGGCGGATCGCGTCCTGGAACGACAGCTGTTCTTCGGTGTGCTGGGCGCGCTCGGCGATCCAGTCGATCACCTGCTCTTCCATCACGCGATTCTGCAGCCCACTCATCAGCTGGGGGTCGTTGCGGTACATCTCAATGACCTGCTCCGGCTCTTCGTAGGTGGAGGCGATCAAACGCATGGTTTCGTTCAGGCGCTTCGGGTCCAGGCGCAGGTCGTTCTTGCGGGCCACTTCACCGACCAGCAGGCCCACCAGCACGCGCTTGGCGGCGGCGTCCTTGAAGCCTTCGTGGGCGTCAGCCGGGATTTCGCCCGGGTTGCGGCCGCTGCGGCGGATCTGCTCGACCTGCTGGGCCAGCATGGCGCGGGCTTCGTTCTCGACCAGGCGCGGCGGCATTTCCACCGAGGCGTAGGCGGCGATCAGCTGCTCGCCCACTTCGCGGCGCAGGCGGTTCATCAGCGCACCCTTCAGCTCACGCTCGAGGTTGGCGCGGATGTCCTTGCGGAACTGCTCCAGATCGCCACCCTTCACGCCGAAGCTGGTGATGAACTCGGCATCGACGTCCGGCAGCACCGGCTCGGACACGTCCACCGCCTTGACGGTGACCTTGACCTGCTTGCCCGCCAGCGCCGGCACGCGCCAGTCGGCCGGGAATTCAACGTCCAGGGTCTTTTCCTCACCCTTGGCCAGGCCGACCAGGCCCTGTTCGATCTGCTCGAACATCATGCCCTGGCCCACCACCACGCTGCCCTTTTCGGTGCCTTCGGCCGGCAGGCGCTCATCGCCCGCCTGCGACCAGGTTTCCAGCGCGACCAGGTCACCGTCCTTGGCGCCACGGGCAACCGGGCTCCAGCTGCGGCGCTGTTCGCGCAGGTTGGTGATCATCTGGTCGATGTCGCCGTCGTTGATCTCGGCGGCGTGGCGCACCACGGTCAGCGTGCTGACGTCGACGTCGCCGAAGTCCGGCACCAGCTCGACGGTTGCCACGAACGAGAATTCACCCTCATCACCCTTGTCGATGCGCGGCGCGCCAGCGATGCGCAGCTCGTGCTCGCGGATGGCGGCATCGAAGGTTTCGCGCAGCAGGCCGTCGACGGCTTCGCTGCGGACCTGCTGGCCGAAGCGCTGCTCGATCACCTTGGCCGGCACCTTGCCCGGACGGAAGCCCTTGATGCGCGCGGTACGGGCGATTTCGCCCAGACGGCCACTGATGTGGGTCTGCAGGCGGTCTTCCGGCAGCGAGAAGGTCAGGCGGCGTTCCAGATTGCCGGTGGATTCGATCGAAGCTTGCATGTTGACTCCTGCCACCGGTAGGCACGCCCCCGGCACGAATGGATGGATGAAACGGGTTGTAAGACGGCGGCGTCGTGGACGCGCATGCCTGCCGCAGCCCTGTAGTTTCGCCGATAACGGCCAGCGCCGCCAGCACGGGGCCGGGAGCGTCAATCCGGAGCCTGTTCAGGGGGCTGGCGAGCTGCTCTGGGGCGGCCCAAGGGCACCGTGCGAGCGCCCTGCCCCTTGCCGATGCGGGCATCCCGTGCGGCGCTGCGCTGCGCTCATCCCGATGGTTCACGCCGGCCCTGCGGGCCGATGCGTGGTGCGAAAGGGGGGACTCGAACCCCCACGCCTTGCGGCACTGGAACCTAAATCCAGGGCGTCTACCAATTCCGCCACTTTCGCGCTGGCGCGCATTATAGGGCGTTGACCGGCGTCTGCGTTCGCCTGGGCTTGGGTTTTCCGCCTCGTTCCGGGGCGCGGTTGATCTGGGCCGATCAACCGCGCAAGAAAAAAGCCACCCGGCGAACCGGATGGCTTTTTGTCTTGGTGGGCTGTCAAGGATTCGAACCTTGGACCTATTGATTAAGAGTCAACTGCTCTACCAACTGAGCTAACAGCCCGAAAATCGGGAGGCGAATTATGACGCAATGCCGCAGGGGGATGCAAGGCCTTTTGCAGACGTCGTTCAGGCGCGCTCGTAAGGACACACCATGCGTGGCTGCGCTTCGCGCCAGGATCGTGAACGCCTGACGGTCGACTTCGGTCGGGGCTAAACGCCGGTGGCATCGCCGGACCGGCACGCCATCGGCTTCGGGGGCTTGTGCCGCGCTGCGCGCGGTTGCCACGCAGGGCGTGGCACTACGAATTGTTACGTGCACAGGACGATTGGAAGCAAAAGCGTAGAGCCACGCCCTGCGTGGCTGCGCTACTTGTGCCGCGCTGCGCGCGGTTGCCACGCAGGGCGTGGCACGACGAATTGTTACGTGCACAGGACGATTGGAAGCAAAAGCGTAGAGCCACGCCCTGCGTGGCTGCGCTACTTGTGCCGCGCTGCGCGCGGTTGCCACGCAGGGCGTGGCACTACGAATTGATACGTGCACAGGACGATTGGAAGCAAAAACGTAGAGCCACGCCCTGCGTGGCTGCGCGATGCCGGATCGCAGGCAAGAAAAAAGCCACCCGGCGAACCGGATGGCTTCTGTCTTGGTGGGCTGTCAAGGATTCGAACCTTGGACCTATTGATTAAGAGTCAACTGCTCTACCAACTGAGCTAACAGCCCTGAAAACTCAGGCGCATAGTGTAGCGTTTGCGCCTTTTTTTGCAACCCCGATTCACTTTCGATGAAACGGGTTCTTCAAATCAGTGGGGTGGCTGAGGGGATTCGAACCCCCGACCACCGGAATCACAATCCGGTACTCTAACCGACTGAGCTACAGCCACCACTGAAACCTGTTTATTCGTTTGAAACACCCTGACGCTTGCACCGGTGGTGCGCCCGACAGGAATCGAACCTGTAACCGCCGGCTTAGAAGGCCGGTGCTCTATCCAGTTGAGCTACGGGCGCCCTGACCGGATTGTCGCATTCCCATCCCGTTTTGAGCAGCGGGACTTGGTCGGGGTAGAGGGATTCGAACCCCCGACATCCTGCTCCCAAAGCAGGCGCGCTACCAGACTGCGCTATACCCCGGTGGTTTCATCCCTCGAGGTTCCCCCCGAAAGAGTCGGCTATTGTGGGAATTGGCGAGGCATCTGTCAACGGTTTTCACGGACTTTTTCACATTCGTGATCAAGGGGGTGTAGAGCCGACTGGGTAGAGCCGACTGTTAGTCGGCTGCGTGCCCAGCAGCCGACTAACAGTCGGCTCTACCGGTTTGTTGCCTTACGCTATGCTTGATCCAGCGGCCGGATGGGCCGGAACCCTACCCTACAAGGAGATTGGCAATGCGCAGCGGCAATCCCGCACTTTCCGAGTCGACGTTCCTCGACCTGGCCAGCGGCTCGGTCGTAACGTCACCCGACCAGGTGATGACCATCAACGGCACGGTCAACAAGACCGGCATCCTGCTGTTGCTGACCGTGCTCACCGCCGCGTTCGCCTGGAGCCAGACCCTCGGCGCCGACGGCCAGATCGCGCCCGGCGCCATGATCTATGCCATCGGTGGTGCCATCGGCGGACTGGTCCTGGCGGTGGTGACGGTGTTCAAGAAGGAATGGTCGCCGGTGACCGCGCCGATGTACGCGCTGGTGGAAGGCTTCTTCCTGGGCGCCATCTCGGCCGTGTTCGAAGCACGCTTCCCGGGCATCGTGTTCCAGGCCGTACTGCTCACGTTCGGCACCCTGTTCGCCCTGCTGGTGGCCTACCGCAGCGGCCTGATCAAGGTCACCGAGAACTTCAAGCTGGGCGTGGTCGCCGCTACCGGCGGCATCGCGCTGCTGTACCTGGCCTCGTTCGTGCTGAGCTTCTTCAACATCAACGTGCCGGTGATCCATGAAGCCAGCTGGCTGGGTATTGCCTTCAGCCTGTTCGTGGTGGTGGTGGCCGCACTGAACCTGGTGCTGGATTTCGACTTCATCGAAAACGGCGCCGCCGCGCGCGCACCGAAGTACATGGAGTGGTACGGCGCGTTCGGCCTGATGGTCACGCTGGTGTGGCTGTATGTGGAGTTCCTGCGGTTGCTGTCCAAGCTGCAGTCGCGCTGATTCGCGCTGCCGGCCGATGGCCGGCTGCGCTTCGGCACGTGTCACCAGGCGCCGGCCAGCGGCCGGCGCTACGCTCCACGGAAACGCAACATCAAAAAAGGGCACCCGATGGGTGCCCTTTTTCGTTGGGTGAGGCAACCGACCAACAGTCGGCTCTACCCAGTCGCTCCGCGGAGCCGTTACAGGCGGCTGGCGATGGCCTGGGCGAAGCCCATGGTGTTGCCGGTGCCGCCGAGGTCGCCGGTCAGCGAGTCCTTGGCTTCCAGGGTGGCGACGATGGCCTTGCGCAGGCGCTCGGCGTTCTCGGTCTGGCCAACGTGGTCGAGCATCTGCGCGGCGGCCAGCAGCAGCGCGCACGGATTGGCCTTGCCCTGGCCAGCGATGTCCGGCGCGGTGCCGTGCACGGCTTCGAAGATCGCCGCGTCCACACCGATGTTGGCGCCCGGGGCCAGGCCCAGGCCGCCGACGAGGCCGGCGCACAGGTCGGAGATGATGTCGCCGAACAGGTTGGTGGTGACGATGATGTCGAACTGTTCCGGACGCATCACCAGCTGCATGCAGCAGTTGTCGACGATCATTTCCTGGAACTCGATGTCCGGGTACTTGGCCGCCACTTCGCGGGCCACGGCCAGGAACAGGCCCGAGGTCGACTTGATGATGTTGGCCTTGTGCACCGCGGTGACCTTCTTGCGGCCGGTGCTGCGGGCCAGCTCGAAGGCGTAACGCACGATGCGCTCGGAGCCCTTGCGGGTGATACGGGTGCCGGAGAACGCGGTTTCGCCATCGGCCGAGACTTCCTGGCCTTCGGCCAGGTACGCGCCTTCGGTGTTCTCACGGACGGTGATCAGGTCCACGCCTTCGCCGAAACGCGACTTGGTGTTCGGGAAGGACACCGCCGGACGCACGTTGGCGTACAGGTCGAAGTGGCGACGCAGGCTGACGTTGATCGAGGTGAAGCCACCACCGACCGGCGTGGTCAGCGGGCTCTTCAGCGCGATCTTGTTGCGTGCGATCGATTCCAGCGTGGAGGCCGGCATCAGGTCGCCGTGCTTCTCCAGCGCGACCAGGCCCGCGTCGGCGTCTTCGTATTCAAAGCCGGTGTCCAGCTTGCCGAGCACGAACAGCGTAGCGTCCATGATCTCCGGGCCGATGCCGTCACCGCGGATGACCGTGATTTTCTGCGTCATTTGATCTGTTTCCGAACCTAGGGGGAGCGCCGTCCGTGAAGGAGCGCAAAGCGCGGGCGCAAGGGAAGTTTCGGATGCAATTATGCCTTACCCGGCGGGGTGACCCCAAGTTGGCCATTGGTCTCACGCCGGGCAAGGCAGAAATGCGCTGGCGCGCCCCCTTCCACAAGAAGGTGCTTCCCTTCAGACCGATCAAGGGAGCCGCCTGCAAAACCGTTTGTTAATGCTCGTGAACGGCCGGGGCGGCAGCGCCCCCTTCCAGCTGGTCCAGGAAGTCCACGGCGCGGCGCAGGTGCGGGATGACGATGGAACCGCCAACCACCAGGCCGACCGAGAAGGTCTCGAAGAACTCCTCACGGGTCACGCCGGCGTCCTTGCACTGGGCCACGTGATAGCTGATGCAGTCGTCGCAGCGCAGCACCATCGAGGCGACCAGGCCCAGCAGCTCCTTGGTCTTCACATCCAGCGCGCCGGCCTGGTAGGTCTGGGTGTCCAGCGCGAAGAAGCGCCGCACCACCTGGTTGGGCTCGCCCAGGATGCGCTGGTTCATGCGCTGGCGGAATTCGGTGAACTCGGCGATGCGGTCCTTGCTGCCGTCGTCGGAAGCGCTCATGCGCCCTCCCCGTTCAGCAGCGGCTCGAGCTTGCCTTCCCGGTGCAGGGCGATCATGTCGTCGTAGCCGCCCACGTGGACCTCACCGACGAAGATCTGCGGCACGCTGGTGCGGCGCGTCTTGGCCATCATCTTTTCGCGCTCGGCCGGGTCCAGGTCGATGCGGACCTCGGTCCAGCTCTCGCCCTTGCTCTTCAGGAAGTTCTTGGCGGCCACGCAGTACGGGCATACGGCGGTCGAATAGAGGGTGATGGGCGGCTTCCCACCCCGGTTGGCAGCGGCATCTTGGTTCACGGGAAACTCCACAGCGGAACGAGTGTCTGTATATGGTAGCCGTCGGCTGGATTTTCCATGTCATCACCGCAACACTGTGGATTAACCGCAGATTTGCACATGGCCTGTCACGCTGACGCCCTTGCCCGCTGCCCCGGTCCCTCCAGGAGTTCCGTTTGCGCACCCTGCTGCTCTCTGCTGCGTTGACCCTCGCCCTGGCCGCGCCGTTGGCGTCCGCCCAGGACAGCAAGCTGCCCGACATCGGCTCCTCGGCCGGCGAGCTGCTGACCCCGGCGCGCCAGGCCGAGTACGGCGGGATGATGCTGCGCGAGCTGCGCAACTACGGCTACCTGCTGGATGACCCGCTGGTGGACGACTGGCTGCAGACCATGGGCGCGCGGCTGGGCTCCAACAGCGCGCAGCCGCGCCAGTCCTACACCTTCTTCATGCTCAAGGACCGGCAGATCAATGCCTTCGCCACCCTGGGCGGCTACGTGGGGGTCAACGCCGGGCTGGTGCTGACCGCCGAGCGCGAGGACGAGGTGGCGGCGGTGCTGTCCCACGAAATCGCCCACGTCACCCAGCAGCACGTGCTGCGCGGGGTTGAACGGGCCCAGCGCGACCAGATTCCGATCCTGCTGGGCATGCTGGCGGCGGTGGTGGCCGCCCAGCAGGCCGGCGGCAATTCCTCCGGCGATGCCACCATGGCCGCCATCACCTCCGGCATGGGGCTGATGCAGCAGCGGCAGATCAACTACACCCGCAGCAACGAATCCGAGGCCGACCGCCTGGGCATCCGCACGCTGGCCCGCAGCGGCTACGACGTGGATGCCATGGCCGGCTTCTTCGAGCGCATGTCCGCCTCGATGCGTGGCAATGCGGGCGGCTATTCGGTGCCCGACTTCCTGCAGACCCACCCGGTCAACACCACCCGCATCAGCGAGGCCAAGGCCCGCGCCGAGCAGATGAAGAAGGACACCGTGCTGCTCACCACCGCGGTGCCCGGCGGGGTGCGCCAGGAGCGCGTGGACCCGGCCGACCCGGCGCTGTCCGATCCGCTGGTCCGGCGCAGCAACCCGCTGCTGCCGGCGTCGATGCAGATCTCGGTCAACGCCCTCCAGCGTGGCCCCACCGGGCAGTTCGAGTGGGCGCGCGAGCGCCTGCGCGTGCTCAGTGCCGACACGCCGGGCGAGCTGGCCACCGAATACCAGAACCTGCAGCGCGCGCAGAAGGGCGGCCTGAGCGACGCCCAGCGCTACGGGCTGGCGCTGGCACGGCTGCGCAACAGCGGGGCGGGCGAGGCGCGGCGCGACCTGGCCGAGCTGCTGCAGAGCCACCCGGACAACCTGTGGGTGGCGTTGGCGCTGGGCGAGGCCGAATCGCGTGCCGGCCAACCGGCGCAGGCCAACGCCCGCTTCGACACCCTGCTGCGGCAGCACCCGGGCAGCCGCCCGGTGGCGTTGACCTATGCAGCCATCCTGAACGAACAGGGCGGGCGCGAGGCCGGCCAGCGCGCGCAGGCGATGCTGCGCCCGCTGCTGTCGCAAAGCGGCAATGATCCGGTGTTCCAGCAGCGCTACGCCCGCGCCAGCGAACTGGCCGGCGACACCATCCGCGCCAGCGAGGCCTACGCCGAGGCCGCCTTCCTCAATGGCCGCCCGGAGCAGGCGCTGATGCAGCTGCAGGCCCTGAAGAAGCAGCCGGGGCTGGACTACGTAGGCCGGGCCCGGGTGGACGCCCGGATCGAGAGCATCACCCCGACCGTGCTGGAAATGCGCCGCCAGGGCATCAACGATCCGGAGCTGGAACGCCGCTGAGCCGCGGCGCCCACTGCGCCCGAATGACCGCGCGATGGCAATCGGGCTGCGGTCGTCACAAACATGTCATGAAACCGTAGTCTACTGGGCTCAATCCCGGTCTGATGAGTAATACGGTGGGCACGTGCAGAAACGCATCCTGATCGTCGATGACGAACCCGCGATCCGCGAGATGGTCGCCTTTGCCCTTCGCAAGGGCGACTACGACCCCATTCACGCCGGTGACGCCCGCGAGGCCCAGACGGCCATCGCCGACCGCGTGCCGGACCTGATCCTGCTCGACTGGATGCTTCCCGGCACCAGCGGCCTGGACCTGGCGCGGCGCTGGCGCAAAGAAGCCCTTACCCGCGAGGTGCCGATCATCATGCTCACCGCGCGCGGCGAAGAGAACGACCGGGTCGGTGGCCTGGAAGCCGGCGTCGACGACTACGTGGTCAAGCCGTTCTCGGCGCGCGAACTGCTGGCCCGCATCCGTGCGGTGATGCGCCGCGCCCGCGACGATGACGAGGACGGCAGCGTGGCCGTCGGCACGATCCGCATCGACGGCGCCGCGCACCGCGTGTTCGCCGGCGATCAGCCGGTGCCGATCGGTCCTACCGAGTACCGCCTGCTGCACTTCTTCATGACCCACCCCGAGCGGGTCTACACCCGCGCGCAGCTGCTGGACCATGTCTGGGGCGGCAGCGTGTACGTGGAAGAGCGCACCATCGACGTGCACATCCGTCGGCTGCGCAAGACGCTGGAACCGTTCGGTGCGGAGAACATGGTGCAGACCGTGCGCGGGGCCGGCTACCGGTTCTCGACCTCGACCTGATCGCAGGCCTTCCAGCGGGGCAGAGCCCCGCTCTACCATGCCGGAGCGGGCAGTACCTGCTGCCCAGCGGGGCACGGCCCCGCTCTACCGGGATTATCTTCACGAGACCGCAATGCCGCGCCACATCCGCTCCGCCTGGTTGAAAACCCTTGCCACGCTCGCCGTGCTGCTGCTGGCTGCCGTGCTGCTGGGTGTGGCCACCGGGCATGTGTGGATGTGCATCGCGCTGGCTTCCATCGGCGCGCTGGCCTGGCATTACTGGCGGCTGCGCAAGGTGCTGCGCCGGCTCACCGCGCGCCAGCGCTGGGACATGAGCGCCGGCACCGGCGTGTGGAATGAACTGGACCGCCTGCTGTACCGCAACCAGTTGGAAATGCGCACGCGCAAGCGGCGCCTGCTGGACATGCTGCGCAGTTACCGCGCCGCCGCCGCCGCACTGCCCGATGCAGTGGTAGTGGTGGACCGCAACAGCCAGCGCGTGCAGTGGTTCAACGAAGCGGCAACGTCGCTGCTGGGGCTGCATCACCCGGGCGACCTGGGCGAGGCGCTGGTGGCGCGCCTGCAGCCGATGCCGCTGGCGCATTGGCTGGCCGGTGGCCGCAACGCCGAACCGATCCTGGACGTGGCCTCGCCGGTGGACCCGGCGATCCGCCTCAACCTGCGCCTCATTCCCTATTCGCCGGACTACTGGCTGCTGATCGCACGTGACGTCAGCAAGCTGCTGCGGCTGGAACAGGTGCGCCGCGACTTCGTGGCCAACGTGTCGCACGAACTGCGCACGCCACTGACCGTGGTGCACGGCTACCTGGACATGATGGAGCCCGAGGACTTCCCCGGTACCGGCCCGATGCTGGAAGAAATGCGCAAGCAATCGCAGCGCATGGCCCAGCTGGTCGAGGACCTGCTGACGCTGTCCCGGCTGGAGTCGCAGGACCACACCGAAGAAGAAACCGTGGCGATGGCCCCCATGCTGGCCACGCTGCGCCGCGAGGCCGAAGCGCACAGCCAGGGTCGCCACCAGATCAGCGTGATCGACAGCGCCGGGGTGGACCTGCAGGGCTCCAACAAGGAGCTGCACAGTGCGTTCTCCAACCTGGTCACCAACGCGGTGCGCTACACCCCCGCCGGTGGCCGTGTGGTGGTGGAGCTGGCACGCGAAGGCCAGGGCGTGGTGCTGGCGGTGCGCGATACCGGCTACGGCATCCCCGCCACCCACCTGCCCCGCCTCACCGAACGCTTCTACCGCGTGTCCAGCAGCCGCTCGCGCGAGAGCGGCGGTACCGGCCTGGGCCTGTCCATCGTCAAGCACATCCTGGGCCTGCACCACGCGCGCCTGGAGATCCAGAGCGAGGTCGGCAAGGGCAGCGTTTTCTCGTGCCACTTCGATGCCGACCACGTGCGTGAGCGCAGCGACGTGGCCTCCCTTACTTCAGCAGAAGACTCCTCCGCATGAGCACCCTCGTTCCCATCGCCGTGCCGGCGGACACCGACCCGCTGCGCGACCCGGCGCTGTACATCAACCGCGAGCTGTCGCAGCTGGACTTCAATTTCCGGGTGCTGGCCCAGGCCATGGACCCGCAGGTGCCGGTGCTGGAGCGGCTGCGCTTCATGTGCATCTCCTGCACCAACCTGGACGAGTTCTTCGAGATCCGCGCCGCGGCCGTACGCCACGCGCAGGAGTTCGGCCTGCCGCCGGCACCGGACGGCATGACGCCGCAGGCGATCCTCAACGCCATCCATGACCGCGCCGCGCAGCTGGTGGACCAGCAGTACCGCTGCTGGAACGAGACGCTGCGCCCGGCGCTGCACGACGCCGGCATCGACGTGCTGGGCCGGCATTCCTGGAACCATCGCCAGAAGCGCTGGCTGCGTGCCTACTTCCGCAACGAGATCATGCCGGTGCTGTCGCCGCTGGGCCTGGACCCGTCGCACCCGTTCCCGAAGATCCTCAACAAGTCGCTGAACATCGTGGTGGTGCTCAAGGGCACCGATGCGTTCGGCCGCGCCGGCCACCTGGCCATCGTGCGCGCGCCGCGCTCGTTGCCGCGCATCATCCAGCTGCCCGAATCGCTCGGCAGCACGCAGACCTACGTGTTCCTGTCCTCGGTGCTGTCCACGTTCGTCGGCGAGCTGTTCCCCGGCATGGAAGTCCAGGGGGCGTACCAGTTCCGCGTGACCCGCAACTCCGAGCTGGTGGTGGACGAGGAAGAAGTGGAGAACCTGGCGCTGGCGTTGCGCGACGAACTGGTCGACCGCGGCTACCGGCCGGCGGTACGCCTGGAAATCGCGCAGGATTGCCCGCGCGACATCGTGCGCACGCTGCTGCAGAACTTCGGTCTCACCGAGAACGCGGTCTACCGCATCGACGGCCCGGTCAATCTCAACCGCGTGATCCAGCTCTACGACCTGCTGGCCCGCCCGGAACTGAAGTACCCGCCGATGAATCCGCGCACGCTGCGCGACAGCGACGGCATCTTCGAGGTGGCCGCGCGCCGCGATGTGCTGCTGCACCACCCCTTCGATGCCTTCACCGCCGTGCTGGACCTGATCAAGCAGGCCGCGGTGGACCCGAACGTGCTGGCGATCAAGCAGACCCTGTACCGCACCGGCAAGGATTCGCTGATCGTGGATGCGCTGATCCTGGCCGCGCGCAACGGCAAGGACGTCACGGTCGTGGTGGAGCTGCGCGCGCGCTTCGACGAAGAGGCCAACCTGGGCCTGGCCGACCGCCTGCAGGAAGCCGGCGTGCAGGTGGTGTACGGCGTGGTGGGCTACAAGACCCACGCCAAGATGCTGCTGATCGTGCGCCGCGAGGGCCGCAAGCTGCGCCGCTACGTGCACCTGGGCACCGGCAACTACCACAGCGGCACGGCCCGCGCGTATACCGACCTGAGCCTGATCACCGCCGATGCGGACATCGGCAATGACGTGCACCTGCTGTTCCAGCAGCTGTCCGGCCTGGCCCCGCGCACCCGCCTGAAGCGCCTGCTGCAGTCCCCGTTCACCCTGCATGACGGATTGCTGCAGAAGATCGACCGCGAGATGCGCCTGGCCACCAACGGCCGCCCGGGCCGGATCATCGCCAAGATGAACGCCCTCAACGAACCGCAGGTGGTGCGCGCGCTGTACGCGGCCTCGCAGGCCGGCGTGCAGATCGACCTGATCGTGCGTGGTGCCTGCACGCTGCGCCCCGGCGTACCGGGCGTGTCGGACAACATCCGGGTGCGCTCGATCGTCGGGCGCTTCCTGGAACACAGCCGGGTGTACTGGTTCGGCAACGATGGTGCGGCCGAACTGTACTGCGCCAGTGCGGACTGGCTGGAGCGCAACCTGCTGCGCCGGGTCGAGACCTGTTTCCCGATCCTGGACCCGGAACTGGCGCGCAAGGTCTACCGCGACGTGCTGCAGAACTACCTGGACGACAACCTCAATGCCTGGGAGCTGCAGGCCGACGGCAACTACCGCAAGTGCGTACCGGCCCACGACGAACCACCGCATTCGGCGCAGATGGCGTTGATGCGGGGCCTGTAAGGACCTGCATCAACGCCATCTGTAGATCCCGACTGTTAGTCGGGATTCCTTGGGGCCTGTAAGGGCCCGCATCAACGCCATGGGTAGATCCGGCCGCTGGCCGGATGCCGTTGATGCGACCAACGGACGCATCATGTGAAGGCCGCGCGGTGACGGGCGGCCCCCCGCTTCGGCTACCATTCGGCCATGCCGCATACCTCCACGATTCCGCCCGCCCTGCAGGATGGCGACCTGCTCGCCGCCATCGACCTGGGTTCCAACAGTTTCCACATGGTCATTGCGCGTTACACGCTCGGGCAGCTGCGCGTTGTCGACCGTCTGCGCGAAACCGTGCGCATGGCCGACGGCCTGGATGGCAAGGGCGGCCTGTCGGCCGAGGCGCGCCAGCGCGCGCTGGAATGCCTGGCCCGCTTCGGCCAGCGCATCCGCGCCATTCCCCCGGTGCGGGTACGGGCCCTGGCCACCAACACCGTGCGCCAGCTGCGCTCGCCGCAGGCGTTCCTGATGCCGGCCGAGACCGCGCTGGGGCATGCCATCGAAGTGGTCAGCGGACGCGAGGAGGCGCGCCTGATCTACCTGGGCGTGGCCCATGCACAGCCGCCCAAGCCGGACCAGCGCCGGCTGGTGATCGACATCGGTGGCGGCTCCACCGAGTTCATCATCGGCCAGGGCATGCAGACGCTGGAACGCGAAAGCCTCCAGGCCGGCTGCATCGCCAGTACCCGCCGCTTCTTCCCGGGCGGCAAGCTGAGCCGGAAGCGCTGGAAGGATGCGCTGACCGAGATCGGCGCCGAGTTCCAGCAGTTCGCCACCAAGTACCGCATGCTGGGCTGGCATGAAGCGCTGGGCTCGTCGGGCACGCACAAGGCGATCAGCGAGATCTGCGCCAGCATGAAGCTGAGCAAGGGCGCGATCACCGCCGAGGCGTTGCCGCAACTGCGCGACGAGCTGCTCAAGGCCAAGCGCATCGAAGACATCGACCTGCCCGGGCTGTCGGCGGACCGCCGGCCGATCATCGCCGGCGGCATCCTGGTGCTGGAGGCGGCCTTCCAGGCGCTGGGGCTGCAGAAGCTGCTGGTGAGCAAGGCGGCCATGCGCGAGGGCATCCTGTACGACATCCTGGGACGCGCCAGCGAGAACGACCTGCGCGATGAGTCGGTGGAGGCGCTGACCCTGCGCTACGGCATCGATATCGCCCAGGCCACGCGGGTGGAACGCACGGCGATGAACCTGCTGGGCCAGGTCGAGGACAGCTGGACGCTGGACCCGGACGACGCCCGCATGCTGGGCTGGGCGGCACGCCTGCACGAGCTGGGGCTGATGATTGCCCATAGCGGCTACCACGTGCACGGCAGCTACGTGCTGGACAACTCCGACATCGCCGGCTTCTCGCGGCAGGAGCAGCAGCTGCTGGCCGCACTGGTGCGCAGCCACCGCCGCAATGTCTCCAAATCGGCGTTCGACGCGTTGCCCGAGCGCCTGCTGCTGCCGGCCCGGCGCATGGCAGCCCTGCTGCGGCTGGCGGTGCTGCTCAACCGGACCCACGAAGACGCGCCGATGCCGGCGCTGGAACTCAGCGCCGACGACACCCAGCTGGCCCTGATCCTGCCGCAGGCCTACATCGATGCCCGCCCGCTGCTGCGCGCCGACCTGATCGGCGAGACCGAGGGCATCGCCGGCCTCGGGATCCAGTTCCGCCCGTTCGTGGCCTGAGCCCCGCCCTGCGGGGCGCGGCGTTGATGGGGCGTCATGCGCCGGTCATGGCCATGTCATGGCCGCTACATCGCCAGCGCCCAGCATGCCTTCAAACCGGAGGCCCGCCATGCGCTATGCCATCGTCACCGAGACATACCCCCCCGAGGTCAACGGCGTCGCCCTGACCGTGCAGGGGTTGGAACTGGGTCTGCGCGCCGCCGGCCACCAGGTCGACCTGGTCCGCCCCCGCCAGGGCGAGGAGACCGACGCCGAGGGTGCTCTGCTGGTGCAGGGTGCCGGACTGCCCCGCTACCCCGGCCTGCGCTTCGGCCTGCCTGCCCCCAAGCGGCTGGCCCGGCAGTGGCAGCAGCACCGCCCGGATGCCATCTACATCGCCACCGAAGGTCCGCTGGGCTGGTCGGCGGTGCGCACCGCGCGGCGGCTCGGCATCCCGGTGGCCACCGGCTTCCACACCCGCTTCGACGAATACCTGCCCGACTACGGCGTGGCCTGGCTGCAGGCCGCCGCGCTGCGCTGGATGCGCCGCTTCCACAACCAGGCCGATGCGACCCTGGTGCCCACCCAGGAGCTGCAGCAGTTCCTCACCGGCCAGGGCTTCGACCGGGTGCGCCTGCTGGCGCGCGCGGTGGACAGCAGCCAGTTCGAACCGCAACGGCGCGACCCCGCGCTGCGTGAGGAATGGGGTATCGATGGCACCGGCTTCGCCGCCATCTACGTCGGTCGCATTGCGGCGGAAAAGAACCTGGCGCTGGCGGTAAAAGCGTTCCGGCGGCTGCAGCAGGTGCGGCCCAAGGCGCGCTTTGTCTGGGTCGGCGATGGTCCGGCGCGCGAGAAACTCGCCCATGAAAACCCGGACTTCATCTTCTGCGGCGTGCAGCGCGGCGACGCGCTGGCCCGCCATTTCGCCAGCGGCGACCTGTTCCTGTTCCCCAGCCGCAGCGAGACCTTCGGCAATGTCACGCTGGAAGCCATGGCCAGCGGGGTGACCACCGTAGCCTTTGATTACGGCGCAGCGCGCGAGCACCTGCGCACCGATGAAACCGGGGTAGCGGTGAACGATGACAACGCCTTCATCGAGGCGGCGGTGCGGCTGGCCGGCGACGATGCCGGGCGCGAACGGATGGGGCGCGATGCAGCGGTGGCGATGAAGCGCCTGCACCCGCAGCAGGTGGTGGCGGAGTTCGATGCGCTGCTGGCCGAGCTGGCACACGCGCGGAGGCCACATGCGGACCACGCCGCTTGATGCCCTGCGCGGGCGCGAGACCCGCTGGTGCCGGCGCGCCAACCACTACTGCCGGCACCGCCGCGTGCGCCGTGCCTTCGCCGTGGTCAGCCGGCTCGGTGACGGCGCGTTCTGGTATGCGCTGATGGGCGCGCTGGTGCTGGTGGACGGCTTCGACGGGCTGCGCGCGTCGCTGCACATGGCCGCTACCGGGCTGATGGCGCTGCTGCTCTACAAGGGCCTGAAGCGCTGGACGCGCCGGCCGCGCCCATATGCCGCCGACCTGCGCATCCGCGCGTGGGTGGCGCCGCTGGATGAATTCAGTTTCCCCTCCGGGCACACCCTGCACGCAGTGTCGTTCACGATTGTCGCGTTGGCCTACTACCCGTGGCTGGCGCCGATCCTGGTGCCCTTCACGGCCGCGGTGGGCGTATCCCGCGTGGTGCTGGGGCTGCATTACCCCAGCGATGTGCTGGCCGCCACGGCCATCGCCACCGCGCTGGCCGGCGCCAGCCTGCAGTGGTTGCCCTTGCCGGTGTGATGCGGGGTTCACGTGCGCAGGAACATGGCTTTGACACGCATGGCGTGTCACTACGACCCTTGGTCGCCCGATATTGGGGTCGCCCGAACCGCGTGTTCGCCTGGACCGTCGACGGAATACAATGGATGGCATGACCACGCTGTTCATCTCCGATCTGCACCTGGACCCGAGCCGTCCAGCCATTACCGACCTGTTCCTGGCATTCCTGCGCCGCGAGGCGATGCAGGCAGACGCGCTGTACATCCTGGGCGATCTGTTCGAAGCCTGGATCGGCGATGACACGCCCTCGCCCGCCGCCGATGCCGTCGCCGACGCCCTGAAGGCCGTGGCCGACGCCGGGGTCCCGGTGTTTTTCATCCGTGGCAACCGCGACTTCCTGGTCGGCGATGACTACGCGCGCCGCGCCGGGTTCCGCATCCTTCCCGATCCGAGCGTCATCGACCTGTACGGCACGCCTGTGCTGCTGCAGCACGGCGACCTGCTGTGCACCGACGACGTGGCTTACCAGCAGTTCCGCGCGCAGACCCGAGACCCGGTGTTCCAGGCGCAGTTCCTGGCGCAGCCGCTGGCCGCGCGCATCGCCTTCGCGCAGAAGGCACGCGATGCCAGCCAGGCCCGTCAGTCGGAAATGAAGCAGGGCGACCGCGCCACCTTCGAGACCGTCACCGATGTGGCCCCCGACGAGGTCACCGCCACGTTCGTGCGCTATGGCGTGGACACGATGATCCACGGCCACACCCACCGCCCGGCGATTCACGCGCTGCAGGCCGGCGGCCGCGCGTGCACGCGCATCGTGCTGGGCGACTGGTACGAACAGGGCTCGGTGCTGCGCGTCACCGCGCAGGGCTGGACGCTGGATTCGCTGGCGTAACGGCGCGTAGAGCGTACCGACCAACACGGACAGTGCGCGTCCCTACCGGTAGCACACGCAAGGAAGAGCGAAGCCCTTCCTTGCGTCGCTTGCCGACGGCCCGAAGGGTACCCGCCTTACGGCGGGCATACCATTGGTCGTGTGCCCCGGAAACCGTCAGCGGAACGCGGCAATCGCTGCCTTGGTGTTGACCAGCACGCGCTGGTTGTCGGCACTGGCCGCGATGCCCATCGGTACCCCGTTGTAGCTGATGTTGGGGTTGGACCAGAAGTTCAGGCGCGGGCAGCCGGCGGTGCAGTCATAGGCCATGATCGTGCGCCAGCGCGAGCCGGTCGCCGGCTGGTAGCGGTAGCCATGGCCATACGCGTACGGCGAGGTGCTGGAGTCGGTGGAGATGTCATGCCGCGCGCTCTGCAGATGACCGATCTCGTGTGCGAACGAGTAGTAGCCGGTGGCGCAGTCCCAGTACACCGCCGCAAACGCCGTCGATGCAGTGGACCCGATGCCGGACGCCAGGCCGCAGTAGCTTGCGTTGTTGATCAGCAGCACGGCCACGTCGGCCGCGGTGCTGTTGCGGGTGGTGTGGATGGCGTCCATGTAGCCGTCGCTGGTCGAGCGGAAGCGGGTCAGGTCGGTGGTGAAATTGCCCGATTCGGTATACGCGACCGCCTGGTAACCGGCCAGCTGCAGGGTGATGCCGACGTTGCTGTTGGTGTAGCCCTGGTTGGATTCCGCCACGGCCAGCTGTACCAGCGACTGCATGTTGCCGCCATAGGCGCTGACCGCCGCATTGGTGGCTACCACCAGCACACGGATGGTGGCCGGCGATCCCGACGAGGCGGCGGCGATGCCGGCGCGGTCGCTGACCGGCATCTCGATCTTCGGCAGCGCGTTGTAGTCCGCCGGGTGTTCGGCCGGCATGCGCGACTCGTCCACCTGCACCAGCACGTGGCGGCCGTCGCTGAGCGGGCGCAGCCGATACAGCGTGCCGTCCTTGCGGATCGACCCGGTGACCGTGCCGCCGGACTGGACCAGGATCACCGAATTGCCCGGATCCTGCGCGCCGGTCTGGCGAGTCAACTTGGACCCCGCGTTCTGCAGGCTGCCGTACCAGATGCTGCCGCCATCAGGCAGGCTTTCCACGCGCTGCTGCAGCGCCTGTACCGGCGTGCCGAGCAGTTCGAACTCCAGTTGCCGCTGGCCAGCCACTACGGCGGCGGCGTCAACGCGGACTTCCTGCACGGCGGCCGTGGACGGTGCCGACAGCACGGCCTGCGCGGCCGGCTGGCTGGCCGCACTGGCGCGGCTCAGGACCGTTACCGGTTCGAACAGGGGCGCGGCGGCGGCCGTACCCACGGCGGCCAGGAACAACGTGATCGCACCTGCGGTCTTGCTCATCGAACTGGACATCATGTCGCCTCTCTTTGAGTGAACAACGGAAGTGAACGTGTTCGCCCTACTGCCCCTCTCACCAGGCAGCACCATCTGGCGCCAATTGATCGCGTGAATTCAATAGACGCTCCCGATCAAATGTCGGAACTGTGACCCGCAACCGCAGCCGTTCAGCTACGTCGCGCCGGGGTCGGTTTCGCGCTACCTTGAAGGCGCATCGACAGGGGACCCGAGGCCATGGCAGGGCAGCTCACTCCGACCACCACAGCGCCGGTGACGCTGCAGATCGGCCTGTTTTTCGACGGCACGCGCAACAACGCCGACAATCTGATGCACGCCTCGCACCCACCCGGCAGTACCACCCCGGCACCCCGCCCACCGGCGCCGGCGGTGCTGGCCGACGACGCCTCGCCCTACCAGAGCCGCCTGACCAGCAGTTACAGCAACGGCCTCACCAACATTGCGCGCCTGCATGCGCTCTACCCCGACCACCGGCAGCAGGTGCCTGACCCGTCCGGGCCGCTCTCGCTGGCGATCTACATCGAAGGTGCCGGTACCCGCACCGGCGAGGACGACGACCTGATGGGCCTGGCCTTCGGCATCGGCCGCACCGGCGTGAAAGCCAAGGTACGTCGGGCGCTGGACGAGCGCCTGCCCGACGCGCTGCGCGCACTGTCGCGGCAGTTTCCGCAGCGGGTGCTGGCGCAGGTGCGGCTGGATCTGTTCGGCTACTCGCGCGGCGCGGCATCGGCGCGCGATGCGGTCAACCGGCTCAACCGCGCCGATGGCCGCGCCTGGCTGCAGGAGCAGCTGCGCCGCACCGGCTGGCAGCTCGGCGCTGCGCTGGGCACGCGACCGGTACGCATGGTCGGGTTGTTGGACACCGTGGTGGCGATCAGTCCGCGGCAACACGACGAACTGCCCCAGGTGGCACTGGCCGCCGGCTGCGCCGACAAGGTGCTGCAGCTGGTCGCCCGTGATGAACACCGCCACTACTTTCCGCTGACCACGGTGGCACCCACGCACGACGAGATCGCCCTGCCCGGCGTGCACGCCAACATCGGTGGCGGCTACGACCAGCGCATCGAGGGCCCGAAGCTGCTGACACGTCCCATCGGCCAGCGCCTCCGTGCGCACGCAGTGCCCGACACCACGGCACCGCCGTTGGCGCTGCTGCGTGCCACCCAGGTGTACGCCCGCGCGCAGGCCGAGTGCCGGCGGTGGCAGGCCGCGCTTGGGCTGGGCGAGGACAATGTCTGGGTCGATGTATGGCACCGCTGGCAGCAGGTGCGCATTGCCGGCAGTGACAGCGTGCTGCCGCAGTGGGTGCTGTACGCGCATGCCGCCGTGGTGCTGAAGCGCGACATCGACTGGCGCTACCAGCTGGTGGCGCTGCGGATCCTGCACCAGCGTGCGGCGGCCGAGGGTGTGGTGTGGGCGCGGGCGCCGGACGATGATCCGGCGATGGCATTGCCGCCGGACCTGCAATCGATCGCCGCGCGCCTGGTGTCGGGCCAGGCTCTCGATGCATCGCAGGAATTACTGCTGCGCCGGCGCTACCTCATGCAATCAGCACATTGGAATTTCGACGCGCTGGGCGATACCGCGTTGTTGTACGCGGCCGACGAAGCCACACGCGAATTGCCGTATCGGCCGGGCCCGGGGTTGTTTTACATCAACCGGCCTACGGAAGACGGCAAACGCGTGGTGTTGCGCAACGCGTAATGCGTCGCGGTTTCCGTCATGAACCCGCCGCAAGCACGTAAAAACGCGTAGTGCCACGCCATGCGTGGCAACCGCGCAGCGCGCGGCACAAGCGTCCGAAACCGAACCATTCCCGCGTCGATCTTCCGTCCGGCGTTTTGACCATCCGAAGCCGTGTGTCAGGCGTTCATGGCGCCGGAGCGAAGCGCAGCCACGCAGGGCGTGGCTCTACGAGTCATCGGCCTGATGCAGTACGACCCGCCTGCTCGATCAGTTCCGCCAGCTCTTCCTGCTCGAAGCCGGCCAGCAGGCGCGCCTCCAGGTTGAACGGGCCATACAGGAAGCCGTTGGCGTATTCCTTCAGCAGCGCCATGAAGCATGCACGCGGTTCCACCCCGGCGCGTTCGCAATACCACCGGTACCAGCGCGTGCCCGCCGCCACATGCGCCACCTCCTCGCGCAGGATGATCTCCAGCACGTCAGCAGTGGCATGGTCGTTGGCCGACCGCAGCTTGTTGATCATGCCCGGCGTTACATCCAGCCCGCGCGCCTCGAGCACGCGTGGCACCAGCGCCATGCGCGACAACCCGTCGTGCGCCGTCTTCTCGCACATCTCCCACAGCCCGTTGTGCGCCGCGAAATCGCCGTAGGCATGGCCATGCGCCTGCAGCCGCGCGTGCAGCAGCTGGAAGTGCCGCGACTCGTCGTCGGCCACGCTGACCCAATCGGCATGGAACGACCCCGGCAGCCCGCGGAAGCGGTACACCGCATCCCAGGCCAGGTCGATGGCGTTGAGTTCGATATGCGCGATGGCGTGGATGAACGCGGCGCGCCCTTCTGCATTGCCCAATGCACGACGGGGCACATCGCGCGGGTGCACCAGCTGCAGCTGCGGTGGCCGGCCCGGCATGCGGATCGGCTCCGGCGGCGGTGCATCCGCCCGCACCTTCAACTGCCCCGCGCGGAACTGCGCCGCGTACTGCTGGGTGAGCGCCGCCTTGCGCAGCGGATCGGCTTCGGCCATGCACTGCTGCGCGGCGCGCAACAGGTCACCGGCCGCATCGTCCAGCGGCAGCTGCGCGCTCACCCGCCGTGCCTCAGGCGCGACGCTTGTGCTTGGCGTCGTCCGAACGCAACTGCTGGATGCGCTCGAAGTAGCCCGGCTCGATGCCCGTCGGGTACACACCGTTGAAGCACGACGAATCGAACGACTTCAGCTCCGGGTTGCCCTCGCGCACCGCCGCTTCCATGTCTTCGATGTCCTGGTAGATCAACCAGTCGCAGCCCAGGTGCGCCTCGATCTCTTCCACGCTGCGGTTATGCGCGACCAGCTCTTCGGCGGCCGGCATGTCGATACCGTAGATGTTCGGGTAGCGGACCGGTGGCGCGGCGCTGGCCAGGTACACCTTGCGCGCACCGGCGTCGCGCGCCATCTGCACGATCTGCTGGCTGGTGGTGCCGCGCACGATCGAATCGTCGACCAGCAGCACCACGCGGTTGCGGAACTCCAGGTGGATCGGATTGAGCTTGCGGCGCACCGACTTCACCCGCTCACCCTGCCCCGGCATGATGAAGGTACGGCCGATGTAGCGGTTCTTGATGAAGCCTTCGCGGTACTTCACCCCGAGCACATTGGAGATTTCCAGCGCGGCATCGCGCGAGGTATCCGGGATCGGGATGATGGTGTCGATGTCGTGGTCGGGGCGCAGGCGCAGTATCTTCTCGCCCAGCTTGATGCCCATGCGCATGCGCGCCTTGTGTACCGACACGTTGTCGATCATCGAATCGGGGCGCGCGAAATACACGTACTCGAAGATGCACGGGCTGTGCTCGACCGGCTCGGCGCACACGTCGGAGAACAGCTCGCCGCGCGCCGTGATGACCAGCGCCTCGCCCGGGCGCACGTCGCGCACGCGCTGGAAGCCCAGCACGTCCAGTGCAGCCGATTCGGAGGCCACGATGTACTCGTCGCCTTCGGCGTGGGCACGCTTGCCCAGCACCAGCGGACGGATGCCGTGCGGATCGCGGAAGGCGACCAGGCCCAGGCCCAGCACCACGCTGATCACCGCATAGCCGCCCTTGACGCGGCGGTGCACAGCGGCCACGGCACGGATCGCCGCTTCCGGGGTCAGCTGGCGCTGCGCATCGAGTTCGAAGGCGAACACGTTCAACAGCACTTCGCTGTCTGAATCGGTGTTGACGTTGCGGCGGTCCTGTTCGAACACCTGCTGGCGCAGCGCTTCGGTATTGATGAGGTTGCCGTTGTGGGCCAGCGCGATGCCGTACGGGGAGTTCACGTAGAACGGCTGCGCCTCGTCCATGCCTTCCGAACCGGCGGTCGGGTAGCGCACGTGCGCGATGCCGACGCGGCCTTCCAGCGTGGACATCCGCTTGGCATCGAACACATCGCGGACCAGCCCGTTGGCCTTCTGCACGCGCAGGCGCGTGCCGTCGGCGGTGGCGATGCCTGCCGCGTCCTGGCCGCGATGCTGGAGGACGGTCAGGCCGTCATACAACTGCCCGGCGACGTTCTGGTTGCCGACGATTCCGACGATGCCACACATGGTGCGAATCTCCGCTGGGCTGGGCCCGTTTACTGTGAAGGTGGCCGTGCCTGGCCGGGGGAACCGTTCCGTGCCGGAGCGGTGTCGTCCGGGCGCACGAGCGCCGGGTCGATGTTCTGGGGGGAGCGTTGTCCGGTGCCTTGCGCCCACACGTCGGCGGGGTCCACCGCCTGCTGCGGGGTCTCATCCAGCGGTCGCGGCCATCCGCGTCCACCCAGCAACTGGCCAAGAACGCCATTATCGCCTGTCCGGCCCGGCTTGCCCAACTCCGTGCCCGGCAGTTGCGCCATGTTCACCTCGGGCAGCGCCGCCGGCATGCCCTGCAGGCTGGGCATCTGCTTCAGGTCCGGCATCTGCGGCAGGTCGGGCATGCGCGGCATCTTGGCCTGCATCCAGCCCACGCCGGGGTCCAGCAGGGCGCGCAGGTGCGAGTCGCGCCAGGTCGCCTCACGGGTCACCGGGGTGTAGGACGCCAGCAGCAACAGGGCGCAGCCGATCAGGCCACCGCGGGCCAGGCCCAGGCCGCCGCCCAGTACCCGGTCGGCGCTGTTCATGCTGGTGGAACGCACCGCCTGGCGGATCACCAGGCCCACCGCCCACACCGACACCATCACCAGCAGGAACACGGTGAGGTACCCGGCGAAGAAATGCCCGGTCCCGGGCGCGGCCGGCGCCGACCACCAGCCGGCGGCGCTGCGCCCGAACATCAGCGCGGCCCAGCCCCCCAGCAGCCAGGAAAAGGTGCTGATGACGATACTGACAAAACCGCGCATCACCCCGAGCAGGGTCGAGATGCCGATGACCGCAAGCAGCATGAAATCGATCATGCGCGCCCCTCAGGGGACCGTCCGGCCACGCGGTGCGGGCGCAGGGACCGCATCAGGGATGCGGCCGGACCATGCCGGCCACGCCGACCTTGGACGCAACCTGGGCCTTGAGGTTCTCCGCCTCGGCTCGATTGGCGACCGGGCCGACGCGCACGCGGTTGAGCGTGCCCTTGTCGGTGCGTACCTGCTCCACGAATGCGCTGAACCCGGCCGCGCGGACCTTGTCGCGCAGCGCGTTGGCCTCGGCGGCCTGGCCGAACGCGCCGAGCTGGACGGCGAAACCGACACTGCTGGCGGCCGGCGCGGCCGGCACGTCGACCGGCTTGGCGGCGGTGGCCGGGGCCGGCTTGGGTTCGGGCTTCGGTTCGGGCTTCGGTGCGTCCGGCTTCGGCGCCGGCTTGGCGGCTGCCACGGGTTCAGGCGGCAGTGCTTCGGTCTTCACCGGAGCGGCAGCCGATGCGGCGCTGGCGCTGGAGGCGGCCGGCGTCGGGGTGCTGGCGGAGGCCGGCGTGGGCGCGGCGGCCACGGCGCTGTCGGCACGCGCGTCCAGGGTCACCACTTCGGCCTTGACGTCGTTGCGCACCTTCACCGCTTCGAGGCGGGCGGCTTCGGCCTGGGCGCGGTCGGCATACGGCCCCACGCGCACGCGCCAGGCCTGGCGGCCATTGATCGTGGCCGACTCGCTGAAGCCGGGCAGCTGGGCCTTTTTCAGGAAGGCAATCACCGCATTGGCGTCGGCCTGGCTGGCGTACGCGCCAAAGCTCACGGCGTAATTGCCGGCCGCCACGGCGGGTGAGGCATCGGCAGCGGCCGGTTCGGTGGGCGCGGCCGCATCCTGCAGCGGCTGGGTGCTGGATACACCGCTCTGCAGGCCGGTGGCGCCGCCGGTGGGCGCAACCAGCGGCAGCTCACGGGTCTGGAACTGGCCGTCGGCCGGTGCGTCAGGTGCGGTGATCGGCACATTGGCCACGCCGCTGTCGGGGGCAGGACCCTTGACCAGCATGGGCAGGAAAATCACGGCCAACGCCACCAGGACGATGGCACCAATCAGTCGCTGTTTCAGAGGAGTATCCACGGAAGGCAGGCAGGGCGGCGCGGCGGAATGCCACGGCGATTATACGGGCGTGCGCGTGTACCGCGTCGAAGGCGGCTGAACGATGCAGTGCATGAGCCGCATCAGCGGGCGTGATCCAGCCACTGCAACGCCTGCGCGGCGGTGTGGAAGGAGCCGAACACCAGTACACGGTCGCCGCCGTGCGCGGCGGCCAGCGCCTGCTGCAGCGCGGTTTCGACGTCCACGTGCGTGACGGCGTCGGCCGCGGCAGTCCCGGCCAGGCGCGACTGCAATGCCGCCGCGCTCTGTGCGCGCGCACCGTCCAGCCCGGCCAGATGCCAGGCATCGACGCGTTCGGCTAGGGCGTCGACCACGCCAACGGCATCCTTGTCCTGCAGGGCGGCGAAAACGGCCAGGGTACGTCCGGGCACCGGTGCGGCCTTCAACGCCGCCGCCAGTTCACGCGCCGCCTGCGGGTTGTGGCCCACATCGACCAGCACTTCCACGCCATCACGATCGAACGCCTGCAGGCGGCCACGGATGCGCGCCTGGGCCACACCGTCGACGATGGCGGCACGCGGCAACGGCGCATCCAGCGCGCGCAGCGCGGCAATCGCCGAGGCGGCATTGCGCAGCTGGATGGGGCCGCGCAGGGCCGGCATCGGCAGTTCGATGCTGAACCCCACGTCGCGCCAGCGCCAGCGCTCCGCGTCGACGGTATCGGCGAAGAAATCACTGCCGCCGCGGATGGCGTTTGCACCGAGGAGATACGCACGTGCCAGCACGCTGGACGGCGGATCGGTCTCGCCCAGGATCACCGGCTTCCAGCCGCGGATGATGCCGGCTTTCTCCGCGCCGATTGCTTCGCGGTCGTCGCCCAGCCAGTCGCTGTGGTCGATGTCCACGGTGGTGATCACCGCCACGTCGGCATCGACGATGTTGACCGCGTCCAGGCGCCCGCCCAGCCCGACTTCGAGTACGGCCAGGTCCAACCCGGCGTGCGCGAACAGGTGCAGCGCGGCCAGCGTGCCGTACTCGAAATAGGTGAGCGTGGTGCTGCCGCGCGCGTCTTCGATGGCGTTGAACGCGGCGATGAGGGCATCGTCCGAGGCGTCCTCACCGTCGATGCGCACGCGCTCGTTGTAGCGCAGCAGGTGTGGCGAGGTATACGCGCCGACTTTCCAGCCGGCCGCACGTGCGATCGACTCGATGAAGGCAACCGTGGAACCCTTGCCGTTGGTGCCGCCCACCACGAGGGTGTGCGGCGCGGGTTGCCCCAGGCCCAGTGCCGTGGCGACCGCACGCACGCGGTCCAGCCCCATGTCGATGGTGGCGGGATGCTGCTGCTCGATGTAGGTAAGCCAGTCGGCCAGTGCGTGCGGGCGGGTATTCGTCATGACAATAAATCGTGCTGATGGCGGAACAATGAAACGAGATGGAAGCCGACTGGTAGAGCCGACTGGTAGAGCCGACTGTTAGTCGGCTGCACCCAACCTACAACGCCCGATGCTTGGCCTCACCAAAGAACGGCGTGTGATGGGCACAATCATTCAGGCGCACCACTTCCAGGCTGTCCAGGTCGGCGCCTTCCAGCAGGTTGAGCGTGGTCGGCGCCTGGCGGAAGGTCCACAGACGCGACAGCGGCAGGCCCAGGATGCGGCACAGGATCACCCGGTTGACCGCGTCATGGGCGACCACGAGCAGCGTGTCGTGTTCACCCAGACCTTCGGTGGCGCGGGCCAGGCCACGCCAGCTGCGGTCCAGCACCAGGCGCAGCGATTCACCGCCGGGCATCAGCACGGTATCGGGTTCCTCGCGCCAGGCCTGCAGGCGGGACGGGTCTTTTTCGTTGATCTCGCTGGCCAGCAGGCCTTCCCACTCGCCGTGGGCGATTTCCTGCAGTTCCGGTTCGGTCAGCAGCATGGGAGCGCGCTCGGCGCCAAGCGCCAGCTGCGCGGTGTATTGAGCGCGTACCAGCGGCGAGGCCACGGCACGGGTGATATCCACCGACTTCAGGCGCTCGCCCAAGGCCTGGGCCTGGGCAACGCCGATCGGGGACAACGGGATATCGATCTGGCCCTGGTAACGGCCTTCGGCATTCCACGGGGTTTCGCCGTGACGGGCAAGCAGGATGCGCATGCGAACTAGAGGTCCTTGGGGAAGAGGAAGACAGTCGCAATCGTTCACATGATGTGAATGATCGGGGGGAACGGCCATCATACCTTGCCAAACAAACGGTTCTTCTCCCATCTGAGTGGAGCGTCTCATTCCGAGGGACTTGGACGCTTTGGCGTACCGTCTTCGATCGGGTCTGCCGCGAGCGTTCAGGGCCCCGCCGCGGCCGGCAGGCCCCTATGCAAATGTCCCCCGGTGTCGGCCTGCGCCGCCCCCTCCTCCTTTACTTTGCCAGGGACCTGCCGGCCGCGACGGGGCTCGGCTTGCGGCGCGCGATGGAAAAGCGGAAGTCAGGGTGCAACGCCGGTGGGTCGAGTGCCGGGTCGCCTTGCCCTTGTAGGCGAAGTAAAGGAGGAGGGGGCGGCCGCAGGCCGACGCCGGGGGACATTCGCCGGAAAGGGTAAGGCGGCCCGGCGCTCGATCCACCGGCAGCCGCGGTTGAGAAACATTCGCCGGCAAGGGTATGGCGGCACTGCGCTCGACCCACCGGCAGCCGCGTCTACTGCAGCGCGCGCCCTCCCAGCAGATGAAAGAACAGCCAGACAAAAAACCCCGCGGCGAAGCCGCGGGGTTGCTTTAACCGGTGTAACAACCAACGGTATGCCCACCGTGGGTGGGCACCCTTCGGGCCGTCGACGAGCGACGTCAGGAACGGCTACGCCGTCCCTTGCGTTACTTACCCGTGAGGTTCAGTTCCTTGAGCAGCTGCGGAGCCGGCGCCACTTCCTGCATGATCCACTGCATGTAGCGGCTGTCCACCGCGATCATGCGGGTCATCACCGGGTCGAACACCCAGTTGGAGCTGACCGATTCCCAATTGCCATCGAAGGCCAGACCGACCAGCTTGCCGTGCGCGTCCAGCACCGGCGAACCGGAGTTGCCGCCGGTGATGTCCAGGTTGGACAGGAAGTTGACCGGCACCGAACCTACCCGCTTGTCTTCCAGACCACCGTAACGCTTGGCCTTGACCGCATCGAGCAGGGCCTTGGGCGAATCGAACGGATCGGCGCCGGTTTCCTTGGCCACGATGCCTTCCAGCGTGGTGAACGGGGTGTACGCCACGCCATCCTTGGGCGCATAGCCCATCACGTTGCCGAAGGTGATGCGCAGCGACAGGTTGGCGTCCGGATAGACGAACTCGCCCTTGCTCTTCTTGTAATCGGCCAGCGCCTGCAGGTACGCAGGACGGGCCAGCAGCGATTCGCCTTCGCGGGTCTTCTTCTGCTCTTCCTGCTTCAGCAGCGCCGGCATCATTGCCACGGCGTACTGGATGACCGGATCGGTGCTGGCCTCGAAGGCGGCGCGGTCGGCCTTGAACCAGGTCAGGCGTTCGTCAAGGCTGCCGAGCCGGGTGCCGGACAGCTTGGCGACCAGGCCGTCCACGGCGCCGGCATCGCTGCCTGCCAGCCACTGGTTCAGCACCTCGTTGGAGCGCTGCGCCGGCGGCAGCGCCACGTACTGGTTCAACCAGTACTGCTGCAGTTGCCGGTCCATGCCTGCCACGTAGCGGCGGTCCATCTGGCGCAGGCTGCCTTCAATGGTGGGCAGGTCGCGTTCCTGATAGCCGGCCTCGCGTTCGGCATCGGGCTTGGCGCGCTCGATGGACAGGCGGTACAGCGACAGCGCCGCCCCCACGGCCGAGGTGGCGTTGAACTGGCTCACGAACAGGTCGCGCTCGCGCGTCGCCTTGCTGGTGTCCAGGTGTTTGATCAGCTGCGCATGCGCGGCCAATGCCGGTTTGCCGGCGGCGCCCTGCTGCTTCAGCCAGGCCAGCACGGCGGCTTCCTCGGCCTGCTTCTGACCGGCGGCGTCGATGCGCTTGAAGCCTTCCAGCTGGCCGGCGTAGTTCTTGGCCACGTTGTTCATGCTGGCGGCGGTGGCGGCGTACTTCACCTTGACGTCCGCATCGGCCTTGCCGGCCTTGTCGATCAGCGCCAGCACCGCGTTGTAGTGGCGGGCGATGGTCGGGTAGGTCCAGTCGGCGGTTTCGTTGAACTCGCCGGCGAGCGCATAGCGGTTGGTACGGCCCGGGTAGCCGGCCACCATCACGAAGTCGTCGGCGCCCAGCGGCTGGTCGGCGAACGTCAGGAAGTGCTTGGGCTGGTAAGGCACGTTCTCGGCCGAGAACGCGGCCGGCTTGCCGTCCTTGCCCACGTAGGCACGGTAGAACGAGAAGTCACCGGTGTGGCGCGGCCACATCCAGTTGTCGACGTCGCCGCCGAACTTGCCCACGCTGCCCGGGGGGGCGTAGACCAGGCGCACGTCCTTGATTTCCATATTGCGGAACAGGCGGTAGGTATTGCCGCCGGAGAAGCTGTACAGGCGGCAGCGGAAGCCGGCGTCGGCTTCACAGGCGGCGGTCTGGGCCTTGTCGAAGGCGTCCAGCGCGCGGGTGCGGGCCAGCGGGTCCTTGCCGGCGGCGGCGATGGCGGCTTTGGCCTGGTCGGTGACGTCGGTGATCTGGTCCAGCACGAACACGCGGGCATTGGGGCCGGCGCTCAGCTCGTCCTTCAGGGTCGGCGCATTGAAGCCGTCCTTGATCAGGTTCTTCTCGGCCGTCGAATTCAGCTGGATCGCACCGTAGGCACAATGATGGTTGGTGACCACCAGGCCCTGCGGCGACACGAAGCTGGCGGTGCACCCGCCCAGCGCCACCACCGCGCCCATCGGATCGCCGGTCAGGTTCGAGATCTGTTCCGGGGACAGCTTCAGGCCCGCCTGCTTGAGCGGCCCGGCGATTTCCGGCAGCTGTTGCGGCACCCACATGCCTTCAGCGGCATGGGCGGCCTGGACCAGCCCAAGGCTGGCGACGACGGAGAAAGCGAGCAGGTTCGAGCGCATGGGCGGCCCCGGAATAGAGAACCGCCGATTGTATCCGGCTCCCCCACCCGCCCTGTCGGCCAAAAGTCATGGCAAAAAGGGCCGGCTCCCAATGGGCCCTTGATGAAACACACCTCGACCCCCGTTGCGCACGTAACCATTCCTAGCGACACGCCGCGCGTGTCCGCCGCGCGCCGCGCGGCGCAAGCGTCCGGAGCCCGCCGGTTGTCGTTTGCGGCCAACTTCCCGCGTTTACACCCACCGCAGCCACCCGTCAGGCGTTGATGGTCCCTGAACGAAGAGCAGACACGCATGGCGTGCCCCTACGCCCCGCCCTGCCCGTCATTCCCACCCGCACCGCAACATGCTCCGGGCCTCGCCGGCCCTATAATTCGCCCTTTCCCCCCAGACGAGTTCCACCCCGATGGCGCAGCAAACAATGAAGGCCCTGGTCAAGCGTGAAGCCGCCAAGGGCATCTGGCTCGAAGACGTGCCGGTGCCGGTGCCGGGCCCGAACGAGGTCCTGATCAAGCTGGAGAAGACCGCCATCTGCGGTACCGACCTGCACATCTACCTGTGGGACGAATGGAGCCAGCGCACGATCAAGCCTGGCCTGACCATCGGCCATGAGTTCGTCGGCCGCATCGCCGAGATCGGCCCGGGCGTGACCGGCTACGAGATCGGCCAGCGCGTCTCGGCCGAGGGCCACATCGTGTGCGGCCACTGCCGCAACTGCCGCGGCGGCCGTCCGCATCTGTGCCCGAACACCGTGGGCATCGGCGTCAACGTCAACGGCGCCTTCGCCGAATACATGGTGATGCCGGCCAGCAACCTGTGGCCGATCCCCGACCAGATTCCCTCGGAACTGGCCGCGTTCTTCGACCCCTACGGCAATGCCGCGCACTGCGCGCTGGAATTCAACGTCATCGGCGAAGACGTGCTGATCACCGGCGCCGGTCCGATCGGGATCATCGCAGCCGGCATCTGCAAGCACATCGGTGCGCGCAACGTGGTGGTGACCGACGTCAACGACTTCCGCCTGAAGCTGGCCGCCGACATGGGCGCCACGCGCGTGGTGAACGTGTCCAACACCTCGCTCAAGGACGTGATGAAGGACCTGCACATGGAGGGCTTCGACGTGGGCCTGGAAATGAGCGGCAATCCGCGCGCGTTCAACGACATGCTCGACTGCATGTACCACGGCGGCAAGATCGCCATGCTCGGCATCATGCCCAAGGGCGCCGGCTGCGACTGGGACAAGATCATCTTCAAGGGCCTCACCGTGCAGGGCATCTACGGCCGCAAGATGTACGAGACCTGGTACAAGATGACCCAGCTGGTGCTGTCCGGCTTCCCGCTGGGCAAGGTGCTCACCCACCAGCTGCCGATCGATGATTTCCAGAAGGGCTTCGACCTGATGGAACAGGGCAAGGCCGGCAAGGTGGTGTTGAGCTGGAATTGAGGCAAGAAAAAGGCACCCGACGGGTGCCTTTTTCCGTAGTGCCGGCCGCTGGCCGGCTCTGCACATTGCCGGCGCCGCGGGGAACCGGCCGCTGGCCGGTACGAAAAAGGCACCCGACGGGTGCCTTTTTCTGTAGTGCCGGCCGCTGGCCGGCTTCCCACGATGTCAGAAGCTGCAGAGCCGGCCAGCGGCCGGCACTACGACAGCGCCGTTTGTTGGGTTACTGCCCTACCGCCACGGTGAACACCACGCGGTTGTCGGCCAGCTTGCCGGAGTTGTCACGCCCGTTGCCATCGGTGCCGTAGTAGCCCAGGCCCAGGGTGAACAGGCCCCAGGTGCGGTTCACGCCGATGTTCCAGTCGGTGTAGTCCTGCGCGATGCCGTCCTCGAACGTGCTGCGGCCTACGTTGGCGGTCAGGTTGAACTCCTTCGGCAGCGCCCACTCGGTGCCGGCCGCGAAGTACCAGCCGTCGGTGTCGGTGTTCCAGACATCGTTGGTGTAGGCCACGGTCACGTTGTAGTGCTCGGCGAAGCTGGTCTTGGTGATCAGCTCGGTGTAGGCCAGTTCGCTCGAACCGGGGTAGCTGTAGTGGTTGAGCATCACATCGAAGTTGACGCTGTCGGTGATGTCGACGCCATAGCCGACGAAGTAGTCGACCTCGGCATCCGGACCGCCGTCGCCGAAGTCCACGCCCGAACCCCACACGCCGGCGTAAAGACCCACGGGCGAGGTGTAGGTGAAGCCGGCCTGCAGGGTCGGGTCTTCGTCGGTCTGCGACACGCCGCGGAAGACGTAATCGGACACGCCGGTGACGTTCCAGCTGAACGGAGATTCGGCCTCGTCCTGGGCACTGGCGGCGAACGGGGCAAGCAAGGCGGCGCAGAGCACTACGGCGGCGGTACAGCGCGTGGCGTGGTTCATGCGGGGTCTCTCCGGGACGTGGGATGGGCGGGTGCGGCGCGGTTTACAGTTTTTTAACCTGATTGATATTGCGATGCAACAATGTCATGCGCAACCGTTTCCCTGCCCCCGGCTTGCCCGCCGGTTGCAGGGGCCGCCCGGTGGCCGGTCCCGGCAGGTAAAATCCCGGTTTTCCCGTGCCGATGACCGCCTGCCATGACCGACGCCACCTCCGCCCCGCTCACCCAGCACTACGTTGAGGAACTGGAGGCGATCCGCGCCCAGGGCCTGTTCAAGTCCGAGCGCGTGATCACCAGCCCGCAGTCGGCCGAGATCACCCTGGACGATGGCCGCACGGTCCTGAACTTCTGCGCCAACAACTACCTGGGCCTGGCCGACCACCCGGACCTGATCCAGGCCGCCAAGGATGCGCTGGATACCCACGGCTTCGGCATGGCCTCGGTGCGCTTCATCTGCGGCACCCAGGACCTGCACAAGCAGCTGGAGAAGCAGATTGCCGCGTTCTTCGGCAAGCAGGACACCATCCTGTATGCGGCCTGCTTCGACGCCAACGGCGGGCTGTTCGAGCCGCTGCTGGGCGAGAACGACGCGATCATCTCCGACGCCCTCAACCACGCCTCGATCATCGACGGCGTGCGCCTGTGCAAGGCCAAGCGCTTCCGTTACGCCAACTGCGACATGGCCGACCTGGAGGCCCAGCTGCAGGCCGCCGATGCGGCCGGTTGCAGGACCAAGCTGATCACCACCGACGGTGTGTTCTCGATGGACGGCTTCATCGCGCCGCTGGACGAGATCACCGCGCTGGCGAAGAAGTACAACGCGCTGGTGCACATCGACGAATGCCATGCCACCGGCTTCCTGGGCGCGACCGGGCGGGGCTCGGCCGAGGTCAAGGGCGTGCTGGACAGGATCGACATCATCACCGGCACCCTGGGCAAGGCGATGGGCGGCGCCCTGGGCGGCTTCACCTGTGCCAGCGCCGAGGTGGTCGAGCTGCTGCGCCAGCGCTCGCGCCCCTACCTGTTCTCCAACTCGCTGCCGCCGCACGTCGTCGCCGCCGGCATCAAGGCGTTCGAGATGCTCGCCGGTGCCGACGACCTGCGCAGCACGCTGGCCGAGAACACGGCGTACTTCCGGGCGAAGATGACCGCCGCCGGTTTCGACGTGAAGCCGGGCGTGCACCCGATCAGCCCGGTGATGCTGTACGACGCGCCGCTGGCGCAGAAGTTCGCCGAGCGCCTGCTTGAAGAAGGCATCTACGCGATCGGCTTCTTCTTCCCGGTGGTGCCGCAGGGCAAGGCCCGCATCCGCACCCAGATCAGCGCGGCGCATACCCGCGCCCACCTGGACCGCGCCATCGACGCGTTCACCCGCATCGGGCTGGAACTGGGCGTGATCAAAGGCTGAGGCGACTGGGTAGAGCCGACTGGGTAGAGCCGACTGGGTAGAGCCGACTGGGTAGAGCCGACTGTGTAGAGCCGACTGTTAGTCGGCTAACCCCCTCAGCCGCGGCGAAATCCAACCTTTGCGCTTCGCGCGTTGCCGACTAACAGTCGGCACTACAGCGGCACTACAGCGGCACCACAGCGGCAAATCAGCGCAAAACAGCCGCAAATCAGCGGCAAGTCAGCGGCACCACAACGGCACCGCAGAAATGACGCGCAACGCGCGTCATTTCTTCTTTTTCTTCTTGTCCTTCGGGTCCTCTTTGCTGGCGACCACCACCGGCTTCGGCGCCGCATTGGGGTTGCCCTTGGCCACGCGGATGCCGTTGGACTTCATCCACGCGTCGAATTCATCGGCGCTCATCCGCTTGTCGCCATCACTCATCAGAAAGCGGTAGCTGCCGCGGCCATCGCGCTCGGACGGCTGCAGCTCCACGATCTTGTCGGTCACCGGCGGGCTGGCTTTGGCCACTTCTTTGTGGCCACCGCAGGCGCTCAGCAGCGCGGCCGGCAACAGCAGGCAGGTGCCGCGCAGCAGGGAACGGGTGAGGGGGTGGGCGTGCATGGCATTACTCCCGGTAGTGGACGGAATCTCGGTTGCAGGCCATCCCTTGCCCGGTGGTGGGCCTGCCTGGCGGCAGGCCACGGGGTCACGCGTCGGCCACGGCACGCTCGGCCGTGGCAGTAAGCAGGTGCAGTTCGTGCGGCTCCAGTTCGCGCCAGGCACCCTTGGCCAGCGTGCCCAGCGGCAGCCGACCAATGCCCACGCGCACCAGGCGCAGCACGTTGATGTCGAAAGCGGACAGCAGCCGGCGGATATGGCGGTTGCGCCCTTCCTCCAGCACCACTTCCAGCCAGGCGGTCTTGTCGCCGCTGCGCAGCAGCCGCGCCTCGCGTGCGCGCAGGAACTCGCCGGCATCGTCCACGCCCGTGCACAGCGCGGCCAGCTGCGCGGCATCGGGAATGGCATCGATCTGCACGTGGTAGGTCTTGTCCGGCCCGGTGGCCGGATCGGTCAGCAGCGCGGCCCACTGCGGGTCGTTGCTGAAGAGCAGCAGCCCTTCACTGGCCTTGTCCAGCCGGCCCACCGGCGCCAGCCACGGCAGCCCCGCGCCGTCGAAGCAGCGGTAGACGGTGTCGCGGCCACGCTCATCCTGCGCGGTCGTGACCAGGCCGCGCGGCTTGTTGAGCACGATGTGCAGGCGACGCGGCGCGTCCAGCGCGCGGCCATCGACATGCACCACGTGGCGGCCGTCGATGATCGGGAATTCGGGGTTGTTGATGGTGCGGCCGTCGACCGTTACCCGGCCGTCGGCGATCCAGCGCGCGGCTTCGGTGCGCGAGCACAGCCCGGCCTTGGACAGCACCCGCGCCAGGCCGTGACGTGGCGCGTCAGTCGCGCGCGTGGCGGGCTTGGCCGGCGCGGACGCACGCCGCGGATCGCGGCGTGGTCGGGACGGTGGCGCGGCAGGGGGCCGACGTGTGCTCATCGGTCTCCGCGCGCAGTGTCTTACTTCTTGCCGCCCGGCTTGCTTTCAGCCGGTGCTTCGACGGCCGGTGCTGGTGCGGCTGCGGCGGCCGCGCGCGGCTTGACCACGCGCACGCCGCGCGACTTCATCCAGGCGTCGAACTCATCAGCGGTCATGCGCTTGCCGTTCTGGCTCATGTCGAAGCGCCAGGGCGTGTTGTCGAACTCGGTCTGCGGCTTGTACGCGGCCGGATCGTTCGGCTTGATCGCCGGGGCACCCGGCATCGCCTTGGCGATGTTCTGGCAGCCGTCGATGCGCAGGCGCTGCAGCACGCGGTCCAGCGACTGCTGCTGGTCGAAATTGGAGGTCAGCACGCCGGCGGGCATGCCCAGCTGCACGTTGCGGATGTAGAGCTCGGAGGCGACCGGCGCGATCGCGGTGGCCGGCAGCGGCAGCGGCGAAGCGCTGGTGGCCGATGCCGAGCAATCCACGGCTGCGTAGGCGGTGGGAACCAGGGCCAGGCCAAGTGCGGCGGCCAGTGCAATACGCAGCATGGGATGCATCCAGGAAAGGGGTCGACGCGCCGAGTTTAACAGCGCCACAACGGCTTTCAAGGTCCAACATTCAATGAATACGGCAACTTGTTGGAATTATTGTTGATTTTCGTATTTATCGGCAGCCGACGCAGCCGACTAACAGTCGGCTCTACCCCATCGGCTCTTACCCCGTCGGCTCTACCGCGCGGCAAAAAAAAACAGGGCCCGGCAATGCCGGGCCCTGTCATGAGGCTGTACTACCAGAAGGATCAGTTCTGGACGTTCAGCTCGGTACGACGGTTCTTTGCACGACCTTCCGGGTTGTCCGAGCCATCCGGGTTGGTGTTCGGCGCAATCGGACGGCTCTCGCCGTAGCCGATCGGACCCACCAGACGCGAAGCGGCAACGCCGTTCTTGGTCAGGTAGTCGTACACCGCGGTGGCGCGGCGCTCGGACAGCTTCTGGTTGTACTCGTCGGTGCCCTTCGAGTCGGTGTGACCAGCGACTTCAACCTTCAGATCCGGGTAACGGGTCAGGATCTGCGAGGCTTCGGACAGGATCGCCACGGCGTCCGGACGCAGGGTCGCCTTGTCGAAGTCGAAGTTCACGCCCTTCAGGTCGATGGAGACCGGAACCGGGCAACCGTCCGGACCGATGGTCTGACCCGGCTGCGAATCCGGGCACTTGTCGTCGCAGTTGTTGACGCCGTCACCGTCGTCATCCAGGTCTGCGCAGCTCGGAGCAACCGGAGCCGGTGCCGGAACAGCAGCGGCCGGCGGCGGACCCAGCGGGATCACGACGCCAACCGAGGCCAGCACGTCGCCGAACCAGCTTTCATCATTGCCGGCCAGGGCCGGGTTGTAGCTGCGGTCGTCGAAGTCACCGCGGTAGGCCACTTCGGCGCGGACAGCAACGCGCTTTTCGAAGGTGGTCTGCAGACCGACGCCGACCTTGGCGGCAAAGTTGCCGTCCTTGCGGTCGCCCGGGCGATCATTCGGACGCGAGTACTCTTCTTCCGACTGCTGGTAACCCAGACCCATCAGCAGGTACGGGTTCCAACCACGGCCTTCGGAGATGAAGTGGCGACGCAGATCGATCGAGGCGCCGTACTGGCTCCAGTTCAGATCCTGGTTGTCATCGAAGTTCGGGTTCTGGTAGTTCAGCTCGCCGTCCAGCGACCAGTTGGGGCTGATGAACTTACCGAGGCCCAGGGTAACGAACGGAGCGTCGTTGGTCAGACGGTCGCTATCCTGGAAGTTGAAGCCGGCCGAACCGGTCAGGTACCAGCGGTCATCAAAATCCTGCGCCGATGCAGCCTGGGCGAAAGCCAGGCCGCCCAGCAGCGCGGCAGTGAGGATCTTCTTGTTCATTGAGTACAGCTCCTATTTCGGGGGTATGAAACCGGTAGAGGCATGGGCCAGCACTACTGCGTCGTTTTCAGACTGCCGATTCAGCACGCCACCGCCGCGAACATTATGCTCAGGCGAGTGAAGGTGATGTTAACGGTCACGTAACATGTGAAGACGGCGACCAGACCTCCACCGGTCCAGCTGGAGGCACCCTATACAGGTTGATGAAGTTCCGCAAGACCCAACAATGACAAGGGTTTTGCCACCTTCTCAGAGTTTTCAACGACTCGCCACAGTATTTGATGCAGATCGGACGCGCATTCTTATTCAGCGCACAAACAGGTTTCATGGCAACCGTATGATGAGGAGGAATTCCCCCCCCACGGAGTTGCCATGAAAGCTGTAGGCCTGACCCGCTATCTGCCCATAGACGACCCCGCTTCGCTGCAGGATCTGGAACTTCCAGATCCTGGTGTACCCAAGGGCGCTGACCTCCTGGTGCGCATACAGGCTGTTTCCGTCAATCCCGTCGACACCAAGCAACGCGCGGCGCGTGAGGGCGAAGAAATTCCGGCGCGCGTACTCGGCTATGACGCTTCCGGCACGGTCGAGGCGGTGGGTCCGGATGTCACCGCGTTCGCCCCTGGCGACGAGGTCTTTTACGCAGGGGATGTGACCCGCCCCGGCAGCAACGCCGAGTGGCACTGGGTGGACGAACGCCTGGTCGGGCGCAAGCCAACCACACTCGATTTCGCCGAAGCGGCCGCGCTGCCGCTCACGGTGCTGACCGCCTGGGAGCTGCTGTTCCAG
This sequence comes from Stenotrophomonas sp. KH_036_B, assembly GCF_057839485.1. NCBI lineage: Bacteria > Pseudomonadati > Pseudomonadota > Gammaproteobacteria > Lysobacterales > Lysobacteraceae > Stenotrophomonas > Stenotrophomonas sp. KH_036_B. The sequence continues at coordinate 977,975 of NZ_CM174491.1, read as the reverse complement.
CGCATGCCGCTGCACTTCGATGGCCGCCGCCATGCAGGGCAGACGCTGCTGGTGATTGGCGGCGCGGGCGGCGTGGGTTCCATCGCGATCCAGCTGGCGCGGCATGCCGGCTTCACCGTGGTCGCCACCGCATCGCGCGATGCGTCGGCCGAATGGTGCCGCCGCATGGGAGCCGATCACGTCATTGACCATCACCAGCCCCTGCCCGAACAGCTGCACGCACTGGGTCTTGCGCAGGTCGACGTGGCGCTCAACCTGGCCGATACCGATCGCTACTGGGACGTGCTTGGCGAACTACTGGCACCGCAGGGCCACGTTGGGCTGATCGTGGAACCGCGAGGCGCGCTGCGTATCGGCGATCCTTACAAGGCCAAGTGCATCGGCATCCATTGGGAGTTCATGTTCGCGCGGGCGCGTTTCCGCACGCCCGACATGATCGAGCAGCACCGCATCCTCAGCCGCGTGGCCAGCCTGGTGGATGCCGGCGCGTTGCGCTCCACCGCACACACCTCGCTGGGCACGATCAATGCTGCGCACCTGCGCGAGGCGCATCGCCTGCTGGAAGGCGGCGGCGTGATCGGCAAGCTGGTGCTGTCGGGCTGGTGATGCGAGGCGGCGCCGGACGCTACTGTGTGCGCGCATTGGTGCCCATCTGTATCTGTCGGCACGCGCCAGCACCGCCTACATTCCATGCTCCTCCCCGGTGAAGACGCCATGCCCACGTCCCTGCCCCTGCGCCTGCTGCAACTGCTGATCGGCCTGTTCCTGTACGGCATGGGCGCGGCGGTGATGATCCGCGCGGCGATCGGCGTGGCGCCGTGGGACGTGCTGTCACAGGGCATCGCACTGCAGACGCCGCTGTCGTTCGGCGTGGCCACCAATGTGATCGGCGCGCTGGTCCTGCTGCTGTGGTGGCCGATCCGGCAGAAGCCGGGCCTGGGCACGGTATTGAACGTGTTGATGATCGGTCCCAGCGCGCAGTTCGGTCTGTGGCTGCTGCCGGAAGTGCATGGACTGCTGTGGCAGGTCCCCATGTTCCTGCTGGGGCTGGGGCTGGTCGCCCTCGCTACCGGCCTGTACATCGGGGCGCGCTTCGGGCCGGGCCCGCGCGACGGACTGATGACCGGCCTGCATGCCCGCACCGGCTGGCCGATCTGGCTGGTGCGCAGCCTGATCGAAGGCACGGTGCTGGTGATCGGTTGGCGCCTGGGCGGCAACGTAGGCGTGGGCACCCTGGCCTTCGCCCTGCTGATCGGCCCGCTGTGCGGCGTCACCCTGCCCCTGTTTGGCATCCATCGACCCGTAGTGCCGGCCGCTGGCCGGCTCCCCTGAATCCCCGGCATTACGTGGCGCCCGTAGTGCCGGCCGCTGGCCGGCTCCCCTGGATCCGGCATTACGTGGAGCCCGTAGTGCCGGCCGCTGGCCGGCTCCCCTGAATCCGGCATTACGTGGCGCCCGTAGTGCCGGCCGCTGGCCGGCTCCCCTGAATCCGGCATTACGTGGAGCCGGCCAGCGGCCGGCACTACGTTTACCCCGCACCACGCTTGCGTGCGGGGGCGATTCGCGGCACGCTTCACGCTTACCGTACGCAAGCGTATCTACATGTCGCCAGCCACCGAATCCGCCGCCTATCCGCATCTGTTCGCCCCGCTGGACCTGGGCTTCACCACGCTGCGCAATCGCATCCTGATGGGGTCCATGCACACCGGGCTGGAGGACCGCGCGCGCGACTTCCCGCGCCTGGCGGCGTATTTCGCCGAACGCGCGGCCGGCGGCGTGGGCCTGATCGTCACCGGCGGCTACGCGCCCAACGTGGTGGGCTGGCTCAAGCCGTTCGGCGGCAAGCTGTCCTGGCCGTGGGAAGTGGGCCCGCACCGCCAGCTGACCCGTGCCGTGCATGAGCATGACGGCAAGATCTGCCTGCAGTTGCTGCACGCCGGGCGGTATGCCTACCACCCCTTGTCGGTGGCGCCGTCGAAGAAGAAGGCACCGATCAACCCCTTCACCCCGCGCGCGCTGTCCGCACGGGGCGTGGAGCGCCACATCGCCGACTACGCCCGCAGCGCGCAGCTGGCCCGCGACGCCGGCTACGACGGTGTGGAAGTGATGGGCTCGGAAGGCTATCTGATCAACGAATTCATCGCCCCGCGCACCAACCTGCGCAACGACCGCTGGGGGGGCGACGCCGCCCGCCGCATGCAGTTCGCGGTGGAAATCGTGCGCCGCATCCGCGAAGCCTGCGGGCCGGACTTCATCATCATCTACCGGCTGTCGCTGGTCGACCTGGTCGAAGACGGCAGCAACTGGGACGAGATCGTGCAGCAGGCCAAGGCGATCGAAGCGGCCGGCGCCACGCTGATCAACTCCGGCATCGGCTGGCATGAGGCACGCGTGCCCACCATCGCCACCTCGGTGCCGCGCGCGGCCTTCGCCGGGGTCACCGCCAAGCTCAAGCCGCACGTGCAGGTGCCGGTGATCGCCACCAACCGCATCAACATGCCCGACGTGGCCGAACACATCCTGGCCGGCGGCGGCGCGGACATGGTGTCGCTGGCACGGCCCCTGCTGGCCGATCCGGAATGGGCCAACAAGGCCCGCGCCGGTCGCGCCCACGCGATCAACACCTGTATTGCCTGCAACCAGGCCTGCCTGGACCACGTATTCGAGAACAAGACCGCCAGCTGCCTGGTCAACCCGCGCGCCGTGCATGAAACCGAGCTGGTCTACCGCCCCACCACCGCGCCGCGCACGGTAGCGGTGGTCGGCGCCGGGCCCGCGGGACTGGCCGCCGCCACCGTGGCCGCCGAACGCGGCCATTCGGTGACCCTGTTCGATGCCGGCAGCGAGATCGGCGGGCAGTTCAACGTGGCCAAGCGGATTCCCGGCAAGGAAGAGTTCCACGAGACGCTGCGCTACTTCCGTCACAAGCTCGAGGAGACCGGCGTGACCGTGAAGCTCGACACGGTGGCCGACGTGGCCAGCCTGGCCGGCTTCGATACGGTGGTGGTGGCCACTGGCATCACCCCGCGCCGGGTCGATTTCCCCGGGGCCGATCACCCCAAGGTGGTCACGTATCTGGACGTGCTGCTGGGCAAGGTGCAGGTGGGAGCCGAGGTGGCGATCATCGGTGCCGGTGGCATCGGCTTCGACGTGGGCGAATTCCTGGTCCACGAGGGTCCCTCGTCCGCGCTCGACACGGGCCGCTGGATGGCCGAATGGGGGGTGGACCCCAGCTTCGAGGCACGCGGCGCGTTGGCCCGCCCGCAGCCGGAAGCACCCGCACGCAAGGTGTGGCTGCTGCAGCGCAGTCCCGGCAAGCCCGGTGCCCGGCTGGGCAAGACCACCGGCTGGATCCATCGCGCCACGCTCAAGGCCAAGGGCGTGAAGATGCTCGGCGGCGTGGAATACGCAGGCGTGGACGACACGGGCCTGCGCATCCGCATCGACGGGCAGGAACAGACGTTGCCGGTCAGCCACGTCGTGGTCTGCGCCGGGCAGGAACCGCGCCGCGACCTGCATGCGGCGCTGCAGGCCGCCGGTGTCGACGCGCACCTGATCGGCGGCGCGGACGTGGCCGCGGAACTGGATGCCAAGCGTGCGATCGAGCAGGGCAGCCGCCTCGCGGCGGCGCTGTAACCGGAATGCCGGCCAGCGGCCGGCGCTACGTGAAACCTGAGGCCCTGTAGTGCCGGCCGCTGGCCGGCTCTTCATGAAACCTGGTGTCCCCAGGAGCCGGCCAGCGGCCGGCACTACGTGACGCCTGATGTTCCTGGGAGCCGGCCAGCGGCCGGCACTACGTGACGCCTGATGTTCCCGGGAGCCGGCGAGCGGCCGGCAGGCTCCCCGCGAACGCGGCATTGCGCGTTGTGGCGACGGCCGCTGGCCGGCCCTCACGTGGTCGCCACGACCGCCTGAATAGGATAAACCGCCCGCCCCCTGAACCTGAATGTCAAGCCTTTCGGTTCAGGATGCGTTGCGAAATCCCCCCCTATCGTGCGCCAACTTTCCCGCTCACCACCCAGTTCGAGTGAGCGTGCGGCCCCCGACTTCTTCCGGGTGCCGCCAACGGGCGACCCCGATGGTCGCCTCCCCATGACGCCAAGTCGTACGCCTTGCCCCCTTCCGCCGCTGCGGATGGACAGCCAGGTGCGGCCCATACGGAGCAAGGAGATTTATGAAACTGGCCTGGATTCTTTGGCTGTCACAGTTGTTGCCGCAGCCGGCTGCCGATTCGTTGTGCCTGAGCACGACCGTCTACCTCGAAGCGCGTGACCAGACCCTGCGCGGCCAGCAAGCCGTTGCGGAAGTGGCCCTGCGCCGCCTGGACAGCGGGCTGTGGGGCGATTCGATGTGCAAGGTGGTTACCGCACGCAAGCAGTTCGCCCCCACCATCGTGGCGCCGGGCACCCAGCTGGGCAATACCGATGCCTGGGAAGAGGCGATGACCGTGGCCTTCGACGCCGAGCGCAACTGGGCGCTGCCGGTGGGCGAGCGCAAGGAAATCGTTCCCGGTGCCAGCCACTTCGCGGCCCTGGCGATCGCCAACCCGAGCTGGCGCAATGCGTACCAGGTGGCCACCATCGGCGACCACACCTTCTACAAGGTGCAGAGCCTCAAGCCCCGCCAGTCGTAACGAACTGTTGCCGGCGCGCCGTTGCCGTGCGCCCCGGGCCTCTGGGATAGTGGTGGTTTCCACCCTCGACCCCGAACGGAGTCCCCATGAAGCTGTACAGCAAGCCCGGCGCGTGTTCCACCGCTGACCACATCGCCCTGCAATGGACCGGCCAGCCGTTCGAGGTGGAACTGCTCGACAAGGACACCATGAAGGCACCGGCGTTCCTGGCCATCAATCCGGCCGGCGCCGTCCCCGCCGTGGTCGATGGCAGCTTCGTGCTGACCCAGAACGCGGCCATCATGGGCTACATCGCCGACACCTACCCGCAGGCCGGCCTGGCCGGTGACGGCAGCCCGCAGCAGCGCGCCGAAGCGGCCCGTTGGCTGTCCTTCGTCAACTCCGATGTGCATCCGGCGTTCTCGCCGTTGTTCGGGCCGGGCAAGTTCATTGCCGACGAGACCCAGTACGACGCGGTCCGCGCCGCCGCGCGCAAGCGCCTGCGTGGCCTGTTCGAAACCGCCGATCGCCAGCTGGCCGACAAGCCCTGGCTGGCCGGTTTCCGCAGCTTCGCCGATCCGTACTTCTACATCACCCTGCGTTGGGCGGCCGCCGCCAAGATCGACCTGGGCGGGCTGGACAACCTGGCTGCGTACAAGACCCGCATGGACGCCGACGCCGGCGTGCAGGCCGCGCTCAAGGCTGAAGGCCTGAATTGAGAGACACCCTGTAGAGCCAGGCCCTGCCTGGCTGAAGCACAGGCCACGCCTGGCTGAACAACCCACCTCCATGAAACGCCCGGCACTGCCGGGCGTCTTCATGTCCGCTCAGCCGATTTCCCGCACGACTCTGTCCTGCGCATCGCGCAACACCGTCGGCACCACCTCCACCACCAGCGCCGTACCCGGCACCGGATAGCGTCCGCGCTCGGGCCGTACGCTCTGCTGTAACGCGGCCAGGCCCTGCGCACCCAGCGTGCAGCGCATGCCGTCCTCGACCCGGGTCACCGCATCGTGCGCACCAGGTGCGAATTCCCATTCCCGCTGGCGGCTGACCAGGGTCAACGGGTGGCCGTGCTGCAGGCGCAAGGGCAGCATCTCAAGCAGGTTGGGCACCTGCCCTGCACCGAGCACCAGCACGACCGCCTCGCCTTCCTCGCGCCAGTCCAGTGTCTCCACGAACAGCACTGCGGTGCTCGACCCCTCGCGTTCACTGCCCTGCTGCAGCAGCAGCGCCAGTGCGGGATCCTCCAGCAGCGATGCCCGGTGCAGGTCGGTGATCCACAGCGGCATGCGTGGCGCCAGCGCCTGCAGCACGCCATCGGTCGACCAGCGCTTGATCGCCGCCATCTCCGCATCGCTCAGCCCGATCACCTGCAGGAAAACCAGCCGGCCGTTGGGCGTGTCGCCTGCCGGCAACTGCGGGTCCGGCATGAAGGCCAGGTGGCGCAGGCAGGTATCGGTATCCAGCGCGATCGGCCCGTTGGCATCCATGTGGTGGCCCGCCTCGAACACGTTGCCGCTGCCGAACACATAACGCGCCAGGTTCTGCAGCAGGTTCATCGGCCACACCGGCGGCGTGTCCTCGCCGTCCTGCACGGCCAGGCGGAACGTCAGCTCGAACCCGAAGCCGCTGTTGTCGGCGTCATCGCTCTGCTTGTCGTACAGCTCCGAGACGCCATAGCTCACGTAATGCCAATGCGGGCGCGACGCGTCGCTGCGGTAGACGCTGATGCCATCCAGCGGGTCGCGCCCGCCCAGCGTGTACGGCACCGCGGTGCCGAAGTGGCGCGGCTCCTGCCCCGGGTACAGCGGCGCCAGCGCGGCGTTGATGGCGTCCCAGCCGCGCGTGCCGTTGTCGGTGGTCATGTCGATGTCCTGTTCGTCCATAGCGGTCGCCCTGGCGCTCCCGTAAAGGCGGCCAATGTACGCCATCGACGCGGCCCGGTGCCGCGCCGGTCAGGCCGGCTGCGGTGCGCTGTGCAGCAGCGCGCGGGTTTCCTCCAGCCAGCGGCTGGCCAGCGCGGGGCTCTTGGCCTTGGACACCGCCGCAGCCATCTCGGGCCACAGCTTTTCCAGGCTGGCGGCATCGATGCAGCGTTCGATCTTGAGCTGCATGAAGTAGCCCTTCAGGCCCAGGTGCTTGCGCACCGATTCGCTCATCCAGTCATACAGCTGCTTGTAGAGCTGCGGGTCCTGCTCGCGACCGGCGGTCAGCGCGCGCGGCACGGCGGCCGCCAACGCCCCGCCGATGGTCTCGATCAGCCCCATCTGCGCAAGCTGTTCCAGTGCATCGTCCGGCGCGCGCAGCCCCGGCAACATGCTGGTCAATTCGTCGTCATCACGCTGACCATCCACCATCAGCAGAATGGAGCGCAGCCCCGGCGGCAGCCGACGCGCGCGGTCTTCGATTTCCTGACGGCCAGCGGCCGTCTTGGCATGGATATACGCCATGTGTTTCCCCCTGTTGCCTGGTCCCCCTGCACGCACGCCCCCCGGCGATCACCGGACCACGTACGCCCCTGCGTTCGTCCAGGCCTGGGCCGTTCCGGCGCGCCATCCCCGGCGTGCCATGCCTCCGGCCTGCAACGATCACCCCGGCAGCTTAACCGAGCGGCCGGAGAGCGCGTAATGCGCTGCAACACGCCCGCCTCCCTCACCCGAGGCCAGGCCGTGCGCCGTGCGCCGTGCGCCGTGCCCGGCAGGGTCGCATCCCGATGACCGGACTCCCTCGCCGGGCGCTTCGCCGCACGTACGGACTGTATGTCCGTACGCACTACCGCCCCAGCGCCCTCCGGATTTCATCCAGTGCGCCGGGATCGTCCAGCGTCGACAGATCGCCCGGGTCGCGCTGTTCGGCCAGGGCCTGCAGCGAGCGGCGCAGCAGCTTGCCCGAGCGGGTCTTGGGCAGCGCGTTGACCAGGTGGATGTGCGCCGGGCGTGCCAGCGCGCCCAGGCTCTGGGTCACACGCTGCATCATCTCGGCGATCACCACACTGCCGTCGCCGTCGACCGCCTGCTTGAGGGTCACGAACACCAGCGGCACCTGGCCCTTGAGTTCGTCCTTGACCCCGATCACCGCCGCTTCGGCCACCAGCGGGTGGCCGGAGATGCATTCTTCGATCTCGCGCGTGCCGAGCCGGTGGCCGGCCACGTTGATCACATCGTCGGTGCGCCCAAGAATGAAGGTGTACCCCTCCTCGTCGCGGATCGCCCAGTCCAGCGAGCTGTACAGCAGCTCCTTGAAGTGGCTGAAATAGCTCTGGATGAAGCGCGCGTCGTCCTTCCACACGGTGCTCATGCAGCCGGGCGGCAGCGGCGGCACCATCACCAGCACGCCCTTCTGGCCCGGCTGTACTTCGTCGCCGGTGTTCTCGTCGATCACCTTCATGCGGTAGCCGAGATTGGCGAAGCCGGGCGAGCCGAACCGCACCGGCTTCATGTCCACGCCGGGCAGCAGGGTCAGCGCGGGCCAGCCGGTTTCCGTCTGCCAGTAGTTGTCGATGATCGGCTTGCCGAGTGCATCGTTGATCCAGTGCGCGGTAGGCTCGTCCAGCGGTTCGCCGGCCAGGAACACATACTTGAGCGCGTCCAGGTCATGGCGACGGATGAAGTCGACATCGTGCTTTTTCAACACGCGGATCGCGGTGGGCGACGAGAACAGCGTGCGCACGCCGTACTGCTCGCATAGCGCCCACCAGATGCCCGGATCGGGATGGGTCGGCAGGCCTTCGTACAGCAGCGAGGTACAGCCGCCAATCAACGGGCCGTAGACGTTGTAGGAATGGCCGACGGCCCAGCCGACATCCGAGGTGGAGAACATCACCTGGCCCGGCTTGCAGTCGAACACCGTTTCCATCGACTGCGCCATTGCCACTGCATAGCCACCGACGTCGCGCTGCACGCCCTTCGGCTTGCCGGTGGTGCCGGACGTATACAGCAGGTAGCTGGGTTCGCTCGATTCCAGCCAGACCACCGGCACGTCCTGGTCGCCCACTTCTTCGCGCAGCGTGGCGTATTCGACGTCGCGTCCCGGCACCTTCGGTTCGGCCGGATCCAGCCCGCGCGAGACGATCAGCACATGAGGCGGCGGCGACTGTGCTTCGGCGCAGGCGGCATCGACCATGGCCTTGTACGGAATCACTTTGCCACCGCGCTTGCCCGCATCGGCGGTGATGAGCAGTTTCGGCTCGGCATCATCGATGCGCAGCGCCAGGTTGTGCGCGGCGAAGCCACCGAACACCACCGAGTGGATCGCACCGATGCGCGCGCAGGCGAGCATGGCGAACACGGCTTCGGCCATGTTGGGCATGTAGATCACGACGCGGTCGCCGCGCTGCACCTCCAGCCGCTGCAGCACGGCGGCGAATGCATTCACTTCGCGGTAGAGCTCGCGGTAGGTGATCTCGCGGGTGACGTTGGTCTCGGTGGAGATGGCCACCAGCGCCAGCTGGTCGGGCCGGTCGGCAAGGTGGCGATCCACCGCGTTGTAGCAGAGGTTGGTTTCCCCGCCCACGAACCAGCGCCGGAACGGCGGGTTGCTGTAGTCCAGGATCTGCTGCGGCGGCGTGTGCCAGTAGATCCGGTGCGCCTCTTCCGCCCAGAACGCCTCAGGTTCCTCGACCGAACGCCGGTAGACATCTTCGTATCGCATGACAGCCCTCCCAGACAAGGTCATGGGTTCGAGCATAGTCCGATGGCGGCTGCCGAGCCGTCCTACCTTGGTCGTACGGAGCGCGTGCTCGCGGCCTGAAGCAGACGCGGCTGCCGGTGAATCGAGCGCCGGGCCGCCTTACCCTTTCCGGCGAATGCCCCCCGGCGTCGGCCTGCGGCCGCCCCCTCCTCCTTTACTTCGCCACAAGGGCATGCCGGCCCCGCACTCCCCCCACCGGCGTTGCGTAGTGCTCCGGCTTTTCCCTGCGTACCGCAAGTGCAGCCCCGTCGCGGCCGGTAGGTCCCTGGCAAAGTAAAGGAGGAGGCGGCGGCGAATGCCGACGCCGGGGGACATTTGCATAGGGGCCTGCCGGCCGGGACGGGGCCCTCAACGCTCGCGATGAAGGTGATCGAAGATCCTGCCCCACGCTTCGAAAAGAAAAAACGCCAGGCAAGCCCGGCGTTTTTTCATCCAGTGCCAACCAACCGGTCGGCAGCCGCAAGCATCAACCCAGCAGGTGGGCCACGCCGGCGCGCTCTTCTTCCAGCTCGGCCAGGGTCTTGTCGATGTACTTCTGGCTGAAGTCGTCCACCGGCAGGTCCTTGACCAGGGTGTACTCACCGTTTTCGGTGGTCACCGCGAAGCCGAAGATCACACCTTCCGGAATGCCGTAGGAACCGTCGGACGGGACGCCCATGGTCACCCACTTGCCGTTGCTGCCCAGCACCCAGTCGCGCACGTGGTCGATGGCGGCATTGGCGGCCGAGGCAGCCGAGGACGAACCACGGGCTTCGATGATCGCCGCGCCGCGCTTGCCCACGGTCGGGATGAAGGTGTTGGCGTTCCATTCCTGGTCGTTGATCGCATCGGCGATCGACGCGCCATCGGCGGTCGCGAAACGGTAGTCCGGGTACATGGTCGGGCTGTGGTTGCCCCACACGACCAGCTTCTCGATGCCACCGACCGACTTGCCCAGCTTGGACGACAGCTGGCTCAGCGCGCGGTTGTGGTCCAGGCGCAGCATGGCGGTGAAGTTGCGCGGGTTGAGGTCCGGCGCCGACTTCATGGCGATGTAGGCATTGGTGTTGGCCGGGTTGCCGACCACCAGGACCTTCACGTTGCGGCTGGCGACCTTGTTCAGCGCCGCGCCCTGCGCGGTGAAGATCTTGGCGTTTTCCAGCAGCAGGTCCTTGCGCTCCATGCCCGGGCCGCGCGGACGCGCGCCGACCAGCAGGGCGATGTCGGCATCCTTGAACGCCACTTCGGCGTCATCGGTACCGACCATGCCGGCCAGCAGCGGGAACGCGCAGTCTTCTAGTTCCATCATCACGCCGCGCAGGGCGGCCTGGGCCTTGTCGACCGGCAGCTCGAGCAGCTGCAGGATGACCGGCTGGTCCTTGCCCAGCATTTCGCCGGAGGCGATGCGGAACAGCAGGGCGTAGCCGATCTGGCCGGCGGCGCCGGTCACGGCAACACGAACAGGTGCTTTCATGGGGATTTCCTCTGCTAAGAAGCTGTGTGGGAGTGGCCACCGGGCGGGGAAAGACCTGGCGGGGCGGCCGGAAACGCGAAACGGCCTCCCATTACAGGAGGCCGTTGGAGGGGATCAGGCGGCGAGGATCTTGTTCCACTCAGCCACCTGCTCGGCCTGGGCGGCCAGCACGGCATCGGTATCGCCTTCCAGGGTGATCGAATGGATCACGTCGCCCTGCTTGACCGAGTCGACGATGGCCTGGCCATCCAGCACCTGGCCGAACACGGTGTGCTTGCCGTCCAGCCAGTCGGTCTTGATGTGGGTGATGAAGAACTGGCTGCCGTTGGTGTTCGGGCCGGCGTTGGCCATGGACAGCGAGCCGATCTGGTGCTTCACACCGTTCTTCTCGTCCTCGAACTTGTAGCCCGGGCCGCCGGTGCCCTGACCCTTGGGGCAACCGCCCTGGATCATGAAATCGGGGATGACGCGGTGGAAGATCAGGCCGTCATAGAAGCCCTTCTGGACCAGGTTCACGAAGTTGGCGACGGTCTTCGGGGCCTTGTCGGCGAACAGCTCGACCTTGATCGGGCCCTGGGTGGTGTCGAACGTGGCGATGAGGGACATGGGGATCCTTGGTATACGGGGTTGTTGTCAGCCCATAAGGATACACCGCGGCCCTTGAACGACGTGCGCCGGTTTCACGAACGTGGCCCGAACCGCCTTTCCTGAACGCCCCGAAGCCACGCAGGGCGTGGCTCTACCTGAATGCGCCACAGGTTGTTTTCGCGTTTGGTCATGGAAGCCGTATAATGTTGGACTTCTTTTTCCAAATCCGGCGCCGACTGGCCCCCTTTCGCATGTCTATCGAAAATCTTCGCAACATCGCCATCGTCGCCCACGTCGACCACGGTAAGACCACCCTCGTCGACCAGCTGCTCAAGCAGTCCGGCACCCTCTCCGAGCGCACCGTGCTCGCCGAGCGCGTGATGGACAGCAATGATCAGGAAAAGGAGCGTGGCATCACGATCCTGGCCAAGAACACGGCCATCACCTGGGAAGACAAGAAGACCGGTATCAAGAACCGGATCAACATCGTCGACACCCCGGGACACGCCGACTTCGGCGGCGAAGTGGAGCGCGTGCTGTCGATGGTCGACACCGTGCTGATCCTCGTCGACGCGATGGACGGCCCGATGCCGCAGACCCGCTTCGTGACCCAGAAGGCCTTCGCGATGGGCTTCAAGCCGATCGTCGTGGTCAACAAGGTCGACCGTCCGGGTTCGCGTCCGGATTGGGTGATCGACCAGGTCTTCGACCTGTTCGACAAGCTCGGCGCCACCAATGAGCAGCTGGACTTCCCGATTGTCTACGCCTCGGCCCTGAACGGCTATGCCGGCCTGGAAGACAGCGTGCGCGACGGCGACATGACCCCGCTGTACGAAGCGATCATGCAGCACGCGCCGAAGCCGGAAGTGGACCCGGAAGGTCCGTTCCAGATGCGCATCAGCCAGCTGGACTACAACAACTTCGTGGGCGTGATCGGAATCGGCCGCGTGCAGCGCGGCACCCTGAAGAAGAACATGCAGGTCGCGGTCATCGACCGTGAAGGCAAGAAGCGCAATGGCAAGGTCGCGCAGGTGCTGGGCTTCCTGGGCCTGGAGCGCATCGAGCAGGACACCGCCGAAGCCGGCGACATCGTCGCCATCTCGGGCATTCCGGAACTGACCATCTCCGACACCCTGTGCCACCCGGATACCCCGGAAGCACTGCCGGCGCTGACCGTCGATGAACCGACGATCTCGATGACCTTCCAGGTCAACAACTCGCCGTTCGCCGGCAACAAGGACCTGTCCGGTGGCAAGTTCCTGACCAGCCGCCAGATCAAGGACCGCCTGGACCGCGAACAGGTCCACAACGTGGCCCTGAAGGTCGAGCAGCTCGAAGACGCCGACAAGTTCCTGGTCTCCGGCCGTGGCGAACTGCACCTGTCGGTGCTGATCGAAAACATGCGTCGTGAAGGCTACGAGCTGGCCGTGTCGCGCCCGGAAGTCATCATCAAGCAGATCGACGGCCAGGCCATGGAGCCGATCGAGCAGCTGGTGGTGGACATCGAAGAACAGCACCAGGGCGGCGTGATGGAAAAGCTGGGCACCCGCAAGGGCCAGCTGAAGAACATGGAGCCGGACGGCAAGGGCCGCGTGCGCCTGGAATACCAGATCCCGGCGCGCGGCCTGATCGGCTTCCAGAACGAGTTCAAGACCCTCACCCAGGGTTCGGGCCTGCTGTTCCACGTGTTCGACCATTACGGCCCGAAGGAACAGGGCGCCATCGCCAAGCGCCAGAACGGCGTGATGATCGCCAATGCCCCGGGCGCCACCCCGGCGTACTCGCTTGGCCCGCTGCAGGAACGCGGCAAGCTGTTCGCTGCTGAAGGCGACAACGTGTATGAAGGCCAGCTGGTCGGCATCCACTCCAAGGACAACGACCTGACCGTCAACGCCATCAAGACCAAGCCGCTGACCAACATGCGCGCCTCGGGCAAGGACGATGCGATCCAGCTGACCCCGGCGATCAAGTACTCGCTGGAACAGGCCCTGGACTTCATCGAAGACGACGAGCTGGTCGAGATCACCCCGAAGGAGATCCGTCTGCGCAAGAAGGGTCTGACCGAGAGTGATCGCAAGAAGGCCTCGCGCGGCGGCTGATCGGACACCTTCGTGACCGACACGCCTTACAACCCGGATCCGCATAGGCATCCGGGGCTTCACTTGATCGCCTTGCTGGAAGCCAGCAAGGCGGCCTTGGCGCTGCTGGCTGCCACCGGGCTGGAAATGCTCGGTCCGCAGCCACTGCGCGACGCGGTCAATGCCCTGATCCGGCGCTTCAGCCTGGACCCGGATCACGGCACCCTGCCCTCGCTGCTCAACATGATCAGCCCCGACGCCGTGCACCTGGCCGCTGCGGCCATGTTCGGCTACGGCATCCTGCACCTGTTCGAGGCCTGGGGCCTCTGGCGCGCCAAGGCCTGGGCCTCCTGGCTGGGCTGCGTCACTGCCGGCATCTACCTGCCGTTCGATATCTACGCCATCATCCGCCACCCTGGCTGGGCCTCGTGGTCGGTGCTGGTCATCAATCTCATCGTGGTCGGCGTGCTCGCCCGTGACATCCGCAAGCGCACCCGTCCTGTCGATCCCACCGCCTGAGTTGCCAAGCGCGCGTGTCGCTGGTTAGCCTGAGCACTGGTTTCGGGAACACACAGATGCGCGTGTCACTGACATCGATGGTGATCGCCATCGCGCTGCTGGGCTGCGCGCAATCGCCTGCGCCCCTGTTGGGCCAGGCCCATGCGGCCGCACCGGTCACCGCACCCGACACCCCCTTCGTCTACGCCGAAACCGACATCAGCACCCTGCAGGCGCAGATGGCCGCAGGCGAGCTGGACAGCGTCACCCTGACCCGCGCCTACCTGGAACGCATCGCGCGCCTGGATCGCGCCGGGCCGCGCCTGAACGCGGTGATCGAGCTCAATCCCGATGCCCTGAAGGACGCCGCCAGCCTGGACGCCGAGCGTCGCCGGGGCCAGCTGCGCGGGCCGCTGCATGGCATTCCGCTGCTGCTCAAGGACAACATCGGCGCCCGCCCGATGCGCACCAGCGCCGGCTCGCTGGCGCTGGCCGGGTTCCACCCGGATGACGCCTTCCTGGTCACCCGCCTGCGCACGGCCGGGGCGCTGATCCTGGGCAAGACCAACCTCAGCGAATGGGCCAATTTCCGCTCCAGCCAGTCCGTTTCCGGCTGGAGCGCACGCGGCGGACAGACCCGCAACCCCTACCGGCTGAGCCACTCGCCCTGCGGCTCCAGCAGCGGCAGCGCGGTCGCGGTGGCGGCCAACCTCTCCGCCGCCGCCGTAGGCACCGAGACCGACGGCAGCATCGTCTGCCCGGCGGCCATGAACGGCGTGGTCGGGCTGAAGCCGACGGTCGGGCTGGTCAGCCGCGACGGCATCATCCCCCTCTCCTTCAGCCAGGACACCGCCGGGCCGATGGCGCGCAGCGTGGCCGACGCCGCCGCCCTGCTGACCGCGATGGCCGGCCGCGACGCCGCCGACCCGGCCACCGCCACGATGCCCGGGCGGGCCGTTTACGACTACACCTCCCGGCTCAACCCGGACGGTCTGCGCGGCGCCCGTATCGGCGTCCTGCACGGGCCACTGGACCAGCAGCCCGGTGTGGCACCGGCGCTGCAGCACGCCCTCGGCGTCCTGCGCGATGCCGGCGCGGTGGTGGTGCCGGTGGAGCTGCCTACCCAGGGCGAGTGGCAGGACGCCGAGCAGGTCGTGCTGCGGCATGAGTTCAAGGCCGGGCTGCAGCGCTACCTCACCGCCCGCAATGCACCGGTGCGCGACCTGGACGCGATCATCGCCTTCAATCGCAGCCACGCCGACAAGGAGCTGGTGCTGTTTGGCCAGGACCTGATGGAGTCCGCCGCGCAGGCGGGCGGCCTGGGCAGCCCCGACTACATCGCTGCGCGCACGCAGGCGCGTCGGCTGGCCGGTCCCGAGGGGATCGACGCGGTGCTGCGCGCGGAGCGCCTGGACGCGCTGGTAGCGCCCACGACGGGGGCAGCCTGGCCGATCCGTACGGGCCAGGGCGACACCTTCCCGGGAGAGAGCTACAGCGCCGCCGCCGTCGCCGGCTATCCGAGCCTGACGGTGCCGATGGCCCACGTGAATGGCCTGCCGCTGGGCCTGCTGTTCATGGGCACCGCCTGGAGCGAACCGAAGCTGATCGAACTGGCCTACAGCTACGAACAGCGCACCCGCGCCCGGCGCCCACCGCGGTTCGCGACCGAGGCGTTGCTGCCGTAATCGGCGTATCGACCCACGGTCGATGCCTGCCGGTGATGACCCCCGAAGATGTAGCCGCCGGCGATGTCACGCCTGCGATGTCACGCCGACGATGCAACCGCGGCGATGCCCCGCCGACGCCGTACATGTCGAGGATATCCCGGTAGCGCACGACCGTTGGTCGTGCGCCACCTCACCGCGCGGGCTCCTCGACCGCCACCACCGCGGGCGGGCCGTCTTCGGCGCCCGGTGATCGTACGTCGTCGGCCGGTTGCGAGCGGGGGGTGCGGGTCGCTGGATCGGGGCGGTCGAGGATCTCGGCGCGGGTGCGCGGCAGCGCCTGGGGATGTTCGCGCGCCAGGAAATCCAGCATGCGCTCACGCACGATGCAGCGCAGGTCGAAGGCGTCACCCGAGTTGCGCGCACTGACCAGCAGGCGCACCTGCAGGGTGTGTTCGCTGGTCTCGGTTACCTGGGTCACGCAGACCCGGCCGTCCCACAGGGTCTCGCCCTTGCAGATGCGCTCCAGCTCGGCCCGGATCGCCACGATCGGGGCGCGGTAGTCCAGCCACAGGAAGGCGGTGCCCAGCAGGTCGGCGCTGCGTCGGGTCCAGTTCTGGAAGGGGTTCTCGATGAACCAGGTCAACGGCACGACCATCCGCCGTTCGTCCCAGATGCGCACGACCACGTAGCTGCTGCCGATCTCCTCCACCCGCCCCCACTCGCCTTCCACGATGACCACATCGTCCAGGCGGATCGGCTGGGTCAGCGCGATCTGCAGCCCCGCGATCAGGTTGCCGAACACGGGCTTGGCCGCGATGCCGGCCACCAGGCCGATGATGCCGGCCGAGGCCAGCAGCGCGGTGCCGATCTGGCGCACCATCGGGAAGGTCAGCAACACCATCGCCGCCCCCACCAGGATGATCGCCCCCATCAGCACGCGACTAAGCACGCGGGTCTGGGTCTGGATGCGCCGGGCCGCCAGGTTGTCGGCCACCTCCATGGGGTTGTCACGCAGGATCGCCTGCTCACCGGCCGCCACCGCACGCACCAGCAACCAGATGAAACACGCGGTCAGGCCGATGTGCAGCAACCGCAGCGCCTGGTCGAGCCAGCGCCCGTCCAGCGGCGTGGCCTCAAGCGCGGGAATGAGGACCAGCATCGGCAGCGCGAAGGCCAGCGGCCGGCTGATCACCCGTGCGATACGGGCGCGGCGGTAGTCCCGGCCCTTCAAGCGCCGGGTCAATGCCATCAGCAGCCACCAGCAGGTGATACCCACCACCAGGGCGATTCCGATGGGCCACAGATATGCGGCCGCCATCTGCCAATCCACTCGCATGCATGCTCCCGTACAACTCATCAAGGAGCACCCACCCTGCCAGCCCGGGCATGAGCATCACGTAGAGCCACGCCTTGCGTGGCTGCGCAGTACCCGGCAAACAGCAGCCACGCAACAGAATCCCCACCCGTGCCGCTGCGGAAAGCTACGGGCGCGTGGCGACGCGTTCATCGCAATGGCGCACGCCGGTCGTGGGGCGCGGCGTGGCTCTACCCGAGGAGACGTTTACAGGCCCGCGCCGCCCTGCTTGCGCACGATCGCCATCGCGATCTCCAGCGACTGCTCGTAATTCAGGCGAGGGTCCACCGAAGAGCGATACGCACGCTCCAGGTCACGCTCGGTCAGCTCACGTGCGCCACCGGTGCACTCGGTCACGTCTTCGCCGGTCAGTTCCAGGTGCACGCCACCGAGACGGGTACCCGCTGCCGCGTGCAGGTCGAACGACAGCTCCACTTCGCTGCGCACGTTGTCGAAGCGGCGGGTCTTGTAGCCGTTGCTGGTGCTTTCGGTGTTGCCGTGCATGGCATCGCACACCCACAGCACGCGGCGACCATCGCGCTTGACCGCGTCCAGCAGCGGCGGCAGCTTGTCGGTGATCTGCGCCGCGCCCATGCGGTGGATGAAGCTCAGGCGGCCCGGCTCATCATCCGGATTGAGCACGTCGATGAGGCGCAGCAGCTGGTCCGGCTGTACCGACGGCCCGACCTTGATCGCGATGGGATTGCGCACGCCACGCAGGTATTCAACATGGGCGCCATCGAGCGCGGCGGTGCGCATGCCGATCCACGGGTAATGTGTGCTGAGATTCAACCAGCCATGCTGGCGTGGCACCTGGCGGCTGAGCGCCTGCTCATACGGCAGCAGCAGCGCTTCGTGCGAGGTATAGAAGTCGATGCGGTTGAGGTTGTACACCTGCGCGCCCGACAGCGTCTCCATGAAGCGCACGGCATCGCCGATCGAGGACACCATCTTCTGGTAGTCGGTGGCCAGCGGCGAGTGCCGCACCCACTCCAGGTTCCAGTATTCGGGGTGGTGGAGGTCGGCGAAGCCGCCATCGATCAGGGCCCGCACGAAGTTCATGGTCATGGCCGAGTGCGCATGGGCCTGCAGCATGCGGCGCGGATCGGGCAGGCGCGCGGCTTCGGTGAACTCCGGCGCATTGATCACGTCGCCGCGGTAGCTGGGCAGGGTGACGCCACCGCGGGTCTCGGTGTCGGCCGAACGCGGCTTGGCATACTGCCCGGCGAACCGTCCGACGCGGATGACCGGCTTGCGCATGCCGTGCACCAGCACCAGGCTCATCTGCAGCAGCACCTTGAGCCGGTTGGAGATGGTGGTGGACTCGCAATCGCTGAAGTTCTCGGCGCAGTCGCCGCCCTGCAGGAGGAAGCGCTTGCCTTCCTGAGCTTCGGCAAGCTGTTGCTTGAGCGAGAGAATCTCCCAGGAGGTCACGAGCGGCGGCAGGCGCTTGAGCTCATGCAGCGCTGCGTCCAGTGCGACGGGATCGGGATAGGTCGGCATCTGCAGCGCCGGCTTCCCACGCCAGCTCTCCGGCGACCAGTCGGTCGGCACGGCGGCGAAGGTAGGGTCACGGTCGGAAGCAGTCATCGGAATATCCAGCAGTTCAGCGGTAAAAAGAGGTTCAGTGGCGGCGGGCAGGACGACGGAACGACACCACCAGGGCCCACAGGCCCAGCAGGACGAACCAGACCACACTCCACATGGGAATGCTCATGCCCAGGAAGGTCCAATCAATGTTGCCGCAGTTGCCGGTACCGGTGAGGACGGTGCGGAACACTTCGAACGGCCCCATCGTCTCACTCAGGAACGACAGCGGCGGCCCGCAGCTGGACCCGAGGTCCTGCGGCAGCAACTGCACGTACACGTGGCGCGCGGCAATGCCGGCACCCACGGCGGCGGCAATGAATGCAAGCACGCCGTAGGTAATGCGCCCGGGACGATCGCGCGGTCCATGCAGCGCCCCGATCAGGAACAACAGCCCAAGAGCAGCAAACGCAATGCGCTGGAAGATGCACAACGGGCAAGGTTCCAACCCCATCTTCAGCTGCAACCAGATCGCGTAGCCCAGCAGCGCGGCACAGATCAGGAACCCCAGCAGGAACTGGGCGCGGTAATTCCAGCGCAATGGATTCATTGCCAACACTCGTGAAAGTCCAGGCAGCAAGATTAACAGGCCGCTGCGGGGTTCAGGCTGCGACGCTTTGCCGTGTGTCGGCTTGGTTGGCCTTATGGGGTGTTTTGGGTTTCGGGCGGACAGCCACGCGGCCGCAGTGTTCAGTGCCCGGCCGCGCCGGGTGTGGGTTTGCGGGGGACGCCGTGAACCCGTCCATGGGGGCTTGTAGAAAACATCCATGTTTTCTACACCCCCGCAAACCCACCCCCGCCGCGACCCCGACCTTGCGTCGGTGCTCATAGGACCCATCGGCTCGTTGTGGAAGGTCGGCAACAGAAACAGGCCGGGCACGCCCGCCCCGGCTCCGGCATGGAAAGTCAGAGACGCCGATGGCTGCGGCTCTTCGAACGAAGATGGGCCGGGCCTGCCCGGCGACCGTCCGCTCGCGACCTCCCATGCCCGGCAGATGGGCCCTTTGGCAACCGACCCAGTGTCGAGGTCACGGTCGGGGTGGGTTTGCGGGGGTGTAGAAAACATGGATGTTTTCTACAAGCCTACAAGGACGTATTCACGGCGTCCCCCGCAAACCCACACCGGCCGGGGCCGGGCCGATAGCAGACCCGCCTGCAGCTGTCCGCGAAGAACCCACAGCCGCCGGGCAACGCCCGGCGCCACGCAGCGCCCGACAACAAGGAACCACAGAAAACAAAAAACCCGGCACGAGGCCGGGTTTCTTGAAGAATCTTTGGTAAAGCGCGTCGATTATTCTTCGACGGCTTCAGCCACGGCAGCCGGACGGTCGACGAGTTCGACGTAGGCCATCGGAGCGTTGTCGCCAGCGCGGAAACCGCACTTCAGCAGACGCAGGTAACCGCCCGGACGGCTCGCGTAGCGCGGGCCCAGGGTGGTGAACAGGTTGCCCACGGCTTCGTTGTCACGCAGACGGGCGAAGGCCAGACGGCGGTTGGCGACGGAGTCGACCTTGGCCAGGGTGATCAGCGGCTCGGCGACGCGGCGCAGTTCCTTGGCCTTCGGCAGGGTGGTCTTGATCAGCTCGTGCTTGAACAGCGAGGCAGCCATGTTCTTGAACATTGCTTCGCGGTGAGCGCTGGTACGGTTGAACTTACGGCCAGACTTCATGTGACGCATGGGATGTAATCCTTGAAAGAATGTTGGATCGGTTGGGTGTCGCTGTCGCCTTCCTGGCGTTGCTGCTTGGACTGCGGATGGTCCGGTGCCGGCCCTCCTGGCCGACCGTCACCGCAGGCTATGGGCCTGTCGGTGCGAGGTACTGCGGGTAAAACCCCCGCACCCGAAGGTGCGGGGTGAAACCTGAGCGCTGGATCAGCCGAGCATGCCGTGCTGGGCGACACCGGCCGGCGGCCAGTTCTCCAGCTTCATGCCAAGCGAAAGGCCGCGCTGTGCGAGGACTTCCTTGATCTCGGTCAGCGACTTCTTGCCGAGGTTCGGGGTCTTGAGCAGTTCCACTTCGGTCTTCTGGATCAGATCGCCGATGTAGTAGATGCTCTCGGCCTTCAGGCAGTTGGCCGAACGCACGGTCAATTCCAGGTCGTCGATCGGGCGCAGCAGCACCGGATCCACGCCGTTGTTGGCCGGCTTCGCTGCACCGCGGTCGCGGTGGGTGAAGTCACCGAAGACCGACAGCTGATCGCTGAGGATGTCGGCGGCGGTGCGCACGGCTTCCTCGGCATCGATCGTGCCGTTGGTTTCGATGTCCAGCACCAGCTTGTCCAGATCGGTACGCTGTTCGACGCGGGCCGCTTCCACCGAGTAGGCGACGCGACGGACCGGCGAGAACGACGCATCCAGAACCAGACGACCGATGGCACGGGTCTCTTCGTCCGGACGACGACGCGCGGCCGCCGGCTGGTAGCCGAAGCCACGCTCGATCTTCAGACGCATGTTGATCGCCGTGTCCTTGGTCAGGTGGCAGATAACATGATCGTTGTTGAGGATCTCGACGTTGTGGTCGACCTTGATATCGGCAGCGGTCACAACACCCTGACCCTGCTTGGACAGCGACAGCGTGGCGCTGTCACCGGTATGCATACGGATCGCCACGTCCTTCAGGTTGAGCAGGACATCGAGGACGTCCTCCTGCAAACCTTCCAGCGTGGTGTACTCGTGCAGCACGCCGTCGATCTCGACTTCCGTGATGGCGAAGCCCGGGATGGACGACAGCAACACGCGACGCAGGGCATTGCCCAGCGTATGCCCGTAACCACGCTCCAAAGGTTCGATAACGACCTTGGCGCGGGTGTCGGTAATGCGTTCGATCTGCGGACCGCGAGGACGCAGAACCTGATTGGCGGTAACCGTCATGTTGCGGGTTCTCCTAGTGAATCCCCGGCCGTCGCCGGGGATTCTCCGATGTGAATTACTTCGAATACAACTCGACGATCAGCGCTTCGTTGATATCCGCAGGCAGGTCCGCACGATCCGGAACAGCCTTGAAGATGCCGGCGAACTTGGCCGCATCCACTTCGATCCACGACGGGCGCAGGTCATGCGTGCTGGACACGGTCAGGGCTTCCTGAACGCGCAGCTGCTTGGCAGCCTTTTCGGACAGTGCGACAGCGTCGCCAGCCTTGACCTGGTAAGAAGCCAGGTTGACCGACTTGCCGTTCACAGTGACGCCGCGGTGCGAGACCAGCTGACGCGCAGCCGGACGGGTCACAGCGAAGCCCATGCGATAGACGACATTGTCCAGACGGGTTTCCAACAGCTGCAGCAGGTTCTCGCCGGTGTTGCCCTTCTTGGTCGAGGCCTTCTTGTAGTAGTTGCGGAACTGACGCTCCAGCAGGCCGTAGATACGCTTGACCTTCTGCTTTTCACGCAGCTGGGTAGCGTAGTCGGACAGCTTGCCCTTACGGGCAGTGGCGCCGTGCTGGCCGGGCTTCTGCTCCAGCTTGCACTTCGAGTCCAGCGCACGGGCCGGGCTCTTGAGGGAAAGGTCGGCGCCTTCGCGGCGGGCGAGCTTACAGGTAGGACCGATATAACGAGCCATTTCTTATCGCTCCTTTAGACGCGACGCTTCTTCGGCGGACGGCACCCGTTGTGCGGGATAGGCGTCACGTCGATGATGTTGGTGATCTTGTAGCCCACGTTGTTCAGCGAGCGCACGGCCGACTCACGACCCGGACCCGGGCCCTTGATGCGGACTTCCAAGGACTTGACGCCGTAATCCAGCGCGGCACGGCCGGCTTTCTCGGCAGCCACCTGGGCAGCGAACGGGGTGGACTTACGCGAACCGCGGAAGCCAGCGCCACCGGACGTCGCCCACGACAGAGCATTGCCCTGGCGGTCGGTGATGGTCACGATGGTGTTGTTGAAAGAAGCGTGGACGTGGGCGACGCCGTCAGTGACGACGCGCTTGATCTTCTTCTTGGTCTTAGCGACGGGCTTAGCCATTTCTTAGGTCCCTTACTTCCTGATCGCCTTGCGCGGGCCCTTGCGGGTGCGGGCGTTGGTACGGGTGCGCTGACCGCGCAGCGGGAGGCCGCGACGGTGACGCAGACCGCGATAGCAGCCCAGGTCCATCAGGCGCTTGATCGCGATACCGATTTCACGGCGCAGATCGCCTTCCACGATGTACTTGGCCACTTCCGAGCGAAGACGCTCGATTTCCGGCTCCGACAGATCGCGGATCTTGGTGGTCGAGGTCACGCCTGCAGCGTCGCAGACCTTCTTCGAACGGGTACGGCCGATGCCGTAAATGCTTTGCAACCCGACCCAGACGTGCTTCTGGGCTGGCAGGTTGACGCCTGCAATACGCGCCATGACGCGATTCTCCAGCTGAGTGATGGCCGACAGCGCACCCGAAGTGCGCCGATCCGGCAGGATGGATCAAAAAAGTGAACTAGCGATACTAACAAGGTTCCGGTTTACATGGAAGCCCGTGAAACCTGAAAGGTTTCATGGACCCGGCCCAGGGAGTGTGCCCAGGCTCCGGCGCCGGATCAGGTTGACCCCGTGAGAACGACCCTTGCGAGTCCTTCCCCGGTGTCGCCCGCGCTACTCCCGCGCAGGACAACCCGATCTCACCCCCACCCGGAACCGCTGCGGGGGCCGCCCTTCGTTTGTGTGGCCAGGTCCGCGAAGCGGAGGACCATCACGTCAGGAAGACGATAGTGTAACAGGCCAATCAGCCGCGGGCAAAACCGCCGCGATTGCCGCCCTTCAGGTTTGCCTTCTTCAACAGGCTTTCGTACTGGTGCGACATCAGGTGCGCCTGGATCTGCGCAATGAAGTCCATCACCACCACCACCACGATCAGCAGCGAGGTGCCGCCGAAGTAGAACGAGGCATTCAGCTGCGTGCGCATGATTTCCGGCAGCAGGCAGACGATCACCAGGTAGGCCGAGCCGGCCGCGGTCAGGCGGGTCAGCACCCCGTCGATGTAGTCGGCGGTGGCCTTGCCCGGACGGATGCCCGGAATCAGCGCGCCCGACTTCTTCAGGTTGTCGGCGGTTTCCTGCGAGTTGAACACCAGCGCGGTATAGAAGAACGCGAAACCGGTGATCAGCGCAGCGAAGACGATCATGTGCAGCGGCTCGCCCGGACCCAGGGCGTTGGCGACCTTCTGCAGCCAGGTCGCCGAGCTGGCCTGGCCGGACCACATGGCCAGGGTGGTCGGGAAGGCCAGGATGCTGGAGGCGAAGATGGCCGGGATCACGCCCGCCATATTCAGCTTCAGCGGCAGGAACGAGGTCTGGTTCATGTACGCGTTGCGGCCGCCCTGGCGACGTGCGTAGTTCACCGTGATGCGGCGCTGGCCGCGTTCGACGAACACCACGAAGAAGGTGAAGGCCAGCACCACCAGCACGATCAGCAGCAGCTGGATGAACTGCAGGTTGCCGTCCTGGTAGGCATCGAAGGTGTGGAGGACCGCACCCGGCAGACCAGCCACGATGCCGGCGAAGATGATCAGCGACACACCGTTGCCGATGCCGCGCTCGGTGACCTGCTCGCCGACCCACATAAGGAAGATGGTACCGGCGGTCAGCGCGACCACGGCGGTGAGCACGAAGCCCATGCCCGGCGCGTAAACGACCGGCGCACCGCTCGGGGACAGCTGGTTCTGCAGCGCCAGCGCGATGCTGCCGCCCTGCACCACCGCCAGCAACACGGCGCCGATGCGGGAATATTGGGTGATCTTGCGGCGACCGGATTCACCTTCCTTCTGCAGCGCCTTGAGCGCCGGGAAGATGTGGACCGCCAGCTGCATCACGATCGATGCCGAGATGTACGGCATCACGTTCAGCGCGAAAATGCTGAAGCGGTGCAGGGCGCCGCCCGAGAACATGTTGAACATGTCCACGATACCGCCGCCCTGCGCCTGCATGAGCGCAAGCATGGCATCAGGATTGACGCCCGGCACCGGCACATAACAGCCGATGCGGTAGACGATCAAAGCCCCGACGACGAACAGCAGACGCTGGCGAAGTTCCGTGAACTTGCCGAGCCCGCCGCCCAGGTTACCAATGCCAGCTTGCGCCATGTCTTACTCCTGTACGCTGCCGCCGGCAGCTTCGATCGCGGCCTTGGCACCGGCCGTTGCTGCGACGCCCTTCAGGGTGAAGGCCTTGGTCAGGCCGCCCTTCATGACGATCTTGGCCTGCTTGGCCGAGGTCGGGACCAGGTTCGCAGCGCGCAGCGCGGCGAAATCGATCTCACCGGCTTCCAGCTTGTCCAGCTGGTAGGACAGCACTTCGGCCGTGTCCTTGGCGATCTTGGAACGGAAACCGACCTTCGGCAGACGACGCTGCATGGGGGTCTGGCCGCCTTCGAAGCCTGCCTTGATCTTGCCGCCACCCTTACGGGCGAACGAACCCTTGTGACCGCGGCCGCAGGTCTTGCCCAGGCCCGAGCCGATACCACGGCCCACGCGGGTGCGCTCTTTGCGCGCGCCCGGTGCCGGGCTCAGTTCATTGAGATGCATGGTCATTGGATTATTCCTCAACCTTGACGAGGTAGTGGACCTTGTTGATCAGACCGCGAACCTGCGGGCTGTCCTTCAGTTCACGTACGCTATTGAGCTTGCCGAGGCCAAGCGCCTTCACCGACAGGCGGTGACGTGCCTGGGCGCCGCGCAGGCCGCCAACCAGACGGACCTTGATGGTCTTGGTGGTGTCATTAGCCATGGTTGAGATCCTCCACCTTCTTGCCGCGCTTGGCCGCAATGCGGGCCGGCGACTGCATTTCGGACAGACCCTTCAGCGTGGCGCGAACCAGGTTGATCGGGTTGCGCGAACCGACGGCCTTGGCCAGCACGTTCTTGACGCCAACGGCTTCCAGGACGGCGCGCATGGCACCACCGGCGATCACACCGGTACCTTCCGAGGCCGGCATCATGAACACGCGGGCTGCGCCGTGGCCGGACTTCACCGGGTGCCACAGGGTGCCGTTGTTCAGATCGACGTCGGCCAGGTTCTTGCGAGCCTGCTCCATCGACTTCTGGATGGCGACCGGCACTTCGCGCGCCTTGCCATAACCGAAACCGACCTTGCCTGCGCCGTCACCGACCACGGTCAGTGCGGTGAAGGTGAACTGACGACCGCCCTTGACGGTCTTGCTGACGCGGTTGACCGCGACCAGCTTCTCGATCATGCCGTCGTCGACTTTCTCTTCGCGGTTGCGGTCGCGATCGCGACCCCGCTGCTGACGTTCTTCTGCCATGTTGATTCCTTGATTGATTGGGTATGTACGGCTCAAGGCCGCTTATAGCTGTGAAGTGAAGCGGTGAACCGATCGCCCCTGCAGAAGAAGGACGTCGTCCGGCACAACCCGTGCCGGCGGGCAGGCGGAAGCGGGAACCAGCCCCGCTCCCTTAACCCTTAGAACTGCAGGCCGCCTTCGCGGGCCGCATCGGCCAGCGCCTTGATGCGGCCGTGGTAGCGGTAGCCCGAGCGGTCGAAAGCGACCTTCTCGATGCCCGCAGCCTTGGCGCGCTCGGCAACCAGCTTGCCCACCTTGGCGGCGGCGTCGCTGTTCTTGCCATTCTTCAGGCCTTCCTTGACGTCGGCCTGGGTGGTGTTGGCAGCAGCCAGCACCTTGGAGCCGTCGGCGGTGAAGACCTGGGCGTACAGGTGCTGACCGGTGCGCAGCACCGACAGACGCGGCACGCCGAGGACGCGGATGTGCGCGCGGGTGGACTTGGCGCGACGCAGGCGAGCGATGTTCTTGTTCATGTTTTTGATCCTCGAAAGCTGAAGGCTGGCGTGTCCTGAAAAGTCCGCACAGTGATGTGCGGGCTTCTGCGGGGGACTCGCATTAGGCCTTCTTGGCTTCCTTGCGAATGATGACTTCGTCGGAGTACTTCACGCCCTTGCCCTTGTACGGCTCCGGCTTGCGGAACGCACGGATCTTGGCGGCAACTTCACCGACCACCTGCTTGTCCGCGCCCTGGACCAGGATCTCGGTCTGGGTCGGGGTGGTGATGGTGATGCCTTCCGGCGCCACGTACACGACCGGGTGCGAGAAGCCGAGCGCCAGGCTCAGATCCTTGCCTGCCATGGAGGCACGGTAGCCCACGCCGACCAGCTCGAGCTTGCGCTCGAAGCCTTCGGAAACACCCTTGACCATATTGGCCAGGATGGCGCGGAGCGTACCGGTCAGCGGGATCAGATCCGCGTTCTCGGTGCTCAGGCTCGCAACGCCGTTCTCGACATTGATGGCGATACCAGCCGGCTTGGCCATCGACAGGGTGCCCTTCGGGCCCTTGGCGGTGACGGTGTCGTTCTGGACGTTCAGTTCAACCTTACCCAGGTCAACGGGCTTCTTGGCTACGCGGGACATAGTAGTTTCCTTCTCGCCTTAGGCCACGAAGCACAGGACTTCGCCGCCGACGCCCAACTGGCGCGCCTGCGCATCAGTCATGATGCCCTTGGAGGTGGAGATGATGGAGATGCCCAGGCCGTTCAGCACCTTCGGCAGCTCGGACTTGCCACGGTACTGGCGCAGACCCGAACGCGAGAAGCGCTTCAGGGTCTCGATGACCGGCTTGCCTTCGAAATACTTCAGGACGATTTCAAGCTCGGCCTTGTTGTTCTCGATCTTGGTGACGCGCAGGTCGGTGATGTAGCCTTCGGCCTTCAACACTTCTGCGATTGCTACCTTGATCTTGGAGGACGGTGCTTTCACCGTCTGCTTGCCAACCGCGGCCGCATTCTTGATGCGTACCAGCAGGTCGGCGATGGGATCAGTCATGCTCATAGTCGATACCTTTGAGTGCACCGATATCCGCTTTCGCGAAAATCTTGCTATTTCTGAAATGGGCCTGGAGGCCCTTCGTTCTTGTTCAGGGTATCCGGCCAGCCGACCCACAGTCGGCTCTACCGGTCGCCGTTTCAGCGCCCTACCCCACCGTTACTGCCAGTGAGACGCGGGAGTATACGACAAAAAGAGCCCGACCAGGGTCGGACTCTTTAAGTTGGGGTGAACCTGAACAGGCTCACCCCGTACTGCAGGGACGAATCCCTTACCAGCTGGCCTTGCGAAGGCCCGGCACGTCACCACGCATGGTGGCTTCGCGCAGCTTGTTGCGACCGAGGCCGAACTTGCTGTAGACGCCACGCGGGCGGCCCGAGAGCTCGCAACGGTTGCGGTGACGGCTCGGCGACGAATCGCGCGGCAGCTTCTGCAGCTTGATCACTGCTTCAGCCTTCTCGTCGTACGAAGCGGTCGTGCTGGAGATGATCTTCTTCAGCTCGTCGCGCTTGCCGGCGTACTTGACGGCCAGCTTGGCACGCTTCAGATCGCGGTTGACCATGGAGGTCTTTGCCATTTCGAATTCCTCGACGTATCAGTTACGGAACGGGAACTTGAACGCTGCGAGCAGC
Organism: Stenotrophomonas sp. KH_036_B; assembly: GCF_057839485.1. Lineage (NCBI taxonomy): Bacteria > Pseudomonadati > Pseudomonadota > Gammaproteobacteria > Lysobacterales > Lysobacteraceae > Stenotrophomonas > Stenotrophomonas sp. KH_036_B. Next base: position 950,056 of record NZ_CM174491.1, on the reverse strand, counting down.
GCCTTCGCTTCCGCATCGGTCTTGGCGGTGGTGGTGATGGCGATATCCATGCCGCGGATCGCGTCGACAGCGTCGAAGTCGATTTCCGGGAAGATGATCTGTTCCTTCACACCCATGTTGAAGTTGCCGCGACCGTCGAAGGAACGACCCGAGACACCACGGAAGTCGCGCACGCGCGGCAGCGAGATGTTGATCAGGCGATCCAGGAACTCATACATCTTGGCACGACGCAGCGTGGTCTTGCAGCCGATCGGCCAACCATCGCGGATCTTGAACGAAGCCACCGAGACGCGGGACTTGGTCACGATCGGCTTCTGGCCGGAGACCTTGGCCATGTCGGCGACGGCATTTTCCAGGATCTTCTTGTTGGTCGCCGCTTCGCCGACACCCATGTTCAGGGTGACCTTGACCAGCTTCGGGACCTGCATCGGATTGGTGTAGCCGAACTGCTTCATCAGCGCCGGCACCACTTCTTCCTGGTAGAACTTTTCGAGACGGGAACTCATCTTCTCATTCCTCAGGCGTCAAGCGCCTCACCGCTGGAGCGGAACACACGCAGTTTGCGTCCATCCTCCAGCACCTTGAAGCCAACGCGCTCGCCCTTGCCCGAAGCCGGGTTGAGCACATTCACGTTGGAGATATGGATCGACGCTTCACGCTCGACCACGCCGCCGGCAACGCCTGCCTGCGGGTTCGGCTTGGTGTGGCGCTTGACGATGTTCACATTGGCGACGATCACACGATCGCCGTCGACGCGGACGACTTCGCCCTGCTTGCCCTTGTCCTTGCCGGTGTTGACGACAACCTGGTCGCCCTTCTTGATACGGTTAGCCATGATTATCTCCTGGCGCTCACAGCACTTCGGGAGCGAGCGAGACGATCTTCATGAACTTCTCGGAACGAAGTTCACGGGTCACCGGCCCAAAGATGCGGGTGCCGATCGGCTCTTGCTTGTTGTTGAGCAGGACCGCGGCATTGCCGTCGAAGCGGATCAGCGAGCCGTCGGCGCGACGCACACCCTTGCGGGTACGCACCACGACAGCGTCATACACTTCACCCTTCTTGACCTTGCCGCGCGGGATCGCATCCTTCACGGTGACCTTGATGATGTCGCCGATGCCGGCGTAACGGCGCTTGGAGCCGCCCAGCACCTTGAAGCACATCACCTGCTTGGCACCCGAGTTGTCGGCGACGTCAAGGTAGCTCTGCATCTGGATCATGATTCAGATCTCCTTATTGAGCCGAACGCGTGATGACTTCCACCACGCGCCAGTTCTTGGTCTTGGACATCGGAGCAATCTCGGTCACCAGCACGACGTCGCCTTCATTGCAGGCGTTGTCGGCATCATGTGCGTGCAGCTTGGTCGAGCGCTTCAAGTACTTGCCGTACAGGGGGTGCTTGACCGTACGTTCCACCAGCACGGTGACCGTCTTGTCCATCTTGTTGCTGACGACACGGCCTTGGACCGTGCGCAGCGCCTTGTTTTCAGTAGTGTCGCTCATCGCGGCCATCCTTACTTGTTGCTGCCGAGCAGGGTCTTGACGCGAGCAATCTCGCGGCGGACCCGGCGGGTTTCGTGAGTCTTCGGCAGCTGCCCGGTGACCTGCTGCATACGGAGCGAGAACTGCTCCTTACGCAGATCGGTCAAGTGGGACTTGAGATCGTCAGCCGACTTTTCGCGAAGTTGTTTGATATCCATCACATCACCGTCCGGGTCACGAAGGTGGTGGTCACGGAGAGCTTGGCAGCTGCCAGGCGGAACGCCTCGCGTGCCACGCTCTCATCCACGCCTTCAATTTCATAGATCATGCGGCCGGGCTGGATCTGGGCGACCCAGTACTCCACGTTGCCCTTACCAGAACCCATTCGCACTTCGATGGGCTTCTTGGTGATCGGCTTGTCGGGGAACACTCGGATCCACATCTTGCCACCGCGCTTGACGTAGCGGCTGATCGAGCGGCGAGCCGCTTCGATCTGACGCGCGGTCAGCTGACCGTGGGCGGTTGCCTTCAGGCCGTATTCGCCGAAGCTGACAGCGTTGGCGCTCCAGCTCAGGCCATCGTTACGGCCCTTGTGTACCTTGCGGTACTTGGTTCGCTTGGGTTGCAACATTGTCGTTACCTCGCTTCACGGGCCGGGCGCTGACGGTCACCGCGGTCGCCGCGATCGTTACGATCGTTGCGCGACGGGGTGTCGTCCTGCTTTTCCTGGCCAACCTGGGAGAAATCGAAAACCTCGCCCTTGTAGATCCAGACCTTGATGCCGATGATGCCGTAGGTCGTCTTGGCTTCAGCGAAGCCATAGTCGATGTCGGCACGCAGCGTGTGCAGCGGCACGCGGCCTTCGCGGTACCACTCCGAACGGGCGATTTCCGCACCGTTCAAACGGCCACCGACGTTGACCTTGATGCCCAGGGCACCGAGGCGCATCGCGTTGCCGACCGAGCGCTTCATTGCACGGCGGAACATGATGCGACGCTCCAGCTGCTGCGCGATCGACTCGGCAACCAGCTGCGCGTCCAGCTCGGGCTTGCGCACTTCGGTGACGTTGATGTGCGCCGGAACGCCCATCATTTCGCTCACTTCCTTGCGCAGCTTTTCGATGTCCTCACCGCGCTTGCCGATCACCACGCCCGGACGGGCAGTGTGGATCGTCACGCGAGCGGTCTTTGCCGGACGCTCGATAAGGATCTTGCTGATGCCGGCCTGCGCAAGCTTCTTGCGCAGCATTTCCCGCACCTTCAGGTCGGCTGCCAGGTAACCAGCGAACTCGGCCTTGTTGGCGTACCACTTGGAGTTCCAGTCCTTGGAAATGCCGAGGCGGATACCAATCGGATGAACTTTATGACCCATGGTGTTTTCCTTTCCGCTTACTTGCCGGCGCCCACAACCACAGTGATGTGGCTGGTGCGCTTGAGGATGCGGGTGCCGCGGCCTTTCGCCCGCGCCATGAAACGCTTCAGGGTAGGACCTTCATCAACCATGATGGTCTGAACCTTCAGCTCGTCGACGTCGGCGCCCTGGTTGTTCTCGGCATTGGCAATAGCCGACTCCACCACCTTCTTGATCAGGTGTGCAGCCTTCTTGTCCGAGAACTTCAGCAGGTTGACCGCACGCTCGGCCGGCAGGCCGCGCACCTGGTCAGCGACCAGGCGGGCTTTCTGCGCAGAGATGCGCGCGGAGCGCAGGATTGCTTTCGCTTCCATTGTCATCTCTCCTTACTTGCCCGACTTCTTGTCACCACCGTGACCCTTGAAGGTCCGGGTGATGGCAAATTCGCCGAGCTTGTGGCCGACCATGTTCTCGTTGACGAGCACCGGAACGTGGTTCTTACCGTTATGAACGGCGATGGTGATGCCTACCATTTCCGGCAGGATCATCGAACGGCGCGACCAGGTCTTGATCGGCTTCTTGCTACCCGCAGCGGCCTCCACCTTCTTGACGAGGTGGTGATCGACGAACGGGCCCTTCTTGAGTGAACGTGCCATGGTCGATTAGCCCCTACGATCGCGGACGATGAATTGCTGGGTGCGCTTGTTCTTGCGCGTCTTGTAACCCTTGGTCGGCACACCCCACGGGGTGACCGGGTGCGGATTACCCTGGCCGGCCTTCGCCTCACCACCACCGTGCGGATGGTCAACCGGGTTCATGGCAGCACCACGAACGGTCGGGCGAACACCACGCCAGCGCTTCGCGCCCGCCTTGCCCAGCTTTTCCAGGTTGTGTTCGTCGTTGCCGACTTCACCGATGGTGGCGCAGCACTCGACCGGCACCTTGCGCATTTCACCCGAGCGCAGGCGCAGGGTGGCGAAGAGGCCTTCACGAGCGACGAGCTGCACGGCAGCGCCGGCGGCACGCGCGATCTGTGCACCCTTGCCCGGCTTCAGTTCGATGCCGTGGACAGTGGTACCAACCGGGATGTTGCGCAGCGGCAGGGTGTTGCCCGCCTTGATCGGCGCATCCGAGCCCGCGATCACCTGGTCACCGGCCTTCAGGCCCTTCGGTGCGATGATGTAGCGGCGCTCGCCGTCGACGTAGCACAGCAGAGCGATATGGGCGGTGCGGTTCGGATCGTATTCGATACGTTCCACGCGCGCCGGGATACCGAGCTTGTTGCGCTTGAAGTCGATGACGCGGTAATGCTGCTTGTGGCCACCACCGATATGACGGGTGGTGATGCGGCCGTGGTGGTTACGACCACCGGAATTGCTCTTCGGCTCCAGCAACGCTGCGTGCGGTGCGCCCTTGTGCAGATCGGGCGTAACCACGCGCACGGCCGAACGGCGGCCGGGGGAAGTGGGCTTGAATTTCATCAATGGCATGGGATGTACCTCAGGCCTTGGCCGTTACATCGATGGACTGGCCATCGGCGAGACGCACGTATGCCTTGCGCCAATCGCCGCGACGGCCGGTGCGGTTACGGAAGGACTTGTTCTTGCCCTTCACGTTCAGCACGTTGACCGCTTCGACCTTGACGTCGAACAGCTGCTCAACCGCGGCCTTTACATCGGCCTTGGTGGCTTCGTTCGAGACTTCGAAGACATACTGGTTGGAATGTTCCTGCAGGCGCGCGGTCTTTTCGGAGACTCGCGGAGCACGCAGCACGCTGAAGATTTTTTCGTTGCTGTTCATGCCAGCCACTCCTCGACCTTCTTGACCGCGTCAGCGGTGATGACGACCGTGTCGGCACCGACCAGCGACACCGGATCCAGGCCCTGCACGTCACGCACTTCCACGTAGGGAATGTTGCGCGCCGACAGGTACAGGTGCTCGGTGGCCTCTTCGGTGACGATCAGCGGGCGCTTGCCCACTTCCAGGCCGGCCAGCTTGGCGATCAGAGCCTTCGTGCTGGTCGCTTCGACATCGAAGGACTCCACGATGGTCAGACGGCCCTGACGGTTCAGCTCGGACAGGATCGCGCACATGGCGGCACGGTACTGCTTGCGGTTGACCTTCTGCTCGAAGCTGCGCGGCTTGGCCGCGAAGGTGACACCACCGCCGACGAAGATCGGAGCCGTCAGCGCGCCATGACGCGCACCGCCGCCCTTCTGCTTCTTCGACTTCTTGGTGGTACCAGCCACTTCAGAGCGAGTCTTCTGTGCCTTGGTGCCGGCGCGACCGGCGTTGCGATAGGCGACGACGACCTGGTGAACCAGATCTTCGCTGAAATCGCGACCGAACACGGCATCGGAGACCGAGACCTTGTTGTTGCTACCCGTGATAACGAGTTCCATCGTCATCTCTCCTTATGCCTTGCTAGCCGGACGCACGATCACGTCACCACCCGCAGCGCCAGGCACGGCGCCACGAATCGCGATCAGACCGCGCTCGACGTCGACCTTGACAACTTCCAGGTTCTGCGTGCTCTGCTGCACGGCACCCATGTGGCCCGACATCTTCTTGCCCGGGAACACACGACCCGGGGTCTGGCGCTGACCCAGCGAACCCGGCGCGCGATGCGACAGCGAGTTACCGTGGGTTGCGTCGCCCATACGGAAGTTGTAGCGCTTGATGGTGCCCTGGAAGCCCTTACCCTTGGTGACACCCTGGACGTCGACCATCTGGCCAACTTCAAAGATGTCCGCCTTGACTTCGCCACCGACGGCGAAATCGCCGAGCTGGGCGTCTTCAACGCGGAATTCCCACAGGCCACGACCGGCTTCAACCTTCGCCTTGGCGAAGTGACCGGCTTCCGGCTTGTTGACCAGGGCAGCGCGACGCGCGCCGACAGTCACCTGCACGGCGCTGTAGCCGTCAGCTTCGACGGTCTTGATCTGCGCAATGCGGTTCGGGGTAGCTTCAATCAGGGTCACCGGGATGGCGCGGCCATCTTCAGTGAAAACGCGGCTCATGCCAGCCTTGCGGCCCACGAAGCCCAACGAATATTTCTTCGTCATGGTCGTAGTCCTCAGGTCAGCTTGATCTGAACGTCGACGCCGGCAGCCAGTTCGAGCTTCATCAGCGCGTCCACGGTCTTGTCGTTCGGGTCAACGATATCGAGCACGCGCTTGTGCGTGCGGGTCTCGTACTGGTCACGCGCGTCCTTGTCGACGTGCGGGGAGACGAGAATGGTGTAACGCTCGATCTTGGTCGGCAGCGGGATCGGGCCACGCACTTGCGCGCCGGTCCGCTTTGCCGTTTCAACGATCTCGCTGGCCGAACGGTCGATCAAACGATGATCGAACGCCTTCAACCGAATCCGGATCTTTTGGTCCGCCATGGCGGTAGGTTCCTTCGTTAAAAGAGCGACGGACAAGGCCTCTGGGTTGCCTTGTCCCATGAATATCCTGAATGCGGACGCCGCACATTCCTGCGCGGCGACAAGATCTTTCCATAGACCTCAAAAATCGAGGCAGACCGGTCTCCCGATCTGCCCAGACAAAAAGTATAGCGCGCATACAACGCGGCGGTCAACAGGGGACCTGTTGACACTGCCTGAATGGCGCGACCCTTCCTGGTCTGGGGAACACGAGGTGCGTCCTGCGCCTCTTTTCCCGTTTATTCAGCACCCCGATGCCCTACCCAGGCAACATCGGGGCGCAGAGTCTAGCAGATTACTTGATGATCTTGGCAACCACGCCGGCGCCGACGGTACGACCGCCTTCACGAATGGCGAAACGCAGACCTTCATCCATCGCGATCGGGTGGATCAGGGTGACCACCATCTTCACGTTGTCACCCGGCATCACCATCTCGACACCTTCCGGCAGCTTGGCAGCGCCGGTAACGTCGGTGGTACGGAAGTAGAACTGCGGGCGGTAGCCATTGAAGAACGGGGTGTGGCGGCCGCCTTCGTCCTTCGACAGCACGTACACTTCGCCTTCGAACTCGGTGTGCGGCTTGATCGAACCCGGCTTGCACAGAACCTGACCGCGCTGGACGTCGTCACGCTTGGTGCCGCGCAGCAGCAGACCGGCGTTGTCGCCTGCCTGACCCTGGTCGAGCAGCTTGCGGAACATTTCCACACCGGTCACGGTGGTCTTCTGGGTGTCGCGGATACCGACGATTTCGATTTCTTCGCCGACCTTGATCACGCCACGCTCGATACGACCGGTCACCACGGTGCCGCGGCCCGAGATCGAGAACACGTCTTCGACCGGCATCAGGAATGCCTTGTCGACGTCACGCTCCGGCAGCGGAATCCAGCTGTCCAGCGCCTCGACCAGCTTGATGATGGCCGGCACGCCGATGTCGCTCTGGTCGCCGTCCAGCGCCAGACGGGCCGAACCCGAGATGATCGGGGTGTCGTCGCCCGGGAAGTCGTACTTGCTCAGCAGCTCGCGGACTTCCATTTCAACCAGTTCCAGCAGCTCGGCATCGTCCACCATGTCGGCCTTGTTCAGGAACACGACGATGTACGGCACGCCGACCTGGCGCGACAGCAGGATGTGCTCGCGGGTCTGCGGCATCGGGCCGTCAGCGGCCGAGCACACCAGGATCGCGCCGTCCATCTGGGCGGCACCGGTGATCATGTTCTTGACGTAGTCAGCATGGCCCGGGCAATCGACGTGCGCATAGTGGCGAACGGCAGATTCGTATTCGACGTGTGCGGTCGAGATCGTGATGCCACGAGCCTTCTCTTCCGGCGCGGCGTCAATGGCGTCATAGCCCTTGAATTCGCCACCGAAGCGATCGGCACCGATCTTGGTCAGTGCGGCGGTCAGCGTGGTCTTGCCGTGATCGACGTGACCGATGGTGCCGACGTTGACGTGCGGCTTGGTGCGCTCGAACTTACCCTTTGCCATTGTTGTATACCTTGGATATCAGAAAGAGGGAGATAAAGACCTGAGCTTACGCTCAGGCCTTCTTGATCACGGTTTCGGCGATGTTGTTCGGCGCCGGCTCGTAGTGATCGAATTCCATCGTGAACGTCGCGCGACCCTGGGTCTGCGAACGCAGCGAGGTGGCGTAACCGAACATTTCGCCCAGCGGGATCATCGCGTTGATGATGCTGGCCGAACCGTCACCGGTGGTGCTCGAACCCTGCAGCACGCCACGACGACGGCTGACGTCGCCCATCACGTCACCCTGGTAATCCTCCGGGGTCACGATCTCGACCTTCATGATCGGCTCCAGCAGAACCGGCTTGGCCTTGGCGAAGCCCTGCTTGAAGGCCATCGACGAGGCAAGCTTGAACGCCATTTCCGAGGAGTCGACGTCATGGTACGAGCCGAACACCAGCTTGACCTTCACGTCCACGACCGGGAAGCCCGCCAGCGGACCGCTGGTGATGGTTTCGCGCAGGCCCTTTTCGATCGACGGGATGAATTCCTTCGGAATCACGCCACCGGTGATGTCGTTGACGAACAGGAAGTCGTCCTTGATGTTCGGCGCGATCTTCGGATCGGCACGGTCTTCAGCGGTGATCGGCGACAGCTCGATCACGACGTGACCGTACTGACCCTTACCACCGGACTGCTTGGCGTGCTTGTAGTCCGACTTGACGTCCTGCAGCTGGATGGTTTCGCGGTAGGCCACCTGCGGCTTGCCGACGTTGGCTTCAACGTTGAACTCGCGCTTCATGCGGTCGACGATGATGTCCAGGTGCAGCTCGCCCATGCCCGAGATGATGGTCTGGCCGGATTCTTCGTCGGTCTTGACGCGGAACGACGGATCTTCCTGGGCCAGACGACCCAGCGCCAGACCCATCTTTTCCTGGTCGGACTTGGTCTTCGGTTCGACGGCCATCGAGATGACCGGCTCCGGGAACACCATGCGCTCCAGGATGATCGGGTGGTCCTGCGAGCACAGGGTGTCACCGGTGGTGGTGTCCTTCAGACCCACCGCCGCGGCGATGTCACCGGCCAGCACTTCCTTGATCTCTTCACGATCGTTGGAGTGCATCTGCAGGATGCGACCGATGCGCTCCTTCTTGCCCTTGACCGAGTTCATCAGCTGGTCGCCGGCGTTCAGCGTGCCCGAATAGACACGGAAGAAGGTCAGCGCGCCCACGAACGGATCGGTGATGATCTTGAAGGCCAGGGCCGAGAACGGCGCCTTGTCGTCAGACTTGCGGCTCAGCGCGATGGTTTCGTCGTCGACGTCGGTACCGGTCACGTCCGGCACGTCGATCGGCGACGGCAGCAGCTGCACCACGCCGTCCAGCATGGCCTGCACGCCCTTGTTCTTGAACGCCGAGCCGCAGTACATCGGCACGATGTCGGTGGCCAGGGTGCGCACGCGCAGGGCTTCGATGATTTCGGCCTCGGTCAGCTCGTCGCCGCCCAGGTACTTTTCCATCAGCTCTTCGCTGGCTTCGGCAGCCGCTTCGATCATGAAGGTACGAGCTGCGTCAGCCTCTTCCTGCATGTCGGCCGGGATCTCCAGGTACTCGAACTTCATGCCCTGCGAGGCTTCATCCCAGTGGATGGCCTTCATCTTGATGAGGTCGACCACGCCCTTGAAGTTTTCTTCAGCGCCGATCGGCAGCTGCATCGGCACGGCAGTGGCACCCAGCTTGGCCTTCAACTGGCCAACGACCTTGGTGAAGTTGGCGCCGGTGCGGTCCATCTTGTTGACGAACGCAATGCGCGGCACCTTGTACCGGTTGGCCTGGCGCCACACGGTTTCCGACTGCGGCTGAACGCCACCGACGGCGCACAGCACGAACACCGCACCGTCGAGCACGCGCAGCGAACGCTCCACTTCGATGGTGAAGTCGACGTGTCCGGGGGTATCGATGATGTTGAAACGGTGCTCCGGCAGGGACTTGTCCATGCCCTTCCAGAACGCGGTGGTGGCAGCGGACTGGATCGTGATGCCACGCTCCTGCTCCTGCTCCATCCAGTCCATGGTGGCAGCGCCGTCGTGCACTTCACCGATCTTGTGGCTCTTGCCGGTGTAGAACAGGATGCGCTCGGACGTGGTGGTCTTGCCGGCATCGATGTGGGCCATGATGCCGAAATTGCGGTAACGCTCGATGGGAGTGGTGCGGGCCACGGGAGCCTCTCAATTTCTTGGAATTCGGATGGCCGAACGCCGCCTTTCGGCGGCCTTCGGATTGGCGCAGCCCTTCTGGGGCCGCGAGGCAGCACCTAGATGGTGCTGCCGTGCCTGTTTTGCAAGGCCGTCAAACTCACCAGCGGTAGTGGGCGAAGGCCTTGTTGGCTTCGGCCATGCGGTGGGTTTCTTCGCGCTTCTTGATGGCGCCACCACGGTTTTCCGAGGCATCCAGCAGTTCTGCAGCCAGCTTCTTCGGCATGGTGTTCTCACCACGCTTACGGGCCGAGTCGATCAGCCAGCGCATGGCCAGGGCCATCTTGCGCGACGAACGCACTTCGACCGGCACCTGGTAGGTCGCACCGCCGACGCGGCGGGACTTCACTTCGACCGACGGAGCCACGTTGTCCAGAGCCTTCTGAACCAGCTCGATGGTGTTCGGGTTCTTTTCGCCGATCACATCCATGGCGCCATAGACGATCTTTTCAGCGACCGACTTCTTGCCGCTCAGCATCACCATGTTGATGAAGCGTGCGATGGTTTCACTTCCGTGCTTCGGATCCGGCAGGACAGAGCGCTGCGGCGTATTACCTTTACGAGACATGTGTACTTTCCCTTAGCTCTTCGGACGCTTGGCGCCGTACTTGGAACGGCCCTGGCGACGCTTGGCAACGCCGGAGGCGTCCAGCGAACCACGCACGGTGTGGTAACGCACACCCGGCAGATCCTTGACGCGACCGCCACGGATCAGGACCACGGAGTGCTCCTGCAGGTTGTGGCCTTCGCCGCCGATGTAGCTAATCACTTCTTCCTGGTTGGTCAGGCGGACCTTGGCAACCTTGCGAAGCGCCGAGTTCGGCTTCTTCGGAGTGGTGGTGTACACGCGCGTGCAGACGCCACGGCGCTGGGGGCACTTTTCAAGAGCCGGGGAGGCACTCTTGTAAGTGGTTGCCTGCCGCGGCTTGCGGACAAGCTGATTGATCGTCGCCATCAGTAAGTTCTTCTGAGAGAGGCCAATGAAAAAACTGGCCATGAATGCGGATATGTGCGAGCAGGCGAGAGACCGGCCTGCTGAGACAGACGATTGTAGCAACCCGGCGAAAACGCAGTCAAATGCGCACGCGCCCGGCCAGCCCTGATCCCGGGCCGTTACAGGGGAGCCTTTTCCGTGCCCCCCGTTCAGATTGTCAACCGGCCCCCTTTCGCGGACCGGCGGGCATCCTACCTCATTGGTGGCGATAACGCCACCTACTCGGCCGGTGTGACACCCCCAACGGGGGTGCCCTACCTGTTTGGCACCACCCACGGTGGTGCCCTTACCCCTGGGGATGTCGTATCGACCCTCCCCGGGTGGTCCGGCCCGAGGGCCGGACCGGGTGCATCATTCGTCCGAAGCCGAATCGGCGTCGGTCGAGTCGATGACCGCTGCCACGGCCGCCGCGACGACCGGAGCCGCCTCAGCCACCACCGGCGAACCGGACAGCTGCTGCATCTCCGAATCGGTCAGCCCCGAGGCGTTCTTGCGACGGTTGGCGTGGTAGGCCAGGCCGGTACCGGCCGGGATCAGACGGCCGACGATGACGTTTTCCTTCAGGCCGCGCAGGTTGTCCGAGGTGCCGCGGACGGCAGCTTCGGTCAGCACGCGGGTGGTTTCCTGGAACGACGCGGCCGAGATGAACGACTCGGTGGCCAGCGACGCCTTGGTGATACCCAGCAGGACCGGATCGAAACGGGCGATCAGCTCGTTGCGGGTGGTCAGGCGTGCATTTTCCTCGATGACGCGCTGGCGCTCGGCCTGCTCGCCATTCAGGAACTTGCTGCTGCCCTGGTCGGTGATCTCGACCTTGCGCAGCATCTGGCGGGTGATGACCTCGATGTGCTTGTCGTTGATCTTCACGCCCTGCAGGCGGTACACGTCCTGGATTTCCTTGACCAGGTAGGCCGCCAGCGGCTCGACACCCAGCAGGCGCAGGATGTCCTGCGGGCTCGGCTCGCCGTCCACGATGGTTTCACCCTTGGTCACGTGCTCACCTTCGAACACGATCACCTGGCGGTACTTCGGAATCAGCTCTTCGTGCTCCGAACCATCGGTGTCCTTGATGATCAGGCGCTGCTTGCCCTTGGTGTCCTTGCCGAAGCTGATGATGCCCGAGCGCTCGGCCAGGATCGCCGGATCCTTCGGCTTGCGGGCTTCGAACAGATCGGCCACGCGCGGCAGACCACCGGTGATGTCGCGGGTCTTGGACGCTTCCTGCGGGATCTTGGCAACCACGTCGCCTACGCCGACGGCGGCGCCGTCCTGCAGGTTGACGATGGAACGCGGCGGCAGCAGGTACTGGGCCGGCAGATCGGTGTTCGGGATCGTCAGGTCATTGCCCTTCGCATCGACGATACGCACGATCGGGCGCAGTTCCTTGGCCTGCGAACCACGACGCTTCGGATCGGTGATCTCCCGCGAGGCCAGGCCGGTCAGTTCGTCGGTCTTCTCGATGACGGTGACGCCGTCGATGAAGTCGATGAAGCGGATGAAACCCGCCACTTCGGACACGATCGGGTGGTTATGCGGATCCCAGTTGGCCACGGTCTGGCCAGCCTTCACTGCATCGCCGTCCTTGGACGCGATCATCGAGCCGTACGGCAGCTTGTAGCGCTCACGCTCACGACCGTGGGCATCGAGCACCGAGATTTCACCCGAGCGCGAGACCGCGACCAGCGAACCGCTGGCATGTTCGACCGACTTCAGGTTGTTGAACTTCACCGAACCGGTGGTCTTCACCGTGATGTTGTCCACGGCAGCCGCACGCGATGCCGCACCACCGATGTGGAACGTACGCATGGTCAGCTGGGTACCCGGCTCGCCGATCGACTGCGCGGCGATGACGCCGACCGCTTCACCGATGTTGACGATGTGGCCACGGGCCAGATCGCGGCCGTAGCAGCGACCGCAGACGCCGAACGCCGAGGCGCAGGAGATCGTCGAGCGCACCTTGATGCTCTGCACGCCGGCATCTTCCAGCTTGGCGACCCAGGCTTCGTCGAGCAGCGTGTTGCGGGTCACGATCGGATCTTCGTCGTTGCCCGGCAGGAACACGTCCTCGGCCACGACACGACCCAGCACGCGGTCCTTCAACGGCTCCACGACGTCGCCGCCTTCCACGATCGGGGTCATGGTCAGGCCTTCGGTGGTACCGCAATCCACCTCGGTGATCACCACGTCCTGCGCCACGTCGACCAGACGACGGGTCAGGTAACCCGAGTTCGCCGTCTTCAGCGCGGTATCGGCCAGACCCTTACGGGCACCGTGGGTGGAGTTGAAGTACTCCTGCACGTTCAGGCCTTCACGGAAGTTCGCCTTGATGGGCGTTTCGATGATCGAGCCATCCGGACGGGCCATCAGGCCACGCATGCCGGCCAGCTGGCGGATCTGCGCCTGCGAACCACGGGCACCGGAGTCGGCCATGATGTACAGCGAATTCATCGACTTCTGGTCGATGGTCTCGCCCTTGGCGTTGATCACCTTCTCGGTACCAATGGTGTCCATCATCGCCTTGGCGATGCGTTCATTGGTACGCGACCAGATGTCGACCACCTTGTTGTAGCGCTCACCGGCGGTGACCAGGCCCGACTGGTACTGCTCCTGGATTTCCAGCACTTCGGCTTCGGCCTCGGTGAGGATGCCGCGCTTCTCGTCCGGGATCAGCATGTCGTCGATACCGATCGACACGCCCGCACGGGTTGCGTAGGCAAAACCGGTGTACATCAGCTTGTCGGCGAACACCACCGTGTCCTTCAAGCCCAGCTGACGGTAGCTGGAGTTGATCAGGCGGCTGATGTTCTTCTTGGTCAGCTCGGTGTTGGCCAGCGCGAACGGCAGGCCTTCCGGCAGGATTTCGGCCAGCAGGGCGCGACCGATCGTGGTGTCCACGATCGAGGTCTTGTTCTGCTTGTTGCCTTCCTCGTCGGTCACCACCTCGGTGATGCGGACCTTGACGCGTGCGTGCAGTTCCACCACGCGGTTGTCATAGGCGCGCTTCACTTCGGAGATGTTGGCGAAGGCCATGCCCTCGCCCTTCTTGTTCTCCAGCGAGCGGGTCATGTAGTACAGACCCAGCACGACGTCCTGCGACGGCACGATGATCGGCTCGCCGTTGGCCGGCGACAGGATGTTGTTGGTGGACATCATCAGCGCACGCGCTTCCAGCTGGGCTTCCAGCGAGAGCGGCACGTGGACGGCCATCTGGTCACCGTCGAAGTCGGCGTTGAACGCGGTGCAGACCAGCGGGTGCAGCTGGATGGCCTTGCCTTCGATCAGGACCGGCTCGAACGCCTGGATGCCCAGACGGTGCAGGGTCGGCGCACGGTTCAGCATCACCGGGTGTTCGCGGATGACCTCTTCCAGGATGTCCCAGACTTCGGCTTCTTCGCGCTCGACCAGCTTCTTGGCGGCCTTGATGGTGGTGGCCAGGCCACGACGCTGCAGCTTGGCGAACACGAACGGCTTGAACAGTTCGAGCGCCATCTTCTTCGGCAGGCCGCACTGGTGCAGGCGCAGGTACGGACCGACCACGATGACCGAACGGCCCGAGTAGTCGACGCGCTTGCCCAGCAGGTTCTGACGGAAGCGACCCTGCTTGCCCTTGATCATGTCGGCCAGCGACTTCAGCGGGCGCTTGTTGGTGCCGGTGATGGCACGGCCGCGACGGCCGTTGTCCAGCAGCGCATCGACCGATTCCTGCAGCATGCGCTTTTCATTGCGCACGATGATGTCCGGCGCGTTCAGCTCGAGCAGGCGGCGCAGGCGGTTGTTGCGGTTGATGACGCGGCGGTACAGGTCGTTCAGGTCGGAGGTCGCGAAGCGGCCACCATCCAGCGGAACCAGCGGACGCAGGTCCGGCGGCAGCACCGGCAGCACGGTCATGACCATCCATTCCGGACGGTTGCCCGATTCCAGGAAGGCTTCGACCAGCTTGATGCGCTTGGTGAGGCGCTTGAGCTTGGTTTCCGAACCGGTGCTGGCGATTTCTTCGCGCAGGCGGGTCATTTCCGACTGCAGGTCGATGGTGCGCAGCAGCTCGTAGACCGCCTCGGCGCCCATGGCGGCGTCGAAGTCGTCGCCGTGCTCCTGGCGGGCCTGCAGGTACTGTTCTTCGGTCAGCAGCTGGCGGCGCTCCAGGGCGGTCAGGCCCGGCTCGGTCACCACGTAGGCTTCGAAGTACAGCACGCGCTCGATGTCACGCAGGGTCATGTCCAGCATCAGGCCGATGCGCGACGGCAGCGACTTGAGGAACCAGATGTGCGCGACCGGCGAGGCCAGGTCGATGTGGCCCATGCGCTCACGGCGCACCTTGGCCAGGGTCACTTCGGTGCCGCACTTTTCGCAGACAACGCCGCGGTGCTTCATGCGCTTGTACTTGCCGCACAGGCACTCGTAGTCCTTGACCGGGCCGAAGATGGCGGCGCAGAACAGGCCGTCACGCTCCGGCTTGAAGGTACGGTAGTTGATGGTTTCCGGCTTCTTCACTTCGCCGAAGGACCACGAACGGATCAGGTCCGGCGAGGCCAGCGCGATCTTGATCGCGTCGAAGTCCAGCGTCTGGCGCTGCTGGTTGAAGAGGTTGAGCAGGTCTTTCATGGTGTTTCTCCGAAAGGAGGAAATCTTGTCGATGGGGCTGTCGATTCACTTCCGGCGGCGCGGCTGCCGGGGCAGCCGCGCCTGCGCGATCAGTTGTCTTCCAGTTCCATGTTGATGGCCAGCGAGCGGATTTCCTTCACCAACACGTTGAAGGATTCCGGCATGCCCGCGACCATCTCGTGCTCACCGTCGACGATGTTCTTGTACATCTGGTTGCGGCCCTGCACGTCATCGGACTTCACCGTCAGCATTTCCTGCAGGGTGTAGGCCGCGCCGTAGGCTTCCAGCGCCCAGACTTCCATTTCACCGAAGCGCTGGCCACCGAACTGCGCCTTGCCGCCCAGCGGCTGCTGGGTAACGAGCGAGTACGGACCGGTCGAACGGGCGTGCATCTTGTCGTCGACCAGGTGGTTCAGCTTCAGGTAGTGCATGTAGCCCACGGTGGTGTGGCGATCGAATGCCTCACCGGTGCGACCGTCGAACAGCTGGGTCTGGCCGCTGAGCGGCAGGTCCGCCAGCGCAAGCATGTGCTTGATCTCGGCTTCGCTGGCACCGTCGAACACCGGGGTGGCCATCGGCACGCCGTCGGTCAGGTTGCCGGCCAGGCGCAGCAGCTCCTCGTCGCTGAACTGGGTCAGGTCAACGTGGTTGGCATGCTGGGTCTTGTCGTGGTTGTACACGTCGTCCAGGAACTTGCGCAGGTCGCTGATCGCCGCCTGTGCCTCGAGCATGCCCTGGATCTTGCGACCCAGGCCCTTGGCGGCCCAGCCCAGGTGCACTTCGAGGATCTGGCCGATGTTCATACGCGACGGCACGCCCAGCGGGTTCAGCACGATGTCCACGGTCTCGCCCGAGGCCATGTACGGCATGTCCTCGACCGGCACCACGTTGGAGACCACACCCTTGTTGCCGTGGCGGCCTGCCATCTTGTCGCCCGGCTGGATGCGGCGCTTCACGGCCAGGAACACCTTGACCATCTTCAGCACGCCCGGAGCGAGGTCGTCACCGGCGGTGATCTTGCCGCGCTTGTCGGCGAAGCGACGCTCGAATTCCTTCTCGTGCGCCTGGATCTGCTTCTGGGCGCGTTCGATGGCTTCCGAGGCGTCCTCGTCCTTCATGCGCAGCACGAACCAGTCAGCCTTCTTCAGGCCGTCCAGGTACGCGTCGGAGATGGTGTCGCCCTTCTTCAGGTTCGTACCACCGTTGGCCACCTTGCCCACGATCTGCGAGCGCAGGCGTGCGTAGATCGCCGCTTCCAGGATGCGGAACTGGTCGTCGAAGTCCTTCTTGACGCGCTTGATTTCAGACTCTTCGATCTGACGGGCGCGCTTGTCCTTCTCGATGCCATCACGGGTGAAGACCTGCACGTCGATGACGGTGCCGTCCATGCCCGGCGGCACGCGCAGCGAGCTGTCCTTCACGTCGGACGCCTTCTCGCCGAAGATCGCGCGGAGCAGCTTCTCTTCCGGGGTCAGCTGGCTTTCGCCCTTCGGCGTGACCTTGCCGACCATGATGTCGCCGGCGCGCACTTCGGCACCGATGTACACCACGCCGGACTCGTCGAGGCGGTTCAGCGCCTGCTCGGAGACGTTCGGGATGTCGGCCGAGATTTCCTCCGGCCCCAGCTTCGTGTCACGCGCAACGCAGGTCAGCTCTTCGATATGGATCGTGGTGTAACGATCCTCTTCCACCACGCGCTCGGAGAGCAGGATGGAGTCTTCGAAGTTGTAGCCGTTCCACGGCATGAACGCGATCAGCATGTTCTGGCCCAGGGCCAGCTCGCCGATGTCGGTGGACGGACCGTCAGCCAGCACGTCGCCACGCGCCACCACGTTGCCCACTTCGACCAGCGGACGCTGGTTGATGCAGGTGTTCTGGTTGGAGCGGGTGTACTTGATCAGGTTGTAGATGTCCACGCCGGCGTCGGTCGCGTCGGTGATCTCGGCTTCGTTGACCTTGACCACGATGCGGCCGGCGTCGATCTGCACGATCTCGCCACCACGACGGGCATTCACGGTCACACCCGAGTCACGGGCCACGGCGCGTTCGATACCGGTACCCACCAGCGGCTTCTGCGCACGCAGGGTCGGCACGGCCTGGCGCTGCATGTTGGCGCCCATCAGTGCACGGTTTGCGTCATCGTGTTCCAGGAACGGAACCAGCGCGGCCGCGATGGACACGGTCTGCATCGGCGAGACGTCCATGAAGTGGACTTCCGCCGGCGGCTTCAGCAGCGACTCACCCTGGAAACGGCACGGCACGAACTGCTCGGTGAGCATGCTCTTGGCATCGGTCAGGGCGTTGGCCTGGGCGATGACGTACTCGTTTTCTTCGATGGCCGACAGGAACTCGATGTCGTCGGAGACCTTGCCGTCATGCACCTTGCGGTACGGGGTCTCGAGGAAACCGTACTGGTTGGTGCGGGCGTACACGGCCAGCGAGTTGATCAGGCCGATGTTCGGGCCTTCCGGCGTTTCGATGGTGCAGACGCGGCCGTAATGGGTCGGGTGCACGTCGCGAACTTCGAAGCCGGCACGTTCGCGGGTCAGGCCGCCCGGGCCCAGTGCCGAGACGCGACGCTTGTGCGTCACTTCCGACAGCGGGTTGTTCTGATCCATGAACTGGGACAGCTGCGAGGAGCCGAAGAACTCCTTGATGGCAGCGGCGACCGGCTTGGCGTTGATCAGCTCCTGCGGGGTCAGGCCTTCGGATTCGGCCATCGACAGGCGCTCCTTGACCGCGCGCTCGACGCGGACCAGGCCCACGCGGAACACGTTCTCGGCCATTTCACCGACCGAACGGACGCGACGGTTGCCCAGGTGATCGATGTCATCGACCACGCCGCGACCGTTGCGGATCTCGGTCAGGACCTTGATCACTTCCAGGATGTCGGAGCTGTCGCCGTGCTCGGCGACCAGGCGCTTGGACTCTTCGTCGTTGCGCTCACCGAAGTACTTGCGGTCGTACAGCACGGCTTCGCCGGTGACTTCCTTGCGGCCGACACGGCGGTTGAACTTCATGCGGCCAACCGTGGACAGGTCGTAGCGCTCGAAGGTGAAGAACAGGTTGTGGAACAGGTTCTGCGCGGCGTCCTTGGTCGGCGGCTCGCCCGGACGCATCATGCGGTAGATCTCGACCAGGGCTTCCAGCTGGGTCTTGGTCGGGTCGATGCGCAGGGTGTTGGACAGGTACGGGCCACGATCCAGGTCGTTCACCCACAGGGTGCCCACGGCATCGACGCCGGCCTTGCGGAAGGCCTGCAGCTGTTCGTCGGTGATTTCGTCGTTGGCCTGGGCCAGCAGTTCACCGGTGTTGGCATCGACCACGTCGTGCGACAGGATGCGGCCGACGATGTAATCGTCCGGCACGGCCAGGGCGGCAATGCCCGAGGCTTCCAGCTGCTTGACGTGACGCGCGGTGATGCGCTTGCCGGCTTCGACGATGACCTTGTCGCCGTCGGCCAGGTCGAAGTTCAGGGTCTCGCCGCGCAGGCGCTCGGCCACCAGCTCGAGCTGCACGCCCTCATCGGGATTGATGTGGAACGTGTTGATCTCGAAGAACTCGGCCAGCATTTCTTCGTTGCTGTAACCCAGCGCACGCAGCAGGATCGACACCGGCAGCTTGCGGCGACGGTCGATACGGGTGAACAGCGCGTCCTTCGGGTCGAACTCGAAGTCCAGCCAGGAACCGCGGTACGGGATGATGCGGGCGCTGTACAGCAGCTTGCCCGAGCTGTGGGTCTTGCCACGGTCGTGGTCGAAGAACACGCCCGGCGAACGGTGCAGCTGCGAGACGATCACGCGCTCGGTACCGTTCACGATGAAGGTGCCGTTGTCGGTCATCAGCGGGATTTCGCCGAGGTAGACCTCCTGCTCCTTCACGTACTTGATGGCCTTGGTCGACGACTCGCGGTCGTAGATCACCAGGCGCACGGTCACGCGCAGCGGCGCGCCGTAGCTCATGCCGCGCTGGCGGCACTCGCGCTCGTCGAACACCGGTTCGCCAAGCTTGTAGCCGACGTATTCCAGCGCAGCGTTGCCGCTGTAGCTGGCGATCGGGAACACCGACTTCAGGGCCGCGTGCAGGCCGAGATCACGGCGCTTGGCCGGATCCACGTTTTCCTGCAGGAACTCGCGATAGGAATCCACCTGGATGGCGAGCAGGAAAGGCACTTCGAGGATCGAGCGCTGCTTGCCGAAATCCTTGCGGATACGCTTCTTTTCGGTGAAGGAATATGACGTCATGGGGTCTCACCTTGGCTGTGCGGGCCCCGCCATGGAGGCGTGGTCCGAAGGGAACATGAAAATTGTCAGTTGGAAGTCGCTGGTATTGCCGGCACCAGCACGCCTTCTCCCGCTACTTCCAACTACCAACTTGCCGGCCTGGGCCGGTAATTCGGTGGAGCAGACGACCAACAGTCGTCTCTACCGTCGTCTCTACCCGGTCGGGTTTGCAACAACGACCAAAGGCCGGGGGCTTACGCCCCCAGCCTTGGCTGCATCGCCGTGATTCGATGGCGAGGCAAGGAACTGCTTACTTGACTTCGACAGTCGCGCCAGCAGCTTCCAGGTCCTTCTTGAACTTCGCAGCGTCGTCCTTCGAAGCGGCTTCCTTGATCATGCCGCCGGCTTCTGCCAGATCCTTCGCTTCCTTCAGGCCCAGGCCGGTGATGGCACGGACGGCCTTGATGACTTCGACCTTCTTCTCGCCGGCCGACTTCAGGATGACGTCGAATTCGGTCTGCTCTTCAACAGCAGCGGCCGGGCCAGCGGCAGCAGCCGCGGCAACCGGAGCAGCGGCGGAGACGCCGAACTTCTCTTCGATGGCCTTGACCAGCTCCATCACTTCCATCAGGGACTTCTCGGCGATGGCGTCGACGATCTGTTCGTTGGTAAGGGACATTTTGATTACCTTTGGATAATTTTCTGGGTTCAGGTTCCGTCAGGAACCACGTAAACAGCGACTCAGGCGGTTTCGGCAGCCGGCTCGGCAGCGTCGGCGGTTTCGCCACCGTTCTGCTTGTCGCCGATGGCCTTGATGGCGCGGGCGAACATCGTGACCGGCTCGGTCAGGACGCGGGCCAGCATGGCCAGGGCCTGATCGCGGGTCGGCAGCGATGCCAGCACGTCGACGTGGCTTGCCGGGAACACTTCACCACCGATGGCAACGACCTGCGGAAGCAGCTTGGCGTTGGTCTTGGCGGCGTCCTTGATCAGGCGACCGGCTGCGCCGGGCTCCTCAAGCGAGAACGCGAACAGCATCGGACCGGTGAACTTGTCCGTTGCACATTCGAACTCGGTGCCCTTGACGGCGCGCTCGGCCAGCGTGTTCTTGACAACCTTCAAGAAAACGCCGGTTTCGCGTGCCTGCTTGCGCATCGCGGTCATCTGAGAGACCGTGGTGCCAGCGTAATGGGCTGCGATCAAGGAGTGAGCCTTGGCAGCGATGTCCGCAACCTCGGCCACTACTTCTTGCTTCTGGGACAGATTGAGAGCCATTGCACTCCTCCAATTGAACTCCGCTTACGGCTCCTGCCGTTTGCGGTCCTGGGCGGCATCCGTCCTGGACGCCGGGAACATCGGGTTGATGTTCCAAGGGTGGGCCGTTCTAGACCTGGATGGCCAACCTGGGTGAACCCAGACGTGCGTTAACCAGAAAAACTCCAGAAGGGCACCATCTACGCAGGGCGATTCCCGAAGGAATCCATTAAGCGGTCGGTACTGCGCCGGCGGCGACTCCTTGCCAATGCGAGCATCCCTGCCCGTCGCCGGTATATAACGACCGCGCCTGCGGTCTTTGACGGCTTCTCCGCGGAACGAGTCCGCTCGGATGCCTTCAAAATTCACGGGTATGCAACCGGAGCCGCATACCCGCTTGAAACGATTACTTCAGGGTCAGCGACGACGGATCGACGGTGACGCCCGGGCCCATCGTCGAGCTGACCGACACCTTCTGCAGGTACAGGCCCTTCGAGGTCGCCGGCTTGGCCTTGATCAGGTCCAGCAGCAGCGCCTGCAGGTTCGACTTCAGCGCGTCTTCGGCGAAGTCGGCCTTGCCGATGGTGCAGTGGATGATGCCGGCCTTGTCGGTGCGGTAACGCACCTGGCCCGACTTGGCGTTCTTGACGGCTTCGCCCGGGTTGGCCGACACGGTGCCGACCTTCGGGTTCGGCATCAGGCCACGCGGGCCCAGCACGGTGCCCAGCTTACCCACGACGCGCATGGCGTCCGGGGTGGCGATGACGACGTCGTAGTTCAGATCGCCGGCCTGCATCTTCTCGGCCAGGTCGTCCATGCCCACGGCTTCCGCGCCAGCGGCCAGGGCTTCGTCAGCCTTGGCACCGGCCGGGGCGAAGACGGCAACGCGCACGCTCTTGCCGGTACCGGCCGGCAGCACGGTGGAACCGCGCACCTGCTGGTCGGACTTCTTGGCGTCCACGCCCAGGCGCACAGCGACGTCGAAGGACTCGACGAACTTGGCCTTGGTAGCGGTCTTCAGGATCTTGATTGCGTCCTCGAAGGCATACGCCTTACCCGGGACGACGGCGGCCTGGATGGCCTTCTCACGCTTGGTCTGTGCCATCTTCTTAACCCTCTACCACAAGGCCCATGGAACGGGCAGAACCAGCGATCGTACGCACTGCTGCGTCCAGGTCGGCGGCCGTCAGGTCAGCTTCCTTGACCTTGGCGATCTCTTCCAGCTGCTTGCGGGTCACCTTGCCGATCTTGTCGGTATTCGGACGCTTGGAGCCCGAGGAGACGCCCGCAGCCTTCTTCAGCAGCGTCGTTGCCGGCGTGCTCTTGGTGATGAAGGTGAAGGTACGGTCCGAATAGGCGGTGATGATCACCGGAACCGGCAGACCCGGCTCAAGCTTCTGCGTGGCGGCATTGAAGGCCTTGCAGAATTCCATGATGTTCAGACCACGCTGACCCAGCGCGGGACCGACCGGCGGCGAGGGGTTGGCCTGACCGGCCTTCACCTGCAGCTTGATGTAACCAACTACTTTCTTTGCCATGTGAATACTCTCCGGGTGCTAGCGCCTTACGACCACAGGCTCCCCATCGGACCGGGAATCTCGCGTCCCGGCATCGCGTTTTTTGATTCACGCAGAAGGCCACCTTGCGGCGGCCCTTTGCTTTTGCCAGCTTCCTGGCAGGAAGCCGCGCACTATATCAGGTTTTGGGGGGTCTGCGTGAATGCGCAGACCCCGCAGCCGGGCAGAGCCCGGCGCTACGGACCATGCAGCCAGGCAAGGCCTGGCTCTACTGGCCTCAGACGGCCTTTTCGACCTGACCGAACTCCAGCTCGACCGGGGTGGCACGACCGAAGATCAGCACCGAGACGCGCAGACGGCTCTTCTCGTAATTGACCTCTTCGACCACGCCGTTGAAGTCGTTGAACGGGCCTTCGGTGACGCGGACCATCTGGCCCGGCTCGAACAGCACCTTGGGACGGGGCTTCTCGACACCTTCCTGAACGCGGTTCAGGATGGCTTCGGCCTCGGAGTCGGCGATCGGCAGCGGACGATCGGCCGTACCGCCGATGAAGCCCATCACCTTGGAGGTGTCCTTGATCAGATGCCAGCTCTCGCTGTCGATCCGCGGAATGCCATTCTCTTCGTGCGACTCGATCTGGACCAGCACGTAACCGGGGAAGAACTTGCGCTCGGAACGGCGCTTCTGGCCGGAACGCATTTCAACCACTTCCTCGGTCGGGACCAGGACGTCACCGAACAATTCCTGCTTCTCTTCACGCACGATGCGGTCGCGCAGGGCCTGCGCCACCGTCTTCTCGAAGCCTGAATAGGCGTGAACGACATACCAACGCTTCACAGGTTTCTCCTTATCGACCCAGGAACAACTGGATCGCTTTCTGAATCAAGAAATCAAAGCCGCCGAGCAGCAGGCTGAGGATGATCACCACGACCATCACCACCCACGTCATGCGAATGGCTTCCTGGCGCGTCGGCCAGACCACCTTGCGCAGCTCGAAGCGCGATTCGGAAAGAAATTCAAGCGTGTCGCGACCCTTGGCGGTCAGCATGAACACACCGAGGCCAGCCGCGAGGCCGACGGCGACGCCCAGACCGCGCAGCGGACCGGACCAGGCATTCTGGGCCGCATGCTCAGGCGCGCCGAACCAGAACCAAGCAAAAAGACCCGCAAGTGCCAGGAGCACTGCGGCGGCGTACTTGACGATGTCACCCCCGGTGGAGGTGTCCTTGGAATGCTCGATCTTGCTGTTCATCCGGCTCTGGCTGCTGAGGCGGCATGGCCGCTGGAAGGGAGAAGTGGCACGCCAGGAGGGACTCGAACCCCCAACCTGCGGTTTTGGAGACCGCTGCTCTGCCAATTGAGCTACTGGCGTACTGAAAAAACTGCCTTCCCTTAGACGGCGAAGGCGGACCGGGGTTCCCGGCCCGCCGTTCGCGAGACCGGCAGCGCTGCATTGCCGCCGGTGTTGCAGATTACTTGATGATCTTGGCAACCACGCCGGCGCCGACGGTACGACCGCCTTCACGAATGGCGAAACGCAGACCTTCATCCATCGCGATCGGGTGGATCAGGGTGACCACCATCTTCACGTTGTCACCCGGCATCACCATCTCGACACCTTCCGGCAGCTTGGCAGCGCCGGTGACGTCGGTGGTACGGAAGTAGAACTGCGGGCGGTAGCCATTGAAGAACGGGGTGTGGCGGCCGCCTTCATCCTTCGACAGCACGTACACTTCGCCTTCGAACTCGGTGTGCGGCTTGATCGAACCCGGCTTGCAGAGAACCTGACCGCGCTGGACGTCGTCACGCTTGGTGCCGCGCAGCAGCAGACCGGCGTTGTCGCCTGCCTGACCCTGGTCGAGCAGCTTGCGGAACATTTCCACACCGGTCACGGTGGTCTTCTGGGTGTCGCGGATACCGACGATTTCGATTTCTTCGCCGACCTTGATCACGCCGCGCTCGATACGACCGGTCACCACGGTGCCGCGGCCCGAGATCGAGAACACGTCTTCGACCGGCATCAGGAATGCCTTGTCGACGTCACGCTCCGGCAGCGGAATCCAGCTGTCCAGCGCCTCGACCAGCTTGATGATGGCCGGCACGCCGATGTCGCTCTGGTCGCCGTCCAGCGCCAGACGGGCCGAACCCGAGATGATCGGGGTGTCGTCGCCCGGGAAGTCGTACTTGCTCAGCAGCTCGCGGACTTCCATTTCAACCAGTTCCAGCAGCTCGGCATCGTCCACCATGTCGGCCTTGTTCAGGAACACGACGATGTACGGCACGCCGACCTGGCGCGACAGCAGGATGTGCTCGCGGGTCTGCGGCATCGGGCCGTCAGCGGCCGAGCACACCAGGATCGCGCCGTCCATCTGGGCGGCACCGGTGATCATGTTCTTGACGTAGTCAGCATGGCCCGGGCAATCGACGTGCGCATAGTGGCGAACGGCAGATTCGTATTCGACGTGTGCGGTCGAGATCGTGATGCCACGAGCCTTCTCTTCCGGCGCGGCGTCAATGGCGTCATAGCCCTTGAATTCGCCACCGAAGCGATCGGCACCGATCTTGGTCAGTGCGGCGGTCAGCGTGGTCTTGCCGTGGTCGACGTGACCGATGGTGCCGACGTTGACGTGCGGCTTGGTGCGCTCGAACTTACCCTTGGCCATGGCTGCTTATCTCGAAATCGTCTGAATGGGTAGCACTTAGATGGTGCTCACGAAAGGAATCGAACCTTCGACCTCCTCCTTACCAAGGAGGTGCTCTACCGACTGAGCTACGTGAGCGAGTTTTGAATTATGGCACGAATTTGAAGATAATCAAATTCATTCAATGGAGCGGGAGACGGGGATCGAACCCGCACCATCAGCTTGGAAGGCTGAGGTTCTACCATTGAACTACTCCCGCATCGGAAGCTCTTGCCACAACCTGAAACTGGTGGAGGGAGGTGGATTCGAACCACCGAAGGCGTAAGCCAGCAGATTTACAGTCTGCCCCCGTTGGCCGCTTGGGTATCCCTCCTTACCACCCTGTCCCATGGCGCCGAAGCGTTTTCGGTGTGGGGTGGAAGAGCCGTGAATTTTGGGGGTGAATGCGGGTTCTGTCAACACCCTTTTTCAACTTTTTCACACGAATCGCGAATCGGCCCGACAGCGCGGCTTACTGCCCGGGCAGTGCAAGCGCTTCGTCGGCGAAGATCGCCACGTGCGGCACGCCGTCGGTGCCGATCCAGCCGCGATACATGCCCTGCGTGTTGAATGGCGTGGCGGCGCGACCGTCCGCCGACAGCACGATCGCGCCGCCGTCGCCGCCCAGCGCGGGAATGCGTTCATTGATCACCGCGCGCCCTGCATCGGCAGGACTCTGCTGCAGGTACTGCATGCGTGCGCAGATGTCGTAGGCCGCCGCGGTGCGGATGTAGTACTCGCCCCAGCCGGTGCCGGACACCGCACAGGTGGCGTTTGCATAGGTGCCGGCACCGATGATCGGCGAGTCCCCCACCCGTCCGTAACGCTTGTTGGTCATTCCCCCGGTAGAGGTGCCCGCCGCCAGGTGGCCCTGCGCGTCCAGCGCAACGGCGCCGACGGTGCCGAAGTGGCGGGCGGTCTCCAGATCGGTGTGGGCCTGGCCGCTGGCCTCTTCCTTCAGCGCCCTCTGCAGCTGCTGCCAGCGCTTGTCGGTGCGGAAATACGACGGATCCACCAGGGTGATGCCCTTGCTGGCGGCGAACGCCTCGGCACCCTCGCCCACCATCATCACGTGCGGGGACTGCTGCATCACCGCCTGGGCGAGCAGGATCGGGTTGCGCACCCGCTGCACGCCAGCCACCGCACCCGCCTTCAGGCTGGCGCCATCCATCAGTGAGGCGTCCAGCTCGTTGCGGCCGTCATGGGTGAACACCGCGCCCTTGCCGGCATTGAAGGTGGGATCGTCCTCGAGCAAGGTGATGGCGGCGGTGACCGCCTCCAGCGCCGGCTTGCCGGCCGCCAGTGCCCGGTGCCCCTGCAGCAGCGCCTGGCGCAGCGCCGCCCGCGCGGCCTTCTCCTCGGCTGGCGACAGGTCCTTGCGCTGCACCCCCGCCCCGCCGTGGATGACCAGCACCGGTTCGGCAGCCTGGACGAGTGGGCTGAGCAGGCACAGGGAGAGCAGCAGAGAGGATCGGAGGGGCATGGCGGTGACCGGGTTGTGGGAGACGGCCCATCATGCAGGACCGGACGCACGGTGCCGACCAACGGGCGGCACCTACCCCGGCCCCGGATATCTGGCAGGCATCGACCGTTGGTCGAAGCCCTCCCTTCCTGAAGGGCGCCAACTGGCGGACGACGTAAAAAAGGCGTTAAATGCGCGCCGTCCGTTCACCGAATGTGAATGGGGGTCCAGGCCTCCCTCGAGGCCCGCATTTCTTCTTGAGAATTCTCATGCGTAAACAGGCGATGGCGTGGTCGATCCAGCTGGCGTTGATGAGTGTGGCCGCAACCGCGGGCGCCCAGGCCCCGGTCGCTCCCGGGGTACAGCAGCTGGACACGGTGCAGGTCACCGGCTCGCGCATCCCGCGCGCGCAGGTGGAAGGACCGGCCCCGGTGACCGTAATCACCGCCGAGCAGATCCAGGCCAGCGGCTTCACCAGCGTGCCGGATGTGCTGCGGTCGATGACCCAGAACGGCGGTGAGACCCAGAGCCAGCAGTCGGCCAGCGGCGCCGACTTCTCGCCGGGCGCGCAGCAGGTCGACCTGCGTGGGCTTGGCCCGAACCACACGCTGGTGCTGGTGAACGGCCGTCGTATCGCCGACTTCCCGATGCCCTTCCAGGGCCGCAGCAACTTCACCGACGTGTCCAACATTCCGCTGGGCATGATCGAGCGCATTGAAGTGCTGACCGGCAGCGCGTCGGCCATCTACGGTTCGGACGCGATTGCCGGCGTGGTCAACTTCATCCTGAAGAAGCAGGTCGATGGCACCACCGTCGATGTGCGCATGGGCACCACCACCGAGGGCGGTGGCGAGTCGTTCGACATGAGCATCGCCAGCGGCTTCGATTCGGGACGCTTCAGTGCGGTCTACAGCGTGGAACTGCAGTCGCAGGCGCCGCTGTGGGCCTACCAGCGCGCGCAGCAGGACTCGACCCTGGACGCGCCCACCGAAAGCGCGCGTGCCGCGCGACGCGCCTGGCTGCGCACCGACTACAACGACGACTACCTGGACCCGGGCCAGGCCACCTGCGATGCACTGGCCGGCCAGAACCGTGGCAGCACCTACTACGCCGAGCGCCCGCGCTATGGCTTCTACTGCGGCAGCGACCGCTCGATCGGCTACGGCACGATCCTCAGCAAGCGCCGCGGCGCGAATGGCTACGCTTCGCTGCGCTACGGCTTCGACAACGGCGCCGAATGGTTCGCCGACGTGCAGCTGGGCTACCACGACATCGCGCTGATGCGCGATGTGACCCAGTGGGGCCGCATGGCCGCCGACGGCAATGAAGACGGCTACTTCTACAACCAGGCCACCGACCAGGTGGAGTTCTGGCAACGCCAGTTCTCGCCGGAAGAAATGGGCGGGCTGCGCAACGGCATGATCCGCAGCACCCAGAAGACCTTCAGCGTCACCACCGGCTTCAAGGGCTCGCTGGGCACGGCGTGGGACTACGAGGCGTCGCTGAGCCACTCGCAGTACCAGTCCTCGATCCGCTGGCCGCAGATCATCGCCTCCAAGGCCAATGACCTGTTCCTCGGCCCGCAGCTGGGCGAGGATGACGACGGCTTCCCGATCTACAACGCCGACCCGGCGCGCCTGTACCGGCCGCTGACCCGCGCCGAGTACGATTCGATTTCCGCGCGTACCACGTACACGCCGAAGTCGCGGACCGATACGGCCGCACTGACGCTGACCAATGGCGAGCTGTTCGAACTCCCCGGCGGCAAGGCCGGCTTCGCGGCCACGGCCGAGTTCGGCAACCAGTCCTATGCGCTGAACCCCGATCCGCTGGCCACGCAGTATTACTACTACAGCTGGAAGGACTCGGACGGCCACGGCAGCCGCAACCGCTGGGCCACCGCCGCCGAGCTGCGCCTGCCGCTGCACGACACGCTCAACGTGAGCGTGGCCGGCCGCTTCGACCAGTACCGCTATTCCGGCAACACGATCGGCAAGGCGACCTGGAGCGGCGGCATCGAATGGCGTCCGATCGACACGCTGCTGGTGCGCGGCTCCTACGGCACCGCGTTCCGCGCGCCGGACCTGCACTACGTCTACGCCGGCCCGGGCAACGACGAGACCGGTGCCAACGACTACTACGCCTGCGCGGTGGACGGTGCGGACGACTGTTCGGATTACGAGGAAAACCTGATCCGCACGCGCGAGGGCAACCGCAACCTCGACCCGGAAACCAGTACCTCGTGGAGCGCCGGCCTGGTCTGGTCACCTGCACTGGGCCTGGACCTGTCGGTGGACTGGTTCGACATCGACATGCGCGACCAGGTGCAGGACATGGACGTGAGCACCATCCTGCGCGATGAAGCGGCCTGCCGCCTGGGCGATGCCGATGCAGCTTCGCCGACCTGCGTGGACGCCATCAACCGGGTCACCCGCACCGACGACGGCCGCCTGTACGGGGTGCACGTCAGCCCGATCAACATTGCCCGCGAAACCACCCGCGGCATCGACGTGGGCCTGCGCTACCGCCTGACCACCGGCGTGGGCGACTTCATCGTCAGCGGCAACCACACCTGGGTGCAGCGCCACGACTTCCAGCAGTTCGCCGGCGACGTGGTCGAGGACCAGTTCGCGGTCAACAGCGGCTTTGACATCCCGCGCACCAAGACCAGCGCCAGCCTGACCTGGGAGAACGCGGCCTGGTCGACCACGCTGTACGGCTCGCGGCTGGGCAAGCTGCCGACCTATGACAGCTACGACCAGAGCTTTGACCCGGAGAGCGGCGACAGCCCGTGGATGAAGGCGACCTACCGCTACAACCTGTCGGTGCAGTACCGCTTCGACGACCACTCGCGCCTGTCGCTGTCGGTGGTGAACCTGTTCAACAAGATGCCGCCGCACGACGCCACCTACACCTCGTACCCGTATTACGACGTGTCCTGGTTCGATACGGTGGGCCGTACGCTGAACCTGCAGTTCACGCACAAGTTCGGGGGCAGTGCACTGTAAACGGCGCAGCCAAGGCCGGTGTGCAGGTCAACCTGTCGCGCGGCTGGGGCCGGCTCGGTCGCCAGACCGGCAGCGGGGGGTTCCGCGATACGAACGCGCAGCTGGGGCTTTCCTGCAGCTGGTGATGGATACGACGCCCGCCGCAAGGCGGGCGTCTTGTTTAGGGCGTGCAGCACGTGCGGACGTAGGCTGCAGCCACGCGTGGCGCGGCTCTACCAGCCGTTCGCGCGCACGCCGCGCACCGGGCGCGGACCGCCCGCGAGCTGGTACTGTTCTGGCTGGCATTGGACCTCTCGCCCTACTGGCCTCAACGGATATGACCGTCAGACTATTGCTCATGGTGTTGGCCGCCCTGCTGCTTGCCGCCTGCAGTTCCCTTCCGCGCGGCGCGCAGGCGATCCAGGACGCGGCGGCGTGCGATGTGGTGACGGTGAGACCGCAGGGAAAGGTGAAGAAGCTCTACTGGGTGACGGGCCCCGACAACCGGCGGGTGCGGGGCGGCGTGGATCATCAGGTCGACCTGAACCTGGTGATCAGGACGGCGGGCTATGAACCCGGGGACTGCATCGAGGCCAGCATCCGCTCGGATACCGGCGAGGACGTGGCGGTGGGCGTGCACACGCTGGTGCTGCGGGGTCGCCTCGATGCGAACGGCGCTGCGCTGTTTCGCCAGCCGTTGAAAGACCTGACGCTTTACCATTATTAGGGCAGCCACGCAGGGCGTGGCTCTACATGCAGCCACGCAGGGCGTGGCTCTACATGCAGCCACGCAGGGCGTGGCTCTACGACGTAGAGCCACGCAGGGCGTGGCTCTACGTCGTAGAGCCACGCCCTGCGTGGCTGGCGCGGTAATCGGCGGCGTCCACGTTCTCCACAGCGCATGTGGAGAGACACGGGAGAATCGTGTGGATAAGCGGGGCCGACGCAGCTGCCGCAACGGATTCCAGTGCATGGTGAAATAATCACCATTGATTGCACGCGCGCCGCTCGAGTTTTCCACACCGTGCGTGGAAAGCCGTGGGGGTTTGTTGTGGACAAGTCCGTTGAAGGTTGCGCCGCAATGGTTCCGGGGCGTGGCGAATTATTGTCCAAACAGAAACGCCCCGCGGTGGGCGGGGCGTTTTTTTTTGAGCAGAGGAGCAGCGGACTAACAGTCCGCTCTACAGCTCAGACGTTGAAGCGGAAGTGCAGGATGTCGCCTTCCTGGACGCGGTATTCCTTGCCTTCCAGGCGCAGGCGACCGGCTTCCTTGGCGCCGGCTTCGCCCTTGTACTTGATGAAGTCGTCATACGCGATGGTTTCAGCGCGGATGAAGCCCTTCTCGAAGTCGGTGTGGATCACGGCGGCGGCCTGCGGCGCGGTGGCGCCCTTGCGCACGGTCCAGGCGCGGACTTCCTTCACGCCTGCGGTGAAGTAGGTCTGCAGGCCCAGCAGTTGGTACGCCGCGTAGATGACGCGATTGAGGCCCGGCTCCTTCAGGCCCAGATCGGCCAGGAAGGTGTCACGGTCTTCATCGTCCAGCTGCGACAGCTCTTCTTCGATCGCGGCCGACACCGGCACCACCTGCGCACCTTCTTCGGCGGCGCGGGCGCGCACGGCGTCCAGGTGCGGGTTGTTCTCGAAGCCGTCTTCCAGCACGTTGGCGATGTACATCACCGGCTTGAGGGTGAGCAGGAACAGGTCACGGACCAGCGCCTTCTCTTCCTCGTCCAGCCCGGCCGAACGCCCGGCCTTGCCGTCGGCCAGCGCGGCCTGCAGCTTGGCCAGCACCGGCTTGCGTGCGGCCGCTTCCTTGTCGCCACCCTTGGCAGCGCGCTCGGCGCGGTTCAGGGCCTTCTCGACACTGTCCAGGTCGGCCAGCGCCAGTTCGGTGTCGATGGTGTCGATGTCCGACAGCGGGTCGACCTTGTTGTTGACGTGGATGACGTCGGCGTTCTCGAAGCAGCGCACAACGTGGGTGATCGCATCCACTTCGCGGATATGGGCCAGGAACTTGTTGCCCAGGCCTTCACCACTGGCGGCACCAGCAACCAGGCCGGCGATGTCCACGAACTCCACGGCGGTCGGGATGACCTTCTGCGGGTTGATGATCGCAGCCAGTTCGTTCAGGCGCGGATCCGGCACCGGCACGATGCCGACGTTCGGTTCAATGGTGCAGAACGGGAAGTTGGCCGCGGCGATGCCCGCCTTGGTCAGCGCGTTGAACAGGGTCGACTTGCCGACGTTGGGCAGGCCGACGATGCCGCATTTGATACCCATCTTTGACAACCTCTGGGGTGAAAGTGATTGGTAAACCGACGCGATCGTTCCGTCGCCTTACCAATCAGTTCCTGACGATCATTGGCGTACCGACCAACCGTCGGTACCTGCCGTGTGCGTGCCGCCCGGTTCATTGTGCGGCGGCGCGCGGCTTATTTCGGGGTGTGCAGGCGCTTCATCGCTTCGCTGAAATCGCCCTTCACTGCCAGCGGCAGCACATCGATCGCATCGTCAACCGCACGACCGATCAGCACGTCATCGTCCTTGCTGGCGCGGCCCAGCACCCAAGGCACCACGCGATCCTTGTGGCCGGGATGGCCGATGCCAACGCGCAGGCGGTGGAATTTTCCATGGCCCAGCAGGCGGATGGTGTCGCGCAGTCCGTTCTGGCCGCCATGGCCGCCGTCGAACTTGAGCCGTGCCACGCCGGGAGGCAGGTCCAGCTCATCGTGCGCCAGCAGGGTTTCTTCGGGTTCGATCTTCCAGAAACGCTGTGCGGCGGTGACCGACTTGCCACTGAGATTCATGAAGGTGGCGGGCTTGAGCAGCCATACCGGCTGCCCGGCGATGTCAATCTTGGCAGTCTCGCCGAACAGCTTGCTGTCCACGCTCCAGCGCGCGCCGGCCTGGTCGGCCAGGGCGTCAATGAAACGAAACCCGGCATTGTGCCGGGTCTGGGCGTGCTCGGATCCGGGGTTGCCCAGACCAACGATCAATCGCAATCCTGTCATCACTCTTCTTCGTCGGTACCGGCCCTGTGCCGGTACATACAGAAACGGCGCCTGCCCCGAAGGACAGGCGCCGCAGTCACTTACTCTGCAGCCGGTTCTTCGTCGGCGGCGTCGACCTTGCCGTGCTTGGCAGTGACGATCGCGTCGTCGTGGTCCTTGCCCTGGGCCAGGGCCGGGATCTCGACGCCCTTCGGCAGCTTGATGTCCGACAGGTAGACCACATCGCCCGCCTTCAGGTCAGCCAGGTCGACGTCGATCGATTCCGGCAGGTCCTTCGGCAGGCAGCTGACGGTCACTTCCTTCAGTTCGTGGGTGACCACGATGTCGGCAGCCTTGCCGGCCGGCGAGGTGTCTTCGTTGATGAAGTGCAGCGGCACGTTGGCGGTCAGCACGGCATTGGCGTCCACGCGCAGGAAATCCAGGTGCATGATCAGCTGCTTGTGCGGGTGGCGCTGCATGTCACGCAGGAGCACCTGGGTGATCTGGCCGTCCAGGTTCAGGCTCAGGATCGACGAGTAGAACCACTCGTTCTGCTGGGCGAGCCAGATGGCATTGTGGTCCAGGCTGATGGCGACCGGTTCGGCGGTACCGCCGTACACGATGGCCGGGATCACACCGGCGTTACGCAGGCGGCGGCTCGCACCCTTACGCTGCAGTTCACGCTTGGTGACCTTGATTTCATGGGTCTTCGACATTTTCTTCTACCTGTAGTGCCGTGCCGGAATGGCGTGGCGATGAAAGGGACGTCCGCGACCAGACGTCCCCGGGGCCCTGGCTGCCGTTGCCGGCGGCCAGGAAAAAACGAATCAATCCACGTACAGCGAGCTGACCGACTCGCCGAACGCGATGCGGCGCATCGTTTCGGCCAGCATCTCCGCCACGCTGAGCTGGCGGATCTTGCTGCACACCCGCGCCTCTTCACGCAGCGGGATGGTGTCGGTCACCACCAGCTCATCGAGCTGGGAGTTGTTGATGTTGTCCACGGCCGGGCCCGAGAGCACGGCGTGGGTGCAGTACGCGGCCACCTTGAGGGCGCCACGCGCCTTCAGCGCCGCGGCGGCCGCACACAGGGTGCCGGCGGTGTCGACGATGTCATCGACCATCACGCAGGTCTTGCCTTCGACGTCACCGATGATGTTCATCACGGTGGAGACGTTGGCGCGCGGACGGCGCTTGTCGATGATCGCCAGGTCGGCGTCATCCAGGCGCTTGGCCACGGCGCGCGCACGCACCACGCCACCCACGTCCGGGGACACCACGATCAGGTTTTCGGTGCCGTAGGCGCGCCAGATATCGGCGAGCAGCAGCGGCGAGGCATACACGTTGTCCACCGGCATGTCGAAGAAACCCTGGATCTGGTCGGCATGCAGGTCCACCGTCAGGACGCGGTCGGCGCCGACGGCGCTGAACATCTTGGCGGCCACCTTGGCGGTGATCGGCACGCGCGAGGACCGCATGCGGCGATCCTGGCGCGAGTAGCCGAAGTACGGCACCACCGCGGTGACGCTGTTGACCGAGGCGCGCTTGAGCGCATCGATCAGCACCAGCAGTTCCATCAGGTTCTCGGCGCTGGGCGCGCAGGTCGGCTGGATCACGAAGACGTCCTGCTTGCGGACGTTCTCTTCGATTTCGACCTGCACTTCACCATCGGAGAAGCGCGACACCAACGCCTTGCCCGGTCGCACCCCCAGTTCCTTGCAGATGCTCTGCGCAAGGCGCTTGTTGGCGTTGCCGGAAAATACCAGCAGGTTGGGGTGATCTTGCATCATGACGGTCTCGGGCGGGAGCGATTGGCGGAGAACTCTGCCGCAGGCACCCGGGGGTGTCTGCGGTGACAACACCGCGGCAGATCGACCGTGCCCGCGCAGGTGTGCGCATGGGAACGCGGCTGACTTCCGCTAGTGGCAGGGGCGGGAGGATTCGAACCTCCGAATGCCAGGATCAAAACCTGGTGCCTTGGGCCTCTTGGCGACGCCCCTGCATCAAAATCAATAACGCTCGAGTACATCAAGCAGTGGCGAGCGCTCCACGCCCGCAGCCACCCATGCCCGCAGTTCCTCCGGCAACCGCGCCAGGCCCTGCTCTGCAGCAGCGCGCGTGGCGAACTCGACGAAACAACCGCTTCCCGACCCGGTGAGTCGTGCCCGGCCGATACTGTTCAACGCCACAAGCACTGCCTCAACGGCAGGTTCGCGACGGCGCAGCACCGGCTCGAACGCATTCCCGAGCAAAGACCCGGAAGCGAAGTCCGCTATTTTCGCCACTGGAGCATCGCGCGTCAAATCGGGGGTGGCGAAAAGTGCTGCGGTGGGCACGTGAACGCCCGGGTCGGCGATCACATACCAGGCCGGCGGCAGGGCCATCGGGGTGAGCTGCTCGCCAATGCCCTGGGCCCACGCACTGCGGCCACGCGCAAATACCGGCACGTCAGCACCCAGCTGCAGGCCCAATGCGGCCAGCGCGTCCTCGTCCAGCCCAACGCCCCAGAGGCGATTGAGCGCGACCAGCACCGTGGCCGCATCGGACGATCCGCCACCGAAGCCGCCGCCGGCAGGAATAAGCTTTTCGATGGCGATATCGACGCCTTGCGCGACGTTGGCGTGTTTTTTGAGGATCATGGCGGCGCGCACCGCGAGGTCATCCTGCTCGGCCACGCCGACCACGGAGGCCCCTTCACGCCGCACCTGGCCATCGTCACGCAGGCGCAGGCCGATCCGGTCGCCCCAGTCGAGCAGCCGGAACACGGTCTGCAGCTGGTGGTAACCGTCGCTGCGGCGGCCGGTGATGTGCAGGAACAGATTCAGCTTGGCCGGGGCCGGCCACCATGACCAGCCCGCGTTCAGGTCCAGCGCGTTCATAGGCCGCCCAGCGCCCAGCTGTCGACCACCAGGCGCACCTTGGCGTCGCCATTGACCGCTTCGATCCGCCTGGGCAGCACCGGACGATCACCCTCGGCGGGGTACCAGTCCAGGTACTGGACCTCCCAGCCCATCTGGCGCACCCGTCGCGGCCGACCATCGGCGTCGCGCTCCACCTGCTCGGCGGCGGCGGTATCGGCGGCGACCAGGCCACGGACCCAGTCCGGCAGCTGGTTGACCGGAATGTCCCAGCCGGTGGCCTCGAGCAGCACCTGCTGGGCGTCGTCGCCCTCACGGGGTCCGCCCTCCAGGCCTTCCAGACGGCCGCCCTCGTGGTGGCTGTCGCCGCTCAGCTTCCAGCTCTGGCGGGTCACCGGCGCGCTGAGTTCGACCACGTACTGGCGCGACTGCTGCTGCCAGTCGATGCGACCGTTGCCGCCATTGCGGCCCTTGTTGACCGCCACCCGGCCCTGGAAGGACCAGTCCGGCTGCGCGCGCAGCGCGTCGACACGCGCCGCTTCGGCCTGTTGCGCGGCGGCCGACACGGTGGTCACCACGCCGGGGGCGGCCGGTGCCTTGCGCTCATCCAGCGATACGCAGGCCGACAGCGACAGCACCACGCCCGCCGCCAGGGCGAGCTTCGGGAAACGCAGATTCATACGCCGTATTTCTCGATCACGCGCTGCAGGGCGCGGTTGTCAGGGTCCAGCTTGCGCGCCTCGTCGAAGAAGCGGCGGGCCTCGTCCTTGCGCCCGAGCACCCACAGCACCTCGCCCACGTGGGACGCGATCTCCGGGTCCTTGGCCAGCGTCCAGGCCCGGCGCAGCTGCACCAGCGCTTCCTCGTTGCGGCCCAGGCGGTACAGCACCCAGCCGTAGCTGTCGACGATGGCGGCATTGTCCGGTTCGGCCACGCGCGCGCGGTCGATCAGCTCCAGGGCTTCCTGGTAGCGCGTGGTGCGGTCGGCCAGGGTGTAGCCCAGCGCATTGAGGGCGGCCACGTTCTCCGGCTCGGTGACCAGCACCTTGCGCAGGTCGGCTTCGGCGCGCGGCACATCGTCGCGGCGCTCCCAGGCCAGCGCGCGGGCATACAACAGGCCGTTCTCGTCCGGATAGGCGGCCAGCCCGCGCGCCAGGGCATCCAGCTCGCCCGGCAGGTCGTCATTGCGCTGGCGCAGATCGGCCTCCAGCAGGTAGGCATCGCGACGGGCCTCGTCGTCGATGCTGGCATCGGACTGGATGGCATGCACCTCGCTGAAGGCCTGGTCCTTGCGCCCCAGCAGGTACTGCGCATTGGCCGCGCGCAACCGCGCCTCGGCGCGTTCTTCGCCACCGGGCACGCTGTGGTACCAGTCCACCGCTTCGGCATTGCGCTTCAGGTATTCGGCGATCTTGCCCAGCAGCAGGCGCTGCGCGGGGTCCGGCCTGGTGGCCTGCTTGGAGAGGTCGGCGTACAGCGCGGCCAGGGCCACGTCGTCTTTCTGTTTGGCCAGCAGCGAGGCGCGCATGCCCCAGGTCTGCACGTTCTGCGGGCCCACCGACAGCACGCGCGCGGCCGCGCCGGTATCGCCCATGGCGTCGTAGGCAATGGCCACCGCATTGCGCAGCTCGGGGTCTTCGCGGGTGCGCGGCTCGACCGTGCGCAGCGCGGCCAGCGCCTCGTCGGCCTTGCCGGCCTGGAACAGCAGGCTGGCGTTCAACAGGGCCACCCGCGGTTCGTTCGGGAAGCGGCGCACCACTTCATCGACCATCCGCTTGGCCAGCTCCGGCCGGTCCATGCGCATCGACAGCCGGCCGAACTCCTGCCACGGCTCCAGCTGGTCCGGAATGGCGTTGTCGTCGACCAGCAACGCCAGCACGTCCGCGGCGGCAGCCGGGTCGCGGCTGCCACCCACCAGGGCGGCCAGGGCGAACTTCCAGCCACGCGGATCCGGATCGCGCAGCAGGGCTGCCAGCTCGGTGCGCGCGGCCTTCACATCACCCTTGCGCAGATCCAGCGCGGCGGCGCTGCTGCGCATGGCCAGCGTGCGCGGGGCGCGCTGCTCCCACAGGGCGAGGGCGCGCGCGGCGCGGGTGTCATCGTCGGCCAGCATGGCGATGCGGGTGGCCCGCTCGGCCAGGCCGGCGTCGTCGCGGCCGGCCTCGGCCGCCTCCAGGTACCAGCGCGCGGCGTCGGCCAGCTTGCCGGCCTGCAGCGCGAATTCGCCGGCCATGACCGGGGTCAGCGATGCCGGTTCGGCCTGCGCGGCCTTGCCGGCAGGCGCCTTCGGCACCGCTGCGACGGCGCTGGCGGCGACAAGGGACAGCAGCAGAACGCTGGAGATGCGAATCAATGCGGGCATCGGGGGCTTCTGGCCTTAAAATGACGACTTGAATGGCCAGCAGCTTATCGCAAGCAACTGAACAATGACCCTGTGGGTGCTCGGACTGAATCACCAGACCGCGCCAGTGGAACTGCGCGAACGCGTGTCCTTTGGCGGCGACGCCCTGCCCCAGGCATTGGCGTCGCTGCGCGATACCCCACAGGTGGCCGAGGCGGTGCTGCTCTCCACCTGCAACCGTACCGAGCTCTACGCGGTGGCCGAATCCGGCGATGCGCTGGCCCAGTGGCTGGAGTCCCATGCCGGGCAGCTGCAGGGGTACCTGTACCAGCACGCCGATGCCGACGCGGTGCGCCACCTGTTCCGGGTCGCCACCGGACTGGACTCGATGGTGCTGGGCGAGCCGCAGATCCTGGGCCAGGTCAAGGACGCCTGGGCCACCGCGCGCGACCATGGCCTGCTCGGGCAGCGGCTGGACCGGCTGTTCCAGCAGACCTTCTCGGTGGCCAAGCGGGCCCGCACCGACACCCGCGTGGGCGCCAACCCGGTCTCGGTGGCATCCACCGCAGTGCGCCTGGCCCAGCACTCGTTCGCACGCCTTGAGGATTCAACGGTGCTGCTGGTCGGTGCAGGCGAGACCATCGAGCTGGCGGCCCGGCACCTCAGCGAGGGCCGCGTGCGCCGCCTGCTGATCGCCAACCGCACCCTCGCCCACGCCCAGGAGCTGGCCAGCCGCCACGGCGGCGTGGCGCTGCCGTTGACCGAGCTGGAACGCCACCTGGGCGACGCCGACGTGGTGTTCTCGGCGACCGCCGCGCGCGAGCCGGTGATCACGCGCGCGCACGTCGCCGCCGCGCTGCGCTCGCGCAAGCACAAGCCGATGCTGCTGTTCGACCTGGCGGTGCCGCGCGACATCGAAAGCGGCGTGGGCGAGCTGCAGGATGCGTTCCTGTACACGGTGGACGACCTGGAGCGCGCGGTGGAAGACAACCGCCGCAGCCGCCGCGAGGCCGCCGCCGAAGCCGAGGCGATCATCGAGCTGCAGGTCGCGCGCTTCGTCGAAACGCTGCAGGCCAGCGCCCACCAGGCGCCGCTGCTGCAACTGCGCGCCTACGGCGAGGCCACCCGCGTGGAGATGCTGGAGAAAGCCCGCCAGCAGCTGGCCCACGGCAAATCGCCGGACGAGGTGCTGGAGCTGCTCGCGCACGGCCTGACCAACCGCCTGCTGCACCCGCCGACGGCGGCACTGCGTGCGGCCGCCCTCACCGGCGATACCGAACTGACCCGCGCCGCCGAGCGCCTGTTCCCGGCCAAGCCGGGTTACCAACACCCTCCTGTTTCTGTGAGCAACGATGACGCCGACCCTGCGCCGTAAGCTGGAAGCGCTGGCCGAGCGCCGCGAAGAACTTGAACGCCTGCTGGCGGACCCGGCCGTGGTAAGCGACAACGACCGCTTCCGCAGCTTCTCGCGCGAGTTCGCGCAGCTGCAGCCGATCGCCACCGCCCTGGCCGATGAATCGCGCGCGCTGGCCGACCTGGCCGCCGCCGAAGCGATGCGCGCCGACCCGGACCTGCGCGAGCTGGCCGAAGAAGAAATCACCGCCGCGCAGGAACGCCTGCAGCAGCTGGACCAGGACCTGGCGCTGCTGCTGGTGCCGCGCGATCCGCGCGATGAAGGCAACCTGTTCCTGGAAGTGCGCGCGGGTACCGGTGGCGACGAAGCGGCGATCTTCGCCGGCGATCTGTTCCGCATGTACGCACGCTACGCCGAGCGCCAAGGCTGGAAGGTCGAGATCGAATCGGACAGCCCGGGCGAACACGGCGGCTACAAGGAGATCGTGGCACGGGTGGTCGGGCGCGGCGCGTACTCGAAGCTGAAGTTCGAGTCCGGCACCCACCGCGTGCAGCGCGTTCCGGCCACCGAATCGCAGGGCCGCATCCACACCTCGGCGGCCACGGTGGCGATCATTCCCGAGGCCGACGAGGTCGATGAGATCGTGATCAACCCGGCCGACCTGCGGGTGGATACCTTCCGTTCGTCCGGCGCCGGCGGCCAGCACGTCAACAAGACCGAGTCGGCCATCCGCATCACCCACATGCCCAGCGGCGTGGTGGTGGAGTGCCAGACCGAACGCAGCCAGCACGCCAACCGCGACAAGGCGATGAAGCGCTTGAAGGCGCAGCTGCTGGACAGCGAGCGCAGCAAGCAGGCCGCGGCCACCGCCGAAAGCCGCCGGCTGCAGGTGGGCAGTGGCGACCGCAGCCAGCGCATCCGCACCTACAGCTTCCCGCAGGGCCGGATCACCGACCACCGCGTCGAGGGCCTGACCCTGTACGACCTGCCCAACATCATCGCCGGCGAGCTGGATACGCTGGTCGAACGCCTGATCCACGAACACCAGGCCGACGAACTGGCCCAGCTCTCCGCAGGCGCGTGAGCATGGACCCGCAGCGCGAACAGCTGCGCGGCGCGGTGCAGCGCAACCCGCACGACTTCATCGCCTGGGTGATGCTGGCCGATGCCGAGCTGGAGGCGGGCGACATCAACGCCGGCGACCACGCTGCCACGCGTGCGCTGCAGCTGCGTCCCGGCCACCCCGAGGCGCTGGCGCGGCAGGGTCGCACGCGCTGGATGCAGGCCCGCCACGACGAGGCTGCCGCGCTGCTGCGGCAGGCCGCGCGTCTGGTGCCCGAACACCCGGGAATCGCGCTGTGGCTCGGCCACGCACTGGAAGACGCCGGGCAACCGGAAGCCGCCGCCGATGCCTACCGGCATGCGCATCGCCTGCTGCCCGGCGAGCCCTACATCACCGCGCAGCTGCTCAACTGGCAGCGCCGGCTGTGCGACTGGCGCGGGCTGGAGGCCCTGTCCAGCCAGGTCCGCCAGGCCGTGGCGCAGGGCCATGCGGTGGTCGAGCCGTTCGCGTTCCTGAGCGAAGACGCCAGCGCCGCCGAGCAGCTGGCCTGCGCGCGGCAACGCGCGGCGGGAATTGCCGACGGATTGCGCCCGCTGCCACCGGTACAGGTGCGCCGGCAGGGGCGGCTGCGGGTGGGCTTTCTGTCCAATGGCTTCGGCGCGCACCCGACCGGGCTGCTGACCGTGGCGCTGTTCGAGCAGCTGCGCACACTGGGTACGCTGGAGCTGCACCTGTTCGCGCGCAACGACGATGACCGCAGCGCGATCCGTGCCCGCCTGCAGGCCGCCGCCGATACGCTGCACGATGTTGCGTCGCTGCCGCACCATTCGATCGCCGCGCGCATCCGCGACGCCGGCATCGATGTGCTGTTCGACCTGCGCGGCTGGGGCGGTGGCGGCACGCCGGCGGTCCTGGCGATGCGCCCCGCCCCGGTACAGGTGAACTGGCTGGCCTACCCCGGCACCTCCGGCGCGCGCTGGATCGACTACGTGCTGGCCGATGGCTTCGTGCTGCCGGACGCCCTGGCAGCCGCCTTCAGCGAAACGGTGCGCCGGCTGCCGCGTGCGTTCCAGCCCTCGGACAACACCCGCGCGCTGGAGGCCGCACCCGCCCGCGAGGCCTGCGGGCTGCCGTCACGCGGCGTGGTGTTCTGCTGCTTCAACAACAGCTACAAGCTCAACCCGCGCAGCGTGCAGCGCGCGTTCGCGGTGCTGCACGGCGTGCCGGGCAGCGTGCTGTGGCTGCTGTCCGGGCCCGGCAACGCCGATGCACGACTGCGTGCGGCGGCGAGCGAGGCCGGGCTGGATGCGGCCCGGCTGGTGTTCATGCCGAAGCTGCCGCATCCCACCTACCTGGCGCGCTACCAGCACGCTGACCTGTTCCTGGACACGCATCCGTACAACGCGCACACCACCGCGTCCGATGCCCTGTGGGCCGGGTGCCCGGTGCTCACCTGTCCAGGGGATACGTTCGCCTCGCGGGTGGCCGGCAGTCTCAACCACCACCTGCAGATGGCGGAGATGAATGCCGCCGACGATCGCGCCTTCGTCGCCACGGCGATCGCGCTCGGTAATGACCCGGCGGCCCTGGCGGCGCTGCGCGACAGGTTGGCCAGCGCACGGGACACCAGCGGCGTGTTCGACATGGCGGCGTTTGCGCAGGATTTCCGTGTGCAGGTCGAGGGGATGGCCAGGGAAAACGGCTGGCAGGGCCTCTGATCGGCTCTGCCGGGCGGCGCTTCGTTCGGGGTCATCAAATCTGAGGGACGGCGTCGGTTGGGGTTACACCCGGATGCATGGCCGCGACCTGTTCGGGATCGACGTCGGATGTTTGTGCCGCGCTGCGCGCGGTTGACACGCATGGCGTGTCCCTACGCAGTGTTACGGGTCCATTGAGATCCACATCGGCGAGCCGTTCGCCATGAACCGTTACAGGCCCATCAGGTGCTCCCGTGTAACCTTGGAACTCCTGTTCACCATGAGGCACGCATGGGCAAGCTCAAGCGCAAGGACTATCAGGAACTGCTCGAACCGATGCAGCTGGAACTCACCACGATGGCGCGCTGGGTGCAGCACACCGGGCAACGCGTGCTGGTCCTGCTGGAGGGGCGTGACACCGCCGGCAAGGGAGGCGCGATCCAGGCCATCGCCGAACACCTCAATCCACGCCAGTGCAAGGTGGTGGCGCTGCCCAAGCCCACCGACCGGGAAAGCACGCAGTGGTACTTCCAGCGCTATGTGTCGCACCTGCCGGCCGCCGGCGAGATCGTGCTGATGGACCGCAGCTGGTACAACCGCGCCGGGGTCGAGCACGTGATGGGGTATTGCACGGAAGCGCAGTACCACGCCTTCCTGGCACAGACGCCGGTCTTCGAAAAGCTGCTGGTGGATGACGGCATTCTGCTCTTCAAGTACTGGCTCACCGTGGACCAGGTGCAGCAGGAGAAGCGGTTCGCCGAGCGCCACATCGACCCGCTCAAGGGCTGGAAGCTGTCGCCGGTCGACCTGAAGTCGCGCAGCAGGTACACCGCCTATACCGAGGCGCGCGAAGCGATGCTGCGCGCCACCCATCGCGAGGAGGCGCCTTGGACGCTGGTGGACTTCAACGACCAGAAGCGCGGCCGGCTGGGCCTGATCCGCAACCTGCTGGATCGCCTGCCGGATACCAGCGTCGATGAGCCGATCCTCGAGCTGCCGCCGTTGAAGGGCAAGCTGCATGAGGAACACTTCGGGGTCTTGAAGCCTATCAACGCCTGAGCAATGTGGCGCGCTGTTGGAGGGCGGTTGGAGCAGCCGACTAACAGTCGGCTCTACCCAGTCGGCTCTACGCGGTCGGGGCCACCCCGTCGGGTCTAGCGCTGCGCGATCCGCTGTTCAATGTCATGCGCCGTTACCGGGCCCAGGAATTCCTTGGCGACCTTGCCGTCCGGCGCAATCAGGTAGGTCATCGGCAGGCCGCGCGGGATGGCGAAGTCTTCCGGCGGGTTGTAGGTGTCCACGATCACGATCGGATAGGTGACCGGACGCTTCTGCAGAAACGCCTTCATCTCGCCCGGCTCGATGTCCTCGTAGGCCAGGCCCACCACCTCGACCTCCTCGCGCATGGCATGCAGCGCGGACAGCTCCGGCATTTCCTTGCGGCACGGTGCGCACCAGGTGGCCCAGAAGTTCACCACCACCCACTTGCCACGGTGCGCGGCAAGGTCATAGGTGCTGCCGTCCACCGCCGGCAATACCAGCCGCGGCTGGTCGGCGGTCTTGCGCTCGGCCTCGGGCGCGGCGTCCGGCGCGGCAGGTGTCGCCGGCTCGGTGACCGGCGCAGGTGCCGGCGCCGGCGGGGTGGCATCAGGCTGGGCGGTCGGCTTGTTGCAGCCGGCCAGGGCCAACAGGCTGGCGGCCAGCAGCAGGGGCTTGAGGGTCATGGCGTGTCTCCAGGCGTGGAATAGATATCACTGACGCGGCGCTTGAGCAGCTCGCGCAGGGGCAGCCGCAACGTGTCCAGCGCGGCCACCGAGGCCGTGCCGAGGCTGTCGTCGCGGTACGGCAGGTAGGCTTCCTTCACCGGAATGCGCATCTGCGTGGTTTCGTAGAGATCGGCCAGGGTGAGCTTCTCCAGGTCGCGCGAGAGCAGCCATTCGCCCCGCTCGTCGCGGCGTACCACGCGGATCGCCTCGAGGTCGCAGAGCATGGTCTGCAACAGCGAATCGGTCAGCATCGGCTCCAGCCGCATGATCTCGTCCTCATCCAGCCCGCGCCCATCGACGCGCGCCTGCTGCAGGCGCCCGATCAGGCGCAGCAGGCCGTAGATCTCATAGCCGGTGGGCAGGCGCAGCTCGGCCGGCTGGTAGCGGAACGCGGCGATCGACGACGCCAGCGAAGCGCCAAGCAGCACCGAGACCCAGCACAGGTAGATCCACAGCAGCAGAATCGGCACGAAGGCCACCGTGCCGTAGAGCTTCTGGTAGGACTGGAAGCTGCCCAGGTAGGCGCCCATGCCCCACTTCACCAGCTCCAGCATCACCGCCGCCAGGATCGCGCCGGGGATGGCATGCCGCCACTTCACCACGTGATGCGGAACCACGCGGTAGACGAGCATGATGCAGACGAATTCGATCAGGATCGGCGCCAGCGTCAGCGAGGCGTTGGCCAGCAGGCGGCCTTCGCTGGTGCCGAACAGGGGCAGCGCA
Organism: Stenotrophomonas sp. KH_036_B; assembly: GCF_057839485.1. Classification (NCBI taxonomy): domain Bacteria; kingdom Pseudomonadati; phylum Pseudomonadota; class Gammaproteobacteria; order Lysobacterales; family Lysobacteraceae; genus Stenotrophomonas; species Stenotrophomonas sp. KH_036_B. The sequence continues at coordinate 905,568 of NZ_CM174491.1, read as the reverse complement.
AACACCCGTGCCGACACCGCCAGTGAGGCGGCGGCAAGCATCGCGCCCAGCGTCAACACCGTCCAGTACACCAGGAAGCGGGTGAGCCTGGGTCGCGCCGAACTGACGCGCCAGATCTGGTTGAAGGTCTGCTCCACGCTGTTGAGGGTGATCAGCAGCGACACCACCAGCGCGATGAAACCGGCGGCGGTGAGCTGGCCGGCGCTGGCCGAGAACTGGCGCAGATAGCCCTCGGCGGCGCGCGCCGCATTGGGTACGAAGTTGGAGAACACGTAGTCGCTGAGCGTGTCGCTCCAGCGGTCGAACACGGGGAACGCCGAGAGCACGCCGAAGACCACGATGGCCAGGGGCACCAGCGCGAACACCGTGGTGTAGGCCAGCGAGGCGGCGGCCTGGAACAGGCGATCGTCCAGGAAGCGGCGCCACAGGAAGCGACCAAAGCTGGCGGTACGCGCGCGGTCACGTACGCGCTCCATCCACAGGTTGAGGGTATCCAGGGGTTCCATCGGGGCAAGCGTACCCGATGCGGGGAGACGGATACGTATTCGGAGCACCGCACGCTCGCCCTTGGCGACCGGCATTGCCATACTGCGGTTCGACTGGACACAACGGAAGCGAGATGGCGGAGATCCTGGTGCTGTACTACAGCCGCGGCGGTTCGGTGGCACGGCTTGCCCGCCAGATCGCGCGCGGCATCGGCGAAGTGCCCGGCATGGGCGCACGCCTGCGCACGGTGCCGCCGGTCGCGGCAGTGACGCAGACCGCACGGCCGCCGGTGCCCGACGAAGGCGCCCCCTACGTAAGCGTGGACGACCTGGCCGAGTGCGCCGGGCTGCTGCTGGGCAGCCCCACCCGCTTCGGCAACATGGCCGCGCCGGTGAAGCACTTCCTGGACGGGCTGGGCGCCGAATGGGTCAACGGCACCCTGGCCGGCAAGCCGGCGGGGGTGTTCACCTCCACCGCATCGCTGCACGGCGGCCAGGAGTCCACGCTGTTGTCGATGCAGGTTCCGCTGCTCCACCACGGCTGCCTGATCGTGGGCATTCCCTTCACCGAACCGGCGCTCAGCCATACCACGACCGGCGGCACGCCCTATGGCGCCAGCCATGTGGCCGGTGCGGACGACAACCCGGTACCGAGCGAGGACGAGGCGATCCTGGCCAGGGCGCTGGGCCGCCGCGTGGCCGACATCGCCCGGCGGCTGGGATGAGCCCGCGCGCGCAGAAGGGGACGTTGGCCGCGCTGCTGCTCGCCTTGGCGGTGGTGTTCGCGGTCTGGTTCGCCAACGACCGGCACTGGCTGGCCAGCCAGCTGGTCTTCACGGCACCGCCGCTGCTGCTTGCCATTGGCGTGCTGAGCGGACGCGGCAAGGCCGAGTTCTGGGCGGGCGTGCTGGCCCTGTTCTGGTTCAGCCATGGGGTCATGAGCGCCTGGAGCCATCCCGACACCGCGCGGTGGGCCTGGCTGGAGCTGCTGCTGGCACTGGCCGTCATCGGAGTCGCCAGCGCGCCGGGCCTGCGCCGCCGCTTCGGGAAGCGCAACGCGTAGACCCGCCGTATCATTGGCGCATGGCGCGGCGTCTCCGCGCAGCTCACCGTCAACCAGGATTGCTGCAATGGAAGAACTACTGATCATCACCACCGGTGGCACGATCGACAAGATCTACTTCGACGACAAGTCGGACTACCAGATTGGCGATCCACAGATCGGGATGATCCTGCGCGAGCTTGGCGTGACCTTCCGTTTCAACGTGATTCCGATCCTGCGCAAGGACTCGCTGCACATCACCGACGAGGACCGGGAACTGATCCGCGCCACCATCGCGGCCCAGCCGACCCGCCACGTGCTGGTGACCCACGGCACCGACTCGATGGTGCAGACCGGCCAGGTGCTCAGGAGCATCACCGACAAGACCATCGTGATGACCGGTGCGCTGAGCCCGGCGCGCTTCCGTGGTTCGGACGCCGAGTTCAACATCGGCTGCGCGATCGGCGCGGTGCAGTCGCTGCAGCCGGGCGTGTACATCGCCATGAACGGCCGCATCTGGAATCCCGAACACGTGCGCAAGAACGTGGCCGCGAATCGGTTCGAAGACGCGTGAGGCGGGAACCGCCTCCAGCGTCGGTAGCCACCGACCGCTGGTCGGGCGACCTTTGAACGGTATGCGTACCTGCCGACGGTGGGTAGCCACGCGTTCTCGTCCATCGTACCGATGAACAAGAACGCCCCGGCCGAGGCCGGGGCGTTGCCCACTGGAGAGGGGCTGGGCTCAGTACTGCGCGGTCAGCGTCACGCCGGAGAAGGTGCTGTACGCCTTCAGCCGCACATGCCAGGTGCCGGCGGCCGGCGCGCTGATGGTGCAGGTCTCGTTGTTGCCGCTCAGGTACGGGCGGCAGTTGTAGACGGTGTCGGTCGGCGCGCTGCCCGAGCGCACGTACAGGTCGGCATCGCCGCTACCGCCGGTGATGGTCACCTTCAGCTGCGAACTGCCCGACGGGACGGTGACCGTGTAGGCCAGTGCGGCACCGCTGGCCGCGCCCAGGCCGGTGACCGGCACGTTGTTCTGCAGCACGGTGCCGGTGCCCGGGTTCGGGTTGGTGCCGTTGAGCGCGGCGGTCACGGCGGCGTCGGCATTGACGATGCCCGCACCGCAGCCGCCACTGCAGGCGCCCGGCAGTGCCCGTGCGGTGCTCTTGAGCAGGGTCTCCACGGCCGCCGGCGACAGCGCGGTCGGCGCGACCGACTGCACCAGCGCAACCACGCCGGCCACATGCGGCGCCGCCATCGAGGTGCCGTTGTAGGACGCGTAGGAGGCGGTGCCCGGCACCGTGGTGCCGCTGTTGAGCGTGGACAGGATCGCCTGGCCCGGGGCCGAGATATCGATGCCGGCACCGTAGTTGGAGAAGCTGGCACGCGCACCGGCCGAGGTGGTGGCCGCCACCGCGATCACGTTGGCGCAGTTGGCCGGTACCGACGAGGACACGTTGGCGTTGCTGTTGCCCGCTGCCACCACCACGGTGGTGCCGCGCGACACCGCGCCGTTGATGGCGTTCTGGTAGGTGGTGGAACAGGTGCCACCGCCGCCCAGCGACATGTTGATCACTTCGGCCGGGTTGGCATTGGCCGGCACGCCGCTGACGGTGCCACCGGATGCCCACACGATCGCATCGGCGATGTCGGAGGTGTAACCGCCGCACTTGCCGAGCACGCGCACCGGAACCACCTTGGCGTTGTACGCGGTGCCCGCCACGCCGGTGGTGTTGTTGGTCACCGCGGCGATGGTGCCGGCCACGTGCGTGCCGTGCCAGCTGGAATTGGAGGCCGGATAGCCGGCGCCGCATTCGTTGGCGGCGTACCAGTCGCCTTCGTCGTTGGCATTGTTGTCGCGGCCGCCACCATCGCGCGCCATAGCCGCGTCGCTGATGAAGTCGTAGCCGGGCAGGATGTTGGCGTTGAGATCGGGATGGTTGGTGATGCCGGTATCGATCACGGCCACCACCACGCCGGTGCCGGTGGCCTTGTCCCACGCCGGGCGCACGTTGATCGAGGCATTGCTGGTGCCGAAGCCCCACTGCTCGGACAGGCGCGCGTCATTGGGCACCAGCGTGGCCTGCATCAGCTGATCGACTTCCACGTACTCCACGTTGGGATCGGCCGCCAGGCGGCGCATCAGCAGTTCGGATTCGGCCGCGTCCAGCGGACGGTCCGCCTTGACCACGGTCGGCCCGATGGCCAGCTGGCGCAGCTTCTGCAGGCCCAGCGCGCGCCCCTGCGCAGCCGGTACCGCCGATGCCGCCGCCTTGAGCGAGCTGGCCAGCACCGTCGGGTTGGCCACGTCGGTGGCGCCGTTGCGGTACTTCACGATGAAGCGCTGATGGGTCGGTGCGGATGACAGCCCGCTCAGCTGCACATCGCCGGCGAAGGCCGGGGCGGCAAGCAGCAGGGTCGAGAGAACCGAACCACCCAGTACAACCAATGCGCGCTGACGCAAGCGGTGCTGCGAATCATGAGACATCGGATTTCCCTTTAAGACTGAAGGATGCCGTCAATGCGGCGGAGGTCGGCGCGATCCGGTCGCTGTGGAGAGATGGCGCGGATCGAGCCTGAAAGATGGATCGGTTTCCCCTGATGAACCGCCCGATCCCGGACGCTAGTGGTTTCGACCCACCCCAACAACGTTTCAGCCCGCTTTCAGTGTTGTGAAAGTTTCGATCTGAGACATCCAGGGTCAAGGGTTTGTGAATGTGAAGAAACTTTTTGATAGGCGGCGTGTCTGCGGGAGGGCATTCCGTGTCCTGCGTCACTGTCTTGTGCGTCAGGGGCAGGACATTGCTTGCGCATCAATTGGTTAGGGAGATTTGGATCGTTTAGAGACGTGTTTCGGCGGGAGGGCGTCAGCCACGCAGGGCGTGGCGCTACCGGGCACTGCGCAGCCACGCAGGGCGCGGCTCTACCGGGCGCTGCGCAGCCACGCAGGGCGTGGCTCTACGGGCGCCCATGAAAAAGGCCCGCCTGTTGCCAGGCGGGCCTTTCAGGTCCAGCGGCGGATCGACCGATCAGCCCAGGCGCACCAGCCAACCATGGCGGTCAGGCAGGCGACCGTACTGGATGTCGGTCAGCTCCTTGCGCAGCGACATCGTCACTTCGCCGGCCGGGGCGTTCAGGTCGCCCACCGCGAAGCCGTCGCCCTTGAGCTGGCCGATCGGGGTGACCACGGCGGCGGTGCCGCAGGCGAACACCTCGGCGATCTCGCCCGAGGCCACACCCTGCTTCCACTCGTCGATGGTCACCTTGCGCTCCACCACCGTCATGCCGCGGTCGCGGGCCAGCTGCAGGATGCTCTCGCGGGTGATGCCTTCCAGGATGCTGCCGGACAGTTCGGGCGTCACCAGCGTGCCGTCCTTGTAGACCAGGAACACGTTCATGCCGCCCAGTTCTTCCAGGTACTTGCCCTCGACCGGGTCCAGGAACAGCACCTGCGAGCAGCCCTGCGCCTGCGCCTTCTGCTGCGGCAGCAGCGACGCGGCGTAGTTGCCGCCGCACTTGGCCGCGCCGGTACCGCCCTTGGCCGCGCGCGCATACTCGGTGGACAGCCAGATCGACACCGGCGCCACGCCCTTGGCGAAGTACGGGCCCGCCGGGCTGGCAATCACGTAGTAACCGGCCTTCTGCGCGCCACGCACGCCGAGGAAGGCTTCATCGCCAATCATGAACGGGCGGAAGTACAGGCTGGATTCGTCGGCCGACGGCACCCAGTCCGCATCCACGGCGATCATCTGCTTCAGCGATTCGACGAAGATGTCCACCGGCAGCTCCGGCAGCGCCAGGCGCTGCGCTGAACGCTGCAGGCGGCGGCCGTTGGCATCGGGGCGGAAGGTCCAGATCGAGCCGTCGGCATGGCGGTACGCCTTGATGCCTTCGAAGATTTCCTGGCCGTAGTGCAGCACGGCGGCGGCCGGGTCCAGCTGCAGCGGGCCGTACGGGCGCACGCTGGCATCGTGCCAGCCGGTGTCCTTGTCCCAGCGCACTTCCACCATGTGGTCGGTGAAGTGCAGACCAAAACCGGGGGCGGCCAGGATGCGATCACGCTCCTCGCTGCTGCGCGGCTGGGCGGAACGGGTGGTGGTGAAGCTCACGGAAGACTGGGACACCGGATATTTCCTGTTCTGGTTACGGGGAACACACGCCGCCGGCACAGCTGCGGCGGGTCAATTACAGCATGCCGGTTTCGAGGCGTGCGGCCTCGGACATCATGTGCTGGTTCCACGGCGGGTCGAACACCAGCTCCACATCCGCTTCGGCAACGGTCGGGATCATTTCCAGCTTGCTGCGCACGTCATCCACCAGGATGTCGCCCATGCCACAGCCGGGCGCGGTGAGGGTCATCTTGATGTCCACCTCGCGCTGGCCGTCGTCCAGGTGCTTGAGCTCCACTTCGTACACCAGGCCGAGGTCGACGATGTTGAAGGGGATCTCGGGATCGAAGCAGGTGCGCAGCTGCTGCCACACCAGTTTTTCGACCTCCTCGTCGGAGGCGTCGGCGGGCAGTTCCAGGGCCGGCGGCGGTTCCTTGCCGATGGCGTCGCCGTCCTTGCCGGCGATGCGGAACAGATTGCCTTCGACGAACACCGTGTAGCTGCCACCCAGTGCCTGGGTGATATAGCCATAGCTGCCGGCCGGCAGGGTGACCGTTTCGCCCTGCGGGACCATGACGGCCTCGCAGTCGCGTTCGAAGTGGACAGGTTCGCTGCTACGGGAGTACATGTGGATCGATATGGGGGTCGCGGCCAATTCCCGCAAGGCGGACATTTTAGCCCAGTGGCCGCCCACGCGCCGGTCACCACGCAAGCCGGTATCCTGTGGGGACTTACAGGAAGAATGCATGTCGCCCACGTCTGCGCCCGCCAGGTCCGTCCACTGGCTCTGGCCCCCGCTGTTGCTGATTGGAGTCGTCACGGCCACGCTGGCCTGGTTGTTCATCGCGCTGCTGAGCGGCCGCCAGGCCGGCTGGATGGCCGTGCTGGCCGCACTGGAGCTGGGTTTCATGCTGCGCCTGGGCAACCTGCGGGCCGGTCCGCTGCGGGTCGTGCTGACCCTGGCCTTCACCCTGCTGGTGGCCGTGGCCGCCAACTGGGGCATCGCCTCGGCCTACCTGGGCGGCTCGATGGGGCTGGATCCGTGGGATTCAGCGTTGCGCATGGGCCCCTTCATGGCGTTCACCCTGGTGCAGCTGGCCAATGGTGCCGGCGAGCTGCTGTGGCTGGGCGTCGCCCTGGTCGTGGGGTGGTGGGTCGCGCGGTAAGCGCCTCATAAAAAAGGGGACGTACCCTGTTAATCCGGGAATTAACAGGGTACGTCCCCTTTTTTCGCGGCAATGGGTCAATGCCCGCCATCCAATGCCTTGAGTTCGCTGACCAGGGCGCTGGCCGCGCCAGACCCGTCGCCGTAGAGCATGCGGGCGTTGTCGGCGTAGAACAGCGCATTCTCGATGCCGGCAAAGCCGGTGCCCTTGCCGCGCTTGATCACCACCACGTTGCGCGCGTTGACCACGTCCAGGATCGGCATGCCGTAGATCGGGCTGGCCGGGTCGGTGCGCGCGACCGGATTGACCACGTCGTTGGCGCCGATCACCAGCACCACGTCGGTGTTGGGGAACTCCGGATTGATGTCGTCCATGTCGGCGATCAGGTCGTACGGCACCCCGGCTTCGGCCAGCAGGACGTTCATGTGCCCGGGCATGCGCCCGGCGACCGGGTGGATGGCGAACTTCACCTTGATCCCGCGCTCGATCAGCCGCTGCGCCAGCTCCCACACCTTGTGCTGGGCCTGGGCCACGGCCATGCCGTAGCCCGGCACGATCACCACCCGTTCGGCGAACGCCAGCATCGCGGCCACGTCGCTGGCCTCGATCGGCTTCTGTGCACCGCTGATTTCCTGCGCGGTACCGCCCCCGCCGAAGTTGGAGAACAGCACGCCGCTGATCGGCCGGTTCATCGCTTTGGCCATCAGCCGGGTCAGCAGGATGCCGGCGGCACCCACCATCATGCCGGCGATGATCAATGCCTCATTGCCCAGCACGTAGCCCTCGAAGGCCACGGCCAGGCCGGTGAACGCGTTGTACAGCGAGATCACCACCGGCATGTCGGCGCCACCGATCGGCAGCGTCATCAATACGCCCAGCGCCAGCGCGACCACGAAGAAGCTGACGATCGCCACCGGGCTCAGGCTTACCCCGGCCCAGATCCCCAGCCCGACCATGGCCACCGCCACCAGCAGGTTGAAGGCCTGCTGGCCGGGGAAGGTCACGCGCCGGTCCAGCCGACCGTCCAGCTTGGCCCAGGCAATGATCGAGCCGGACAGCGACACCGCACCGATCGCCGAACCGATGATGGCCAGCACCAGCACCGTGACCGAGGGCTGGCGCGCGGCCAGTTCGGCGACGGCCTGCTCGCTCCAGTGGCTCGTATCGCGGTTGGCCAGGAACGAGAAACGCAGCAGCTCCACCGCGCCGATCGCAGCGGCCGAACCGCCGCCCATGCCGTTGTACAACGCCACCATCTGCGGCATGTCGGTGATCGCCACCCGCTTGGCCGACCACCAGGCCACGCCGGTACCGATCGCCACCGCCGCCAGGATCAGCGGCACGTTGTGCAGCTCGGGCAGGAAGAAGGTCGCCACGGTGGCGATCAGCATGCCCAGCCCGGCCCAGCGGATACCGCTGCGGGCGGTCATCGGCGAGGCCATGCGCTGCAGGCCCAGCAGGAACAGGGTGGCGGCCACAAGGTAGCTCACCTGCACCAGCCACTGCAGCAGTTGCGCCGTAGTGACGTTCAAGGTGCCTTCTCCCCGGTATCGCGCTTCTGGCTGGGCTTGAACATGTCCAGCATGCGTTCGGTCACCACGTAGCCGCCCGCCGCGTTGCCCGCGCCCAGCACCACGGCGATGAACCCGATGATCTTCTCCAGCGGGGTCTGCGCGTGGCCCAGCACCACCATCGCACCGATCAGCACGATGCCGTGGATGAAGTTGGACCCGGACATCAGGGGGGTATGCAGGATCACCGGCACCCGCGAAATGATCACGTGGCCCGCGATCGCGGCCAGCATGAAGATGTACAACGCCACGAACCCGTCGCTCATTGCAGTCCCTCTTCCAGGCGGTCATCCCGTCCCCTGCATCATAACCATGCGCTGAACCGTTCTGCAGCGCGGTCAACCGTTGCCGCCCTGGCGCGTTGTCACCGTATCCCCCCTGCGCGAGCGCTACCCTGTGCTGGTGAGCCCCTCCCTGCCGACGCTGCCCGCCGATGCCGACGCCGACACCGTGCTGCCGGCCTCGCTGGACGTGTTCCTGGCCGGGATCGGCCCGCGCGCGTTCCGCTTCGCCGAAGCCGGCCTGCGCCAGCGTGACGATGCGCTGGATGCGGTGCAGGACGCGATGCTGCGCATGCTGGCCTACCGAGACAAGCCCGCCGGCGAGTGGTCGCCCCTGTTCTGGAGCATCCTGCGCCGCCGGGTGGTGGACCTGCAGCGCCGTCGGGGATTCCGCCTGCGGTTCTGGCGCAGCAACGACGATGTGGCCGGCGACCACGACATCGACTGGGCCGATCCCGCGCCGGGGCCCGCCCAGGCGCATGAGCAGCGCGACCAGTACGCCCAGCTGGTGAAGGCGCTGCGCGAACTGCCGGCACGCCAGCGCGAGGCCTTCACCTTGCGCGTCCTGCAACAGCTCGATGGCGCCACCACCGCCGCCGCCATGGGCTGCAGCGAAGGCGCCGTCAAAACCCACCTTTCGCGCGCCCGGCAGGCGCTGCAGCAGCACCTGGAGATCGAACTGTGAGCCGCCCGCTTTCCCCCACCCAAGACGACGCCTCCCTGCAGCAGCTGCACGCGCAGGCGGTGGCCCAGCTTTCCCCGGCCACGCTGGCGCGTCTGCGCAGCGCGCGCCACGCCGCCCCCCGGCGCACGCGCGCACCCGGCTGGTGGCTGGCCACCGCCTGTTCGGCGGTGGTCGCACTGGGCCTGGGCTACAGTTTCACCCTCCATCCGCCGGTGACGCCGCCGGTGCAGGTCGCCGCCACCGCGACCGATGACAATGGCGACGTGCTCGACGAAAATCCCGACCTGTACGTGTGGCTGGGCACGACCGACCTGGCAATGGAGTGATCATGAAACTGCAACTGACCCTGGCGTTGCTGCTGGTGTCGCTGAGCGCGACGAGCGGGGCGCAGAACCCGGCACTGCCCGACTGGGACCGGCTGACCCCGCAGCAGCGCGAGGCGTTGATCGCGCCCGTGCGCGACCGCTGGAACGATGCCCCCCCGCCGCAGCGCGAGCGCATGCTGCAGCACGGCCAACGCTGGCAGAGCATGACCCCGGAGCAGCGCGAGCTGGCCCGGCGCGGCCGCCATCGGTTCGAGAACATGAGCCCGGAGCAGCGCGAACAGGCCCGCGCATTGTTCGCGCAGATGCGCGGAATGACCCCGGCCCAGCGCGATGCCCTGCGCGAACGCTGGGCGAGCATGAGCCCGGAGCAGCGCCAGGAGTGGTTGAAGGCCAACCCGGTGAAGGATCTGCCGCCGAAACGGTGATCCGTCTCCGCGCAGCCACGCAGGGCGTGGCTCTACCGCCGCCCATCCGTAGAGCCACGCCCTGCGTGGCTGCGCGGTATCAATTGGCAATCCACCGCGTCTTCGCCAGCAGCTCATCGTCCCAGTCGAACGCCAGCGCACCGTCCTTCACGAACAGCGCCACGAAGTTGTACAGGTTGCGCGCATACATCTCGCTCGCATGCACCGCGCCCATGCTGGCCAGGTCCAGTGGACCGTCCACGGTCACCCCACCCACCTCCACCGTTTCACCCGGACGGCTGGCCTCGCAGTTGCCGCCGGTCTCCGCGGCCAGGTCGACGATCACGCTGCCCGGGCGCATGCCTGCCACCATCGCGCTGCTGATGATCTTCGGCGCCGGACGTCCGGGAACGGCCGCCGTGCAGATCACCACATCGACCAGCCGCAGATGCTCGCCCAGCCGGCGCTGCTGCTCCGCCCGCTCCTCCTCGGTCAATGGCCGCGCATACCCGCCCTCGCCCACCGCGCTCACGCCGAGATCCAGGAACTTGCCGCCCAGGGATTCGATCTGCTCGCGCGTTTCCGGGCGCACATCAAACCCTTCCACCTGCGCCCCCAACCGGCGCGCGGTGGCGATCGCCTGCAACCCGGCCACGCCCGCGCCCACGACCAGCACCCGCGACGGCCGGATCGTGCCGGCGGCGGTGGTCAACATCGGAAAGAAGCGCGGCGCCAACTGCGCGGCGATCAGCGTGGCCTTGTAACCGGCCATGCCGGCCTGCGAACTGAGTACGTCCATCGACTGCGCCCGCGTCGTGCGCGGCAACCGCTCCAGCGGGAACGCCTGCAGCCCGCGCGACTGGATCATCCCGGCGCGCTCGGCATCGGCCTGCGGATGCAGCATGCCCACCAGGCTGGCACCGGATTTGAGCTGGCCCAGCCGCGCGGTTTCCGGCGGCTGCACGCACAGCACGATATCGGCCTGGCCAAGCCGGGCGTCGTCCGCCAGCTGGACGCCGACGTCCAGATACGCCTGGTCGGTGAAGCCGGCGCGCGTACCGGCACCGGGTTCGACCCACACCGAGGCACCCAGCGCGATGAATTTGCGCGCCGTTTCCGGCGTCAGCGCGACGCGCCGTTCGCCCGGCGCATGTTCCTTGACCCCCAACACCTCGACAGCCATGCATGTCCCCGAGCAGCGGTAAGTGAGGGGATCGTAACCCGATTGATCGGCTGCGGAGCCCTTCCGCGGGAAGCGCCGCGTGAATTCCGGCGTGGCGAGAGTGCCGGCCGTTGGCCGGCAGCATCATGCATTTGGGCGGACAGCCTGTAGCCAGCGGTTCACTGGAGTTGGCGGGACGGTGTGGGTTTGCGGGGGACGCTGCAAGTACGTCCATGTAAGCTCAGTCGCCGCATCCATGCGGCTCATGCCCCCGCAAACCCACCCCGACCCGCCTTTGACAGTGGGTCGGTAGCCATGGTCGAGAGCGGTTTCGATCAATTCAATGCGTTATCGGGCGGGGAATGTGCAATGGCAGTCGTTCCGGAACCGACCCTACATCGCCCTCGCAACCACGCGATGACGGGACCGCGTAGGGACACGCCGCGCCCTATGACCGGCGTGCGCCATCGCGATGAACGCGTCGCCACGCGCCCGGGGGTATCCGCATCAACGGGGCATGGTTCTGTTGCGTGTCTGCTCTTCCTTACCGCATGCGGCCATCCATCAGGGGCGGCCGTCGGGTAGCCCCCGGAGGGACGCTAGAAAACATGGATGTTTTCTAGCAGCCCCCATGGGTGAAGGCGCACTGCTTGCGAGGCATGCCTCGCGTGCGACTGAACGCACAACCGCTTGCGGTTGGGCCGGGGCCCGGAGGGCGGTTCACGGCGTGTCCCGGAGCGGGGCTACCCGACGGCCGCCCCAGCACGCAGCACCTGAAACGCTGCCTTCGGACGTTGACGTTGACGTTGAACGCAACCTCAGTGAACCGTAGCGCCCTTGGTGTCGAGACGATCGATCACACCCTGCATGGCGCTGTCGAACGCGCCGTCGTCGATATGCGCGCGCAGGCGGCCCAGGCGCACCATGACGGCCAGTTCTTCCGGCGAGGCCACGCAGAAGCGTACCCCGCGGCGGTTGACGAACAGGAGGCGCTGGGAGATCGGGCTCACCCAGGACAGCTTGCCGGCCTGGACCTTGCCATCCTTGTCGACAAAATCGAGCCAGCTGCCGATCTCCAGCCCGCGGAAGCGGTCGGCGTCGGCATTATCGAAATCGCTGACATCCACTTTGCTGCCCAGTTCCACCCCACCGCTCTCCGGTGCCGGCGGCGCGGGCAGCACCACCTGCGGCAGCTCGGGCAGCGCGCGCTCCAGTTCCGGGCGCGATTCCGCAATGGACTGCAACGTGTCGTGCAGCGTATCGATCGCAGCCGTGGCCGCATCGGCATGCACGCCGACACTGGCGAACACCTTGCGCAGCGCCGGCTGCCAGGCCTGCAGCCATGGCTTGCCGACGATCTGCCGGCGCGCCTCGGACACTTCTTCCAGCACCCCATCGGCCAGCGCGAGCGCCTCACTTACCGACGGACCGTCGTCGCCTTCGCGCAGAACGGTCAGGGTCACATGGTGCTGCCACGGCTGGCGCAGGAACTCGCCAATGGCCTGCGGCAGCGCCGTATCGTCGATGCGCCAGTCCAGCTCCATGGCCGCGCGGGTGCGCGCCATCTCCAGCTTTTCCTGGCCGCGCTGGGTCTCCGCCGCACGGCGCTCGGCAATCTCGATGCGGCGGCGGTGCTGGGTCAGGAAATCGCGGAATTCTTCTTCCAGCGTCAGGAAGATCGCCAGGTTCTCGTTGAACTCGGCCACCAGGCGCTCGATGATCTCTTCGACCTTGCCCATCAACACGCGCTCGGCCTGGCTTTCGCCCGTATTGCCTTCGCAGGCCTCGGCCAGCGAGTTGAGCAGCTTGCGCGCCGGGTGGGTCTTCTGCACGAACATGCGGCGGTCGAGCATGGCGACCTTGACGAACGGCACTACCAGCCGGCCGATCAGCTCACGCGAGCGGCCCTCCAGGTCGCGTTCGTCCAGCATCACATCGAACAGCATGCCCACCAGGTCGATCGCGTCCTCATCCTGCGGGTCCAGGCGTGCCTGCGCCGGATCCACGCCGAGCCGGGTCGCTCCGGACAGCACTTCGCTCTTCAGCCGCTGGGCCAGCGATTCACCATCTTCGCCAATGGCCGCGCGCAGCGTCGCGCTCGGCGTGGCCTGCAGCAGCGACAGCACCGACATCATCTCGCGCTGGCTGAGCGGGCGTTGCTGCCCCACCGCCACGCTGGCGGCGGAGGTGGCGTCCTCGCGCACGTGCCGGGTCTGCTGCAGCAGCTCGTGCAGCGCCTCCAGCAGCATGCCCTGGTTGCCGCTGAGGTTGTCGCCGCCGTCGGCGTGTTCATGCGCGGCCTGCGCGGACTGCATGCGGCCACGACTGGCCGCCCACCGGTCCGCGAAGCGCCGTGCCCACGCGGGCGCTGCGGCATCGTCGGCGTTCTGCGCGTCCGGATCGAGCGCATCGACCAGCTCGTCCAGCTCCTGGCGTGCCGTCGGCGGCCGCGGGGCAGGACGGCGCGGCGCGGACATCTGCGGCATCACCCCGGCGGCGGCCAACTGCTCGTCGAGCTTCTCGTAGCGCTTGCCGATCGGCGCGTGCAGGTCGCGCTCGCACAGCTTGATCAGGACCAGACGCACTTCCGGCGCCAGTTCACAGTCTGCGAAGGCCTCGTGGATCGCCACGCCGATATGCTCGGGGCTGATCGGGTTGAGGTCTGCCGTGAGTTCCAGGCCGCCGGCGATCCAGCCCAGGCGACGGTCCAGCCGTCCCAGCACCGGCTTCCAGTCGCGCAGCAGCACGGTGGCGAAGTTGCGGACCGCCAGGCGGGATTCCAGCACGTGTTCGGGCACCAGGCTCAGGCCGTCCTCGACCTGGCCGGCCAGGGTGGCTTCCGCCGACAGCGGCTCGCCGCGCTCCAGCGCCTCCCAGGCCCGCCCCAGATGACCGCGGAAACCGCCCACGATGTCGTCCCGGCGGCGGCGCAGCTCGCGCATGCCATCCAGGAAAAGCAGCTGCGACGCGCCAGCGGTACCGGCACGGTCGAACAGCACATCGTCAAAGCGTGCCAGCACGGTCGCAAACGACTCGACCAGTCCGGGAAGGGCGGCCTCGCGCGCAAGCTTCAACAGCGCCGGGTCACGACCCGGCTGCCCTGGTACGTTGGGCGTGGCGTTCATGCGAGAAGGCTCCCCACCTTCGCAGGTACAGAATGCAGCATGGATACAAGGGGTACGGGCGTCCCCAAGACACCGGCACACGGATGGTAGGACGGCCCACCGGTCAGGGACAGTGAAACAGTCCGCACTTTGAACCTCATGACCCGGGCGCCGGCAGGCCTTGTATCGTAAGGCCAGCGCCCTTGGGAAGCGAGTACAGCGACGTGAAGGATTGCCATTAATTAAGTGCGGTTCATCACGCTTTGTCGCAAATGGACCAGAGATTGCCCAAGTCCGTGTCACAAACTGCCCCGACTATAATCAACGGCACTGCGACGCCTATTGAGATCCCATGCTCGACTCCCCTGCCCTGCACGCCCTGGACGCCCGCCGCTCGGTCCCCGCCCTTCAACTGGGCGCGCCCGGACCGGACCCGGAAACGCTGCTGCGCATGCTGGCCTCGGCGGTGCGCGTGCCCGACCATGGCAAGAAGGTGCCGTTCCGTTTCCTGCGCATCGCCGGGGATGCCCGGCAGTCGCTGGGCGAGTTCCTGGCCCGTCGCAGCCGCGAGCGCGATCCCACCGCCTCCGACGCACAGGTGGAGAAGGACCGGCTGCGCTTCTCGCACGCCCCACTGATCATCACGGTCATCGCCCGCCCCACGCCAAGCCCCAAAGTGCCCGAGCTGGAGCAGCTGATGACGGCCGGCTGCGTCTGCTTCGCCCTGCTGCAGGCCGCACAGGCGCTGGGCTTCGGCGCGCAGTGGCTGACCGCCTGGATGGCGTTCGACCCGGCCGTGCATGCCCACCTCGGCCTGGCCGCCGATGAGCGCATCGCCGGCTTCATCCACATCGGCACGCCCAAGACCGCCGTACCCGAACGCGAGCGTCCCGACCCGGCAGCGCTGCTGCAGGACTGGGTGGGCTGAGATGTCGGTCGTTGCCGTTCCGCCGCCACGCCAGCCGCTGTACCTGGTCGACGCCAGCCTGTATGTGTTCCGCGCCTGGCATTCGATGCCGGATGAGTTCCAGGACCAACAGGGCTGGCCCACCAATGCGGTGCACGGCTTCGCCCGTTTCCTGCTCGACCTGCTGGAACGCGAGCGCCCGCGGCACATCGCCATTGCCTTCGACGAGGCGCTGGACAGCTGCTTCCGGCATGGGCTCTACGCCGCCTACAAGGCCAACCGCGACCCGGCCCCCGATGCGCTGCGCCGCCAGTTCGCGCATTGCAAGGCGCTGTGCGTGGCGCTGGGCCTCACCGTACTGGCCCACCACGAATACGAGGCCGACGATCTGATCGGCAGCGCGCTGCACGCGCGCCGCGACGCCGGCATGCGCGGGGTGATCATCTCCGCCGACAAGGATCTGTCCCAGTTGCTGTACGAGCACGATGAGCAGTGGGACTACGCGCGCAACCAGCGCTGGGGCATGGCCGGGGTCAAGGCGCGCCACGGCGTGCACGCGCACCAGATCGCCGACTACCTGGCGCTGTGTGGCGATGCGGTCGACAACATCCCGGGCGTGACCGGGGTGGGCGCCAAGTCCGCTGCAGTGCTGCTGGCCCACTTCGGCAGCCTGGACACCCTGTATGAACGCCTGGACGAAGTGCCGTTCCTGCGCCTGCGGGGTGCCGCCCAGATGGCCGTGCGCCTGCGCGAGCAGCGCGAACATGCGCTGCTGTGGCGGCAGCTGACCACCATCGCGCTGGATGCGCCGCTCGACGCGGCCCAGGCCGACTTCAGCCGCTCCACTGCCGACGCACAGATGCTTCAGGGCCTGTGCGACGCGCTGCGCTTCGGTCCGTTGACCCGTCGCCGGCTGTTCACGGCCGCCGGCCTGTCCGACGCCTCTTCCCCTTCCAGCGAGTTCGCATGAGCCCCACTACGCAAGCCCCCAAGATCGTCTATGAAGGCAAGTACCAGCGCATGGTCGTGCGCGGCACCTGGGAATACAGCGAGCGCACCCACGCCGGTGGCCTGGCCGCGATCATCATCGCCGTGACCCCCGAAGACAACGTGCTGTTTGTCGAGCAGTTCCGCGTGCCGCTGCAGGCCAGCACCATCGAGATGCCGGCCGGGCTGGTTGGCGACGTCGATGCGGGCGAGTCGATCGAAGACTCGGCGGTGCGCGAGCTTGAGGAAGAAACCGGCTGGACCGCCGCGCACGCCGAGGTGCTGATGATCGGCCCGACCTCGTCCGGCGCCAGCAGCGAGAAGATCGCCTTCGTGCGCGCCACCGGCCTGCACAAGGTTGGCGAAGGCGGTGGCGATGCCAGCGAGGACATCATCGTGCATGAGGTGCCACGCGCCCGCGCCGCCGCGTGGCTGGTGGAAAAGATGGGCCAGGGCTACGAGCTCGATGCCAAGTTGTGGGCGGGGCTGTGGATGATCGAGCATCATCTGGACGGCACCCCGCGTGGCTGATTCGCGCGCGCTTCCACTGGCCACGGGCACGCTGCTGGGCGGTTCCGATTCGGCACCGTTCACCGTGCTGCACCCGGCCGGGCGCTCGCCCTACGTGCTGATCGCCGATCACGCCGGCCAGCGGGTGCCGGCGGCGTTGGCGGAGCTGGGCCTGCCGCAGGCCGAGCTGGACCGGCATATCGGGTGGGATATCGGAATCGCCGGGGTCACCACCGAACTGTCGCGCCTGCTGGACGCGTGGGCGATCACCCAGACCTATTCGCGCTTGGTGATTGACTGCAACCGCCCGCTGGCGTCGCCGACGCTGATCCCCGAGATCAGCGACCACACCGTGGTTACGGGCAATGCCGGGCTGTCGCCCGCGCAACGTCAGCAGCGCATCGATGAAATCCATGCGCCGTATCACGCGCGCATCGCCGCCGAGCTGGATGCACGCGCGGCGCATATGCGCCCGACGCTGCTGGTGATGATGCACAGTTTCACTCCGCAGATGAACGACGAGCGGCGACCGTGGCACGCCGGCGTGCTGTACCACCAGGACACGCGATTGGCGCATGCCCTGCTGCAGGCGCTGCGCGATGAAGGTGATCTGGTGGTGGGCGACAACGAACCGTATTCGGTCAGCAGCACCAGCGATTACGCGGTACCGGTGCACGGCGAAGGCCGTGGCCTGCTGCATGTGGAGCTGGAGATCCGCCAGGACCTGATTGCCGATGCCGCCGGGCAGCGCGCGTGGGCCGAGCGGTTGGCGCGGGTGTTTGCTGGGCTGCAGGCGATGGCGGGCGTAGAGCCAGCTGTTGGTCGGCTGCGTAGAGCCGACTGTTAGTCGGCTGGGTCGGCACACGTCTCATCCTCAACCACCTCGCGAAGGGCAGCCGACTAACAGTCGGCTCTACCCAGTCGGCTCTACCCAGTCGGTGCGCACCCGTCGATGCACCCGGTCGGCCGTTCAACCTCCGGCCGCAACCACACTGCCACGCCCACCCCCAGCAGCGCGAACAGGGCCGCGCCGTATTGCGCGTTCACCAGGCCCTGCAATGCCTCCGGGCGGGTGCCGGCGGAACCTGCGGCGCGTCCCGCGTTGGCCAGCATCACCAGCAGCGCCAACCCCAGCGCACCGCCAATCTGCTGCGCCGTGGCCGCCATGCCCGAGGCCACGCCCTGCTGCGCGGCGGGCACGCCCTGCCCGGCCACGATCCACATCGCCGTCCAGGTCATGCCCTGGCCGATGCTGAGCACCACGATCCCCGGCAAAAGCGCCCAGTAGGTGGCACCAAACGGCAACGCCACGGCTACCGCGCCGATGCCGAGCGCGCCTGCGCCCATGCCCAGCGCCAGCACCTGGCGCGGCGAACGGCGGCGCAGCATGTGTTCGCTGATCCGTATGCCGAACGTGCACACCAGCGTCGGCGGCAGGAACGCCAGCCCGGCCTGCAGCGCGCTCCAGCCGTAGCCGTCCTGGAAGTACAGCGCCAGGAAGTAGTACTGCACGCCGAAGCTGCTCATGAACACCATGGTCAGCAGCATCGCCGCACGCAGGCTGCGCAGGCGCAGCAGCGAGAACTGCATCAACGGGTCGCGGCTGCGCTGTTCGATCACCACGAACGCGGCCAGCAGCACCAGCGAAGCCAGCAGGCAGGCCAGCGTGCGTGGTGCCAACCATCCCCATTCCGGCGCCTGCACCAGCGTGGTCACCAGCAGGCTGCCACCCACGGTCACTGTGATGCAGCCGGCCAGGTCGAACGAACATCCGCGCGTTACCGCCGCGTCGCGCGGCAGCCACCAGCCGCCCAGCACCGCGCAGGCGCTGGCGAAGGGCACGATCACCAGCAGCACCGACGACCAGCCGAAGCTCTGGGTCAGCACGCCGCCCAGCAGCGTGCCCAGCGCCAGGCCACCGGCACTGGCCATCGACCAGATCGCCAGTGCGCGGTTGCGCGGCGCGCCTTCGGCGTAGATCGTGTTGATCAGCGAGAGCGTGGCGGGAAACAACAGCGCCGCGCCAATGCCCTGCACCGCGCGCGCCGCGATCAGCAGCAAAGCGCTGTCGCTGAAGCCGCCGACCAGCGAGGCCAGCGCGAACACGGCCATACCGGTGCGATACACCCGGCGCCGGCCCAGCAGGTCCGCCGCGCGACCGCCCAGCAGCAGGCAGCCGCCGAAGGCCACCGTGTAGGCACTGACGATCCACTGCAGCTGCTGCGCGTTGATCTGCAGCTGCACCCCCATCTCGTGCAGCGCGACGAAGATGATGGTGGCGTCCAGCGCAATGATCAGCTGCGCCATCGCCAGCAGGGTCAGCGCCAGGCGCGGCGGGAAGGAAGACGGAGAGTGGGTCATGCCGGTCGGTGCGAGGGGGAGGCGGGCAGTCTCATTGATGACGCTCAACAAATAAACCCGGATACTTCGATTTCTGTCATGCATTTTCGCATCAATCGGAGACCGCCATGGATCTCAACGCCGTGCGCATGCTGGTGCAGGTGGCCGAGGCGCGCAGCTTCACGGCGGCCGCGGGACAGCTGGGCATCAGCCAGTCGGGGCTGTCGCGCGCGATCGGTCGCCTCGAAACCGAGCTGGGCGTGCGCCTGCTCCACCGCACCACGCGCGCAGTGAGCCTCACCCCGGACGGGCGCCAGTTCGTGGAGCACTGCACGCCGTTGCTGTGCGGGCTGGAAGATGCCGAGCGCCGGCTGGGCGATCGGCCGTGCACGCCGTCGGGCGTGTTGAAGGTCACCGCACCGTCGATGTTCGGGCGCAAGGTGCTGGTGCCCCTGGCCGGAACGCTGATGGCGGCTTACCCGCACCTGCAGTTCGAGCTGGTGCTCAACGACCGGCTGGTGGACCTTGCCGAAGAAGGCTTCGACGCCGCGCTGCGCACCGGTCCGATCAGCGACGTGCGCCTGGTGGCGCGGCCGCTGCGGCCGCTGCGCTGGGTGACGGTGGCATCACCCGCTTACATCGCCCGGCACGGCGCGCCGGCTACGGTCGATGCCCTGCACGATCACGCCTGCCTGGCGGTGCGCAACCTGCGCAGCGGCCGGCTGGTGGATTGGCAGTTCCGCGAAGGCGGCGAACTGCGCGAGTTCACCGCGCCGGCGCGGATGGTGTTCGACAGCGGCGATCCGCTGGTGGAAGGTGCACTGGCCGGCGTCGGCATCGTGCAGGTCATGGACTTCGCGGTCGCCGACGCGCTGGCGGACGGACGCCTGCAGCGCGTGCTGGAACCGTTCGAGGGCCGCACCCGCGCGCTGTCGCTGGTGTATCCACCGTCGCGGCAGGCCTCGCCAAAACTGACGGTGCTGGCGGAGGCATTGTCCGCCGGCACCTGGTGACGCCAGCCACGACCAACGGTATGCACGGCGTTGCCGTGCACCCCTTGGGGGCCGTCGCGATGCGACGTTACTCGCGGCTGCGCCGCTCCTTTCGTGGCCTACCGACGGGTGGCGCCACGACACGCCGGCAGGTGCCGACCGTTGGTCGGCACGCCGGATCAACCGGCGAAACGATCCGTCGCGCGCACCAGCGCGTCGATGTTCTCCGCTTCGAACGCCGAGTGGCCCGAGGCCGGGCTGATCTCCAGCGTGGACGTCGGCCACGCCTTGTGCAGTTCCCATGCATTCTGCAGCGGGCACACCACGTCGTAGCGGCCGTGCACGATCACACCGGGAATGTCGGCGATGCGGTGCGCGTCGCGCAGCAGCTGTTCTTCCACCTCGAAGAAGCCGCCGTTGACGAAGTAATGGTTCTCGATCCGGGCGAACGCCAACGCGAACTGCGGGTCCTGGTGGCTGTTGACGAAGTCGTCGTCGACATGCAGGAAGCTGGTGGCACCTTCCCACACGCTCCACGCCTTGGCCGCTGCCAGCCGGGTGGCTTCGTCGTCGCTGGTCAGGCGGCGATGGAAGGCGGAGATCAGGTCATGCCGCTCCACCACCGGGATCGGTGCGAGGTAGTGCTCCCACGCGTCGGGGAACAGGCGATTGGCGCCTTCCTGGTAGAACCATTCCAGCTCCCAGCGGCGCAGCATGAAGATGCCGCGCAGCACCAGTTCGGTCACGCGCGCCGGGTGGGTCTGTGCGTAGGCCAGTGCCAACGTCGAGCCCCAGCTGCCGCCGAACACCTGCCAGCGCTCCACCTTGAGGTGTTCGCGCAGCGTCTCGATGTCGGCCACCAGGTCCCAGGTGGTGTTGTCCACCAGGTCGGCGTGCGGGGTGGAGCGCCCGGCACCGCGCTGGTCGAACAGGATGATCCGGTACTTGGCCGGGTCATGGAACTGGCGCATCTTGTCGCTGCAGCCGCCACCCGGGCCACCGTGCAGCATCACCACCGGCTTGCCGTCCGGGTTGCCACACTGTTCGAAGTACAGCGTGTGGCGGTCGTCGACCTTCAGGCTGCCGACGTCGTAAGGGGTGATGGCGGGATACAGCGTGCGCATGTGGGTGACTCCATGTGGAATGAACGGCCGCAGCGGCGATCAGGCGATGCCCCGCTGCGGGCCCTCATTCTAGCCTTGCGCGCTGCCGCCACCGGCGTCGAGCGTGCCCGGCAGCCGGCCCAGGCTGACCCGGTCGCGCTGCTCCAGATCCACCTCAGTGGCGACATCAACGAAGCCGTGAGCGTCCAGCAGCGCGCGGATCGCCCCGCCCTGGTCCCAGCCATGCTCGAGCAGCAGCCAGCCGCCCGGGCGCAGATGATCGGGGGCGCCGTCGATGATCTGTCGGATGTCATCCAGCCCGTCGGGACCCGAGGCAAGCGCGGTGGCCGGCTCGAAGCGCAGGTCGCCACGCGCCAGGTGCGGATCGTCGCTCGCGATGTACGGCGGATTGCTGGCGATCAGATCGAAGCGCTCGCCCGCCAGCGGCGCATACCAGCCACCCTGCCGGAAGCCGACGTTGCCCAGCGCGTGCTGGCGGGCGTTGGCACCGGCCACGGCCAGCGCCTCCGCGCTCAGGTCGGTAGCCAGTACCTGGGCCAGCGGCCGCTCGCTGGCCAGCGCCAGCGCGATGGCACCGCTGCCGGTCCCCAGGTCGGCAATCCGCAGCGGCTGGTCGCCGGGCAGGCGGTCCAGCGCCAGTTCCACCAGCCGCTCGGTCTCGGGCCGGGGAATCAGGGTGGCAGGGCTGACGGCGAGGTCCAGCGTCCAGAAGCCACGCCGGCCGAGCAGGTACGCCACCGGTTCGCCGGCCGTTCGGCGCTGGAGCAGCACATGGAAGGCGGTCGCGATGTCGGCGTCGACCGGGTCGGTGGCATGCGCGAACAGCCAGCTGCGGTCGCGGCCCAGCACGTGCAGCAGCAGCAGTTCGGCCTCATGCCGCGCCTCCACCCCGGGCAGGTCGCGGGCGGCATCGGCAAGCAGCTGGCGGATCTCCTGCGGGGCGGCGGTCATCGGCGGGTCCGGGGAACGGTGGGGCCGCAGTGTAGGGCAACGCCCGGTCTGCGACCGAAGGTCGCGACGGCCACGGCCCGCGCGCGGCTGTTCAGCCTGCTCAACGCCCGGATAAGCAAAAACTATCGGCTGCTGTCAGCGGTCATTCTGCCAAAACCCTTGCGGCATAAAGGATCTGGTTGAAATAGCCATTGATGTTCATCTACCGATCATGCCTTTTCAATAGACTGTATCTATTGCATAGATGGAATCAATGGATTGTCCTTATGGGAATGGAGCCGCTAACCTGTGTTGGTCGCTCCACCCATGCCCTTCACCAAGAGGAATATCGATGTCGCTCATCAACACCCAGATCAAGCCGTTTGAAGCCAATGCCTACCAGAATGGCGAGTTCATCAAGGTCTCCGACAGCACCCTGAAGGGCCAGTGGTCCGTGCTGATCTTCATGCCGGCCGCCTTCACCTTCAACTGCCCGACCGAGATCGAAGACGCGGCTGACCATTACGCCGAGTTCCAGAAGGCCGGTGCCGAGGTGTACATCGTCACCACCGACACCCACTTCTCGCACAAGGTGTGGCACGAAACCTCGCCGGCCGTCGGCAAGGCCCAGTTCCCGCTGGTCGGCGACCCGACCCACCAGCTGACCAATGCCTTCGGCGTGCACATTGCCGAAGAAGGCCTGGCCCTGCGCGGCACCTTCATCATCAACCCGGAAGGCGTGATCAAGACCCTGGAGATCCACTCCAACGAGATCGCCCGTGACGTCTCCGAGACCCTGCGCAAGCTGAAGGCTGCCCAGTTCACCGCCGCCAACCCGAACCAGGTGTGCCCGGCCAAGTGGAAGGAAGGCGAGAAGACCCTGACCCCGTCGCTGGACCTGGTCGGCAAGATCTAATCCCGCAACGCCTCATCCCCATTCCCGTATCCACGGGGGTGGGGGTGAACCGAAGCCGGTGCCCGCCGCGCCCGCTTCGGTTCACCCCTACGCCGCCCAGATGTACCGTAGCGGTACGTCGACGCCGTTCCTTTGCCTGAATCAAGGAGTTTTTCGATGTTGGATGCCACCCTCCAGTCCCAGCTGAAGACCTACCTGGAACGCGTCACCCGTCCGATCCAGATCACCGCCCATGCGGACGACGGCGCCAAGTCGCAGGAAATGCTGGAGCTGCTCGAGACCCTGGTCAGCCTGTCGAACCAGATCACGCTGGACGTGTGCCGCGATGGCGCCGAGCGCACCCCCTCCTTCGCATTGACCACGCCCGGCCAGGACATCCACCTGGCGTTCGCCGGCCTGCCGATGGGCCACGAGTTCACCTCGCTGGTGCTGGCCCTGCTGCAGGTGGGCGGCCACCCGTCCAAGGCGACGGCCGAGGTGATCGAGCAGGTGCAGGGGCTGGAAGGCGACTTCAAGTTCGAGACCTATTTCTCGCTGTCGTGCCAGAACTGCCCGGACGTGGTCCAGGCACTGAACCTGGCCGCCGTGCTGAATCCGCGCATCCAGCACGTGGCGATCGACGGCGGGCTGTTCCCGGCCGAGGTCGAGGCGCGCCAGATCATGTCGGTGCCCACCGTGTACCTCAACGGCGAGATCTTCGACCAGGGCCGCATGAGCCTGGAACAGATCGTGGCCAAGCTGGATACCGGTTCGACCAAGCGCGACGCCGAGAAGATCGCCGCCAAGGCCCCGTACGACGTGCTGGTGATCGGCGGTGGTCCGGCCGGTGCCGCCGCGGCGATCTATGCCGCGCGCAAGGGCATCCGCACCGGTGTGGCGGCCGAACGCTTCGGCGGCCAGGTGCTGGACACCATGGCGATCGAGAACTTCATTTCGGTCAAGGAAACCGAAGGCCCCAAGCTGGCCGCGGCGCTGGAACAGCATGTGCGCGAATACGACGTGGACATCATGAACCTGCAGCGCGCGAGCGCGCTGGTGCCCGCCGGCGACGACGGCTTGGTGGAGATCAAGCTGGAGAACGGCGCGTCGCTGAAGTCGCGCTCGGTGATCCTGTCCACCGGTGCGCGCTGGCGCCAGATGAACGTGCCCGGCGAAGACCAGTACCGCAACAAGGGCGTGGCCTACTGCCCGCACTGCGACGGCCCGCTGTTCAAGGGCAAGCGCGTGGCGGTGATCGGCGGCGGCAACTCCGGCGTCGAGGCGGCGATCGATCTGGCCGGCCTGGTGACGCATGTGACCCTTCTGGAGTTTGATGAGAAACTGCGCGCCGATGAAGTGCTGCAGAAGAAGCTGCGCAGCCTGGGCAACGTCACCATCATCACCAGCGCCCTGACCCAGGAAGTGCTGGGCGATGGCCAGAAGGTGAACGGGCTGGTCTACAAGGACCGCGTCGGTGGCGATGCGCACCGGGTCGAGCTCGAAGGCATCTTCGTGCAGATCGGGCTGCTGCCGAACACCGAATGGCTGAAAGACTCGGTGGCGCTGTCGCCGCGCGGCGAAGTGGTCATTGACGACCGCGGCCAGACCAGTATTCCCGGCGTGTTTGCAGCAGGTGATTGCACTACCGTGCCGTACAAGCAGATCATCATCGCGATGGGCGCCGGTTCGACGGCCGCGTTGAGCGCCTTTGATCACCTGATCCGTACATCCGTTCCCAAGAGCAGCGGCGCTGTCGCCGAAGCTGCCTGAAACGTCGGGTTCCCGGTTCGCCGGGAACCTTTTTTACCTGCTGGGTAAACCACGCCATCACCCGGTCCATTACCGTCTAGAGGTACAAGGAAATGAACCTACGTGATCTGAAATATCTGGTGGCGCTGGCCGACCATCGACACTTTGGTCGGGCTGCTGCTTCCTGCTTCGTCAGCCAACCCACGCTGTCGACCCAGATCCGCAAGCTCGAGGATGAGCTGGGCCTGCCGTTGGTCGAGCGCGCACCGCGCAAGGTCATGCTCACCCCGGCAGGCGTGGAGGCGGCCGCTCGCGCCCGCTCCATCGTGGCCGAAGTGGAACAGATGAAGGAAGCTGCACGGCGCAGCCGCGACCCGGAAGCGGGCACGGTACGGCTGGGCATCTTCCCCACCCTCGGCCCGTACCTGTTGCCGCACGTGATCCCCAACATCCGGGGGCGGTTCCCGAACCTGGAACTGCTGCTGGTGGAAGAAAAGAGCGACGAGCTGCTGACCCGGCTGCGCGAGGGTCGGCTCGACGCGGCCCTGTTGGCGCTGCCGCTGGACGATGACCAGCTGCATGCGGAGTTCCTGTTCGAAGAGCCCTTCCTGCTGGCCGTTTCCGGCCAACACCCGCTGGCGCGTCGCCACCACCTGGACGTGCAGGAGCTGTCGTCGCAGAAGCTGCTGCTGCTCGAGGACGGCCACTGCCTGCGCGACCAGGCACTGGCGGTCTGCCGGCTGTTCGGCGCGAACGAGAAGTCCGAGTTCCGGGCCACCAGCCTGGAGACGCTGCGACAGATGGTCGCGGCCGATGTCGGCATCACCCTGCTGCCGACGCTGTCGGTAAAGCCGCCGGTACCGCGTTCGGAGAACATCCGCCTGCTCGACTTCAAGGGCGATGACCGCCCCAGCCGGCGCATCGCGATGGCCTGGCGGCGCAGTTCGGCCATGACCGGGTTCCTGGAACAGCTGGCGGAGCAGTTCAAGAAGTTGCCGCAGGGCCTGTTCTCGCTGGACAGCAGCGATACCGCGCTGGCGCCCCCGCGGGCGCGGCCGAGGGCCTGACCGCCAACGCTGAACCGGCTGTATCAAGGCGACCCGGCGACGGGTCGCATCCGTTCACGATAGGCAGCACAATAGAACGAGGCGGTGCCAGCAGGCGCCGCCTTTTGCATGGGTCTTCCACACACGTAAGGAGCTTCATATGTCCACTTCCAGCGGACTACCCCCATCCATCACTGTTTCCAGCCGCGACATGGACCGTCTGGACGCCATGCTGGAATCGCCCGCCAACGGCCAGAGTCCGGCCGGCCAGGCGCTGGCCCAGGAACTCAACCGTGCGACCGTCGTGGCGCCGGAAGAGATGCCTGAGGGCATCGTCATGATGCATTCGCGCGTGGAGTGCGAAGATGAGCTGCACGGCGACAAGCACGTGCTGACGCTGGTCTATCCGCGCGAAGCCGATGTCGACCAGGGCAAGGTGTCGATCCTTGCGCCGGTAGGCACCGCCTTGCTGGGCCTGGCCGTCGGCCAGTCGATGGACTGGGATGCGCCGGGTGGCCGCAAGTTGCGCCTGCGGGTCACGGCCGTCCACAACCCCACCCCGAATTGACCGTCCCTGCCGCGCATCGCGCAGGGCCCACGTTCCGCTCCAGGAGTCGCAATGAGCACCGCATCGCCGTCCAAACTCACCCAGCTGCGTGATCTCTCCGTTGTCGTTGCCGATACGGGCGACTATGAGGCGATCAAGCGCTTGAAGCCGGTCGACTGCACGACCAACCCGACGCTGGTGAAGAAGGCGTTGGACCTGCCGGTATACGCGGACCTGATCGAACGCGCGCTGGCCTGGGGCCGGGAACAGCAGGGTGAGCGCGAGACGATCGTGCACGCCGTGGCCGACCGTCTGACGGTGGGTGTGGGCACGCTGCTGAGCTCGCTGGTGCCGGGCCGCGTATCCACCGAGGTGGATGCGGACCAGGCCCACGATACGGCTGCCACGGTGGCCAAGGCGCGGCAGTTCATCGCGATGTACGAGGCGGCCGGCGTGCCGCGCAGCAAGGTGCTGATCAAGATCGCGGCGACCTGGGAGGGCGTGGACGCAGCGCGCCAGCTGCAGGCCGAAGGCATCGACTGCAATCTGACGCTGATCTTCAACCCAACCCAGGCACTGGCCTGCAGCGAGGCCGGCGCGTTCCTGATCTCGCCGTTCGTGGGCCGCATCCTGGACTGGTACGTGGCCAATGGCCAGGCACCGGCGGACATCGATGCGGACCCGGGCGTGGTGTTCGTGCGCGGCGTGTACGCCGAGTTCAAGCGTCGCGGTTCGCCGACAGTGGTGATGGGCGCCTCGTTCCGTTCGACGGCACAGATCGAAGCGCTGGCCGGCTGCGACCGCCTGACGATCTCGCCGGACCTGCTGGAAAAGCTGGACGCCGACCACGGCGAGCTGCCGCGCAAGCTGGTGGCCGGTGCAGCCGAATCGATCGCGGTCACGCCGATCAACGCCGCGCAGTTCGCCGCCGACCTGGCCGCCGATCCGATGGCCACCGAGAAGCTGGCCGCCGGCATCGACGCCTTCGCCAAGGACCTGGAAGCCCTGCGCCAGACGATCCGCGAGCGGCTGTAAGCACTGGTTGTTTGACGATGTAAAAGCGGGACGGATGCTGAGATTGCATCCGTCCCGTTTTTTTTAGGGTTTCCGCGAACGGCTGGCATTTCAGTTCATCCGAGCAGGGCGGCCGTCGGCCAGACCCAGATGGTGAGTCGCGGCCGGATGCAACAGGCAGCCACGCAGGGCGTGGCTCTACGCCGAACGGACAGGGGGCGGTAGCGTCGGTTCCCGAACGACGGGACGGAACGCCACCGCGCCCGGTAACGCATGAAAGTGATCGGCACCGCGGTTGAACTTCCGTGGCTACCTACGCACCCGCCGGCCCAACTCAGACCCTGCAATGGACACCGGCTGTTCGCCCAGATGCATGCAGCTGCCGTGCCGCAGCCCGGCAGCCCGGCAGCCCGGCAGCCCGGCAGCCCCAGAATCATCTGCAATCCGGAGCTGTCAAGCCCCAACGCCGATTGGGCAACTAACCCCGGTCCCACCAATCCTGCAATAGCCATTCGGATTCTTGGCCAGATACTGCTGGTGGTAATCCTCGGCGTAGTAATACTCCGGGGCCGGGAACACGATCTCGGTGGTGATCTCGCCCAGTCCGGCCTCACTCAGGCGCTGCTGGTAGACATCACGGCTGGCCAGGGCGGCATCGAACTGGGCCTGGCTGGTGGCGTGGATCGCCGAGCGGTACTGGGTGCCGGTGTCGTTGCCCTGGCGCATGCCCTGGGTGGGATTGTGGTTTTCCCAGAACACCTGCAGCAGCGCGTCCTGGCTGATGATGGCGGGGTCGAACACCACGTCCACGATTTCGGTGTGCCCGGTCAGCCCGGAGCAGACCTCTTCATAGGTCGGGTTCGCGGTCACCCCGCCGGCGTAGCCGACCGAGGTGGAGTAGACCCCTGGCAGCGTCCAGAACATGCGCTCGGCGCCCCAGAAACACCCCATCGCGAAGCGGATGCGCTGCAGGCCCGCGAAACCGTCCTTGAGCGGGTGGCTGTTGACGTAGTGCTGGTTGTGCAGCGGCAGCGCGTGCTCACGGCCCGGCAGCGCCTCTTCTGGCCGTGGCAGGCGCTGCTTGAACGCACCGATGCCCAACAGGCCCTTGGCAATTCCCAACATGGCGGTCTCCTAGGCCGGCAACAGGCCGGCGCTTTCGTCACCATCGAATATGGGGTCGTCCAGCGGCCCGCCCAAGTCCAGCCCGGCCACGATCTGCTCCGCCTCCGGCCGCGCCAGATCAGGAACGCAGACCCGCAGCACCCCGAACAGCGGCAGCTCGCCCATGCCGCCCAGCAGCGACTCACCGAACACGAACGCCGGGATCCCCGCCGCCTCCAGCGCATGCTTGACCAGATGGGCGTCGAACAGGTTGTCGGCCTGGTAGATCACGTGCATGGGCGGGGCTCCGGAAGGGGGACAGGGCCAGCATACGCTGGAGACCGCATAGTGCCGGCCGCCGGCCGGCGCCAGGCGGCACCGCAAATTCGCGTAGTGCCGGCCGCCGGCCGGCTCCAAGCGGCACCGGAGATTCTCGTAGTGCCGGCCGCTGGCCGGCTCCAGGCGGTGCCGGAGATTCGCTGTCTAACGCGTCCCGGAGGGACGCGTTAGACTGGCGGTCTTTCTGCCTTCTGCCTGCGCATCATGTCCGAGCCTATTGCCGCCCCTACCGACGCCCTTCCGGAAACCCTCGAAAAGCGGGATTTCATCCGTCAGATCGTCCGCGAGGACCTGGCCGCCGGCAAGCATTCCGCGATCAAGACGCGCTTCCCGCCGGAACCCAACGGCTACCTGCACATCGGCCATGCCAAGTCGATCTGCCTGAACTTCGGCATCGCCGGCGAGTTCAGCGGCGTGTGCAACCTGCGCTTCGATGACACCAACCCGGCCAAGGAAGATCCCGAGTACGTGGCCGCGATCCAGGACGACGTGCGATGGCTCGGTTTTGAATGGAACGAGCTGCGCCACGCCTCGGATTACTTCGACGCCTATTATCTCGCCGCCGAGAAGCTTATCCGCGACGGCAAAGCCTATGTCTGCGACCTCTCGGCCGAGGAAGTGCGCGCCTACCGCGGCACCCTGACCGAACCCGGCCGTCCGTCGCCGTGGCGCGAACGCAGCGTTGAAGAAAACCTGGACCTGTTCGCGCGCATGCGCGCCGGCGAATTCCCGGACGGCGCACGCACCGTACGCGCCAAGATCGACATGGCCAGCGGCAACATCAACCTGCGC
This sequence comes from Stenotrophomonas sp. KH_036_B, assembly GCF_057839485.1. Classification (NCBI taxonomy): domain Bacteria; kingdom Pseudomonadati; phylum Pseudomonadota; class Gammaproteobacteria; order Lysobacterales; family Lysobacteraceae; genus Stenotrophomonas; species Stenotrophomonas sp. KH_036_B. The sequence goes on along the minus strand of NZ_CM174491.1, from coordinate 875,957 downwards.
GATCCGGCGCTGTATCGCATCAAGCATGTCGAGCACCAGAACACCGGCAATGCCTGGCCGATCTACCCGATGTACGACTTCGCCCATGCCCTGGGTGATTCCATCGAAGGCATCACCCACTCGCTGTGCACGCTGGAGTTCGAAGACCACCGCCCGCTGTACGACTGGTGCGTGGACAACGTCGATTTCGCCCACAACGATGCGCTGACCCAGCCGCTGGTGGATCGCGGCCTGCCGCGTGAGGCCGCCAAGCCGCGCCAGATCGAATTCTCGCGCCTCAACATCAACTACACCGTGATGAGCAAGCGCAAGCTGATGGCGCTGGTCACCGAACAGCTGGTCGACGGCTGGGAAGATCCCCGCATGCCGACCCTGCAGGGCCTGCGCCGCCGCGGCTACACCCCGGCGGCAATGCGCCTGTTCGCCGAACGCGTGGGCATCAGCAAGCAGAACTCCATGATCGACTTCAGCGTGCTGGAAGGCGCGCTGCGCGAAGACCTCGACAGCGCCGCCGCGCGCCGCATGGCGGTGGTCGATCCGGTCAAGCTGGTGCTGACCAACCTGCCCGACGGCCACGAAGAGACCCTGACCTTCTCCAATCACCCCAAGGACGAAGCATTCGGCACCCGCGAGGTTCCGTTCGCACGCGAACTGTGGATCGAGCGCGAGGACTTTGCCGAGGTTCCGCCCAAGGGCTGGAAGCGCCTGGTGCCGGGCGGCGAAGTGCGCCTGCGCGGCGCCGGCATCATCCGCTGCGATGAGGTGATCAAGGACGACGCCGGCACCATCACCGAGCTGCGCGGCTGGCTGGATCCCGAATCGCGCCCGGGCATGGAAGGCGCCAACCGCAAGGTCAAGGGCACCATCCACTGGGTCAGCGCCGCGCATGCCGTGCCGGCCGAGATCCGCCTGTACGACCGCCTGTTCTCGGTGCCCAACCCGGACGACGAATCCGAGGGCAAGACCTACCGCGATTACCTCAACCCGGACTCGCGTCGCACCGTGACCGGCTACATCGAACCGGCCGCGGCCACCGCCGCACCGGAGCAGTCGTTCCAGTTCGAGCGCACCGGCTACTTCGTCGCCGACCGCCGTGACCACACCGCCGCCGCGCCGGTGTTCAACCGCAGCGTCACCCTGCGCGATACCTGGTCGGCGTAAGCCGCCCGGGCCGGCGTGCTGCGCCGGCCCTGCCATCTCCACCGCGCCGATCCTGCCCAGGCAGGGTTGGCCGGGCGCGCCTGCGTGCCAGCGTTCAGCGCGGACACGGCAGCGCCACGCCCGGCCCGATACACTGCGCCCGCCCCACCCGAATACCCATAGGCCCCATTCCGATGCTGTACGCGCAAGTCCACCTCACCCTGCCCGCCTGGATCCACGACCAGATCGACCTGGGCCGTGCCTATCCCGGTGACGCCGACAAGGTCGCGCTGGCGATCGAGCTGTCGCGCCTGAATGTCGAGGCACAGACCGGCGGCCCGTTCGGCGCGGTGGTGTTCGGCCCGGACGACCGCGTCATCGCCGCGGGCGTGAACCGCGTGGTGCCACACAGCACCTCGCTCGCCCATGCCGAGAACATGGCCTACATGCTGGCCCAGCAGCGCCTGCAGACGCCGCGCCTGAACGATGTGCTGGCCCCGATCACCCTGGCCACCTCCTCGCAGCCGTGCTGCCAGTGCTATGGCGCCACCATCTGGGCCGGCATCGACCGGCTGCTGATCGGCGCCAGCGCGCAGGATGTCGAAGAACTCACTCCGTTCGACGAAGGCCCCCTGCCGGCCGACTGGATCGGTGAACTCAACACGCGTGGCATCGAGGTCGTGCGCGACATCGAGCGCGATGCAGCGCGCGCGGTACTGCGCCAGTACGGAGAGACCAACGGTGCGCATTACTGATCTCCACGCCACGGGCGTGCGCCGATGAGCGGGCTGCTGTGCCTGTGCCGGCAGGGATTCGAACCAGAACTGGCCGGTGAGCTCAGCGAGCGCGCCGCCTACGCGAACATCGCCGGCTATGCGCGTACGCAGCGCAACGATGGCTACGTGCTGTTTGCCACCGAAGAAGGCGCCGCGCTGTCCAAGGCCCTGCCCTGGCGCTCGCTGATCTTCGCCCGGCAGAAGCTGGTGGTGCTGGCCGAGCTGCGCGAGTTGGATCCCACCGACCGGATCACCCCGATCCTGGCGGCTCTGGAGGGCCAGCAGCGCTTCGGCGACATGTGGGTGGAACATCCCGATTCGGACGAAGGCAAGCCGCTGGCCGGCCTGGCCCGCGCGTTCGGCAATGCGCTGCGCCCGGCGCTGCGCAAGGCCGGCCTGCTCACCGACAAGCCCAATACCAGCCTGCCGCGCCTGCACGTGGTATTCGTGGATGGCCGCCACGCCTTTGTCTGCGTGGCTGACACCCGCGACAGCGCGCCGTGGGCCCTGGGCATTCCGCGCCTGAAGCTGCTGACCGAAGCGCCGTCGCGCTCGGCGCTGAAGCTGGACGAGGCGCTGTTGACCCTGATGAGCCCGGAAGAACGCGAGCAGCTGGTCAAACCCGGCATGCGCGCGGCCGACCTGGGCGCGGCGCCCGGCGGCTGGACCTGGGTGCTCACCCGCCAGCACATGCACGTGATCAGCGTGGACAACGGCCCGCTGCGCGAGCACGTGCTGGAGACCGGCCTGGTGGAACACCTGCGTGCGGACGGCTTCCACTGGCAACCGGAAACACCACTCGACTGGATGGTCTGCGACATGGTCGAGCAGCCGCGCCGCGTGGCCGAACGCATGGCCACCTGGTTCCGCGAGGGCTGGTGCCGGCATGCGATCTTCAACCTCAAACTGCCCATGAAGAAGCGCTGGGACGAAACCCGCCTGTGCCTGGAACTGTTCGAAGCGCAGGCGGGCAAACCGCTCAACCTGCGCGCCAAACAGCTCTACCACGACCGCGAAGAGATCACGGTGCTGGCGTGGAGGGGACGGTGAGGCGCCTGCGGGCGCTGATCCTGCTTGCACTGCTGCCGCTGTCTGCGGCAGCCCAGGTGCGCACGCCCGCGCCGGCGATCAGCGAACCGCTGCGGGACGTCCCGGCCAGCGTACGCACCCAGCCGCTGTCCAGTGGCGAGGTCACCCATGCAGTCACCCTGCCACCGATTGCCGGCGAAGCCACGGTGACGGTGCGGTCTGTTCGCCCGGACAGCGTCGTCGGCCAGTACCGCTTCGCCTTCGAAACGCTGGACCTGGACGGGGATGGCTTCATCAGCCGCGATGAGGCACAGGCCAAACCGGCCCTGGCCGACGAATTCACGTCGCTCGACACCCTGCACCGCGGCCGGCTGGACCGCGCTCAGCTGCGCGGCTGGCTGCTGCCCTGAGCCGCGACTAGTCCGGGAAGCGCTGCAGGTGGACGCATTCCGCCAGACCCTTGCGCAGTGCGTCCCGCTGCTCGTCTGTCTGTGCCGCGCCCAACTGTCGGCGGAGGTCTACCTCCAACTGCCCGACGTGGATCAGCTGCGCCTCGAAGAACGCAGGCGTCAATGCGCCCGCATCCGTGCGCGTTCCGTCGACCACCTGCTGCAGTTCGGCACCGGCGTCCAACGCGGGTTTGCTTGCATACCCGACGCCATATTGGTGGCCCACGTTGTTGATCAACAGGAGCAGGCCACTCAGCTTTGCTACTGCTTCCTCCGGCTGCTTCGCCATGGCCCGAGCGGCGTGAGGGTAGTTGCCCGTACGCGGCTTCTGCCAAAGCGCGCTGAAAGGATTGATGGAGAGGCTCATGGAACTCCGACAGGTCCTGGAAGACGGAATGCGCCGCCGATCCATCCGATCCACATCGACGGCGCGAACTCAGTCTGCCGGTTGCATAGGCGCTGCCACTTTCAGGTTTCGATCACTGTGGGCGAATTGCGACAACGGCGTGCGCACTACCGCACGCCAGAATCCGGCTCACTTCTTCAACAGACGCTTTGCATCGCGTGACTGGGCGACGAGTTCGGCCAGGTCCCTGCAGCGCTGGTGCGACGTACTGCCTTGCTGGCCACGCTCCCGGCGCGCCGCGCTGAGCTGTGCCTTCAGTTCGCCCTGGATACCGCGCATCTGCTGCGCGGCATCGTCGCGCACGGCCTTTGGCAATGCCGGCGAACCGTTCTGCTGTGCGGCCGCCGCCTTGGCAACGAAGGCCTGGAGCGCGATCTCCCGCTTGAGCATCGGGGTGGAACGGTACGTATTCTTCACCTCGGTCAGCAGCCCGTTGACCGCCCGGAGCTGGTCAGCGGAGCGATCCTTCAGCTGCGCGGTGCGCGTGGGCCCCCAGTTCATCAGCTTGTGGAAGAGTTGCTGTGCGGATGGGTGGGTCTTCATGGATATTCCAGATCGCTGGCGGGGCTGCTAGCCCGGGAAGCATCCCCCAGCTGGCCCAACACCGCTTCCATGTTTCCATCACCCGGCGCGCGGACGCGCCTACAGCCCCGCCGCGCGTTTCCACAACGCCGACACCAGCGGCGGCCACTTGCCGACGCAGCCGAGCGCGCGCCCGCGGGCAAGGGTCAAGTGCATCTCGTCGTTGGAGAACACCGTGTTGATTGCGTCAAAGCCGTACGCGGACACCGTATTGTCGCTGCGGCGCTCGCGCGCCCAGCGCTGCAGTTTGTCCGGCGACGCCCAGTCCTGGCGCCGCTGCCGCGCGCGCAGCACCAGCGCATGCAGCGCGGCCACATCCCGCAGGCCCAGGTTCACGCCCTGTCCGGCCAGCGGATGGACCACGTGGGCTGCATCGCCCAGCGTCAGCACCCGGCCCGCCACGTACTCCGTGGCGAGCTGGCGCCGCAGCGGAAACGCGGCCCGCGCCGACGCCAGCCGCATGGCGCCCAGTCGCGCACCGAACGCGCGGGTCAGCTCCTGCCCGAACGCCGCCTCGTCCAGGGCGAGCACACGTTCGGCGTCGGCGTCGGGCAGCGTCCAGACGATCGAACTGCGCCGGGTGCCGGTCGGCAGGACCGCCAGCGGACCGGTCACCAGGAAGCGCTGCCAGGCGGTCGCTTGATTGTCGTGCTCGGTGTCGACGTAGGCCACCACGCCACGTTGCCCATAGTCCTGCCGGGTGACCTCCAGCCCGGCCAGCCGGCGCAGGGTGGATTCGGCGCCGTCGGCGGCGATCGCCAGCGCCGACTCCAGCCGACGGCCATCGTCCAGGCGCAGGCGCACTCCATCGGCGTCCTGCTCCAGCGCCTCCACCCGGGCCGGGCAGCAGATCTGCACCCCCGCTGCCGGCAACGCCGCCCACAGGCGATCGACCAGCAGGTCGTTCTCGATGATCCAGCCCAGTTGTTCGCGGCCGAGCGTGTCGGCATCGAAGCGCAGCTCCTCACCACCGGCAGCGTCCCAGACGCGCATGCGCCGGTAAGCGCAGGCGCGTGCCGCCAGTACCGATGGCCACACCCCCAGGGTGCGCAGCAGCTGCGCGTTGTCGGGAGCGAAGGCATAGACGCGCAGGTCCGGTTGCTGCGGCTGCCACGCCGGTGGCTCGCGGCCCTCGACCAGGGTCACCTCCAGCCCGGCGTCGGCCAGGGCCAGCGCACAGGCGGCCCCCACCACGCCCCCGCCGACCACGGTCACATCGCGCGCGCGGCGGCTCATACGCCCGCTCCACGGCACAGTGCGGGAACCTCACCGCGGAAGCCCATTGCGCCGCCCACCAGCATCGACTGCATCGGCGTGGCCTGCGCGGCAAGCAGGCCGAGACTGCGCAGCGGACGCAGCAGCGGCGCCGGGTTGCTGGTCACGCGGGCCAGCCCGCCGGAGAACGCGATGGTCTGGCGGCGATCCTCTTCGCGGCGCGCGACGTGCGCCTGCAGCAGCGCGTCGCTGCCGGCGTCGCCGGCCTCGGCGACCAGCTCGGCCAGCGTCAGCGCATCGCGCAGGCCCAGGTTGAAGCCCTGCGCGCCCAGCGGATGGATGGTCTGCGCGGCATTGCCGAGCAGCACGCTGCGCTCGCCGGTCAGCGCGCGGGCCAGCACCTGGATCAGCGGGTAGGCGCTGCGCGGGCCGCTCTCGAGCAGGCGACCGGCACGCCAGCCGATCGCGCCCTGCAGCCGCTGCAACCAGGCCGCGTCATCCAGCGCCAGCACCGCATCGGCCTGGTCGCGTGCAACGCCGTGCACGGCACCGTAGTGGCGGTCGCCGCGCGGCAGCAGCGCCGTCGGCCCGGTATCGGTGAAGCGCTCGTAGGCGGTGCCATCCGGCGCGCGCGCCGCACGCACCCGCGCTACGAACAGGGTCTGCTGGAAATCGTGTTCGTCCACCCCGATGCCGAGCGCCTCGCGCACCGCGCTGCGGGTGCCGTCGGCGCCCACTACCAGCCGCGCCAACAGGCAGCGTTCACCGCCCTCATCGGTGATGAACACCTGGCGATGGCCATCCACCGTCGCCCCCAGCCGCACGAAGCGGGCCGGCCGATACCGGGTCAGGTGCTGCAGCGACTGCAGCCGGGTCTCCAGTGCCTGGCCGACATCGCGCGCCACCACCACCTGCCCGAACCAGGGCCGCTGGTACTGCGCGGCGTCCATCTGCACCCGGCCGAAATCACCCGCCCGGCTCACATGGATACGTGTGATCGGCCCCACCGCCGATCCCAGCAGCGGCATCACCCCCAGCGCCGTCAGCGCGTTGACCGTGGCGGCGGCAAAGCTGAGGTTGCGCTGGTCGAATACAGGCGGCAGCACCTCGGCCGGCGCGGCCTCGACCAGCCCGACCGTGCGTCCGGCCCGGTCCAGCGCGATGGCCAGGCTGGCACCCACCAGCCCCCCGCCCACGATCACTACGTCATGACGTTCACTCATGCCGCCCATGATAGTGCGTGCGACCTGCCGGGAGATGAGCGTCGGGGCGCCCGGCACCGCCCCGGCGCCACAGGCGCTAGAATGAATGCTGGACTCCCATCGCCGCTGCCATGACCACCCACGCCCAACGCGCCTTCGTCCTGTCCGTGCTCGTGCTGCTCATGGCGGCCAGCCGGGTCAATCACTTCGCGGCGATCCCCGATGCATCGTGGGCCGTGTTCTTCATCGGTGGCTTCTACCTGCGCAGCTGGACGCGCTGGGCCTTCCCGTTGCTGATGGTGCTGGCGATCGTGATCGACGTGCTGGTGATCCGCGCCAGCGGCATCGGCTACTGGCAGCATTACTGCGTTTCGCCGGGCACCGCCCTGCTGGTGCCGGCCTACTTCGCCATGTGGGCGGGGGGTGCGGTACTGCGCCAGGGGTATCGCGGCGCCAGCTGGGCGGCACTGGGCAAGGCGGCGGCATTGCTGATCGCGGCCGTGGCGGTCTGCCACCTGTTCGCGCAGAGTGGCTTCTACTGGACCAGCGACGTGGTCGCCGCGCCGACGCCGGGGGGCTGGCTGAAGAACTATGCAGACTGGTTCCTGCCCTACCTGCGCACGGCCTCGATCTATGTCGGCCTGGCGGCCGCGCTGCAGCTGACCACCGAACAGGTGACCAAGCTGCTGCAGGCCCGCCGCGACGCCCTGCACTGAGCTGCGCCAGCATGGGCAACCGGCTGTCGCGCATCTATACCCGCACCGGCGACGACGGCACCACCGGTCTGGGCGACGGCAGCCGCGTGCCGAAGGACGCGCTGCGGGTCAACGCCTTCGGCACCGTCGATGAGGCCAACTCGGCACTGGGCGTGCTGCTGGCCGTGGCCCTGCCCGACGACGTGCGGGCGCTGCTCACCACCGTGCAGCACCAGTTGTTCGACCTTGGCGGCGAGCTGTGCATCCCGGGCCACGCCGCCATCCAGGCCGCCGACGTGGCGGCACTGGAACGCCAGCTGGACCAGTACAACGCCGATCTGCCCGACCTGAAGGAATTCATCCTGCCGGCCGGCGGCGAAGCGGCCGCACGCTGCCATCTGGCGCGCACCATCGTGCGCCGGGCCGAGCGCGAGACCGTCAGCCTGGCCCGCCACGAGCCGGTTCGCGCCGAGGCGCTGCACTACCTCAACCGCCTCTCCGACCTGCTGTTCGTGCTGGCGCGGGTGCTGGCCCGTGCCGACGGCCACGGCGAAGTGCTCTGGCAGCACACGCGCCGCCACGGCTGAGCCGCCCACCGGAACCCTGTCCGCATGCTGGTTTTCACCCATCCTGCCTGTCTGCAACACGATCCCGGCCGCGGCCATCCCGAATGCCCGCAGCGCCTGCAGGTGGTGCTTGATGCCCTGCAGGCGGCCTACCCGGACCAGCTGGACTGGCGCCAGGCCCCGCCGGCCAAGTTCGGTGAGCTGGCGCGGGTGCACGACAGCGAACTGATCGACCTGGTGCTCAAGCCGCAGACCGAGCCGCTGCGCCTGATCGACATGGACACGATGACCTCGCCCGGCTCGGCCAACGCAGCCCTGCACGCCGCCGGCGCCGGCGTGGCCGCCGTGGATGCGGTGATGCTGGGCGACGACCCCGTGGCGTTCTGCGCGGTCCGCCCGCCGGGCCACCACGCCACCGCCAGCACCGCGATGGGCTTCTGCCTCTTCAACAACATCGCCATCGCCGCCGCCTATGCACGTGACCGCTACGGCCTGGAGCGCATCGCGGTGGTCGACTTCGACGTGCACCACGGCAACGGCACCCAGGACATCTTCGTTGCCGACCCGCGGGTGGCCTACTACAGCACCCACCAGGCGGGGCTGTTCCCCAATTCGGGGCTGCGCCGCGACCGCGGCGCGGGCAACCTGCTCAACATCCTGCTGCCCCCGGGCAGCGGCAGCTTCCGCTTCCGCAATACCTGGGCCGACGAGATGCTGCCGGCGATCGATGATTTCCGGCCGCAGCTGCTGCTGATCTCGGCCGGCTTCGACGCCCACCTGCGCGATCCCCAGGCCGACCTGATGCTGGAGACCGACGATTTCGCCTGGATCACCGCCGAGCTGCGGGGCCTGGCCCGGCGCCATGGCGGTGGCCGCGTGGTGTCCATGCTGGAGGGCGGATACGACCTGCAGGCCTTGGCCGAATGCTCGGTCGCCCACGTCGGGGCGATGCTGTGATGGGTGCCGGCCAACGGCCGGCGCTACCGTGCTCCGGATGAACCTGAACCCCGCCCCGCGAAAGGCCTTCATTGCCCCTATGCAAGGGATGGGGCAAGCTACGATCCGTTTTCGCCCGAATCCGAAGCCCGCGTGCGCCGAGCCCTCCGCCTGCTACCCCTCCCCCTGAGCATCGCCATCTGCCTGCCGGCCATGGCCGACGACAAACCGGTGAACTGGGGCCTGTGCCCGGTAACCGATGTCCTGCCCGTGTTCGATGATGCCCCCGTGGCGGACAAGGCCGCGGCCGAAACCCGCGACCAGCAACCCACCGATATCGAAGGCGACACGCTGTTCGGTACCAGTACGGTGCCGCAGTACCAGGGCAACGTGGCGCTCAAGCGCGGCGACCAGTTCCTGGGCACCGACCACCTGAGCTTCGACACCGAGAGCGGCAATTACATTGCCGAAGGCAACGTCCGGTACCAGGACTCCTCGATCCGGATGGTCGCCAAGCGCGCCGAGGGCAACCAGGAGTCGGATACCCACAAGATCAGCGACATCAAGTACCAGCTGGTGTCCCGGCGTGGCAACGGCGGCGCCGAGTCCATCGACCTGCAGGGTGCCGTGGGCCAGATGCACCGCTCCACCTACACCACCTGCGATCCGTCGCAGCCGATCTGGAAGCTGTCGGCCCCGCAGATCGACGTGGACAACGACGAAGGCTTCGGTACCGCGCGCAACGCGGTACTGCGCATCGGCAAGGTGCCGGTGCTGTGGGCGCCGTACTTCAAGTTCCCCATCGACGACCGTCGCCAGACCGGCCTGCTGTACCCGGAGCTGGGCCTGTCCGGGCGCAACGGCTTCGACTACGCGCAGCCGATCTACTTCAACCTGGCGCCGAACTACGACGACACGCTGACCCCGCGTTACATGAGCAAGCGCGGCTTCATGCTCGACAACGAATTCCGCTACCTGTACGACGGCGGCCGGGGCGAGCTGCGGACCGCTTACCTGCCCAACGACAAGCTGCGCGACAAAGACCGTGGCCAGGTGCAGTACGAGGGGTACCACAACCTCAACCCCAACTGGCAGGCGCGCGCCAACATCGGCTGGGTGAGCGACGAACGCTATACCGAAGACTTCTCCAGCAAGCTGCTCGGTGTGACCACTTCCAGCATCCAGAGCCAGGTCGGTATCTACGGGACCGGTGAAAACTGGACCGGCGGGCTGATGGCCGACTACTGGCAGCTCACCGACTACACCCTGACCGAATCCTCGCTGCCCTATGCGCGCCAGCCGCGCGCGTTCTTCAATTGGGACAAGCCGCTGCTGCCGTGGCTGGAAGTGGGCGTGTATGCCGAAGCGGTGCACTTCACCCATGACGACGCCAACCAGAAATTCGGCGCCGAGGGCGACTACGAACGCACCGGCGTGGTGACGCCGTATTACAACGGCTCGCGCCTGGACGTGAAGCCGTATGTCACCCTGCCCTTCGCCGGTGCATCCTGGTACGTCACCCCGACCCTGGCCTACCGCTACACCGGTTACGAGCTGGACCGCGGGCTGGCCGACCAGACCCGGCTGCAGGCACTGAACGACGCGGGCATCACCAACCCGACCCCCGACCAGCTGCGTGGCAACACCTCGCCGCACCGCAGCGTGCCCATCGCCAGCCTCGACGCGGGCATGTTCTTCGATCGCGAGACCGAGATCGGCGGCACCTCGTACCTGCACACGCTGGAACCGCGCCTGTTCTACCTGCGGACGCCGTACCGCGACCAGAGCGAGCTGCCGATCTTCGACACCCGCGACTTCACCTTCAGCTGGGGCCAGCTGTTCCGCGATTCGCGCTATACCGGTGCGGACCGCCAGAACGATGCCAACCAGCTGACCATGGCGGTGAGCACCCGCTTCATCAACCAGGAAACCGGCCGCGAGCGCTTCTCCGGCAGCATCGGCCAGATCCTGTACTTCGACGATTCGCGGGTGACGTTGCCCGGCACCGCCTCGCAGGTGGAACAGGGCAAGTCGGCCTGGATTGCCGACGCCAACTACGCCATCAACGACCGCTGGAACCTGGGCGCCACCTACCAGTGGGACCCCAAGTACAAGCGGGAGGATCTGGCCAGCGTGCGTGCGCGCTACCTGATGTCCAACGACGGCATCGTCAACCTGACCTACCGCTACCGCATCAATGCGGCCGCCTCGAGCACCGCGACCAAGGAAGAGCGCACCCTGCTGGAACAGGCGGATCTGTCCTTCCTGTACCCGATCAACGAGCGCTGGAGCGTGGTGGGTCGTTACTACTACTCCATCGCCGACAAGGCGCCGCTGGAAATCATCGGCGGCGTGCAGTGGGACAGCTGCTGCCTGGCCGTGCGCGCCCTGGCCCGCCGCTACGTGCGCAACCGCGAGGGTGAGCTCAACAATTCCTTCCAGATCGAGTTCGTGCTCAAGGGCCTGAGCTCCATCGGCCAGAACACGGACCGCACTTTGCGCCGTGCTATTCTCGGCTACTACCGAGACGACCTCTATCTCGTGCCGCCCAGCAACACGGGCGCCCCCACGCGCGACGACTACGATCCGAACCTGATCCCATGACCAAGACTCTTCCTGTCCTCCTTGCTTCCCTGCTCGCGGTCACCACGGTGTCCGCCCCGTTGCAGGTGCTGGCCCAGCAGTCCCAGTCGCTGGACCGCATTGCCGCCATCGTCGACGAAGACGTGGTGCTGCAGAGCGAGCTGGACCGCGCCATCCAGAACATCAAGGCCCAGTACGCCGGCCGCGAGGCCCAGTTGCCGCCGGATGACGTGCTCAGCCGGCAGGTGCTTGAACGCCTGGTGCTGGTCAAGCTGCAGGTGACGCGTGCCGAAGGCAGCGGCATCAAGGTCAGCGATCAGGAATTGAACCAGGCCCTGAACGCCATTGCCCAGCAGAACGGCTCGAACCTGGACGCGCTGCGCCAGCGTCTGGCCGCCGACGGCGTGGATTTCAACGACTTCCGCAGCTCGGTTCGCGACGAAATCACCGTGCAGCGCCTGCGCCAGAGCTTCGCGCAGAGCCGCATCAGCGTCAGCGAAGGTGAAGTGGATGCCGCGCTGAAGCAGGAAGCGACCGTGGGTACCCAGTACCACCTGGCGCACATCCTGATCGCGCTGCCCGAAGGCGCCACGGCCGAGCAGATCAGCACCGGCCAGAAGAAGGCGGACGGCGTGAAGGCACTGCTGGACAAGGGCGAGCTGGACTTCAATGCCGCCGCCGTGCGCTATTCCGACAGCCCCAACGCACTGGAAGGTGGCGACCTCGGCTGGCGCACGCAGGATGAGATCCCCAATGCGTTCGCGCAGATGATGGCTCAGATGAACGCCGGCGACGTGGTCGGCCCGCTGCGTGGCCCGAGCGGCTTCCAGCTGCTCAAGCTGGTGGAAAAGCGCGACGCCAGCGCCGCCACCGGCGGCCAGACCATCACCGAGTTCCACGGCCGCCATATCCTGATCCGTGTCACCGACCAGCAGGACAACGCGGCGGCCAAGGCCAAGATCGACACCCTGCGCGCGCGCATTGCCGGTGGCGCCGATTTCGAGGCCGTGGCCAAGGAATCGTCGGAAGACACCAACAGCAAGGGCCAGGGCGGTGACCTCGGCTGGTTCCCGGCGGACGCATTTGGTCCGGACTTCGGCAAGCAGGTCTCCGGCCTCACCGATGGCGGCGTCAGCCCGCCGTTCCGCACCGACGCCGGCTGGCACATCGTGCAGCGCGTGGCGACCCGCCAGACCGATGCGGGCACCGACAACAAGCGCTCCCAGATCCGCGAGACCATTGGCCGTCGCAAACTGGAAGAAGAGTACAACCGTTACCTGCAGGAACTGCGTGGCGAAGCCTACGTTGACCTGCGCAGCGGTGATCGCGCCCAGGCCACCCCGGCCCCGGCGCCGGCCAAGCCCTGAGGTTGGCCAGATGATCCCGCAGCTCGCTCTGGTACCGGGCGAGCCCGCTGGGATCGGCCCGGAACTCTGCCTTCGCCTGATCCAGCAGCCGCGCACCGATTGCCGGCTGCTGGCATTCGCCGACCCGGATACGCTGCGCGCCGCTGCCACCGCGCTGTCGCTGCCGCTCACACTGTTGCCTGAAGATGCCATCGCCCGCCAGCCGGGCGATCTGCCGTTGCGCGACGTGCGCAATGCGGTCCCGTCGCGCTTCGGCCAGGCCGATCCGGCCAACGCCAGCGCGGTGATCGGCGCGCTGCTGCAGGCCGGCCAGGCCTGCCTGTCCGGCGCACTGGACGGGGTGGTCACCGGGCCGGTGCACAAGGCGGTGATCAACCAGGGCGGCATTGCGTACAGCGGCACCACCGAACTGCTGGCCGACCAGGCCGGGGTCGAGGTGGTGATGATGCTGGCCAACGACATCGTCCGGGTGGCCCTGGCCACCACCCACCTGCCCCTGCGCGCGGTGGCCGATGCGATCACGGCCGACGGCCTCGGCCGCACACTGCGCATCGTGCACGACGCGATGCACCGCCAGTTCGGCATCGCCGCGCCGCGCATCGCCGTACTGGGACTGAACCCCCATGCCGGCGAAGACGGCCACCTGGGCCGCGAAGAACTGGACCTGATCATCCCGCTGCTGGAGCGCCTGCGCGCCGCCGGCATGGACCTGGTCGGCCCGCTTCCGGCCGATACCGCCTTCCTGCCGGCCAAACTGGCCGGGTTCGACGCGGTACTGGCCATGTACCACGACCAGGGCCTGCCGGTGCTGAAGTACAGCGGTTTCGAGCAGGCCGTCAACATCACGCTGGGTCTGCCCTACCCCCGGGTGGCGGTTGACCACGGCACCGCGCTGGACCTGGCCGGGCGTGGCCTGGCCGATCCCTCCAGTCTCCTCGCTGCCACCGGGCTGTGTGCCCGGCTGGCGCGGCAACGTAAGATGGCGCCATGACTTCCCCGTATTCCCCCTCTGCCGCCGGATTCACCGCGCCGGCCAAAAAGCAGCTCGGCCAGCACTTCCTGGCCGATCGCAGCTACATCGACAAGATCGTCCTGGCGGTCAACCCGAAGGACGACGACCGCCTGGTCGAGATCGGCCCGGGCCAGGGCGCCATCACCCTGCCGCTGCTGCGCCGCCATCCGCACCTGACCGTGATCGAGTTCGATCGTGACCTGATCGCACCGCTGACGGCCGCCGCCGCACCACTGGGCGAGCTGACCATCGTGCACCGCGACGTGCTGCAGGTGAACTTCACCGAGCTGGCCGGCGACGGCCAGATCCGCCTGGTCGGCAACCTGCCCTACAACATCTCCTCGCCGATCCTGTTCCATGCCATGGAGCACGCCGCGGTCATCCGCGACATGCACTTCATGCTGCAGAAGGAGGTCGTCGACCGCATGGCCGCCGAACCTGGCAGCAAGGTGTATGGCCGCCTGAGCGTGATGCTGCAGGCGTGGTGCAAGGTCACCTCGCTGTTCGTGGTGCCGCCGGGCGCGTTCCGGCCGCCGCCCAAGGTGGACTCCGCCGTGGTGCGGCTGGTGCCGCGCGACCCGGCCACGGTCGACATCCATGATCGCAAGCGCTTTGCCGACGTGGTCCGCGCCGCTTTCGGGCAACGTCGCAAGACGCTGCGCAATGCCCTCAACGGCGTGATCAGCGCCGAGCAGTTCGAGGCCGCCGGGGTGCGCAGCGATGCACGCGCCGAGCAGCTGGACGTCGCGCAGTTCATTGCCCTGGCCAACGTACCGGTTGCACCGGTCGAGTAGCGCCGCCAACGTGGCATGTCCCACCGGCGCTCACCTCAAACTGCACAACACCCTCTAAACTGCCTGCATGAACGACGCTGCAAACTATGCGATCTCGGTCGAGGTCGCCCCGCGTTTCCTTGATGACCAGTCCATTCCCGAGGACGGGCGCTTTGCGTTCGCCTACACGATCCGCATCCACAACCAGGGCCGCGTCGCGGCGCGTCTGGTGGCCCGCCACTGGCGGATCACCGACGGCAATGGGCGCGTGGAGCACGTGGACGGCGACGGGGTGATCGGTGAGCAGCCCCGGCTGCGCCCGGGTGAAGACTTCCGTTACACCTCCGGTGTCATGCTGGAAACTGAACACGGCACGATGCAGGGGCATTACGACATGGTCGCCGACGATGGCACCGAGTTCGCCGCGCCCATCGCGCCGTTCGTGCTGACCGTTCCGCGCACACTGCACTGATGGAGGCGCACGCATGAGTGTCTGGGCCATCGGCGATCTGCAGGGCTGTTACGACGTCACCCAGCGCCTGCTGGAGAAGATCCGCTTCGACCCGGCGGTGGACACACTGTGGTTCTGTGGCGACCTGGTCAACCGCGGTGGACAATCTTTGGAAACCCTGCGGCTGGTGCATTCGCTGCGCGACCAGAGCGTGGTGGTGCTCGGCAATCATGACCTGTCACTGCTGGCCGTCGGTGCCCGCACCGAGGAAGAGCAGCGCAAGGTCAACCCGGACCTGCTGCGCATCGTGCAGGCCGAGGACCGCGACGAGCTGCTGGAGTGGCTGCGCCTGCAGAAGCTGGTGCACGTGGACCGCGAGCTGGGCTGGATGATGGTGCACGCCGGGCTGGCCCCGAAGTGGACCACGCAGCTGGCCGAGAAGCACGCGCGCGAGGTGGAGGCGCAGCTGCACGGCAGCGGCTACCGCAAGCTGTTCCGCAACATGTACGGCGACAAGCCGGGCTGGTCGCCCGGGCTGGCGGGCTACGACCGTTCGCGCGCGATCATCAACCTGCTCACGCGCATGCGCTACTGCACGCCGCGCGGGCGGATCGGGATCGAAGACAAGGGCACGCCGGGCACGCAGGAACAGGGCCTCTATCCCTGGTTCGAAGTGCCGGGGCGGGTCGAACGCGATCTGAAGATCGTGTGCGGCCACTGGTCGGCGCTGGGTCTGACGATCACCCAGGGCGTGCACGCGATCGACACCGGCGCGGTCTGGGGCGGCAAGCTCACGGCGCTGCAGCTCGATACCGAGGAGCTGCGCGTGGTCCAGGTTCCCGGCCGCGACGTACCCAAGCCGGCCACACCCCCACGCCCACCGGCCCGCCGTCCGGCTGCCGAAGGCACCTCGCCCGGCAACGGCCGCCCCCCGCGCCAACGCGACGGGCAACCGCGCAACCGCGGCCAGCGCCCGCAGCAGCAGCCTCGCCAGCCCCGCGAACCCGCGGGCAGCGAAGGCAACAACACGCCCACCACCGCGTAGAAGTCCTGGAGCTCTCGTCTGCGAATGTGTCGGGCCTGGGCCGGCGGCACTCGCAGACCACGGCGTTGGCGTTGGCCTTACGACTTCCGCACGTAATCCACGAAGGCGAATGCAAACGCGTGCTTCGCGTCGACCGGGTGGTGTTCGCGGGTTGTCTCGATCCACTGCTGTGGGTCGACCGGCGGGAAGTGCGTGTCGGCCTGTACCTGCGTGGCCACCCACGTCAGGTGCAGGTCCGTGGCCTGCGCCAAGGCCAGGCGGTAGATCTCGCCACCGCCGATCACGCACAGCTCGTCTGCGCCCGCGGCCGCCGCGAACTGCAGCGCCTCGTCGATGGACGCCACCGCCTGCATGCCCTCGAACGGCACCTGGCCCGAACGGGTCAGCACCAGGTTCGGGCGACCGGGCAGTGCGCGACCCAGCGATTGGGCCGTCTTGCGGCCCATCAGGATCGGCTTGCCGATCGTGAGCGCCTTGAAGCGCTTGAGGTCGTCGGGCAACTGCCAGGGCAGCTGGTTGTCATGGCCGATGCCATGGTCGCGGTCGAGCGCGGCGATCAACGAGAGTTTCATTCCTGGGCGGCTTCCATCCGCAGCGCGTCGCAACGCTCCTGCGCGCCGCGTACCGCCGCAAGCGCTTTCTGCACGCCCGGGTCGGCGTCCATGGACGCGTCGGCCACATCGGTCAGCTTGGCCAGGTGCGCGTCCTGCGCCGCCTGGAGGCCGGGGGCGGACATCACGTCGGCACTCAGCCCATCCAGATCGCCGGCCTCCCGGCGATCGAGGAACCCCTGCAGCTGTTCCGCCGTGTAGGCCTGAGCCAACTGCTGCTCGAACGCGCGCTGGTAGGTCGGGTCATTGAACGCCGCCTGCATGAAGCGCACCAGTTGAGCGGACATGCCCGCCACCGCCGACCGCATGGCCGGCTCACAGCCGGCCGGCAGGTCACGCGGCATCAGCCCCGCACCGGAGGCACCGGCCATGGCGGCCACGCCTTCGTTCACCTCCCGCTGTACGATCTGGGCGTTGACCTGTGCGGCCAGCGCCGCCGAGGGCGTCGCCGCCTGCACCGTCAGCGGAAGCAACGCCGCCAGCGCCAAGCCGAGCGCCAGGCCTGCGAACGGCCTCATACCGCCACCGGCGCCTTGATCGCCGGGTGCGGGTCGTAGCCATCGATCCGGATGTCGTCGAACTGGAAACCGAACAGGTCGGTGACCGCCGGATTCAACCACAGCGTGGGCAGCGCGCGCGGTTCGCGCGAGAGCTGCTCGCGGGCCTGCTCGTAGTGGTTGGAATACAGGTGCGCGTCGCCCAGCGTGTGCACGAAATCGCCCACGCCCAGCCCGGTGGCCTGCGCCACCATGTGGGTGAGCAGCGCGTAACTGGCGATGTTGAACGGCACGCCCAGGAAGATGTCGCCGCTGCGCTGATACAGCTGGCAGCTGAGCTTGCCGTCCACCACGTAGAACTGGAACAGGTTGTGGCAGGGCATCAACGCCATCTGCGACAGCTCGCCCACATTCCACGCGCTGACCACCAGCCGCCGCGAATCCGGGTTGCGCTTGATCTCGTCCACCAGCCACTGCATCTGGTCGATGCTGCCGCCGTCGGCCGTGGCCCAGCTGCGCCACTGCTTGCCGTAGATCGGGCCGAGGTCGCCGTTGGCGTCGGCCCACTCGTCCCAGATGCGTACCTGGTGCTCCTTCAGGTAGGCAGTGTTGGTATCGCCCTTCAGGAACCACAGCAGCTCATGGATGATCGAGCGCAGGTGCAGCTTCTTGGTGGTGACCAGCGGGAAGCCATCGGCCAGGTTGAAGCGCATCTGCCAGCCGAACACGCTGCGCGTACCCGTGCCGGTGCGATCGGCCTTTTCGGTGCCGTGTTCCAGCACATGCGCAAGCAGGTCCAAGTAGGCCTTCATGCCTTGCTCCCGGCAGGCGTGGTGGGCGGCAGCACCGGCTGCAGCACCGGCGCGCGGCGCGACAGCGCCAGCAGCACCAGGCCGAAGGCCACCAGCGGCAGGCTCAGCAGCTGGCCCCGGGTGAACCAGTCGAACGCCAGGTACACGCCGTTGTCGGGCATGCGCACGAATTCCACCGCGAAGCGGAACACGCCGTACATCAGCGCGAACAGGCCGGAGATGACGTAACGGTGGCGTGGCTTGGCCGATACCGCCCACAGCACCACGAACATCACCAGGCCTTCCAGCAGCGCTTCATACAGCTGCGAGGGGTGGCGGGCAAATTGATTGAGTGCGCCGCTGGCGAACTGCTCGCGCAGCGCCGGCATGTCCAGCTGGTTCAACGGCGCCGGCAGGCCGCTGGGAAACACCACGCCCCAGGTGCCGTCGGTGTACTTGCCCCACAGCTCGGCGCCGATGAAGTTGCCGATGCGCCCGAAACCCAGCCCCAACGGCACCAGCGGCGCCATGAAGTCGATGGTGTCGCCCAGGTGCAGGCGCTGCTTGCGCGACCACCACCACGAGGCGAACAGCACGCCGAGCAGGCCGCCGTGGAAGCTCATGCCGCCGTCCCACACCTTGAACAGCAGCAGCGGGTTGTGCAGGAAGTCCGACAGCGCATAGAACAGCATGTAGCCCACGCGGCCGCCGACCACCACGCCCAGCATCGCGTAGAAAAGCAGGTCGGAGAACCCGTTGGCATCCACACCCGGCAGGCGCCCGGCCGCGATCCGCCGGCGCCCCAGCCACCAGGCCGCCGTGAAGCCGAGCAGGTACATGATGCCGTACCAGTGCACCTTGATCGGCCCAAGCGAGATGGCGATGGGGTCGATATCGTGGAAATAGATCATGGGCGATGCCTTGCAGGTAAGCGGCTATTCTCAGGCCAGCGCCGCCCTACCTCAACCAATCAGTTGGGGCGCGTTCGGCAGGGCGTCATCCTTGGACCCGGTACCGGGCGGATAGTGCCCGGCCAGCAGGTCCGATACCTCGGCGATGGCCAGCAACACCGCGTCCTGCAGGGCACCTTCGCGCAGCTGCTGCTGCATGTGCCCGCAGACCGCCTTCCACTCCTGCTCGCCCACCTTGCCGCGCAGGCCGCGGTCGGCCACCAGCTCGATGGCGTGGTCGGCCAGCAGCAGATAGACCAGCACGCCGTTGTTCTGCTCGGTATCCCAGGTGTGCAGCTGGGCGAAGGCCTGTTCGGCGCGCTGGCGGGCACTGACGCCCCGCCACAGGGCCAGCAGCGGCAGGTCGGCTTCCACTGCGAACATCACCTGGCCGCCATGACGGCGCTCGCCGTCAGCAATTGCATCGGTGATCGCCTGCAGACTGGCCGGCGGGAAGGTGCGCCGCAGCGACGGTGCGAACAGATGGCGCCAGCCGCGCATCACCAGCCTCCCGAGGCGCCACCGCCTCCGGAACGTCCACCGCCGCCACCCCAGCCGCCACCGCCTCCGCCGCCGAAGCCACCGCCGCCGCCCCATCCGCCGCCGCCAAAGCCGCCCCCGCCCCACCCGCTGTTACGGGCGAAACGGCCCACGCGGCCGGACGAGAAACCGACGAACAGGCCGATCAGCCCGGCCAGGCCACTGGCCAGCCACAACGAGGTGAACAGGAACGCGGCCACGGCGGCCCCGCCGCCGCCCAGCAGCGCGCGCACCGGGCGCGGCAGCCAGCCCAGCAGCGCACGGGCGAAGGTGCCCACGAAGAAACCGATCACCAGGGCCAGGCTGAAGCCGTCGCCACCGGTTCCGCGCGCGGCGCGGTTGTCGCTGACCGGCGGCGGCAGTTCCTCGCCATCGATCAACTTGACCAGCGCGGCGCTGCCGTCGACCAGTCCACCCGCGTAGTCGCCGCTGCGGAAGTGCGGGGCCAGGTATTCCTGGATCACGCGGTTGGCGATCGCGTCGGGGATCGCGCCCTCCAGGCCGTAGCCCGGCTCGATGCGGACCCGCCGGTCGTCCTTGGCGACCACCAGCAGCACGCCGTCATCGACGCCCTGCCGGCCGATCTTCCACTGGTCGAATACCCGCTGGGTGTACTGCTCGATGGTTTCCGGCTGGGTGCTGGGCACCATCAGGATCTGCAGCTGGCTGCCCTTGCGTTGCTGCAGCGCCACCGCCTGCGCCTCCAGCGCCTGGGTCTGCGCGGCATCGAGGGTGCCGGTGGTGTCCACCACCGGCGAAGACATCGGCGGAATCGCCGCGTCGGCCTGCGCCCAGGCCGACGCGGCCAGGCCCAGGCTCAACAGCAGCAGCACGCGCAGCAGCAGGCGGATGTTCACCCGGTTACTGCGCCGGCGCCTGCTGCGGCTGCGGCTGCGGCGCGGGCGCCGGGGCCGGCGTGCCGAACTTCACCGCCGGCGGCTGCGAGATCTGCGCTTCGTTCTCCACCGCGAAGTTCGGCTTTTCCTTGTAGCCGAAGAGCTTGGCAGTGATCAGCTGCGGGAACGAGAGGATGTAGGTGTTGTAGTCCTGCACCTGCTGGATGTAGCGGCCGCGGGCCACGGTGATGCGGTTCTCGGTGCCTTCCAGCTGCGCCTGCAGGTCGCGGAAGCCCTGGTCGGACTTCAGGTTCGGGTAATTCTCGGTGACCACCAGCAGCCGCGACAGCGCACCGCTGAGCTCGCCCTGCGCCTGCTGGAACTGCTTGAGCGATTCGGCATCGTCGGCGTTGACGTTGACCTGGCCGACGCGGGCACGGGCGTTGGTGACGTCGGTGAGCACCTGGCGCTCCTGGTTGGCATAGCCTTCCACGGTCTGCACCAGGTTGGGAATCAGGTCGGCACGGCGCTTGTACTGGTTGAGCACTTCAGACCAGCCGGCCTTGACCTGCTGATCCTTCTGCTGGATCGAGTTGTACCCGCAGCCAGACAACAGGCTGGCCAGCAGGGCCAGCAACATCAGTCGGGAGGACATACGCATGGCCGGATCCGGATCGGGGTGGTCGGGAGCCGGAGAATGCCATGAATAGGGGTTAATACCCCGTAACGGCGCGGGGCCGACTCGAAGGCCGGCCCCGGTGGGTACCGATCCGTGGGTCGGTACGCGTTACTCAACTTACCAATTGCCGGCACCCGGCACGTGGTGGGCCACGGCGCGGCGGCGCATCAGCAGGTTCAGCCATTCCACCAGCACCGAGAAGCCCATGGCGGCGTAGATGTAGGGCTTGGGCACATGCACCTCCAGACCATCGAGGATCAGCACGGCGCCGATCA
Organism: Stenotrophomonas sp. KH_036_B; assembly: GCF_057839485.1. Classification (NCBI taxonomy): domain Bacteria; kingdom Pseudomonadati; phylum Pseudomonadota; class Gammaproteobacteria; order Lysobacterales; family Lysobacteraceae; genus Stenotrophomonas; species Stenotrophomonas sp. KH_036_B. The sequence continues at coordinate 854,551 of NZ_CM174491.1, read as the reverse complement.
GCAGGATGAAGGCCAGGGCCAGCATCTTCACGGTCGGGTTGGCGTCGATGAAGCGGCCCAGCGGGTTGGCCGCCAGCAGCATGACCGCGACCGAGAGCAGGATCGCCGCGACCATCACCGGGACGTGGTCGGCGATGCCGACGGCGGTGATCACCGAGTCCAGCGAGAACACGATGTCGATGATGGCGATCTGCAGGATCACCATGCCGAACACGGCCGAGGCCTTGGTGGTGGTGGGATCCTCGTCTTCGCCGCCGGTGATCAGCTCGCGGATTTCCATGCCGCCCTTGATGATCAGGAACAGGCCGCCGAGGATCAGCACCAGGTCGCGGATGGAGATGCCCATGCCGGCCACGGTGAACAGGTTGGCTTCCATGTGCGCCAGGTAGGCCAGCGACACCAGCAGCAGGATGCGGGTGATGCAGGCCACCGCGATGCCGAGCTTGCGCGCGAACGGGCGGCGCGCCTCGGGCAGCTTGCTCACGGCGATGGAGATGAAGACCAGGTTGTCGATGCCCAGCACGATCTCGAGCGCGCTCAGGGTCAGCAGGGTCAACCAGACGTTGGGATCGGACAGCAGCTCAAGGAACATGGATACATCCTTACAAGGGGGAATGGCGCGCGGTGCGCGTCAGAAAATCTGCGGGGCCAGCACCAGGCCCCAGCACAGCAGTACGTTCATCATCAGCACGAACACCGCCGCCGAACCCATGTCCTTGGCACGGCCAGCCATTTCATGGAATTCGGCACCGTAGCGTTCGATCACCGCCTCAATGGCGGAGTTGGCCAGTTCCATGGCCAGCACCAGCAGCATCGAGCCGATCATCAGCGCACGCTCGACCGGGCTCTGGCCCAGCCACAGTGCGAGCGGGGCAAGCACGATCAGCAGGTAGACCTCGAGCCGGAACGACGACTCGTGCAGCCAGGCGGCGCGCAGGCCCTGCCAGGACCACACGGCCGCCTTGAAGATGCGCCGGGGGCCACGCGGCAGGTGTCCGGTTTCGTCAGCCACGGGCGCACGCTCCGCAGGGGCGGGTGGACCGGGACGAGGGGGGCAGGACGTGGCTGACAGTCATGGGCATCGCTGAATGGGCAGTCAATCCTCCATTTTGCCACAAGGCGGGAAAATGGCCCGCGCGTTCGGCCCGCCCCCCCTGCCCATGGGTCCTCCCGGGACCGGGATGCGGGCCGCTGGCGCTCGCCCGGATCGCTGCCGTGGCCGGTCGGGGCGGCCAACGGCCGGCGCCGCCGGGCCTAGAATGAGGGGACGTATCGAAGGAGTCCTGCATGTCCCAGCGTTTCACACGCCCCCTGCTGCTCGCCCTGGCGCTGACCGCCAGCCTGCCCGCCCTGGCCCTGAAGACGGCGCCAGTGCCGCCCCCGCCGCAGGTGCCGGCGCAGGTCTCCAACGTGGCCTGGGCCGGTGACATGGCCGCCTTCGCCAAGGCCGACGCGGCCAACCCGCCGCCGCGCGGGGGGATCGAGTTCATCGGCAGTTCGTCGATCCGGATGTGGGACAGCCTGGCGACCGATTTCCCGGGCCAGAAGGTGTTCAACCGCGGCTTCGGCGGTTCGGAGGTGCGCGACAGCACGTGGTACGCCGACCAGATCGTGATCCCGTATGCGCCATGCAAGGTGTTCTTCTACGCGGGCGACAACGACCTCAACAGCGGCCGCAGTCCGGCGCAGGTACGCGACGACGTGGTCGCCTTCGTGCAGCGCGTGCACCGTGACCTGCCGACGACAACGGTGGAGGTCATCTCCATCAAGCCCAGCCCGTCGCGCGCGAACCTGCTGCCGGCGGTAAAGGAAGCCAATGGGCTGATCCAGACGGCGCTGGCCAAGCTGCCCAACACGGGCTACACCGACATCTACACGCCGATGCTCGGCGAGGACGGCCAGCCGCGTGCGTCGCTGTTCCGCGACGACATGCTGCACATGCAGCCGGAAGGCTATGCGATCTGGCGGGAGGCGTTGGCGCCGAAGGTGCAGTGTGGTGGCGGTTTGAAGCGTTGAAGCGTTGAAGCGGTAGAGCAGGAGCTGCGGGCTGGTTTGTCTGGGGTTGGGCCGGTGGGGGTGGGTTGGCGTGTCACGCGAAGCCGTACCCGCCGCGCCCCGCGAGCAGACAATCAAACCATCCGCCTTATCCGCCTTATCCGCCTTACCCGCTTCACCGATAAACAATCGTCGCCTGCGTCCCCACCCCGGGTTCGCTGGTCAGCGCGATCTTCCAGCCGAAGCGATCGCACAACCGGCGCACGATCGACAGGCCCAGACCCGTGCCCTGCGGGCGGCTCGGTTCGGCACGGTAGAACGGCTCGAATGCGCGCGACAGCGCCTCGGCCGACATGCCGATGCCCGTGTCGCGCACCACCACCCGGTCGTCCAGCACGTCCACGTCGATGCGGCCTTCGTCGGTGTAGCTGCATGCGTTGCGCAGCAGATTGCTGACCACCACCTGCAGCACCCGCGGCGGCGCATGCAGCTGGACCGGCGCCGCGCTGTGCAGATGGATCTCCACCGGCCGCCCGGCCAGCAGCTCGCGCGCGTTGTCCACTTCGTAGCGCACGATCTCGGCCACATCGAACAGTTCGATCTGCGGCTCCACGTCCGCCTCGCGCGCGAGGATCAGGAACGCGTCGATCACCGCCTCCATGTCACGGCCCGCCCGCTGGATGCGGTGCAGGCCGCGGCGCAGGCGCGGCGTCATGTCCTGGTCGCCCAGCGCCATGTCGCTGGCCACACGGATCACCGTCAACGGCGTGCGCAGCTCGTGGCTCGCATCCCGCGTGAAGTTGCGTTCGCGTGCCACGTGCGCGGTGACCCGCGTGGCCAGCGAATGCAGTGCCGCCGCCAGCTGGCGGGTTTCACCCTGCATGTCCGCCGGCAGCTTGTCCGGTGCCAGGTCCGCCGCTTCCGGATGACCCGGATTCCAGCGCGATACCCGCCGCGCCAGCCAGTTCACCGGCGACACCAGCCGTTTCGAGGCGCGGTAGGTGATCCACGAGGCGCCGTAGACCGCCAGCAACGTCAGCAGCACCGGCACGATGCCGAACCAGAAGGCCAGCATCTCCGCGCGCGAACGCAGGAACACCAGGTACAGGCGGCCTTGCGGGCGCGCGTCGACCAGCACCAGCTGGTCGTCTGCCTTCAACTCATGGAACCCGGGCACCAGCGTGCGCAGGTTCGCCGGCAGATTCAGCGCCGACTGCCCCGTTTCCAGCAGGTAGCCGCGGATGTTGCGCGTGTTCGGGGGCGGCTGCACCGGCGACGCCTCGTGCAGCTGCCAGAAGTACGCCGCCTCTTCCTGCAGCGCGCTGCTGACCAGGCTGTGCTTGATCACCAGCGATACCAGCCATGCACCCAGCAGGATGCCCAGGCTGGCCAGGACGGCCTGCAGGATGAAGACAATGCGGATCTTGCGCGGCAGACCGTGCGGCATTACGGAGTCCAGGGCGGTTGGCCGCGATTATAGGAAACCGCGTCGTGATTCCATCGTGCAAAAAACGACAATGTCCCGGCAAGTGCCGGGACAATGTCTTTACCAGCGCCGTCAAGCGCCCGCGCCGTCATGCGGCCCGCGTACCGTACCGCATCAGCTCATGGGCTGGGCGATATCGGCAATGCGGTAGCCCGCGCTCTGCACGGTGTGCAGCAACGGGCGGTCGAACGGCTTGTCGATGATCTTGCGCAGGTTGTACAGGTGGCTGCGCAGCGTGTCCGAGTCCGGCAGGCCGTTGCCCCAGATCTCCCGTTCGATTTCCTGGCGGGTCACCACGCGCGGCGATTCGCGCATCAGGATGGTGAGCAGGCGCAGCCCGATCGGCGACAGCTGCAGCTCGGTGCCGGCACGCGTGGCGCGCATGCTGACCGGGTCCAGCACCAGATCGGCGACCTTGAGCACTTCCGACCCCACCTGGCGACGCTCGCGACGGATCAGCGCGCGCAGGCGAGCCTCCAGCTCCTGGATCGCGAACGGCTTGGTCAGGTAATCGTCGGCGCCGAAGCCCAGCCCGGTGAGCTTGTCATCGAGCGTGTCGCGCGCGGTCAGCATCAGCACCGGCGTGGACTTTCGGGCGTCGTTGCGCAGACGGCGGCAGACTTCAATACCGTCCAGGCGCGGAAGCATCAGATCCAGCACGACGACGTCGTAACTGTTCTCGGCCGCCAGCCGATAGCCGTCCAGCCCGTCCTGGGCATAGTCGACCTCGAACCCACGGCTTTCCAGGTATTCACCGATCATCTCGGAAATATTGCGGTTGTCCTCGACCACCAGCACCAGGCCGGAGGTTTCCTTTGTCTGACGCATGGGAGTCCCTCTTTCTTCAGCTTTGTGAAACATGCCGTATCGGCGGTAGACGCGGTGTGAAGCCGCTCACAGCATGATGGGAAGCCGCATCAAAGCAGGGGCTTGAGCAGGGGCCAGACGTTGTCCAGCACCCGCGGCTGCCCCGCCGCCGTGGGGTGCAGGCCGTCGGACTGCATCAACCCCGGCTGCAGCGCCACCCCGTCCAGCAGGAACGGCAGCAGCGGCACCTTGTACTGGCTGGCCAGCCCGGCATAGACCTGGCGCAGACGGTCGCGATAGGCCGGACCGTAGTTGGGCGGTACGTCGATGCCCAGCAGCAGCACCTTGGCGCCCGCCTTCTGGCTGGCCACGATCATCTTCTCCAGGTTCGCGCGCAGCTGCACCGGGGTCAGCCCGCGCAACGCGTCGTTGCCGCCCAGCTCGATCACCACCACCGACGGCCGGTGCTTTTCCAGCAGCGCCGGCAGGCGGGTCAACGCACCGGCGGTGGTCTCGCCGCTGATGCTGGCATTGATGATCGCCGGCGGCGGCGTCACCTGTTGTTTGACCCGCTGCTGAAGCAGGTTTACCCAGCCTGACGCGGCCGGGATATTGTGGGCTGCACTCAGGCTGTCGCCGACCACCAGCACCGCGTGCCGGGTCTCCGGACCTTTGGCACAGGCCAGCGCGGGCAACAGCAGCAACCATGCCAGCAGCAAGAACGTCCGGGCCGCGCGGCCCTCCCACAGTGTTCGGTTCATTGGAGAATCCTCATCGACAGCCTGTCCCCCCGCAGCGCGCCCGTCGCCATCGCCGCCCACAACGTGGGCAAGTCCGCACGTGGCCCGGAGGGTGAAGTCCACATACTGGACAACATTGACATGACGGTACATGAAGGCGAAAGCGTGGCGATCGTCGGCGCGTCCGGCTCGGGCAAGACCACCCTGCTCGGCCTGCTCGCCGGGCTGGACCTGCCCAGCCGTGGCGACATCGCGCTGGCCGGTGCCACGCTGGGCACGCTGGATGAAGAAGCACGCGCGCAGCTGCGCGCGCGCGAAGTCGGCTTCGTGTTCCAGAGCTTCCACCTGCTGCCGGCGCTGACCGCCGAGGAGAACATCGCGCTGCCGCTGGAGCTGGCCGGACGCGAGGATGCCGCGCGCGTGCGCGAGGTGCTGGAACAGGTGGGCCTGACCCACCGCGCCCGCCACTACCCGCGCCAGCTGTCTGGTGGCGAGCAGCAGCGTGTGGCGCTGGCGCGCGCGTTCGTGGCCCGGCCGCGCATCCTGTTCGCCGACGAGCCCACCGGCAGCCTGGACCAGGCCACCGGCCAGCAGATCAGCGACCTGCTGTTCGCGCTCAATGCCGGCAGCGATACCACGCTGGTGCTGGTCACCCATGACCTGCGCCTGGCGCAGCGCTGCGAGCGCATCTACCGCCTCGACGGCGGCCGCCTGGTCGATGCTGCGGGCATCCACGCATGAACGTGCTGCGCCATGCCGGGCGCGCGTTGCGCCGCGAATTCCTCGCCGGCGACCTGTTGACCGTGTTCGCCGCGCTGGTGCTGGGCGTGGCGGTTATGACGGCCGTGGGCACGCTGGTCAACCGGGTCACGCTGGCGCTCACCGGCAGCGCCGCGGAGATGCTGGGCGGTGACCTGGGCCTGGGCGGGCGCGAGGATGTGCCGGAGGCCTTCGCCGATGAGGCGCGTGCACGCGGATTGTCCAGTACGCGCATGGTCAGCTTCCCCAGCGTGCTGTTCCATGGCGATGAGAGCCAGATGGCCAACATCAAGGCCGTAAGCAGCGGCTACCCGCTGCGCGGTGAGCTCCGCGTGGGCCGCACCTTGGCCGGTGGCGCCAGCGAAGTGGCCGGCACGCCGGCCGTGGGCGAAGCGTATGCCGATCCGCGCCTGATGCAGGCGCTGGGGCTGAAGGTGGGCGATGCACTGGAGTTCGGCGCCGGCACGCTCACGGTGACCCGTGTGCTGCAGGCCGAGCCGGACACCTCCGGCGAGCTGATGCAGTTGTCACCGCCGCTGCTGGTCAACCGTGCCGACGTGGACCGCGCGGGCCTGCTCGGCCCCGGCAGCCGCGCGTCCTACCGGATGATGTTTGCCGGCGAACCGGCAGCCATCGCCGACTTCCGCGCCTGGCTGCAGCCCAAAGCCAAGGGCCTGCGCATTGTCGGCATCGCCGACGCCCAGCGCGGCGTACGCGGCGCATTCGACCTGGCGGGCCGCTTCCTGTCGCTGGCGGCGCTGCTGGCCGTCCTGCTGGCCGGCGTGGCCACCGCCCTGGCCGCCAACCGTTTCGCCCTGCGCCGCATCGACCAGGTAGCGGTGCTGCGCTGCTTGGGCGCACGCCAGCGCGACATCCTCAGCGCCATGGCGCTGCAGCTGGTGCTGCTCGCGGTACCCGCCTGCCTGGTCGGCATCGGCCTGGGCATGGCCGCGCAGGCTGGGCTGGTGCAGGCCTTGGGCGGTCTGATTCCGGACCGGTTGCCGCTGCCGCAGGCCACCCCGGCCCTGACTGGCGCCGGCATCGGTCTGGTCCTGCTGCTCGGCTTCGGGCTGCCGCCGCTGCTGCGCCTGCGCAAGGTGCCGCCGATGCGCGTGCTCAACCGCAGCTTCGCCACCCTGCCACCCAGTTCCCTGCTGGTGTACGCCGCGGCGCTGGCGGCCACCGTGGCACTGACCGTGCAGGCCACCGGCGACGTGCGGCTGGCGGCGTGGGTGCTGGGCGGCCTGGCCGCGCTGGCGCTGCTGTCCGGTGCGGCCGGCGCCGCCCTGCTGTGGTTGCTGCGCGGGGTGCAGCCGCGCCTGCGCGGGCGCTGGAAGCTGGGGCTCGCCGCGCTGACCCGTCGCCGCGGGCTGGCCGTCATGCAGCTGGTGGGGCTGTCGCTGTCGCTGTGCGCGCTGCTGTTGCTGTCGGTGATCGGCCCGGGCCTGCTGGCGCAATGGCGCGACCGCCTGCCCAGCGATACGCCCAATTACTTCCTGATGAACATCCAGCCCGAGCAGCGCGAGGCGGTGCTCACCGCGCTGGGCCGCCTGGGCGTGGCCGCGCCGGGGATCGAACCGTTCAGCACCGGGCGGCTGCTGGCGGTCAACGACACGCCGCCGCAGCGGCAGGCACGCGAGGACAACAGCAACGACGACGACGACGCCAACCGGCCGGTCAACTTCTCGTGGCGGCACGACTTCCCCCCGGCCAACACGCTGCTGGAAGGGCGTTACTGGGCGCCGGGCAGCACCGCCGCCGAGGCGTCCATCGAACAGGGCTGGGCCGAGCGTTACGGCATGAAGCTGGGCGACACGGTCACCCTGCAGATGGGCGAGCAGCAGCGCAGCTTCACCGTGACCAGCATCCGCAAGGCCGATTGGGACTCGTTCCGGGTCAACTTCTTCCTGCTGCTCAACGAGGGTGCGGTAGGCGATGCGCCGTACAACCTGATCACCGCCTTCCACCTGCCGCGCGCCCAGGCACCGGCGCTGGCCGGGCTGACGCGCGAGTACCCGAACATCTCGCTGCTGGACATCGACGGCATCCTGCAGCGGGTGCGCGAGGTGGTGGATCGGGTGACCCAGGCGGTGCAGCTGGTGATGGGCTTCAGCCTGCTGGCGGGGGTGCTGGTGCTGCTGGCCGCGCTGCAGGCCACGGCGGGCGAACGCCGTTATGACAGCGCGGTGCTGCGCACGCTGGGCGCCACCCGCACCCAGCTGCGTGGGGCAGTGCTGGTGGAGTTCGGCGCGCTGGGGCTGTTGTCCGCGCTGCTGGCAGTGGGCGCGGCCGCCCTGCTGGGCAGCGTGGTGGCCCGGCAGGTGTTCGAGCTGCAGCTCAGCCCGCCGTGGGGGCCACTGCTGGTCGGCGGCGCCCTGGGCGTGGCGCTGAGCATGCTGGCCGGCTGGTGGGGGACGCGGCGGATCCTGCATACCCCGCCGGCGCTGGCCCTGCGGGAGGCGTAAACGCGGTTGATGACGCCGGTATGGGGCGGGCCTAGGTATGCTGCCCGCCCCTGCCCCTGAGATCGCCCGCGATGCCCGGCCCGTCGTTCACCGCCTATCTGTACCCCGTGCTGCTGCTGTTGGGCAGCAACATCTTCATGACCTTCGCCTGGTACGGGCACCTGAAGTACAAGAGTGCGCCGTTGATGGCGGTGATCCTGGTCAGCTGGGGCATCGCGTTCTTCGAATACTGCCTGCAGGTGCCGGGCAACCGGCTCGGCAGCGCGGTGTATTCGGCGCCGCAGCTCAAGGGCATGCAGGAAGTGATCACCCTGGTGGTGTTCGCGGTGTTCTCCGCGTTCTACCTGGACCAGCCGCTGAAGTGGAACCACTACGCCGCCTTCGTGCTGATCGTGGTCGCCGCATTGCTGATGTTCAAAGAGTGAGCGCAACGCGCTCACTCCGTAGCAACCGACTGTTAGTCGGTTGACCTTCCATCGCCGTCATTCGGTAGCGCACGACTGTTAGTCGTGCGACCTTCCATCGCCGTCATTCGGTAGCAACCGACCGTTGGTCGGTTGACGTTGCGGCGCGCGGTTCACGGTCCACCACCGCCACCAACGCGTCCCTGCGCATCCGCTGCTTCAGCGGCGAGTTGCCAAATCGCATTGCGGCCAGATCGGCACGCAATGCATCCGCCTGCTCTCGGCTGATCGACTCGGGATCCGAAATCTCCCGCCACGTGACCAGCGAAAGCCGCAATGCGATCTCAGCCCGCAGCAGCCCACGCATCGTCACCTTCAGTGCCTTCCGGCAAGGGTCCGAACGGGCCGCAACGCGCGCCTGGGCCAGCGACGAGCGCTCCTCGGCCGGTACATGCGAACGAAGAACGTCCACCAGGCTGTCCACCGCATGCGCATGAGCCCGGGGCTGCTGGTCCTTGTAGTCATTGAAGCTGATCCTGCGCAGGTCATCCAATGAATGCCCGGCCGTCACCGGACTGCCCAGCGGATTCACAGCGCGGCTGCGATACATGCGATGCAGCGACTCGCGCTGCGTGGGTATGTCGCTGGGCATACGTCCCTGCAGAGTGCCCCAGAAGGCAGCATTGATCGAGCCGTCCGCGAAGCACAACAACTGCTCGCCATCGGCGGTTTGCTCGTTGAATATTCCGGAATCAAGACAGGCTGTGTACCTGGTCTCCAGCGCGTCCAACAGGTGTTCCGGCAACGGCGAGTCACCGTTGCGAATGCTGTCGAGCTGAAAGGCGACCGAGCCATCACGTTCCACCGGTGCGGCACGAGCCCCCTGGAGTGCCGCTGCCGCACCGAGAAACCCGGTGAAGAGATTCGAAATACGCATCGAAAGCCAACTCTCACTATGCAGGAGCCGCAAGTAGTAATCACCTGCACACACCCTGCTTTCAAGAATCGATCACTTTCACCATGTCAACCCACGCCCGGTCGCGCCACCGCGGTCGGGCACGGCACCGTTCAACGCGTCGTGTCCAGCGGCGCCTTTTCCACCCATTGCGCGAACACGGCGTCGATCTGCGCGTCCTTGACCTGCTTGCCGTCCTGGAGGTCCTGGGCCTGGGTAAACAGCGGAATGATCATGGCCATGCCGTCGAGCTTTGTCTTCAGGTGTACGCCCGGTGCCTGGCCGAGGTAGCCGTCCCAGCGCGCGCGCACCTTGGCCCAGTAGTCGGCCGTTGCGGTCCAGTAGTCGTAGGCCGGTTTGAAGTCGACCTCGGTGGTGCGGTTGTAGTCGTTGAATCCGAACTCGCGCGCGATCTGCTGCTGTCTGCCGTCGGCGCCGCGCAGGATCTTGGTGTTGAACTGCTCGTGGGTCCAGCCATTCGGAGTCAGGGTGTGGCGGTTGACCACGGCCAGCGCGTTGTAGTCGCTGCGTCGCGTGTACTCGCGACGCGGCAAGGGACGCCAGCTGAGGTCGCTGGTCCAGGTCGCCACGCCGTTGCTGTAGTCCCACGTGCCGGTCCCGCAGTAGCGCGGCGCGTCGCTCACTTCGTACACGCACTGGGTCCAGGCGCCGGCATTCACCGCGGCATCGATCGGACGCACCTGCCAGGTCTGGTCGGCACTGAATTCAAAGCGCGTCGGTGCTTCGTAGACCCAGTCCTGTCGCCAGTGCTTGGTCACGTGGCCGCTCTTGCCGTCCACCAGCAGGTGCTGGAGCACGATACGCTTCGGGCTGTCCTCCACGACGATCACCACTTCGTTGCCGCCGCTGCGCACGGCGGGCGCGCGTTCGTAGCCGGGCTTGAGCAGCACGGTTTCGTCGAAGGCGAAGTCAACGACGTACTCGCCTTTCATGGCCAGGATGCTGGCGTGGTCGCGCTGCAGGTCGGCGGGGTTGGCATGGGCAACGCCGCTGCAGGCGAGCAGCAGCCAGGCACAGCCGGCGCGTAGTGACACGCCATGCGTGTCTTTCGTGGTGTCCGGAGAGTGCGTGGGACACGCGTGGCGTGTCGCTACAGACGTCGACTTCATCTACGAAGGTCCCTTCAGGAAGGTCGGATGGGGGAAAGGTGGACGAGCGGCACGACGTTCGCATCGTCTACCCACAGCTCACCGTCGGCGCCCTCGACCCGCGCGATGCGACGAGCGGCGGCGGCGCCCAGCCCCGACAGCGAGGCCACGCTCGCGGCCAGTCCCTGCCCTTCGCCGACATGCAGGCGCAGCGCGCACATCCGCCACGGCTCGCCGCCGAGCCGGGTCGCCAGCCGTCGCCACAGGCGTTCGGCCACGCTGCCCTCGTTGGCCGGCTCCGGGCGTGCAGGGAACGCCGACACGAGGCGATCCCAGGCCAGGAAGTCGCTGTCGGGCAGCAGGTACAAGCGCCAGCAGCAGCGGCCGCGTGCGTCGGCGAAGCACAGGCTCTCGCGGATGCCTTCGCTGTCCATGCCCTGGCAGGCGTGCGCGGAAACGGCGTGTTTCCAGCCGCCGAGCTCGCTGCTTTCGGGGCGGTACAGGCACAGGACCGTGCCCAGGGCCGCCAGCTGTTCCGGGGAAGGCAGCTGGCCAGGGCGCAGGTACCGGTCGGTGGTTCGCAGTGCGGAAAGGGCTCGGCTCATGATGGCTACCAGCTCACGGCAAGGCTGGCCGAAAGGTTCCGGCCGGGGTTGGTGTAGCGGTCGATCACCGTGCTGCTGGTGGCCAGCGCGGAGGTGATCGCGGAGTAATCGATGTACGTGCGGTCGCCGAGGTTGAACACGCCGACGTTGAACTTCGCACCCGGGGCGAATTCCCAGTGCGCCATCAGGTCCAGCACGCCGTAGCCGGCCGGACGGAACGCGGTGGCGCTGGCCATGCGGTCCTTGCGTTTGGCGAAGGTGCTGGCCAGTTCCACGCCCCAGCTGTCTCGGTCGTAGGCAACGCCCAGCGTGCCGCGCAGCGGATCGATCGATTCCAGCGGCACGTCTTCGGTCTTGTCCTGGCCGCGCGACCAGGCCACCGCTGCGTTCATCGACCAGCCGGACAGGGTGCTGCTGAGCTCGCCGAAGTCGACGCCACCCTTCAGCTCGGCCCCGTAGATCTCGGCATCGGCGATGTTCTGGGACTGGAACACGATCAGCCCCTGCGCATTGATGCCAACCTGGCGCTGGGACTCGATGAAGTCCTTGTAGTCGTTGTAGTAGCCGCTGAGGCTGACGTAGGCGGCCGGGGTCAGGAAGCGCACGCCCAGCTCCAGGCCATCGCTGGTTTCCGGCTTGAGGTCCGGATTGGGGATGGCGGTGTAGCCGAACATCACGTTGGTGAAACCGAGGTTCACGTCGTTGTACGGCGGCGAGCGGAAGCCATGCGAATAGCCGGCGAACAGCGACCAGTCATCGGCGAATCGCCAGACCATGCCCAGCTTCGGCGACACGCTGGTCTTGCTCAGGTCCGATACCGCCATGCCCGGGTTGTCGGCGGCGAAGATGGCGTCCACGTCCGGGCGCAGTTCGTAGTGATCCACGCGCACGCCGGGCACCAGCGAGAAACGGCCGTCGGCGAAACGCATTTCGTCCTGCGCATACAGGCCCAGCTCGGTGGTCCTGCTGATCGGGAAGTCGCGCACCGGGAATGCGTCGGGCAGGATGGTGGTGCTGGTCTGGCCATTGGCCAGCACCTGGTAGCCGTCGCGCTTCTGGCGCGTTTCGGTCCAGGTACCGTCGAAGCCATAGGTAAGTGCATGGTCGACCGCCCCGCTCTGCAGGCCCTTGTGGAACACCGCCTGCAGGCCGTACACGCGCTGGTCGAAATTGAACTCGCGGTGCCGGGTCGTGCGGTTGGCACGCTGTTCGTCGGTGCGCTGGGTGGTTTCGCTGTCCTGGCGGTACAGCTGCCACGACACGCTGTCGGCGAAGCCGGCGGCCAAGGCGTCCATCTCGTGGGCGAACGACACGCGCGCCCGCGTCTGGTGGTCGCGCGCCTGCATGCCGGTGGTGGTGGTGCGGTCGATGGCCGACAGCACGTCGGTGTCCACGCTGTCTTCGTTGCCTTCCACGGTGAGCCGGAAGCGCTGGTCCTCGCTCGGCGCGTAGACCAGCTTGCCCAGCACGCTGCGGCCATCGCGGTCCTGCGGGTTGGCGGCGGTGCGGGTGCGGTCGTTGCTGCGCACCTCGCCCATGCTCTCGGTTTCCTGGCCCTGGCGATGGTTGATGTTGACCATGCCACTCCAGTGGTCGCCGCCGAAGGCGGTCGTGACGCTGCCGAGCAGGCCCTTCCATTCGCCGTCGTAGCCGAACTTCAGGCCCACGTAGCTGTCCTTGCCGTCGGCCAGGTAGTCGGCCGGGTCCTTGGTGACGAACGCGACGACGCCGCCCAATGCGTCCGAACCGTACAGCGCGCTGGCCGGGCCGCGCACGATCTCGACCCGCTTGAGCGTTTCAAGATCGGTGAAGTTGCGGTTGGCGTCGGAGAAACTGCCGATGCTGAAGGCCTTGGGCATGGCGATGCCGTCGGTCTGGATCAGCACCCGGTTGCCGTCGAGCCCGCGGATGCGGAAGCCCCCCAGGCCGAAGCGGGCCGGGCTGCTGGTCACCGAGATGCCGGGCTCGTAACGCACCAGGTCCTTGATGCTGCGCACGAGGTGGTCGTCCAGCTGCTCACGGTCGATCACATCGACCGTGGCGGCCACATCGCTGAGCGCGCGTTCGGTGCGGGTCGCGGTGACCTGCACGCGGTCGAACTCGCGCGCATCGGCGGCATCGGCAGCGGCAGGTACGGCAGCACCGGCGGCCATGGGCAGCGCCAGCCACAAGGCGGCGCCGTAATACCGGACGCTGGCCGGCAACGATGTGGGACAGATCATGGAGGGGATGGTTTCGACTGGGCGCGGAAGGAGACCCCCGACCGACGCCCGAAACCGGAGGTCGCAGGCGAAGCGTCGAGGGGGAGAGAGCGGTACAGGGGTTCGCGCGGCCCCCGCCCGGTGGCAGGGACCGCTTGGAGCCGGCCAGCGGCCGGCACTACTTGGTCAGAATGAGCTTGTCGTTGCTGGTATGACGCAGGCGGTAGAAGCGGTCGCCATGCTGGATCAGGATTTCGCGGCGGCCCTTGAGCAGGGCTTCGCTGTCGATCACTTCTTCGACGGGGACCGCGCGGACCGGACGGTCACGGAGGGTCAGCGTTTCGGGGCGCAGCAGTACAGCAGCTTGAGTATTCATCGTCTGGACTCGTGCGAGGGACGATTTAGATGATAATGATTCTCAGTTGACAATCAACAACCATTCTCATTTTGATTGATGGGATTGATGATTGAAATCTGGATTTCGATTGATGTGGTCAATCGAATTGCAGGAAGATGCCGTAGAGCCACGCCCTGCGTGGCTGGCGGTCGGACACCTCTCAGCCACGCAGGGCGTGGCTCTACCGGGGGTGATCGGTGCCTTCAGCCACGCAGGGCGTGGCTCTACCGGGGTTGATCGGTGCCTTCAGCCACGCAGGGCGTGGCTCTACGGGGTGAAGATCGCCTCTACCCTTGCCCAGCCTGCGTCGTCCACCTGCTCCAGCACGTCCAGCGCGCCCAGGTTCTCTTCCAGCTGTGCCACCCGGCTGGCCCCCAGGATCACGGTCGTCACCTGCGGGTTGCGCAGGCACCAGGCGATCGCCAGCTGCGCCGGGGACTGGCCCAGCTCGGCGGCCAGGGCCGTGTAGCGGCGCACGCGCTCCAGCCGCTGTTCGGCCGGGTCGCCCAGCACCAGGTCCTTCAGCCAGCCCATCTGGCTCTGGCCCAGCCGCGAGTTCGCGTCGAAGCCGCTGTTGTACTTGCCGCTCAGCAGGCCCGATGCCAGCGGCGAGAAGATGGTGGTGCCCAGCCCCGGGTCGGCGTAGAGGGGCGCGTACTCGCGCTCGACACGCTCGCGGTGCAGCAGGTTGTACTGCGGCTGCTCCATCGTCGGCAGGTGCAGGTTGCGGGCGCGGGCCACGTCGACCGCCTCCTGGATCTGCGTGGCCGACCACTCCGAGGTGCCCCAGTACAGCACCTTGCCCTGGCGGATCAGGGTGTCCATGGCCAGCACCGTTTCGGCGATGGGCGTGTCCGGATCCGGGCGATGGCAGTAGTAAAGGTCCAGGTAATCCACCCGCAGGCGCTTGAGCGCGGCGTGGCAGGCGTCGGTGACATGCTTGCGCGACAGGCCATGCTGGGTCGGCCGGGGGTCGTCCACCGCGCCGAAGAACACCTTGCTGGACACGCACACCCCGTCCCGGGGCAGGCGCAGGTCGGCGATCACATCGCCCATGACCTGCTCGGCCCGACCGCGCGCATAGCCTTCGGCGTTGTCGAAGAAGTTGATCCCGTGGTCCCAGGCACAGGCCACCAGGTTGCGGGCTTCGTCACGGCTGATCTGGTCGCCGAAGGTCACCCACGCCCCGAAGGACAAGGCCGACAGCTTCAGCCCGGACGAGCCCAGGCGGCGGTAATGCATGCGTTTTCTCCTGCTGATGGCTGCGCCGGAACACCGGGGCGCGACCGGAATGAGTCGCATCAGTGTATCGCCCGGCGGGCCCGAACCCTTGTGGATACTTGCCCGATCGCGGCCGATCGGACCCCGGACGCCGCTTTTTCTTGCTCCGCCCCTGCCGCTGCTCTAGGCTTCCCGTTTTTCGCGGCGCCCCAAGGGAAGTCTCATGGTCGAAGGTTTGGGCAGGATTGGCTTCGGCCTGTTCGGGTTGGCAGTGCTGATCGGCATTGCCTGGTTGTTCTCGAACAACAAGCGTGCCGTCGACTGGCGGCTGGTGGTGACCGGCATCTCCCTGCAGATCGCCTTCGCTGCGGTGGTGCTGCTGATGCCCGGTGGCCGCGAAGCATTCGGCCTGCTCGGCGACGCGTTCGTCAAGGTTCTCAGCTTTGTCAACGAAGGCTCGACGTTCATCTTCGGCAGCCTGATGGACACCAGCAAGTTCGGTTTCATCTTCGCCTTCCAGGTGCTGCCGACGATCATCTTCTTCTCGGCGCTGATGGGCGTCATGTACCACCTCAACGTGATGCAGGGCATCGTGCGCGGCATGGCCTGGGCGATCACCAAGGTGATGCGCGTGTCGGGGGCGGAGACCACCAGCGTCTGCGCCAGCGTCTTCATCGGCCAGACCGAGGCGCCGCTGACCGTGCGCCCCTACATCGCCAAGATGACCCAGTCCGAGCTGATCACCATGATGATCGGCGGCATGGCGCACATCGCCGGCGGTGTGCTGGCGGCCTATGTGGGCATGCTCGGTGGCAACGACCCGGTGCAGCAGGCCTTCTATGCCAAGCATCTGCTGGCGGCCAGCATCATGGCGGCCCCGGCAACGCTGGTCGTGGCCAAGCTGCTGGTGCCCGAGACCGGCACCCCGCTCACCCGTGGCACGGTCAAGATGGAAGTGGAAAAGACCTCCAGCAACGTCATCGACGCTGCGGCCGCGGGTGCCGGCGACGGCCTCAAGCTGGCCCTGAACATCGGCGCCATGCTGCTGGCCTTCATCGCACTGATCGCGCTGCTGAACGCCCCGCTCACCTGGCTGGGCGAAGTGACCGGCCTGCAGGCGGTGCTGGGCCGCCCGACCGACCTGTCCACGCTGCTCGGCTACCTGCTGGCTCCGATTGCCTGGGTGATCGGCACGCCGTGGGCCGACGCAAACGTGGTGGGCTCGCTGATCGGCCAGAAAGTGGTGCTGAACGAGTTCGTGGCGTACTCCAAGCTGTCGGAAATCGTCAACGGCCAGGTGCCGGGCGTGTCGCTGTCGGCTGAAGGCCGCCTGATCGCCACCTACGCGCTGTGCGGTTTCGCCAATTTCAGCTCGATCGCCATCCAGATCGGTGGTATTGGTGGACTCGCCCCGGAACGCCGCCATGACCTGGCCAAGTTCGGCCTGCGGGCGGTACTGGGCGGTACCATCGCCACCTTCATGACGGCGACCATCGCCGGCGTGCTGACGCATTTCAGCTGATATCCGTTCTTGAGAAACAGTCTTTATGAGTAACAGTGTCGTCGTTGTCGGTTCCTTCAATGTGGATCATGTGTGGCGTTGCGAATCGCTCCCGGCCCCGGGTGCGACCATCGCCGGCCGCTACAGCACCGGCCCCGGCGGCAAGGGTTTCAACCAGGCCGTGGCCGCCAGCCGTGCCGGCGCCCCGACCACGTTCCTGTGCGCGCTGGGCGATGACGCCGGCGGTGCCATGGCGCGTGGCCTGGCCAAGCAGGACGGGTTCGCCCTGAGCGCCGAACCCAGCACCGAGCCGACCGGTACCGGCGGCATCTACGTGGACAGCCGTGGGCGCAACACCATCGTGATCGGCCCGGGCGCCAATGCCGCGCTCAGCACGGCCTACGTCGAACAGCAGCGCGCGCTGCTGGCCGGTGCCAAGGTGGTGCTGGCCCAGCTCGAGTCCCCGGTGGAGACCATCGAGGCAGCCTTGGCCATCGCCCGTGAGGCCGGTGCCACCACCGTTCTCAACGCCGCGCCGGCCGACGCCCCGTCCAGCATCGGACTGCTCAAGCTGGCCGACGTGCTGACCCCGAACGAGACCGAATTTGCCGCCCTGCTCGGCCGCCATGTCGGCGAGCGCGTGGATGCCGACGACGTCGCCGCCCTGGATGGCGCCAGCCTGCACGCCCTGTGTCGCAAGCTGGTCGGCAACGGCACCGTGGTGGTCACCCTCGGGGCAGTGGGTGTGTTCGTCTCGCACGCCGAAGAAAATCTGCGTGGCGACACCCAGCCGTATTACCGCGTAGGTGCCGAGCAGGTGCAGGTGGTCGATACCACCGGTGCCGGCGATGCCTTCAACGGTGCGCTGGTGGCCTCGATCGCCCAGCACCCGGACGCCGCCTTCAGCCGCCACGTCCGCTTCGCCAACCAGTTCGCCGGCCGTTCCACCGAGAAGGAAGGCGCCGCCGTGGCGATGCCGCACTTCACCCCGGGTGATGCCGACAGCAAGTAAGCGCCAGCGCGCCGAGCAGCAGGCCGGCAAGCACGTCCAGCAGGTCGTGCTGCCACGTCGTCACTGTGGACAACAGGATCAGGGCACAGGTGCCGTGCCACAGCCAGCGCAACACCGCCGCACCCGGCTGCAACGCCACCCGCCATGCCTGCCACACCAGCACCAGTACAGCGGCATGCAGCGACGGCGCCATGTTGAATGGCGCTTCGAACGCCCGTAGTTGCGCGAACAACAGCCCGCTCGCGCCGTCGGGCTGCGGCAGCACACGCACGTTGCCGGTTGGCCAGCACACGAAGGCGAGCATGCAGGCGGCCTGCACCAGCGCGATGGCCAACGCATGGCGGCGCAGGGCCGATCGGGTCGGGCAGATGAAGAAGGTCAGCGGGTACAACAGGTTCAGCGCCAGGTACGGCCAGATCGTCCACGCCCAGAACGGGATTGCCTCGTCCCAGCGACCATGCAGGCTGTAGGTCTGGGCCTGGCTGGCGGCCCAGTGGTTGGTCCAGCTGTAGCCATGGATGAACATCGCGCCGAGCAGCAGCATCCACAGCATCGCCTCACGCCAGGGCGGCTGGGGGACGGGCGCGTTGGCAACAGGCGGTAGGGGCACGCGCGCACCGTAGCAGAACGTAGCATCCCTGTTTGCCGTTATCCTTGCGCTTTCGCGGATACATGGACGGTACGCAGTGGCAGCAGCAGGCCGTCAGGAACACGCAGGCACGCACGCGGACGAACCGCGCTGGACACGCAATCCGGCCTGGGCCCTGTTTTCGCAGACCCATGCGCAGCGCCCGCTGCTGCTGGTGTCCGGTGGCGCCGACGAACTGTACGTGGTCGATGAGGCCGATACGCCGGCGGCCGTCGAACGGATCCTCGACCACTGGCAGAGCGACACCCTGGCGATCCTGCAGGACGATGCCGACTGCGGCCCGGCGATCCGGCAGTTGATACGCCTCGGCGTGCTGGCGCCGCTGCAGGCAGTGCGCCCGGTGCGACGTTACGCACTCGGGTGGCTCGGCGAACCCCTGCCCGGGTTGGCCGACGCCTTCGACCAGCATGCCAGCGCGGACCTCCTGCGCGTCGATGCCCTCGCCGACGCCGACCTGCTGGTGCTGGTCCGGCACGGGCTCGGCTGGGAACAGGCCTTGGCCCGCTACCGCGAACAGATGCCCGCACAACCGCATCTGCTGCTCGACCTCAGCCATCACCACACCCTCGCGCTTGGGCCCTATGTGGTGCCCGGCCAAAGCGCGTGCGTGTATTGCCTGGGCAACCGGGTGCTGCGCCGCTGGGGCGACGCCGTCGTGCCGGCGATGCCGGCGGTGGCAGCGCAGCCGGCGCGCATCGCGGCGCTGGTCGCGCCCCTGCTGGATCAGCCAGCCCTGTTGCTGGGCTATCTCGAACGCAGCGTCTGGCTCGACCTGCATCGCCTGCACGGCGAACGCGACCGGGTAGTGCGGCTGCCGTGGTGCCCCGCCTGCCAGGGCGAGGCGTCGCTGCCGCCACCGCTGTCGTTGCCCTGGGACGCCGGGCGCCCGTGATAATGTGGCCCCCGCGCCGGGCGATTCCGCCCCGGTCAATGGAGTGACCCCATGTATCGCCTGCCTACCCAGTTCGATGCCAGCGCTTCGCGCCAGGACCTTGCCGCGGCAGGCGGTGGCTCGACGTCGACCACGTGCAGTTCCTGCGTCGTCACCCTGCTCGGCACCTCGGTGTTGTCGGCCGTGGTGCTCGGCAAACTGGAACCGGTGACGCCCGCAGCCAACGGCGATGCACACGCCACGACCGCAACCGTCGACACCGACGCCGACCTCCACAACCCGCCACCTGGGGCAGTGCAGGAACCGTCCCGCGCTGCGCATGCGGATCCTGTGGACGCACCCGGCGCCGTGGTGCCGGCAGCCGGCTTGAGCCGAACGAGTCGAGTGCTGCTGGGGCTGTTCGCCCTGCCCCTGGCCGCCCTCGGCGGCGGCATGTTCATGAGCACCGCCAACCCGATCTTCGGCCTGTTCGTCGCCGTCGGGTTGTTTGTCGGCGTTTACGCCCTCGTCTACGAGCGCTCGGGCCGTTCGCTCGGGCGCGGCATCGGCATCGGCATCGCCCTGCTGCTGGGTCTGTGCGTTGTCGGCGTGTTCGAGATGATGGCCTGGCTGAGCGTGATGAAATGACCCGCTCCGCCGTGCACGCGGCGGAGCCGGGAACGCCCACGCTGTCTTCGCACCTGCTGCACGGCGCGGCGCGTCCGCGCTGCGGCCTGGTGCGCCCGGCGCAGCCGATCGAGGCCAGCGCCTGTGATTGGACCGGCCCATTGTTCGAGGGACGGCGCGTGCACAATGCCGCCACCCCGGCCGACCCGGCCAATCCCTGGCAGGGCGTTTCCGGCGCGGTCGCACTGGAGGCCGATGCCGCCGCCGACGGCGCGATCGCCGAAGCACTGGAGCGGCTGGCGGCGGCGCAGGCGGGTGTCGAGGTGCGTCGGCGTGATGCGCTGATGCCCGCGCAACGCTTGGACGAATCGGCCTTCGCCTTGTTCTCGGCACGCCAACGTGCAACGCCGGGCTTCCCGTGGCCCATGCCCGAATGCGACGACGATCTGTTCGCGGCGGTGCATGCGCTGGACGACAACCGCATGGTCTGGGTGCCACAGGAACTGGTGGGACTGGGGCCGCGCCGCGGCCAGGCGCGATTGCCGTCAACGTCCAGTGGCCTGGCGGCCTGGCGTGATGGACGCGATGGCGCCTGGCTGGCGCTGTTGCGCGCGGCCCAGGAGCTGCTGGAGCGCGATGCGCTGGCGGTGACATGGCTGAATGGCGTGGCCGGCCGGAGGATCGCGCTGCCGGCGCACTGGCACGCCCATGTAGACGCGCGGGGTGGTGAACTGCAGGCCTTCGACCTGACCCAGCACTGGAACCCGCACCCGGTGATCGCGGTGGCGGGGGGCATCCCGTTCGAAGGCCGCCCACGCTACGTGCTCGGCATCGCCTGCCGCGCCGATCCGGGCGAGGCGCTGCACAAAGCGCTGCTGGAATGGCAGCAGGCGCTGACCTTTGCCGCGCATCTGAGTGGCCGCGAAAGTGCCCGGCTGCCGCGCGAAGCGGCGGCGTTGCGCAGCTTCGACGAACACGCCGCGTTCTACACCCTGCGCCCGGACCTGTGGCCGCAGCTGCCGCTGCTG
Source organism: Stenotrophomonas sp. KH_036_B (assembly GCF_057839485.1). NCBI lineage: Bacteria > Pseudomonadati > Pseudomonadota > Gammaproteobacteria > Lysobacterales > Lysobacteraceae > Stenotrophomonas > Stenotrophomonas sp. KH_036_B. The sequence goes on along the minus strand of NZ_CM174491.1, from coordinate 833,719 downwards.
AAGGCGGCGGGCCACAGCACGCTGCCGCTGCCCCCGCCGGGCACAGCGGTCCGCCCTGCCGCGCCACGCGCGATCGCCGAGCTGGACCTGCTGCGGCGCCGACTCGGCAGTGCCGGCATCGCGCTCTACTACCGCGAGTTGACCACCTCCGACGTGGCTGCGGCCGGACTGCGGGTGATGCGGGTGCTGTCGCCGCACCTCAGTGGCCTGCATGCCGACGAGCGTGCGCCGTTCCTCGGCGGCCGTTGCCAGGACGTGGCATGGCGGTATCCCGGCGTGCCGCACAGCGGCGCGTTTCCCAACCCCTTCCCGCATCCACTGGGTTGATGCACGAGGACCGCATGCCGTCAGCGCCTTCCCCCTGGCACGATGCCCCGCTGTTCCATCTGTTCTGGCACAACGGCGAACTCAATCCCGCGCGTGCCGAGGTGATGCGCACGCGCATCGCCGAGGACGCCGCGCGCGCCTGGTCGCCGCCGCGGCCGGTGCATGCCGACGCCGGCATCGCCTTGCCGGACCCGGTCCAGCCCAATGACGCCCTGGCGCAGCGCCACAGTGGCCGCCGCTTCGGTGACGCCCGCTGGGGCGCGCAGGAGCTGGGCCGCGTGCTGGCCCCGCTGCGGGCCCGCCCCGGCGACAGTGACACGCGCCGGCTGCCGTCCGGTGGCGCGAAATATCCGATCCAGGCCTATGCCGCGCTGTATGGCGCCGGCGATGTGATCGCCCACGGCCAGGGCATCTGCTGGTACGACCCGCTGCACCATGCGCTGGTACCGGTAGCGCCCTGCCCTGCATGGCCGGTGCTGTCCCGACTGCTCGGCGTGGATTGGCCGGAGCGGCCGGCGGCCGTGCTGTTCCTGATCGCCGAACCGGCGGGCACGCTGGCCAAATATGGTGAACGCGGTGGCCGCTTCGTGCTGATCGAGGCGGGGGTCTGGCTGGGGGCACTGGGACAGGAAGTGGCGGCGATGAAGGCAGCCGGCTGCGCGATCGGCTCGTTCGAGGATGCCGCCGTCCTGGAACTGCTCGGGCTGGACCCGCGGCGGCATCTGGCCGTGCTGGCCTATGCCTGTGGCCCGGCGCCTTGACGAGCGCGTACAACCGCCCACCATCCCTCACCCTTTGGGGCGCGGGAAGCAACCGTCAAGCATCTGCTCATGCCCGTGCGGCATCAGGGCCTTCCGGATCGGCCTGAACCTGGCGCTGGATCGCAGGGGTCTGCGTGGTTGCCGGCCAGCGGCCGGCACTACAATGCCCGGCATGCAGATTGGTCCCTACAAGATCCAGCCCACTGTGGTGCTGGCGCCGATGGCCGGCGTCACCGACAAGCCGTTCCGGCTGCTGTGCAAGCGGCTGGGCGCGGGCCTTGCCGCCTCGGAGATGACCATCTCCGACCCGCGCTTCTGGAACACCCGCAAGTCCATCCACCGCATGGACCACGCCGGCGAACCCGCCCCCATCAGCGTGCAGATCGCCGGTACCGAGCCGCAGCAGCTGGCCGAGGCGGCGCGCTACAACGTGGACCACGGCGCGCAGATCATCGACATCAACATGGGCTGCCCGGCCAAGAAAGTCTGCAACGCCTGGGCCGGCTCTGCCCTGATGCGCGACGAAGACCTGGTGGCGCGCATCCTCACCGCGGTGGTCAACGCGGTGGACGTGCCGGTCACGCTGAAGATCCGCACCGGCTGGGACTGCGACCACCGCAATGGCCCGCGCATCGCACACGTCGCCGAGGACAGCGGCATCGCCGCGCTGGCCGTGCACGGCCGTACCCGCGACCAGCACTACACCGGCAGCGCCGAGTACGACACCATCGCCGCCATCAAGAACGCGCTGCGCATTCCGGTGATCGCCAACGGCGACATCGAATCGCCGCAGAAGGCCGCGCAGGTGCTGGCGCAGACCGGCGTGGACGCGGTGATGATCGGCCGCGCCGCGCAGGGACGCCCGTGGATCTTCCGCGAGGTGGCGCACTACCTGGCCACCGGCACCCTGCTGCCGCCGCCCTCGCTGCACGAGGTACGCGACATCCTGCTCGGCCATCTGCACGCCCTGCACGACTTCTATGGCGAACAGCAGGGCGTGCGCATCGCGCGCAAGCACCTGGGCTGGTACGCCAAGGACCGGCCGGAGAACGCCGCCTTCCGTGCGGTGGTCAACCGCGCCGAGGATGCCGCCAGCCAGGTCGCCCTGACCACCGAATATTTCGACGCCCTCGCCGCTGGCGAGCCGTTGTCGTCCGCTGCCTGAGCCTTTGCCATGACCCCGCCCATCACTGCACCGACCTACCTCCACGGCTTCTCCGATACCGAGCAGCACCGCCTCGTCACCCAGTCGCGGCTGTTTGAATCGAGCATCTTCAGCGGCATCGATTACGGCGGCGCCAAGCGTCTGCTGGAAGTGGGCAGCGGCGTTGGCGCACAGACCGACATCCTGCTGCGCCGGTTCCCGGACCTGCACGTCACCGGTGTGGACCTGAGCGAGGCGCAGCTGGCCACCGCCGCCACCAACCTGGCCAGGACGCCGTGGTGCCGCGAGCGCTATACGCTGCTGCAGGCCGATGCGGGCAACCTGCCCTTCGACGCCCGCGAATTCGATTCGGCGTTCCTGTGCTGGGTGCTGGAACACGTGCCATCGCCGGCCCGCGTGCTCAACGAGGTGCGCCGCGTGCTGGTGCCCGGCTCGCCGGTGTACGTCACCGAGGTGATGAACGCCTCGTTCCTGCTCGACCCGTATTCGCCGCATATCTGGCGCTACTGGATGGCCTTCAATGATTTCCAGTACGACCACGGCGGTGACCCGTTCGTGGGTGCCAAGCTGGGCAACCTGCTGCTGGCCGGCGGCTTCCGCGACGTCCACACGGAGATCAAGACCATCCACCTGGACAACCGCGAACCGGCGCGGCGCAAGACCATGATCGCATTCTGGGAGCAGCTGCTGTTGTCGGCCGCCGACCCGTTGCTGGAGGCCGGCCTGGTCGACCAGGAGACCGTGGACGGCATGCGCCGCGAGTTCAGCCTGGTGCAGAACGACCCGAACGCGGTGTTCTTCTTCTCGTTCGTGCAGGCGCGCGCAACGGTGTATTGAGTCGGGTATCGCCGATGGGGGACGCGCATGTGGGGAACGTGCGTGTCGCGATGCATACGTCGGGGACGCGCATGTCGCGATGCATACATCGGGAACGCGCATGTCGCGACGTATATGTTGGGGACGCGCATGTCGCGATGCATACGTCGCGACGCGTAGAGCCGACTGTTAGTCGGCTGCTGTTGGGGGCGGTTCCGACATTCGGCGCTGCGCGCAGCCGACTAACAGTCGGCTCTACACGGCAGCCGACTAACAGTCGGCTCTACCCAGTCGGCTCTACCCAGTCGTATTCACGCTGGCCGCTTCAGTCGGTCTTCGCCGGCGCGTCCCAGATGCGGTGCCACATCGCGGCGAAGCGGCGCTTGACCAGTGCCCTGCCCTGCTCGCCTTCGTATACGGGGCGCAGCTGCTCGGGGGGGATGGCCGCCCAGCGCTCGCCATCCGCGCGCGCCACTGCGAAGGTGAAGGTGTAGTCCGGCTCCAGGCCCATGCGCAGGTCGCTCAGCTGCAGGCGGCCATCGACCACCTGCGCGCGCATGAAGCCACGGTTGAACCAGTTCAGCCGTGCCACCGCTGGAACATGTGCGGCCTGGCGCAGCGCCTGCACGTTCGACGGATACCCGCGGAACGTCATCGGGCCGCTGTCGGCTACCAGCGAGCGCTCGCCGATCACATAGCCGCTCGGCGTCATCGCCACCACCTGCCACAACAGGGTGTTGAAGGGCGTGGCCACCGAGAACCGCGGCGCCTCGCCCAGCCCCATCGCCGCCAGCGCCCGGTCGGCTTCGCGCTCCACGTGGTGCTTGGCCAGCAGCGACCAACCGAGGTAACCCGTGCTCAGTAGCAGCCCGGCCAGCAGCGCCTTCTGCGCCAGCGGCCGCGCCCGCGCGAACCAGGCCACGGCGCAGCCCAGCAGCAGCCACACCGTGTAGAGCGGGTCGATGATGAACACACTGGACCACATCGTCGGCGGTGGAGTGAACGGCCACCACAGCTGGGTGCCGTACACGGTGAACGCGTCCAGCAGCGGGTGGGTGATCAAGGACAGCAGGATCGCCCAGAACCACCGGCCTGGCGCTTCCGCCACCCGTCCATGGCCGAAGCGCTTGAAGCCCCACCAGATCAGCGCCGCCACCCACGGCAACACCAGCAGCGAATGGCTGTAGCTGCGGTGTTCGGTCATCAGCGCCACCGGGTCGGCGGCGGTGAAGGCCAGCAGCAGTGCATCCAGGTCCGGCAGGGTGCCCAGCGCGGCGCCGGCAAGCAGGGCGGCGCGGCGGTGGCCGGCAGGGGCGATGGCGGCGGCGACGGCGCCGCCTAGAACGATCTGGCTTAGGGAATCCATTGGTGGATGGTACGGGACGGATGGGGGTTTACGGGCGTGGGGGCATGGCGTTGACACGCATGGCGTTCTACGTGCGCAGGATCATGGCGTTGACACGCATGGCGATCTACGTGCACAGGATCATGGCTTTGACACGCATGGCGATCTACGTGCGCAGGATCATGGCGTTGACACGCAGGGCGTGTCACTACGACCCTTGGTCGCTTGGGTTGGGGGTCGCTCGGGTTGGGGGGCGGCCGCTTCTGGATTCGCGCGTTGGGGGTCGAACGTTGATGGTGGGCTGCACGCCTCGCGTAGGGACACGCCATGCGTGTCCGGGTGTCAGGCGACGGCTGCGCTTTTCGGTGCGACCAACTGCACCTGGGTATGGCCGTGGTGGTCCAGCAGGCGCAGGCTGCCGTCGGGGTCTTCGGCCAGCGCGGTCAGGCTTTCCACCCAGTCGCCGTCGTTGGCGTAGACCAAGCCGTCCCGCTCGACCAGCGCGGCGCGATGGATGTGGCCACAGACGATACCGTCCAGGCCTCGCCGGCGGACGTCGGCCAGGCCGGCCTGCACGTACCGCTCGATGTAGCGCTCGGCCGCGCGGCTGCGCTTCTTCAGGAACGCCGACAGCGACCAGTAACGCATGCCCAGGCGGCGACGTGCGGCATTGAGCAGGTGGTTGCCGGTGAGGATGCGGTAGTACAGCCAGTCGCCGAAGCGCTCCTGCAGGCCGCCGAAATGCGTCGCGCCATCGTAGTCGTCGCCATGTACCACCAGCAGCCGGCGGCCGTCGGCGGTGGTGTGGATGGCGCGGCGGCGTACCCGCATCGCCGGCAGCATCAGCCCGCACAGCTGGCGCAGCGAGGCATCGTGGTTGCCCGGGATGTAGACGATCTCCGTGCCGGCCCGGCGCAGCGCATGCAGGGCCTCGATCACCTGGCTGTGCGCCGGCCGCCAGCTGGCACGCCGGTGCGCCAGCCACCACAGGTCGATGATGTCACCCACCAGGTACAGCCGCTGGCAGCGCAGCGTGGACAGGAAGCCCGCCAGTTCGGCCGCGTGGCAATGCCGCGAGCCCAGGTGGACATCGGACAGAAACACCGCGCGCCGCCAGGGCGCCGGGCCGGGCGGGGGCGGCGTCGGGCGCGCCGGGGGCCGTGCATCGCCCGGGAGGTCCAGTGCCGGGGAGCGGCCGACATCAGCCCGACCCACTTCGCGATACTGCAGACGCTGCTCGATGGCGTGCATGGCGCGTGCTCCTGCCTGGCGGCTGAATTGGCCGGGAGCCTGCGCCGTCAACGCGGCAACCGCATGACCGGGCGGCGACAGACCGATGACGGTCGCAGGTGAAGGCACCGCGCCGGACCGGCCAATTGTCACGCTGGTGGAACACTGGGCCCTGACGCTGGGGGCCAATCACGCTGCGGCGCCCTCTGGCGGTGGGCACGCAGGCTTAACCACGGGCAACCCCCGCTGGGCCACAATGCAATGGCGCGACTTGCCGTGTATCATTCGCGCCCATCTTTCCATCCGAATAAAAGGATATTACGCCTGATGTCCAGCTACCTGTTCACCTCCGAATCGGTCTCCGAAGGCCATCCGGACAAGATTGCCGACCAGATCTCCGATGCGGTGCTGGACGCGATCCTTGCCCAGGACCAGCGCGCCCGCGTTGCCTGCGAGACCATGGTCAAGACCGGCGTGGCGATCGTGGCCGGTGAAATCACCACCAGCGCCTGGATCGACCTGGAGGCCGTCACCCGCAAGGTGATCCTGGACATCGGCTACAACAGCTCCGACGTCGGCTTCGACGGCGCCACCTGCGGCGTGCTGAACCTGATCGGCAAGCAGTCCCCGCACATCGCCCAGGGCGTTGACCGCAAGAAGCCCGAAGAAATGGGCGCTGGCGACCAGGGCCTGATGTTCGGCTATGCCACCAACGAGACCGACAGCTTCATGCCGGCTGCGATCCACCTGTCGCACCGCCTGGTCGAGCAGCAGGCCAAGATCCGCAAGAAGAAGAACTCGGCACTGTCCTGGCTGCGTCCGGATGCCAAGAGCCAGGTCACCCTGCGCTATGAGAATGGCGCGGTCTCGGCCATCGACGCGGTGGTGCTGTCGACCCAGCACGCCCCGGGCGTGAAGCAGAAGGACCTGATCGAAGCCGTCCGCGAAGAGATCATCAAGCCGGTGCTGCCGGCCAAGTGGCTGCACAAGGGCACCAAGTTCCACATCAACCCGACCGGCAAGTTCGAGATCGGCGGCCCGGTGGGCGACTGCGGCCTGACCGGCCGCAAGATCATCGTCGACACCTACGGCGGCTGGGCCCGTCACGGTGGTGGTGCGTTCTCGGGCAAGGATCCGTCCAAGGTCGACCGTTCGGCCGCCTACGCTGCCCGCTACGTCGCCAAGAACGTCGTGGCTGCCGGCCTGGCCGACCGTTGCGAAGTGCAGGTCTCCTACGCCATCGGCGTGGCCGAGCCGACCTCGATTTCGGTCACCACCTTCGGCACCGGCAAGATCAGCGATGACAAGATCGAGAAGCTGATCCGCAAGCACTTCGATCTGCGCCCGTACGGCATCATCAAGATGCTGGACCTGATCCACCCGATGTACCAGCAGACCGCCGCGTACGGTCACTTCGGCCGCAAGCCGAAGGACTTCAGCTACCTCAACGCCGCAGGCGAGACGGTCAACGCCACCGCCTTCTCCTGGGAGAAGACGGACCGCGCCGCCGCCCTGCGCGCGGATGCGAAGCTGAAATAACCTGCGCGGTAGAGCCGACTGTTAGTCGGCTGCTACAAAAGAAGGGCCGCGCAAGCGGCCCTTCTTTTTGCCCGTTGCAAACAACCACCCCATCAAGCGAGCATGTCGCCATCGACCAAGGACGCTCGCATATGCTCTCTACCCTGTTGGACAAGTGGTTCAAGGACACCCCCGGCAACGACGCCTTCGCCGAACGCTTCATCGCCACCGCACGCCGCAGTGGCGTCACCCAGCCGATGACCTACGACGCCGCGCTGTTCCGTGTGCAGGTGGGTGAGAGCAGCTACTTCAACCTGCACAACGCCCACCAGGCCTACGTCGGCGCGCCGCGTGGCAAGCAGCAGCAGGCGCTGGACCAGTTCGTGCGCACGCTGCGCGCCAGCGATGACCGCGAGCCCGGATGGGAGGAACTGCGCCCTCTGCTGCGCCCGGTCATCCGCAACCTCGGTCAGCTGGAGCATGTCCGGCTGCAGGGCATTGCAGACAAGGGATGGGACACCCCCAACACGCTGCAGTACCGCCAGCTCAGCGAGGACTGCGTGGAAATGATCGCCATCGATCATGCCGAACACATGGTCACCCGGCAGCATGGACCGGCACCGGAATGGGGTGTTTCCCTGCACGAGGCGCTCAGCATCGCGCGCAGCAACCTGCGTGACATCGCGCCGGTCGACTTCGAACCCATCGCGCCCGGCCTGTTCCGCGCCGCGTGGGCAGACTGCTACGACAGCAGCCGCGCCCTGCTGCCCGAGCTGGTTAACCGGGTGCCGGTGGCCGGGCGCCCCGTGTTCCTGCTTGCCACCCGCGACCTGATGATGGTGGCCGGGGAGAACGACGAAGCGGCTCAACGCCAGATGTTCGACATCGCGCTGGAAGAGATCAAGGCGGGTCGAGCGGTCTCATCGGAACTGTTCTGCCATGATGACGACGGACGGGTCACGGTCCGTGAGCCCGCAACGGCCGAACTGCGCCAGAAGCAGCACCAGCTGCGCCTGTCGCTCCGCCAGGATGCCTACCAGGAGCAGAAAGCGCTGCTGCAGCGCATTCACGAGGCCCACGATGTCGATGTGTTCGTGGCCACGTTCATGGTCTACCGCAATGACACCGAAACCTTCTCGATCGCCAGCTGGACCCAGGGCGTAGAGGCATCCCTGCCCCGCACCGACTACCTGGCCTTCGTGGTTCCTGACGACAACGACTCCCGCGTGGTCCGGGCGCCCTGGAACACGGCGATGCCGATCGTGGGTCACCTGCTGGAAGCCGATCCCCGCCATCTGTACCCGCCGCGCTACCTGACCCGTGGTTTCCCCACCGGGGAACAGCTGGTCCAGTTGGAGGGAGGCTGAGCGGTACACTCGGACAATGACGATCGACATCCAATCCCACCAGCTGACCATGACCGTGCTGATGTCGCCGGAGATGGCCAATTTCTCCGGCAAGGTGCATGGCGGCGCGATCCTGCGCCTGCTCGACCAGGTCGCCTATGCCTGTGCCAGCCGCTACGCCGGGCGCTATGTGGTCACCCTGTCCGTGGACCAGGTGACGTTCCGCGAGCCGATCGCGGTAGGCGAGCTCGTCACCTTCCTGGCCTCGGTGAACTACACCGGCACGTCTTCAATGGAAGTAGGCGTGAAGGTCGTGGCCGAAGACATCCTCAAGCGCAGCGTGCGCCACGCCAACAGCTGCTTCTTCACGATGGTGGCCGTGGACGATGACGGTAAGTCGACGCCGGTGCCGCCGCTGCAGCTGGACTCCAGCAACCAGCGCCGCCGCCACGCCGCCGCGTTGCTGCGCAGGCAGCTGCGGGCGGAGATGGACCAGCGCCAGCGCGAGCTGCTCGCGTCGAATCCGCCGTCGCCGGAATGACGTCACGACCAACGGTCGTGACCTGCCCGGGGAGGTATCGACCGTGGGTCGATACCCGCTTCACCCCGTGTTCTGCACGCCTTGAGACACGCCGTTCACGCATGCGACCAGCGCGCGCAGCACCGCGTCGTCCTCGCCGCCGCTGGCGCGCCAGCGTCGCAGCAGGTCCACCTGCAGCACGCTGATCGGGTCGATGTAGGGATTGCGCAGGCGGATCGACAGCGCCAGGCGCTGGTCGTGCTGCAGCAGTTCGTCCTGCCCGGTCAGCGCCAGGATCAGCCGGCCGGTCAGCGCCAGTTCGTCCTGCACCTGCGGGAAGAAACGCTCGTGCAGCGTACCGGACAACCGTGAGAACTGCTCGGCGATGGTGATGTCGCCCTTGGACAGCACCATCGCGATATCGTCCAGGAAGGTGCTGAAGAACGGCCAGTCGCGCGCCATCTCCTGCAACGCCGCGCCATGCCCGGCGTCGATGGCCGCCTGCAACCCGCTGCCCACGCCGTACCAGCCCGGGATCACCGCCCGCGCCTGGCTCCAGGCGAACACCCAGGGAATCGCCCGTAGATTGGTCAGCGCCGCGTCCTGCCCCAGCCGCCGCGAGGGCCGCGAGCCCAGCGTCATCCGCTCGATCACATCGATCGGCGTGGCCTGGCGGAAGTACTGCATGAAATCGGGCTGGCCCACGAACGCGCGGTAAGCCTCGGCACTCTTCTCCGCCACCAGGTCCATCACCGGCCGCCACTGCGCCTCGCGCGGCTCCGGTGCACGCGGGCGCAGGCTGGAACGCAGCACCGCGCCGGTGGACTGCTCCAGCGAGCGCAGCGCCAGCGCACGGATGCCGTACTTGCGATGGATCACCTCGCCCTGCTCGGTCACGCGCAGCCGCCCGTCGATGCTGCCGCGCGGCGAGGCATCCACCGCGTCGGTGGTCTTGCCGCCGCCGCGACTGATCGAGCCACCCCGACCATGGAAGAAGGTCAGCCGGATGCCGCTCCCGGCCGCAAGCTCCAGCAGCTCTACCTGGGCGCGCTGCAGGCCCCAGCGGGACGCGGCGATGCCGCCGTCCTTGCCGCTGTCCGAATACCCCAACATCACCATCTGCACGTCATCACGCGCGGCCAGGTGCGTGCGGTAGACCGGGTCGGCCAGCAGGTCGCGCAGCGTGTCGGTGCCGCGTTGCAGGTCGTCAACGGTTTCGAACAGCGGCGCGATATCCAACGGCACCGCACCGTCGTCATCCACCAGCCCGCCACGACGTGCCAATGCCAGTACCGCAAGCACGTCGCTGCGGTCATGCGCCATCGAAATGATGTAGCTGCCCAGTGCGTCGGCACCATGCCGACGGCGCGCATCGGCGAGCGCGGCAAACACCGCGTCCAACCGCTGGCCACCCTCTTCCGTGCTCGGCGGCAACGTCTGCTCGCCGCTGGCGAACGGCGCCAGCCGCGCGGCGCGGGTGACCGCATCGGCGGCGTCCCATGCATCCTGACCGTCCAGCACGCTGGCCAGCGCGCGGCCGTGCACGCTCGATTCCTGGCGCACGTCCAGCCGTGCCAGGTGGAAGCCGAAGGTACGCACCCGCCAGAGCAGGCGGCGCACGGCGAACCCGCCGGCATGGTCGCCCTTGTTGGCGTGCAGGCTGTCGAGGATCAGCGTGAGGTCGTCCTCCAGCTCCTGCGGCGATGCATAGCCGCCGTCGGCGTCATCCAGCGTGGCCTGTACGCGCGCGCGCATGCGGTCATTGAGCAGCCGGTACGGCATGTCGGCGTGCCGCGGCCGTGACGTCACCTGCGGCAGCAGCTGCTGGTAGTGCGCCACGCGTGCCTGCAGCGCGTCGCTTACCGCGATCCGCTCGGTGGACTGGCTGAGCAGGCTGGCCAGCTGCAGCAGGTCCTTCTGGTAGCGCCCCAGCACCGCCTGGCGCTGCGCATCGAGGGTGTGGCGGATGGTGCCGGCGTCCACGTTCGGGTTGCCATCCATGTCCCCGCCCACCCACGTACCGAAGCGCAGCAGTCGCGGCAGCGGCACGGTGTCGCCGTAGGTATCGAGCAGCGCCTGCTGCAGCGATTCGTACAGCACCGGAATCACCCGGTACAGCACCTGCACCAGGTAGAAGCCGACGTGCTCACGCTCGTCATCCACGGTCGGACGCACCGGCGAGGAATCGGTGGTCTGCCAGGAGGCGGTGAGTGCCATGCGGAAGCGTGCCGCATCAGCGGCGGCCTCACCCGGGGTGCGCTGGCCATCGAGGTTGTCGACCAGGCTGGCGACCATGAGCTGCTCTTTTTCCAGCAGCGCGCGGCGTACCGCTTCGGTCGGGTGCGCAGTGAAGACCGGCTCGATGTCGATGCGCGGCAGCCACGCGCCCAGTTCGTCCAGGCTCACCCCCTGCGCCTTGAGTTTCTGCAGCGCGTCCTGCAGACCATCGGGCTGCGGTGCAGCGGTGCCGGCGCGCTGGTAATCGCGACGACGGCGGATCCGGTGCACCCGCTCGGCGATGTTCACCACCTGGAAGTAGGTACTGAACGCACGCACCATCGCCTCGGCGCGGTCGGGCGGCAGCCCGGTCAGCGCGTCATTGAGATCGGACAGCGGGGCGTCGCTTTCGCGTCGGGCAATGGCGCGGGTTCGCACCTGTTCCACGTCATCGAAGAACTGCGTGGACACCTGCTCGGCGAGCAGGTCGCCGACCAGGGCGCCGAGTCGGCGCACGTCGTCACGCAGGGGAATGTCGGGGGTGGCAAAGACGATGCTGCTGCGGTACTCGTTCATCTGCGACGCACTGGCCTCGGGAACGGAACAAACCCAAGCCTAACGCAGATCGCGCGGCGATCAACGCCGCGCAGATAGTTTCAATTGCATGTGTCGGCGACGGATTGCCACGCAGGGCGTGGCACTACGAGGTCCCACCGGAGCCGTCAACGCCCTCGTCCTGTGCACGTAACAATTCGTAGTGCCACGCCCTGCGTGGCAACCGCGCGCCAGGGCGGCTCAAGCATCCGAAGCCGCGTGGCATTCGTCCCCGGCATCCCTCCGGCGTTTGGAAAACGCCGACGTCATGCATCAGACTTTCATGAAGCAAGAACGAAGCAAGCGCCGGGCAACGCCCGGCGCGGCATCATTTGATCTTCATCCCCGGCCCGATCGTCTGCTCCAGCCAGCGCTCGCTTTCCGCCAGCATCGTCATCAGCGACTCACGGGCACGGTAGTGGTGCGACTCATTGGGCAGCATCACCAACCGCGCCGTACCACCCAGGCCCTTCACTGCGGCGAACATGCGTTCGCTCTGGATCGGGAACGTGCCGGAATTGTTGTCGTCCTCGCCGTGGATGAACAGGATGGGATCCTTGATCCTGTCGGCGAAGTTGAACGGCGACATCTTCAGGTACACCTCCTGCGCCTGCCAGAAGTTGCGCTCCTCGGCCTGGAAGCCGAACGGAGTGAGCGTGCGGTTGTACGCGCCGCTGCGTGCGATGCCCGCCTTGAACAGGCGCGTGTGCGCGAGCAGGTTGGCGGTCATGAACGCACCGTAGGAATGCCCACCGATGGCGATGTGGTCGCGGTCGGTAACACCGCGCCGCACCACTTCGTCCACTGCCGCTTCGGCGTTGGCGATGAGCTGCGGCAGGTAGGTGTCGTTGGGTTCCTTGTCGCCTTCGCCGATGATCGGCATCGACGGACTGACCAGCACCGCGTAGCCCTTGGCCAGGAAAGCCTGCGGCCCCCAGTAGCCCACCGCGTTGAAACGGTACGGCGAATCGGTCACCTGACTGGCCGCCGCGGCGGTCTTGAACTCACCGGGGTAGGCCCACATCAGCAACGGCAGCGGGCCGTTCTTCTTCACGTTGTAACCGGGCGGCAGCATCAGCGTGGCGGTCAGGTCGACGCCGTCATTGCGCTTGTAACGGATCTGTTCCTTGCTCACGCCACGCAGCTGCGGCAGCGGGTGTTCGAACCGGGTCAGCGCGCGCGGCGCGACGGTGGTGTCGGCCAATGACTGCACATAGTAGTTGGGCGGCACATCCGGCGATTCCCGGGTCAGCAGCAGCGCGCCGCCTTCCTGGTCAAGCAGTGCCTGCGGCAGCGCGTAATCCGGTGCCTGGGAATGGAACAGGCGGGTGGTCTGGCGGCTGTCCAGGTCGAAGCGGTCCACGAACGGGCGGTCGCCTTCCGGCGAGGCGCCTTGCCCCAACAGGAAGATGCTGCGCCCATCGGCGGTGATCTGGAGCCGCGCGCGGCCGTTCACGTCGCGCACCAGCGCCGGCCGGCCCGGGTCGTTGTAGCGGTCCTGCGCCGAGCGCTCGGACAGCAGCTGCGGGGCCTGGTCGAGCTGGTCGGGCGCGATCCGCCACTGCTTGACCACGCGCGACTTCCACCACGACTCGTTGAGCAGCGCCAGGTCGCCCCGGCCCCACTGGATGCCCGCGTAACGGCTGCCCAGCTGGGCCAGCGTCACCGGCGGGTGCTCGAACGGCGCGGCCTGCATCAGCACCGCGTCGCGCACCTTGGCGTCACGGCCCGGGTCGCCGCCGTCCTGGGCTTCGGCCCAGACCAGCGTGGCCGGTGCATCGGCGCGCCAGCTCACGCTGCGCACGCCGGTGGGCACGGCGTCGTTGCCGGTCGGCAGGCCTTCCACCAGCGGCAGGTCCGCAACGGTGTGCTCAAGCCGGCCATCGGTGGCGGACAGCACCTCGATGCGGCGCGGGAAGTCATCGGCCGGGACCAGGTACGAGTAGGGCCGCTGCACGCGTTCGGCCAGCACATGCCGACCATCCGGCGACACGCTCACGTCCAGGTAGACGCCGGCGGTGGACAGCGGCGTGGTTTCTCCATTGAGGGCTACCCGTGCCGGTTGTGCGCTGGCGTAGTAATCGAACAAGCGGGCGTCGACCTCATTGCCGAGCAGGTCCTGATAGGTGCGGATCGCGCGCACGCCGGCATCGGCCTGGGTCTGCTGGATGGCCGGACCGGTCGGAATGCCGCCGGCCGCCGGCGCCGGACCGCGCCCCTTGGGCTGCTGGGTCACCAGCAGGCCGCGGCTGTCGGGCAGCCAGCTGTAACCGTCGCCGAACACGCTGTTGAGGTCGGTGAGCAGGCGACGTGCGCTGCCGCTGGCCACGTCGACGATCCACAGTTCATTGGCACCGCTGGCGGCGTGCACCTGGTTGAAGGCCAGGTACTGCTGGTCCGGCGACCAGGCCAGGGAGGCGATCGACAGCGGCTGCGGCAAGCCGCTGATCTGCCGCTCCTTGCCATCGGCGATGCTCATCAGCCACAGCCTGTCGCCGAAGGTGAACGTGCTCGCCGAATGGGTGGCCGGGTTGATCCGCACGCCGGCCAGTTTCAGCTCGGGCTGGGCAACCTCGTTGATCGATGGAAGCGGCGGCGTCTGCATCAGGGCGGCGATGTCGCGCCGCGGCGACAGACTGAGGGTGGGCGGCCGTGGCGCATTGGCCACCGCCTGCAGGGCGGCCGAGGGCAGCTGGTAACCCTGCCCGGCCGGGGCGGCGGCCATCTGCTGGGCCTTGCTGCTGGCCACCGGGGCGACGGCCAGCGCCAACGGCGCCACCGCCAGCAGGGCCATGCCCACGATCAGCCGGTTGCTCCAGCGCGCCCGGCGCCCTGTGTGATTGCCTGTCATCGTCCTGCCCCATGCTGTGCAAACCTTGGACCTTAACAGCGGCGCGCGGTTTGCCCCCCTGCCGATGGTTGGGGCCGGCATGGATTCATGCCCGGGCGGTGCGCCGGGATATAATGGGCATCCCCTCCACCGAGGGGCGCTGCGACCGCTGCCGGACTTGATCCGCACGGCCAGGCTCGGTGGCAGGGCTGGTTCCAACGGCGCCCGGCGAAGACGAGCCATTCGTCCATTACCGGAGCTTTTGCATGAACGCTGTTGCCAAGACCTTCTCCACCGAAGGTGATTACAAGATTGCCGATATCTCGCTGGCCGATTGGGGCCGCAAGGAACTGGATATCGCCGAGCACGAAATGCCGGGCCTGATGTCGATCCGTCGCAAGCACGCCGCCACCCTGCCGCTGAAGGGCGTGCGCGTGACCGGCTCGCTGCACATGACCATCCAGACCGCCGTGCTGATCGAGACCCTGAAGGACATCGGCGCCGACGTGCGCTGGGCGTCCTGCAACATCTTCTCGACCCAGGACCATGCCGCTGCCGCGATCGCCGCCTCGGGCACCCCGGTCTTCGCCTGGAAGGGCGAGTCGCTGGAAGAGTACTGGGACTGCACCCTGGACGCGCTGACCTTCACCCTGCCCGACGGCACCCTGACCGGCCCGGAGCTGGTGGTGGACGACGGCGGCGACGTCACCCTGCTGATCCACAAGGGCTATGAGCTCGAGAACGGCAGCGACTGGGTCAACGAGAAGGCCGCCTCGCATGAAGAACAGGTCATCAAGGACCTGCTCAAGCGCGTGGCCAAGGAGCGTCCGGGTTACTGGGCCCGCGTGGTCAAGGACTGGAAGGGCGTCTCCGAAGAGACCACCACCGGCGTGCACCGCCTGTACCAGCTGGCCCAGGCCGGCACCCTGCTGATCCCGGCGATCAACGTCAACGACTCGGTCACCAAGTCCAAGTTCGACAACCTGTACGGCTGCCGCGAGTCGCTGGCCGACGGCCTGAAGCGCGCCATGGATGTGATGCTGGCCGGCAAGGTTGCCGTGGTCTGCGGTTACGGTGACGTGGGCAAGGGCTGCGCCGCGTCGCTGCGCGCTTATGGCGCCCGTGTGGTCGTGACAGAGATCGATCCGATCTGCGCCCTGCAGGCGGCGATGGAAGGCTTCGAGGTCAACACCATCGAGTCCACCCTGGGCCGTGCGGACCTGTACGTCACCACCACCGGCAACAAGGACATCATCCGCATCGAACACCTGAGCGCGATGAAGGACCAGGCCATCGTCTGCAACATCGGCCACTTCGACAATGAAATCCAGGTCGATGCGCTGGTCGGTTTCCCGGGCGTGCAGCACGTCAACATCAAGCCGCAGGTGGACAAGTACGTGTTCCCGAACGGCAACGCGATCTTCCTGCTGGCCGAAGGCCGCCTGGTCAACCTGGGCTGCGCCACCGGCCACCCGAGCTTCGTGATGTCCAACTCGTTCGCCAACCAGACGCTCGCACAGATCGACCTGTGGGCGAACAAGGACAGCTACGAGAAGAAGGTGTACCTGCTGCCGAAGAAGCTGGACGAGGAAGTGGCGCGCCTGCACCTGGAGAAGATCGGCGTGAAGCTGACCACCCTCACCAAGGAACAGGCCGATTACATCGGCGTGCCGGTGGAAGGTCCGTTCAAGCCGGAGCATTACCGCTACTGATCCAACGGGGTTGCCGGCCAGCGGCCGGCACTACCGGGTTTACGACGGGCGCCTTCGGGCGCCCGTTTCTTTTCCAAACCAGGTGAGCGTGGGCGCACGCCCTGCACGTGCCGCTAACAGCGCGCACCCGATGATCCGCGTGCGGGGGAATATCTGGATCATTCCGGAGCATTCCATATGAACACCTTGGCCAAAATGGTGGTTGTAGCAGCGATGGGCTGTGCCGCAGGCAGCGCAATGTCTTCACTGGCTGTCGCGCAGACCCCAAGCGATGCGATGAAACTGCTTTACTCCCGGCCGTACAAATGCACGCTGTCCTACAAGGCCGGGCCACCTACGCCCCCGATCGGGCTGAGGGCGGAAAGCCAGGCACAGGCCGAGCAGATGGCGGTGGCGGTAGCGACTCCTTCCGGAGCGAGCTGCCAGCTGGATACGACGTCCGAAGATCGCACGTGAGGCCGATGGGTGTCGGCCCCCATTCACCGCCGATGCGGGCACCGAAAGGTGCCCGTTTTTTCCCCCAAATGTTCATCACGACGGACCGCCGTTGCGGCCGCCGATAGCCTCGGTCAAGCCAATGCCCAGGGCGCGGCGCTAGGATTCCTGGGTGCCCCGCAACAAGGACCTGCCATGACCCCGGCCATCAACCTGCTCAAGCAACGCGGCATCGCGCACGCGGTGCTTGCCTATGACCACGATCCCGGCGCGGCCTCCTACGGCGGCGAGGCGGTGCAGGCATTGGGACTTGACCCGTCGCAGGTGTTCAAAACGCTGCTGGCCAGCACCGAGAAACACGAACTGCTGGTGGCGATCGTGCCGGTCAGCGGCACGCTCGACCTGAAGGCCCTGGCCGAGGCCGCCGGCTGCCGCAAATGCGGGATGGCGGCCGTGGATGCGGCGCAGCGCGCGACCGGCTACCTGGTCGGCGGGATCAGTCCGCTGGGGCAGAAGAAGAAGCTCCGCACCTACATCGATGCCAGCGCGCAGGCGTTGCCGACGATGCATGTCAGCGCCGGGCGGCGTGGGCTTGAAGTGGCGCTTGCGCCGGCTGACCTGCTGGCATTGACCGACGGCAGCCTGGCCCCGATAGGCAAGCCACCGTAGAGCCACGCCCTGCGTGGCTGTGCGGTCCCGAACGAGACGCAGCCACGCAGGGCGTGGCTCTACGGGACAGCGTTACGGTCGCCAGTTGGCGTTGCTTTCCCAGAACGCCACGGCACGCTGGTAGGCCTCGCGGTCCAGCGGCACGCCCGAGCCGCCCTCTTCCACCCCCAGCGCGTTGCGCATCATGGTGATCGGGGCCATCGGTACTTCTTCCGGCTCGGCGGTGTAGATGCAGCCGACGATGCCCCAGTCGGCGTCGATCGGCGCGCCCTCCAGCGCGAGCTGCTCCGCGCTGTAGAGGATCACCACCAGGTAGTTCGCGCGCGGCGATTCCACCCCCTCGAACCAGCGCACCAGCACCGGCAGCTCCTCGCGGTTGCGCGCTTCGTAACCGGTATGCAGCTGATGGCGGTTGGCGTCGGTGATCGGCACGGTGAGGCAGCGCGTGCTGGTCCAGTTTTCGTAGACGAACAGCTTGCAGAACGGCGCGTAGCCGTCGAGCACCTTGAACGGCGCGTGCGTGTTGAGGTGCGCCTCGAACTGCGCGGCCGTGCAGTCCTGGATGGTGTTGCCGCGCGGCACGCGCGGAAACAGACGGGGGCGGGCGAATTCGGTCAGGACAATGGACATGGCACACAGGGGGGGGCGTGACGGGTGCACAGGGTAACCCGCGTCATCCGTCGAGAATCATCCGCAGCGCCGGCGCCAGTTCGGGAGCGTGGAAGCGGTACCCGTCCTGCAGCGCGCGGGCCGGCACCACGCGCTGGCCGGTCAGCAGCAGCCCGGCCATTTCCCCGAAGCCCAGCTTCAGCGCGAATGCCGGGGTGGTCAGCCGCGCGGGCCGGTGCAGCGCCTCGCCCAGTGCCGTGGCAAACGCGCGGTTGGTGACCGCGCCCGGTGCGGTGCCGTTGTAGGCCCCGCGGGCATCGCCGTGCTCCAGAAGCCATACGATCAGGCCGACCAGATCGTCCCGATGGATCCAGCTCATCCACTGCCGCCCATCGCCCATCGGACCACCCGCGCCCAGCCGGAACGGCGGAAGCATCCGCGCCAGGGCGCCTCCATCGCGATCCAGCACGATGCCGGTACGCACCACGCAGGTGCGCACCCCGAGGGCATCGGCCTTGAATGCCTCGGCTTCCCATTGCCGGCACAGCATCGCCGCGAAGTCGTGCCCCGGCGAAGCGGCTTCGTCCAGCATCTCATCGCCGCGCGGGCCGTAGTAGCCGATCGCCGAACCGGACACCAGCACCTGCGGGCGCGCCGGCAGCTGTTTCATCCACGCCAGCAGCGCGCCGGTGGTGCCGAGCCGTGAATCGAGCAGGGCCTGCTTGCGCGCCGGCGTCCAGCGCCCCGCCATGATCGGCTCCCCGGCCAGGTTCACCACCGCCTGTACCGGACCGACGTCGTCCAGCCGTGCCACGCTGCGGGCCCCGTCAACGGCATTCCGGCCGGGGTGTCGGGTCAGCACCGTCACGGCATGCCCCAGCGCCTGCAGCCGCGCGCACAGACGGCGGCCGATGAAGCCGGTGCCACCGGTAACCAGGATGTCCATCGCGTTCACTCCGTCTCAGTGCCGCCTACGGTAGACCGTCACCTGTGCACGAAGGGTGCCTTGCAACTTCACATTCATCGCGATGAAGCGATATCATATCCACACACCCGCTGCCGCCGCTGCCCATGACCGCCATCAGCTTCGAGTTCTACCCGCCCAAGACCGACGAGCAGCGCGCCCAGCTCGATCGCACCGCCGGCAAGCTCAGCGCTTACGGCCCGGAGTACGTGTCGTGTACCTTCGGCGCGGGTGGCTCGACCCTCAGCTACACCTCCGAGACCGTGCGCCACCTCAAGCAGCACCATGGCTTCGATGCGGCCCCGCACCTGTCCTGCGTGGGCGGCAGCCGCGAGGAAATCCGCGAACTGCTCAAGCTGTACCGGGCCATCGGCTGCCGGCGCATCGTCGCGCTGCGCGGCGACCTGCCCTCGGGCATGGGCCATCCCGGCGACCTGCGCTACGCCTCGGAGCTGATCAGCTTCATCCGTGCCGAGCACGGCGATGCGTTCCACATCGAAGTGGGCGCCTATCCGGAGACGCATCCGCAATCGGACGATGCGCTGCGCGACCTGAAGTACTTCAAGGCGAAGATCGACGCCGGCGCCGATGCCGCCATCACCCAGTACTTCTACAACCCCGACGCGTATTTCCACTTCGTCGATGCCGTGCGCAAGCTCGGCGTGACGGTGCCGATCGTGCCGGGGATCATGCCGATCTCCAACTTCAGCCAGCTGCGCCGTTTCTCCGAGCAGTGTGGCGCGGAGATCCCGCGCTGGATCGGCAAGCGCATGCAGGCCTACGGCGATGACGCCGAATCGGTGCGCGCCTTCGGCGCCGAGGTGGTGGCCCAGCTGTGCGAACGGCTGGTCGCGGGCGGCGCGCCGGGGCTGCATTTCTACACCCTCAACCTGGCAAAGCCCACCACCCAGGTGTTGAAGCTGCTGGGTCGCTGAGCGGAACCGGCGCAATCGCTTGCAGATAACGCGCGCGCCGCTACCCTGCTGCGATGAGATCGGTCGTTCTGCTCCTGCTGTCGTCCTGCGCACTGTGCTGTCCTCCTGTGGCCACGGCGCAGGCGCAGCGCGTGAACCGCTGTACCAACGCGCAGGGCCAGACCGTGTTCACCGACCGCAGCTGCGATGCACTGGGCGCGACCGCGCGCATGCCGGCCGGCTCCGCATCGGTCGGCAACACCGGCATCTACCGCGCCGGCTGCGCGCGCCGGCTCAGCGAGCTGACCGGGCAGATCCGCGACGCGGTGAGCCTGCAGGACGTCAACCGGCTGTCGTCGATCTATCTGTGGGGCAACGTATCCAACGCCACCGCCAACCAGATCATCGGGCGGCTGGAATCGGTGGTGCAGCGCCCGCTGATCGATATCGCGCCGGTCTATCCCAGCACCGACGCGCTGCCCCCGCCGCTGCCGGCCGACCCAAACGCCTCGCTGGTGGATGCCGTAGAGGCCGCTGCGCCCGTCGCGGGCCGGCCACGCCCGATCGGCCTGCGCCTGGAACAGACGCTGGGCAGCACCGCCACGCCGGCGCGCACAGTGTTCGGCCTGCGTCGTCAGTACGGTTGTTTCTGGATCACACTCTAAGGGCGTTTCCCGGCGCGTCAGCCGCCCGCGGGCACGGCGTCGCCGGACCACAGCCGGCTGATCGAGGCGATGCCCTGGGCACCGTGGCGGCGCGACTCCGCGATGTCGCCCGGTCCCAGGCCGCCCAGCGCATACAGCGGCAGCGATACCTGCGCGCGCAGCGATTCGAAACTGTTCCATCCCATCGGGGCAGCGCCCGGATGGCTGGGGGTGGCCTGCACGGGCCCCAGCACGGCGAAATCGCAGCCCAGTCGCTGCGCGGCCTGCAGCTGCGCCAGATCGTGGCATGAGGCCGCCACCAGCTGGCCGTCGGGCAGCGGCCGCGTCTCCAACTGCAGCAGCTGTTCGCTGCCCAGGTGCACGCCGACGCCGAGCCGGCGGGCCAGCTCGATGTCGCGGTTGAGCAGCCACTGCACCCCGCCCCCGTGGCGGGCCACGGCCTGCTCGGCCAAGGCCACCCGGGCGGCGCTGGCAGGGGTGCGCAGCTGTACCCGCCGCACGCCCGCATCCAGCGCCCGGGCCAGGCGTGCATACCAGTCCCGGTGCGCGGCAGCGTCGTCGGTCTCGGGCTCGGGGGTAATGAGATAGCGGTCGGGGTGGCGCAGCGCGGCCACCACCGGCAGGTCGGCCGGGGGCATCGAATAGCGTGAGAGCTTGTCCGGTGCCACCCAGGTAATGGCCTGGCCCTCGCGACCGCGCGGCGACCCCTTCCAGCTGCGGACATGCCGTACTTCCAGGCGCAGGTGCTTGTCCGGGTAGACCTGGGGCACGTCCATGATCCAGTCGCCCACCTCGGCCTCGATCCCCAGCTCCTCGCGCAGTTCGCGTACCAGCGCCTGCTCGGAGGTCTCGCCGTCCTCGCGCTTGCCCCCGGGGAATTCCCACAGGCCGGCCATGTCGCTGTTCTCGGTGCGACGGTTGAGCAGGATGCGGCCGCGGGCGTCGGTGATGACGCCGGCCACGACATGGATCGATCGTTTGGGGGATGGCATGGGGGCAGGATGCCGAATGAATGCGGGGATGTGCAATCCCCGGCTATCGACGCCCGGTGCCTGCATCTGCTGCCTCTGGTTTCGTCGATCCATCGCCCCGCACCCAAAAACAAAGGGCCCCTTTCGGAGCCCTTCGTCTGCGTCATACCGCCACGTCGATCAGAACAACACATTCCAGTTCAGCTGGCCGCCGAACTCGCTCTGGCCGTCGCCGCTGCGGCCCTGTGCGAAGAAGGACAGGCGGCTGTTGTCGGTCGGCTTGAACGAGACGCCCAGTTCGGCGATGGCCACGTCGCCGGCCAGCGGCAGGCCGCTGACCGTGAAGCGGTTGCTGCCCACCACGAAGCGGTTGCTGGTGTCGGCACGCAGGTCGCCACCGGCGTGCTGCCAGGCCAGGCCGGCTTCGATGCGGGTGCCGCCTTCCTGGTCGGCGCTGATGTCCCAGGCCGCACGCAGGCCGGCCGTGGTGGTCCACGTGCTGTCTTCGCTGGAGTCGACCGCCAGCGCTGCGCTGCCGCCGGTCTCGGCGAAGGCATCACTGCTCAGACGGGTGTAGGCCAATGCGAGGTACGGGGTGAGGGTCAGCGCATCCAGTTCGAAATCCCAACCGCCTTCGGCGAACGCAGTCACCGCGCTCGCGTCCTGGCTGCCGTCCAACGTCTGTGCCCAGGCCTGGCCCGTGCCGACGCGGCGCTGGGTATCCAGCTGGTAGTCGGCGTACGAGGCACCACCGTTGAGCCAGAACGCCTCACCCCGGAAGCCGGTATACAGGCCGATGTGCGCCGCTTCGACATCGCTGTCGGCGTTGCGGTCATCGACCTTGTTGCGCAGCTTTTCCGCACCGACGGCCACACCCACGGTCCAGCTGCCGCCGAAGCTCATGTCCATGCCGGCCATCAGCCCGGCCCGGTTCTGGCGCACGCGCGCGGCCGAGTCGTCACTGTCCTGGCGCTTGGAGGTGCCGCCACCGCCCAGCCACAGCGAGGCGCCTTCCACGGCCATGGTCGGGTCCGGCCGCATGCGCTGGGAAATGCCCTCGCGCAGGAAGCGGTCGTCGAGCAGCATCGCGCGGTTGCTGGCGTGGATCTCGCCGGACAGTTCGTTGAAGGCCGTGCGTGCGGCGGCTTCGTCGAGCATCAGCAGCGCGTTGTACAGCGCCAGTGCCTCGCCGGACTGCTGCAGGCTGTTCAGGCCGTTGGCGATGCCCTGCTGGTTGGGGGTCTGCGCCACGGGATTGAACACTTCCGGCGGCGGCGTGACCGGGGTGCCGGGATCACCAGGAGTGCCGGGGGTACCGGGCGTGCCCGGCGTGCCGGGAGTGCCGGGAGTGCCGGGAGTGCCCGGGGTACCGGGGTTGGTGCTGCCATTGTTGACCGCGATGGTCAACACCACCTGGCTGCCGTTCTGGCTCAGGGTCGGGGTGATGAAGGCCGAGTTGGAGGTGACAGCGTCAAACCCGCCCTCCACGCCACCCGCGGCATCGAGCACGGTGTAGGTGCGGCCGTTCTGGTAGCTGGTGGCCGGGTCCAGCCCGGTCACGCGCATGCCGGCATCGCCGGTATTGGCCAGGTTCGAGCCACGGCCGATGAAGGCCTGGCCGGTGACCTTCAGCAGGTCGGACTGGCCGTTGCCGAGCAGGTCCACGTCGTAGAACGCGGCGGACGACACCGGTGCCGAGGCGCCTGCGTTGAAGAACAGATTGCCGTCAACGGTGATCGTGCCCACGTTGCCGCGGCCCGGCGAGAGCACGCCGCCATTGGTCACGTAGGTATCGCCCACGGTGGCATTGCCGGCCAGCACGCCGCCATCGCGCACGGTGACGTTGGAGCTGCGCACCACGCTGGCGGTGCCGCCCAGACTGAGGTTCTGCTGGAAGCCGGCACTGCCGTTGAGCACCAGGGTGCCGCCGGACACATCGATCTGCTGGGGCAGCGCCAGTGCCGGATCGGTGTAGCCCTGGCCGGTGTACAGGTTGGAATTCAGTACCAGCGTGCCCGCGCGGACGTCGACCTTGCCGCCGAAGGCAGTGAGGTCGCCACTGAGCGTGGTGTTGCCCGCCACGTTGATGAGTGCGCCACCCGTCCACGTCGTGCCGTTGGGCACGCTGCGCACGGTGTTGGCCAGGCTGATGTCGCCGGTGTGGTTGAACACCAGGCCACCGGCATTGGACTGCATGTCGATCGGTGCGCCGGAGAGCGTGCCGGCGGCCTCGGCTGCATCCCAGTTGAAGGCGGCTGTGGCCGTTGTCCAGTTGACCGCGCCACCGCCCAGCACCAGGAAGCCGTTGCCGGTCAGGTTGAGGCCCGTACCTGCGTCGATGCGCCCCTCATCGCTGGCGATCAGCAGGCCAAACGGTTCGTAAACCCCCGCGCCTGCGGTGATGCCGTTGGTGGCGGTGATGACCGAACCCGCACCACTCACCTGCACCTTCTCCACCAGACTGGTGGGGCTGAGTGTTTTCGAATTGATGCCACCGGACACCTGCAGCGTGCCGG
Organism: Stenotrophomonas sp. KH_036_B; assembly: GCF_057839485.1. Taxonomy (NCBI): domain Bacteria; kingdom Pseudomonadati; phylum Pseudomonadota; class Gammaproteobacteria; order Lysobacterales; family Lysobacteraceae; genus Stenotrophomonas; species Stenotrophomonas sp. KH_036_B. Next base: position 809,595 of record NZ_CM174491.1, on the reverse strand, counting down.
TGGTCAGTTGAGCGCCGGCGACGACGTCGACAGAGCCCTCGATCGTCATCAACCCGGCGTTGGTCCAATGCGAGCCCGCCTCTTGAATGGTGGTGGGCAGCACCGGACCGAAGGCATCTCTGATCAATGCGCTGTTGGACACAATCGAACCGCCGCCATCGAGCAGCACCGCGGTGGCTTCCACATGTCCGGCGTTGATCCGCGCGTTGGCACCGCTGACGCGGATCATCGAGATCCGGTTGGGATTATTGCCACTTGCCTCGGCCGTCAGACTGGTGCTGGCGTTCAGCACGCCGCCGTTCTGCACGGTCAACGTGCCCGACCCATCAAGGCCGACGACCACGCTCGGGGCGTTGACCACCGCGCCGATACCGCTGATGGTCACTTCGCCGACGCCGTCCTGCGCATTACCAATCACAAGCGTTGAAGCGTTGCCCAGCAGCGTGAGCGTGCCACCTGCCGCTACATTCAGCGTCCCGAAGCCATTGCTCTGGTTGCCCATGATCAGGTTGCCGCTACTGACGACGACCCGGCCGCCGTTGTCCACGGTGAGCGTGCCGCGGTTGCTATCGCCGAGAATGAAGGCGCCGCCGTTCACTTCCAGCTGGCCACTGCTGCCCACCGTCACGATACCCGCCGTCGTACCGGAACCGGGCGACTGGACCCCGACGCGTAACTGCGTGGCGGTCACCCGGGCACTGTCGCTGATGTTCAGCGTGCCATTTCCCTGCCTGCCGACGTCAATGGTGTCGGCCGAGAGGAACGTGCCATTGCCCATGACAGCAACCGTGCCTGTGCCTGTGTCAGCGACACCGATCACCAGCCCGCTGCCCAAGGAGGCCAGCGCGCCGTTGCGTAATACCAGCGTTCCCTTGCCGCTTTGGCCTACCACCATGTTGAAGCCGGGGCTGACCCCCAGCCGGGTGAGCGCGCCGTCCAAGGCAAGTGTGCCGTCGGCACCCGCAGCAGCGCCTATCGAAACCCCGTCCAGGGACGTCAGCTGTCCGTTGCCGGTGACATCGACCCGCACCGTGCCGTTCGGGGCGACAATGAAGCCTTGCAGATAGGTGCGCTGGTTGGTGACGGTCTCATCGGCGGTGAATGGGTACGCCTGCGCGAATGCCGAGGGCGCGGCAGCGGTCGCGGCCAGCGCGGTGAGCAGCGCAGCGGCCAACGCGTCACGTCGGCGCGGGCTGCCGAGGACGGCGCCGGGCGAGGCATGGGTTGACGTGAGTTCGGACGCAACCTGCGTCAGACCGGTGGTGTGGTTGAACACCAGGCGAAAAATCCTGTTCATGACACTCCATGGATGGCGACTTGACGAACGCGACGCGGCCACTCCCCGTGGCACACAGCGCGGCACTGCCGCTGCGGAACCCCTTCCGCGGCGGGGAGGCACAGGGTAATGCCTCACGGTGGCGCCCGCCACCCGCTCTTTGGCTGATTACGTCATCGGAAGCGCGCTTCAGCACCTTACATCGCGTGAATCTTTGTGACTTCCGTCTCATTTTATCGCGGGCAGAAAAAAGCCCCGCTTTCGCGGGGCTCTTCAGCAGGTTCGGTCAGAACGCCACATTCCAGTTCAACTGGGTACCCAACTCGCGCTGGCCACTACCGGCGCGTCCCTGTGCGTGCAGCGACAGACGGCTGTTGTCGGTGGGCTTGACCGACACCCCCAACTCGGCAATGCCCACGTTGCGGGCGAGCGGCAGGCCGGCCACCGTGAACGCATCGCTGCCGGCGACGAAGCGGTTGCGTGCGCCGGCACCACGCTCGCCGGCGGCGTTCTGCCAGGCCAGGCCGGCGTCCAGCCGGGCACCGTCCTGCTGGCTGCCACCGATGTCCCACATCGCACGAATGCCCGCCGTGGTGGTCCATACCTCGTCCTTGCTGGCAGCGACCTCCAATGCCGCGCTGCCACCCGTTTCGATGGCGGCCTCGCTCGACACGCGGGTGTAGGCCACGGCCAGATACGGGCTCAGGGTCAGTGCATCGCGCTGGATGTCCCAGCCACCTTCGGCGAACACCGACACGGCATGCGCATCGTGGCGGCTGTTGAGGGTCTGCTCCCACGCGGTGCCACCGCCCACGCTGCGCTCGGTCTCGACCTCGTAGTCGGCATAGCTGGCGCCGCCGTTGATCCACGCCTGCTCGCCGCGGAAGCCCGCGTACAGGCCGCCGTGCATGGCGTCCACCTCCGTGATCGCACTGCGCTCGCGGATCTGCTGGCGCAGCGATTCCGGACCACCGGCCACACCCACCGTCCAGCGATCGCCAATGGTCCAGTCGTAGCCTGCCATCAGCCCTTCGCGGTGGTTCTGGGTACGGGACGCGGTGCCATCACCCTTCTGCCGCGTGGACGCGCCGCTGGCGGCCACCCACGCCGATGCGCCATTGGCCACCATGGCCGGATCCGGGCGAAGCCGCTGGGAGATGCCGTCGCGCAGGAAGCGGTCATCGAGCAGCAACGCGCGGTTGCTGGCATGCATCTCGCCGGAGAGGTCGTCGAATGCCGCCAGCGCAGCGGCTTCGTCGAGCATCAGCAGAGTGTTGTACAGCGCCAACGCGTCACCGGATTGCTGCAGCGAATCCAGTGCGGCCGCGGTGGCCCGCTGGTTGCCGGTACGCGCGACCGCGCCGAACACGATCGGCGGGCGTGCGTCGGAGCCGCCGGAATCGACTGGCGGCACCTGGCCGTTGACCGCAATGGTCAGCAGCACCTGATTGCCGGACTGCGTCAGGGTCGGGGTGATGAACGCAGCGTTGGAGGTGACGTCGTCGAAGCCGCCGTTGACGCCTCCGGCCGCATCAAGGATCGCGTAGGTGTGGCCGTTCTGGTAGCTGGTTGCAGGATCCAGGCCGGTGACGCGCACCCCGGTGTCGCCGCTGCTGCCGGCACTGCCCGCGCCATGGCCGATGTAGGCCGTGCCGGTCACCGCGATGAAGTCAGCCTGGCCATTGCCCAGCAGGTCCACGTCGTAGAACGCCTTGGCGGCAACATCCGCGGGCACCGCGCCGCCGCTGTTGACGAACAGGTCGCCGTCGATGGTGATCGTGCCGACGCCGGCGCTGCCGGGCGACAGCACACCGCCGTTGAGCACCTCGGTGTGACCGACGGTCGCGTTGCCGGCCAGGACGCCGCCGTCGCGCACCCGCACGTTGGAGCTGCGCACGACGCGGCTGCCGTTGCCGTCATCGACGGCCTGCCGGAAGCCTGAACTGCCATTGAGCACCAACGTGCCGCCGCTGACGTCAATCTGCTGTGCGGGCGACAGGGCCGCGTGGATATGGTCCTGGCCGGTGTACATGTCGGCATTGATGCGCAACGTGCCGCCCGCCACGTTGACGTCGCCGCCAAAGGCGCTGAGGTCACCATTGAGGGTGGTGGTGCCGGCCACGCTGGTCACCGCACCGGCGGTCCAGCTCGCGCTGCGGATGTTGTTGGCCAGTTCCACATTGCCGGTGTGGTTGAACACCAGACCGCCCGCGCCAGTCCCCATCTCGATCGGCGAGCCCGACAGCGCGCCCGCCGCCTCGGCCGGTCGCCACGACGGGCCGACGGACTCGACCCACTGGTCCACGCCTCCGCCCACGACCAGATAACCCGACAACCCCAGCGCGAAGCCGGTGCCACCATCGAGAACGCCGCCATTGGCCACGCTCAGCATGCCGTACGGCTCGAAGACGCCGGCACCTACCGAGATTCCGTTGGACGCGCGGATCTTTGATCCTGCACCGCTGACGCGGACCTGTTCGTTGATCAGCTTCACGTTGAGCGTAGCCGAGTTGAGCCCGCCGGAAATGGCCAGCGTGTCGGTCTGGATGGTGGCGCCATCAACAACGTCGACGTTGCCACGTATCTCCATCGCACCGCGGTTGGTCCAGTTCGACCCCGCCCCGGTGACGGTCGCGGCCACCGTGCCACCCGCGTAGGAATCCTTGATGAGGGCTGTGTTGGAGCGGATCGAGGCACCGCCTTCAATCAGCAGTTCGTTGGTGGTGTCCACGCGCGGCGCGTCGATCGCCGAACCGGCACCACTGACCTCGATCCGGCCCTTCTGCCCGAATGTCCCGGCACCCAGGCCGTCGTAACGTTCCGCACGCACCTCGGTGTCCGCGCGCAACACGCCACCGTCTTCCACACGCAGCATGCCATCGCCGCGGGAACCCACCCATACGCTGCTGGCGTCCACCTGCGCGCCAGTGCCGCTGATGCCGAGGGACCCGCTGGAGCGCGATCCGCCGCCCAACGTCAGCTGGGCGGTCTTCAGCTGCCCACCGGCGCTGATCATGATGGTGCCGCTCCCGTCGGCATCGGTGCCTGCTCCCACCCCCCGATCGGCGACCACGATGCCGCCGTCGTTGATGTGAAGGACGCCGGTGCCGGCCTCGCCGACGCGCAGGTAGTTGTCGGTGACCTTCAGGGTGCCGCGACTGCCCACGCTGACGACGCCGGTGGACCCCGCCTCTGCGCCGATGCTGAGGCCATGGTTGTTGGCGCCGGTGTAGGACCGGGTGGTGACGACCGACGCACCGTCTGCAATGTGCAGCGCACCGTTGCCGGCGCGACCCACCTGCAACCAGCCGGCGGACAACTGCGTGCCGTCGCCGTTGACCAGGGTGGTGCCCGTACTGCCGGCCTTGAAGCCCATTGCCAGCAGGCTGCCGATGGAGGCTTCGGCGCCGCCGTCCATCCGGAACTGGCCAGTGCCGCCGTCGCCGACACGCATGGAGAGGTTGCCCTGCACGACGAGGCGTGGGCCCGCGCCTGCCACACGCAGGCTGCCGTGGTCACTCTGCGCGCTACCCAGCGATACGGCGCCGCCGGAGGTGATCATCCCCGCCCCGGCGACATCGATCGCTGCCGCGGCATTGATGCGGAACCCTTCGGCGTACTGGCGTACGTCGTTGACCGTCTCGTCGGCACTGAACTCATGCACGGCCGCGGAGGCCGCTGGCAGGGAGGCAGCCGACACGCCAAGCGCAACCAGCAGGGCAGCGCTCAGCGGCGAGCGGCGGCGCACGCGGGCGGTGGCTTGGCGCAAAAAGGATGAAGGGGTAGAGGTGCGAGGGTGCACCGGGCGATGGATCCTGTTCATGACACTCCATGGATGGCGACTCAGGGAAACGCGACGCGCCCGCGTGCTGTGGCACGTAACGCGTGTCGGTTCTGACGCGGGAGCAACGCACCCACGGCAGGGCTGAGAACGTTACTGCGCACTCCTTTGCGCACCTCCGGAATACAGCTGAGACGCGGGTGAGGATGCGCCACGCCGCCATGTCGGCGTTTCCTGAAAGTGGCGCTTCAGCGCCACAGATCACACAAATGCAGACGCATCGGGTGGCATTGCGCGACCTGCAGCACAAGAACGTTCCGCTCCCATCTGAGGGGCGCGTCTCATTCCGAGGGGTTTGGAAGCGTTGGCGTACTGTCTTCGATCGGGTCTACCGCGAGCGTTCAGGGCCCCGTCGCGGCCGGCAGGCCCCTATGCAAATGTCCCCCGGCCGACGCCTGCGGCGACGGCCTCCTCCTTTACTTTGCCAGGGACCTACCGGCCGCGACGGGGCTCGGCTTGCGGTTCGCAGGGAAAAGCGGATGTCACGGTGCCAACGCCGGTGGGTCGAGCGCCGGGTCGCCTTGCCCTTGTAGGCGAAGTAAAGGAGGAGGGGGCGGCCGAAGGCCGACGCCGGGGGACATTCGCCGGAAAGGGTAAGGCGGCCCGGCGCTCGATCCACCGGCATCCGCTGTTGAGGGAAATTCGCAGGCAAGGGCATGGCGGCCCCGCGCTCGCTCCACCGGCAGCCGCGTCTGCTTCAAGCGCGTGCCCCCCCACAGAGCGGAGACGAGCCAAAAAAAACCCCGCTTTCGCGGGGCTCTCTTCGCATCTGCTCTGATCAGCTCAGCTGGCCGTGGCAGTGCTTGTACTTCTTGCCGCTGCCGCAGGGGCACGGATCGTTGCGGCCGACCTTGGGCTCGTCGCGGCTGACCTGGGCCACGCCGTTGCGCTGCGCCTCCACCTCGGCCGCTTCTTCGTCGGCACCGTAACCGCCGGCGTTCTGGTGCTGGAACTGCGACTGCAGCAGGCGTGCCTCGGCCTGCTGACGCTCGGCCAGTTCCAGTGCGGCCACTTCCTCTTCGCTGCGGATGCGCACGCGCGCCAGCAGGGTCACCACTTCGCGCTTCACGTTCTCCAGCATTTCCGAGAACAGCTCGAAGGCTTCCTTCTTGTATTCCTGCTTGGGCTGCTTCTGCGCATAGCCGCGCAGGTAGATGCCCTGGCGCAGGTAATCCATGCGCGCCAGGTGCTCCTTCCAGCTCTGGTCGAGCACCGTGAGCATCACGTGCTTCTCCAGCGCGCGCATGGTCTCGTCGCCGACGCCGGCTTCCTTCTGCGCGAAGTGTTCGTCGACGCGCGCCTGCACCTTGTTGGCGATTGCCTCGGCGTCCAGCTCCTCGTGCAGCTTGACCAGCCCGGTGACGTCCATCTGCACGCCCAGGTCCGAGGCCAGCGTGGCTTCCAGGCTAGGCAGGTCCCACTGTTCGTCGATCGAGTTCGGCGGCACGAAGCGCGCCACGATGTCGAAGATCACGTCGCCGCGGATGCCGTCGACGTTGTCCTTGACCGACTCCGCGTCCAGCAGCTCGTCGCGCTGGGCGTAGATCACCTTGCGCTGGTCGTTGTTGACGTCGTCGAAGTCCAGCAGGTTCTTGCGGATGTCGAAGTTGTGCGCTTCCACCTTGCGCTGCGCCTTTTCAATCTGGCGGCTGACCAGGCGGTCTTCGATGACGTCGTCTTCCTTCATGCCCATCATGCGCATCGCCTTCTGGACCCAGTCCGAGGCGAAGATGCGCATCAGGTTGTCTTCCAGCGACAGGTAGAAGCGCGACGAACCCGGGTCGCCCTGGCGACCGGAACGACCGCGCAGCTGGTTGTCGATACGGCGCGACTCGTGGCGTTCGGTGCCCACGATGTGCAGGCCACCGGCCGCCTTGACCTGGTCGTGGCGGGCCTGCCAGTCGGTCTTGACCTGGGCGCGCTGCTCGGCGCTGGCCTCTTCGCCCAGCTCATGCAGCTGCGATTCCAGCGAACCGCCCAGCACGATGTCGGTACCGCGACCGGCCATGTTGGTGGCGATGGTCACCGCACCGGGCATGCCGGCGTTGGCGATGATGATGGCTTCGCGATCGTGCTGCTTGGCGTTGAGCACTTCGTGCTGCACGCCGGCCTTGCGCAGGTGCTCGGAGAGCATTTCCGAGGTTTCGATCGAGGTGGTACCGACCAGCACCGGCTGGCCACGCGTGTTGCATTCCTGGATGTCGGCCAGCACGGCGTTGAACTTGCCGTTGCGGTTGAGGAACACCTGGTCCGGCGAGTCCTTGCGGATGGTCGGGCGGTTGGTCGGGATGACCACCACTTCCAGGCCGTAGATGCTCTGGAATTCGTAGGCTTCGGTGTCGGCCGTACCGGTCATGCCGGACAGCTTCTTGTACATGCGGAACAGGTTCTGGAAGGTGATGCTCGCCAGGGTCTGGTTCTCGCGCTGGACCGGCACGCCTTCCTTCGCTTCCACCGCCTGGTGCAGGCCGTCGGACCAGCGGCGACCGGCCAGGGTACGGCCGGTGAATTCATCCACGATCACCACTTCGCCATCGCGCACGATGTAATCCACGTCGCGCTGGTAGATGGCATGCGCGCGCAGCGCGGCATTGAGGTGGTGGACCACCGTGAGGTTCTGCGCGGCGTACAGGCCTTCGGTCTCGGCATCCAGGATGCCCGCCTCGACCAGCAGCTGCTCGGCATGCTCCATGCCCGCCTCGGAGAGGTGGACCTGCTTGCCCTTCTCGTCGACCCAGAAATCGCCCTCGCCTTCTTCGGCTTCCTGCTTGATCAGGCTGGGAACCACGCGGTTGACGCGGATGTACAGCTCCGGGGAATCGTCGGCCGGGCCGGAGATGATCAGCGGGGTGCGCGCTTCGTCGATCAGGATCGAGTCGACTTCGTCGACGATGGCGTAATGCAGGCCGCGCTGATATCGGTCGGCGCGCGACAGCGCCATGTTGTCGCGCAGGTAGTCGAAACCGAATTCGTTGTTGGTGCCGTAGGTGATGTCGCTGCCGTAGGCCTCGCGCTTGTCGCTGTGCGGCATGCCCGGGTACACCACGCCGACGCTCATGCCCAGCCAGTTGTACAGCTTGCCCATCTGCGCCGAGTCGCGGCGGGCCAGGTAGTCGTTCACGGTGACGACGTGGACGCCCTTGCCTTCCAGCGCGTTGAGGTAGACCGGCAGCGTGGCTACCAGGGTCTTGCCTTCACCGGTGCGCATTTCGGCGATCTTGCCCAGGTGCAGGACCATGCCGCCGATCAGCTGGACGTCGTAGTGGCGCATGCCAAGCACGCGGCGGCTGGCCTCGCGGCAGACGGCGAAGGCTTCGGGCAGCACCTTGTCCAGGGCTTCACCGTCAGCGATGCGCTGCTTGAACTCCGGGGTCTTGGCCTTGAGCTGCTCGTCGGAGAGCGTTTCGATTTCCGGCTCCAACGCATTGATCTTGGCGACGATGCGGTTGAGCTGGCGCAGCTGGCGTTCGTTACGACTGCCGAAGACGCGGGTAAGCAGGCTGTTGATCATTGAAGGAACCGGTTGGAATGAGACGCCCCAACGGCGACGCTCCCTTGGGAGCCGCCCGCCGCAAACGAAACAGGGCGCACTGCGCCCTGTCTATGGCAACACCCATTGTAGCTTGGGACGGGGCCGCTTGGTTTCAAGCGCCCCCGATCCGCCAGATCGCGCCCTCAGCCGCGGGAAACCCGCCCGACCGGGGTGTTGCCGCCGTCGCCCAGGAACTTGCGCGGGTTGACCACCTGGCCGCGTTCCCAGACCTCGAAGTGCACGTGGGCACCGGTGGAACGGCCCGTGGAACCGGCTTTGGCCACTTCCTGCCCGGCCCGGACCAGGTCGCCCGGCTTCACCACCAGGCGCGAATTGTGCGCGTAGCGGGTGACATAGCCGTTGCCATGGTCCACATCGACCACGTTGCCGTAGCCGCCCTTCACGCCGGCGAAGCTGACCACGCCGTCGGCCACGGACATGACCGGGTCGCCGACCTTGGCGTGGAAGTCCATGCCCTTGTGGGTGGCCGCACCGCGACCGAACGGATCGCTGCGGGTACCGAAGTTGGAGGTGATGTAGGTGTTGCGGATCGGCATGCGACCCGGCACCGCGTTCTGCTCCAGCTGGTGGTCGAACATCAGCGATTCCATCACCGACAACTGACGGCCTGAAGCAGCGAAACGCTGCTCCAGCACCTGTAAGTCCGCGTTTACCGCGCTGGCGGGGATGTCCTGGGTGGGACCGGGCTCGCCTTCACCGAGGCCGGGGGTCTCGTTGAAGTCGAATTCGCCGTCTTCCAGCTTGCCCATCTGGGTCAGTCGTTCGCCCAGTGCGTTCAGGCGGGTGGCCTGCGCCTGCAGCTCGCCCATGCGGGCGGCGAGCGCGTTGACCTGGGTCTGGGCGTCTTTGCGGGCCTGCGCCACATCGCGTTCCTGCTGGGCGACCTTGGCGTGGAGCCGGGAATCATTGAACATGCTGCCACCCAGACCGGCACCGAAGCCGATCAGGCAGCCCAGCCCGAGTACGCTGCCCAGCAGGGCGCGGGGCCTGTCCTCGAAGTAGAAACGCAAACGCGTCAGCGGCGTCTTGGCCTTTCCTTCACGCGTTTTGATTACGATCTTTTTGAATGCCATCAGTGAGTTTTCATGTCTGAGCCGAAATCCAGTACTCGTCCTGCGTCAACGCCGAAACCGGCGCTGGATGCAGTCATGGGTGACAAAGCCGGCAATCCGCTGCGTCGCGCCCTGTGGCTCGATGCGCTGGACCGTCAGTTGCGCCCCCATTTGCCGCCCACCCTGGCCACCCGTTGCCGGCTGGCGAATGTGAACGGCGAGCACCTCGTTTTTGTCGTCGAATCTCCTGTCTGGCACGCCAAAGTCCGGCTTGCCGAGGCTCAGTTGATCGACGCGGCCCGGTCCATCGGGCTGAAGGTCACCAAGGTGACCGTCAAAACTGCGTCTGCCCCTCCTCCACGCTCCCCAGCGATCGATAACAGGAATGGCCCCCACGCAGTTTCAGCCGCCACGCACAAAGGGCTACGCGACGCGTTGGCCTGTCTAAAGGACGTGGATTCCTCCAAATCCTGAAGGCATCGGGGCATCCCGCCCCTTCCCCGCCGTCGTCACGATCATGTGAATCTGGCAGGGAGCCGGCGAGCATCGTAGCTGCCACTGGCCGCCCAGTCGTTATTCTTTTATTAAAAAAACGTTAAATCGCGTTCAAAACTGGATCGGGTTCACAAATCCGTGACGCAGGTACGTAGACGGTTCACTGACGTCAAGATCACGCGGCGTTAACGCCGGAAACGCGAAACGGCGCCGCAGCGCCGTGGATATTCTAATTAAATCAACACCTTACCCCGTAGAGCCACGCCCTGCGTGGCTGGACGCGATGTACGGGCAGCTCAGCCCCTCCGTGGCTGGACGCGATGTACGGGCAGCTCACCCCTGCGCGGCTGGGCGCGGTCTACGGGCAGCTCAGCGACGCAGGGCGTGGCGCTACGCGTAGGCCGGGACGCCGTAGACCACGGGTGCGGGCACCGCCGCCGCCTCGTAACTCACCCATTCCCACGCGCTGGCGTCGGCCATCAGGGCGCGGACCAGCTTGTTGTTGAGCGCGTGGCCGGACTTGAAGCCCTCGTACGCGCCCAGCACCTGGCCACCGGCCAGGTATAGATCGCCGATTGCATCGAGGATCTTGTGGCGCACGAACTCATCGGCGTAGCGCAGCCCGTCGTCGTTGAGCACGCGGAACTCGTCCAGCACGATGGCGTTGTCCATCGAACCGCCCAGGCCCAGGTTGCGCTCGCGCATGTACTCCAGGTCGCGCATGAAGCCGAACGTGCGCGCGCGGGAGATTTCCCTGGTGTAGGCCGCCGTGGAGAACTCGATCTCGGCGCGCGACTGCTTGGCCGGGATCATCGGGTGGTTGAACTGGATGGTGAAACCGAGCTTGTAGCCCTCATAGGGCTCGAAGCGGGCGACCTTGTCGCCTTCGGTGACTTCCACCGTCTTCAGAATGCGGATGAAGCGCTTCGGCGCGTCCTGTTCGGCGATACCCGCCGACTGCAGCAGGAACACGAACGGGCCCGAGGAACCGTCCATGATCGGCAGCTCGGCCGAGGACAGCTCCACGATGATGTTGTCCACACCCAGGCCGGCCAATGCCGACATCAGGTGTTCGACGGTCTGGATCTTGGCGTCGTTGCAGGTCAGCCCGGTGCACAGGGTGACTTCGGTGACCAGGTCGGCCCGTGCCGGCACTTCCACCACGGGATCCAGGTCCACGCGACGGAACACGATCCCGTGGTTGACCGGTGCCGGGCGCAGGGTCATGTAGACCTTGTCGCCGCTGTGCAGGCCAACGCCGGTGGCGCGGATCGTGTTCTTGAGAGTGCGTTGGGGGATCATGGGGGCAACCGGGAAGCGCGCGGTCAGCGCGGCAATGACAAACAAGAATAACACGCACTACCACTGTCCCTTTCGTGAACCGGGGACGGGGCAGCTCCGCCAGCGGGTCACGACCCGAAGGTCCTGACGCCGACACGGCGAACTGCCGGGCCTATCCTGGCCCGGCAGCAAGGGACATGGAGGCGCTCACCGGGGAGGACAAGGCCCCGGCTGGCTGACCTCAGTCCGCCTGGCGGCGCAGGAACGCCGGGATGTCCAGGTAATCGTTGGGCAGTTCCGCCGACGCCGGGCCGGAGGCCGACGGGGACGAGGCTGCCACGGTGTCGGCGCTCGGACGACGCAGGCCCAGGCCCATGCCACCGACCGCCTTGGACACCGCGTCGCCGCCGTTGTCGAAGTCGCCGAATTCCGGCTGGCCGGTGGTGGCGTTGCGGACCAGCTTGATCGGCGCGCGCTCGCCCGGACGCTGGGTCTTGGCTGCCACGGCACGGTTCAGGCCGGTGGCCACCACGGTCACGCGGACTTCGTCCTGCATGTCCGGATCCAGCACGGTACCGACCACCACGGTGGCGTCTTCGGACGCGAAGCCATCGATGGTGCGGCCGATCTCGTCGAACTCGGCCATGGTGAAGTCGGCGCCGGCGGTGATGTTGACCAGGATGCCGTTGGCACCGGCCAGGTTCACATCGTCCAGCAGCGGGTTCTGGATGGCAGCTTCGGCGGCGGCCTGGGCGCGGTCATCGCCACGGGCGGTGCCGGTGCCCATCATCGCCAGGCCCATTTCGGACATCACGGTGCGCACGTCGGCGAAGTCGACGTTGATCAGGCCCGGACGCACGATCAGGTCGGCGATGCCCTGCACGGCGCCCTGGAGGACGTCGTTGGCGGCACGGAAGGCCTGGATCATGGTGGCGTTGCGGCCCAGCACGGTGATCAGCTTTTCGTTCGGGATGGTGATCAGCGAGTCGCAGTGCTGGCTCAGCTCTTCGATGCCCTTCAGCGCAACCTGCATGCGGCGGCGGCCTTCGAACGGGAACGGCTTGGTGACCACGGCGACGGTCAGGATGCCCATCTCCTTGGCCAGCTGTGCCACCACCGGCGCAGCGCCGGTACCGGTGCCGCCGCCCATGCCGGCGGTGATGAACACCATGTCCGCGCCCTGCAGGGCGTCCATGATGCGCTCGCGGTCTTCCAGCGCGGCCTGGCGGCCCACTTCCGGGTTCGCGCCTGCGCCCAGGCCCTTGGTGACGTTGGTACCCAGCTGCAGCTGCAGCTTGGCACCGCAATTCTTGATGGCCTGCGAGTCGGTGTTGGCCGTGATGAATTCCACGCCGTCCACGCTGGTGCTGACCATGTGCGCCACGGCGTTGCCGCCGCCGCCGCCCACGCCGATCACCTTGATCACCGCATTGGGTGCCATCTTTTCAATCAGTTCGAAATGCGCCATGTCCGTGTCCTCGTTGTATCCGCTTATGGGTGGCATGGGCGTCCAGGCGTCCTGCCTTCGCGCTGCATGTTGCCGTTGCGGCTGTGTGGGTTGTGTGTTGCTCTTTGCTGCGCCGGCGGGGCCGGTTTTGTTGCATCCGGCAGTTGCCGGTTTTTTTGTCAGCCGACTAACAGTCGGCTCTACTGCCTTCTTTTAAAATTCGCCGCGGAACCAGGTCTTGAGTTTCTTGAACATGCTGCCCGCGCGGCCGGTGGGCAGCGACGGACGGCGGGGGTGTTCGATCTGGCTGCCCATCAGCAGCAGGCCTACGCCCGTGGCGTGGACCGGATTGCCGACGACTTCACCCAGACCGGTGACGTGCTGCGGAATGCCCACGCGTACCGGCATCTGCAGCATTTCTTCGGCCAGCTCGACCACGCCTTCCATCTTCGAGGCACCGCCGGTGAGCACCATGCCGGCGCGCACCAGTTCCTCGAAGCCGGAGCGGCGCAGTTCGGCCTGCACCATCTCGAAGATTTCCTCGTAACGGCCCTGCACCGCCTGCGCGAGCGCGTGGCGCGGCATGCGGCGCGGCGGACGATCGCCGACGCTGGGCACCTGGATGCTTTCCTCGGCGGTGGCCAGCTGGGCCAGGGCGCAGGCGTAGCGCACCTTGATCTGCTCGGCTTCCGGGGTCGGCGTGCGCAGCATGTGCGCGATGTCGTTGGTGACGTGGTCGCCGGCGATCGGCAACGACGCGGTGTGGCAGATCGCGCCCTGCACGAACACGGCCAGGTCGGTGGTGCCGGCGCCCATGTCGACCAGCACCACGCCCAGCTCGCGTTCGTCGGCAGTCAGCACGGCCACCGAGGAGGCCAGCGAGGACAGCACCAGATCGTCCACCTGCAGGCCGCAGCGCTGCACGCACTTGCTGATGTTGGCCGCCGCCGACTGCGCGCACACCACCAGGTGCGCGTGCACCTCCAGGCGCACGCCGGTCATGCCGACGGGATTGCGGATGCCTTCCTGCGAGTCGTCCAGCACGTATTCACGCGGGATGGCGTGCAGGATCTTCTGGTCGGCCGGGATCGCCACCGCCTTGGCGGCGTCAAGAACGCGATCCAGGTCGCCCCAGGTCACCTCGCCATCGCGGATCGGCACGATCCCCGGCGAGTTCTTGCACTGCACGTGGTTGCCGGAAATGGAGGCGTACACCGAGCGGATCTCGCAGCCGGCCATCAGCTCGGCCTCCTCGACCGCACGCTGGATCGACTGCACGGTCGATTCGATGTCCACCACCACGCCGCGCTTGAGACCGCGCGATTCGTGCGAGCCGATGCCGATGACCTCGATGGGGTTGCCCGGCGAATACTCGCCGACCAGCGCCACCACCTTGGACGTGCCGATGTCCAGCCCGACGATCAGCGATTTGTCACCCTTGCGATTCATGTCCTGTCCTGCGTCCTGTGCGCCACATTGGCCGGCGCGGCCGCGGCCGGGGTACCCCAGCTCAGCGTGAAACCATTGGTATATCGGAGGTCGGCGCGTTCGATCGGCACCTGCTGGTTGGCCAGCTGCGGCAGCACGCGCACGAAGCGCTGCAGCCGCGAACGCGCGTCATCGCGGCCCACCACCACTTCGGTGCCGTTGCTCAACAGCAGCGACCAGCTGCCACGGGCGTCCATGCGGACCCGGGTCACATCGACCCCGGCCGGCGCGAACAGCGCGCGCGCATCGTTGTACAGCGCCACCACTTCGGCGGTCTGGCTGTCCGGGCCTTCGAGGTCCGGAAGCGCCAGGTCCTGCAGCTTCTGCGGGGTGGCGAACAGCTTGCCCTGCTCGGAAAGCAGGCGATCCTTGCCCCAGCGTGCAAAGGGCTTGTGCTCGATCAGGGTGATTTCCAGCACATCGGGCCACTGCTTGCGCACCTGCGCGCTTTCCACCCACGGCAGGGTTTCGATGGCGTCCTGCGCGTCCTGCAGCTTCACCGCGAAGAAGCCGGACTTCGCATACGGCAGCACCACCTTCTGCAGTTGCTCGGCCGGCACGCGCTTGAACTCACCGTGCACGCGCAGCTTGGCCAACGGCCACCGTTCGGCACCGACCCAGCCGTTGAGCACCGCCACCACGGGCAGCGCTACCAGCGACAGGGCCAGCAACCAGACGAAGATGCGCAGCACCGCGTTCATGCGTGATGGCGCTCCTGCGGCAGGGCCAGGGTCTGTTCCAGCACACGCCACACCAGCTCCTCGAAGCCGATGCCGGCCTGCTGGGCCGACTTGGGCACCAGCGAGTGGCTGGTCATGCCCGGCGCGGTGTTGACTTCCAACAGATGGAAGCGGCCCGTGGCGCGGTCGCGCATCACATCCACGCGGCCCCAGCCACGGCAGCCGGCGGCGCGGAACGCGGCCAGTGCGATACGGCGGATTTCGGCCTCGTCCTCGCCGTCCAGTCCGGGGCACAGGTACTGCGTGTCCTCGGCGATGTACTTGGCGTTGTAGTCGTACCACTGGCCGTTGGGCACGATGCGGATCGACGGCAGCGCCTGGTCGCCCAGGATCGCCACGGTCAGCTCGTCGCCAACCACCATCTGCTCCATCAGCAGCTGGCCGTCGTAGCGTGCGGCCAGCGCCACCGCCTCATCCAGGCCGGCGTCGTCGGTGACCCGGCTGATGCCGACGCTGGACCCTTCATTCGCAGGCTTCACCACCACCGGCAGGCCGAGCTCGGCCGCCAGCGCGTGGACGGTGGCACTGTCCACCTTCCGATACTGCGGGGTGGGCAGGCCCAGCGACAACCACACCTGCTTGGTGCGGATCTTGTCCATGCTCAACGCCGAGCCCAGTACGTCCGAGCCGGTGTACGGCACCCCAAAGGCTTCCATCAGCCCCTGCACGATGCCGTCCTCACCACCCCCGTTGTGGCCGTGCAGGATGTTGAAGACGCGGTCGAAGCGCTTTTCCACCAGCGCCCGGGCCAGCGCCGGGATGCCGTCCACCGCGATCGCATCCACCCCGCGCGCACGCAGGGCCTCGATCACGTTGCGGCCGGAATCCAGCGAGACCTCGCGTTCGCTGGAGGTGCCACCCAGCAGCACGGCGACGCGGCCGAACAGGGCCGGGTCGGTCACGCGCAGCGGCGGGAAGTTGATCGTATTCATGCCGCGGGGGCCTCCTTGAAGCCGTCGGTCGCCAGGTGCTGGGCGACATAGCCGATGTCGCCGGCACCCATCAGAAGCAACAGGTCGCCGTCCTGCAGCACGTCGGGCAGCACGTGCGACAGCTCGGCGGCCTGGCCCACCACCACCGGCTCGCTGCGGCCGCGCGCACGGATGGCGCGCGCCAGCGAGCGCGCGTCGGCGCCGGGGATCGGCGCTTCGCCGGCCGGATAAACCTCGCACAGCACCAACGCATCCACTTCGGACAGCACGGCGGCGAACGCATCGAACTGGTCGCGCGTGCGGCTGTAACGGTGCGGCTGGAACGCCACCACCAGGCGCTGGTCCGGCCAGCCGCCACGGGCGGCGGCGAACACCGCCGCCAGTTCGCGCGGGTGGTGGCCGTAGTCGTCGATCAGACGGACGTTGGCACCGGTGCCGGTGGTGACGATGCCCAGGTCATTGAAGCGACGGCCGATGCCGGCAAAGCTTTCCAATGCACGTGCAATGGCATCCGGGGCCACGCCCAGCTGCCAGCCCACCGCGGCGGCGGCCAGCGCATTGAGCACGTTGTGCGCGCCCGGCAGGGCCAGGGTCACCGGGTAGCTGCTGCCTTCGGGCAGGCGCAGGGTGAAGTGCATGCGCGGACCGTCCTGGATCACGTCTTCGGCGCGCACGTCGGCATTGCTGCTCATGCCATAGCTCATGACATGGCGCGGCGTCTGCGCGGCCAGCGCGGCCACTTCCGGGTCATCTATGCACAGCACCGCCAGCCCGTAGAACGGCAGGCGCTGCAGGAATTCGGCGAACGCGGCCTGCACGCGGGAGAAGTCGTTGCCGTAGTTCTCCAGGTGGTCCGCATCGATATTGGTGATCACCGAGACCAGCGGGTTCAGGCGCAGGAAGCTGCCATCGCTTTCATCCGCTTCGGCCACCAGCCACTGGCCACTGCCCAGCTTGGCATTGGCGCCGGCCGCCAGCAGCTGGCCACCGATGACGAAGGTCGGGTCCAGCCCGCCTTCGCTCAGCACGGCGGCGGTAAGGCTGGTGGTGGTGGTCTTGCCATGCGTGCCGGCCACCGCGATACCGCGGCGGAAGCGCATCAGCTCGGCCAGCATGGCCGCGCGCGGCATGATCGGAATGCGCTGGCTGCGCGCTTCCATCAGCTCGGGGTTGTCATCGCGGATCGCGCTGGAGACCACGACGCAGTCGGTGCCGAGCACGTTGGCGGCCGAATGGCCCCGCATCACGCGCGCGCCCAGCCCGGCCAGGCGACGGGTGGCGACGTTGTCGGCGTTGTCCGAGCCGGACACTTCATAGCCCAGCGTCAGCATCACTTCGGCAATGCCGCTCATGCCGGTGCCACCGATGCCGACGAAGTGCACGCGCGGGAACGCGCGGACCAGGTCGTTGGTGTCGTGCAGACGGCGGATCATGCGCGGCCTCGCGTAACGGTGTTCATTTGGATTCCTCGAGAATGATGTCGGCGATGCGCTCGGCGGCATCGACCTTGGCCAGGGCACGCGCGGCGGTTGCCATCTGCATGCGCCGGGCGGAATGTTCGGACAGATCGCGCAGCACGCCCTGCAACTGCGTGGCCAGCGTTTCATCCTGCTTCAGCAGCACGGCCGCGCCGCGCTCGACCAGATACTCCGCGTTGCGGGTCTGGTGATCGTCGACGGCCGCTGCGAACGGCACCAGCACGCTGCCCACGCCGACCGCACACAGCTCGGCCAGGGTAGACGCGCCGGATCGGCACACCACCAGATCGGCCCAGGCGAAGGCCTCGGCCATGTCGGCGATGAACGGCTCGACCTGCGCGGTGACGCCTGCGTCCTGGTAGGCCTTCAGCGCTTCGGCGTGCAGCTTTTCACCGCTCTGGTGGCGCACCTCGATGGCCACGCCAGCACCCAGTGCAGCCAGTGCCTGCGGCACGGCCGTGTTCAATGCACGCGCGCCCTGGCTGCCGCCCAGCACCAGCAGGCGCAGCGGACCCTGGCGGTCGGCCAGGCGCTGTTCGGGCGCGGCGACGGCGGCGATCTCGGCACGCACCGGATTGCCGACGGCCTCTTCGCGCTGCACGAAGCTGCCCGGGAAGCCGGTCAACACGCGGCGCGCGAAACGCGACAGCACGCGGTTGGTCAGGCCCGGCGCCCGGTTCTGTTCGTGCACCAGCAGCGGCAGGCCATGCAGGCGCGCGGCAAGGCCGCCGGGACCGGAGGCGAAACCACCGAAGGCGATGACCGCACGCGGGTTTCGGTCGCGGATCAGGAAACCGGCCGCACGCACCGCGCGCAGCAGTCGGCCCGGCGCGGTCAGCAGCGCCAGTTTGCCCTTGCCGCGCAGGCCACTGATGGCCAGCGTGTCGATGTGGATGTCGTGCTGGGGCACCAGCCGGGTTTCCATGCCGCCCTCGCTGCCCAGCCAGGTCACCGGGATGCCGCGCGCACGCAGCACCCGGGCCACGGCAAGGCCGGGGAAGATGTGACCACCGGTACCGCCGGCCATGATCATCACCGGACGGTCAGACGTGTTCAGCGCGCCGCTCATCCCATCCTCCCCAGCGTCGGTTCGATCCGCTGCTGCATGCGGCTGGTGCCACGCGGGGCACTGTCGCGCTGCGCGGATGGACGCGGCGCGGTGTCCGACATGGCGGCGGCGCTGGTCGCGTGGGTGGCATCCGACGCCGGCTCGTCAGGCTCGGCCGCGCCCATGCGCACCGCCTGGCGGCGCTCGGCGCGATCCAGCTCATACGACACGCGCAGCAGCAGGCCCATGGCCACGCAGGTCATCAGGACGCTCGAGCCGCCGGCCGAAATCAGCGGCAGGGTCAGGCCCTTGGTCGGCAGGATGCCCAGGTTCACGCCAATGGAGACGAAGCTCTGCATGCTCACCCACAGGCCGATGCCGAAGGCGATGTAGCCGGAGAAGTGGCGCTTCATTTCCACGCAGCGCATGCCGATCCAGAACGCGCGCCCGGCCAGCAGCGCATACAGCCCCACGATCAGGCAGGTACCGAGGAAGCCGAGCTCCTCGGCGGTGACCGAAAAGATGAAGTCGGTGTGCGCCTCGGGCAGGTAATAGAGCTTCTGCACCGAGTTGCCGAGGCCGACACCGGTCCATTCGCCGCGACCCACCGCCATCAGCGCGTTCGACAGCTGGTAGCCGTCGCCCTGCTGGTCGGCCCACGGGTCCCAGAACGAGGTGATGCGGCGCATGCGGTACGGCTCGATGATCGCCAGGGCGCTCATGGCCACCAGGCCGAACACGATCGGCATGGACATGCGCGGCAGGTTCACTCCGCCCAGCACCAGCATGCCCGCGGTGATGGCCAGCAGCAGGGTCGAGGAACCGAAGTCGGGCTGCAGCAACAGCAGCACCACCAGCGCACCGGCCACGCCCAGCGGCTTGAGCATCGCCGGCCAGGTGGCATTGACCTCGTCGCGGAAGCGCACCAGATAGCTCGACAGCCACACGATGTAGAGCACCTTGACCGCTTCAACCGTCTGGAACTTGGAGAAGCCCAGGTTGATCCAGCGCCGGGCGCCATTGACGCTGCTGCCCAGGCCGGGAATGAACACCACCACCAGCAGCGCGAAGCAGCCCAGCAGCAGGACCTGGTTGTACTGCTCGATGCTTTTGAGCTCGGTGCGCATGGCGACGGCGGCCAGGGCGATACCGACCGCCAGGAAGATCAGGTGGCGGTTGAGGTAGTAGAACGGGCTGCTCATCAACGCGATCGAGCTCGACGCGACCATCACCACACCCAGCCCGGTGAGCGCGATGATCGCGCCCAGCAGCCACGTATCGAAGCGGCCTCCGATGGCTTCAAGGCGGGTTGCCTGGCGCGACAGGTCATTCATCAGCGGACCTTCAACGTGGCCAGGCCGATCAGCACCAGCACCACCGAGATGATCCAGAAGCGCACGATCACGCGCGGTTCGGGCCAGCCCTTCAGTTCGAAGTGGTGATGGATCGGCGCCATCTTGAACACGCGCTTGCCGGTCAGCTTGAACGAGGCGACCTGGATCATCACCGACAGCGTCTCAATCACGAACACGCCGCCCATGATCACCAGCACCAGTTCCTGGCGGGTGATCACCGCGATGGTGCCCAGCACCGCACCCAGCGCCAGCGCGCCGATATCGCCCATGAAGACCATGGCCGGATAGGTGTTGAACCACAGGAAGCCGAGCCCCGCACCGGCAATGGCCGCGCAGATGATCACCAGTTCGCCCGCGCCGGGAATCTGCGGAATCTGCAGGTAGTTGGAGAACACCACGTTGCCCGACGCATAGGCGAACACGCCCAGCGCACAGGCGACCAGCACGGTAGGCATGATCGCCAGCCCGTCCAGGCCGTCGGTCAGGTTGACCGCGTTGGAGAAGCCGACGATCCAGAAATAGGCGATGGCCACGAAGCTGATGCCGGCCAGCGGCAGCGCCACCGACTTGAACATCGGGATATAGAAGGTCAGCGCCGCCGGCACATCGGCCGTGTAGAACAGGAACAGACCCGCGGCCAGGCCGAAGATCGACTGCAGCAGGTACTTCCAGCGCGACTTCAGGCCGTTCGGGTCGCGGCGCACGATCTTGATCCAGTCGTCGTACCAGCCGATGGCGCCGAAGCACAGCATCACCGCCAGCACCACCCACACGTAGCGGTTGCGCAGGTCGGCCCACAGCAGCACCGACAGGGTGATGGTGAGCAGGATCAGCGAGCCGCCCATGGTCGGCGTGCCGGCCTTGGAGAAGTGGGTCTGCGGACCGTCCTTGCGGATCGGCTGGCCACCCTTGAACTGGGCCAGCTTGCGGATCATCGCCGGGCCCAGCCACAGCGACAGGAACAGCGCGGTAAGCGCGGCCAGGATGCCGCGCAGAGTCAGATAGCCGAACAGCCCGAACAGGCTCTCCAACTGCTGCAACCATCGGGCCAGTTCAAGCAACATTGGGGGTTTCCTCTCCTCGCGCCAGCAGCGCTTTTACGATCTTGTCCATGGCGCTGCCGCGCGAGCCCTTGACCAGGCAGCGCACGCCAGCATGCAGTTCCTCGGCGAGCGCGGCGGCCAGTGCGTCGTGGCTGTGGAAGTGGCGGCCACCCTCGCCGAAGGCCTGCGATGCCGCCGCGCTGAGCGTGCCCAGCGTGTACAGCCGCTTCAGGCCGGCCTCGCGTGCCCGGCGCCCGGCATGGGCGTGCAGCGCCTCGCCGTCCGGACCGAGTTCGCGCATGTCGCCCAGCACCAGCCAGCCTTCATCCTTCGATGCGGCCAGCGCATCGATGGCGGCGGCAAGCGAACCGGGGTTGGCGTTGTAGCTGTCATCGATGAGCACGGCGCCGTTGGGCAGCCGGTGCGCGATCTGGCGGCCGGGCACGGGTTCGGCACGTGCCAGGCCGGCGGCGATGGCATCCAGGCCGATACCGGCCGCCAGCGCCAGCGAGGCGGCGGCCAGTGCGTTGCTGATGTTGTGCCGGCCCGGCAGTGCCAGCTGGATGGCCACCGTGCCGCCGGGCGTCACCAGCGTGAACCGGCTGCCGTCGGCCGTTGGCTGGATCGCCTGGGCGGTCACGTCGGCGCTGTGGTCCAGGCCATAACGGAGCAGCCGGCTGCGCGGCGGCTGGCCGACGATGTGCTGTTCGAACCAGATGCCGAAGGCATCATCGGCATTGATCACCGCCACGCCGTCGGCCGGCAGCGCGGCGTAGATGGCACCCTTGGTGCTGGCCACGCCCTGCAGGCTGCCCATGCGCTCCAGGTGCGCCGGGGCGATGTTGTTGACCAGCGCGTACTGCGGGCGCGCGATGTCGGTCAGGTAGGCGATGTCGCCCGGCTTGCCCGCGCCCATCTCGTAGATCGCGAAGTCGGCGTCTTCCGGCGCATCGATCACCGCCAGCGGCAGCCCGATCTCGTTGTTGCGGTTGCCCGGGTTGGCGTACACGACCGTCTGCTGCTCGCGCGCCACCTGCTCCAGGATCGCCAGCAGCAGGCTCTTGACGCTGGTCTTGCCGTTGCTGCCGGTGATGGCGAACACCTGGGCGGCGCGGTCGCGCTGCATGCCGGCGGCAATGCGGCCCAACGCGTGCTCGCTGTCGGCCACCACGATCTGCGGCACCGCCACGTCGAGCAGGCGTTCGACCAGCATCGCGCTGGCTCCACGGGCCACCGCATCGGCGGCGAAGTCATGGCCGTCGAACCGCTCGCCGCGCAGCGCCACGTACAGGCTGCCAGCCGCGAGGGTGCGGGTATCGTTGCTGATGGCATCGATGGCGGTGTCTTCGCCATGGATCTCGCCACCGGCCCAATGTGCGATCAGCGACAGCGGGGTGCGCTTCACGGTGCCACCTCCGCGTGCCGGGCCAACACGCGTGCGGCCACCTCGGTATCGTTGAAGGCGTGCTGCACGCCGTTGATCTCCTGATAGGGCTCATGGCCCTTGCCGGCAATCAGCACGATGTCGCCCGCGCCGGCCTGGCCGATCGCGGTGGCAATCGCCGCGGCCCGGTCGCGCTGCACGGTGACGCTGGCCGGGTGGTTCACGCCGGCCAGGATGTCGGCAACGATCGCGTCGCCGTCTTCGCCACGCGGGTTGTCGTCGGTGACGATCACCACGTTGGCCAGGCGTTCGGCAATGGCCGCCATCTGCGGGCGCTTGCCGGTATCGCGTTCGCCGCCGCAGCCGAACACGCAGACCAGGCGCCCGGCGAGATGGCCCTGCAGGCTGGTCAGCGCCTGCTCCAGCGCATCGGGCGTGTGTGCGTAATCAATGACCACGGTCGGCTGGCCCGCGTCGCCGCCGAGACGATTCATGCGCCCGGCGATCGGCTGCAGCTGCGACAGCAGCGCGGCGATCGCGGCAGGCGCGTGGTCGAGGGCGAGCAGCGTGCCGGCCACGCCCAGCAGGTTGTCCACATTGAAGCGGCCCAGCAGCGGCGACTGCACCGGGTGGCGCACGCCGTCGACCACCAGGTCGAAGGCGATGCCGCGCCCGTCCAGGCGCAGCGAGTCGGCCTGCAGCGTCGCCTTCTGCGCACCGCGCGAGCTGACGCCGATCTGGCGGACGCCGGGTGCCACGGTGCGCAGCAGCTCGCTGCCGAAACTGTCGTCCAGGTTCACCACCGCCGCCTTGAGACCGTCGCGGTGGAACAGCTTGGCCTTGGCCGCGCCGTACTGCGCCATGTCGCCGTGGTAGTCGAGATGGTCGCGCGTGAGGTTGGTGAACACCGCCACGTCGTAGTGCACGGCGTCCACGCGGCCCTGGTCGAGCGCGTGCGAGCTGACTTCCATCGCCACCGCCTGCGCGCCCTGGTCGCGCAGCTGCGCCAGCACCTCGTGCATCTGCAGCACCAGCGGCGTGGTGAAGCCGGTCGGCACCACGTGTCCGTACAGGCCGACGCCGAGCGTGCCGATGCTGCCACTGCGCGTGCCCAGCAGGTGCCAGGCCTGGGCCAGCAGCTGCACGGTGGAGGTCTTGCCGTTGGTGCCGGTCACGCCGACCATCGTCATCGCGCGCGAGGGATGGCCATGGAACTGATCGGCCATCGCGCCCATGCGCGTGCGCAGCCCGGGCACCGCGATGGCGTCGGCCGGGGCCGGCAGCTCGGTCGGGGCCGGCGGGTCGAACAGGATGGCACCCGCGCCGGCGGCACGGGCCTGGTCAACGAAGCCCAGGCCATGCGCGCCGAAGCCGGCGATCGCCACGAAGGCGTTGCCGGGGCGCACGGCACGGCTGTCCAGCACCAGGCCGGTGATGGACGGGTCGTGGCCCAGGGCCACATCGGGAAGCAACTGCGAAAGCAACATCGTCTGGCTCATTGCGTGCCTCCCTGCGCGGGCGGCACCGTGGCGTGCGCGCTGGGCAGCGCGGCATCGAATTCGGCGGCGGCGTCCGGGGCGACGACCGCGTCGGCCGGCGGCGGGGTCGGCAGCGACGCGGCGGCATGCCCCATTTTTCCGGACTGCTGGGCGGCCAGCCAGGAATCGATGTCGTCCGGCGGCACATCCATCAGGCGCAGCGCGCCTTCCATGACGTTGTGGAACACCGGCGCAGAGACCAGGCCACCGTAGTACTTGCCTGCCTGCGGGTCGTTGATGACGATCACCGTGGCAAAGCGCGGATTGCTGGCCGGCACCACGCCGGCGAACAGCGCGTTGTAGTGGCCGCGCTCGTAGCCACCCGGGCCGGCCTTGCGTGCCGTGCCGGTCTTGCCGGCCACGTGGTAGCCCAGCACCGCCGCCTGTTTGGCGCCGCCCTGGGTGACCACCGTTTCCATCATGGCCACCACTTCCCGGGCGACCTTCTCGTCGATGATCTGGCGGCCCTCGTTGCGCTGGCCCTTGACGAAGGTCGGGGCGATCAGCTTGCCGCCGTTGCCGAGCGCCGCGTACGCGGTGGCGATCTGCAGCGGGCTGACATTCAAGCCGTAGCCGTAGGACATGGTGGACTTGGACGGACCACTCCAGCGCGCCGGGCGCGGAAATACGCCCGCCGATTCCCCGGGGAATCCGCTGTGCGGGGCCACGCCGTAACCGAAGCTGTGGACGTGGTCGTAGAACACCTGGTCCGGCATCTTCGCGGCGATCTTGGCCGCGCCGATATTCGAACTGCGGGTGATCACGCCGGTGACGTTGAGCACGCCGTTGTTCCGTGGCACGTCCTTGATCGTGTAGCGGCCCAGCGCCATGTAACCCGGGTTGGTATCGACGATGGTGTCCTTGGTCACCGCGCCGGACTGCAGGGCCGAGGCGATGGTCAGCGGCTTCATGGTCGAGCCCGGCTCGACCAGATCGGTCACCGCGCGGTTGCGTCGGGTGTCCGGCGCAGCACCGCCCACCGCGTTGGGGTTGTAGGTCGGCAGGTTGACCATGGCGAGGATCTCGCCGGTGGCCACGTCCATGATCACCATCGAACCGCCCGCAGCCTTGTTCTCGATCAGCGCGTTGCGCAGCTCCTTGAACGCCAGGAACTGGATGCGGCGGTCGATGCTGAGGGTCAGGTCCTTGCCCGGCTCGGCGGCGCGCAGCAGGTCGCTCTCGACCGTGTCGCCCTTGCGGTTGCGGATCACGCGCTTGGCGCCGGCCTTGCCGCGCAGCCATTCGTCGAAGGCCAGTTCCAGCCCTTCCTGGCCGCGGTCGTCGATGTTGGTGAAGCCGAGCACGTGCGCCATCGCCTCACCCTGCGGGTAGAAGCGGCGGAACTCGCGCTGCGAGGCCACGCCCGGAATCTTCAGCGCCACCACCCGCTCCGCCTCGTCCGGATTGATCCGGCGGCGCAGGTACATGAATTCCTTGTCGGCCTTCTGGCTCAGCTTGGAGGTCAGCTCGTCCACCGGCATGCCCAGCGCGGCGGCCAGCTCCGGGATGCGGTCTTCCGAACGCATCAGTTCCTGCGGGTTGACCCAGATCGAGGCGACGGGGGTGGACACCGCGACCGGCTCGCCGTTGCGGTCGGTGATCATGCCGCGCGAGGTGTTGATCGGCAGTTCGCGCAGGTAGCGCGCCTCGCCCTGGCGCTGGTAGAAATCGCTGTTGACCAGCTGCACGTAAGCGGCACGGCCGACCAGCGACACCGAGCACAGCCCAAGCGCCAGGCCCACCCACTTCAGGCGCTGGCGAAGGTTGAAGCTGTTGCGGGTGCGGTTGCGACCGGACTTGTTCATGGCCGTACCACCACCACGTCCGCCGCTTCGGGGAATTTCATGCCCAGCCGCTCGCGCGCCACGCGGTCCACGCGGGTGGCTTCGGCCAGGGTCGCCTGCTCCAGCTGCAGGCGGCCGAATTCGATGTTCAGTTCATCGCGGGCGCGCTCGACGCGCGACAGTTCGACGAAGGTCTGGCGGTGCCGGTGGCGCATGAACACCACACCGATCGCCGAGGCGATGGTGCAGGCCAGCAGCACGACCAGCAGCAGGCGGCTCATCCGGCCACCGCACGCTTTTCGGCCACGCGCAGCACGGCGCTGCGCGAGCGGGGATTGACGGCCAGCTCGTCGTCGTCGGCCTTGATGGCGCCGCCCACCAGGTCCAGCGTCGGCACGAACGCGGCCAGTTCGGGCAGCCGGCGGTTGGTCGGCGGGGCCTTGGCGTGGCGGTTCATGAACTGCTTGACGATGCGGTCTTCCAGCGAGTGGAAGCTGATCACCGCCAGCCGGCCACCGGGCTTGAGCCGCGCCATGGCCGCGTCCAGACCGGCTTCAAGGTCGGCCAGCTCACGGTTGATATGGATGCGGATGGCCTGGAAGCTGCGGGTGGCCGGGTGGATCTTGTCCTTGCCCCGCGGCATCACCGAGGCGATCAGCTCGGCCAGTTCGGCGGTGCGGGTGAACGGCAGCTTGTCGCGGCGCGCGATGATCGCCCGGGCGATGCGACGCCCCTGGCGCTCCTCGCCGTAGGTCCACAGCACATCCATGAGCTCGCGCTCTTCAACCCGATTGAGCCACTGCGCCGCGCTTTCGCCGCTGTCCGGGTCCATGCGCATGTCCAGCGGGCCGTCCTTGCCGAAGCTGAAACCGCGCTCGGCCACGTCCAGCTGGGGCGAGGACACGCCCAGGTCGAACAGCACCCCGTCCAGCCCCCCGGCGGTTTCGCTCCAGTGCAGCAGGTCGGCAAAGCTGCCGCGGAAGATGGAGACGCGCGGATCCGGCGCGAAATCGCGCTCTGCCACCGCAATGGCCTCCGGATCCTTGTCCATGACCAGCAGCCGGCCTCCAGGACCGAGTTGCTCGAGCACGCCACGGGCGTGACCGCCACGACCAAACGTGCCATCGAGATACGTTCCGTTTTCGATCACCTTCAGGCCGTCCAGGACCTGCGTGTACAGAACCGGCAGGTGGCCCGCCGGCGACTGCGACACCGGAAGGTGACCGGCCTGCGCGCCACCGCGCATCCGGGCACCCCGGCTCACAACTTCAGGTCGAGCAACCCATCGCCGAGATCCTCGTCAGACAACGTCTGCTGGATCAACGCGCGATGAGCCTGCTCGCTCCACAATTCGAATTTGTCGCCCATGCCGAGCAACACCGCCTTCTTTTCAATGCCAACGGCACCACGGTGGCTGGCCGGAATACTGATGCGGCCGTTGCCATCCAGCTCCAGATGCGCGGCCGAACCGACCAGCTTCTGTTGCAGCAGGCGCACGACGCGCTGTGTGTTGGGTTTGGACATGACGTCGTCGCGGACCCGTTCCCACTCCTGCTCGGCGTACAGCCAGAGGCAGCCGGACTCGAAGGGGTTGTAGGTCAGGACCAGACGGTTGTTGCTCACACGCGCGACGAGGTCGCGATGCGCGGTGGGAACCGCCATGCGTCCTTTATCGTCAACCGTGATGGCCGTCTCGCCTTGAAACACGACGCGTGCACCTTATCCTTCGCCCGGTGAAACATTGAACCACGAAAAACCACAAAAAACCCGGTTTCCCCTCTGTTGCCCACCTTAGCAGTGCCGATTGGGTTGTCAACAACTTTGCAAGCCGGAAATCACCTTGGACATCAAGGGCTTGCAGCAATGTTTAGAGACTTGTTCAAGGCTTATCCACAAGTTGCTGTTTCGTCTCATTTTTTGAGATTGGGGCGAAGTTCAGGCCTGTGCACACCGCGTGAAACATGGCGGCGCATTCATCGGCCGTGCCGTCGCAACCGGCCCGTTCGTGCGCAGAACCGGCACAATGCGACTCATGTGTCTGCTCGCTCTGGCCTGGAAGGCCCATCCCCGCTGGCAGTTGCTGATGGTCGGCAACCGCGATGAGTTCCACGCCCGCCCGACCGCGCCGCTGGCCGCCTGGGCGGCGCCGGACCACGGCCTGCTGGCCGGGCGCGACCTGCGCTCGGGCGGCACCTGGGCCGGCGTGGGGGCGAACGGCCGGATGGCGGTGGTCACCAACGTCCGCGACCCGACGGCGCGACAGAGCGGCCCGTCGCGGGGGGCGCTGGTGGCCGACTACCTCCGATCGGCGACGCCCGCCGAGGCCTTCGTGGATGTGCTGGCCGAGGACGCGCACGCCTTCGCGCCGTTCAACCTGCTGTTGGCCGATCGCGACAGCTGCCAGTTCCTCGGCAACCACCCGCTGCTGCGCCAGCGCCTCACGCCGGGCATCCACGGAATGTCGAACGGTCCCCTGGATGCGCCGTGGCCCAAGACGCTGGCGTTGAATGCCGCCCTGCAGGCCTGGGTGGATGCGGGGCGCGAAGATCTGGCACCGCTGTGGGCCGCGCTGGCCGACGAGCGCCGCGCCGATGATGCCACCCTGCCCGACACCGGAATCGGCCTGGAGCGCGAGCGCTGGCTGTCGGCGGCCTTCATCCGCAGCCCGGACTATGGAACGCGCGCGAGCACGATCATCGCGCTGGACGCCGACGGCCAAGGCTTCATCCATGAGCGTCGCTTTGGCCCGGAAGGCGGCTGCATCGGGGATACCCGGCTGGCGGTGGGTGCGCCCACCCTGCCGACACCGGCAGCAGCCGGATCCCCGCTACCGCCCCGGTGACGCGGCGGATGTGCGAAAATGCGCGTGGCGGAGTCGGCCAGACAGTCGCGTCATCCCTTGCGGATGCCGAGGAAAGTCCGGGCTCCATAGGGCAAGGTGCCAGGTAATGCCTGGGCGGCGCGAGCCGACGGAAAGTGCAACAGAAAGATACCGCCTACGTTCCCTTCGGGGAGCCGGTAAGGGTGAAATGGTGCGGTAAGAGCGCACCGCGAGTCTGGCAACAGACCGGCACGGCAAACCCCACCTGGAGCAAGACCAAATAGGGTCCTAATGACGTGGCCCGCGTCGGGACCGGGTAGGTTGCTTGAGCGCTGTGGTGACGCAGCGCCTAGAGGAATGACTGTCCACGACAAAACCCGGCTTATCGGCCGGCTCCGCCCTTCCTTTTGCATGCTGCAAAAGGAGCCCCAAGGTTTGCTGCGCAAACCTTGGGCCCCGGGCGTTACCAGCACCCAATTCCCCGCGCCTGTCGGCGCGCCCCCTTTACTAAAGGGGGCTGTTCCTCCAGGCACGCAACGTCAATCGTATAGGGCCACGCCCTGCGTGGCTGGCGGATGCATTCGGACACCCACGGTAGAGCCACGCCCTGCGTGGCTGGCGGATGCATTCGGACACCCGCGGTAGAGCCACGCCCTGCGTGGCTGGCGGATGCATTCGGATACCCACGGTAGAGCCACGCCCTGCGTGGCTGCGCGCGCTCAACCGCCGTACAGCGATTTTCTCGGGGCGCCGGTCAGCTCGGCCGCCAGCTTGGCGGCGGTGGACGGCGGGAGGTGTTCGCTGAGCTTGGCGTACATCCGGCGGCCGGCGGCCAGCTGCGCCTGCTCGTCGTCGGCGGCGCCCTGCACCATCACCACGAACTCGCCCTTGCGCTGGTTGTCGTCCGCTTCTACCTGCCGCAGCAGGCTGGCCAGGTCGCCATCAAGCACGGTCTCGAACAGCTTGGTCAGTTCGCGCGCCAGCACCGCCGGCCGCTCCGGGCCGAATGCGGCGACCATGTCGGCCAGGGACTCCGCAATGCGATGTGAGGATTCGTAGAACACCAGCGTGCGGGTTTCCCCCGCCAGGCCCTGCAGCCGCTCGCGCCGGCCCGAGCCCTTCGCCGGCAGGAAGCCTTCAAAGGTGAAGCGGTCGCTGGGCAGGCCGGCCACGCTCAACGCGGCGATCGCCGCGCATGCGCCCGGCACCGGGCTGACCCGGATCCCGGCTTCGCGCGCGGCCCGTACCAGCCGGTAGCCCGGGTCGCTGACCAGCGGCGTGCCGGCGTCGCTCACCAGCGCCAGCGATTCACCGGCCTTCAGCCGCGCCACGATGCGTTCGGCCAGCGCCTCTTCGTTGTGGTCGTGCAGCGCCACCAGTGGCTGCTGGATGCCGAAGTGCTGCAGCAGCTGGCCGCTGCGGCGGGTGTCCTCGGCGCAGATCGCGGCCACCGAGCGCAGCACGTCCTGCGCCCGCGGCGTCAGATCGGCCAGGTTGCCGATCGGGGTGGCAACGACATACAGCGTGGGGACAGCACTCATCGCAACGGCACTCGTGGGTCAAGGGTAGAATCGTACCGTGTACCAGAGGCTACCGGCCCCCATCGAATGGACCTGATCATGAACAAGCCCGCCGCACGGATCTCCGCCCTGTCGTTGTCGCTGCTGCTGCTCGCCGGCTGCGCCACGACCAGCCTGACCAGCGCACCGGATTCCCCGGCGCAGAGCCAGGCGCTGGCGCTGATCGACCAGGGCAAACCGCGCGACGCTGCCGTGCAGCTCGAAGCGCTGGCCAACACCCTGCGCGGCAATGCGCGCGGCGCCGCGCTGGCCGATGCGGCCTTCGCCTGGCACGAAGCAGGCGACAACGCCCGCGCGCGCAGCCTGCTCGCCCAGGTCACGCCGCGCCAGCTCACCGGCGCCAGCCTGCAGCGCTACCACCTGACCAGCGCCGAGCTGGCCCTGGCCGACAAGCAGCCGGCGCAGGCCCTGGCGTTCCTGAAGGAATCCTCCGACACCGTGGCCGCCCCGCTGCGTACGCGCTGGCAGCTGGCCCGCGCCAACGCATTGCAGGCCAGCGGTGACGCCATCGGCGCAGCCACCGAGCGTGCCCGCGCGCATGCGTCGCTGACCGGGCCGGCGCGCGCCGAGAACCAGCAGGCCATCGCCGGCCTGCTCGGCACGCTCGATGACGCGACGCTGCGCACGCGCGCCGCCGCGCTGCCGGCCAACGAGCCGCTGTACAACTTCGCAGGCCGCGCCCTCATCGCGCGCGGCCTGCCACTGCCGCGCCCGTTCGACCGCGACGGCGTGGCCCAGTTCGATACGAGCAAGCGCCCGCCGGCCATGAGCGATGGCTACCGCCCACCGGTGAAGATGGCCGTGCTGCTGCCGCTCAGCGGCCGCCTTGCCACCGCCGCGCAGCCGGTGCGCGACGGCCTGCTCAGCGGCTACTACGGCGAGAACCGTCGTCGTCCCGACATCCAGTTCATCGATACCGCCGGCACCGCCGCCGGTGCGGTGGCCGCCTATGACAAGGCCGTTGGCGCCGGTGCGGACTTCATCGTCGGGCCGCTGGGCCGCGACGAGGTGGATGCGGTGTTCGGCCGCACCGAGCTGCCGGTGCCGGTGCTTGCACTGAACCGCGGCAAGAGCAGCCCGCCCGCAGGCAGCGCCGGTTTCTCGCTGGCGCCGGAAGACGACGGCATCATCGCCGCCGAATTCCTGCGCAGCCGCGAGCGCGTCAAGGTGCTGGTGATCCACAGCAATGACGAGAACGGCCGTCGTACCGCAGCCGCCTTCCGCGAGCGCTTCACCCAGCGCGGCGGCCAGGTGCTGGCCACCGTCGGTGTAGGCGAGACGGTGGGCGACATCGGCGCGCAGGTCCGCGCGGCCGGTGCGGTGGACGGCGTGCTGCTGGCGGTGAAGGCGCCGCAGGCACGTGCGCTGGCCCCACAGCTGGCGCTGGCGGGTGCCGGTGGTGCAACGCGCGTGGGCACCTCGCAGCTCACGCTGGGCACCGGCAAGGCCGAAGAAGACGTGGCGCTGGACGGCATCGTGTACCCGAATGAAGCCTGGAACGTGCGGGGCGTGGCGGGCCTGCCGTCGGCCGCGACCGCCGGCCAGCTCCTGCCCACCGCGCGCGGCGCGGCCGGTCGCCTGTTCGCGTTCGGGTTCGACGCCTGGAAGATCAGCGCCTACCTGGACAAGGTCGCCACCGAAGGCGGCCTGGCCGGTGCCACCGGCACCCTGTTCCTGGACAGCAACGGCAACGTGCTGCGGGTACCGGCCTGGTCGACCTTCAGTGGCGGCCGTCCGATGCCGATCGCCAGCAGCAACTGAGTGCCGTGCCCACCGAACGGGCACAGCGCGGCGCGGCGGTGGAAACCGCCGCACTGGCGCACCTGCGCACGGCCGGGCTGAGTCCGCTCGCACGCAACGTGCGTTACAAGGGCGGTGAACTTGACCTGGTGATGCGCGACGGCGACACCGTCGTATTCGTCGAAGTTCGCTACCGCGCCGATGCCCGCTTCGGCGGTGGTGCGGCCTCGGTCGACCTGCGCAAGCGGCGCAAGCTGGTGCTGGCCGCGCGGCTCTTCCTGCAGGCGCATCCCGCCTTGGCGCAGCAGCCGTGTCGCTTCGATGTGGTCGAAGGGAGTGGCGAGCCGCTGCACTTGAACTGGCTGCGTGACGCGTTTCGTCTGGAGGAGTGTTGATGCCCAGTATTTTCACCCATGCCGCCATTCCGCTGGCGCTGTGGTGCGCGTCCGACCGCGGGCGCATTTCCGGCCCACTGCTGGGTGCCGGCGTGGTCGCGGCGATGCTGCCCGATGCCGATGTGCTGGCGTTCGCACTGCACATTCCCTACGCCGACAGCTTCGGCCATCGCGGCGCCAGCCATTCCATCCTGTTCGCAGCCGTGCTCGCCCTGCTGGCTGCACTGCTGCATACGCGCCTGCGTGCCAGCGCGGTACAGGCCGCCGCGTTCGTCGGGCTCTCCGCGCTGTCGCACCCGCTGCTGGATGCAATGACCTCCGGCGGCCTCGGCGTCGCGCTGTGGTGGCCGTGGAGCGGCGAGCGCCTGTTCGCGCCGTGGCGCCCCATTCGCGTCTCACCCTTCGCCGGCCAGTTCTTCAGCGCGCGCGGGCTGGCCACCGTCGTCTCTGAACTGCGCTGGGTGTGGCTGCCGCTGGCTGCCGCCGTGATCGGCTGGCGCCTGATCCAACGTGCGCCCGCGCACCCCAGGAACCCTGCATGACCCCTGCTGCCCTTCCCGCCGCCTTCGCCGCCACCCTGCACGCACTGCTGGGTGACGACGGCTGGCGTACCGACGACGCCGCGCTGGCCGCGCACGCGCAGGACAACTCCTGGCGGCATGCGCTGCCGGACGGCGTGGCACTGCCGCGCGACCGCGACCAGGTGGTGCAGATCGTGCGCGCCTGTCGCGCCCACGGCGTACCGGTGGTGGCGCGCGGTGCCGGCACCGGCACGACCGGCGCTGCCGTACCCGTGAACGGCAGCATCGTGCTGTCATTCGCCCGCATGAACCGCATTGTCGAGATCCAGGCCGGCAACCGCTGCGCGGTGGTCGAGCCGGGCGTGCTCAATGGCGACCTGCAGCAGGCACTGATGCCGCACGGGCTGTTCTGGGCACCGGACCCGTCCAGCGCGGACATCTGCAGCATCGGCGGCAACCTGGCCTGCAATGCAGGCGGCCCGCGCGCGGTGAAGTACGGCACCAGCCGCGACAACGTGCTCGGCCTGGTGGCGGTCACCGGCGCCGGCGAGCTGATCCAGTGCGGCGGCGCGTACACCAAGGACGCCACCGGCTACGACCTGACCCATCTGCTGGTGGGCAGCGAAGGCACCCTTGCGCTGATCGTGGAAGCCACGCTCAAGCTCACGCCCCTGCCGGTGGCCCAAGCCGGGTTGCGCGTGCTGTACCGCGACGCGAACGCCGCCGCCGCCGCGGTGTCGCGCCTGATGGCGCAGCCGGTGGTGCCCACGCGCCTGGAATTCATGGACGCGCGGAGCCTGGAGCTGCTGCGCCGCAATGGCGCCGACGTGCCCGAGGCCGGCGCGATGCTGCTGGTCGAGGCCGACGGCGACCACGACACCCTGCCCTACCTGCTGCAGGCACTGGCCAACGCCGCCGAAGGCGATGGCCTGCTCGCGCTGGACGTGGCCATGGAGGGCAGCGCCCGCGAGAAACTGTGGGCCGCGCGCAAAGCACTGTCGCCGGCGCTGCGCAGCATCGCGCCGGGCAAGATCAATGAAGACGTGGTGGTGCCGGTGTCGCGCATCCCCGACCTGGTGGCCGGCGTGCAGGCGTTGGCGCAGGAGCACGCGCTGACCATCGTCACCTTCGGTCATGCCGGCAACGGCAACCTGCACGTCAACATCCTGTACCACCCCGACGATGCGGATGAGAATGCGCGCGCACATACCGCGCTGCCGAAGATCTTCGCGTTGACCCTCGCACTGGGCGGCACACTGTCGGGCGAACACGGCATTGGGCTGGCCAAGCGCGACTTCATGGCCCAGGCGTTCACGCCGGCCACGTTGGCGGCGATGCGTGCCATCAAGCACGCGCTGGATCCGGACGGCATCCTCAACCCGGGCAAGGTGTTGCCACCGGTGTGACCCGTCTTACAGCTCGGTGAAGTGCTCGTAGCCGCGTGGGCCGTCGTCGTCGCTGCCATGGGCGATGCCGGTGCCCGTCGTGATCGTGCCGATGCGGGTGAGCGGCAGCGACAGCCGCGCCGACACCGCGTCGATGCCCGGACGCTGCGCCGGTGCCGCGGTAAAGCAGAGTTCGTAGTCGTCCCCACCACGCAGCGCCGCGTCACGGGCCTGGGCGGCGCCGACGCGTGCACGTGCGGCGGCGGACACCGGCAGGCGCTCGGGATCGATGCGGGCCCCCACGCCACTGCGGTCGCAGATGTGGCCGAGGTCGGCGAGCAGGCCATCGGAAACGTCGACCGCAGCATGCGCCACGCCCAGCAGCGCGCGCCCCAGGGCGACCCGCGGCGTGGGACGCACCAGGCGCAGGCGGAGGTAGTCGACCTGTGCGTCGTCGGCAGCCGCACGCACGTCCAAGGTGCCGCCCTGCCAGGCGCGCAGCGCGATGGCGGCGTCGCCGAGCGTGCCGCTCACCCAGATGTCGTCGCCAACGCGCGCCGCATCCCGGCGAAGCGCGGTGCCGGGCACCAGCTGCCCCATGGCGGTCACCGACAGCGACAGGGGGCCGCGCGTGGTATCGCCACCGATCAGCACGATGCCGTGTTCATCAGCGAGTGCGAAGAAACCGTCGGCGAACGCATCGATCCAGTCGGCGTCCGCATCGGGCAGTGAAAGCGCCAGCGTGCACCAGTCCGGCCGCGCGCCCATGGAGCCCAGGTCGGAAAGATTGACCGCCAGCGTCTTCCAGCCGATGTCGTACGCCGCGGTCTCGGCCGGGAAGTGCACGCCGCTGTTGAGCGTATCGGCGGTCACCACCAGCTGCTCGCCGGCCCGCGGCTGCAGCAGCGCCGCATCGTCGCCGATTCCCAGCACCACGTCGGCACGCGCGCGGGTGCGCGTGCGGATGCGGTCGATCAGGGAAAATTCGGCGAGGGACACGGGGTCAGCCCCCGTTTTCGACCTTGCGCCATTCGACGGCCGCACGGTCCAGCACGCCATTCACATAGGTGTGGCCGTGCTCGGAACCGAAGCGCTTGGCCGATTCGATGGCCTCGTTGATCACCACCCGGTACGGCACGTCCAGGCGGAAGCGCATTTCGAAGGCGGCCACGCGCAGCGCAGCGCGTTCGATCGCGTCCACTTCTTCAATGCCGCGGTCCAGGTACGGGTCCAGCGCTTCGTCCAGGTCCTTGCGGTTGTCGAGCACGCCGTGCACCAGCGCCTCGAAATACGCCAGGTCGGCGATCTCGCGGGCCTGTTCGTGCGCGAACTGGGCGACGACGGTCTGTGCGTTGCCGCCGGAGATCTGCCAGGCATAGATCGCCTGCAGGGCACGACGGCGCGCGCGCGAACGCAGCACCGGATCGACGCCATCGCGGCGGACGGGTTTACCGGAGGGCTTGCCCGGGTTCGACTTGTTCATGGCAGCTGCTCCAGAAGATTGACCATTTCCAACGCCGTCAGTGCGGCTTCCTCACCCTTGTTGCCATGGCTGCCACCGGCGCGCGCCTCGGCATCCTCGGCGCGCTCGACCGCCAGCACGCCATTGAGCACCGGCACGCCGAAGTCCAGCTGCACGCGCATCAGGCCTTCGGCACAGCCGTCGGCCACGTGCTCGTAATGGCGGGTGTCGCCACGGATCACACAGCCCAGGGCGATGATCGCCGCATGTTCATGGGCCGCCGCCAGGCGCGCGGCAACCAGCGGCAGTTCCCACGCGCCGGGCACGCGGATCACGTCGATGGCGGATTCGTCGATGCCGTTGCCGGCCAGGCTCTGGCGCGCGCCGGCCACCAGCACGTCGGTGATACGGGCGTTCCAGCGGCTGGCGAGAATGGCGAAACGGGCCTGTTCCGGTGTCCGGAGATCGCCTTCGTAGTGGCTCATGGTCGGCAGGTTATTCAATAAAGAGGGACATTCTACCGTACCGCCAAGACCTGCTTGGCGGCATGGGACGACGCGAGGCCGGTAGAGCCAGGCCCTGCCTGGCTGCGCGGGCGATCCGGGACCTCGCAGCCACGCAGGGCGTGGCTCTACGTCGGCTGGATCACGACCTCGCAGCCACGCAGGGCGTGGCTCTACGTCGGCTGGATCACGACCTCGCGGCCACGCAGGGCGTGGCTCTACCGCCCGGTCAGGGCGTTATGGTCTCCACGACCTCCAGGCCATACCCGGCCAGGCCGATCTGGCGGCGCGGGGTGCCCAGCACGCGCAGCTTGCCCAGACCCAGGTCGGAGAGGATCTGCGCGCCGGCGCCGTTGCGGCGCCACTGGCTTACGTCCTTGTCCTTGCCCGGGGTCACCGGCTGCGGCTGCTGGCGCAGGCGGGCCAGCAGGCTGTTGGTGTCGCGCGGGGCCGAGAGCACCACCATCACGCCGCGCCCGGCCGCGGCGATCGCGCGCAGGGCATCGGTGGAGGCCACCCCGAAATCATCGCGGCGCCAATGCAGCAGGTCGGCCAGCGGGTTTTCCACCTGCACCCGCACCAGGGTCGGCTCGGCATCGACCGGGCCACGGACCAGGGCGAAATGCAGGTCGTGGGCGATCCGGTCGCGGTAGGTCACCAGCTTGAACGGGCCGAACTCGGTATCGATCTCGCGCTCGTCCACGCGTTCGACGGTCTTCTCGGTCGCCAGGCGATAGGCGATCAGGTCGGCGATGGAGCCGATCTTCAGCCCGTGCTCGCGGGCGAACACCTCCAGCTCCGGGCGACGCGCCATGCTGCCGTCCGGGTTGAGGATCTCCACCAGCACGCCGGCCGGTTCCAGCCCGGCCAGCATGGCCAGGTCCACGCCGGCTTCGGTGTGGCCGGCGCGGGTCAGCACGCCACCCGGCTGGGCGATCAGCGGGAAGATGTGGCCCGGCTGGTGCAGGTCGGCCGGCTTGGCGTCCGGCTTCACTGCGGTGCGGATGGTGTGGGCGCGGTCGTAGGCCGAGATGCCGGTGGTGACGCCTTCGGCGGCCTCGATGCTCACCGTGAAGTTGGTCTGGAACTGCGCGGTATTGGCCTGGACCATCGGCGCCAGGCCCAGGTCGGCGGCGCGCTCGCGGGTCAGCGGCAGGCACACCAGGCCGCGGCCGTGGGTGACCATGAAGTTGATGTCCGACGGCTTGACCAGCTCGGCGGCCATGATCAGGTCGCCTTCGTTCTCGCGGTCTTCGTCGTCGACGATGACCACCATGCGGCCAAGGCGGATGTCCTCGAGGATCTCGGGGATGGGGGCGAAGTTCATGCGGCTTCTCCCTGTGCGTGCCCATGCGGGGCCGGCACGCTGATCAAGCGCTCCACGTAGCGGGCGACCAGGTCGATCTCCAGATTGACCGCACTGCCCACGCCGGTCGCCGCGAAGGCGGTATTGGCGACGGTATGCGGGATCAGCGCGACCTCGAAGCCGGCGTCGTCCACGTCGTTGACGGTCAGGCTGACCCCGTCCACGCAGATCGAGCCCTTCCTGGCGATGTAGCGCAGCAGCGCGGCCGGTGCGGCGAAGCGCCAGCGCTGGGCACGCGCGTCGTCATGGATGGACACCACCGTGCCCAGGCCATCGACATGGCCGCTGACCAGGTGGCCGCCGAGGCGGTCGGTCGGGCGCATGGCGCGTTCAAGATTGATCACGGCGCCATCGGCCAGCTGACCCAGCGTGGTCAGGCCGAGCGTTTCCGTGGAGGCATCGGCCTGGAAGGTCGTCGCGTCGAACGCGATCACGGTCAGGCACACGCCGTTGATGGCGATGCTCTCACCGAGCTGCACGGCGTCGAACGGCAGGCTGCCGACGTGGAAGGTGAAGCGGACATCGCCGCCCAAGGGTACGCGTGCGGCCACATGGCCGACGCCTTCGATGATTCCAGTAAACAAGGAACGTTCTCCGCGAAAAGTGAGCGAAAAACGCCGCAAGGCAAACAGGCGGGCGCAGGGCCGGTAAAGGCCCTGTGGCACCGTCTTCTTTCATCCGGACTATACCGTCGGCTCCGGCATCGGACCGGATCTGCTGACCTTCCGGCCAGGCCGGAAGCGCTCGCGGGCTCGTGCTTGCGCACCTACCGCCGGTGGGGAATCGCACCCCGCCCTGAAGACGTTTGTGTACCGGCGAACCGGCGTGGGCATTGTAGCAGCGCTGGCTGAGCGCTGGCTTTCTGTGAATAATTTGTTAAAATGCGCGCCGCGTGGCGATGACCGCCGCCCTGCCGCCCATGACGGGCTGGCTGAAATGGACCTCACACAACAAGGAACCTGCATGCGCAAGATCTTCCTGGCCGCCGCCCTGCTGGCTGCCGCCCCGCTTTCCGCCGTCGCTGCCGAAAGCATGAGCTACACCTATGTCGAAGGCGGCTGGACCCAGCAGCAGATCAGCGTTCCGGGCAGCAACCCGAAGCTGGACGGCGGCTACCTCCGCGGTTCGTTCGCCATTGCCGACCAGGTCAACGTGTTTGGCGGCTACAGCACCACTTCCAAGACGTACCATCTGGAAGACAGCGTCGGCGAATACCGCGCCAAGAACACGATCGACCAGCCGGAGCTGGGCATCGGCTACCACATGCCGATGACCGACCGCGTGGACTTCACGGCGGATATCGCCTGGATGCGCATCAACAACGAAGTAAAGTTCGATGACGGTGTGACCAGCGAAACCGACAAGTTCCACACCAACGCCGGCCGTGCCGCGCTGGGTGTGCGTGGCAAGCCGTCGCGCAGCACCGAGGCGTGGCTCAAGGCCGGCTACATTGACGGCAGCGACATGGACGGCGTGTGGATCGGCACCCTCGGTGGCCAGGTCAGCTTCACCCGCAACTGGGGCGTGGTCGGCGAAGTGCAGTACTACGACGACGTGACCCAGTACTCGGTCGGCGTGCGCGCCAGCTTCTAAGTTACTGATCGGGCAGCGCTAACCCGCGCCATGATCGACGGGCCCCGCAAGGGGCCCGTTTTTTTTGCCCCGGCGTTGGCCACCTATCCCTTTCCGTAATTCGATCAAATGCACGATCCATGCGGGAAGCGAGGTGTGAACGGCTGCCCCCTTCCGGTGTGAAGGCGCAAGGTAAGGTGGCTCGCAACCCTACGCAGAAAACGTATACTTATGCACGCCGTGTTCGTGGAGATGCCCGCTTTTTCGCGCCACCGTGCCGCCTACCTCGACAACGACGGGTTCTGCGCGCTTCAGCAGTTCCTGCTGCGGGCTCCGGAGGCCGGTGACGTGATCATGGGCACGGGCGGTCTCCGCAAGCTGCGTTTTTCCGACGACCGCAGGCAGCGTGGCAAGCGGGGCGGACTACGGGTGATCTACTTCCACTGGCTGGCGGGTTCGCAGTTCTGGCTGTTCACCCTCTACGGCAAGGGCGTCCAGGACGATCTGGACGCGACGCAGAAAAGACTGCTGAAACGAATGCTTCAAGCCGAACTTCTGGCGAGGATCACATGATGAAACGCGACATATTTGCCGAGCTTGTCGAGGGGCTGCATGCATTGGAGGATGAGCGCTCGGGCAAGGTCACGCTGCGCACCCACAAGGCGCGACTGAAGCCGTTGCCGCCGCTGCATGCGGGTGAGTTGGTCGCCATCCGTGAACAGCTGAACATGTCACGGCCGGTGTTTGCCATGTACCTGCGTACCAATGCACGCACGCTTGAGAACTGGGAGCAGGGCCGCGCGCGTCCCAACGCGCAGGCATCGACCCTCATTCGACTGGTGCAGCAGTTTCCACAGACAGTACGCCACCTGGAAGCGCTGCAACCGGTCGCAGCATCCTGACGTCTCCACGTCACGCGTAGTGCCACGCCCTGCGTGGCAGAACCTTCACACGCGCAACAGCAGCCGCAGGTCCGCACCGACCTGGCGTTGATCGACCACGCGCAGGCGATGCTGCTGGTCCATGGCATGAATGCCCAGGCCGGCGAGCAGCGGCCTGCCGTGCTCGCCCAGCAGGGT
This sequence comes from Stenotrophomonas sp. KH_036_B, assembly GCF_057839485.1. Lineage (NCBI taxonomy): Bacteria > Pseudomonadati > Pseudomonadota > Gammaproteobacteria > Lysobacterales > Lysobacteraceae > Stenotrophomonas > Stenotrophomonas sp. KH_036_B. Next base: position 769,436 of record NZ_CM174491.1, on the reverse strand, counting down.
GGGTGCCTGGTAGAGCAGCAGCTCGTCGACCCAGCCACCTGCAAGCAATGCACCCGACAGCGTGGCGCCGGCTTCGGTATGTACTTCGTTGATGCCGCGCTCGGCCAGCAGTGCCAGCACCGCACCCAGGTCCAGCCGTCCGTCGTGCGCCGGCACGCTGGCGAATTCGGCGTCGGCCGCGTCCGGCGGGCTCACCGCCGCATCGTGCAGATACAGCGTAGGCGCCCCGCCCTCCCGCACGCGTGCGCATTCCAACGAACGCAGCCGTGAATCGAGCACCACGCGCAGCGGCGGCAGCACGTCGGTGTCGGCCAGGCGCACGGTCAGCATCGGGTCGTCGGCCAGTACAGTGTCGGCCCCGGTCAGGATCGCGCCGGCGCGTGCGCGCCACTGCTGCACATCCGCGCGGGCGGCAGCACCGGTGATCCACTTGGAGCTGCCATCCGCCATCGCCGTGCGGCCATCCAGGCTGGCGGCAAGCTTGACCCGCACCCAGGGGCGGCCCCGCTCGATCCGCGACAGGAAGCCGACGTTGAGCGCGCGCGCCTGCGCGGCCATCAACCCCTCCGCCACCTCGATACCCGCCTCGCGCAGCAGCACGAAGCCGCCGCCGTCGACCTTGGGGAACGGGTCGCGCATGGCCGCCACCACGCGGCTGACGCCGGCCTCGATCAGCGCCAACGCGCACGGCGGCGTGCGCCCGTGGTGCGCGCAGGGCTCCAGGGTGACGTAGGCGGTGGCGCCGCGCGCTGCGGCGCCGGCCTGGCGCAGCGCGAATACCTCGGCGTGCGGGCCGCCGGTGCGCTGGTGCCAGCCCTCGCCCACGATCCGCTCGCCGTGCGCGATCACGCAGCCCACCATGGGGTTCGGCCGCGCAGTGAAGCGGGCGCGTTCGGCCAGGCGCAGCGCGCGGGCCATGTGCAGGTGGTCAAGCGTGGAGAAGTTCATGGCGGCAATGGTAACGCCCTACCCTCGACTGGGTAGAGAGGACTGTTAGTCCGCTGCCGTTGGCGGCGTGCACGGGTCATTCGGAGATCGGACAGCGGACTAACAGTCCGCTCTACCAGTCCGCTCTACGGCTGACTTTTTTTCTTCTTGGTCAACGCAATCACATCGCCCAGCAGCTGCAGCTGTTCGGTGCTGGAGGGCAATTCGCGCTCCAGCTTCTCGATCTCCTCGCGGAAATCGGCCACGTCCTCGAAGCTGCGGTAGACCGACGCAAACCGCACATAGGCGACATGGTCCAGCTTGCGCAGCTCGTTCATAACGAACTCGCCGACCTTGATCGACGGGATTTCGCGCTCGCCGCACATGCGCAGCTGCTGCATCACCGCGCGCACCGCCAGTTCGATCTTGTCTTCCGGCACCGGACGCTTCTGCAGCGCGCGGTCGAAACCGACGCGCAGCTTGCGCGCGTCGAAGCCCTCGCGGCTGCCATCGCTCTTCACGATCGCCGGCAGCTTCAGTTCGATGGTTTCCAGCGTGCTGAAACGTTCGTTGCAGGCCTCGCACTCGCGCCGACGACGGATCGTCGCACCGTCTTCGGAGACGCGCGAGTCGATCACCCGGGTATCGGCATGCTGGCAGAACGGACAGTACATGGAACGCCTTGCATCAAAAAAAACGTCATGCCGTGGTCACGGCAGCGTCGCAACGGTACCTGAGAAGACGCGGGGCAGCAAATGGCCGTCGGCGTCAGCCGCGCGGCGGACGCGACCAGCGCATCCACACCAGCTGCGCGCTGGGAACCAGCAGCAGCGGTCCGGCGACCAGGTAACCGAGATCCTTCCAGCCGCCCTCGCCCACCAGACGTACCACAAGCCCCATCACCACCAGTGCCCCGAGGGTGCCCAGCGCGATGCAGATCCAGCCCAACGGTCCGCTCTGGCGCAGCCCGTCCCGGCCGCGGCGAAGATAGACGGCGCTCAACCAGAGCCAGCCCAGCAGGCCGACGATGCCCGACAGGCCCCACGCGAGCAGCGCCATGCCCTCGATGCCGCCCATGTAGTTGTTGCGGGAGAAGAAGACCAGCACGGCCAGCACCGACAGCGTGCCCCCGGCCGCCAGCGTGGGCAGGCCCAGCAGCACGGCCTGTGCGGCGTAAAGGCGGCGTTGGGCAATGTCATCCATGCAGCATTTTCCCTGTGTCGACACGCGCTCCCCGGCCGGGCCAGGGACCGCGACGGGTCACATCACCCGTAGACCGGGTACTTGCGGCACTGCGCGCTGACCGCATCGCGCACGCGGGCGATCACGGCCTCGTCGGCCGGGGCGTCGAGCACGTCGGCGATCCAGTTGGCCAGGTCCACGCAGTCCTGTTCCACGTAACCGCGGGTGGTCACCGCCGGGGTGCCCAGGCGCAGGCCCGAGGTCACGAACGGCGAGCGCGGGTCGTTGGGCACCGAGTTCTTGTTGACGGTGATGTGCGCCTTGCCCAGCGCGGCTTCCGCGTCCTTGCCGGACACGTCCTTGCCGATCATGTCCACCAGCATCAGGTGGTTTTCGGTGCCGCCGGACACGATCTTGTAGCCGCGCGCGATCAGCGTGGTGGCCATCGCCTGGGCGTTCTTGACCACCTGCTGCTGGTAGGCCTTGAAGCCCGGCTCCAGTGCTTCCTTGAAGGCCACGGCCTTGCCGGCGATGACGTGCATCAGCGGACCGCCCTGGATGCCCGGGAACACGATGGACTGCAGCTTCTTCTGCAGTTCTTCGCTGGCGCCCTTGGCGATGATGATGCCGCCGCGCGGACCGCGCAGGGTCTTGTGGGTGGTCGAGGTGACCACGTGGGCGTGCGGCAGCGGGCTCGGGTAGACGCCGGCGGCGACCAGACCGGCCACGTGCGCCATGTCCACGAACAGGTAGGCACCGACCTTGTCGGCGATGGCGCGGAAGCGCGCCCAGTCCACCACCTGCGAGTATGCCGAGAAGCCGGCGACGACCATCTTCGGCGTGTGCTCCAGGGCCAGGCGCTCGACCTCGTCATAGTCGATCAGGCCCTGCTCGTTCACCCCGTACTGCACGGCGTTGAACAGCTTGCCCGACGCATTGACCTTGGCGCCGTGGGTCAGGTGACCACCGTGGGCCAGGCTCATGCCCAGGATGGTGTCGCCCGGCTGCAGCAGCGCGAAATAGACGGCCTGGTTGGCCTGCGAACCGCTGTGCGGCTGCACGTTGGCGTAGTCGGCGTCGAACAGCTGCTTGAGGCGGTCGATGGCCAGCTGCTCGGCAATGTCCACGTATTCGCAGCCACCGTAGTAGCGCTTGCCCGGGTAGCCTTCGGCGTACTTGTTGGTCAGCTGGCTGCCCTGGGCTTCCATGACCGCCGGGCTGGTGTAGTTCTCGCTGGCGATCAGCTCGACGTGGTCTTCCTGGCGCTGGGTTTCGGCGGCGATGGCCTTGGCCAGTTCGGGATCGTAGGTTTCGATGCGGACGTCACGCGGGAACATCGCTTACTCCAGGGCAGGGGTGAGGGGAACGGCAGCCTTTCATTGTAAGGCCCACAACCGGGGGCTGGCCCGTGCCGGAGGCTGGGCCGACCCCGATGATGCGAAATCCGCCAACAATCTGAATTGCGACGCCGTTCCTTGAATTGTTCATATTTTGTGATTTTTGACCCTAAAGACGTTCAGCCAGCGGCCGTTATTCCCACCTCAGGGAATCGTCTTTCATTCAAACAGGGGTTGGCTGTGAATCATGTGTATCGCGTGGTCTTCAATCACGCGCTGAAGTGCGTGCAGGTGGTGTCCGAATTCGCCCGCGGCGGCCGCAGCGCCTCCCGCACCAGCCGCCGCCACGCGCCGCGCCTGGCCCCGCTGTTCACCGGTATCGCCCTGGCCTGCATAGCGCCGGGCGCCCTGGCTGCACATTCGGAATGGGTCGGCGTGCCGGGCAGCGAGTGGAATGTGCCAGGTAGCTGGGTGGGCGGCGTGCCGACCGACCGCGGCATCGACACCCCCAACGACACCGCCTACGTCAACAGCGGTGGCGTGCGGATCACCGGCGTGGGCGTGCCCGACGCCGACGAGGTGCACATCGGCTACACCGGCGCCGGCCGGCTGGACGTCGTCGGCGGCGGCAGCCTCGACACCAACACGCTCTACATGGGCACCCAGGCAGGCTCGATGGGCCTGGCGGTGATCGACGGCAGCGGCTCGGCGTGGAATGCCCGCTACACCATCGGCGTGGGCCACCTGGGCAACGGCGACCTGACCATCCGCAACGGCGGCAGCATGACCATCGACCGTGAAAGCTACATCGCCTCGATGGGCGGAAGCACCGGCACCGTGCGCATCCAGAACGCGGGCAGTGAGTGGAACACCGGCAACAGCCTCTTCGCCGGCCAGGGCGGCATCGGCACGATCGAAGTCACCGATGGCGGCACGCTCCAGGGCGTCAATGCCATCGTCGGCAACCTCTTCGGCAGCGTTGGCCGCATCACGGTCAGCGGTAGCGGCAGCAACGCCGTACACACCGGCACCCTGACGGTCGGCAATTCCGGCCAGGGCACCTACGAAATTCTCGACGGCGCCAGCGCCGTGGTCGGCGGCTCGATCAACTTGGCACAGAGCAACTCCAGCCGGAGCACCCTCACGGTGGGCCAGAATGCAATTCTGGCCATTGGCGACAGCGCCGGCGGCATCGTCGCGATCACCGCCGGTTTCGGCCAGAGCCGGTTCGAACTGGCCGGCGGCACCCTGCGCGCCAACAGCTGGCTCAACCTCGACACCGCGCTGGTGGTGTCGGCCGACTCCATCCTCGACGTGGCGGACAGCCTGCGCGCCACGCAGACCATCAGCGGCACCGGCCAGCTGCGCAAGACCGGCACCGGCACGTTGATGCTGAGCGGCAACAACACCTGGAGTGGCGGCCTGCGCGTCGAGCAGGGCATGCTGTCGGTCGGCAGCGACGCGGCCCTCAGCCTCGGCGTACTGAGCATGGCCGACGGTACCTCGCTGGGCCTGGGCACACCGGTCACGCTGTACAACACCGTGCAGCTCAACGGCGAGGTCGGCGTGTGGGTCGCGCCCGGCACCAGCGCCACGCTGGCCGGCAACGTGCGTGATGCGAGCGGCGACAGCCTGCTGGTGAAGAATGACAGCGGCACGCTGGTCCTGGGCGGCAATGCCTACACCGGCGACACCCGCATCGACGGCGGCACCCTGCTTGCCACCGGCAATGCGCTGCCGACCGGCGACATCGAGATCGGCAGCGGCGGCACGTTTGCCATCGACACCACCCGCGTGCTGCAGTACGACGGCCAGTTCAGCGGCAGCGGCACCCTGCGCCAGGGCCGCCACTTCCTGACCCTGACCGGCGACAGCAGTGCCTTCACCGGTACCACGGTCGTCAACGGCGGCATGCTGGAGGTGGCCGGTGCGCTGGGCGGTGACATCCAGATGACCAACAACGCCCTGCTGGCCGGCATGGGCAGCGTGGGCAACGTGGAACTGCTGAGCGGCAGCGTGCTGTCCCCCGGTGCCCGCTCGATCGGCAGCATCGGCCGGTTGTCGGTGGGCGGCGACCTGCGCTTCGATTCAAGCGCGACCTTCCAGGTGGACGTTGCCGCCAATGGCAGCAGCGACTTCGTCGGCGTAGGCGGCAAGGCGTTCCTCGGCAATGCCGGCACGGTCGCCGTCGCCGCTGCAGGCAACTGGGCGTTGTCCACCCGCTACACCCTGATCTCCGCCGGTGCCGGCGTGGACGGCGCCTTCGCCGGGGTCAGCAGCAACTTCGCCTTCCTCGACCCCAGCCTCAGCTACGACGCCAACAACGTGTACCTGACCATGACCCGCAACGACGTGTCGATGCCGGACGTGGAACTGGCGTTCCCGGACGTGGTGGTCAATACCAACCAGCAGCAGGTCGCTGGCGCGGTGGAAGCACTGGGCGAAGGCAATGCGGTGTACGACGCCGTGGTGCGGCTGACCGTGCCGGAAGTGGTGCCGGCCTTCGACAGCCTGTCCGGTGAAGTGCATGCCGCCACCCGTGGCGCGCTGCTGCAGAACCGCTTCCTGCACGACGGCATCGACCGTCACCTGGACGGCCGCGCGCTCAGTGGCGCTGTCGCCCCGGGCGTCAACCTGTGGCTGGCGGGGAGTGGTGGGCAGCTGCGCACCGACGCCACCGCCGAAAACGCCGCCTCGCGCGTGCAGCAGCACGGCCTCATGGCCGGTGCCGGCTGGCAGGTCCGTGAGACGCTGGAACTAGGCGTGGCCGCCGGCCAGCAGAAGGTGGACAACCGCCTGCGCGAGCGTGCAGCCGTGGCCGAGACCGACGCGACCGAGTACGGCGTGTATGCACACTACCGCTGGCAGGGCCTGAGCCTGCGCGGCGGCGTGACCCGTGCCGACTACCGCACCGACACCACGCGCACGGCGCAGGTCGGTACGGCGTTCAGCGAGAGCCTGCTGGCCCGTGAAGATGCCACCGGCACCACCGCGTTCGTGCGGGCCGGCTGGACGTTCGGCGGTCCGCGCGTGCAGCTGACGCCTGAAATCGAGCTGGCCCAGGTGCGTCTGGAAAGCGATGGCAGCCAGGAACGTGGCGGCAACAGCGCCCTGCGCCTTGCCTCGGCCGACAGCGAGTACCGCACCGGCCTGGCGGCGTTGAAGGCCGATTGGGACATCAGCGGTGGCCTGCAGGACCGCGCCGTGCTCAGTGCACGCGTGGGCTGGCAGTACGCCGACGGTGACCGCCTGCCGACCGCGACCGCGCGCTTCGTGGGCGGGTCGCAGGACTTCACCATCGCCGGCGCGCCGCTGGCACGCAGCAGCGTGCTGGCCCAGCTGGGGGTGGCGGTGAGCCCGAGTGCCAACAGCCGCGTGTCGCTGCAGGTGCAGGGACGCGACGGCGACGGGCAGCGCGATGTGGGGGCGCAGCTGGACTGGTCGGTGGCGTTCTGATGGATTGAATCGCCATCGTGTAGAACGAAGAAGCGCGCCCTGGGGCGCGCTTCTTCGTTTGGTCCGCGTCAGCCACGCAGGGCGTGGCACTACCGCATTGTTCCGGCCGCGTAGACCCACGCCTGCGTGGCTGCGCGGTGCAGGCAGCGCGCTTACCGGTTGTTGATCACGTAGTCCGCGATGATCCCGCTCGCGATCGCCACCAGCAGCAGGTTGCCGCGATCGTCGCGGATCCAGTGATGGTCGCGCGGCGGGCGGCGGACCGAGTAGCGGCTGTAGTCATTGACCACGTAGACCGGGCCCCGGTAGTACTCGTTGTAGCGGTGCCCACGCGCCCAGCCGTAACCCCGGCCAGGCGCCGGGCGGTACACCACCCTCGGCGGCGGCGCCGGACGGTAGTAGCCACGGTTGTCGTAGTAGCGACGGTCGTGATGCGCCTCGCGGCGATCGCCGCGCCAGTCGCGACGGTCATCGTGACGGTCGTGACGGCGGTCGTGACGATCATCGTGCCGTTCGTGACGGTCGTGGCCACGGCCACGATGGTCATCGGCGAAGGCCGGCGCAATGCTCCCCAACGCGAGCAGCGAGGCCACGGTCCCGACCACAATTCGATTCATACGCATGATTGGCCTCGCTTGGTGGATTGACGATTCCCATCATGCAGACGCCGTCTGAACGGTTTCCGGCTGGAAACGGTTTCCAATTCAGGTGCTTTGACCACCCATTCAGGCAGCGGCAAGCCCCGTCCCGAGGGCCGACCGGCGGCTGTCATCGCTTCCGGCTATAATTGGGCCCATCCCATTTCATCTGTTCCTGTTCCTGACGGAACGGGCGCAGGGTTGCGCCTTCGGAGAGCTCATGTCCTCGCAATACATCTACACCATGAACAAAGTCAGCAAGGTGGTCCCGCCCAAGCGGCAGATCATCAAGGACATCTCGCTGTCGTTCTTCCCGGGTGCCAAGATCGGCCTGCTGGGCCTGAACGGCGCCGGCAAGTCCACGGTGCTGAAGATCATGGCCGGCGTGGATACCGACTTCGAGGGCGAAGCCCGTCCGCAGGCCGGCATCAAGGTCGGTTACCTGGCCCAGGAACCGGAGCTGGACCCCACCAAGACCGTGCGTGAAGCGGTCGAGGAAGGTGTGGGCGAAGTGCTGCAGGCCCAGGCCGCGCTGGACGCGGTCTACCTCGCCTATGCCGAGGAAGGCGCCGATTTCGACAAGCTGGCCAAGGAACAGGAGCGCCTGGAGGCAATCCTGGCCGCCGGCGACGCACATACGCTGGAAAACCAGCTGGACGTGGCCGCCGACGCGCTGCGCCTGCCGCCGTGGGACGCCATCGTGGGCAAGCTCTCCGGTGGTGAAAAGCGCCGCGTTGCGCTGTGCCGCCTGTTGCTGCAGAAGCCGGACATGCTGCTGCTCGACGAACCGACCAACCATCTCGACGCCGAGTCGGTGGAATGGCTGGAGCAGTTCCTGGCGCGCTACACCGGCACCGTCGTGGCGGTCACCCATGATCGTTACTTCCTGGACAACGCGGCCGAGTGGATCCTGGAACTGGACCGCGGCCGCGGCATTCCGTGGAAGGGCAACTACACCGACTGGCTGATGCAGAAGGACGAGCGCCTGAAGCAGGAAGACAACCAGGAAAAGTCGCGCCAGAAGGCGATCCAGAAGGAACTGGAATGGTCGCGCCAGAATGCGAAGGGCGGCCGCACCAAGGGCAAGGCCCGTCTGGCACGCCTGGAAGAGCTGCAGTCGGTCGACTACCAGAAGCGCAACGAAACCAATGAAATCTTCATCCCGCCGGGCGAGCGCCTGGGCAACTCGGTGATGGAATTCAAGAACGTCTCCAAGAAGTTTGGCGACCGCCTGCTGTTCGACGAGCTGAACTTCCTGGTGCCGGCCGGTGCGATCGTGGGCATCATCGGCCCGAACGGTGCCGGTAAGTCGACGCTGTTCAAGATGATCACCGGCCAGGAAAAGCCGGATTCGGGCGAGATCGTGGTCGGTCCGACCGTGCAGCTGTCCTACGTGGACCAGAGCCGCGACGCCCTGGAAGGCAACCACAACGTCTTCCAGGAAATCGCGGGCGGCCTGGACATCCTCAACATCAACGGCATCGAGATCCAGTCGCGCGCCTACATCGGCCGCTTCAACTTCAAGGGCCAGGACCAGCAGAAGCTGGTCGGTTCGCTGTCCGGTGGTGAGCGTGGCCGCCTGCACATGGCCAAGACCCTGCTGCAGGGTGGCAACGTGCTGCTGCTCGACGAACCGTCCAACGATCTGGACATCGAAACCCTGCGTGCGCTGGAAGATGCGCTGCTGGAGTTCCCGGGCAACACGTTCGTGATTTCGCATGACCGCTGGTTCCTGGATCGCATCGCGACCCACATCCTGGCGTTCGAAGGCAATTCGCACGTGGAGTTCTTCCAGGGCAATTACCGCGAATACGAAGAAGACAAGCGCCGCCGCATGGGCGACGACGCCGCGCCGAAGCGCCTGCGCTTCAAGGCGCTGAAGTAAGAGAAAGTAAAACGGCCGCGCTCTGCGCGGCCGTTTTGCATTTGCGGGTTGTGAATCAAAGGCAGAAGCAGAAGCGCGGCGTCTTTGTTGCTTGCGGGATGGGGAGGCCGGCGGGCAGCCCCCTCCGGGACACGCCGTGAACCCATCCATGGGGGCTGCTAGAAAACATCCATGTTTTCTAGCGTCCCTCCGGGGGCTGCCCGCCGGCCTCCCTCGAAGATTGGTCGCGCGCGGACAGGAAGAGCAGACACGCGTGGCGTGTCCCTACGCAGCACCGCATGGAATTGATCGAATCCGCTTTTGATCTTCCATGGCCACCGACACACTATCGAAGGGCCGGCGGGTGCGGGGGTACGGGACCGTAGAAAACATGGATGTTTTCTACGAGCCCCCATGGATGGGTTCACGGCGTGTCCCGTACCCCCGTACCCGCCGGCCCTAACCAACAGTCGCACCAGACGAAGGCTCTTGGCTTCGCTAAAGATCCAACGAAAAAAACCAACACCCATGGACCCCCACCATGAAACTGTTTGAACGCCTGTTCCAGCTCCAGCAGCACGGCACCACCGTGCGGACCGAACTGCTGGCCGGGCTGACCACGTTCCTGACGATGTCCTACATCGTCTTCGTCAACCCGGACATCCTCTCCACCACCGGCATGGATGCGGGCGCGGTGTTCGTTGCTACGTGCCTGGCCGCCGCGCTGGGCTCGCTGGTGATGGCCTTTGCCGCCAATTTCCCGGTCGGCATGGCGCCCGGCATGGGATTGAACGCGTTCTTTGCGTTCACCGTGGTGGGCGCCGCGGGGCTGCCTTGGCAGCAGGCGTTGGCGGCAGTCTTCATTTCCGGACTGGTGTTCCTGGCCCTGTCGCTGACCGGCGTGCGCGCCTGGCTGGTGGCGGGGATTCCCGCCTCGCTGCGCGCCGCGATCGTCGCCGGTATCGGCCTGTTCCTGGCCATCATCGCCCTGCAGAAGTCCGGCGTGATCATTGCCAACCCCGACACCCTGGTTGCGCTCGGGCCCCTCAACACTGCCCCGCCGCTGCTGGCGCTGGCCGGCTTCCTGCTGATCGCCATCCTTGAGGCACGGCGTGTGCGCGGCGCCATCCTGATCGGCATCCTGGCCGTCACCGGCGCGGCCTGGCTGCTCGGCAACGTCCAATACCACGGCGTCATTTCCCTGCCGCCCAGCCTGGCCCCGACCTTCCTGCAGCTGGACCTGCCCGGCCTGCTGCACCACGACGGCGGTGCGCCCATCGCCGTGCTGCTGCAGGTGGTGCTGGTGTTCGTGCTGGTCGAAGTGTTCGACGCCACCGGCACCCTGTATGGCGTGGTGGGTCGCGCCGGACTGCTCAAGCTTCCCGGCGCGCAGAAGCGCTTCGGGCGTGCGCTGCTGGCCGACAGCACCGCCATCGTGGCCGGCTCCCTGCTCGGTACCAGCAGCACCACCGCCTTCGCCGAAAGCGCGTCGGGCGTGCAGGCCGGCGGCCGCACCGGACTGACCGCGCTGGTCGTGGCCGCCCTGTTCCTGGCCGCGTTGCTGTTCTCACCGCTCGCCGCCATGGTGCCGGGCTACGCCACCGCGCCGGCGCTGCTGTTCGTGGCCGGATTGATGCTGCGTGAGCTGGTGGATGTGGAGTGGAACGACCTGACCGAATCGGTGCCGGCCGCCCTGTGCGCACTGGCGATGCCGTTTACCTATTCGATTGCGAATGGGCTGGCGTTTGGATTCATCGCCTATGCCGTGCTCAAGGCCGGAACCGGGCGCTGGCGTGAGGTGCACCCGGCGGTGTGGCTGGTGGCCGGACTGTTCGTTGCGCGGTATGCGTTGGAATAACGCGGTTACTCCGGCGGCAGCTCGAATACCTGGCGCAGGTAGGCCAGGTAACCCGGGTCGTCGCACATGCTCTTGCCCGGCGAATCACTGAGCTTGGCCACCGGCTGGCCGTTGCAGCGGACCATCTTGATGACGATGTTGAGCGGCGTCGGGCCCAGGTCGTTGGTGAGGTGCGTGCCGACACCGAACGCGACCTGGCAGCGGCCGCGGAAGTAGTCGAACAGGCGCATGACCTTTTCGATGTTCAACCCGTCGCTGAACACCAGCACCTTGCTGCGCGGATCCACGCGGCGTTCCTGGAAGTGGGCCAGCATGCGGTCGCCCCAGCTGAACGGGTCTCCGGAATCGTGGCGCACGCCGTCGAACAGCTTGCAGAAGTACATGTCGAAGTCACGCAGGAAGGCGTCCAGGCCGACCACGTCCGACAGCGCGATGCCGAGGTCGCCGCGATACTCGCGCGCCCACGATTCCAGCGCCGCCACCTGCGAATCACGCAGCCGCGGCCCCAGCGCCTGGAATGCCTGCAGGTATTCGTGGGCCATGGTGCCGTGCGGGGTCATCCCGTAGAGACGCGCGAAATGCACGTTGCTGGTGCCCACGAACTGCGCACCCAGCGCGTCGCGCATCATCGGCAGCATGCGTGCGTGCCACTCGCGCGAGTAGCGGCGGCGACTGCCGTAGTCGGCAATCCGGCACAGCTCGAAACCCGGGGTATCGCGCAGCAGCGCGGTCTTGGCCTGCAGGCGGCGCTCGCCTTCGGCGAAGTCGGCCTCGCTGGTGTTGCGGAACCAGACCTCGTTGATGATCGCCAGCAACGGGACTTCAAACAGGATGGTGTGCAGCCACGGACCGGTGATGTCCAGATCGATCTCGCCGGGCACGGTCTGCGACGGGCGCAGGTTGATGTACTTGCGATCGAGGTGGAACAGACCGAGGAAGTCGGCGAAGTCCGGCTTCACGAAGCGCAGCCCGCGCATGTAGGCGAGCTCTTCGTCGGTGAAGCGCAGCGTGCAGAGATGATCGATCTCCGCGTTGATCTGCGCGATGAACTGCGCCAGGTCGATGCCCGTCGTACGGCACTTGAACCGGTACTGGACCTGCGCGCCGGGGTGCTGGTGCAGCACCGCCTGCATCATCGTGAACTTGTACAGGTCGGTGTCGAGCAGGGATTGGATGATCATGTCGGGGATTATGCGCCTGCCTGCATGTACCCACCAACGGTGGGTACGGATTTCACCGGCTGCGCAACAACCGCGGAATCTGCGCAACCGCATGCGCCCAGATCGCGCCCCACACCGCCCCCTGCACCAGCACGTTGCGCTGGCGTGCCTCGAATTTGCGGAAGTAGCGCCACAGCCCACGGTGCTTGTGCCATTCCACGAAGAACGGGCGAGACCGGCTGGATACCCCCCGCACGTGCACCACCCGCAGGTCGTTGGCGATGGCCACCACGGCACCGGCCTCGCGCGCGCGCCGGCACAGGTCCAGATCCTCGGCGTGCAGGCGGTAGCCGGCATCCCAGCCGCCGATGCGCTCGAACAGCGCGCGGGGCATCAGCAGCAGCGCGCCGGACAGCGCCGGCACCGTCTGCAGCGCCTGCGCCGGATCGGCCGGAATGGCCAGGCGCGCGCCCTGCCCCGGCCGGCGCAGCATGGCGGCAAAGTCCGGGTCGCGGCGGCGCACCGCGGCATCCGGCTGGCCCTGCTCGTCCACCTGCTCCACGCCCAGCACGCAGTCGCCCAGCGCCTCACCGCGCACGCGCAGCTGGGCCAGGGTGTCCGGAGCGACCATCAGGTCCGGATTGATGAAGGCCAGCCAGGGGCCGTGGCTGTCGGCCACGCCCTGGTTGTTGGCGGCGGCGAACCCGGGGTTGTCCGGGTTGGCGATGAAACGCACGCGGGGATCGGCAGTGGCGTGGCGCTGCACGATGTCCAGCGTGCCGTCGTCGGAGGCGTTGTCGACCACGCGGATTTCGGCGACGTCGGTGGCGGCGCGCAACCGCGCCAGGCAGTCGTCCAGGGTGCTGGCGCTCTGGTAGCTGACGATCACAACGGCAATGCAGGAATTCAAACGGACGACTCCGGGGCGGGTGCGGCGGGCGATCCGAACAGATCGCCCTGGGAACGCGGCATTATCGCCTGCCGGTGCAGGCCCTGCAGGGCTTCCCTGGCCTGGAGCAACGGGTCACCCATCAGGAAGCTGGCCAGCCGCGGCTGCCAGGCCGGCCAACGGGTGGCCAGCGCGTCCATGTCGCCCTCCTGTGCCTGCGACTCCCCGCCGCGCGCAACGAACGCGGTTTCGCACAGCGCATTGCGCCAGCCCAGGCCGGCCATGCGCAGGCTCAAGTCGATCAGTGCGGCATTCCACGAGGCATAGCTGTGCATGTCCAGGCCGCCGGCCTTGTGCCGTGCGTTGGCCCGCAGCAATACCGCATGGGTCACCGCCGACGGCAGCTCCGGGTGCAGCGCGGGCAGTGCGGCGCAGGCCTGGGCGAGTGCCTGCAGGTCGTCGGGCGCCGGGTTGATCTCCCCCAGTCGCGGCCACGCCGCCGTTTCGCCGGCATTGCACCACGGGGTGGCCGAGCCGATCGACGCGTCACGCGCGAAGCAGGCATCCAGTTGCTGCAGCCAGCCCGGTGCGGGCACCGCATCGGGAGCGAGCACGACCACGTCGCTGCCTGCACAGGCACGCAGCATTTCATCCAGGTGGGCCACCTCGCCGATCGCGCGTGCGCGGCGGGTGTACTCGGCATGCAGGGGCGTGTTGGCCAGCCAGTGTTCGATCACCGCCTGCGCGCGCGGACCGGCCTGGCCGTCGTCGGCCAGCCATGCCGGCGTACCGGCCGGCGTACCGGCATCGAGCGCGGCAAGGCAACGGTCCAGGGCGCTGTCATCGACCCCGATCGGCAGCAACACGATCGTCCCCATCCGTCCCCCTGTGCGCGGCCACCTGACCGCAGCGTAGCAGGCGCGGCCACCTGCGTGGCGGCCGCAGGTGGCTCAGCGCCGCGGACGCGGCGCCGGGAACGGCTCCATCGCACGGAAGCGGTTGCTGTATTCGTCGGTCAGATTGCGCGACTCCTGCGCGTTGCGCACGATGGTCGGGGTCAGCAGCACGATCACTTCCGAGCGCCCGGTGTTCTGGGTCTTCTTGCCGAACAGTGCGCCGATCACCGGGATCCGGCTCAGGCCGGGCACGCCGTTGGCGCCGTCTTCCTCCGAGTTGGTGATCAACCCGGCCAGCATGATGGTGTCGCCGCTCTGCACGGCCGCTTCGGTGGAGATCTTGCGCGTGTTGATCGGCGGGTTGCAGGTGGTGCGGGTCGGATCGCAGCCGGCGGGGATCGCGCCGGCCGAGCTGACTTCCTGCACGATGTCCAGGAACACCACCCCATCGCGGGTGATGCGCGGGCGCACCTTGAGGATCACGCCGGTGTCCAGGTACTGCACCTGGCTGTAGGTGTTGTCGCCACCCACGCCGGTGTTCACCGACACCGAGTTGATCGGAATCTGGGTGCCGACGTTCAGGGTCGCTTCGGCGTTGTTGCGCACGAAGATCGACGGCGTCTGCAGCAGGCGCAGGTTGCTGACCTTGTCCAGCGCGGTGACCACCGCAGCCGCATTCTTGCCGAGGAAGGTCCAGCCCACGCCGCCGTCACCGACCACGCCGGAGATGCTGCCCCAGATCGAGCGCCCGAGCGCACTGGGCAGATCGATGCCGCTCTCGGTCTTGCCGGTGGCCACGGCCTGTTCGAAGAACCAGTTCACGCCATAGCTGAGGTCGCCGGTCAGCGAGACCTCGGCCACCTGCGCTTCGATATGCACCTGCATGGGCATCACGTCGAGCTTCTCGATCACCTCGCGGATCGACCGCCAGGCCTGCGGGGTGGAGCGCACCAGCAGCGTGTTGGTTTCTTCCACCGCCGACACGCCGACCGTATCGCCCTGCACTTCCAGGTTGAAACTGGCGTTGCCGGACTGGCGCTGCGGCAGGCTCATGGTGCCGTCGCCCATGCCGCCGGTACGGTTGGTGCCGCCGCTGCTGCCGTTGGTGTTGAGGCTGTTGCCACTGGTGCCGTCGCGGCTGCCCAGCTCCTGCACGGCGGCGCCCGGCGCCAGCGAGCCGCCGCCACCGCGACCACTGCGGCCGTTTTCGCTGGCGAAGGCTTCGGCCAGGCGCTCGGCCAGGTCCTTGGCCTTCACGTAGCGCAACTCATAGGAAAACAGGCGGGCGCTGCCACCGGCGGTGTCGATGCGCTCCAGCCACTGCTGGATCTGGTCGAGGTAGCGCGCCTGCGGGGTGATCACCAGCACGGCGTTGGCGTTCTCCAGGGGCAGGAAGCGGAACATGCCTGCGCTGGGGGTCTTGCTCTCCTCGCCGAACACCTTCTCCAGATCGGCCGCAACCTGCTCGGCCTTGCCGGTCTGGATCGGGAACACGCCGACGGACATGCCCGACAGCCAGTCCACGTCGAAGATCTCCACGGTGCGCAGGTAATTTTCCAGCTCGCTGCGGGTGCCGCCCAGGGTGATGACGTTGCGGCCGCTGTCGACGTTGACGATCGCATTGGGGCGCGCGTACGGCTCCAGCACCTTCTTCATCTCGGTGGCCGAGATGTACTGCAGCGGGACCACGCGCACCTCGAAGCCGCGTGCGCTGGCCGCCGGGGCGGTGCTGGGCGCGACGGTGCCGGCCAGCGCCTGGTCGGCGGCGACGATGTTGTAGCGGCCGCCGCTGTAGACCATGCGTGCGTTGTTCCACCCCAGCACCATCTCCAGCAGGTTCAGCGCCTGCGCGGATGACACCGGCTTGGGCGTGGCCAGGGTCACCGTGCCCTGCACGCCCGGCGCGATCACATAGTTCTGGCCGAGCATGTCGCCCAGGATCGCTTTGACCACTGCGTGCACCGACTCGCCTTCGAAGTTGAAGGTGGCGGTGCCGTTGCTGGCCTGCGACAGCGACGGCGCGGCGGCGGCGGCCGCGCTGCGGTTGATCATGGTGCCGGTGCCACGGCGGATCACCGCCTGCGGCGTGCCCTCGGCACCCAGCGGCTGCGCCTCCACGCCGTCGCGCGAGCCGTCACCCGCCACGACCTGGTGCGAACCATCAAGGACCGCGTCGCGGCGGACTTCCGGACCGGGCACGGTGGCGCAACCCGCAAGGAGGGCAACGGCGAAGGACAGGGAGAAAAGACGCAATGTCATGCTTTCACTCTATTTGGTTTGGCCGGAGCCGCCGGGCGGCGACTGCGACTGTTGCTGTTGCTGCAATTGCTGGCGGCGCGCCTGGATGCGGGCGCGGATGGCTTGCATCTGTTCTTCGCTGGGCCCCTGCGCGGGCGCGTTCTGCGCGGCCGGCGTGGGCACCGGCGACACCGCTGCAGGCGGCGGCATGGTCGGCGCCCGCGCCGTCGCCTGTGCGGCTTGCCCGCCCGTGCCCGGGGGCGGCGGCAACGGGGCGCGCACGCCCGGCGCCTGCGGCCCGCCCTGGGTGGCCGTGCCCAGCACCGTTGGCGGCTCGCCGCCTTGGCCGCTGAAGGTCACCAGCTCCAGGGTCTGGGTGCCGCCCGGGCCGGTCACCGTGGCGCTGCGCGGTTCCAGTGCCAGCAACTGCCAGCCGTTCACCGCATCGCCGTTGAGGCGCAGCCGCAGCGACTGTTTCTGGTCGGTGGTGAGGATGGCCATGCCGAACTCGGTGGTCAGCAGCACGCCGGTCAGCGTGACCGCGCTGGATGCGCTGCCCGGTTCAGCGCCCCCGAGCAGGTAGGGGCGCGGCTTGCGGTCTTCGGCGAACAGCGGGCGCGCGCCGATGTCGGCGTAGGCGGCGGCCGAGGCGATGCGCTCCGGTGCGGCCGGTGCCAGCACGGGCAGCGGCGGCGTAGTGCGGTCGCCGGCATCGAGCGGGGCGATGCGTCCGCCCGCGCCCAGCAGCGTGGCGATCCACACCGCGGCAGCCCACACGGCCACGCCGCCGAGCCACCAGCTGCGCAGGGGAGCCAGTTCAATCTTCAAGGGTGCCCTCCTCGACCGGTGCGGCAACGCCCGGATCGGCAGGCGCGGCCATGGCCGACCCTACCGGCTCGAGCCCCGCCGGGGCGGCGTCCATCATCGGCGCCGCAGGCGCTGCGGTGGTGTCGCTGGCCGCACCCGGCTTGAGGTACCCGACCAGCTCGAAGGACACGTCCAGGCCGGTACCGCTCTCGTTGGGCGAGGCCTGGAAGCGCTGCGCCAGCAGGTTGAGGTTGTCGACGAACAGGCGCGGGCTGCCGGTCTCCAGCGTGTGCAGCACCGCCGCCATTTCCGGTACGCCACAGCGCAGCCGCACCTGCAGTGCCACGCGCGGGAACTGCGCGTCGCGTGCGGTGTCGGTCAACGGCGAGCGGTTGCTGATGGTGCAGCTGCGATTGCCCGGGCTGGCCGACGCCACCGCGTCCTGCAACCGCGTGGACAACGCGGCGGCGGCGGACTCGGCGGTGGGCTCGCGCAGGAAACCCGGGCGCCCATCCAGCGCGCCCTGCACGTCCTGCAGGCGCTGCTGCACCTGACGGCGCTGCTGCAGCTGCGCCTGGACGCGCTGGTCGCGTTCCTGCAGCTCGGCAATGCCCTGGTTGATATCCAGCAGCGGCCGGGTGAACCACGGATGCACGAGCAGCAGGTAGGCCACGGCGATGGCCGCCAGCAGCAATGCCAGCGCCAGCCAGCGGTCACGGTGCGTCGGGGGCATTGCCATGGGCAACCTCCTTGGCGGGCGCGGCGGCGGCCGGGGCACCGGGCAACGGCTGCAGCTCGGCAGTCAGCGTGAAGCGATCGCGACCGGCGGCACCGCCATCGGCCTGCAGCACGCCGGTCAGGTTGACCTTGCGCCACAGCGGCGAATCCTGCAGCAGCGACACCAGCTGCGAGGCCTCACGACTGAGCCCGATCAGCTGCAGCGTGTTGCCTTCCACCGAAAGTTTTTCCAGGTACGTGCCGTCGGGCAGCAGCCGGGTCAGTTCGTTCCACAGCTCCACGGTGCTGGCGTGCGCGCCGCGCTTGCCTTCCAGGAACGCAGCGCCGTCCACCATGTCCTGCAGCTGCTGGCGCTGCGCGGCCACGCGGCGCGCATCGTGTGCGGCGCTGTCGACCTGCCCGCGCAGGCGGTCGGCGGCGGCCTGGCGGTTGTCCAGCAGCTGGTGGCCCGCCAACGCGAGCAGCACCAGCGTGGCGCAGCCCAGCAGCAGGTTCCAGCGACGCATCGGATCGTGGGTGACGCGGCGTTGGGTGGGCGGCAGCAGGTTGACGCCCAGCGGCTGCCCATGGCCGTCGTCGGCATCCACGCCCGCCAGCTGCTGCGACCACGATCCGGCCTGCTGCGCCCACTGCTCGAGCGCCTGGCGCGGAATGACCACCAGTTCGACCTGCAGCTGGCCGTCGGGCAGCGTGTCCAGTTCGCGCACGTCGTAATGGACCTGGCTGGCCTCGAACGGGGTCTGCCGGTCGATCTCGAACCCCACCACGTCGCGCAGCCGGGGCGCGGCCGCAGCGGGCAGCCGCAGTGGGCGGCGCAGCACGGCCGAGGCGGGCAGCACCCAATGCCGCGGCAGGCGGCGCAGGCGCGCCTCGAGCACGGCATCCAGGTCCGACGGCGCGGTGGGCCACGGCAGTTCCGCAATCGCCTGCACCTGCGCGGCGGTGTCGCGGCGCAGCACCAGTTGTTCGGCATGCCGCGACAGCAGCAGCCGCGAGCGCGACCAGCCCATCGCCCATTGCCAGCGTACCGGCAGCCAGGCCAGCAGCGAACGCCGCCACCAGCGCAGGCCATCGCCCACGCCCGGCGCGAGCCGTCCCTTTGCCTGCACCAGACTGTCCCGCCATGCCGTCATCGTGCTGCCATTCCCTGTTCCCAGCGAAGTACCGTGTAAGTCGTTCCCGGCGTGCCCGCCGCGCCCATGCGCACTACGGCATGCAGCACCGAGATCCGTCCGCGTTCATCCATTGCGCGGCTCTCGATACTATAGGTGCCGCTGCCGCTGGCAAGCGTTCCACCGGTCACGTTTCCATCCTCAGCGGCCTCGGCGCGTTCGCGCTCGGCCAGCAGGCGTTCGGCGTCCAGCCCGAGCGCGGTGAGTACCGGCCCGGCCGCAAAACGCGGATCGGGGCGCGACTGCCGACTGTACAGGGTCAGCATGGGTTCGAGGCGTTCATACAACGCTGCGTCCATGCCCAGCACGCGCTGCAGTTCGCCCAGCGTTTCGAAGCGTCCGTTGCGCGCGCCATACGGCAGGCCGGCAGCCACGTAGTCCGGCGTCTCGGCACCGCCCCCCGGCTGGGTGAGGCTGTCGGCATCGCGCCAGTCGGCGATCGCCCCGGCGAGCTGTCGCGCACGGCCCGGTTCAACGCCCATGGCGCGAAGGAACGCGTCCAGCAGCGCGGTATCGGCGAGATTGAGGTTGATCTTGCCGTTCTCGTCGATGATGCGCAGGTCGATGCGGCGCGTGTCGAACTGCCAGCGGTAGCGACGCCCGTCCGGCAACCACGGCGGTTGCAATGCGTTGGGCTGCAGCCGGTGCAGCGCGTACTCGAGCCCGGCGCGTGCGTGCTCCTGGCCGATGGCATCGTCGGCGATCACCCGCTGCTGCAGGTGCTCGATGCGCGCGCTCAGCGCGAACGCGCCCACCACGGCGGTGAGCAGGGCGATCAGCCACAGCACCAGGACCAGCGCCGCACCACGCGGACGGCTCACGAACGCGCCCCGCGCGACTGGGTCAGGGCGGCCACCATCGGCGGCCAGGCAACGCCCTGCTGCGGGGTGATGCGGATCTCCACCAGCGTGGGCAGCCGCCGCGTATCGTCCCAGCGCGTCTGCCAGTCGCCCAGCTGACCGCTGCGCGGGTCCACCCCACGGTAGCGGAACGCCACCTCGCGCAGATCGTCGGCAAGCAGTTCGGGGGCGCGCGGCGGTGTCTCGTCGATGCGTTCGCCGTTCTGCACGAGCGTCAGCGCGACCTCCAGGCGCAGCGTTGCACCCCTGCGCTGCACCTGCAGCTCATGCACGTACGGGCCGCCGCGACCGAGGTAGCCGGGCAGTTCCGACACGAACAGCATGCGCTGCGGTTCGCCCAGGAAGTGCACCGGTTCGCGGGTGGGATCCGGTGGCTGAGTAGCCGTCGGCAGGGCCATCGTCAGCCGCCGGCGCAGGAACCCTTCCACCGCGCGCATGCGTTCGTTCTGCGCGGCCACGCGTTCGCCGCGCTGGGCGATGTTCATGGCCGAGCGCACTGTCGCGAAGGCCAGCGCGAGGCCGCCGACCAGCAGCACGGTGGCCAGCAGGACTTCGATCAGGGTGAAACCGCGCGCGCGCTGCGGGTGCGTCATCGTGTCGTCCCCGCCGCGCTGTCCGGCACCAGGCGCAGGCTGCGCCACTGCAGGCGCTCGCCCTCACGCTCGCCCCAGGACACCCGCAGGGTGAGCTGGGCCAGGGTCGGGCCGCTGCTGACGGCGGCCGGTGCCAGCGCGGTGGCGCGCGGCTCCACATAGGGCTCCACCTGCAGGTCCCAGCGGTAGCGGCCATCCTCCCAGTCGCCCTGTTCGTGGCCGACCTGCAGCGGCGCGTCCACCCCCGTGGCGGCGAGCAGCGACTGCGCATGCAGGACCGCGCGCGTGCGCAGGTCGGCGTTGTGCACCTGCCGCGAGGCACCCGACAGGCTGCCCAACAGCAGGGTCAGCGCCAGCGCCAGCAGCGCGAACGCGACAATCACTTCCAGCAGCGAATAGCCGCGCTGTGTCCTCATGGCGCGCCCCGCACGGGACCCGACCGCACCTCGCCCGTCACCCAACCCACATCGATGCGCCACAGCGCATCGCGCACGCTCAGCTCGATGGTGCCGCCACTGGAACCACCGTCCGGATGGAATGCGATGCCGCCCTGCCCCGGTGCGTTGGCGACCTGGCCGGCGCCGTGGAAACGGACGTCCAGCGAGCCGGGCAGGCTGCCATGGCGGCCGTTGGCGCCCTGCCAGGTGCGCGCGCGCGGATCGATCAGGAAGCGCTGGCGTTCGCCGGTGGCAATGGCCTGGGTGCGCGTGTAGCGCAGTTGGCTGGCCACTTCCTTGCCGGCGCTGCGCAGGCGCATGCCATCGATGCCACCGTTCATCGCGGTGGCGGTGATGAGCCCGATGATCGCGATCAGCGCGACCACCAGCAGCATTTCCAGCAGCGACACGCCACGCATGGCGTGCCGTCGCGGCATGGCGCGGGGCGACGGGATGCGGCACGGCGCGGCGGACGGACTCACGCGCGGTTACTCGTACTTGATGTCCGCGTCGTAGCTGCTGCCCCCGACCTTGCCGTCCTTGCCCAGGCTGATCAGGTCGAATGGCTGGCCTTCGCCCGGCGCACGGTACTCCAGCGCGTGGCCCCAAGGATCATTCAGGTCGGGCGCCTTGGCATACGGGCCGAGCCAGCCGCTGGCGCCGCCGGGCTGGGTCACCAGGTCGTCGAGCTTGGCGGGCAGCTTGCCGGTGTCGAGCTGGTAGTTCTCGATCTTGCCCGCCATGGTCTGGACCTGGGCCTTGGCGATGTTGGCCTTGCCGCGGTCGGCACCGCCGAGCACGCGGCTGCCGACCAGGGTGAGCACCGCGCCGATCAGCACGATGACGATGATGATTTCCAGCAGGCTCATGCCGGCCTGGTGGCGGCGCGAGGACAGGCGGACCATTTTGCGACGGTGGATCATGGAAGCTCCTTGCAACATGTCGGGACTACGTGCGCCACGGCGGTCAGCCGATGGCATTGGTCAGGTCATACAGCGGGACCAGCACCGCAACGATCACCAGGCCGACCACCGAGGCCAGCACCAGGGTGATCACCGGTACCAGCGCGGACAGCAGGCGATCGATCGCGCGCGCGGTTTCCTGTTCGAAGGTATCGGCCGTCTTGAGCAGCATGGTATCGAGCGCGCCCGACTCCTCGCCGACCTGGATCATCTGCAGCGCCAGCCGCGGGAAGCGCTTGCCGCGTGCGAGCGACGCGGACAGGCCGTTGCCGTTCTTGACCTCGTCGCTGGCCGCATCAACATCGGCGGCCAGCGCGCGGTTTCCGAGCACGTTGCGGGCGATGCCCAGCCCGGCCAGCAGCGGCACGCCGTTGCGCAGCAGGGTGCCCAGCGTGCGGGCCAGCCGCGCGGTTTCAAGCTTGGCCACCAGCCCGCCGATGCCCTTGCGCTGCAGCAGCCAGCCGTCCACCGCCAGGCGGAACGCGGGCTGGCGCAGCTTGCGCTCGATCACCAGCACGGCCACGGCCGGCACCACGATCATCGCCAGCCAGCCCTCGCGCACGATCAGGCCGGCACTGAGCACCCACTGGGTGAACCACGGCAGCGCCACATCCAGGCTTTCATACATCAGCGCGAACTGCGGCACCACGTAGCCAAGCAGGAACATCAGCGCACCGCCCACCACCGCCAGCAGGATGGCCGGATAGATCAACGCGTTGATGACCCGGCCCTTCAGCTCGCGGCTGCGCTCCAGGTAATCGGCCAGCCGCTGCAGGGTGTCATGCAGGCTGCCACCGGCCTCGCCGGCGCGCACCATGTTGATGTACAGGCGCGAGAACAGCCCGTGCTGGCGCTCGAGTGCGGTGGACAGCGCGGCGCCGCCCCGCACCACGTCGCGGATGTCGGTGATCACCCGGCGGCTGCGTTCGTCCTCGGGCAGTTCCAGCAGAATGGTCAGCGCGCGGTCCAGCGGCTGCCCGGCGCCCAGCAGGGTCGCCAGCTGCTGGGTGAACTGCACCAGCGCGCCACCATCGAACGGCTTGCGCCGCAGCAGTGCGGCCCAGGAGGTGCCGCCGCCGCTGCCGTCGCTGGCCAGCCGCGCCTCCATCGGCATGTGGCCCTGGTCCTGCAGGCGCGCGGCAACGTCGGCTTCGCTGGCGGCCTCCATCTGGCCGTCGAACAGTTCGCCGTGCGTGTTGAGCGCCTTGTAGCGATACAGCGGCATGCTCAGGGGCCTGCCTTGACGGGTGCCGGGGTGGCAGGCATCAGCTGTCCTCCGTCACGCGCAGCACTTCTTCGATGGTGGTGTGGCCCTGCAGCGCCTTGCTCAGGCCGTCTTCGTACATGGTGCGCATGCCGGCGGCGCGTGCGATCTGCTCCACTTCACCCATGCCGGCGCGACGCATCACCGCACGCCGCAGTTCGTCGTTCATCACCAGGAATTCCATGATGGTGGTGCGCCCCAGGTAGCCGGTCGGGGCCAGCGCGGACGGCTGCGCGCGATACAGGAAAATATCGCCCTGCGGCTGCAGGCGACGCAGCCCGAACTTCTCGATCTCCTCCGGCGAGGCCGGATAGCGCAGCGCATGCTGCGGCTCCAGCCGGCGTACCAGGCGCTGGGCCAGGATGCCGTTGATGGTGGAGGTCAGCAGGTAGTCCTCCACGCCCATGTCGAGCAGGCGGGTGATGCCACCGGCGGCGTTGTTGGTGTGCAGGGTGGACAGCACCAGGTGGCCGGTCAATGCCGACTGGATCGCGATGCGTGCGGTCTCCAGGTCGCGCATTTCGCCGATCATGATGATGTCCGGATCCTGGCGCACGATGCTGCGCAGCGCATTGGCGAAATCCAGCCCGATCTGCGGCTTGGCCTGGATCTGGTTGATGCCTTCGATCTGGTACTCGACCGGATCCTCGACGGTGATGATCTTGACGTCGGCGGTGTTGAGCTGGCTCAACGCGGTGTAGAGCGTGGTGGTCTTGCCCGAACCGGTGGGGCCGGTGACCAGCAGGATGCCGTGTGGCTGCTCCAGTACCTTGCGGAACTGTGGCAGGAAGGCATCGGTGAAGCCCAGGCGGTGGAAATCGAACACCACGGTGTCGCGATCGAGCAGGCGCATGACCACGCTTTCGCCGTGTGCGGTCGGCACGGTGCTCACGCGCAGGTCCAGTTCCTTTCCCTGTACCCGCAGCATGATGCGGCCGTCCTGCGGCAGCCGGCGCTCGGCGATGTTGAGCCGCGCCATGATCTTGATGCGGCTGATCACCGCCGCCGTGAGGTTGACCGGCGGGCTTTCGCCTTCGATCAGCACGCCATCGACGCGGTAGCGCACCTTGAGCCGGTTTTCGAACGGCTCGATGTGGATGTCCGAGGCGCGCAGTTCGACCGCACGCTGGATGACCAGGTTGACCAGGCGGATCACCGGCGCTTCGGAGGCCAGGTCACGCAGGTGTTCGATGTCGTCGACCACACTGCCTTCGCCATCGGCGGTCTCGATGATGGCACCCATCGCGCTGCGGCCCTGGCCGAACCAGCGTTCGATGACGTCGTCGATCTCCGAACGCAGGCCCACGTGCAGGCGCAGCGGCACCGCCATGGCCAGCCGTACCGCATCGGCGGCATAGGGTTCCTGCGGATCGCTCAGCCACAGGTCGAGCACGCCGTCGTGCAGCGCCAGCGGACAGGCATGGAATTGTTTGAGGAAGCGCAGCGACAGCGGCAGCGCATCCATCAGGGATTCGGGCGGCGACTCGGCCACGGCCTTGCCTTCCAGCAGCGGCAGCGCCAGTACCTCGGCACAGGCCAGCGCATGGTCGCGTTCGGACACCAGGCCCAGCCGGACCAGCAATGGCAGCAGGCTGCCACCGGCTTCGCGATGCAGTGGGCGTGCGCGGGCCAGGTCGGCGTCTTTCAGCCGGCCATTGCGCAGCAACAGCGCGATGATGCGGGACTCCGCATCCATTGAAGCTTCTTCAGCAAGATGGTGGGCTACCGCATTCACGAAAGCTCTCCTGGCGACCCGGAGACTTTAGCAGTTCGCCGTGGTGCTACATGCGGTCGCCGCAGACTGAAAACGGGAGCCCGTCACATGACGGGCTCCCGCAGGTACGCCCTGACCGTTACTGGACGGCCTGGAGGCTCACGCCGCTGTACGCGGATTCACCCACCAGCTTGATGTAGTAGGTCCCCGCGGCCGGCGCTGTGAAGCGCACGGTTTCGCTGTTGCCCGGACGCGCGGACTTGGCATCGAAGTCCGTCGCAGACGGCTCGGCGCCGGCACTGACGTACACCGACACGTTGCCGCTGCCACCGTAGGTGAGGAAGCTCAGCACCTTGCCGGCACTCGCCTCGAAGCTGTACAGCGCTTCGCTGCCACCGGCGCCGCTCAGGCCGGCCACCGCCACGCGGTTGGTGAGCGCGGTCGCTTCCGGCGCGCAATCCACGGTGCACGGCTCTTCCAGGGCCTTGTCCAGCGCGGCCTTGGCGTCGACGATGCCACTGCCGATCGGCGTGGCCGCCGGGATGGTCACCGGGAAGGTGCGTGCGGTCTGCTTGAGCAGGGTTTCCAGCTGCGCCGGGGTCAGCGGGTCCTTGCCGGCCGAGGCCAGCGCGCCCTGCACCAGTGCGGCGACGCCGGCCACGTGCGGCGACGCCATCGAGGTACCGCCCATGCCCATGTAGCTGTAGGCGCCGGAGGTCGGGGTGGTCAGGCCGTTGTAGCCGGCCTGCCAGACGTAACCGCCCGGATTGCCGTCAACGCCGCCACCGCCGCCCGGGCCGGACAGGTCCACGGCCGGGCCGAAGTTGGAGTAGGAGGCGATCCCACCGGTGATGCGGGTGGCACCCACCGCCACCACGTTGGCGCAGCTGGCCGGACGGAAGTTGGCCGCGTTGCCGGCCGAGTTGCCGGCCGCCACCACCACGGTGGTGCCGCGCGACACCGCGCCGTTGATCGCATCCTGGTAGACCGCATCGCACACGCCACCGCCGCCGAGGCTCATGTTGATCACTTCGGCCGGATTCGCGTTGGCCGGAACACCGGCGACGGTACCGCCCGAGGCCCAGGTGATCGCATCGGCGATGTCGGACAGGTAGCCGCCGCACTTGCCGAGCACGCGTACCGGCAGCACCTTCGCCTTGTAGGCGACGCCGGCCATGCCGACGCCGTTGTTGGTCGCTTCGGCGATGGTGCCCGAGACATGGGTGCCGTGCCAGGAGCTGTCTTCGGCCAGCGAGCCGGCGTAGCACTCGTTGTCGTTCTCTACCCAGTCGCCGTAATCCAGCGCGCCCGGTACGCGCGCGTCGGTGGCACGACGCGAGGTCTCGGCATCACTGATGAAGTCGTAGCCTTCCAGCAGGGTGCCGGCGGCGAAGTCCGGGTGTCCGGGCAGGATGCCGGTGTCGAGCACCGCCACCACCACGCCTTCGCCCTGGGCCACGTCCCACGCGGCCGGCGCGTTGACGCCACCGGTGGCGCTGCTGAGGTGCCACTGGTACTGCGCGTAATACGGGTCGTTCGGCACCAGCTGCGCGGTTTCCTTCGGACGAACGTCGGCGCGCTGCAGCTTGACGTCGGCTTCGGCGTACTGGACCGACGGATCGGCCTGGATCTCCTTGAGCACCTTCTGCAGTTCGGCCTGGCTGAGATTGCCCTGCAGGCGGATCACGTCGGCCCCGGTGCCGAGGCGGCGCAGGTGCTGCGGACTGGCCGCCGCGGCGCGCGCGGCGGTCGTGCCCAGGCTGGCGCGCGATACCGCCGAGGTCACGGCGGCCAGCTTGGCCGAGCGGTCGGTGGCAGCGGCGGTGCCGGTGCGGTATTTGACGATGATGCGTTCGGAACCCTGTTGGGCGGTGGTGGCCTGGCGTGCGGGTTCCTTGACCGGCAAACCGGCGGCATAGGCGCTGGCGCCCACGGACAGCGACAACACGGCGGCTGCCAGCACGTTGATGCGAAGGTTCTGCTTTCTGGTCACGGTGTAATCCTCTTCAAGGTCATGGATCAAACGACTGTTCAGGCCAACACTCCATGCGGAAACCCCGGCCGGCCCTGGCCAGGGTCTCCGTGACCCGCCCCCTCAGGCCCTGCATTGCATAGGGCGCGTTACCAGCCGAAGCCGGCACCCACGCCCACCGAGCTGTCATCACTGCTGAAGGCGCCGCCGACGGTGACGGTGGCGCGTTCACTGAGGGCGCGCTGGTAGCCCAGCGACAACGCCGACTCGCCGCTCTGGAAGCCGACGCCGACACCGACGCGGTTCTGCGTGCGGATACCGGCGGCACTGGTGGCCATGTTGAGCATGGCCGCGTTCATAGCACCCTGGCGGTCGATGCGACGGTCCTGGTGACGCAGGCGCTCGTCGATCTCGCCCTTGTAGACGTCGAAGGTGTCGGCCATCGCGCTGTAACGCTGGTCGGTGTAGCTGTTGGCGGTGGCGATGCCGCCGTCCAGCTGCCCCTTGTTGACCGCATCGGTGGCCGCGCTGCCGGCGGCGACGTTGGTCACCTGCCGTTCGGAACCGACGGCACCCACCGAGACGGTATCGGCGCGGTCGGCAACCGAGCCCTGGCCCAATGCCACCGAGTTGGCAGCCGTGGCGCTGGCCCCCTGCCCGATCGCCGTGGCCGAGGCCCCGCTGGCCACGGCACCGTCGCCCATGGCTACCGAGGTGACCGGCACCACTGCGGCAACCGGCTGCGGGGCGCCGACGCTGGCGGCGGTCGGGGTGCCCTGCACGACGGGTGCGGCAACATCCGCACTGGCCACGCTGGCCGCGCTGGCCGCCGGGGTGGCGGCGGTATCGGCCGCCTCCGGCGTTGCCGCACTGCTGGCGGTGGATACCGCCGCGGTGCGCGCACGCGCCGCGTTGCTGCTGCCCCCTGCCACACGCTGGTCAAGATCGCTCACCTTGGCATCCAGCGCGCCGAGCGCATCGCCCACGTTGGTGTAGGTCGAACCCTGGATCACGTAGTTCGGCGCGACGAACACGCCCTGCATGCCCACGCTGGCACCACCACCGAGGAAGCTGGCGGTGTCGCTCAGGGCCTGGAACAGCTGCCCGCCGTTGATGGCCTGGCGGCTGCCGCTGGCGATCGAACCGGTGGCGACGTTGTCCAGCGTGGTGCCTTCCACACCGGACAGCGTGAGCGTGTCACGACTGCTGTCGTCGTAGGTCAGCGCATTGGCGGTGACGTTTTCCACCGAGCCGATGCGGTCGTCGATGTCGCCGACGCGGGTTTCCACTGCACCCACGCGCTGGTTGGTGGTGTTGAGCTGGCCACCGGTGACCGCATCCGTGCTGCCTGCGGCGACGCGACCGGCCGCGACGTTGACGATGCGGCGGGTGGCCGGCGAATCGGTGCCATTGCCGCCACCGACCGAGACCACGTTGGCTTCCACCGCACGCGAACCCGCGCCCAGCGCCACCGAGTTGGCCCCGGACGCACCCGCGCTGGAACCGATGGCGATGCCGTTGGCGCCGTTGCTGACGAAGGCGCCGTTGCCGACGGCCACCGCGTTGGTGGCGTTGGTCGAGGCCAGGCGGCCGACCACGGTGCTGTTGTCGCCGCGTGCCGAGGCATCTGCACCCACGGCAGTCGCACCGGTGGCCGAGGCGGTGGCCGCGGTCCCCAATGCGCTGCTGCGCGTGCCGCTGGCGGTGGCGCCAGCGCCGGCCGCCAGTGCATCGGTGCCGCTGGCCGTGGCCACGCCGGTGCCGCTGGCCTTGAAGCGCTGGCCGACCGCATCGGCTGTCGCCGCCACGCTGTCCAGCTGGGTCTTGTTGACCGCGTCGTTGGCATTCACCGCCGCACCGACATTGGTGATGCGGCGCGTGGCCGGACCGGTGGTGCCGTTGCCGCCACCGACCGACACCACGTTGGCTTCGGTGGCGCGTGCGCCTGCGCCCAGTGCCACGCTGCCGGTGCCGCTGGCCCAGGCGCTCTTGCCGAGTGCGGTGGCATTGAGGCCGCTGTAGGCGTAGCTGTCCTGGCCGATCGCGGTGGAACCGGCCGAGGTCGCCCACGCCAGCTGGCCCACCGCCGTGGTCTGCGCGGCCGTCGCCCAGGCGCTGGCGCCACCGGCGAAGCTGTTGGCTCCGCTGGCCTGCGCGCTGTTGCCGATGGCGATGCCGTAGGCACCCGATGCCGTGCTGCCCCAGCCGAACGCCGAGGCATAGTCGCCGCTGGCTTCCGCGCCGTAGCCGAGCGCGGTGGTACGCAGCCCGGTCGCGGCGCTGAACGCTCCCACGGCGGTGCTGTAGTCGCTGCCGGCTTCGGCGCTGTAGCCGAATGCAGACGACTGCAGGCCGGCCGAGGTGGCGCCGGCACCGCTGGCGGTGCTGAACACACCGGTGGCCTGTGCACCGGCACCCAGCGCGGTCGCACCGGTGCCGCTGGCACTGGTGGCCTTGTCCAGCAGCACGTTGCCGTTGGCATCTTCGTAGTACAGCGCACCACCGATGGCGGTGGCTGAATCGGCCGTGGCCGAGGCGTTGTAGCCCGACGCCGAGGCGTAACGACCCGACGCCAGCGAACCGCTGCCGTAGGCCGACGCGCCGGTGCCGTACGCATTGGACGCTTCGCCCGCCGCCGTGGCGTAGGTACCGTCGACGTAGCTGCCCACGTCGTCGCCATTGCCGCTGCCGGAGGCCTTGAAGTAGCGGTTGGTTTCCTCGGCGGTATCGGCCACGGCGTTGAGCTGGTCGACGTTCACCGCATCGGTGCCTTCGGTGCCGGCCGCAACGTTGGTGATCTGCCGCTGCGCGGTGGCGGTGCCGACGGACACGCTGTTGTCGCGATCCGCGCTGGAACCGGCACCCAGGGCCACGCTGTTCACGCCGGTGGCAGTGGCGCTTTCGCCCAGTGCGGTAGCACTGGCGGCATCGGCCCACGAATTCCAGCCGATCGCGGTGGCGTAGTCGTCGGTGGCCCAGGCACCTGCACCGAACGCGGAGGCGCCGGTACCGGACGCGCGCGCCGGGATGAAGCCGAAGAACGTGCTGCCGCCGATGGCCACGCTTTCATCGCCGGTGGCTTCGCTGAACTCGCCGACCGCGACCGAACTTGCCCCCGATGCGGTCGCCGCTGCACCCACGGCAGTGGCGTAGGCGTTGGAGGCCACCGCGCCGTAGCCCAGCGCGGAGGACAATTCGCCGGTCGCTTCGCTGTAGCTGCCGAACGACGACGCACCCGCCTCCGATGCACTGGAACGGAAGCCGTTGGCAGTGGCCTGCTGGCCCGATGCGATGGCTTCGCTGCCGCTGGCCGTGCTGTACGCGCCGGACGCCTGCGCGCCGGCGCCAATGGCGCTGGCACCGATCTCGCTGGCCGCCGCACCGTTGCCGATGGCCACGCTGTCTTCGCCGGTGGCCTGGGCTTCGCTGCCCAATGCCGCGGCACCTTCGCCCGTCGCCAACGCGTTGAAACCCACTGCCGTGGCGTTGTTGGCCAGCGCAGTGGCACCGCTGCCCAGCGCGCTGGCACCGTCACCGATGGCGTTGGCTGCCTCACCGGCCGCCAATGCGTCATCGCCTTCCACGTAGGCACCGGCATCGCTGGCGTCGCTGCCGCTGGCCTGGAAGTACTTGCTGGTGGTGGCGGCCGTATCGGCCACCGCGTTGAGCTGATCCACATTCACCGCGTCGGTGCCTTCGGTACCGGCGGCCACGTTGGTGATCTGGCGCTCGCTGCCGGCACTGCCGACCGACACGCTGTCGTCGCGGTCAGCGATGGAATCCGCACCCAGCGCTACGCTGTTTTCGCCTTCGGAGGTGGCGGCATTGCCCAGCGCGGTGCTGTTCAGGCCCGGCGACCAGGCACCACCGCCGACGGCGGTGGAATAGTTGCCGGATGCTTCGGTGGGCAGCAGGCCGAACAGCGCGCCACCGATCGCAACACTGTTGGTGCCGCTGGCCAGGCTGCCCTGGCCGGTGGCGGTGCTGTAGGCGCCGCTGGCTTCGGCGTCACCGCCGAGCGCGACACTGTTGGAGCCGGTGGCCTGCGCGAAGCTGCCCAGTGCGGTGGCGTTGAAGGCGGTTGCGGCGGCATAGCCACCGATCGCCGTGGTGTAGCCCGCAGTGGCTTCGGACGCGAAACCGTAGCCAGCGGAAAGGGTCCCGCTGACCACGCTTTCCGCACCGACCGCCGTGGACCCCGAGCCGCTGGCGGTGCTGTAGTAGCCCAGCGCCACCGATTCTTCGCCGGCCGCTTCGGACAACGCGCCGCTGGCCAGGCTGCCCGCACCGGACGCGATGCTGGCCGCACCGTTGGCGGTGCTCTGCTCACCCGAGGCCAGGCTTTCCGCACCGTTGGCGGTGGCATATTCGGCAGTGGCCTGTGCATCCGCGCCGGATGCCGTGGCGTTGGCCGCACTGGCCAATGCATTCAGGCCGACGGCCGTTGCGCCGTCTGCCAACGCGAACGCGCCGCTGCCCACGGCCGATGCGCCGGTGCCACTGGCGAAGCTGCTGGAGCCCACGGCGGTGGCGTAATCGCCATCGGTGGCGGCATTCGAACCGGCGGCCACGCTGTCCTCGCCACCGGCTACGGCCACGCCGTCGCCGCTCGCCTGGAACTGTTCGGTGGCGGCGGTCAGCTGGTCCACGTTGACCGCATCGGTGCCTTCGGTACCGGCGGCCACCTGGGTGATCTGGCGCTGCTGGTCGTCATTGCCGACCGAGACCGTGTAGGCGCGGTCGGCGCGTGCACCGGCCCCCAGCGCGACCGCGTTGGATGCACTGGCGGTGCTGCCCGCACCGATGCCGATCGCGCTTTCACCGCCGGCCACCACATTGGTACCGATGGCGATGGTGTTGATGCTGTTGCCGAGTGCCTGGTAGCCCACGGCCACGCTGTTGTCGCCGTAGCCGAACGCACCGCGGCCGAGCGCGGTGGCACTGCTGCCGCGCGCCCAGCTGTTGTAGCCGACCGAGGTGGAACCGCTGCCGTCGGCCCAGGCCGCATAGCCCACGGCCGTGGCGTTGGTTTCGGTGGCCCACGCGCTGGAGCCGAACGCGGTGGCGCCGTCGTTGGTTGCCCATGCGTATGCACCGGTGGCGGTGCTTTCGCTGCCGCTGGCGAAGGCGTTGTCGCCCTGCGCGACGCTGTACTCGCCGGTGGCGCGCGACTTGTAGCCCTGCGCCAGGCTGTTGTCGCCGGTGGCCTGCGCGCCGCTGCCGTAAGCATTGCTGAGCGCACCGGTGGCCTGGGCGCCCGCACCGACGGCGACGGCATCCTGCGCGGCGGTGGTGCCCACCGTCACCGCGTTGCCGTCGGCATCCACGATCGGCGCGTTGTACTGGTCGTAGGCCTGCCCCACACCGCCAATGGCGACGCTGCCGGTGCCGTTGGCGGCTACGTTGCGGCCGACCGCGACGGTATCGTCGCCAATCGCAGACGCACCGTTACCCACCGCAGTGGCGCCGGCACCGAAGGCATTGCTGGCTTCACCCGCGGCCAGCGCACCGTCGCCGTCGGCGAAGGCGCCCACATCGCTGTCCTGCGAAGCGTTGGCCTTGAAGCGGTAGGCCGTGCGATCGGCCGTTTCCGCGACGGCATCCAGCTGCGCCTTGTTGACCGCGTCGGTGGCTTCGCTGCCGGCGGCGACGTGGGTGATCTGGCGTTCGTTGCCGACATCGCCGACCGACACGGTGTTGTCGCGCACGGCCGTGGAGTTGGCGCCGAGGGCCACGCTGTTGGCGCCGCGTGCGGTGCTGTAGAACCCGACCGCCGTGCTCAGGTCACCACTGGCCCAGCTTTCGGCGCCGAGCGCAGCCGCGCCCTCGCCGGGTGCGTAGGCGAAATAGCCCACGGCGGTGGCTTCGGTGCCCGATGCTTCGCTCAGCGTGCCGTTGGCCACCGCGTAATCGCCGCTGGCGATCGCGCCGGCACCGACGGCGGTGGCGGCTTCGCCGCTGGCCTGGGTCTGCACGAAGAAGCCCAGGCCCGGAATGAGGTCGGCCGGGCCGCCAATGGCGGTGCTGCTGGTGCCGGCGGCCACGCTCTGCGTGCCCACGGCGGTGGCGTAATCGCCCGTCGCATTGGAGACGGCACCGAAGGCCGACGACTGCGCGCCGCCCGCGTATGCACCGACGCCGTACGAGGATGCGGCGAAGCCGGAAGCCTCGGCGCTGGCGCCGACGGCCGTGCCGCCCACGCCGGCACTGGTGGCGCCGGTGTCGACCGGTACGCCGCCATTGGTGATCAACGGATTGCCGTCTTCATCGACGGCGGTACCGCCCACGGCCACGCTGCCCGGACCGTTGGCCTGCGCATTGGTGCCGAAGGCGGCGCTGTTCTGGCCGCTGGCCAGTGCGTTGTAACCCACCGCAGTGGCATTCTGCGCCACGGCGGTCGCACCGCTGCCCAGCGCGGTGGCGCCGTTGCCGAGCGCGTTGCTGGCCTCGCCGATCGCAGTGGCGTTGTCGCCATCGACGAGCGCACCGGCATCGCTGTCGGCGCTGCCGCTGGCCTGGAAGTAGGTGCTCGTGGTCTGCGCGACGTCACCCACTTCATCGAGCTGGGCCTTGTTCACCGCGTCGTTGTCTTCGGTGCCGGCAGCCACGTTGGTGATCTGGCGCTGCAGGCCGTTGTTGTTGCCCACCGAGACCGTGTCGACGCGATCGGCGTAGGAGCCAGCGCCGAGCGCCACGCTGCCCACCGCCACCGCGGCTGAGTTGGAGCCCAGTGCGGCGCTGAAGTCAGCCACCGCAGTGCTGAACGCGCCCACCGCAATCGAGGCTTCGCCGCCGCTGCCGGCACCACGGCCGAGCGAGGTGCTGCCCGCGCCAATGGCCAGGGCGCCGCCACCGATGGCAGTGGCGCCATCCGCACTGGCTTCGGCCAGGCCGCCGATCGCGGTGGCGGCGCCGTTTTCGCTTGCCGCGAAGGCCGACGCGCCCAGCGCTACATCGCCGAGCCCGAACGCCATGGCGCTCTGGCCCACCGCAACGGTGGCGTCGCCGATGGCCAGGCTGTTCTGGCCGAAGGCGCTGCCGCCCAGGCCCGCGGCGATGGCATCGCTGCCCACCGCCGTGGTGGCGTTGGCCAGCGCCTGGCTGTTGTGGCCCAGCGCCGTGGCGCCGTCACCTTCGGCCGTGGCATTGGCACCGGCAGCGAGTGCACCTTCGCCATCGATACGGGCCGCGTCGCTGTCGTTGCCTTCGCCATCGGCCTTGAAGTAGCGCGTTGCGCCGGCGGCGGTCGCGGCCACCGTATCGAGCTGTGCCTTGTTCACCGCGTCCGTGGCGGCGGTGCCGGCCGCAACGTTGGTGACCTGGCGTTCCTTGCCGACGTCGCCGACCGAAACGGTGTTGGCCCGTGCAGCGCGCGAGCCGGCGCCCAGCGCCACGCTGTTGGCTGCCGAGGCCGTGCTGTTGCTGCCGATCGCCACGGCATTCGCGCCCGAGGCGGTTGCGTTGCCGTCAACCACGCAGCTGTCGACCACGCCGCTGTTGAGCACCACGCAGTTGGCGTTGCCGCCCACTTCCACCGATTGCGCACGCGCATCCGCGGTCACCCCGGCCATGCCCAATCCAAGCGTCAACGCAATGGCAGCGGACAGCACCGATGTGCCGCGCGCGCCAGCGGCTCGTCGCTGGTCCACCACCACGCCCGGGGTCTGGCTGCTGGCGAGTTCGGAGGCAACGACCATCTGCCCCAGTGCTTTGTTCCAGACCTTGCGATAAATCCGATTCATCGATGCGACTCCTGGTTGGACTGGTTTCGGGCAAAGCGACGCCAACGCCGGACAACGTGGTCCAACGTCCCCTGGGGGCGTTTCCGCTTGAATGCTTTGGATTACTGCGTTGTGTGCCGAACGGCGTGTGCGACGTACAGAGAACTCGCCATCCTTGGGGTTACTGCAGAACTGAACGCTGTCAAAATGAGCAATCAGTGTTAACGCACGGTTCCGATGGCGTCAAGACTTTGACTGCAGAAATTGCTCGAACGCGAGAGACGTCACATATTTGACTATTCATCAACGCGTTTTGTTAGATCGATGTGAGTAATCTTCATCACACGAATTGACGCATGTAACGCGCTGTAACGTGTTGCTTCCACTCGACTTGGATCGAAGACGAAAAAAAACCGCCGAACGGGTCGGCGGTTTTTTCACTCAGCTTTCACCGCGCTTTCACGCGATCTGTATGTCTGCTCAATCGCACCATACGCGTGCGTTGCGGAACATGCGCAGCCACGGCGAGTCGCCCTGCCACTCCGCCGGACGCCAGCTCAGGTTGATCGCGCGCGGCGTGCGCTCCGGGTGCGGCATCATGATGGTGACGCGGCCATCGGTGCTGGTCAGGCCGGTGATGCCGTCCGGTGAACCGTTCGGGTTGAGCGGGTACTGGCTGGCGACGTTGCCATCGCCGTCCACGTAGCGCAGCGAGACGCGGGCAGCGGCCTGGTCGACGGCGGTGGCGAACACCGCCTGGCCTTCACCATGCGCCACGGCCACCGGCAGGCGCGAGCCGGCCATGCCGCGCAGCAGGATCGACGGTGACTCCACCACTTCCAGCAACGCGGTCCGCGCCTCGAACTGTTCGCTGCGGTTGCGGCGGAACTGTGGCCAGTGCTCGGCACCCGGGATGATGTCCTTGAGCTGGCTCATCATCTGGCAGCCGTTGCACACCCCCAGCGCGAAGCTGTCCTGCCGCGCGAAGAACGCGGCGAAGGCATCGCGCAGTGCGTTGCGTTCCAGCACCGAGGTGGCCCAGCCACGCCCTGCACCCAGCACGTCGCCGTAGCTGAAACCACCACAGGCGGCCAGGCCGGTGAAATCGGACAGTGCCACGCGGCCCTCGATCAGGTCGCTCATGTGCACGTCATGGGCACTGAACCCCGCGCGTTCGAAGATGTTGGCCATCTCGATCTGGCCGTTGACGCCCTGCTCGCGCAGCACCGCCACGCGCGGGCGCGCGCCGGTGTTGATGTAGGGGCCTGCGACATCTTCGTTGATGTCGAAGGTCAGCTTCGGCTTCAGGCCCGGCGCGTTGAAGTTGCGCGCGATCGCACGCTCCTGGTCGGCGTTGTCGGGGTTGTCGCGCAGCTTCTGCATCGCGTGGGTCACCGACCACCATGCGTCGAACAGCGCTTCCCAGCGCCACTCGACCAGGCTCTCGCCCTGCAGCGACACCCGCACCACCGGTGCGGTGGTCGGGCGGGCAATGCGCTGGGCGCACTCGGTGAGTGCATGGCGTTCGACCAGGTCGGCGAACGCGGCACGGTCTTCCTTGGCGATCTGCACCACCGCACCCAGTTCTTCGTTGAACAGGCTGCGGAACGGATCGTCGCCCCAGGCATCCAGAGTAATGTCCAGGCCCAGACGCGAGGCAAACGCCATTTCGCACAGCGCGGCAAACGCACCGCCATCGCTGCGGTCGTGGTACGCCAGCAGCAGGCCGGACTGGCGCGCATCGCGGATCAGTTCAAAGAAGGCACGCAGGCGCTGCGCATCGTCCAGGTCCGGCACCGGGCCGGCGAAGGCCGGCAGTGCACTGTGGTCGGCGTGCACCTGGGCCAGGATCGAACCGCCCAGCCGCTGCTTGCCGGCACCGAGGCCGATGAGCCACAGCTCGCTGTCGGTCTCGCGGTCGAGCAACGGGGTCAGCTGGCCGCTGGCATCGGCCACCGGTGCGAACGCCGAGATCACCAGCGACACCGGCGACACCGACTTGTGCGCCTGGCCGTTGTCATGCCATTGCGCCTGCATCGACAGCGAATCCTTGCCGACCGGAATGCTCAGGTCCAGCTGCGGGCAGAGTTCCATGCCCACCGCACGCACCGCGTCATACAGCAGCGCGTCTTCACCGTTGTGGCCGGCCGCCGCCATCCAGTTGGCCGAGAGCTTCACCGTCTCCAGCGCGTCCACCGGGGCGGCGCACAGGTTGGTGATCGCTTCGCCCACCGCCATGCGCGCCGAGGCGGCCGCATCCAGCAGGGCCAGCGGGGTGCGCTCGCCGATCGCCATCGCTTCACCGGCGACGGTATCGAAACCGGCCAGGGTGATGGCCACGTCGGCCAGCGGCAGCTGCCACGGCCCGATCATCTGTTCGCGTGCGGTCAGGCCGCCCACGCTGCGGTCGCCGATGGTGACCAGGAAGTTCTTGGCGGCCACGGACGGGTGCGCGAGCACGCGCAGGCCGGCCTCATGCAGGTCCAGCCCGCTCGTCCTCAACGCCGGCCAGCGCGGCGCCGGCGGGTGCGCGGTATCGCGGTGCATCTTCGGCGCCTTGCCGAACAGCACGTCCATGGGCAGGTCGATCGGCGCATCGGCGGGGATGTTGCCCACCGTTGCACCGTAGGCCACCACCAGGCGTTCCTCGGCCGTGGCCACGCCGACGGCGGCGAACGGGCAGCGCTCGCGGGCGCACAGCGCGGCGAACTCGGCCAGGCGTGCCTGCGGCACGCCGAGCACGTAGCGCTCCTGCGATTCGTTGCACCACAACTGCATCGGCGACAGCGACGGATCGTCGGTGGGCACCTTGCCCAGGTCGATCACACCGCCCACGCCGGAGTCGTGCAGCAGTTCCGGAATGGCGTTGGACAGGCCACCGGCGCCGACGTCATGGAACCAGCGGATCGGGTTGTCCAGGCCCAGCGCGACGCAGCGGTCGATCACTTCCTGGCAGCGACGCTCCATTTCCGGGTTGTCGCGCTGCACGCTGGCAAAATCGAGGTCTTCGGCGCTTTCGCCCGATGCCACCGAACTGGCGGCACCGCCGCCCAGCCCGATCAGCATGGCCGGACCACCGAGCACGATGACCGCATCGCCCGGCTGCAGGCGCAGCTTCTCGACCTGGACCTGGTCGATGGCGCCCAGGCCACCGGCCAGCATGATCGGCTTGTCGTAGGCGCGGGTCAGACCCTCGCCTTCCGGCAGTTCGAAGCTGCGGAAGTAGCCCAGCAGGTTGGGCCGGCCGAACTCGTTGTTGAATGCGGCGCCGCCGAGCGGGCCCTCCAGCATGATGTCCAGCGCAGGCGCCATGCGCGGGTTCAGCGCACGCGGCGCCTCCCACGGCTGCGGCAGGGTCGGGATGCGCAGGTGCGAGACCGAGAATCCGGTCAGGCCGGCCTTGGGCTTGCCGCCGCGGCCGGTGGCACCTTCGTCCCGGATCTCGCCGCCGGCACCGGTCGAGGCGCCCGGGAACGGCGCGATCGCGGTCGGGTGGTTGTGGGTTTCCACCTTGATGCAGAAGGCCGAGTCCACCACCGCTTCGCTGCGGTATTCGCCCGTGGCCGGGTCCGGCCGGTAGCGCGCGGCCGGGAAACCGGCCACCACCGCAGCGTTGTCGCTGTACGCGCTCAACGTGTGCTGCGGGGTGTGCTGGTGGGTGTTCTTGATCATGCGGAACAGCGAGTTGGCCTGGTCGGCGCCGTCGATGGTCCAGCTGGCATTGAAGATCTTGTGCCGGCAGTGTTCGGAGTTCGCCTGGGCGAACATCATCAGTTCCACGTCCGACGGCTTGCGGCCCAGTTCGCCGAAGCGCTGGCGCAGGTAGTCGATCTCGTCCTGGGCCATGGCCAGGCCGAGGCGGCGGTTGGCCGCTTCCAGGTCATCCAGCGCCACCCGCTCCAGCTCGCCACGGGCCGGCGCGGTGAACAGCGCCTGCGCCTGGGCGACATCGTCCAGCACGGACTGGGTCATCGGATCGTGCAGCGCGCGGATCACCGCCTCACGCTGGGCGGCATCGGCCGGCGAGCCGGCCAGGTCGATGCGCAGCCCGCGCTCCACGCGGCGGATCGGCTGCCCGGCACCACGGACCAGCTCGGTGGCCTTGCTCGACCACGGCGACAGCGTGCCCAGGCGCGGCACCACGAAGCGCGAAAGAGCGCCCTCCGCCTGCGCGGCCAGCGCCGGCTGCGCCTCCAGGATCCGGCTCAGGATCACCGGGTCCGGGGCGGCATCGCCTTCGGTCTGGATGAAGTAGACGTGCCAGGCACCGGTAATGCGCAGATCGGCGGCGAGGGACTGCAGGCGGGATTCAAGACGTTCGCGGCGGAACGGCGAAAGGGCGGATGCGCCCTCGAGGACCATCATGTCCGGGGAACCGTGGTTGGAGACGGGGCCCACTATTGTACCGATACGTGCCCGCCGGTGGTCGGCCCGGCGCCCCCCGCTCCCGCCCCGGCGCAGACCGGCCGCGTCCTGAACCTTGCGCTGGCGCACGGAACGGAGGGGCAAACCATGACAACGTTGCCACCACCTGCCCAGCGGACTGCCGGGCGGGGTCCATGTCCGCCCCCTCTGCTGTTGCCGGCCTCTCTCACCGGCCCCGGACCTGCTGCAACGCTGGCCGACACCCTGCCGCCCAGCGCCCACCACCTGATCGGAGTAAGACATGACTGACCCGATTGCGCGCAGTACGGTGACATCGTTATCTCCCCGCTCCCCCGCCCGGCATCGGCGTTGGCTGCTGGCCCTGGCGTTGGGCTCGGCGGCACTGAGCCCCGGCCTGGCCCTGGCGGCCAGCTGTACCGGGGTGCCGGAGTGGAACGGCAACGTGATCTACCTGTCCGGCAGCACCCTGCAGAAGGGCGGCGTGCTGTACCGGGCCAACCAGGACATCTGGAACGCCCCGCCCGACCACCCCGCCGGCGCGCCGTACTACACCAACCTGGGCGCCTGCGACACTGGCGGCAGCAACCAGCCCCCGAGCGTCAGCCTGACCTCGCCGTCCAACGGCGCCAGCTTTGCCGCCGGCAGCAGCATCACCGTCAGCGCCACTGCCAGCGACAGTGATGGCAGCGTGGCCAAGGTCGAGTTCTTCCGCGGCGGCACCTCGCTCGGCATCGACACCAGCGCCCCGTACAGCGTGGCTTGGACCAACGCCAGCGCCGGCAGCCACACGTTCAAGGCGGTGGCCACCGACAACAACAATGCGGTGACCTCCTCGGCCACGGTCAGCGTGACGGTCAACGCGGCCAGCAACGACACCACCCCGCCCAGCGTGCCCGGCGGCCTGGCCTCGCCCGCCAAAACCGCCACCACGGTGAACCTGGCCTGGAACGCGGCCAGCGACAACACCGGCGGCAGCGGCGTGGCCGGTTACGACGTGTACCGCAACGGCAGCCTGGTCGGTTCGCCCAGCGCCACCCAGTACACCGACGGCGGCCTCACCGCCAGCACGGCCTACACCTACCGGGTGCGCGCCCGTGACAACGCCGGCAATGCCTCGGCGCAGAGCGCGTCGATCAGCGTCACCACCGCCACCGGTGGCGGCACGGGTGGCAACAAGCGGGTGATCGGTTACTTCACCCAGTGGGGCATCTACGGGCGCAACTACCGGGTCAAGAACATCGACACCAGCGGCTCGGCCAGCAAGCTGACCCACATCAACTACGCCTTCGGCAACGTGCGCAACAACCGCTGCGAAGTGGGCATTACCCAGGCCTCGGACCCGAACACCGGCGTGGGTGGCGATGCGTTCGCCGACTACACCAAGGCCTTCCAGGCGGGCGAAAGCGTCAGTGGCGGCGCCGATACCTGGGACCAGCCGCTGCGCGGCAACTGGAACCAGCTCAAGCAGCTCAAGGCCAAGCACCCGAACGTGAAGGTGCTGATCTCGCTGGGCGGCTGGACCTGGTCGCGCGGCTTCTCCAGCGCGGCACAGCCCGCCAACCGCCAGGCCTTCGTGGCGTCGTGCGTCGATGCCTACATCAAGGGCAACCTGCCGGTGACCGACGGTGCCGGCGGCGTGGGCGCGGCGGCGGGCGTGTTCGATGGCATCGACATCGACTGGGAGTACCCGGTGGGGTGCGGGTTGAGCTGCGGGACGCCGGCCGACAATGCCAACTACACCGCACTGCTGGCCGAGTTCCGCCGCCAGCTGGACGCGGTGCGCCCTGGCCTGTTGCTGACCGTGGCGGTAGGCGCGGGCATCGACAAGATCCGCGTGACCGACCCGGCCGCGTATCACGGCTACCTGGATTTCATCAACGTGATGACGTACGACTTCCACGGCGCCTTCGACCCGATCACCGGGCACCACTCGGCGCTGTTCAATTCGCCGGCCGACCCCTCCACCGGTGATACGAAGCTGTACAACAGCAACGATGCGATGGAAGCGTTCATCAGCCGTGGCGTGCCGGCCAGCAAGCTCAACCTGGGCATCGGCTTCTACGGCCGCGGCTGGACGAACGTGCCCAACGTCAACAATGGCCTGTACCAGAGCGGCAGCGCCGCGCCGGGTACCTACGAGGCGGGCATCGAAGACTGGAAGGTGCTGAAGAACCTCAACCATCCCATCTTCACCGACGCCAATGCACGGGCCACCTGGAGCTATAACGGCACCACGTTCTGGAGCTTCGATACGCCGGCGCTGGTGACCGAGAAGATGGGCTACGTGAAGACCCAGGGACTGGGCGGCGCGTTCTTCTGGGAGTTCAGTGGCGATGACGCACAAGGCACGCTGGTGAACACCATCAGTACCGGCCTGAAGTAAGTACAGGGCGCCCGGGGCCAGTGTGGCCCCGGGTGTTGCGCAGGAATGAGCGCAAACTGATAGCGGCGCTGCGTGATCGGCCGTAGGTTGCCGGTCCTTCAGATGTTTGATCGACATGCGCATTCCTACTCCCCTCATCAACCTCCTTGCGCGCCTGGGCAACGAGAGCGCGAAAAACGAGCGGTCGTTACGGCAGCTCCTCAAGCCTCTATCTCCCACTGAGATAAGCAACAACAAGGCGTCCGGCAGATGGCACACGCCTCTGCCGACACCCGCCCCCGGTACGTCTTCCCCGGTAAAGCCGACGTGGGCCGTCGACAATTTCTTTGGCACCTCGCAAACGGCCGGATCGGCGCATGCCGCGCCCCCCGCACTGGTGGAAGCCGGCAACAGCACGCTGATCGCATGGTTGAGCGGGCAGTCCGCCACCGATCACAGCGCACCGGCCCGACCGCACCGCGACAGCCTGGACGGCGACATGTTTGGCGAATTGCCTGCGCGCAGCTCCGGGTCGAACCGCGAGACACGGACGCCGGCCGCCCGCAATGTGGTGCTCATGACGGCGCTGCAGGAGGGCCCCATGGGACGGAAACGGCGCGCGCCGCCCGCCCCCTCCATGAAGCCCGTTGTTCCGCCGAAGCCACCGGCGTTGTTGGCGCGCTCCAAGGCGGCGGCAGCGTTCGTACCATCACCGCAGATGCGCGCGCAGGCGCCCGTGCCCACCAAGCCTGTCCCGGCGCCCAAACCTGCGTGGCTGCTGGACCGTGCCAAGGCAGGCGTCCACGCTCCCGCGCCACTCCCGCTGGCGAACACAGCCCTCCCGCCCAGCGCCGGCAGCGCCAATCGAGTTGGCCTCCAGGAACAGACCATGTCGCAGGCACTACGAACCGCGTTGCAGCTGCGCGCCGGCGGCGAATCGTTCGCGGAATTCAAGGCACGCCTTCCCGACAAGGCCATCTACCCGCATCTGGCCGATGCAGGCGGACAACGACCGCACGCCCCGCAGGTCGCCAGCGCGACGGTTCCGCAGACGCTCCCCGTCAAGGACGCGGGTCCGGCGCCTGCCCAGCCCCTGCACCGCTCGGCGCTTCCAACGGACCTGTTGGCGGAAATACGGGCGAGAGGACAGGCTGCGTCTGTCAGGCGCATCCTGGACGTGGAACCGACCCGTGTGGCGTCAGCGATGGAGGACTTCTACCAGCGCGCCCTCATCAACATCGGGAGCGGAGAAACATCCTTGGCTCGCCAGGCATCTTCCAGCGACTCGGGCATTGGCAGCGGCCCGGACGACGATGCTTCCGACCACGGTTGGGATCCCTGAGCAGGTCGGCCAGCACGCGGTGCTCAGCGCCATGACCCGGTCACCGGATGACAGCGATTGGAATGGTGCAGAGGAATAAACGCCCGTGACGCCCCGTGATGCATGGCGCGCGCGGGGCGCGAGCGTTTCATGAAAGTCTGCCACGGGGTTGCACCAACAATGGCGGGGCACTCGTTCGATTGCCATTGGAAGCTCATGACTACTGCAACCTCCCGCGTCCCCACCCCCCTCCTTCGGATCGCCGCCTTCCTCGGCAGTTCACGCGCCAAGACGAAGCTGGAGCTCCCCACGGTCAAACTCCGCTCCTTCACGCATCTCTCCAACCGACCGAAGGTGTCGGACCCGCCTGTCCGCCCGTTCGAGTTCCGAAAAGCCGACAAGCTGTCTCTGCAGGATGTGAGGAAGTTGATGGCACCGGCGCAGCTGCACGTGCCGCCGGTGCCGCGGGAAACGGAACGTGGTCCGCGCACTGCACCCCTGCTGATTCATGGGGCTGCAGGAACCAGCGCGGCACGCACCGCCGGGAACCTCCAAGGCGGCTGGCCGCACAATCATTGGGCAGCCCGCCCGGCGGGTGTTGCGACCCGGTCCAATCACGTTGATACCACCGATGCGAAGACGGATGCAGCTGCATTTCCCTCCGTCTTTCGCATACCCCGGCCCGCCCTCCTGGAAGTGAAATGCGCGAGCGAGCCGACGCTGCCATCAACGGCACCCGCTCCCCCGCCCCCCCCAGCGCCGCCCGCCTTCCCTGCCGCGCAGGTTCATGCAACCTCGGGCGGTCTGCTCAAGGAGTTGCAGCGCACTCCGTTGATCAAGAGCCGCTCGCTCGAGGACCAGGCGACAGTGAGTTTCGGGACCCGCAAGGAAAA
The DNA here is from genome assembly GCF_057839485.1 of Stenotrophomonas sp. KH_036_B. Taxonomy (NCBI): domain Bacteria; kingdom Pseudomonadati; phylum Pseudomonadota; class Gammaproteobacteria; order Lysobacterales; family Lysobacteraceae; genus Stenotrophomonas; species Stenotrophomonas sp. KH_036_B. Next base: position 725,789 of record NZ_CM174491.1, on the reverse strand, counting down.
GACACACGAGGCGCCGGACAGCAGCGCACGCTATGCCGCTCGTGGGCGCCTCAACCATAGCGACCTGTTCGGGGGTACGTTGCCGACCGAGCTGCTGCGGAAGATCGCCGAGCGTCGCGCAATGCTGGACCTGGAATCGGAGCAGCGCGCGGTGGATGACAAGACCGCTGCACCCAAGGTGGTCCACGTTCACTACAAGGTTGTAGAAAAGGGGGCCACCGGAGTCAACAACGCGTTCGCGGGACTTCCGGGGCGGCAGAAGGACAGCGCCGTCAAGAACGACATGATGACGGAACTCAGGCAAAAGCTGGCGACGCGCGCCAACAATCCCAGCGGCTGAGCCACGCTGGTCGGACCGGAGGCATTGAGCCTCCGGTCTGGACAGCCCGGTTTACCGGGACTGCCGCTCCAGCGCCTTGGCCAGCTGTGCCGGGGTGAGATAGCCGCCCAGCTGGGTGCCGTCGGCGGCGAAGATCGCCGGGGTGCCGCTCACGCCGACCTGCTGGCCCAGGTTGTACTGCATGGCCACCGGGCTGGTGCAGTTCTTCGGCGCTACCGCCTGGCCGCTCTTGGCTTCGGTCAGCGCCTTGCGCTTGTCCACGGCGCACCAGACCGAAATCATATCGGTGAAGTCCTGGCTGCCGGGACCCATGCGCGGAAACGCCAGGTATTCCACGGTGATGCCCTGGCGGTTCAGTTCGGGCAGGTCCTGGTGCAGCTTGCGGCAGTAGCCGCATTCGATGTCGGTGAACACCGTGATCGTGTGTTTCGGGTTGGGCGCGGCGAACACGATGCGCTCGCTGCGCGGCACCTTGTCCAGCAGGGCCTTGCGGTAAGACAGCAGCCCGGCACTGCTGGCCGGCCCCCGGTTCTGGATGTCATACGGCTGCGACTGCATCAGGTAGCGGCCATCGTCGGACACGTACAGCACCTGACCGGACACCAGCACTTCGCGGAAGCCCGGGAACGGTGCGGCACCGATGTAATCGGGGTTGAACTTTGCATCCAGGCTGGCCAGCGCGGTACGCACGGTCTGCTCGGCCGTGGCGTTGGACGCCGGTGCCGCACTGGCGGCCGGCTTGTTCGAAGAGGAGGCGACCGGGGCGGCCGGCTGGGCGCAGGCCGTCAGGCTGAGCGCGCCGAACAGGGCGACGGTAAGGACACGAAGCATCAGGCGTTCCACGGTAGGGGATGTGCGAATTCTCGCACAGCCGGCTGGAACGCGAGGTACGCCCAGCAGAGGGAGCCGGCACTCGGGTCGCGTCAGGTGAGTGATTTCTGGAAGCAGCCGCGCATCCGAAGGCCCAGCCTCGGACGTCCTACGCTACCTCCACGCCAATGCGCTGCCTTCCCTCGCTCACTCTGTCTCTCAAGGCCCATCTACTTGGCAGCACCACCGCACGCGTGGCGCTGGCAGCCAACACGCCAGACCCGGGCGGCAAGCGATACGCCTTGGCCCTGAGCAGCCTCTCCAACAGCGAAGCGGCCATGTACCGGGCCTACGGGAAAGGCAGGTTGGCCGAGGACCAGCTGATCTCGCGCGCCACGAAACTGGCCCGTCTGGGAGCGACGCTGAATCCCTCGGTGCCGGTCCACATCGGCATGGCCAGGCTGCTGAACGCGTGCCATGCTCTACATCCCGCAACACTCCCCCCTGACACACCCTTGGCGGCCGCTCCCAGCCACCTGATGGCCGGTACCGGCGCGGTCGACAACGCTCCTCCTGCGCAGGATGAGGATGAGGGTGAGGGTCGCAGCCGCGGGCACGATTCGGTCGATGGTGATGCGCGGTCCTGTCACAGTTTTATCTGGTGGGACAGTTCCGATACCGGCTCGGTGAGGAGCCGGCGCACGTGGAGCCTGGCTTCCTTCGACAGTGTGGAGGGCGTTGCCCCCCTCTGGGGCAAACGACCCGGTGATGAAGTGCATTCCCTGCGGCGGTAACCGCACGCGCCGCGCCGCTCACCCCCGCGGATGATGCCGCGCATGCAGCTTCTGCAGGTGTTCGCGTGCCACCAGGGTGTAGATCTGGGTGGTGGACAGCGAGCTGTGGCCGAGCAGCATCTGCAGCGCGCGCAGGTCCGCGCCGCGGTTGAGCAGGTGGGTGGCGAAGCTGTGGCGCAGCCCGTGCGGGCTGATCCGCACCGGGTCGATCCCGGCCAGCGCTGCGTACTTCTTCACCAGCACCCAGAACTGCTGGCGGCTCAGCGCATGCAATGACGGGTCGAGGAAGAGCGGCACGCTGCCGTCGCGGGCGGCCGGGACGGCGCGTTTGCCCGCCAGCTGCGGGCGCGCCTCGGCCAGGTAGCGTTCCAGCCAGTGCTGGGATTCCTCGCCCAGCGGCACCAACCGCTCCTTGCTGCCCTTGCCGGTTACCCGCAGCACGCCCTGGCGCAGGTTGACGGCGTTGGCCGGCAGGTCGACCAGTTCGCTCACGCGCAGCCCGGCGGCGTACATCAGCTCCAGCATCGCGCGGTCGCGCAGGCCCAATGGCTGGTCGACATCCGGCGCGGCCAGCAGGGCGTCGATCTGGCTTTCGGCCAGGGCCTTGGGCAGCAGCCGCGGCAGGCGCGGCGGGTCCAGCAGCGCGCTCGGGTCTTCGCTGCGCTGGCCGCGCCGCACCGCATCGGCAAAGAAGGCGCGCAGTGCCGACAACAGCCGGGCGTTGCTGCGCTGCGACCAGCCATGCCGGGTGCGCCACGCCAGGTAGTCGAACAGCCCGGTGCGGTCGATGCCCCCCAACCCACCCGCGGCCCCGTCGCGCCAGCGCGCCAGCCCTTCCAGGTCACGCCGGTAGCCGTCCAGGCTGGCCCGGGCCAGGCCCTGCTCGGCCCAGATGGCGTCGAGGAAGCGCTGGATCAGTGCGTTGTCGGCATCGCGCAGCTCGGGCAGGTGCTGCACCAGTTGCCGGCGGGCGGCGGGAGTGGGGGTGTCGGACATGTCCACAGGATACGGAGCCGGGGCGGCAGCGGCCATTCCAACACGCGCGCAGGCGCAGGTATGCTCGGCGCATGCACACGCCCACCGCCACCGCCGCCGTCATCGACACCGCCCGCCCCGCCTCGCTGCTGCTGTGGCGGTTGCTGGCGCTGGTGTACGACTTCTTCCCGGCCTTGGCACTGTGGATGCTGCTTGGCGCGTTGTTTACCGCTGGTTACGCGTTCGGCCACGCCGCGCGGGACAACATCGCGCCGTTCAGCGCCCTGCAATGGGTGCTGTGGGCGTGCTGCTGGGCGGTGACCGGCCTGTACGCCGTCGAAAGCTGGCGGCGCGGCGGCCAAACGCTGGGCATGCGGCCGTGGCGGCTGCAGGTGGTCGGCCCCGATGGCACCGCACCCACACGACGCCAGCTGTGGCTGCGCTACGCGGTGGGCACGCTGTCGGTGCTGCTGGGTGGGCTGGGGCTGTGGTGGGCGTTGATCGACCGGCAGCGCCTGACGTGGTACGACCGGGCGAGCGGCACCCGCCTTCGGCGGATCCCGCGCTAGTCGGGGTGACCCGTCACCCCGATTTGCGCCGGAACAGCATGCCCGACACCACCAGCATCACTATCGGCGGCAACGCATAGGCAATGCGGTAATCGAACTTCAGCGCGCCCGCCATGCGCCCGAAGAACAGCTGCAGCAGCCAGAAGCCCAGCGCGAACAGGATGCCCAGGAACAGCCGCTTGCCCATGCCGCCGCTGCGCAGCGAACCGAAGGCGAACGGCACCGCCGCCAGGCACAGCGCCAGCACGTTGATGGGATAGAACCAGCGGCTCCAGTAGATGTCCTCATAATCGCGGGCATCCAGGCCGTTGCGCTTGCGGTACTCGATGCTGGTGCGCAGGTCGCGCGCCGGCAGGTTGCGCGGCTTGGACATGCCGGTGGCCAGTGCGGCCGCGTCCAGCTGCGAATCCCACTTCTCCGATTCCGCCGTGGTACGCGTTGCCGAGCGCTCGCCGAAGGTATCCCGGCGCACCTTGCGCAGCGTCCACCCGTCCGGACCGTGCTCGACGGTGCCAGCGTGTGTCAGCGAGGCCAGGTGCCCGTCGTCGGCGATCTGGTACAGACGCACGTCACTGAGCACCAGCCGGGTACCGCCGCCCGGCAGCAGCTGTTCGTCGCCACTGACCGCATTGAGGAAGGTATCGCCCTCGCGCACCCAGATGCCCGAGTACCGCGACGACGCCAGGCTTTGCCCCGACTTGGCGCTGGCCTTGATGGTGTCCGAACGCTCCTGCGCCCACGGCGCGAGCGTTTCGCCGCTCACCACCATCACCGCGGTCAGCAGCGACAGCGCGATTGCCACCGAAACGCTCAGCCGCTTGCGCGACAGGCCCAGCGCGCGAAGCGCGGTCAGTTCGGAGGTGGCCGCCAGTTGGCCCAGCCCCATCAGCGACCCGATCACCGCGGCGGTCGGGAAGAACGTGTAGGCGCGGCGCGGCACCGTGTAGAGCACCGCCGCCGCGGCATGCCCCAGGGTGTAGCCGCCCTTGCCGACGTCCTTGAACTCGCCGGAGAACGCCATCACCACGTCCAGGCCCACCAGCACGGCCCAGGTCAGCAGGACGGTGCTGAACACCGCCCGGCCCAGGTACAGGTCAAACCGCATCGGGCGAAGCTTCATGCGGTCCTCCGCGGGCGCGACAGCTTGCCGTCACGCAGGTACATCCAGATGGCCAATGCCAGCAACGGCAAGCTCAACCACCACAAACCCACCGTGCCGGACAGCTTTCCGTCGGCAATCCAGCGGGTACCGATGAACATCAGGTTCATGCCCACCATGTAGGCCAGGAACGCCAGCATCATCCGGCCGTAGCGCTGCTGGCGCGGCGAACTGCGCGCCAGCGGCAGCGTCATCAGGGCGAAGGCGAGCGCGATCAGCGGCGGGGTGATGCGCGAATGCAGCTGTGCCTGCGCCGCCGGGCGCTCGTCGCCGAACAGCTGGCCCGTGGGCATCAGCTCCGGGTCGTTCTCGTCGCGGGTGTCGGCGCCGTCGGGGAGGGCCACGTCATTGCGGGCAAAGGTCATCAACCGGTAGTCCAGCCCCCCGGCCAGCGGACCTTCGACCTGGTGGCCGTCTTCCAGCTGCAGGTAGCGCTGGCGGTCGCCCTCGAAGAACATCTTTCCGCGTGCGGCCGACGCCACTTCGACCCGGTCGCCCCGCGCGCGCTGCAGGAAAATGCGGCCCAATCCACTGCCGTCGGCGGTGACGGACGACAGGTAGACCACGCCGCCATTGGGAAGCATGGTGAATTTGCCCGACTCCAGGCCGGCCATCACCAGGCTGCGGTTGGCCTCCTGGATGAGCCGTTCGCTGGTGCGGTCGGCCCAGGGGCCCAGCCACAGCGAGCACAGGGCGATCAGCGCCACCACCGGCAGCACCAGCATCAGCACCGGCCGCAGCAGCCGCTTGGGCCCGACCCCGATGGCGGTCAGCACCGCCATTTCCGAGTCGCGGTACAGCCGGGCCGTGGCCAGCAGCAGGCCCAGCATCAGCGCCAGCGGCAGGATCAGCGGCATGTAGACGATGAACTGCAGGCCCAGCTGGGAAAAGAGCAGGCGGGCGGGCAGGCGGCCATCGGCGATGTTGCCGAGGATGTCCACCAGCACACCACCGACGCTCACCACCAGCAGAACGATGAGGGTGGCCAGGAAACTCTGGACGAAATCACGCAGGAGATAGCGATCGAGCTTCGACATGGGGTGGTGGTTTAAACTCTCGGATTCGTTCGCGGTGCTGCCCAGTCTACTGACGGGACGTAAACAGCTCGCGATTGTACGGATTTGCCAACGGAATCTGATCAATGGCCCTGGAATTCACCCTGAACCACGCAGCGCCGGCCTCGGCCGAGTGCGACTGCGTCATCGTCGGCGCCTACGCCGACCAGACCCTGAGCCCGGCGGCACAGGCCCTGGACGCCGCTTCCGGCGGCCGCCTGAGCGCCCTGGTCAGCCGCGGCGACGTCGGCGGCAAGACCGGCGCCACCACCCTGCTGCATGACGTACCCGGCGTGACCGCACCGCGCGTGCTGGTGGTCGGGCTCGGCGAGCCGGCCAAGTTCGGGGTCCCGCAGTACCTCAAGGCCGTCGGCGACGCCAGCCGCGCGCTGAAGAGCGGGGTCAACCGCCATGCGCTGTTCACCCTGTCCGAGATCGAGGTCAAGGGCCGCGACGCCGCCTGGAACATCCGCCAGGCCGTGATCACCGCCGACCACGCCGCCTACCGCTACACCGCCACGCTGGGCAAGAAGAAGCCCGAGGCCCAGGGCCTGGCCACGCTGGCCATTGCCGGCACGGACACCCAGGCGCTGACCCAGGGCCAGGCCATCGCCGCCGGCGTGCAGCACGCCCGCGAGCTGGGCAACCTGCCGCCCAACCTGTGCACCCCGGCCTACCTGGCCGAATCCTCGGTCGCCTTCGCCCAGGCCCACGCCGGTGCCGACGCCGAGATCCTGGAGGAGGCGCAGATGGAGGCGCTCGGCATGGGCTCGCTGCTGGCCGTGGCACGTGGCTCGGCCAACCGCCCGCGCCTGGTGGTGCTGAAGTGGAACAACGGCGGCGACGCCAAGCCCTACGTGCTGGTCGGCAAGGGCATCACCTTCGATACCGGCGGCGTCAACCTGAAGACCCAGGGCGGCATCGAGGAGATGAAGTACGACATGTGCGGTGGTGCCAACGTCATCGGCACCTTCGTCGCCGCGGTCACCGCGAAGCTGCCGCTGAACCTGGTGGTGGTGGTCCCGGCGGTCGAAAACGCCATCGACGGCAACGCCTATCGTCCCTCGGACGTGATCACCGCCATGTCGGGCAAGACCATCGAAGTGGGCAATACCGACGCCGAAGGCCGCCTGATCCTGTGCGACGCGCTGACCTACGCGCAGCGCTTCGAGCCGGCCGCGCTGGTCGATGTGGCCACCCTGACCGGTGCCTGCGTGGTCGCGCTGGGCCACCAGACCGCCGGCCTGATGACCAAGCATGACGACCTGGCCAACGAGCTGCTGGCCGCCGGTGAACACGTGTTCGACCGCGCCTGGCGCCTGCCGCTGTGGGACGAGTACCAGCCGATGCTGGATTCCAGCTTCGCCGACGTCTACAACATCGGCGGCCGCTGGGCCGGTGCGATCACCGCCGGCTGCTTCCTGTCGCGCTTCACCGAAGGCCAGCGCTGGGCCCACCTGGACATCGCCGGCGTGGCCAGCGACGAGGGCAAGCGCGGCATGGCCACCGGCCGTCCGGTCGGCCTGCTGAGCCAGTGGCTGCTGGACCAGGTCGGCCGCGCCCATGTCGCGGGCTGATTTCTACCTGATCGCCAAGCCGCGGTTCCTGACGGAACCGCTGCGCCTGGTCTGCGAACTGGCCCGCAAGGCCAACGACGCCGGGCTGTTCACCCTGGTGCTGGCGCGCGACCAGGCCCAGGCCGAGGAACTGGACGAGCTGCTGTGGTCGTTCGACGCCGATGCCTACATTCCGCACCAGATCGCCGGTGAGGACATGGACGAAGAAGAGGCACTGGTGCTGATCGCGGTGCCCGGCACCGAGGCCCCCGCCCGCCCGCTGGTGATCAACCTGCGCGACGACCCGTACCTGGCCAGCTGCGACCGCGTGCTGGAGGTGGTCCCCGCCGACCCGGAGGCGCGCGAGCCGTTGCGCGAGCGCTGGCGCCAGTACAAGGCGCTGGGCTTCGACCTGAACAAATACGACATGTAACCGCAAGCCTGGCGCCCTTGATCGGTGCCGCCAGCGCCCTGATCCTTTACTGATTGCCTCCTGGTTCCCCCGCATGACCCAACTTGCCTCCAGCTACGACCCCAAGACCTTTGAAACGGAGCTGTACGACTCCTGGGAGAAGGCTGGGCACTTCAAGCCGTCCGGCAAGGGCGAGCCGTACACCATCCTGCTGCCGCCGCCGAACGTGACCGGCACGCTGCACATGGGCCACGCGTTCCAGCAGACCCTGATGGACGCGCTGGTGCGCTACCACCGCATGCGCGGGTACGACACGTTGTGGCAGGTGGGTACCGACCACGCCGGCATCGCCACCGAGATGGTGGTGTCGCGCAACCTGGCGCTGGCCGGCAACGGCGAGAGCCGCGATTCGCTGGGCCGCGACGGGTTCATCGAGAAGGTGTGGGAGTGGAAGGCACAGTCGGGCGACATCATCGAACGCCAGATGCGCCGCATCGGCACCTCGGCCGACTGGTCGCGCAGCACCTTCACCATGGACCCGCAGCCTTCCGAGGCGGTGGTCGAGGCGTTCCTGCGCTGGCATGAGCAGGGGCTGATCTACCGTGGCCAGCGCCTGGTCAACTGGGACCCGGTGCTCAAGACCGCCATTTCCGACCTGGAAGTGGAAAGCGTGGAAGAAGACGGCTTCCTGTGGTCGATCGCCTACGCGCTGGAAGACGGCGCCAGCTACGAGCACGTGGAGCGCGACGCCGACGGCAACGAGACGCTGCGCGAAACCCGCCCGTATCTTGTCGTGGCGACCACTCGACCGGAAACCCTGCTGGGCGATACGGCTGTGATGGTGCACCCGGAAGACGAGCGCTACGCGCACCTGATCGGCCGCAGCGTCACCCTGCCGCTGACCGGGCGCAGCGTGCCGGTGATTGCCGACGACTACGTCGACCGCGCCTTCGGTACCGGCGTGGTCAAGGTCACCCCGGCGCACGACTTCAACGATTACCAGGTGGGCCTGCGCCACAACCTGCCGATGATCAACCTGTTCACCCCGGTGGCAGCGATCAACGACAACGCGCCGGAGAAGTACCGCGGGCTGGACCGCTACGAAGCACGCAAGGTGATCCTGGCCGAGCTCGAGGAGCTCGGCATCCTGGTCGAGACCAAGGCGCACAAGCTGCAGGTGCCGCGCGGCGACCGTACCCAGCAGGTGATCGAGCCGTACCTGACCGACCAGTGGTTCGTGAAGATGGACGTGCTGGCCAAGCGCGGTTTGGAGCTGGTCGAAGGTACCGATGGAAAGCCGGGCAGCATCCAGTTCGTCCCGGCCAACTGGATCAACACCTACCGCCACTGGATGGAGAACATCCAGGACTGGTGCATCAGCCGCCAGCTGTGGTGGGGCCACCGCATTCCGGCATGGTTCGACGAGGCAGGCAACTGCCATGTCGGCCGCGACGAGGCCGATGCGCGCGCGAAGAACAACCTCGCCGCCGACGTCGTCCTGCGCCAGGACAGCGACGTGCTGGAGACCTGGTTCTCCTCGCAGCTGTGGCCGTTCTCCACCCTGGGCTGGCCGAACGAGGCCGCCATGGCCGAGCGCGGTTTCGAGCGCTACCTGCCGTCGTCGGTGCTGATCACCGGCTTCGACATCATCTTCTTCTGGGTGGCCCGCATGATCATGGCCACCGACAGCTTCACCGGGAAGATTCCGTTCAAGGACGTCTACATCACCGGCCTGATCCGCGATGCGCAGGGCCAGAAGATGTCCAAGTCCAAGGGCAACGTGCTGGACCCGCTGGACATCATCGATGGCATCTCCATCGACGACCTGGTCGCCAAGCGCACCACCGGCCTGATGAAGCCCAAGGATGCGCCGAAGATCGAGAAGGCCACCCGCAAGGAGTTCCCCGACGGCATCATCGCCCACGGGGCGGACGCGCTGCGCTTCACCATCGCCGCGCTGGCCACCCACGGCCGCGACATCAAGTTCGACATGAGCCGCGCCGAGGGCTACAAGAACTTCTGCAACAAGCTGTGGAACGCCAGCCGCTTCACCCTGATGAACACCGAGGGGGCGCAGTTCACCGGCGTGCCGCAGCCGCGCACCGATGCCGAGCGCTGGATCCTGGCGCGGCTGGCGGCGGTGTCGGCCGAAGCGCAGACGCACTACGCCAACTACCGCTTCGACCTGCTCGCGCAGGCACTGTACGAGTTCGCCTGGAACGCGTTCTGCGACTGGTTCCTGGAACTGACCAAGCCGGCGCTCAACGGCGACAACGCCGAGGATGCGGCCAGCACCCGCCACACCCTGCTGTACGTGCTGGAAGCGCTGCTGCGCCTGCTGCACCCGCTGACCCCGTTCGTCACCGAGCAGCTGTGGCGCCAGGTGGCACCGCGCCTGGGCATCGACGGCGACACCATTTCGCTGCGCGCCTACCCCACCGGCGACGAGTTCGCCGGGGATTACGTGCGTGCCGAGGCCGACGTGGAATGGCTGAAGTCGATGGTCAGCGCACTGCGCCGCGTGCGCAGCGAGCTGGCCGTGCCGCCGGCCAAGCAGGTCACCCTGCTGCTGCAGGGTGGCACCGAAGAGGACCGCAACCGGCTGGCGCGCTTCAACAGCTCGCTGTCGTTCCTGCTCAAGCTGGAACGCATCGAATGGCTGGGCGCCGACGCGGACACCCCGCCGGCGGCCACCGCGATCGTGGGCGACCTGAAACTCCTGGTGCCGCTGGAAGGCCTGGTCGACCTGGATGCCGAGCGCGCCCGCCTGGACAAGGAAATCAAGCGCGTGGAATCGGAGAAGGAGAAGAGCGAGGTCAAGCTCGCCAGGTTCACCGACAAGGTGCCGCCGGCGGTGATCGAACAGGAGCGCGTGCGCCTGGTCGAATGGACCGCGCAGCTGGACGGGCTGGTCGCGCAGCGCGCGAAGCTCTGAAGGTGGTGAAAGGTGTACGCAGCCACGCAGGGCGTGGCTCTACACCGAAACCGGGAACCTGCCAAGCAGCCACGCAGGGCGTGGCTCTACGCCGAAACCGGGAACCTGCCAAGGGTAGAGCCACGCCCTGCGTGGCTGCCCTTACAACGGCGGCATCGTCTGGATGTCGTCGTCGATCAGCTCGATCGCCATCACCAGCGCATCCTCGCGTCCCTCGCGGGCCGGGTAATACCGCGGGCGGCGGCCGATCTCGTTGAAGCCTTCGCTGTGGTACAGCGCCATCGCCGGCGTGTTGGACGGACGCACCTCCAGGAATACCCGCAGCGCGCCGTGGTCGCGGGCCAGCTTGACCAGCGCGCGGAACAGCATCCGGCCCAGGCCGCGGGTCTGGCAGGCCGGGTCGACGCAGACGTTCAACACATGGGCCTCGTCGGCGGCGATGCTCAGCACCCCGTAGCCCACCAGCACCGCATCGTCCTCCAGCACCAGCGCCGGATACCCGGCCCGCAGGCAATCGACGAAAATGCCGCGCGTCCACGGGAACGGATAGCCCCGCAGCTCGATCTCCATCACCGCGTCCAGGTCGGCTTCGCGCAACGCGCGCAGTGACAGCGGGCGTGGCGAGCTGACCGCGCTCACCCTTGGCCCCGCTTGCGCAGTGCCCTCAGCTGCGGCCACAGCGCGCGCTTGGCGGCCGGGTTGGCGCGCAGTTCGTCCAGGTTCCAGCCGGCCATCAACGCCTGGGTCTCCGCCTCGGCCGGGTTGCGCCCGGAGGCGCGCAGCAGTGCGATCTGCAGCCGATCGGGCATGCGGACTGCCGGTCGGCGGCCCCCCGTGGCACGTTCGCGCGGCGCGGCGGCCGTCGGATCGTCGGTGCTGGCCGGCGCGGCGCGGCGCACGGGCGCGGGTTCACGCCGGGGCGGCGCATCGGGGTCGACCGCGCGCGGTGCCGGTGCCGTGCGTTCCGCTGCGGGCGCCGGCTGCGTCGCCTGCGCTGCCGCGGCGAGCCCCAGCTCGATCCCCGTCTCGGGCACGGCCGCCTCCACGTTGCCGTCCACGAACACCGTGTAGCCCATCGCCTGCAGCCAGGACTGCTGGGCAGCGGACCACAGCGGCGGGTCGGCCGGAATGCTCACGCGTTGGGCTCGGCCGTCTTGCGGGTGCGCTGCCACAGCCAGTACAGCGGGCCGGACAGCGCATAGATCACGCCCACCGCAAACAGCACGCGCGGCAGGTCGATGACCATGATGGCGATGGCGATCGGCACCAGCGCCAGGGCCAGGAACGGCACGCGGTCGGCGCGCGGGCCTTTCACGCCGCTGCCCTTGAAGCTCCAGAAGCGGATCCGGCTGACCATCAGCAGGGCGGCCACCAGGGTCACGCCCAGCGCCACGTAGCGCAGCTCGTTGCCATCCCAGCCCAGCGTGCCGTCGGCGAAGGCCCAGACGAAGGACATCATCAGGCCAGCGGCGGCCGGGCTGGCCAGGCCGATGAACCAGCGTTTGTCGACCACGCTGACCTGGGTATTGAAGCGCGCCAGGCGCAGCGCGGCGCACGCGGCATACAGGAACGCCACGGCCCAGCCCACGCGGCCCAGCACGGGGTCATCGAACTTCAGCCAGGACAGCGACCAGTGGTACATCACCAGCGCCGGGGCCATGCCGAAGCTGACCAAGTCGGCCAGCGAGTCGTACTGCACGCCGAATTCGCTGCTGGTCCCGGTCAGCCGGGCCACCCGGCCGTCCAGGCCGTCCATGACCGCCGCGACGAACACGGCGATGGCGGCATTGACGAAATCGCCGTTGGCCGCCGCGATGATCGCGTAGAACCCGGCGAACAGGCCGGCGGTGGTGAACAGGTTGGGCAGCAGGTAGATGCTGCGCGAGCGCGGCGGGGGTTTCATCTCATCCATGGGGTCAGTTTAGTGGCTGCGGCCCCGTTTTGGGGGGAGGCTTGCCAGCAGGGGGCGGTAATGCTGCAATCGCGCTCCTGTCCCCCGTTGCCCGGAGTTGCCATGCGTGCCCTGCCCCTCGTGTGCTGCCTGCTGCTGCTCGCCAGCGCGTCGGCCAGCGCCGGAACCGTCTACAAGTGGAAAGACGCCAACGGCGTGACCCAGTATTCGGAGAAGCCGCCCACCGGCCAGAAGGCCGAAGAACGCCAGATCCAGAGCCGGGATCCGGCCGGCCGCCCCGCGGTCGCCGCCGCGGCAACGGCCGAATCGGCCGATTGCACCACCGCCCGCAACAACCTGGCCCTGCTCAACGGCAAGGGCGCGGTGCTGCAGGACACCAACGGCGACGGCAAGCCCGATACCCCGCTGGATGACGGCCAGCGCCAGAGCCAGAAGGGCCTGGCCGAGGCCGGCGTCAAGGCGTACTGCAAGCCGGCGGCCTGACGGATACGCGTAGACCGCGACGGTCACACGACTGACAGTTATGCCCGCCGTCGTGGCTGGCAACCTCCGGGCCGTCGCTTCGCGACGTTGAGAACGGCTCCTGCCGTTCTCTGCGTGTGCTACAGCCTACATTCTGCCAGCCCAACCCCACTCGACCGTTGGTCGATTGGGGTTGGGCTGGCAGAATGTAGGCTTTCCGCCGTTCAGCGAAGCCGACGATGCGCCTCTCCCAGTTCCACCTGCATACCACCAAGGAAACCCCCAGCGACGCGGAGCTCACCAGCCACCGCCTGATGCTCCGCGCGGGCATGATCCGCAAGCTGGCCTCGGGGCTGTATATCTGGTCGCCGCTGGGCCTGCGGGTGCTGCGCAAGGTCGAGCGCATCGTGCGCGAGGAAATGGAACGCGCCGGCGCGGTGGAATTCCAGGTGCCGACGCTGCAGCCCAAGGAACTGTGGGAAGCCACCGGGCGCTGGGAGAAGTTCGGCCCGCAGCTGCTGAAGATCAAGGACCGCAAGGAGCAGGTGTTCTGCTACAGCCCGACCGCTGAAGAAGCCGCGGCCGATTTCGCACGCCAGGAGCTGTCCAGCTACAAGCAGCTGCCGATCAACTTCTTCCAGATCCAGACCAAGTTCCGCGACGAGATCCGCCCGCGCTTCGGTGTGATGCGCGCGCGCGAGTTCCTGATGAAGGACGCCTACTCCTTCCACCTGGACGACGCCTGCCTGGTCCGCGAATACGAGAACATGAAGGCCGCCTACGCCCGCGTGTTCACCCGCCTGGGCCTGGACTTCCGCATGGTGCAGGCCGATTCCGGCGCCATTGGCGGCGATGCGTCGCAGGAATTCCACGTGATTGCCGATTCGGGCGAAGACGCGCTGGTGTTCTCCACCGGCTCGGATTACGCCGCCAACCTGGAAGCGGCCGTGTCTGCCGCACCGGGCCCGCGCCCCGCTGCCAGTGAAGCGCTGCGCAAGGTCGACACGCCCACGCAGAAGACCTGCGAAGCGGTGGCCGCACTGCTCGGCCTGGGCCTGGAGCGCACCGTCAAGTCCATCGCGGTCATGAGCGAGGCCGGTTTCGTGCTGGCGCTGGTGCGTGGCGACCACGAGGTCAACGAGATCAAGCTGGGCAAGGTGCAGGGCCTGCAGGGCTACCGCATGGCCAGCGAAGCCGAGATTGCCACCCACCTGGGCAGCGAACCGGGCTTCCTGGGTCCGCTCAACCCGGCACAGCCGATCCGCATCGTGGCCGATCGCGACGTCGCGGCGATGGCCGATTTCGTCATCGGTGCCAACGAAGCCGGATTCCATATTGCCGGCGTCAACTGGGGCCGTGACCTGGTCGAACCGGACGTGGCCGATATCCGCAACGCGAAGGAAGGCGATCGCGCCGCCGATGGTGGCGAGTTGAAGATCGCGCGCGGTATCGAAGTGGGTCACGTGTTCCAGCTGGGCCGCCAGTATGCGCAGGCATTGAATGCCACCGTGCTGGATGAAAACGGCAAGGCGGCGGTGTTGGCGATGGGCTGCTACGGCATCGGCATTTCACGCATCGTCGCGGCCGCCATCGAACAGAATCACGACGAAGCCGGCATTATCTGGCCCGACGCGATGTCGCCGTGGCAGGTGGTGGTGTGCGTGATCAACCCGAAGAAGGACGAGGCCGTCAACGCCGCCGCCGCCGAACTGCTGGCGCAGCTGCAGGCCGCCGGCCTGGATGTGGCACTGGATGATCGCGGCCTGCGTCCGGGGGCGATGTTCGCCGACATGGAACTGATCGGCATACCGCACCGCGTGGTGGTGTCCGAACGCGGCGTCGCCGCCGGCACGTACGAGTACCGCTCGCGCCGGGCGAGCGAGGCGGAGAGTCTCGACCGCGACGCGCTGATGGCAACGCTGACGAAATGATGACAGGCCGGGTGAAATATCCCGGCTTTTCATTATCCCGTTTTCATTGATTATTCCTGCTTGCTGTGCAGGCTTCGGATGAAAATGTATGCTGTGGATGACGCCAAGGACTGGCTGACCCCCGTCCTTCATTAGATTCCGGAGCAGTTGATGAGTATTGACCTGAGCGGGTTGTCCGCCAAAGAACTGGGCGCCCTGATCAAGAACGCCAAAAAGCAGCAGACCATCGTTGCCAAGCGCCCCGCCGTCAGCAAGGTGCGTGCGCAGCTGAGCAAGCTGGCCAAGGCCAACGGTTATACCCTTGAGGAAGTCGCCGGTGTCGCCGCGCCGACCCGTGGTCGCGCCACCAAGGCCAGCAAGGCCGCACCGGCCAAGAAGGCCGTGCGCAAGCTCGGCAAGGTGGCCCCGAAGTACCGCAACCCGGCCAATCCGAAGGAAACCTGGACCGGCCGCGGCAAGCAGCCGCGCTGGCTGGCCGCCCACACCGGCAAGGGCAAGAAGCTGGAAGATTTCCTGATCAAGAAGTAAGCGACGCGCGGTACGCGCTCGTTTCAAAACGCCGGCTCGGATGCCGGCGTTTTTTTTGCTTGCGCAGGGACATGGCGTTGGCACGCATGGCTCGTTTACGTGCGCAGGGTCATGGCGTTGACACCCATGGCTCGTTTACGTGCGCAGGATCATGGCGTTGACACGCATGGCGTGTCACTACGACCCTTGGTCGCTTGGTGTTGGGGTCGGGCGTTGATGGTGGTTGCAGCCGTCGCGTAGAGACACGCCATGCGTGTCCCTCGGAAACTCTCATAATCTCTCAATAACTCACAGATTCTTTCGCGCCGGCACCAGCAGGTTGCCGAACAATAATCCCGCCACCAGCGCCATTACCACGTTGAGCACCGTCATCAGCACGGTCTGGCCGGCGCTCATGTCCTGCTGCTGCACCAGCGTGAGCACCCCGCGCAGGCTGGTACTGCCGGGCACCAGCATGATGATGCCGGGCAGGCGGATGATCGCGCCCGGGCGCTGCACGATGCGTCCAAACAGGTTGCCGGCCGCCATCATCACCATGGCCGACATGAAGATGCCGGCCGGCAGCCCCCACGCCTGCCCTGCGAATTTTGAAATGGCGTAGCCGGCGACGGATGCGGCCATCACCCACGGATAATCGCGGCGATTGGCCTTGAACAGCATCGCGAAGGCAAAGGCGGCAAGCAGCAGCGCACTCCATTCCACCCAGTCCGCCTGCGGCCGCGACGCGCGCACCAGCGGGTCCAGCCCGAGAATGCCCGACAGCGTCACCGCGATCACCGCGCCCACCGTGAGCTTCAGAATGGTGGTGATCGCACCGGCGAAGCGCGCCGTGCCCGATACCCAGTGCTGGCTGGCCAGTTCGTTGACCGCGTTGGTCAGCGACATACCCGGCAGCATCACCACCAGCGAGGCGATGATCACCGTGTTGAGGTTGAGCGGCCCCACGAACGAGGCCACCAAGGCCGCCACCGTGCCGGCCAGCAGCGCCGCCAGCGCCTCGCTGGCCTCGCGGCTGGCCGGGCGCCGATCGGTGAGCAGGGTCATCATGCCGATCAGCAGGCCGATCACGCCGGCCGTGGCGATGTCCAGCCAGGGCAGCTTCCACAGCCCGGCCACGCCGGCCGCGCCCAGGCTGTAGGACAGGATCATGCGGATCTTGCCGCGCCGGCCCGGATCCTTGTCCAGCTGGCGCAGCGCGGTATGCCCCTGGGCGATGCTCATGGTGCCGTTGGCGACCGCGTCGGTGATCTGGTCGGCGATGCTGAGTTTATGCAGGTCGTTCTCGCCCGGGGCGAGGCGGATCACGCGGGTGATGTCCGACGAGCCGATCGCCTTGGTCGGGTCGCTGAAGCTCAGGATCAGCCCGGTCGGGTTGGACCACGGCTCGCAATCCAGGTCCAGGCGCTGCGCCAGCGCCACCACGGCCGCCTCCAGGCGCTGCGCGGTGGTGCCGTAACTGTGCAGGCGCCCGGCGATCTCACAGACGAAGGCCACGCGCTGTGCGTAGGTGGCCGGGGGGGTGGCAATGGCGGGTGCGTCGGCAGACATGCGACGTAGTATTACCCGAAGCCTGCCCGGGCTGAACAACGATGTCGTTCGGCGCACACACTTGGCCTCCACGCAGACAGGTTATGCTGCGTGGAGGACGCCCCATGACGCCAGACCAAGCCCCCCAACTCGAACAGGATCCACAGGACCCCGGCGTGATCCGGTTGTCCGGACAGTGGACGTTGCGTACCGCGCTCGACGCGGCCGAAGTGCTGCGCGCGGCGCCGGAGAAAGTGACCGGGATCGATGCCAGCGGCATCACCCAGCTCGATTCGGCCGGCGTGCTGCAGGTGCTGCGCGTGGCCCATCGCGCCGACCTGCCCGAGGACGCGCTGACCTTCCGCGAGGAACACCGTGCGCTGGTCTGCACCATCGAAGAGGTGGCCGACGACCGGCCCAAGCCAAAGCGCGACTTCGGCGTGCTGGCGGCACTGGAACGGCTGGGCGTCAGCGTACACAGCACGGGCCACAACATCGTGGCGCTGGCCAGCTTCCTCGGCGAGAACCTGGTCAAGGGCGGCCGCCTGCTGCGCGAACCGCGCCGTTTCCGCCTGACCGCCACTGTGCACCACATGGAACAGGTGGGCCTGGATGCGGTGCCGCTGGTCGCCCTGCTGTCCTACCTGGTCGGCGCGGTCATCGCCTTCCTCGGCTCGACGATCCTGCGCGACTTCGGCGCCGAGATCTATGTGGTCGAACTGGTCAGCATCGCCTTCCTGCGCGAATTCGCGGTGCTGCTCACCGCCATCGTGCTGGCCGGCCGCACCGCCAGCGCGTTCACGGCGCAGATCGGCTCGATGAAGGCGCGCGAGGAAATCGACGCGATCCGGACCCTGGGCCTGGACCCGGTCGACCTGCTGGTGCTGCCGCGCATCATCGCCCTGCTCATCACCCTGCCGCTGCTGACCTTCGTGGCGATGATCGCCGGGCTGGCCGGCGGCGTGACCGTCGGTGCGTTCGACCTGGATATTCCGCCGCAGATGTACCTGGCACGCCTGCACGACACCATCGAGGTGCGGCACATGCTGGTGGGACTGTCCAAGGCACCGGTGTTCGCCGCGGTGATCGGCCTGATCGGGTGCCTGGAGGGCCTGAAGGTGGAAGGTACCGCGCAGTCGGTGGGCGAGCGCACCACGTCCAGCGTGGTGCAGACCATCTCGCTGGTGATCATCATCGACGCGTTCGCCGCGTTGTGGTTCATGCACATGGATTGGTGATGACGACTGTGACCGCCCCTGCCGAGGACACCCGCACCGCCCTGGCCGACGACGCCGGGCTGGCCATCCGCGTGCGCGGGCTGACCAACCGCTTCGGCAGCCAGACCGTGCACGATGACCTGGACCTGGACGTACGACGTGGCGAGATCCTCGGCGTGGTGGGCGGCTCGGGCACCGGCAAGTCCGTGCTGATGCGCAGCATCCTCGGCCTGCGTACGCCCGATGCCGGCCATATCGAAGTACTGGGCGTGGATGCGCGCTCCGACAACCGCGCCGACCGCCTGCACATCGAACGCAATACCGGCGTGCTGTTCCAGGACGGCGCGCTGTTCTCCTCCATGACCGTGGGCGAGAACGTGCAGGTCCCGCTGAAAGAACACCACGGCGAACTGCCCGAGCGCTGGCACTACGAACTGGCCCTGCTCAAGGTGAAGCTGGCGGGGCTGCCGGCCGATGCGATCAACAAGCTGCCCTCGCAGTTGTCCGGCGGCATGCGCAAGCGCGCCGGCCTGGCCCGCGCGTTGGCGCTGGACCCGCCGCTGCTGTTCCTGGACGAGCCCACCGCCGGCCTGGACCCGATCGGCGCGGCCGCGTTCGACCGCCTGATCAAGACCCTGCAGGAAGCGCTGGGCCTGACCGTGCTGCTGATCACCCACGACCTGGACACGCTGTACGCGATCTGCGACCGGGTGGCGGTGCTGGCCGACCACAAGGTGATCGCCAATGCACCGCTGCACGAGATCGAACAACTGGAGCACCCGTGGATCCAGGAGTATTTCCACGGACCGCGCGCGCGTGCTGCACGCGCCGCAAAGCCTGAGAGCGAGTAAGCCATGGAAACCAAAGCCAATTACGTACTGATCGGCGCGTTCACCCTGATCGTGGGGCTGGCACTGCTGGCCTTCGGCCTGTGGGCCGCCAAGTACTCCTCCGACCGCACCTGGACCGAGTACCGCGTGGTCTTCCGCGAGGCCGTCACCGGCCTGTCGGTTGGCAGCCCGGTGCAGTACAACGGCATCGCGGTCGGTTCGATCACCGAACTCAACCTGGTGCCGGACGATCCCCGCCAGGTGGTGGCGCGCATCCGCCTGAACTCCAATACCCCGGTCAAGACCGACACCCGCGCCAAGCTGGCCATCACCAGCCTGACCGGGCCGTCGATCATCCAGCTCAGCGGCGGCACGCCGCAGGCGCAGGCCCTGACCGCGGTCAACCGGGACCCGGCGCCGATCATTCCCACCACGCCGTCGGCGCTGCAGAACATCACCGACGTGGCCAACCGCATCGTCGAGCGCATGGACCAGGTGCTGAGTGACCGCAACGTGGCCAGCATCAACGCCACCCTGGCCAACCTGGAAACCATCAGCGGCGGCCTGGCCGACCGTGACCAGGGCACCCAGGCGCTGCTGCTCAGCGCGCGCGACGCCGCGCGCAGCCTGGACGTGACCCTCAAGACCACCAACGGCACCATCGAGCGCCTGGACAAGAATCTGGTGCAGCAGCTGCCGCCGATTTTGGACAAGCTGGAAACCACCCTGACCAAGCTCGACTCGGCCGCCGGCAATGCCGACTCGATCCTCGGCGAGAACCGCGCGGCCATCAACAGCTTCGCCAACGATGGCCTGGCCCAGCTGGGCCCGACGCTGACCGAGCTGCGCGGGCTGATCCGCGACCTGCGCCGGGTCAGCGACAAACTGGACAACAACCCGGCCCGCTATCTGCTGGGCCGTGACGCGCCGAAGGAGTTCGAACCCAAATGAGCCAGATCCCTCTCCTGCCCGCCTCCCTGCCCCGGCTGCTGCTGCCGGCCGTGCTGATGGTCGCGCTGGGCGCCTGCTCCTCGTTGCTGGGTGGCGGCGAGCGCAGCCAGGTCACGATCTATTCGCCGGTGGTGCGCATCCAGCCGGACCAGAACTGGCCGAAGGTCGACTGGCAGCTGGTGCTGGTCAAGCCCACCGCGGCGCGCGTCGTGGACAGCCCACGCATCAACGTGCGCCCCAACCCCGGCGAGCTGGAAGTCTACAAAGGCGTGAGCTGGGCGCAGCCGGCCACCGACATGGTGGATGACGCGCTGGTCCGCGGCTTCGAGGATTCCGGCCGCATTGCCGGCGTGGCACGTGCCACCACCGGCATCCGCGCGGACTACAAGCTGGCCCTGGACGTGCGCCGCTTTGAATCCGATTACCGCGGCCAGGCCACGCCCACGGCCTACATCGAGATCAATGCCAAGCTGATCCATGTGGTGGACCAGCGCGTGGTGGCCGACCGCACCTTCCGCCAGGAGCAGCCGGTGGGCAGCACCAGTACCGCCGATGTGGCACAGGCGTTCGAGAAGGGCCTGCAGGCGGTCACCACCGAGCTGGTGGGTTGGACACTGACAACGGGCCAGGCGGATTTCCAGCAGGCCAAGGTCACACCGACGCGGTTGCGTTGAGGGGCGCGCGGCTGCAGTAATGGCGGCGCGGCTGCGGCGACGCGCGTGCGGCTGCGGTAATGGCTGCGCGGCTATGGCGATCAGCGCCTGACGTGATGGGGGTAGAGCCACGCCCTGCGTGGCTTCGCGGTCCCCGAACGAAGCGCAGCCACGCATGAATCACGTCCCGTTGTACCGGCAGGCTCCGCGCGCATGGCGATGCGTTCATCGAATCGGCGCCCGTCGGTCTCTCGGCGCGGCGTGGCTCTACGCCTCGATTCGGCGGAACGTGAGGTTGATGCGCTCCGCCAGCGGCCGCGCGCTTTTCGGCAGGGCGTGCTGGTAGAAGGTCTGGGTATGCCCGGCCATCACCAGCAGATCGCCATGACCGAGAGTGACTTCGGCCTTCCGCGCATGGTCATCACGCCGACGCAGCAGGAACCGCCGCGCCTCGCCGAGACTCAGCGATGCAATCACCGGCGTTGGCCCGAGCTCCGGCTCGTTGTCGCTGTGCCAGCCCATGCCGTCGTCATTGTCGCGGTAGCAGTTGAGCAGCACGCTGTTGAATGCCTGCCCGCAGAATGCGGCCAAGGCGTCCCGCACAGGCAGCAGCGCGGGGTGCCAGGCATGTGGCACGAAGTCGGTGCCCGAGTAACGGTAGCGGGCGGCGGGATCGCCCATCCAGCAGCTCAGCCGGGGCGAGTCCACCTGCCTGCCGAACATCTGGATCTTGTGCACCTCCCACGGCACCTCGCCGCGCAGCTGGCGCTGCAGTGCGTCTGCGGCCGGAGCGGCCAGCCAATGGCGGTGCCAGTGCACCGAGGCGTCGGGAAGGTGGAGGTCCATGGCGGAACGCTAGCATGGTGGTTGACAGCCCGCATGCGGGAAACGCCTTCGCCGCCGATGGTCATGCCACTACCGCACGCGGGAGCTGTAACGGCAGTCGATTGGAATGGGACCCTACCGGCGCGCAACCGACCGGCAGGGTCGCATCCCTATCGACTGCCCGTAGCGGTGCTGCGCCCTGTAGCGCATGACCACCATCGACACAGCGCATGTCGCGCGCGATGTGGCGCAGTTGACGCCATAAACGCCATCAAAGATTCAGTCGTTGCGGACGCAACACGACGGGGAAGGCGCCAACCGCCAACCACATCTCACTCTGGAAAACCGTTGCCTCACAACGTGTTCGAGCCGCGCACGGCCCGATCGCGCCACTGCAATTGATACGGCCAACGAAGCCACGCGCACCAACAGACACAACCAACTTCCGCTACCGTTGCCGCGTCAGCATGGTGAACTCTCGGAGTTTGAAAGCTCCTCGCAAGTAGTTTTCACGTCCTGCGTCGGGAGGGTGGCGGAATACAACACCCTCGCGGAAATACGTCGCACCGTGCGCTTGTGAGCGGCTTTCAACCTCCCGACATCCCTCGCCATCCCGGCGAGGGAGATCCTCAGGAGAGCGCCACCATGCCATCCCATGACGAAGATCCATCCCCCACCCCCGCCCCTCGCGTCACCTTCCACTGGCATACGCCCAGGTCCGTGCTGGTCGGGCGGCTGGGCCGGGAACAACCAGAGCCCGGCGACCTGCTCATTCCCTGCCTGAAACTGCGTGGCATGTGGCTCTGCGAGGCCGGTATCACGGCAGGAACCCGACTCTCGGTGGAGGTGTACGACGGCGCCATCCTGCTGCGCGTGCCGGATCCGGCGGTTTCCGTGGAGCTGCGGCCCATCCGACGCCGGCATTACCGGCTTGCACGCGGGGTGATCCGGTCGCGTCCAACGCCGTCAAACGACCGCAGCAAGCGGGTCCACATCGGGCAGCCGTGAAGCCGATCGAGGAAGAGCGACGCAGCGCGTCGCTCTACGCGGCTTCGCCTTCCTTCCACCGGTCCACCAGCACCAACAGCGCATACGTCAGCAACAGGAACACCGGCAGCACCGTGCGCTTCACGCTGGTGGCCAGATGCCAGTCCAGGTCGTGCGGCGTACCCAGGTACACCGCGTACAGCACACCCGCATAGGCCAGTCCCGCCAGCATGCCGCCCAGCACCACCGGCGTACGCCAGCTGCGCTTCCACAGCACCAGCAAGATCAGCAACGGCACCAGTGCCCAGCCACGCAGGAGCTTCTTCAGGATCAGCACGCTGTTGGAGAATTCCGGCAACCGCGCCAGCAGCTGTCCTTTCAGATCGCTGGCCGCCAGATCATTGGTCAGGTGCGCGCCGGCCACGGCGAGCTTCCACGCCAGCAACGGCAGCAGCGCAACGGCGAAGGCCACCAGCAACCCCCACGGCACGCGCCGCTCGCGCAGGAGTACGGCAGCGATCATCGCCACGGCAATTACCCCAGCCAGCACCATGCCTTCGTTCTTGATGAGCGACAGCACCGAGGTCGCCAGTACATAGGGCAGCAGGTCGGGCCATGACAGCGCATTCCAACGGGACAGGCAGCGCGCTGCGGTAGCCAGCGAGGCCACCGCATACACCGCCAGCAGCGCGTCCATGTAGCCATCCACCAGGTACGTGCCGCCAATCTGCAGGGTGACGAGTGCAAACAGAGCGGCCACCCACCACGCCCGCAGGCTGCGCGCGATGAGCAGCAGCGCCGGCAGCAACAGCAAAGTGCCCACCGCCTTGGGGAACAGCTCGTTCCAGTGCCCCACCAGCTTCGCCGCCGTGGCAGACAACAGCGGCAACAGTGCGGGATAGTCGTTGTGGCTGAAGGCCGCGTAGCCATCCAGCATGACGTACAGCGAACCGTCCACGAAAATGCGCTTGGCGTGGAACAGCCAGATCGAACGCGGGTCCCACTCGTCCGACGGGCTGCCCAGCGCGATCACCATCAGCACTGCAACCGTCACCAGCATCCAGGCCGCGCGCGGGTCACGCACGCTGGTGAGCGCCCAGCCCGTGCAGGCCAGCAACGCAAGGAAGGCCAGCACCGTGGGCAAGCCCACGCCGCCGGCCGCAGCGAGAACATAGGCCGCCATCACGCAGCCGAGCATGGCCGTGGCTGGTCGACGCAGCGCGTCAGGGGCAGTCGACGAGAACAAGGCGTTCGCTTCTTTCCAGAATGATGCATTCATCACGAGCGGGACCAGGCACCATCCAGAGCATCAGGCCGGTGTCGGCATCATGCAGCTTGACGGGGTAAAGCCCTTCCCACATTCGCTGCTGCAGCAAGGGGTCGTCCTTCAGGCGCGGGTCCAGCGCGACGGCGGCGTTTCCAATATCCGCGCGACTCAGCAGCGACCGCGCATCGAGCACCTCGGCAGGAAGCGAGACTTCCACACCCGCGTCGGAGCTGAAAGCCCTCTGCAGCAGCGAAGTGTCGAAGTCGACATCATCGGCGATACCCCGCAAGGCTGCCGCAATGCCGATACCGATGGCCAGCCCAGCAACCCATCGCAGGATGGACGGGTCAATCTCCATCCAAGCTTTGTTCACGGCAGCATCCCGATGTTGCAGAAGAAAGGCAAGGCGCCCGTGGACGAATCAGTGGGTCCAAACAGCCGCCATATCATTCACTTTAACAGTTGGCCAGATCAAACCGCAACGTCGCAAACAGCCAGAAATAACTACTTTGAAGCGCCATCTTCTGACCGTACTGCACGCAGTGACGCGAGATGGAAGCAACTTCAAATTCTCACGCGAACGGCGTCCGTAGGATCCGATTCTCCAAGCGGAGAGCTCCACTTGGAGAAATCACTGAACGGAAAACACATCACAAGGAACGAATCAATGAAGCACTTCAGTTGCCTTCTTGCACTGGGACTACTTGGAGTTCATGGCACTACCTATGCCGAGACCAATAAACACGAAACGACGGTGACTCTGGGCCTGACTCGTAGCCTTGCCACCGAGGCCCTTGCGTTTCCGGCCCAATACCCTCCCGAGGCACAGCCGGTCGAGATTGAACGCTGGATATATGGCCGCACGACGTTCTCCGCGAGACCATTCCCAAAGGATTCTTACGTCCAGCATCCTGGCCGCAAGGTCGGAACAGTGGGCTTCATCTCATATACCCCATTCCCCGGGGCACGCACGTTGTACAGCTGCATTACCAATGATGGACAGGACTTTTTCACCTCCGAGTATGAAAACTGCGAAGGTCAGAGAAAAATGACGCATATGCCCATCCTCGGGTACATCGCCACCACTCAGCTTCCCGGGACGGTTCCCTTGTACCGGTGTATTCGAGGCGGCTTCAAGCCAAGTCCGTGGGCTGACCATTTCGACACCATCAGCGCCAATTGCGAGAACCAAAGCAATCCCACAAACGAAGGGATTCGAGGCTACATTTGGCTCTGACGGATGTATGAATGTCCAGGCACAAGGACGTGCCTGGACTCAGTCATGGCGAAGCGAAGGCAACCCCGGTCTTTTCTTTCAGCTCATCGGCGCTGACACCCGGCGCCGCTTCGACCAGCGTCAGGCCGCCATCGGTTACGTCGAACACGGCCAGGTCGGTGATGATGCGGTCCACCACGCCCACGCCGGTCAGCGGCAGCGTGCACTCGGGCAGGATCTTGTGTTCACCGTTCTTGGCGGTGTGCTCCATCAGCACCACCACGCGCTGCACGCCGGCCACCAGATCCATCGCGCCGCCCATGCCCTTGACCATCTTGCCGGGCACCATCCAGTTGGCCAGGTCACCCTTGTCGGTGACCTGCATGGCGCCGAGGATGGCCAGGTTGACGTGGCCGCCGCGGATCATGGCGAAGCTGTCGTGGCTGCCGAAGTAGCTGGCGCCTGCGCGGGCGGTGACCGTCTGCTTGCCGGCGTTGATCAGATCGGCGTCCACCTCGGCCTCGGTCGGGAACGGGCCGATGCCGAGCAGGCCGTTCTCGGACTGCAGCCACACATCCACGCCGTCCGGAATGTGGTTGGCCACCAGCGTCGGCAGGCCGATGCCCAGGTTCACATACGCGCCATCGGTCAGTTCGCGCGCGGCGCGCTGCGCCATCTCGTCACGGGTCCAGGCCATCTCAGTTCCCCTCGCTGCGCACGGTGCGCTGTTCGATGCGTTTCTCGGGTGTCGGGTTGTGCACGATGCGGTGCACGTAGATGCCCGGCAGGTGCACCTGGTCGGGGTCGATGCTGCCCACCGGCACCACTTCCTCCACCTCCACGATGCACAGCTTGCCGGCCATCGCGCAGGCCGGATTGAAGTTGCGTGCGGTCTTGCGGAATACCAGGTTGCCGGCTTCGTCGGCCCTCCACGCCTTGACCAGCGCCACGTCGGCGCGCAGCGCGGTTTCCATCACGTAGTGCTTGCCATCGAATTCACGGGTTTCCTTGCCCTCGGCCACCACGGTGCCGTAGCCGGTGGCGGTGAAGAACGCCGGAATGCCTGCACCGCCGGCGCGCAGGCGCTCGGCCAGGGTGCCCTGCGGATTGAACTCCAGTTCCAGCTCACCGGCCAGATACTGGCGTTCGAACTCCTTGTTCTCGCCCACGTAGGACGAAATCATCTTCTGGATCTGGCGCGTCTCCAGCAGCTGGCCCAGGCCGAAGCCGTCCACGCCGGCGTTGTTGGAGATCACCGTGAGGCCTTTCACCCCGGTGTCGCGCAGCGCGGCGATCAGTGCCTCGGGAATGCCGCACAGGCCGAACCCGCCGACCGCCAGGGTCTGGCCATCGGCGACCACGCCGTGCAGGGCGTCCGCTGCGGAGGCAAAGCGCTTGCTGCGATTGCCCTTGGGAATTGATGGTTGCATCGCTGTTCGGCCCTGCGCGGTGTGGATGAGGGCATTCTAGCCGGATGCCCTCGATGGTCTGGGATGCGGCGCAGCATGACCGCCGGACCTGCACGGGAAACCGACCGGCCGCCGCCTTAGAATGGCCCGTCCACACACTTACCGGTACGGCGCCGCAGCGGCGTCGCGCGACCTGACGCAGGGCAAGGCATGGCAGGGCCAATGACACTGACATTCAACGAAGACGATCTTCTCCGCTGGTTGGACGGATGGACGCTGGAGAAGGGCGAGCGTTGCCTGTCAGGCGTGCGCAACCTGCAGCAGCAGGGAGCTCTGCTGACCGCGGACGTGCAGGGCTCGGCCAGGCAGCCCTACACGGTTTCGATCGATCTGCGCGCCAGTACCCGCACCCGTGTCAGTCGCCTGCAGGGTGATTGCAGCTGCCCGGTGGGCTACAACTGCAAACATGTAGCTGCGGTGCTGCTGGCGACGCTGACCTCGTCCCCCGACATGCCAACGGCGGCGCTGGCAACGACGGGTTCGCCGCTGTCACCACGTCCCCAGCTGCTCGCGGCGCTGTCGCGCTGGCAGGCAAGCCATGTCGTCCCGGAAAAACAACAACGCCACGGCATCGGCTTCATCCTGTCGACGAACCGCTATCGACCCATCGTGCTCGTGCATCGAAACGGGCCAGCCGCCGAGGGCTCGAAGAGCTTCGATACCCTGCTGGACGTAACCCCCGACACGTTCCTGGAGCCAGCCGGTTACCTGTCCCAGATCGATACGGGAATCCTGGCGCAGGTGTGGCTGCTGCAGCACGGCCGGCTGGATACGTCACAGACCGATATTGCCGCGCTGATGGAACTGATCGTCTCCAGTGGCCGCGCCTGGATGAACCGCCACGGCCCCGGTGATCGGGTAGCGGCGCGCAGCGGTCCGCCGCGCCACGGGACGCTCGCATGGATGCCCCGCGACCATTACGGCACGCTGCTGCCGACACCCACACTGCAGGTGGAGGGGGGTGCCGAGGGCATCGTCCTGGGTAATTCCGCGTGCTACCTGGACCCAGAGACGGGCGAGGTTGGCCCGTTGATGCTGGACGTGATGCTGCAGGATGCGGATGCCTTCCTGGGTCTGCCGCCGCTGCTGCCCGGCGAGGAAGCGGTGGTCGCCCCGATGCTGCAGCAGATCGACCCTGCATTGCCTCGTCCCGACGACGGCGGCAGCCTCCCCACCCTGCAGATCGCTGGCATGACCCCGATACTGCACCTGCACAGCCTTGAGTATCGCCCGAGCTGGCTGGGTCGCCGCGACGCGTCGCAGTGGATCGACATGGCGACCGTCGCCTTCGAGTACGACGACCACGTGCGCCTGCTCGACGACCCCTCGCTGTTTGCCCACGACGCCGACGGCCAGCTGTGCCTGCTCCCGCGCAACCTTGCTGAAGAAGCGCGACGCGAAGCAGAACTGCACACGGCCAAACTGCACCGCGACCATCAGCCACGAGCGGTGCTGGAAGGGGCCGGGCCGCCCTTTGAGCTGCGCAGCTTCGACTGGACGCGCTTCATGCTGGAGGACGCGCCGCGACTGGAGGCGTTGGGCTGGAGGATCGAGCCGGACGACGACTTCCGCCACCGCATCACCCCGGTGGAGGACATTGCGCTGGATATCCGCCCCGACCCCAAGCAGGCGGACTGGTTCGAACTGGCACTGGACATCCAGGTCGACGACCGCAGCGTGCCGCTGGCCCCGCTGCTGCAGCAGATGCTGCAGACCGATCCGCGCTGGGTGCGCGGGCAGCTTGATGCCATCGATGACGACGAACGCATCCTGCTGTCGGCCACCGACAACACCCGGCTGGTGTTCCGCGCCGGGCGGCTGAAGCCGGTGATCGCGTTGCTGGCCGACCTGTTCGGCGGGCGCGATGCGCCGCTGCGGGTGTCCGCGCGCGACCGTGGCCGCCTGCGTGCGCTGCAGGACGACGCCCGACTGCAGTTCAAGGACCGCAAGGACACCCGGGCGTTGGTTCAGCGCCTGCTGGAAGGCCCGGCAATGACGCCGGTGAATCCGCCCACCGGATTGGCCGCCACGCTGCGTCCATACCAGCAGGAAGGACTGGCGTGGCTGCAGTACCTGCGGCAGCAGAATCTGGGTGGCGTGCTGGCCGATGACATGGGCCTGGGCAAGACGCTGCAGACCCTGGCCCACGTGCTGCTGGAGAAGGAAGCCGGTCGTCTGGACCGGCCCGCGCTGGTTGTCCTGCCCACCTCGCTGCTGCACAACTGGCAACGCGAAGCCGCGCGCTTCACCCCCGACCTGCGCGTGCTCGCGCTGCACGGCAGCGGGCGCGAAGCCCTGTTCGCGGAGATCCCCGAGCACGACCTGGTGCTGACCACCTACCCGCTGGTATGGCGCGACGAGGAAGCACTGCAGGCGCACAGCTACCATCTGCTGATCCTGGACGAAGCACAGCAGGTCAAGAACGCGAAATCACGGGCCGCCCAGACCCTGCGCACCTTGAATGCGCGCCATCGCCTGTGCCTGACCGGAACGCCGCTGGAGAACCACCTGGGCGAGCTGTGGGCGCAGTTCGACTTCCTGCTGCCCGGCCTGCTCGGTGGTGAAAAGCAGTTCAACCAGCACTGGCGTCATCCGATCGAGCGCGGCACCGACCGCCAGCGCGCGCAACTGCTCGCGCAGCGCCTTCGGCCGTTCATGCTGCGCCGGCGCAAGGACCAGGTGGCGACCGAACTGCCCCCCAAGACGCTCATCACCCGCACGGTGACCCTGGAAGGAGGACAGCGCGACCTCTATGAAACCGTGCGCGCCTCGATGGAAAAGAAGGTGCGCGATGCCATTGCCAGCAACGGCCTGGCCAAGAGTCACATCGTGGTTCTCGACGCCCTGCTGAAACTTCGCCAGGTGTGCTGCGACCCGCGCCTGCTGCCGGGCGACCGCACCGCACGCAACGCAGGCTCGGCCAAGCTGGACCTGCTGCGCGTCATGCTGCCGGAGCTGGTTGAAGAGGGCCGTCGAATACTGCTGTTCTCCCAGTTCACCAGCATGCTTGAACTGATCGCGCAGACCCTGGATGAACTTGGGCTCGCGTATGTCCAGCTGACCGGCGATAGCAGGGACCGGGCCACCCCGGTCCAGCGGTTCATGCAGGGCGAGGTGCCCATCTTCCTGATCAGCCTCAAGGCCGGTGGCGTCGGCCTGAACCTGACCGCCGCCGATACGGTCATCCACTTCGACCCGTGGTGGAACCCGGCGGCGGAAAACCAGGCCACCGACCGGGCGCATCGCATCGGCCAGGAGCAACCCGTGTTCGTCTACAAGCTGATTGCCGCCGGCAGCATCGAGGAGCGGATTGCCGAGCTGCAGCAACGCAAGGCGGCGCTGGCCGACGCCATCCTGGAGGGTGGCGGAAGCAGCGGACCACGCTTCAACGACGCGGATCTGGACGCGCTGCTGGCACCGTTGCCGGGCGTGGCGGCGAAGCAAGGCAAGGGCAGGCGCCGCACTGCGAGTAAACCATGACGAGCGCACGGAGCTGGAAGTTCGTTTCACCATCGGCGATCACGCCCTGCAGTGCCTCGGCCGCGCTGGCGTAGCGATTGCTGCGCTTGGCAACGGTGTCGGACCTATCCCTTGCTCCGCTGCCCCGATTGATATGGACGCATTCTAGCGGGCATGGCGCCGTTCGCCGGGATGCGGCGCAACATCGCCACTTAGCCTGGCCACTGAGCACCGTGCCTGGCCGCTCACCACTGCAGCGGATGGCACTGGCTGCTGCAGCAATACGTCGGGTTGCCGCCTTGCGAATCGTCTGGCCGCCCTCAGCCGTGTCACTGCCTGTGCACACGGCGGACGTTCCGGCTCACTCAGATAGCCCGGCGGGACGTTCCCGGAGTAGCCATTCAGCGTCGGATGACCCAGCTCCTGCGCCAGCACCATGGCATCCAACTCCGACACATAGAATGGTACATCCGGGCTGGCCGGAATGAAGAGCACGGCTCCCGCCGGCAAGGAGGCAGGCAGTTGACCACGCGCCGCGACAGTGCGTGCACGCGCTTCTTCGAAGCTGAAATGGGTGGTCTGGTGCAGTGCGGACTCCGCCATCATGGCCACCACCAGCAGGCCGATAAGCACACGCATGCCGACCCGTAGTCGGGGCATGGCGTCTACCGCCATGCCTACCAGCAGCGCCAGCGGCAGCGCCATCACCAGCCCGATGCGCGCCACTGCCCGTACAGACTCGGCACCGGGCAGCGTGGCAATGGCCAGGTACAACGAGTACCTTCCAAAGGTGAGCGTCAGGGCTACGAGCAGGCCCAATGAGACCAGAGCCACCCAGCGCATGCGAGCGCGCGAGTACCGGACACCCAGTACCGCCAATCCAATGATTCCCAATCCGAAGAACAGCTGTTGCTCATGGCGCATCGGCACGCTCTGACCAACATGGGAACTGATGCCGCCCCAGATCAACGACTGATCGGCAAGCAGATAGCTCTGGGGACGTGGGGTAAACGACGCGACCTCTCCAAGACCTCGGCCAAAGCCATAAACGTCTGAATAGTGAACATACGGATACATCAGCACGATCAGCGCGGTCATGGTCGCGGCCGCCACAAGCAGCGACACCAGCAGCTCCCTCCACGTGCTGCGCTTTCGCCCCTGCCACCAGCGTAGAAGCCATTGAGTTGGCCACAAGCGATCCACCCCGCATCCTGCAAGGCACCACGCCGAAAGCAGGAGCAAAAGGAAGTAGCCCAGGTAGATCGACATGTAGAACTGCGAAACCACCACCACCGACAGCAAGGCAAACCAGCGCCAGCGGCCATCGTCAATACAGCGCTGCCACAGCAGCAGACCCACCGGTATCAGAAAACGGTATGTCAGCTGCGCGTGCCCATGTCGGCTGATCACCGGCATGGCAAACGTGAACGCGAATGCTGCCAGCGCACTGGCCAGCGGCGAGAAGTGCATGCGGCGGAAGACCACATGGCTGACCACGAAGGTCGCGACGAAACCAACCAGGTACCACAGATCGAATGCCAGGTACCGGTCAGCCCCACACCGACGGATGAAGGAATAGATCCACGCCGTGCCCCAATGATTGTCCGAGAACGCAGATGCACCCGGCATCGGATAGAAGAATGATGGGCTTGTGAGGCTGGGCTCCAGGCCAGTCAACCAACGGTGGAAATGCTCCAGCATGACCCCATTGAACCGGGCGTCGCCCAGGTCTCCCGGCACACAGCTCAGCTGGCAGGTATGCGCGAGCGGCACCATCCAGATGCCTACTGCCAACACCAGCAACGGCAGCAGCCAAGCGCAGCTCCTCCGGACCATGGCGGACGCAGATGGCGGCTTCACAGGCGATGACCCGCCACTATCTGCAACGGTAGTCCGTCGCCATCCGGCTATCGCGGAAGGGATCGGTCAGGGCATCGGTGTACTGGCCCATCAGCAGCCGATGGGTGGGCAGCAGATTCTGCCGGTAGAAGCGGCTGAACGAAGCAAGGCGCTTGCCGCGGGCGGTCAACGTCACGCAGCCATCGTGAATCTCAACCGTGCCCGACTGCAGTTGCTCGGTCAAGCGCACTTCCACCAGATGGTGCTCGCGCACATATTCGTCGGTGAATACCTGGCGGAAAGCATCTTCACGGATGCCGCCGCCGCGCTGCTGCAGCTTTTCCAGAATGTAGAACGACAGCGAGCGGTCAATGACGGTGGGAATGGAGATGGCGAACACGTAACCGCCCAGCAGCCAGATCAGGACCAGTTGGATGAGCTCCAGCCGGCTGAAATCGCGAAACCACTTCAGCAGGTACAGGGCACCAAACACCACAACCAGGGCGATGACCGCATCCACGATGCTGGCGTACAGCACAACGTCCACCCGGAAGTGGCGCATGTGCAGGTAGTAGACCAGCAGCAGGCCGGCGATGAAAAGCACAGTCGCCAGCAGCGCGCGCAGGTATTTGTTCATTTGAACACCACGAATTTGTTGATGACGAAGCTGAAGACCATC
The DNA here is from genome assembly GCF_057839485.1 of Stenotrophomonas sp. KH_036_B. Lineage (NCBI taxonomy): Bacteria > Pseudomonadati > Pseudomonadota > Gammaproteobacteria > Lysobacterales > Lysobacteraceae > Stenotrophomonas > Stenotrophomonas sp. KH_036_B. The sequence continues at coordinate 693,432 of NZ_CM174491.1, read as the reverse complement.
TGCATGCCGGTAATGAGCAGGAACCCAATGCGGTAGTCCAGGCCGAGCCAGTCCGCCCAGGCGAACATCAACAGCCCGTGCAGCAGGGCGACGGTGGCGTACACCAGCACGAACAGCGCGCCCTGCCTCGCCGCACTTCCCTGCCGCCCCGGGAACACGAAGTAGCGATTGCCAAGAAACGAGGTGATGATGCCGAACACGGCGGCAATGGCATTTGCCACCGCAGCCAACGGCACATGCAGCACTTCGACACAGACGTGCAGCACCGTATAGTGCACCGCTGTCGCTACCAGGCCATTGACCAGGAAACGGACCAGCTGGCCATTGAGGGGCTTAAGCAACCTTGCGGCGGGCATGCTGCACGTCTTCGACGAACTCGCGGTAGCTGCCAATCCCGAGCACGCCGCCGCTGCGGATCATGCCCGACAGCATCAGGATGATCAGGGTGAGCGCGGCGGTCTGCAGGAACACCAGCAACAGGATGCCGAACGCCAGCGAGAACCAGCCGGGCGTCGCGAAGCCGAACATCTTCAGCGCGGTTGCGATGATGCCCCCGGTGATGGAAAGGGCTGCCACGATCGTGCAGGCGATTCCCACCCGCACCAACACATCCTCGGCGAACACCATCAGCGCGCGGAAGCCATGCAGGGCCAGCCCGACGAAATTCATCTTGCTGCGGCCTGCGTAACGCGGGCCACGGTCCAATGCGCAGCTGTGCACGCGCAGCTTTGAACCGAGCACACATGCGGCGACGTGGGTCCACAGTTCCTGCATCGACGCCAGGCGGCGCACCGCCGGCATCTTCGCTGCCATGAAGTTGCCGAAACTGATCCTGCGGCCGCTCAGCAGAGAGAACAACAGTTTGTAGACAACGTAGAACGCTTTGAACTTCAACGACTCCACCCGGCTGCGGCGGGTCGCGACCACCACATCCACGTCGTCGCGCGCCAGATCCTGGACCAGCGCACTGATGCTTTCCGGGGTGTCCTCGCCGTCCGAATCCATGGTCACCACGATGACATCGTCACCGAACTGCTCGGCCACGTAGCTCAGCCCGATGGCGATGGCGCGCTGGTGACCCACGTTGCGGCGCAGTTTGATCACCACGCCTTCCAGACCGGAGGCCTCGATGGCCGTCGCATCCAAAGGTTGGCGCACCGATCCGTCGTCCACGGCGACGATGAAGGTGTCGCCGCCCTGGGTGCGCGCCAGCTCCACGAACAGCTTGGAAGATGCTTCCAGATCTTCGTAGACCGGCATCACCACAACCTTGCGCATGCGGTTTTCCTCAGGCCTGGAGCCGGTAACGGAAGTAGGCGATCGTTTCTTTCAGGCCATCTTCCAGGGCCACCTTGGGCTCCCAGTCGAACGTGGCCTTGGCCAGGCTGATGTCGGGCTGGCGCTGGCGCGGGTCGTCGGAGGGCAGCGGGCGGAACTCGATCTTCGAAGCTCCGCCAACCAGGCGGAGCACGGTCTCGGCCAGTTGCAGCATGGTGTACTCGGACGGATTGCCAATATTCACTGGACCGGTGAATTCCGCCGGCGTTTCCATCAGGCGCAGCATGCCTTCGATGAGATCGTCCACATAGCAGAAACTGCGCGTCTGATTGCCGTCGCCATAGATGGTGATCGGCTCACCCTTCAGCGCCTGCACGATGAAGTTGCTGACCACCCGGCCGTCGTTGGGATGCATGCGAGGGCCGTAGGTGTTGAAGATCCTCATGACCTTTACTTCGAGCTGATGCTGCCGCCAGTAGTCGAAGAACAGCGTCTCGGCGCAGCGCTTGCCTTCGTCGTAGCAGCTGCGGATACCGATCGGATTGACCCGGCCCCAATATCCTTCCACCTGCGGGTGGATTTCCGGATCGCCATACACCTCGCTGGTGCTGGCCTGCAGGATGCGCGCGTGGACCCGCTTGGCCAGCCCAAGCATGTTGATCGCACCGTGCACGCTGGTCTTGGTGGTCTGGACAGGATCCTGCTGGTAGTGGATCGGGGAGGCCGGGCACGCCAGATTGAAGATGCGGTCCACCTCCACGTACAGCGGGAAGGTGACGTCGTGGCGCATCAGCTCGAAACGCGGATGTGCCAGCAGTCCTTCAACATTGGCCTTGCTGCCGGTATAGAAATTGTCCACGCACAGTACGTCATGGCCGGCTGCGACCAAGCGGTCGCACAGGTGCGAACCCAGGAAGCCGGCGCCGCCGGTGACTAGCACGCGATTCTGGTCGGGGGTGAATTTCAAAGCATTCCTCGGCGTTCGGAGCGGCGCAATTGGGAAGGACCCGTGGCTGCCGGGTCCGTCCTCGGACACCCGCGATTGTATGCGATGTGACTGCAGCGCCACCAAGCGGGCCCGGGCTGCAGGCCGCGCCGGGAATCAGTGGCGCGCCACTTCCGCCATCACCTGCGCAAGCCCTTCCTTCCAGGACGGGAGCGTGACGCCAAAATCCTGCTGGAGTCTGCGGCTGTCCAGCACCGACCATGCCGGGCGCTGCGCAGGCGTGGGGTACTGCGCCGTGGTGATCGGCTCCACCGCCGGGACGTTGACCAGAACGCCCTGCTTCACCGCTTCCTCGAAGATGGCCTGCGCGAAACCGTGCCAGCTGGTCTGGCCGGACGCGGTGAGATGCCAGGTTCCGGAAAGCGGGGTCGGGTTCCGGAGCACCTGCGCAGTGATGTCGGCGATCAACCCGGCGGGCGTGGGTGTCCCGATCTGGTCGGCGACGACGCGCAGGTGATCGCGCTGCGCACCCAACCGAAGCATGGTGCGTAGAAAGTTCTTGCCGTGCGAGGCATACACCCACGCCGTGCGGAAGATCAGATGGCGGCCGCCAGCCGCGCGTACCGCATCTTCGCCGTCGCGCTTGCTGCGCCCGTACGCACCCAGCGGCCCTGTGGGCGCATCTTCGTTGTAAGGCGTACTGCCCTGCCCGTCGAAGACGTAGTCGGTGGAGTAATGCACGAACGGCACTGCGTGTGCGGCGCACCAGCGCGCGATCTCGCCAGGTGCCTGGGCGTTGACCCGAAAGGCGGCGTCGGCGTCCTGCTCGGCCTGGTCAACGGCGGTGTAGGCGGCGGCGTTGATCACCACCGTCGGGTTCAGACGGTCCAGCAGCGCCGGCAGGCCGTCGGGCTGGTCGAGGTCGGCCTGTTCACAGGCGCGCCCGTCGGGCAGCACACCGCTACGCGTGGCCGCGATTACCTGCCCCAGCGGCGCCAAGGCCCGAAGCAACTCGGTGCCCAGCTGCCCGGCGGCCCCCAGGACCAGCAGCGTCATACGGCAACGACCGGAAGGCGATCTTCAGGAATGTCCTTCAGGAAGGGGGCCTGCTCATCCTTGGCCGACAGCAGCGGCTGGCCGATCGGCCAATCGACAGCGATGTCCGCATCGTTCCAGCGGATGCCTGCGTCGGCTTCCTTGACGTACACGTCGGTGCACAGGTAGTGAAACAGCGCGGTGTCCGACAGCACAGCGAAGCCGTGCGCGAAGCCCGGCGGGATCCAGAACTGCCGCTTGTTGGCAGCGCTCAATACCACAGCTTCCCATCGACCGAACGTGGGCGAGCCCCGACGGATATCGACTGCCACGTCATACACCTCACCTTCGAGTACGCTGACGAGCTTGCCCTGTGGATGAGGCCACTGATAATGCAGCCCACGCAGGACGCCTCTAGTTGACGAGGACACGTTGCTCTGGGCAAACGCGGTCGGCAATCCCACCTCACCAAAACGCCCGGCATTCCAGGTTTCGAAGAAGAAGCCTCGGTCGTCACCGAACACTTTGGGGTCAATGACGTAGCAGCCGGTCAATGAGGTCTCAATCACTTTCACGGCACTACACCCCGTTCTGCCAGTTTCAGCAAGTACTGGCCGTAGCCATTTTTGTTCAGCGGGGCCGCTAGATCCCTGACTTGTTCCGCGCTGATCCAGCCTCTTCCAAAGGCCACCTCTTCCGGACAGCAGACCTGGAGCCCCTGCCGCGTCTGGATGGTCTCAATGAAATTGGACGCCTCCAGCAGGGACTGGTGCGTGCCTGTATCCAGCCATGCGTAGCCGCGGCCGAGCGCCTCAAGGTGCAACTGACCATCGCGCAGGTAGCGGCGGTTGAGGTCGGTGATTTCCAACTCACCCCGGGCGGAAGGCAGAAGCTCGGCAGCGTACTCACATGCCTTGCCGTCATAAAAGTACAGACCGGTCACGGCATAGTTGGAACGTGGCACAGCGGGCTTCTCGACCAGATCGATGACCCGGCCCTCACCATCGAATTCTGCTACGCCGTAGCGCTCTGGATCGTTGACCCAATAACCGAAAACGGTGGCACCACTCTGCCGCTGGTCAGCGCTGCGCAATACCTGGCTCAAGCCATGCCCGTGGAAGATGTTGTCACCCAGCACCAGGCAGCTCGGATTGTCACCGATGAAGTCGCGCCCTATCACATAGGCCTGCGCCAGTCCATCCGGGCGTGGCTGAACGGCGTACTCAATATTCATGCCCCACTGCGATCCATCACCCAGCAGTTGCTGGAACAAGAACTGCTCATGGGGAGTATTGATGACCAGGACGTCCCGGATTCCGGCGAGCATGAGAACGCTTAGCGGATAGTAGATCATTGGCTTGTCGTACACCGGCAGCAGCTGCTTGCTGATGCCCTTGGTGATGGGGTAAAGGCGCGTGCCCGACCCTCCGGCCAGAATGATGCCCTTGCGTTGCGTCATGATGTTATTCCTCAAGCCCGGGTACCGATTCGCTGCAGACGGTAACTGCCGTCCAGCACGCCGTCGACCCAAGGCTGGTTTTCCAGGTACCAGTTGACGGTAAAGGCGATTCCCTGCTCGAAGGTGTACTTCGGTTCCCAGCCCAGCTGGTCCTTGAGCTTGCTCGCGTCGATGGCGTATCGACGGTCGTGGCCGGGCCGGTCGGCGACATAGGTGATCTGGCTGCTGCGCGGCTGACCATCCTCACGCGGGCGGCGGGCGTCGAGCAGCGCGCAGATCGCATGCACCACCTCGATGTTTTCCTTCTCGGAATTGCCACCCACGTTGTAGGTCTCGCCCACCTGGCCCTTGGCCAGTACGGTGCGGATCGCCTCGCAGTGGTCGGACACGAACAGCCAGTCGCGCACCTGCTTGCCGTCGCCATAGACCGGCAGCGGTTCGCCGGCCAGGGCCTTGGCGATCACCAGCGGAATGAGCTTTTCCGGGAAGTGGTACGGACCGTAGTTGTTGGAGCAGTTCGTGGTCAGCACCGGCAGCCCGTAGGTGTGATGGAACGCGCGCACCAGATGGTCCGATGCGGCCTTGGACGCCGAGTACGGCGAATTGGGGGCATACGGGGTGGTTTCGCTGAACTTGCCGGTCTCGCCCAAGGTGCCGTACACCTCGTCGGTGGACACGTGAAGGAAACGGAAGGAAGCGCCCTTGTCGGCCGGCAGCGCCTTCCAGTAGTCGCGCACCGCTTCGAGCAGCGCGAGCGTGCCCACCACATTGGTCTGGATGAACGCGCCGGGGCCGTCGATGGAACGGTCCACGTGGCTCTCGGCGGCGAAGTTCAGCACGGCATCGGGCTGGAATTCAGCGAGCAGGCGCGACACCAGGGAGTGGTCGCCGATATCACCGTGGAAGAAGACGTGATCCGCATTATCTTCAAGCGAATCCAGCGTCTTCAGATTGCCAGCATAGGTCAGCACGTCGAGATTGATGACCCGAACGCCCTTGGCGACGGCCTCAAGAACGAAGTTACCGCCAATGAATCCGGCGCCGCCGGTGACCAGCCATGTGGGCACTACCTGTTCTCCTGATCTGCGAGGGTCGTCCGGGGGCCGTCTCGGGCCCGCATGACACAGCGCAACAGAATACATGCCAGCCGTCTTCACGACTGCCAGCGCGGGGTGAACGATGCGGTCGCCCCTCACGGCAATGACGCACCGCAACATAACCATACGCATTCGCATGGTAGTGCGCGGACAGTTAGAATCCATATCCCACCCCCGAACCGGCTGTCGTTTCCGACACCGGACGTTCCCCCGTTATTGAAGGATCCCGCACCAGATGAAAATCCTCGTCGCGTACAAGCGCGTGGTGGACTACAACGTCCGCATTCAGGTCAAGCCGGACGGTTCCGGCGTGGTCACCGACGGCGTCAAGCTGTCCCCCAATCCCTTCGACGAAATCGCCCTGGAAGAAGCCCTGCGCCTGCGCGACAAGGGCATCGCCACCGAAGTCGTGGTCGCCACCATCGCCCCGGCAGACGCCCAGGCGCACCTGCGCAACGGCCTGGCCATGGGCGCCAACCGTGCCATTCACGTCGTCACCGATCAGGCCATCCAGCCGCTGACCGCCGCGCGCACCCTGCTCAAGCTGGTCGAGAAGGAACAGCCGGACCTGGTCATCCTGGGCAAGCAGGCCATCGACGATGACGCCAACCAGACCGGCCAGATGCTGGCCACGCTGTGGGGCCGGCCGCAGGCGACCTTCGCCAGCAAGCTGGACATCGCCGACGGCAAGGCCACGGTCACCCGCGAAGTCGACGCCGGCCTGGAAACGCTGGAGGTGGACCTGCCGGCCGTGGTCACCACCGACCTGCGCCTGAACGAGCCGCGCTTCATCAAGCTGCCCGACATCATGAAGGCCAAGGCCAAGCCGCTGGAGACCCTGCAGCTGGCCGACCTCGGCGTGGACGCGGCCGATACCTTCAAGACCACCCAGTACGCCGCGCCGGTCAAGCGCAGCAAGGGCGTGATGGTCAAGGATGCGGCCGAACTGGTCGCTGCACTCAAGCAGAAGGGGTTGCTGTAATGACCAAGATCCTCGTTGTTGCCGAACACCATGACGGCAAGCTCAACGCCGCCACAGCCAAGACCGTGAGCGCGGCCGCCGCCATCAGCGGCGCCAGCATCGACGTGCTGGTGCTGGCCGCCGACCCGGCCGCCGTGGCCGCGCAAGCCGCCGAGCTGGCCGGCGTGGCCAAGGTGCTGACCGTCGCCAATGCCGCCAACGCCCAGGCGCTGGCTCAGGTATTGGCCCCGCAGATCGCGCAGCTGGCCGCCGGCTACACCCACGTATTCGGCCCCTCGACCACCTTCGGCAAGGACCTGATGCCGTGCGTGGCCGCCCTGCTGGGCGTCAACCAGGTCTCGGACCTGATGACCGTGGAAGGCAGCCACAGCTTCAAGCGCCCGATCTACGCGGGCAACGCCATCATCACCGTGGACGTACCGGCCGACCAGATCGTGGTCGCTACCGTACGCGCGGCCTCCTGGCCGGAAGCGGCCAAGGGCGGCAGCGCGGCGGTGGAAGTCGCCAGTGTGGATGCGGCCCTGCCGACCCACACCCGCTTCATCGGCCTGGCGGCCGGTGCCACCGACCGCCCGGACCTGCAGAGCGCCAAGCGCGTGGTCTCCGGCGGCCGTGGCGTGGGGTCGGAGGAGAACTTCAAGGTGATCTTCCAGCTGGCCGACAAGCTCGGGGCCGCCGTGGGCGCCTCGCGCGCCGCCGTGGACGCCGGCTACGTGCCCAGCGACCTGCAGGTGGGCCAGACCGGCAAGATCATCTCGCCGGAGCTGTACGTGGCCGTCGGCATCAGCGGCGCCATCCAGCACCTGACCGGGATCAAGGACGCCGGCACCATCGTGGCGATCAACAAGGACCCGGACTCGCCGATCTTCGAGATCGCCGATATCGGGCTGGTGGGGGATCTGTTCACGTTGTTGCCTGAGCTGGAAGCGGCGATCGGCTGAGCGGTATGAGCGAGGCTGCGCAATTTGCCAGTTGCGCAGCCTCCACCCGGTTAACCGGACGGGCTCGAACGCTGCACGGGATCACCCGCCCTTTGCGGTCACTGCCGTTATAATTAGCGGTCAACCCTGAAAGGACTGCATTGATGACGCTTCCGAGTTTCAAGGCCTACGATATCCGTGGTCGCGTGCCTGACGAATTGGACGCTGCGCTGGCCAAGCGCATTGGCGCCGGCACAGCATCGCTGCTCGGCCCGGGACCCGTCATCGTCGGCCATGATATTCGCCTGAGCAGCCCTGAACTGCTTCAAGCCGCCATTGACGGTCTGACGACCAGTGGCCGCGATGTCATCAACATCGGCCTTTGCGGCACGGAAGAAGTTTACTTCCAGACCTTCCACCGGAACGCTGCCGGTGGGATCATGGTCACCGCCAGCCACAATCCGATGGATTACAACGGCATGAAGCTGGTACGCGACGGTGCCAAACCGATCAGCGGGGATACCGGACTTTTCGACATCCGCGATTTCGCAGCTTCGGACGCTCCGCTGGGAACAGGCAGCGCGACGGTAGTCCGCGACGAAGACAAGTCCTCCTATATCCAGCACTTGCTCAGCTACATCGACGTAGCCAAGTTGAAGCCGCTGAAGATCGTGACCAATCCGGGCAATGGTGGCGCTGGTGTAGTAATCGATCAGCTGGCGCCCCATCTACCATTCGAATTCATCCGTATCCAGCATGAGGCGGACGGCAACTTCCCAAACGGGATTCCCAACCCACTGTTGCCGGAGAACCGGGCGGCAACCCGTGATGCGGTACGTGAGCACGGTGCAGACTTCGGCATTGCGTGGGACGGCGATTTCGATCGCTGCTTCTTCTTCGACGCAGATGGCAACTTCATCGAAGGTTATTACTTGGTTGGCCTGCTCGCCAAGGCCCTTCTTGGAAGCTCGCCATGTGGCAAGATCATCCACGACCCTCGACTGACCTGGAACACGGTGGAGATGGTCGAAGAAGCCGGCGGCATTCCGATCATGAGCAAGACCGGGCATGCGTTCATCAAAGAGCGCATGCGCGCTGAGGATGCCATTTATGGCGGCGAAATGAGCGCGCACCATTACTTCCGCGATTTTGCGTACTGTGATTCAGGGATGATTCCCTGGCTGCTTATTGCGGAGCTGGTCTCAGAGACGGGCACCTCTCTGGGTGATCTGGTCGCAGACCGTATGCAGGCATTCCCATGCAGCGGTGAAATCAATTTCCGCGTCGAAGACGCCAAGGCCACCGTTGCCCGCGTAATGGCACATTACGCCAGCCAGGAGCCGACTCTCGACCACACGGATGGCGTCAGCGCCGAGTTCAAGGACTGGCGCTTCAACCTGCGCAGCTCCAACACTGAACCATTGCTGCGTCTCAATGTGGAAACCCGTGGCGATGCAGCTCTGCTGCGTACCCGCACAGACGAGCTGACCGCCCTGATCGGCGGCAGTCCGGCCCAACACTGATCCAGGACGCATCCATGTTGCCCATCGTTCCCGTCATTCTTTCCGGTGGTTCCGGCACCCGCCTGTGGCCCGTTTCGCGTGAGGCCTACCCGAAACAATTCCTGCCGCTGGTCGGGCAGGACACCATGCTCCAAGCAACGTGGAAGCGCGTTGCGCAAGTTGCAGGAGCGGCGCCGATCGTGGTAGCTAACCAGGAACATCGTTTCATGGCCGCAGAACAGCTGCGCGAGTGCAACGTAGCTCCGCAGGCGCTGATACTCGAACCGATTGGCCGCAATACTGCACCGGCAATTGCCATCGCGGCGTTGCAGGCGCTGGCGACCGGCGAGGACGCACTGCTGCTGGTGTTGCCATCAGACCACGTGGTGCGCGATGAAAAGGCATTCCACGAGGCCGTCATGAACGCAGCGGTTGCCGCTGAGAGCGGCAAGCTGGTGACCTTCGGTATCGTGCCGACCTCACCGGAGACTGGCTACGGCTACATCAAGGCCGCCCCAGGCCAAGGCGTGCGCGGGGTGGAGCGCTTCGTTGAGAAGCCCAATCTTGAAACCGCCGAGCAGTACGTTCGCTCCGGCGAGTATTTCTGGAATAGCGGCATGTTTCTGTTCAAGGCCTCGCGGTACCTGGCCGAGCTGGAAGCCCTGCAGCCGGCAATCCTGGCCGCCAGCCGCGCGGCACTGGAAAAGGCATCACGCGACAGCGACTTCATTCGCTTGGACGCCGAAAGCTTCGCCAGCAGCCCGAACGATTCAATCGATTACGCAGTGATGGAGAAGACTGCCGATGCGGCCGTAGTGCCGCTCGATGCCGGCTGGAATGACGTTGGGTCCTGGTCGGCACTGTGGGAAGTGTCCGACAAGGACGCATCGGGCAATGCCTGCCACGGCGATGTGATTGCCGTGGACTGTCGCAACAGCTATGCGTACGGCAGCCGTCTAATCGCCATGGTCGGGCTGGACGATGTTGTCGTGGTAGAAACAGACGACGCCGTTTTCGTTGGTCACAAGGACCGCGTTCAGGACGTCAAGGAAATCGTCGCCCGGATCAAGCGTGACGGCCGGAGCGAAGCGGCCGCGCACCGGAAGGTCTATCGCCCATGGGGTGCCTATGACTCCATCGACAACGGCGCCCGCTTCCAGGTCAAGCGCATCACCGTCAAGCCGGGCGCAACGCTAAGCCTGCAGATGCACCATCACCGTGCCGAGCATTGGATCGTTGTCAGCGGTACCGCCGAGGTTACACGCGGAGAGGAGGTCATCCTACTCACCGAGAACCAGAGCACGTACATTCCACTGGGCGTCACCCATCGCCTGAAGAACCCGGGCAAGTTGCCGCTGGAGCTTATTGAGGTGCAGTCGGGCAGCTATCTGGGCGAAGACGACATTGTTCGTTTCGAAGACCAATATGGCCGGGTGGCGGGTTGATCCATGGCAGATGAAGGGACCGGCCAGCCCAGGCCGTTGTGCGTTGATCTGGACGGTACCTTGCTGCGTACGGATCTGCTCTACGAGACTTTCCTGAGGATGCTCGCACGACAGCCTTGGATGTTGTTGCTGCTTCCATGGTGGCTGCTGCGTGGCAAGGCTTACCTGAAGCGACGGTTGGCGGTGCATGGCGTAGGCGACCCCGCCCTGCTTCCATTCGATCCTCGGGTGCTGGAACTGCTTCAGGCCAATAGCGGCCGCATGCGCGTCCTGTGCACTGCGTCCGACAGGGCACTGGTGGAACCGATCGCACGCCATCTGGGGATGTTCGACGCGGTGTACTGCAGCGACGGAGAGACCAATCTTGCCGGCCATCGCAAGGCCGATCTGCTGGTTGCGCAGTTTGGCGAGCGAGGATTCGACTATGTCGCGAACGCAGGGGTGGATGTCGCCATCTGGCGCCATGCCCATTCAGCCTGGGTGGTCAATGGCAGCAAGCGCGTCGCCCGTGCTGCGGCGGCATGCTCCCAGCTTGCCGCCCACTGGCCAAGCGAAGGCGGTGGTCCACGTGCATGGCTAAAGGCAATGCGGGTGCACCAGTGGCTGAAGAACCTCCTGGTTTTCGTGCCCTTGCTGGCCAGCCATCGCTTCATGGAACCGGACATGGTGCTATCGGCGGCGCTCGCTTTTGCCGCATTCGGCCTGTGTGCGTCCGGCGTGTATCTGCTCAACGATCTCCTCGACCTGGAGTCGGACCGCGAGCATCCCCGGAAGCGCAAGCGACCGTTTGCCTGTGGTAGGTTGGAGCTGCGTTCCGGCCTGCTGGTTACACCAGTCCTGACGCTCGCCGGGTTCCTCCTCGCCTGGTGGGTGGCTCCCGCGTTTCTGCTGGTTCTGGCACTCTACTTCTGCCTCACCCTTGCATATTCGCTGCGCTTGAAGCAGGTGGTCATGATCGACGTGGTGATGCTGGCCGCGTTGTATACGATCCGCATAGTGGGCGGTGCGGCAGCTATCGATGTGACGCTGTCATTCTGGCTGCTGACCTTCTCGATGTTCATTTTCTTGAGCTTGGCAATGCTCAAGCGTTATACCGAGCTACAAATGACCTTGGCCAGCGGAAAGCTGAAGCCGAGTGGGCGCGGATATCATGTGGAAGACTTGGCGTTGGTGCAGACGCTGGGCACCGCCGCGGGCCTGGTTTCGGTACTGGTGCTATGCCTCTACATCAATGCGCCCGAGAGCCAAGCCTTGTACAAGCATCCCGTGTTCCTTTGGTTCCTGAGTCCCGTGCTGCTGTACTGGATCTGTCGTGCGTGGTTGTTGGCGCATCGCGGGCAGATGCACGACGACCCGGTAGTGTTCGCAGTCAAGGACCCCGGAAGTTTGATTACGGTTCTGGTTGGAGGGTTGTCGGTTCTCGCTGCAATCTGAAACTCCGGGTGGCACCTTACTATCCGGATGCGCCTCAGATTTCGCCGTCGCCGGCGCTTCGCTCCAAGATCAGGATGATCGACTCCCCGCTACCGGCCGGTAGCAGGGGTCGCGCGAGAACGAACTGGAGCAGAGTCGGCCAGCCCAGCAGCAGCACTTCCAGCTTGCCCAGCCAGCCGAACACGTATGGGAAGTCCCATAGACCGTCGGCGAACCTACGTACAACCTTGAAGCCAGCCTTACGGAACATGCTTTCCCACTCGGCGTGAGACTTTAGGTTGATGTGAGTGGGGTCGGTGAAGGCGATCCAGGCGGTCCCCTTCCTGCGGTGGGCAAAGCCGTCCGCGTCTGGCGTGATCACCAGCGCGCGCGCGTTGGGCTTCAATACTCGCCGCCAATCGGCCAGCACAAGGGTCAATGCGGGGTCCGGAATATGCTCGACCACATGCACAGAGACCAGCCCGTCCAGACTGGCGTCACTCACCTGATCAAGTGACTCGTGGATAGGCACCCCGGTTCGCTCGCGCGCGGCCCTACTGGCCCAGGCGCTCTGCTCCACCCCCGACGCCTGAAAATGACGCTTGAGGTGCATCAGGAAGAAGCCCGGTCCGCAACCGAAATCGAGAATCTTGCCGGCGGCCAAGTAGCGTTGGGCGAGCCGGGTGAACAGCTTCAGCGCAGGACGGTCACCGCCTTGCCCATTGCCACTGTAATACTCCTCGCCGTAATGCTCCGTGTTCTCTCTCACCGTGCCCTCCTTCAAATCACGCAACCGCAATCAGGACGGCAAGGTGCCGCTCCGTGAACCGTTGTGGGGGGGTACTACGACCGGTACCAAGAGTCGCTCAATACGTTCCCGCGCGCAAGCAGTCAGGCAGGCCATGCGTGGACTGGGGCCAGCCTCTATGGCACGTTCAACTCCGCACAGTACGCTTAATCAGCATCGTTTCCTGCAGGTCATGGAAGCGCCGCAGCGGATAGGCCTGCAGTGCCCGCTCACGAATCTCGCGACGGCTCACGTCATCACCGCTTTCGATCATGCGCTGCATCGCGTCAACCAGCGCTGGTGCGTCGCCAATGCCTACCACCTCGCCATTTCCGGTGTTCTGCACGATTGTCCGCACACCAGGCAGGTTGGACGCCAGAACGCGAGCACCGCTCTGCATGGCCTCCAGCTGGACCATGCCGAAAGCCTCATAACGGTTGACACTGGGGAGCACCAGTACATCAAGCTGCGCGTAGAACGCACGTAATTCTTCCTCGCTGACTCGCCCCCGTACTTCGACCGCATCGCCCAGTGACCCAATCTGCCCATGGATGGAGTCCATGATGCTTCCGCCGGCCACGTTGTGGGTATCGCCTACCAGCACCAGCCGGACGCTGGCACCATACCGTCGGTGGATCTCGGAGAAGGCATCAAGCAGGACCGGCAGTCCCTTCTCAGCGACGAAACGACCAACGAAACCGAAGCGAAAAACGCCATCGCCAGCGGTCGGCGCATCCAGCCAGGGCATCAGTTTCATCGGCGCCAACACTTCGTGCTGCTTGTGCTTGCTCCCGACCAGCCACGATGAGGAAGCGGCATAGTCGTGGGTGAGCACACCCACATCCCGTGCGCGGCGCGTTGCCAGCCAGCACGACAGTCGCGTCACGTTCACCGCAACACGATCCATCAGCCCGCCCACAACGGCCATGTCACATTGATAGTTCACTACCAGCTTACGTGATGGTACGAGCAGTGAGAGCAGGCCAGATTCCAGCATCGGCATATGCAGGTTGACCACGTCATGTGCGCGCGCCAAACGTCGGAACCAAGTGATGAAGCGCCAGCTGATTACACCTTTGTGCAGGCGCGCAAATACCGGAGCCCGGATAACCTTCACGCCCCTCATCGTCTCCTCAACGGCCAGGCTGGCATCATGCTGGGTGGTCAGCACGGTGACCTCGTGACGCTCGGCGAGATCCTCGGCGAGCATACGCGCGAACTCGGTCACCCCACTCATGTAGGGCGTGTAATAGGTCAATACGATCAATATCTTCATGGGTCAGCTCGCACTCACCAGCAGTACGCCTAGCACGATCAATCCGATTCCAGTGGCCCGAAGCGGGCCCAGCTGCTCGCCCAGGAAAACGATCGCCAGGATCGGGGTTACCACGTAGGTCAGAGCAATCATGGGTTGCAACTTAGTCAATGGCATGTACTTCAAAAGTACCACCCAAGCCACCAGCGGAATCATCTGCATGATCATGCCCGCGATCAGGGGCGGATTGCGAAATGCAGAATCAAGCAGCGGAACCACTCCCTGCGAGTAGTGGACCTTGCCGGCGCCGATCTTGAGTAGAAGGGTGCCGAAGGCCCCCAGGATGACCAGGCCAAACACGATGAGAAGTTGCATACAGAACCATCCAGAAAAGTGCGCGTCGAGGCAGCGCGAACAACTACCTATTATCCATGCTTTGGAGCCGGACTCGTTTGGCGGGATCCCGGCCCACCCGGGCGAGCGTGTTCGTTTCGCGAGGCTTCCGGGCACAGGATCCGCGGATTGAGCCTCCTTTCCGCGGGCATCGGCAACCCATCCGTAGGCAACCACAGAACACCCTCCGAATGGCCAGGCTTTCACAAGCATGAACCGCAAGGAAGCGGGCCGAGCAAGCCCTTCAGCGGGCTTGCGCTCCCGCGCTTCCATGGCGTCCCAACGCGTAAGCGCACGGCAGCGACTAGGCTAACGAGTGACGGCCGACGCTCCGCAGGTGCTGGTCACCTTTTGAATCACCCAAAGCGCGCCCGGGGTGGCCTTCGGGTCAACGAAGGTTAGGCGTTGCCAACCACTCTTCAATGGGATCTCCATCCCAGCTGGCGCCAACTGACCGACCGCGGGCGAACCATCTCCACCATCCACCAGCACGTCGAGTGAAGCGAAGTCGGGCGTGTGGTCTGCGTACACGGTTAAGCGGCATGTCTGTTGAGAAGGCACCGACACCAATGCCTCGATTTCAAATCCGGATGCCACCGGACAGCCCCCGGCTACACATGGCAACCAGCCCCACCCGGAAACCGCGACCACCTCACCCGCTTTTTCGAGATCCACTAGATTGTACTCGGTGGATTCCTTCACTCCACCGGATGGATAAACGAACGGAGACTGGACGCCGGTAAAGGACTTCAGTTGCACCACCCATCGCGGGTGTACTGCACTATGGAATGTGTCCCCGCGCGCCCTTCTGGCGTAGCCACCTCTCATGCCCTCCTGATCGAGCTTCGGCAGGTACGCGAGTGAGGCCTGCTCATGGGCGAGGTAGGAAACATAGTGGGACTTCTGGAATCTCTCAACACCTTCGACGCCGGCATCATCTATGACCCAGGCCTCTCCTGCACCTGACGGCAGGTCACGAGCAAAATCCAGCGATAGGCCATGCACTCCCTTCCATCCCTCTACGATGCCCATGGAAGGACGGGCATGATTATGGATCGCGACCAGCATCAACAGGAAGACGAGCGCCACATAAGCCAGAATGCCCCACTTGACTGATCTGCTACGCGCTGCATTTCCCAACTCCCTGAGACCGTTCAAGATCAAGACGGCGGCCAGAACACAGGCCGCTGGCCCGATCATCTGGACAACTTTATGCTCTCCATAGGCGTAGTCCCGCACTTCGACGAAACCAATCAGCAACAGCGAGACTAGCAAGAGCGAGGCAGCCGCTGAACGCGCAGCAGGAACCCACGCACTGCCCAGTGCTACAAGCGCGGCCAGAGCCCAACCGATTACAAGCATGCTGTGGCTGACGTAGGGACTCCCATTCACCACCATTCCAGCAAATGGCGCAGCTACCCAAGTCCAAGGACTGGCATGCAGGTACATGCCTTCCCACGTCCCGCCGCTGGCGATACCCTCGACATCACTTGCGGATTGCAACAGTTCCATGACAAGGACGTTGGAGGCAAGGAAGAACGCGCCAGCGCAGAGCGCCGCGCCCTTGAAGAACTCCGCCCAGGACCGATTGAGCAGGGCACCCCATGCCACCCCAAACGCAGCCAGGATTACCGCGGCGGCCGCAGCCTCGCCGTAGCAATGTGCCGCCAACGACGCCCCAAGGCCCAGCAGCAGCGCTCGACGCCACCAGCATCGATCAATCGATGCAGCGAGTGCCAGCACCATGGCTGCGGCGGACGCGCCAAGGGTTGTGGCGACATTGCTGTTGATCGCTGCCGCCAGCATGCTCGGCGAGAAGTAGACCAGCACCGTCAGAATGGCCAAGGCAGGCAACCACGCCACACGCAGCGAGCGGCCACCTGAGCGGCTCATGACGGCGATAGGGAGCAGTCCAATGCCGATGAACAGGGAGCCAAGAGCCGACGAGATCAGCATCTCATTGGCAGTAGCACCACCGCCGTACGCAAGCGCCATCCCGAGCATCGAGAAGCTTCCGCCTCGATATACCGGGCAGTCATTTCCTATGTAGACAGCACCGAGACGACAGCCGCCCAGATTGAGCGCTTCGGAAACAACCTCGGGGCCAACGAAGATCGGGTGATTGAGCGCCCAACGGGAACCTTCAAAATAAAAAAGCGTGTCGTGATTGGAAGTCTCGATGAGCCAGTAGTTCGCCGCATCCACGCGTATCCCGACAATCCATGCGACTGTCCCGACGACTACACACAGCACGACCAACCATACTATTAGTTCCATGCCGCCCGTCCGGCGCAATACCAACAATCTGAGAAGTCCGAATCCAGCCACGGCGACAAGTCCGTAATAGACCCACTTCCCTGGCAACCACAAGTTGAAATTGATTACCAAGAGCGCGAATGCGACCACGCCGAGTGCCAGGCTTGCAGCCGCCCCAACCGCCCCCCTGACATCATCAGGCAGGAGGTGGCCTGAATCTGATCGCACGAAAAGCGAACCGCAGCCAAGCAGCACCAAGGAGCACGCCGCGACGCTGAAGACCGTCATCAGGTATGGATACATATGTAAAAGGCACCTGTAATCAAAGGCCGTCCGACAGCACGCCGAATCGGCCCAAATAAACTTCATCACAGCAGGCGGGGCACCGAGCGCTGCAGGCGGAGAGATCCGCTTACCCACTCAACACTGATTCGGCGCCGAATGGCGCCAATGCGCCGCTCGGGCCAAACAGAAGCTCTCGCGAGTAGCGCTACCCCAAATGCGACGTCAACATCCATTCAAGCGTTTGGCTGATATCCGGGCAGTTCCAGTCGCCGATCACACTTTTCAGCAATTCGTTGTTTCCGCGCAAGACGCGAACCTCATTCGCCCTGACGAACGCAGGATTCACCCGTATTGCGATCTCATGCCCGGTGATGCGCTGGCAGGTATCGATGATGCCACGCAACGAATGCGCTTCACCCGAACACACATTGACGATCATGGAAGCCGCTTGCGGCTCCACCATCAAGCGCGCATATGCATCGACCACGGCCCTGACGTCGCCGAAGTCCCGCCACACATCGATGTTGCCCAGTTCAATCTGGTTCGCGCCCTTCACAAAATGAGAAACCACCTTCGGAATTAGATACTTCTCATCCTGACCAACACCGGTGTAATTGAATGGCCGCGCGACCACCAGTGGGTATCTGTCGCTCCACAGCCGCGCCACGTACTCCATTGCCAGCTTACTGACCGCATAGTCGTTCGCGGGATTGGGCGGCACAGCTTCTGAGATTGCTCCTTCGGTCGTGTTCCCATAAACGTTGGCGCTGCTTGCCAAAAGGACACTTACTGGAATGTGGCCGGCGTCTTGAAGTGCTTGAAACAGATTCCTGGTACCGACCAGATTGATCTGATAGAAGTCGTCCACCTTCCCGTGTGCGACGAACGCAAGAGCGGCAAGGTGGATCACGTGGTCGGGGCGAACCTCATCCATGACCTGCGTCAACGTACGTAGGTCCCTCAGGTCCGCACGCCTGACCTGAGGATCATCTTCGGTGTCCGCAGTCGACTGGGCGGCGCTCACTAGAGAGACGACCGTATGACCCCGTCGCTCAAGCTCACGCACCATGTAGCGCCCAGTGAAACCGGACGCTCCCGTCACCAGAACACGCTTTCCCGCCATCTCAGAAGGAGAACCCACGTTCGTTCCTCTTCAGATCGGCCTCGACCATCATCTGGCACAGCTGCTCCAGCGTGGTCTGCGGCTTCCAACCCAATACGCGCTCTGCCTTTTCAGGGTTGCCGATCAACAGATCGACCTCGGCCGGACGGTGGAACTTGGCATTGATGCGCATCACCACCTTGCCGGTGGCCGTATCGATGGCGGTTTCGTCCTGGTCCTTGCCGCGGAACTCCACGTCAATGCCGGCGCCCTTGAACGCCATCTGCACGAAGTCGCGGACGGTTTCGGTTCGGTTGGTGGCAAGCACAAAGGTATCCGGCTGGTCCACCTGCAGCATGCGCCACATGCCTTCCACATATTCCTTGGCAAACCCCCAGTCGCGCTTGGCATCGAGATTGCCAAGCTCCAGGCAGTCCAGCTGACCCAGCTTGATCTTGGCCACCGAGTCGGTGATCTTGCGGGTCACGAACTCGCGACCGCGCAGCGGGCTTTCGTGGTTGAACAGAATGCCGCTGGAACCAAAGATGTCGTAGCTTTCGCGGTAGTTGACCGTGATCCAATGTGCGTAGAGCTTGGCGACGCCGTACGGGCTGCGCGGATAGAACGGCGTGTCCTCGACCTGCGGAATGGCCTGCACCTTGCCGAACATCTCCGAGGTAGACGCCTGGTAGAAGCGGATCTTCGGGTTGATCAGGCGGATGGCCTCCAGCAGATGCAACGCGCCTACGCCGGTGATCTGGGCAGTGGTAGTGGGCTGCTCGAAACTCACACCCACGAAACTCTGCGCGGCCAGGTTGTAGATTTCTTCCGGCTGGATCTTCTGGACCATGGAGATGGTGGTCCCCAGATCGGTCAGGTCATATTCGACCAGGTGCAGGTTCGGATGCTTGGTCACGCCAAGCTCGTCCAGGCGCCAGAAATTGACCGAGCTGGTGCGGCGATACGTCCCGTAGACCTCATATCCCTTGCTCAGCAGCAGCTCGGTAAGATACGCGCCGTCCTGGCCGGTGATGCCGGTGATAATCGCCTTCTTCTTGCTCATTCCGATCTCTCTCAAAAAGTCTGGTGTGGCGGATTCCGCCAGATGGCGCGGGTCCGGGGGGACCGGCGCGTCGTATCAGCTACGAATCATAGCTCAGGATGGTGTCCGGGCAGGCAGGTCGCCCCCGCCCTCGCCGCGCAGTAGCGCCTGCTGCAGTTGGACCGCGCTCTGGGTCCATGTCAGCCAGCCAAGCCCGTCAGACCTTGGGTGAGCCTGCTGTGCATGCAGGGTCAGCCAGTCCTTGACTGCGTTCACAATAGGCACCGCGCCCGCACCGTGGAAGTAATGCGCCCCCGTGCCCGCCACTTCCCTGAACACGGGAATGTCACGCGCGATGATGGGCAGGCCGCGCTGGGCCGCCTCGATCAGCGGCAGACCGAAGCCTTCACCCTCGGACGCCGCCATCAGGCAGCTTGATTTCTCATACACCAGGTCGAGGTACTCGTCGCTGGCGCCTTCGAACCAGAACAGGTGCTTCCCAAGCTCCTCGTGCCCGGCCAGCTTCCTGCACAGCGCGTCGACCAGCCACCCCTTGCGACCGATGATCACCAGGTTGATCTGGTAGCCGTCGGCCCACAGCGCCTCGAAAGCGGCCAGTACCGCCTCGTGCCCCTTGCGCGGCTCGATGGTCCCCACCATCAGGAAACTCGGCACCGCCGACAGAAGCGCCAAAACCTGCTCGGCATCTTCGGGCAGGCCCCTGGAAGGCATGCTGCCGTCCAAGTCCGCACCGAGGTGGAACCAGTCGATCGTGGCCGCACTGTCTATCCGGTTCTCATCCATCCAGGCGCTGACATCATCGGCCACCGCCCGGGAAATGCAGATGAGCTGGTCGGCGCAGGCAAGAATATTGCGCAGCCAGGCCTCATGGTGTTGTCCGCCCCCACCTGGCCACCACTCGGGGTGCCTGACGGGAAGAATGTCATACACGACGAAGCTGACCTTGACGCCGTTGCGCCGCAATGCCGCGAACCACGCGCTCCCCGCCTGCACGGCGGACCCCACCAGGTCCAGACCAAGGAACACGTCACCGGGATGGGCGACAACAGGAACGTCCGGATGGGATTCCACGCCCAGCAATGTGGCGGCATACCGGTTTGCGCAGACATACGTCCCCACACTCCGGTCCATCCGCACGAGCTGCAGGGCGTACCCGGCGGGCGGCACGCGCCCCCACTCGGCCAGCACCGCGCGCGTCACACGCTGGATGCCGGATCGTAGATCCTTGTCGGCCAGCTCGGTCACATCCACCAGCAACTGCGGGGTCGCAGCACAGCTTCGGTCCAGCGCGTCGGCGGCCGCCAGCATCTCGCTGGACTGTTGGCCCCTGAGAGCGCCAAGCCTGGCGATCGCGTCGTCGATGGCCGCCGCGACCGAGGTGCGCTCGATGCCGAGTGCTGCAACGCGCTCGCAGGCGTCCAGAAAGTGTCCGGCGACCCTGTCCCACGAAAACACCTTCGCGCGCTCCAGCGAGTACGCCCGCAGGCGGCTGACTTCTTCCGGGTTTGCCAGGAAATGCGCCATGCGTTCGCGAATGGACTCCGCGTCGTTCGGGTCGAACAGGGCCGTCTTCTCGGTCGCGATTTCCCGAATACTGGACGCATCCGATGCGATGACCGCTGCGCCGCAGGCCATGGCCTCCAGCACGGGCAGACCGAATCCTTCGTGCCAGGACGGGAAAACGAACAGGCTGCATTCGTTGTACAAGGCAATCAACTGTTCGTCAGAGATGTATCCGGTAAAGACGAGATCGCGCTCACCCAGCCCCTTCTCGTGCGCCAGGGACTGCAACTCGGCAACTTGCGGGCCCGGCATGTGTCCCGCCAGGACCAGCTGCACATGTGCACGGGTGTGGACGTCCAAGCCGGCATACGCCTCGATCAGCCGGCCCAGGTTCTTGCGCCGGTCCGCACCACCGGTATACAGCAAGAATCCGCCGCGCAGTCCCAACGCCGCGCGTGTAGCGCCGCGCAGCGGGTCGGCTTGCTTCAGCGGCCGGAACGCACGATCACATGCTGCGGAGATGTTGAATATCCGATCAGCAGGGAAGCCGGCTACGTCGTGCCCTTCCGCCGCCGAACTCTGGGAAATGGCCACGAGGCCATCGGCACGTCCCAGGTTGCCGAGCTTTCCGAGGTAGAAGCTCTTGTAGGTCGGATCCGGATCGAGATACAGCTTCGCATTCATCAGCGGGATCAGATCGTAAAGCGTCACGATCGTAGGCACGCGGCAGTGTTGGCTGACGCTGCAGACGGCATTGTCGGCAAATCCCTCGAAGAGACTGGAGACGTGCACGACATCCGGGTTCACCGAAGCGATCGCAGCTTCCCGGATGATCTCTGCCTGGCTTCTGCGCCGGTCGTTGCCCGCGTCGCGCTCGAATACCGGAAGCGGAACATGCAGCACATGAATCTTGTGTCTCGGCACGAGGCCCGTGAATGCCTCCCGAATCTGATCGATGGTCTCCGGGAAGGCGCCATTCAACAGGAGATGCAGATCATGCCCCCGCTTCGCCCGCGCTGCAGCGATCGCGAGCGACAAGGAGTATCGCCCGATGCCGCGGCGCCGGCTTTCGCCTTGCGCACCCTGCAGGTCCAAAAGAATTCGCATCAACGGGTCTCCTTGCGATTGCCGTTTGCAATACCTTGGTAAAACGCCTTGCCACGGATGGACAGGCGGTCCAGGCCGTCGCGCTCGGTCAGGCCGGTAAATGAGCTTACGCCACCGACGATCCCTTCCTGCTCGATTGGAGCGGGAACGTCGGCGATGATTCGATTGTTCACGGCCACCGAGATCAGCTTGGCGTGCAGCGGCGGGAACAACTGGGCCAGCGAATTGAGCCGCCGCGCCAGCACCGGATAACGCACCACGCGTCGCATGCCGGCCAGGACGATCCGCCGGGTGAAGGCGGTCGGCTGCCGAACCAGGAGCTTGAGGCCCCGCAGCGGGGCGGTCAACTTCCAGGACCAGCTGCCGCGAACGAGATGCAACAGGTGATTCAGTTCGTCTGCACGCGCCTGCCACTCCTGCACGGACTTTCCGAGCGCGGCATTGTCCTCACCAACCCTGCGCGCCTCCGCCTCCTGGACCGCCAACTGGGCCAGCAAGCCTTCCATTCGATGCTGCAGGGCACCGTGGCTGACCGTCGTGGACATCGTGCGGTCATTCAAGGTGGCGATCTCGTCGTCCCGTTGCGCAGCAAGCAGGTGCCAACGATGGGCATCCTCACGGGAGCGTGTCAGCTCCGCGCGGGCCTCGTCCAGCGAGCGTGCAAGGTTCTCGCGGGCAACCCTGCCCTCATGCATCTCAGCCGCAAGCGTGCCTTCAAGGCTCAACATCCCTCGTTCGGCGGCGGCGATCGCCGCGACGTATCCGGGGAACTCCATCGACTCACCGGCCCATGCTTTGATGCCGTCCGACAGTTCGCGGAAGCTCCAGGCGCCACGCGGCTTGGCAAGTGCGTTGGCGAACGCAGTCTGGTAGCGCATGGGCAGCATGCTGACATCCAGCAGGCCACGCCGCACCGGCAGCACCGGACCCACGTGCCCCATGAAGATTTCGCGCACGGTGATCAGCAGCGACACCAGCAGATCGACCGGCCACACGCAGTCGCTGCGGGTCTTCGAGATCGCGCCGAAATCGATGAGGTGTGGCTCCGAATCGCTATCGATCATCAGATTCCAGCAGCGCACGTCATTGTGATAAAGGCCACGCTCCTCCAGCAGCACCAGCTGGCGGATCAGCCCATCCACCACGCGCTCGGCCGCATAGGGCACATGCTCGTCCATCAGCTTCAGCAGCAGCCGGCCCGGCAACATCTCTCTGGCAAGCCAGCAGTCCTGGCGATCCACCACCGCTTCAATCAATGCAGGGGTACGCATCTGCGGCGGCGCTGCGCCGAGGAAGCCCGCTTCGTTCTCGTACTCCTCCCGATTGAACTCACGTCGGGCCGGATTCGCCAATGAGTACTGCTTGAGCAGCACATGCTTGCTGAAGAAATAGCGTCGCGATTGCTGGTGACTGCTCATGTCCATCGAATGCGACTGGAAGCGCCACGAATCGAATGCACGGAAATCATCCCCGACATACCAGTACTTCTGGCTGGCGAAATACAGGGGGCGCTCAACGCCGGAGAGGTGCGTCGGCTGCCAGGACATGACCCGCTGGAAGGCGTAGGGTGCGAGCAGCTCACTGGCGTGCTTCGGCTGGGACGGCCCCCAATACAGCGGCTCTTCGCGCACCGCGACCTCGTAGATGCCGCAGCCGATCTTGTCCGCGATCCCGGCGATGATCTCCACGACGGGGGGAAGACCGTGCTCGTGCACCAGATGATGGAACACACTGAGACCAAGGACCAGGTCATAGGTGTCGGCCTGCAATGCGGCAGCGACGTCCTCGATGCGGGCGCACTGGAAGGTCGCCTTGCCCAGGCCGGCTTCCGCGGCCAGCGCAGCGCAGACATCGACGTTTCGATCGAGGAAATCCGCACCATGAACGGAATGACCCGCTGCTGCCAGGTTCAGCGAGAAGAAGCCCTGGGCACAGCCGAGGTCGAGCACGCGCAGCGGCCGCCCCAACGCGCCCTGCAATCGCTGGGCCGCTGCAAGAATGAGCGCCAATCGATCTTCGCACCCGCGGGAACTTCCATCCGAAAGCTCCGGGTGACCGAAGATGGGCTGGTACTTCTCCGGCAACGCGGCTACCAGCGCTTCGATCGAGCCGTCGGCACGGGTGGGGGCATCATTCATAAGCATAATCATCCAATTCTCGGTACCACATACGTTTCTGCGCCTGGTCAGGCCGCCTGCACGCTGAAGTCAGCGTGGAGGTCCACAATTCCCCAGAACTGCATCGGCCGGCTCACATCGAGCAGGATGGAGTCGTACCGGCGATCCAGCGGTACCAATTCGGAAAGGGGATCTCCCGACGAGATGCCCAGCGACACCATGTAGTGCCCTTCATTGACGTTCATCGGCACCTGGAAGCTGCAGACCACGATGTCGCCCGCCTTCGCGGAGATCGCTGCAGCCCCGTTGCTGGCCAGGAACGAGTTGGTGCCGTACAGGAACAGGCCTTCCAGGGTTTTGATCAGAATCCCGGGCACTGCATTCTCGACATCCTGCTCGAACAGCACCTTCATCACGAACTCGGTGCGTGCGCCGCTGTCGATGCGCGCCGGGTGTTCCTCGCCTCCGCTCACGATGGCGTAGTCGATGATCCTCGCTCCGCCCTGGCCCCATCGATGTTCGGCCTTGTTGTAGCCCCGCCGGGTGTGGAACAGATCCTCGCTCCCGCCGTCCAGCACCACGCTCGCCGGTGCGACGCTGCCAGCCAACGCGGTCGCTTTCGCAGGCTTGCGGCCAAACAATTCGTCGAGATACAGGTTGGACACTTCGCGGGACGGTCCATCGGCGTGAACACCGCCGTCCTTGATGAAGATCACGCGATCGCAATGCTTGACGATATCGGCGACGGAGTGGCTCACCAGGATGAGCGTGGTGCCCAGCTCCTTGAACTCCTGCACGCGCTTGAAACACTTCGCCTGGAAATAGGCATCGCCGACCGAGAGCGCCTCATCGACGATGAGAATGTCCGGGCGGAATGCCGTCGCGACAGCGAACGCAACGCGCACCTGCATGCCGCTGGAGTAGGTGCGGACAGGCTCATCAAAATACTCGCCCACCTCGGCGAACGCTTCAATGAAGGTGATCATTGCTTCGATCTGGTGCTGCGTGTACCCCATCAGACCCGCGGCGTGGAAGGCATTCTGGCGGCCGGTGAGGTCCGGATTGAAGCCCATGCCCAACTCGAGGATGGCGGCGATGCGTCCACCGCGCACGATGCTGCCTTCGGTGGGCTGGGTGGTGCCGGTGATGAGCTTCAGCAGGGTGCTTTTGCCTGCACCATTGCGGCCCACCACACCCACGGCCTCGCCCGGCGAGATGGTCAGGGACACATCGCGGAGGATCCAGTGTTCTTCCTTGGGGCGCACCGGCAGGCCGAACCAGCTGGCTGCACGCAGCCATTCGCTGCCCCAATGCCGGTAGGCCTTGCCTACACCGGTGAGCTTCAGCAGACCACTCATAGCGCGTCCACCATTTCCGGACTGGCCTTGCGGAACACCACCAGCGACGCAAGCAGCAGGATCAACGTCACCACCGCCATCGGCAACAGATCCATCCACACGGGCGGCTGGTTGTACAGGAGCACCTGCTGATAACTGGTCACCAGCGGGTACAACGGGTTGAGCTTGAATGCCTCGCGAGCCGCTTCCGGCAGGATGCTCACGTTGTAGACGATCGGCGTCAGCCAGAACAACGCCTGCAGGACAACCGGAACCACCTGGCTGATGTCCCGCATGAATACATTGAATACGCCGAGCAGGAGACCGATCGACATCGCGAAACCGAGCGTCAGCAGGATCAGCGCAGGCAGCCACAGCACCTGTACACCGGGATAGTGCCCCATCACCGCGAACACGGCAAAGATCGCCGCAAGCAGCAGCAGGTTGTTTGCCAGCATGGTCCCGGCGGCAATGAACGGAAGGCAGATCCGCGGGAACGCCATCTTCTTCATCAGGTTCCCGCTATCCACGAACAGATTGACGCACTTGGATACCGTCTCGGAGAACATGCTCCAGCAGAGCGTTCCCGCCATCAGATACAGGGCGTATCCATACTTGTTCTCGACGCCGGGCATTTTTGCCGACAACACCTCGGAGAGGATGGTGGCGAAGATGAGCACCTGCATCAGCGGGTGAATGATCATCCACAGCGCACCCAGCTTGCTTCGAATGAAGCGCATCCTCAGATCGTTCTTGATCGAGGAGAGAATGAAGTAGCGGTATGCCCAAAGGGACCGCAGCATGTCAATCACGGCTTGTTTCGCCCTCTTCCAGTGGTTCTTTCATGCATTGCTGCGTGGACATCCGCCCAGCCTCGATTTCACCTGTACGGATGATGATCTGTCGCGCGGCATGCCTGCCGGACAAAACCTCGTCGACATGCTGCCTGCCCCGCTCGCCCAGGCCAGGTGCCAGCCCGGGTTCATCAACCAGCCGCCGCATCCAGGCGGAGGCCTGTTCAATATCTGGATCAGCCCATCGCAGGCCTTCGCCCCCGGGGTATTCGCCGGCGCGAACCGGAACAAGGGTGTAATCGACCAGCGCCGCGCACCCTGCGTCCATGAACTCCATGTTGCCTGACCAGGCCGTGGCGATGACCGGCTTTCCCATCGCCATGCATTCGGCCATTCCCAGCCCGAAACCCTCTGCCCGATGCAGCGATACATAGGCGTTCGAACACCGTTGCAAGGCGGCGAGATGCTCTCGTTCGATGACGTCGTCCCGAATCAGAATTCGATCGTCGCCCGCAGCAAGGGCCAGCAGGTGCTTGAGCCAATGCGGGAATCGATGCCCATTGCTGCTCTTGACCACCAGGCGCACGTCACGGCGCGTCGATGGGAAGGCCGCCAGAAACGCACGGATGGCCGCCTCCGGATTCTTGCGCTCCATCCTGGAGCTGAAGTCGAAGGTCGTCAGGAATACAAAGACATCGTCCGGCAGGCCAAAATCGGCACGCTGCAATCCACTGTCCGCAGGCACCGTAACGGGCATCGGTACCCGCAGCACCGGCTTGTCGGTCACCCGCGCAACAGCCTGCTCGACGAACGCGCTCGCGACCAGGACTTCGTCCACCAGGCCCAGTGATGGCAGCCAGGCGTCCGGAATCCGCTCCAGTTCCCAGAACCAGCACGCGATGAGGTGCCGCCCCTTGAGATGCGCTTCGCCGATCTTCGCCAACGCCTGCGGAAGGTAATCTGGATTGACGAATATGATGCTGACCCGGTGCGGCATCGTGTCATCGATATGGGCATCGAGCGCGCTCTTCGCACGCGCGTTGGGGAGGCCCAGATTGATATCGTGCAGCGCAACCGGCACCCCCTGCTCCATGAGTGCGCGCGCATAGCTGCGCGCCGCTTCCGCCAGGCCGAACTGGCCGTTGACGTAACCGATGATGTTGACTCCGGATCGCACCGGCTCCACGCCCGGCGCGCGAACGAGCGGCGCGTCCGGATGCGCCTGCCGGTTCCATTCCCGCCAGGCGGCGGTACGTGCAAAACCGGTACGCGCACGCAGGCGATGAGTGAGGAGCTGCAAAGCGCCCTCACGCAGCGGGCGTGGAATGAGGTGATAGGCGCTGCGCAGCCAACCTTGACTGCGCAACCACGCCAGCAGGCGCACTTGGGCAGACGGTCGGGTGGGCTCGATTGCGTTCATCGGGATCGGCTGCGATCAGCCCAACGCCCGTTCCAGATCCACCTGCAGATCCCCCAGGTCCTCCACCCCCACGCTCAACCGCACCAGTGCATCGCTGATGCCCAGCTGATCGCGGCGTTCGACAGGAATGGACGCATGGGTCATCACCGCCGGATGGTTGACCAGACTTTCCACGCCACCCAGCGACTCGGCCAGGGTGAACAGCTCGGTCTTCTCGCAGAAACGCTTGGCCGCCTCGAACCCGCCCTTGAGCACGATCGAGACGATGCCGCCGTAGCCGTTCATCTGGCGCGTGGCCAGCTCGTGCTGCGGGTGCGAGGCCAGGCCCGGATAGATCACCTTTTCCACGGCCGGGTGCTTTTCCAGCCACTGGGCCAGGGCCAGTGCGTTGGCGCAATGTGCCTTCATGCGCAGCGGCAGGGTCTTCAGGCCGCGCAGGGCCAGGAAGCTGTCGAACGGCCCCTGTACAGCGCCGATGGAGTTCTGCAGGAACGCCATCTGCTCGGCGAGCTCGGCGTTGTCGCCCACGACAACCATGCCGCCGACCATGTCCGAGTGACCATTGAGGTACTTGGTGGCCGAGTGCAGGACCAGGTCGGCCCCCAGCTCCAGCGGCCGCTGCAGCATCGGCGAGGCGAAGGTGTTGTCCACCACCACCAGCAGGCCGTGGCGCTTGGCGATGGCGGCGACCGCGGCAATATCCACGATCTTCAGCATCGGGTTGGTCGGGGTTTCGATCCAGACCATCTTCGTCTGCGGGGTGATCGACGCCTCGAGGGCGGCCAGGTCGGTCAGGTCGACGAAGCTGAACTGCAGGCCGGCGGTGCGCTTACGCACGCGCTCGAACAGGCGGAAGGTGCCGCCATAGATGTCGTCCATCGCCACCACGTGGCTGCCGGCGTCCAGCAGCTCCATCACCGTGGAGGTGGCGGCCATGCCCGAGGCGAACGCGTAGCCGCGGCCGCCGCCTTCCAACGAGGCCACGCAACGCTCGTAGGCGAAGCGGGTCGGGTTGTGGGTGCGCGAGTACTCGAAACCCTGGTGTTCGCCGGGGCTGGACTGGGCGTAAGTGGACGTCGCGTAGATCGGCGGCATCACCGCGCCGGTGCTCGGGTCCGGCGATTGCCCGCCATGGATGGCCAGCGTGGCCAGGGCGAGTGCACGGTCGTTGTGCCCGGAGGAAGCGTGGTCGGACATAGTGTTTCCCAGCAATTGGAAGCCCCTATTGGGGCTCCCGCAAAAGGAGCGGAATTCTATCAGCGCTGGCTTAATCGCCCGTTGACGCCGATAAACGCAGGTTCAGAGCCGAACGCCGGCCATCGGGTCGTTATTGCACCCGGCGGCGCAGATAATTGAGCAGATCGATCCGGGTAATCAGGCCCAGGAAGCTGGTCCCGTCCATGATGATGGCGACCTGGCCGCGGTCGAACACCGGCAGCAGGGCCTCGATCGGCGACTTCACGTCCAGCCGGTCCAGCTTGCTGACCATGGCGGTGGCAACGGTGTCGCGGAAGCGGGTTTCGTCGCCGTAGACATGCAGCAGCACGTCGCTTTCGTCCACGATGCCGACCAGCTGGTCGCCGTCCATCACCGGCAGCTGGGACACGTCGTACAGCTTCATGCGCTGGTAGGCGGTGGTGAGCAGGTCGTTCGGGCCGATCACGACGGTGTCGCGCTGGCCATACGGGCGCAGGATCAGGTCGCGCAGGTCGCCGGTCTGGGGGCGCTCCAGGAAGCCGTTGTCCAGCATCCAGTAATCGTTGTACATCTTGGACAGGTACTTGTTGCCGGTGTCGCAGACCAGCACCAGCACCTTCTTGGGGGTGGTCTGTTCCTTGCAGTACTTCAGCGCCGCGGCCAGCAGGGTGCCGGTCGAGGAGCCACCGAGGATGCCTTCCTTGCCCAACAGCTCGCGCGCGGTGTGGAAGCTTTCGGCGTCGGTGATCGCGTAGGCCTTGGTGACCCGGCTGAAGTCGGCGATCGACGGCAGGAAGTCCTCGCCGATCCCTTCCACCAGCCAGCTGCCCGACTTGTCGTTGAGCACGCCGTCATTGATGTACTCGGCCAGGATCGAACCGACCGGGTCGGCCAGCACCAGCTCGGTCTTCGGCGACAACGTGGCGAAGGCGCGCGACAGGCCGGTCATGGTGCCGGAGCTGCCGCAGCCGAACACGATGGCGTCCAGGTCGCCGTCCATCTGTTCCAGGATCTCCGGGCCGGTGCCGAACTCGTGCGCGGCCGGGTTGTCCGGGTTGCCGAACTGGTTGATGAAGTACGCGCCCGGGGTTTCCTCGGCCACGCGCTGGGCCATGTCCTGGTAGTACTCCGGGTGGCCCTTGGCGACGTCCGACCGGGTCAGGCGCACTTCGGCGCCCATCGCCTTGAGGTTGAAGATCTTCTCGCGGCTCATTTTGTCGGGCACGACCAGGATCAGCTTGTAGCCCTTCTGCTGGGCCACCAGCGCCAGGCCCAGGCCGGTATTGCCGGCGGTGCCTTCGACCAGGGTCGCGCCCGGCTTCAGTTCGCCACGCGTTTCGGCGGCCTCGATCATGGACAGGCCGATGCGGTCCTTGATGGATCCCCCGGGATTGGCGCTTTCGAGCTTCAGGTACAGCTCGCAGACACCGGTATCCAGGCGCTGGGCCTTGACGATCGGGGTCTTGCCAATGAGGTCGAGTACGGAGGAGTGGATTGCCATCGGATCACATCGATTCGCGCCGCAACGCGGCCGGACTCCCGATTATCCGACATAACGGCGTTACTGACACGCCGCGCTTGTCTGCCCGGCCGCCTCCAGGGCGAGGCCCTGAAAGAGCGACGCGGACGGCGCCCGTCGACGAGGAGACGGACGCCGCCCGCGGCGTTTGGGGCAGGTACCGCCCCGCAGGGCGGCCCGTGAACGGTAGGTGCCGACCGTGGGCCGGCACGCAGGGGGCTTTAATTCAGGGGGGAGGAGTAAAGCCGTTCCAGCTTCTGCTTCGCATACAGCTTCTCACGCTTCATCTGGCCCAGGGTGACACCGTCGATCGGAAGTACGCCCAGCTCGGCATCCATACATTTCTTGTTCAACTTCTGGTGCCGTTCGTACAGGGCCTTGAATTCCGGGTCACGCTGGCGGCGTGCGTCGATTTCGCTCTGGGGCTGACCTTCAAACATGATGAACCTCCTATCGCTTTACGGCAGAAACAAGAACGCCCCGGCCGACACGGCACGGGGCGTTGCTTTGGGAGGAGTGCCGGCATCAACCGTGACCGCACCCGAATCCACACGCACAGCCGGGACTGCCCGGACTGCTGACGGCGTTGGTTCGCGCCCTTGGTTCATCGGCCCGGCCCTCCAATCATCCGGGCTGCAGAAGGCAACCCGGACAATCGACCCTACGCCTGCCAAACGACCGGTTCAAGGGTTTCGTTTGAAATCGACCCAATGGCGCAGCAGACGTTCAGGCTGAACACGCACAACAACGAAAAAGTAACGAAAACAACGTGTTGGCGATATGCGCCGGCCATCGAGGCGGTCACGACCAACGGTCGTGACCTACCGGAACGATGGCGGGCAGGTCATGACCGTTGGTCATGACGGGCGGGTCATGAACATCGTTTACGGGGCGATGATGACCTCGGCCGAGCGGGCCTTGGTGGACGCGGCCTTCTTGCCGCTGGCCTGCAACCGGCTGGCACTGACCCCGGCGCCCACCAGCGCGTCGCGCAGGGCGTCGGCACGCTGCTGCCCCACCCCGGCGGCGGCATCGTAGGCCTCGATCCGGACGCGGCCCTTCTTGCCGATGTTCAGGTATTCGGCCAGCGCCTTGGCCTGGCCTTTGGCCCCGGCCGACAGTGCCCCCTTGCCGCTGGCGAAGGCGTCGCCCGCGAAGGTGAATACCTCACCGCGGCTGTCGACCTTCGACCCGGGAAGCGTGTTGCCCGAGACCAGTTCGGCCTCTTCCCGGGCCAGCTTGGCCGCGTTCTGCTGGGCGGCGCTGAGGCGGGCGGTCTGCTTGCCGGCCACGCTGGTGAGCGCGGTTTCGGCGTCCTGGCGGGCCAGCGCCTCCTGTTCGGCGGACAGGCGCAGGCGCTCGGCTTCCTCGGCCTGGATCTGGGCCTGCACGCGCAGGCGCTCGTTCTCCTGGCGGGCGCGCTGGGCGTCGCGACGGCTGGCTTCGATCAGCAGGTCGCTGCGGGTGCGCTCCAGCGTGGCCACCTCACGCTTGGCCAGGCCGGCGCGCACGCTGGTCTCGGCGATCTCGACCCGGCGGTCGGCCAGGTAACGGGCCTGGTCCAGGTCGCGGCGCTTGGCCTTGGCCAGCTCGGCCACGGCCTGCTGGGCCTGCAGGCGCTCGAAGGCGGCCAGTTCGGCGGTGTCCGGGTTGGCCTGGATGGCCATCAGGCGCTGGGTGAGCTGGGCCACGGCCGGGTCTTCGGCGGCGCTGGCCAGCAACGGCAGGGACAGCGCGGTGGCGAGCAGCAGCGGCGACAGGCGCAGGGCAACGGCCTTCATCGGCGGTCCTCCCCGGCGGCCAGCTGGCGTTCGAGCTGGGTCACCTCGTTGCGGCGCAGCTGCAGCTGGGCGTTGGCGGTGGCCTCCTCGCTGCGGGCGCGGGCCAGGTCGGCGTCGGCGGTGGCGCGCACGGCCAGGACGGGCGCGTTCTTGCGCTCGCGGCGGTCCCCCGCGGCGCGCTGGGCCTGCTCCAGGCCCTGACGGGCCACGGCGATCAGGTCCGGGGCGTACTGGTCGGCGTCGGCCTGGGTGGCCTTGTCGACCGCCTGCCGGGCCTGCATCAGTTCCAGGGCGCCATCCTGCGCCTGGACGGCACCAGAGAGCGCGAATGCGCACGCCATCACATACAGAGTGCGTCGTAATTGTGCGAAGCTAGGATTCATTGGGGGTGCCGTTCGCCAGAAGAAGGTGCGCGGCCATTGTCGGAAGCCTGCGGCGTGCTTGCAATGGCACGCGGCTGATTGTTGGGGAAACATTTCGCATGGATATCGGCTATTTCCTGAAGCTGATGACCGAAAAGAACGCTTCGGACATGTTCTTGACCACCGGAGCCCCGGTGTACATCAAGATCGAAGGCAAGCTGTACCCGTTGGGGAACACCGGGTTGCCGCCGGGCATGGTCAAGAAAATCGCCTATTCGCTGATGGACGAGGGCCAGGTGCCCCAGTTCGAGCGCGATCTTGAGCTCAACATGGCCATCGCCCTGGCCGAGGCGGGGCGTTTCCGCGTCAACGTCTTCAAGCAGCGCGGCGAAGTGGGCATGGTGATCCGTGCCATCCGCAGCAAGATTCCCAGCATCGAAGAGCTCAACCTGCCCCAGGTCCTGAAGGACGTCATCATGACGCCGCGCGGGCTGGTGCTGGTGGTCGGCTCGACCGGCTCGGGCAAATCGACCTCGCTGGCCTCGATGATCGACCACCGCAACAGCACCACGACCGGGCACATCCTCACCATCGAGGACCCGATCGAGTACCTGCACAAGCACAAGATGTCGATCGTGAACCAGCGCGAGGTCGGCCTGGATACCCATGCCTTCCACAACGCGCTGAAGAACGCGATGCGTGAAGCGCCCGACGTGATCCTGATCGGCGAAATCCTGGATGCAGAGACGATGGAGGCGGCCATCGCCTTCGCTGAAACCGGTCACCTGTGCCTGGCCACGCTGCACTCCAACAACGCCGACCAGACCATCGAGCGCATCCTCAACTTCTTCCCCGAGAGCGCGCATCGCAACGTGCTGATGAACCTCTCGTTGAACCTGCGCGCGGTGGTGTCCCAGCGCCTGGTCAAGGGCCAGGACGGGCGCCGGCTGCCGGCCACCGAGGTGTTGATCAACACCCCGATGATCCGCGACCTGCTGCGCCGCGGCCAGGTGCACGAGATCAAGGCGGCGATGGAAGCCTCGCTGGAAGAAGGCATGGAGAGCTTCGACCAGTGCCTGTTCCGGATGGCCAAGTCCGGCATCATCGAACAGGAAGAGGCGCTGCGTGCGGCCGATTCGCGCGACGGCCTGGCGCTGAAGTTCCGCCTGTCCGAGGGCGGCAGCGGCGAGCACGATCCGTACGCGGATTATTCGGCGGCGAGCCCGGCCGCGATCACGCACGGGTTCTGATGGCCGTCCGCCCGCGGTAGTGCCGGCCGCTGGCCGGCTCCACGGAATCCCGGCCATACCCGCAATGCCGGCCGCTGGCCGGCTCCACGGAATCCCGGCCATGCCCGCAATGCCGGCCGCTGGCCGGCTCCACGGAAACCTGGCCATACCCGTAGTGCCGGCCGCTGGCCGGCTCCACGGAAACCTGGCCATACCCGTAGTGCCGGCCGCTGGCCGGCTCCACGGAAACCTGGCCATACCCGTAGTGCCGGCCGCTGGCCGGCTCCACGGAAACCCGGCCATGCGAGGAGCCGGCCAGCGGCCGGCACTACCGGTTATGAAGCGTCGGTCTGGTTCTCAGGCCGCGCCGCATCGAACGCCGGCAGTGCCAGGCACGCCTCGTCGATCCGCGCCAGGGTCGGATACGGGCTCATGTCCACGTTGAAGCGCCGCGCGTTGTACAACTGCGGCACCAGGCAGCAGTCGGCCAGGGTCGGGCTGTCGCCGTGGCAGAAGCGGCCGGTATCGACCGATTCCACCAGCATGCGCTCCATCGCATCGAAGCCGACCTGCATCCAGTGCCGGGTCCAGTCCTCGCGCTCGGGCTGCGGCACATTCCAGGTATCGCTGAAGAACTGCATCACCCGCAGGTTGTTGAGCGGGTGGATGTCGCAGGCCACCAGCTGCGCCAGTGCACGCACGCGGGCACGGCCCGGTGCATCGTCGGGCAGCAGCGACGGGTCCGGGAACACCTCGTCCAGGTATTCCAGGATCGCCATCGACTGGTGCACCACGCGGTCGCCGTGGCACAGGGTGGGCACCAGTTCCTGCGGGTTGAGCGCCGCGTAATGGTCGCTGTGCTGCTGGCCGCCATCGCGGACCAGGTGGACCGGGGTGATCTCGTGGGCGAGATCCTTCAGGTTCAGGCCGATGCGCACGCGGTAGGCGGCGCTGGAACGCCAGTAACTGAACAGCTCGATCCGGTCCATGGGCAGGTTCATCGGGATGCTCAGGGCCGCTGGGCCTGTTCAATGCGCTGTTCGATGGCGCCGAAGATGCTCTCGCCCGCCGCATCGAACATCTCGATGCGGACCACGTCGCCGAAGGACATGAAGGGCGTGCTCGGCTTGCCGTCGCGCAGGGTTTCCACGGTGCGCAGTTCGGCGAAGCACGAGGCCCCCTTGCCGGTGTCTTCGTTGGCGATGGTGCCCGACCCGACGATCGCACCGGCACCCAGCGGGCGGGTCTTGGCCGCATGCGCCACGAGCTGGGCGAAGTTGAACTGCATGTCCACGCCCGCCTCGGGCGCGCCGAACCAGGCGCCGTTGACGTGGGTCACCAGTGGCAGGTGCACCTTGCTGTCCTGCCAGGCGTCGCCCAGTTCGTCGGGGGTGACGAACACCGGCGACAGCGCCGAACGCGGCTTGGACTGCAGGAAGCCGAAGCCCTTGGCCAGTTCGCCGGGAATGAGGTTGCGCAGCGACACGTCGTTGACCAGGCCCACCAGCTGGATGTGACCGGCCGCCTGCTCGGCGGTGACCGCCATGGGCACGTCGTCGGTGATCACCACCAGCTCGGCTTCCAGGTCGATGCCGTAGTCCTCGCTGACCACCTTCACTGCATCGCGCGGGCCGTGGAAGCCGGCGCTGGTGGCCTGGTACATCAGCGGGTCGGTGTAGAAGCTTTCCGGCACCTCGGCGCCACGGGCGCGGCGCACGCGCTCCACGTGCGGCAGGTAGGCGCTGCCATCCACGAATTCATAGGAACGCGGCAGCGGCGCGGCCAGCGCCTGCAGGTCGATGTCGAACACGCCATCGGCGCTGCCGTCATTGAGCGATTCGGACAAGGCGTTCAGGCGCGGCGCCAGGTGGCTCCAGTCTTCCAGCGCCTGTTGCAGCGTGGCGGCGATCCCGGTGGCGCGCACGCCGTGGCGCAGGTCGCGCGAGACCACGATCAGGGTGCCGTCGCGGCCGCCTTCCTTCAAAGAACCAAGCTTCATGGGTGGGTATCCGGGATCGCAGAAAAATAGGTTTCGAGTGTAACCAAATGCGCGGTGCTGCCAAGCTGCGATGCGGCACGAAACCACCTTAAACGATCGGGGAGCCCGCAGTGCCCTGCCATCATCCGGCTGGTGCTGCGCCGCATTATCCCCGCGTCCGCGCCAAGGCCGCGTGGATCCACTCCGCCGGGTTGTCCGCGCGCGCTTTCCAATGCCGCGTGGATCCTCTGCGCCGGGCTGCCCCACGGCGTTCGCGCCAACACCGCGTAGATCCACGCCCTGCGTGGAGACCGCGCGAAGCGCGGCACAAGGATCCGGGGCCGCTGAACCTGAAGATGCCCCCTCCCCTTTCCGACGTTTAGCAACGGCCGACGCCACGCATCGGGCGTTCATGACCCTGAGTTGGCGCGCAGCCACGCAGGGCGTGGCTCTACAAAGCGGAATGGGGGTATAAGCCACCCTTCAGACGTTCATGACCGCGAATTGGCGCGCAGCCACGCAGGGCGTGGCTCTACAAAGCTGAATGGGGAAAATTGATGCGCCGCATGATTTCTCCTATACTCCTATTGTCTGCAGCGGCCGTCCGTTTCCCTTCGGGATCGCCGGCGACCGGGA
The DNA here is from genome assembly GCF_057839485.1 of Stenotrophomonas sp. KH_036_B. Taxonomy (NCBI): domain Bacteria; kingdom Pseudomonadati; phylum Pseudomonadota; class Gammaproteobacteria; order Lysobacterales; family Lysobacteraceae; genus Stenotrophomonas; species Stenotrophomonas sp. KH_036_B. Next base: position 657,234 of record NZ_CM174491.1, on the reverse strand, counting down.
TTTCCGTCCCTCGCCCGCCCCCACTCCGACGCCATTCGTCATGCATTCCAGTCTGCGCACCGCGCCGGCTGCACCCAATTCTCGCAGCGCGGTTTACGGGAACGCTCCGAGTCAGCCGATCACCACGATCTGCCTTGCGTCCGGCCATTCGGCCTGGCGTTACTTCGTCTTTGGAGCTTCCACCCGATGTCTTTTGAAAACCTGGGCCTTGCCCCGTTCCTGCTGCGCGCGTTGTCCGAGCAGGGCTATGAAAACCCGACCCCGATCCAGGAGCAGGCGATCCCGCTCGCCCTGGCCGGTCGCGACCTGCTGGCCGGCGCACAGACCGGTACCGGCAAGACCGCCGCGTTCGGCCTGCCCCTGCTGCAGCACCTGGGCACCAACCCGCAGGCCGTGAACGGCCCGCGCAAGCCGCGTGCGCTGGTGCTGGCCCCGACCCGCGAGCTGGCCACCCAGGTGCATGACAGCCTGCGCGGTTACAGCAAGTACCTGCGCATTCCGAGCGCCTGCATCTACGGCGGCGTCGGCATGGGCAACCAGTTCGACGTGCTGCGCCGTGGCGTGGACCTGCTGGTGGCCTGCCCGGGCCGCCTGATCGACCACCTGGAGCGTCGCAGCGTCGACCTGTCGGGTATCGAGATCCTGGTGCTGGACGAAGCCGACCGCATGCTCGACATGGGCTTCCTGCCGTCGATCAAGAAGATCCTCGCCAAGCTGCCGCGCCAGAACCGCCAGACCCTGCTGTTCTCGGCCACGTTCGAGGAGAGCATCAAGCAGCTGGCGCTGGAGTTCATGCGCGACCCGGAACAGATCCAGGTCACCCCGAAGAACACCGTGGCCGAGTCCATCAAGCACTGCGTGCACCCGGTCGATGGCCCGCGCAAGCGCGAGCTGCTGCTGCACCTGCTGTCCCAGGACAGCCGCGAGCAGACCCTGGTGTTCGGCCGTACCAAGCACGGCTGCGACAAGCTGGCCACGTTCCTGGAGAAGTCCGGCATCAAGACCGCGGCGATCCACGGCAACAAGAGCCAGGGCCAGCGCCTGCGTGCATTGGGTGACTTCAAGGCCGGTCGTGTGACCGTGCTGGTGGCCACCGACATTGCCGCGCGTGGCATCGACATCAACGAACTGCCGAAGGTCATCAACTACGACCTGCCGATGGTGGCCGAGGATTACGTGCACCGCATCGGCCGTACCGGCCGTAACGGCTCGACCGGCCAGGCGATCTCGCTGGTGGCGCAGGACGAGGCCAAGCTGCTGCGCCAGATCGTGCGCCTGCTCGACAAGGACATGGACATCCGCGACGTGCCCGGCTTCGAGCCGCAGACCCCGATCCGCTGGGGCAACAGCGCGCCGGGCAAGGCCGAAGTGCCGGGTGGCGATCGCGCGCCGCGCCGGACCGCGCACGCGCGCCGTCCGCACGGTGACGCGCCACGTCATGCGCATGCCGGTGCCAAGACCGGCGGCGGCCAGCGTGACGGTGCCGGTCGCGGTGCGAGCCGTGGTGCCGGTAACGGTGCGCCGCGCGGCGGCCAGCCGCAGGGCCAGCGCCGAGGCGGTGGCGGGCGCAGCCAGGGCGGCGGCGGCCGTCCGGCCTGATCCGTTCGCGGATTGAACACAGAAAAGGGCGACGCATTGCGTCGCCCTTTTCTTTTGGGTTTGCGATGACACGCATGGCGTGTCACTACGCAATCCGGCCCGCGTAGAGACACGCCATGCGTGTCCCACGGGACGTCCGGGCCGGGCGGGAATTACCCCCGCGGCTTGGTCGGGTTCAGCAGGTTGCCGAAGAACACCGCGTTCAACAGCAGCCGCTCGGTGCCGTGCCAGTACTTGCGGTGCGCCGGATCGTCGGCGAACAGCACTACGTTGCCCTGCCCTTGCGGCGACACCAGCAGCCACGCCGACCCGGCCACGCGGCTGCGGTTGCTCTCCGACAGATAACCGTTCACGCGCGGTGCCTCGTCCACGCGCACCACGGTGGAGAACGGATTGCGGCTCGGCTTGAAGCTGATGCCGTTTTCCTTGTTCACCGCCAGCTGCGTGCGCGGCAGGCCGAAGCCCAGCGGGTGGCTGGTATCCACATCCGCACTGAGGATGTTGCCGCTGACCCGTTCGATCGCGGCGATGTCGCGCTGGTCACCGAACGCCCGGCGGGCGCCAGCGGGTTCCTTCTCTTCCGCGCCCAGCACCTCATCGCTGAGCTTCTGCTCGATCGCCCACTTCGCGGCGCTGCCGTAGGTCACCAGCGAACCACCGGCGTTGATCCAGCGCTTCAGGGCGGCCACGGCGGCGGCGTCCACACCGGTGTAGGTGCCACCGGCCAGCACGATGGAGGTGTAACGGTCCAGGTTGACCTTGCCCAGCTGCGACGGGTCCAGCTTGCTGGCCGGCAGCTGCACCTGCTGGTCGAGCAGGAACCACGCCGAGCCGATCTCGGTGGCGCTCACGCCCTCGCCCATCACCAGGGCCACCGCCGGCTTGCGCAGCGACTTGACGCTGTCGCTGCCCAGGTCGATGCCGCTGCGGCTCTGGCCGCTGGACAGCGCGTGCACCTGCACGCCGCTGCTGCGCGCCGCATCGTCCACGGCGGCCAGCAACGCATCGCCGGCCAGCACCTGGCCGGCCACCGGAATCACCACGCTGCCGCGGGCGAAGGCATGCTCGCCGGTGGCGGTGCTCGCGGTGAACGGCTGGAAGGCCGCGCGCGCCAGCACGCCTTTGGCCTGCAGCGCGTACAGCGCGCGGCTGGCGTTGTAATCGCGCCAGTCGAACACATAGGCATAGCCCGCCTGTCCGCCGCTCACCCCGCCGTGCGCGGCGGGCAATGCGCTGATGCGTTCACCACCGGCGATGCGGCTGCGGCTGCCGGCGAACGCCAGGCCGTAGGCCGGCGCAATGGCATACGAGGTGCTGCCGTAGAACACGTCCCCCTTGATGGGCGGCGTGTCGGCGAAGATCGAATGCACCAGGCGGAACTGTGGCTGCGCGGTGGGCACCACGTAGGCGCTGCCCGGCTCGAAGCGTTGGCCGTCCACGGTCACCGTCGAGGTGAGCGCCTGCACGGTGATCTGGTGCTGCAGCAGCAGGTCGAGCAGGCGCCGGGTCAGGCCCGGGTCGTTGCCGTCGCCGAACACGAATGCCTTCACCGGCTGCTGGTTGGCCTGCTTCAGCGCGGACTGGAAGAACGCCTTCTGCAGCTTGAGCAGCCCATCGCGCTCGGTGACCGCACCGCGCACCGTGCCCAAGCCGGTGGCGACCTGGTTGCGGATGGTGAACGGGAAGGTCAGCAGGCCGTTGACCGATTCCTGCACGCGTCCACGCGAACTGGCCTGCTCGACGGTGACGCCGACCGCGCCGTGGAAGTCCGGATACGTCGAGCCGTACACGGGCGAGAAGTTGTCGAAGTTTTCGCCGGTGTAGTACAGCGACCCCAGCGCATCCAGCGACTGTGCGTGGTACTTGGCGAGGGTCTTGTTGAATTCATACGACGACGCCGGCAGCAGCGGGCTGTGCATGCTCGCCGGCGACGGTTCGAAGTAGTAGGTGCTGTCCTTGCCCATCTCGTGGAAGTCGATCTGGACGTTGGGATACCACTGGTGGAAGTAAGCGATCTTCGGCCGCGTGTCCTGCTGGGTCAGCGCCAGCCAGTCGCGGTTGAGGTCGGTGAAGTAGTGGTTGGTGCGGCCCTGCGGGAACGGCTCCACGTGCTCCTTGTCGGCCGGGTCGGCGGACGCGGGCGAGGACGCATACGCGTTGTGCCAGCTGGCGGCGCGGTCGCGACCGTCCGGGTTCTGCGCCGGGTCGAACAGCACCACGGCGCGGTCCAGCCAGCGGGCGGTGTCGGCACTGCGGTTGGCCACCAGGTAATACGCGGTGAGCAGCGCGGCTTCGCCGCTGGAGGTCTCGTTGCCGTGCACGCTGTAGCCCAGCCACACCACCACCGGGCTGTTGCCGGCCGCCGACAGCGGCTGTGCCGGGTCGGCCAGGGTCACGTGCTGGCGGCGCAGCGTTTCAAGCTGCTGCTGGTTCTGCGCCGAGGTGACGGTGGCGATCAGCAGCGGGCGCCCTTCGTAGCTGCTGCCGATCTGTTCCACCTTGATCTTGTCGGAGTGCCTGGCAAGCTCGTTGAAGTAGGCCACCAACTGGTCATGCCGCGTGTAGCGGCTGCCGATCTCATAGCCCAGGAACTGCTGCGGGGTGGGAATGGCCGGATCGAACTCCCCGCCCTGCGGGAAGAAGTAGGCGTTCTGCGCGAACGCCGGTGCGGCCAACAGCCACAGCGAGCCCACCAGCCAGGTGATGGGACGCGACAAACCACGGAACAAGGACACAGCAACCCCTCTTAGAAACGGTAGTCGAAGCCGACGGTGAAGTAGCGGCCACGCAGGTCGTACTGGCTGAAGTCGTACGGCGCGCGGATGCCCGGGAACGAGGCGTCGTACGGCGGTTCTTCATCGGCCAGGTTCTGGATCTTGGCGTACAGGGTCAGCTTCTCCAGCCCGGTGTAGGCCAGGTAGAGGTCGAACTGGCTGTACGCATCCACCCGGTCCTGCACGGCGCTGGCGGTGGCGCTGGCCTTCTGGTCATAGCCGCTGGTGTAGTACCAGGTCAGCGCGGTGCGGAAGTCGGCGTAGGACCAGTCCAGCGTGGTGGTCGCCTTGTTCTTGGGCAGGGTGGCGCCCAGGTTGCTGCCGGCGTAGTCCACCAGCGGACCACCGACCACGGTGGGGCGGCTGTAATCGCGCACGTGGGTGAACGCGGTGGACAGCGAGAAGTTGCCCGCCGCGTCGGTCGGGAAGCGCTGACGCAGTTCGACGTCGAAGCCGGAGGTCTTGAGCTCGCTCAGGTTCTGGTAGCGGTTGAACACCGCCAGCAGCTTGCCGCGCTCGTCGCGGGTAACCGCGCCCGGCACATCGTTGGTGACCAGGGTCTGGGTGTTGTTGGTGCCGACCAGGTTCTCCAGTTCGATGCGGTAGTAGTCCACGCTCAGGCTGGTGTTGGACCACGGCGACAGCACCAGGCCCAGGTTGTAGCTCTTGGTGCGCTCCGGCTTCAGGTCGCTGTTGCCGACGGTGAAGAAGGTCGGGTTCTGGCGCGAGCCGGGCACGTCCGGGTCGCGCGGATCGATCACGCTGCCGTAGGCGATGCTGGTGCTGTTGGAGTTCTCCGACAGCGACGGTGCGCGGAAGCCCTTGGACGCCGCGGCACGCACCAGCAGGATGTCGAACGGCTGCCAGCGCAGGCTCAGCTTGGGCGAGAAGGCGTCGCCGAAATCGCTGTAGTGGTCGGCGCGCGCGGCGGCCTGCAGCTCCAGGCGGTCGGCCAGCGGCACGTTGACTTCGGCATACGCGGCGGTGACCTTGCGTTCGCCATGCACCTCGGCGATGGCCGGGCGTACCTGCAGGCCGGCATCGATCTGCCACGGGTTCTCCGAATCCAGCTTCTCGCGGCGCCATTCGACACCGGCGGCGAAGCCGATCGGACCGGCCCAGGTGTTGCCCAGCCCGCCGGAGATCTTGGCGTCCACACCCTGCAGCACGGACTCGGCCGGGCGCAGCGTGCTCAGGTTGATGCCGTCGATCACCGACTGCGGGGTGGCCGACGGATCGAGCAGGTTGTAGCTGCCGGTGGCCAGCGCATCGGCCAGGGTCCAGCGGTTGGCGAAGCCGCCCGAGACGGTCTCACGTTCGCTGCTGCGCGCGCCGAACGCACCCACTTCCCAGTCCCAGTCCTGCAGGCTGCCACGCAGGCCGAACACGCCGCGATACGCGGTGGAACGGTTGGTCTTGATGGTGGGGCCGAGGTTGAAGAACGTGTATTCGATCGGAATCGCACGCCCGTACGGATTGAACGGGCTGCTCGCCGGCAGGTTGGACGACACCGGCTCGGCCAGCCCGGTATCGGCGTTGAGCGCGAAGCGGCCGCTTTCCAGGGTGAAGAACGGGCTGCTGCCGAACCACGACACGCCCTTGATCTCGCTGTAGATCACCTCGCCGAAGGCTTCCACGTTGTCGTTCACCTTGAAGGTGCCGTTGACGTAGGCCTGGTAGCGCTTGGTGGAGGGAATGAGGGTGGTGTACGGCGCCAGGTTGTAACCGCAGGTGTTGCCGGGCAGGCCGTCGATCGGCGCACTGGGCACCAAGGTGGTGTTCTCCGGGCACTGCCCGTTGGCGTCGAGCATCGGCACCGAGGTGCCGTTGACCAGGAAGCGCGCGCCTTTGGCCGACCAGCCGTTCCAGCGGCCACCGGGCTGGTCGGTATAGATGCCCGACTTGGTCAGGTCGCGCTGGTCCTGGTCCAGGCGCTCGCGGTTGTAGCCTTCCAGGCTGACCAGGATGTTGTAGCCATCGGTGTCCAGGTCGCCGATGCCGCCGATGAACTTGAGGTTCTGCTCGTCCAGCCCGCCCTGGTCGGACGTGCCGACGCTGCCGCCGAGGTCGGCGCCCTGGAAGTTCTGCCGGGTGATGATGTTGACCACGCCGGCGACCGCGTCGGAGCCGTACACGGCCGACGCGCCGTCCTTGAGCACTTCGATGCGTTCGACGGCCACCATCGGCAAGGCGTTGAGGTTGACGAAGGTGTCCGACAGGCCGCCGGCCGGGAAGCCGTAGTTGGCCAGGCGGCGGCCGTTGAGCAGCACCAGGGTGTTCTTCTGCGACAGGCCGCGCAGGCCGATGCCGGCCGAGCCCGAGGCCCACCCGTTGTTGGTGGTTTCGTTGTTGGCGTTGCCGGTATTGGCGGAGATCGAGCGCAGCAGATCGGCGACGGTGGCCTTGCCGGTCGCTTCGATCTCCTGGCGGCCGATCACCTGCACCGGGTTGGCGGTTTCGGTGTCGGTGCGCTTGATGTTGGAGCCGGTCACCCGCACGGCGGCGAGCGTGGTGCTCTCCCCACTGGCGGCGGCATCGGGGCTGGCCGCATCGGCGGCGGCGGCGTCGAGGGCAAACGCGGACAAAGGCGTAGCCAGAGCGGCGGAAAGCGCCGCCACAAGAAGGGTGTGCTTGGGCATGAACTCTATGGGGGTGGTGGACGACAAGTTCCGCAGTAGTCCATGCCGGGCCATTAACGAGCCAATAACATCGCTTCATGCGGATATAACGAAAAGTAACATCTCTTCATCCGGATGGATATGTTTTCTGCTGCAACCGTTCCTGTCGGCGGCGGATCGCCCGCGCCGCAGGCCGTACAATGCGCCCATGGAAATCTTCAAAGTCTTTACCCTCGAAGCGGCCCACCACCTGCCCAACGTGCCGGCGGGCCACAAGTGCGCGCGCCTGCACGGCCACTCGTTCCGCGTGGAACTCAAGGTCGAGGGTGAGCCGGGCGAACACACCGGCTGGATCATGGATTTCGGCGACGTCAAAGCGGCCTTCCAGCCGATCTACGACCGCCTGGACCACCACTACCTCAACGACATTCCCGGTCTGGAAAACCCCACCAGCGAACGCCTGGCGATCTGGATCTGGAACGAGCTCAAGCCGACCCTGCCCGCGCTGAGCGAAGTGACCGTGCATGAGACCTGCACGTCCGGCTGCCGGTACCGAGGCTGAGAAGACGACGACCCGCAGCACCGGCCTCATCCAAGTCATTGATAGAAGCTGGTTTTTTCAGAAACCGGACCACGTCGGCAAAAATTTGTTGCAACGCACCACAATCGGCGTATGCTGCATTGCATCAAGTGAATTTGCGTGGGTCCCTCCCCCCACGCAATCCAGGACCCGACAGAACCCTCCCTCTGTCGGGTCTTTTTTTTTGGACGCTTGGGGCCATGGTCTTCGATCAGATCTGCCGCGAGCGTTGAGGGCCCCGCCGCGGCCGGCAGGCCCCTATGCAAATGTCCCCCGGCGTCGGCGTGCGGCCGCCCCCTCCTCCTTTACTTTGCCAGGGACCTACCGGCCGCGACGGGGCTCGGCTTCCGGTTCGCAGGAAAAGGCAAAATCCGGGACGGAGGACGTTAATCGGTGACGGTGAGGCTTAACCTCCTCCGTCCCCTTTTTAGGCACTGCCAGGGACCTACCGGCCGCGACGGGGCTCGGCTTGCGGTTCGCAGGGAAAAGCGGATGTCACGGTGCCAACGCCGGTGGGTCGAGCGCCGGGTCGGCTTGCCCTTGTAGGCGAAGTAAAGGAGGAGGGGGCGGCCGAAGGCCGACGCCGGGGGACATTCGCCGGAAAGGGTAAGGCGGCCCGGCGCTCGATCCACCGGCAGCCGCTGTTGAGGGAAATTCGCAGGCAAGGGCATGGCGGCCCCGCGCTCGCCCCACCGGCAGCCGCTGTCGCCGGCAAGCACATGCCACCCCGCGCTCGCCCCGCCGGCAGCCGCGTCTACCGCGCCAGCGGCCGCACGATCTGCACCAGGCTCAGCAATGTCTTGCCGGGTTCTTCCCACGGCACCATGTGCGCCGAATGTTCGAACCACACGCCTTGCTTGAACGGTGCGTCCACGTTGTTCAACCAGCGCTCGGTGGGTGCGGTCGGCGTGGTGTAGTCGTGGCGGCCCATGAACATCACCACCGGAATCGGGAAGCGCGTGATGGGGTTGAAATCCACCTTCAGCATCTGCGGCAACAACGGCCCCAACGACAGCACGCTGCCTTTGTCGAGGTTGCAGCGGTCCGCATCAGTGTACTCCGGCGAGAGCTTGGCCGCCCCGAAGTAGTAGTTTGAATCGTCCCGGTATGCCGTGAGCCCGCCGTAGTACTGCGGCCACGTGCGCGCCGTGATGATCCGCTCGCGCGTGATCGGCGTGTTGCCCGGGTAGGGCGCGATTGCCTCCAGCGCCGCGACCGCCTTGGCGTTGCCGTGCGCTTTTGCCTGCGCCAACCCGTAATCAAAGCTGATCTTCTCGTTCTCGACCTGGTTGATGATCTGCCCGATGCCCACGTACGCATGGAACAGGTCCGGCCGCTTCAGCGCCGCCTGCATCGCCACGATGGTGCCCCAGCTGTGCGCCATCAGGATCACCTTGCGCTGGCCCAGGTGCGTGCGAAGGTGCTCGGCCACCTCGATGGCATCGTCCACGTAGCGCTCGATCGTCAGCGTTGGTGCGATGGCCTCCGGCGTCGCCTCCGCGTAGGTCTTGCCCGCGCCGCGCTGGTCCCAGTCCACCACCGTGAAGTATTCCTCCAGCGGCCGCTGGAACTGCCACAGGCTCGGCGTCGCCGGGCTGGCAGGCCCGCCATGCACGAACAGGATCACCGGGTTGGCGCGGTCGTCGCCGCGAATGGTCAGCCATTGCGACACGCCCCCGATCGGCGTCGCGTACTGCTCCTGGATGCCGTTCGGCGTGGTGATCCGCTGCAGGTCGCGGATGACCGCCCGGCCCGGCTCCAGCGCCGACGTGTCCGGACAGGTCTCTGCCGCCAGCGCGCCGCACGCCGTGCCCAACAGGCACACCAGCGATATCGCTTCCCCCAGCCAGCGGTGGCACCTTGCGGCGATGGCCATCGGGTTACTCCTCGATTGACGGTGTGGGCATCATTGCACCGCTCAGGTGTGCGCGGGCCCAGTGTCGGTGGTCGCCCTGTCGAACGTCATGCACGTGCCTTCGCGACGGGCAGCGAGAACACGAACAGCGCGCCTTCGCGGCTCTCCAACAGGCGGATCTCGCGCTGGTGCAGCTGCAGGATCCGATGCACGATCAGCAGGCCCAGCCCGCCGCTGTCCGGGCGCTGGCTGCCCAGCGCCGGCGGCGTGTGGAACAGGTCCTCGCGCCGCGCCGCCGGAATGCCCGGGCCGGTGTCGGCCACGCTTACCTGCACCTCGCCCTGCGCCGCCTGCAGCGTCACCGTGATCCGGCCGCCTTCGGGGGTGTGCCGGATCGCGTTGTCCAGCAGGTTGGTCAGCACCCGCTCGATCAGCGCCAGGTCGGCATCAACCGGCGGCAGGCCGGCCGGGATCTCCGCCGCCAGCGTCTGCCGGCGCGCCTGCGCGGCCAGCTCGAATTTCTGGAACACGTCCTGCACCAGGTCGGGCAACGAGAAGGCCTGGCGGTCCAGCACCACGCCGCCATGCTCCAGCCGCGCCAGCTCGAACAGTGCCTGCGCCAGACGCCCCACCTTGTGGCTCTGCGACAGCGCGATGGCCAGGTAGCGCTGGCGCTCCTCCGCGCTCAGCGTGGCGTCCTTCAAGGCCAGTGTTTCGAGATACCCATGCAGCGAGGACAACGGCGTGCGCAGGTCATGCGAGATGTTGGCCACCAGCTCCCGGCGTTGCAGGTCCTGCTGGCGCAGTTGCTGCCACTGTTCGCCCAGGCGCTGGCCCATGTGCCCGAAGCTGTGCTGCAGGATGGCCAGCTCATCGCGCTCGCCAGCGCGCAGCGGCGTGGGTGGCAACGCCTGCGCGGGTGCGGCGGCGTCCACGTCGAACGACTGCACGCGTCGGGTCAGCTGGCGCAGCGGCCGGGTCACCCAGCGGAACGTCACCGCACCGGCCAGCAGCCCGATGCCCGCCACGATGGCCAGCGACCACAGCGTGGTGCGCAGCGTGGCGTTGGCGGCGATGTTGGCGGCCAGCGCCTCGCGCTGCTCGCCCACCAGCACCACGTAGATGTAACCGGCCTGGCGGCCCTGCACGAACAAGGGCGCGGCGTTGAACACCTTGCGGCCGTTGGCGCTGCGCGGATCGTCGCCGAGGATCGGCAAGGGCGCATCACGCAGCAGCGCCTGCACCGGCGCCAGGTCCACCCGGTCGCGCTTGAGGTGGCCACTGGGCGCGTCGTGCCCCAGGATACGGCCCTGGTCGTCGAGCAGGTACACCTCCACGCTGGGATTGACCGCCATCAGCTTGCCGAACAGCGCGCGTACTTCGCCATTGCGCATGCCGCCGCCATCCATGAGCTCGCCACTGCGCGCGATGTGTTCGGCCAGCCCGCGCGACAACCGTTGCACGGTTTCCTGCTCGTGCACGGTGGTGCTGCGCATCTGGATCCACATCAGTGCGCCGCAGCACACCAGCAGCAGCGCGAAGAAGGCCACCGACAACCGCTGCGACAGCGTCAGCCGGATCATGCCGGCGCGCCCTCGCCGCCCTCGACCAGCTTGTAGCCGCGCCCCCACACCGTCTGGATGCGCTGCGGCGTGGCCGGATCACGTTCAATCTTGTTGCGCAGCCGGTTGATGTGGGTGTTGACCGTGTGTTCGTAGCCGTCGTGCTGGTAGCCCCAGACCTGGTTGAGCAGGTCCATGCGCGAATACACCTGGCCCGGGTGGCGCGCGAAGAAGTAGAGCAGGTCGAACTCGCGGGGGGTCAGCTCCAGCGCGCGACCCTCGACCTGCGCCGTACGCGCGACCGGGTCGATGCGCAGGCCGGCCACGTCCAGTTCGCCGGCATCGATGCGTGCGTTCTGCGCCATGGCTTCCACGCGGCGCAGCAGGGCCTTCACCCGCGCCACCAGTTCCAGCATCGAGAAGGGCTTGGCCAGGTAGTCGTCGGCGCCCAGCTCCAGCCCCAGGATGCGGTGCACCTCGCTGGCACGCGCACTGGTGATGATGATGGGGGTGTAGCGCGCCATGCCGCGCGCGCGCCGGCAGATCTCCAGGCCGTCCACGCCGGGGAGCATCAGGTCCAGCACCAGCGCGCTCCAGGACTGCTCCTCGAGCAGGCGCAGGCCCTCGTCGCCGGTGGCCGCATGGGTGACCTCATAGCCCTCGTCGCGCAGGTGCATGCGCAGCAGGTTGGCGATGTGGACATCGTCCTCGACGATCAGGACACGCTTGGCGCTGCTGCTCATTGGACCGGTGGCAGGGGCAGGAAGGTGGACGCATTGTCGGCAAATACGACCCTGAATGTGTCACGGAAAATTTAACCCTGCGTGAGGATTCGTTGATCGGCCGAGGCGCAGCATGGCCCCATCGTTTCCAAACCGGGAGATAGGCCATGCGCTGTACCCGTCGCAGACTGCTGGGCATGGGCGCCATCGGCGCCGCCGCCGGCCTGTTCGGCCTGACCGCGTGCAGTGGCCCGGCACCGGCAGCACCGGCGCCCACGCGCCGTTTCGAGGTGATGCGCACCGACGCCCAATGGCGCGAACAGCTCAGCCCGGCGCAGTACGCGGTGCTGCGCCAGCAGAGCACGGAGCGGCCCTTCAGCAGCCCGCTCAACAAGGAACACCGGCGCGGCACCTTCACCTGCGCCGGCTGCGCGCTGCCCCTGTTCTCTTCGTCCACCAAGTTCGACAGCGGCACCGGCTGGCCCAGCTTCTGGGCCCCGTTGCACGACGCCGTCGGCGAGGACCGCGACAGCACGCTGGGCATGCTCCGCATCGAGGCGCACTGCCGCCGCTGCGGCGGCCACCTGGGCCACGTGTTCGACGACGGCCCGCGCCCGACCGGGCTGCGTTACTGCATGAACGGTGTGGCAATGCAATTTACCTCGGCGTGAAACGCCACCGACGCGTAGTGCCGGCCGCTGGCCGGCAGGCGTTTCCCCACCACAGCTGAAAGGATGCTCCATGTTCCTGCTTGTCCTTGCCTATCTGGGCGGCGTACTGACCATTCTCAGCCCGTGCATCCTGCCGGTGCTGCCGTTCGTGTTCGCCCGCTCCGACCGCCCCTTCCTGCGCAGTGGCCTGCCATTGCTGGTCGGCATGGCGCTGATGTTCGCCGTCGTCGCCAGCCTGGCCGCGGTGGGCAGCCAGTGGGTCGCACAGGCGAACCAGATCGGGCGCTGGATCGCGCTGGTGGTGATGGCGCTGTTCGCGCTGGCACTGCTGTGGCCGGCACTGGCCGACCGCATGCTGTCGCCGTTCCAGCGGCTGGGCGCGCGCCTGAGCGCATCGGCCGACGCCGCCACTGACGCCGGCCGCGGTGGCGCGGGCGCTTCGCTGCTGATCGGCGTGGCCACCGGGCTGCTGTGGGCACCGTGCGCCGGGCCGATCCTGGGCCTGATCCTGACCGGGGCGGCGCTGCAGGGCGCGAGCGTGGGCACCAGCGGCCTGCTGCTTGCCTATGCACTGGGCGCGGCCACCTCGCTGGCGCTGGCCATCTGGATCGGCGGGCGGGTGTTCAGCGCGCTCAAGCAGCGGCTCGGCGCCAGCGAGTGGATCCGCCGCGGGCTGGGTGTGGCCGCGCTGCTGGCGGTGGTCGCCATCGCGCTGGGCTGGGACACCGGGGTGCTGACCCGGCTGTCCACGGTAAGCACCGCGCGTCTGGAGCAGGGCCTGCTGGACGCCCTGCCCGGCCAGCAACCCGCTGCAGGCAGCGCGATGATGGCGGCCAATGTTCCGGCCGGCGCCCCACTGCCGGTGGAAGGCACGCTGCCCTCGCTGGCCGGTGCCACCGGCTGGCTCAACAGCCCGCCACTCACCGCCGAGGGCCTGCGCGGCAAGGTGGTGCTGGTGGATTTCTGGACCTACTCCTGCATCAACTGCCTGCGCGCGTTGCCGTATGTGCGCGAGTGGGAGCAGCGCTACGGCGACCACGGCCTGGTGGTGATCGGCGTGCACGCGCCGGAGTTCGCCTTCGAGCGCAACCTGGGCAACGTGCAGCGTGCGGTGAAGGACCTGAAGATCGACTACCCGGTGGCGATCGACAACGAGTTCGCGATCTGGCGCGGCTTCAACAACCGCTACTGGCCGGCGCATTACTTCATCGATGCGGAAGGTCGCATCCGCGCCCATCACTTCGGCGAGGGCAACTATGCGCAGTCCGAGCAGATCATCCGCCAGCTGCTGCGCGACGCCGGCCACACCCTGCCCGACGAACCGGCGCAGGCAATGGCCATGAGCGGCGCCTCGCCACGCGACGGCGTGGAGCTGCAGGCGGACATGCGCAACCTGAAGTCGCCGGAGACCTATCTTGGCCACGCGCGGGCAGAGAACTTCGCCTCGCCGGGCGGACAACGCCGCGACCAGGCGGCCGACTACGCGCTGCCCACCACGCTGGCACTGAACCAGTGGGCGCTGGCCGGGCGCTGGACGGTAGGCAACGAAGACGCGCAGCTGCAACGTGCCGGCGGCCGCATCGCCTTCCGTTTCCATGCCCGCGACCTGCACCTGGTACTGGCACCGGGTGAGGACGGCAAACCGGTGCGCTTCCGCGTGCGCATCGATGGGCAGGCGCCCGGCGCGGCGGCCGGCGGCGATGTGGCTGCCGATGGCAGCGGCACGGTCGACGAACACCGGCTGTACCAGCTGATCCGCCAATCCGGCGACGTCGGCGAACGCACCTTCGAGATCGAATTCCTCGACCCGGGCGTGCAGGCCTACGCCTTTACCTTTGGTTGAACCAGGAGACGCAGATGCGACTTTCACTCGACAAACTGGTGGCCGGCGTCATCGCCGCGGCCATCGCCGCACTCATCGTCGGCGGCGTGGTCAGCCTGGATGGGCCTGCGCACGCCGCCGCCGCCGAAGCGGTGGTCGCGGTACCGGCGCCCACCGGCGCCGCCAATCCGATGCTGCCCGGCAAGCGCGCGCAGGTGGTGTTTGCCGGCGGCTGCTTCTGGGGCGTGCAGGGGGTGTTCCAGCACATCAAGGGCGTGGACAACGCCGTCTCCGGCTACATCGGCGGCAGCCGCGCCGACGCCGTCTACGAACGCGTGGGCAGCGGGCGCACCGGTCATGCCGAGGCGGTGCAGGTCACCTACGATCCCAGCCAGGTGAGTTATGGGCAGTTGATGCAGGTGTTCTTCTCGGTGGCGCACGACCCCACCCAGCTCAACCGGCAGGGCCCGGACCGCGGCACGCAGTACCGCTCGGCGGTGTTCGCCGATGATGCCGCGCAGCGCGACGCCACTCGTGCCTACATTGTCCAGCTGCAGAAGGCGCGCGCGTATGCCGCGCCGGTGGTGACAACGGTGGATGGCGGCAAGCCGTTCGTGGCCGCCGAGGGTTACCACCAGAACTACCTCACCCTGCATCCGGAATCGATGTACATCCGCATCAACGACCAGCCCAAGGTGGCGGCCCTGCAGCGGATGTACCCGCAGCTGTACCGGGAGAAGCCGCGGTTGGTGTCGACGTTGTCGGCGCGTTGAGAGAGCCGCGTACCCGTCAACCCTACCCGCTTGCCGGCAACCCAGGTACAGCCCAGGATATCCGTGATTCGCAGGGTTACAGATCTCCCATGGCCGCCAATCTCTACCAGTCCCTCGCCGATGAAATGGCCGATGCCATCCACAGCGGTCGCCTGCCCGCCGGGGCGCGGCTGCCATCGCTGCGTGGGCTGGCCGCGCAGCGCCAGCTCAGCCTCAACACGGTCATTGCCGCCTACCGGCAGCTGGAGGACGCCGGGCTGGTGATGCCGCGGCCCAAGGCCGGGTTCGTGGTCAGCGCGCGCCTTCCCGAGCCGACCCGCTCGCTGCGCCAGGCGCCGTCGCTGGCCACCACCCAGACCCAGCAGCTGATGATGGCCCGGGTGCTGGCCGCCCAGCAGCAACCCGGCATCGTCGACCTGGCCTTCGCGGGGCCGCGCGGTGAGCGCTTCTACCCGGCCACGAAGCTGGCGCGCGCTACCGTCCAGGTACTGCGCCGCGCGCCGGGGATGGTGCGCACCTACGCACGCCCCAACGGCGCGCGGCGGCTGCTGGACCAGATCGTGCGGCGCGGGCCGCGGCTGGGCCTGCACACCACGGTGGACCGGCTGGTGCTCACCCATGGCGCGATGGAAGCCCTGCAGCTGGCGTTGCGCGCCGTCACCCGCCCGGGCGATGCCGTGGGCATCGAGGCACCGTCGTATTTCAACCTGTACCCGCTGCTGGGCAACCTGGGCCTGAAGGCGATCGAACTGCCCACCGACCCGCGCGAAGGAATGGATGTCGACGCCGTGGAAGCGCAGCTGGAACTCGGCGCACTGGCCGCCATCGTGGCCATGCCCAGCGTGCACAACCCGCTGGGCTGCACCATGCCGGTGGCCGCCAAGCAACGCCTGGCCGCGCTGGTGAACCAGTACCGCGTGCCGCTGATCGAAGATGCGGTGTATGCCGAGCTGCAGTTCCAGGAGCCGCTGGCGCCGCTGCTCAAGGCGTTCGACGAAGACGGCTGGGTGATCGTGGTCAACGGCTTCTCCAAGACGCTGGCGCCGGATTACCGGATCGGTTGGCTCGATGGCGGGCGCTTCGCGGCGGACATCCAGCTGCTCAAGTTCCAGTCCACCGGGGCCGAATCGCAGCTGCTGGGCGAGGCGGTCGGCGCATTCCTCGAAGCGGGCAGCTACGAACACCACCTGCGCGGGTTGCGCCGGCTGTACCGCGAACAGGTGCGCCGCGTGCGCGCGCTGGTCGCCCAGCACTTCCCGCCGGGTACCCGTGCCACCCAGCCCAGCGGTGGCTTCCTGTTGTGGATCGAGCTGCCCGCCGGGGTGGATGCCGGTGTGTTGTTCGAACAGGCGCTGGCCGAAGGCGTGGTGTTCATGCCCGGCCAGGTGTATTCGCGCGGCGCGCGCTACCGGCACTGCCTGCGGCTGTCGTGCTGCCAGGACCTGGACGCGCGGTATGTGGACGCCGTCGCCAGCGTCGGGCGGCTCGCCAGCGCGCTGCTTGCGCAGGCGCGCGGGTAGGCCTCAGCCCAGCAGGTGCCGCGCCAGCTGCGCCGGATCGGCGCCCGGCGCGTACGGCAGGCGGCCCCAGAACGGCAGCGGTAGGCGCGCGCGCAGCAACGTCACGTTGTCGTCGATCCGGTCCATCTGCGGGTCCACCTCGTTGGCGATCCAGCCGATGCAGGTCGCGCCGCTGGCGGCGATGGCCTGCGCGGTCAACCGCGCATGGTTGAGGCAGCCCAGCCGCAGTCCCACCACCATCACCACCGGCAGCTGCAGCGCGTGCACCAGGTGCGACTGGTCCAGCGTGGTCGACAGAGGGGCCAGCCAGCCGCCGACGCCTTCCACCACCACGGTGTCGGCCTGTGCCTGCAGGCGCGCGAACGCCGCCTCGATCGGTGCAAGCGCCAGGGTCACACCGGCCGCCGCGGCCGCCAGCTCCGGGGCCAGCGGCAGGGGCAACGCGTACGGGTTGAGGTCGGCGTAGGCCGGGGTGGGGTCGCTGGCCGCCAGCAGCGCGGTCGCGTCTTCGTTGCGCAGGCCTGCAGGCGTCTGTTCGCAGCCACTGGCCACCGGCTTCATGCCCACCGCGCGGACCCCGTGCTGGCGCAGCGCGTGCAGCAGGACGCAGCTGCTGAAGGTCTTGCCGATGCCGGTATCGGTACCGGTGATGTAAAGCGCGGCGGGCGGGGAGGCAAGGGTCGTCATGGCCAGGCCGGTGGACAGGGGGCCGCCATTATCGGCGCTGGCAGGGCGGTGGCGCACCGGCACCGCTGCGTTCCGTGGCCGGGCGGTCCGGTGTGGGCTGCGCTTGCTAGACTGCGGCCATGTTCACTACCTCCACGCTTACCGGCAGCAAGCCGGAACAGTACGGCCAGCTGCTGGCCCAGGCCCGCGCCCTGGTGCACGGCGAGCGCGACCGCATCGCCAACGCGGCCAACCTTTCGGCGCTGGTGTACCACGCGCTGCCTGGGCTGAACTGGGCGGGTTTCTATTTCTTCGACGGCACCGAACTGGTGGTGGGTCCCTTCCAGGGCCTGCCGGCCTGCGTGCGCATTCCGCTCAGCAAGGGCGTGTGCGGTGCCGCTGCCTCGCAGCGCATCACCCAGCGCATTGACGACGTGGATGCGTTCCCGGGCCACATCGCCTGCGATTCGGCGTCGCGTTCGGAGCTGGTGGTGCCGCTGGTGAAGGGCGACACCCTGATCGGCGTGTTGGACCTGGACAGCCCGTCGCTGGCCCGCTTCGACGCCGAGGACCAGGCCGGTCTGGAAGCGATCGCCGCGGTGTTCGTCGAGGCCCTGGGATGACCGCCAAGCTGCGCAACATCGGCCCGAAGAGCGCCGCTTGGCTGCGCCAGGTCGGTCTGCGCACGCCCGAGGAGCTGACCGCCATCGGCGCGGTCGCTGCCTTCGTCAAGGTCAGGCGTGCCGGCTTCAAGCCCAGCCTCAACCTGCTGTATTCGCTGGAAGGCGCACTTCGGGACTGCCACTGGCAGGAACTGCCCGAAGCCCGCCGCGTGGAACTGGTGGCCGAGTACGACGCGATCATCGCCGACAAGCCGCTGAAGAAGGCACCGCCGGCCTCCGGACCGGTGTATGACCGGACGGTGGTCAGCGATGACGCGCCATTCGAGCAGGACCAGGACGACGCGCCGTAGAGCCACGCCCTGCGTGGCCGTTTTCCGTTCGGGCGCCGCGCAGCCACGCAGGGCGTGGCTCTACCATCTGGCACCGCGCGCAGCCACGCAGGGCGTGGCTCTACCATTTGGCACCGCGCGCAGCCACGCAGGGCGTGGCTCTACGTTGGCTGCTGGAGCTCCAGCAGCTCGCCCCACAGCTGGCCGTCCTCGCGCTCCACGCGCAGCTGCAGGCGCGTGCCGTGGTCGATACGCAGCGCCCAGCACATCGCCATCGGCAAACCGCAGACCTGCGACAGCACCATCCGCAACGGACCGCCATGGCTGACCACCAGCGTCGGCACGGGGTCGGGATCGTCCAGCAGGCGGTGCAGCGCGCGCGTGATGCGGCGCTCGAAATGCCCCCAGCTCTCGCCATGCGGTGGCGGGTTGGCGTGCGGATCCAGGTGGAAGGCGGACAACGCGTCCATCGGCAGCGCATCGAGTGCGACGCCATCCCAGTCGCCGAAGTCCAGCTCCTCCCATTCCTCGTCGGCGATCACCTCCAACCCGCGCGGCAGGGCCAGCGCTTCGGCGGTGTGCACTGCGCGCTGGCGCGGCGAGCTCAACAGGCGCTGCCAGGGCAGCCCGGCGTAGCGCTCGCACAGCGCGTCGGTGCTGCCTGCCTCGAGTGGCGCGTCGCTGCGTCCATCGAGATGGCCGTCGCGACCGGTGCTGGCGTGCCGGACCAGGTCCAGGATCATGCCGTTGCCCCGTGGCGTAGCGCTGCAGGCCACCGCAGGGTTCCACGGCCAGGCCGGCAAGGGTGCTGCAACCACGTCTGTTTCATGGGAACCCCTTCGTAGAGCGAGGCGCATTCTAACCGCTCGGCCTGCGTCGCTCCGCCGCAGGTTGCCGCGGGTGCGGGGCTTTGCTCTACACTGCGCGCACTTTCAGGTGACCTGCGGCGCATGCCGGCAGGTTGAAACGGGAAGCCGGTGACGCAACAGGGCCCTGCCCACTGCCAGCCCGGCACTGCCCCCGCAACGGTAAGCGTGGAAACCAGGCAATACGCCACTGTGCTCACGCATGGGAAGGCGCCTGGTGCGATGGTCCGCCATCGACCCGCGAGTCCGGAGACCGGCCTGGAAGACGACTGGTTGCGATGCGGCGGGCATGGCGGCGGCAAGCGGCGCCGTGCGCCCGCCCACCGTCCGATGCCTCCGTTGACACGACCTCCCCTACCCTTGCCGCGCGGGCGTGCGCGGTGCATGGAGTCAACGATGACGCTTCAGATCCGCATTCTTTCCCTGGCCGTGCTGTCGGCATTGCCCCTGGTCGCTGCCGCGCAGGACGACGCGACCGCACTGGACCAGGTCCTGGTCACCGCCACCCGCACCCCGATCGCCCTGCAGGACAGCATCTCGCCGGCGCAGGTCATCGACCGTGCCGAGATCGAGCGCAGCCAGGCGCCGTCGCTGCAGGACCTGCTGCGCGGCCGCGCCGGCATCAACCTCAACAACAGCGGTGGGCTGGGCAAGCAGAGCTCGCTGTTCCTGCGCGGCACCAACTCGGCCCATACCCTGGTGCTGGTGGATGGCGTGCGCATCAATACCGGTGACCTGGGCCTGGCGATGATCCAGGACCTGCCGCTGGCGCAGATCGAACGCATCGAAATCGTGCGCGGCCCGCAGTCCAGCCTGTACGGCGCCGACGCCATCGGCGGTGTGATCCAGATCTTCACCCGCCGCAATGCCGGCGATTTCGCCCCGCACCTGCAGCTGGGCGGCGGCAGCAACGGCCTGCGTGAAGCCAGCGGCGGCTTCGGCGGTACCGGCGCGCGTGGCTGGTTCGGCACCGACATCGCCTACCAGCACACCGACGGCATCAATGCGTGCCGCGGTGATGCGGCCACCTTCGCCGGCTGCGGTGCCGATGAGCCCGACCGCGATGGCTACCGCAACCTGTCGATGAGCCTGCGTGGCGGCTACGCGCTGAGCGACACGCTCAACGTGGAAGGTACCGCGCTGCGTGCCGAAGGCGAGAACCACTACGACGGGTACTACAACTACTCGGAAACGCTGCAGCAGGTGCTGGGCGGCAAGCTGCGTTACACGCCGAGCGAGCGCTTCAACCTGACCGTCAATGTCGGCCGTGCCGACAACGAATCGGACAACTACAACGACAGCACCTGGCTGGGTGCGGCGCAGACCCACCGCGACAGCGCCTCGGTGCAGGCCGATGTCGGCATCGCCGACGGCCAGCTGCTCAGCGCCGGTGTCGACTGGAGCCAGGACAACCTGGACGGCAGCAGTGCCGGGTACCTGGTGGACAGCCGCGACAATACCGGCGTGTTCGTGCAGTACCAGGGCCGCTTCGGCGCGCACCACCTGCAGGCCAGCGTGCGCAACGACGACAACGAGCAGTTCGGCAACCACACCACCGGCAGCCTCGGCTGGGGCATGGAACTGGGCGGCGGTTTCCGCCTCAACGCCAGCTACGGCACCGCGTTCAAGGCACCGACCTTCAGTGACCTGTACGACCCGTGGAGCGGCGTGCCGGGCCTGGACCCGGAGACCTCCAAGAGCGCCAACGTCGGCATCGCGCAGCAGGGTGACAGCTGGCGCTGGGGCCTGGATGTGTACGAGACCCGCATCGACGACCTGATCACCTACGATTCCACCACCTTCATGATGTCGCAGGTGGAGAAGGCGCGTATCCGCGGTGCGGAACTGACCGGTTCCATCACCGTGGCCGGGTTCGATCTCAACGCGCAGCTCAGCCACACCGATCCGCGCAACCGCACCGACGGCAGCGCGCAGTTCGACAACTGGCTGGCCCGCCGCGCGCAGAACACCGCACGCCTGGACATCGACCGCAGCGTCGGCGGCTTCCGCGCCGGCGTCACCGCGTTCGGTGCCGGCAAGCGCTACGACAATGCAGACAACACCGTGCGCCTGGCCGGTTACGGCACCGTGGACCTGCGCCTGGAATACGCGATCAGCCGTGACTGGTCGCTGCTGGGTCGGGTCAGCAACGTGTTCGACCGCGACTATGAAACGGTGGCCTGGTACAACCAGCCCGGCCGGGAGTACCGCCTGAGCGTGCGTTACCAGCCGAAATGAGGTTGAGGGGCGCACGACCAACGGTTGTGCGCCGTCTCCTGCACGGTGGGTGCCGCAAGGAGCGGCGACGCCGTTCCTGACGTCGCGTGCGACGGCCCGAAGGGTGCCCGCCGAAGGTGGGCATACCGCAGGTCGGCACTTCCGTCGCCTCGCGTTACAGCCCCGGCAACTGCCGCAGGTCGTCCACGACGGCCACCGCCACCACGGTGTCCAGATCCAGCCCGCGCGGATACCCGTAGCGCACCAGCGCTACCGGCATGCCCGCGTCGACGGCGGCGGCGTAGTCGGTGATTGAGTCCCCCACCATCAGCGCGGACGCCACTGCAACCCCGAAATGGTCCGCGATATGCCGCAGCGGCGCACCGCTCGGCTTGCGCTCGGGCAGCGAATCGCCGCCCAGCACCTGCGCGAAGTAGCCCTGCACGCCCAGATGCGCCAGCAGCGGTGCCACCAGCGCCGAGGGCTTGTTGGTGCAGATCGCCAGTGCCACGTTGCGCTCGCGCAGTGCCTGCAGCGTCGGCACCACGCCGTCGTACAGCCGCGGGCTGCGCAGCAGGCACGCCTCGTAATGGCGCATGAAGCCGGGCATGACCCGATCCAGGTCGATGTCGCTGTGTGCGGCGGTGAATGCCTGTTCGACCAGACGGCGCACGCCGTCGCCGATCCAGGTCAGCACCGTGGCCTCGGGCACGCGCGGCAGCTGCCAGTCCTCCAGCGTGCGGTTGAGCGCCTCGGCGATATCACCGGCGCTGTCGACCAGCGTGCCGTCCAGGTCGAAGATCACCAGTGGATAGGGATAGGTCAAGGGACACTCGCTTTTACAACGTGGGGACGATGATTGTAGGCCGCGCACTGTGTATCCGCGCGCATCCAGAGATTGCGCAGACACGCATGGCGTGTCCCTACGCGCAATGCCCGCTGCCCATGCGTGTCCCGCGCAATCCCGGCCGCGTAGCGACACGCCATGCGTGTCCCGCGCAATCCCGGCATCAGGACGCGTCAAATCCGCGCCACGAACTCCGGCGCCGCAAACCGCTCCACCAGGAAATCCAGGAAGCTGCGCATCAACGCCGGCAACTGTCGCCGCGACGCATACACCGCGTGGATACCCATGCCTTCCACCTCGTAATCGGGCAGCACTTCCACCAGCTCGCCCGACCGCAGCAAGGGCGCGATCTGGTAGGTGGGCAGCATGGCGATGCCCGCGCCCGCACGCACCGCTTCCAGCAGCAGCGACGCCTCATTGGCGCTGATGTTGCCGCCCACCGCCACCGCGATCGCGCGCCCTCCGCGTTGCAGCTGCCACACGCTCCTGCCCACGTAGTGATGCGTCAGACAGTTGTGCGAGGCCAGCTCGTCGGCGCTCACCGGCGTACCCCGTTCGGCCAGGTAGGCGGGCGCCGCGCACAGCACCGAACGGCACGGCGCCAGCCAGCGCGCGATCAGGCTCGGGTCGATCGCGCGCGAGATCCGCACCGCCACGTCCACCCGTTCTTCGACCAGGTTCACCACGCGGTCCACCAGCAGCAGCTCCACCCGCGTGAGCGGATGGCGCCGCACGAACTCGGCCACCGCCGCCGCCAGGTGCAGCTGCCCGAACGACACACTGGCGGTGACCCGCAGCAGCCCATGCGGCTCGGGGTTGTCGCTGGCCACTTCGCCCTGCAGTTCAGCGCCGATCGCCAGCATCTGCCGGAACCGCAGCAGCGCGGCCTCGCCCGGACCGGTCAGGCTGATCCGCCGGGTGGTCCGGTGCAGCAGACGCGCGCCCAGCCATCCTTCCACCTGGGCCAGGTAGCGCGTCACCATCGCCCGCGACATGTCCAGCGCCTCGGCGGCCGCGGTCAGGCTGCCGCGCTCGGCCACCTCGACAAACACGTTCATGGCGGTAAGACGGTCCATTTGATCGATCCGCGCAACAAATTAGGCCGTTATACGCGGTTTTTCGTCCGGTTTCAGGCGCATAAGCTGGCCTTCCTCCCTCAACGGACCTCGCCACATGAAGATTGCCCTCATCGGTGCCACCGGCAACATCGGCCGTGAAATCACCCGCCAGGCCCTCGCCCGCGGCCATCAGGTCACGGCCGTCGTGCGCCGCGACACCGGCCTGCCCGCCGAACTGGACGGCGCCACCCTGGCCGTGGCCGCCTTGGACGACACCGACGCACTGGCGGCGGTGATTGCCGGCCACGACGTCCTGGCCAGCGCCTTCGGCCCCCGCCCGGGCGACGACCCGTCCACGGTCACCACCGTGACCGCCGCGCTGGTGAAGGCGGCGCGCCAGGCGGGCGTTCCGCGCTTCCTGATGGTCGGCGGTGCAGGCACCCTGGAAGTCGCTCCCGGCGTGCAGCTGGTCGACACCGACGGCTTCCCCGACGCCTACAAGCCGGTTGCCCTGGCCGCCCGCAAGGCGTTCAACCTGCTGCAGAAGGTCGACGACCTGGACTGGACGTTCTACTCGCCCGCCGCCGAGATCGGCCCCGGCCCGCAGAAGGGCGGCTTCCGCACCCAGGCCAGGCAGTTCCTGGTGGGTGCCGACGGACATAGCCGGATCAGCTACGCCGATTACGCCGATGCGTTCGTGAGCGAAATCGAGACGCCGCAGTACGTGCGAACGATTGCGACCGTGGCGTATTGATTGTTGGCGGCAACGCGCGGCTTGTGGCGTAGAGCCACGCCCTGCGTGGCTGCGCGATGCCTGACCGTAGAGCCACGCCCTGCGTGGCTGCGCGATGCCTGACCGTAGCGCCACGCCCTGCGTGGCCGCGCGATGCCTGACCGTAGAGCCACGCCCTGCGTGGCTGCGCGATGCCTGACCGTAGAGCCACGCCCTGCGTGGCTGCGCGATGCCTGACCGCAGAGCCACGCCCTGCGTGGCTGCGCGATGCCTGACCGTAGCGCCACGCCCTGCGTGGCTGCGCGATGCCTGACCGTAGAGCCACGCCCTGCGTGGCCGCGCGATGCCTGACCGTAGCGCAGCCACGCAGGGCGTGGCTCTACGTCCAATACAATCCGGCGTTACGTGTGTGGTTCGTCAAACAGCCCCATCTGGCTCACCGGTTCACGCTCGCGGAATCCACCCAGGCCAACGCCCACCAGCCGGTAGCGCGTCTCCGACGGCAGCTCCACCCGCGCGCGCAACGCCAGCGCGATGTCGCGCAGCTCCTCCAGCGTATCCGGTGGCGACTCCGGCGTGAAACTGCGCGTGATGATCCGGAACTGCGACGTCTTCAACTTCAGTACCACCGTATGCCCCACCCGATCGGTCTTGCGCGTGGCATTCCAGGTCTTTGCCGCAAGCTCCACGATCGCCGCCTCCAGCGCGTCCAGCGGCAGATCCTCTGCGAATGTGTCTTCCGACGAAATCGACTGCACCGGCTGATCCGGCTCCACCGGGCGCTCATCGATCCCGCGTGCGCGCCGGTACAGACTGGCACCGAAACTACCGAAACGCGTCTCCAGCAGCTCCAGCGGCAACGCACGCAGATCGCCCACCGTGGCGATGCCCAGTTCGGCCAGCTTCGCCTCCATCACCTTGCCCACGCCCGGCACCCGCTTCACCGGCAGCGGCGTGAGGAACTGCTCCACCCGGTGCGGTGGCACCACGAACTGCCCGTCCGGCTTGCGCCAGTCCGACGCGATCTTGGCCAGGAACTTGTTCGGCGCGATGCCCGCCGACGCCGTCAACTGCGTCTCGTCGCGGATCTGCGTGCGGATCACCGCCGCGATCTCGGTGGCCACCGTCATGCCCCCCTTGTGCACCGTCACGTCCAGGTACGCCTCGTCCAGCGACAGCGGCTCGACCAGGTCCGTGTGGCGCAGGAAGATTTCACGCACCTGCCGTGACACCGCCTTGTAGCGCACGAAATCCGGCGGCACGAACACCGCATCCGGGCACAGCCGCTCGGCACGCAGCGCCGGCATCGCCGAGCGGATGCCGAACACCCGCGCCTCGTAGGACGCCGCGCAGACCACCGACCGCGCCCCCTTCCAGGCCACCACCACCGGCTTGCCGCGCAGCGACGGATTGTCGCGCTGCTCCACCGACGCGTAGAACGCATCCATGTCGACGTGAATGATCTTGCGCAGTGCGGACAAGGCAGCAGACTCGGGCGGGCGCGGCGGATTCAGATGAACAAGATTACAGCCATACGCTTGAGCATGGTCTTTTCATAACAACAACATGCGTTTTTCAAGCTGAAAACACTACGCCAGCGTACGGTTAAAACGTTTGATTGAATCACTTTTACTCTGCACTCTTGGGCACTTTCAACAGCAACAATTCGCCGACCCACGGCCGGCGTCACCCGATGTCAACTTCTTCAGGATTGCGTTTTCCATGACTCGTATCAACGCGTTCTCGCGCGAACAGCTGCTGGCCAGTGCCCGCGGCGAGCTGTTCGGGCCGGGCAGCGGTCGCCTGCCCAACGATCCGATGCTGATGTTCGATCGCATCACCGACATCCGCGATGACGGCGGTCCACACGGCAAGGGAATGGTACGCGCGGAACTGGATATCCGCCCCGACCTGTGGTTCTTCGGCTGCCACTTCATCGGCGACCCGGTCATGCCCGGCTGCCTCGGACTGGATGCGATGTGGCAGCTCACCGGCTTCTACCTCACCTGGCTGGGTGCGCCCGGCCGTGGCCGCGCGCTCGGCTGCGGCGAAGTGAAGTTCACCGGCCAGGTGCTGCCCAGCGCCAAACTCGTCAGCTATGAGATCGACATCACCCGCGTGATCAACCGCAAGCTCGTCATGGCCCAGGCCGACGCGCGCATGCTGGTCGATGGCCGCGAAATCTATTCCGCCAAGGACCTGCGTGTAGGTCTGTTCACTTCCACCGAGAACTTCTGATGCGTCGCGTCGTCATTACCGGAATGGGCATTACTTCGTGCCTGGGCAACGATCTGGACACCGTGTCCTCCGCACTGCGTGAAGGCCGCGCCGGCATCCGTGCCCTGCCCGACCATGCCGAAGCCGGCCTGCGCAGCCATGTGGGCGGCAACATCGAACTGGACCTGGACGCGCAGATCGACCGCAAGCTCAAGCGCTTCATGAGCGATGCTTCCGCCTACGCCTACATCGCCATGCGCGACGCCATCGCCGATGCCGGCCTGGACGCGACGCAGGTTGCCAACCCGCGCACCGGCCTGATCGCCGGCTCCGGCGGCGGCTCCAGCCAGTGGCAGGTGGAATCGGCCGATATCCTGCGCGCGCGTGGCGTGCGCAAGGTCGGCCCGTACATGGTGCCGCGCACGATGTGTTCCACTGTTTCGGCCTGCCTGGCCACCGCGTTCCAGATCAAGGGCCTGAGCTATTCGCTGTCGGCTGCCTGCGCCACCTCGGCGCATTGCATCGGCGCGGCCGCGGACCTGATCCGCCACGGCGCGCAGGACGTGATGTTCGCCGGCGGCGGTGAAGACCTGCACTGGTCGATGAGCGTGATGTTCGATGCGATGGGCGCGCTGTCCACCCGCTTCAACGACACCCCGGCCACGGCGTCGCGCCCGTATGACAAGGACCGCGACGGCTTCGTCATCGCCGGTGGCGGCGGCATGCTGGTGCTGGAGGATTACGACCACGCGGTGGCGCGTGGTGCGCGCATCTACGCCGAGCTGGTCGGCTACGGCGTCACCTCCGACGGTGCCGACATGGTTGCTCCGTCCGGCGAAGGTGCGGTGCGCTGCATGAACATGGCCATGCAGAATGTCACCGGCCCGATCGACTACCTCAACACGCATGGCACCTCGACCCCGCTGGGCGATGTCACCGAGCTGAAGGCGGTGCGCGAGGTGTTCGGCGAATCCATTCCGCCGCTGTCTTCGACCAAGGCGCTCTCGGGCCACTCGCTGGGTGCGGCCAGCGTGCATGAGGCGATCTACTGCCTGCTGATGATGCGCGATGGTTTCATGGCCGGCTCGGCCAACATCGGCGAACTCGACCCGGCGGTGGAAGGCTTCCCGATCGTGCGCGAGAGCAAGGAGGTGCAGTTGAACACCGTCATGTCCAACAGCTTCGGCTTCGGCGGCACCAATGCCGCGCTGGTGTTCGGACGGGTGTGATCGCCTGCGGCGTGGACGAAAAAACCCGGCCATGTGCCGGGTTTTTTGTGGTGAACGGATGGGTTTGCGCGGCTGGGTTCGCTGGCTGCGGTCGGCTCTACCCGGTCGGCTCTGCCGCGCGCGGTTTCATTCCACCTGTGCGCTTGGCAACAGCGGCACCAGCAACGCGTGCGCGTCGTCCAGGGACGCAACAATGCGGTGGCCCAGTGCGCGCAGCGCCTCGTCCGGGTGCACCAGGTCGGGTACCTGGATCGCGGTCATGCCCGCACTCACCGCAGCACGGATGCCGGCCGGTGAATCTTCCAGCGCCAGGCAGCGTGCCGGGTCCTTGCCCAGCTTCTGCGCCGCCAGCAGGTAGATGTCCGGTGCCGGCTTGGGATGGGCCACGTCGCTGCTGGTCACCACCACATCGAAGAACGGCAGCAGCCCGGTGGCCGCCAGCTTGCGCGAGGCGCGCGGCTGCCGGGTCGAGGTCGCCACCGCGCGTGGAATGGCGTGCGCCTGCAGCAGCTGCAGGATCGCCATGATGCCCGGGCGCAGCGGCAGGCCCTGCTGGGTGCGCGCCTCGTAGAGGTCGTGGCAGTGTGCGAACAGCGCGGCCACCTGGGCGGCGTCGATGTGCTGCAGCAGCCGCTGCTCGCAGTCACGGTCGCCCAGCCCGACCATGCCCAGCCAGAAGTCGTCCGTGAACGGCAGCGACAGTTCCTGCGCCGCCTGTGACCAGCACGCCAGCGAAACACGCTCGCTGTCGATCATCAGGCCATCCATGTCGAAGATGACAGCGTCGGGCAGGAACGGCAGTGCGGCACCGGCGTTCATCAGGCGTCGGTCAGGTGGCCGGTGAACAGCGTGTCCAGGTCGGCACTGTCGAGCATGCGCCACTCGCCTTCGCCCAGGCCGTCCAGCGACAGCCCGCCGATGCGGCTGCGGTGCAGCGCCTGCACGTGGTTGCCCACGGCAGCGAACATGCGCCGGGCCTGGTGGTAGCGGCCTTCGTGCAGCACCAGCTGTGCCTGGCGCGGCGACTGCACGTGCAGCTCGGCCGGCAGCAACGGCTTGTCGTCGGACTCCAGCAGCAGTGCGCCGCTGGCAAATCGCGCAGCCTCGTCACCGCGCAGGTCTTCGGCCAGGGTCACCTCGTAGGCCTTGTCCAGGCGCGACTTGGGCGACACGATCCGATGCAGCAGCGCACCGTCGTCGGTCATCAGCAGCAGGCCGCTGGTATCCCGGTCCAGCCGCCCCACCGACGACAGCAACGGCGACCGCTCGCGGAAGCGCGGCGGCAGCAGGTCGTAGATCAGCCGGCCCTTGTCCTTGGTGGAGCAGGTGTATTCGCGCGGTTTGTGCAGCATCAGGGTCAGCCCCTGCGGCGGGTCGAGCGGTTCGCCCTCGACCCGGATCGCCTCATGCGCCACCAGGTCGTCGGCATACAGCACCTCACCGTCGGCGTCGGTGACCAACCCCTCGCGGAACATCAGCTGGACCTGCTTGCGGCTGCCATAGCCCAGGTTGGCCAACAGCTTGACCAGCTTCATGGGCGACCCCCGCGGCCCCACTTCGGCTCGGTGCTCCGGGGAGCCCTGACGGGGGTGGCCGTCTTGCTGGCCTTGGTCGCCTCGATCAGCTTGAAGCCATCACGCTCGGCGGCCACGCGCACCTGGCCGAAGCTGTCGTTGAGGATCTGCTCGTAGGGCAGGTGGCGGTTGGCCACCAGCCACATCCGCCCACCCGGGCGCAGCGCCTGCGCGGCCACCGCGATGAAGCGCTGCCCGATGTCAGGGCGGTCGGCGCGCGACGGGGTGTGGAACGGCGGGTTGGTGACGATGAAGTCGTACTGCGCCTCGATGCCGGCGGTCACGTCCTGCCAGTGGTACGCCAGTGCGGCTGGCTTGCCCAGCGCGGCCAGGTTGTCGCGGGCCAGCGCCAGCGCGCGCCCTTCGGCTTCGTACAGGTCCAGCGCGGTCACGCCCGGGCAGCGCGCCAGCACTTCGGCCGACAGATAGCCGAACCCCGCGCCCAGATCGGCGCCGCGTCCGGCCAGGTCGGCCGGCAGCTGCTCGACCAGCAATGCCGATGCCGGATCGATGCGGTCCCAGGCGAAGATGCCGGGACGGCTCTGGAAACGCCCGCCCAGGATCGCGCGCGGCGCGTCCAGTGTGGACCAGCGCTGGGCCAGCGCGGCGTCGTGCTGACCGTTGAGCGGCGCGGTCCAGTACACCCGGCAGTGGTTCTTGGTCATCTTGCCGCCCAGCCCGGCCAACTGCTCCAGGTCGCCTTCGCCGGAGCGAGCGCCCTCGTTGTTGTGCTGGCAGGCCACCACGATGCCGCCCGGGGCGGCGATCGCGAGGGCGCGGGCGAACAGCGCGCGGGCCTCTTCGCGCTGGCGCGGCGGCAGCACCAGCACCACGGCGTAACGCGTGCTGTCATCGGCCAGCTGCTGCTCGTCGCGGACGGTCCAGCCACTGGCTTCCAGCGCGTCGGCGAACGGGCGGAAGCTCTGCTCGCAGACCAGCTGGCCCGGCTGCGCGTGCTCGCGCAGCGGCCAGCCGTCGCGGGCGCGCAGGAACAGCACCGGCCCGGCGGGCCAGGACAGCGCACCGGAGAAGGGCAGGAACAGGGTTTCCAGGGGGGCGTCGTGCTGGGCAGCCATGCGGGGGGCACATCTTGAAAGAGGCCGCCATTCTACCGTCTCGGCCGATCGACCCTGTTCGTGTCGCGATTTCCGTTTATTCAACGTGTCCTTGATGCCATCGCAACATGCGGTCGGTCAGGGTGAAGGCTCATTCGGAACGGAGGTAGCTCATGCGCGCATTGTTCGTCGGTGGCGTGGTCGACAACAGCGAAATGGACCTGGAAACGGCGCAGCCGCCCGTGCACTACCCCGAAGACACCGGCGGTGGGCACTCCCGTTACCGGCTGCACCAGGTCGGCAAGCAGCCCGATGGCACCGTGGCCTATGCGGTATACGGCGCACCGGACATGGCCGATGAAGAAGTGGCCCGGGTGGCCGACGAGCGGGCGTATGCACGCCGTTTCGAGGCCGAGCCGGAAGTATTCACGCATTGATTGCCCGTGCCGGGCGGCGCCCGCCGGGTGTGACCAGCGCACTGCCGGGCCGCCCGCCCGGCAGTGCCTTGTGCGGCCTTATTCGATGGGCGGCAGCGACCGCACCGCGCGGATCCGGTCCAGCCACAGCACGTGCTGCTGGGCGGGCGTATCCAGGTCATCCAGGCGCAACTGGCCGTTGCTGCCCTCGTTCTCGTCCGCGTCGCGGTACTGCTGCACGGTCGGCTGCACGGCAACGGTGCCCAGCAGGCGGCTGCCGTCGTCCAGGGTGAGCTCGACCTGGGTCTGGCCCTTGAGCTGCGGCAGCAGCGCTTCGAGGGCGGCGATATCGGCCGGATCGGTGTGGATGGTGGGGGCGTAGCGGGACATGGGGTCTCCTTGGGTAGCATGGGGTACGGCAGCCACGCATGGCGTGGCTCTACGCGCCATCTGGCAGTGCCACGCCATGCGTGGCAATCGCATTCCGTAATGCCACGCCACGCGTGGCAAACCCGCCGACTTCACCGGCGTGCGGCAAGAACGCTGCGCACCGCCGACACCAGCTGGGCCACGGAATAGGGTTTGGCCACGTGCTCCTGGAAGCCCGACGCCAACGCCCGCTTGCGATCGTCCGCGCGGGCCAGGGCGGTGACCGCCACGGCCGGCAGGATGCGCTCGTCAACGCCGATGTCTTCGCGCAGGGTGCGCACCAGGCCATACCCGTCCATGCCGGGCATGCCGATGTCGGTCAGCAGCACGTCCACGCTTTCGTGCCCGCCCTGGTCCAGCAGTTCCAGCGCCTCGCCTGCCGATGCGGCGGCGGTCACCTGCGCGCCCTGCTCTTCCAGCAGGCGGCGCAGGTACTCGAGCACCTCCGGCTGGTCTTCGACCGCCATCAGGCGCAGGCCCTTCAACGGATACGGCTCGATCACCTGTTCGCTGATCGGGCCGCTGAACACCTCGCGCAGCGGTCGCCCGTCGGCCTGCGGCAGGTAGGCCGGCAGGCGCACGGTGAACGCCGCGCCGCGGCCCTGGCCCTCGCTGTTGGCGGTAACCTGGCCGCCATGCAGTTCCACCAGCTGCTGCACGATGGCCAGGCCCAGGCCCAGGCCGCCGTGGCGGCGGGTGGTGGTGCCGTCGGCCTGCCGGAAGCGGCTGAACAGATGGCGCAGGAATTCCGGGGCGATCCCATCGCCCGAGTCGGCCACGGTCACCGTCCAGTGACTGCCGTCGGTATCGAGCGTGACCGCGATCGTGCCCGCCGCCGGGGTGAACTTGATGGCATTGGACAGCAGGTTCCACAGCACCTGCTGCAGGCGCGTGGCATCGCCCAGCACCAGAGCCGGGGCGTCGGGCATCACCAGGCTCACATCCAGCGCCTTGCCCTCGGCCACCAGCTCCTGGGCGCGCATGGCCTCGGTCAGCTGCGCGCGCAGGTCCAGCACCTCCACTTCCAGCTGCACCTTGCCCAGCAGCATGCTGCTCAAATCCAGCATGTCCGAGATCAGCCGCTTCTGCGCCATCGCGCTGCTGGCGATCACGCCCAGGCCCTTGTACAGCGGGCTGGTCGCGTCCACCCGCTGCAGCAGCAGCTCGCTCCAGCCCAGGATCGTGGTGAGCGGCGTGCGCAGCTCGTGCGACAACGTAGCCAGGAATTCGTCCTTCAGCCGCGCCATGTTCTCGGCGGCACTGCGGGCCGCGCGTTCGGACTGCAGCAGTTCCTCGCGCGCCATTTCAATTTCGCGGCGCTCGGTCACGTCGGTACTGCTGCCGGCCAGGCCGATGAACCGGCCCATCCGCGAGAAACGCGGGCGGGCGTTCATTTCCAGCCAGCGCCATTCGCCGTCGGCACGCAGCCCGCGTACCAGCGC
This sequence comes from Stenotrophomonas sp. KH_036_B, assembly GCF_057839485.1. Classification (NCBI taxonomy): domain Bacteria; kingdom Pseudomonadati; phylum Pseudomonadota; class Gammaproteobacteria; order Lysobacterales; family Lysobacteraceae; genus Stenotrophomonas; species Stenotrophomonas sp. KH_036_B. The sequence continues at coordinate 625,037 of NZ_CM174491.1, read as the reverse complement.
GTGCATGGACCGCTGCGCCTTCATGGCTTCCAGCAGCTCGTAATCGAACACCGACGCGTCGTCCGGATGCACCAGGCCGCGCCACACGTCTTCCGGAACGCGCTGCTCGTCGCCCCCGAAGAACTCGGTGAAGGCACTGTTGACGAAGCGGGCGTGGCCGCGTTCGTCCAGCACCCACACCGGCATCGGCAGCCCGTCGGCCAGCGCGCTGAAGCGCGCCTCGCTCTCGGCCAGTTCCACTTCGATCTGTTTGCGGTTGGTGATGTCGAAGAACAGCACCGCCACCCGGCGTTCGTCCGGATCGCCCACGCGCATCGCTTCCACCGCGTACCAGCGGTTCAGCGCACGCGCTTCCAGCTCGAAACGTTGCGGCCGACCGGTGGAGGCGATCTGACCGTAGATGCGGTACCACTCGTCCTCGTGCTCAGGCTGCAGCTCACTCATCAGGCGCCCGGAGGCGTCATGCAGACCGGTGTTGCGCTCGAAGGCCTCGTTGACCTCCAGGAAGCGGTAGTCGACGCCAACGCCGTCTTCGAGGATCACCTCGATGATGCAGAAGCCCGCGCTGAGACCTTCCAGCACGCTGCGGTGAAGGACAGGATCGGACACCGGAGCCGCGAAAGCGGTGCGTTCCAGGGTGGAGGCGGGCAGGCTGGGCAAGGGCGTCAAGTGGGGGCAACTGGCGGAGCGGAGGGACACAGCATCTTCCAGACCGCGTATTCGTAGCGTCAAGCACCCATTGCCCGCATTGATGTAGGTGAATTCATACCCACCCCGGATGATGCAGGCGCGGCGGGCCGATTGTCCCGTCTGGCGATACGGATCACACTGCGAGCCACCGCCCATCCCCCCGCAGCCCTGGAGTCGTCATGAACCGCAAACCCTTGCTGGCTGGTGCTCTAAGCTGTCTGTTGCTGCTGGTTGGCAGCGTCTCCGCCGCCCCACGTACGGTCACCGATCCCAAGGCGCCCCGCGCGCTCACCGGCGAGAGCCCGGTACAGGTCAAATGGACCGATCCGGCCCAGTTCACCGAGATCCGCGCCAGTTCCAACCGTTTCGAGGCCCAAAGCGGCAACTGGGTGCAGCAGCTCGCCGACTACCTGCGCCGCAGCGCCAGCAAGCGCCTGCCGCCCGGACAGACGCTGGAGGTGGAGATCACCGACATCAAGCGCGCCGGCGATTTCGAGCCACAGCACGGTCCGCGCACCAACGATATCCGGATCATGCGCGACATCTACCCGCCGCGGATCACCCTCAACTTCACCCTGCGCGATGCCAGCGGCGGCGTGGTCAGCCAGGGCGAAGAGAAGCTCATCGACATGAACTACCTGGGCAACACCGGCCTGCTGAGCAACAGCGACCCGCTGCGCTATGAGAAGCGCATGCTGGACGACTGGCTGCGCCGCCTGCTGCCGCCTACCCGCCGATGAGCTCACGTGCCACGCGCTTGACCGCACACGGCAGCTGATACGCGCTGACGTTGCACAGCGGGGCCAGCACGTCCAACCGCGGCGACTCGCCCCACAGCGTCACGGTGCTGCCCACGCCGGCCTGCGGCAGGTCGGTAAGGTCCACGGTCAGCATGTCCATCGACACCCGCCCGATCAGGTGACCGGGCTGGCCGTCGATCTGCACCGGGGTGCCGTTCGGGGCGAACTGCGGGTAGCCATCGGCATAGCCAAGCGCCACCACGCCCACGCGGGTGGGCCGCTCGGCGACGAAGCGCGCGCCGTAGCCCACCGGCTCACCGGCGGCGATCTCGCGGGTGGCGAAGATCTTCGACTGCATGGTCATCACCGGGCGCAGGCGCTCGGTGAAGGCGTTGTGCGCCTGAAGCGGGTTGGCGCCGTACAGCATCAGGCCCGGGCGCACCCAGTCGCTGCGCACCTCCGGCCAGCCCAGCAGCGCGGGGGAATTGCACAGGCTGGTTTCACCGGCCAGACCGTCAATGGCACTGGCAAACGTGGCGGCCTGCTCGCGGGTGCGCGGGCTGTCCAGCTCGTCGGCGCGTGACATGTGGCTCATCAGCACCATCGGCGCCACCTGCGGCAGCGCGGACAGGCGCGCGTGGGCCGTGCGGAAGTCGTCCGGGGACAGGCCAAGACGATGCATGCCACTGTCCAGCTTCAGCCAGATCTGCAGCGTGGCGTCGGTCTGGAAGGCCGCCACCGCATCCACCTGCCACGGCGCGGCCACCGCGAACCACAGGTTGTGCTGCACGATCAGCGGCAGCTCGTCGGCGTCGAAGAAGCCTTCCAGCAGCAGGATCGGCGCGGCGATGCCGGCCTGGCGCAGTTCCAGCGCTTCTTCGATGCAGGCCACACCGAACGCGTCGGCCTCGCCCTCCAGCGCACGCGCGCACGCCACCGCACCGTGCCCGTAGGCATCGGCCTTGACGGCGGCCAGGGTCTTGCGGCCGCCACCCAGTTCACGGGCCAGGCGGAAGTTGGAGCGCAACGCGTCCAGGTCGATCAACGCGCGGGCTGGACGCATGGGGTGGGTTCACTGTGTTGGACGGAGGCGGCGTGGTGGCCGCCGTAACGGAAGATATCCAGGCCTTCGGTGCTGATCTGCGGCTGGCGCGCACTCATCAGGTCGGCCAGGTAGCGGCCGGAGCCGCAGGCCATGGTCCAGCCCAGCGTACCGTGGCCGGTATTGAGGAACAGGTTGCTGTACGGCGTGGCGCCCACCACCGGCGTGCCGTCCGGCGTGGCCGGGCGCAGCCCGGTCCAGAACTCGGCGCGCGACAGATCGCCAGCGTGCGGGTACAGATCGCGCACCACCTTTTCCAGCGTGGCGCGGCGGCGCGGCGACAGCGACAGGTCGAACCCGCCCACCTCGGCCATGCCGCCCACGCGGATGCGGTCGTCGAAGCGGGTCACCGCCACCTTGTAGCTCTCGTCCAGGATGGTCGAGGTGGGCGCCATGTCCGGGCGGGTGATCGGCAGGGTCAGCGAATAGCCCTTGAGCGGGTACACCGGCAGCTGCATGCCCAGCGGGGCGACCAGCGACGGCGAGTAGCTGCCCAGCGCGACCACGTAGCGGTCGGCGGTTTCCACCTTGCCGTCGATGCGCACACCGGTGATGCGGTTGCCGCTGGTCTCCAGCCCGGCAATGTCCTGGTCGAAGCGGAACTCGACGCCGGCATCGATGGCCATCTGCGCGAGGCGCCGGGTGAACAGCTGGCAGTCACCGGTCTGGTCGCGCGGCAACCGCAGCGCGCCGACCAGCGTATGGGCCACACCGGCCAGGGCGGGTTCGTGGGCAATGATGCCGTCGCGGTCCAGCACCTCGTACGGCACCCCGTACTGGGCCAGCACCTCGATGTCCTGCGCGGACGCATCGAGCTGCTGCTGGGTGCGGAACAACTGGGTGGTGCCCAGGTCGCGGCCCTCGAATTCGATCCCCGTCTGCGCGCGCAGCTCGTTCAGGCAGTCGCGGCTGTATTCGGACATGCGCACCATGCGCGCCTTGTTGATGGCGTAGCGCTCATGCGTGCAGTTGCGCAGCATCTGCGCCAGCCAGCGGTACTGGTGCCAGTCCAGGCCCGGGCGGATCGCCAGCGGTGCATGCTCGGCGAACAGCCACTTCACCGCCTTCAGCGGCACGCCGGGGGCGGCCCACGGCGAGGTATAGCCGAACGAGAGCTGGCCCGCATTGGCGAAACTGGTTTCCAGCGCCGGACCCGGCTGGCGGTCCACCACCGTGACTTCAAACCCCGCCTGCCGCAGGTACCAGGCACTGGTGGTGCCGATGACCCCACTGCCAAGGACTAGAACGCGCATGACACCTCTCCAACCCGATCATTCCCTGCACTGGAGCGTGCCGGGACCATAATTGCGGAAGTATATGCCGCCCAAACCAATCGTTTTTGCTGTTTTTTGCTCAACCAGCAGGGTATTGTCCTGCCAACCTACGCAACAGGCTGACGCAGATGGCCGTACGCACCCGCGAGCTGGACAAGATCGACCGCAAGATCCTGCGCATCCTGCAGGAAGAGGGCCGCATCTCCTTTACCGAACTGGGCGAGCGCGTGGGGCTGTCGACCACGCCCTGTACCGAGCGGGTGCGTCGTCTGGAACGCGACGGGGCCATCACCGGCTACTACGCCAAGCTCGACCCGCACTACCTCAAGGCCAGCCTGCTGGTGTTCGTGGAGATCAGCCTGGCGTACAAGTCCGGCGACATCTTCGAGGAATTCCGCCGGGCCGCGTTGAAGCTGCCCAACGTATTGGAATGCCACCTGGTCTCGGGCGACTTCGATTACCTGCTCAAGGCGCGCATCAGCGAGATGGCGTCCTACCGCAAGCTGCTTGGCAGCACCCTGCTGACCCTGCCGCACGTGCGCGAGTCCAAGAGCTACATCGTGATGGAAGAGGTCAAGGAAACCCTGACCCTACCGATCCCGGACTGATCCCCCCCATGCAAAAAGGCGGCGCGCTTGCGCGCACCGCCTGTTGAGCTGCCGACCAGCGCATCAGCGCTGCTGTTTCTGCTCCTGTTGGCGCTGGTCCTGCTGTTTGCCACCCTTCTGGTTCTGCTGATCCCACTGCTGCTGGTCCTGCTGGCCAGGCTTCTGGTTCTGCTGACCCTGCTGTTCCTGCGGCATCTTGCCGGGAGTGCGGTTCTGCTGATTTGCCATGGTTGCTCTTCTCGTAAAATCTTGGGGATGCGCGGTCTTGCGGCGCACGTACAGGGTCTTGGAAACGCGGTTAATCGCGGGCGAAATTGCAGTGAGCTGGCGCGTTGACACAGCTGACTGCGCGGCGCGGTTGTGCAACGTTCATGCGTCAGGGCTTGATCCGCTGCCCATCGCCGCTCGGAACCGCGTCGTAGTAGCGGCCGGTGCGCGTATCGAGCACGCGGTTGGGGCCGGCCTGCTTCATGCCCGGCACGATCCGGCCGTGGCGATCGTAGATCTTCGGCGGTGCGGTGGTTGCCGGGGGTGCGGGCGGCTGCACCTGCGCCGGGCCCTGGCTCTGGATGGGGTGGGTGCGCAGCTGCTGCGCGGTCTGCGCCGGCGTCTTCACCGGGGCCATGCGCCCGGACAGGCTGTCGGCCGGTGCCGGGCGCACCGGGGTGGGCAGCGGCGTCTGGGTGGGCGCAGGGCGGGTCACGGGGCGGGTGTCGGTGGGATTTCGCGGCGCGGCGACCTGCGCCACGGTGCCCAGCGGCACCAGTACCAGCAGCGACAGGCCAAGCCAGGAAACACGTTTCATGATGGGCAGGCTCACGGCGGGAACAGGCATTCACCCTGCGCCTGCCCGCGTGTCAGCACCATGAACACCCGCAGCGCTTGCCCACAGCGGCTGCCGCCCCCATTTCTGCGCTACCCCCACAAGGACCGCCCATGACCGCTTTCGACCTCTCCCCGCCCAGCGACGCCCAGCGCCAGGCGCTGATTGCCGGGCTCAGCGCGGACGAGCAGCGCGTGCTGCTGCACCACGGCACCGAGGCCCCGTTCTGCGGGGTGTTCCTGGACAACAAGCAGGACGGCGTCTACGGCTGCCGGCTGTGCGGCCTGCCGCTGTTCCGCTCCAGCACCAAGTTCGACTCCGGCACGGGCTGGCCCAGCTTCTTCGCCCCGTTCGATCCGGCCCATGTGCGTGAGATCCGTGACAGCAGTCACGGCATGATCCGTACCGAAATCGTTTGCGCCCGGTGTGACAGCCATCTCGGCCATGTGTTCCCGGACGGCCCGCCGCCGACCCACGAGCGGCACTGCCTGAACTCGATCTCGCTGTCGTTCACGGCCAATGGCGAGGCCTATCCGGACCCGCTGCAGCGTGGCGGTGCCGAGGCGCAGCCGGCGGGTTGAGCCTGCCCGGTGGAGGTGTGCCCACCGTGGGTGGGTACACTTTTCCACGCAAAAGTGTGACGTCGAACGAACGCCACCCTTCAGGAAACCGGTGACGGGGCCGACATGGAGATATCCCCCTCCTCCGCGCCCGCCCCATGCTCATCATTGTTGGCTTCGTCATCGTCATCCTCAGCGTGCTCGGCGGCTACGTCGGCGCGCACGGCAAGCTGGGCGCCCTGTGGCAGCCCTACGAGCTGGTCATCATCGGCGGCGCGGCACTGGGCGCGTTCCTGGTCGGCACCCCGCTCAAGACGGTCAAACAGACCCTGCAGGCCACCGTGGGCGTGTTCAAGGGCCCGCGTTACAAGCAGCAGGACTACATCGACGTCCTGAGCCTGCTCTATGAACTGCTCAACAAGGCCCGCCGCGAAGGCTTCATGGCGCTGGAAGAGCATGTCGAGCGCCCGGCCGACAGCAGCATTTTCGCCAACTACCCCAAGGTCCAGGCCGACCACCACCTGGTCGACTTCATGACCGACTGCCTGCGCCTGATGATCGGCAGCAACATCGAGCCGCACGAGCTGGAACCGCTGCTGGAGATGGAGCTGGAGAAGCACCACGCCGAGGCGATGCAGCCTTCGGCCGTGCTCAACAAGGTCTCCGACGGCCTGCCCGGCTTCGGCATCGTGGCGGCGGTGCTGGGGATCGTGATCACCATGGGCTCGATCGGCGGCGAGATCACCGAAGTGGGCGCCCACGTCGCTGGCGCGCTGGTCGGCACCTTCCTGGGCATCCTGCTCGCTTACGGCTTCGTCAGCCCGCTGGCGGCGGCCGTGGAAGCGCGCGCCGAACAGGACAGCCGCATCTACGAATCGGTGAAGACCGCCCTGCTGGCCTGCCTGCGCGGCTACAACCCGAAGATCGCGCTGGAATTCGCCCGCAAGACCCTGCCGTCCAACGTGCGCCCGGGCTTCAGCGCGTTCGAACAGCACCTCAAGACGGTCAAGTAAGGCACCGCCATGGCCGAGAACAAACCCACCGTCATCGTCCGCCGGGTCAAGAAGGCCGGCCACGCCGCGCATCACGGCGGCGCCTGGAAGGTGGCGTATGCCGACTTCGTGACCGCCATGATGGCGTTCTTCCTGGTGCTGTGGCTGATGGCGGCCACCACCAAGCCCGAGCGCGCGTCCATTTCCGAGTACTTCCGCAATCCCAGCCCGCTCAGCGGGCAGAGCCCCACGCCCGCCCCGGGCATGGCCGGCCCGGGCGGCGCCAGCACCTCGATGATCAAACTGGGCGGCGCCACCGATGTCTCGCGTGGCAACAGCAACGACCCCTTCCAGAACCAGCAGGCCGAACGCCCGGTGCCGCAGCAGGATGAGCGCGAGCGGGAGAAGAAACAGCTGGAAGTGCTGAAGCAGGAACTGGAAGAAGCCATCAGCAAGAGCCAGGCGCTGGAGCCGTTCAAGGACCAGCTGCTGCTGGACCTCACCCCGGAAGGCCTGCGCATCCAGATCGTGGACAAGCAGAACCGGCCGATGTTCGACATGGGCAGCGCCGCGCTCAAGCCGTACACGCGCGAGATCCTTCGCGAGCTGTCGCAGTTCATCAACCACGTGCCGAACCGGATCAGCATCACCGGCCATACCGACACCACCGCCTACAACGCCGCCCACGGCTACAGCAACTGGGAACTGAGCGCCGACCGCGCCAATGCCGCCCGGCGTGCCCTGCTGGACGGCGGCATGGCCGACGACAAGGTCACCCGCGTGGTGGGCCTGTCCTCGTCGGTGCTGTTCGACAAGACCCAGCCGGACAACCCGATCAACCGCCGCATCAGCATCGTGGTGATGACCAAGGCCGCCGAAGCCGCCGCCCTGGCCGGCTCCGGCCAGCAGGTGGCCCTGTCGCCGACCGTGCAGGACGCCGATATCCAGGCCACCCAGGGCGCCCCGGCCCTGCCGGTGCTTGCGCCGGCGGCCGCGCCACCGTCCGCCTCGCCCTGAGGTGGATGGGTTTCGTTGATTCCGTGGAGCCGGCCAGCGGCCGGCATTAGAATGGCGGTCTTTCCCCTCCAATAGACCGAGTCCATGTCCAAGCAGTCCAAGGCCAAGCGCGACAAGCGCAAGAAGCTCCAGCCCAAGCGCCCGATCAACCGCCTCAACGCCCAGCAGCCGGTGCAGAACCATGCCGTGCTGACCAACGAAGAAGGCCAGGTCGTGGCCGCGATCGGCCTGCAGGGCACCGAATGGCTGCTGGCCATCGGCGGCCAGACGATGGGCAACGCCGACAACCCGATCCCGATGCTGGCGATGCTCAAGCACCTGTCCAACGTGCAGGAAAAGGAAGGCCGCAAGGTCACCCTGGAATACTCGACCCAGCTGCAGCAGCTGATCGACGACCTGGCCGCTGACGAAGGCACGACCGCCGACGAATACCTGGCCAACCTGGTTTCCGAATTCGAAGGCGTGGAAGGCGAAGAAGGCGACGACGCCGATGCGGATGGCGTGGCGGAAGACGCCCCGGTTGCCGACGAAGCCGCTGCCGCCGACGGCGACGCTGCCCAGGCCGCCAGCGACGACAAGCCGCAGGCCTGAGCCACGGCCACCCGGTGACGGTCTATATCGACGATGCGGTACACCCCTGGCGCGGCGAGCGCTGGGCGCATCTGATGGCCGACACCCTGCCCGAGCTGCACGCCATGGCGGCGCAGCTCGGCATTCCACGGCGGGCATTCCAGAACCGCCGCAGCGGCGCCCACTACGACGTGCCCGCCCCGCTCCGCCTGCAGGCCATCGCCTTGGGCGCACGCGCCATTTCCCGTCACACCGACCGGGCGCTGGTCAAAGCCGTGATTGCCAATGCCAGGGCGCAGTACCTGCCGTAGGGCACCGACGCGGGTCGACGGGGTAGAGCTGACTGGGTAGAGCTGACTGTTAGTCAGCTGCTCTCCGCGCCAACATCAACGGCAGCGGACTAACAGTCCGCTCTACCGGCAACGACGGAACCGGCAACGACAAAGCCGGCAACGACGAAACCGGTAGCTACGAACAGAGGCCACAAAACGTCAGAACGGGTCCGACCCCGGCCGCACTTCCACGCCCAGCAGCGAACACAGCGCCAACATGGCGTCGTCGTCGCGGCTCAGCGCCATCCAGCCGGCCAGACCGCCGTTGCCGGTGTCCACACTCCACAGCGAATAGTTGTGTTCGCGCAGACGGTCGTAGCCGGTGGCCATCAGCATCGGCGCATCCACGCCGGCGGCGAAGTCCTCATCGTCCAGGTCGCCACCCCAGTCCAGCTGCAGGTTCCAGCGCGCGGCCAGCTCGTTCACGGCCGACATCAGCGCATCGGCATCGCCGCGGTCCACCTCGAACCCGGACTGCCAGGCAATGGCCGTCATCAACGGCGGCAGCCAGTCGGCTTCTTCGTCGATCTCCTCGCCGTTCTCCAACACCGCCTCCCGCCAGCGGTTGAACTGCTGCAGGCCCAGCTCTTCATCGCCCGGGTTGATGAGCACGAACAGGTTCCAGATCCGCGCCTCGAAGTCTTCTTCGTCGAAGTCGCGCTCTTCTTCTTCGAAGTCGAAATAATCACTGTTGTCGGGCATGACCGGTATTCCTGGAGACAGGCAGGCATTCTGCCGTGCGCGGGCGTTGGCAGGAAGCGAAATTCGGCCTTGGCACCCGTACGGTTTATCCTGTATGCCTGAAGACGGCCGTGGTGGCCGTCAGCATCCGGCACCCATGAGCGATACCCCTCCTGACCACCTGGCGATCAACCCGGCCAGTCCCTTCCACGATGCCGCTGCGCTGGAGCGCGGGGTGGGCATCCGCTTCAACGATGTCGAGCGCGACAACGTCGAGGAATACTCGGTCAGCGAAGGCTGGGTCCGGGTCCAGGCCGGCAAGGCCCGCGATCGCCGCGGCAACCCGATGACCATCAAGATCAAGGGCACCGTAGTGGCGTATTACCTGGATCAGAAACCCTCGGCCTGATTGCAGGCCGACGGCGTAGCGCCACGCCCTGCGTGGCTTCGCGGTGCGGGACGGAAACGCAGCCACGCAAGGCGTGGCTCTACCGTCAATCCCGTTGCCGCGTCTCGAGCAGGTCCAGATTGCGGATCAGCTTGCGTGAGATCTCGTCGGAGATCCGGCCGCGCCGGGTCAGGCGGAACAACTCCTCGCGCTCGGCAGTCAGCCCGGCGGTACGCAGCTGGCGGTAGCCCTGTTCCATGCGCCGCACCTTCTCCGGGTCGGCGTCGGGGCCCTGCTCCTTCTCCAGGTTGCGCTGGTACAGCAGGCTCACCCGTGACGCCGCATCGTTGTACAGCTGCACGTTGTCGGTGGTCTGGTGCTGCACCAGCTGCTGGCGCATGCGCTCCACCCCGGCCAGCGCCGCCTTGGCGGCCAGCCGGCGGGCAAGGTCCTCTTCCTTGCGCTCGCCCGAATCGGCCGGCAGTTCCAGGCCCTTGAGCAGGCGCGGCAGCGCCACGCTGGCGCCCACCAGCGAAATCAGGATCACCGCCGCCGCCAGGAAGATCACGAGGTCACGCGCCGGGAAGGCGCTGCCATCGGGCAGGAACAGCGGCAGGGTCAACACGCCCGCCAGCGTGATCGCGCCGCGCACGCCGGCCAGCGACGTCGCCACCACGATCCGCCACGAGGTGCCGGGCCGCGCTTCACCACGATGCCGCGCGCGCAGCACGCTCCAGCGCAGCGACAGCCATACCCAGGCCAGGCGCAGCAGCACCAGCGCCAGGTTGATCACCACCACGTACACCAGCAGCCACCACGCGCTGTGGTGGCCGCTTTCGCTGACCGTGGTCATCGCCCGGTCCACGATGCCGGGCAGCTGCTCACCGAGCAGCACGAACATGATGCCGTTGAAACTGAACTGCAGCATGTTCCACACCGCCGTACGCTGCACGCGCATGCTGCCCGAGACGCGGCCGGTGAGCTCCACGTAACTCATGGTGATGCCGGCGGCCACCGCCGAGAGGATGCCCGAGGCATTGGCCTCTTCGGCCAGCAGGTAGGCCGCGAACGGAATCAGCAGGTTGACCAGCAGCGCTGCACCGGGTTCTTCACCGAAGCGCCGCCACAACCAGCGCTGGAAGGTGGACACGCCCAGCGTGACCGCCACGCCGATGGCCAGGCCGGCCACCGCCACCCACAGGAAGGTCATCGACGCGGTGGCCAGCGAGAAGCTGCCGGTCATCACCGCCGCCACCGCGAAGCGGAAGCAGACCAGGCCGGAGGCATCGTTCAACAGCGACTCGCCTTCCAGGATGTGCATCAGCCGCTTGGGAATAGGTGCCCGCGAGGCGATCGAGCTGACCGCCACCGGATCGGTCGGCGAGATGATCGCTGCCAGCGCGAAGGCCACCGCCAGCGGCATCACCGGAATCATCCAGTGGATCAGCAGGCCCGCGCCGATCACGGTGAACACCACCAACCCGAACGCCAGTTCCAGGATCACGCCTTTGTCGCGGAACAGGCCCTGTTTGGGAATGCGCCAGCCGTCGAGGAACAGCAGCGGCGGCAGGAACAGCAGGAAGAACATCTCCGGTTCCAGCGCGTGGCCGCGGTTGAATACACCGGCGATGACCGCCCCCAGCCCGATCTGCACCAACGGCAGCGGCAGCGACAACGGCAGTACGCGGACCAGATAGCCGCTGGCGACTACGGCCACCAACATCGCCAGGACGACTTCAATCGTATGCATGCATTTTCCAGAGAGCCTGGAAAAAAATTACCACACCCACCCCACAACGCGAACGACAGGCAGCGCAGCGGCTCAGTCCACGGACAGCCGCAGCGCCGCAGCGCGCGCCCCATGCCATGCAGCTGGATGCCGCGCCGGGCGCAGCACGCTCATGCCGCCGCGCCGTCGAAGCGGTAGATGTCCATCGCCAGCATGCCCGCATCAATGCCGGCATCAATGCGCTGCGCGCCGAGTACATCGCCACCGGCCGCACCCAGTGCGAAATGCAGTGGCTGCAGGTGTTCGTCGGTGGGATGCGCACGCTCGGCGTAGGGCGCCTGGCGGCGGTAGTCCAGCAGCGCGGCGCTGTCGTCGGCGCGCAGGCGCTGCTCCACCCACTCGATGAAGGGGCGCACATAGGGCGCTTCGCCGCCGCGCTGGTACTCGCGGAAGTCGTGCAGGTTGTGGGTGATGCTTCCCGAGCCGACCAGCAGCACGCCCTGGTCGCGCAGCGGTGCCAGTGCGCGACCCAGCGCGAACTGGTGCGCGGGGCCCAGCAGCGGCTGCAGGGCCACCGGCACCACCGGGATGTCGGCCTGCGGGTACAGCAGCCGCAGCGGCACCCACGCGCCATGGTCGAGCCCGCGCGCGGGGTCCAACGCCGCCGGCAGGCCAGCGTTGGCCAGCCGCTGGGCGACCTCGGCGGCCAGGGCAGGATCGCCGGGCGCGGGGTACTGCAGATCGAACAACGCCTGCGGGAAGCCGCCGAAATCATGGATCGTCGGCGGCTGCGGGTGCGCCCCCACCACCGGCTGGCGGGTCAGCCAGTGCGCCGAGGCCATCACGATGGCCCGCGGGCGCGGCAGCTGCGCGGCCAGTTCGGCCAGGCGCACGCCCACCTGCCCTGGCTGCAGCGCCGTCATGGGCGAACCGTGGGAGATGTACAGCGAAGGCAGGCGGGACATGGCGCAACTCCAGGCAGGAAGGCGGACCGACCGGCAGCGCCGGGGGATCCAGGCGATCAGCGTATTGCGTCGACCCGGACCGATAAATACGATGATCCGACGCTGTTCATTCCAGGAACCGCAACAATGGACACCCTAGAGGCAATGCGCGTGTTCGTGGCGGTGGTCGAGCGCAACGGCTTCAGCGCCGCCGCGCAGGCACTGGACCTCTCCACCGCCGGCGTCACCCGCCAGATCGCGGCACTGGAGAAGCGCCTGTCCGCGCGGCTGCTCAACCGCACCACCCGCCGGGTGAGTCCCACCAGCACCGGCGCGGCGTACTACGAACAATGCGTGCAACTGCTGGCGCAGTTCGATGCGCTGGAGGCGGGCATCGGCGCACAGGCGCTGGCGCCCTCGGGCACGCTGCGGATCAATGCGCCGGTCAGCTACGGGATCGCCCGGCTGGGCCCGCTGCTGGCCGGTTTCCGCACGCGTTACCCGCAGGTGCAGCTGGACCTGTCGTTGTCCGACCGGCTGGTGGACATGGTTGAGGAAGGCTACGACGTGGCGATCCGCATCACCCGCCAGCCGGGCCCGTCGCTGATTGCCCGCAAGCTGGCCGAGACCCGCATCAGCCTGTGCGCAGCGCCCGCCTACCTGGCCGCGCATGGCCACCCGCAGCAGCCCGAGGACCTGGCCGCGCATGAGTGCCTGGGTTACAGCTACTGGGCCGGCGGCGACGCATGGCCCCTGCACGGCCCGCGTGGCGAGGTCTCGGTGGCGGTGCACGGCGGCGTGCGCGCCAACAACGGCGACGTGCTGCGCGAAGCGGCCATTGCCGGGCTGGGCATCATCGTGCAGCCCGACTTCCTGGTCGCCGACGCACTGGCCGACGGCCGCCTGCAGCGGGTATTGCCGGAGTGGGAAGTGCCGCCCATCGGCATCTACGCGGTGTATACCAGCCGCAACCACTTGGCACCGAAGGTGCGCAGCTTCATTGATTACCTGGTGGAGGCGCTGGCGGACCCGGCGGGGTGAAGGTGATGGGGGGCATGTGATTGGGTGCATGCCGCGCGGCACATGCGATGGGTTACTTGCCGCGTGCACGCGATTGGGGACATGCGATTGGGGACACGACGCGTGCATGCGACTGGGGACATGCCGCGTGCATGCGACTGGGAACACGCGACTGGGAACACGACGCGTGCATGCGACTGGGAACATGCGACTGGGTAGAGCCGACTGTTAGTCGGCTGCTCTCCGCTGGATGCGTCAACCTCCGCGCGCTGCGCGCGCAGCCGACTAACAGTCGGCTCTACCCCGCCGGTTTCGCCCCGCCGGTTTCGCCCCGTCGGCGCGCTGGCGCTATGCGTCCGCCGTCTCCAGCCGCCCGATCACATCGGCCAAGGGTGCCGGGCGGCCCAGCAGGTAGCCCTGCACCTGGTCGCAGCCGTGCGCGGCCAGCCACTCGTGCTGGCCCGGTGTTTCCACGCCCTCGGCAATGATCGTCAGCCCCATGCTGTGGCCCAGCGACAGCAGCGCGCGGCAGATCGAGGCGTTGCGCGGGTTGGTTTCCACGTCCGCCACGAAGCTGCGGTCGATCTTCAGGATGTCCAGCGGCAGGTGCTGCAGGTAGGACATGTTCGAATAGCCGGTGCCGAAATCGTCCAGCGAGATGCAGATGCCCTGCTCGTGCATGCGCTGCATGGTCTGCTTGGCCTGGCCGGGTTTGCGCATCAGGCTGCTCTCGGTCAGCTCCACGTGCAGTGCGCCACGGGCCAGCCCGAACTCCTGGCTGGCGCGGGTGAATTCGGCCACCAGGTCGCTGTTGAAGAACTGCACGGCCGAGACGTTGACCGCGATCGGCAGGTCCCAACCGGCGTCCACCAGTTGCCGCTGCGCACGCGCCGCTTCGCGGATCACCCAGCGGCCCAGCGCCAGGATCAAGCCGGTGTCCTCGCACAGCTGGATGAATTCCCCCGGCGGAATGAAACTGCCGTCGGCCTGTGGCCAGCGCAGCAGCGCCTCGAGTGCCGCAGGGGTGCCGTCGGTGGCATGGCAGATCGGCTGGAAGTACAGCGCGAACTCGGCATCGATCGCGCTGTGAATGCGCCCGGCCAGGCGCAGCCGGTCGGCCAGCCGCGAACTCACCGTGCTGTCGAACCAGGCAATCACGCTGCCCTCGTCGCGTGCGGCATGCGCGGCCTGCGCGGCCATGCTGATGACCTGCTCGGCGCTGATCACGTCGCCGTCGAACTTCACCGCCACGCCGATCCGCGGCTCGAACTGATGCAGCCAGTCCTGCCCGCGCACCGGCTCGGACACCGTCTGTACCAGGGTGTCCAGCGCCGACTGGCGCTCGTGGTCGTCGCGGATGGCGAAGATGAAATCCTCGGCCGGCTGGAAGGCCAGCAACCCGTAGCGCACGCCCAACCCACCCAGGCGCTTGGCCATGGCCTGCAGCACCACGTCGCCGACTTCCCGGCCCAGCGTATCGGCTACCAGCTGCAGACCGCGGAACTGCACATAGGCGATGGTGTAGCCGCCGCCCTCCTCGTCCAGCTGCGCGGCCAGCGCGCGCGTGTTGAGCAGGCCGGTGGCCGGGTTGTGGGTGGCGTGGTAGGCCAGGTCGCGCTCGTAGGCCATGCGGTCGCTGATGTCTTCGGCCAGTACCAGGCAAGCCTCGCGCCCGTCGAAATCCAGCCGGGACAGGTGCGCGCGCACCTCGAACAGGGTGCCGTCCTTGCGTCGGTGCAGGCGCACCTTGGCATCCTGCAGCTCGCCGGTGCTGGCACTGGCGATCGCGGCGCGGATTTCTTCCCAGCCCTCGCGCGGGCGGATATCCAGGATGCTCATCGCCAGGAACTCGTCGCGGCTGTAGCCGTACTGGCGCACCGCCGCTTCGTTGACCTCCAGGAACCGCAGCGTGTCCGGGTCGAACACCCAGAACGGCGCCGGGTTGCGGTCGAACAGCAGGCGGAACTGGCGCTCGGCCTGCTGCGCGCGCGCCAGTGCCTGCACCCGCTCGCTCACATCGGTGAGCGCACCCATCATGCGCCGTTCGCGGTCGGCCGCCCCCACCTGCTGGCCACGCGCCGACACCCAGCGCACGTGCCCGCCCGGCAGCACGATGCGGAACATCTCATCAAGCACGCCGTTGCTGGCAAAGGCGTGGTCGAAGGCGGCCTGCAGGCGTTCGCTGTCTTCCCGGTGCACGCGGTTGAAGAAGTCGGCGACCGGCAGGAAATCCAGGTCGATGCCGAAGATCTCGCGGGCCAGCGGCGACCAGCGCAGCACGGCCGCGTCCTCGTCCACCGTCCAGGTGCAGATCTTGCCGACCTGGTGGGCCATGCGCAGCTCGGCATGGCCGGTGCGCAGCTCCTGGCTCATCGCATCCTGGCGGCGGGTGGCGCGGCGCAGACTGGTATAGACCAGCGCGAACGCGCCCCAGTACAGCAGGAACAACCCCAGCGATGCCTGCACGTACGGCCACCAGGGCGCCAGCACGTCCTGCCGCCCCAGCCCGGCGTACACCGCCAGCGGGTACTGGCCCAGCGTGGTCAGCGTGGAGATGCGTTCAACGTGATCGATCGGGCTGGTTTCGATGCCCAGCGGGGTCACCGCGTCGCGCCGCACCATTTCCCGCCGCGCCAGGTCGAAGCGCTGCCCGGTGAGGCCTTCCCGGTCCGGGCTGCGGGCCAGCACGTAGCCGCCCGCATCGCTGATCGAGATGACGCCGGTGCGCCCGGTGTCCAGCCCGCTGATGATCGATTGCAGCTCGGTGGTGTGCAGCCGGCTCAACAGCCAGCGGTCCTCGCCCATGCGCAGCGCCAGCGGCAGTACCCACCGCTGCGCATCGAGCAGCTGTGGCGGCCCCACGTACAGATAGCTCTCCACCCCACGGTGGGCGTCCACCGCCCACAGCGGCAGGTTCAGGTCGCCGCTGCCGCTGGTCAGCGCGCGCCCGTACTGGTCCACCACCACGATGCTGTCCAGCTCGGCATGCCGCTGCAGCACCCCGCCGATGGCGTCGTCCAGCAGGTCGGGGGCCTGCGCCGGCACGCGCTCGAACAGCTGCGCGCCATCGGCGGCAATGCCGCGCATGGCCCGTTCCAGGTTGCGCAGCTCCAGCCGCAGCAGGCGCTGCGAACCGGCCGCCAGCGCCGAACTCTGGCGTTGCGCCGCTTCCTGCCGGCGCTGGAAATCGTTGACCAGCATGACCACCAGGCCGACGCCCAGCAGGCCGCCGAGCCCGATGCCCAGCCACACGATCGTCCGCAACGGCCGCGCCATGGCGTGGCTCATCGCGGGCATCGCGTACCTCTTCCACAGTGACGGGCTGGCTTCATCTGCAAACGCTTTCCTGGTTTCCCCAAACCTGAGCGGCCAATGTCGCAATTTCTTGATGCCCCCCTTGCAGGTTTCCCCACCTGCGAGGCCTTGGTCCAGCTCTCCTGGCCCAGCATGCACCAGCCGGCGCGGCGCGGGAAGCGGGTTAACGGCCGTCACACCTTGAAAGCGGCCGGGCGCCCATTCATTTCATGGGCGCGCTGCGACGCGCTCTCAGGAAGGGTACATCCAGGACACAGGGGTGCGGATTAGACTTGGCGTTTTCCCGTTGCCTGAGAAGTCCATGTCCAAGCTGCGCCGCCCTACCCTGATGCTAGCCATCGCCGCCAGCCTGTCGCTGGGCCTGGCCGCCTGCGACCGTGAGCCCGCCGCCCCGGCGGCCACCCCCGCCGCCGATGCCGCCGCCACGCCGCCGGCCGCGCCCAAGCCGCAACTGGGCAGTTTCGGCTTCGACGCCAGCGGCATGGACCGCGGCGTTGCCGCCGGCGACGATTTCTTCGGCTTCGCCAATGGCACCTGGGTAAAGAACACCGAGATCCCGGCTGACCGCTCCAGCTTCGGCAGCTTCAACGTCATCTCGGAAAAGACCCTGGCCGACACCCGCGCCATCCTTGAGGGGGCAGCGGCAGATGCCAAGGCCAGCGGCGAGACCAAGCTGATTGGCGACTACTACGCCGCCTTCATGGACGAGGCGGGCATCGAATCGCGCGGCATGGGCGTGATCAAACCCGAACTGGACGCCATCGGCGGCATCACCGACAAGGCCGCGCTGGCCACCGCCCTGGGCGGCACGCTGCGCGCCGACGTGGACCTGCTCAACGCGACCAACTTCTACACCGACCGTTTGTTTGGCACCTGGGTGTCGGTGGACCTGCTGCAGCCGGACCGCAACGCCCCGTACCTGGTGCAGGGCGGGCTGGGCCTGCCCGACCGCGACTTCTACCTGCAGGGCGGCCGCATGGCCGAGCTGCGCAAGCAGTACCAGGCCTACATCGCGCAGGTGCTGCAGCTGGCCGGCGTGGCCGACCCGGCGGCCAAGGCGCAGCGCATCCTCGCGCTGGAGACCCGGATCGCCCAGGTGCATGCCACCCAGGAAGAAACCAACGACGTGGCCAAGGGCGCCAATGCCTGGAAGCAGGCCGACCTGAGTGCCAAGGCGCCGGGCATGGACTGGCCGGCTTTCCTGGCCGCCGCCGGCCTGGACAAGCAGGACGATTTCATCGTGTGGCAGCCCAAGGCCGTGGCCGGCATCTCGCGCCTGGTGGCCACCGAGCCGCTGGATGTGTGGAAGGACTACCTGGCCTTCCACGCGCTGGACCGCGCCGCGCCGTACCTGCCCAAGGCCATCGCCGACGCGCGCTTCGCCTTCCACGGCACGGCCCTCAACGGCACTCCGCAGCAGAGCGAGCGCTGGAAGCGTGCGGTGGATGAGAGCAACAGCGCCGTGGGCGAAGCGATCGGCAAGCTGTACGTCGAACGCCACTTCGACCCGGCCACCAAGGCCCGCGCCGACGAGATGGCCAAGAACATCATCGCCGCGTTCGCCAAGCGCATCGACGCGCTGGAGTGGATGTCGCCGCAGACCAAGGCGCATGCCAAGGCCAAGATCGATGGCCTCACGGTGGGCATGGGCTACCCCGACACGTGGCGCGACTACACCGGCCTGGAAGTGAAGCGCGACGACGCGCTGGGCAATGCCGAACGCGCCAGCCTGTTCGAGTACCGACGCAACCTGGCCAAGCTCGGCAAGCCGGTCGACCACGGCGAGTGGGCGATGCTGCCGCAGACCATCAACGCGATGAACGTGCCGCTGGAAAACCGCCTGGTGTTCCCGGCCGCGATCCTGCAGCCGCCGTTCTTCGACGGTGCTGCGGATGACGCGGTGAACTACGGCGCGATCGGCGCGGTGATCGGCCACGAGATCAGCCACGGCTTCGACAACGCGGGTGCGCTGTTCGACGAGACCGGCAAGCTGCACAACTGGTGGACGGCCGAGGACCTGAAGAAGTTCAACGCCGCCGGCGACGCGCTGGCCGCGCAGTTCAGCAGCTACCAGCCGTTCCCGGGCGTGTCGGTCAACGGCCGCCTGACCCTGGGCGAGAACATCGCCGACGTGGCCGGCCTGGCCACCGCCTACGACGCTTACCAGCTCTCGCTGCAAGGCAAGCCGGGCCAGACCCTGGAAGGCTTCAGTCCCGACCAGCGTTTCTTCCTGGGGTTCGCCCAGGCGTGGCGCAGCAAGGCCCGCGAACAGGCCCTGCGCAACTCGCTGCTGACCAACGTGCACGCCCCCGGCCAGTTCCGCGCGCTCACCGTGCGCAACCTGGACGCGTGGTACCCCGCGTTCGAGGTCAAGGAAGGCCAGAAGCTGTACCTGGCCCCGGACAAGCGGGTCAAGGTGTGGTGATTGGGACGGGCGCTTCGGCGCCCGTTTTTTTTTGAAGCTTGGCGGTCGGTCTTCGATCAGATCTGCCGCGAGCGTCTGGGGCCCCGCCGCGGCCGGCAGGCCCCTATGCAAATGTCCCCCGGCCGACGCCTGCGGCGACGGCCTCCTCCTTTACTTTGCCAGGGACCTACCGGCCGCGACGGGGCTCGGCTTGCGGTTCGCAGGAAAAGGCAAAATCCGGGACGGAGGACGTTAATCGGGGACGGTGAGGCTTAACCTCCTCCGTCCCCTTTTTAGGCATTGCCAGGGACCTACCGGCCGCGACGGGGCTCGGCTTGCGGTACGCGATGGAAAAGCGCTGGAAAAGCGGATGTCACGGTGCCAACGCCGGTGGGGCGAGTGCGGGGCCGCCATGCCCTTGCGGCGAAGTAAAGGAGGAGGGGGCGGCCGAAGGCCGACGCCGGGGGACATTCGCAGGCAAGGGTATGGCGGCCCCGCGCTCGCCCCACCGGCAGCCGCTGTTGAGGGACCGTCGCCGGCAAGGGCATGGCGGCCCCGCGCTGGATCCACCGGCAGCCGCGTTTGCTTCACCAATGCAGCAGCGCGCTGGTCGGCACGCCGACGCGCGCGAAGGCACGGGCGGCCACGCCGTCCTGCAGCGCGCGGCGGAACAGCGGCGACATGCCCTGCAGCAGGCGCGCCGAGGCGCGGGCCTGGGTGCGCTGCAATGGCGTGCGTTCCAGCATCTGCGTGGCCCACTCCGGCAGCAATGCCGCACCGGCGCCGAGGAACAACTCCCGCGACAGTCCCGCCATCGGCACCGGCAGACGAATGCCCGACAGCACCGCCAGCACCTCCCGTGAGCGTGCATCGAAACGCAGTACCGGCAGCTGGCGCGCGAAGTACGCCTCCACGTCCGCTTCCGACGCAGGCACATGGGTTGCGCCCAGTGCTTCGGCCACCCGGCGGTACTCGTCGTAGTAGCGGTCGGCAACCGCCTCCGGCACCTCACGGCAGTAACGCCGGTAGCCCTGCAGGAACCCGTAGGCCTCGGTCACATGCACCCAGGTCAGCAGCGCGGGATCGTCGGCAGAATATGCCTGCCCGTCCGGTGTCTGCCCACGTACCTGGGCGTGGATCCGCTTCACCTTCGCCACCAGCGCATCCACTTCCTGCGAGGCGGCATAGCTGGTGCACGCCACGAAGGCCGTGGTGCGGCGCAACCGCCCCACCAGGTCGTCGCGGAAGTTGGAGTGGTCGTACACACCGGCCAGCGCCAGCGGATGCAGGGTCTGCAGCATCAGTGCGCACAGGCCCCCGGCCAACATGCCGGGAAACTCCGAGTGCACCCGCCAGGTCACGCTGTCGGGCCCGAACCAGCCCGCGTCGCCCGGCGGATGGTCGTAGTCGATCCCACTCTGGCCGCGCGGGAAGGCGCCCAGCACCCAGCGCCGGATCGGTGCGGTGGCAGGACGGGTGAGGCGGTGCAGCAGTGACGACATCGGCGGTTCCAGGCGTACATGGGACCGCGATCCTGCGCGGTTGCGTCAATTCTGCGTGATCTGCGACACCCCGGCCATGCCGTGGGCTGCAATTTCCGGTTGATTGTGCGTCTGCAACAAATCAGGCGGCGGTTTTTGGACTTTTGCCGGCGCTTTTCAATGTCGCATTGCGCAAAATTTTCCGGCCCTTGCCCATTCAGCAAACACCCCTGCGGCGTTTTGTCGCACTGCCCATTGCCAAGTCCGACGAAAGTGCTAGAACTGAACCCGCCTCAAGTCGTCCAAATGCGCTGCCGTACGTTCCCGAAGGAGCTCGTCATGATCGCTTTGTTCAAAGGGTTGGGTTTACTGCTGTTGGACAACGAGCTGTACACCAGCCCGTTCGAGAAGCAGGTCGCGCATTGGCGTAACAAGAGCGAGCAGCAGATCCGCGAGGAAGTGGCCACCCTGGCCAAAGCCAAGGGCCAGTGGCTCATGGCCTCCATCGTCGGCTGGCAGGCGGCCTCGCTGCTGATCCTGGGCCTGATCGCCAACTACCTGTGGAAGGACGACTTCCATATCACCTTCACCCGCGTGGTCATCATCTTCGGCTCCTGGGTCTCGATCCTGTTCGTGATCTGGTTCATGGCCAACATGTTCGACCACACCGCCGGCTTCGAGCGCTGGATGAAGGCCTTCAACAGCCGCGCCCGCATCACCTCCGACGCCGACAGCGTCGAGTGCGTGGCCGAAGCGCTGGACATGGCCCAGCACTATCCCGAAGTCCTCGATTACAAGCAGGCCGTCAGCGCCAAGCGCGAGCTGCGCCACGAAGACATCCGCATCATGCGCGAGATCGGCCGGATGAAGCAGCACACCGAACTGGTCGGCCAGCTCAACCATGTTGGCGAGCAGAACAGCGGCCACAACCTGCATCTGCTGCCCGCCTTCTAGGGTAGCGCCGGCCACTGGCCGGCTGCGAAAAGGGGGGGGTCCCAATGCCACCGTGAGCGATCACGGTGGCATTGTCTTTGCAGCGCACCGCGCTACATGCCGCGGAACAGGCTCATGAACGGCTGGCTCACGCTGAGCGCTTCGGGCCGCTGCTTCAACCGCAGCTGGCCACGCCCGGTATCGTCGCGGGTCACCGCCGCCACCGCCGTCATGTTGACGATGGTCGAGCGGTGCACCTGGCGGAAGCGCTGCGGGTCCAACACCTCCAGCAGTTCGCGCAGCGGCGTGCGCAGCAGGCTTTCGCCCTGCTCGGTAACCACCGTGGTGTACTTGCTGTCCGCACGGAAATAGACCACGTCCTCCAGCATGATCAGCTGCGTATCGCGGCCGTTGCTGGCGGTGATCCACGCCAGCGGCGGCGCTGTCGAATGTGCGGCGGGCGACTGGCCCAGGCGCTGCAGCAGCTGCTCCAGCATCGCGTTGTCCGGCCGCCCCACCTGCATGCGCGCCAGGATGCGCTCGCGCGTGGCCAGCAGCCGTTCGTCACTGACCGGCTTGAGCAGGTAGTCGATCGCGCCCTGCTCGAACGCGTCGATGGCGTACTGGTCGTAGGCGGTCACGAACACCACCTGCGTGCGCGGGCTGATGTCAGGCAGTGCGCGGGCAACGTCGATGCCGCTGATGCCCGGCATGCGGATATCCAGCAGCGCCAGGTCGGGCTTCAGCTCGGCCAGCCGCTCCAGCGCGCTGGCACCATCCTCGCATTCGGCCACCAGCCGCAGTTCCGGCCACAGCCGCTGCAGCTGGGCCACCAGCGACTGGCGCAGCAGGTCTTCGTCTTCGGCAATGAGCGCATCAAGCTGCATGGATCGCCTCGCGTGCGTCGCGCGGCAGGGTGATCGTCGCCGCCACGCCGCTGGGGAAATTGGACACGATCGCCACCCCGGCGCGGTCGCCGCAGGTCAGGCGCAGGCGTTCGCGCAGGTTCTTCAGGCCGATCCCGGTACCGCTGCTGCCCTGGCCGAAGCCCAGCCCATCGTCGGCCACGGTGAGGGTGACATGGTCATCGAACGCGCGCGCGATGATCCACACCGTGCCACCGCCGGGCTTGGGCTCCAGGCCGTGCTTGATGGCGTTCTCCACCAGCGTCTGCAGCGCCATCGACGGCAGCGGCAACGTGTCGAGCGCCGGTGGCACATCGACCTGCAGCGACAGCCGCGCGCCCATGCGGATCTTGAGGATTTCCAGATAGGCCTTCGTGCGGTCGAGTTCGACCCCCAGGGAGGACATCGATTCGTCCACGCTGGGCAGCGAACTGCGCAGGTACTGGATCAGGTGCCCCAGCATCTGGTCGGCGCGCGGCGGGTCGGTGCGGGTCAACACCTGTGCATTGGCCAGCGTGTTGTAGAGGAAGTGCGGTTCGACCTGGGCGTGCAGCAGGTTCAACCGCGCCACCGACAGTTCCTTCTCGATCGCGGTCTGTTCGGCCGCGGCCTGTTCATCGCGGCGCTGTTCGGCCACGCGGCGGGTGATCGCCCGGCTGACCGCTTCGGCGTTTTCGTAGTTGCTGCCTTCATCCACTGCCAGCAGGTCGGCCCAGATGCCGGCATCGGGCTCGAACACCAGGGTCACGCTGCTGGTGCCCTGCCCCGGCGTGACCGTGGCCAGCACGCTGTTGCGCTTGATCGCCAGCCGCGCCGGCAGGTTCCAGCGCGACGGCGGGCGCCCGTTGTAGGGGTCCACACGGCGCACATAGGCGCGCACCTGCAGGCTGCCGGCGGCGCTCTCGATGTCTTCCACGCGGGGCAGCTCCTTGACCGCCCGTTCGACCAGGCTGAAGGCCGCGCCGGCGTCCATCGGCAGCTCGATCTGGCGGCGCTGGCGGCTGGACAGGGTGGCGGCATCCAGCCGCCCGGCGATGATCTGAACCCGGCGCAGGTGGGTGATGCAGCTGCCCAGCGCGGTGACCATCAGGAACAGCGCCAGCAGGCCGAATACCCAGCCGGGGCCCTCGTCCATGCCGTGGAAGAAGCCACTCCAGACGAACCCGGCCACGACGATCGCCGCGGCCCAGGCCAGCAGAATGCGGAGAATCAGGGAAAGGCTGGCGAACACGGCGGTGTCTTCACGATGGGATGGTGTGAGGATAGCCCTGCTCGGGAAGGGCACAAGCGCCGTGCGATGGAAGCCGGGAAAGCGGGGATGAAACGGCGCCGGGACGGCGCCGGGGTGTCGGGCGCGGCGTGGACACGCATGGCGTGTCCCTGCGATGGGGCCGGAACGCCGCTGCGGCCGGGTTTCCGGGTCAGCGTAGCGACACGCCATGCGTGTCCCACGTAAGGCCCGGGTGATATCCATCCACCACGTCGCCGCAACCTTCCCCAACGCCCCCCCCGCCGGCGGTGCCGGCGGGGGGGTTTCGATCACTTCCGATCAGCAGCCGATGCGTCGCGCGGGCCGCGGAACTGCGAGTCGTCGCTCCAGTTCGGCCAGGTGCGGGCGTTGGCCAGCTGGTTGCCCAGCGTGTACAGCACTTCCAGGTCGCGCGAGGCGCCGGCGAAGGTCCAGTCCGGCTGCCACTCGTCGCCCTGCTGGTGGTAGCGCTTGGCAGTGTAGTCATCCGACGCCTGCTTGCCAGCGGCCACGCCACCGTCCACCCAGTCCTGGCCCGCCGAGTACGACACCGCCGGCACGCCGCGCTTGGCGAACGGGAAGTGATCGGAACGGAAGAACAAGCCCGCTTCCGGCTTCGGGTCCGGCGTGTAGCGGATGTCCCACCCCTTGGCCACGTCCTTGAGCTGGTCCAGCAGTTCCAGCTTGGCCGAACCGTAGATGCCGAAATCGCGCGACGGACCGAACGGCGCCATGCCGTCCATGTTGATCACCGCGACGGTCTTGGCCAGCGGATACAGCGGATGGCTGGCGTAGTACTCCGAGCCCAGCAGGCCCTTTTCCTCGGCCGTCACGGCCAGGAACAGCACCGAGCGCTCCGGGCGCTTGCCCTTGGCAAAGCCACGCGCAAGTTCCACCAGCGACGCGGTGCCACTGGCGTTGTCCAGCGCGCCGTTGAAGATGGTGTCGCCGTTGGCGTCCGGCTTGCCCACGCCGATGTGGTCCCAGTGCGCGCTGTACACCACGGTCTCGTCCGGGTGCTTGCTGCCTTCCAGGCGCGCGGCGACGTTGTGCGAAGTGATCACCTCGGTCTTCACTGCGTACTTGGCCGACAGCGTTTCGCCCGTCAGCTCCACCGGCTTGAAGTCGCGGCGCTGTGCCTGCTGCTTGAGCGTGTCGAAGTCCTGCCCGGCGCGCTTGAACAGATCCACCGCCAGATCACGCTGGATCCAGCCTTCCAGCAGCGGGTGCGCCTCGGCCGGATTGTCGCGGACCACGTCGAACATGGTGTTGGTGTTGGAACCGGCCACCGTGGCCCAGCCGTACGAGGCCGGCGCGGTTTCGTGCACGATCAGCAGGCCCAGCGCCCCCTGCCGGGCCGCCTCTTCGTACTTGTAGGTCCAGCGGCCGTAATAGGTCATGCCCTTGCCGTCGAAGCTGCCTTCGCCGGTTTCGAAGTCCGGGTCGTTGATGAGCACCACGCCGATCTTGCCCTTCAGGTCCACGCCCTTGAAGTCGTCCCAGTTGCGCTCCGGCGCGTTCACGCCGTAGCCCAGGAAGACCAGCGGTGCATTCTTGATGTCCACCTCGGTGGCACCGTTCATGGCGGCGCGCACGGCGATTTCCTTGCCCTGGCTCAGGGCCTGCGGCTTGCCCTTGCTGGCCAGCGACAGGCTCGGCGTGCCGACGATATCGCCCTTGCGCAGCGGAACCGCCTGGGTCCACAGACGCTTGCCGTCCTTGAGGTCACCGCCCGGCTGCAGGCCGGCCGCCGCGAACTGTTTGCTGAGGAAGGCGACGGTCTTCTCTTCGCCGGCCGTGGCGGGCGAGCGGCCCTCATAGGCGTCGGAGGCCAGTTCCTTGACGTCGGCGGAGATCCGCGCGCCATCGAATTTCGGCGTCGCCGCCATCAGGGCGCTGGACACCGACAGTGCCAGCACGCTCAATACCACTCGCTTCATTGCTCTCTCCAGGGCAGGGACATCATCACCCGATGATACCCATTCCCGGCGTGCGCCGACTGCGGCGCGCTGCGGCACGACCCACGGTCGCGCCCTACCGGCGGTACTACCTTGCCCTACCGGCGGTACGCGGCCACAGCGGGTGGCTGCGCGCCCCCCGGTAGCTCACGACCGTTGGTCGTGAGCGCTCGTCACATCACCAGTTCGGATCTTCCGCGGGCGCGGCAGGCTTGGCCGCCGCCGCGCGCGCCGGCTTCGGCTTCGCGGCGCCGGTGCTGCCGGTTGCCGCAGCCGCCGGCTTCACCGCACCCGCCAACTGCCGCAGCTCGATCGAGCCCGGCTTGAAGTTCGCCCCGCCCAGGTCCGCGCCGCCTTCGATGGTGCCGTAGGAGGTCTGCGCGGCCACACGGTCCACGCGGATCGTGCAGCACGGGGTTTCATTGCGGCCCAGCGAACGGCCGGTCTGCGGGTCCTTCAGTTCCTCACCCAGCATCACCGCCTGCCAGCGCTGCCCGGCCTTGAGCGACTCACCGCCCTGGCTCAGCACCACCTGGTCGCCGGTCATCGACACCACCGACACCGGGAAGATCCCGGTGATGATCGCGGTGCCGATCTGGCCCGACAGCGAATCCATCATCGCCGCCGCCATGCCCTTGCCATCCACCGTGCGCGGCAGCGTGCTCGGGCCGGTGGAGGCCAGCTGGTGATCGAAACTGTCGGACATCACCACCTCACCGGTGGCCGCGTTGATCAGGCGCAGGGTGATGCGCCCGCCGCCCGAGTACGAGGTCACCTGGCGGTCGGACATGCGCAGGTTGCGCACGCTGCGCGGGTATTCGAAACGCTCGATG
Organism: Stenotrophomonas sp. KH_036_B; assembly: GCF_057839485.1. NCBI lineage: Bacteria > Pseudomonadati > Pseudomonadota > Gammaproteobacteria > Lysobacterales > Lysobacteraceae > Stenotrophomonas > Stenotrophomonas sp. KH_036_B. The sequence goes on along the minus strand of NZ_CM174491.1, from coordinate 598,489 downwards.
GTGGGAATCAGGATCAGGTCCGTGGCCAGCTGCTGGCCCAGCCGCGCGGTGTCCTGCAGGCGCACGTTGCCGCTGTTGATGTGGTCGATCTCGGCCTGCATCTCCTCGCCGAACTCGCGGTCGAGCACGATGAACCGCTTGGTCTGGGTCAGCGTGTCGTTCAGGCGCGCGCGGATCGCCGCGGCCACGTCATCGCTGGCCACGCGGCCATCGCCCACCGCGTAGGTGCCACTGCGCACGTGCGGCTGGGCCACCACGATCTTCGGGCGGCCCTGCTCGTCCGGCGCGCGGTACTTGGCAATCTCGGCGCGCACGCGCACCTTCCAGTAGCTGCGCATCGTACGGCGGTTGACATCGGATTCGAACGACTGCGCGCCGCGCTTGGCGTCCACGCTGGCCTGTTCCTTGTAGCTTTCCTTGATGCTGGCCGATGCGGATCCACCGCCACCGGAAGCCTCGGCCTGCGCCTGCGCCGAGCCACTGGCCGAGGCAGACGCCGAATAACTGTAGCCGGCGTCGCTGGCACGCACGCGGGCAATCACTTCCTCATCCAGCTGGTTCACTTCTTCCTGCGAGAGGATCTCGTAACCCAGCACCGCGCCCTGCGACGCGGCAATCATCTGCTGGGCGAACGCGTCGGCGCGGATATCGCCGACGTGTTCCCCATCCACGTCCACATGCAGGCCTGCACGCAGGCTCTGCATCTGGCTGGCCACGCGCACGCCATTGACCTGTGCCACTGCCGACTGCAGCGCTGCCAGCACCGCCAGCTCCGGCGTACTGCCGATGCCGTCGGCCTCGCGCGCCACCTTGGTGGTGCCGCCGAAATCCGGCGCGCCGCGCAGCGGTTGGTCCGCCGCCGGTGCTTCCAGCTTCGATTCGGCCTTGGGGGCGGCTGCCTCAACCGGTGCCTCCTGCTTGCCGCAGGCGGCAAGCAGGGTCACGGTGAGGGCCAGGCTCAACAGTCGGTATGAGGTCTGCATGCGTGGCGTTCCTTGTCGATTACAGGCTGTCGAGCATCGACTCGGCGTTGCCCGGCACCTTGATCTTGCTGGCGCGGGCGAAGGTCAGCGCAGCCTTCGACGAGGAGTACAGACCCTTCAGGTAGCCCGGCGATTCCTTGGCAACCCATGCACCGGCCGCCAGCTTGCGGCCGACGGTGGCCAGCTGCGTGCCGCTCAGGTTCTTCATGCCGCTGGCGAAGTTGCTGGCTTCACCGCTCAGCTTCTGGCCTTCGGCAGCCGACGCGACCAGCGCGATCAGGCCCTGGGAGTAATGCTGCTTGGACTCGGCGCTGAGCTCCGGCTTGGCCGCCACGCGCTCATCGATCGCTGCCTGGGCGGCTTCGCTGACCGACACCGACTTCTTCATGGCATCGACGCTGACCGAACCCGACGACAGCGCCTGGCGCTCGGCTTCCAGCAGCTGCACCTGCTCGGCCAGGCCGAAGGCCTTGGCGAACGAGGACTGCGCGTCCAGCGAATGCGACTGCGAGGACACGAAACGACGCACCAGCGCTTCCTGCGCGGCTTCGTCCGGGGCACCGGCCGAAGCGGCCGAGGCGCTGTTGCCGCCACCGGCCAGGTCCTTCAGCTTGCCGAACTGCGCCTGGGCGGGCGCGGCGAAGGTGGTGGCGATGGCCAGTGCGATGAGGGTCTTGCGGATCATGATGTGATTCCTTGTAGAAAAACCGGTAGGTACCGACCGTTGGCCGGTACGCATGACGGTCGTGCGCTTAACGCACGGCCTTGACGTTCAATTCGTTGATCATCTGCTGCGCACCCTTTTCGGCCGCGATCTGCAGCGCGTTGGTGCGGGCCACGGTCTCGTTCGGGCCGGTGCCGGAGAACTGCACCGGACCCACCGACGACACCGTCTTCGGGAAGCGGCCGCTCACGTCCAGCACCTTGCCGGTGACGGTGACGAACACGCGGGTGTTGCCGCTGACCGGATCACGGTCGCGCATGCCCACGTCCAGCGTGCCAACCGCCAGGTACGGAATGTTGGCGGCCTTGATGCCGTTGGCGGTGTCGCGCAGGGTGGCCGGCGACAGATCGTTGCCGGTGCTGAAGTCCTTGCGGATGCGCTCGATGCTGAGCAGGCCGCGCGACTCGCCTTCCACGTACTCCGCTTCCACCACTTCATAGCCGGCCGCGCTGAACGCGCCGGTCATGGCGGTGTTCACTTCATTGGCGTTGGCAACCTTCCAGCTGATGTTGTCACTGCGCGCGGTGGTGCTGCCACCGGAGGTGACCGACACCGACGCGTTCTGGTTGATGCTGCCGTTGGTGCTCACCGAGTTGCCACGGAAGCTGTCGCCTTCGCGGGTCTTCTCGTCATAGCTCTGGCTGGCGTCGACGCGGCGGTATTCCTTGTCCTGGAACGACTGCACGGTGTCCTGCGAGCGCGCCATGAACAGGAAGGTCAGCAGCGAACGCTCGTTGCTGCGCGCACCGGCCGTGGCCGAACCGGCGTCCAGCTTGGTCTGCAGCAGCGTGGTGTTGATTTCGGCGCGGACGCTGACGGTGTAGGTCTTGGCCTTCTTGTCTTCGGTGTCCGACAGCGGCACCGCCGACAGCACGTAGCGGTCGATCTCGCCGATGAACTCGGCGCGGCGCGCCTCGAACAGGCGCAGCTTGGCCGCACCGGATTCGGCGATGTACGCCTCCAGTGCATTGACCTTGGCCTTGTTCAGGGCCTGGGCGCGGGTGTCGGCACTCAGGCGCAGGCCATAGCTGGCCGAACCGGTGCCGCGGGAGCTGGCGGTCTGCGCCGCCACGGGCGCGGTAACCATCAGTGCAATGAGAATCAGCAGTACGGCACGAATCAACGGCATGACTTGATCAACTCCTGGAGGGCTTGGGTCTGTTGCTGCAGCGGCTTGCCGCCGGGCTTCTGTTCGTCCAGCCAGGCGCGCGAATCGGCACGCTTGGCGGCGGCGCCGGCGAAGGCGTCCAGCCCGGCCAGCACGGTTTCGTAGCTCGCCGACCACTGGTCCACATGCCACTGCGTCGCCGGGACCACCTTGGTGGCGCCCTTGCGCAGCGGCTGGTCGAAGAACACCTTGCCCGAGAACGGCTCCACCACCGTGGCCTGGAAGAACGCGCCGAACAGCATCGTCTTCATGGCCGGGGTTTCATTGATCACGCCGTTCTTCAGCGCATCCAGGCGCAGCTTCACCACGTAGTCCGGCTCGGGAATCTTCAGCTGGTAGACCTTGCCGTCGGCAAAGCGCGCGGCCATCGCCCCGCCGATCGCCTGGCCGCTGGCCGGCGGCAGCAGGCCGATCCCGGTGTTGGACGACAGCGTCTTGGACAGTTCATGGGCCAGCGTGGCGCGCAGCACCTTCGCATCCACCTCGTCAGGCAGTTTGGCCTGCACGGCGTCGGACAGAGTCACCTCGCCCACCTGCAGGCGGCGGGTCGACGCGGCCGGCAGCTGCGCCTTGGCAAGCGTATCGGCCAGCACCTGCGGCAGGCCGGTAGCGGCCTTGCCATAGAGCAGGTCGGCAACGATCGCGTCGATATCGTCGTCGTCCGGCAGGTACTCCATCACGTCGATGCGCTGCAGCGTGATCGGGTAGGACGCCACCACCTGGCGTTCGCGGAAATCGAAGAACAGCGCCTGCAGCGCCACTTCCACCAGCACCTTGTACTGGCCGCCGATCGGCTCCACCGAGACCAGCTCGCGGTCCAGCGCGGTGGCCAGCACGGTGGCACTGGTGGTGCCGTCAAGCATCGCCAGGGGCTGATCGATCAGTTCCAGGCTGGCCGGGCGCTGTGCCTGCAGCCGGGCCCACAGGGCCTGGTTGAGCGGGGCCAAGCCGCGGCTTTTCAGCACGGCGGCCGCACGCGGGGTGCTGGCTTCCACAGCGCTCTGGTCAGCGGTGTAGGCAAAACCGGCCCAATAGGCCTGCTGCGACTTGTCGGCGGCCTGTGCGGTACCGGCGAAGGCGGCAGTACCGGCGAACACAAACGCGCACAGCAACAGCCACGCTCCACGCGCGGGCTTCTTCCCTGAAAACATCGTTCCCCGTTCCTTCTTGGCTGGACGCCGGCGGACGCCGAGTCACTTTTATGAATGCGCCACAATAGACCCTGATTGCGACTCAATCAAGTCAAAAGCGTCACTTCATCCCGGCGCGCGCCCGCAGCAGCAGCCGTTCCCGGGGGTTGGAGGTCAGCCGCGCGGCGCGTGCGAAGGCCTCGGCAGCTTCGGCGTGCCGCCCCAACTGCGACAACAGGTCGCCCTGCACCGCAGCCAGCGGCGCGTAGTCCCGCAGCCGGGCATCGTCGGCCAACTGCTCCACCAGCGGCCATGCCACCGCCGCACCTTCCGCACGCGACACCGCCACCGCACGGTTGAGTTCCACCACCGGCGAGGGCTGCACCATCGCCAGCCGAGCATACAGCCCGGCCATGCGTTCCCAGTCGGTGTCTTCCGCGCGCCGCGCACTGGCATGGCAGTCGGCAATGGCCGCCTGCAGCACGTAGCCATCATCGCTGCCGCCCAGCGCCACGGCCTGCTGCAGCGCCGCCTGGCCGCGCGCCACCTGCAGGTGGTCCCAGCGCGTGCGGTCCTGCTCGGGCAGCAGGATCGGGTTGCCCTGCGCGTCCACCCGCGCGGCCGCGCGCGAGGACTGCAGTTCCATCAGCGCAAGCAGCCCGTGTACCTGCGGCCATGCGGGGAGCCGCTGCTGCAGGACCCGGCCCAGCCGCAATGCCTCCTCGCACAGCGCCGGGCGCATCCAGTCATCCCCACTGCTGGCCGCATAGCCTTCATTGAAGATCAGGTAGACCACCGCCAGCACCGAGCCCAGCCGCTCGGGCAGTGCCGCCTGGCGTGGCACCTCGAACGGCACCTGCTTCGCTGCCAGGGTGCGCTTGGCACGCACGATGCGCTGGGCGATGGTCGGTTCCGGCTGCAGGAACGCGCGGGCGATCCCGTCGGTGCTCAGCCCACCCAGCAGGCGCAGGGTGAGGGCCACCCGCGCATCGGCCGACAGCACCGGGTGGCAGGCCACGAACATGAGCCGCAGCAGGTCATCGCCGATGTCGTCCTGCAACGCATCGCTGTCGTCGGGCAACGGCAGCGGTTGCGGTTCCAGTTCGCTGCCCCACTGCGCATGCTGGCCGGTCACCCGCTGGTGCTGGCGCAGCACATCGATGGCGCGATTGCGCGCAGTGGTCATCAACCACGCTCCCGGATTGTCCGGAACGCCCTGCTGTGGCCAGCGCTCCAGCGCGGCCAGCCAGGTGTCCTGGGCCAGTTCTTCGGCACGCCCGACATCGCCGCCCAGCATCCGCGCCAGGCGTGCGATCAGGACCGGCGACTCCATGCGCCAGAGGGTCTCCAGTCGTTGCGTCAGCGCGGCATCCATGCGGTTAATGAGAGCATCCGTGACCGCGCCGCACAAGCGGCGGCGCGGTCCTGGGCGGCGGTTGACCGCCCTTGGTTGCCGGCCAGCGGCCGGCACTACGTCGGTTCGCCGTCCATGTGTGCCACTTCCCAGAGATGCCCGTCCGGGTCTTCGAAGCTGCGCTGGTACATGAAGCCGTAATCGCGGGCCGGCGTCGGCTCGCTGCCGCCCGCCGCCAGCACCTTCTCCAGGGTGGCGTCCACCGCGGCGCGGCTGGGCGAGGACAGCGCGAGGATCACCTGCGCCTGCCTGCGTGCGTCGCCGATGGGCCGGTTGATGAACGTGGCGAAGAACGGTTCCAGCAGCAGCATCAGCATGATGGTCTCGCTGATGTTGAAGGACGCCGCCTTGTCATCGGTGTAGGTCAGGTTGGGGGCGAACCCGAGCGCGGTGAAGAACGCCTTGCTCCTGTCCAGGTCACGGACGGGCAGGTTCACGAAGATCATCTGGGGCGTATCGGACATGATGGGGTTCCTGTGCTCAATAGGGCTTCATGCAGTTGACCATCCACGGCTTGCCGTAGCGGTCTTCAAGCATGCCCCAGCGCTTGGCCCAGGACGTCTCGCCGATCGGGAACGTCACCTTGCCGCCTTCGGACAGCGCCTTGAATACGCGTTCGGCCTCTTCCTCGGTCTCCACGTCGATGTTGATGGTGGTGCTGCCCTGACCCGGGGACGGCGGGCCATCGGCCGCCATCAGGATCGCGCTGCCCACTTCCACCTGGCTGTGCGCGATCAGGTTCGGATCGGCCGGGCCGGGGTTGTCACCGCAACCCTCCATGCCCTCGCTGGGTGGCATCTCGCTGTACTTCGTTTCCGAGGTGACGGTGCCGCCCAGCACGCCGGCGTAGAACGCCATGGCCTCGTGGGTCTGGCCGCTGAAGCTCAGGAAGGGAATCAGTTTCATGGAATTCTCCAGGGGTGTGATCAAAGAGTCAGTCGGCCTGGCCGATCTGGTCGCGCAGACGTTGTTCCCGCGCACGTAATTCGGGCGTGAGGGCATCGCCAAAATCGTCCACGGTGTAGAACGGACGGATCTCCACCACGTCGCCCGGAAGGAACGGGGCGCGCTTGAGCCATTCGGTGGCCTCATCCAGCGAACGCACCTGCCACAGCCAGAACCCGGCCACCAGCTCGCGGGTTTCGGCGAACGGGCCATCCATCACCTGCGGTGCCGCGCCGGTATAGGCGACCCGCCGGCCATGCCGGCTGGGCCGCAACCCATCGCCCGCCAGCATGATGCCGGCCTGCACCAGCTGCTCATTGAAGGCCCCCATGTCCCTGAACTGCGCCTCGGTGGGCAACTGCCCCGCCTCGGTGGCCTCGGTAGCCTTCACGATCACCATGACTTTCATCGGCATGTCCTGTCCACGGACCCGGTTGCCGGGCCCTTCACTGGTTACGACGCGCCAGTGGAATGAAAATCGACACGCCTGCCAAAAAATATTCCGATGCCGACATCCGTTGGCAAGAACGGCCTGAACAGGCACGCGACGCTGCACTGCAACAGCCCCGTCGCGCGGGCTGGGGCATCATGGCGACCCCCGCCCCCGCTGGAACGGCCATGCAATTCCTGCTGCTCATCTACATCGACGAAGGCCTGCTGCAGGCCCTGCCGGCCGACGAATACGACGCGCTGATGCGCGGCTGCCTGCAGCACGCCGACGCACTGCAGGCGCAAGGCACGTTGGTCATCGCCCAGCAGCTGGAGCCGGTCACCCAGGCACGCACCTTGCGCACGCGCCAGTCGCAGGCCCGCATCACCGACGGCCCGTTCGCCGAGACCCGCGAGCTTCTCGCCGGCTTCAACCTCATCAACGCGGCCGACCACGACGAGGCCATGCGCATCGCCCAAGGGTTCCCGTGGTCCCGCTACGGCAGCATCGAAGTGCGCCCACTGGCCGACATGGACGCCGAGCGCCAGCGCGTCGGCGCGTAGGGGCGGTTGTAGCTCGAGGCATCAAGGCAACAAGGTGACCTTCAACTCGCGCACCCCCACCCCCTCGTTCCCGCTGTAATCGCGCACACTGGCGCGGATGATGTAGTCCCCTGCCGGCAACGCATCCGGCTGCCAGCGCCCGGTGTCCACCCGCCCATCGCGCACCGTATTGGTCGCCAGGTAGCGGAAGCGCGTCACCGCGCTGCCATGCACCGTGATGCCGCTGTCCGGCGCATACGCCACCACCGTGGCGCTGTTCTCGCGCGGCATCCGGTTGAACACGATGTTGAAGCGCGGCTGCTCATAGCCCGTCAGCGGCGTGCCCGCCGCATCCAGGATCTGGTACCCCACCTGGTACGCACCCAGGCGGCGGCGTGGCAGGTTGCGGTCCACCTGGTCCCACGCCTCCACCACGATCTGCACGCCCGGGCCCTGGCGCGGCACCGCCACGCGAACGTCTGCCCCTGGCGACATGGGCTGGTCCGCATCATCCAGCAGCGCCACCTCGGTGATGCGCGGCGCGAACGTATCGGCATATCCCACGAAGCCCAGCGCCACCGCGTTGCGCTGGAAGCCGCCGGCACCCACGCTCAGGTGCACGTGCGCCATGCGATTGATGCTGCCCAGCGGTTCACCGGCCTTGAAGCGCGTGCCACGACGCACCCGCACGCGCTCCAGCTTGCCATCCAGGTCCCGCAGCTGCGGCCAGCGCGCATCGAACGCGCGGTCGCCCGCATCGCGGCCTACCTTCATATGGATGTAGCGCAAGCGATCCAGCGACAGTCCTTCGGCCTGCCCGCCGAGCGACCAGCTGGGAAACGGGCTGCTGACCTTGCCATCGGCAATCGCCAGCACCGTCTGCCCCACATCGCCACGGATATCGAAGCCGTCATGCAGGTGGTGGCGGCTCTCGCCACTGAAGGTGCCGCGCACTTCGCCCAACGTGCCAACCACTTCATGCCAGCCCAGCTGCGGGGCAAGCGGCCAGCGCCCACCGGTATCGGGCAGCGCGGCATCGGGCGCGGGGCCAACCAGCGCCGGTGGCGGCACGGCACCGGCAGCCAGCGCGCGCAGCCGGTGCACGCGGTACGACGCCGCATCCGACAGGTACAGCCCACCCTCCGCATCCAGCGCCAGCCCGCCCGGCCGCGAGAACCGCGGTTGCGACGCCACGCCGGTAAGGTCCAGCACGTGCCCAAGCGCGGACAGCTGCACCACCTTGCCGTCGAAATCGCTCACGTACACCACGTCGTCATGCGTGACCGCCAGCGCCAGCGGCCCGTTGATGACGCTGCCCTGGGCCAACAACGTATCCACCGTACCGTTCAGCGCGAGCCGCCGTATCGCCCCGTTGAACAGGTCGGCAACCAGCAGGTTGCCGTGCGAATCCAGCGCCAGTGCCACCGGTGTATCCAGCCGCGCCCCCACGCCCGCGCCGTCCACATTGCCGGGCGCGTCGCCACCGGCCAGCGTGCGCACCTGGCCATCGGGCTCGATCACGCGGATGCGGTCGTTCCAGGTATCGGCCACGAACACGCGTCCGCCGGCATCCACCGCCACGCCCATCGGTCCGTTGAAGCGCGCCTGCGCCGCCGGGCCATCCGCAAAGCCGGCACTGCCATCGCCGGCAATCGTGCTCACCGTTCCGTCGGTGCCAATGCGGCGGATCACGTGGTTGCCGGTGTCGGCCACGAACACACTGCCCGCCGCGTCGATGGCGATCGCCGACGGCGTATTGAACTGCGCCTGCAGCGCCGGCCCATCCCGCCAGCCCTCCCCCTGCCCGGCCAGCGTGTCCACGCGCCCGTCCGGGTAGACGCGGCGGATGCGGTTGTTGTCGCCGGCATCGGCCACGTACAGCACGCCTTGTCCATCCACGGCCAGCCCATACGGATCGGCAAAGCGTGCCTGCGCACCCGGACCGTCGCGCCAGCCACCCACGCCGTCGCCGGCCAGCAGGCTGATCTCCGGCGTCCAGCCCAGCGCCGTGGCGACCGGTCCCGGCGGCGCGGTCGGCGCGGCCGGTTCGCGCAGGAAGGTCCAGGCCAGTGCCGCCGCCATCAGCACGGCGACCAGCACCGCCATCGCCCATCGTCCACGCGTCATTGCTGTCCTTGCCTGCTGCCTGTTCGGGACACGACCTTAATCGCTCGCCGCCGCGCTGCAAACCCTTGCGCGATGGGCGCCGCTTGTGCCGATCCGTCGTTCCGGTTTCAATCAACGCCTACGCCAAGGAAGGAAACACCGCATGCGCTGCCGTTCCGGTACTGCTTTGATCGTGTTGCTGTCGCTCTGTGCCGCGCCCATCGCCGGCGCCAACGCGGCCGGGCACGGCAGCGTCGATGTCGCCCAGGAAGCGGCCGTGGCCATCGGGGGTTACCAGGACGCACTGGATGCCGCCACCGAGCAATGGCATCTCGGCGACACCTCGGGCGCACTGATCGCCTTCGAGCGCCTGCTCGCCGATCCGCGCCTGTCCATGCTCGACCCCGCGCGGCGCAGCGACACCTGGTTGTCGGCCGCCATCGTCGCCGGGCAGCAGAACCAGCAGGCACTGGCCGAAGAACGACTGCAGACCGCGCTGTCGATCAATCCGCGCAACGCATTGGCGCGCCTGACGCTGGCTGGCAATCAGCTCGGCGACAATCAGGTCGATGCCGCTGCCGACAATGTCATCCTTGCCTTGGACAACACCGAGGGCACGGCCGAACTCGACAAGAACATGGTCTGGCATCTGGACCGGTCGTTGAAGCATTCCCCGGCAAGGCGCCGGGCGTTGCTGCAGGCCCTGTTCGACCACGGCTGGAAGAGCGACGGCATCGAGCCGGCGTCCTTGTGGGTGTCCCTGGCCACGCTCCAGTTGGACGCCGGCCAGCAGGACAAGGTCGCGGCCACGCTGGAGCGCGTGGATGAACCCCTCGCGCTGGTGAAACTGCGCAGTGACAGGCGCTTCGACCGTTACGTGCAGCGCAGCGGGTCGCGCTTCGATCCCGAGGCGTCGGCACAGCGCCATATCGACCGGCTGCGGGTGGAAACGATGCTGTCGCCCGGCATCAATGACGTGGCGGTCCAGCTGAGCTACGCCCTGCTGGTTGCCGGTCAGCCACAGGAGGTCATCGGCATGACCCAGACGCTGGCCGATGTCGCAGCGAAGTCCACCACGCAGCCGAGCGAGGCGCAGGCACGCTCGGTGGGCTGGATGCTCGACGTCCGTGCCCGCGCCCAGCGCCAGCTCGGCCAGAGCGACGCGGCCGTCAACACCCAGATGCTGGCCGTCCGCATGGCCGAGCCAAGCGGCCTGTCCGACCAGCAGTTCGGCCTGGCCCATCTTTACATCTCACTGCATCGGCCGGCGCTCGCACGCCAGACCGTGAAGGACCTGGGCGACCTCAACGCCTACGGGGAAGCTGCCCGCCAGCTGATCGAACTGGTCGCCGCGCTGCAGCTCAAGGACGCCGCAGCCGCGCAGCGCGCGCGTGACGCCCTGTTCGCCCGCCGCGACGATGCCACCGCCCATTACATGGCCGCGCTGGTCGCCGATGGTCGTCTGGATGCGGCCGCTGCCGTGCTGGCCACCCGGCTGGCCGATCCTCTTGAGCGCGGCGACGCATTGCTGGAGCTTCAGGAATTGAGCATCTCACCGCTGCTGCCCGGCGAGCTTGAAACGCACGCCCGCTGGGAGCAGTTCGTGCAGCGTGCCGACGTCAAGGCGGCCGTGCGTCGGGTCGGCCGCATGGACAGCTATGCGCTGTACAACGAGTAGCGCGTGCGCCTGCGCCTAGCGCGCAGGCGTTTCCACCTTGAACCCCATCGCCTCGCGGTAGCGCACGTACAGCGCGCTCACCTTCTCCACGTAGGCCAGCGTTTCGGCATAGGGTGGCACGCCCTTGTAGCGCGTCACCGCACCGATGCCGGCGTTGTAGGCCGCTGCGGCCAGCGTGCGGTCGCCCTTGTAGCGTTTCAGCAGTGCCTGCAGGTAGCGCGCGCCGCCGTTGATCGACTGCTCGGCCGACAGCGGGTCGGCAACGCCCAGCTCGGTGGCCGTATCGGGCATCAGCTGCATCACGCCCTGCGCGCCCTTGGGCGACACCGCACCGGCGTCGAAGCCGCTTTCGGCATGGGCAATCGCGCGCAGCCAGGCGTCTTCCACCCCGGTGGCACGCGCGGCGGCCTTGAACTGTTTCGCATGGCGGTTGAGCTGCGGCGCGCCCACCTTGCCCAGCCCCTCGTGGGCCGGCTCGCCGGGCGGCGTGGACACCGTGAACTTCAGGAAGACCCGCGACCCGGGCAGGTTGCGCGTGGAGTAGACCAGCTCGCCATCCTGCTCACGCTCGTACAGCGTGCCGCTGAACACCCCCATGTTGCCCCACAGGTTGGGCGCCTGCACCGTGTTGTCATCCACCTGCTGCGGCGTGCATTTCGAGCCCGGCTCCGGCGCGGTGGCCAGGCTGACCGTGTTGCCCTGCACGCAGCGGTACACCGTGCGCGCCGCCGCCGTACCGGGCAGCAGCAACGGCAACAGGGCCAGCAAGGCAGGCAGGAAGGGCTTCATGGCTCCGGGGCCGCAGCGCGCGGCCAGATCGTGGGGTGGCGCGATCATCCGGCGCAGGGCGCGAACCGCAGGTGAATCCAGCCGGGGCCGGCGGCGCCGCCGCACGCCTCGTCGGCTTCACCTTGCCAATGCGACCTGATGCCGACACTGGGGAAAAGCCGACAGGAATCTACATGAAATCCTGTTCCCATTAGCCGGTCCAGATGGTGATATAGCGCTCACCCATGCATCGGCGGCCCTTCCTCGGTTGCCTGCCTCCCACGCCCAGCCAGGAATCGAGGTCAGCTTGAAGCGCGCCCGTACCATCGCCGCCATCGTGCTCGCCGCCCTGCTTGGGGCGGCATTGCCGATCCTGGTCGTGGTCTTTTTCACCTGGAGCCGCGGCCAGGATGCCGAACAGCAGCGCCTGCACCAGACCGCCGAACGCACCCTGCAGCGCGCGAACCGTGCCTACGAGGCCGGGCTGCTGGCGCTGCGCAAGCTCAACCAGGCCCCGGTGGCGGGGTGCTCGCCGGAGCACCTGCGGCTGATGCGGAGCCTGGCCCTGACCACGAACTCGGCCGAGCAGGTCGGTTACTTCGAGGACGGGCGCCTGCGCTGCACCTCGTGGGGCATGACCGAGGACGTCATCGCCGAGCCCTCCCCGGACCACGTCACCGCCGACGGCGCCACCCTCACCCTCGGGGTCCGCCCGGTCGCGGGTGACAACGCCTCCCTGCTCGCGCTGCAGCTGGGCCGCCACGACATCCTGATGGACCCGAACCGCTTCGTCGACGTCATCACCGATCCCAACGTCCGCCTTGCCGTGGCCACTCCTGACGGGCGGCTCATCGCCCAGCAGGCGCTGCCCGACCAGGACCTGTTGGAGGAGTTGCTGCGCGAGCCACACGACGGCAGCACCGCGCGCAGCCGGTATGCCACCGCGCAGGACCAGGAATGGCTGGCCATCGCCGTCGCCCCGCGCACCGGGCTGCTCACCAGCTTCCGGCAGCACGGCCTGCGGCTGCTGCCGCTGGGCGCGTTGGGCGCGGCGCTGGCCGTTGCGGCGGCCCTATGGTTGTCGCGCCGGCGCCTGTCGCTGCGCAACGAACTGGCCAGCGCCGTGCGTCGCCGCGAGTTCCGCATGGATTACCAGCCCATCATCGAGCTGGACACCGGCATCTGCGTGGGCGCCGAAGCCCTGGTGCGCTGGTCGCGCGCCGACGGCACCCAGGTGCGTCCGGACCTGTTCATTCCGGTGGCCGAGGAAACCGGCCTGATCGAAGCCCTGACCGACCACGTGATGGACCTGGTGCTCAACGACATGCGCGAACTGCTGGTCCACGACCGCAGCGCGCACATCGCCATCAATCTTTCCGCAGGTGATGTCAGCAGTGGTCGGGCCCTCAAGGTCCTGTCCGGCAAGCTCGTCGGCACCGGCATCCATCCACAGCAGCTCTGGCTGGAAGCCACCGAACGCGGCTTCATGGACATCCAGGGCGCCCGCACCTCGCTGGCCGCCGCACGCCGCGCCGGGCACTGCGTCGCCATCGACGACTTCGGTGTGGGCTACTCCAGCCTGCAGTACCTGCAGCAGCTGCCGCTGGATGCGCTGAAGATCGACAAGTCCTTCATTGATTCCATCGGTACCGACAGCGCCACCAGCCCGGTCACCTCGCACATCATCGACATGGCCAAGACGCTGGGCCTGTTCACCGTTGCCGAGGGCATCGAGACGTCGGCGCAGCTGGCCTACCTGCAGTCGCGGCAGGTCGAATTCGGCCAGGGCTGGTTGTTCTCCCGCCCCTTGCCGGCGCCCGAATTCGTCGCCTTCCACGAGCTGCGTCGCAAGCAGTACGGCAAGGCGCCCGAAGACATGCGCAACCCCAACAGCATCGAAGAGTAGAGCCACCCCGCGCCCCATGACCATCGGGCGCCATTCCCCTGGACGCGTCGCCACGCGCCCGGGCCTGTCCGCATCGGCAAGGGGCATGGTTTTGTCGGGTGTCTGCTCTTCCATCAGACAGCGCAAGCCCGCCATCGAGACAGCCACCCATGGGGTGGCTCTACGCCGCAGGCGACGCGCTATTCAACCGTTCATCGCTCCACGCCACCCGCGCCCTATACTCCCCCCGCGGCATCCAGCCGCCCCCGTGATGAGGTATGCCTACATGCGCCATTGATGCCGCCGTCGTTTGACGGCCAGTCTCCTTCCCGCCCTGTCCGCAGGGGGAGTCGTTGGCATCCATGGAGGTCGCATGACCGCATTTTCCCTCACGCTCGACCGCGTGACGTCCACCCTGCCCGACGGCCGGGTGTTGTTCTCCGAGCTTTCCGCAACGTTCGACACCACCCGGGTTGGCCTGGTGGGCCGCAACGGCGTGGGCAAGAGCGTGCTCGCCCGCCTGCTCGCCGGGCACCTCGCACCTGCCGCTGGCCACGTGCAGCGGCAGGGCCACGTGCACCTGTTGGCCCAGCACAGCGGCGTCATTCCTGGACGTATCGCCGACCTGGCGGGAGTCGCCCCGCTGCTCGACGCACTGGCCCGGATTGAAGCCGGCCACGTCGACCCGGCCGACTTCGCCACGGTCGGCGATCGCTGGGATATCCGCGAACGGCTGCACGCGCAGTGGCAGCGCCTGGGTCTGCCGGCACTGGACCCGGCACAACCCGCCGCACGCCTGAGCGGCGGCCAGGCCATGCAGGTGGCGTTGGCGGGTGCCTTGCTGTCCGACGCCGACGCACTCGTTCTGGACGAGCCCAGCAACCACCTGGATGCCGCGCATCGCCAGCGCCTGATCGACGCCCTCGCGCAGTGGCGCGGTGGCCTCATCGTGATCAGCCACGACCGTGCGCTGCTGCGCCAGATGCAACGCATCGTCGAACTCGGTCCCGCCGGGCTGCGCAGCTACGGCGGCAGCTACGACCTGTATGCAGAACAGAAGCAGGCCGAGCAGAGCGCCGCCGAAGCAGCACTGCTCCTGCGCAAGCGCGAGCGTCGCCAGGAGCAGGCCGCGCTGCGCGACCAGCGCGAGCGGCTGGAGCATCGCCAGTCACGTGCGCAGCGCGACGCGCGTACCGCCAACCAGGCGCCCATCCTGCTCGGTGGCATGAAGAACCGCGCCGAGCATAGCGCCGGACGCATGCAGGCCCAGCAACTCGCACGCCGTGCAGTGGCCGACCAGCGCGTGCGCGATGCAGCGGCAGACATCGACGACGCCGTCCAGATCGCCATGCTCGGGCCCCGGCTGGCCGCACCTGGCCCGCAGCAGGTCGCCGAGCTTTCCAGCGTGCAGCTGCCGTGGGTCCAGGCCCCGTGGCAGCACATCGACCTGCGCATCCAGCGGGGTGACCGCATCGGCGTGCGCGGCCGCAACGGCAGTGGCAAGTCCACCCTGCTGCGCGTACTGGCTGGCGAGCTGACGCCGCTGGCCGGCCAGGTCAACCGCGCGGCCAGCGTTGCCCTGCTCGACCAGCACCTGTCCGCGCTGCCCGCGCACGAGACCGCGCTCGGCCTGTTGCAGCGGGCCAACCCACCCGCCAGCGAAGCCAGCCTGCGCACCCAGCTGGCCCTGCTCGGGCTGGACGCCGGCCGCAGTCTGCGTCCGCTGTCCACGCTCAGTGGCGGCGAGCGGGTCAAGGCCGCTCTGGCTGCAGTGCTGTACGCGCAGGCACCACCGCAGTTGCTGGTGCTCGACGAACCGGGCAACCATCTCGACCTGTCATCGCTCACCGCCTTGGAGCAGATGCTCAATCAGTACCCAGGCAGCGTAGTAATCGTCTCGCACGACCAGGCGCTGCTCGACGCCGTGCAGTTGACCCACCTGCTGGATGCAGACGAGGACGGCTGGCAGCTGCGCCGCCTCTGACACTGATGACGCCGATGACACCAATGACGCCGACGACGCGCGCGTCAGCATGCGCCCGACCCCCACCCTATGGGGGTCGGCGGTGCAACTGCAGATGGTGCTCTCGCTGACGCCGCACGCCTCACGCCTGACGCCTGACGCCTGACGCCTGACGCCTGACGCCTGACGCCTGACGCCTGACGCCTGACGCCTGACGCCATCAACGCTGCGCGTGCTCCCTCGGCCCGGCAAGCCCCCATCCAGTCAGGAAGGCGAAAGGTTCGACGTCCACTCAAATGTTACTCTATAACACTTCGAGTTCCTGACCCCCGCGCCCATGAAGACCACCTCCGCCCTGCTCGACGCCGGTGCCATTGCCCTTTCCAGCCTGTGCCTGCTGCACTGCCTCGCCCTGCCGCTGCTTGCGGCCGCATTGCCGCTGATGGGCGTCTGGGCCGAGGCCGAATGGGTCCATGTGCTGTTCGTCGCCATCGCCGCACCCACCACCGGCTTCGCCTTATGGCGCGCCCACCGCCAGCAGCGGCTCCCCGCCGCCGCGTTCCTCAGCGCAGCCACCGGCCTCCTGCTGCTCCTGGCAGGCGCCGCAGGGTGGCCCACCCACGACGCCGAAACCCCCATGACAGTGGTAGGCAGCCTGCTGCTGGCCGCCACTCACCTATGGAACGCCTGGCGCCGCCACCGCCACTGAAGCGCAGCCGAGCCACACCTGGCTGCCAGCCCGCCCATCCCGTAGAGCCACGCCCTGCGTGGCTGAAAGCCCGACCAACCCGTAGAGCCACGCCATGCGTGGCTGAAAGCCCGACCAACCCGTAGAGCCACGCCCTGCGTGGCTGAAACCCCGACCAACCCGTAGAGCCACGCCCTGCGTGGCTGAAACCCCGACCAACCCGTAGAGCCACGCCCTGCGTGGCTGAAAGTCCGACCAACCCGTAGAGCTACCCCGTGCCGCTTGTCCAACGGGCGCCGGTTCGATGCACGCGTCGCCATGCGCGCGAAGCCTGCCGCTGTCTCCGGACGTGACTCACGCGTGGCTGCACCAACGAACAACGCCTGCTATTCGTCCAGAACTTCACCATCTGGCCCGTACTGGGTTGAGATGCCGCATACCCAGGCACTGGACGCGCCAGTGAAGTAGATCTCGCCGTCTTGTTGGGGGAGCAACCCACCCGCTGCGCAATACGCATTGTGATATTCATTGGTCCCGTCGCTTTGATCATGGTAGTCATACCGAAAGCTGTCCTCACCGATGGGTTGCAGCCGCTGCTCGATCCACACAATCTCGCCCTGCACGTCGGGCATCTGGCTCGTTCTCACAATCAGATGCCTGCCTGATCCGTCAATCTCTGTCCGCTCGAATGGACCGCCGTTCTCGGCGGCAATGCCCGACAGTGGCAGGCACGCCATGAGCGCTATTGCGAGAGTCTTCATCTGATTCTGCATCTCCAGTGGAAGGAGCATGCAGTCTGTTTACCCGGATACTCTCGTGCTGTGCCCTCGATACAGAAACGGCACCGCTATGGAAGATTGTTCTTATCCTTCTGAGCCATTCGCTTGATGCTGCCAATGCGCGTCGGATATGCCGGAAGACGCGCAGCCAGGCATGAATCACGTCCCGAGACAGCGGCACTTTTTGCGCGCATGGCGATGCGTTCATCGAACCGGCGCCTGTCGATCAAACGGCGCGGTCTGGCTCTACGGGCGGCGCGGCAGAGTCATCACAGCCGCAACAACATCCCCGCCAGGAACAACAGCAGCGGCAGCGCACTGATGATCGCGCCCACGATGCCCACCCATGGCCAGCGCTCGCGGCGCACCCGCGAACCCATGGTCAGCAGCAGACCCAGCACCGAAGACGCCAACACGCCGACCGATACACCGGCGTTACCGACCAGCAGCCGGCCCACATCCGGCGAGGCCTGCGACGTTGCATACGCCATGGCCAGCAGCGCCGGTGCCACCAGCCAACTGCAGGCACCCAACAGCGGCCAGCGTTGCCCGGCACCGGGGGAAGCGGGTTTCGATGGGGGGTGAGCGGTGGGTTGCGACATGGTCGTGCTCCGTAGGTCTCCCAACCGTACACCCAACCCCACATGTACACACGGCCTCGGCACGCAGCGGCGCACCATGGCGTCAGACCTGTCCCTGGGGGGGACCCATCGATGCGTACCATTCCGTTCCTGTTGCTGCTGCCCGGCCTGCTGCTGCTAACCTCCTGCCGCGATCGCGACACCGGCCCCGGCGTGTTCTCCTCCGACCCGCTGCTCGGCTGCTACGCCACCCACCCACGCAAACCAGCCGAGTTCCGCATCGAGCAGGAGCAGGGCGTGTACTTCGTGTCCTTCAACCGCGACGAGCAATGGCAGCGCGACACGACGCCGCTGCAGGTGTCCTCGCGCGCCGACATCGCCCGCTTCTTCAACGACGATGCCGACCAGATCAACAAGGCGCTGGTTCGCCCCAACGGGGGCTTCGGCATCTTCCACTTCAATCCCGGCGCCACCCTCAAGGGCAAGGCCAAGGACAGTGACTACATGGCGCTGGTCCTCATCGGCGCCGGGCCGGTCTTCCAGGTCGCCTGCGGCTAAGCGCCGCACCCAGGGCACGTGCCTGCGGCGAGCCCCGGATGTGCAACTGTGGCCTTGGTTTCCCCGTCGGCGCGTACCCCCAACGCACCTCCCCCAAGACCGGCAGCGGTCCGCGCCAACGTGCGCATCCGCGTCCCACTCCCCCGTGCTGCCGGGCCCCGCAGGAAGCAGCAGCCCCCTGGGCATCCCGCGCAGCTCCAATGCGCACCGCGCCAGCCCCCGGCGCAGCCGTCGCCTGCAGCGCGCGCAGGCGGCCGCGTGCTGACGCGTGCGCAAGCGGGCGCAGCGTCCTGCGCCCCTGCAGCATCCACCCCAACCGCGTGCCGGCCATGCAGCATGCCCACCGCGGCACTCGCCTGCCGTATTTCAGCATGGCGCTCCCTCCGCACCGTTGCGGCGGTGAATGGAGCTGTACGGCCACTCGGCGGCCTCGCGCACCAGCCCATGCTTCACAGGGTTCTGGTGCACATAGGCGATGTGGCGCTGCACGTCTTCGGCATCCACCAGCCGGTGCTCGCGGAAATCGTTGTGCCAGAGCGGCCGCGTGCAGCGGTCGCGGCGCACCATGGCGCGCGGTGGCTGGCCGGGCAGCTGGCGATCGAACACGGCCTGGATCTGCAGCCAGCGGCGATGCCCGTCCTCGTCGCCCGCCGGCAGCGTCCATACGCCGTGCAGGTGGTCGGGCAGCACCACGATGGCATTGACCCGGAACGGTCGGGCCTGCTGCGCCACCCGGAAGGCCAGGCGCAACACCTGGGCCTGTTCGACCAGCAGGCGGCTGTGGTGATCGCGCAGGTGCGCACTGAAGAAGTACGCGCTGCCGGGTTGCCAGGTGTGGTTGTCGGTGACCATGCGCGCAGTGTGCAAATCCGCGCAGATCGCTGCGATCAGCCCAACCCCTGCACAGACGTCGGACCGCAGCCCAATGAAGGGTCAGGTTCCCTTCGACGCCCGCCTGCAGTCCTGCACGGCCGCATGCTCAATCGTGCTGGCCAGCGCAGTTGACTCATCACGGCCCAGACGGACAGCGGCGGATGATGCCGGCGGCAACAGCCGCCGCAGCGCATCGCTGACGGGCACCGACCAGTTCTGCGGTGCACGCTCCCCCTGCGCCGGTTGCTCGCCCAGCACCCATGGCAGCATCAACAACTTCTGCGAGCTGGAGGTGATCACCTTGGGCGGCCCGGTGTCGTACTCGATCACCACCCGCATCGTCGGGTAGTCATCGGTCCAGAAGCCATGCACGTAGTAGTCATCCAACTGCGCACGCAGCGCGCCACCCTGCAGGCGCGAATGTATTCTGTTGCGGATCTGGTCCGCACTGCAGCCCGGCACGCGTTCGCGCGACACTCCGGACGCATGCGCCAACACGGAAGCGGGACGCACGCGGCGCGCCACCACCTGCACCGCGCGCTCGCGCGGCCACGCTGGGGCCGACAACGCCCACAGCAGTTCGCCGACGCGCTGCGCAGGGACCGTAGCAGTTGCAGGGCTCACGCCCTCAAACGTCGTGCCGCTGGACGTGCGGGTGTAGGTCCGCTGTGACGCACCACGTTGCAGGCGGTGCACTTCGTCCGTGTGGCCCCAGCCATCGTGTGTGTAGCGGATCTCCACCGCGCGCACGTTATGTACCGATACCGGTGAGGCTGCACCCGGCGGTACCGTGCAGGCGGTCATCAACACGGCCGGGATCCAGGCCAGTACCCAGGTGATATGGCGAAGCAGGGTGTGAGCGAGTGCGGGCATGCACGCATTCTAGGCGCGCCCGGCAGTGACGTGCTCCGCAGTGTTGGCATCTTCAATGGCGCCGATCCCTGCGGCTGGAATGGCGCGCACGGCGCGGCAAGACGGGCGTGGCCAGACTGGCCGCCATCGCATCGACCGGAGTTCGCCATGTTCGCCCTGCTGCTGTACCTGTTGTCCACCGGCACGGGAGAGCCCTTCCCGCCAGGGTTCAGTGACCGCCCCGGAATGGGTGCGGACGGAATCCCGGTGGTGATCCGAACGGGGCTCTGGCCGGACTTCCAAGGCCGGCACGCCTGGGTGGAACAGGTGCTGCTGCCCAACCCGGACGGCTCCTTCACCTACCAGTTCGCGCGCCAGACGCGTGCCACCCGCATGTACCACGCCACCTGGTGCGGCTACCGCGGACTGCATGCCGACGAGGCCGAGCTGACCACCAGCGGGCCCGGCACCTACGGCGGCTGGAGCTGCGCGGCAACCACCCTGTCGCCTGCGCGGCGCGCCGCCGGGCTGGCCCACCCCACCGAGCCTCCCTGACTCAGCCCACCACCCATCTCGGGTACGATGCCCACCCCTCCTACCTGTCGGCCGGCTGCCCTGCAGTACGGCCCGCCCCGATCCCGTGCCCCATTACACCGGCCCCCTGCTTACCCGTTCCCTTGCCGAAGCCCTGGTCCGCGCGCGCGACAGCGGCGCAGGCGAATGGAGCGGCTCGCTCGACCTGGCGCGCTCCACCGGCACCGCCGTGCTGGGTGCGGAGCGCTGGCAGTGGAAGGGTGAAACCTACGCCTACCCGGGCAAGACCCGGGACCGCACCCTGTACTACTGGGATGGCGAGGAATTCTCGGCGGTGTCGCGGTTCGGCTCGGCGCTGATCAAGCTGGTGCCCACCGAGTGGGATGCGCCCACCTTCGAGATCGACGGCATCAAGATGCTGCCCAGCGCGCAGGTCTCGCCGTTCGAGGATGCGCGCCGCAAGGTGGCGCTGGTGGCGCCGGCCGGCAAGACCGTCCTGGATACCTGCGGTGGGCTTGGCTACTTTGCCGCGTGTTGCCTGGAGGCCGGCGTGACCCGCATCCAGTCGTTCGAGAAGAATCCGGACGTGCTGTGGCTGCGCACGCTCAACCCGTGGTCGCCCGACCCGGACGCGGCCAGCAGCGGCGGCCGGCTGTCATTGACCCAAGGTGATGTATCCGAAGCCATCGAAGGTCTGGAGCCCCGTTCGGTGGACGCCATCCTGCACGACCCGCCGCGCTTCGGCATTGCCGGCGAGCTGTACTCGCAGGTGTTCTACGATCAGCTGGCCCGGGTGATCCGCGCTGGCGGGCGCATGTTCCATTACACCGGCGCGCCCAACAAACTCACCAGCGGCCGCGACGTGCCGCGCGAAGTGGCCAAGCGCCTGGAGAAGGCCGGCTTCAAGGCCGAGCTGGCGCTGGACGGGGTGCTGGCCGTCAGGCGCTGACCCCGCGCGCAGATGAACCATGCGCAGCGCCTCCACCACGGCTTAACCAGCCTGCCAGGCGCCTGACCTAGGCTAGGCATCGGCCCCACGTTTTTTCAGGAACCTGCATGAGTCCGAGCCCCACCGCCGTCGACGAGAACGAGCGCCAGCGCGCCCTGGATGCGCTGCACATCGTGGGCAGCCTGCCCGAGCCCGCCTACGACGACATCGTCAAAGTGGCCGCAGCCGTCTGCGGCACGCCGATGGCGCTGGTGACCCTGATCGACCGCGACCGCCAGTGGTTCAAGGCGCGCACCGGGCTGGAAGGTGTACAGACCGAACGCAACATGGCCGTCTGCGACCACGCCATCCGCGAGCCGTCGCGCTTGATGGAGGTCGGGGATCTGTCCCTGGACGACCGCTTCGTCGACAACCCGCTGCTCAAGGACATCGACGCCCGCTTCTATGCCGGCATGCCGCTGGTGACCGACACCGGCGCAGCTGTTGGCGCGGTGTGCGTGCTGGACGTCAATCCGCGCGAGCTCAGCCCGCTCCAGCGCGATGCACTGCAGGCGCTGGCCCGGTTGACCATGACCCTCATGGAGGGACGTGGCCGCGAGCGTGAGCAGGCCGTGGCGGCGATTCTGGAACAGGGCGTGGTGGAAGAGACCGCCGCCGCACCTGACGCTGCCGGCGCATACACCGTTGTGGTGCTGGAACTGCAGGATCTCTCCGCACTCGCCCAGCGCCTCGGCGACCGCGCCTTGGATCGACAGCTGCAGCAGCTCGACCAACAACTGGAGCAGTGCCTGCAGCCGGCGCGCGGCGACAGCATCAACCGCGTTACCGGCAGCGGCGAGTTCATTGCGGTGCTGGGCAGTTCGGATGCGGGCGACACGCTCGCCCGGCTCGAACAGGTGGCCCGTGAAACCAGCCAACGCCTGCAGGTCGCGCTGTTGCTGGGCGCGGCGTCGACCACCACGGCCGAGGCCACTACCGCCGTGTTCCTGCGCGCCGACCAGGCACTGAGTGCCGCCAAGGACGCGCTGCGCTGATCAGGCGTTGCAGCACCAACGGGCAACGATGCGGTGGGAATGCCACACCGCATCGCCTTCAGCATCAGTCGCTGCGCGGCAGCTTCGCCGCCCACATGTTGTCCACCAGGTTCGGATACGCGCGCCCATTTTCCTCGGCGCGCTGCCGCGCTGCATCCTTCTGCAGCTGCGACATCGGCTGGCCCTTACCTGTCTTCTTCGGGTTGGGCTTCTTCCAAGGCGGTGCAGCCGTCTTACGCATGCAAGCTCTCATCGTTCCAATTGCGCGGCGCCACGCCCCACGTAGCCGTGACGCCACGTGATACGTGGCGGTAGAGCCACGCCATGCGTGGCCGACGGAGAAGGCGCCCGCCTACTTTGCCAGAAACGCCACCAACGCCGCATTGAACTGCTCGGGGTGGCTGGCATTGCACCCATGCGGCGCATCCTCCAGCACCACCACCTCGCTGCCGGCAATGGCGGCATGCGTGCGCTTGCCGGAGCCCTCGAACGGTACCGTGCCATCACTGTCACCGTGCAGTACCAGCGTCGGCACCGTCACCTTCTTCAGATCCTCGCGGAAGTCAGTGGTCCCGAACGCCTTCATGCAGCCCAGCGCAGCCGTCTGGTCGGACTGCTCGCACAGCGCGATCGCTTCCTGGCGCTGCTTCTCGCTGACCTTCAGTTCTCCCTTGGCACTGAAGAAATCCGTGGTGAAACCATCGAAGAACGTGTCGCGATGATTCTGCAGGCCCAGGCGCATCTGCTCGGCCTTTTCCTCGGTGAGCGGGCCGTCGGGATTGT
Source organism: Stenotrophomonas sp. KH_036_B (assembly GCF_057839485.1). NCBI lineage: Bacteria > Pseudomonadati > Pseudomonadota > Gammaproteobacteria > Lysobacterales > Lysobacteraceae > Stenotrophomonas > Stenotrophomonas sp. KH_036_B. Next base: position 575,122 of record NZ_CM174491.1, on the reverse strand, counting down.
CAGCCGTCTTAAGCAGGTACGGCGGCACCGCAGCGGCAAAGACCACGCTGCGCAGGCGCTGCTCGCCATGGTTGGCGATGTAGCGCGCCACTTCGCCGCCGCCCATCGAGAAGCCCACCAGCGTCGCATCACGCAGGTCCAGATCTTCCAGCACACCGGCCAGATCGTTGGCCAGCGTGTCGTATTCGTAACCGTCGGCTGGCTTGTCCGAACGGCCGAAGCCGCGGCGGTCGTAGGACACCACGCGGTAGCCCGCGGCCTTCAGCACCGGTACCTGCGCCTTCCACGATTCGGCGGACAGCGGCCAACCATGGATGAGCACCACGGGGCGGCCGGTGCCGCCAGTGTCTTCAACATGCAGGCGAACGCGGGGTGCAGTCATGGGACAACCTCGAGTGTGCAAAAAGGAGCGTTGACCATAGACAAGCCGCTGCACCGCACCCGTGAAAATATCCGCCCCTGCGATGACGTCACGTGCACACCAAACCCGTGCGGCCGCGCAACCCGGCCTGCCACCGACGGCCCATTACTAATTACATAGTTGACACCCTGAACCCGGCGGGCGCAGGATGCGATCATCAACTAACGAACCAGTAGACAGCCCATGGCCCGCCCGCCCTCGCCCACTCTCACCGATTCCGAGCGCCGCATCCTCGAAGTGCTGTGGAAGAAGAAGGAGGCCTCCGTGCGCGAGGTGGCCGACGAGCTGTCCAGGAAGAAACCGGTGGCCTACACCACCGTGCTCACCATGTTCAAAGTGCTCGACAAGAAGGGCCTGGTGACCCATCGCAGCGAGGGCCGCGCCTTCATCTACAGCGCCGCCATCAGCCGTGGCGAAGCGCGCAAGCAGGCGCTGGAAAACCTGCTCAAGTCGTTCTTCAACGATTCCCCCAACGTGCTGGCCCAGCACCTCATCGACGAACACGCCATCGACGCCGACGAACTGCAGGCCCTGCAGAAGCGCGTGGAGGATGCCGCCCCCTCGAGGAAGCCCAAATGAGCGTGCACGGGACCGAACTGCTGGCCACCTTCGCGCTGCAGCACCTGTGGCACAGCGCCCTGTTGTTCGCACTTGCCGCACTGCTGGTAGCGCGCGCCCGGCTGAGTGCCGAAGTACGCTCCTGGCTGCTGTGCGGCGCCTTCGCGCTCGCCGCCGTTTCCCCGCTGCTGGTGCTGCTCCCCGCACCACCGCACAACACGGTGGCCCCCACCGTCGCACTGCCTGCGCAAACGGCGCCCACCACCCTACAGTCATCGCAAGCCGCGCCTCCGGTTGCGCCGGCCGTTGGCCAGCCCTCCGCAACCCCAACCTCAACCTCGCTGCTGCAACAAGGCGCCGCCCTGGTCTGGCTGCTCGGCACCGTGTTCGCCCTCCTGCAACTGCTCCGTGGCGCGTGGCAGGCCAACACCCTGCACCGCACGTCCCGCCCCGCACCGGCCTTGCACGCCCTGCTGGGCCGCGAGCTGCCCTACGGCAGCACGGTGGCACTGTCCGACACCGCCTCCGGCCCCATGGTGGTCGGCCTGCTCGCCCCGCGCATCCTCGTCCCGTCGCACCTGGCCACCACGCTGGCACCGGCCGCCCTGCGCGACCTGCTGCTGCACGAAGCCGCCCACATCCGCCGCAACGACCTGTGGATGGCGGCGGCACAGCGCGCGGTGCTGGCCGTTTACTGGTGGAGCCCGTTCCTGCGCCTGCTCGGCAAGCGCCTCGACCTTGCCCGCGAGATCGCCTGCGATGCCCGCGCCGCCGCACAGGGCGACAGCGGCCGCAGCTATGCAGATTCCCTGCTCACCGGCATCGCCGGGCTGATCAACACCCCGCCACGCGGTGCACCGTTGGCGGTGGCCATGTCCGGCAGCCGCAATGGTCTGTCCCAGCGCATCGACAGCCTGCTGAGCCTCGACACCCGCACCACCGCCTGGACCACCCGCATCGCCTGGAGCGCGCTGTGCGGGCTGGCACTGGTTGCGCATGTCAGCGTCACCGTCGCCGCCACCCCGCGCCTGGGCACTGCTCCCGTACGCATCGTGGATGAAGAAGCTGCGCGCACGGTGTCGCCGCAGGCAGAGCGCCTGCTCGATGCCGCCGCCGCAGGCGACGTGGCCGAAGTGCAGCAGCTGGTGCAGGCCGGTGTCGCCGTGGACAGCGCCGTGCGCGGCGATGGCACCGCATTGATCAGCGCCGCACGCAACGGCCAGCTCGCTACCGTGGATGCCCTGCTCACCCTTGGCGCGCAGCCCGACCTGCAGGCCACCGGCGACGGCAACCCGCTTATCGCCGCCGCCCGCCACGGTCACCTCCCGGTGGTGGAGCGGCTGGTGGCCGCCGGCGCCGACGTCAACCGCATCGTGCCCTTCGATGAAACGCCGCTGATCAACGCCGCCCGCTCCGGCGACGTGGCCACCGTGACCTTCCTCATCGACCACGGTGCCGACGTCAACCTGGGCGTGGTGGCCGACGCCGGCCAGTGGCGCTCGCCACTCAACCAGGCGCGCAACCCGCGCGTGCGCGAGACCCTCGTGCAGCGCGGCGCCATCGCCGGCCGGCGTTAACCCCCAAGGCGCGTAGCGCCCCACCCGCAGCCCCCACCCGGTGACCGGCAACGGTCACCCACGGCCCACTGCTGCCTGCCGATCCGCAGGCCCACCCCGCCTTCCCCACGGCGTGCACCCGCACGTCTCCGCTTCGCCCTGCCCAAACCCTGAGAGGCCCCGCATGGACCACGCCCCCACCTCCCGCCCCGCGGCAGCGGTCGTCCGCACCCTGTGCACCGCGCTGGCGTTGCTGCTCACCGCATCGGCCTACGCTGCCGACCGCGAAGACACCGCCATCCAGGCCGCGCTCGCCAACGGCCTGCGCCCCACCGTGCTGCCGCCGAATGTCGCGCTACCGCACTGGTCGCTGCAGCAGCGCATGGCCCAGCACCACGTGCCGGGTGTGGCCATCGCCGTGTTGCGCAACGGCACGCTGGTGCACAGCGCCGGCTACGGCACCCGCCAGGCGGGCACCCACGATGCCGTGAATGCAGACACCCTGTTCTCGGTGGGCTCGGTGAGCAAAGTGGTCACCGCCGCCACCACCCTGCGCCTGGTGGCCGACGGCACACTCGCACTGGACCAGGACATCAACGGCTACCTGCGCAGCTGGAAGGTACCGGCCACCCCAACCGTGCCCGCCCCGCAGCTCACCCTGCGCATGCTCATGTCGCACACCAGCGGGCTGGGCGTGCATGGCTTCGCCGATTACCTGCCCGGCGAGCCGCTGCCCACCCTGGTGCAGACGCTGGATGGCATTGCACCGGCCAAGAACAAGCCCATCCGGTTGAACCACACCCCGGGCCAGCGCGGTGACTATTCCGGCGGCGGCGTCATGGTGGAACAGCAGGTGCTGGAAGATGCGACCGGCCAGCCGCTGGACGCCATCGCACGCACGCAGGTGTTCGTCCCCTTGGGCATGCAGCGCAGCCGCTACAGCGACCCGCAGCCGGGCACCGACAACATCGCCAAGGCGCACGACGGCGACGGTGCGCTCACTGCCCTGCCGCGCGGCTGGCAGTCGTTCCCCGAACAGGGTGCCTCCGGCCTGTGGACCAGCGCCAACGACCTGGCCGCGTTCGTGGCCGCGCTCACCGCCAGCTATCGCGGCCAGGGCAGCTTCCTGCCGCGTGCCATCGCCACCGACATGATGACCGAGGTCTCCCCCAGCTGGCACGGGCTCGGCCCGCGCCTGGACGGTACCGGGCAGACCCGCATCTTCCACCACGGCGGCTCCAACGACAGCTACCGCGCGTGGATCGAAGGCTACCTGGACACCGGCGATGGCTTCGTGATCCTCACCAACGGTGAGAACGGTGCCGAGCTCGCCGCCGAGATCCGCAATGCGCTCTCCGATGCCATCGGCCGTGGCGTGAACCCGCCCGTGCGCACGGTGGCGCTGGACCTGCGTGACGCCCGCTATGCCGACTACGCGGGTGTCTTCGAACGGGATGACGCCATCCCCATGGACCAGCGCCGCGCACTGGCCGACATCTTCGACATTCCGACGCTGCAGGTGAAGGTCGCCAATGGCGAAGTGCGTGTTGGCGTAGCGGGCACACCGCGCGACGGGCAGGTGCTGCCGCTCACGCCGAACCGGTTCGTGTCACCGGATATCGATGGGCTGCAGATCGAATTCCATCGGGATGGGCGCGGGCAGGTGAATGCGCTGAGTGTGGTGCATGGGGAAGGGCGGGCGCGGTATGTGCGGAAGCGGACGTGACCGCTGAAAGCGCAGGGTGACGCCGCTGGGCGTCACCCCATTCGGCGGGCGGTTGCCTCACGCTCCTGCGATTGCACCTGGTCGTTCTGCTGCTGCGCCAGCTGGCTGTTGTTCGTCAGCTGCTCACCGCGTTCCATCGATACCTCAACTGGCGTCTGCGCGGCCTGGGCAGTTGCCATCGTCGCGCGCAGATGCCCCGGGTCGCCGCGCTCGCCCTGCACCACGAAGATGTTTTCGGCGGCGGGCGATTGCGCGGTGCGCTCGCTGAGCATCACGTGGTCAACGCGCGACAGGCCGTTTTCCTTGGCCAGCACGAACAGGCTGGCGCTGACGCGTTCGCTGGTTGGGTCAAACGTGCGCCCATTGGCGGCGTCCAGTTCTGCGACCTTGCCGCGAATCTGGGCCATCATCGGGTCGCCTTCCACACCTTCGTACGGTCCGTTTTCAGAGATCCACTTCTGAAAGTTTGTTTGCTTGGGCATCGGGTTTTCGTGTTCGGTGTTCAGCTTGCTCCCGGGAACTGGAGCGGGAATCTTCTTGATTTCCTGCTTGTTTTCCAGAGGTCTTACAGCACCCTCGTAGTCTTTATCCTGACCCGACTTGGACTGACGGTGCAACCCGGCATGGTTCAGCGCACCCCAAGTGAAGTCGATGCAGCTGTTGTTGAAGCCACCGTATTGCATGTTGAATCCATGCTTGGCAGGGTCTTTTCCAAATTCAATGATCCGATCGAACTGATCCTTCGTGATCTCCATCTTCCGTGCATAGAAGGGCTTTATGTAGTCTGCCTCGTCCAGGCCCGTTACAGCTCCCGGCCCGCTCGTAGCGCCATGTTTGATTGGCGCGAACCCGAGGCTCTGCGAGAAGATCCCATGCTCGACCGACAAGTACATATGGCCTGCGGCCGATGTACCACCCCGGGCTAGCGGTGTGCCGGGGGCAGCTACGTAAACGGTGACGGTATAGGGTGCGTCCTTGCCCATGAATCATTTCGCCTTTTTGAAGTAAGCAACAAGCAACTCAGCTTTGTCGCCCTGGAACTCGGGGTGATCCGCCGAAACTTCAATGCTCAAGCGGTAGTGCCCTGGCTGGATATTCTCTGCAGATGCGAGTTGAAGGACGTCATAGAACAGAGTGGCGTCGAGAAGTCCGGCATCTTCTAGTAACGATGTATCAACGCTGGTCGTGGTTAGACCTGGCACGCTACCGTCTACAGGAACCGTGACTCGATCACGCAGGTCTGGCGTATTCCTCATCAGAGGCACCATTGTGACGGCGCCTTCTTCGATGCGGAGCAGTCGTACGTTGGCCGCCATTTTTGCTTCGACCAACCTCATGGAAAGCGCAGTTCCAGACGCTGCGTCCGGCCTGGTCAGTCGCAAACCCAGCATGAGGTGGGGCACCGCATTTGGCCCGGGCGGCGGGACTTCAAACTCAAGGTTGATCACCTCGCCCGCCTTGTCCAACGCAATCGGTCGAGTAAGAGGAACTACAGTCCGCATCTGAGCGCTCTCCTTGTTGACCTCCAAGCTGGGTTGCGCGGTCTCTGCTCCGCGACTGCACCCGGCCAGGGCCGCTATCGCGATCACGCACGCAGCACCCAACACAATTGATCTATAGGCCTTCTGCATCATGGTCACGTCTGTTCCTGATACGGGCGATCGTAGCGCGTGCGTAGTGTGGCGGAACCTGCACCTTCGACAAATAGGAAAAGTCCTACCTGCGCGCCGGCTAGGCAGGTGTCTCCGCTTCACCATTGCCAGACTCAGCGGGGCCCGTCTCGCACAACACGACGTCCCATAGGTCGTCGAGGGCGTCAGGCGTTCCCTCGTCAGAAGTGCTTTCAGCGGTCGGCACGCCCCAGGCCGTATCCGACCGCGCGAGATTACATGGCGGGTGCGTCCAACGCGCCTCAGTTTCAACTACAACACTGCCTGGTTCGAGCGGAAGGCGTGGAGCGCGCCAGCCAGGCTGCACGAGGTCGTACCACAGGTCCAGCGACGGCGGGTAGGTTGTGTCTGCGTTTGCAAGCGCGGGCAGCAGCAACATTGCCACAACCGCCGCTGCACGCATTGAATGGATGTTGAGCAAGACGCACTCCTTGTTGGTGGCACATGTTCCCGACGTTGGAATTCCTCAACCCGCCTCTGCCTGCTCCCGGTTCTTCCGCTTGTAGGCACTCCCCCAATCACGCATCGCCAGCAACACGGGCACCAGCGTCTGCCCAAGCTCCGAAAGCCGGTACTCCACCTTCGGCGGGACCTCGGGGTACACGTGCCGCACCACCACGCCGTCGGCCTCCAGCTCGCGGAGCTGGCTGGTCAACATCGATTGCGTGGCATTGGGGATCAGCCGGGTCAGCTCCATGAAGCGCTTGGTGCCGGACACCAGGTAGAACAGGATCACCGGCTTCCACGTGCCACCCATGACCGAAAGCGTAGCCTCCACACTGCAGCCGGTTTTGCCATATACGCGCCGAGCCATTACGGGATACTCCTGAAAACCATAGTACCTATGGAAAAGCATAGTTCTTTTGGCAACCACGGCACGACCATAGCATGCAGCTCATGTTCCCCGAGGTGATCAACGCCATGAAATTCAATGCCCTGCTGGCCAGCAAAGAAGACGGCCAGGTCTCCACCAAGCTCGTGAGCTTTGACGACGCCGATCTGCACGACGGCGATGTAGTGGTGCAGGTGGACTACTCCACCCTGAACTACAAAGACTCGCTGGCGATGACCAACCGCTCGCCGATCATCCGCAACTTCCCGATGATTCCCGGCATCGACTTGGCTGGCACCGTGGTGGAATCCAGCCATGCCGAGTTCCGCACCGGCGACCGCGTGGTGCTCAACGGCTACGGCCTCAGCCAGACCCACCACGGCGGCCTGGCCCAGCGCGCGCGCGTTCCCGGCGGGTGGCTGGTGAAGCTGCCCGACAGCATCAGCAGCAAAGACGCCATGGCCATCGGCACTGCCGGTTATACCGCCATGCTGTGCGTGCTGGCGCTCGAACACGGTGGCGTGAAGCCCGAGCACGGCGACATCCTGGTGACCGGCGCGAACGGCGGCGTGGGCTCCATCGCGGTGGCGATTCTGTCCAAGCTGGGCTACCGCGTGGTGGCGTCGACCGGAAGGCCGGAACACGCGCAGTATCTGAAGGATCTGGGCGCCGCAGAACTCATCGACCGCACCACGCTGGCCGCGCCCCGCACCCGCGGGCTCGACGCCGAGCGCTGGGCGGGCGTGGTGGATGTGGCCGGCAGCCACACGCTGGCCAATGCACTGGCGCAGACGAAGTATCGAGGCGTGGTGGCCGCCGCCGGGCTTGCACAGGGCGATGACCTGACCACCTCGGTACTGCCTTTCATCCTGCGCAACGTGACGCTGGCAGGTATCGATTCCGTGCAGGCGCCCCGCAGCGTGCGCATTGAAGCGTGGAAGCGGCTTGCGACCGATCTGGATCTGGGCAAGCTGGCGAGCACCGTCGAAGTGATTGGCCTGAAGGACGTGCTGGAAGTGTTCCCGGCATTCCTGGAAGGCAAGGTGCGTGGGCGGTTGGTGGTGGATGTGAATGCCTGACCCGACCTAATGCCCTGGCCCAAACTTCGGCATCCAATTGATTAAAAAGAACTTTATTGGCCTATAGCACCACTTTGCACTGTAACACTAAACGGTGTTACAGTGCATTTTCATGGTATTAGGCACACGCTCATGGCTTCATTGCTGCCAAGCGCACAGCACTACCTCGCAGGCCTGCTTCCTGGGATTGTTTCATCCGCCGCACCGTGGCAGTCCACTGCGCTGCCTTACTTACTGCGCGATGCCTTCGAGCTTGCCGAGCTGAAGTTGCACGGGCACCCGGTGATCCTGGCTGCGACCAAAGAGACTACGTCTCAGCAGACGCTGCGCAAAATGCTGCACCGGCTGCAGAACATTGCAGGTTGCAGGGTGCTGTACGTGGCGCCCCACTTGAGCGCATACGAGCGTAAGCGGCTGCTTGCAGAACGCGTGGAGTTTGTCGTGCCCGGGAGCCAGCTGTTCGCCCCCAGCCTCGCCATGGACCTGCGCGAGAACACCAGCTCCTCCGCCCCACTCACTGAAGTCCTGGCACTCCTCCCTGCCACACAAGCAGTGCTTCTGACACTGCTGCTCAAGAGCAACGGCGCGATGCCGACGTTGGCCGTTGCGCGAAGCCTGGGGTATTCGCCGATGACCGCGAGCCGTGCCAATCGCGAACTGGAGGCTGCAGGCCTGGCCACTGTCAATCGGATCGGCTCCAAATCCACGCTCACTCTGGCTGATACCCGTCAGGAAATCTGGGAACGGGCCAGGCCGCTCATGCGCACCCCCGTTACCAAGTCGCTGCATGTCATCGGTCCCAAGGACCGGCTGAAACTGGCGGGCGAGACCGCGCTAGCCGAACTCACTCTTCTGACCCATCCATCGGAAAGTGTCTTTGCAATTGGACCAAACGATTGGCGCACAAGGCAGTCCGAATTCACCATCAGTCCTGAGGCGGATACCAACACCTTCATGCTACAGATCTGGAGCTATCACCCGTGGCTTCTGGACGACGAGGCCACGGTGGATCCGCTGTCGCTGATCCTCAGCCTGCAGAACGAAACGGATGAGCGCGTGCAGATCACGCTTGAAGCGCTGGAGAACACCACGTGGCAGAAGTTAAAGGACTAACGCTTTTCCGCGACAGGTTCGCGAACCACAAGGAAAAGTACATTCTCATTGGTGGCTGTGCGCTCCACGCCGTGTTGACCGAGGCTGACCTCAGTCCACGTGCCACCAAAGATCTGGACATCGTGTTGGTGGTTGAAGCAATTGATGCTTCCTTCGTGTCCCTGTTCTGGCAGTTCGTGGAAGAAGGCGGGTACGTGCTAAGGCAAGTCAGCCAGGATGAGCAACGCAACTTCTACCGTTTCCAGAAGCCGGCCGATCCTGAATTCCCAGCAATGCTGGAGCTCTTCAGTCGAGAGCCCGCACTGCGCACACCTATCGCCCCTGGCGCCCACCTCACACCCATCCCGGTTGGTGAGGATGTTGAGAGCCTCTCCGCCATCCTCCTGGATGCCGACTACTACGCGTTCATCCTCGCCGCGCGCCGTGACCTGATGGGCATGCCGTACATCGGCGAGGGTTGCCTGATCGCGCTGAAGGCACTTGCGTGGCTTGAGATGCGGGAACGCAAGGCAATGGGTGCGGAAATTGACAGCAAGCACATCCGAAAGCACCTCATGGATGTTCTGTCACTTGCTCAGGTGCTAACGCCTGAGAGTCGATTTGAGGTCAGCTTGCGCATCGCCAGTGACATCGCGCGATTCACTGACGAGGCACGCATCGAAAAGCCCGACATCTCCCGCTTTGGGCGCTCCATGACGCTGGAAGGAATGCTGCAGCGCATACAGGCCGCGTTTTCTGCTCCGTAGCGAGAGCAGTACCCAGCCGCTCATGCGACTGGGCACTACCGGATTCCTTACAGCGCAATCCGCGCCACAGACTCCTCACTACCCTTTTCGTCCTTGTCACCATTCTTGATGGTCACGTACAGGACGTTCTTCTTCGCATCCAGCGCCAGGCTGTTCGGGTGGGTCGGCACATCATAGCTGCCCACCTTCTTGTAGCTCTCACTGTCATACGCAGTCACCGTGCCCGCCTCGCGGTTGGTCACGTACAGGCGCTTGCGCGGTGCGTCCAGCAGCAGTCCCAGCGGGCCGGCATCCGTGGCGATGCTGGCCAGTTCCTTGCCGGTGGTGGGGTCCAGCACCAGCACGCGCTGGCCCGGGTGCTTGGAGGCGAAGCCCGGAATGCTGTTGCCCTGGTACTTGCGGATCATTTCCAGGCCCTGGTCGGTCACGAACAGGCGCTTGCCGCTCGGGTCCAGTGCCAGGTTCATCGGCTGCTCGGCGCTGACCTTGAAGCGCTGCTCCACCTTGCCGCTCTCGGTGCCAACGGTGACCACTTCGCCCAGCAGGTTGGAGGTGAGCACGCGCTTGTTGGCCGCATCCAGCGTGAGGCCCGGTGCCTTGGCGTTGCCCAGGCCCGGAATGGTGTTGATGAGTTTGAGCGACTGCGTGTCCACCACGAACAGCACGCTACCTTCGCCGGAGTGACCGGTGACGTACAGGCGGTTGTTCGGGGAATCGACCACCAGCTCGCGCAGGTCGTGGGTGTAGCCGGCCTTGCCGTCCTTGCCCACCTTCTTTTCCATCAGCTGCACGATGCCCACGGCCTTGTTGGAGGCGGTGTCGACCACGGTCACCGAGGTGTCCACGGTGTTGCCCACATACAGGCGGTTGTGGGCGTCGTCGAGCACCACGCCGAACGCCTTGCGCTCCAGCGGGATCTTGGCTTCAACGGCCAGCGAATCGGGATTGAGGCGCAGCACCTGGGCCGGGCCGGCCGCGTCGCCGAAGCCGCCCGATGAGGCCACGAACAGCGCGTTCTGGGTGGGGCTGAAGGCCAGCTCATACAGGCCCTGCGCAACGGCGGTGCGTTGGACGGCCGTGGCGGCTGCGGTGGTGCCGGCCTTGTCGGCGGCGAAGGCGGACGGGGCGCCGAGGGTCAGGCTGACGGCCAGCGCCAGGGCGGCCGAACGGAACAGGGAACGAGGGTGCATGCGAGCGTCCTTGTGAGAGGCATAGGAAAGGATCCTGGCTCGCGTGGCCGCTGGAAGGCGGCCAACCACACAGTCGAACGACGTGGGAAGGCTGGCTGGCCCTGACATGTTAACAGGAGCGGGTTCGCGAGATCGGCCACAGCTATGGAGGGCGGTGAAACGAGAGGTTTCCCGCGATCTGAGGCCTTGGTACGCCTGCGTCCCATGCTGTGAGACGCCTCTGCGCGATCCTGCCCTCCGCTTCGGAGGATCCACATGAACAAGATCGACACTGAATGGCTGGAAGAGTTCGACCAGGCCATGCTTGGCCTGTTTGCCATCAACCACAGCGACGCCGGCATGGATGAGCAGCTGCTGGTGAGCTACTACGACCTGGAGCCGCGTGAGGCGGCGTTGGCGTTTGGCAATGACTACGATCTGGATCGGGCCGATCCGTTGTGGCCGCCGGCGGGGCTGGCGTTGAACAGCTGAGCCGCCAGCAGGAGCAGGAGCCAAGGGCCGGGCGGCAGAGCGCGGCTATGATCGGACAGTCAAACTCGCTCTGTAGCGACCAGCTCTTCCAGACTGATTGCACCGATCGCAAACATGCGCGCCAGCTCTTCGGCCTCGTTGCTGACAGCGAGGCCCTCTAACGCTAGTGACGCCGCAGCGAACCGTACCGCGTCGACCCGCCTTGCCTGGCTGATGTCATCAAAGTTCTGTCCAGATTCCATGTGGTCTCGCATGAGCTATGAAACGAACTGAGGAGGCTGGGAGGTGCGTAGACAAGCCATAGCGGTCTATTCTGTGTCGCTGCTGGGTGCCTGCGCGGCTGCGTCGAGCTGCTCCAGCAATTCTTCAGGGCGGGGCTGCACCGCAAGCACGGTGCGCATGCCGGCGCGCAGGTGGCCGGGGTTGTCCAGCTCGCCCTGCACCACGAATACGTTGTGCGCGCCGGGCTGGTCTGCGGTGGGGTCGCTCAGCACTACGTGGTCCACGCGCTTCAGGCCATAGTCCTTGGCCAGTGCCAACAGGCTGCCGGTGAGGCGCTCGCTGGTCTTGTCGTAGGTGCGGCCGTGGGCTTTGTCGAGCGCGACCACTTCGCGGCGAATCTGCTGGTAGAGCGCCAGATCGGCGGTGTCAGCTCCGTTGTGTTCCTTCACGTTCCAAAGTCCTCCCGAGACTCGTATCGGTTTGCTGTGCCTGCCGAACCGCTTGGGCTCCAGATTATCACGGGCACTTCCGCATACGGGCTGGATGCGTCACGCCTCGCCGCGTGGGCCTTACCCGGCGGACGCGCTCGGTGTGGCCGCCCGCTGGCCGCAGTGACCCGGTTCCTGTCCCGTTGCCAAGACTTTGCCTATAGTTGACCCCAATCAATGCAATGGAATGGCCCATGAGCGTGTTGTCATCCGGCCGGTGCCTGACAGTTGCACTCGCCGTCGCCCTGAGCGCCAGCGCATGTGCACGGACGCCGCCTACGGAACAGGAAGGGAAATCGAACATGTCGGAAGCAACTGAAACCGGTCGTACCATCAATGGGCATACCTACACCAATGCACCAGTAGAGGTGAAGCTGGGGCCGAATACCTTCCGGATTCCGGCGAACTACTTCGACAGCCAGATTGGCCCCTTCGACGAGGGCATGGACCTTAAGCTGGAATGGCCGGGCATGACGCCCACGGCGCCTGGGGCTCGAGCTGCACCGAGAACCAATGACTTCTTCCGCGAGATCGCGATTTCTGTTGACTACATCGACCGGCTTCCGATCGAGGGGGCCATGGCCAGGCGCGTGACCAACAACGGTCACACCACCGAAGGTTCGCTTGAGCGTCAGGATCCCTCTGCTCGACTGGATCTCAGGGTGGCGCAGCCCGAACGCATGGGACTCACGCCTTATGCAATCGATGAGGAACTGCGCGTGGCATACGCGCACGCGCAGGAAGCGAAGACAGGGCGCCCGTTCCCGCGGAACCTTTCGTTCGAGCCTGACTGGTACATCGCGCGCTCGGAGAATGGCGACATAGCCACATTCATCAGGTGCGACAACGCGGCATATCGGGAAGATGGTGTTGTACTGGAAGGCGAACAGGCGACGCCGGTGGAGGGCGCTGTCTCAGCGCTGTGTACGCACTACTTTGTTGATGTAGAGAACAGCCTTTCCATCACGCTGAGTTACAAACGCGTATTCCTGAAAGACTGGAAGCGCATTGAGGACGCCGTTCGCGGCATTTTGACCCGCTACAAGGTCAAGTGAGCCGCGGAACTACAGGGAGCCGTAGATGAGTGGATTGACCAATCAAGACGTCAAGGTCCTGGAGAGCTATGTCCGGGCCGGGAACCGAGAGCTTTACTGGAACTATCTCTCGCAGTTGCCAGGAGCGGATGGCTATGGAACGCTGGCACTTGGCGTAGTACGCAATGACAGCCTTCCGGGAGCCGTCGCCAACAGCTATGCGCAGAGCTACGCCAGGGAGCAACACGACAACGGGTCGCGCTTTCCAAATGCGACGCTGTCAGAGCGTCAGTGGGACAGTTTTGGGCAAACGTTGCTCGAGCAGGATCTTCAGCGCCGCCAGTTCTGGATGGACGAGCTCAGGCCCGACCTGGCACTGAACCTTCCTGGCAGAGATGTAATGAAGGCGCACGATCTCGCATTCGAAGCCCACCACCTCGACCCGAATTGCTGGACCCCGCGCGTTCTCCTGCAGGCTGCCCGTGAGAACAGCGGCCCAGAGAAGGTCGAGCAGATCTGGAAGAACATGCTCGACAACGAGAACTGGGGCCTCAATCGCGCAGGGAAGACCGGGCTGGATGCCGTTGCGGAAATGGGGCGGTGGGAAGGCGGCAAGTACGTCGTCAAGCTCACTGCGCTGGAGGTTACGACATTTGCCGAATCCCGCGCTGCTGTTGATCCAAACTTGGTCGGCGCCAAGAGCTTCTACTCCACGTACTCCGAGCAGGGCAAGAAGTGGTTCAACGTGGGTGTAAGCGACGGCCACGTTTACTTGAGGGAAGAAACCAATCCTGATCGGATTTCCGAACTGAACGATACCCGCAAATTACGGCTCGAGCGCCAGGAAAAGGCCACGCAGTTCCACGAGGAAGACCCTTACCGGACAATCACTCCAAGCCCGAAGACCGCATCTATTGACGGGGTCAATGGCGAGAGGCAGGCGCCCACCCGACTGGCCGATATCGGCCCAGGCCATCCCGAGTACGCGTTGCTCCAGCAGGTCAGGGAAGGTGTCGCCGCCATCGACGCCAAGCACGGCCGCGCCGCTGACGAGAACAGCGAGCGCCTGACCGCCAGCGTGATGGCACTGACCCGCCAGAACGGATTGGACCGTGCGGACCACGTGCTGCTTAGTGCGCAGACCACCGACAGCGCTTCCGGGCGCAATGTATTCGTGGTGCAGGGCGACCTGGCCGACCCGGCGCACCGACGGGCCTCCATGCCGACGGACGTGGCCGTTCAAACCCCGGTGGAACAATCGCTGCAGCGCCTGGACGTTGCCGGGCAGGAAATGCGGGCGTTGGCTATGCAAACTGAGCAGCTCAGCCAGCAGGACCAGCGCGAGGTTGAGGCACGCAGCGTGCGGGTGGGTTGATTTGCTTGGAAGGAAAACCAATGACCAGTATTTCGCAGCAAGAGCCACGCTCCGCCATCGAGAACGAGAGCGGCGTCAGAATCCTGCTTTCCAGATTGCAGGGCGCGTTGCCGGACGGTGGTGATCCGGCCGAGTACCAGTACGTGTTCCTTCGTGGCAGCGAGAGGGTCGGCTTTCTTGGTCTCAGAGGCGGTAAAGATCGCTTTCAGTTTGAGCCGCGGCGGGAGTGGGCGTACTCCCTGGACATGACCCGTGAAGTGACACTGAAGTCCATGCTGAAACAGAAGCCCGTGTTCATGAGTGCAGACGGCGACTTCGAATTTCTTTGCTCTCTCGCGTACGGTCTTCTCTTCTCTGCCAACGAAGGCGGATCGTCCCATGACGATGTGCGTCACCTCGCAATTACTACGCTCAACGCTATAAGCGGTGTCGGCATTCTTTCCGTCCCCCCCGAAGTCGTTTCGCCCAATGGCACAGTCGTCCTGGCAGAGATATTCATCCCCGGGACCGCCAACTGACAAGGACGGCGCCCCCTGCCAATAGCATTGGAATCGCTCATGAATGCAATGTCGTCGCCTTCCGGATGCTGCCTGACAGTTGCACTCGCCGTCGCCCTGAGCGCCAGCGCCTGTGCAAAGGCGCCGCCTACGGAACAGGAAGGAAAATCGAAGCTGTCGGACGCAACTGAAACCGGTCGCACCATCAATGGGCACACCTACACCAATGCACCGGTAGAGGTGAAGCTGGGGC
Source organism: Stenotrophomonas sp. KH_036_B (assembly GCF_057839485.1). NCBI lineage: Bacteria > Pseudomonadati > Pseudomonadota > Gammaproteobacteria > Lysobacterales > Lysobacteraceae > Stenotrophomonas > Stenotrophomonas sp. KH_036_B. The sequence goes on along the minus strand of NZ_CM174491.1, from coordinate 559,891 downwards.
CGAATACGTTCCGGATTCCGGCCAACTACCTGGACAGCCAGATTGCGCCGTGGCCTGGTGAGGGCGTGAGTCTGGTGATCGAATGGCCGGATATGAAGCCGACGCCGCCAGGAGCGCGAGCCAACCCGCGCACCAATGATTTCCGCAAGGAAATCCGCGTATTGATCGACTACATCGACAGGGTCCCGATCAGAGATCTGTTGGGGCGGTATGTGACCAACGATTCCATCACAGAGGAAGGCTGGATTGAGCGCCGGGATCCATCAGTCCGCCTGGATCTACGCGTTGCCCAGCCAGACCGGCTAGGCCTGACCCCCTACGCCATCAACGAATCGTTGATGGAGGACTATGCGCGTGCGTATGAGGCCAAGTACGGCCACCCACATCCACGCAACCCTGCCTTCGAAGACGCCTGGTACGTTGCGCGGGCGCCGGATGGTGCGATCACTACCTTCATCAAATGCGACAGCGCCAAGTACTCAGCCGACGGCCTTGAGATCGAGGGTAACGATATCGTTGATGCAGAAGGCGAAACCGTTGCAAGCTGCAAACATTACATAGTGGACATCGTGAACAGCCTTTCCATCAGCCTCAACTACAACCGCGTGTTCCTCAAGGATTGGAAAGCCATGGAGTACGCCACGCGCGACGTGCTAAGCCGGTCACTAGTCAACTGAGCTCCCTGCGGATGGGTAAAGTGTCGAGAGGGCGTGCCCGCTTCGCACTGGCTCTTAAGACAGCACCATTCTGGGCGCGTCGTATGTGTGTACCTTCGGCTATGTGTCCGCAGCAAGCTGGATGCGTCACGTCGTAGTGAATCCGCCGCCCTTCATCCATCGGCCATCTCCCCGTAGTCCTGTCCTGTTCCGCGGACTTTGCCTATAGTTGACCCCAACCAATGCAATGGAATGGCCCATGAGCGTGATGTCATCCGGCCGGTGCCTGACAGTTGCACTTGCCGTCGCCCTGAGCGCCAGCGCATGTGCACGGACGCCGCCTACGGAACAGGAAGGGAAATCGAACATGTCGGAACCAGCTGAAACCGGTCGTACCATCAATGGGCACACCTATACCAATGCACCGGTAGAGGTGAAGCTGGGGCCGAATACCTTCCGGATTCCGGCGAACTATCTGGACAGCCAGATTGCGCCGTGGCCGGGTGACGGTGTCAGCTTGGTGATCGAATGGCCGGATATGAAGCCGACTCCGCCGGGAGCGCGAGCGAATCCGCGCACCAATGATTTCCGCAAAGAGATCTCTGTACTCATCGACTACATTGATCGGGCTCCCATTGAGACTTCGCTGGAGCGCCTTTCGTCCAACAATGCGGTCACGGAGGAGAGTTCCGTAGAACGTAGAAACCCCAAAGACCGTCTCGACCTTCGTGTTGCCCAGCCCGAGCACATGGGACTCATCCCCTACGCCATCGACCAGAACCTGATGGATGCCTACTCGCGGGACTATGAAGTCCGCTACGGCCGGCCTTACACGCGCAATCCCGCATACCAGGACGACTGGTACATCGCCCGTGGCGCGGGTGGAGAGCTCACCACGTTCATCAAGTGCGACAACACCGCCTTCCGCAAGGATGGCGTTCGCCTTGAGGGTGACCAGGTCATCAGCATACCGAAGGAGGTCGCAGCGAGCTGCGATCACTACATGTCCGATGTTGCGAACAGCCTGTCCATCAGGCTGAGCTATAAGCGCGCGTTCCTCAAGGATTGGAAGGCCATGGAAGCGTCTGTCCGGAATGTGCTTGCCCGCTACAAGGTCAAGTAATCCCTGCTATTACAGGAGTTTTAGATGAGTGGATTGACCGAGCGGGATATGCGGGTTCTGACCAGCTATGCAGATCAAGGAAACCGCGTGTTGTACTGGAACTATCTCTCCCAGCTCCCTGGTGCAGATGGATACGGAACCTTGGCCTTGGGCGTTGTCCGGAATGACAACCTTCCGGGTGCCGTCGCCAACAGTTACGCCCAGAACTACGCTAGAACTCAGCACGACAATGGATCGAAGTTCGCAAACGCGACGTTGACCGAGCGCGAATGGGAGAGCTTTGGGCAGACGCTTCTGGAGAAGGACCTGGAGTACCGTAAGTTCTGGATGGAGCAGAAGCTGCCCGAATTGGCTCTGAATCTTCCCGGAAAAGACGTCATGGGGGCACACGACCGCGCGTTTGAAGTACACGAGCTGGACCCCAACTGCTGGACACCACGCGTGCTGCTGGAGGCTGCAAGGCAAAACAGTGGACCTGAGAAGGCCGAGCAAATATGGAAGAACATGCTCGACAATGAAAACCTGGGTTTTAATCGCGCAGGAAAGACCGGGCTTGACGCGGTTGCAGAGATGGGGAAGTGGGAAGGCGGCAAGTACATGATCAAGCTTACTGCTCTGGAGGTGACGACTCTTGCCGAATCCCGGGCTGCTGTTGATCCCAACTTGATCGGCGGCAACAGCTTCTACTCGATGTACTTCGAACAGGACAAGAAGTGGCTCAACGTGAGTGTAGGCGGCGGCCGCGTTTCCACGAGGGAAGAGACCAATCCCGAGCGGATCTCCGAACTGAACGATATCCGCAACGTACGGCTTGAGCGGCAGGAGAAGGCCACCCACTTCCATGAGGAAGACCCGTACCGCACCATCACCCCAAGCCCGAGAACCGCTTCTATTGATGGAGTCAGAGACGAGCGGCAGGCGCCCACCCGCCTGGCCGATATCGGGCCAGGCCATCCAGAGTATGCGCTGCTCCAGCAGGTTCGGGAGGGGGTTGCCGCAATCGACGCCAAGCACGGCCGCGCCCCTGACGAGAACAGCGAGCGCCTGACCGCCAGCGTGATGGCACTGACCCGCCAGAACGGGTTGGACCGTGCGGACCACGTACTGCTTAGTGCGCAGACAGCCGACAGCGCTGCAGGGCGCAATGTCTTCGTGGTGCAGGGCGACCTGGCCGACCCGGCACACCGACGGGCATCCATGCCAACGGACGTGGCCGTGCAGACGCCGGTGGAGCAATCGCTTCAGCGCCTGGAGGTTGCCGGGCAGGAACAGCGGGCGTTGGCTATGCAAACTGAGCAGCTCAGCCAGCAGGACCAGCGCGAGGTTGAAGCGCGAAGCATGCGTATGGGGTGATTTGCTTTGAAGTACACCACTTGGCGATTGCCCCACCCGCAGCCTGAGCGGGAGTCGGCATTCTTTCAGCTCCAAGTGCCCTCGTTTCTTCCAATGGCACTGTCGTTCTGGCAGATAACCTTTCCCGGGACCGCCACCTGACGAGATCAGCTCGCCCCTCCAGTAGCATTTGGACTTCTCATGAATGCAATGTCGTTTCCATCCGGGCGCTGCCTGGTGGTTGCACTCGGCATCACGCTGAGTGCCACTGCCTGTGCGCAGACTCCGCCGCCGAAACAGGCAGGAGCGCCTGCCGCAACGGAAATCGGTCGAACCATCAATGGTCGCACCTACACCAATGCACCCGTTGAAGCGAAGCTGGGTCCGAACACCTTTCAGATTCCGGCAAACTACTTCGACAGCCAAATTTCCCCATGGGGTGAAGGTCTCTACTTGATCATCGAGTGGCCGGACATGAAGCCAACCCCGCCGGGTGCTCGGGTGAATCCGCGCACCAATGATTTCCGAAAGGAGATTCGGGTTCTGGTGGATTACGTCGACAGGGTTCCGATCGAAAGCCTGTTGGAACGGTTCTCGTCCAACGAGGCGATCACAACGGACGGCGGGCTGGAGCGCCGAAATCCTGCCGACCGACTGGATCTTCGCGTTGCCCAGCCAGAGCGACTGGGGCTGACTCCCTATGCCATCAACGAATCGCTAATGGTCGATTATGCCCGCGAATATGAGGCCAGGTATCGTCACCCACATCCACGCAACCCGGCGTTCGAAGATGACTGGTACATCGCGCGCGGACCGGATGGCGCGCTCTCTACCTTCATCAAATGCGACAGTCAGAAGCATTCTGGCGATGGCCTGGAGATCAAGGGCGATGACATTGTAGATGCTCCAGGTAGCACCATTGCAGGCTGCACACACTACATCGCCGACATCGCAAACAGCCTTTCCATCAGCATCAACTACAACCGCGTGTTCCTCAAGGATTGGAAGGCCATGGAACTGGCCATTCGGGACATCTTGAATCGCTCCAAGGTCAAGTAATCCCCGCATTTACAGGAGTTGGATATGAGTGGATTGACTGCGCGCAATCTGGAAGTCTTGGAGCAGTACGCGGATACCGGCAACCGAGAGCTTTACTGGAACTACCTTTCCCAGCTTCCTGGAGCCGATGGCTACGGAACGTTGGCACGTGGCGTGGTTCGTAACGACAGCGCTCCGGGTCAGGTTGCCAACAGCTATGCCCAGCCTATGCATCTTCGCAAGGTGACATGGCCTATAGTTGACCCCAACCAATGCAATGGAATGGCCCATGAGCGTGATGTCATCCGGCCGGTGCCTGACAGTTGCACTCGCCGTCGCCCTGAGCGCCAGCGCCTGTGCAAAGGCCCCACCCACGGAGAAGGGATACAAGGAGACTGCCATGTCTGAAGATTCGAGCCAGAGCCGCGCAGTCGATGGCTATACCTACACCACGGCGCCGGTGGAGGCGAAGCTGGGGCCGCACCGCTATGCCTTCCCCGCCAACTTGTACGACGACCAGATTGGCCCTTCCGTTGGCGGTGGCATCGCACTGACCTTCATGTGGCCCGGTCTGCAGGCAGCTCCTCCCGGTGATCGCCCAACACGCAGCATGGAAGATCACTACCGGGCGATTACCGCCTCAATCGACTATCTGGATGCGGTTTCGGCATCGGAGCTGCTCCCGCGCCTGACCGATACGCAGGCAACCACCGAGGAAGGGTCGGTCAATCGCAATGATCCCCGACGTCGTCTGGATCTGCGCAAGGCTGGCGCCAGCAAGTTTGGCCTGACGCCCTATGCCATCGATGAAGATCGCATGGCGTTGTTTGCCAAGGAATACGAGACGAAGCGTGGGCAACCGCTCACACGTAACGCCCGTAAAGAAGACGAGTGGTACATCGTCCGGGCGCCTGACGGCCAGCTGGCGACCTTCATCAAGTGCAACCACCCTGAAGGTGGGAACGAAGGCCTCGCGATCCAGGGCGACCTGCTCGTTCCCGATGCCACGGTCAAGGTTGCCAGCTGCACGCATTACTTCGTCGATACCAAGGACAACCTTGGCGTGACCCTGTTCTATCCACGGGTGCTGCTGAAGGATTGGAAGGTGATGGAAGAAGCCACCCGCGCAGCATTAGCACGCTACAAGGCGCAGTAACCCAAGGATGTTCAGGAGGAACAACGCATGAGCGGATTGAATCAAAAGGATATCGATATCCTGCGGGAGTACGCCTCCAAGGGAAACCGTGAGCTTTACTGGAACTACCTGGCGCAGACCGAGGGCTCGGACGGCTATGGGCTGCTGGCGCTCGGCGTAGTACGCAACGACAACCTGCCCGGGCAGGTGGCGAATGCCTACGCGCAATCGAAGGCCAGTGACCAGCACGATCGCGACCCAAGGTTTCAGAACCGCGTACTGACAGAGCGTGAGTGGGAGGACTTCGGACAGACCCTGCTGGATCGCGACCTTGAACGGCGCGAGTACTGGATGGGCTCGCGCCGGCCAGACCTGGCACTGAACCTTCCAGGCAGAGATGTACAGGTTGCGCATGACAAGGCCTTCGTCGAGCACGGCCTGGATCCCAACTGCTGGACACCTCGCATCCTGCTGGAAGCTGCGCGGAAGAATCTGAGCGAAGATGCCGCCGAGGACGTCTGGAAGCAAATGCTCAACAACGGTAGGGGCGGAACTGCGCGGGCGTGGAACACAGCCAATCACGCGTTCGACGCCATGCCGAAAGTGCAGGCAGGCGCCTACGTGGTAAAGCTGGGCGTGTATGAAGTGGCCATGATGGATCAGGCACTTCCGGCCGTTGATCCTAATGTCATCGGTGTCCGCAGCTACCATCACATATACGACGAGAAGGCGGGCACATGGCAACGCTTTACCGAGGGTGGCGTCCCAATGCAGGAGCGCAACGCACGGGTGATTGAAGGCCTGAACGAAGCGCGCGAGGTGCGCCTGGAGCGCCAACACAAGGGAACCCAGTTCCATGAGGACGACCCCTATCGGCAGCGCATCGAAACACCCAAGGTGGTTCTTAATGACGCACCCGGACAGGAGCAGAGCACCCGCATCGCAGGGCTGAAGCCGGGCGATGAGCACTACCAGCTGTATCAGCAGATTCGCGAGCATGTGGCAGCGCTGGACGCCAAGCATGGACGCAGTTTTGACGAGACCAGCGAGAGGCTTTCGACCAGCCTCACCGCGCTGGCCGTGGAGAACAAACTCGACCGGGCTGACCATGTGGTGTTCAGCCAAGCCACCACCGACGCTGCGGCGGGGCGCAACATTTTCGTGGTGCAGGGCGACCTCGGCAACCCCGCACACCTACGCGCTGCGATGCCGACGGAGGTGGCTGTGCAGACGCCAGTGGAGCAGTCGCTGCAACGGCTGGAGGTGGCTGGCCAGGACCAGCAGGCGCTGGCGATGCAGACCGAACAGCGCACCCAGCAGGATCAGCGCGAGGTTGAGTCACGAAGCATGCGGATGGGTTGACTGTCCGCGGAGGACCGGTCACTGCCCCTCGACCAACCGCAGTATCTCCGTCACCCTGCGTTCCAGGTCCCTGCGCTCCGCGTTACTGCGCAGATCCCTCTTCAAGTAGGCCTCGAAGTCTTCGCCAGTACATCCGTTCTGGACGAGACACAGCGTCCCCATCAGCGTGCTGGAGGGGCCGCAGTCGTACCCCATGCGGCACGCCGCCACCATCCATGCCCAGCTGGCCTGCTCCCCTGTCATCAGCGCCGCAGTGGGGTCATCCGGGGTGACACTGTAGTTGGTCACGAGCGTGCCCCCCATGGCGAACACAGCCGCAGGATCATTGGACGCCAGTACCTCCTCAAGCAGCCGGGCAGACTCGGCCGGATCCGGGCTCTTCTGCTTGAACGCATTGTCCATCAGACGAGAGGGCAGGTCGCCGTTCTCGGCAGCCTGCGCGTACCAACCACGGATAAGGTCCAGCGGCACGATGGCCCCGCCATCCACTGCGTCACACTGTGCGACACGATCGCCCAGTGCCTGCTCCAGCACAGCGGGCCGTGCGGGCTCTCTCATCATGCGTCTGTTGAGGTCGAGACCTTTGATGAACCCCTCGCGGTCAAGGTTGACCATGAAGCAGGCGTCATAGGCCTCCGCGAGTTTGCGTTGCGCCACGGCGTCACCGGCCTTCGCACGCTGCTTGAGCTCTTCGAAGGCCTTTACCCTGTCGGCCGCTGCAGGGCGGCCGCGGGCGGCATGAGCGCCCGTGCCATCACCGAGCATGCCTGCTGAAGCTGGCGACTGTACTGCCGCAGCCTTCGGAGTCTGCACAGTCGGCGCAGCAACACGCGTTGCAGGAACCTGCCGCCAGAGTGCAACGCCCACCAATGCTGCAACAGCCACCGCCCCCAGCAACAGCCGCGCTCGTCCATGCATGGCGCCAACTCCCTTTGTCTTTGTGGGCGCGACCCGTCTAGTCCTGCGGGAGTGTAACTTCCCGCATGGCGCCGTCCGCACTACACGGGTTCCTCCAGGTCGGGAAGGCCATGGAATCGCTACCCCATGCTCATCGCGGACCGCTGCACTTCCTGCTGCCGCTCTTCGGTCTCGCGCTGGCGGCTCAACTGCTGCGCCTGCTCCTGCTCCTGCGCCGCCACGTCGAACTGCGCCATGGATTGATCGAACGGGGTCTTTACCGCCTGGTCGGTGGGCATGCTGGCGCGCAGATGGCCCGGGTCGTTCAACTCGCCCTGCACCACGAACACGTTTTGCCCGCCGGCCAGGTCTGCTGTTGGGCGGCTGAGCACCACGTGGTCCACCCGATCCAGCCCGTTGCTCTTGGCAAGCACCAGCAGACTGCCAGTGAGGCGCTCGCTGGTCTGGTCGTAGCTGCGGCCATGAGAGGCGTCGAGCGCGGTGACCTCGTGGCGAACCTGCTGGTAGAGCGCGTGGTCGGGGTGCTGGGGATTTACCGGTGACCAAGGCTCGGCGTCGGCCTTTGCTGCGGTGGGCTGATGCGCCGGAGCATCTTCTGGTGGCACCGGCGTAGGTGCCACTGCGTCCTGCGCATGCGCATCGCGTTGCGGGACCTGCGAAGGCTGCTCGTTGGGATCTGAGGATATGGCTGCGGCGTGGAGGTTGCCCCGCAGACGCTCGCCTGTTTCGCTCGGTTGGCTCCTGGAGGGCTCGGCCAGCTCACGTTCGCCGTGCGCTTCCCTTGCCGGCGGCACAGACTCCCGCGCGCGTTCAATCGGCTCGTGCTGGGCGCGCGCTTCATCTGGTTGCTTCGTCGCACCCGCCTGTGGATGCAGCTGAGCAGCGGCAACGGCGCGTTCGGTTGCCTCAGCGCTGAGCGGTGCTGCCGGCGGCACCTGCGTCGGGGCCGAGGCAGCCTGTGGCTGCTGGGCCGCCGGCTGTGCGTGGCCCGGTGCTGCGCCCTGCTCCTGGCGGCCTTGCTCGCTCCGCTCTGCGGTGCGGGCCGTGTCGTCCCTGGCACGCGCCTCCTCGGCCCGTGCCGCTTCTTCCTGCGCCGCCTGGCGAGGCGTCTCGGTCGGCTGGGAGGGCTTGGGCTGTGCTTCCCGCTCGGTGAGCGCGGGAGTGACCGCCACTGCGGCTGCGGCCATCTGAGGAACGGCAGCATCGGCAGTCTGTACCTGCTTGGGCGCTGGTGGCGCTTCCTCAGGCAACTGAGGCGAACGCGCCTCATCAACACGCACGCCACCTGCTTCCATCGCGGCGAAGGCTGCTACCTGCTCCGCTTCGCCAACCGAGGCCCCTTGGCGGTTTGCCTCATGCAGGGCCTGCTGGTGCGCTTCGCGCTCCTGCGGCGACAGCGCATCGATGCGCAGCTCCGGCGCATCGTGGATGGGCGCCTGCTCCAAGCGCTGGGCCTGAAGATCCCGGTGTGCCTGCTGGATATCCTGCGGGGTGGTCAGCGCGATCCGGTGCGCTACGCCATCCTCGCCGATCTGGTAGTGCACGATCGCGCTTTCCGCACTGTACAGACCGGATTCGCCGGGCTGCAGCTCCTGTACCGTGCGACCGGTTACGCCTTGCGCCTCAAGTGTGCGCTGCGTAGCCAGTTCGATGGCCGGCAGGTAGTCCTCGGGCACGCGAACGTTGTAGGTCTGATAGCGGTGGAGCACCTCGTTCCGATCCACCTCAGCAGCAGTCGGGGCGGGGCGCGCCAACGTGGCGTCCAACGAGGCGTCGAACTGCGCAAGCGACGGCTGGCGAATCTCTCGGGTCAGCTCCAGCTCCAGGGCGCGGTTTCCGTGCGCCGCGACGCCTTCGTGGGTCCACTGCCCTGCCTCATCCCGGCTGTAGAGCCGGTCGTCTGAGCCACGCGCCACATCCGCCTTGGCCCTGGCGAATTCCACCGCGGGTGGCACGGCGACGTAGTCCTGCGAGCGAAGCGCAGCGTGGTTCTCGAGGTAGGCGGCCGCCACGGCCTCACGACCATTGGCGATGTTGTCCTTGATGCGCGCGACCGCTTCCTGGTCCAGTTCCCGCGCACGCTCCGGGCTTGCCACTTCCTGGGTGTAGCTGCCACGGTCGTTCGCACCCGAGACGCCGGTCTTGACCTGGCGCATCCATTGCTCGGTCTGCGCGTCGCGCTGCCAGTTCGTGTTGTCCAGGCCGCGCTGGTCACCCGCGCGAGCCGGCACATTGAATGGATCCTGGGGAGCGGGCACCTTGCCCAGCTCGAGTGCCACCGCGCGGGCACTTGCCAATGCGTTGAGTTCCCGCGTCTTTTCGTAGGTGGCGCTTACATCCTGCTTGATGGGGTTGTCCACCCCGTCCTGCGTTCGATCGAGCGAGGCTTCCCGTACCCAGGCGTGACCGTTGTAGTTCCAGTCGACTCCAGCCTTGTCCTGCTGGTTGTAGATGGAATGGTTCTCTCGCAGGGTCGCGGCCTTCTCGAACGCCGCTGAGAACAGATAGGCGTCGGCGGCGATCAATGCCATCGGTGCGGCCCCTGTGGTGCCTACCAGGCCGGCAGCCAGCGTTCCGCCTGCCCAGCCGCCTACGCCACGAGCGGCGAACTGGGTCAGCTCTGATTCGGCTGCAGGGAGGTTCTGCTCTTTCAGCAGCGAGCCGACGCGCTCAGCGGTTTCATGGGCGTCGTAGGCGCTGGCGGCGGCGCCAAGGACGGTAGCGCCCATGCCTAATCCGAATCGCTTCAGGTCTGGCGCTTGCGGCTCGCGATGGACAACAGCGGGTGGAGCGCCGGGGCGGAATGCAGAGTCAACGCTGGCGCCAACCTGCGCCTGAACTTTTGCGTTCTCAAGCAGGCCCTCCGACGCCTGCTCGCGCACGAGCTGGGCGTGGCTGGCGCGATCCATGCCAGGGATATCGTTGGTGCGCTCTGGTACCTTTTCGTGCCAATCCAACTGTTCGGCACCTTGGTTACGCAGATTCTGCGTTACCGATGGATTTCGAAGTCGGACAGTGCGCTCCTCCTCAAGAGCTTGTCCAGCTGGCCGTGGATCGACACGGCTGTCGTAAAGGAGCTCTCCTTCCCGGTTGTAGATGAGAATCGTAACACCCGTCTTTGCCTGGAGAAGATCCAAGCTGCGCGGAATGCTGTCGTAGATGGCATCGCGCGCTGACTCGGGCACGTGTCGACCATGGCCTCGACCATCAATGCTGCGGGTGAATCGCTGATCTACACCGAGCTCGCTTTCCAGCTTGTGGGTGGCGACCACCCGCACTTCCACTTCGTAGCCCTTCTGCTGGAGGTCCTTGATCAGATCGACCGCCCGCTCACCGTTCGCCAGGGTCTTATCGAGAATCAGGTTCTTCTTGCCGGCAGATGCGACGTCAAAGGTCTCATCAGCCCAAGCACTCGCGTCAGGATGGGTGCGTCCGGACCAGGTGACGGGATTCTCTCTACGGAAGTCCCGCGTGCCCGGGTGGTATTCGCGGAGCGCGTCTGGATCAATCACAGCGACATCGCGGAGGAGCTCCACTCTGGCTGCGTCGCCCAGCCCCCCCTTACCCGCACCTGGTTGACCTGCCAAGATGATTGCTTTAGGTCGCTCATGGGAGGTCAGTGAATCGAAATCACTTAATGGGAGTATGCGCTCCCGCAGGATGCGGGCATGCTCCTCCCGGCTCAACTGGTCAGCCGTGCTGCTCATTCAAAAAGTCCTTTTACCTGAAGTAGTCCCTGAACTCCGCGTCACCTAACCAGGGCTTCTGAAGGACTATGCGGCCCATTTGCTTCTCTTTCTCATCGGCCTTCGAGATGAGATCAACATCCCCGCTCTCCTTCGCAGACTTTAGCTCAGCGCCCGCATCCTGGAAGAAGCTGCCGGCACTATCTTCGAGCGCCCAGATGAGCTCCTCATATCGCGACAATGGCCCTGGCTTGGCAGCGAAGGATGCTATCAGCCTTTGAAGGTCGGCTATGTGGTCCGGATAGTCCTTAAGCATCTCCCGAAGACGGGTGGGAAAAGGAGGCGAGGATACTGTCATGACTGGCGTCCTATCTAGGCGTGCGGCTTGCGATTGCTACATTACGGCACTGACCTGCCACTTGGTTTGCGACGGAGCTGACCTGGTCGCTCCCAACCGAATCAAGGATTGACAGCCGCCGGTCCTGGCCACGTTACAGGCTGCCACAGGCCGCCCATTTGGACTATCGGAAAACTCTGACTTTCGCTCCAGACAGATCAAGAAGGCCGCACGCCAACACCCGGAAACGTCCACTTCGCCGCCCTCCCCGCTCGACCCTCCGTCAACCTGACGATTGTTTACAGGCCTCTCATCCCGGGCATCGTCCGTACGGCGCCCGTTCTACGCAGAGCGTAGGACGCACATCGTGTCAACCGCATTCCGGGGGCGTCGCCGACGGCAGCGCTTACCGGGCCTCCCTATCCGAAGTACTCCAAGAGGCCTTCATCTGTTATCCAGACATGCTTCCATGCAACTCGGGACATCAGTCTGGCCTTCGCTTCCGCCAGCGTCGTTAGCTGGGCATCACCCGTCGCCTTTGCTGTCTCCAGCTCACGTCGCGCTTCTAAGAAGAATGACTCCAGCCTTCCCTCCAACGCCCAGACAGCAAGCTGAAACTGAGGCGCAGCGCCACCCGGCTCCATTGCAACCGAAGTGAGCACCTCCTGAAGCCGCTCGATGTGACGCGGATGCTCTTTAAGCAATTCCCGCAGGCTCGCGGGTACAGGAGGCGGTGCAATATGCATAGACAGACTCCCTTTCATAGGACTGGATATCTACTCGTTCGGATCGATTTGATCATCCGCATCATTCCTTCGGGCGACGCACTGCGCGTCGGTTCGCCACAGAGCCGCTGGCCCCTCGTTACCAGCGCCGGACTGAACTCCTGAGATGGAGAGTTCCCCGCTTCTCATGCGACCAAGCATCATCAACACCATAAGCACTGATGAGCACGCCAGGCAGGGTTTGGGCAATGTTCGTCGTTATCTAGCAGGTCGACACCTACTCCCATTTTACTTACTGCTTGCCCCTCGAGATGAAGTCGACCAGGCCACTGTCGCCCATCCATTGCTGCTTCAACGCGGCACGATTCATCAGCATCTCTTTCGCCTCGGCCTTCGTTACGTCGTCTGCGCTGCCTACTGAGCGCGCAGCATCAAGCTCGTTCTTTGCCTCAATGATGAACGACTCCAGCGTGTCCTCTAGCGCCCATACGATGTATTCAATCCGCGGAGCGTTGGCTCCACCATCAGAAGCGGCCGCTTCAATCGCTGCCCTCAACCGTTCAATGTGCCCCGGGCAGTTCTGCAGCAACTCACGGAGGTTCTTCGGAACTAGGGGTGGCGGACGAGGCATGTCGCACGTCCTATTCATGGGCCGTCATCTTGGGCGACGAATCCGGCCTTTTTATCACCGGCATGAAATCGAGGCCTCCAACCCAAGGCGTTTGAACGATTAACCTGCCCATGGTTGCTTGCGTGGCCTCAGCCTTCGCGATCAATTCTGCATCTCCTGCCTCCTTCGCGGCTTCCAGCTCCTTGCGAGCAACCTGAAAGTACCTGCCGACCCTGTCTTCCAGTGCCCAATTGAGCTCTTCATAGTTCGACCATGTGCGTGGCTTGTCAGCGAAGGAAGCGATAAGCCTCTTAAGGTCGTCTACATGTTCTGGATTGTTCTTCAGCATCTCCTGAAGCCGGGCGGGAAAGCGAGGCGAGGACGCGGGCATGGCTGGCTTCCTATCTGCGCGTGCGACTAGCAATCAGTGCATCCACCGCAGCCGTATCATTCGAGATGGACTCTTTATCAAAGTAATCGTTGAACTCCGCGTCGCAAAACCAGGGCTTCTGCAGCACGATTCTGCCCATCTGCCTTTCCTTCGCCTCAGCCTTTGCGACCAGTTCGACATCCCCGCTTTTCTCCGCGGCGCTCAGTTCAGCGCGCGCATCCTGGAAGAAGCCGCCAGCACAATCCTCGAATGCCCATATGAGCTCCTCGTAGCATGACCATGGCTTAGGGTTGTTGACGAAGGAAGCTACCAGCTTCTGAACTTTGGCTATGTTCTGCGGATAGTCCTTCAGCATTTCCCGAAGTCTGGCAGGGATAAGCGGCAAAGACGCTGCCGCGATTGGCTTCCTATGTTCGCTCTGGTTCAAGTCCATTCTCCAGGTTCTCGTCACCACCCACCCCGCTCCACAGAGCAGGATGTCACAGCCCTTGCCTGCGGGGTATCGGAATAGTCTGATCCGCGGCCGAGCGCGGGGTAGGTTCCATCCTGCTTAGCAGTCCGCCTGGCAAGCCCGATGCCCCCCCGTGCTAGTTGCCTCGCCACGTGCGCCGGTCACATCAAGCCCGACCATGATCCGCAACTGCCTAGGTGCGCCGAGACGACGGAACCACCCACAACCAGGGCAAGTCGAAGCGCTCTCTGCATGACGCAGGACCACCGGAACCGCACGGCGCGGCCCTCCGGTGGTCGTGGGCACTTACCGGTCGCCAGCGGGGGAGCTACTCCACCCATGCTGCCGCCGCCCCATCTCATCCACATCCCGGTCATCGTCCGCGAAACGGGCCACCGCATCTGGCACGTGGTTGGACGCCATGACCGCATCCAGGGCGACTATCGCCGAGACGCGCTTGGCCGATTCCAGTCGCTTCGCCTCGTTGTGCGCCTCCGTGCGGCAGTGCATGTATACGTACTCCCGCATCAGCTGCCGGAGCACCTGCGCTCCGGTAAGGTTTTCGGTTGCCGTTGCTGCCTCGAACTTGGTGAGCAGCGCTTCATCGATCTCCAGCTGGATCAAGACACTCTTCTTCATGACGTCCTCCTACTGCTTCGGGTTGAGCGGGCATGCGCGTACGCACCGCACCTGCGGTGCAATGGCATGCTCGTTGGTGAGATTCAGAGCGGGGGTCTACGGAGGCTTGGCGTTCAATGTCGCCAGGCTTCGAGCGCTCTGTAGGGTGTGGCGGGTGTTGCCGTGCAGGTGGCGGCCACGCGGCGCCGATCAGCTCAGCAGGATTCCCGCTGAGGCTTCATTGGGTTCTACGCGTGGACTGCGACTGGCCTTCGGCTGATCGTCCGCGTGACGCCATCGAACCTGAGCTCGATACTGAGATACGTCCGTGACCAGTCCCAACCGGTCAAGCCAGCGGCTGGGCAATCGCAGGTAAGGCACAATCTCGACGGCAATGTGCTGCGCATGGGTGGAATGCGCCGTCGCGCGACCTTGGTGGCTGCAAGGTCGGCGGGCATATGGCTTGGGGATGGGTGGCACGAACCCGAACGAGCTGTGCGACGTCGTAAGCAGCATGTTGGACCTCCGGCAGGAAGATCCCTCGCCGGAACGGCAAGGGAGTCGGGAGGTTAGAAACCGTCTAGTAGGAACCGGCGGGCGTATTTCCACAGGGGGTGTTGTATTAGCCACCCTCCCGACATGGGACGTCCATCTATCTTCCTACTAGAGGAGTTTCTACGCTCCGGTGTGCACCATGCGGGATGGGGAAGAAGATAGGAAATCGCTTGTTGCTGTTGATACGCCGGCTTTAGTTGGCCAAGCCTAATCAATGTCGCGTCCGTCCTGATGCGGCAGCAGAACTGGGACGACCATCCCTAAAATTGCATGACGTTGGTATGCGAAGCGAGTCGACAGGCATGGACTCGTAGCTTCGGGTTCATGAGTGCGTGTGGAGCCTCGACCTCTGCCATCACATCATCCTGGCGGATCGGACCGAAATGCCCCCCGTCCGTCTCCGCTGATGAGACCGGGAATGGCTAACGTGAACAGTCACCGGCATTGCCGCAGCCTCCGCCGCGTAGATCCCTGACTGCACAACGAGCCTTCCGACGATGGCCCCCCTTCACCCACGGGACGAAATTGGACATACTGTCCACCAGATTCCCGGAGCATCCATGAATACGTACGAGCTGATCGACCTTTCCCTCCAGCGCTTTTCAACGAAGGAAGTCGCCCAAGCCCTTGGAGTTGATCCGAAGACCGTGAAGCGCTGGCAGGTCCGCGAGACCGAGCCAAAGCCCTACATTGCTGACGCCATCCGTCAGCGCCTGCTCCCCTTCGGCGACCCGCCGACCGGGGAAGGAAAGTTCCGCTTCATCGACCTGTTCGCCGGCATCGGTGGAATCCGGACGGCGTTTGAGAGGCAGGGTGGACGCTGTGTGTTCACCAGCGAATGGGACCCCTATGCAGTAAAGACCTACAAGGCCAACTTCCATGACGGCCCCGGGCACACTTTCGCCGAGGACATCACCAAGGTCCATGAGGCCGATGTGCCGGACCATGATGTGCTTCTGGCGGGCTTCCCGTGCCAACCCTTCTCCATTGCGGGTGTATCCAAGAAGAACGCGCTTGGCCGTCCGCACGGGTTCTCCGACAAGACGCAGGGAACCCTGTTCTTTGACGTGGCCCGCATCATCGCCGAAAAGAAGCCGCGCGCATTCCTGCTTGAGAACGTGAAGAACCTGTTGAGCCACGACAAGGGCCGTACGTTCTCCACGATCATTGACGTGCTGCAGAACGAGCTGGGCTACCAGGTCAAGCACAAAGTCATCAACGGCAAGCACTTCGGCCCGCAGCACCGCGAGCGCATCATCATCGTGGGCTTCCGCGAACCGAACGATTTCGACATTCACAAAGTCGAGCTTCCCGGATTTGAGGACGCTCCGAAGATGGGCTCCATTCTGCACAGCCAGGATGGGACGGAAGCCGCTGACTCCCCTTACATTGATGGGGCGAAGGGCAAGGTGCTTGAGAAGTACACCCTTTCGGACAAGCTGTGGGAGTACCTGCAGAACTACGCCACGAAGCACCGCGACAAGGGGAATGGCTTTGGATTCGGGCTGGTGAACGGTGAAAGCACTTGCCGCACGCTGTCTGCCCGCTACTACAAGGATGGTTCGGAGATCCTCATCTCTCAAGGTGCAAAGAAGAATCCGCGCCGCCTTACGCCGCGCGAATGTGCCCGCCTGATGGGGTTCGATGACAACTTCCGGATTCCGGTTTCCGACACCCGCGCCTACAAGCAGTTCGGGAATTCAGTGGTCGTTCCCGTCATCAGCGAGGTTGCGCGGATCATGGTGCCCTACCTGGTTGACAACGCCGTCCCCGAACTGGCAAATCCACCCCGGAAGAAGAAGGCCTGACGTTGGTTGACAGCCTTACCCCCGAGCAACGATCCGCGCAGATGTCGCGGATTCGAGGCGCGAACACGAAGCTGGAGGTCCTTGTGCGCAGGGCCCTTCATTCAAGGGGGTTTCGCTACCGGCTGGGTGGGGCTGGGCTGCCAGGGCGACCGGACATTGTTCTGCCAAAGTACAAAGTGGTGGTCTTCGTGCATGGTTGTTTCTGGCACGGGCACAATTGCCCGCTGTTCCGACTGCCAAAGACCCGGCCCGAATTCTGGCTGGCGAAGATTGAAGGAAACAGATCGCGTGACAAACGGGTATCTGAACAGTTAACTTCAACCGGATGGCGCATCATCGAGGTGTGGGAATGCGCCCTCCGAGGGTCGAGTCCTGCACTGAAGGCAGAGGTTTTCGACCAGCTGGCAGTTGACATTCTTGGTTCACAATAGTGATTGGCGCCGACAGGGGGCGACATGAAACAGGGAAGTTTGTCGGAGTATTTTCAGGGCGTTGCGGCGAAACGCCTGAGCGAAGTTGAGGCCGATGTTCTCGCCTCGAACCAGCACGAGTTCAACGGGGTAAAAGCTCTTAGAGAGATTCTGGGGGAGCCAGATGGAAGGACTCCATATCCATCCAAAATGGTATACCTCAGCGACGAACAGCCGGATGCTCTCGTGGAGGAAGCAGTGCTGACGTGGTACGACGCGCGGCAGAAAGCCCGTGAAGAGCGCGGTGTTATGCGCGAGGAGTACCGTCTGTACTTTCCAAGTACCTCTGTGTCAGCCAAGTTCGCCACCGGCGATCTGCTGGTCATAGCTCTTTGCCAAGACGGATCCCTACTTGTCATCGTCGCGCAATCCTCCTCAAGTGCCCTCCAACAGATGGAATGGCTGTTTGGCCTGAATACACAGGACGGCAACTACGAAGTCAAGCAGGAGCCAGCGTTTGATGCTGAGCGGCTCGGGTTCGCATCGCGCTTCATTCTGGAGAGTATTGGCCTAGAGGTCAGCCATCGCGATGATAGTCACCTGGATGAAATGATAGCCCTGTTTGGGAGCACGTTCCCTCCGACACTGCGATTCTCAGCGTTTAGTCGATCAAAGTGTCCACAGATTGACTCTACTCAAGAGCCAGATCTTGCTCTAATGACTTGGCTAGAACGAGAAGAGCAACTCTTCAGGTCATTCGAGAAACATCTTGTTTCTCAGAGGCTAAGGGAAGGCTTCGGAGCCTCACAACATGACCCGGACGTGGATGCTTTCGTTTCTTACTCCCTCTCGGTTCAGAACAGGAGGAAGAGCAGAGCCGGATTGACCCTTGAGAACCACCTCGAGCACATCTTCAAGGAAGCAAGGCTCATCTGTACTCGATCCGCGCGCACTGAAGGCCATTCGAATCCCGACTTCCTGTTCCCTAGTGAGTCCTGCTACCACGATCCGAACGTCAACGAGGACCGGCTCCTGATGTTGGCCGTGAAGACTACCTGCAAAGACCGATGGCGGCAGGTCTTGGCTGAAGCGGACCGCATCGTGCGAAAACATCTACTCACCCTTGAGTCCCCCATATCGAGTAGGCAACTGAGTGAGATGTACGGAAGAGGCCTGACCTTGGTCGTTCCAGCACCTCTTCAGCCGGCCTACCCAGAAGATCAAAGAAGCAAGCTATACAGCCTATTCGACTTCATGGACGTAGCGCGACAAAAGGCGAACCGGAGCAAGCATTAGATCACCTTCGTGATTCTCCGCTACACCTGCATGCACCGGGGCGCGAGCACATCTGACATGCGCCCCACCAGGGCAGCCCCATCACTCTCTCCAGCGAAATCTCCATCAAGCGTTCAGGATCATCGAAATGAAGAATGGAACAAACCGCGACCTCACGAATCTGCCCGATCCCTCAAGGCTGATCTTTGGCCTTAGAGATACGGGCTATGACTTCAATACCGCAGCTGCAGATATCATCGACAATTCAATCGCAGCAGGTTCAACCGAAGTCAACATTCATGTTGAGCTTGAACGTGATGGAAGGAAGTTCGTTTACTTCGGAGACAACGGAACCGGCATGGAAGAGGAGGAGCTGTTCCAAGCGATGAGATATGGAGCTCCAAAGCGATCGAACCTCAAGAGCTTGGGAAAATTCGGACTGGGATTGAAGACAGCTTCCAGCTCGATCTGCCTTAAATTCACCATCGTCACCCGCATCTCAAAAGAAGATCCACTGAAGAAGCTTGCGTGGGATCTTGAACACGTCGAGTCGAATAATGCCTGGGAGATGCTGCAGGAGACTGTTACCGAGGAAGAGAAGCAGCGATTTGAAGAACTCTGCGGCGAGCGTGGAACTCTTCTCATTTGGTCAAAATGCGACCGTCTTCTCTCAAAGAACTACGAGCAAGCTGGCGGAACTCAGGAGCGGCGGGCGGTCACATCTCGGGCGGACAAGCTTCGCGAGCACGTATCGATGATCTTCCATCGATATCTGGACACGTCAAATAGTGACTACTCGAACGTGGCCATTTCGGTCAATGGGCAGTGGGTGAAGCCTTGGGACCCGTTCTTCACGGAGAAGTCCGAGCAAGTTCTTCCTAAGCATGCTCAGCGCATATCGATTCAGCTCGAAGACGGAACGTCACACGATGCCGGCATGCGCGCATGGATCCTTCCCCACAGCAAGGACCTCACCGAAAAAGAGAACGAAAGAGCAAGGATTTCTAGCCGTGGACAGGGCTTCTACATACACCGTGAGGGCCGGATCATCCACCACGGTGGGTGGCTTGGGGTATTCAGAAGTGATGACCCGCACTATTCTCTTCTCAGAGTTGAGTTTGACTTTGATCACAATCTCGACGATGCGTTCAAGATTGACGTCAAGAAGTCTCGCATCTTGTTCGATCCCGCACTGGAGGAGTTCCTGAAGACCCAGTTGACCCCCTTCTGGAAGGAGGCGGACAAGCGCTATAGACGGAAGGATAAAACTCTCGCAGCGTCTACGATCATGGACCATCAGAGCGCAAATAGGACCATTGCGGCAACGAATGCACAGACTGCCGCCGTGTCCTCTGTTGACGCCTCATCACAGACAGCTACGGTCAATAACAACCATGGACAAGGGATAAAGTTGCACATCCCAGTCGAGAGCAACGTTAACCCCAAATCCGTGTATGTAGACACAGTTGACGATATAACCAGCGGTCACGTCTGGGAACCTGCGATGCGTAGTCCCGGGCAGGCAGGTCACAGCGTTGGCGTGCGTGTCAACAAGCACCATGACTTCTTCCAGAAGATCTATCTACGTGCAGCAGGACAAGGCTACACGCTCGATGGGATCGACTATCTCCTTTGGGCTTTTGCCGCAGCTGAAATCAACAATTCAAACCCTGAGCTCACACCAGTGTTCGAAGACCTGCGTGATGAGATCTCAATGAATCTGAAGAAGCTACTTCGCGACACACCAATGCCTGATCCAGCCGCTCTTGATGCCCCCTCCGAATCTGGAACTGAGGACTGACGTATATGCGTAGATGGAACCAGCTCTTGGAGAGTGCGCTGGAGCGAGGCATCGGCACAGCGGTCTCAGTGGAGGAGCTAAACTCCGGCATCAGGTCGGGATGGTCGGCACACTTCACAGACTTTCGCAGCCTCAATGGGCCCATCTGCGCGATTACGCCATACGGCCTTAAGCGCTATAAAGTGAGGCTCTCATTTGGCGACTACGCCGGGCCTTGCATCAGACAGATGCTGTTAGCGAATGAGGAACAGGTCACAACAGCCAGAGCACTTCTCGGAACCATACCATCCAGCTATTCGGTTGAGATATCTCCTAATCAAGATGCTAGCAACTGGCATGTGAAAGACGGCCGTTTTTCGATTGAAGCACTTGGAGCCGCGATTTCAAACCATGGGAGCGAGGAAGCACTTGAGTATGTCGCAGAGCATGTAGCGGCACCAATGCTTGCATCCATGGCAGAGCTGATCGGCTACGACGAGCAGCCTCGGGTTCGAGATGAGGCGAATATTGAAGGTGAACTCACTCTCTCAACGTACAGAAGGCGTGAGCGCAGCCGGAGAAACAGATTCCTATGCATTTCCATTCACGGAAACGTGTGCGCGGCTTGCGGATTAGACCCAGTTCTTCTCTATGGTCAAGAGGCCGACATCATCGAAGTTCATCATATCGAGCCACTCTCTATTCTTGAGGAGCCGCGCGCGTACTGTCCGGAGAAGGATCTCGTCCCACTCTGTCCGAACTGTCACAGGCTAGTTCACACAAGGCGACCGTATCCCTATTCGTTGGAAGAGTTAAGGACTCTGCTCACGCATGAATAGCAATTCCTTGCATCCTCTCCCCGACAGCTTCGATGAGTTGATCGCAGCACTACCTGAAGGCTGGAGTGTCCGCAACTCGGTACTTGAGCCGACGCTTAAAGTGTCGAGAACAGGCAACCGTTACTACGTCAGGCTCGGTTCGTACTCGGGATCACGCGATGCCGAGCCCAGCTTCCTGCCTGCCCCATCGCTCTCATCCAACTGGGTAGTTCGCGGAAAGACAGCTTTTCCGCTTCCCGTCGACTGCCCCGGAGTCGTTAAATCCCTACTCTCCGGACTGGACCCTAGCGATCTAAGTTTCCCGGAAGTACTCTCCCTCTACACTTCTCACAACACTGACGTAAAGGTAGCCTTGGACGAGTCGACAATGGCTACCGCCAACGACTTGGCCGGCTCCCATCTCGATCTGACGGACATCCAAGGCCTAAGAGCAACCCTCTACCACTATCAAGCTCAGGGAGTTTCTTGGCTAAGAGGCACCATTGCGGCGCTGGGCGGGGCTATTCTGGCAGATGAGATGGGATTGGGTAAAACCATCCAGGTAATAGCTCTTCTGCTGCTGATGCCACCGAGTCCATCAACCCCTGCGCTGATACTTTGCCCGACGACGTTGATCGCGAACTGGACCAAAGAGATTAGCGTATTCGCGCCCTCTCTCACCATTAAAGTGCATCGCGGGCCAGCGCGTGGAAATCTACCACGCGACCTCCTTGGCGCCGATGTTGTACTAACAACCTACGACACCGCAGTGAATGATCTTGTTCTCTTTCGAGCAATCGACTGGTCATGGCTGGTGTGTGACGAGGCACAGGCGTTGAAGAATCCAGACTCTCAGCGGCGCACCGCCGTCGCTCAGATTCCCAGGCGCTATATGCTGCCCGTTACGGGCACTCCAATGGAGATTCGACTCCTTGACCTCTGGTCCCTCATCGACCTCGCGATTCCAAATGTGCTCGGCCCCAGGAAGATATTCGAGTCATCCTTCCTTGAGACAACGGATCATGCGTGGAAGCTGGGAGACTTGGTTGCCCCATTGATGCTTAGGCGGCGTGTTTCCGAGGTGGCCGGCGATCTTCCCGAGCGTACGGACGTTGTGGTGCCACTTGATCTAACTGACGAGCTTGCACTCTCCTACGAAAGGGTCCGCCAAGACGTACTGGAAGAGTACGGGGCTGCCGGCGCACTAGTTGCTACTGGCAAGCTTCAGATGTTTTGCGCTGATCCTATGCTGATTGACGGCCGAACCTTGCCAAGAAACCGAACACTTAGCGGCGCGAGTACTCCAACTCTTCCACGCGCCACCACCCCAAAGCTTGAGATGGCTGCCGAATTGATTCGCTCGGCCATTGCAAGTCAACGCAAGGTTCTTGTCTTCTGCAACTACAACTCGCTGGGAGCAATTCTCGAGCAGGAGGCCGGACTAACACCAGACGCATACTGGAGCGCGATTAATGGCTCGACACCGCAGGCCGATCGACAAGCCATCGTCGATGAGTTTTCGGCGCACCCCGGACCATCAGTACTCGTTCTTAATCCAAGGGCTGCGGGTGCTGGCTTGAACATTACCGCTGCAACTGTTGTCATTCACTTCACACAAGTTTGGAATCCCGCTCTTGAGGCGCAGGCAAGTGCCCGAGCCCATCGAAGGGGCCAGACACAGCCCGTGACCGTGTACCACCTCTATTACCTCAGTACCGTCGAGGAATTGATGCTGGAGAGGTCGAAGGCTAGAAGTCAACTAGGTGAAGGAGCGGTCCAGGATAGTGACAGCCTAGGACACGATATGAAGCGCGCACTATTTATCAGCCCTATCTCAAAATGACTACAAAGACCTTTGCAAAGTGTCTCAGCGCAAATGATGCCGGCGCGACTGGTAGCCACCAAGCCGGAATCCTAGTCCCTCGCACCCACAACGAGCTCCTCACCTTCTTCGCTGCTCTCGATCCAGCAAAGCTCAATCCAGATGCTTGGATCGACTGCGTGGATGAGCACGGCCAGCTTTGGAGGTTCCGATACATCTACTACAACAACAAGCTGCACGTTCCCACTGGCACCCGGAACGAGTACCGGATAACACATCTCACCAAGTACCTCCGGTCCGTTGGGGCAGCGGAAGGTGATTGCCTTGCATTTTCCTTGGTGCAAGGATCAGGCACATTCAGCGTTCGCCTTGAGAAGGCAGCGCATATGAATGAACGCGGTCAAGCAGCGGTCGTTCTCAGAGGATGGAGAAGGGTGCACTGAGATGGACGCATCACTCTTCTACAGCGTGGATCAGAGCGTGTACTCTACCCCGCTATCAAGACTTCACTTTGCAGGAGTGGATTCACTTCTGGCTGCTGCGGGCGTATCTACTCTTGGCGACCTGCTAGCCAAGGTGGAGATCACCCCAGGGTTCCTCAACAAGCTTCGCCCACTTTCCCACGAGCACATCCTTTGCGTTAGAAACAGGCTTAACGCGATCTCTCGTTCGCTTAA
This sequence comes from Stenotrophomonas sp. KH_036_B, assembly GCF_057839485.1. NCBI lineage: Bacteria > Pseudomonadati > Pseudomonadota > Gammaproteobacteria > Lysobacterales > Lysobacteraceae > Stenotrophomonas > Stenotrophomonas sp. KH_036_B. Next base: position 536,364 of record NZ_CM174491.1, on the reverse strand, counting down.
AGAGGATGGAACAATCGATTGGGATTTGTTCGATGAGATCGTCGGGCCTGTTCCGAGCACATCCGCAGCCACGGGGTCCGAAGACCACCATGTGGAGTTGCGTTGCTATCGGGATGGTACCCAGTTACTACCCACCATGAAGGTGAGCTCCGCTGCCGAGTTCTTCGATTCGATTGGCGAGGTACTACATGGACTTCTGGATATTAAGGAGTCTGATCTGGATCGGCGAATACTGGAGTTCAGGATCCTGCGTGTTCCTAGCGAGCAGGCAACGCTTGAGCTGCTCGCTACCGCGAGTGTTCCCGCGGTCACCAGAGAGCGCGTCCGCCAGAGGGAACGCAAGCTGCTTTCGCTGTTCTCCAAGGCATTCATGGGCGATGTGGATCCACGCTTCTCGGGACGAGTTCGTCCTAGCTTCGTCGCCTACTGGAAGAAGGCGGCTTCGCATCTCTCACATGCGCCAGAATTTACCATCTACGAATTCGTCGACGAACTAAGCGACGCTTGGCAGTGCGCCCCTCTCGATGTACTACGCAATCTGCCGCTTATTCTCTCTGTGCTGACCACAACCGCGTCACATTCGCCTCAGCTAAAGGAGCAGATTAGTGACGGACCGGAGCTATTTTCTCCTGTTCCTAGCCCAGTCAGGGGGCTACCCCTTAGGTCATTTCCCTGTGGAATCTCAACAGATGATTTGGCAGCAGCGGGCTTGAATACGACAGAGGATCTGTGGTTGAGTCTTCGAACACGGCAAGCACCGTCCTCGTCCACGGCACTCGGAAGCAAACTCCGGCGTCTTGCACGAGCCCTGTTTTCTGGATCAAATCATCAAACTGGAGATTTTGATTGGAGCGCATACTGCGCATCAATGGGCATCTCTGACGCGCCAGATCTTGGCAGCAGCTGTCCGCGAGATTTCATGGCAGCGCTTCCCGAGCACATAGGGGTTGTGTTAAGCCACATTAGAGTCCCGCCCCACTCTGCGAAGATTTTTCTCTCACGCATTGCGGTGGACCGCAGGATCCGGCGAACTCTTCTTGAGGTCGCCAATGATATCGGGACCCACGGGCCGATCGTGAAACGCCAGGAATCCATCATGTTGCGCAGCATGAACGATTTGCTAGTAGAAAGAGAACTGTGCACGTTTGAGCTCTGCATTGAGGAGGGCTTCCTGTCTCGTTGGACGGAAGCCGCTGCTGTTTTCTCGAGGCATGCCGACAGCTACACTTCGTTTGTCAATGCACTTTCAGTAGAGTGGAGCTTGCCAGCTCCCGCTCGGACCGTTTCGTTCGAAGTATTGTGGGCCGTACTCTCACAGTATCCAGGAGGTCGTCCGCGACGTTCGAAGAGAGCTCCAAGCGCACCTCGGCTTACGAGCTCTTCATCCCAATCTGTGGTTATCAAGCTGCGCGGCTTTCGCAGCACCCATTGACCCCATGTGAGGCTACATCGGCGCCCTCCCAGCCCTTGGGACCGTGTCATGACGGCGAAGGAAGGTTCATTGTCGTTGCAGATGCGACTTACTCACCTGACCGCCTGATGATTTGCTCGCGAGCGCTGATTGCTGAAGTAGTAGTGGCTTGACTGCCGTAGCATTATCTTATAGCTGCCCCCTATTCGCGATTACGCTGAGGGCGGACTCGCGCGTCCAACGTGAGCATCTTGAGCGCTCTGACAGGAAATTCGGTGGGTTCTCAACCGCCCCACCCCACTCAGATCATGGCCCACACCCTATCAATTGCTAAAGTATCCCTGATACCGGCCGATAACCTAGGCGGAACTAAGGATAGTCATGTCTCTCACGGAGGCCATGCGCCGCTCACGGCGCGCGCAGCTGGACGCGAGTCGGCACCTGTAGGGCAGCATGCACTTCCTAGGTGACTGCACGGTCCGCGATCGCGGACCGTCCTATGCATTGGAACAGGGACTGCCCGTGACGAAAGAACTAACCGAAAGCAAGATCATGCAAGCACTGGACTTTGCCTACGAGAAGGCGATGACTGGCCTGCCAGGGTTGGACTCGGCTATCGAGATGGCCGATAGCTACATGAAGGAATCCGGCACACTTGAACAGAGAGCCAACTCCCTCGTGCGATGGCAGAACACCAAAGCTGCTACATCCGGGTTCATCACAGGGTTGGGCGGACTGCTTGTCATGCCCGTAACCATCCCGGCCAACCTCGCAAGCATCTACTTCATCCAGATTCGCATGATTGCCGCCATTGCTCACATGGCCGGCTATGAGGTTCGCGATGACAAAGTAAAGGCCATGGTGTACGCGTGCCTAACCGGGAACGCTGCCAAAGAGGTCCTGAAAGACGTGGGCATCCAGTTCGGAAAGAAGCTTGCCCAGGCAAGCATCAATCGCATCACCGGCGCCACCATCACCAAGATCAACCAAGCTGTTGGCTTCCGCCTTCTCACCAAAGCGGGAACAACCGGCATCGTGAACCTTAGCAAGATGGTTCCAATCCTTGGCGGCGTAATTGGCGGTGCGGTAGATCTGACAGCAACCAACATCGTGGGTTCCACCGCAGTAAGGCTGTTCATCACTGAAGATGTCAAGGCTAACGCTTAAGGAAGGGAAGTATGTCCGTTCGCGAACCCAAGAGTATCCAATTCACTGCTGTTCAGATCGTTGACCGCAATGGTGGCCGGAAGGGCAGACTTGAGCTGTCCTCCGGCAATCTAGCGTATTACCGTAAGGGTGCAACCACCGCATCACTCTCTGTGACTTATCAGGACCTGACCGCACTGCTCGAAGCGGAGATCGAGTATCGCGCAATTGACAAGCGGGCTCCTCTTCCGAAGGGCAGCAAGCATGACTTCCACTTTCAGGCGTTCGAGCATGAGAGCGCCGGCGACGCAGGGACCGTCCATGACCAAGCAGAGCTGGTAGCCGAGGGGAGATGCGCCCTAGCTAACATGGACCCGAAGCGGATCGAAGATGGGATGTTCAGCGTGCTATCTCAGGATGCAAGCGCGCGCCCCAGCCGTCGATCTTGGTACGCATCGATATCGCTTTCCATGGCGATCTCAATCATTGCGTGGTACATCGACAAGTTCTTGGCTGGGAAGAAGATTTTGGCCAACTCCAAGAATGTGGTACAGACGAGGCTTCAGCTACGTCGACTGCTACTCCAGCTAGTAAAGAGGCTGGACGGTTAACCGCCATTCCGAAGCTCGCCCAACCACGTATTGGACGTGCCGACAATCCTCCTCGCAGTCCTAAGATCATGATTACCAAGGAATGAACATGATGCACTTCCAAGTTGACAGAATGCAGCTTCCAATAGGGCAAGGTGGATTTCACTCCATGGCGCTTCACTCCAATGGGTGGGATGGGTTCAGCATGGTTATTGACTGCGGGGGTTCGAATAAGCCTCACCGGACTTCGCTTGCCAAGGCATTTGCGGAGGGCAGGCGCGAACACGATTTCTTGGCCATCAGTCATCTAGACGATGACCACATCAATGGACTGGAGGACCTTAGGATAGCCGGCGTCAGCTTCGGCACCGTCTTTCTCCCCCACGTCGATGCGAGCAGCTATCTAAAGTGGATGACTCTCAAGATCTGCGGTGGATCGACCGCCAGCGATAGAGGAAGCTCCGATGAGGGCGCTCCCGAAGCCATTGCCAGTTTTGCCCGGACCTCCTTTGGACTTTACTCGGGGAGATTCGGGCCCGTAGTGCAGGTCGGCGGTCCTACGAGCGATGCGAATGAAATTGATGACAGAGGAAGGAATGACGACGCGGATGATTACCGAGACAGCCATTCCGGACCTCTAACCGGCAAAGCTCTTCGCGCAATTTCCAGGGCACAGCAAGCGAATGGAGTGGGTCTTTCGTCGTCCACTTCGCTGACTTTCCAACTTGACTGGTTGATCCGATTCTATTCACGCGAGTGGAGCTTTCCGCTTGAGGCCGCAGATATCTGGAGCTACCCAGCGCTTCAAGCACTGAAGGCAGTTATCGACTCCATAGATTCTGATTTTGACGTTGAGCAGTGGCAGACCTTCTCATCCTCGCTTAGAGAAGAGTTGAAGAAGAAAGTTGACGCCGGGCTTTGGAAGCTTTCCACTCCCCCAACACCCAGCACATCGGCGTGGACCAAGCTATCCGCAGACATATCAAGCGGAGAAGTTAGCTGCAAAGAGCTCCTCTCAAGGCTCTACAAGGCATCCCCTTCGCTAAGCGACTACAACGATGCCTCTATGTGCGTCTATTCTGGTCCGTCTGACCGAGGCATAGTTGGCCCGCGTCAGCACTTCGTGCGGCTACAGGACAACTCAATCTTGAAGGCACCGCTCCCCCGCGAAGCAACCACGAGAAAGATCGGTTGGATCCACACTGGCGACGCAGGCTTCAATACGAGTGAGAAGCTAAGTAAATTCATGGAGCACTACTTTGGCGAGCTTCCACTCACCACCGTAATGGTGCTTCCACATCACGGGTCCCGCATGAGTTTTGATGAGGACGTAAGCCTGCTCCACGATCTGGCAACCCGCCTGGCTCGTCCGACAGTATTCATCGCTCCCGCTAAGCCAAACAGCAAGTACCACCATCCGCACGCAGAAGTGGTCCAAGCATGTCAGCGCCTAGGAGAGCTGGCTATTGTGGACGACAATGCCATGTCGCTGTACTCAGACACCGCATTGGCGCCCTATAGCCCAGCCTATCAATGGCCTCCGTATCTATGACTCTTCAATGGGCAGCAGAAAGCCAGCTCCAAGGCTGCCGTGGGAGACTCAGATGTGCGAGATGCTCGAATGGAACGCCACGCCCAAACAGCCGGCGCGTGCCTTAGGGACGGCAAGAGAATGGAGGCTGCAGGAATACTCCTGTGATCCATGAACCATGCCGAAGGTGAGACTTTGCCCCTGCTCCACCTGCCCAAGATTGAGGATTCCGCCCCCCCCAAGGCTAACGCAATGACCGGTGCGACCACTAAGAGCGGCGAGTAGTGGCGGCAGGTTGTTGAGTCAGCGAAGTAACACCTACTCCCTGATGGTGTGGGCGCTCCTAGCGGTGTCATCTACACGCTGCGGTTCAGGGCGTCACGCAGGATGGTGTTGTCCAGTCGGCGCGTCGCTTCTTCATCGCTCAGCTCAAACTCCAGTAGCGGCTTGTCTTCCACCCAGCGCCGCTCTCGCCTCACCAGGCGAACACTATCGCCCGATTCATGTCCAGAAGAAGGGCGGCCTAGGCCGCCCTTCTTCTTCACATTACTGATCAAACCCCGACAGGATTACCCTTCTCAGGATCAATCTTGTACTGCTTGATAGCCCGGGCCACATCCTTCCCGGTCATCTTCCCGTCCTTGGCCAGCGCCGCAATAGCGGCATGCGCGATGTAGTACCGGTCGACCTCGAAGAAGCGACGCAGGTTCGCACGGGTGTCCGAACGGCCGAAGCCATCCGTACCCAGCACGGTGAAGGTAGCCGGCACGAACGCGCGGATCTGGTCCGCATACGCACGCACGTAGTCGGTAGCGGCAATCACCGGGCCCTGGCGGTCTTCCAGCAGCTCGGTCACGTAGGCCTTGCGCTGGGTGTCTTCCGGGTGCAGGCGGTTCCAACGCTCGGCGTCGAAACCATCGCGGCGCAGTTCGTTGAAGCTCGGGCAGCTCCAGATGTCGGCGGTGACGCCGAAGTCCTTCTCCAGCAGCGCGGCCGCTTCAATGGCCTCGCGCAGGATGGTGCCCGAACCCAGCAGCTGCACGCGCAGCTCGCCCTTCTTCGGCTTGCCGGCGTCGGTGAGCAGGTACATGCCCTTGACGATGCCTTCGGCCGCGCCTTCCGGCATTTCCGGGTGGGTGTAGTTCTCGTTCATCAGAGTGATGTAGTAGTACTCATCAATCTGGTCTTCCATCATGGCCTTGGTGCCGTGCTGGAGGATGACGGTCACTTCGAAGCCAAACGTAGGATCGTAGCTGCGCACGTTCGGAATGCCGCCAGCGGCCAGATGGCTGTGGCCATCTTCGTGCTGCAGGCCTTCACCGTTGAGCGTGGTGCGCCCGGCGGTGCCGCCGAGCAGGAAGCCGCGGGTACGCATATCGGCGGCCTGCCAGGCAATGTCGCCCACGCGCTGGAAGCCGAACATGCTGTAGTAGATGTAGAACGGCAGCATCGGCACGTTGGACACCGAGTAGCTGGTACCGGCGGCCATCCAGGAGCTGATGGCGCCCGGCTCGCTGATGCCCTGCTGCAGCACCTGGCCGCTCTGGTCTTCGCGGTAGAACATGAGCTGGTCGGCGTCGACCGGCTTGTACTTCTGGCCGAACGGCGCGTAGATGCCGATCTGGCGGAACAGGCCTTCCATACCGAAGGTACGGGCTTCGTCGGCCACGATCGGCACGATGTGCGGGCCCAGTTCCTTGTCGCGCAGGGTGATGTTCAGGCTCTGCACGAAGGCCATGGTGGTGGAGTAGCTGCGCTCGCCGCTGCTCTTGAGCAGGCGTTCGTAGGTTTCCAGCTTCGGTGCGTTGAAGCTCTTGGTGGCCTTGCGGCGGCGCTGCGGCAGGTAACCGCCCAGTGCGGCGCGACGCTCCTGCAGGTACTTCACTTCCGGCGAATCCGGGCCCGGGTGGTAGAACGGCACCTGGCCGTCGGCCAGCTGCGCGTCGGTCACCGGAATGTTGAAGCGGTCGCGGAAGTGCTTGACCGCTTCGTCGTCCAGCTTCTTGGTCTGGTGGGTCGGGTTGAGCGCTTCACCGGCGCTGCCCATGCCGTAGCCCTTGACCGTCTTGGCCAGGATCACGGTGGGCATGCCCTTGGTGTTCACGGCCTGGTGGTAGGCGGCGTACACCTTGTGCGGGTCGTGGCCACCACGGTTGAGGCGCCAGATGTCGTCGTCGGACAGGCCGGCGACCATGGCAGCGGTTTCCGGGTACTTGCCGAAGAAATGCTCGCGCGTGTACGCGCCGCCGAAGGCCTTGCAGTTCTGGTATTCGCCGTCGACGGTTTCCATCATCAGCTTGCGCAGGACGCCGTTGGTGTCCTTGGCCAGCAGGGCATCCCAGTAACCGCCCCACAGCAGCTTGATGACATTCCAGCCGCCGCCACGGAACACGCCTTCCAGTTCCTGGATGATCTTGCCGTTGCCGCGCACCGGGCCGTCGAGGCGCTGCAGGTTGCAGTTCACTACGAAGATCAGGTTGTCCAGGCCTTCACGGCCGGCCAGCGCGATGGCGCCCAGGGTTTCCGGCTCGTCCGATTCGCCGTCGCCGATGAAGCACCACACCTTGCGGTCGGACTTCTCGATCAGGCCACGGTTTTCCAGGTAACGCAGGAACTGCGCCTGGTAGATGGCAGCCAGCGGGCCCAGGCCCATCGACACGGTGGGGGTCTGCCAGTAATCGGGCATCAGCCACGGGTGCGGGTAGCTGGACAGGCCGCCACCATCGACTTCCATGCGGAACTTGTCGAGCTGCTGCTCATCGATGCGGCCTTCCAGGAAGGAACGCGCATAGATGCCCGGGGCGCTGTGGCCCTGGATGAAGAGCAGGTCGCCGGGGTGGTTGTCGCTGGGGGCGCGCCAGAAGTGGTTGAAGCCCACGTCGTACAGGGTGGCGCCGGAGGCGAAGCTGGCGATGTGGCCGCCCAGGTCGCCCGGCTTGCGGTTGGCGCGCACGACGGTGGCCATGGCGTTCCAACGGATGATGGAACGAATGCGCCATTCCAGTTCGGCGTTGCCCGGGCTCTTGGCCTCCAGGGTCGGCGCGATGGTGTTCACGTACTCGGTGGTGGGAGAGAACGGCAGGTAAGCACCCGAACGACGGGTCAGTTCCACCATGCCTTCCAACAGTTGATGCGCGCGCTCAGGGCCCTCGACATCAATTACGGCCTTCAGCGACTCGATCCATTCCTGGGTTTCCACAGGATTCGGGTCGTTGTTCAGCACCTCGTTCAACCAGTTCATTTGCGCTCCCATGACCGCACGCACGCGCGCGACTGTTTTAGATTTCTAGCCGCAAAGTGTAGCGCACCAATGGGTTTGCTTACTTCGCTACGGGTGCGTATGGAAGCGCTGCGCGGTGTCTGGGGGACATCGCGCGACAGTGGGGCGGCTGGATTTTGCCGGTTCCACGCGCGGTTTCAGGGTGGTTGATGGCGATGACATGGGTGCGGCAGGAGGACAGCGGCGTACAGGTGGGGGCCGGTTTGGGGTGGGGCGGATTGGCCAACGCTGTCATGTGGGGGGCGTGGAACGTGGGTGGTCTCGGTGGGCGGGGGCTCGCCAGCGTTCTACGTGGGGCACGCACCGTCGCGTGGGGGCCATGGGTTGGTGGGCGCTTTTCGCGGCTGCGGCGGCGGTCGAATGCTGAACGGTTGCGCAGCCACGCAGGGCGCGGTTCTACACGTCCGCAACTTTTCGATATATCGTTATCGCACTTCATTCGATATATCGAAATGACTGCTCCGCGTGACCTTGAACGTTCTGCCCGCTCTACCCCGGCGCGGCCGCTCAGCCGGGGCGACCTGCGCCTGCTGGTGCTGTCGCTGCTGGGCGAGCAGCCGCGCCACGGCTATGAGCTGATCCAGTGCATCAGCGAGATGTTCGTGCGGGTGTACACGCCCAGCGCGGGCTCCATCTACCCGGTGCTGTCGCAGTTCGAGGCGGCCGGCTGGGTGAGTGCGCTGGAAGACGGCGGCCGCAAGCGCTACCAGCTCAACGCGCTGGGCCAGGCCGAGCTGGCGGCGCAGCGCGAGGAGGTGGACGCGGCGCTGCACCGGGTGCGCCACAGCGCGCGCTCGATCGCCAAGGCCAACCTGCCGCCGGTGGTGCGCGACTCGCTGCGCGAGCTGAAGCAGGCGCTGGGCCTGCACCACGCCCGCTGGCAGGACGACAACGCGGCGGCGGTGGCGCAGGCGCTGCGCGAGGCCGCCGCGCAGATCCGTGCGCAGGGCCGCTGACCCGATTGATCCAGACCCAGCCCGCCGTTGGCCAGCCAGGTCCTTCCCCCTACGCCGCGTATGCGGCACTGAAAGAACAGGTATTCCCATGGCTTTGCATGAAAACCGGTTGCTGCGTCATACCGTGAAGTTCCGCCCGCTGCAGGTGCTGCGCACCGAGGAGATCACCCCGTGCATGCGCCGGGTGATCGTGGGCGGTGAGGCGCTGGAGGGCTTCGATTCGCCCTCGCCCGACGACCACGTGAAGCTGTTCTTCCCCAATGCGGAAGGGCAGTTCGTGGTGCCGACGATGACCCCGGAAGGCCCGCGCTACCCGGAAGGCCAGGAACCCTCCCCCGCCCGCGATTACACGCCGCGCTGGTGGGACCTGGAGGCGAAGGAATTGGCCATCGACTTCGTGCTGCACGGGCACGGGGTGGCGTCGAGCTGGGCGGCCAATGCGCAGCCGGGCGACCCCATCGCGGTGGGCGGCCCGCGCGGCTCGCACATGACCGCAGACGACTACGACACCTATGTGCTCATTGGCGATGAGACGGCGCTGCCGGCCATTGGCCGCTGGCTGGAGACGCTGCCGGCGCAGGCGCGGGCGGAGGTGTACATCGAGATTCCGGAGGCGGATGACCGCCAGTTCCTGCCGGAAGACGACCGCATCCGGGTGTCGTGGCTGGAGCGCAATGGCTTTGATGGGGCGACGAGCACGCTGCTGGAAGACGTGTTCACCGACTTTGAGGAGCCGGAGGGCGACACGTTCTACTGGATTGCCACTGAATCGCGCCGGGCGCGGATGATGCGAAAGTACATCGAGGGCCACCTGGGGGTGCCGAAGGAGTGGATCCGCTCCACGGGGTACTGGAAGGCGCACCCGGGGCACGAGGGGGATTGAGGCGATATTGATCACCTGCGCCGCACGACCAACGGTGGTGCGCTACCGGGGTGGTGCCGGCCGTTGGCCGGGCCAGGCGATACGCACCGCGGCCAGCGAGGCCTGATGGCCTACCTGCGCCGCACGACCAACGGTTGTGCGCTACCGGGGTGGTGCCGGGGGTCACGACCGTTGGTCGTTACCTCCGCCATGCGACAATCGCGTTTTGGGCCGGTGGCTTTCGATGCAAGCAGCTTCTCTTTCGGCACTGGCCGACCTGATCGCGCGCCTGGAGCGTGCCGATCCCGCGTTGGACGCCACGCTGGCGTCCGCGGCGCCCGAGGCCACGGTACCGATGCGCGAGGCGGCCCTGCCGCTGGCCCGCGCGCAGCTGGCGCTGGTGCAGGCCAACACGGATATCACGCTGGTGGCCGACGAGCTGCGGCGTTACCAGAAGTACGCATTGCCGGGGAAGCCGAGCCTGCAGATCGTGCAGCTGCGCAAGCAGCAGGCGACGGTGAAGCAGGCAGCGCTGATTGCGCGGCAGAATTTCGCGCAGGCCACGCATGCGTTTCTGCGTGAGAGCGGGTTGACCGCACCGGCACGGCGGTTGCCGACGGATTTCACGAGCGGGTGGTTGGCGACGCTGGCGGCGGGGTGATTGCGGGGGTTTTGTTGGGCGGGTGGTGCCGACGGGTGGGGCGACTGGGTGGGACCGACTGGGTGGGCCGACTGGGTGGGCCGACTGGGTGGGGCCGACTGGGTAGAGCCGACTGTTAGTCGGCTGCCTTTGAGCGCACCGCCCGAACAAACACCAGCCGACTAACAGTCGGCTCTACCCCGTCGGGTGTGACGCATCGCGCGCTAGCCGACTAACAGTCGGCTCTACCCCGTCGGGTGTGACGCATCGCGCGCTAGCCGACTAACAGTCGGCTCTACCCCGTCGGGTGTGACGCATCGCGCGCCAGCCGACTAACAGTCGGCTCTACCCCGTCGGGTGTGACGCATCGCGCGTTAGCCGACTAACAGTCGGCTCTACCCCGTCGGGTTCGCCCGCCACCCATAGCGCTTGGCCAGCCCTATCTCCAGCAACACCAGGGCCATCACGATCAGCAGCGGCAGCAACAGGCCGAGGTAAATGCCCGGCATCATCGCGCTGAGCTGCGCCTTGAGCAGGCGGATCACGCCCTTGGTGTGCAGCAGCTCATCCATGCGCATGCTCAGCGCTTCGCGGAACACGCGCTTGTCCACGCCGCTGTGGCCGGCCACTTCCTTGGCCAGGCTGTCTTCCACCCAACGCGACATCAGCGCGCCACGCAGGGCTTCCACGCCACGGCGCGTCCAGCGGGTGGCGAAGCCTTCGCCCTGCAGGTAGCCGGCGCCGGGCAGCGGGTTTTCGGCGAGGTAGTTGTCCACCACCTGGCGGGTGACCTGGTGCAGGGTGGCGTCGCTGCGCATGAGGGCGGCGATGTCCGGGTCGTCGAGGGAATTTTCGAAGTCCACCTGCCAGCTGGCCACGAGGGTCTGCAGGTGCGGCTGGAAGTGATCGATCTGCTTGTACAGGGCGCGCTGCGCGCCGGCGGCGAAGCCGAGCTGCAGGCCGGTGAAGGCGAACAGCAGCGGCAGCAGGACCGCGTGGCAGGCGATGAGCCAGTGGTGCCAGCGGCGCTGGCGGTGCAGCCATTGGCGGCGGCGCAGTGCGTACCAGGTGGCGATGCCGAGCAGCAGGCCCAGCACGGTGCCGAGGAGGCTGCCGCCGATGAGGTCGAGCAGGCTGAGCCCGGTCCAGAATTCCATCATCCAGTAGTGTGCGTCTTGCACGGGGTGCTCCGTTGTTGCGTGGTGCACAGTGTAGAGCCACGCCATGCGTGGCTTCGCGGTGCCGGAGCGGAAAGCGGAGGAGCAGCCGACTAACAGTCGGCTCTACCCAGTCGGCTCTGCCCAGTCCAGTTAGCCAGCTCCGAATCACGCGGTCGGCGCAAACAAAAATCCCGCCTTTCGGCGGGATTTCTGCATTTCCACATCGCTACCGCTTACGCAGCCGGCTTTTCGCCGGTGGCTTCGGTGGTGATGCGGATGTTCACTTCATCGCTGACGTTCGGGGCATACGCGCCCACGCCGAAATCGCTGCGCTTGATGGTGGTGGTGGCGTCGAAACCAGCGGCCGGAACCTTGGCCATCGGGTGCTCGCCGCCGGCGTTGACGGTGACGTCCAGGGTGACCGGCTTGGTGATGTCCTTGATGGTCAGATCACCGGTGACGGTCAGCTTGTTGGCGCCCGCCGCTTCCACCTTGGTGCTCTTGAAGGTGGCCGCCGGGAACTTGGCCGCGTCGAAGAAATCGGCGCTCTTCAGGTGTTCGTCGAACTTGGCGGTGAAGCTGTTGAGGCCGGTCAGCGGCAGCTTCACTTCCACGGTGGACTTGGTCACGTCGGCCGCGTCATACACCAGGGTGCCTTCGGCGGCGCCGAAGTGGGCGGTCGGGTGCGAGAAGCCGAAGTGGCTCCACTGGGCCAGCACGTCAGTGTGGCTCGGGTCGAGCTTGTAGGTGCCCGATGCGATCTGGATGGCTTCAGCAGCCGGGGCAGCGGCCGGGGTGGCAGCGGCATCAGCCGGTGCGGTGGCGGCAGCAGCCGGGGTCGCGTCGGCGGCCGGGGCGGCGGTGTCTTCAGCCGGCTTGGAGCAGGCGGCGATGGCCAAGGTGAGGGCCAGCGGCAGCAGCAGTTTGCGGGTCATGGTCATGTCAGGTCTCTCTCGCATTCGTAGGGAAAAGGAAAAGTGGTGCAACAGCCCGTCCGCACGGAGGGGCCCGTAATACCGGCCATCGAGGCAGTTTCCCTCAGGCCGTCGCTGCGCGACGTCGAGAACGGCGCCAGGCCGCTCTCTTCGACGGAAAAACTTATTCGATGCGCGCCGCTTCGTCGAAGGACAGGCGCGGCAGCCGCGGGAACAGGCCCGAAGAATCACCGTACCCCAGATTGACCAGGAAGTTCGACTTGATGGTGGTGCCCTTGAAGAAGGCCTCGTCCACCTTGGCCGGGTCGAAGCCCGACATCGGGCCGGCGTCCAGGCCCAGCGCGCGGGCGGCCAGGATCAGGTAGGCGCCCTGCAGGCTGCCATTGCGGAAGGCCGATTCATGGCGGTTTTCACGCGGGCCGTCGAACCATGCCTTCGCGTCGGTGTGCGGGAACAGGTAGGGCAGCTTTTCGTGGAAGTCTTCGTCGAAGCCGATGATGACGGTGACCGGGGCGGCCAGAGTCTTGTCATGGTTGCCTTCGGACAGCGCCGGGGCCAGCTTGGCCTTGGCTTCGGGCGACTTCACGAACACGAAACGCGCCGGGCTGCCGTTGGCGGCCGTGGGGCCCCACTTGAGCAGTTCGTACAGGGCCTTCAGCTGGCTGTCTTCGACGGGGGTGTCGAGGAAGGCATTCTGGGTGCGGGCGGTACGGAACAGCTGGTCAAGCGCAGCATCGTTGAGCACGTTGGACATGAAGCCTCCGGAAAGACACTTGGACAAAGAAGGAATCCCGCACGCCTTGGGCTACCTTTACCAGGCACCGCACGGTCGGCGAAGGCTGGCAGTGTAGAGTGTCGCGACTGTTGCAACACCCAGCCTGACTGAAACGAATTAATGCCATACGTGAAACGATGGAGTCCGCCCTGGACGATCACTGACGGCCGTGCCGGCAATGTGCGGCAGGCGGTGGCCCTGGCCACGGCATTGAAGCTGGGGGCACATCGTCCGCTGGTGCTGGTGCCGCGCGCGCCGTGGAAATGGGTGGCGCCGCGCTGGCTGCCGGGTGCGTCTCACGGCTATGGCGACGCATTTGCCACGCTGGTGCAGGACCCACCGGCGCTGGCGATTGGCTGTGGCCGGCAGGCGGCCGGGGCGCTGCGCGAACTGCGCCGGCACGGCAGCAAGGGCGTTCAGATCCTGGACCCGCGCTTGGGCACGCGCCACTGGGACCTGCTGGTGGTGCCCGAACACGACCGCCTGCGCGGCGGCAACGTGCTCACGCTGCTGGGCAGCCTGAACCCGGTGGATGACGATTGGCTCTCGCTGGGCCGCGCGGCCTTCGCCAGCTTCGGCGACCTGCCCGGCCCGCGCACGGCGCTGCTGGTGGGCGGGCCGACGCCGCATGCACCGTGGCACGAACCGGACATGGTGCAGGTCTTCCACCAGCTGGCCGACCAGCTGCGTGCGGAGGGCGGCAGCCTGCTGGCCACCACGTCGCGGCGCACGCCACCGGCGCTGGTGGGCGCGCTGCGCAGTGCGTTCGCCGATGTGCCGCACGTGATCTGGGGCGATGGCGGCGACGGGGTGAACCCGTATGCCGGGCTGCTGGGTTGGGCCGAGCGGATCGTGGTGTCACCCGATTCGGTGAACCTGCTGTCCGAAGCCTGCGGCACGCGCCTGCCGGTGGCGGTGGCGCTGCAGAGCCAGGCGCAGGGGCGGATGGTGACGTTCCAGCAGGCGCTGCGCGCGCGCGGCCGGCTGCAGGAACGCTGGCTGGACTGGGGCTACCCCGGGCCGATCGAGCCGCTGCGCGAGACCGCACGCATTGCCGCGCAGGTGCGGGCTGCATTGGATATCCCGGCTTAAAAACGCGCGTCGCGTGGCTACCGATGGCGGTGCGATGCCGGTAGATTCGAGGTTCACCCAAGGAAGGAGAGTGCGTATGCGCAGTGCTGTGTTGGTGGTGATGGCCGTGCTGGTCGCCGGCTGTTCGAGCATGCCTACCGGGCAGGATGCGGTGTCGTGGAGCTGCCACAAGGAGCTCACCGCGTATCGCAACCAGCCGCCGATGACCGACCAGCAGAAGAAGGAACGCTGGCCGCAGGAACCGCCCGTGCCGGTGAGCGAGCCTTGTGCGCGGGAACTGAGTCGCTGAGTTCGGTGGTGGTCTGGCACCGGGATGACACCCGTGGACCGCGATGACACCCATGGACCTCGATGACACCCATGGGGTGCCACTACGGGCCGCCTGTACCGCATCGTCGGTACACGGCCTGATGCCGCTATGATGCCGACGCGGCACCGTACCGCTGGAGAATGAAACGCAATGGATCTGCCCTGCCCCGGATTGCCTGAGCACCCGCCGCTGAAGCGCCTCGCGCTGCCGGCGCTGTTGTGCGCGGCGTTGTTGCTGGCCGCGCCCGCCACAAAGGCGCAATCGCAACAACCCGAATGCCTGGAGCGCCACCCCACCCCGGCCGCGCTGGCATCCATGTTCGATGTAGCCCAGCGTGCCGATGAAACGCTGGAAGCGCTGGATGGCGTGGATGTGGTGATCATCGCGCGCGGCGGTCAGGACCTCAGCAAATACGGGCTGCGCCACAGCCACCTGGCGTTTGCGATACGCGAGGCCGACGGTAACTGGCGGGCAGTGCACCTGCTCAACCACTGCAAATCGCCCGAGTCGGCGCTGTTCCACGAAGGGCTGGGCAACTTCATCGGCGAAACTGGTACGCACACCGACCTGCGCGTGGGCGTGCCCACGCCAGCCGTGCGCGCGGCGTTGAAGGCGATGCTCACGCCGCCGGGGATCCAGGCCAAGGCATTGCACGAGCCGCGCTACAGCGTGGTGGCCTACCCCTTCAGCGAGGAATACCAGAACTCCAACCAGTGGGTGCTGGAAGTGCTGGCGGCGGCGATGGCGCAGTCCCGCGACGGCACGCTGCTGGTGCGCCGTGCGCAGGTGCAGACGTGGCTGAAGGAACAGAGGTACACGCCCAGTTCGCTGCACATCGGGGTGGGCAAGCGGCTGGGCGCGCGATTCTTCGCGGCCAATGCGGCCACCACCGACCACCCGGCCAGCGAGCGCATCTCGGGCAACTATTCGGTGGTGACGGTGGAGTCCGTCTTTGATTTCCTGCAGCAGCAGAAGGTGCTGGCGCAGGAAGTGACGGTGGCGCACGAGCCGGTGGCAGGTATGGCCGCGCCAAGGCCGTGACACATTTTCGCGGCACTGGCCTGATGCCGGTACCGCCTTTGCAGAAGGAGTTGGCATGAAGCGTTTTTCGATTCTGGCGGTAGCACTGAGCGTGGCGATTGCAGCACCGCCGGCACACGCGCAGAACTTCACCCCCGGCCAGAAGGCGAGCAGCGTCGTGATGCTGGGCTCGTTCATCAGCGTGGCGGTGATCACCGCGCCGATCTGGCTCACGGCGGCCGGCTTCAAGGAGTCCGGCAAGGGCTCGGAGCGGCGCACGGCGGCCAAGGCGACGGGAACGGGCAACGGCAAGGCCGGGCCGCTGCCGCCGCTGACGGTGGAGAAGGTGGAACGGCAGGCCGACGGTGGCTACCAGGTGGCGCTGAAGAACCCGCAATCACCTGATGACCTGGCGGTGGTGCAGTGGCCGGCACGCGACGAGAACCCGGCGCAGGCGCTGAAGGTGGGCGATGTGCTGGACTTCACGCCCACCGAGGCCGGTGCGGGCTGGATGGTGGCCGATGCGCAGGGCACGGCGCTGGCGTTCATGCCTACGACCGATGCGGCCGCCAACAACCTGAGCGAACGCTGGTAAGTGAACCGGCCTGGGGTGGCCGTGGCCGCCCCAAGCCCGGATAATCCGCCGCTTCCTCGTCTTCCCCCTGGTTCGCCATGTCCGCGCGCCCTGCCATTGTGTTTGCCCCGTTGACCCTGCGCTCGCTGCTGCTGGCGGTGTTGGCCATGGGCGCGGTGGTGCTGGGCTCGAACGTGCTGGTGCAGTACCCGATCAACGACTGGCTGACCTGGGGTGCCTTCAGCTACCCGGTGGCATTCCTGGTGAGCAACCTGATCAACCGCCGGTTTGGTCCGGCGGCGGCGCGGCGAGTGGCGTGGGCCGGGTTCGCGTTGGCGGTGCTGTTGTCGATCTGGATTGCGACGCCGCGCATTGCGGTGGCTTCATGCCTGGCGTTCATTGCGGCGCAGCTGCTGGACATCACGGTGTTCGACCGGCTGCGGCGCGGGCATTGGTGGCGCGCGCCGATGGTGGCCACGACGTGCAGTGCGACGCTGGATACGACCATTTTCTGGAGCATCGCGTTTGCCGGGTCCAGTCTGCCGTGGGTGAGCTGGGCGGCGGGCGATCTGGCGGTGAAGCTGGCGATTGGCGTGTTTCTGCTGGCGCCGTTCCGCGCGTTGTTGTGGAAGATGGCGCCGCGGGTGGCGTAGCGCGCTGGAAACCTGCCCGCCCGCGGTAGAGCCACGCCCTGCGTGGCTGCACGGTGCATCCTGTTTTATCGCGGAGAGCAGCCACGCAGGGCGTGGCTCTACGGACGTTGTGTTTTTTGCGTTGTCCGTTGTTCGGTATCGCGTTATCCAGGCGTGCCGTTGAAGGGCAGCTCCGCTGCCTCGCATGCGGCGGTGATCACCCGCTGCGCTTCTTCCAGCGCGGGGGTGAGTACGGCCAGCCGTGGCCTTCTATCCAACGTGCACGCCAACCCCACATCCAGCAACGCCGCATGCGCCTCATGCAATGCGTCGCGCGTGCCGCCCGGCAGCCACGCGATGCTGGCCAGCACGTCGATCAGGCTCGGCGTATCGCGCGGCTGCAGGACCTGCGGGTGCACGCCGGCGCTGTCGAGCACGCCGGTCTGCAGCAGGAATTCCAGATCCACGATGCCGCCGGCGCCCTGCTTCAGGTCCCAGCGCGCGGCATCGCTGCGGTCCAGTTCGGTACGCATGCGCGCCCGCATCTTCACCACGTCGGCGTACAGCACGTCGCGCTCGCGCGGGCGTGCCAGGGTCTGCGCGCGGATCCGTTCGAAATCGGCCAGCAGGCTGGCGTCGCCGGCGATGCCGCGCGCGCGCACCAGCGCCTGGTGTTCCCAGGTCCACGCGCGCTCGCGCTGGTATTCGGTGTAGCTGGCCAGCGACGAGACGAGGCTGCCCTTGCCGCCGTCCGGGCGCAGGCGCACGTCGATGTCGTACAGGCGGCCGGCAGCGGTGACGGCACCCAGCAGCGCCATCACCTTCTGCGCCAGGCGTGCGTACCAGCGGCCGGGGTCGAGTGGGCGGGCGCCGTTGCTGCTGTCCTGGTCGGCCGGGTGGTCGTGCAGGAACACCAGATCCAGATCCGAACCGAAGCCCAGCTCCAGCCCACCCAGGCTGCCGTAGCCGATGATGGCGAAGCGCCCGCCGGGAATGACGCCGTGGGCGCTGCGCATGTCGGCCTCGCCCATGGCGTGCGCGGTTACCACCACGGCCTGGGCCAGCTCGGCCAGCTGGCGGGTGCTGTCCACGGCGCGCTGGCGGCCGTCGAGGGTGGCCAGCGCCATGCGGAAGCTGAGCGCGAGCCGGGTTTCATTGAGCAGGCGCAGCGCGCCTTCGGGATCGTCCACGGCCAGCGCGGCATCGCATTCGGCCTGCATGGCGGCGGCATCGGGAATGGGGCCGGACACGCGCACGTCGAGCAGTTCGTCGAGCAGCAGCGGGTACGCCGCGATGCGCTCGGCCAGCAGCGCGCTGCGCGCCAGCACGTTGACCAACCGCGCCAGCGCGCTGGGTTGTTCGTCCAGCAGCGCCAAGTAGCTGGTGCGGCGCAGGATGGCCTGCAGCAGGCCGAGCACGCGCTTGAGTGCGGCGTCGGGCTGCGGCGAGCGGGTGGCGGCGTGCAGCAGCGCGGGCAGCACGCGGTCCAGGCGGGCGCGGGCGCTGTCGGACAGCGACTTCACGCCCAGCGACTGGGCGAAATCGCGCAATGACTGGTCGGCACCCTGCGGATCGTGGAAGCCCGCGTCGGCCAACACCTCGGCGCTGCCGCCGTCGGGCAGGCCACGCCAGTAGCTGGCCAGTGCGTCCGGCGCGGCCTGGCCGGCGCGCGGGGCAAGCAGTGCGGCAAATTCGGTGCTGACCCGCTGGCGCTGCACATCCAGTGCGGCCACCAGCGCGTCCCAATCGGCGTAGCCCAGGCCACAGGCGATACGCAGGCGGTCGGTGGGGTCGGTGGGCAGGGCGTGGGTCTGGGCGTCGCGCAGCATCTGCAGGCGGTTCTCCACGCGGCGCAGGAACGCGTACGCGTGCAGCAGGTCGTCGCCATCCTGCGCGGCCATCTGCCCGCACGCGACCAGGGCCGGCAGTGCGTGCAGCAGGCGGCGCTCGCGCAGCGAGGCCTCGCGGCCACCGCGGATGAGCTGCAGGGCCTGGGAAAGGAATTCGATCTCGCGAATGCCACCGGGACCGCGCTTGATGTCATCGAACATGTCGCGGCGCGAGACTTCGGCGGTGATGGCCGCCTTCATTTCACGCAGGCCGTCGAGCGCGGTGAAGTCCAGGTAGCGCCGGTACACGAAGGGGCGCAGGGTCTGCAGCCACGCTTCGCCGGCGGCGATGTCGCCGGCCACGGCGCGCGCCTTGAGCCAGGCGTAGCGTTCCCAGTCGCGGCCCTCGCGCTGGAAGTACTGGTCCATGCCGGCGAACGACAGCGCCACGCGCCCGGCGCTGCCGAACGGTCGCAGGCGCAGGTCCACGCGGTGGCAGAAGCCGTCCACGGTGGTTTCATCGAGCAGCCGCGCCAGCCGCTGGCCGAGCCGGGCGAAGTATTCCTCGGCAGCCAGCGGGCGTGCACCGTCGGATTCGCCGCCCTGCGGGTAGGCGTAGACGAGGTCGACGTCGGAACTGAAGTTCAGTTCGCCGCCGCCGAGCTTGCCCAGGCCGAACACCACCAGCTGCTGGGCGCTGCCATCGGCGGCGCGGACCACGCCGTGGCGGCTGGCGAATTCCTGCTCCAGCGCGGTGAGCGCCAGCGCCATGCAGTCTTCGGCCAGCACGGTGGCGCCGGCCAGGGTGGCCGGCACGTCGTCCAGCGCGGCCAGGTCGCGCCAGATCAGCCGGGTGGACGCGGCGGTGCGGTAGCGGCGCAGGCGCACGGGCCATTCGGTGGGCTGCTGCGGGTCCAGCACGGGCAACGGCAGCGGCGGGCAGTCCGGCAGGGTCAATTGCGACAGCAGCGCGGGCTGCCGGCACAGGGTATCGATGGCGAAATCGCTGGTGATGGCGAGCAGGCGCAGCTGGTCGACCACGGGTTCTGGCGGCGGCCAGCTGCCTGAGTCATTCAGGCTGAGCGCAAGGCGGGCAAGCGCGCGGTCGACCAGGGGAACGAGGGCGGCGGGGACGGCATCGGCAGGAATCGGCATAAGGCGATTATGCATGGGGCGGTTGGGGACGGTCGGGCGATGACCTTGCGCGTGGGACACGCATGGCGTGTCGCTACGCGGGCCCGGCGCGTACGGACACGCCATGCGTGTCCTGGAGATGCCGGCCAAAGCGCGTAGAGACACGCCATGCGTGTCCCGAGATGCCGGCCGAAGCGCGTACGGACACGCCATGCGTGTCCCGAGATACCGGCCGAAACCCGTAGGGGCACGCCACGCGTGTCCCCGCGATACCGGCCGAAACCCGTAGAGACACGCCATGCGTGTCCCGAGATACCGGCCGAAGCCCGGTAGAGCCACGCCCTGCGTGGCTGCCGTTCTCGTAGATCTCCAGAGAATCAGCGCCGTTCACCAAATTTCAGACATAAAAAAGCCCGCTTGCAGCGAACTGCCAGCGGGCTCTGCTCCCTCCCCCACGTCGGGATGCAGGGCGATCTTCTAGGCTCGGCGAACAACTTGCACGCTGCACTGCAAAACAATACCGGCGGGTACAGAAGGCATCATTTTGCTGAACAGGCACCCGGGCGTCTGAAAACGCCATGCCACCTTGGTCGCACCCCGGCAGGGCCGGTGATGGTCGATAATGAAACTCCCCCAGAAAACGTAGTCGTCATGTCCGTAGATCGCATTGCCGACGCGCGCCTGCGCGATCGCGTTGTATCGGCCGAGGCCGCCGCCGCCCTCATTCAGCCGGGTGAAACCGTGGCCATGAGCGGATTCACCGGCTCCGGGTATCCCAAGGCGGTGCCGGTGGCGCTGGCGCAGCGGATCGAGGCGTTCCACGCACAGGACCTGCCCTTCCAGATCAGCCTGATGACGGGTGCCTCGACGGCACCGGAACTGGACGGTGCACTGGCCAAGGCCGATGGCATCGCGATGCGCATGCCGTTCCAGAGCGATCCGTACGCACGCAACCGCATCAACGAAGGCAAGCTGGATTACATCGACATCCACCTCAGCCACGTGGCGCAGCACGTGTGGTTCGGGTTCTACGGAGAGATCGATACGGCGGTGATCGAGGTCTCGGCGATCCGCGAAGACGGGTCGCTGGTGCCCTCCACGTCGGTGGGCAACAACAAGACCTGGCTGGACCTGGCCAAGAAGGTGATTGTCGAGGTCAATGAGTGGCAGCCGGCCGGCGTGGACGGCATGCACGACATCTACTACGGCACGGCGCTGCCGCCATTCCGCAAGCCGATTCCGCTGGTGCATGCCAACGACCGCATCGGTGAAACGGCGCTGCGCTGCGATCCGGACAAGATCGTGGCGGTGGTGCGCACCAACGGCCCGGACCGCAACAGCCCGTTCAGCCCGATCGACCGCAGCAGCGAGCAGATCGCCGAATACCTCATCGACTTCCTGAAACATGAAGTGGCCAAGGGCCGGTTGCCGGCCAACCTGCTGCCGCTGCAGAGCGGCGTGGGCAACATTCCCAATGCGGTGCTGGCAGGGCTGGCCAAGAGCGGTTTCCGCGACCTGACCGCGTTCACCGAAGTCATCCAGGACGGCATGCTGGACCTGCTGCGCGACGGCGTGCTGAGCTACGCCTCGTGCACCGGTTTCGCGCTGAGCCCGCAGGCCAATGAAACGTTCAAGGAGCACATCGACTTCTACCGCGAGCGCATCATCATGCGCACGCAGGAGATCTCGAACCATCCGGAGCTGGTGCGCCGGTTGGGCTGCATCGGCATGAACGGGATGATCGAGGTGGACCTGTACGGCAACGTCAATTCAACGCACGTGATGGGCACGCGGATCATGAACGGCATTGGCGGTTCGGGTGATTTCGCCCGCAACGGCTTCCTGTCGGCCTTCCTGAGCCCGTCCACGGCGAAGAACGGCACCATTTCGGCGATCGTGCCGATGGTGAGCCATGTGGACCACACCGAGCACGACGTGTCGGTGATCGTGACCGAGCAGGGCCTGGCCGACCTGCGCGGGCTGCCGCCGCGCAAGCGCGCGCGGGTGGTGATCGACAACTGCGCGCACCCGGATTTCCGCGACCAGCTCAACGATTATTTCGAGCGCGCCAGCCGCGATAGTTATGGCAAGCACACACCGCATCTGTTGCCGGAAGCGTTGTCGTGGCACCAGCGGTGGTTGGATACGGGCACGATGAAGGTGTGATGGGATGCAACGAAAAACGCCGGGAATTCCCGGCGTTTTTTTATCATCTGCGCAGGCGGTCCAGCGATTCCTGCTGCAGCCGTTCGTAGATCGCGAACTCGTCTTCGACCTTCATGCCCAACGCCTGCTCGAACGCATCGCGGTTGGCATGCGCGGCATACGCACGCTGCTCTTCGCCGCCGAGGTTGGACTGGAAGATGCCTGCAGCACTGACCGGCAGGAAATCCTCGTAGACGATCGGGTCGGCGCTGGCCAGGCCGGCGGCGACCAGCGCTTCGGCCGGCAGCTCGCCCACGGCGGCGGGCGTGGCGCGGCCCGCTTCGGTGAGCGCGTAGCGGTAGTACCCCAACCCTTCGCGGCGCAGGGTGTCGTGGTCGTCCGGGAACTGCACGAATGCTGCGGCCAGGCGGGTTGGATAGTCCTGGCCGGTGCTGCCATCGCCGCCGGCATCACGTGCCTGGCCCAGCAACTGGTCGTACAGCGCGCGCCCCTTGGGCGTCAGCGCCAGGCCGCGCTGTTCGATCTCGCCGAAGCGCGCGGTGTGGGTGCCGGCATCGCCGCCGCCATCGGTGGGGAAGTTCACCGTTTCCTGCAGCGCCTTGAAGCTGGTCTGGCGCAGCAGGATCGGGCAGCGGCGCGGCGGCGGGCCTTCGACCACGGCCTTGGCGTCGATGCCACGGGCGAGCATGGCGGCCTGCGCGGCGTCGATGTCCAGCGTGCGCGGGGTGAGGTGGTTGATGTGTGGGCCACGGAAGCTGACCACGTCGGCCACCAGGCGGTGGGCCGCGCTCAGGGCGTGGTAGGTGGCCAGCGACACCGTGGCGTCGCTGTGCCAGCGGAAGGTCTCCAGCGTGGCCAGGACGAAGCGGCGGGCATCGGCTTCGGCCAGGCCGCCGTCGCGCTCGGCCTGGGCAATCAGTGCCAGCGCCTCGTCGGTGAAGATGCGGCGACGCGCGAGGATGCGCGCCGATTCCTCGCGCAGCGCTTCATCGTCGATCAGCTCCAGGCGCAGCAGCGAGGTGAACACGCGGAACGGGTTGGCCGCCAGCGCGGGTGCGGTGCGCGGGCGGAACGCGGTGGAATGCACGGGAACGCCGGCCACGGACAGGTCGTAATAGCCGACCGGATGCATGCCCATGACGGCGAACAGGCGGCCCAGGGTGGCGAGCTCTTCGGCCGTGCCGACGCGGATGGCGCCGTGGCGTTCCTGCGCCAGGCGCGCGCGTTCGTCATTGCGGTCCAGCTGCGCGGCCAGCGCCGGGTCGGCGGTGAGCACGGCGTCGTTGATCTCGGCCACCAGGTCGACCAGGGTGCCGTACAGCGGCACTTCGGTGCGGTACATGGTGGACATGGCCTGGGCGAACAGGCTGCGGATATCGTCGGGTGAAACGAAACGGTCGGCGCTCATTACGTACTCGGCAACGGATCACGGGGAAGGCAGTCGCGCATTGTCGCGCAGGCGAACGGTGGCCGGCGAGGTGCAGAGCAGCATTGGGGGCCGAAGGTTGGCCGGCGCACGGCAGCCACGCAGGGCGTGGCTCTACGGGCGCGGTAGAGCCACGCCCTGCGTGGCTGCGCGGTACGTCAGCGCCCCGGCGCCGAATTGGCCGCCGCGCGGTCGCGCTGGGCGCGATCGCCGAGCTGCTGCCTGAGGGTGGCGTCCAGGGTCACCGGGCGGTCCCAGTGGTCGTGGCTGGCGACGATGGCATGGCGCAGCGCGCGCCAGTGCAGGTTGCTGGGCGTGACCGGCATCTGCGCCACTACATCGGACCAGCGCTTGTCGGCGCCCTCGTCAGGCACGGTGCGCGACCAGGCGCGCACGGCGTCGCGGCACGAATGCTCGGTCACCTTGGCCCAGAAGCAGGCGAAGTAGATGTCACCCGCCTGCCAGCCATGGGTGAACATCAACGCGGCCACATAGCCCCGCGATACGCCTGCATACCGCGATACTTCGTCCAGGAAGCTGTCCGGGTAGCGCTCGGCGTAGTGGTTGATGTCCTGCAGCTGGGTGTCTACCCAGGCATCCCCGGTGTGGACACGGTATGCCTCGGACTTTTCAGCGGTCTGCTGTGCGGTGGCCAGCAACGGCAGCCACAGCAGCAGCACAAGCAGCAGACGGGGCAGGCGCTTCACCGGCTCAGCCGCCCGCCGCCTTGGCTTCGATGGCGCGCAGCGCCTGCGGCCAGTCGAAGGCGGTAGCGGCCTCGACCATGCGCGGCTCGTCTGCAGCCACGCCATGCTGGGTTTCATGCGCCCAGGTGACGGCGTACGGGGTGTGGATGCCCCAGCCGCCGAGGGTGACCACGGGTTCGATGTCCGAGCGCAGCGAGTTGCCCACCATGACGAAGCGCTGCATGGGCAGGTCGAATTCTTCCAGCACGCGTGCGTAGGTTTCCGGATCCTTCTCGGACACGATCTCGATGCGTGGGAACAGATCACGCAGGTTGGCGACCTTGATCTTGGCTTCCTGGTGGAACAGGTCACCCTTGGTGATCAGCACGATCGGGTAGTCGCGCGCGATCTCGGCCACCGATTCGGACACGCCGTCGATCAGTTCGACCGGATGGCGCAGGGTGTCGTGACCAATGTCGAGGATCAGCTGCAGGTCGCGCGCGACGATGGTCTTCTGGGTGATCTCGATGGCCGCTTCGAGCATCGACAGGGTCATGCCCTTTACGCCGTAGCCGAAGACGCCGAGGTTGCGCTGCTGCACTTCAAGCAGGTGGCGCGCGGTGGCGGTGTCGTGCACGTCGATGTAGCGCGACAGGATGTCGAGGTAATCCTGCTCGGCCTTGCGGTAGTAATCCTCGCTCTTCCACAGCGTGTCGTCACCGTCAAAACCGACCAGACCGATGGCGCCGTTGGGCGTGGGCATGGAGGTCATCATGCGGCAAGGATAGCAAGGACTGAAAAGGGGACGGAGGACGTTAATTGGCCAATTAACGTCCTCCGTCCCCTTTTTGGGA
Source organism: Stenotrophomonas sp. KH_036_B (assembly GCF_057839485.1). NCBI lineage: Bacteria > Pseudomonadati > Pseudomonadota > Gammaproteobacteria > Lysobacterales > Lysobacteraceae > Stenotrophomonas > Stenotrophomonas sp. KH_036_B. The sequence continues at coordinate 511,355 of NZ_CM174491.1, read as the reverse complement.
GGAAGGGCGGCGTGGCCGCCCTTCCGGGTCCGATACCGTTGTCCAGCGGTTTCGGGGTGGTGCGGGTTTTACGGGCGCCGGTTGGGGCAGCCGATCGACACAGTCGGCTCTACACAGTCGGCACGGTGAAGCTGGCTGGATCAGCGGCCCGGGGCGGCGTTGCCGCCTGCGGCGGCGCCCTGCTGGGCGGCCACGTAGGCCTTGTACTCGTCCGGCGTGAGCTTGCCGTCCTTGTTGGTGTCGGCCTGGTCGAAGACCTGGGCAAGGCCTGCGTTTACCTGGGCCTCGGGCTTGCTGATGCTGCCGTCGCCGTCGGTATCCACGCTGGCCCAGGTCTGGCCACCACCACCGGCCTGCGAGGAGGCCTGGGCGGCTGCCCCGGATGCCGCGTCCGCTGCCTGGTCAGCCTGTGCCGCTGCCTGCTGCGCCTGCGCGGCCTGGTTCTGCGCCTGCGCGGCGCTCTGCTGCGCGGTCTGGGCCATCGCCGGAATGGCCAGCACACTGCCTGCGGCGACGATCAGGGCGATCAGGGGCTTGCGGTTGCGAATAGTCATTGGGTGGTCTCCTTGATGGGGTCTTGCACGGTTCGTTGTTTCCGCACGACCCCACACTGCCAGCCCGTTTGTGAATCGATCTTGCGCCGCGATCGGCGCGCGCACGCGGTCTTAACCACCCGCGCGCAGCGCTGCATTACCCGTGCAGTTACGCGCAGGTGAGCGATTGGTAAGACAGGCATTCAACGCGGCCGGATTTAACCGGAAGCAAACGAAACCTCAGGCATCGCTGGCGCTTTTTTCGCCTGAGCGGGAACTGAATATGAGCCAGCCCAGCGCAACACCGGACAGCGCCCCCACCACTTCCAGCACCACGCGCGAGCCCAGCTCGTTCGGATCGTGGATGGTGGCCAGGAACATCCGCGCGAACATCGGCGACTCCAGCCGCATCACCCCCATGTAGAACAGCTTCCACGCATCGATGCCGGCCGAGATGACCACACCGATCACGCACGCCCAGCCAATGGCATAGCCGTCCGACCACCCTGCCCAGCGGCACACCCGGTGCCACAGTGCGTACACCAGCAGGCCGATCAGCAGGGCGATCAGCCCGGCCTCCAGCGTGCCCAGCAATCCAAAGTGCAACGGCAGGTTCATGGTGGTCCGTGGGTTCGGTGAGCGCGCATTGTAGCGGCGCGCTGGCCTGCACCGGGCACGGGCCGCTCAGCGCACCGGCACGTCGTAGGCGGTGGTGGGGCTGGGCTCGGGCGTGAGGGTGAAGTGCCACCACTCCTGCGGGTAGTTGGTGAAGCCCTCGCGCTCCATGGCCTTCAACAGGATCTGCCGGTTCTGGTACTGGGTGAGGGTGATGTCGGCGGCGTCAGTGTTCGCGCGCGGGCCGAAGTAGTCGAAGTCGGTGCCCATGTCGAGCGCGGTGCAGGTATCACCGCTGCACTGAAGCAGGCCCAGGTCGACGGTGGCGCCACGGCTGTGCCCGGAGGTCTCGGCGATGTAGCCGCCCAGCAGCTGCGGCTTGTCCAGCCCGGGGTATTGCAGCGCCTTTCGCGACTGTTCGCGCGGATCGTTGGCCCACTCCACGAAGGAATGCACCGACTGGGCGGGGCGATAGCAGTCGAACAGCTGCAGCGCGTAGCCTTCGGTGCGCAGCTGCGCGTCCACCTTCGCCAGTGCCTGCGCGGCCGGCGCGAGCAGGTAGCACTTCTCGGCCTCATAACCGGGCACCGGGCGGCCGGTGAAGTTGTTGCTGCCGGCGTAGCGGATGTCCTGCTGGATATCGGGCGCCAGCGTGCGGATGTCGACCATGCCGGCCTCCTCCGGGGTACTCACCGGCACGATGGTGACGGCCTGCGCCAGGGCAGGCGTCATCGCCAGGGCATACAGCAGGAGGCTAGGGACAATCGCCGATACGGCTGAACTGCAGATCCTGGTAGTCATAGCTGAAGTCGATATCCGGATCGATCGCGCTCAACGTGAGCGTCGGCGGGGTGCCCGGCTGTACCTGCAGCCAGGGCTCGGCATCCGCCCCGAGGGTATCCCACTGAATCCGCCAGCGCGACCCGAGCTGCGTCACGGTGCCGCGCAGGGTGGGCGATTTGTCCACGCTGAAGCGCAGGGTGCCGTTTTCCGTGCAGAGCCGGGCCTGGCCCAGCCAGGGGTCGCGGTATAGGCCCTGCACGGCTGCGGGGTGGTCGCCACCGCGTAGAGCCACGCCCTGCGTGGCTGCGGGAGGGTCGGCACTGCTCAGCCACGCAACAGAATCATGCTCCGGTTCGAGCGGCCGGTATCGGGCGCGTGGCGACGCGTTCATCGAGACGGCGCCCACTGTTGATGCGGCGCGGCGTGGCTCTACCGGTTTGCGTGCGGTCGCGTCTGGCAGCGCATGGGTGGTGTTGCGGCGCTGGGTTCGTTTGGCCTGCAGCTGCGCGGCGTAGCCGGCTACGGTCTGCTTCTGCTCCGGCGCTGTGTAGTGCTTCAGCGCGGCCTGCATGAGCACGGTGCGTGCGTCCTCGCCCTCGCCGTTGATCAGTATGACTACGCCCACGTGCCGGTCGGGCAGCAGCGCGAGCGAGGAATACATGCCCGACAAGGTGCCGGTGTGCGCCACCTTCCACTGCCCATCCATGTCCGACAGACGCCAGCCATAGCCATAGGCGGAGAAGTGGGCGTTGTCCCAGCGGCGCTGGCGCTCGCCCAGCGGCATGGGCATGTGCGCGGTCCACAGCGCGCGGCGCTGGGCATCGCTCAGCCAACCGGGCGCCAGTGCAGCGTCGAGCAGCACCTGCATCCAGCGGGTCATGTCGCGCAGGCTGCAGCGGATGCCGCCCGCCGCCATGGAGGTCAGGTCCGGGGCGGTGGCAGCGTCTGCATTGATCACCACGTTGCGCCCCTCGCGGCGCGCATGCGGCTGGGCCACGTTGCCCACCTGCGCCACCGACCATGTGCCGGCCTGGCAACGGGTCATGCCCAAGGGTGCGAAAACCTCTTCGCGCAGCAGCTGGTCGTACGGTTTACCGCCGGCAGCGGCGGCCACTTCGCCGGCCACCACGTACATCAGGTTGTCGTAGGCATAGCCGCTGCGGAAGCTGGTGACCGGTTTGAGATGGGCCAGCCCGGCGAGGATGTCGGCGCGGGTGAAGGCGTTGGGCTCGGGCCAGAGCATCAGGTCGCCCGCCCCCAGGCCCAGCCCGCTGTTGTGGATGAGCAGGTCGCGCACCTGCATGTGCTCGGTGACCCAGGGGTCATGCATGCGGAACTGCGGCAGGTACTTGATGACCGGGTCGTCCCAGCGCAGCTGGCCGCGATCGACCAGGCGCGCCAGTACCGCGGCGGTCATGGCCTTGCTGTTGGAGGCGATCTTGAAGAGGGTGTCGGCGTCGATGGGTTCGCCGCCGCCGGCGCTGCGTTGGCCACGGGTATCGGTGAACACCACCTGCCCGTCTTCGACCACCGCCATGGCGATGCCTGGCAGGTGATGCTGCGCGACGGTGTCGTCGAGCATCGGGGTGAACGGTGACATTTCGGCCGCTGTCGCCGGACATGAAGCGGCCAGCGTGAGTGACAGAAGCAGCGTCGTCGGTCGTAGCGGTTTGAAGTGCATGTGCGTCCAGAGCCGTGCCGACCCACGGTCAACACCTACCGCGGTAGGTCGGCCATTGACGCGGGGGACGACGCTGCCGTCCCCCGCGCTGTCCGATCAGAAGTTCCAGGTCACCATCAGCTGGGTGTAACGCGGGGCCTGCCAACGGGTGCCGGTATTGAAGGTGTTCTCGCGGTACTGGCCCGGCTGGGCTTCGTAACGCTGGTGGACGTTGATGACGGTCTGGTTGTTGAAGAGGTTGAACACCGACAGCCGTGCGCTCAGGTCGATACCTTCCACCGGCAGACGCCAGGTGACGTTGGCGCCCATGGTCCAGGTCCACGGCAGGCGGCCATACGCACCGCGCGGGCTGTACTCGAACTGGCGCTGGTCGTACGGGCCGGAGCAGTTGGCCACGCACAACCAGCCAGTGCCGCCGCCGCCACTTTCATTGGAGGTGCTGCCACCGGCCACGGTGTCGTTGGGCCACATCACGCCGAAGGCGGTGACCGGGCCGCCGGACTGCACCTGCAGGGTGGTGCCGAATGACCACTGTTCATTTAGAGCGTAAGCGGCGCGCAGCTTGAACTGGTGGCGGAAGTCGTTGAACAGCACGCCATAGCGTTCGTTGTTGGACGGATGGTCCCAATGCTGGACCATGCCGGTGTCGCCGTAGCCGGTGTCGGAGTTGACCGGGCCTTCGAAGTTGCCGTCGCTGCGCGACCACAGGTAGGAGGCGTTGAACAGCCACTTCTCGTCCCACGCGCGGTCGAGCTGGAACTCCAGCGCCTTGTAGGTGCGCTTGGGCTTGGAATAGCCCACCACTTCGCCGCTGCCGCCCTTGCGGTAGCCGCTGTTGGCCGTGTCGATGGTGATCCAGCCTTCGGTGGTGCAGCCGATGCTGGAGTCGCCCCAGATGGTCAGGCTTTCACCCGGGTTGGCGATCGGCCACAGGGTGGTACCGGTCGGGCCGCACGGGGTGTAGTTCAGGCGCAGGTCGTCCAGTGCGCGTTCCATGGTGCGGTAGGTGGCATTGACGCCCCACGACCAGGCCGGGTTGATCATGCTCTGGAAGCCCAGGATGTATTCGTCCTGATAGACCGCCTTGAGGTCGCGATCCACGCTCTGGCGCAGGTCGGCCGCGCCGGTGTTCATGCGGGTGTCGGTCGGGCCGATCTGCTGCCCGATGATCGGCGCCATGTACGGCGCGCCGGTGACCGGGTTGGCCTGCTGCTGCCACCCCTGCAGGACGTAGTAGGAGTATTCGTCGGTAAGGCCACCGGCGAAGTTGACGTTGATGTTGTTGGTTACCGGCAGGTAATAGCGGCCTGCGTTGCCGAACAGCTTGGTGGTGGAGTCGCCCTTCACGTCCCAGGAGAAGCCCACGCGCGGTGCGATGAGGTCGTCCATCTTGATGAAGGCATCGCCATCGGCGGTGCGGTTCTCGAAGCGGTCCCAGCGCACGCCCAGGTTGAGCATGAGGTTGTTGGTGATGTTCCAGATGTCTTCGAGGTAGAAGGCGTTGGCTTCGGTTTCAAAGGTGCCGCCGGATACGCGGTTGCGGCCGCGCAGCATCTCGGTGACGCCGGCCGGCACGTAGGCGTTGGCGCCGTCCCACACTTCATCGCCCGGGCGGGCCACGTAGGCGGTGTAGCTGAGCTGGGTCGGGCCCGGGTAGCGGGTGGACTGCTCGGTGGTCATCAACTCGCGATCCACGCCGAAGCGCAACAGGTGGCGGCCGAGCTGCCATTCGAAGTCCAGGCGGGCTGCGTCGCGGGTGTCGTCGCGCTCGGCCACGGCAGCGCCGGTCGGGTGGCAGCCCGGGCGCAGGCCGTTGAGCTGGTACAGACGCGAGGCGTAGCTGGCGTCGGTGAACACCGGGCTGCATGCTTCGTCCAGCGAGGACCGGGTGAACGCACGCTGGTTGTTCTGGCCGACCATGGCACGTGCGGTGAAGTTCTCACCGAAGTGGCCGGTATAGGTGGCCGAGTAATTGCGGCCGCCGCTTTCGGTCACCGAGTCGCCGCCCCATGCGCCGATCCGGCTGTCATCCCAGTCGTAGTTGTAGGAGGCGTTGGTGACGTCGCCTTCATCGGAGAACGCCAACAGCGCCAGGGTGTGGTTGTCGGTGATGTTCCAGTCGAGCTTGGCACCCCAGAAGCCGTTGTTGGCTTCGTTCTTGAACCACGTCAGCGCATCCGACGAGGTGTTGTGGCCATGGTCGTTGCGGTCTTCGTACATGGCGAACAGGAACAGCTTGTCCTGCACCAGTGCGCCCGAGCCCCAGACATTGGTCTTGAAGAACGAGTTGTCGTCGCGGCTGGCATACGAGTGCGGAGTGCCATCGCGGTGGAAATGGTCGCGGCCGCTGGAGCGCCACGCGCTGGGTTCGGCAGTGACTTCCACGCCGCCCTGCAGCTCATTGCTGCCCGAGCGGGTCACCGCGTTGATCACCCCGCCGGTGGAGCGGCCGAACTCCACCGAGTAACCGCCGGTCTTGACCTGGAATTCGCTGAAGAAAGCAAACGGTGCGCTGGAGAAGCCGCGCCGGGTGTACATGTCGGTGACGTTGAGGCCGTTGATGAACACCGCGTTCTCCGCCACCGACGAACCGGCGAACGACAGGCCGCCGAAGGTGGAGTTGCCGCCAACCACGCCCGGTGCCAGCAGCGCCACGGCGCTGAGGTCCTGCGCGACGGGAAGACGCTGCAGTTCCTGGCGGTTGACGTTGAACGAGGTTTCGGTGGTGGACACATCGACGCGGTTGACCACGCGCGTGCCGACCACCTGCAGCGCATCAAGATTGACCACCCCGCCGCCGCTGGCCAGGTTCACCGTCGTGGTGCCCCCGATCGCCACGCTGACCGCGACCGGTTCGCCGAGCTTCTGCCCGTCGCGGCTGAGCTGCAGCTGGTAGTCGCCCACCGGCAGCTGGCCCAGGCGGTAGCTGCCATCGGTGCTGGCCGTGACGGTACGGGTGAGGCCGGTGCTGGTGCTGACCACGGTGACCTGGTCACCCGCGCTGGCCCGACCGGCCACCGCACCACTCACTGCCTGCGCGTACACCACCGTGGGCAGCACGCTGCCAAAGCACGCACCCAATGCAACGCATAGCGCCGCCCGCTTCAAACTGTTCGCTTTCATTCCCTGCTCTCTCCTTCAAGGGTGAAAATGGTGATACCGCCGATTACCGCGTCGACTCCAGTGGCACCACGTGCGACTGGAAGTCGTAATTCCATTGATCGAAATACAGGTTGCCGCCGGACCATTCGACTTCGCCGCGCTGCGAATCGACGTTGTCCGCGCGTGCGAATGACGCCGCCGGGACCAGCGGCCGCTGGAAGTCGTCGTTGAAGGCGATGCGATACGCATCCAGCCCGCCAAAGTAGAAGTCGCGCAACGCGGGTTCAGGGCTGTCCAGGCGGCCGGTGGTGACATCCATCGGGACCCAGCCGTACGGGGCCAGGTACAGCGCGCCCCAGTCGTGCAGGTTGTTGTAGCCCACCGCGTCGTCCGAATAGACCATGCCCGATTGCCAGCGCGCGGGAATGCCGTTGAGCCGCAGCAGCGCGATCAGCAGCAGGGTCTGCTGCCCGCAGTCGGCATGGCCGGCATGCAGGGCGTAATCGCTGATGTTGGAGAGGGTGGAGTACTCGCGGGCGCCGGCCCAGGGAATCTGGTCGACGGCGTCGAACAGCTTGCTGGCAATGCGGTACGGGTTGGTCTCGCCACCGACCACACGCTGCGAGAACGCGCGCAGCGCCGGGGTGAATACCACGTGCGGCGCGCGCTCGGACAGGTAGGGCTGCAGCGCCGGATCGTTCGGGGTGGGCAGCACCTTGTCAGGATCGATGTTGAAATGACGGGCATACACCGTCACGGCATAGCGGATCTCGAAGCGGGTGGGCTGGCCCGCCACTGCGTTTTTCGCCATCTGGAGCGTGCGCTGGGGCGCTGTTTCGGGCGCGATGAAGCTGCCGTCGATGCCATCGATCCAGTTCGTGGCGCCGAGGAAGGTGATGTCTTCCTGCTGGCCCGGAATGGCGCGCGGGTACGGAATCCAGGCACGCAGCAGCGCGCCGTCCGGCACCGCGTCGGCCTTTACCGTGAGCGACTGGGTGACCTCCACCCGGCGCGGCACCACGCTGGTGGCGCCGCTGGCCTGGGCGGCGGCGATCACCTCGCGATGGTGCGGGGCGAGGTTCTCGTACGGGCCGTCCACCGGCAGCGGCACGCCCGGTGCACGCCGCGCGCGGGCCTCGCCGCTGAGCCGGAACAGGTTGGCCGGTGCGCGCTTGAAGTAGCGGCGCTGGCCGTCGATATCGAGGTGTTCCATGAGGCCGGCGGCCTCCCAGCGCACGAACTCGTCGTCGCGCAGGTCCGGAATCTGTTTGCGCAGCAGGGCCTTGGCGGCGGCGGCCTCCAAGCTGAAATCCAGCCGCATGCGGCGCATGCGCTCGCGCTGGAAGGCGTAGTCATCCCGCAGGTGCGGGCCCACCGACGGGTCCGCGAGCGCCTTGCCGATGTCGGCGTCGGCCGCCGCAAAGCGACCCTGGTCGATGGCGACGATTACCTCGGGCAGCGTCGCCATGGATTGCGCCCATACCGACGGCGCCGCCAGCAGCAGGCAAGCCGCCGTGCGCCATGCGATGTGGTGGAGCGAACGCGGTTTGCGTACAACAGGATCCACGGCGACACTTCCCAGGTGCAGGTGGTAATCGCTGTGTAACACGGGCCTGACAGGTGGTCAATAATTTATTCTTGCTTTCGCCATCGAAACGAATAAATATTCCTGACGCTTCCGAGGAGGATGACCGCTCCATGATCCAGGCTTCCCCCCGCCGCTCCGTGCGGCTTGCGTGGCCGGCCCGCGCCTTGCTGGCGGCGCTGGTGCTGCTGCCCGCCGGCGCGACCTGGGCCCAAGCGCCCTTTGCGCCGCCGCCCGCGTTCGGCGGGGTCATCGGGTTGCGCGAGGCCTATCTCGATCCGGCGTTCTGGGCAGACCGGTTGCCCGATGCCGATCGCGTGATCCTCGATGCCGCCGGCATTGCTGCGCAGAACGCGCGCATGCGCGCCGAGGACCACTCGATTCATGACCTGCGGGCGCTCCCGGCCCAGCTGACGCGCGAGCGGGTGCTGGCCGACATCCAGGCACTGTCGCGCTGGCCGGAGAAGCCGTTGTTCGGCGAAGACGAACAACCGATTGCAGGCACCGCGCGTACCGCCATCGAGGCGAACCTCGCCTTGGCGGCCATTCCCGCCCAGCGCCCGCTGCAGTACGGGCTGGTCACACACCGCGCGGCGCTGCGGGCGTTCCCGACCACGCTGCGGGTGTTCACCACGCAGGGCGACACCGATATCGACCGCTTCCAGGAGTCGGCGCTGTTCCCGGGCGACGCGGTGGCGGTGCTGCATGAGAGTGCCGACGGCCACTGGCTGTTCGTCACCAGCGAGCGCTACGCGGCGTGGATTGAGAAGCGCTTCGTCGGCATCGGCAGCGCCGAGGCCGTGTTCGGCTACGGCCAGCGTGGGCCCTACCGGGTGATCACCGGCGCCACCGCCTTCACCGCGTTTACGCCGGAAGAACCGCGCGTTTCCCGGCTGCAACTGGACATGGGCGTGCGCGTGCCGGTGCTGGCCGACTGGCCGCTCCACCAGACCGTGAACGGCCAGCAGGCGCACGCCGCGCACGTGGTGCAGCTGCCGGTGCGCAACGACGACGGCACGCTGGCGCTGGTGCCGGCGCTGCTGCCGCGTTCGCAGGACACCGCCAGCGATTACCTGCCGCTGACCCCGCGCAACCTGCTCACCCAGAGCTTCAAGTTCCTGGGCGAACGCTACGGCTGGGGCCATTCCTACGACACCCGCGATTGCAGCGGCTTCGTGTCCGAGATCTACCGCAGCTTCGGCGTGCTGATGCCGCGCAACACCAGCGCACAGGCCGTGAGCCCGGCACTGGACCGCATCGCCTTCCGCGAAAAAGACGGCAAGGCCACGCGCAACGCCGCCGTGCAGCAGCTGCAGGTGGGCGACCTAGTCTACATCCCCGGCCACGTCATGGTGACCATCGGGCAGCTCGACGGGCAGACGTGGATGATCCACGACACCGCCGGCGGCAGCTGGTTCGGCCACGACGGCCATCGGGTGCAGGCCCATCTCAACGGTGTTTCGGTGACTCCGCTGCAGCCGATGATGGCCAGCGACACCGTGAGCTACATCGACCGCATCACCAACATCCAGCGCATCCGGCCACAGACTCCTTGATGAAAATTACCGACATTGAACTTGGCATGCTGCGCGTGCCGCTGAAAACCCCGTTCAAGACCGCGCTGCGCACCGTGGACACCGTGGAAGACGTGGTGGTGCTGGTGCGCACCGATACCGGCCACACCGGCTACGGCGAGGCCCCCGCCACGGCGGTGATCACCGGCGACACGCACGGTTCGATCATCGAAGCCATCGACCGCTTCATCAAGCCGCGCCTGATCGGCCAGGACGTGGCCAACCTCAACCGCCTCTGCGCGCTGATCCAGTCGTCGATGGAGCGCAACACCAGCGCCAAGGCCGCGGTGGAGATCGCGGTGTACGACCTCTGGGCGCAGCTGCACAACGCGCCGCTGTACCAGATGCTGGGCGGCGGCGATCCGGTGATCACCACCGACATCACCATCAGCGTGGATTACATCGACAAGATGGTGGCCGATTCGCTGTCGGCGATCGACCGCGGCTTCGAGTCGTTGAAGATCAAGGTCGGCAAGGACATCGGGCTGGATATCGAGCGGGTCAAGGCGATCCACGCCGCCGTGCAGGGCCGTGCGCTGCTGCGGCTGGATGCCAACCAGGGCTGGACCGCCAAGCAGGCGGTGCACGCCATGCGCACGCTGGAAGAGGCCGGGGTGGTGCTGGAGCTGCTGGAGCAGCCGGTGAAGGCGGCCGACATCACCGGGCTGAAGTACGTCACCGACCGGGTCAATACGCCGGTGATGGCCGATGAAAGCGTGTTCAACCCGGGCCAGGTGTTCGACCTGATCCAGCAGCGCGCGGCGGACATCATCAACATCAAGCTGATGAAGACCGGCGGGCTCTCCAACGCGATCCGCATTGCCGACATCGCCGCCATCTATGGCGTGCCGTGCATGATCGGCTGCATGATCGAGTCAAGCATCAGCGTGGCCGCGGCGGTGCACCTGGCGGTGGCCAAGAGCGAGATCATCACCAAGGTGGACCTGGACGGCCCGTCGCTGGGGCAATTCAATCCGGTCACCGGCGGGGTACATTTCAACGAGTCGGAGATCACCATCAGCGACGCGCCGGGCTTGGGCATCACGGAAGTACGGGGTCTGGAGATGATTACACCCCCGCGCTGGTAACCTCACGCCGTAGAGCCACGCCCTGCGTGGCTGCATCGCGCGGTCCCGGTGTACGTCAGCCACGCAGGGCGTGGCTCTACACCTCCCACACACAGGAACCAACGCGTCCTCCATGCCGCCCCTGGTGAAAATCCGCTCCGAGCGTGACCACATGTCGGCAATCGAACGCCGCATCGCCGACTTCATCCTCGACAACGCCCACCTGCTGCGCGATTACTCGTCGCAGCAGCTGGCCAGCGCGTTGGGCATCAGCCAGTCCAGCGTGGTGAAGTTCAGCCAGAAGCTGGGCTTCAAGGGCTACCCGGATCTGAAGTACTCGATCGGCCAGGCCGTGGCGCGCGCCGGCAGCGACGCGGGTGCCGTGCCGCCGTCCGCCGAGACCGGCGACGACTACGCGCAGCTGGCCGAGCGCCTGCGCCTGAGCCGCAGCGCCGCCGACGAGGAGACCCGGCTGGCCAATGCACAGGCCGACGTGCAGACCATCGTGCGGCTGATCGACGGGGCGCCGAAGGTATTCGTCTACGGGCTGGGCGACGATGGGCTGTACGCGCGCGAGTTCGCGATGCGCCTGTCGCTGCTGGGCATGCTCACCGTGCACCACGCCGACCCGATCCTGATGATGGCCAACCTGTCGGCCGCACGCCCCGGCGATGTGATGCTGGTGTTCTCCGAATTCGGCAAGCTGCCGCAGCTGTTCCAGCTCTCGCGCCAGTTCCAGGACGTGGGTGGCAAGGTGGTCTCGATCACCCGGCACAGTGCCAACCCGCTGCGCGCGCACGCCGACGGCGCGTTGGTGGTCTGCGCGCACGATCCGGCGCCGCACGTGGCGCAACTGTTGTACCGTTCTGCTTTGCAGTCGCTGCTGGACTTCGTGTTCGTGCTGCTCTGCCACGCCAACCCGGACCGCCACCGCCAGCTCGGGGTGAACCTGGAACGGATCGAACACCTGATCGACACCTGATTCCCGGAGTACGCCACGATGCTGCCGCTGCTGCGTTCCGCCCTTGCCGTCGTGCTGGTTGCCAGCGCCCTGCCCGCCGCCGCGTTGGGTTCGCCGGTCGCACTGGTGCAGGACACCCGCCAGATGATCGTGGTCACCACCGATGGCTGGGATGCCACCCACGGCGCCCTCCAGGCGTACAGCTTTGACGATACGAAGGGCTGGCAGGCTGAAGGGCCGCCGTTCGAGGTGGCCGTGGGCCGCAGCGGCAGCGCCTGGGGGGTGGGCCTGCGACCGAACCCCACCGATGCGGGCGCGCAGCGGCCCGGCGAGCCGGTCAAACGGGAAGGCGACGGGCGCAGCCCCGCGGGCATGTTCTTCATCGGCACTGCGTTCGGGTATGCCGGCAAGGCCGATACCGCCCTTCCCTACCAGCCGATGCTCGCCAGCAGCTACTGCATGGACGTGCCGGATTCGAAGTATTACAACCGCATCGTCGACGCCGACGTGGTCGGTTCGGAGGCGGTGGAAGGGTCCACCGAACCGATGCGGCTGGACCTGCACAACAAGGGCGACGTGCGTTACCGCGAGGGCTTCGTGATCGAGCACAACCCGGGCGGCGAAGCGGGCAGGGGCAGCTGCATCTTCGCCCACCTGTGGCGCACCCCCGGTGAAGCCACCGCCGGGTGCACGGCGATGCAGCCCGAGCACATGCACGCCCTGCTGAAATGGCTGGACCCGGCGGCGAAGCCGGTGTTCGTGCTGCTGCCGCGCGCGCAGTACCAGCGGCTGCAGCACGACTGGGCATTGCCTTCCCTGCCCCCGCGAGCGGGGGCGGCCCGATGAGCAGCCCCGCCGAACCGCAGCTGGAACGCGCGGTCAGCCGCTGGCAGATCGTGGGGCTGTCGATCAACGATGTGATCGGCAGCGGCATCTACCTGCTGCCGGCAGCCACCGTGCTGCTGCTGGGCCCGTTCAGCCTGTGGGGCGTGGTAGCGGCGGGCATCGTGGTGGCGTTGCTGGTGCTGTGCTACGCGCAGGCCGCCAGCTATTTCGACGAGGCGGGCGGCAGCTACCTGTACGCACGCGAGGCATTCGGGCGGTTCGCCGGCTTCGAGATCGGCTGGATGATCTGGCTGACCCGGATCAGTTCGGCGGCGGCGCTGAGCAACGCGCTGGCCGACGCCGTGGCGCGGTTCTGGCCGTGGGCCGGACATGACGTGGGCCGGGTGGTGATCATCGTGGTGTCGCTGGGCTTCCTCACGGCGGTGAACGTGGCCGGCGTGCGCTCGGCGGCGCGCACCGGGATCGTGCTGGTGATCGGCAAGATGCTGCCGCTGCTGCTGTTCGTGGCGATCGGCGCGTTCTACGTGGACACGGACCTGGCCTTCTCCGGCACCCGCCCCGACCCGCACGACCTGCAGCGCATGGGCGAGGCGGCGTTGCTGCTGCTGTATGCCTATGCCGGCTTCGAGAACATTCCGGCCGCGGCCGGCGAGTACCGCAACCCGCGCCGTGACATCCCGTTCGCGCTGATCACGATGATCATCACGGTGACGGTGATCTATGGCGCGGTGCAGTTCATCGCGCAGGGCACGCTGCCTGGCCTGGCGGATTCGGCCACGCCGCTCGCCGACGCGGCGGCCGGTTTCGGCGGTGAGGCGCTGGCGCTGATCCTCACCGTGGGCGCCACGATCTCCATCCTGGGCACCAACAGCAACACGATGATGATGGGCCCACGCTTCCTGTTCGCGCTGGCCCGCGACGGCTACGGCCCGAAACTGCTGGCGCAGGTGCACCCGCGCTTCCGCACGCCGGCGGCGGCGATCATCACCCAAGGGCTGATCGCGCTGGCGCTGGCGCTGTCGGGGTCGTTCGTGCAGTTGGCCCTGCTGTCGATGACCACGCGCCTGTTCGCCTATATCGGCACCGCGGCGGCCGTAATCGTGCTGGCGCGGCGCTTCCGCGACCGACCTGGTGCGTTGAAACTGCCGGGCGGCCCGTTGATTCCGATCCTGGCGCTGGTGCTGTGCCTGGCCCTGTTTGCCAGTGCGAGCTGGCAGAACATTGCGGCCGCGTTGATCGCGTTCGCGGTGGGCGCGGTCATCTACCTGCTGCCACGCAAACAGTAGTGCCACGCCCTGCGTGGCAGCGCCATCCATGGCACCGCCCTGTGCCCGCGTTGATCCAACATTCACCCCACGCGCCCGTGGCGTTAACCGGCAGGCAGGTAGGTTGAAGCCTCACCCCACCGGAGCCAGACATGAGCCCTGATTACCAGATTCCCGGCCGGGTGCCGGAAGACGGCGTGCCGCGCGAAGCGGTCTCGGATTACTGGCGCGAGCGCTTCAGCGCAGAGCCTTACTACGACAGCAGCCAGCAGTTCGATGATTACGAACCGGCGTATTACCTCGGCTACAGCACCCGGCACACGCGTACCCGTGCCGATGAAGTGATTGAAGCCTACGAACAGGTGGAAGCAGAGCTGCAATCGCGCTGGGCGCGTGAGCAGGCCACCAGCAAACTCACCTGGGAACAGGCCCGCAATGCGGTGCGCCGTGGCTGGGATGAGTCCACCGCCCTGCACCAGGCGCACCTGGACAAGGGCGTACCGCGCGGCACCTGAGTACCGCACGGCTGCACGTGCACTCAGTCGCCGCTGGGCAGCGGCGGAACGCGCGAGGGCTTTTCAACCGTCACACCCTCACCCGCGGCCATCAGGTCGCGGGTGTTTTTCTGCACCGCCACCGCGCCGAACAGGCTGAGCGCGAACGCCATGCCGTAGAAGCCCTTTTCGCTCAGCACCAGCGTGGCGTTCCACAGGCCCACCAGCAGCAGCATCAGCGACGCCAGCAGCGCGAACCAGCACAGCGCGTAGTACAGGCCGCTGACCGGAATGTCTTCGACGCGGTCGCGCACGCTCTTCTGCAGGGACACCGCGGCAAACAGGCCGAACAACAGCAGGGTGAGGTAATAGCCCTTCTCGTTGAGCGCCATCTCGGCATTGAACAGACCGACCAGGTAAGCGGCGGCCCCCAGCAGCAACGCGGTCCAGGACGCGGCGATGAACGCCGGCGACGGTTTGTTTACCTGTGCTTTCATTGATCAAACTCCGTTTTGATGGCGGCAGCCGGGGCCTACGGTAGCCGATTCAGGAGCACCCGCCTACGGGGGATGACGTATGGTCCACGCTGCGTTGATGGCCATGGTGTACAACAACGGCTGGCCATTCGCGTCCCCTTCCGGAGATTTCCCATGACCCGCCGCCTGCTGCTCAGCATCGCCCTTGCCGCCACCCCGGCCCTGTTCACTACCGCCTGTGTCGCCGCCGACACGCCCGGGAAAGCCGCCGCGCCTGCCCTTGAGAAGGCCCAGTGGCCGTTCACGGCCACCGAATTCGCCCGCTTCGACCAACCCTGGGCGATGAGCTTCCTGCCCGATGGCAGCTTGCTGGTCAGCGAGAAGCAAGGCGCGCTGAAGCACTTCAACGTGCAGACCCGCAAGAGCGCCGATATCAAGGGCGTGCCGAAGGTTGCCTACGGCGGCCAGGGCGGCTTCGGCGATGTCCTGCCGCACCCGAAGTTCGCCAGCAACCAGCTGGTGTACCTGAGCTACGCCGAAGAAGGCGAGAACGACACGCGCGGCGCCGCCGTGGGTCGCGCCCGGTTGGTGCTGGCCGCCGATGGCAGCGGCACGCTGCAGGACTTCAAGGTGATCTGGCGCCAGACGCCGAAGGTGGAAGGCAAGGGCCACTACGGTCACCGCCTGGCCTTTGGCCCGGACGGCAAGCTGTGGATCACCTCGAGCGAACGCCAGAAGTTCGACCCGGCGCAGGACATGGCCACGAACCTGGGCAAGATCATCCGCCTCAACGACGACGGCAGCGTGCCGGCCGACAACCCCTTCGCCTCCCAGGGCGGCGTGGCGGCGCAGGTGTGGTCGCTGGGCCACCGCAACGCGCTGGGCATCGCCTTCGATGCGCGCGGCACGCTGTGGGTGCACGAGATGGGCCCGGCCGGTGGCGATGAGTTGAACCTGATCACGCGCGGCGCCAACTACGGCTACCCGATCGTGTCCAACGGCAACCACTATGACGGCCGCGATATTCCCGACCACAGCACGCGCCCGGAGTTCGCCGCGCCGAAGGTGACGTGGACGCCGGTGATTTCGCCGGCCGGCTTCATCATCTACAGCGGCAAGCTGTTCCCGCAGTGGACCGGCAGCGGCTTCATCGGTGGGCTGTCCTCCACGTCGCTGGTGCGCGTGGCCTTCGATGGCGACAACGCACGCGAAGCCGAGCGTTTCCTGATGGGCGAGCGTATCCGCGAAGTGGAACAGGGCCCGGATGGTGCGATCTGGCTGCTGGAAGACGGCAGCAACGGCAAGCTGTTGAAGCTCACGCCGAAGGGTTGAGAGCGAGTGCCGACCAACGGTCGACACCTGCCGGCGACACATCATCGGCAGGTGCGGACCGTTGGTCCGCACGCCGTTGCGTCATTCGCCGATGTTGTTGACCTTCACCTCGGCCTTGGCGCAGTCCTTGTCCAGGCACTTGCCGTTGATCCACACCTCGCCCTGGCCCAGCATCACGCCCTGCCAGTTGACGAACAAGGTGTCGAACTTCTGCGCCGCGATCAGCGTGGCCAGCGGCGGCGTCACGATCGTGTCGTAGTCGCGCTGGAACGTGGCCGCATCGGCGATCTTCCGGCTCTTGCCAGCGATGCTGACCCGCACCGGATACCGCATCAGGCCGGCCACTGCGGCCCGGTCGCCCGCCGCTACGCCGCGCTGCAGCTCGTTGAACACGCTCTCGTACTGATCGGCATCGCCCAGCAGTCGGGTAATGCGCTCACGTGCGTCGCCCTCGGCCGCTGCCGTGGCGGGCGTCGCGGCCGAATCGGTGCCTGCTACGGGCGGCGCCGTATCCGGCGTGGCGGCGGTGCTGGGTTCCACCGCATCCGGCGACAACCCCGCCTGCGGCGCGTCTTCGGGCGCCGTGGCGGTCGTGGCCGGTGGTGAGGTCGCAGGCGCGGCAGCGTCATTGGCCGGCGCGTTGGGCTGGCTGCAGGCAGCCAGCATCAGCGTGGGAAGCAGGATCTTGATCAGGCGCATGCGCACGGCTCCATCGGTATCACGAAGGCGCCAGCGTAGCCGGTGAGGCGTGGAATACCGATGACGGTAGTGCCAGGCCCTGCCTGGCAGTACGTCAACCGGCCAGCAGCTCGAAGATGACCGCTTCGCCGCTCGCGGACGATGCGCACACCCACAGCTCGAACTGCCCCGGCTCCGCACGGAACACGCCATCGCGGCCGGTGAACCCCAGCGCATGGCGGTCCAGCGTGAAGCGCACCTGCGTGCTTTCGCCCGGCTGCAGCGCCACCTTGCGGAAGTCCTTCAGCTCACGCACCGGCCGCACGCGGCTGGCCACACGGTCGTGGATGTACAGCTGCACCACTTCCTCGCCGGCGACCGCGCCGGTGTTGGTCAGGGTGGTGCTGATCTCCAGCGTGTCATTCCAGCCCAGCGAGGCGCTGCTCAGCTGCGGCACGCCGTAACCGAAGGTGGTGTAGCCGATGCCGTGGCCGAACGGGTACAGCGCCGCGTTCGGAATCTCGCGCCAGCGTGCCTTGAACTCGGACATGGTGGGCAGCTCGGGGCGGCCGGTACGCGCGTGGTTGTAGAAGAACGGCTGCTGGCCGGACACCTGCGGAAAGCTCACCGGCAGGCGGCCGGAGGGGTTGTAGTCCCCGAACAGCACGTCGGCCACGGCCGGTCCGGTCTGGGTGCCCAGGTACCAGGTAATGGCCACGGCGTGCGCATTGCGCACCGCGCCCTGCAGTGCCAGCGCGCGGCCGTTGCGCAGCAGCACCACCAGCGGCTTGCCGGTCATGGCCACCGCTTCGGCCAGCGCCTGCTGCGCCGGCGGCAGGGTGATTTCCACCCGCGACTGCGCCTCGCCGCTGTAACGCTGCGGCTCGCCCAGCGCCAGCACCACGACGTCGGCGCGCAGCGCGGCAGCCACCGCCTGTTCGATACCGTCCTGCACGGCCGCTTCCAGATCACAGCCCGGCACGATCTCCAGCAGGCTCTCATCGCTGATGGCCGCACGCACGCCGGCCTCCAGGGTGACGTAGCGCGACTTGTCGCCGAACAGCGTCCAGCAGCCTTCGATGTTGTCGCGGTCCTGCACGAACGGCCCGATCAGCGCGATCTTCTGCCCATTCCTGCGCAGCGGCAGCACGTTGTTGTCATTCTTCAGCAGCACGATCGAGCGGCGCGCGGCATCGCGCGACAGCGCGTCGTGCGCAGCGATGTGCGCGGTATCCGCTTCACGCACCAGGTCCAGCGAACGGTACGGGTCGTCGAACAGGCCGATCGCTTCCTTCAGGTTGAGGATGCGGCGTACCGATTCGTCCAGCGTGGCCATCGGCACTTCGCCACTCTCGATCAGGCCCGGCAGGTGCTCGGCATAGAAGCCGCTCTGCATGCTCAGGTCCAGCCCGGCGGTGAACGCCTTGGCGGTGGCATCGCGGTCGTCGGCCGCGTAGCCGTGCGCCACCAGCTCCATGTCGGCGGTGTAATCGGAAATCACCACGCCCGGGAAGTTCCACTCCCCGCGCAGGATGTCGGTCAGCAGCTCGGCGTTGGCGCTGGCGGGCACGCCGTTGATGTCGTTGAAGGACGACATGACGGTGAGCGCGCCGGCGTCGAAGGCGGCCTTGAACGGCGGCAGGTGCACGTCGCGCAGGGTCTGCGGCGAGATGTCCACCATGTTGTATTCCATGCCGGCCATCACCGCACCGTAGGCGGCGAAGTGCTTGGGCGTGGCCAGCAGCGCGTCGGCCGCGCGCAGGTCCGGGCCCTGGAAGCCGCGCACGCGGGCGGCGGCGAACGCACAGCCCAGCACCACGTCTTCGCCGGCGCCTTCGGCACCCCGGCCCCAGCGCTGGTCACGGGCAATGTCCACGGCCGGGGCATAGGTCCAGTGCAGGCCGGCCGCCGTCGCTTCGATGGCGGTGGCGCGGGCGGTGCGTTCGGCCAGGTCCGGCTCGAAGCTGGCGGCTTCGCCCAGCGGGATCGGGAACACGGTGCGCATGCCGTGGATGACGTCGGCGGCCAGGATCACCGGAATACGCAGGCGGCTCTCTTCCAGCGCCACCTGCTGGATGCGGCGGCCGGCTTCCACGCCCACGCCGTTGAACAGCGAGCCCACCTTGCCCTCGCGCACCTGCTGCAGCACCTGGTCGGCGTTGCTGACGTTGGCTTCGGGGTTCACGTCCGGGGCGAACGGCCGGACCATGTCCGCGAACACACCCAGCTGGCCGACTTTTTCTTCGACGGTCATCTGGGCAATGAGGGTTTCGATGCGATCGGAGGCCACCGGCTATCCTTATGAAAACGTTTACAAGGCCGGGATTCTAGCGTTCCCGGACCCGTTGTGAATGATTTTGGCGTTCATTTTTCTTCCCCGGGGGGAATTCCCTGACGTTGCTCACGCTTCGCCGGGCAGCAGGGGAGCTTACTCTGCGCCGCCCCGCTGCTGCTGCGCGGCCATCAACATGGCATCGCTGGAGGCCTGGAACACCCGCAACCCGAACGCCGGCAGGATCGCCAGCAGGTGGTCGAACACATCCGACTGGATGCCTTCGTAGCCGGCCCAGGCCGTGGTGCGCGTGAAGCAGTACACCTCCAGCGGCAGGCCTTCGGTGGTCGGTTGCAGCTGCCGTACCAGCAGGGTCATGTCCGTATGGATCCCGGGGTGCTGGCGCAGGTAGCGTTCCACATAGGCGCGGAAGGTGCCCAGGTTGGTGACCCGGCGCGCGTTGATCGCCGCCACGCCCTTGGCCTGCAGCTCGGTGTTCCACTGCGCCAGTTCGGCCTGCTTGTCGCGCAGGTAGTCGCTCAGCAGGGCGAACTGTTCCAGCCGCGCCAGGCCCGGCGCGTCCACGAAGCCCACGCTGTGCTGGTCCAGGTAGAGCGCGCGCTTGATCCGGCGCCCGCCGGCTTCCTGCATGCCGCGCCAGTTCTTGAACGACTCGGTGACCAGCTTCTTGGTCGGGATGGTGGTGATGGTCTTGTCGAAGTTCTGCACGGTAATGGTGTGCAGCGCGATATCGATGACATCGCCATCGGCGTTCTGGCTGGGCATCTCGATCCAGTCGCCCAGCCGCACGCGCCCATCGCCACTGATCTGCACGCTGGCCACCAGCGACAGGATGGTGTCCTGGAAGATCAGCATCAGCACCGCGGTGGCCGCGCCCAGGCCGGTGACCAGCGGGCCGAGCTTCACGCCCAGCAGGGTGGCGACGATAGACAAGCCGGCGATGACGAAGACCACGATCTTCACTACCTGCAGGTAGCCCTTGATCGGCTTGTTGCGGGAGTCGGGGCGGCGTTCGTACAGCTCGTTGGCCGCATCCAGCGCGTGCGAGACGGCCAGCGCCACGGTCAGGATGGCCCACGCCCGGCACGCGCCCACCACGAACAGCACCAGTTCCGGCGGCAGGTCGGGGACGATGCGGATGCCGGCGGCGATGACCATGCTGGGCACCACGTTCGCCAGGCGCGAGATCACCCGCAGGTTGCTGCCGCCCTCGGGGCCGGCGGTGTTGCCCGGCAGGCGGCGGACCAGCCGTCGCAGGCCGCGCAGCAGGACCTTTTTGGTCACGAAGTTCGCCAGCCAGGCGGCCAGCGCCAGGGCGCAGAGCACCAGCGCGCTGTAGGCCCAGGGCCAGGGTTCGAGGGTGTCCTGCAGGTTTTCCAGAAACTGTACGGCGATTACGGCGTCTACCATCGTGTGTCGATTTCTCTCGGGCGTGCGGGGGCCTGCCAGCGGCAGGCGCTACCGGGGGTGTGGCGTCAGGCGGCGCTGCGTTCGATGATCACGCCCACGGCCTTGGCGCCGCGCACGGCACCGGGCTTGCTCAGCTTCAGGCGCAGCCATTGCACGTTGAATTCGCGCAGCACGATCTCGGCGATGCGCTCGGCGAGGGTTTCCACCAGGCCAAAGTCGGACTCACGCACGAACTGCTCGATGCGTTTGCTCACGGCCTTGTAGTTGAGGGTATCGGCGATGTCGTCGCTGGCGGCCGGGACGCGGTTGTCGAAGCCCATTTCCAGGTCGAAACGCAGGGTCTGGCGGATCCGCCGTTCCCAATCGTAGATCCCGATCAGGGCATCGATCTCAAGCCCTTCGATGAATACCTTGTCCATAGGAGTGCCACGTGAAAGATGGCGACCATGGTAACGGGGCGGGGCAGAACGTGCCTGGAACCGGTGCTTGACGGGCCCTGCGCCGGGGTCAATCCACTCTGGACGTTACTTCATATTCGAATACGTCAGATGCCAGGTTCAGGACACCGATGCGCGTGCCGTAGGTGACATGCGGCCCGCTCATGACTACCGCCGCTTCAATGAGTTGAAGGCAACCCTACCGGCCTGGTTGATCTGCTCCGAGGTCAACTGAAGCGAGATGGTGCTGCCCGGTGCGCTGCCAATGAAGCGTCCGGTTGCGTGGGCACCGGACATGAGCCGCGTGTTGGCGTCCCTGACGGCGCCGACGGTGACCACCTTCTTGAGATCGATTTTGAACATGATCACTCCTCGTTCCCAACAGCATGCGGCGCGGGCGCGGACAAAACTGCTGGCACCATCTCAGTATCAAAGGAATCGATGGAACTGCCGCCCCTACACCGCCGGCAGCGTCGCCATGTCCCAGCGCGGGGTGACCTGCACCTGCGGCGGGTTGTGCTGGCCCGCTTCCAGGCGCAGCGCGCCGGCGAAGGCGATCATGGCGCCGTTGTCGGTGCACAACGACGGGCGCGGGAAGCAGGCACGGCCGCCACGACGCTCTGCCATCTGCTGCAGCCTGGCCCGCAGGCGCTTGTTGGCGCCCACGCCACCGGCCACGACGATCACGTCGGTGCCGGCCGCATCCAGCGCGCGCTCGCATTTGATCGCCAGGGTCTCGACCACGGCATCTTCGAAGCCGCGGGCGATGTCGGCGCGGGTCTGCTCGCTCTGGTCGCTGTCGCGCCAGGCCAGCAGCACCTGGGTCTTCAGGCCGGAGAAGCTGAAATCCAGCCCCGGTCGGTCGGTCATGGGGCGGGTGAACCTGAACTTTCCCGCCGTACCGCGTTCAGCCAGGGCGGCCAGCTGGGGCCCCCCCGGGTAAGGCAGGCCCATCAGCTTGGCGGTCTTGTCGAAGGCTTCGCCAGCCGCGTCGTCCAGGGTCTCGCCCAGCAGCCGGTACTGACCGATCCGGTCAACCGCCACCAGCTGGGTGTGACCACCGGACACCAGCAGCGCCACGAACGGCGGCTCCGGCGGGTCTTCTTCCATCAGCGGGGCCAGCAGGTGGCCTTCCATATGATGTACGCCGACCGCAGGCACCTCCAACGCCCACGCCAGCGAACGGGCCACGCCGGCGCCGACCAGCAGCGCGCCGACCAGGCCCGGACCGGCGGTGTAGGCCACCCCGTCGATGTCGCCCACGCCCAACCCGGCCTCGGCCAGGGTCTGGCGGATCAGTGGCAGCAGCTTGCGCACGTGGTCGCGGCTGGCCAGCTCGGGCACCACCCCGCCGTATTCGGCGTGAAGGGCGATCTGGCTGTAGACCGTGTGGGCGCGCAGGGCGTCGCTACCGGTGCGGGAGGTGTCATACACCGCCACGCCGGTCTCATCGCAGGAAGATTCGATACCAAGTACTCGCATAACCGGTATTATGGACCCCTTGAGGCCTTGGCAGATGTACCGCCGACGTGCCCTTCACTACCTCAGGCCAGGAATTTTGCCGGGGTGGGTTGCAACTTCTTTTGTCGCCGCTATAATGTGCGGCTCTCACCGGGCGTGACCCGGTTCTACTGTGTCCCGGAGATTCCATGCCCAGCGTTAAAGTCCGCGAGAACGAGCCCTTCGAGTTTGCGCTCCGTCGCTTCAAGCGCACCTGCGAAAAGGCCGGCGTGCTGGCCGAAACCCGCAAGCGCGAGTTCTACGAAAAGCCGACCCAGGAGCGTAAGCGTAAGGCTGCTGCTGCTGTGAAGCGTCAGCTGCGCCGCTCGTCGCGCGACGTCACCAAGCGTCAGCGCCTGTACTGATCGGACGCAACTTCGATGCGGCAGGCCTGGCCTGTCGCGGCGGAGCCGAAGCCGGAACGCGCAAGCGTTACCGGCTTTTTGCGTTTCCATCGGTCGCGCGCCCTTGCCCCACCCTTTCACCGACACGAGGTGTTTCATGAGCCTGAAGCAGCAGCTCACCGATGACATGAAGGCCGCCATGAAGGCGGGCGAAAAGCACAAGCTTTCCGTGATCCGCCTGATCAACGCGGACATCCAGCGGCGCGAAGTGGACGAGCGCATCACGCTCGACGACGCCGCCGTGATTGCCGTGCTGGACAAGATGGTCAAGCAGCGCAAGGACTCGATCACCCAGTTCGAAGCGGCCAACCGTGAAGACCTGGCCCAGATCGAGCGCGACGAGCTGGTCATCATCGATACCTACCTGCCGGCCAAGATGGGCGAAGCCGAGATCGTGGCCGCCATCCAGGCCGCCATTGCCGAAACCGGCGCCACCAGCGCGGCCGACATGGGCAAGCTGATGGGCGCGCTGAAGCCGAAGCTGGCCGGTCAGGCCGACATGGGCCTGGTGTCCAAGCTGGTCAAGCAGCAGCTGGCCGCTTGAGTGCACGAGGGACACGACCCACGGTATGCCCGCGCTGCGCGTGTGCCTACCGTCGGTCGATCCCCGCGCTAGGCGCCGACCGCTGGTCGGTGCACGCGGCACGCCACCGCACGCGTTTCACCCGGCCTTCGACCCGGGCCTGCTAGAAATCCAGGCATGTCTTCGCTGCCTCCTTCCCCCACGCCCACGCCCGCACACCCGCACAGCGGCGTTCCGCCCCGCCTGCGCAAGTACGTGGACCGGCTCGAACGCAGCTTCCCGGTCGCGGTAGGCAAGCGCTTCGTCGAGATCGACGTTCTCACCCAGGCCGCCTCGGTCTCCTTCTACGCCCTGCTGTCGATGGCACCGCTGCTGGTGCTGCTGTTGTGGCTGACCGCCTCGCTGT
Source organism: Stenotrophomonas sp. KH_036_B (assembly GCF_057839485.1). Lineage (NCBI taxonomy): Bacteria > Pseudomonadati > Pseudomonadota > Gammaproteobacteria > Lysobacterales > Lysobacteraceae > Stenotrophomonas > Stenotrophomonas sp. KH_036_B. The sequence goes on along the minus strand of NZ_CM174491.1, from coordinate 487,390 downwards.
ACCCGCCCGCGCAACAGGCGCTGATCGGCCAGATCAGCGATGTGGCCGGCAGCAGTGCGGCCACGGTGGCCGATACGGTGCTGCAGAACGCCGACAACCAGCCGGACGTGGGTTCCCTGGCCGGCCTGTGGAGCACGCTGCTGCTGTTCATCGGCGCCACCGCCGTATTCGCGCAGCTGCAGAACGCACTGAACCTCATCTTCAACACCAGCGGCGAACGCCTGGATGGGATCGTGGCCTGGCTGCGCAAACGTGTGTTCTCGTTTGGCGTGGTGCTGGCGCTGGGGTTCCTGCTGATCCTGTCGATGACCGCCACCACCATGCTGCAGGTGGCCTTCGCGCAGCTGCCCTCGGTGCTGCCCGCCATCGGCTACCTGACCAGCCTGCTGCTGTACACGGTCGGCTTCGCCTTCCTCTACCACTACCTGCCCGACCGCCGCGTGGCATGGCGACAGGCCTTCATCGGTGGGGCGATCACCGCTGCGCTGTTCGCGCTGGGGCGGTATGCGATCGGGTTGTACATCGCCACGGTGGCGCCCGGCAGTGCTTACGGCTCCATGGGCGCGCTGGTGATCTCGCTGGTCTGGATCTACTACGCCACGGTGGTGTTCTTCGTGGGCGCGCTGATGACCGCCGTGATCGATGAGCGCCTGCGTGCACGCGTCCACCTGGCCGAAGCCGGGATCGTCCCGCCGAAACCGGGCGAAGGCAGCGCCAGCTAGTAGACTAGTGGGGTCCCCCGCTTCCGTGCGTGGCCGTTGCCGGTCACGCCCCCTGCCTGCTGCCCATGGCCCGTATCCCCGACGCGTTCATCGACGACCTGCTGGCCCGCTCCGACATCGTCGAAGTGGTGGGCAGTCGCGTGCCGCTGAAGCGACAGGGCAAGGAATATTCGGCGCGCTGCCCGTTCCATGACGAGCGATCGGCGTCGTTCACGGTCTCACCCACCAAGCAGTTCTACCACTGCTTTGGCTGCGGGGCGCACGGCACCGCGATCAGCTTCCTGATGAACTACGACCGCCTGGAGTTCCTCGACGCCGTCGACGAGCTGGCCAAGCGGGTCGGCATGGAAGTGCCGCGCGACACCCAGCCGCGCACCGCGCAGCAGCAGGATGACAGCCGCGACCTCTATTCCGCACTCGACGCCACCACGCGCTTCTTCCAGAAGGCGCTGGAAGGCAGCGACAAGGCCCGCGCCTACCTGGACCAGCGCGGCGTGGACGAGGAGAACCGCACGCGGTTTGCCATCGGCTACGCGCCGGATGGCTACAGCGCGCTGAAGGATGCACTGGGCAAGGACGAGCGGCGCATGAAGCTGCTCGACCGTGCCGGCATGTTCTCCAAGAACGACCGCGGCCACGTCTACGACAAGTTCCGCGACCGGGTGATGTTCCCGATCTTCGACCGCCGTGGCCGCGTGATCGCCTACGGCGGCCGGGTGATGGAGAAGGACGACGGCCCGAAATACCTCAATTCGCCGGAAACCGCGCTGTTCCACAAGGGACGCGAGCTGTACGGCCTGTGGCAGGTGCGCCAGGCCAACCAGAAGATCGAGCGGTTGATCGTGGTCGAGGGCTACATGGACGTGGTCTCGCTGTTCCAGTTCGGGGTTACCCAGGCGGTGGCCACGCTGGGCACGGCCACGACGCCGGAACACGCCGAGCTGCTGTTCCGCAACGCGCCGGACGTGTTCTTCTGCTTCGACGGTGACGCCGCCGGCCGCCGCGCCGGCTGGCGCGCGCTGGAGTCGGTGCTGCCGCGCATGAAGGACGGGCGCCAGGCGTTCTTCCTGTTCCTGCCCGATGGCGAAGACCCCGACACCATCGTCCGCAAGGAAGGCAAGGAAGGCTTCGACGAACGCCTCAAGCAGGCCACGCCACTGTCGCAGTTCTTCTTCGATGAACTTACCCGCGAGGTCAACATGACCACGCTGGACGGCAAGGCGCGCCTGGCCGAGCGCGCACGCCCGATGCTGGCGCAGATTCCGGACGGCGCCTTCGGCGACCTGATGAAGCAGCAGCTGGCCACGTTGACCGGGCTGGGCAACAACACGACGGCCGCACCGGCACAGCGCCCGCCGCCGCGCGCGGTCGCCCCGGCGCAGCGGCGCAGCCTGGTGCGCGCGGCCATTGCGATCCTGCTGCAGCAGCCCTCGCTGGCCATGACCCTGGAAGGCCACCACTTCGGCGGCCTGCGCCTGCCGGGCGTGGAATTGCTGATCGAACTGCTGACCCTGGTCGAGCAGCGCCCGGACATCAGGACCGGTGCACTGCTGGAGCATTTCGACGGTCGTGAAGAGCAGGAATCGCTGCACAAGCTGGCCGCGCAGACACTGGCCGGCGACGAAGCCAGCTGGACCGAGGAGCTGCACGACGCAGTGGTGCAGATGGAGAAGCAGCTGCTGCTCCAGCGGATCGATGACCTTAACGCCAAGCAGCGACAACACGGCTTGGACGATACTGACAAGTACGAGATGCGCGAGCTGCTGAAGGCCCGTGCAAGCCTGCGTCTGTAGCGACGCACCACCGCCCCCTGCTCTACAGGAGCCTGCCCACCATGACCCGCTGGTGGTCGCGCCTGCGACCGGACAACTTCACCCTCGCCCTGCTCTGCACCGTGCTGCTGGCGTCGTTCCTGCCGATGCACGGCGCCGCCGCGATGGTGCTGGACGATGTCACCGATGTGGCCATTGCCGCGCTGTTCTTCCTGCACGGCGCGCGGCTGTCGCGCGAGTCCATCGTGGCGGGCATGCTGCACTGGCGGCTGCACCTCACCATCCTGGCGTGCACGTTCGCGTTGTTCCCGCTGCTGGGGCTGGCCTTCAAGCCACTGGATGGCTGGCTGCTCACCCCCGAGCTGTACATCGGCGTGCTGTTCCTGTGCGCGCTGCCGTCCACGGTGCAGTCCTCCATTGCGTTCACATCACTGGCGCGTGGCAATGTGCCCGCCGCTGTGTGCAGCGCCTCGCTGTCGAGCATCCTCGGCGTGTTCCTCACCCCGCTGCTGCTAGCCCTGCTGGCCGGCACACAGGGCGGCATGCACAACCCCGGCCAGGCGATCCTTAGCATCATGCTGCAGCTGCTGGTGCCCTTCGTGGCCGGCCACCTGCTGCGCCCGTGGATCGCCGGGTGGGTGGAACGGCAGCGCGCGCTGCTGCGCTACACCGACCAGGGCACGATCCTGCTGGTGGTGTATTCGGCGTTCGGTGAAGCAGTGAACGAAGGGCTGTGGAGCAAGACCCCGCTGCTGTCGCTGCTCACCGTGGCGGTGGTGGCGGCGGTGCTGCTGGGCATCGCCATGCCGACGATTGCATTCCTGTCACGGCGGCTTGGCTTCAACCGCGAAGACCGCATCACCATCCTGTTCTGCGGTTCCAAGAAGAGCCTGGCCACCGGCGTGCCGATGGCCAAGATCCTGTTCGCCGGCGGCAGCCTGGGCGCCATCGTGCTGCCGATCATGATCTACCACCAGATCCAGCTGATCGTCTGCGCGATGATCGCGCAGCGATATGCGCGCGACCCCGTCAACCCGCGGTAGGGTCGCCCGACAGACGACCGCCGATACCGGTGAGCGGCCGATGATGCGCGTGATGCCGAACGACATCGACCGTTTGAGACACTTTCGGCAAAGGTCATGCCGCCATTGCGCTGATCGACGTTATCGGAAGTCGTCTGTCGAGCGACCCTACCGGAGGACAGCACGTGGAAGCGTTGAGCCGTTATCGCCGTCGTATCAATCTTTCACACCAGCGGCGATCTGTTGCAACACGATGGCTTTTTGCGCCACGTCGCCTTCCCCGATAGCGATCAGCGAGTAGGCCTTGTTTTCCCCTGCCCATTCCAACGTTGCGCGGCTGCGCCCGAGATCATCCGAGACTTGTTCCAGCTGCGCAGGCACACCGTTAACGCGGATGTTCTGAAACTCTGCAATCACTTCTACTTTGCTGCCTGGGGCACGAAAGTTGTGTTCATTGAACTCGACGATACCCAGGCCATTCACGCGATAGAAACGGGTTAGACCGGTGGATTTGAGCCCATCCAGTGCGCCGCTTGGCTCCATTCCGATCAGCTCCGCCGCACCGAGAATTGTGCTTTGGAGATCGGATGGCGGCGAAGGCAATCGCCTACGCAGTTCTGCGTTGGAACGTACGGTTCTCGGAAGCGAAGAGGTCAGCTGGCCCTGCGACGGGATCTCGCCATTGGAAACCCGTCGCACTCCGGCTCGACTTAGAGCTATTTCGCTACGGAAGTGTTGCTTGACTTCTTCGGGTGCATCCAACTCAGACAGGGGAATGACCTGATAGGTACCCTGCTCAGACGAGCGGCGCACTCCATTGCTGCTGTCTTCCATTGCGGCGCGCATGGTTCGCTCATTCAACCACTTTCCTACCGCATCCACTTCGTTCTGGGCGCTGAAGCTCGGCGCACTGTACAGCGACGCAGCAATCAGCAACGACACGGCCATAGTATTCATGAAGATCACCATTCGGTCAGATTGCAGTTGACTGCGTAAGTGTTTTCGACATTTACCTTGCCCCTGAAAATCCAAGTGTGGTAGCCCTTCACCGTGATCCGCTCGTTGTGCGACTGGTCGCCCGCGCGAAACCGCCACCAAACCGTTCCATTGTTGGGCGCCCCCAGGGTGTGCCTCGGCTTCAGTTCACCTTGCGCATGATGGGTGCTCGCGGCTGATCCCGGCATTCTCCTGAAAAGCGGCCTGTCATACGTGATTGATTCATTGACGAACAACAGACAGTTGGCACGACTCAGGGCTTTCATCGCAGCAGATGCTTCTGCACTGATGAGTAGGGCAGTAGCCGTCGCGGCTACGACCCCGATGTCTCTTATGGATGGCACTCGAGCTCCATTAGATTGAGCGAGCAAAGTCTCGCGACGTCATTTCTACGGGCTTGTTTCTGATGAAAGTGAGCGCTGTGTATCGTTGTAGGTCGTGCAATCGGTTCCCCACCCCTCGACGCGGGGGTTTCTTACAAGAGACCTTGCCTCAAGCGCCATCCATGTGAGGGGAGTGCCGGCAGGTCGTCTCCCAAATGACACTGCGCATGGATGCAAAGCGGCGCGGTCGCAGGATGCGGAGAAGCGCCCCGCCGGTATCGATGATTGGCGGACGGTAAGCGCGATCACAAACGTAACGGCGCTTACAATGCCCAACGTCGGCAAAGGTCTTGCCTTACCGGACTGGTGGTGTCTGAGTGCAGTCGTTTGGGAAGCGACCCTACCAAGGCACGCCCGGCACTTGGACATCGCGCACCTCACTCCTCACTCCTCGCTTCGAGGCCTTGAGTTTGTCACCGCAGGCACCATTGCTTTCCTGACCAATCACGGAGCGATGGCATGAAACGATGGAGATGGGCGATGGCGATGGCGCTGGCAGCGGCGTTGGCCTGCGCAAGTGCGAGCGCAGCGCCACCCGAAGGCCAGGAAGAGATCGCGGCGCGGATCGTGGCCCACGCCGGCGACCACCGGCTGATCGTACTGGGCGAACTGCACGGCACGCGCGAGACACCGCTTCTGGTGCAGGCGCTGATGGAAACCTATGCGGCCGATGGCCTGCCGGTGCAGCTTGGGATCGAACTGCCCGAGACTGAAAATGCAGCGCTTTCCACCTATCTGGCATCCAACGGCGACGCCGCCGCGCGGCTTGCCGTGCGCGATGGCGACTACTGGCGCGTCCAGAGCCATGTGAATGATGGGCGCCGCAGCCAGGACATGCTGGACCTGATCGAGGCCATTCGAGTGCTGCGTGCGCAGGGCCGCGATGTGCAGGTGTTCGGCGTTGATCGGATTCCGCCGGCAGAGGAGGTCGTCAGTGGCTCGCGGGATGCGGCGATGGCCAGCGTCGTGCGCGAGCGTCATGCGCAGTTGCCTGCATCAGGCCGCCTGCTGGTGCTGGCCGGCAACAACCATGGTTCGCGCGAGCAGCGGAGCCCTCCCACCTTGACGTGGTTGCTCGGCGACCTGCCGCTGTACAACGTCCGCATCGAGGCACGTGGCGGCGCGTTCTGGGGCTGCCAGGGAGATCGTGGTTGCGGCCCGCTGCCGTTGGTCACCTACGACGGCCCGCAACCCAGGCCGTCAACCGCACCTGATCGCAGTTACGACGTGTGGGTATTCCTGCCACGGTTCACCGTGGCCCGATTGCTGGACGCAGACAGCACTTCGCCGTGATGCGGCGGCAGTGACGTTGGGCCCTGGGAGGGTGCCGGCCCAGGCAGGTACCCACCGTTGGTGGGTACGCCCTACAACCAGGGCAACATCCAGTGGTCCACCATCAGGAACGCGAACAGCGCCATCAGGTAGACGATGGAATAGCCGAACATCTTCATCGAGAACAGCTCGTCCGGCGGATTGAGCATGCGCCAGGCGTACCAGAGGAACACGGCGTTGAGCACCACCGCGCCACCCAGATAGAACAGCCCGCTCATGCCCACCACCACCGGCAGGATGCTGACGATGGCCAGGACGATGGAATACACCAGGATCGACTTGCGGGTGTACACCACGCCATGCGTCACCGGCAGCATCGGGATCTTGGCCTTGGCGTAGTCCTCGCGGCGGAAGATCGCCAGCGCCCAGAAATGCGGCGGGGTCCAGATGAAGATGATCAGCACCAGCAGCGACGCGTACGCCCAGTCCCACGGACCCTGCATGCCGGTGATGGCCGCCCAGCCAAGCAGGGGCGGGGTGGCGCCGGCCAGGCCGCCGATGACGATGTTCTGCGAGGTCGCGCGCTTGAGGTAGACGGTGTAGATCACCGCATAGCCGATCAGCGAGGCGAAGGTGAGCACGGCGGTGATGACGTTGACCCACAGCACCAGGATGGTCATCGACAGCACGATCAGCGCGCCGGCAAACACCAGCACCTGCCACGGCTTCACTTTGCCCACCACCAGCGGTCGCCATGAGGTGCGCGCCATCTGCGCGTCGATCTGCGCGTCCAGCAGCTGGTTGATGGCGGCCGCGGCCGAGGCCGCCAGCCAGATGCCGAGGAAGCCGAGCGCACCGCGGATGGCCTGCTCGGCGGTGGGCAACGCGGGAACGGCCAGGAACATGCCCACCAGCGCGGTGAACACGATCAACGCCACGACCTTCGGCTTGGTCAGATCCCAATACTGCCGAACGCTCATGGTGTCGCTCCAGCTGTTTCATCCACCACGTCGGAAGGTGAGCGCAGGCGCGCCATCAGCGTGACCAGCACGAACAGCAGCGCGACCGCGCCACCGCTGTGCGCCACGGCCACTTCCAGCGGCACCGCCAGCTTCACGTTGAGGATGCCCAGGGTGATCTGCAGCACCACCAGCAGACCGAGTGCGCTGGCCCAGCCGCGCATGCTCGGCAGCCGGAACAACCGCACCGACAGCCACAGCAGGTACACGGCCACCACCACGGCAAACATGCGGTGCGCCATCTGGATCGCAATGCGCGACGCGCCATCCAGCACGCCGCCTTCGTAATCCACGCCGATGCCCCGCCACAGCGTGAAGCCTTCCTTGAAGTCGTGCGGCGGCCACCACTGGCTCACGCAACGCGGGAAGTTGTCCAGCGAAGCGCTGCCGCCGCCACAGGCCAAGGCCGCGTAGTTGGCACTGACCCAGCCGCCCAGTGCGATCTGCATCACCAGCACCGCCACGCCGATACGCAGCAGCCACGTCAGCTTCGGCGCTTCCACCAGCGTGATCGGCATGTGCGTGGCACGCCACGCCATCCACACCAGCAAACCAAACATCAGCATGCCGCCGAGCAGATGGCCCATCACCACGATGGGTTTGAGCAGCAGGGTCACCGTCCACATGCCCAGCAGCGCCTGGAAGATCACCACCGCCAGCGTGAGCAGCGCCGCGCGGGCGAGGTCGATGTTGTTCCAGCGCAGCGCGGCGATCAGCAGGATGGCTTCACCGGTGATCGCCAGGATGCTGGCGGACACGTGCATGCCCATCATGTACAGCGGTATGCCGGTGGCCACCAGTACGCAGGCGGTGACCACGGCGGTACTGCCCCAGCGACGGCGGCGGGTGGCCAGCAATGCCAGGGTGAGGATCTCGATGCCGAGCGCGCCGGCCAGGAAACGGTGCACCTGTTCGCGCCACGCCTTGTGCGTTTCCAGCGGGCGGATCTTGGCCGCTTCGTGGCCGATCACCTCCTGCGCATGCTGCGGCCAGGTCACGCGGCCATAGCAGGTGGGCCAGTCCGGGCAGCTCAGGCCGGCATCGGACAGACGCACGAACGAACCGAACATGATCGTGCTGGCCGTCATGATCAGGGCAAACCACGCCAGACGGTGGAAATTGCGATGCAGCGCCGGGCGCGCGGTGGGGTTCATCAAACGGAACTCACTTCAGTTTCAACAGCGTGGCCAGGTCCTTGCGCAGACCGGCCAATTCGAATCCCGGCGCATACCGCATGATCACGAAACCATTGGGGTCGATCACATACACAGGCGTGCCGGCGGCGTCATCCACGGTGGGCAAGGCGGCACGCAGGGTCGGCTGGGGCGCCAGCACGCGCAGGGCGGGAAGGCCCTGGACCTCGGCCGGCGGCGTACCCAGCCACAGGATCTCGACATTATCGGCCCTATGGCCGAACAGCTGCCACACCTTCGCCAATCCCTGCGACAAAGTGACGCACTCGGCCGCACAGCCTGGCGCGGGTGCCACCAGGATGCGCCACACGTGCGATTCGGGGTTCCACGGGTACGGCTGGCCGTTGGCCAGGGTGGGCGGCAGCGCGCGCGCATCCACAGGGGGCTGCAGCAGTTGCCCGGTGTTGCGGTGGGCGGCGGGCTGCCAGCCGGAGAAGCGCAGCACACCGGCCAGCGCCATGGCCCCGAAGAACAGGCCGAACAGCGCGACCAGCATCCAGCGGCCGCGGTTGCGGGCCTTGAGCTGTTCCGGGGTGATGGCATTCATGCGTGGAATTTTCTCATGGTTGGGTTGGGCGTGCCGTTTTACGGGGGATACGGCGGCGCCATTCGAGCACCAGGGCGACGATCAGCACCGTCAGTGCCAGGCCGAACCACTGCACGGCATAGCCCAGATGGCGGCTGGGCGGCAGGGTGTTGGGCAGCAGGTCCAGGTCGCGCGCGTAGCCGCCGGGTAGCGCGGGGTCCAGCCGCAGCACCGGGGTACGCAGGCTGCCCGGCGACAGGGTGAGCGCGGCGGCCACCTCGGCGGGCGGCATGCGATTGGCCAGCCACACGCCCGGTTGCGCGGTCGGCGTCAACGCCGGGCCCAGTGCCAGCCCGGTGGCCGGCGGCGGTGCGAGCAGGCCGGCAACGCGGGCGTCGCCCTCCCGCGGCACGATCGGCGGCAGCTGGCGGTCAGCCGGCATCGGCAGCCACCCCAGGTCGACCAGCACCAGTGCACCCGCCGCACTGCGGAACGGCTGGTAGACCTTGATGCCGGCCCGGCCGCCGCGGGTCTGGTTGTCCAGCAGCACCACGCCGCGCAGGAAGCGGCCGTGGTCGTCCACCCAGCGCAGCTGCGCGGGGGCAGCCTGGGCCTTGGCCAGGGTGAGGGTCTGGGCACGCGCCGGCAGCTGCTGGTCCAGCAGCGCCTGTTTGTCGTGCATGCGCTGCAGTTGCCAGAGGCCGAGCTGGCAGAAGCCGACGATCACGCCCAGCGCCGCCACCCAGCCGATCAGGCGCGTGTGCTTGCGCATCATGACAACGCCGGCAAAACGCGGTGATATAGGCGAACCCGCCCTGCCATCGAGCTGCGCATGAATGATTCGTTGAAGACCCTGCTGGTAATCGCGTTTCTGATCGTCATCGTCTGGAATCTGGGCGCGGGCCTGTATTACCTGCTGGTCGATCGCGGCCAGACCAAGCGCACGGTCAATGCGCTCACCCGCCGCATCGTGGTGTCGGTGGCACTGATCGCGCTGGTGGCCCTCGGCATCTACAGCGGGTGGATCAAGCCGCACGGCATCGGCGGCTGAGGCCGCACCCGGTCGGGCACGGCACGGTGTCGGCCCGACGCTACAGCACGTAGACGAACAGGAACAGCATCAACCACACCACGTCGACGAAGTGCCAGTACCACGCGGCCGCTTCAAAGCCGAAGTGGTTGTCGCGGGTGAAATGCCCCTTGGCCGAACGCAGCCACATCACGGCCAGCATGATGGTGCCCAGCAGCACATGCGCCCCATGGAAACCGGTGAGCATGAAGAACGTGGACCCGTAGATGCCCGAGCCCAGCGTGAGGTTGAGTTCCTTGTAGGCGTGGATGTATTCCTCGGCCTGCAGGGTGAGGAAGAACACGCCAAGCGCCACGGTGATGCCGAGCCACACCAGCAGCTGGCGGCGGTGGCCGGCCTTGAGCGCATGGTGGGCGATGGTGAGGGTAACGCCGGAGGTCAGCAGGATCAGGGTGTTGATCAGCGGCAGGCCCCACGCCGGAATGGTCTGGAAGTGACCACCGATCGCGCCCGGTCCGTTGGTCGGCCACGCCGCGGAATAGCCATCCCACAGCAGTTCGTTGGTCATCACCCCGTCGCCCTCGCCGCCCAGCCATGCCAGGCCCAGGTTGCGGGTGTAGAACAACGCGCCGAAGAACGCGCCGAAGAACATCACCTCGGAGAAGATGAACCACACCATCCCCATCCGGAACGAGCCATCCACCTGGTGGTTGTAGTGCCCGGCCTGCGATTCGCGCACCACGTCGCTGAACCACCAGAACAGGGTCAGCACCAGCATTGCCAGGCCCACGTAGAAGGTCCACTTGCCCCAGCCGGCGTCATTGAGCCAGCTGGCCACGCCCACCATGGTCACCATCATCGCAATGGAGCCGATGAAGGGCCACTTGCTGTGGGTGGGCACGAAGTACACGTTGGCATCGGGGCTTTGCAGGGCCATGGTCGGTATCCAGGTGCGTATCAGGGTGCGGACCGTGCAGTGGCCGGCGGGGTCGCCGCTGCCAGCTGCGCGGACAGCGCATCGTTTTTATAGAAGGTGTAGGAGAGCGTGATGGTGGTGACGTTGGCCGGCAGATCCGGGTCAACGATGAAGCGCACCGGCATGTCGCGCTTCTCGCCCGCCAGCAGGGTCTGCGCGGTGAAGCAGAAGCACTCGGTCTTGCTGAAGTACCCCGAGGCCTTGGCCGGTGCCACCGACGGCACCGCGCTGCCCACCAGTGTGCGGTCGCTGTCATTGCGGGCGTAGTACAGCGCCTCGTTGAGCTCGCCGGGCACCACGTCCATGGTCAGCTGTTCGGGATGGAAGGACCACGGCAGTTTGGAATTCACCCCGCCGTCGAACTGCACGCGCACGGTGCGCTTGCCGGCATGGCTGGACACCGCCGCCGCACCGGGGCCGCGCTCCAGACGCACGCCGAACACCTTCTCGCAGGCAATGCGGTACAGCGGCACCAGCGAGAACGTCAGCACGAACACCGCCACCGCCACCCCGATCAGCCGGGGCAGTCCCGCATGACGCGCGGGCGCGGCGGGGCGTGGGTCGTTCATCGCCCGATCACCCCGCTCAGGATGAAGCCCACGTACACCAGCAGCGCCACGCCGCCGACCACCCAGGCCGTGCGGTGCGCGCGGCGGCGGCGCTGGGCCAGGTCATCGATGTCGTGCTCGGGCGTGCGCATGGGCAACCTCAATGGGTGATGTCGTCGTGGGCCAGGTCACCCGGGCGGATCACCGGCGGCACGGTGAAGGTGTGCGCCGGCGCCGGCGAGGGAATCGTCCACTCCAGTCCGCGTGCACCTTCCCAGGAACGGTCGGCAGCCTTTTCGCCGTTGCGCAGCGACGCGATCAGGATCACCGCCATCATGAACGGGGTGGCGAACATGCCGAACGCGCCAATCGAGCTGATCAGGTTCCAGTCGGCGAACGCCACGCTGTAATCCGGAATGCGGCGCGGCATGCCGGCCAGGCCCAGGAAGTGCTGCGGGAAGAACAGCAGGTTGACGAACACGATCGTCCACCAGAAATGCACCTTGGCCCAGGTCTCGTTGTACATGCGCCCGGTCCACTTCGGCCACCAGTAGTACACCGCCCCGATCAGCGCGAACACCGCGCCGGTCACCAGGACGTAGTGGAAGTGCGCCACCACGAAGTAGGTGTCGTGGTACTGGAAGTCGGCCACCACGATGGCCAGCATCAGACCGGAGAAACCGCCGATGGTGAACAGGATGACGAAGGCCACCGCCCACAGCATGGGCGCTTCGAAGCTGAGCGAGCCGCGCCACATGGTGCTCACCCAGTTGAACACCTTCACCCCGGTGGGGATGGAGATGAGCATGGTGGCGAACATGAAGTAGATCTCGCCACCCAGCGGCATGCCCACGGTGAACATGTGGTGGGCCCAGACGATGAACGACAGGAAGGCGATCGCCGCGACCGCGTAGACCATGGCCTGGTAGCCGAACAGCGGCTTGCGGCTGAAGGTGGGGATGATCTCGCTGACCACGCCGAACGCCGGCAGGATCATGATGTAGACCTCGGGGTGACCGAAGAACCAGAAGATGTGCTGGAACATCACCGGGTCGCCGCCACCGGCCGCGTTGAAGAAGCTGGTGCCGAAGAACTTGTCGGTCAGCAGCATGGTCACCGCACCGGCCAGTACCGGCATCACCGCGATGAGCAGGAACGCGGTGATCAGCCAGGACCAGCAGAAGATCGGCATCTTGAGCAGGTCGATGCCCGGCGCGCGCATGTTGAGCACGGTGGCGATGATGTTGATCGCGCCCATGATTGAGCTGATGCCTGCCACGTGGATGGCGAACACGGTGAACGCCACGTTGTAGCCGCCCTGCAGCGACAGCGGCGGGTACAGCGTCCAACCGCCGGCAGGCGCGCCACCGGGCAGCAGGAAGGTCATCAGCAGCAGGCTGAAGGCCACCGGCAGCAGCCAGAACGACCAGTTGTTCATGCGCGGCAGGGCCATGTCCGGCGCGCCGATCTGCAGCGGAATCATCCAGTTGGCCAGGCCGACGAAGGCCGGCATGACGCCACCGAAGATCATCACCAGCGCGTGCACGGTGGTGAGCTGGTTGAACGTTTCCGGCTTGACGAACTGCAGGCCGGGCTGCATCAGCTCGGCACGGATGATCACACTCATCGCCGCGCCGATGATGAACATGATGAAGCTGAAGAGCAGGTAGAGCGTGCCGATGTCCTTGTGGTTGGTCGAGAAGAACCAACGCTCGAAGAACGTCTGCTGATGCCCGTGATGCCCGTCGTGGTCAACTGCGGTATGCGCCATCGCAACTACACCTCATTGGTTCCGCTGGTACCCGCGCGCACCGACCGGTGCGCGCGGCTCGATGTCAGGCGTTGTCGGCTGCCGGGGCTGCTGCAGGTTCGACCGGTGCCGGCGCAGGGGCCGGCGTGGCTTCCGGCGCGGCCGGTGCCGGTGCCGGATCGGGCGCCGCCTTGGGCCGCCGTTCGGCCAACCATTTCTGGAAGTCCTCCTTGGACACCGCTTCCACCACGATCGGCATGAACCCGTGGTCCTTGCCGCACAGTTCAGCGCACTGGCCGCGGTACACGCCGACCTGTTCGATGTTGGTCCAGGCCTCGTTGATGAACCCCGGAATGGCGTCCTGTTTCCAGCCCAGGGCCGGCACCCACCACGCGTGGATCACGTCGTCGGAGGTGATGACGAAACGGACCTTGGTATCCACCGGCAGCACCAGGCGGTTGTCCACATCCAGCAGGTAGTGCGGATGGGTCTCCCGGTCCGGCACCTTGCCGCTCTGGCGGACGCGGTCGGACTCACGGTCCAGGCGGCTGGTGAAGGTGATGTCCTCCCCCAGGTATTCGTACTTCCACATCCACTGGTAGCCGGTGACCTTGACGGTCATTTCGGCATCGCGGGTGTCGTAGAACTTGATCAGGTTCGCGGTGGCCGGCCACGCCATCACCACCAGGATCAGCACGGGAATGACCGTCCAGATGATCTCGGCTTTGGTGTTGTGGCTGAACTGGGCGGCGACCGCGCCCTTGGATTTGCGGAACTTGAAGATGGCATAGAACATCGCGCCGAACACCAGCACGCCGATGACCGTACACACCCACAGCGAGAACATGTTGGATTCCCAGGCCAACCGCGAGCTCTGGGTCACCCCCTTGCCCATGTTCAGCTGCCACGGCTTGGGGTCGGCCTGTTGGGCCCACGCCAGTGCCGGCGCCGTCAGCGCTGCCCCACACCCCACTGCCTTCGCGAACCTCGTGCCCCACTTTCTGCGTTGCTTCATTGCCTAGACCCTTAGCGTCGTCGGTTGCAGCCATCGCTGGCCGCGAGCAAGCCTTCTAGTGTCTCTGCCAGTGCCTGGCGTTCGGCCGGTGCGAGGAAACTCCCCACTTCCACCTGCCTACCGCTGGACGCAAGCCGGACCCTCTCGTCGTCGGTGATCAGCCTCACCCAATGCGGGTGGGCGCTGAACACCGGCGATTGACCGGGTGCGGGGATAACCTCCACGCACGCCGGCACTACCCGGATTTCTTCCTGCCGTTCTCCACTACGCCACAACACACGCAGTGCCGCCGCCAGCAACAGGCTGTACAGCAGCGCGAACAGGGGGGCGAATACGTTGCCGGCGACCCAGCCGAAGCCAGCCACCAGCCACATCGCCCCCGTCAACACAGCAAACAACAGGACGAACTGCCGGGCATCGAGCGCCCGTGGGGGACGCAGCCGCAGTTGCGTCCCTGATCCGTCCGGAGCTGTCAGCACCTCGATCATGTCGCAACCGCGTTTTCCTGCCGCGGGAAACGTCTCGATGGTAGCCCTGCTGTCGCGCGAGCCGCAAGGGTCCATTCACAGTTTCGGAAATGGTGCAATACAGCATGAGGATCGGCGGCCGATTTGACGAAATCAGCACAATAAACACGGGCTGGCCGAAACCGCCCGAATCCCCCTGTATGAAAGGCTATGAACGTCATCAGGCAGCTGGATCGGATTGCTCGATCGAGCGAAAAAACGATTAAAATGGTCAAGTTTTCCACGAGCCGACCGGCATGACCGCACCTTCTGCCCTTCCCCCCGCCCCGGCTTCGTCCGGCGCGTCCCGCCCGCCGCTGCTGTCCCCCGAGCTGCCGGCCGTTCCCAATGCGTTCCGCCAGGCCATCACCGATGCCTGGATGAAGGACGAGGCCAGCCACGTGCGCGAGCTGCTGGCGCAGGCGCGGCTGCCCGCCGACGAGCAGGCGCAGGTGCAGGCCACTGCGGCCGACCTGGTGGCGCGCGTGCGCGTGCGCGCCCAGGACCAGGGCGCGATTGAAGCCTTCATGCGCCAGTACGACCTGGGCAGCGAGGAAGGCGTGCTGCTGATGTGCGTGGCCGAGGCGCTGCTGCGCATTCCGGACCAGGACACCGCCGACAAGCTGATCCGCGACAAGCTGGGCGATGCCGACTGGAAGAAGCACCTGGGCGGCAGCGACTCGGTCCTGGTCAACGCCTCCACCTGGGGCCTGATGCTCACCGGCCGCATCGTGCAGATCAACGACGGCACCCGTGCCGACGTACCGGGCGCGTTCGCGCGCCTGATGGGCCGCGTGGGTGAGCCGGTGATCCGCCTCGCCGTACGCCAGGCGATGAAGATCATGGGCCATCAGTTCGTCATGGGCCGCACCATCGACGAAGCGCTGTCGCGCTCGCACAAGGGCGACAACGCCAGCTATCGCTATTCGTTCGACATGCTCGGCGAAGGCGCGCTGACGATGAAGGACGCCAAGCGTTACCTGGAAGACTACCGTCGCGCGATCCACTCGATCGGCGGCGACCACAAGGCCCGCGGCGGCCGTCCGGACGGCGACGTCAATTCGGCCCCGGGCATCTCGATCAAGCTGTCGGCGCTGTACCCGCGTTACGAACATGCCAAGCGCGCACGCGTAATGGCCGACCTGGTGCCGGGCGTGCTGGAACTGGCACAGCTGGCCAAGTCCTACGGCATCGGCTGCACCGTGGACGCCGAGGAAACCGACCGCCTGGAACTGTCGCTGGACATCATCGAGGCGGTGGTGAGCGATGCCTCGCTGGCCGGCTGGGAAGGCTTCGGCGTGGTGGTGCAGGCGTACCAGAAGCGCACGCCCTACACGATCGACTATCTGGCCGACCTGGCCCGTCGCATCGGCCGCCGCCTGCAGGTGCGCCTGGTCAAGGGCGCTTACTGGGATGCGGAGATCAAGCGCGCGCAGATCGACGGTCTGCCGGCCTATCCCGTGTTCACCCGCAAGCAGAACACCGACGTGTCCTACCTGGCCTGCGCCAAGCGTCTGTTCACGCATGCCGATGCGATCTACCCGATGTTCGCCACGCACAACGCGCACACCATCGCGGCGGTGCAGGCCATCGCCAAGGGCGGCCAGTACGAGCACCAGAAGCTGCACGGCATGGGCGATGACCTGTACGCCGAAGTGGTGCCCGCCAATCGCCTCAACGTGCCGTGCCGGGTGTACGCGCCGGTGGGTTCGCATGAAGACCTGCTGCCGTACCTGGTGCGCCGCCTGCTTGAGAACGGCGCCAACTCCAGCTTCGTCAACCGCATCACCGACGACGCCGTGGCCATCGACGACCTGATCCGCGATCCGGTTGAAGCCGTGGCGTCGTTCGACTCGATCCCGCATCCGAAAATCCCGCTGCCGGTTGACCTGCTGCGCAGCCAGAACCACGACAGGAAGAACTCCATGGGCGTCAATCTCGCCAACGACAACGATCTGCGCGCCCTGGCCGAGCAGCTCAACGCCGCCGTCAAGCCTTGGCAGGCCACCCCGCTGGTGCCGGGCGCGCAGCCGACCGGCGCGCTGCTGAACGTGGTCAACCCGTCCGACACCCGCCAGGTGGTGGGCCAGTGGCAGCCGGCCGACAGCGCCACCGTGGAAAAGGCGCTGGCCAACGCCGTGGCCGCGCAGCCGCAGTGGAACCGCACGCCGGCCGCCAGCCGCGCCGCCATCCTGGAACACGCCGCCGACCAGCTGGAAGCCCGCCTGGCCGAGTTCATGGCGCTGTGCGTGAAGGAAGCCGGCAAGAGCCTGCCCGACGCGATCGCCGAAGTACGCGAAGCGGTGGACTTCCTGCGCTACTACGCCAAGCAGGCGCGCGAGCAGTTCGGCCACGCCGAAAAGCTGCCCAGCCCCACCGGTGAGTCCAACGAACTGCAGCTGCATGGCCGTGGTGTGTTCGTCTGCATCAGCCCGTGGAACTTCCCGCTGGCGATCTTCCTGGGCCAGGTCAGCGCCGCGCTGGCCGCCGGCAACAGCGTGATCGCCAAGCCGGCCGAACAGACCAACCTGATCGGCTACTACGCCGTGAAGCTGCTGCTGGACGCCGGCGTTCCCGAAGGCGTGGTGCAGTTCCTGCCCGGCGACGGTGCCACCGTCGGTGCGGCGCTGACCGCCGACCCGCGCGTGGCCGGCGTGGCCTTCACCGGTTCGACCGACACCGCGCGTGCGATCAACCGCGCGATGGCCGCGCGTGACGCTGCGATCGGCGTGCTGATCGCCGAAACCGGCGGCCAGAACGCCTTCATCGCCGACTCGTCGGCGCTGCCGGAACAGCTGGTCAAGGACGCCATCGGTTCGGCCTTCACCTCGGCCGGCCAGCGCTGCTCGGCCGCGCGCGTGCTGTTCGTGCAGGACGACATCGCCGACAAGGTGATGACGATGCTGGCCGGTGCAATGGCCGAACTGAAGATCGGCGACCCGGGCCTGCTGTCCACCGACGTGGGCCCGGTGATCGATGCCGATGCGCTGCAGATCCTGCAGGAACACGCGCTGCGCATGGAGAAGGAAGCGCGCCTGATTGCCGCTGCCGAGCTCAGCGAAGCCGCGGCACATGGCACCTTCTTCGCGCCGCGCGCGTACGAATTGAAGAACCTTGACCAGCTGCACAAGGAAATCTTCGGGCCGGTGCTGCATGTGATCCGTTGGAAGGGCGACCAGCTCGATGCGGTGATCGACCAGATCAACGCCACCGGCTACGGCCTCACCCTGGGCGTGCATTCGCGGATCGATGAAACCGTGGACCGCATTTCCTCGCGGGTCAACGTGGGCAACGTGTACGTCAACCGCAACCAGATCGGTGCAGTGGTGGGCGTGCAGCCGTTCGGCGGCCAGGGCCTGTCCGGCACCGGTCCGAAGGCCGGCGGCCCGCACTACCTGCTGCGTTTCGCCACCGAGAAGACCGTCACCGTGAACACCACGGCGGCCGGCGGCAACGCGTCGCTGCTGACACTGGGCGATTGATCGCACACCCGTTGCGATAACGAAAAACCCCGCGAAAGCGGGGTTTTTTGTTAACCGGACGCTGCCGGCCAGCGGCGGGCATTACTCGATGGTCTGAATCTCGTCGCGCATCAACAGGTCGTTGCCCGTGTAGCGCTCGAACCTGATGCGGCCAAAGCCGGCGGCGTACCACGCCTCGATGCGGCTGTCCTCGAACGTGGCGGTGAGGTGGCAGGTGTCCTTGAAGGTGCGCGGCTGGTAGCCCACCTCGGCCTCCACATCTTCGAAGCCGACGAAGGTGTAGTCGGAGAAGCCGTCGTACTCGATCGCGGTGACGGTTTCTTCCACATGGTGCGTACGTTCGCCCTTGCCGCTGAGCTGGAAGCGCTCGCCCGGCTTGGCGCTCTGCGGGAAGGTCGGGGCCGGCTTGAAGGTGTCGGTCATCACCGGTTGGGAGGCATCACCGCCCCAGGCGGAAATGCCGTAACGGTCCTCGCCCAGCAACTGGCGGCCGCTGGTGTCGTAGTAGCTTGCCGTGCCCACGCCGCCCCCGGCGCTGTGCACCTTGATGGCGTCCTGGCCGGCGAAGGTGGCCTTCTCGATGGTCAGCGTTTCATCGCCATTGGACCAGGACACGCCCGGGGTGAGGGTGAAGCAGGTGGCGAAGTCGGCGGCGAAGGCCGGTGCGGCCAGCGCGGAGAGGCCCAAGGCCAGCGTGGAGCGGAGCAGAACGGGCGACATGTGGTTTCCTTGTCATGGATCGTGGAACGACTCCTGCGCCGCATGCAGAGCAGGCCGGGCGCGCGGGAACGGGATTGTACGTGGCTGTGGCATGATCCGACCATGCGCCCCACTCTCCTGCCGTTGCTGCTGGCGATGTTCCTGTCTTCCGTCCCTGCGGCCATGGCGGTGGCCAACGAGCACGTGCTGGTCTTCACCCGCACGGCCAAGTTCCGCCACGACTCCATTCCCACGGCCGTGAGCACGCTGCGCCTGCTGGCCGAACGCGAGCGGATGGTGGTGGACCAGAGCGAGAACCCGGCCGATTTCAACGACGCCAACCTGGCGCGTTACCGCGTGGTGGTGTTCGCCAACACCACCGGCGATGTGCTCGATGCCGCGCAGCAGCAGGCGATGGAAACCTTCATCCGTGCCGGGGGCGGTTTCATGGGCGTGCATTCGGCGGCGGATACCGAGTACGACTGGCCGTGGTATGGGCAACTGGTCGGCGCGTATTTCAAGAACCACCCGGAAGACCTGCAGTTCAGCCGCGTGCAGCCGGAGCGCGGCGGCAAGCCGAATGGCAACGCGTGGCCGGTGCGCGACGAGCTGTACAACTACCGCAGCAACCCGCGCCCCAAGGTGCAGGTAACCGCCACCGTGGACGAGCGTCTGTACCAGGGCGGCACGATGGGAAGCGACCATCCCATTGCGTGGTGCCATGCCTACGATGGCGGGCGCAGCTGGTACACCGGCCTGGGGCATGACAAGGCGGTGTACCGCAACCGGGATTTCCAGACGCACCTGCGGCAGGGGTTGTTGTATGCGGCAGGGCGTGCGCCCGAGTGTTGAGGCAATCGACTGGGTAGAGCGGACATCGGCCTCCCCATCGATTCCCCCATCGATGCCCCCCGTCGGTTGTCCCCATTCGGTTCCCAAAACGCAGAAGGCCCCGCTTTCGCGGGGCCTTCCGGTACTACGCGGCGCGAACGCCGTGGATCAGAACTTGTAGTTGAACGAGGCAGCCAGCACGTCGCCGCGGACCTTGTACTTGCCGGTCAGCGAGTTGCCCTGGTTGTTGGTGGTGCCCGCAACGTTCAGGTTCGGGTCGCTGGTGAACAGGTGGGTATAACCGAAGTTGTATTCCATGTTCGCCGACGGGGTCCAGCCCACGCCCAGCGACAGCCACTTGCGGCTGGTGTCCGGCACGCGGACGTCGCGGTGGGCGTCGGTGGTCGGGGTCTGGTCATACGCCACGCCGCCACGCAGGGTGACAGTGTCGCTCAGCTTGAAGTCGGTACCCAGCGACACGAAGGTGGTATCGCGGTAGCCGAATTCCAGCACCGAGTCCGGCTGCGCCGACGCGTAGTCGATGGTGACCTGGTCGAACGCGGTCGACCACGCGGTACGGGTGACGTCACCCATCACGGTCCAGCGGTCGTTGACGTTGTGGGTCACGCTCATGGTGGCCGACGCCGGCAGGGTCAGGGTGGCCTTGCCCGAGGTGCTCACGAAACGGCCCGGCTGGGCAACGGCCAGCACGGCAGCGGCGTTGGCCGGCACGTCGAAGGTGGCGTCGCCGCCGGTGACCTTGTGCTCGACCTTGGAACGGTAGCTGAAGCCGATGTGGGTGTTCTCATCGGGGCTGAACAGACCGCCGACGGTCCAGCCCACGGCGTTGTTGTCACCTTCAACGGTCAGCTTGCCATCGGCGCTGCCCGGGGCGAAGCCCGGCACGCGGGACTGGGCCAGCGCGGTGCCGAAGTCGATGTTGTTGCTCAGTTCGATGGTCAGGTGCTCAACGAACACCGACGCGCCGAAGGACACGTACGGGTTGACGTCGTACGACGCGGCGAAGCCGAGGTCGATGGCCTTCAGGTCGGTCTTCAGGCCGCTGTAGCGACCCACCCAGCCGTTGTCGTAGTCGGTCTTGAAGCCGAACGGCGCGGTCAGCGACACGCCGAAGTGGGCCTGTTCGCCGATCGGCATGTGGAAGTAAGCGGCCGGAACCGGGGCAATCATGCCGGCGTCGCCGCCGTCACCGCCGGTCTGCGGCTGGCCGGTCGGCTTGCGGCCGGTGCCTTCGTATTCGGCCTTGAAGCTGATGGCGCTCAGGTCGCCCTGGATCTGCATGCCTTCCAGCTGGCGCATGCCGGCCGGGTTGACGGCGATGATCGAGGCGTCGCCCTGGGCACTGCCCGAACCGGCGAAGGCACGGCCGAGGCCCTTGGCGCTGTTTTCCTTCAGCTGGAAGGCGGCGGCGTTGACGTGGCCAACGGCCAGGACACCGGCGATGCCGACGGCCAGGGCGGTGACGCGGGCGAGGGTGGAAGCGGTATGCATCGTTTGTTCTCTCCGGAAATGCGTGTGATGTTTGGCAACGCGCGCCTGCGCCATTCCCCGCCCCGAAAGGCCGAAAACAACGCGCCGGATTCCCCTCCCGACATACGACGCCGTATGCGAGTATACCGAGACCGGTTAATGAAACAATAACGGTCATCGCCCTTCAGGCTATTCAGGCTGAACCCGTCGCGCGCCCTTCAGGAGCGCTGCCGCGCTAGGCTAGCGCCCATCCATGTTCGTCTCGCTCCCCTCCCGCAAGAAGTCCGCCGTCCGCTGGGCCACGCCCCTGCTGTTCGCCACGCTGTGGGCCGCGTTCCTGTGGTCGATCTCACGGCCGGGCGATGCGCGGCGCAGCCTGTGGCTGGATTGGGGCGCGCTGTCGACCGGGCTGACCCGGCCGCTGGACTGGTGGGCCACCTTCGAGGACGGCAGCGTGCTGCGGCTGTTCACCGCGCTGTTCCTGCACGCGGACTGGTCGCACCTGCTGGGCAACCTGGTGTTCCTGCTGATCTTTGGCCTGCCGGCGGAGCGGGTGCTGGGCCCGTGGCGGCTGATGCTGCTGTTCCTGGTCGGCGGGGCGATCGCCAACCTGACCGCGATCTACACGATGGGCAGCCCGGACCAGATCATCATCGGCGCCAGCGGCGCGGTGTCGGCACTGATTGGCGCCTACCTGGCGCTGTTCCCCGGGGCACGGCTGGGCGTGGTGATTCCGCTGGGCCTGTTCCTGGAGTTCGTGCGGGCACCGGCCTACCTGCTGATTGGCGTATGGGCGGGGCTGCAGGTGGTATTCGCCTATATCGGCCCAACCTTCGGCATGGTGGCCTGGTGGGCGCATATCGCCGGTTTCGCGTTCGGGCTGGCGTACGGGGTGTATGTGCGCGCGGCGATCGCGCGGCGGTTGCGCAAGCGGCACGGGTTCTAAGCCGACACCGTAGTGCCGGCCGCTGGCCGGCTCCTCGTACGGTGGGATGCATGCAGAGCCGGCCAGCGGCCGGCACTACCGATCAGGGCTTGGTCGGCGTGTCCAGCGGCTTTGCTTCCGGCTTTGCCGCTGCCTTCGGCGCCGGCTTCTTTGCCGCGTCGGCCTTCTGTTTTGCGGCCACCGAGCCGGGCTGCTTCAGTTCGGCCAGGGCGTCGTTGATCGGGCCGTCGCCGGGCAGTACATCGCCAGCCTGGTAGCCCTCGCCGCCCTCTTCGTCACCGCGCAGGTGGCCGGGCAAGGTCGCTTCGCTGTAGTCGGACAGGCTTGCCGGCAGATCGTCTTCCTCCCCGGCCTTCTTTTCCGGCTGCAGTTCCACGTCAGGCACGATGCCGGTGGCCTGGATCGATTTGCCGCTGGGGGTGAAGTAACGCGCGGTGGTCAGCTTGACCGAATCACCGTTGTCCAGCGGCAGCACGGTCTGCACCGAGCCTTTGCCGAACGTACGGCTGCCCACCACGCGGGCGCGCCCGTTGTCGCGCAGCGCGCCGGCCAGCACTTCCGACGCACTGGCCGAGCCGGCGTCGGCCAGCACCACCACGGGCGCACCCTTGAGCAGGTCGCCCGGGGTGGCATCGAAACGCGCATCGCTGATGGCGATGCGGCCACGGGTGCTGACGATGTTGCCCTTGTCGAGCAGGTCGTCGGCGACCTGGACCGCTGCAGTGAGCAGCCCGCCGGGGTTGCTGCGCAGGTCCAGCACCAGCCCCTTGAGCTTGCCACCGGCCTGCTGCTGCAACTGCGCCACGTGCTTCTGGAAATCCGCACCGGTGTCGGCCTGGAAGGTGCTCAGGCGGATGTAGCCGTAGCCAGGCTCCAGCATGCGGCTGCGCACGCTGGTGACCCGGATGGTTTCGCGGGTGATCGACACATCGAACGGCTTGGCCTTGCCCTCGCGCACGATGGTCAGCACGACCTTGCTGCCCGCCTTGCCGCGCAGGGGCTCGGTCGCCTCGATGGCGCTGATCGGCTTGCCGTCGATGGCGATGATCAGATCGCCGGCAAGAATGCCTGCCTTGGCCGCCGGGGTGTCGTCGATCGGCGAGATGACCTTCAGGCTGCTGTTGTCCGGCTGCTGCTGCAGCTCCACGCCGATGCCTTCATAGGCACCCTCGGCCTGCTCGTCGAAGGCCTCGGCGTCTTCCTTGTCGAAATAGGTGCTGTGCGGATCCAGGTCCAGCAGCAGTCCGCGAATGGCCGACTGCATCAGCTTCTTGTCGTCCACCGGCTCCACATACGCCGCGCGTACCGCGTTGTACACGGCCACATAGCGGCGGATTTCCTCCAGCGGTACACGCGAGGTCACCGCTTCTTCAGTGGCGGCCGCATCGCCTCCGCGTTCCGGCACCTGGGCGGTCTGCTGTGCCCAGGACAGCGCCGGCACCAGGGCCAGCAGCAGGGTGGCGGAACGGGCTACGCGCATGAAGCACTCCAGAGTGAGCGGGGGACGGGACGACACGCACCGGGGATGCGTGGCCCGATTATGCGCGAAGGCACGGTAAATTCTTGTTGAACGGGAGCGCCACCCCAAGGGTGGCTGCACGCACACCTACCGCCGCTGCAACCACGACGACGGATCCACCGGCTGCCCGTTGCGGCGCAGTTCGAAGTACAGCGCGGTCACGCCCTGCCCGCCCGAGTTGCCGACCTTGGCCACGGCGTCGCCCTTCTTCACCGTGGCACCGGCGTCACGCAGCAGGGTGTCGTTGTGCGCGTAGAGGCTCATGTAGCCGTTGCCGTGGTCCACGATCAGGATCATGCCGTAGCCGGTCATCCAGTCGGAGAACACCACGGTGCCGTCGGCCACTGCGGTAACGGTGCTGCCGGCACCGGCACCGATCAGCACACCGCTGCTGGTGCGGCCATCGGGCAGCTTGCCGCCATAACGCGCCAGCAGGTTGCCGGAGAGCGGCCAGCCCAGCCCACCCACCTTGGGTGCAGGTGCGGAGGCCACCGCAGGCGGTGTTTTCCCCGGGCGCGGCGGCGGCCGCGTGCCGCTGGCGGCGGCGGCCCGATCGGCCTTGTCCGCAGCCGCCTTCTCGGCAGCGGCGCGGCGCGCGGCGGCACGGCGCTCGGCGTCGGCGCGCGCGGCGGCGGCACGCAGGTTGGCCAGCAACGATTCCAGCGCCTTGGCGTCCTGGCCCAGCGCCTTCTCGCGCTCGCTCCGGTCCTTGTAACGTTCGTCCAGGCTGGCCACGGCGGCCGCGCGGGTGCGACGGTCATCGGCCAGCGTCGCCGCCTGCTGCTTCTGCTGCTGGCGGGTACCTTCCAGGGCCTGGCGGCGTTCGACGATCTGCGTCTCCACCGATTGCAGCTCGGTCAGGTCGGCGGTGAGCGCGCCAATGCGTCGCGCGCGCTCGCGCTGCAGGTAGCGGTGATAGGCCAGCGTGCGGTTGGCATCGGCCACCCGGTCCTGCGAGAGCAGCAGCTTCAGGGGGGCGTTGTTGCCGATCCGATACGCAGCGCGCAGCAGCGACGCCAGCTCCTGGCGCTGCTGCTGCAGGCCGCTCTGCAGTGCGGTACGGCGCTGCTGCAGTTCCTGCAGGGCGCGGGTTTCGCGCTGCAGTGCCGTTTCGGTCTGGGCCAGCACGCGGCCGGTACGTGCCACTTTTTCATCGGCCTCGCGCAGCTGCCGCGAGGCCTGGCCGCGCTGGCCTTCCAGGGTGCGCCGTTCCTGCGCCACGCCTTTCAGCTCGGTGCGCAGCTTCTGCAGCTTGCGTTCGGCTTCCTTCGGGTTCTGTGCACCCAGCGGCGCCGCACCGGCCAGTGCGGCCAGCAGTACCAGCATCGCCAGCGCCACCGGCCAGCGCGGGCCACGGCCGTGCCCAGCGTTCGGATTGTTACTCCGGCGTGAGGAAAAGACGTTGGGGCGCAAGGGCGTTCCAGTGACTTCAGGCAGATGCGGATTGCAGCGCTGCATGGTGACATTCCTGCAGGCGGCCTGCCAGCCGCATACCGGACGAGGCATGCATGAAACGTTTCCCGCTACCGCTGCTGTTGGCCCTGGTGCTGCCCTTCGCGCCCGCCTTTGCCAACGAGAGCATCAGCAAGGTCAATGGCAGCATCCATGCCACCGCGGGCCAGGCCTATGGCGATCTTGAAACCGTCAACGGCGGCATCACCGTGGACGAAGACACCGAGACCGCCGACATCCAGACCGTCAATGGCGGCATCAGGATCGGCGACCGCGCACGCACCCGGGGCATCTCCACGGTCAACGGCAGCATCCGGGTCGGCCAGAAGGTGGAGATCGACGGCGACCTTGAGACCGTCAACGGCAGCATCTTCACCGACCGTGGCACCCGCATCGATGGCAGCGTGGAGACCGTCAACGGTGGCATCGGGCTGGTGGATACGCGCCTGTCCAAGGGTATCGAGACGGTCAACGGCGACATTACCGTCGGCGTCGGGTCGGTGGTTGAAGGCGGGATCCACGTCAACAAGCCCAACTTCAGCCTGTCGTTGGGCCCGGGCCGCAAGCCGCGCGTGATCATCGGCCCCAATGCGGCCGTGAAGGGTCCGCTGCAGTTCGACCGCGAGGTTACGCTGTACGTGCACCGCAGCGCCCATGTCGGCGCGGTCACCGGCGCCGAACCCGTGCCGTTCACTACCGACGCGGCGCCGAACGATTGATACCCTTGCACCCGGTGCCCGCGCACCGGCCCTTTATCTCCAGGAATCGATGATGTCCCGCAAACTTCTGTTGTGCCTGGCCGCCACTGCCGCGCTGACCGCGTGCAAGGGCGAGACCGCTGCACCGGCACCCGCGCCGGTCGCTGATACCGCCCCGGCCGCCGCCGGCCACGCCTTCTCTCCGGAGATCAACACCGGCGACTTCGGCGAGCTGGTCAAGACGCTGTCCTCGGACGAGTTCGAAGGCCGCGCGCCGGGCAGCACCGGCGAGGACCGCACGGTTGAGTACATCCGCGACCAGATGCAGCGCATCGGGCTGCAGCCGGGCAATGGCGACAGCTGGTTCCAGGAGGTGGCGATGACCGAAACCACCGCCGACGAGAGCACGGTGTTGACGCTGGACCAGGCGGGCAAGCAGCGCGATCTGACGTTCGGCACCGACATGGTGATCGGCACGCGCAGCGGCCAGAAGGAAGTGAAGATCGACGGCAGCGACCTGGTCTTCGTCGGCTACGGCGTGGACGCGCCGGAGCAGAAGTGGAACGACTACGCCGGGCAGGACTGGAAGGGCAAGACGGTGGTGATGTTCGTCAACGACCCGGGCTTCCATGCCAACGACGACAAGCTGTTCGACGGCAAGCGCATGACCTACTACGGGCGCTGGACGTACAAGTTCGAGGAAGCCGCCCGCAAGGGTGCCGCAGCGGCGTTGATCGTGCACGACACCGCCGGCGCGTCGTACGGCTGGGACGTGGTCAAGAATTCCTGGGCCGGCCCGCAGTACGACCTGACGGCCAAGGACGATCCGGAACCGCGCCTGCCGGCGCAGGGCTGGCTCAGCGCCGACGCCGCGCGCCAGCTGTTTGCCGATGCCGGGCTGGACCTCGACCAGGCCTACAAGGATGCCAACAAGCGTGGCTTCAAACCGGTGCCGCTGAAGGCCAAGCTGTCGCTGGACCTGAAGAGCACCATTGCCGAGAAGAAGTCGCGCAATGTGGTCGGTGTGCTGCCGGGCGCCAAGCAGGCCGATGAGGCGGTGCTGTACATGGCGCACTGGGACCACCTGGGCAAGCACGAGGGTGAGCAGGGCGACAACATCTACAACGGTGCCATCGACAACGCCACCGGCGTGGCCGGCATCCTGGAGATCGCCGATGCCATGGCGCACCAGCAGCCGGCGCCGGAGCGTTCGGTGGTGTTCCTGGCGGTGACGCTGGAAGAGTCGGGCCTGCTGGGCTCGAAGTACTACGTGAACCACCCGACCTTCCCGCTGGACAAGATCGCCGGTGTGATCAACATCGACGCGATGTCGGTGGCCGGCCGCGCCAAGGACATGACGGTGACCGGTTTCGGCAGTTCCGAGCTGGAGGACATCCTCAAGCCGCTGGCCGCTGGGCAGAAGCGCGCGCTGCACGGCGAGAGCTCGGTGCAGAGCGGCTTCTACTTCCGTTCGGACCACTTCAACTTCGCCAAGGCGGGCGTGCCGGCGCTGTATGCCGATGGCGGCGAAGACCTGCTGGACGGCGGCGTGGATGCCGGGCGCAAGGCGGCCGAGGCCTATGGCCGCGACCGTTACCACGGCCCGAAGGATGAGTACGACGCGAGCACCTGGAAGCTGGACGGCACGGTGGAAGACCTGCAGCTGCTGTACGGCGTGGGCAAGGAGCTGGCCGTTGGCGGCCGTTGGCCGAACTGGTATGAAGGCAACCCGTTCAAGGCGGCGCGCGACGAGATGATGAAGGGCAAGACCGAGCCGGCTGCGCCTGCGGCGAAGTAAGCCTGGTTTGCATCGCTGGTGTTGAAGAAGCGGCGCCCTGATGGGCGCCGCTTTTTTTTGGTCATTCTGTCGCTGATGGCCAGCGACTCCAGCAGTAAGGGTATTCGCCTACCTTCGTGGTGAGTCCGGAACGAACCGGGTTCTCGATGAGGTGGTTGGCCTGTGCAAGCAGCGATTCGTCCGAGCGGATGCAGTGGTCGTAGAAGCCGCGTTGCCACAAGGAGCCCTGGCTGCCGCGGTGCAGGTTCACGGCACGAGAGGAGCGGGATTTGAAGGCCTGCATGCAGCGGCTGATGTTGCCGTTGCCCAGTTGCATGAGCCAATGGATATGGTCGGGCATGACCACCCAGGCGAGGGTCTTCGAGCGTTTTTCACGATCGGAGCAGCGCAGGGCTTCGACCACGCATTCGACGGTGGCGTCGTCGATGAAGATGCGTTGGCGGTCAGCCACCGTGGTGGTGAGCATGTAGTACGCCCCCTGGAGGGAGCGACGGCCGATGAGGAGACGTGGACTGGACATGGCCACAGGGTGGCGTCTGCCCGTGATTGGTTGTATCCGGGAAGTCTCAATCACGATGTCAGTCGACGCCGGTAGGGTTGCATCCCGATCAACCGCCGGGAACGAACGGCTCGGCGCACAAGAAAAAACCCCGTTGCGCGTAGGCGCCGACTGTCAGTCGGCGCACAAGAAAAAACCCCGTTGCATGAGCAACGGGGTTTTTGGGTATAAACCCTGGCGATGACCTACTCTCGCATGGCTTGAGCCACACTACCATCGGCGCAGCTGCGTTTCACTTCCGAGTTCGGGATGGGATCGGGTGGTTCCACAGCGCTAATTTCACCAGGGAGACGGTTGGAGCGGCGCGTTGCGCCAGCTCGGCATTTGTCCCTGTGTCACACGACCTACGGTCGTCTGCTACCGGATGCGGCGCCTGAAATCAGGTGCCTGCAAAAAAAGGAAAACCCCGTTGCATGAGCAACGGGGTTTTCGGGGTATAAACCCTGGCGATGACCTACTCTCGCATGGCTTGAGCCACACTACCATCGGCGCAGCTGCGTTTCACTTCCGAGTTCGGGATGGGATCGGGTGGTTCCACAGCGCTAATTTCACCAGGGAGGCTTTTGGAGTGTCGCCGCAGGTCGTGTCTTTGCAGGGAGCGGGCACGGATGTGCCGGCTTTACAAAGAGACGCGCCTGAGCGCCTGCCTCTCGTTTGGTCTTGTGACGTAGCGTGCACTTGGATCTATCGACATGTCATGTCGGCCAAGGCAACTTGAGGTTATATGGTCAAGCCTCACGGATCATTAGTATCAGTTAGCTCAATACATTGCTGTACTTACACACCTGACCTATCAACCACATAGTCTATATGGTTCCTTCAGGGGGCTTGTGCCCCGGGAGATCTCATCTTGAGGCGCGCTTCCCGCTTAGATGCTTTCAGCGGTTATCGCTTCCGAACATAGCTACCCGGCAATGCCACTGGCGTGACAACCGGAACACCAGAGGTTCGTCCACTCCGGTCCTCTCGTACTAGGAGCAGCCCCTCTCAAATCTCCAACGCCCATGGCAGATAGGGACCGAACTGTCTCACGACGTTCTGAACCCAGCTCGCGTACCACTTTAAATGGCGAACAGCCATACCCTTGGGACCGACTACAGCCCCAGGATGTGATGAGCCGACATCGAGGTGCCAAACACCGCCGTCGATATGAACTCTTGGGCGGTATCAGCCTGTTATCCCCGGAGTACCTTTTATCCGTTGAGCGATGGCCCTTCCATACAGAACCACCGGATCACTAAGTCCTAGTTTCCTACCTGCTTGATCCGTCGATCTTGCAGTCAAGCACGCTTATGCCTTTGCACACAGTGCGCGATGTCCGACCGCGCTGAGCGTACCTTCGAGCTCCTCCGTTACTCTTTAGGAGGAGACCGCCCCAGTCAAACTACCCACCATACACGGTCCCCGACCCAGATAATGGGCCCAGGTTAGAACGTCAAGCACGACAGGGTGGTATTTCAAGGTTGGCTCCACCACAGCTAGCGCCATGGTTTCATAGCCTCCCACCTATCCTACACAGACGAACTCAACGTTCAGTGTAAAGCTATAGTAAAGGTTCACGGGGTCTTTCCGTCTTGCCACGGGAACGCTGCATCTTCACAGCGATTTCAATTTCACTGAGTCTCGGGTGGAGACAGCGCCGCTGTCGTTACGCCATTCGTGCAGGTCGGAACTTACCCGACAAG